>NZ_CM176871.1:1760000-4825845 GCF_058135695.1 Cypionkella sp. PAMC25878 | reverse complement strand
TGTCTCGTCTTCCCCAAGCGCCTTTCGGAGACCGATGGCGCTTTCTAGTTGTCCCACGTTCCCACGCGGTTCAGCACGACTGTTTCCACCGGAAAAACACTCAGGTTCGGCAGGTGAAACCACCACGCCTGCTTGAGCGTCCCTGCCCGGTGGCGGGGACAAAATTATGACAACCGCAACCGGGTGACCCGGTGGCTGTGTTTTATGCCTCTGTTGGCCGAATCTCGGCGCAAGCAGTGTAACATTCGGACGGCAAAGGATAATATCAGGTTGTTTTACGCTTGGCTTGGCAGCTGCGCTCCTGATTTTTCTACTTTGACGGCGTCATGTCCCCCAGACGAAGTGAATCGCTTGGGCAAGTTAGCAAGCCGCCGCGGGGCCCTGCAACCGATCTTGTTGCTTGACAGGAGTTTGCTTTCGCGAATCCCCCGGACCGTGCAATTCGGCAACGCTGCGGGCGAAAAGCCACGAAAATCAGAAGTTGGAATCGGCAAGCTGCTTGCGTTTTCGGAAATCAGGACAGCGGACGTGACCGATTCTGCGGCAGGGTTTCTGTGCGGAAATGCGATAGGGCGCGGCCTTTCGGCGCGCGCCCTATCGTGACGTGAGGTCAACTTGGCTGGTCAGCCGAGCGCCTTAGGCAGCCGGGGTTGCCAGCGCTTTGACGCGCGAAGCCAGACGCGAGATTTTGCGCGATACGGTGTTTTTGTGCATGACACCTTTGGAAACGCCACGGGCCAGTTCAGGCTGAGCGTTTTTCAGCGCCAGAGCGGCGGCGTCTTGGTTGCCGGAAGCCAGAGCCTCTTCAACTTTGCGCAGGAAGGTGCGGATGCGCGAGCGGCGGGCTTTGTTGATGTCTTGACGAGCATCAGCTTGGCGTGCGCGTTTTTTGGACTGGGCAGTGTTTGCCATCGGTATGGTATCCTTGGGGTCAACTCAAATATGTCGCGCAAAAGCCCCAAGGCCCCCTCAGGGATGAAGGGATGATTCTGCCTAGAGCGGGCTCACACGCATGTATCGCAGGCCTATAGGGTAAAGGGCTGCGAAAGGGAACAGCAAATCTACTGTGGCGTCGCGGGCCGTTGACCCCAGCACGCCAGCGGGTGATGTTGACCGCAACGATTGCCCGCTTTGACCGAATGGACCCTTGCCGATGGATATGACCCGCCCGCCCGCTCATCTGTCTGCGACGGCTTTGGCGATGATCGCAAGCCCGGATATCTTCACCAATCCGCGCCGCACGCAGGTCACGCGCTCGGTCTATGACGGCGTGCCGATATTCTTCACGGTGGCCGATCGCAAAGACCGGATTCAGGCGCGCCACGCCAAGGGGCGGTTTTATGAGCCGGAGGAGTTGAAGCTGATCGCGCAGTATTTCCCACGCGGTGGGGTGTTTTGCGATGCCGGGGCGAATATTGGCAATCATTCGATCTATGCGCTGAAGCTGCTGGGGGCCTCGGTGAGCATTCCGTTTGAGCCGAACCCGGCGGCTTATGAGTTGTTCTTGTCGAATATGATCCTGAATGGGGTGCTGGACCGGGTGAACCTGTCGACGCTGGGCTATGGGCTGTCGGACCGCAGCGATGCGCCGTCGATGAGTCTTGAGGCGCGCGAGAAAAATCTGGGGGCGACGCGGCTGGTGGCCTCGGACGAGGGGCAGATCAGCATGGGCTCGGGCGATGCGCTGCTGGATGGCGCGCCGATTGATTTTCTGAAGGTGGATGTCGAGGGGATGGAGTTGGAGGTGTTGCGCGGCTTTGAGCAGAGCATCGCGGCGTCACGGCCACCGATCTTCCTTGAGGTCGATCACAAGAACAGTGACGCGCTGATGGCTTGGGCGGCGGGGCAGGGTTACGGCGTGCTGGTCGAGGGGCGGTCCTTCAAGATGAACCGCAATGTGTTGCTGGGACCATTGGCGTAGCCATAAGGCCGCCACGACGATGCGCGGCGGCCATTAAGTTGTTGAGGATCAGGCGTTTTCTTTGGTCATCAGGGTTTCGGTCGAGGCGAAGAACATCGCCTGACTGACCGACGAGCGCACCTGTTCTTCGGTGTAGGGCTTGTTGATCAGGAAGGCAGGCTCGGGACGGTGCCCGGTCAGCAGGCGTTCGGGGAAAGCGGTGATGAAGATCACTGGGATCTGCTCAAAGCCACCAAGGATTTCGTTCACCGCGTCGATGCCAGAGGAGGCATCGGCCAGATGAATATCGGCCAAAATCAGATCGGGCATATCCGCCTTGGCCAGCGCCACCGCTTCTTTGCGCGTGCGGGCGACGCCGGTGATCTGGTGACCCATGGCCTCAACGATGGCGATGATGTCCATTGCGATAATGGCTTCATCCTCGATCACCATGACGCGGCCACTGACGGTGCCGGTCATCTCATGTAGGGCGCGCGTGATCAGGCCTTGGGCTTCTTCGGTGTCGATCTGCATGATCGCGCTGATTTGGTCCAAGCTGAAGCCTTCAATGAAATGCAGCAACAACGCCTCGCGGCTGTTCGGGGTCAATTCGGCCATATGTGCTTGGGCCGCGGCAGACAGGCGGCTGTCGGCTTGCGCTACAGGGGCGCCAGAACTGGCCCAAACCATGTGGAACACGTTGAACAGCGCCACTTTGGCATCGCTTGCATCCGCAATCAACGCAGGATCCGCCAAAACCGTTTCCAAAGCGGCCAGCGCATACTGATCGCCGCTGGTTTGATTGCCTGTTAAAGCGCGCGCATAACGGCGCAGGCTGGGCAAATGCAGGGCGACCAGATCGGAAAGATTTGCGGTAGCGTCATTGCTCATTTTTTTACTCCCTCATAGATTTTCTTGGGAACCAAACGCATGGGCGTGCGTTTGGTTCCCTGAGTAGGACGGGAAATTGTGAAAATGCATAATCAGGGATCGAAACCGGAGCAGGATGGTCAAGCGGATCAGATCAAGGCTCAAATCGAAGAAAACCTCAAGCGGGTGTACCAGTCGGCGCTGGTCGAGGAGGTGCCAGACCGCTTTAAGCTGTTGTTGCAGCAGTTGAAAGACAAAGAGGCGCAGCAGAACGGGGTGCAGAAATGAACCTCGCTGCGGCTTCGGATATTGATCCGCGCGACCAGTTGGTCGAGCATCTGCGCCCGCTGCGCGCTTTTGCGATCAGCCTGACGCGCAATGTCACGGCGGCGGATGATTTGGTGCAGGAAACCATTCTGAAGGCTTGGGCCGGTATCGACAAATTCCAGCGCGGCAGCAATTTGCAGGCCTGGTTGTTCACCATTCTGCGCAACACCTATTATTCGTCCTTGCGCAAATCCCGTCGCGAAGTTGCCGACCCGGATGGTGCCCATGCCGCCACCCTGAGTGTAAAGCCCGATCACGACGGGCGTATGGCCTTCACCGATTTTCTGCGCGCTTTTGATACCTTGTCGGATGAACACCGCGAGGTGTTGATTCTTGTCGGGGCCTCGGGGTTTACCACCGAAGAAGCCGCCGCGATGATGGGTGTGGCGGCGGGCACGGTGAAAAGCCGGGCGTCGCGGGCGCGCAAGCGGTTGGCGCATCTGCTGGGTCTGGCAGAGGGCGAGGGCATGTTCTCGGGCGTCGATGCCGTCACCGATGCGGTGATCGGGCGGGCTGCGGCCGCGATGGGATGACAGAACCGGCCCCACCCCGGCCGTTCTCTGATGCGCGCCCGCCGTTTTACCAACGGCTTGGCGCGCGTTTGGCATTGATGGCGGCGGTCGCGATGCTGCCGCTGGGGTTTCTGGGTCTGGTGCAAACGCAAGCCGCCAACAGCGAATCCGATCAACGGGCCAACCTAGCGATCATGGATGAAACCACCCGGGCGGCGGCGCCAGAAATCCGGTTGATCCAATCGGCGCAGGTGATGGTAGCGACTTTGGCGCAGAGCGTGGGGCCGGTTTTGGCCGATACTGCCGCCTGTCGGCGTTTGATGGCGGCGGTGGCGGCACAAGAGCCTGCGCTGTCCTTGGTCGCTTTTGTGCCGCTGTCGGGCAAAATGACCTGCGCCTCGACCGGGAAAGACTTTGATTTTTCCACCAATCCGCTGTTTCCGAGGGTGGCCACGCTGGATCACCCCGGCTTTTCGGTCAACCCGAAGGGGCCGGTTTCGGGGGTGTCGGTGTTGGGGGTGTCGCATCCGGTCTATGATGCCACTGGCGCGCGGATCGGGTTTATTTCGGCGTCGATGCCGCATAAGGCGCTTGAGGATGTTGGCATCGTTGTGGCCGATGCCAGCCCGCGCGACCCTTTGGCTTTACTGACCTTTGATGGCGACGGCACGGTGCTGACCTCCTCCGTCGGTCTGGGGAATGCACCGTTCAGCGTGCCGATTGACAAATCGCTGCAGGATCTGGCCGCAGGCGGGGCGCAGACATTCCTGGCTCGGACTGTGGGCGGCGAGCAGCGGATTTTCTCGCTGGTGCCTATGGCTGACGGGTTATTCGTGCTGGGGTCATGGAGCCGGGCCGACAGCGTGATTGTGCTGGGCTATAACATCAGCCCCTATCTGTTTCCGCTGTTGATGTGGCTGGCCGCGATGTGCGTGGCGCTGCTGGGGGCCGAGACATTGGTGGCGCGCCACATGCGGCATTTGGGCAGTGCAATGACCGCATTTGCCGGCGGGGATCGCAAGCGGGTGGTGCTGGATCTGAAGGGCAGCCCGGCGGAGATCATCGAACTCGGGCGGTCCTATGCGGTTTTGACAGAGACCATCCTGCACGAAGAAGCCGAGCTCGAGAACATCGTGCGACAAAAAGAAATCCTTTTGCGCGAGGTGCATCACCGCACCGGCAACAGCTTGCAGCTGATTGCGTCGATCATGCGGATTCACATCCGGCAGGAAAAAACAATCGCAGTGCGCAATATCCTAGAGGGGCTGCATGATCGGGTGATGGCCTTGGCGACGGTGCATATGGGGCTCTATGAGACCGCGGGGCAGAAAGACGTTAAGATGGACGCACTGTTTTCGGGGGTGATCCGGCAGATCAGCGGCATGGGCAAGCCGACCAGCAAAAGAACGCCGATCGCCACGGATTTTGAGCCGATTCAACTGATCCCGGATCAGGCGGTGCCGCTTGCACTGTTGTTGACTGAACTGCTGGCGGGGATGCCTGCGAGTGAAGCACAGATGGGGCAGGTTGAGGTGTCGCTGCGGCTGTTGGAGGGGCAGCAAAAGGCGCGGCTGCATATCAAAGGTCCGGCGAGTTTGGGCACGGCGGCTTCGGATCAACCGACGCCTACTGCGATTGGCACCCAGTTGGTGCGCGGTTTTGCCCAGCAGATCGGCGGCGCGGTCAGTGTCGCCAACACGCCCGAAGCGGTGGATGTGACGGTGGATTTCCCGATCCGCGAAGGCTTTGAGCCTTAGACCGCGTTGAGCTAGGGGCAGACAAAAAGCAACGTCGCTGTCTTGCGACAGCGACGCCTTTCCGGGCCTGAAATCCGGCAGTCTGCGCTACGAGGAGTTACGCAGGCTGCGGCTTCCGGCCAGAATGTCCATCGCCTCATTGGCGCGGCGGCGTTCATGCGCGAGCAGACGCCGGGTTTCCTCTAGCAAACGGTCACGTTCTTGCGCCAGTTTGCGGTCATGCGCGGGGCGGCGCAGCAAAGCCGCCGAAACCGCAGCCCCCAACGCCAAAGCAGCGCCGGTGATGGCAACCGGGTGATCATTGATCGCCTTGGCGGTCGAAGCGCGCAAGGAAAGCTGCGCCTCATAGGCCGCTTCGCGCGCCGCCAGAATACGATCCTGTGCGGCGGTGGAAAGCTGATCCAAGCCCCGGCGCATGGCTTTGCGCACATCGCGGGCCAGATCGGCCAACACGGCCGCGCGCTGTTTGGCGTATTCAAGGCCGTCCAGCGCCAGCGCCTCTAGCTTGTGCAGGCTGGCATTGGCTTGCGCCCGTAGGGCTTCGGCCTCTGCGATCCAGTCGAAATCATCGTCTTCGAGCGGTTGCGTCGGGCCGCCTTCGTCTTCCCAGCGCGCCTGTGCCTCGTAAGCCGTGCCGCTGAGGCCATCGGTCTCGGGGGCGGCAGCGTTGCGGCGCAGCAGATACCACGCCAGACCGGCCCCTGCCACCGAGACCAGCACCGGATTGGCGCGGGCGACGTTACCAAGCGTTTGAGCATGGCTTAGCAGATCGCCGCCAAGGCCTTGCAGGGTAAAACGGTCGCCAAGGGCTGTAAGCGAGGCTTTCAGCGCCGCACGATCTTTCTGGAGCTGGCGCTCGATCAGATCGGGTTCAAGATTGTCCATTCGCATCAGGCTCTCCTATTTCGTTGGGCCTATTCTGTGCGGGCTTATCCGCGACGGTTGCGGTTGCGGGCCTGCGATTGGATCAAATGCGCAAAGGCAAACCCAAGTACAGCGGCACCCGCGGCGACGGTGCCGGGGTGACGGCGCGCATAAGCTTTGGTGCTGGTGACAAGATCGCTGAGTGAGTCTGCGCGCAGATGATCTGCCACGTCCGACACAGCCTCAACCACCCGGCCCGAAGCCGCCCGCGTGCCATCCGCCGCATCATGCAGCGCTTTGGCCAGACGATCACTGCCATCCGCAAGCTTGGATTTGGCCGAACGGAAGCCCGATTGCGCCGCATCGCTCAGATCATCGAGACGATCTTCGGCAGCAGCGGCAGCCTCGGCGGCCTGCGCTTTCAGCTTGCGCGCGGCGGTTTGGCCCATGTCTTTCGCGTCATCCAACGCGTCGGCGGCACCTTCGCGCGTCTTGCGACCCATTTGAGCCACTTTATCCACCGCATCATCAATGGCATTGTCAGCTGCAGTCTTTGCGTCAGTTGCGTTGTCTTTGAAGCTGTTCGCGTTCATCATCTGTCCTTTGTCTCATAGCGCGGCCAGGCGTCTGGAGAGGCCCCAGACGATCAGGCAGCAGATCCGGTTTGAAACGTCAGCAGCAAAGCCAAGCCCTGCCACCGGGACACGGCTTGGCTCAAGTCTGGGCGCGAAACCCATAGCTGTGCCGTCATCGCATCTCTGCCAGAACAACGCAGTCGGCTTTGAATTGGTTCCCGAAGGTTCCCGAAAAAATCGGGCCAGATGAACATTCCGCACTTTGTCCATTTTGCAGGACTGCAAAATAGCCGGGAACCAGAGCCTGCGGCGCGGGTTAGTTCAGCATCATATCCACGGCAGCCAACGCAACCCGCCGTCAAATATTACAGGAGAAACACCATGCTGAGCTGGGCCCTGACCTTCCTTGTCATCGCATTGATCGCCGCCGCTTTGGGCTTTGGCGGTATCGCCGGCACCTCTGCCGGCATCGCCAAGATCCTGTTCTTCATCTTCCTTGCTCTGTTCGTGATTTCGCTGATCGCGCGGCTGTTGAACGGCAAATCGCGACTCTGACCGGGTTTCTGATCTTCCCTGCCTTCTTCTCCCTGAAGGCTACCTCAGACCGCAGGTTCGCCCTGCGGTCTTTTTTTGCGATATTTCAGACTATTTCAGCGAAGTGTGGCTTACGCACATAACTCCGCCAACAGTTGATCTGCGCCGTTTCAAAAACAGATGTAGGTTATTTGCAAGTTGCAAGATTTGTCCCATTTATGCGGCAGGACGCGCATGTGAAGCGCCTTTAGATACAAGGTAATCGGGCAATGGACGGGATCGAAACCCCCTCACAGGTTTGGCCGACTCAAGGCGATGCGCCGCAGGGTATGTTGGCGCGGGTCACCGAGATGACATTGGCCAAACGGAGCCTGTGGTATGAGGTTGCTTTTGCGGCCAGTGGATTCGCGCTGGCTTTGTATGCGCGCTTCCTCTGTGACCCTATTCTGCCACCGGGGTTTCCATTTTTGACATTCTTTCCGGCGGTACTGCTGACCTCGGCGTTCGCTTCGGTGCGGGCCGGGGTGGTGGTGGCGGTGGCCAGCGGTTTGGCCGCGCGCTATTTCTTCATCGCGCCGATGGAAAGCCTTAGCCTGAACGGCGCTTCTGCGGTGGCAATGGGGTTTTACACCTTGGTTGTGCTGACTGAGATTTTGCTGATCAGCGCGGTGAAGCAAGCCTTGCTGCGGCTGAGGGCGGCGCAACAGCGCAGTGATGATCTGGCGTCATCCAGTGCGCTGATGTTTTCAGAATTGCAGCATCGGGTGTCAAACAATCTGGCGACCGTGGCGGCGCTTTTGCGCCTTCAGGCGGGGCAGACCAAGGATGCCGAGGCCAAGCAGGTGCTAAAGGTGGCGCAGGTGCGGATTGACACAATTTCGCGGCTGCAACGTCGGTTGCACTCGCCGAATCTCCAATCAGTCGTGGTGGCGGATTTCATTCAGGATATGGCAGCGGATACCATCGACGCGGCGGGCGCTGGGGTCAATGTAACGCTGAAGTTTCAGCTGAACCCGGTGCAGGTGGCGCATGAAAAGGCGATCCCCCTCGGGCTGATCGTCAGCGAATTGCTGATGAACGCGGTCGAGCACAGCGCGGGCCCGGAAGCCGCTGCGGTGGTGATCACGATCTCATTGTCGCAGGAGCCGCGTGAGGGTGGCGGGCATCTGGTGACGCTGGATGTGCATGATTCTGGCAAAGGTGTGCCCGAGGACTTTGATGTGGGAACCTCGAAAAGCCTAGGGATCAGCATTGCGCGGCAGTTTGCCTTGCAGCTTTCGGGCAAGTTGAGTCTGTTCAATGCGCCCGATGGCGGGGCGATTTCGCGACTGCAGTTTGAGAATTAAGGCAGGTTCGCGCAGCTAATCCCTTGTTCCGGTGTTTCCGTGCCATCAACGATGCGCAGTAATACCCCGCATAGAACGCAAGCGCGCCCCGATCCTGCCCGATTTGGCGATCAATAAGGTCACATCTGCCCACTCTGCTCGCTTGGGGAAAACAATGGACCGACTTACTGAAATGGAAGCCTTTGCCACGGTCGTAGACCAAGGCGGCTTTACAGATGCTGCGAAGAAGATGGGGATTTCGAAATCTGCCGTTTCGAAACATGTCTCCGCGCTGGAGGCTCGCCTTGGTGCGAGGCTTCTGAACCGCACCACCCGCCGCGTCTCTCCAACCGAGATCGGCCTTGCTTATTACGACCGCGCCCGGCGGGTCTTGAACGATGCGGGCGAGGCGGATGCCTTGGTGACCTCGATGCAATCGGCGCCTTCGGGCCTGCTGCGGATCTCGGTTGCCACGGATTTTGGGGTGAACCTTCTGTCGCCGATCTTGGGGGATTTCCTGCTGGAATACCCTGACATCACCGTCAATATGGTGCTGAACAACCGTTATGTGGAGCTGATTTCTGAGGGCTTTGATATGGCCATTCGGGTTGGCGACCTAGAGGACAGCAGTCTGCGCGCCCGCAAGCTGACCGACACCACCAAGCGGATGATCGGCAGCCCGTCGTATTTCCAGAAATATGGCCGGCCATTGAAAATTGACGATCTGAACGATCACAAGCTGCTGCATTATTCCAACCAAGCCAACGGCAATGTGTGGAAAGTCTCGGCCCCTTCGGGCGAAAAGCGGCAAGTGCGCACGGCGGGATGGTTGACGGTGAACGACGGTCAAAGCCTGCTGAATGCGGCGATTTCCGGGCTAGGCATCGCCTATCTGCCCAGCTTCCTTTATGCTGATGCGATGAAAAGCGGTCAGGTCGAAGAGGCCATTCCCGGCCTGCCAGTCGAAACTCTTGGCATCTATGCGGTCTATCCGCCGGGGCGTTTCACTCAGCCGAAAGTGCGTGCCTTCATCGACTTCCTGGCGCGCCGCTATCTGGATAAAGGCCCGGATACCTGGTGAGATCAGACCCTTAGCGCCAACACAGGTTTGTAAATGGTGCGATGATTACTCTGGGGTCGAGGTGAGTACCACCTCGACTCTTCGGTTTTGCTGCTGGCCGTCGGGGGTCAGATTGCTGGACCGCGGTGCGAGCGGGCCGACGCCATTGGCGCTGACTTGGCCCGCCGTCACGCCATATTGCGCAATCAGGTTTTGCCGCACGCTGTCCGCGCGTTTTTTCGACAGCGCGATGTTGCTCGAAAGCCCGCCCGAGCCATCGGTATGGCCGACCAGCGTGACCGCTTTGGTCGGATTGGCCTGCAACCAGCCCGCCAGCGCGGTAAGCGACGCATAAGTGCCGTCGCTGAGCGCCGAGGAGCCCGAGCCAAACACAAGATCTTCCAGCACCAGCGACTGACCAAGATCAAGGGTTTTGTCCAGATCGGTGCTGGCTTCGGGCGTAGTCACGGGGGAGGTCGGCTTCAGCGCGAAGGTGGCAGGCTTCGGTGGTTCGGTCGATTTGGTCGAAGCCACCAGTTGCATCGCCGCCGCACCGCCAATCCGGGTCAGTTGCACAAAGCCATTTTCGGGCGATTTGCTGACCATCAGACCGAGATATTCTTTGCCGTCTGGCCCGATGCGTTCTGCCGCCAGATAGCGAAAATCGCCCAGATCGACATGCATATCGGGTTCGGCCACCACCTCGGTGCCATAGCGAAAATCATAGCCGCCGCAGGCTTCGGTCTCACATTCAAAGATCACCTTGAAGCCAGCTGCTGCAATTTGTGCCCGCAGAGTCTGGATCATCTCCAGCGTCGAAGACCCCGGCATCGCGATACGCCACGCGGTTTGAACCAAAGCCCCTTCGGTCAGTTCGGTGGCAATCTCACCACTCTTGTAGGGGCCGACGGCAAGGCGAAACGAGGCTAGGGCTTCGCTGCGTTGCAAGGTTGTTTCGGATGGGCTGGGGAATTGCAGTTTCAACTGCGGTGCCGCCTGTGCAGAAGCGGCTGACAGGAAGGCTGCGAGGTAAGTAGCCACTCGGAACGGGCAAGTTTTCAAGGGTCTGGCCTCTGCTGGGCTCATTTCTGTCGATAGTGATATTGTCCCACAGCCTGCATCCCCAAGGAAGCATAAAGCCTGCGCGCCGGATCATTGGCGACAGTCACCACCAAAGACAGCGTATCTGCCCCATTGGCTTGCGCCCAAGCCGCCGCTGCACGCAAGATATTGTGCGCGGAACCCTGCCGACGCTGGCTGGGTGTGACCTCTAACGCGTGTAGCATGGCGATGTTTTGATGGATCGCGACAAACGCTGTGCCCGCCGCACGGTCCTGCGCGCGCCCAAGTATGACGGTTTTTGGCCCCTGTACCCGGTCCATCACCACAAGTCGCGCCGGGTCGATACCGCCCTCGGCCCACAGATCGGCGGCAATCGCCATCGGTGGCCAATGCGGGAAAGTGGTCATAGGATCGGGTGCCTGCGGCAGTGTCGCAAGCGGGGCGGCATAGGCCACCACCGGATCAACAATGCGATAGCCGCGCGCCATCAGGGCCTGATCAAGCAAGCCATCACCTGCGCGGATTAAAAACAGCGCGGGCTGATTTAGCGCCACCATCGCGGCCTCGGCCTGCGGAATATCGGTGTCTTGCCAATCGCCCTCGGCAGTTGTTGCTGACACACGTTTGCCGCCGCCCAAGCCATTGCGAATGGTCCAAGGCCCCTGCCGCGTGGCAGAGGCTGGGCCCCAAGTGGCTTCCATCACCGACAAAAGCTGTTCTGGCGTCATCCAAACAACTCCGTCAGCCGCAGCATCGCCGCACTGACCTGCCCCGGATCGATGCCCCTGATCACCAGATTGGTGCCATACGCGCCGTTTTGGGTGAACGGATAAGACCCCATCGACAGATTGGGAAATTCGGCGGCCAGTGCGCCAAAATCGGCGGCAATTTCGCCCTCTCCCCGCAAGACCCTCAGGTTCTGGCTGAGCAGTGGCGGACCGCCTGTCAGGGTGGGCAGCACTGAGGCCAGCATCGCCTCGAATATCTTCGGCACCCCGGCCATCACATGCACATTCTCCAGCGTAAACCCCGGCGCAATCGACACCGGATTTTCGATCAGCACCGCGCCATCGGGTATCCGCGCCATGCGTTGCCGCGCCTCGTTGAACGGCAGGCCTTGGCGTTCGTAGTGCGCGCTCATCAGCGCCATCGCATCGGCGCGGTGGGTGATCGGGGTCTGAAACGCGGCGGCTATGGCATCAGCGGTAATATCGTCATGTGTCGGGCCAATGCCGCCAGAGGTGAACAGGTGATCATACTTGGCCGACAAAGCCTGCACCGCAGCTATGATCTCGGCATGATCATCCGCCACCACCCGCGCCTCGGCCAAAGTGATGCCGTGCTTGGTCAACTCACAGGCAATGTAATGCAGGTTTGAATCGCGGGTGCGGCCCGACAGGATTTCATCGCCGATTACCAGCATCGCGGCTGTGGGGTTGGGCATTTGGACGCTCCTTCTCTTGCGGCCAAGCATAGGGCAAAGCCGGGGCAACAGGCCAGAGGGCTGTCTTCACAGATTGGGGACCTTCACAGATGAGACACTCGCGTGATCGCAGCGCACTCCACCTCTGGCAAAGCCGCTGCGCATCGCTTATTTAAGGCCAAACCGGAGGATTACCCGTGGAAGATATCCGTGGCCGCGTCACCAAGAATGGCATCCGCATCTATGAAGATGCGGATTTCGCAGGCATGCACGCGGCCGGGCGATGCGCTGCGGAAATCCTTGATATGGTTGCAGAATATATCAAGCCGGGCGTGACCACAGCAGTGATTGACGATTTCATCCGTGAGGAGATTGAGCGGCGTGGCGTGGTTTCGGCGACGATCGGCTACAAGGGCTATCAACACGCTTCGTGTATCAGCGTCAACCATGTGGTCTGCCACGGTATTCCCGGCGCTAAGATCTTGGCGGATGGCGATATTTTGAACGTCGATGTCACGGTGATCGTCGACGGTTGGTTCGGCGATACCTCGCGGATGTATGTGGCGGGCGCTGTGCCGCGCAAGGCCGAGCGGTTGATTGAAGTGACGCACGAGTCGCTGATGCGCGGGATTGCCGCGGTGAAGCCGGGCAATACCTTTGGCGATATTGGCTATGCCATTCAAAGCTATGTCGAAGCCAACCGCATGTCAGTGGTGCGCGATTTCTGCGGTCACGGGCTTGGCCGGGTATTCCACGCGCCGCCGAATGTGCTGCATTATGGACGTCCGGGCACTGGGGCGGTTCTGGAGGAAGGCATGATTTTCACCATCGAGCCGATGGTTAATCTGGGCCGTCCCGAAACCAAAGTGCTGGCCGATGACTGGACGGCGGTGACGCGCGATAAATCGCTGTCAGCGCAGTTTGAGCATTCGGTCGGGGTGACGGCGACGGGGTGCGAGATTTTCACTTTGTCCCCAGCAGGCAAGTTCCATCCGACTTGGGGTTGATCGCCGGGCTAAAGCCCCAACAGCGTTGGTAAGTCTTTCATATCGCTGAAAAGAACCGCACCCTCAGCCGCCAGTGTCGCGCTGCCCTGCGGTGCATAGCCCATACAGCGCATCCCTGCGGCTTGGGCTGCGCGCGCGCCAGTTGGGCTGTCTTCGATCACAATGCAGTCGCTGGGATCAACGCCCAAAGCCGCCGCCGCGTGCAGGTATAGGTCGGGTGCAGGCTTGGGTTTTCCCAAAGTTTGCCCTGAAAAAAGCCCCTTAAAGCGCGCGATCAATCCGTGCTGCCCCAAGGTGATCTGCATCTTTTCCGCCGAACCGTTCGAGCCCATCGCATAGGGAATCCTCGCCGCGTCCAGCGCATCCAACACGGCCAAAATCCCCGGCACCAGCGGCGTGCCCAGCGTCAGTTTGGCATAAAGCCGGGCGTAGAAATCATCGCACCAATCGGCGGGCAAGCGCGCGCCCATCGTGTTGGCTTTGTCGCGTAGGCCTTGCAGGGTCATGCCAAGGAAGATGTGGTGCAGGCTCTCCACTGCCATCGGCAGGCCATGCTGCGTAAGATCGGCAGCCAGCAGATCAAACAGCATCGGTTCACTGTCGACGACCACGCCATCACAGTCGAAAATCACAGCTTTGGGAGTCATGCAGGCGCTTTCAGCAGGGTGACAAGTGTGTCGCCGTATTTGCGTTGATCAAGGGGTTCAAATCCGGCGGGGGGGATTGGCTTTGTGCTTTCCTCCCAGATAACAAGAGCTTCTGGGGCCAGCCATGGGGCTAAGGCCAGCAAGGCCGCCTCTCCCATCGCTTTGCCATAGGGTGGGTCGAGGAAAATCACCTCGAAGGCTGCACCCGGATTGAGCCCCGGCTTGGTTGCATCGCGGCGCAGGATTTCCGCACGCGTTTCCGCCCGCATCAGCGCGATATTGCGCTTTAGCAGGGCGGTTGCCGCCACGCCGTTTTCGAGAAACACCGCCGAGGATGCCCCCCGCGACAAAGCCTCCAAACCCAGTGCCCCCGTGCCCGCGAACACATCGAGCACGCGGGCATCGCGCAGCGGATTGCCATAACCGCCGTTGATCAGCAGGTTGAAAATCGACTCGCGCACGCGATCCGAGGTGGGGCGCAGATGCGCTTGCGCGTCGCCGATCCCCACCGGGGTCAGATGCAGGCCCCGGGCGCTACCGCCGATGATCCTCATGCTTTCAGCAGCGATTTCATCTCGGTCGCGGGGTCTTTCAAAGCGGCTTTAGACGGAGATTTTCCGTTTTCAATCAACCGCTTGCCCACCATATAGGCGCGCGGATCATTCATCGCATCGACGGCGAGCAGGGTATCTCCCTGGAAATACCAGAAGCTGACACTGTCGCCATCGGGGCCGCGCGTGACGATGTTATCATAGCCCACATTCAGCCCGGCGATTTGCAGTTTGCAGTCGTATTGATCCGACCAGAACCACGGTGCTGCCTCATAGATCTTGCCCGCGCCCATGATGTTTTCGGCAACGATTTCGGCCTGATCAATCGCATTGCCGACCGATTCCAGCCGCCAACGCCCACCCTTGTGAGGAAAGCTGGCGCAATCGCCTGCCGACCAGATATGCGGGTCCGAGGTGCGGCCGTATTCGTCGGTTTTGATACCGTTCTCAATCGTCAAACCGGCCGCCTCAGCCAGCCCGGTGCCGGGCAAAATCCCAACACCCGCGATGATGAAATCGGCGGGCAGTTCCGTGCCATCGGTCAGACGCACGCCCGAGACGCGGCCCTCGCCCAAGATCTTCTCAAGCCCCGTCGATTCGAGGATTTTCACCCCGTGTGCTGTATGCAAGGCGCGGAAATAATCGCTGGTTTCAGGTGCCGCCACCCGTTGCAGGATTCGCGGTGCCATCTCGACCACCATTACATCGAGGCCAAGTTTGGCGCCAACCGCTGCCGCCTCAAGCCCAATATAGCCGCCGCCAATCACCACCAAACGCCGTCCGGCTGCGAATTCGGGCTTCATCGCATCCACGTCGGCCAGACTGCGCACGGTGTAAATTCCGGCCAGATCGCCGCCGATATTGCTGGGCAAGCGCCGGGGATACGATCCAGTGGTCAGCACCAGCTCGTCATAGGGGATAACGTCATTGCCGATCATCACCTTGCGGGTGATCGGTTCAATCGCCGAGACTTTATGCCCCAGTTTCAAGGTGATATCGTGCTCGGTGTAGAAATCCGGGCCGCGCAGCCACAGCCGTTCTTCCTCCATCTCGCCCAGCAGATAGGCCTTGGACAAAGGCGGGCGCTGATAGGGCGGTGCGGTTTCCTCCCCGATCAAAGTGATGCTGCCCTGATGCCCCAATGCGCGCAATTTTGCCACCAATGCGGCCCCGGCCTGCCCGGCCCCGATTACAACCACGTCCGTCATGCGCACTCCCTCTGGTCGAATGTTTGCGCGGACCCTATATCCCGCAGGACAGGTAACGCAACGCGAGAGGGATAGATTATGACGATTTCTGTTGGGGCCAAACTGCCGGATGCATCTGTGCAGGTTATGGGCGGAAATGGGCCGGAGGCGGTGTCACTGGCGTCAAGGCTCGCCGGGCGCAACGTGGTGATCTTCGGGCTTCCCGGCGCGTATACCAGCACCTGCACCACGGCCCATGTGCCCAGTTTCATCCGCACCCGCGAAAAATTGGCAGCCAAAGGCGTGGATGAGGTGATCTGTCTTTCGGTCAACGACGCGTTTGTGATGAAAGCTTGGGGCGATTCGACCGGGGCCAATGCGGCCGGGATCACCATGGCGGCGGACGTCGATGCCAGCTTCACCAAAGCGGTGGGTATGGCGTTTTCCGCCCCGGCGGTTGGGTTCTTTGACCGCTCGAAACGCTATGCGCTTTATGCTGTGGATGGTGTGGTCAAGGTACTGCATGTCGAACTGCCGGGTGGCGGTTGCGAGATTTCCGGTGGCGAAGCGATGCTGGCGGCGATCTGACACCAATGCGACTCTGCATTCATGCCTATGTGAATGCAGAGTCACAAATCTTAGGCGATCCGGTTTGCGCGGGTTTCACACAGGCAGGAAATCGGCTCGGAGTGGTTGTGGATTACCTCGGCGCTGCCTGCGATTTTGTCCATTTGTTTGGCCAAGCTGATGTCCAAGGCCGATAGGCCCTTGCAGTCATGGGTGACCAGCGTGACATCGACGATATTGAATTTGTTCGACCATTCCGGGTGATGGTTCAGCTTTTCTGCCGCCAAAGCCGCGCGGGCCATAAAGCCCCAGGCTTCGGAAAAATTCTTGAATTTCCAAACTTTGCGGATCGCATCGCGGTCTGGAACGGCCCCCCATCCGGTTTCGCCCAAAGCGGGCAAAGCGGCGCGGTCTTCGGTGCTTAACAGCTCAGCCATGGTTCTTCCTTTCAATCTTCCGAGTCTACCCGGCGGAACGGGCCGTAAGCGGTCAGCACTTCAATTTCTTCGTCCACCGTGCGGCGTTCTTCCACAAGATACCGCGCCACGGCGTTACGGAAAGACCGATCTGCAACATAGTGCAGCGAATGCACCGGCATCGGCAGATAGCCGCGCGCGAGTTTGTGTTCACCCTGCGCACCCGCTTCAACCCGCGACAGGCCGTGGCTGATCGCCCAGTCGATGGCCTGATAGTAGCAGAGTTCAAAATGCAGGCAGGGGTGATCCTCGATGCAGCCCCAATAGCGGCCATAAAGCGTGTCGCGGCCGATGAAATTCAGCGCGCCCGCCACCGGGGTCTCGCCATTGAACGCCAGCACCAGCAGCACATCGTCGCGCATCGTGGATTGGATTTCATCGAAGAAGGCGCGGGTCAGATAGGGTGTGCCCCATTTGCGGCTGCCGGTGTCTTGATAGAAAATCCAGAACGCATCCCAATGCGCGGCTTCGATTTGATCTCCGGTCAGGGTGCGGATGGTGAGGCCAGAGGCGCGGGCGGTTTCGCGCTCCTTACGGATCATTTTGCGTTTGCGGCTGGAGAGGTCAGCAAGGAAATCATCAAACGCCGCGTAGCTGCGATTTTCCCAATGAAATTGTTGGGTTATGCGGTGCAGCAACCCGTGCTTGCCCGCCAGTGAGTCCGCTTCATCTTCGGTGCAGAAGGTGATGTGCAGCGAGGATAGGTTGTTCTGATCGGTGAGGCCAATGGCGGCCTCCAGCAGGGTCTCCCGTAGGGCGCGATCACCCAGAAACCGCCGCCCGGACGCTGGCGTGAACGGCACGGCCACTTGCAGTTTCGGGTAGTAGCTGCCGCCAGCGCGCTCCAACGCCTGCGCCCAACCGTGGTCAAAGATATACTCGCCCTGACTGTGGGATTTGACGTAAAGCGGCAGGGCGGCGACGGGGGTTTCATCGCGCAGGATCAGCGGGTGCGGCTGCCAGCCGGTGCCTTTCCCGGTGGAATGCGAGCGGTCCAGCGCGGATAAAAACCGATGCGTGGTGAAGGGGTCAAGTGGGCGGCCCGGTTCGGGGCAGGCGAGCGCATCCCACTCTGCCGCCGTCAGGTCAGACATGCCGTTGAGAAGCTCTGCTTGCATCATCCGCCTGTGTTTGCGGTAAGGCTGGGGGCCGTTTGGCCCCCAGACCCCCGAGAGTATTGCTGCCGCTGAGAAGATAGGTTGGCAGCGGATTTCGTCAATCGGGCAGCGCGGCGGCGTAGGCTTCAAAGGTGATATTCTGCGCAATTTTGCGGGCTTCGGCTTCAGCCGCAGGGCTGCGGATCGTCCAGCACAAAATTGCGGCGCCTTGGCATTTCAGATCAGCCACGCGGGGGCGGCTGAGGTCGGCGGCTTCGTGGCTGATGAAGCTGGAGAGGGTGCGGTCGTAATCGGGGATGGCGCGCAGGCGGTCGCAGGTTGTGGGGGAGAGGGGGGCCCAGTCGGCGGGGTCATAGGCCGAGGTGGTGAGGCCGCGCGGGATTTGCGGGGCGAGACGGGCGATGTGGGCGATAGAATGCGGGTTGAACGACATCACGGCGACCGGGCCTTGGTAGCTTGCCAGCTGCGCGGCGGTTGCAGCGTCAAGAGGGCCATCGGTGTCGGACATGGTGTCGGTCTGGTCTTTGATCTCGATCAGCAGCGGGGTGCGGCCTGCGACGAGAGTGAGGATTTCGGCTAGGGTCGGGATGGTTTCCTCGCTGTCGCGCAGTTTGATCTGGGCGAGGGCTGTGGCGGTGTGGTGTTTGATCAGGCCGGTGTGGGTGGTGAGACGATCGAGCGCCTCATCATGGAACACCATCGCAACCCCATCGCTGGACAGTTGCAGATCAATCTCGATGCCGTAGCCTGCCGTAATCGCAGCCGTAATCGCCCCCCGAGAGTTTTCGGGGCGACCCAAACTACGATCATGATAGGCGCGGTGGGCGAGGGGGGCGTTTAGGAACGCCGCAGGCAAGGGGACGCGCATCAGTTGATCTCGAAGATGCCTTCGATTTCCACCGCGACGCCGAAGGGGAGCGAGGCGGCGGAGACGGCGGAGCGGGCGTGGCGGCCTGCGTCGCCGAGGGCTGCGACGAGGAAATCTGACGCGCCGTTGATGACTTTGGGTTGGTCGGTGAAATCGGCGGTGGAGTTGACGAAGCCGACCAGTTTGACGGCGCGGACCACGCGGGAGAGATCGCCGCCGCAGGCTTTCTTCAGCTGCGCCAGCAGAGAGATCGCGCAGGCTTTCGCGGCTTCGGCCCCGGCCTCAACCGTCACATCGGCGCCGAGTTTGCCTTTGATCAGGCCAGCGGAGGTTTGGCTGATCTGGCCAGAGATGTGGACGAGGTTTCCGACCTGCACGAAGGGGACGTAATTGGCGGCCGGGGCGGGGGCGTCGGGGAGGGTGACGTTAAGCTCGGCGAGGCGGGATTCGATGCTGGACATTTTCGGCTCCTGATCAGGTTTGGCGGCAGGCTATCCGGCGCAAAGGCTGGGGGCAAGGCTTGCTTGGTCCCAACTCGGGACCTTTTTATAGTCTTTATTATCAAGGTGTTGATATATGACCGTTAAGAGATTTTTAACGATTTACCCAGTATTCAGAACAAACCTGTTCTTCTGGTCATCCTCTGTGCGCAAATATCCCACGGGGGTCCGGGGGTGTGAAACCCCCGGCTTTGGCCAAGCAGAGCGCCAGCTCGCAAGAAATCACCCCTCGCGGAACGCCAGTTTGAAGTAATCGGTGAACGGCTTCAAAAGGTAGCTCATCGGTGAGCGCGCGCCGGTTTCGATAAAGGCTTCCACCGGCATACCGGGCAGCAGGGTTTGGGTTTTCAGTTTGGCCAACTCGCCATCATCCAGCAGGATCTCGGCGCGGAAATAGCTGGCTTGGGTGCGCTGATCGACCAAAGCATCGGCGGAGATCGTGGCGACATGGCCAAAGATTTCCGGCGTGGTGCGGGCCGAAAACGCCGGGAAGGCGAGGCGGACGCGTTGGCCGACATGGACTTCGTCGATGTGGATAGGCTGGATTTGGGCGGTGATCACCAAGGGGCGGTCTTGCGGGATGATATACAGCACCGGTTCCGCTGCGCGCAGAACCGAGCGCGGCGAGGTGACTTGCAGGCCCAGCACAAGGCCCGAAACTGGGGCGCGGATGTCCAGCCGGGCGATGCGTTCGATCAAAGCGCGGCGGCGTTCGACCAGTTCCAAGGCTTGCGGACCAAGATCGCGCAGCTGAGTGTTGGCTTCTTCGCGACGCACGGCGGCAAGGCGCAACACTTCCAGATCAATCTCGGTGCCACGGCCTTCGGCTTGGGCTTTGGAGGCGATCAACTCACCCATGCTGCCTTGCAGGGAGGCCTTGTTGCGCTCTAGCTCCAATACGCGGCTGGATTGCGCGAGGCCCTTATCGAGCAGGGTTTGCTGCGCGATCAGTTCTTGTTCGATCAGGGCAAGCTGTTGTTTCAGCGCGTCAATCTGGGCGTTGATGCCCTCGATCTGCGAGGCGATTTGGCCGCCGCGTTTGACGAGTTGATCGCCTTGCCGCGCGAGGCTTTCCTTGCGGGCGAAGAACAGCTTGCGCTGGCCTTCAATCTGTTCGGCAACATCGGGGCGGGTTTTGGCAAGTTCGAAGATTTCACCCGTAAAGCTGGGCGCGTCTTTGTCGTCACGCTCGGCTTCCAGACGGGCTTTGCGGGCGAGCATTTCAAACAACTGGCCTTCGACGATGGCGAGTTCCGATTGCAGCAGGCTGCCGTCGAGGCGGATCAGAAGATCGCCTGCTTTCACGGCTTGGGCCTCTTTCACCGCGATTTCGGCGACAACGCCGCCATCGGGGTGGTTGACGATCTGCTTGTTCTGCTCGACCTCAAGCTGGCCATTGGCGACGATGGCACCGTCGATTTCGGTGGTCAGCGACCAGCCGCCGAAGCCGAACACCAGAAGCGCTACGGTGGTCAGGCCGATGATCACTGGGCGGCGGGCCGACCAAGCCGGGGCAAGGGTGGAGGGCGGGTTTTTCGCGGCTATTTTTTGCAGTTCTGTGCCATGCGGGCGTTCAGCGGGAAGGTGGGTCATGATACGCCTCCGGGTGCTGTCGCTTGGGTGATCTGGCTGTGGTTTTTCACCATCTCACGCAGCACGGCATCGCGGGGGCCGAAGGCGCGGCGCATGCCGTCTTCCAGCACCAGCAGCAGTTCACATTCCTGAATGGCGGCGGGGCGGTGCGCCATGATCAGCACCGCACCGCCTGCCTCTTTGGTGGTGCGGATCGCGGTGTTCAGCGCAATGGTGCCGTCATTGTCGAGGTTGGAGTTCGGCTCGTCCAGCACAAGGATCACCGGGTTGTTGTAGAGGGCACGGGCGAGGCCGATGCGCTGGATTTGGCCACCAGACAGCCGACCGCCGATCTGGCTGATGCGGGTGTCGTAGCCTTCGGGCAGTTTGATGATCATCTCATGCGCGGCGGCGCGTTTGGCGGCATCGACGATCTTGGTGGCATCGGCGTGGTCTTGCAGGCGGGCGATGTTCTCGGCAATCGTGCCGTCGAACAGAGTGATGCGCTGCGGCAGGTAGCCGACATAGCTGCCGAGGATGTCGGGGTCGTATTGATCCAGCGTCGCGCCATCGAGGCGGACTTTGCCGCCTGCGGGTTTCCACACGCCGATCAGCGCGCGGGCGAGGGTGGATTTGCCAGCGCCTGACGGCCCGATCACGCCGAGGGCTTGGCCGGGCTCTAGCCGGAAGTTGATGGCGCGCAAGACGGCTTGCTGTTCACCGGGCGGAATGACGGTGAGGTTTTGTGCTTCGAGAATTGCCTTAGGGTGCGGCAGCGCGGTGCGGGGCGGTTCCTCTGGCATTTTGGTCAGCAGGTCGGACAGGCGGCGGTTGGCTTCCTGCGCGCGGGTTATCACCGCCCATTGGCCGATGACTTGCTCGATCGGCGACAAAGCGCGGCCCATCAGGATGGAGCCTGCGATCATAGCACCCGAGGAGAGTTGGCCTTGCAGCACAAGGTAAGCGCCAAGGCCAAGCATGGCCGATTGCAGGAAGACGCGGAAGGTTTTGCTGATGCCGCCGAAGCTGCCTGCAAGGTCGCCCGCCTTGATGCTGGCGGCGAGCGCCGCGCCGCGGGCTTTTTGCCAGCGATCAAAGGTGGCGGTGGTCATGCCGAGGGCCTGCACGGTTTCGGATTCGCCCTTGATCAGGTCGGACATCCGCTCGGCCCCGAGGGTAAGGTTGTTGGTGCGGGTCAGGGGCGCGAGGGTGAGGCGTTGGTTCAGGATGGTGACGATCACCAAGATGATGCCGCCGACGAGCGAGAGCAGGAACAGATAGGGGTGGAAGATGTAGATCGCGATGAAGAACAGCGGCATGAACGGCAGGTCGAACAGGGCCAGGAGGACAGGCGAGGCCCAAAGCCGCTGGATCGCTTCAAGGTCGCGTTGGGCGGCGATGGCGGTGGGCTCATTCGGTTGCAGGGTCAGACGGCGCATCGCGGCGGAGAACACCCGGCGATCCAAGCGATCCTGCATTTTGGCACCGATGCGGGCCATGACGCGGGCGCGGACGTTGTCGAGGATGCCTAGGGCGAGGAACAGGAAGGTCACCAGCACCGACAGCGCGACGAGGGTGGCCACGGAGCGCGAACCCAGCACGCGGTCGTAGACCTGCAGCATGTAGAGCGAGCCGGTGAGTTGCAAGGCGTTGGCGAAGACCGAGAACAAAGCGACGGCCCACAAGAGGCCGCGTTGATCGGCCCGTGCCGCGCGAAGCTCTGCTTCCCCGCGACGGTTGTCTGTTTGGCTCATCGCCATCTCCGTTCCTGCCCGCAGCCTGCTTCACTTTGCAGCCTGTTTTTGTCCCGCAGCCCATTTTTACAGCCAAAAGGATCGGCGGAAAACATCCAGCGTCACCCCTTGGCCACGTTTGGCCGTTGTCTTAGATCGCTGCGCCGCTTATCGCTTGTCTTTCACAGACAAAATCTATGTTAGGCGCGTAAACCTCGGCGGGAATGTAGAAGTATGGCGCAAGTGATTCCATCTCTTTCTGAAACAATAAGCCGATTTAGCATTGGTTGTGTTGGGATTGCATTAATGCTGGCGGTGGCAGGTTGTGCCAAAGCGCCGGTTTCAGATGCGGTGAACGATCCGGCGGAGGGGTTTAACCGCAAAGTGTTCGCGTTCAACGTCGCGGTCGACAAGGCGGTTTTGCAGCCGGTGTCGGGCGTGGCGGGCAGTGGGCGGGGGCCGATTTTGACGGGGGTGCATAACTTTGCGGCGAACTTGGATACCCCCGGCGATATTGTGAACAACGTGTTGCAGGGGCGGTTGATGCGCGCGGCGCGCAATACCCTACGCTTTGGCGTGAACACCACGGCGGGGATCGGTGGGTTATTTGACCCCTCGACCGCTTTGGGGTTGCCTGCGCAGGAAACTGACTTTGGCGAGACGCTGTACGTCTGGGGCGTGGGGGAGGGCAACTATCAGATGTTGCCGATCCTTGGCCCGTCGACCGAGCGTGACACGGTGGGCATCGCGGTGGATTATGCGATCAATCCGCTGCGTTTCCTGATCAAATCACCGGAAAGTGACTATGTGACCGGCGCGAAGGTGATTGATAAGGTTGGATCACGCGCGCGCCATAGCGATACGGTGGATTCGATCCTATATGATAGCGCAGACCCCTATGCGCAGGCCCGCCTGCTGTATCTGCAAAACCGACACTATACGCTGGGCGAAGCCCCATCGGATGCAAGCTTTGAGGACCCCTATGCACAATAACCATTCCATGATGTCACGTCGCCGCTTTGCGGCTGGCTTTGCTTTGGGCTCGGTGGCGCTGGCTTTGCCGCTGCCGTCGCTGGCTTTGACGGTGGATGATGCCAAGGACATGATCGGCAAGGCGGTGGCTGAGATCAACACCACGATTGCCAGCGGTAAAAGCCAAACGGCGATGTATGTCGATTTTGAGCGGATTTTCAGCCGCTACGCCGATGTACCGACGATTGCGCGCTCGGCCTTGGGGGTTGCTGCCAAGAAGGCGTCTTCTGCGCAGATGGCCAGCTTTACCAAGGCTTTTCAGGGCTATATCAGCCGCAAATATGGTGCGCGGTTCCGCGAGTTTATTGGCGGCTCGATTGAAGTCACCGATGCCCGCCCGATCAAGAGCTATTACGAGGTGATCTCGGTGGCGCATCTGAAGGGCCAAGCGCCGTTCGATCTGCGCTGGCATGTGTCGGATAAATCTGGCCGCAACTTGTTCTTCAACATCATCATTGAAGGCGTGAATATGCTGGCGTCCGAGCGCACCGAAATCGGCGCGATGCTGGACAAGCGCGGTGGTAATATCGACAAGCTGATCGTCGATTTGAAAACCGCCTGAGCCGGGCTTTTTCTGCTAAAAATCAGGCGCATCCCGTGAGGGATGCGCCTTTTTTGTTGGAGCGTCTCGCGCTGGCTTAGTCTTGCGGCAGCATCTCGGGGTTCCAAACGATTTCCCATAGATGTCCGTCCGGGTCGCGAAAATAACCAGCATAGCCGCCGTAGAACGTATCTTGCGCGGGCTTGACGAGTTCGGCACCTGCGCGCTGCGCCGCGGCGAGGATTGCGTCAACTTCCTCGCGCTGCAGGACGTTGTGACCAAGGGTGAAGGCGGTGGGGTTGATCGGATGCTTTGGTAATCCAGTATCATGAGCAATGTCGTCTTGCGCCCAGATCGCCAGTTTCAGCCCGCCAGACAGATCGAAGAACGCCACCGCGCCATGCTCAAACTCGCGGCCGATGATGCCTTCGGTGGAAAGGCCAAGGCCATCGCGATAAAAGCGTAGCGCGCGTTCAAGATCGGCAACGCCCAGTGTGACAACGGAAATGCGTGGTTTCATGTTCATACCCTTCCTATCGGCACGCGCAGGATGCGCGCGCCTTGATAGTCTTGGGCCGTCACGTTTGTGACGGAAGGACCCGGCTGTCGCCGGGGGGCGGGCCAACCTTCCCGCGCCTAACCTGTTTCAGACAGGGGCAGGATAAGCCAGCTTGGCGCGCGGGATCAAGCCCGTGCGTCCATCTCTCAGTTGCCGCTTTTCAGGATGTCTTTCAGCAAAGCCTCAACCTGATCATCGCTGGGGTTCATCAGCGGCACAGAGGGTTCTGCGGGCTGTTGCTGATAAGCAGGGTCTTGAAAGGCTGGATCTTGTGGAAATTCGGCGTTCGGATCAATCGGCTGGTTTGACGCATTGCCCGCGTTTGGCGGCGCGCGGTATTCCGGCACGATCAACGGCAGTTCGCTGACAGGCACGCCGTCTTCAACGCGGGTCATCACCTCGTGCCAAATCTCGGCGGGCAGGCCGCCGCCGGTGACACCTTTTAGCGGCGTATTGTCATCATAGCCAATCCAGACGCCGGTGACGTAATCGGCGGTGAAGCCGATGAACCAGGCATCGCGCGCCGCACTTGTGGTGCCGGTTTTGCCTGCAGCCGGGCGGCCATCAAGGCGGGCGCGCGTGCCGGTGCCACTCTCAACAACCTTGGACATCATGAATGTGAGCAGTTTGGCAGCGTTTTCTGAAATCACGCGCTCGCCAATACCGCCGCCCGCGCCCATCAGGCTTTCTTCCTCGCCCTTGAGTTTGAGTTCAACCAGCCCGTAGGGCGTCACCGCAGAGCCGCCGTTCAGGATGCCGGCATAGGCCCCGGTCATCTCAATCAGGGTGGATTCCGAGGCCCCGAGTGCCAGCGCCGGGCCGGGAGCGATGTCGTTCAGGATGCCGAAGCCTTTGGCGACCTTTGCAACGGCTTCACGCCCGACCGCTTCCGAGACGCGGACGGCGGGGATGTTGCGGCTTTCTTCCAAGGCTTGGGTCAGGGTGATCAAGCCTTTGAATTTTTTGTCGTAGTTGTCCGGTGTCCAAGCGCCAGAGCCGGGAATATGCAGGGTGAGCGGCACATCCTCGACATAATCCGAAGGCGACCAGCCGAGATCTAGCGCTGCGGCGTAGACGAAGGGTTTGAACGAGGATCCGGTCTGGCGCAGCGCTTGCGTCGCGCGGTTGAACGCGCCCGCGTTTTCGGTTTTGCGCCCGCCGACCATGGCACGCACGGCGCCGTCGGCGCTCATCACCACAATCGCGGCTTGGGCTTTCGAGCCTTTGGCGACCTTGTTGTCAAACACCCACGCGAGGGCGTCTTCAGCATCCTTTTGCAGTTTCTGATCCAGCGTGGTGCGCATGATCACGTCTTCGGTTGTGGTCGAGGTCAGGAAATCCGGCGCGGTTTCCATCACCCAGTCAGCGAAGAAGCCGCCGGATTTGGTTTGCGCGGCTTCGGACAGCTGGGCCGGATGCGCATGGGCGTTGGCGGCTTCTTCGGCGGTGAGATAACCCTGTTCCAACATCAGATCGATGATCACATCGGCGCGGTCTTGTGCGCGTTTCAGGCTGTTGGTGGGGGCGTATTTCGACGGGGCTTTCAACAGGCCTGCCAGCATCGCGGCTTGAGCCGGGGTCAGGTCATTGGCGGAGGTGCCGAAATAGCGCTGGGCTGCGGCTTCAAACCCGCGCGCACCGGCACCGAGATAGGCGCGGTTGAAGTAGATCGTCAGGATTTCTTCCTTGGTGTATTTCGCTTCCATCGCAATGGCATAGGGGATCTCTTTCAGCTTGCGCTTGACGCCGCCTCCGCGACAGTCGGCTTCATAATCAGCCTCTGACTTCCACTGTTTCGGGTCATAGGGCACGCCGAGGCACAGCAGTTTCGCGACCTGTTGGGTGATGGTCGAGCCGCCGTTGCCTTCGAGCGGGCCGCGCCCTGCGGCCAAGTTGATGCTGATCGCCGAGGCGATGCCGCGGGGGCTGACGCCGAAGTGTTGGTAGAAGCGTTTGTCTTCGGTCGCGATGACGGCGTGCAGCAGGTAGGGCGAGACGGTGTCGGCGGTGATCTGTCCGCCGAAGGTTTCACCCCGCCAAGCGAAGACGGTGTCGTTGCGGTCTAAGAGGGTGACCGAGCCTTTGGCGCGGCCGTCGAGCAGCGCGTTCACTGGGGGTAGTTGCTGGTAGAAATAGAACACGATGCCCGCCAGCACCATGCCGCACACCGCGCCAACGCGCCAGAACGTGCCCCAGATGATCCGCCAGATGCCCGAGATGAAGCGGGTGAGCAGATTGCCTGACCGACGCGGCGCTGCCTTGCGCGGCGCGGGTGTACGCGGCGGCGGGGTGCCGCGCCCGCCTGTGGTAGCCGCTTTTTGCGCGATATACCGCCGGTCTGCCACCAGCGATTTGCCGCCTTTGCCCGATGTCGCCATGCCTGTTTTTGCCCTTTTAAGCGGTTTTTACCACTCTACTCGGTTCACCGGGAAATGCGAAGCGGCGGTGCGGGCGATTCGCGGTTCCTTGCCGCTTAAATTTGCATCGCAGGCGTGAAGCAGTGATTAAATATTGGGCAATGACCCCCTGCGCCCAATTTTTACGCCATCTGAAACTTGTGCTGCAGGTGCGAAGGCCGCCTGATCACGAGTGGGGGTCGTCAAGGGCCTTGGGAAACAAAGGGGTGCATCGTGAAAATGATCATAGCTGCCATCAAGCCCTACAAGCTGGACGAGGTCCGCGAAGCGCTGACCGCGATCGGCGTGCAGGGGATGATGGTGACAGAAATCAAGGGTTTCGGCATGCAGTCGGGCCATACCGAAATCTACCGCGGTGCAGAATATGCGGTGAATTTCGTGCCGAAAATGCGGCTGGAGATCGTCGTCACCGATGCGCTGGCCGACGCGGTGGTGGAGGCGATCACCAAGACTGCCCGCACCGGCAAGATCGGCGACGGCAAGATTTTCGTATTGAATGTGGAAAGCGCCCTGCGGGTGCGCACCGGCGATGTCGATGACGATGCGCTGTGAGAGGGGACAGAACATGCTGAAGAAATTAGGACTGAGCGCAGCGGCGATCATGGCGGCCTTGCCCGCTTTGGCGCAGACCGCGACGGATGCCACCGCTCCGGTGGTTGAGGCTGCGGCTCCGGTGATGGACAAGGGCGATGTGGCGTGGATGATGACCTCGACCGCGCTGGTGCTGTTCATGACGATCCCCGGCCTTGCGCTGTTTTACGGCGGCTTGGTGCGCAGCAAGAACATGCTGTCGATCCTGATGCAGACCACTTTGATCGCCTGCATGGTGATGGTGATCTGGGTGCTGTACGGCTATTCGGTGACCTTCGGCGGCGGCACTTCGCCCTATTGGGGCGGCTTCGGCAAGCTGTTCTTGTCGGGTGTGACGGCGGATAGCATGTCGGCGACGTTCTCGGCGGGGTATGTCATCCCGGAATACGTGTTCATCGCCTTCCAGATGACCTTTGCCGCGATCACCCCCGGCCTGATCATCGGTGCCTTTGCCGAGCGTGTGAAATTCACCGCCGTTCTGGCGTTCTGCGCTTTGTGGGTGACGTTTGTCTACTTCCCGATCGCGCATATGGTTTGGGATGCATCGGGCCTGCTGTTCGTGATGGGTGCGATTGACTTTGCAGGCGGCACGGTTGTGCATATCAACGCAGGCATCGCGGCTTTGGTTGGTTGCCTCGTGATCGGCAAGCGGGTTGGCTATGGCAAAGAAAACATGGCGCCGCATTCGATGGTGATGACGATGATCGGCGCGTCGATGCTGTGGTTCGGCTGGTTTGGCTTCAACGTCGGCTCGAACTTGGAAGCCAATGGCGGCGCGACGCTGGCGATGATCAACACCTTCGTCGCCACCGCTGCGGCAACTTTGGCTTGGTCGCTGTTGGAAGGCATCCAGCGCGGCAAAGCGTCGATGCTGGGTGCGGCTTCGGGTATGGTGGCCGGTCTGGTCGCAATCACCCCGGCTTGTGGCACAGTGGGCCCGATGGGTGCGATTGCACTGGGCGTGATTGCGGTGCTGGGCTGCTACTTCTTTGTCACCGTGGTGAAGAACAAGTTCCAGTATGACGACAGCCTTGATGTGTTCGGCATCCACGGCGTCGGCGGGATCATCGGTGCAGTGCTGACCGGGGTGTTCTCGGCGGGTTCGCTGGGTGGCGTCAAAGGCGATGATTACTCCATCGGCGCACAGGTCTGGATCCAGATCGAAGCGGTTGCGATCACCTTGGTGTGGTCGGGCGTGATCTCGTTCATCATCTACAAGCTGATCGACATGACCATCGGGCTGCGCGTGGATGCGGATACCGAGCGTCAGGGCCTTGATCTGGCTTCGCATGGTGAAGCGGCGTATCATGGCTGATAACGTCAACACCCGGTGGTCCTCCCCGTCGGGTGTTGACAAGCGAACGGCCCGCAGGATCCTCCCCCTGCGGGCCGTTTCTATTTTGAAGCCGATTTTCTGAGTAGAAAATCGTGCCGGAAAATTTTGAATTTTCCGGTTACGCGGTGAGTTGGGCGATGGCTTTGGCGAGGATTGGCACGGTTTTGGCGTTCAGGCCCGCGATGTTGATCCGGCTGTCGCCGACCATATAGATGCCGTGCTGTTCTCGCAGGATGTTGACCTGCGCTTCGGTCAGCCCAAGGCGGCTGAACATGCCGCGATGGAAGGCGACGAAATCAAACCGATCCGAGTTGGTGGCGCGGCGCAATTCATCTGCAAGGCTTTGCCGCAGGGTCAGCATGTTGAGGCGGACTTCTTCAAGCTCTGCCTTCCAGTCGGTGCGCAGGGCGTCATCTTCCAGAATCATCGTCACAAGACGTGCGCCGTGATCGGGCGGGAAGCTGTAGTTTTGACGGTTCAGGAAGGCGAGGTTGCCTTGGGTGACGGCGCGGCGGGCTGGGTCGCCGAGGGCGATCAGGATTCCGGTACGCTCGCGGTAGATGCCGAAGTTTTTGCTGCAAGAGGCGGCGATGAGGACTTCGGGGAAGGTTTGGGCGATCATCCTTGTGGCGGCGGCGTCTTGTTCCAGCCCATCGCCAAAGCCTTGATAGGCGAGGTCAACGAAGGGGATCGCACCCTTGGCCAGCAGCAGTTTCGCCACCTGCGCCCACTGATCAGCGTTCAGGTTCGCGCCCGTGGGGTTGTGGCAGCAGCCGTGCAGCAGAACGGCATCGCCTGCTTTGACCCCGGCGAGGTCTTCCATCAGCCCAGCAAAGTCGATGCCACGGGTTTCAGCGTCGAAATAGCGATAGTCGGCCATGTTCATGCCGAGGTATTTGATGATCGAGGGGTGGTTCGGCCAAGTGGGATTGGAGAGCCAGACGGTCGCGTTGGGTGCGGCCAGTTTGATCAGCTCCAGCGCCTGCCGGATCGCGCCCGTGCCGCCGGGGGTGGCGACGGAAGCGGCGCGGTCGGTGTAGCCCTCGCCGAGGATCATCTTGACCATCGCGGCGTTATAGGCGGGCTCGCCCGCAAGGCCGGTGTAGGTCTTGGTGGTTTCCACCTCCCACAGCTTTTTCTCGGCGGCTTTCACGGCGCGCATCACCGGGGTCAGGCCAGTGGCGTCTTTGTAGACGCCGACGCCGAGGTCGATTTTGTTATCGCGCGGATCGTCTTTATACATCTGGATCAGTTGCAGGATTTTGTCCTGCGGCTGCGGGTTCAGTGTCTCAAGCATACCTTATCCTTTTTCGACCGCGAGGTCGTCATACATGCCCCATTCGGCCCAAGAGCCATCGTAGAGCGCATGGTTGCGGTGGCCGATGCGTTCCAGCGCAAGGCTGAGGATCGCCGCCGTCACGCCCGAGCCGCAAGAGGTGATCGCGGGTTTTGACAGGTTCACGCCTGCGGCCTCAAACAGGCTGCGCAGGGCATCGGGGGATTTCATCGTGCCATCGGGATTTAGAAGCGTGCTGTAGGGCACGTTTTTTGCCCCCGGAATATGGCCGGAGCGCAGGCCGGGGCGGGGCTCTGGCACCTCACCCTTGAAGCGGGGTGCGCCACGGGCATCGATAATCTCGGCCTCACCCAGTTTGGCAGCATGGGCGACTTGCGTCACGTCTTTTACCAGATGGTTCTGGCGCGACACCGTCATGTGGCGGTCGCGCACGATGGGGGGCATATCTTCGATCTCTCGTCCTTCAGCGCGCCATTTCGGCAGCCCGCCATCCAGTACGGCGACATCGGTCTTGCCCATCAGCCGGAAGGTCCACCAGACGCGGGCGGCAGAGAACAGGCCAGAGCCGTCATAGATCACCACCTGATGCCCATCGCCGATGCCCATGGCGCGCAGACGCGAGATGAATTTCTCGGGCGGAGGGGCCATGTGGGGCAGGGCAGAGCGCTGGTCGGTGATCTCGTCAATGTCGAAAAACCGCGCGCCGGGTATATGGGCGGATAGATACTCGGCCTTTGCGTTGCGGCCGGTGTCGGGCAGATACCAGCTGGCGTCGATCAGCCGCAGATCGGGGTCGGCGCGGTGCGCGGCGAGCCAAGCGGTGCTGACCAGGGTTTTCGGATCATCGGCGGGGGATGGGGTCATCTGGGGCCTCGGGCTGCGAAAATCGGCGGGGATGCCGATGCAGTTAAACCCAAGGACGCTGTCAGACAAGAGAGCGCGGGCGCGCAATGGCACGCCCGCGCAAGAATATTAGCTTTTCGCCATCGCGTTCTTGATCGCGCCGACAAGCGCCATCAGCACACCGCCACCGACGCCGCCAGAAAGCACCGAAGTGATGATCGAGGTCATATCGGTGGCACCAGTGGCCGCCGCAGTTGCCCCTGCGCCGCCCACCATGGCAAGGATCTGGCCGCCCAGACCGCCGCCGAGAATCCCGACGATCGAGTTGCCCAAAGTGCCGAGGTTCAGGTTTTTCAGCACCGCACCTGCCGCGTTGCCACCCAGAGCGCCTGCGATCAGCTGGATGATAAAGTTCATATCCATGATACTCATTCCTTCCCTACATGATGCCCGCCGTTGTGGCGTGACATTTCCCGGCCATTTCTGGACCCGGAGGTCTAGGACCGGATAGGGGGAATTATGCCAGAATCTAGGCATTTAGGCAATGTTTTCAGCAGAGTGCTAAAGCTTAGCCTTCATGCCTTCTTTCATAATGCGTGATTTTTGCCGATCCCAATCGCGCTTGGCCGAGGTCGCGCGCTTGTCGGCCAGTTTTTTACCTTTGGCGACGCCGAGCTTCAGTTTCACCATGCCGCGCTCGTTGAAATACATTTTCAACGGAACGATGGTCATGCCTTCACGCCCCACCGCGTTCCACAGGCGAGACAGTTCCTTCTTGTTTACCAGTAGCTTACGGCGGCGGCGCTCATCGTGCGGGAACATCACGGCTTGCAGATAGGGCGCAATATAGCCGTTGATCAACCACAGCTCGCCACCCTCAACATTCGCATAGCTTTCGGCAATGTTCGAGCCGCCCTTGCGCAAGGATTTCACTTCCGAGCCATGCAGCATGATGCCTGCTTCCAGATCCCATTCTATATGGTAATCGAAACGGGCGCGCCGGTTTTCGGCGATCAGTTTGGAATTGGGGTCGGATTTCTCTGCCATGATGCGCCCGAGATAGGCGTTGCGCGCGGCAGAGTCCAGAAGCGGGGCTGAGATGTTCGTTCAGATTGCCATCGGCACCGGCCTATTGCTGGTCAATATCACGCTGGCGGCGGTGGCCGCGATGTTGCTGGAAGGATTGTTGGTGCGGGCGCATCACTGGTTGCTGCGCCCGCCGCATCGGCCCAAGTTGGTGCTGCTGCTCGTCGGCGTCTCGCTTTGGGTGTTGGGCGTGGTCACGGTGGGCGTCTGGGTCTGGGCGCTGGCCTATCAACAGCTGGGGGCGTTCAAGACCTTGGAGGAAGCGGTTTATTTCAGTCTGGTGGCGTATTCCACACTGGGTCTGGGCGATCTGGTGCCAGCGGCTGAATGGCGTTTGCTGGCGGGCATGGAGGCGGCGAACGGGCTTTTGAACTTCGGTCTGCTGACGGCGCTGTTGATCGAAGGGCTGCGGCAGGTGCGGTTGGGTCAAATCGAGCATCGGCTGAAGCGGGGCGGCTGACGCGGAGGGCGGGGCAGAAGGCCGATGGCGGTGTTTAGCGGCGGCGGCGGTTCTGGCCGAGGATGATCACGCCACAGGCGACGATGATCGCAGCGCCCAGCAGGGTTGCGGCGTCAGGGCGCTCGTGGAACACGGTGACGCCGAGGATCATGGCAAACAGCAGGCGGGTGTAGCGGAATGGGGTGACCACGGCGATCTCGCCGCTGCGCATCGCGGTGGTCAGCGCGGCATAGGCGGCGATGCCGAAGGTGGCGGCTCCGGCGATCAGGCCAAGGGTTTGCGGGTTGGGCGGGGCGGTTTTTCCGGTGACAACAGTGATAATCATGCCAGACAGTGCCAGCATGATGAAGCCTGTGACGCCGAGTTGTGCGTTCGACAACGCCGGGGGCGCGGCACGGGTGGCAAGATCGCGGCCCGCGAAGCCGAGCATGGCGATCAAGGCAAGAAGCGACAAGGCTGAGAAGCCGTCAAGGCCGGGGCGCAGGATGATCAGCACGCCGACGAAGCCCAGCAGGATCAGCAGCCAGCGTTTCAGCCCGACGGTTTCACCAAAGATCACAGCCGCGCCCAGAACCACCACCAAGGGCGTGGCTTGCAGGATCGCCGAGGCGACGGAAATAGGGGTCAGCGCAATGGCGAGGGCATAGAACAGCCGCCCGGTGATCTCAAAGCCCGAGCGCAGCGCCATCGTGCCAGTGAACATCGCGCGCGGAATCGGCGGATCGCCTGCGCGCATCGCAAGGGCTGCGAACACCGCGATGCCGATCAGCCCCATGATCAAAATCGCCTCGCCGACCGGGATGGCTTGGCTGGCGGCTTTCAGGAAAGCATCCTCTGCCGCAAAGCCCGCCATCGAGGCGGTCATGAAAAGGCTGCCGCGCAGGTTGGGGGTCATCGGGACTTTCTGCCGAATTGCTCTTTTCGAAATACTCCCGCCGGAGGCTCCGTTGGCTGGCAAAAAGAGCCTCCGGCGGGGATATTTAGGCCAAGATGAAAGCTTAGATCAGGCCCGCGTGCTGCATCGCTGCCTTGATGCGGGCTTTGGTGGGATCGGTCAGGCCGACCAGCGGCAGGCGGACGTCTTCGGCGCAGAGTCCGAGCAGCGACAGGCCGTATTTGGCGCCGACCAGACCCGGCTCGAGGAAGATCGCCTCGTGCAGCGACATCAGTTTGTCTTGGTATGCGAGGGCCTTGGTGTAGTCGCCTGCGAGGGTGGCGGCTTGGAACTCGGCACACAGGCGCGGCGCTACGTTGGCCGTCACCGAGATACAGCCAACACCGCCGTGGGCGTTAAAGCCCAGAGCGGTGGCGTCTTCGCCGGACAGTTGGATGAAATCCGCGCCGCAGGTAGCGCGCTGCATCGAGACGCGCTCAATCTTGCCGGTGGCGTCTTTCACCCCGATGATGCGCGGCAGTTTCGCCAAGGTGCCCATCGTGTCGGGCAACATATCCACCACCGAGCGGCCCGGGATGTTGTAGATAATGATCGGCAGATTGCAGCAGTCGTGCAGGGCGGTGAAATGCGCCACCAGCCCGGCTTGGGTCGGGCGGTTGTAATAGGGCGTCACCACAAGTGCCGCATCGGCGCCGACCTTCTCGGCAAAGCGGATCAGGCTGATGCCTTCCGACGTGTTGTTCGACCCAGCCCCGGCGATCACCGGCACCCGGCCAGCGGCGGTTTCCACCACCACTTCGATGACTTTCTGGTGTTCCTCGTGGGAAAGCGTCGGGCTTTCGCCGGTGGTGCCGACTGGGACAAGACCCGTCGAGCCTTCGGCGATGTGCCACTCGACCAGTTTCTTCAGCGTCACCAGATCGAGTTCACCGTTCTTGAACGGCGTAACCAGTGCGGGAATGGACCCTGTGATCATGGTGCGCGTCTCCTCTGTGGGGCGATCTGGAATCGCCGTGATGTCAGCGCTGCCTACCTAACCGGGGATCGGCGTTTTGCCAAGTATGGGCGGCGAATTGCCGGGTTCACGGGGTTTTGGGTTGTGGGAAACCGGGGGGTAGGGCAGAATCCGGGGATGAGCAGAATAAGCAAGATCGCAAAAGCGGTCATACTCGGCGTTTCACTGGTGGTGTCTCCTATGGCGCGGGCCGATCAGGCCGCGTCGTTTTCGGTCGCGTTGAAAGCGGCGGAGGCCAAGGATTGGCCTGCGGCGTTGACGGCGGCGCAGGGGGCGGGGGCCATCGGCGGCGATGTGATCTTATGGCAATGGCTGCGCGACGGTCAGGGCCGCTTGGGCGACTACGAAGGCTTTATCGCCCGCAGGCCGGATTGGCCGGGGTTGGCTTTGCTGCGCGAAAAGGGCGAGGTCGCGGTGGCGCGCTCGATCGACCCTGCGCGGGTGGTGGCGTATTTCGGAAAGGATAAGCCGAAGACTGGGGCGGGGGCGGTGGCCTTGGTTTCTGCTTTGGTGGCTTTGGGGCGGTCGGGGGATGCCGAAGCCGAGGCGTTTCGGGCCTGGACCACGCTGAAGTTTGAGGCGGCTGATGAGGTCGCGATGCTGGGCATCATGGGCGCGCCGCTGTCGGTGGCGCATGAGGTGCGGCTGGATCGGATTCTGTGGGAGGGTGGGCGTAAGGCCGAGGCCGAGCGGATGCTGCCGCGGGTCTCAAAGGATTGGCGGACCTTGGCGATGGCGCGGATGGCGTTGCGGGCGGATAGTGCGGCTGCGGTGGATTTGGTCGACGCGGTGCCGAAATCCATGCTGGGTGATCCGGGGCTGGCCTATGAGCGCTTCACCTACCGGATGCGGGCGGATCGCTATGATGATGCAGCGACGCTGATCCTTGAGCGCAGCAAGTCGGTGGCCAGTCTAGGCGACCCCGAGGCTTGGGGCAAGCGGCGGGCGGATTTGGCGCGGGTTTTGCTGCGGCAGGGCGAGCCGAAGCTGGCGTTCCGGGTCGCGGCGAACCATCAGATGACCAAGGGCAATGACTATGTCGATCTGGAGTTTCTGGCCGGGTTTATCGCTTTGCGCAAATTGGGCGAGCCGGATGTGGCGATCAAGCATTTCAAGCATTTGAAGGAAGCGGTGGCGACTCCGATTTCCGTCGCGCGGGCCGAATATTGGATGGGTCGGGCGCTGGAGGCCAAGGGCGACAAGGCGGGGGCGGATGCGGCCTATGCGCGGGCGGCGCGCAATCAGACGGCGTATTATGGGATGCTGGCCAGCGAGAAGATCGGGCTGCCGCTTGATCCAGCCTTGGTGAATGTGGGGGAACCTACGCCCGCGTGGCGCAATGCGGGGTTTGCGGGAAGTTCGGTTCTGGCGGCGGGGATGGCGTTGGTGGAGGCTGGCGACCGGACTTTGGCGAAGCGGTTTTTCTTGCAGGTGGCAGAGGGCTTGGATGCCAAGGGGCTGGAGCAGTTGGCAGATTTGGCGCTGCGGATGAATGAGCCGTATATTGCTTTGCTGGTGGCCAAGCACGCGGCGGAGCGCGGGGTGATCTTGCCGCGCGCTTATTATCCGGTGCCTGCGATGGTGCCGGATGGGCTGGCGGTCAGCCGGGCTTTGGCCTTGTCGATTTCGCGGCGGGAGAGTGAATTTGACCCTGCGGCGCAGAGTAAAGCCGGGGCGCGTGGGTTGATGCAGGTAATGCCAGCGACCGCCGAGCATGTGGCGAAGGGGTTGGGCGAGACTTCCAGCGCGGGGCGGTTGATTTCCGATCCACCGTTCAATGTGCGGATGGGGTCGATCTATCTGAGCCATATGATTGAGAAATTTGGGCCTTCTGTGGCGCTGATCGCGTCGGGCTATAACGCCGGGCCGGGGCGGCCGGGTAAGTGGATCGAGCAGTTTGGCGACCCGCGCAAGGATAGCGTCGATGTGGTGGATTGGGTTGAGATGATCCCGTTCTCGGAAACCCGCACCTATGTGATGCGGGTGGCGGAAGGGGTGGTGATCTACCGCGCCAAACTGAAAGGCGTGGCGGGGCCGGTGCGGATTTCTGCGGAATTGACGGGGCGGTGAGGAGGAGTCTTAAGTGCTGGAGAACGCTCTGTTCATTGGCTGATTTACGAAAGGGTAATGACCTAGAAAGCGGCCATTTTGGTATGGGATGGGGCCATATTGTTGGGGTGGTGGGAGTGATACTTTGATACATTCATCGCTTGGCAGCACTTACAGGCCGTGGGGGCATTTTGTGAGCGGGCAGCTTTTAGCATGTTGTCGAGCCGACTTAACCGTGATTGCGCATTGCAAAAAATCTATCGGTTCTGGTAAATTCAGGGCTGCTCTCTTTGATTTAAATTCCATTTCGTTTAGTGGCCCTGTTGCTATTTGATCGCCATTGAGAAAATCCTTGTCCAAGGATTTCACCAGATAGTAGTACACATCAACGGTCGTACCAATCGGGCGAACCCGTGCTGTAAGGTATCTAGTATTAGAGGCAACAGCCACAACTTCAGGTGCAATACGCGCTATTGAAGCGCCATCACTAAGCTTTCGGTAAACCATGACATTTTGACCCGTGTATAACCAAGCGGAAATGTAAGTATCATCTTCCCAATAAACACCATAATCACAGCCAGACAGGGGAAACGAAAACATGAGTATTGTGAGTATTTTTCCATGTCTAAGTATATTTTCCATTCATCGCACCTGTCCTGATCAACGCCGATTTCATCGGCTTAGTCCGCTCAGCCGCCATTCCAGCACATCTTTGCATTTGGTCCAAGCCAGACGTTAACCCTCGCCCCCCTTTGCCCGGAATCAAGGGCGCGGCCCTGTGTTGCGCATTTCAAATCTGCGGCGGTTCTTGGTGTTTCACGCGTTGGCGCCAGAGGGTGAACAGGCCGGCGGCGACGACGACGCAGGCTCCTATGGCGACGTTGGGGCGGAGGGTTTCGCCGAACAGGAACACGCCGAGCAGGGCGATGAACATCAGTTGCAGATAGGCGAAGGGTTGCACCGCGGAGGCCTCGGCCACGGCATAGGCTTTGATCAGCAGCCAGTGGCCGATGATCGCGGTGCAGCACAGAGCGCTCATCCAGAGCCAATCGCTGGGCAGCATCGGTTGCCAATACCACAGGCCAATCGGGGTCATCGCGGCGGCACCGACCACGCCTGTCCAGAAAAACGACACCGAGGCCGGGTCTTTGCGGGCGACAAAGCGGGTGAGCAGGCCGTAGACCGCGAACATGAAGGCGCTGATGAACGGGATCAGCGCCCAAGGCGAGAACACGGCAAAGCCGGGCTCTAGGATGATCAGCACGCCGACAAAGCCGATGGCGATGGCGGTCCAGCGCCGCCAGCCGACTTTCTCGCCCAACACCGGGCCGGACAAGGCGGCTACCAGCAGGGGATAGCAGGCGAATACGGCGTGGCTTTGGATCAGACCCAGATTGATGAAGGCGAAGACCATGGCGCAGACCTCGGCCACCAAGATTACGCCGCGGGTGATTTGCTGGGGGGCAAAGCGGGTGCGGGTGGCGGCGCGGATGCCGCCGGGACTGCGGGCGGCGAGGGTGATCACGAAAGCGGCGAACACCCAGAACCGGATCATCACGACCATGTAGACATTATAATTGCTGCCCAAGTGCCGCGAGATGCCGTCTTGCAGCGCGAACACCACGGTGCTGGCGACCATCAGCCAGATGCCGAGTTTCAGGTTTTGTTCGGTTTTCATGGGGATACCTTGGGGGCAGCGCGGGTTTGCCACAGCGAATAGATGCCTGCGGCGATGATCAGGGCGGCACCGAGGATAACGGGAAGCGCAAGTTCCTCGTCAAAGAAGGTCAGCCCCAAGATCGCGATGAACACGAAATGCAGATAGGCGAAGGGCTGGACGGCAGAGGCCTCGGCCACCTCATAGGTTTTTTGCAACAGCCAGTTCGACAGAATTGAGATGGTGGCATAGGTGGCGAAGATCGGCCAGTCTTGCGGTTGGATCGGTTGCCATTGCGGCAGGCCGAGGACGGTCATCATGATGGCCCCCAAAAAGGCGGGCCAGAAAAAGCTGGGGAAAAACGCCTCGTCTCGCGCGGTGAGGCGGGTCAGCACGCTGTAGGCGGCGAAGAACAGCGCGGTGATCAGCGGCAGCAGGGCGGCCCAGCTGAACACGCCTTGGCCGGGGCGCAGGATGATCAGCACGCCGATCAGGCCAACGCCGACGGTGGCCCAGCGTTGCCAGGTGAGGCGTTCGCCCAAGATCGGGCCGGAGAGCGCGACGACGATCAGCGGGCAGACGGCGAATACCGCATGGGCGTTGATCAGGCCGATCAGGGTATAGGCATAGACCATGACGCAGATTTCCACCACCAGCAGGGTGGCGCGCAGGGCTTGGGCTATGGGGCGGCGAGAGCGCAGCGCGACGCGGATGCCCTCGGGGCGGCGCAGCGCAAGGGTGATCACGAAAGCTGCAAACACCCAATAGCGGATCATCACCACCATCAGCGTGTTGTAGTTGCCAGCGAGCAGGCGGGATAAAGCGTCTTGCACCGCGAAGGCCGCGATGGCGGCGATCATCAACAGGATGCCTTTGCGGTTGTTCATGCAAGGGTTCCTGCGGACATGTGTTTTTTACGGCCATGGCCGGGGCGGCGGGTGACTTCAAAGCCCGCGTCTTGCAACGCGCGGCGGACATGGCCAGCGGCGGTGTAGGTGGCGAAGCTGCCATTGGGTGCGGTGTGGCGGGCGACTTCGGTCAGGATGTCGGGCGACCAGAGTTCGGGGTTTTTCGCGGGGGAAAAGCCGTCGAGGAACCATGCGTCGGCTTTGTGGGGCCATGCCGTGAGGGTGTCGCGGGCGTCACCCAGTATGATTTCGACGGCGATGGGGCCGAGCTGGAATTTGGTTTGGCCTTGGCTCCATGCCGCCAGAAATGGGTCAGCCACGGCGCGGGCTTGCGGGAAGTGGTCCAGCGCGCGGGCAATGTCGGCGGCGGGCAGCGGAAAGGCCTCAAAGCTGGTGAAGCGGGTGGGGGTTTCGGTGATCAGCGACAGGGCCAGCAGGTTCAGCCCGGTGCCAAAGCCGAGTTCGGCTACGTGAAAGCCGGGGATTAGGCGTGCGGGCAGGTCGTTGCCGCTCAGAAAGACGTGGCGAGTTTCGGACAGGCCATCGTTTTTGGAGAAATACGGGTCATCGAAGCGGGTCGAGACAGGGATCACGCCGTCTTGCCAGCTTAGGGCCGATTGTGAGGAGGTGGTCATTGTCATATGCCCTTGGTCGGGCGGACCATGGGCAAGGCGGGACAGAATGGCAAGGGTTGATCTGACGGTGCGGGGGGCGGGAATCTTTGGCCTGTCGGTGGCATGGGAAGCTACGCGTCGGGGCGCGAAGGTGCGGGTGATTGAGGCGGTTGCGGTGGGGGCGGGGTCTTCGGGCGGGGTGGTTGGGGCGTTGAGCCCGCATGTGCCGGAAAGCTGGAATGTGAAGAAGGCGTTTCAGTTGGACAGTTTGCTGATGGCTGCGGGCTGGTGGGCCGGGGTGGAAGCGGCGTCGGGGTTGGTGTCGGGCTATGGAAGGGTTGGGCGGTTGCAGCCTTTGGCGGATTCGGCTGCAGTGGAATTGGCGCGGGCGCGGGGTGTGTCAGCGGAAGGGCTGTGGCGGGGCGAGGCGGTTTGGCGGGTTGTGACTGCGACCGGGGCCGCGTGGGAACCGTGGAGCCCGTCGGGGTGGCTGGTGGAGGATAACTTGAGCGCGCGGCTGCATCCTCGGATGGGCTGTGCGGCTTTGGTGGCGGCGATTGTGGCTGCGGGGGGCGAGGTTGTCGTGGGTGAGGCCGAGGAGGTGGGGCCGGTGGTTTGGGCGACGGGGGTGGCGGGGCTGGAGGCGCTGGGTTTGGATTTGGGGCGGGTGGTTGGCGGTGGGGTGAAGGGGCAGGCGATTTCGCTGCGCTATCCGGGCGAGGGGGTGCCGCAACTGTTTGTGGATGGGCTGCATGTGGTGCCGCATGTCGACGGGACGGTGGCAGTGGGGTCTACGTCTGAGACGGTCTGGACGGATTTGGGCCTGGATCATCAGGTGGAGGCGTTGCACGCGCGGGCGGTGGCGGCTTTGCCGGTGCTGGCGGGAGCGGAGGTGGTGGAGAGATGGGCCGGGGTGCGGCCTCGGGCCAAGTCTCGCGCCCCGTTGCTGGGGGCTTGGCCGGGGCGGGCGGGGCATTTTGTGGCCAATGGGGGGTTTAAGATTGGCTTCGGGATGGCGCCGAAAGTGGCCGAGGTAATGGTGGATTTGGTGTTGGAGGGGCGAGATATGATTCCGGACGGGTTTCGGGTTTGAAGGGTGTCCACACGTGGACAGAGGGTATGTTTATATGAAATCAAAGGGTTATATGGGGGTTGTTTACCTTGCGTTTACCTTTTTGCGCTGCGTTTGCGGCGGTTGGGGAAGCCTCCGGCGGGAGTACTTAGGCCAATGTGAAATCATGAGAGGCTCCGCTCTTGGTCATCCTCTGTGCTCAAATATCCCCGCCGGAGGCATCGACCTACGTAAAGCAATGCAAGCTGTCAGGAAGGGCGTAGGGTGGGTTTTCAACCCACCGTGCGCTTAGGCCAACAAACGCTCCCCCGTCACCCCACGGATGGTGGCGGTGAGGATTTGGCCTTCGGGGTGGTCTTTCTCGAAGCTGACTTCGGTGAATTGCTCGGTGCGGCCCATGCGGGGGCCTTCGAGCAGGATGCGGTGGGACTGGCCAAGCTGGGCGGTCAGGTGGCGGGATAGGGCCAGATCGCCTGCGGCGCGCAGGCGGGCGGCGCGGGATTTGATCTCAGGGCCTTGCAGTTGCGGCATCCGGGCGGCGGGGGTGCCTTTGCGGGGGCTGAACGGGAAGACGTGCAGGAAGGTGAGGTTGCAGTCTGTCACCAGTTTCAGGCTGTTTTCGAACATGGCCTCGGACTCAGTGGGGAAGCCTGCGATGATGTCAGCACCGAAGATCATGTCGGGGCGGAGTTTTTTGGCATCTTCGCAGAAGCGGACGGCGTCGTCGCGCAGGTGGCGGCGTTTCATGCGTTTCAGGATCATGTCATCGCCTGCTTGCAGCGACAGGTGCAGGTGGGGCATCAGGCGGGGCTCGGTGGCGATGGCCCCCATCAGGGCATCGTCGGCCTCGATGGAGTCGATGGACGAGATCCGCAGGCGGGGCAGGTCGGGCACAAGGCGCAGGATACGCATCACCAGATCGCCCAAGCGTGGGGTGGCGGGGAGGTCTGCGCCCCATGAGGTGAGATCAACACCGGTAAGTACGACCTCGTTGAAGCCATTGCCCACGAGGCGTTTGATCTGTTCGATGACGACCCCGGCGGGGACGGACCGGGAATTGCCGCGCCCGTAGGGGATGATGCAGAAGGTGCAGCGGTGGTCGCAGCCGTTTTGCACCTGCACATAGGCGCGGTGGCGGCCGAAGCCGTCGATTAGGTGGCCTGCTGTTTCCTTGACCGACATGATGTCGTCGACTTGGACCTTTTCGGTGATGCCGATCAGGTCGGGGGCTTTCAAGTTGGCCCAAGTGGCGGCCTGCATTTTCTCGGTGTTGCCGATCACCTTGGTGACTTCGGCCATGGCGGCGAAGGTTTCGGGCTCGGTTTGTGCGGCGCATCCGGTGACGATGATCTGTGCGCCGGGGTTTTCGCGGGCGAGTTTGCGGATTTCTTGTTTGGCCTTGCGGACGGCTTCGGCGGTGACGGCGCAGGTGTTGACCACTACCGCACCTTCCACGCCTGCGGCGGCGGCGAGTTCTTTCATCGCCTCGGTCTCATAGGCGTTCAGGCGGCAGCCGAGGGTGGCGAAGATTGGGGCGTTCATAGTGCGGCCAGAAACGCGGGGGTAAGGGTGCCGTTGAAGATATGCGTGGTGGGGCCGGTCAGCCAGACGCCATCCTCGCGCCAATCGACGTGCAGGGTGCCGCCGTCAGCCTCGACCGTCACAGAGCGCCCTGTCAGGCCGCGCAGATGGGCGGCAACTACGGTGGCGCAGGTGCCGGAACCGCAGGCGAGGGTGACGCCTGCGCCACGTTCCCACACCCGCATCCGCAGATGGTCGGGGGCGATGACGCTGGCAAATTCGACATTGGTGCGCTGGGGGAACAGGTTGTGATGCTCGGTGCCCGGGCCTTCGATGGTCAGGTTGACCGCCTCGGCATCGGCGACAAAGAACACGCAATGCGGGTTGCCCATGCCGATGGCGGCCGGGTTGCCAGGGAGAGGGAGGTGCAGGGTATCAACTGCGTGGGACAGCGGGATTTCGGACCAATCCAGTTGCGGTTGCCCCATGTTGACCGAGATGCGGCCATTGGGCAGGCGGAGGGCGTGGAGTTGGCCGCGCTCAGTGGTCAGGGTCAGCGTGTCGCGGCCGAGTTCCTGCATCATGTAATCGGACACGCAGCGGGTGGCGTTGCCACACGCGCCAGCGCGGCTGCCATCGCTGTTCCAGAAATCCAACGCGAAATCGGCGGTTTGCGAATCGCGAATCTCGGCCAGTTGGTCAAAGCCGGTGCCGCGGTGGCGGTCGCCCAAGGCTTGCGCCAGTTTGGCCGTGACAATAGCCTCGCGGCCCCGCGAGTCGATGATGACAAAATCATTTCCGGCGCCATGCATCTTCATAAAGGCAATGGCGCTTGGGGTTTTCGGGGCGTTTGCGGCGTTTTCCATCGCCTGCATATACGCCGCAGCGCAGCTTTTTGCCAGAGGCGCGCGTTTTGTCTCTTGACCCTATCCGGCCCGCACCCTAATCAGCGCCACAGTTGTGGGCCGGTAGCTCAGTTGGTAGAGCAGCTGACTTTTAATCAGCGGGTCACAGGTTCGAGTCCCGTCCGGCTCACCACCACAACTAAAGGCCCGACCGGAAACGGTTGGGCCTTTGTCATTTCCGGGTTTTGGTGATGTTTTGAGCGCTTGCGAATCGGGCGCGTGGGCTTTGATTTGCAGGGAAAAGCGGCGGCGTCTTTGGCGTATCGGCATTGGTCGCAAATGATCTATCGCGACTCAGGAAGCCGTGTTTATTGAAGCGGCAAGGTGCCATTCGCAAACATGGAGAATTGGGAAGCCGGTGCAGTGCCGGCGCTGCCCCCGCAACGGTGATGAAACTTAACGTGTGACAGGAGGCCACTGGGGTTTATACTCTGGGAAGGTGTCACACGGGGGCGGTTTGGCCCGGTTTTGCAGCCCGGAAACCAGCCTTGCACTGAGACGACCAGCCCGGCCGGAATGCTCCGGTCCGCCAATGCAACTGTCCCCGCGGGAGGCGTGGACCTACGAGGTGCCAGATGTTGAACCCCGCCGAAATCCACGCTGAATTGGGCGCGCGCCGCAAGGATTATGCGCTGAGCCATGCGCTTTATTGCGATGAGGGCGTGTATAACGCCGATCTCGCGCAGATCTTTTACCGTGAGTGGCTGTTTGCGGCGCCTGCTGCTGCGATGCCGAAGGCCGGGGCGTTTCTGACCCTGCAGGTTGGTGCTTATCCGGTGGTGTTGACGCGCGGCAATGACGGGATGATCCGGGCGTTTCATAACGTGTGTCGGCATCGCGGGCAAAGGTTGTGCGCCAAGGAGACGGGTTCGGGGCCGAAGCTGGTCTGTCCGTATCACCAGTGGACCTATGATCTCGACGGCAAGCTGCAATATGCGCGCGACATGCAGGAGGGGTTTGACCCCAGCGCGCATGGTCTGAAGAAGGTGCATTGCGTCGATCTGGGCGGGATGGTGTTTATCTGCTTGGCCCAAGTGCCGCCGCCGATTGCGGAACTGGCGAAGACGGCGATGACCTATCTGGCCCCGTCGGGGTTGAAGGATACCAAGGTGGCGTTTTCTTCGACGATTGTGGAGAACGGCAACTGGAAGCTGGTGATTGAGAACAATCGCGAGTGCTATCATTGTGGCGGCGCGCATCCGTCTTTGTGCCGGACGTTCTCGGACAATCCGAAAATCGGGGCGATGAATGGGCCGAATGAGGCGAGCGATGAGATCCTCGCGCATTGGACGCGGTGTGAGGCTGCAGGGTTGCCGTCGCGCTTTACCCACGACAAAGCGATGCAGTGGCGCTTGGCGCGGGTGCCGTTGTTGAACAACGCCGAAAGCTACACGATGGACACCAAGGCGGCTGTGGCCAAGCGCTTGGGCACGATGCCGTTCAATGATGCGGGCAGCTTGCTGTTTTACCACTATCCGAACACCTGGAATCACTTCCTGGGCGATCATGCGATCACGTTCCGGGTGCTGCCGATCTCGGCCACTGAGACTCAGGTGACGACGACTTGGCTGGTCCATAAGGATGCGGTCGAGGGCGTGGATTATGATCTGGAACGCCTGACCGATGTGTGGATGCACACCAATGACGAGGATCGTCAGGTCGTGGAGGAGAACCAGAAGGGTATTCTTTCGCCTGCCTACGAGCCCGGTCCGTATTCGACGATTCAGGAAGAAGGCGTGATCCAGTTTGTTGATTGGTATTGCAACACGATGACCGCGCGGACGGCCCCTAAACCTGCGATGGCGGCGGAGTAGATCATGGCAAAGAAAAGCCTGAACTGGGAAGCAGCACCGTGGAATGACAGCCAGATGCTGGAATGCGCCATGGTGGTGCCCGAGAATGACGACACTGCCAGTTTCACCTTTCGCGCGCCGAACGGGGCTTGGTTTGATTACCAGCCGGGGCAGTTCATCACGTTGGACCTGCCTGTGGACCCGAAGAAGGGGGCCAAGGGCAACGTGCAGCGGACCTATACGATCTCGTCTTCGCCTTCGCGCCCCCTGTCGATTTCGATCACGGTCAAGGCGCAGAGCACCTCGATTGGCACACGCTGGATGCTGGATCATCTGAAGCCGGGGATGCAGATCAAGGCGTTTGGGCCTGCGGGGATTTTCAGCTTTCACCGCCATCCGGCGCAGAAATATCTGATGATCTCGGCAGGATCGGGCATCACGCCGATGATGTCGATGACGACATGGGCGTGGGATTCGGGGCAGATGCCGGACATTGTGTTCGTCCATGCCGCCAAGCGCCCGTCTGAGATCATTTTCCGCGAGCGGTTGGAGCAGTTTTCCAATCGCGTGCCGGGGTTGCAGTTGCGCTTTACCGTGGAAGAAAGCGATCCGTTCCGGGCATGGCCGGGGTTCCGGGGGCGCTTGAGCCAGATCATGCTAGGCCTGATGGCCCCGGATTATCTGGATCGCGAGGTGTTCTGCTGTGGCCCCGAGCCGTTCATGCAGGCGGTGCGCGAGATGTTGCAGAGCCTTGGCTATGACATGGCGCACTATCATCAGGAAAGCTTTGGGCTGGCGGTGTCGACCGAGGCTGAAGCGCCAGTGCTGGATGATGTCTCGCCGGTTGATGGGGCGGTGGCGGAGATCACCTTTGCGGACAGCGGCGTGGTGGCAGCTTGTGGCGAGACCGACACCGTGTTGGCGGTGGCGAAACGGTCGGGGCTGAATATTCCGTCCGGTTGCACCTTTGGGCTGTGCGGGACCTGTAAGGTCAAGAAGCTGTCGGGCGATGTGCATATGGTGCACAATGGCGGGATTTCCGATGAGGATATTGCCGACGGCTATATTCTGGCGTGTTGTTCCAACCCGATGGGCAAGATTTCGGTGGCGGTTTAAGCGGGGGCTTGCCCGCTTTGTTCGAAAACAAATCGGGCCGCGCTTGCCTGCCCTCGGCAGGCGCGTTTCCGCGCCAGCCCAGACCGGCGCGCCCCGATTTCCATAATCATGGTCTGCTGCATGAATCCGCTTGCTCAACGGCGTTCAGCCATATGAGCAACGAACCGACAAACTCTGCCCCGCAGAGTTTGTTTTCGGTTCGGGGTCCTCTGCCAAGTCGTTTACTCTTTCGGCTTCCCGCCCAGAAACATCCCCAGCAGCGCGGCACCCAAAGCTGGCCCGAGCAGGGTGAACAGGCTGGCCTCGGCGTTGTGGGCTTTCAACTCGGCCAGCAGGGCTTGGGCTGCGGGCGATTGCAGCGGGCTGGCGGTGCGCAGTTTGGCGCGGGCCAGCAGGCCGAAGATCAGCGCCAGCACAAGGGCTACACCACCGACCAGCAGGGCCGCGCCTATTGGGCCAAGCAGGTGGGCCAGCCATATCCAGAGGGCTGCGGCAAAGCCAATCAGCGCGATGATCGCAAACACCCCCGCAGCGGCGAACAGGGCAGAGGCTTGCGCCATCCGCCTTGCGGCGTGGGCCAGCGCCAACCGCGCGGCGAGGCTGAGCAGGCCCAGCATTAGCGCCGCCCCCAGAGCAGGCCCAGCAGCAGGCCGATACCGCCTGCCAGCGCCAAAGCTTGCCACGGATTGCGGCGGGCGTGGTCGGTGAGGTCTGCCAGTTTCGCCTCGGCGGACTGCCCCACATCGGCCAGCCGTGCCGCACCGTCTTGCCGCAGCGCCTCGGCGCGGGCGGCGAGGCTGGCACGCAGGGTCTCGGCGCTGGTCTGGCTGAGATCGCCCAAGGTCGTCACGATATGCGCGATGTCGTCGCGCAGCGCGGCAATTTGGGATTCGAGCCGGGCAAGGTCTTGATCGGTATCGGGGTTTGACATTGCGTCCTCCTTAGGCTGTGGTTTGGCTGCGGCGGCGGGCGACGACACGCGGCGTGGGCTTTGTAGCATCGGGCACTGGTTTGGGTGTGCCGCGCTGCCAGACGGCATCCATCGCATCCTCAAGATTGGTGACGGCGAAATCGGCACCGATGTCTTCGGCCTCGACTAGCTTTGCTGGCGATACCGCGTTCAGATGCCGCAATCCCGAGGCGCTGTCGGCCAGATCGGCGGGCATTTGCAGGATCACCACCCCGACGCGCAGATGCGGGGCGGCGCGTTTGATGCGGCGGATGTGCAGCAGCGAAGCGCGGGCCGGGCGCGGATCAAGATAGCACAGCAGCAGGCAATCGGCGTTGGCGGTGTCCAAAGCCGCCAGCCGCGAGGGCGCAAGATCAAGATGCGGCGAGAACTGCGCCGCCGCGCCTTCGGTTTGCAGCACCTGCGCCAGCACGGCGGCCGCGACATTATCCAGCGGGGACCGCCCGCCGATCACCCGCAAGCGCAGGCCCAGACCGGGCAGGGCGGTGTCTGATGGGGCGTCGCGCTCGGCCTCCATCTCGGCTTGCAGGTCTGCGACGACCTCTAGCGCGACGGTGGCGAGGCGATCTTGCTGTTCGGCGGTCAAAACGCCACGTTCGCTGTCGTCTTGCGCCAGCAGCAGGGCGGGGATCATCGTGGTTTGGTGGTAATCGACCACGTCCAGTTCTTCGAGGGCTTCGGTCGCGCCAAAGGTGGCCTCCATCGCATCGCCTGCCAACATGCGTTGGTAGAGTTTGGCATGGGGGGCGAGCACGGGCTCATCGCCGAACAGGATGTCAAAGAGGGCAAATTGGGGGATGTGGCGACCTAGCACGACAAGGCAGACGGTGAGCGGGGTGGAGAGGATCAGGCCGAGCGGGCCCCAGAGGAAGGTCCAGAAGATCGCCGCGACGATGATGGCCAGCGGGCTGACCCCGGTGCGCGAGCCGTAAAGCCAAGGCTCGATCACGTTGGAGGTGATCAACTCGACCGATGTGAACAGCGCACCCGTCCACAGCACGGCGGACCAGTCGGGGGATACGGCGAAGGCGAGAAATAGCGGGAAGGCGGCGGCGAGGACGGAGCCGATGTAGGGCACGAAGCGCAGGATCAGCGTCAGCATGCCCCAGAGGGCGGCGTTGGGGACGCCGATGAAATACAGGCCGACACCGATGGGAATGGCGTAGATCACGTTGACCAGAAGTTGCACCAGCAGGTAGTTGGCGACACGGCCGCCTGCCTCCTCCAGCACTTGGGTGGTCCGATACAGGTCGTTGGTGCCGACCAAGCGGATGAAGCGGTCGCGCAGGTCTTCGCGTTCCAGCAGCATGAAGATCACCACGACGATGACAAGGCCGATGGTGGCGATGGGGCTAATCAGCGGGATGACCAGATTTTCGAGAAACGCCAAGGCGTTGGAGGATTGGATGACCTCGACCGGCAGAGGTTTATCGACGCCCGTGGGCAGGGCTGCGCCGATTTCGGTGTTGATCGCGGTGATCATGTCGGACAGGCGCGAGGCGAGGCCATGCTCGCCGCCCGTGGCTTTCAAACCCTCGACTTTATGGATGATGTTGGCCTGAAAGATTGGCAGATTTTGCGCCAGTTGCGCCAGTTGGCTGGCCACGACGAAGGAGAATACCGCGATCAGGCTGAAGGCTAAGGCGACGACCAGCAGCACCGTCCACAGCAGCGGCAGGCCGCGACGGCGCAGCGCGGTGACGAGGGGCGAGAGCGCGAAGGTGATCAGCATGGCGATGGCGAGCGGCACGAACACATCTTGGGCGACGAACAGCACCGCAGCGACGCCCACGACGGCGGTCAACTGGCCGATGGTGATGCGCGCGGCACTGCCGGCATGGGAGGGAAGTGGCGTCAGATCAGCCCCAGACATATGTGCCCCTTTGCACAGAATTGGCCAAGCCCAGAGGGGCGGCTGGCGGGCATGTTGTCAAGCCTGTTGGGGGAACGATTGCGGGCGGGATTGGTTCCCGGTTAGACCGAAACTTCGGCGCGCAAGTCTTCACGGCTGAAATCGGCCCGGGCGCCGGATTTGGCGACGGCCCCGCGGCGCAGGACATAGAAATGGTCGGCGAGGGTGTAGGCGAAGTCGAAGTATTGCTCGACCAAGATGATCGCCATGTCGCCTTTGCCTTTCAGATATTCGATGACGCGGCCAATTTGCTGGATGATGTTGGGCTGGATGCCTTCGGTCGGCTCGTCCAGCAGCAGGACTTTCGGGCGCATGATCATGGCGCGGGCGATGGCGAGTTGTTGTTGCTGGCCGCCGGAGAGGTCGCCACCGCGGCGGGCGGTCATGTCTTTCAGCACCGGGAATAGGTCGTAGATTTCCTGTGGGATTTTATGCTCGGGTTTGGGCAGCAGGGCGAAGGCGGTCTCCAGATTCTCTTTGACGGTGAGCAGCGGGAACATCATCCGGCCTTGCGGGACGACGGCGAGGCCGCGCTGGGCCATTTCTTGTGGGCGGAGTTTGCCCAAGATTTCGCCGTCAAGTTCGACGCTGCCCGCGGAGCGCATATGGGTGCCTGCGAGGGCTTTCAGGAATGATGTCTTACCGACGCCATTGGTGCCCATGATGCAGGTGACTTCGCCTGCTTTGGCTGCGAAATCAATGCCGTGCAGGATTTGCGATCCGCCGTAGTGCAGGGTCAGGCCTTGGGTTTTGATCATCATCCGCGCCCTAAATAAACGTCGATCACGTCTTGGTTTTTCGTCACATGGTCGAGCGAGCCTTCGGCCAGAACCGAGCCTTCGTGCAGCACCGTCACCCGGCAATTCAGGCGGCGGACGAATTCCATATCGTGTTCGACCACCACCACGGCGCGGGTTTTGGCGATATCCACCAGCAGTTCGGTGGTCTTTTCCCGCTCGGCCAGCGTCATGCCTGCGGCGGGTTCATCGACCAGCAGCAGGCGGGGTTCTTGCGCCAAGAGCATGGCTATTTCCAGCCATTGCTTTTGGCCGTGGCTGAGTTCGCCTGCCTTGCGCGGCAGGTGATCTGACAGACCGACTTGGGCGGCGAGAGCCTCGATGCGGGTATGGTCGGCGGGTTTGCTGCGCCAACCTAAGACGCGCCACGGGCTGCGGGCGGCTTTCAGGGCGAGGGTGAGGTTTTCGGTGACGGTTTGATCTTCAAACACCGTGGGGCGTTGGAATTTGCGACCAACGCCTGCGCGGGCGATTTTGGCTTCGGAGAGTTTCAGCAGCGAGGTGGATTTTTCTCCGAAGGTGACGGAGCCTGAGTCGGGTTTGGTTTTGCCCGTCACAATGTCCATGAAGGTGGATTTGCCCGCACCGTTGGGGCCGATAATGGCGCGCAACTCGGCGGGGCCGATGGAGAAGGTCAGGTTGTTGATGGCGCGGAAGCCATCGAAGCTGACGGTGACGCCGGAGACTTCGAGAAGTTGGCTCATTCGATGGCCTCTTTCTCTTGCAGCGAACCTTGGTCGGGGCCAAGGGGTGCGCCTTTGCGGTCGGGGCTGTGCAGGCCAGCGAAGTGATCGAACAAGCCGCCGATGCCTTTGGGGGCGAACAGGGTGACGCAGACGAAGGCGGCTCCGAGCAGGACTTGCCACCAATCGACCCAGTTGATCGTCATAAAGCCAAGCGGGATTGAAGGCGCGCGGCCTCCGGTGAACCAGCTTGACAGCAGCGAGACGACGGCCGCCCCGATGACCGCGCCGTAAAGGCGGCCGCGTCCGCCGATGGCGACCCAGACGGCGAGGTAGATTGAGGCGATGGGGGCGAGTTCGGCGGGGTTGATGATGCCGGCTTGTGGGTAATAGAGCGCGCCTGCCAAGGCGACGATGACGGCGGTGAGGGTGAAGACGAACAGCTTGTAGCCTTCGACCGAGTAGCCAAGGAAGCGCACGCGCGCCTCGTCATCGCGGATGGCGCGGATCACCGAGCCGAATTTGCCGGAGACGATCCAGCTTAGGGTCAGGTAGGCAAGCCCTAGGGCGGCGGCGGAGGCCCAGAAGAACCACAGGCTGATGCTGTCTTGGCTGACGGCATCGAGGCCGGGTAGGTTCTGCAGGCCGGAAAGGCCGTTGTTCCCGCGTAGGCCAGAGTCGTTTTGGAACAGGTAAAGGGCGAGGGCGAGGGTCATCGCTTGGGTCAGGATCGAGAGGTAAACCCCGGTGACGCGAGAGCGGAAGGCGAGCCAGCCGAAGATCAGCGCGAGCAAGCCGGGGAGAGCTACTACTAGGGCCAGTTGGAGGGGGAGGCTGTGGGCAAAGCTCCAGATCATCGGCAGGTCCGACGCGCCGACGACGCCGAAGATTTGGGAGGCGATGCCTTGCTGGATTTCCTCGGGTGTGGCCGGGAGGCCGGAGTTCATCAGGGAAGCGACGACGATTTCCTCGGTGCGGGCATACATCAGCCACATGCCGATCATGTAACCGCCGAGGGCGAAAAACGCCATGTGGCCGAGGGAGAGGATGCCTGCGTAGCCCCAGATCAGATCCATCGCGAGGGCGGCGAGGCAGAGGCAAAGGGTTTTGCCGAGGGTTTTGACGAACGAGGTCGAGATCAGGCCAGTGTGGGCGGCGAGGGTCACGAAGATGGTGAACATCGCGAGGCAGGTGATGAAGATCAGCAGCGACGGGGTGCGGGTGAGGAAAGAGCGGGTCATGGCGTTTCCTTCGTCACAGGCTGCATTTGCCGACAAAGCCGGGGGCCAGCCCCCGGACCCCCGGGATATTTGAGCACAGAGGATGAGGTGAAGGGATGTTGCATGATCAATCTCCTGCCGCGCGGCCTTTGAGGGCGATGATGCCTCGGGGGCGGAACTGGATGAACAGGATGATGAACAGGATCATGTAGGTTTGGGCGGCGAGGGTGTTCGAGGGGTTGAAGAACTCGATAAGTTTTTGCAGACCGCCGATCATGGTGGCCCCCGCGAGGGCGCCCCAGATATTGCCGACGCCGCCGACCACGACGGTCATGAAGGATTGCACGATGTAGTCGGTGCCGAGTTCCGAGGTGACTTTGGCGAAGAGGCCGATGGCGACGCCTGCGATGCCTGCGATGCCGGAGCCGAGGCCGAAGGTCAGCATGTTGATGCGGTCGGGGTTGATGCCCATCGAGGCGGCCATGGTGGGGTTTTGCGTGACGGCGCGGACTTCGAGGCCGAGGCGGGTGCGTTTCATCAGCCAGAGGAAGAAGGTGAGAAACAGCAAGGCGAGGACGAAGATGGCGATGCGGATGTAGCTGATTGAGACCACATCGTTGAAGCTGAGCGCGCCGTCGAGCCATGCGGGCGAGGTTAATGGACGGGCTTGGGTGCCGAAGACGTTTTTCAGGATTTGTTGCAGGGCGATGGAGATGCCAAAGGTTGCCAGAAGGGTTTCTAGGGGGCGTTTGTAGAGGTGGCGGATGATTAAGCGCTCCATCGCGACGCCTGCGGCGAAGGTGACGGCGAAGGCGAGCGGCAGGGCGATCAGGATCGAGGCGGTGTAATTGGGGACGTAAAGTTGCACGACATAGCCGGTGTAGGCGCCCATGGTGATGAACTCGCCGTGGGCCATGTTGATCACGCCCATCACGCCGAAGGTGATCGCAAGGCCGATGGCGGCGAGAAAGTATATCGAGGCGAGCGAGAGGCCATCAAGGGCAAGGTCGGCGGCCTGCATGGCGGCGACTTTGTGGCCGATGGATTTGAGGGCTGCGGCTGCGGCGGTTGTGACGGCGGGGTCGGGTTCGGTGTAGATTTCGTAGAAATGGTGGGCTTTCAGGGCGGCGGCGGCTTCGTCATCGGTGGCGGCTTGCGGGACGGTGCCTGCGGCCTCCAGCGCGGTGTAGGCACGGTCGCGGGCGGCTTGAGTGTTCAGATCGGCGAGGGGGATCCAGCCAACTGCGCCGTTTGCAAGGTTGGCGATCAGGGCGGTGCGTTGCGCCTCTATGGTCAGGCGGGCGGGGGCGAGGTTGGCGGATACCAGCAGGTCGTAGGCTTCGGTTTCCGTCAGGTCGCGGCCGGGTTTCAACTCGCGGGCGATGTTGCTGGTGGGTGGTTCGGCTGCGGCGAGTTTGGTGGTGGCGAGCAGCGGGTTGAGCGCGCCGCGCAAATCAAGGCCGAGGTCTGCGCCGAAGCTGTTGATGGCTTTGATGCGGGCGCTTGAGTCGGGGTCGAAGCGCAGGGTGAGCAGGCGTTCGAGGCGCTGTTTCTGGGCTTTCAGCGTCGCGTCGGACTCATTCAGGATGGCGGCGCGAAGGGGAGCAAGGGCCTCGGGCTTGGGGTCTTTGGCGATGGAATCCAGCGCTGCGGCGCGTTTGTTGGCATCCGGGTCGGACAGGGTGAATTGCACCAAGGCGGTGGCGATCATGCCGCGCACGCCGGCGTTGGGTTTGAGTTCGGTGATGTCGGATTTGGCGGCTTGTCCTGCGGTGGCACCCGTCAGATCGCGCAGCGCGTAGCCGTCGTCGTTCGGAGTGATCAGGAAAAAGATGCCGTCGGATTTGCGGATGCCAAGGCCCTTTTCACCCCATGCCGCAAGAATTGCGCTGGCTGCCGGGTCGCCGCTGGAACCCAAGGCGTCAATCACCGGAGCGATGGTTTGGCGTGAGGCTTTCTCGACCAAAGCGGCGTTGGTGGAAAGGATTTCGGCGGCAGTTTCGGCGCGCAGGGGGGCGGCGAATAGCAGTGCCAGAAGGCAGGCCAGCAGGAAGCGCATGGGGAATCCGTCTATTGGCAGCAGGGGCGTCGGGGGAGGAGGGGAGGGGCCCGTTGGCCCCTCCGCAGGTTTCAAAAGCGGCGGATCAGTAGTTCGACTTCAACTGCACGCAGGTTTTGGTTTCTTTGTTATACATGCCGCATTTCAGGTCTTTCCAATCGGCTTCCAGCACTGCGGATTCCGGCAGGAAATCGGTCCAAGCGTCGCCCGGAACTGGTTCGGTTTGCGAGATGATGTCGAACTGGCCATCGGCGCGGATTTCGCCGATCAGCACGGGTTTGGTCAGGTGGTGGTTCGGCAGCATTTCGGCGACGGTGCCGGTCAGGTTGGGGAACTTCTGGCCGATCATCGCGTCCGACACCGCATCCACATCGGTGGTGCCTGCGGCGGTCACTGCAGCGACCCACATGTTGAAGCCGATATAATGCGCTTCCATCGGGTCATTGGTCGGGCGTTTGTCGTCTTTGATATAGGCGTGCCATTGCTCGATAAAGGCTTTGTTTTCCGGGGTATCGGCGGACATGAAGTAGTTCCAGGCCGCCAAATGGCCGACGAGGTTGGAGGTGTCCAGACCTGCAAGTTCTTCTTCGCCGACCGAAAACGCGCAGACCGGGAGTTTATCGGCGGTCACGCCAGCGGCGGCGAGTTCTTTGTAGAAGCCGATGTTGGCGTCGCCGTTGATGGTGGAAATCACGCCGACTTTTTTGCCATCGGCGCCCAAGGCCACTACGTCACCGACGATTTTCGACCAATCGGAATGGCCGAACGGGGTGTAGTTGACGAAGATGTCTTCTTTTGCGATGCCTTTCGAGACGAGATAAGCCTCAAGAATATTGTTGGTGGTGCGCGGGTAGACGTAATCGGTGCCCAGCAGGGCGAATTTCTTCACGCCGAGTTCTTCGAGGTAGTAATCCACCGCCGGGATCGCTTGTTGGTTCGGCGCAGCGCCAGTGTAGAACACGTTCTTTGACGATTCCTCGCCTTCATACTGCACCGGGTAGAACAGCAGGCCGTTGAGTTCTTCGATCACCGGCAGCACGGATTTGCGCGACACCGAGGTCCAGCAGCCGAACATCACGTCAACCTTGGAGACTGTCAGCAGTTCGCGGGCTTTTTCGGCGAACAGCGGCCAGTCCGAAGCCGGGTCAACCACCACGGCTTCCAACTGTTTGCCGAGCAGGCCGCCCTTGGCGTTTTGCGCCTCGATCAGCATCAGCATGGTGTCTTTCAGCGTGGTTTCCGAAATCGCCATCGTGCCCGACAGCGAGTGCAGCACGCCGATCTTGATGGTTTCTCCGGCAGCGAAGGCAATGCGCGGCAAAGCCAGCGAGGCGATGCCGGAAGCCAGTAGCGCGCGTCTGGTCAGTTTCATGTTGTGTCCCCTGTTGGGCCCGCTCTGGCGCTTCCATTCAAGGGAAGAACGACCATGATGAGAGGGCAGCGTTTGTTGCAAACATGCGGTGGCGAGGCCGTCCAAAACCCTTCGCTGCCGCAAACCCGTTGCTTGAGCAGACCCAAGCTTTTGCAGCAAAGGCCGGGGGGGCCTATGCGGCAACGGTCTTGCGGGGGAAGCTGCCTACAAAAGCGGATGAGTTGGGCAGATGCCCGATTTGTGGGCGTCACGCGATGCTGCAGCGCAGAAAATGGGCGGGGTTTTGTGGGATCGGCGGCGATCTTCGACGCAAAGCCGGAAGAAACCGACATTTGGGGTCGCAGGGCGGGATGGACGGCGGCTGCGGTCTGCCTATGCTGCGGGAAAACGGGCAGAGGGGACGACGATGACGGTTCATGGGTTTACCACGGCAGAATTTGCGCCGCTCAGGGCAGCGTTTGAGGCTTGCTTTGCGCTGGGCCAGCATGGCGGTTCGGTCGCGGTGGTGCATCGGGGCGTGTTGGTGGCGGAGCTGTGGGGCGGGTCTGCGGATGCTGCGGGTGCGCGGGATTGGCAGCAGGATACGTTGGTGAATGTGTGGTCTTGCACCAAGGGCATTGCGGCGGTGGCGATGGCGATGTTGGTGGATCTCGGGTTGGTTGATTACGATCAGCCGATGGCGCGGTATTGGCCGGAGTTTGCGGCGCGCGGCAAGGGTGGGATTACCTTGGGCGAGTGTCTGTCGCATCAGGGCGGTCTGGACGGGCTATCGGTTCCGATGGATTTGGCGGGGCTTTATGCCGGTGCGCCCTATGCCGAGGCTTTGGCCGCGATGGCGCCGTTGTGGCCGCCGCGCAGTCGGTCGGTCTATCATGCGATTTCTTTGGGGGCGCTGGTGGCGGAGCCTTTGCGGCGGGTTTCGGGGCAGGGGTTTGGGGCGTTTTTGGCGTCGCAGATTGCGGGGCCATTGGGGGCGGATATGTTTGTTGGGTTGCCCGAGGCGGAGGAGGCTCGGGTGGCGGAGGTGATCGAAGGGCCGGGGGTGACGGATGGCATCGCGGAGGTGCTGGCCAGTGCGCATCCGAACGCATGGATCAATCCGACGATCCGCCCGACCGAGCCGAACACGCGGGCTTGGCGGGCGGCGGAGATTCCGGGGGCGAATGGGCAGGCGACGGCGAAGGCTTTGGCGCTGATCTATGGGGATTTGGTGTCGGGCGCGTCCAAGTTGCTGTCGGCGCAGGGTTTGGCGGAGGCAAAACAGGTGCGGTTTCAGGGTGTGGATGCGGCGCATGGTGGCGAAGTGGCCTATGGCGCGGGCTTTGGGCTGATGCAGCAGGGCGCACGGTCGGGGAGTTTTGGCCATTCGGGCTGGGGCGGCTGCTTTGGTTTTGCTGATCCGGCGGCGGGGTTTGGCATGGGTTACACCACCAACCACATGCTGGGCTTTGACGACGATATTGATCCGCGCCGCAAGGTGCTTGTCGAATGTGTTTACCGCGTGCTTGATGCGATGAATTGAGAGGTTGCCATGCAAAAACCCCGCGCCCGCGCTCTTGGCCTGCCGTTTGCGGGCACCACTGGACCGCTGAATGCGATCACCGATGTGGCGGGGGTGACGGTGGGGTTTACCACGCTGACCGACCCGGCGCTGAACATGCGGACGGGGGTAACGGCCATTCGTCCCCGCGCCGACAAGGGCGTGCCGGTGCCGATTTGGGCCGGGCATTATGCGCTGAATGGCAATGGTGAGATGACTGGCACGCATTGGATTGACGATGCGGGGTATATGATTGGCCCGGTCTGTATCACCAACACCCATGGCGTGGGGGCGGTGCATCATGGGGTGACGAAGTGGATGATTGAGCATTATGCGGAGTTTTTTGCGCAGGATCACGGCTGGGCGATGCCCGTGGTGGCCGAGACTTATGACGGGGTGTTGAACGATATCAATGCGCTGCATGTCACGCCTGATCATGCGGTGGCGGCGCTGTGGGCGGCGAAGGGCGGCGCTGTGCACGAAGGCTCGGTAGGCGGTGGCAATGGCATGATTGCCTATCAGTTCAAGGCGGGGACGGGGACAGCCTCACGCGTGGTTGAGATTGGCGGGCAGGGCTACACGATGGGCTGTCTGGTGCAGGCCAATCATGGCCGCAGGTCGGATTTTCAGGTGTTGGGCAAGCCGGTTGGCCAGTTGATGCCGGAGGGGGTATTTGACCGGGGCTTGCCGCAGAAGGAAATGGGCTCGATCATCGTGGTGCTTATCACCGATGCGCCACTATCAGGGCTGTCGCTGCGGCAAGTGGCGAAGCGCGCGGCTTTGGGGATCGGGCGCGGTGGTACGCCGGGCGGCAATTCTTCGGGCGATATTTTTCTTGCCTTGTCGGTGGCCAATCCGGGGCCGATGCCGCAGCGGGCGGGGGCGGTGCTGAGCAAGATGGAAGTGAACGGCGAGGCGATTGATCCGCTGTATATGGCGGCGGTGCAGGCAGTGGAGGAGGCGGTGGTCAATGCCATCGTGGCGGGCGAGGATGTGGCGACGTTCAAGCCCAAGGGCCACATTGTGCCGGGCATCGACACCACCCGGTTGGCCGCGCTGTTCTGATGTTTGATCTGGTGATCTTTGATTGCGACGGGGTGCTGATTGATAGCGAGATCATCTCGGCGCAGATGCTGATTGATGCGCTGGCCGAGCGCGGGGTGCAGATTGATCTGGCCTATGTGGCGCGGCATTTTCTGGGGCGCAGTTATCCGACTGTGATGAACACGATCCGCGAACAGTTCAATTTGACGCTGCCGCCGGATTTTGAGGAAGAATATCGCGCGCGGTTGTTGGAGCGGTTTGAGCGCGATCTGAAAGTGATGCCGGGGGTGGCGGAGGTGATTGCGCAAATCGGCGTGCCCTATTGCATTGCGACCTCGTCCAGCCCGATGCGCGCGGCGCGGTCTTTGAACATGGTGGGTCTGGGGCATTTGGCGGAGACTAACCTGTTCACTTCAACATTAGTGGCGCGAGGCAAGCCTGCGCCGGATTTATTCCTCTATGCTGCGCAGAAAATGGGAGCCGATCCGGCGCGCTGTCTGGTGATTGAGGACAGCTTGACGGGCATTCGTGCGGGCTTAGCTGCGGGCATGGTGGTGTGGCGGTTTACCGGCGGCAGTCATCTGAAAGATCGGGCGTTGGATGAACCCGAAGATGCCCGCCCGCATAACAGGTTTGCATCCTTCGCCGCGTTCTACGACATTGCGCCTGAGTTGAAGGGGCGAACATGAGCCGGACCGATCCAGAACCGACGCTGAACGATGAAGCCGCCCGCGCGGGCTGGCTGTATTATGTCGGCGGGTTGACGCAGGACCAGATCGCGACCGAGTTGGGGGTTTCGCGCCAGCGCGCGCAACGTCTGGTCAGCCGGGCGATGGCCGAAGGCTTGATCAATGTACGGCTGAACCATCCGATTGGGGCATGCTTGGATCTGGAGGCCGAGCTGACCCGGCGCTTCGGTCTGCTGCGCTGCCGGGTGGCGCCCAGTCTTGGGCCGGGGGCCGACGGGGTGCGGGCGATCGGGCCAGCGGCGGCGGCGGAGTTGGAGCGATTTTTGCGGATGGCAGCGCCCTCGGTGATCGGTCTGGGCACCGGGCGGGCGATGCGTGGCATGGTCGATGCGGTCTCGCCGATGGATGCCGACCAGCACCGTCTGGTGTCGCTGATCGGCAATATCGCGCCGGATGGATCGGCGTCGTTCTTCGACGTGGTGATGCGGATTTCGGACAAGGTGCGCGCGCCGCACTACCCAATGCTGGTGCCGGTTATCAGCCCGACGCCGCAGGAAAATGCGGCGTTTCATGCTTTGGGTCCGGTGAAAAAGGTGGTCGATCTGGCGCAAGCGGCGGATGTGGTTTTTGTCGGCGTCGGTCAGATGAGCAATGATGCGCCGCTGCTCAAGGATGGATTCGTCACGCGCGCCGAGTTGGACGAGATGCAGGCGGCGGGGGCGGTGGGGGAAGTCGCTGGTTGGGTGTTCGACTCAAGGGGTGTTTACCTTGATGTCGGCACCAATACACGCACAGGTGGAGTTCGAGTCGCGCCTGGGTTGGACAGGCCATCCATCGGAATTGCTGCGGGTGCATCGAAGGTTCCGGCGATTGCGGGAGCGTTGAAATCTCGCATTATCAATGGCTTGGTTACAGATGAGCCGACCGCGCGGGCGTTGCTAAACCGCCTATAATCTTTGCAGATGCGGCGGAAAATGGGGCTTGACGGATCACACCTTTCTGTGAGCATTTACTCAGTAAGCGATGAAATGCTCAATCGCTGATCTGGGAGGATACCAATGAACATGACGCTTCGCGCGCTGCTTGGCGCGACGGCTCTGCTTACCCTTGCGGGTCTTGCATCGGCCGAAACCACGATCACTGTCGCCACCGTGAACAACGGCGACATGATCCGTATGCAAGGGCTGATGGACGATTTCTACGCCAAGAACCCCGACATCAAAGTCGAGTGGGTCACGCTGGAAGAAAACGTCCTGCGCCAGAAAGTCACCACCGACATCGCCACCAAAGGCGGTCAGTTCGACGTGTTGACCATCGGCACCTATGAAGTTCCGATCTGGGGCAAATCGGGCTGGCTGGTCAGCTTGAACGATCTGCCGGAAGCTTGGGACAAAGCCGACCTGCTGCCCGCAATCTCGGGTGGTCTGACGGTGGACGGCGAGCTTTACGCCGCACCGTTCTACGGCGAATCCTCGATGGTGATGTATCGCAAAGACCTGATGGAAGCCGCTGGCCTGACCATGCCGGATGCGCCGACTTGGGCTGACATCGACAAAGCGGCCGCGGCGATGACCGACAAGTCGAAAGAGCAGTATGGCATTTGTCTGCGTGGCAAAGCCGGCTGGGGCGAGAACATGGCTTTCCTGACTGCAATGTCGAATTCGTTCGGCGCCAAGTGGTTCGATATGGATTGGAAGCCGCAGTTCGACCAAAAACCTTGGGCTGATACCTTGGCCTTCTATCTGCACCTGATGAACGATTACGGTCCGCCCGGTGCATCCAACAACGGCTTTAACGAAAACCTCGCGCTGACCCAGCAAGGTCATTGCGGCATGTGGATCGACGCCACCGTTGCGGCATCGTTTGTAACCGGTAAAGACAGCACCGTTGCTGACAAAATGGGCTTCGCTTTGGCACCTGATAATGGTCTGGGCAAGCGCGGCAACTGGCTGTGGGCTTGGTCTTTGGCCATTCCGGCTGGTTCGGCGAAAGTCGATGCCGCCAAGGCCTTTGTGGCTTGGGCGACCTCGAAGGAATACACCGAACTGGTAGCCTCGAAAGAAGGCTGGGCCAACGTGCCTCCGGGAACCCGCACCTCGCTTTATGCGAATGCGGAATACCAAAAGGTGCCGTTCGCCAAGATGACGTTGGACAGCATAAACTCGGCTGACCCGACCCATCCGACCGTCGATCCGGTGCCTTATGTTGGCGTGCAATTCGTTGCTATCCCGGAGTTTGCGGGCATTGCGACCGAAGTCGGCCAGCAGTTCTCGGCAGCGCTTGCAGGCACCACCACGGCGGCTGACGCCTTGGCTGCGGCTCAAGAGTTGACCACGACGGAAATGACCAAAGCCGGTTACATCAAGTAATCAGCGAAGAGGGCGGGGCTGCATCTCCCAAGGGTAGTCCCGCCCTTTATCCGCGCTTCTTGCGCAGACTGACGCAAAAGTCGCCTCAAGACGACCGCGCCCTTTCCCAAAATTTGCAACGGAGGAGGTTCAACATGGCCACCCAGCATTCGCGTATTGCCGCACGCTTCATGGTCGCGCCGTCGGTCGTGCTGTTGTTTCTCTGGATGATCGTGCCACTTGTCACCACGATCTATTTCAGCTTTCTGGATTACAAATTGCTGGTGCCGAAACCATCAACTTGGGCCGGATTTGACAATTATTACTACTTCCTGACCGACCGCACCTTCCTCGCCTCGATCCTGCATACGCTTGCCATCGTGTTGGGGGTTTTGTTCATCACCGTGGTGGGCGGCATCCTGCTGGCGCTGCTGATGAACATGCCGTTCTGGGGCCAAGGCATTGTCCGAGTGCTGGTGATAGCCCCGTTCTTCGTGATGCCCACGGTGTCAGCTTTGGTCTGGAAGAACATGTTTATGAACCCGGTGAATGGCATGTTTGCCCATATCGCCAAGGGGTTGGGGCTGCAGCCGTTTGATTTCTTGTCCCAAGCCCCGCTGCTCTCGATCATAGGTATCGTCGCGTGGCAGTGGTTGCCCTTTGCGACGCTGATCCTGCTGACCTCGTTGCAATCCTTGGATGGTGAGCAGCAAGAGGCCGCCGAGATGGATGGCGCAAGCGTGCTGAGCCGGTTTTTCTACCTCACCGTGCCGCATCTGACCCGCGCTGTGACCGTGGTGATCCTGATCCAAACCATCTTCCTGCTGGCCGTATTTGCCGAGATTTTCGTCACCACAAGCGGCGGTCCGGGCACGGCGACAACGACGATTTCCTACCTCGTATATATCCAGTCGCTGGTCAAATACGACGTCGGCGCTGGCTCTGCGGGCGGCATTATCGCGGTCATTCTGGCCAATATCGTTGCCTTCTTCGCGATGCGAATGATTGGCAAGAACCTGGACGCGTGAGGAAAAATCATGGCACGCAGCACAACAACAAATAGCAAAGTCATCGTTACCATCGGGGCATGGCTGGTTGGCTTTCTGATTTTCTTCCCGATCCTGTGGATCTTCCTGATGAGTTTCCACACCGAGGGCGACGCGATCAAATCGCCGTTCGCGATGCTAGCATCGCCTTGGACAACCGAAGCCTATCAGGCGGTGCAGACCCAGAACAGCTACGGTAAGTTCTTTATGAACTCGGTGGTGATCTCGGTCGGCTCCACGGTTCTGGCGCTGATCATCGGCATCCCTGCGGCTTGGTCGATGGCCTTCGTTCCCGGCAAAAAGACCAAAGACCTGCTAATGTGGATGCTGTCGACCAAGATGATGCCCGCTGTCGGCGTATTGATCCCGATGTATCTGGGCTTCAAGGTGACGGGCCTCTTGGACACCCGCACCGGGTTGGTCGCCATCGGAACCCTGATCAACCTGCCGATCGTGATCTGGATGCTGTACACCTACTTCAAGGAAATCCCCGGTGAAATCCTTGAGGCGGCGCGGATGGATGGCGCAAGCCTTAAATCGGAAATCCTCTATGTGCTGACGCCGATGGCGCTGCCCGGCATTGCCTCAACCCTGCTGTTAAACGTCATTCTGTCGTGGAATGAGGCGTTCTGGTCGCTGCAACTGACCACTTCGGATGCGGCACCACTGACGCAGTTTATCGCCAGCTTTTCGGCCCCAGAGGGTCTGTTCTACGCAAAACTTTCGGCGGCCTCGACCATGGCCATCGCTCCAATCCTGATCATGGGCTGGTTCAGCCAGAAACAATTGGTCCGCGGCCTGACCTTCGGCGCGGTGAAGTGAGGAAATCATGGGTAAGATTGTTCTAAAATCGGTGCGCAAATCCTTTGGCGACGTGCATGTCATTCCTTCCGTCGATCTGACGATTGAGAATGGCGAGTTCGTGGTGTTCGTCGGCCCCTCAGGTTGTGGCAAGTCCACTCTGCTGCGGCTGATCGCGGGGCTGGAGGATACCTCATCTGGCACCATAGAGATTGATGGCAAGGATGCCACGGCGCTGCCCCCTGCCAAGCGTGGCTTGGCGATGGTGTTCCAGTCTTATGCCTTGTATCCGCATATGACGGTGCGCAAAAACATCATGTTCCCGCTGAAAATGGCCGGGATGGATATTGAAGCGGCGACCAAAAAGGCCGACGCCGCCGCCAAGGTGCTGAACCTGACCAGTTATATGGAGCGGAAGCCGGGTCAGCTTTCGGGCGGTCAGCGTCAGCGGGTGGCGATTGGCCGGGCGATTGTGCGCGAACCCGCAGCCTTTCTGTTTGACGAGCCGTTGTCGAACCTTGACGCGGCCTTGCGTGGCAATATGCGGTTGGAGATCACCGAACTGCACCACACGCTGAAAACCACGATGATCTATGTGACGCATGATCAGGTCGAAGCCATGACCATGGCCGACAAGATCGTGGTGCTGCAGGCGGGCAATATCGAGCAGGTTGGCTCGCCGTTGGATCTGTACAATCACCCAGCCAATGTGTTCGTCGCGGGTTTTATCGGCTCGCCCCGGATGAACCTTTTGACCGGCGCGGATGCGCAGGCGATGGGGGCGACGACGATTGGGGTGCGGCCCGAGCATATTGATATCTCGACTACGGCGGGCAAGTGGAAGGGCATGGTTTCAGTGGCCGAACTGCTGGGCTCTGACACCTTCCTGCACGTCAATGTCGAAGGCCATGGCTCGATGACGGTGCGGGCGGGCGGCGATGTTCCCCTGCGCTACGGTGACACGGTTTATCTCTCACCGCAGGACGGCAAGGTGCATCGCTTTGGCGCGGATGGAAAGGCAATCGCATGAGGCTGACTGGAAAAACCGCCCTTATCACCGGGTCGGCCCGTGGCATTGGGCTGGAGTTCGCGCGCGCCTATATCGCCGAGGGCGCCACGGTTGCCTTGGCCGATATCAATGCCGAAGCGGTTGCGAAAGCTGCTGCTGCCTTGGGGCCGAAGGCGATTGGGGTGCAGATGGATGTGACCTCGCAAACGTCGATTGACGCGGGGTTTGCAACCGCGATTGAGCAGATGGGCTCGTTGGACATTCTGGTGAACAACGCCGCTTTGTTCACCGCCTCGCCGATTGCCGAAATCACCCGCGCCGATTATGACCGTTTGTTCGCAGTGAATGTCTCGGGCACTTTGTTCTGTATGCAGGCCGCCGCGAAACACATGATTGCGCGCGGAAAAGGTGGAAAAATCATCAATATGGCGTCGCAGGCAGGGCGTCGGGGTGAGGGCTTGGTGGCTGTTTACTGTGCCACCAAAGCCGCGGTGATCAGCCTGACGCAAAGCGCTGGCTTGGGGTTGATCGGGGATAAGATCAACGTCAATGCGATTGCCCCCGGCGTGGTGGATGGTGAGCATTGGGATGGCGTCGATGCCTTCTTCGCCAAGTATGAAAATAAACAGCCGGGCCAAAAAAAGCGCGAAGTTGGGGCTGCTGTGCCCTTCGGGCGGATGGGCACAGCAGCGGACCTGACCGGAATGGCAATTTTTCTCGCCACGCCCGAGGCCGAATACATCGTCGCGCAATGCTTCGGCGTTGACGGCGGCAACTGGATGGCATGAACATGAATGACAGTTCACAAACCGCGAAAATGCCTGCCTATGATCGCAGTAAGCTGACCCCCGGTATTGTGCATATCGGTCTGGGCAACTTCCACCGCGCGCATATGGCGGTTTACTTGGATGATCTGTTCGCGATGGGATTGGCGCATGATTGGGCGATCCTTGGCGCGGGCGTGCGCGAGGGCGATGCGCGGATGCGCGAGGCGATGTTGGCGCAGGATTGTCTGTCGTCGATCATCGAGTTGGACCCGAAAGGAAAATCCGCCCGCCGGATCGGGGCGATGATCGGCTTTATCGAAGTGCAGCCGGATAATGCCGCGTTGATTGCCGCGATGGCGAAGCCGGAAATCCGCATTGTCAGCCTGACCGTCACCGAAGGTGGCTATTTCATCGACCCCGCGACGGGGGAATTTGACCCGAAAGCGCCGGAAATCGCCGCAGATGCCGCCAACCCACACCGTACTGCTTTTGGCGCGATCATTGCAGCGCTGAAAGCCCGCCGCGCCGCTGGGATTGCGCCATTTACCGTGATGTCCTGCGATAACCTGCCCGGTAACGGTCATGTTACCGAAGCCGCCGTCGTGGGCCTTGCGCGTCTGTCCGACCCCGCTTTGGCCGATTGGATCAAGGCCAATGTCGCCTTTCCGAACGGCATGGTTGACCGGATCACTCCCGCTACAGGCCCGCGCGAGCGCGCTATGGCCGCCGCTTTTGGCCTTGGCGATGATCCGGTTCCCGTCACCTGCGAACCCTTCCGCCAATGGGTGCTGGAGGATAATTTCCCTGCTGGTCGTCCGCCCTTGGAAAAGGTCGGCGTCACGCTTTCCAATAACGTGCACGTCTATGAGGCGATGAAAATCCGTATCCTGAACGGCGGCCACGCCACCATTGCCTATCCCGGCGGTCTGCTGGATATTGAGTATGTGCATGAGGCGATGGCGCATCCGCTGATCCTCGGCTTCCTGAATAAACTGGAAACCACCGAGATCATCCCCACCGTCGCCCCGGTCCCAAACACCAATCTTGTGGATTACTACGCCAAGATCGTCGAGCGGTTCTCGAACCCCGAAGTTGCTGATACCGAGCGCCGTCTTTGCCTTGACGGTTCCAACCGCCAGCCGAAGTTTATCGTGCCGCCGTTGCGTGATCGCTTGGCAGCGGGGCAATCTTGTGATGGCTTGGCCCTCGTCTCAGCGCTTTGGTGCCGTTACTGCACCGGCACTTCGGACAAAGGCACCTACATCCCGCCGAACGATCCGAATTGGGAGGCTTTGCAAGTCACCGCCAAAGCCGCCCAAAGCAACCCGCAGGCTTGGCTGGATCAACGCACGATCTATGGCGATCTGGCCGACAACCCGATCTTCCAAGTGGCCTTTGCCACCCAACTCGCCCGCGTGCGCGACGAAGGTACGGAAGTGGCATTGCGCAGCTACATCGGCTGATCCCTATCGAACAGCTGATGTGCAGCCGCGCGGACTTCCCCATACGCGCGGCTGCGCCTATTTCTGGCTCAACAGATGAGCGCGCAGGATCGTCCCGCGCCGCTCTGGGAGACAGATATGACTATCGAACTTGGCCTTGATACCTTTGGCGACGTGACCATCGACGTCAGCGGCGCGCAGAAACCGATGGATCAGGTGATCCGCGATGTGGTCGAAGAAGCCGTGGTGGCGGATCAGGCGGGTGTGCATTTCATCGGCTTGGGCGAACATCACCGCCCGGATTTCGCGATTTCCTCGCCCGAGGTGATCTTGGCGGCCATCGCCGGACGCACCAGCAAGATCCACTTGGGCACCGCCGTGACGGTGCTGTCGTCGGATGATCCGATCCGGGTGTTCCAGCGGTTCTCAACCCTGAACGCGATCTCAAACGGTCGCGCCGAGGTGATCTTGGGGCGTGGCAGCTTCACAGAAAGCTATCCGTTGTTCGGCTATGCGATGGACGACTACGAACTGCTATTCGAGGAAAAGCTGGATATTTTCGCCAAACTGGTGCGAGAGCCTAGCCTGACGTGGCAAGGGGAAACCCGCACGGCGTTGAAAAACCAGATCGTTTATCCTCCGGTTGGCCCGAAGCAACTGACCACTTGGGTCGGCGTTGGTGGCAGCCCGGAATCGGTGGTGCGGGTGGTGCGGCAGGATTTACAACTGATGCTGGCGATCATCGGCGGCGATCCCCGGCGGTTCCTGCCCTATATCGACCTCTATCATCGCGCGGTGGACCAGTTGGGCAAGACTGTGCGCCCGATCGGCATCCATTCGCCGGGGTTTGTCGCGGAAACCGATGAGGCCGCGCAAGAGGCGCTTTGGCCGCATTACCAAACCATGTTTGGCCGTCTGGGCCGCGAACGTGGCTGGCCACCGACGACCAAAGAGCGGTTCTTGGAGGAAGTTCACCACGGCTCGCTCTATGTCGGCTCACCGGAAACCGTGGCCAAGAAGATCGCGGCGACGATCCGCGATCTGAAGATCCAGCGGTTTGACATGAAATATGCGACCGGGCCGCAGCCGCATGATCAGCTGATCAGCTGTATCCAGCTTTACGGCGAGAAGGTGATTCCGATGGTGCATGATCTGCTGGCGGCCTAACACCGCGAAGTGATGAATCCTTGAGCAAAAGCTGCGGCGGGTCGCCCCCGTCGCAACTTTTGCCTGCTTATCGCCGCCCTTCATTCTGATCTCGCCATGACAATGCCCAGATTTGCGCGCAAGATCGCACAACTCTAAGCTTAGTCGCCGCTCCGGCGAGGAGACCGCATGCTGGATATATCGCCGGACCGGCTGACCCTTGAACCCATTGAAATCGCCTCGCGCGATGAGATTGAGGCGCTACAACTCAGCCGTCTGAAATGGTCGCTGGCGCATGGCTATCACAACGTGCCGCATATCAACGCCGCCTTCAAAGCCGCAGGTGCGCATCCCGATGATTTGCGTCATCTGAGCGATATTTCGCGGTTTCCCTTCACCACCAAAGCCGATCTGCGCGCCAATTATCCGTTTGGATTGTTCGCGGTGCCGCGCGAAAAAGTGGTGCGGCTGCACGCTTCATCTGGCACCACGGGAAAGCCAACGGTGGTGGGCTATACCGCGAAAGACATCGACACTTGGGCGCATCTGATGCGGCGCACGATGCGGGCTTGTGGCACGCGGCCCGGCGAGGTGGTGCATATTTCTTTCGGCTACGGGCTGTTTACCGGTGGCTTGGGCTTTCACTACGGCGCCGAAAAAATGGGCTGCACTGTGGTTCCGGTCTCGGGTGGCATGACGCATCGGCAGGTCAATCTGATTGAGGATTTTGGCGCGACCACGATCTGCTCGACGCCGTCTTACATGTTGTCGATCTTGGATGAATACCGCGCGCAGGGCCGCGATCCGCGCAAAAGTCCGCTGCGGGTGGGGATTTTTGGCGGCGAGCCGTGGACCAATGCGATGCGGGCCGAGATAGAGACGGCGTTCGATATGCACGCGCTGGACAACTACGGGCTGTCCGAGGTGATCGGGCCGGGGGTGGCGGCTGAATGTGTGGAAACCAAGGATGGGTTGACGCTGTGGGAAGATCATTTCCTCGCCGAGATTATTGATCCTGACACAGGTGCTTTGCTGGCAGACGGGGAATATGGCGAGCTGGTTTTGACCTCGCTGACCAAAGAGGCGATGCCGGTTGTGCGCTACCGGACGCGCGATTTGACCCGGATTCTGCCCGGCACGGCGCGGTCGATGCGGCGGTTGGAGCGGATTCGCGGGCGCAGCGATGACATGATGATCCTGCGCGGGGTGAACGTGTTTCCCAGCCAGATTGAAGAGCAGGTGGTGGCGCATCCGGGACTTGCGCCGCATTTCCAGATCGAGCTGCGCCGGGATGGACGGCTGGATTCAATGCGGGTGTTGGTCGAGGCCGTGGTGGCTGCGGATGCGGCGGAATTGGCGCGGCTGGGAGCTGGCCTGCACAAGCGGATCCGGCAGATGTGGGGGATCAATATTGAGATCGCGGCTGGCCAGCCGGGCTCCGTGCCGCGCAGCGAGGGCAAGGCGGTGCGGATTTTGGATCATCGGCCCAAGGGGTGAGGCTGGCAAGGGTCCCAACGCGGGACCTTTTTTAGATGTTTGAAATCAATGGGGTAGGATGCTGGATTTAAGGATTCTTTAAGGATTTGGCAGTTTACAGGGGTTTGGCGGGATGAATCCCCGTAAGTGCCTGTGCCGAAATGGTCTGTGGGAGTATGTGATGTTCGTGCCGCTTTTGCTTTGTTTGGCCTCGGGGATCGGGCTTGTCCTAGCAGTTGCGCTGCCGGGTTGGCAGGATTTGGGGATGCTGGCGGGGCCGATGCTGCTGGCCAGTGCTTGGCTGTTGCTGCGGGCGGGGCTTGCGCGCGGGGCGGCGGACCGTGGACTTGAAGCCCAATCGATCAACCGACAGGTATCTGAGCTTACTGGCCCACCCCGGCGCGGTGTGTTTGCGCGCAAGCAGTCACCGCCGAAATATGTCGTGATCGATGGCTCTAACGTCATGCATTGGAAGGATAACATGCCGCAGATCGAATCGGTGCGGGCGGTGGTGGCTAAGCTGACCGCAGCGGGCTATGCGCCGGGCGTGGTGTTTGATGCCAATGCCGGCCACAAGCTTATGGGCAAGTATAAGCACGACTATGCCTTCGGAAAACTTTTGGGCTTGCCGCAGGATCGGGTGATGGTGGTGCCCAAGGGCACGCCCGCCGATCCGGTGATCTTGGCCTCGGCCCGAGAATTGGGCGCGCGGATTGTCAGCAATGATCGGTTTCGGGACTGGGCTGAGACGCATCCAGAGGTCAGCGTTCCGGGCCATGTGATCGCGGGCGGCTACCGCGATGGGCAGGTTTGGTTGGATATGGCGTGAGTGGGGCGGATGCGAGCGGTGGGTTGCACCCACGCTACGCTGCGACAACGAGGGGACTGCACGGGTTGAGGCCGGGGAGCCTCCGGCGGAAGTATTTGCGCCAAGATGAAACGGTAAGGCGGATGAGTGTCAGGTTGTGGCGGCGGGGCCATGCCAGCGGGGCGTGGCAGTGATTGCATTTCCGCCCCCCTCGGACTATCTGACGATAGACCGATGTTACCGCAGGACAGGCGATGAACTGGATTTCAAACTACGTCCGCCCGAAGATCAACTCGTTGTTTTCGCGCCGCGAGGTGCCCGAGAATCTTTGGACGAAATGCCCGGAATGCGGGACGATGCTGTTTCACCGCGAACTCGCGGCGAATTTGAACGTCTGCACCTCTTGCGATCACCATATGGCGATTTCTCCGCGCGATCGGTTTATCGGGCTGTTTGATATCGGCGTGTTCGTCGAGGTTAAGGTGCCGGAGCCCGTGGTCGATCCGCTGCATTTTCGCGATCAGAAGAAATATCCGGATCGGTTGAAGGCGGCGCAAAAGGTGACCGGCGAGCGTGAGGCGATGCTGGTGGCCGAGGGCGAAGTTGGCCGCACGCCGATCATCGCCGTGGCGCAGGATTTCAGCTTTATGGCCGGGTCGATGGGCATGTATGTCGGCAACGCTATCATCGCGGCAGCGCAGCGGGCGGTGGCGACCAAGCGGCCGTTGGTGCTGTTTTCAGCAGCGGGCGGCGCCCGGATGCAGGAAGGGATTTTGTCCTTGATGCAGATGCCACGCACTACGGTAGCGGTGCAGATGCTGAAAGAGGCCGGGCTGCCCTATGTGGTGGTTTTGACGCATCCAACCACCGGCGGTGTTACGGCGTCTTATGCCATGCTGGGCGATGTGCAGATTGCCGAGCCGAACGCGCTGATCTGTTTTGCCGGGCCTAGGGTGATTGAGCAAACCATTCGCGAGAAGCTGCCTGAGGGTTTTCAGCGCGCCGAGTATCTGTTGGATCACGGGATGTTAGACCGGGTGACGCACCGCAAAGCGCTGCGCGAGGAATTGGTCACGATCCTGCGGATGCTGATGAACCAGTCCCCTGCGGTGAAGGGCGATTTGCCGCCACCGGGCGATATTCTTGAGTCGGCTGAGGTTAAAGCGTGAGTTCTGACGCCGTTCTTGAGCGGATGATGACGCTGCATCCCAAGGTGATCGACCTTGTGATGGACCGGGTGGAGCGGTTGTTGGCGGCTTTGGGCAATCCCGAACGCTCGGTGCCTCCGGTGATCCATATCGCCGGGACCAATGGCAAGGGCTCGACCCAAGCGATGATTCGGGCGGGGCTGGAGGCGGGCGGGTCACTGGTGCATGCCTATACCTCGCCACATCTGGCGCGGTTTCACGAGCGGATCAGGCTGGCTGGCGAGTTGATTTCTGAAGACGCACTGACGGCGTTGCTGGATGAATGTGTGGTTGCCAACGGACCCGACGAGATCACATTTTTTGAGATCACCACCTGCGCGGCGTTTCTGGCGTTCAGCCGGGTGAGGGCGGATTATACCTTGTTGGAGGTCGGCTTGGGCGGGCGTCTGGATGCCACGAACGTGGTGGCAAAGCCTGTGCTGACGGTGATCACTCCGGTGTCGATCGACCATCAGCAGTATCTGGGTGAGACTTTGGCCGAGATTGCCGGGGAAAAGGCCGGGATTTTGAAGCGCGGCGTGCCTTGTGTGGTGGGGCCGCAAGAGGACGCCGGCATGGCGGTGATTGAAGCCCGCGCGGCGCGGTTGGGGTGCCCGGTGCTGGCGTTTGGACAGCAATGGAGCGTTTGGGAAGAACGCGGGCGGCTGGTCTATCAGGATGAAAACGGGTTGTTGGACCTGCCGTTGCCGAACCTGCCGGGGTCGTTTCAAATCCAAAACGCCGGAGCCGCGATTGCGGCGCTGCGGGCTTTGGGCAAGGATCAGGCGGCTTGTGAGGCCGCGGTGACGAAAGCCTATTGGCCCGCGCGGATGCAACGGTTGCGGGTGGGGCCTTTGGTAGAGAGTGCTCCGGGTGTCGAGTTGTGGCTGGACGGTGGCCATAATCCGGCGGGCGGAGCGGCGGTGGCAGCGACCTTGGCGCGGATGCCCGCGCGGGAAACACATTTGATCTGCGGGATGCTGAACACCAAGGATGTGCGCGGCTATATGCAGCCGCTGGTGCCGCATGTGACGCGGTTGCATGCGGTGTCTATTCCGGGTGAGAAGAATACTTTGCCCGCCGAAGTGACGCGGGATGCGGCCTTGAGTGTCGGGATGGATGCCGGAGTGGCGGGCTCGGTGGCCGAGGCTTTGGCCGCGATTGCGGCGGTGTCGCCGGGCGCTCGGGTGCTGATCTGCGGGTCTTTATATCTGGCGGGCGGGATTTTGCGCGAGAACGGCTAGGGTTTTGCGCCGTAGCGCGCCATGAACATCGACACAGCCCCCTCGATCACGCGGGTGGCGTCGGCGGCGGTGCAGCAGGGCATTGGCGTGAAAATCATCCGATCTTGGATATCTACTTTGCACAGCTGCGCGAATTGCGCGGCGGCGAAGGGGATGTCTTCGATGATCAACTCGCCACGTTCGGTGGCGCAGCGCAGGATTTCGGCGATGCGGTCTTGCACCAGTTTCGGGCCAGAGTGGTAGAATTGATGCGCCACGGCCGGGAAATTTTCTGATTCCGCCACGGCGATACGGTAGATGCGCTGGCCGAAATCAGACAGCATGAAGGCCGTGATCTTTTGCGCGGCCAACCGCAAGACATCGGCGACGGGCGCGTTCGGATCAATATGAGATTCAGCATCATCGGCCTGACGGCGACATTCGGTGCTGGCGATTTCCAAGAAAAGCAGGCGTTTGTCGGGGAAATAGGCGTAAAGCGTGGCTTTCGACACCCCGGCCTCGCGCGCAATGTCATCGACCGAGGCGCGTTCAAAGCCGTCACGCATGAACACAATGCGCGCGCCTTCCAGCACCTGATCGAACTTGCGACCCTTAACGATTAGTTGTGGCTTGGCACCCATGCTGTCCCCCTTACCACAGTCTATAGCGGCAGCGGGGGGACGGGCAAGCGGTTGGTCACTTGCCGGGCTGCGCAGCATTTTGCGCCGAGACGGTGGTGGTGGTCGGCGGGAAGGTCAGGTCGGGGAGATTGACGCTCATTGAGAAGGCCGAAGCTTGGCTGGCGGCGGCCAGGGTGAGCAGCAGAGCGGTGGCGAAGGGTTTCATAACGGCATCCTTTATCTGAACTCATCGGTTCAGAAGTGAAAATGAACTGATTCGTTCAGTTTGGCAAGTGAAATATGAACTTGACGGTTCATATTGTGATTTGGGCTTGTCAACCTCTACGGCGCGCGCTTATTTAGAATCATTCCAAACTAAGCCGAGATGAGTCTGCCATGGGTTTCAACATTTCTAACCGCAGGCGTTTTGCCGATCTGACCGAACAAGAGGTGTTGGCGCTGGCAATTTCGTCCGAGGAGGATGATGCGCGGATTTATCGGACCTATGCCCAAGGATTGCGGGCGGAATATCCGGCTTCCGCGGCGGTGTTTGATGAAATGGCTGTCGAGGAAGACGGGCATCGGCAGATGCTGATAGACCTGCATGTCAGCCGCTTTGGCACGGTTATTCCGCTGCTGCGGCGCGAGCATGTGGCGGGGTTTTATGCGCGGCGTCCGGTTTGGCTGACCGAGAATCTGGGGCTGGAGCGGATCCGCGATGAAGCCCGCGCGATGGAACATGGTGCCGCGGAGTTTTACCAGCGGGCGGCGGCGCGGACTAAGGATGCGGCGACGCGGAAATTGTTGGGCGATCTCGCGGCGGCAGAGGCGGGGCACGCGCAGCACGCTGAGGGGTTGGAGGCTGATCTGCTGGGGCCGGAGGTGCGCGACGGTGAGGATAAAGTGGCGCGGCGGCAGTTTATTCTGACTTGGGTGCAGCCGGGGCTGGCGGGGCTGATGGATGGCTCGGTGTCCACCTTGGCGCCGATCTTTGCGACGGCGTTTGCGACCCAGAATACTTGGACAACGTTTCTGGTGGGGTTGGCGGCCAGCGTGGGGGCGGGGATCTCGATGGGGTTCACCGAGGCCGCGCATGATGATGGGGTGCTGTCGGGGCGTGGCTCGCCGTATAAGCGCGGGTTGGCGTCGGGGGTGATGACGGCTTTGGGCGGACTTGGGCACGCGCTGCCCTATCTGATCCCGGATTTCTGGACCGCGACCAGCATCGCGATGGTGGTGGTGTTTGTGGAATTGTGGGCGATTGCTTGGATTCAGAACAAGTTTATGGAGACTCCGTTCCTAAGGGCCGCCCTTCAGGTGGTGCTGGGGGGGGCTTTGGTGTTCGCGGCGGGGGTGTTGATTGGTGGTGGTTGAGGGGTGTCCACGCGTGGACAGGTTATCCATTTAAGCAATATCAATGTGTTAGCTTGGTGTCGTTAACGCATTATTAGGGTTTCTCGCGGCGAGTGCTGGGCTTGACCCCTGCAAAAATCTTGCCCGAAACCCCTTGGCCTTGTATCTGCCAGCGCGGCGTGAAACTCTGACCCCATGCTGGCGATCTTGCTGAAAACTCTGCCGTTCTTTGCGGTGATTGGTCTTGGCTATGGCGCGGGGCGGGTGCGGTTTTTCAGCGCTGAGGCCACGGCGTATCTGACGAAATTCGTGTTCTACTTCGCGCTGTCGGCGATGCTGTTTGGCTTTGCCGCCAATCTGGACCTGAGCGATGTGTTCTCTTGGGCGTTTGTCTGGGCGTATTTCCTCGCCTCAACTTTGGTCTGGTCCATCGTGGCCGGGGTGGCGCTGCTGCGCGGGGCAAAGCCCGAAATCGCGGTGTTTGAGGCGCATACGGGTATTATCGGCAACGTCGGCTTTCTGGGGATTCCGATGCTGACGCTGCTGCTGGGTCCGGCGGCGGTGGGGCCGGTTTTGCTGGTGCTGGCGGTCGATCTGCTGGTGTTTACCTCGGTGTTGACGCTGGTGGTGACGGGGCTGCGCGAAGGCCGGATGTCTTGGGGCATCTTCCGGGTGCTGGGCTTGGGCGTGCTGAAAAACCCAATGATCGTCTCGGTGGTGTTGGGGATGGCTTGGGGGGCGACCGGATGGGCGCTGCCCGTGCCGGTGAATGAATTCATGACCATGCTGGGGGCGGCGGCGACGCCTTGCGCACTGTTTGCGATTGGGGCGAGCCTTGCCGGGCGCAGTGCGGAACGGCTGGAGGTTGCGGCTTGGCTGAGTTTTGCCAAATTGGTGCTGCATCCGGCGGCGGTGGCGCTGGCGGCACTGGTGATTTTCCCGGTGGAGCGGTATGCGGCAGGGGTGATGGTGGCGGCGGCATCTTTGCCTGTGGCGGGGAATGTCTTTATTCTGGCGCAGCATTTCGGGGTCGCGCCGCAACGGATGTCGACCGCGATCCTGATCTCGACCGCCGCTTCGGTGCTGACCGTAACGGCGGTGATTGCGTTTGTGACGGGCTGAATGAAAAACTGGCTGAATGAAAAACTGGCTAAAAACCATGTGGGCTTAAGGGGGCATTATGAAAACCATTTCTGAAAACCGGGCGTTTGGCGGCGTGCAGGGGGTTTACAGCCATGCCTCGGCGGTGACGGGCACCGAGATGACCTTCGGGCTGTTCCTGCCGGTTGAGGCCGAAGAAGGGCTGGTGCCGGTGCTGTGGTATCTGTCGGGTCTGAGCTGCACGCATGAGAATGCGATGGTGAAGGCCGGGGCGCAGCGTTGGGCGGCGGAAGTGGGCATTGCTTTGGTGTTCCCGGATACCAGCCCGCGCGGCGAAGATGTGCCGAACGATGCGAGCTATGATCTGGGGCAGGGCGCGGGGTTCTATGTGAACGCGACGCAAAGCCCGTGGGACAAGAATTTCCGCATGTGGGATTATGTGACCGAAGAACTGCCGCGTGAATTGTTCAAGGCGTTTCCGATTGCTGAAGCGGCGCAGTCGATCACCGGGCATTCGATGGGCGGTCATGGCGCGTTGACGATTGCGATGAGCTTTCCGGGGCGGTTCCGCTCGGTTTCGGCGTTTGCGCCGATTTGCAATCCGACGCAAAGCGACTGGGGCCGCAAGCAGTTTGGCGCCTATCTGGGGCCGGATGAGACGACTTGGGCGGCGCATGACGCCACACTGTTGATGAAAAAGCGCGGCTTTGACGGGCCGATTTTGATTGACCAAGGCACCAGCGATCAGTTTCTTGATCTTCTGAAGCCCGAAGCTTTGGCGGGGGCTATGGTCGAGCGGCGGCAGGGCGGCAGTTTTCGGATGCAGAAAGGCTACGACCACAGCTATTTCTTCGTGAGCACCTTCATGGAGGAACATGTGGCGTTTCATGCGGGGGCACTGAATGCTTAAACTTGGCATGTTGAAAGCGGCGGCTTTACTGGCTTTGTTGGCGCAGCCGGTTTGGGCGGGCGCGGCGGAAGATCAGGTGTTGGCGGCAGTGAATAAAGCGCGCGCCGGGGCGGGCTGTTCTGCGTTGACGGTGAATGCCAAGCTGGTGGCTGCGGCGCAGGGCCATGCTCAGGCTATGGCAGAGCAGAATTTTTTCAGCCATGCCAGCAAGAATGGCGCGAAGTTTTCCAGCCGGATCAAGGCGCAGGGTTACCGATTTAGCAAGGTGGCCGAGAATATCGGCGCGGGGCAATCCTCGGCTGCGGGGATTTTGAAGGATTGGCTGGGCAGTGCGGGGCATCGCAAGAATATCCTCGATTGTGCTTTGACCGAAACCGGGATCGCGGTGGTCTATCAGCCGGAGGATAAACCGCTGAAGGGGCAGAAATACGCGATGAAATACTATTGGGTTGAGGTTTTCGCGCGGCCATGAGTGGTCGGATTTTTATCGACGCCGATGCCTGCCCGGTGAAGGCCGAGGCGGAGCGGGTGGCGACGCGGCATGGCATGCGGATGATACTGGTGTCTAATGGCGGGATCAGGCCTTCGGCGAACCCGCTGGTGGAAAGCGTGTTTGTGGCGGCGGGGCCGGATGAGGCGGATAAGTGGATCGCAGAGGCCTGTGGGCCGGGCGATGTGGTGGTGACCGGGGATATTCCGCTGGCGGCGAAATGCGTGGCGGCGGGTGCGAAGGTGGTCAAGCACAATGGCGAGGAATTGACCGGTGCCAATATCGGCAATGTGCTGGCGACGCGGGATCTGATGCAGGATCTGCGCAGTGCGGACCCGTTTCGGCAAGGCGGCGGGCGGCCATTTTCCAAGGCGGATCGCTCGCGGTTTCTGGAAGTTTTAGAGCGGGTTGTGCGGCAAGCGAAGCTTTGATGTCGCCTCTGGGCTAGATTTGCCCGCCGGGACGCGGTGAGTTGCATTATGTCAGACAATTCCAAAAAACCCGCCACTGGTATCCTGTTTGCATTGGGCGGCGGGGTGGTGCTTTCGGTCAATGATCTTGCGATCAAGGCTTTGTCGGGAACCTATGCGCTGCATCAGGTGATCTTGCTGCGGGCGTTTGTTGGCATGGCGATCGTGCTGGCGGTGATCTGGTTTTCGGGCGGCGGGTTTCGGCAGTTGCTGACCAAGCGGCCGCTGGATCATCTGTTCCGGGTTTGCATCGTGATGTGCTCGAACGTGACCTATTTCGTCGGGCTGTCGCTGATGCCGCTCGCAGATGCGGTGGCGACGGCGTTTGTGGCACCGTTGTTCGTGACGCTGATGTCGGCGGTGATCTTGCGCGAACAGGTCGGGCCACGGCGCTGGGCGGCGGTGGCGGTGGGGATGCTGGGCGTGGTGGTGATGACGCGGCCGGGGGCCGGGGTTATTCAACCGGCGGCGATTTTGGTGCTGATCTCGGCGTTCTGCTATGCCTCCAGCCATATGATGACGCGGCGGATGCGGCTGACCGAAAGCGCTATGACGTTGAATTTCTTCGTGCAATGCGGGTTTATCGTGGTCAGCCTATGCTTTGGCTTTGTGGCGGGCGATGGCCATCTGGCGCAGGCCCCCGGCAGCACTTGGGAGTTTTTGTTCCGGCCTTGGCATACGCCTCCGATGGGGGATTGGTGGGCGTTTATCGCGACGGGTGTGGCCGTTGGCGTGGGTGGTTTGATGATGTCGCAGGCGTATCGCACCACCGAGGCCGCGCTGATTGCCCCGTTTGAATATATCGGGATGCCGATGGCGATTTTCTGGGGGGCGGTGGTGTTTGGAACCTTCCCCGATGGCACGGCTTGGGTTGGGATTGCGTTGATCTGCGGCGCGGGGCTTTATACCCTGTGGCGCGAGACGGTGCGGAAGGTAAAGGATCTGGATGTTGCAGCCCCAAGCGGTGATCTTTGATATTGGCAATGTGCTGACGCGTTGGCAGCCAGAGGCGTTTTATGACCGGGTGATTGGCGAGGACCGCCGCCGTGCGCTGTTTGACGCGGTTGATCTGCATGGCATGAATGACCGGGTCGACGAGGGCGCGTTGTTTCGCGAGACGATCTATGATTGGGCGGAACGGCACCCGGAATGGAGCGCCGAAGTGCGGCTGTGGTATGACCGCTGGATTGAACTCGTCTCGCCCCGGATTGAGGGCAGCATTGCTTTGCTGCGGGCGCTTAGGGCCAAGGGGGTTCCGGTGTTCGCGCTGACCAATTTCGGGCGGTATTCGTTTGAAGAAGCCCTGCCGAAGATGGATTTCCTGGCTGATTTCGACCGCAGATATGTCTCGGGCGTGATGGGGGTGATCAAGCCTGATCCGCTGATTTATCAGATGGTTGAGCAGGATTGCGGTATCGCGGCGGATCGGCTGTTGTTCACCGACGATAAGGCCGAGAATATCACGGCGGCGGCCCGCAGGGGCTGGCGTACACATCAGTTTGAAAGCTGGCAGGGCTGGGCGCAACGGTTGGTTGCCGAAGGTCTGCTGAGCAAGCAAGAGGCAGGGTTATGAGCATTGAAATCGTAGGGCCAGAGGCCGAGGCCATGTTGTCATGGGCAGGGCTGTGTGAGGCGTTTGAGGCCGGCCACCGGCTGCCGCGCGCCGAGATCAACGATCTGTTTTTGTATCGCGGCGCGGATACGCTGTTGGATCGCGCGGCGTGGATTGACGGCTTGGGCAGCTTGGTCAAGGTCGCGACGGTGGTTCCCGGCAATGCTGCGCGGGGGTTGCCCAGCATCCACGGCGCGGTCAATCTGTTCAACGATCAGACCGGGGTGCTGGAGGCTTTGGTGGATTTCCATCTGGTGACCAAGTGGAAAACTGCCGGCGACAGCCTGCTTTCGGCCAGCAAACTGGCGCGCAACGACAGCCGGAATATCCTGCTGGTCGGCGCGGGCACGGTGGCACGATCCATGATTCAAGCCTATTCGGCGCTGTTTCCCGATGCCAAGTTCAGCATCTGGAACCGCTCGCCTGCCGGGGCTGAAGCGATGGCAGCAGCGGATGCTCGGGTGACGGCGGTGGGGGATTTGGAGGCTGCGGTGCGCGCGGCCGATGTGATTTGCACGGCGACGATGAGCCGCGAGCCGCTGTTGAAGGGCGAATGGCTGCAACCGGGGCAGCATATCGACCTGATCGGGGCCTATACCCCGGCGATGCGCGAGGCGGACGATGAGGTGATGCGGCGGGCGTCAGTGTTCGTCGATTCGCGCGCCACCACCGTGCATCACATTGGCGAGTTGAAAGACCCGATTGCGCGCGGCGTGATCAGCGAGGCGGACATCAGGGCGGATTTTTACGACATGGCGCAGGGCAGCTATCGGCGGAGTTCTGACGATGAAATCACCGTCGCCAAAAACGGCGGCGGCGCGCATCTGGATCTTATGACCTCGGCCTATATTCTGGCGATGTGGCGGCAGCGTTGAGGGATTTGTAAACAAAAAGCGCCCTTTTTGGGGGCGCTTGGCGTGGTTAGAAGTCTCGGGATAATTTGGTCGGAGCGAGAGGAACATAACCCGGTTTCTTCCAAGCTGCTGAATTATAGCAACCTATTGACTATACAAGCATTACCATGGAACTAGTGATCCGGAGGGGTGTTCCGGGCGAGTGTGCCGGAGCCCGCATTCAGGAATGTTTCATGCCGCATATTTCTTATCTCAGCAAGCGCGGATCAGTCTATTATGCGCGTTTGGATGTGCCTGAGGATCTGGTGTCGATAGCTCAGACTCAGACACGCAGGCTTTCTCTGAAGACCAAGGACATGGGAGAGGCGAAGCGCCGACTCTGGCCCGTGATCGCCGAATGGCAACGCGAGTTCGATGACATGAGGACACGGCGCACACTTGAGGCGTCCGACAGAGAGCATGCGGTTTGGGACCATCACACTGCCATTCTCGAGCGTGACGAATTCGAACGTGCGCATTTACCCGGCGAACGGGAAATCGAAGCCGCCAGAGCTGACCTACTTGGTCGCGTTGATCGTGACGAAATTAAGGGCGTTGATCAGCTATCCATCTTGGATGCGACCCTGGAATTGCAAGTTTTGCAGAAGGCGGGCGAGCTTTCTGCCTTCGCGCGGAAGGTGAAATTGGCAGAATTGAAGAAGCATCTTTCGAAGGGTGAAACTGCACTGATTGCACACGAAGTAGATAATTATCTTCGCAAAAATCGCCTTTTTGTTGAACCCTCAACGCCCGACTGGATCAGCCTCGCTCGCCACATGATGCGTGCGGAGATCGACGCGCTGGCGCGAACCCTAGAGCGAGATGAAGGCGATTTCACCGGTCAGCCCCGCGACCCTCTCGTAAAAACGCCGACGCTCCATCGCAGGGTCCAGACTGAAGTCGCTGAGCATGGGGAGAGCATCTTGGAGGCGCTAGAGACGTTTAAAAAGGAAAACCCCAGAAATGTTTCGAAAAGCCGCATGGACGAGTCATGCCGGGACATCGGCATCTTCATCGAAACAATCGGCCCGAAATTTCCGATGGGTAAGATTTCAAAAAAGCATGTCCGGGAATGGAAAACGCTCTTGATCAAGTATCCAGTCCGCGCGACTGAGGTCGTGGCGTTCCGTGGGATGAACATCAATCAAGTCGTTTCTGCGAACGAGGCACTTGGACGCCAGGTGCTTTCAGATCGGACCGTGAATCGCTATCTGTCGAGCCTTTCCGCCTTTTGCTCTTGGGCTGAGGCCAACGGGTATATCGCGATCAACCCCTGCACTGGCATGGCTCTGCCCAAGGAACGCCGCAGCAAGACTTTGACATTTAGTGTTGAGCAGATGAACACGCTCTTCGCGTCACCTCTGTTCAGCGGCGCGCAAAGTGGATCGGAATGGCGAAACATCTCACGGCCAGGAGACGTGCTAATTCGCGACCACCGCTTCTGGGTGCCATTGGTGATGCTGTATTCGGGTGCCCGTCCCGGTGAGATCGGGCAACTCGCCGTTAGCGACGTGCGTCAAGAGCACAGCCGATGGATAATGCACATTACAACTGAAGGTGAAGCCCACGGCGAGGGAAAGTCAGTCAAGACAGCCGGGTCGATGCGCGTCATTCCAATTCACCCGGAACTCGTGCGGCTTGGTTTGCTGAAATACCATGAAGAGCGTGTTCACGCTGGCGACAAACAGTTTTTTCCCGGAGCTAAACGAAATGAGCGAGGGCAGATGATGCCGGAGTTCTCGAGAGAGTTCGGTAAGTATCTCACCCGTATCGGCCTGAAAGAGGGTCGTGGCTTGTCACTTTACTCGTTCCGCCACGGCGCAGCAGACGCGATGCGCAGAGCCGGTTTCTTAGACAATCAGTTCGGTTTCTTGCTCGGTCACACTGAAGCCTCTATGACCGGACGATATGGTTCGATGCCTCAAGGGATGCTGGAACAGCGCGTTGAGCTGGTGAATGCAATTGCCTATACTGGCCTCGAGATCGATCATCTGGGGCCGATGTGATCGCAGAACTGGCTGATCTGCTTAAGTTTATTGAGTAATGCGCGCGTGCTTTCTTCGAGTGTAGTCGGGTTAGTCTGCGGGTTCGTCCAAAGTGGCTGATGGCGATGGTCCCAGAGGTATGCTTTGCTTTGGTTGTCCCAAGATCTGGCGCGGCCAAGGCCAAGAGCGATTCACTGAGAGCATCTTCGGGTATCGGTCGATCTTATTAGTGAGTCATGAGAGCCAGGCGGCACGTGGCGGCCCGCTCAGCGCCTCTGGTCGGGCCTGCAGGTCAAAGCGTAGCGCTTTCTCCCTGTCGCAGCACGCGCGAGCCCGATGGCAGCAAGGGTCATGGCGACGCCGAAGACGGCATAGGTCGCAAAGCCGATGCGGATACCCCAGCCGTCCGCAAGGGCTGACATCAGGAAAGGAAATACGAAGGCACCGACCCCGCCGCCCGTCGCTGCAAAACCGATCGCCTGACTTTGCGCCTGCGGAAAGCAGTTGCCCAGCAAGGTGATGACCGCCGGATAGAAGATCGAGCAGCCAAGACCCGACAACAACACCATCGCCATGGCGGTGGATTGAATGAACGGGCCGCTTGCCACAAAGCCAAGCAGGCTGAGCACCGCGATGGTGATTGTGGCTAGCAGCGAAAAGCCAATCAGTAACTGATCCTGTCGCAACCCGTGATCGAGCAGCGGAACACCAAAGCGGCCCGTCAGCAACCCCGCCCAGAACAACGAGACCAAAAGCGCGCTTTCGGTCGCTGGATAATCGAAAACTGCGACGAAATACTGCGCCACCCAGTTCGACACTCCGAGTTCGACGCCGACATAGAAGAAAAGCGCCAGAAACGACAGGTAGTAGGCCGGATGCGTTTTGAGGGGTTGGGCGATCTCGCCCGTTTCTGCATTGGCTGCATCTGGCGGCAGGTGCATCGGCAGCAGCACAAACAGCAAGGTAAGCGCTAGGAAGATGGCTGCCATCAGGTGATAGACAGCAACCCAGTCAAGCTCTGCATGCAAGAGCGCTGCCAGAACCAGCGGGCCAAAGATCGCTCCCACCGCAAATGCACCATGCATCAGGTTCATCGGGCGCCCGGACTTGGCGGTATCAAGCCGCAGGGTCGTCCAGTTGACGGTAATCTCGACAAAGCCCTGACCTACGCCCATCAGCGCGCCGAGCAGGATGTTGATTAGCGGACTTGGGGTGGAGCCGAAGAACGCCAGCCCCACCGCCGCAATGGCAAGGCCAATGACAATTGTGCGCCTTGGCCCTAAATACCGGATGGCGTAGCCTCCGACGAAGGTGAAGCTGAAATATGCGATGGCGTTCGCGGCAAGGACAAGGCCCGCGACGAAATAGCTCCATCCAAAGCTGGTCAGAATCTTGGGCAGCGCCGCACCGATGATCGTCATCGACATGCCGAAGATGGTGAAAACAGCGAAAAGCGCCAGAAACAATGTCCTGTGGCGACGGTCTACAAGATTCATGGCAAACTCGCGATTGAGAACGGGGAGATTGTTTCCGGGGTCTATCGCAAGATCACCGGAAGCGGAATCGCAATGCTCTGGCAGCGCGCCCAGAACTGAAGCAGCAGGCGTGGAACTCAGACTAGATACGACCAGATGACCGAAACGCCGAATTGACCAGGGCCCCCGCAGAAAGCAGGAGCGTGTCGCTGAGCGTGCCTCGTCATTTGGGCCGGAGAGTGTGAGTCCAGCGCACTAAAAGTCTATGCGGCGGCCTGAGCGCCCCCTTCGACCCAGTAAGTTGAACACAGGTCGCCCGTCCGGTGAGTGCAGCGTGCATGTCTTAGTTGATTGCCTCAACGTCGCGATGCTCCTCGACTTCGCTGCCGAAAAACTGTCAACTTCGATTGCGCTGCGAGCCATGCTGCAACGAGAATTCATACCGCAGGCAGATCTGGCCATCACCAGCAGGAGGCGACGTGCCCATCAAGATCCTTCACACCGCTGATTTGCATCTCGACTCCCCACTTTCCAGCCTGGCCTTGCGCAACGAGGATTTGCAGGCACGCGTCATAATTGCCTCGCGGAAGTCTTTGGAAAAGATGGTAGATTTCTGTGTGGCTGAGAGCGTAACCGCTTTGCTAATCGCTGGCGATCTTTATGACCGCGCTGAGCGCAGTGCAAAGACAGCCGCCTATCTGACGATCCAGATGGAGCGGCTGCGCGCGGCGGGTGTGCGGGTCTTCTACATCAAGGGCAACCATGACGCTGAAAACCCGATCACTGGGGAGATTGACCTTCCTGCAAATGTGCATATCTTCGACGGTCGCGGCGGCAAGGTGCAAATCGCACCCGATGTCTGGGTGCATGGTGTCAGCTTTCGCGACAAGCATGCGCCAGAAAGTCTCGTGTCGAAATTCGGGACACCAGAGCCGGGCGCGGTGAATATCGCCATGCTGCACACATCGCTGACCGGTTCCGCAGGACATGATCCATATGCGCCCTGCTCGGTTGCTGATCTCACACAAACCGGGTTTGATTATTGGGCGCTGGGGCATATCCACAAACGCCAGGTTCATTCGACAGCACCTTGGGTGGTGATGCCCGGCAATCCGCAGGGGCGCGATATTGGTGAGGCTGGGGCGAAGTCCGCGACATTGCTCACCATCGAAGCGGGTCGGATTGAGATAGCAGAATTGCCCACCGCGTCAGTCGAATTCCGTGAAAGTTCTTTGTCACTTACGGGGCTTGCGGATGATGATGCTATTCGCGACGTGTTGCGGGCGCATGTGCAGGCAGAGGCTGTAGGCGTCGCCGACTGCGCGATTCTGCGGCTTACATTGGCTGGGGCCACGCCGCGCGCGTGGCAGTTGCGACGCGACCGAGATATGTGGGCGGAAATTCTCAGTCAGATGGCAGAGGATACTGGTCGTATCTGGATCGAAAAGCTGACCTTTGCTGTCACGTCGCCCACAACCGCCGTCAGCCCGCACGATGCCGTGGACGAGGTGCAGGCGATCATGGCAGAGATCGCGACCGAAGACGGCTTTCGCAACGCCGCACGGCAAGAGCTGGAGCAAATGCTGTCGCTTCTTCCGCAAGCACGCCGCGCAGCTCTTGCGCCTGATGCTGCGGCACAAGCCGCCTTGCTGGACCGGTTGGCACAGGATGCTATCCTTGCGATGACCGCCGCGATGCGCGGCGCTGACGCGGATGCAGCATCATGATGCGCCTGCGCCGTCTTGATCTAGGGTCAGGACCTATTGATTTTGCAACGCAGCCGTGATTCAGGCTCCGCAAGGAGACTGAGCAATGAGCAACCTTTACTGGCTGACGGACGAGCAGATGGCTCGACTTAAACCCTTCTTTCCCAAGAGCCACGGGGTGCCGCGTGTCGATGATCGTCGGGTCTTGAGCGGCATTATCTTCATCAATCGCAATGGCTTGCGTTGGTCTGACGCGCCGAAGGAATACGGCCCGGCGAAGACGCTTTACAACCGTTGGAAGCGATGGGGCGACATGGGCGTCTTTGCCCGGATGATGGAAGGGTTGGCCTCCGAGGCGGCGGTCCCGAAGACGGTGATGATCGACGCGACCTATCTCAAGGCGCACCGCACGGCTTCAAGCCTTGGGGTGAAAAAGGGGGGCGCGGTCGTCTGATTGGCCGGACCAAAGGTGGCATGAATACCAAACTGCATGCCGTCACTGACGAAAACGGCCGACCGATCCGCTTCTTCATGACCGCAGGTCAGGTCAGCGATTACACCGGCGCTGCGGCCTTACTGGGCAGCTTACCCAAAGCGACGTGGCTGCTGGCTGACCGGGGTTATGACGCCGACTGGTTCCGAGACGCCCTGAAAAACAAGGGGATCACGCCTTGCATCCCCGGCCGGAAGTCACGCGCGAAGCCTGTCAAATACGATAAACGCCGATACAAACGCCGCAATCGGATTGAGATCATGTTTGGCCGTCTCAAAGACTGGCGGCGGGTGGCAACACGTTACGACAGATGCCCAAAAGTCTTCCTCTCCGCCGTCGCTCTCGCCGCAACCGTCTTGTTCTGGCTTTGACGATCAATGAGTCTGGACCCTAGCGAGGCCGAACGCAGAACTCGATAGCCAGCCACTGGGTGACGTCATCGGTTTTGGCGGGACATGGTGAGTAATATAAGTTGATGGTCGCGTGGCGGCCCGCTCACGGCCTCTGGTGATTCATCAGTCGCCCACTGTCAGCTTTGTGGCCACAGGATCGCCGAAATCACCTGTTGAATCGGGAATATGCGGTAGCGGTGGAACTCGACCCAGATTGCTGGTGGCACCAGAACGCATCCCCATCATGTTCAACGATAAAACCTAGGACTTCGCATGGAATCCCTATCGGGCGGCACCAGTTCCCCTGCGGACGTTGCGCCTTTCCTCGGCGGGGCGTCGGACTGGTCGGGCGCTCGGACAGATGATTTACTTTGGAATGATGGCACGGGGCGTGTAAACACCATCGTCTAGGTTCTCCGACCTGAACCGCAGATTAAAAGATTTGCCATCATGATAGATTTTTTGTTAAATTTCAATTACTTATACTGATTATAGATGGAGCTTTTGTAACAGAATTTGTGCCGCTGCTTGTAGCAAGGACGTTACTGTCAGGAACACCCGACAATCCAAGCTATGAATTTGCTGCCATCAGCTTCCGCGCACAATGGAGCCATCTCATCGACAACACGATTGAACAGTCACAATGACAAGTCTGGGCGATGGAGGGTGGTGTTCCCCGATAGGATAGAATGCTTGTCCTTTGTCGGGGGAATCGCAGCCCATTTGAGTATAGCGTCAAAGTCAGCAGATAGTTCTGTCGCAAACCCGCATGCGAAATGATCGAACGCCTCGCGGTTGAGGGGATTGAGCCCGACTAGAACCGGGACACCTTTTTCCAGCGCGGCGGCAATCACTGCGCGAAAGCCGCGGCCCTCTGCCTCGTGTTTGCCAAACTTGTTGATGACCATGATTTCCGCACCGTGGTCGAGCGCGCCCGCAACCTTTGCCACTGCCATCTCCAGCGATCCTGCATCCAGACGGCAGCCGCGCGCCCATCTCCCTCGGTCTTGCGAGATGCGTAGTGCCGGGCCGTCTGGCAACACCATCAGGTCCATGTCGCAATGCCGTCCGTCGCTGCGTTCGGTGTTGATCTGCAGGGTCCCGCACAGCCGGACGCCCCGCTGCATCAGTTGCCGGGCGACTGTGGCAAGGCGCGGGTCGGTATCGCCCCGGCCTTGTGACATGATGTAGGCCAGCTTCATCGAGATATCCCTTTGTGTCGCATTGCAGTTCCATACTCCCGCGCCCGTGGAAACGGGCGCGGCAGGGGTCATTTCAAAGCGCGACTTCCCAGGATTTGAAGCTGAGCTTTGCCGTGGCTGGGGCTGCGTCCGCGATCTTGCGGATGTTGGCCCAGGTCTGCTTGTAGTTCGGCAGGATCAGCTCGTTCACGCCCGCGTTGATCACGTTGCCTTGCGTGCCGCTGGGTGCGCCGAACAGCATGAACGTCTCATTGCGGCGGGCAGTAGGTTCGATGTAGACCATCGCCTGCGTTGCACCGACATCGTTGTGGACCTCGACTAGGTCACCGTTCTTCACGCCAAGTTCGGCAGCGTCATCGGGGTTGATCTGGATGAAGGGCAGCGGAAAGCGATCCATGGCAAAGTCGTTGTCCTGGTCAAGGAACCAGTTCTGCCAGTTGAGGTTGGACCGGCCGTTGTTGATCAGGAACCGATGCGCCGCTTTTTGAGCGTCCTTGCCCGCTGCTTGCAGCCCACGCCATGCGCCCATGCAAAACAGCGCCTTCTTGTCTTCGCGGCCGTGCCGGGTAAAGGCCCCGTCTTCGTAAAGCCGTGTCGTGCCTATGAGTTTTCCATCAGCAAAGCCTGTGACGGGTTCCTGCACGCCATTGGTGCCCATGTCGCGCAAGCGGGCGTAGGTCACTTCAGGGTTGCCCTTGTTATAGCCGTCCATGAACGCGTCTTCTTCGGTCTGCCAGTCATAGCCTTTGAACTGTGCGGCATAATCGGTGCGACCGTCCTCGGCCAGCACCCGTTCCAGATGGTTGGCCAGACGCGCCGCGATCAGGCAGTCGGGCATCGCTTGGCCGGGACCATCCATGTATTTTTCCGTCAGCCGCAAGCGGCGTTCGCCGTTCATCGAGGTGAGGTTCATCTCGCCCGCCTCAACCGCCGGCAAGATCACGTGGGCGGCTTGCCCGATCTGGCTGTGGATGATGTCGACATTGACCGAGAAGATGCCGCCTGCGTCAATTGCCGCCACGATGGCATCGACCTGTTCGGCGCGGGTCTTTCCCTGGCTGGCGTCCATCGCCTCTTTGACCATGTTCGTGCGCTTGTTGTAGACGCGCTTGAACTCTGAGGCGTTGAGTGTGGTCTTGTAGTGATCGTTGGCCCAGATGTGGTGCACCTTGCCCTTTCCTGCGATCAGCAACTGATCGACGTAAGGGGCCGGGCGGCCGACATGGCCGTCGCCGGGGCGATAGTAGCCCTCCTGATGCCCACCCAGACGGCACACGCCGCCGCCTTCACGGCCTATGTTGCCGGTTGCCAGCGCGATGTTCACCAGTGCCCCGACGGTGCGATAGTTGTCATTGCCCCAGATGATGCCTTTCTCGTAGGCCGTCACGCATTTGCGGCGCGACCCGTCTTCCTTAGGTTCAGCGATCCAGGCGGCGGCCTTGGCGATGTCCACGGCGCTGACGCCGCAGATCTCGGCCGCGTCGGCCAACGATAGCTTGCAGGCCGCGCGTGCCGCCTCGAATGACCCGAGTGCTGCAGGATGCTGCGCGTCCTCCGGCACCGCAACGTCGCCTTGAATGGTCGACGCCGCGATGAAATCGGCATCGACCCAGCCTTTGTCGGCAATCTCGGTGAACAGCCCGTTGAATAGCGCAAGGTCGGTGCCCGAGTTGATCTGCAGGTGCATGACGTTATCGGCCCCCGCGATCTCCTCGCAGGCATTCACCGTCACCGTGCGGCGCGGATCGACCACCAGCACCCGCGCGCCGTTGCGCATTCCGGGCATCATGTGGTTCAAAAACAGATTGGTCTGGGTTTCCAGCGGGTTGGCCCCGATCAAGAAGATCGTGTCCGTCACTTCGTAGTCGCTGTAGCTGTAGTTCAGTTCGTCCACGCCCATGTCACGGGTCGAATGAACCTCAGAGTTGTAGGCGGGGCGGTTGTGGATGCGGCAGTTCTTGACCTTCATCGACTCGAAATACAGCTTGCCGGTGCCCCAAGTATTCTCGTAGCCGCCTGCGCTGCCGCCATGGTCGAACATCGACACGAACAGATTGTCCTCATTCTCCTTGGTGATCACGCGAGCGGTCACGCGGGCCACCAGATCCAGCGCATCATCCCAGGTGGTCGGCTGCCAAGTGCCATAGCGCCAGACCAGCGGGTCGGTCAGGCGTTGTTGCTGGGTGCCGGTCACATCGCTGCGACGGTTTTCGGCCATGCGTGCGCCGCGCACCGAACCGAGGCCCGAGTTGACCACGCAATCGACATCCGGCTTGATCACCAGATGCACATTCTGGCCGTTCTGCTTGACCACGTTATACATGGACGGTGCATACCAGGCGTCGGTTTCCATCGGCTGCTGCGTGGTCAGGTCTTCACCAGACCAGTTCGACGCGGCGGTGCCTTGGGTGTTCATCGGCCATGTGTAGGCTTTGTAGCCGCATCCGACGATACAGTAGTGGCAGGTGACATTCTGCACCTTTGCCCCTGCTGGGATAATCGGCAAGCGATCGATCTGACGTTTGTAAGCCATGGTTTTTCCTCCCCTATGCCAGCACGTTCGACAGGCGGCCGTAGATCAGCTCATCCACGCCCTCGGCGTAGATGTCGCCCTTGTCGTCCACCCGCAGGGTGAATTGTGGCAGGTTCTGCGTGGCATGGCCCCAGGTCTGCTGACCCCCTGCCTCGCAGTCGAAGCGGCTGAAATGGCCAGGGCAGTTCAGCGTCTTGTCGGCGGCGTTGTAGGAAAGCTGCCAGCCCTTGTGCGGGCACATCACAGAATAGGCGACCACGTCGCCGTCTGGGCCCGCGCCGCCTTCGACCTTGCTGCCGAGCTTCATCAGCACACCGGGGCTGTCGGCATCGGGATAGGCGATGTCCATCGGCTCGTTAGGTTTCAGGTCAGAAAGATTTGCCAGCCGGTTTGCCGGATAGCTGACCATGGCCAGCGGCTGTGCCTGCGCCGGGGCCGAGGCGAGGATCGTGGCCGCAGCGGCGCCGACGGCACTGATGGCACCGCCTCGCAGAAATTGACGCCTGCCGACGTCGACCAACTTGTTGCACTTCATGGCTAGGATCCTCCCTGGCGGTGTGACTTGGGACACAGCTTAACGATCACGGGCGGGGGGCAGATATGGGCATGATGGCGACGCTGCGGCGCGGCAAGCCATTCATTTCATGCCTGATTTCGTGGCGTTCGGATTTCCGAACAGGTATGCGCGCTAAAGTCCTAATTTCTGCATCTTTTCCCACAGGGTCGTGCGCGACACGCGAAGCAGCTTTGCAGCCTCACTGACTTGCCCACGTGTGCGTTCCAGCGCTGCCACGATCTGGGTCCGTTCCGCCGCGTCGCGGACAGCGGCAAGCGGGCGGATCGCGTCTTGTCCGGCACGTTCGGGGAACAGGTCGGACGGCAACACTGTTGCCCCTTCGGCATGTTCCACCGCGCGCACTACGCGGGCGCGCAGCTCCCGGCCATTGCCTGGCCAGTCATGTGCGCGGATGGCATCCTCGGTGGAGGCGGCCAATCCCGTCAGCGGTGTTGCGCGCTTGGCGTTGAGGCCCTTAAACAGCCTAGCTGCCAGCCAGACTGCATCCTCAGGGCGGTCGGAAAGTGGTGGGATGACGATTTCGTGCGATTGCAACAGGTGGAACAGATCGGAGCGGAAGCCGCCCGATGCGATCTTGTTCTCGATTCCCATGCCCGCCGTCGCGATCAAACGGAACGGTGCATCTCGCAGCACCTGCATCAGCATGTCCTGCGCCGACGGCGGCAGCCGCCCAATGCCGATGATCAGCAGCGTGCCCTCGCCGACCTCGTTCACCGCAGTTCGGATAGCGGAATGATCTACAGGTTGGTGCATTGCATCCTGAATGACAAACGGAGCCACGCGCCGGTCTGACTGATCATGCACCCGCCGCGCAAGCCGCACTTTGCCAAGCCCGTGGCCGCCCCGGATCAGCAGATGCGCGTGCCGGCTCGCAGCCTCGGCCGTTTGGCGGTCCACGCTTCGGGCGTAGGAAGATATGCCTGTTTCGTGGGGCATACCCATGTCGCTCCGGGGACGCATAACGATGGCGAGCCGTTCAAGAAATCGGCTGATGTCGAACGGCTTGGTGATATAGTCGGCAGCCCCGGACCGGATCAGTCGGACTGCCTGGTCAATGCCGCCCTGACCGGTGATAAACAGAAACGGCGGCGGCGTGCCAAAGCGGGTCAGAGTGTCATACAGATCCTCACCCGTCCCGTCGGGGAGCCGGATGTCGCAGATTACAGCGTCTATGGCCTTGCGCGGGGTGCGGATCGCGGGCAAAGCGCGCGCGATCTGGCGGTGCCACTGGACCTCGGCCCCTTCCAAAGTCAGCCGCTGGAGCAGCGACGCACCCATGATCTCATCGTCCTCGACCAGCACGATGCAGCGTCCGGCAATCATGGCGGCATCCCCGCAGGCAGATCAACCCGGATGAATGTCGCGCCGTCAATGCGGCTATGGTTAATATGGCCATTCAGGCCCACGACTATATCATGGGCCAGACGCAGGCCGACGCCACCTCCCTGAGGCAAAGGCCCCGATGACAACAGTCGCTCAAGGTGATCAGGGCTAAGGCCCGGCCCGGTATCATCGACCACGATCGACAGCACGTCCGCGCCGTTGGTGACGGACAGCCCGATATGACCACCCAAGCCCGCTGCCTCTGAGGCGTTCAACAGCAAGTTCAGCGTCACCTGCCGCACCTGTGCCGATGGCAGCGCCGCCAACGTGGCGTCGCCTGCCATGATCTGCCATTTGAGGCGTTGTTCACGGCTGGTCGCCTCCGGCTCGAACAACAGCCGCAGATCCTCGAAATCCACCCCCCTCAGCGGCTGGCCCGTCCGGTCAAGCCGGTTCTGGTCAAGAATCGCCCGCGCCACGTCGCGCAGATGGGTCAGGCCGCGCAGTATCAGGTGGCCAGACTCGCGCACAACCTCTGGCCTGTCGGCATAGGTCACCAGCGTGTCGGCGGCATTCAGCAAGCCACCCAGCGGGTTGTTGATCTCGTGTGCCAGCGACGAGGACAGACGGCCGAGACTCACGAACCGCTCGCGCGCGGCCAGCCGCCGCTCGGCCTCGGCCCGCGCCTCGACCGCAGTGGTCATCCGGTTGTAGGTGGCGATCAGCCGGGCAAGGCCGGGGTCGCTGCGTGGAATATCGGCATCTGCAATCGGCCGTGGCACGCCTTCGGTGGCATCCATCGCGCGAACCAGCATGCCGACCGGGCGGAGGATGCGCGCCACTGCCAGCCAGCCTGCAAAGGTCAGCAAGGCGGTCGCGACGGCATTGCCGAACAACAGCCACAGCGTCACCCGGCGGCGCTCTGCCAAAAGGTCGGTCACGTCCAGCTCCGTGACAATGCGCCCGACATCCCGTCCCTGATAGCGCAGCGGTGACATCACCCGCAAAACCGGATCGCCGGTCATTGTGACGGCATCCGGGGCGACGGCCCCCGCCTCATAGATTGTAATCTCACTGCTGACAGGGGCACGTTTCGGGTCGCTGGCGGCCAGAACCTGCCCGCGTTCGTCGGCCACCACGGTTTGCAGCAACCTTTGCCCGTCTGATGCTGACTGGGCACGTTCAAGGATGTCATATACCTCCCAGACATCCTGCCGAAGCACGAACGGCCCCAGAGCCACCGACAGGCCCTCGACATGCAGCCGCGCGGTTTCGACCAGACGGGCGTCCTGCACACGCCGCAGCGCCGTCAGCACGCCCTGACTTGCCACAAGACCGAGAACAATCATCAGCGTCGCTGTGACCATTGGCACACGTAGCGTCACGGGAAGGTTCTGAAACCACGCCGCCTTCATGGTGCAGTCCCGAGTGCCGCCATTCGCGTGGCAATCCCGCCATACAGCGACGCATCTGCGCGGGTGACGCCGTCAAGAAACAGCAGGGCAAGGGCCGCGCGGCCTGATGTCGTTGCCGAAAGGCCCAGCAAGGCAGATTGACATGCCGCTACCACCGCATCCCCCGTCCGATCAGCGCGGGCCACGAAAGGCGGAAATCCCAACCATTCGGAGCGTGCAACAATCCGAGTGCGCGCCGTCAGTGCGGGCTCGACCATCCGCAGCACCTCCCAGACATAGCCGTCGACGCTGCCAGAGCGCGTCAGCCCCCCCGCGACCGCACGCACGACATTGCGGTGCCCGAAGGTAAAGATGGTGCGGGAAAAGAACCCCTCCGGCGTCTCGCCAAGCGCCGCAAGGTCTGACGCGGTAACCAAGTAGCCGGAATTACTGTCGGGATCGGAAAAGGCATGCGTGCCACCGCGCAGATCGCCAAGCTGCTGCGCCGGGTCATCTGCCGATGCGATCAGGTAGGATTGGTAAAGCGGTTGGCCGTTCCACACCGGGACGCCCAGAAGCGAAAGCTCGGCTTGATGTTGCAGGAACGGATAGCCGCATGTCCACGCCGCATCAACCGAACCGTCGAGCAGCGCGCCAGTGATTTCCTGATAGGTGCGGCGCTGCACAAGCTCCACCGTGCGGCCCATGCCTTCGGTCAGCGCGGCCTGAAGACCAGAGATCACCGCTGCATCGTTGTCCAGAAAAACCGGCGTCAGGGCAAACCTGACAGGTGCCGATGATTGCGCATACAAGCGCGGTGCGGCCAAGGCCGCTGCACCTGCGATAAATATGCGGCGTGTGCAGGTCATCGCTCCGCCTCCCCATCGATTGAAAGGCTAGTCCTTTGTTCAGTCTTACCGCAACGCCTAAACCATACCCCGATCTGGAGGGCGCAGATATGGTTCTACCAATTCTACGGCAACCGGCCTGTTTGGCGAAATGCAGCATCCTTGATGCAAATCAGGGAAACTGGTCGTCGCGCGTGTCATTGCTCCAGCAGGTCGAACGACGTCGCAGAGGACATGCACCATGCTGGAATACAAGGTAACCGCGCGCAGGATCGACGGCCATGGCTCCGAGGCGGCCACCAAGCAGGCGCTGATCGTGCTCGATACGGACATGAAGGGTCGCCAGGACGCCTTCAATCCGGCAGAACTGCTGCTGGCCAGTCTGGCCGCCTGCATTCTGAAGGGCGCGGAACGGATGATCCCGATGCTGGAGTTTTCCCTACGCGGCATTGACGTCGCGTTGCAGGGCCAGCGGCAGGACGCCCCGCCAAAGATGGTGCGCATCGACTACCAGATCGTGGTGGACACCGACGAGAGCGATCAGCGGCTGGACCTGCTGCTGCGCAATCTGCAAAAATACGGCACGATCACCAACACACTGGCAGGATCTGTCGAACTGATCGGCTCGATTTCCCGTAAGTCGGCGAAACCACAAGGTTCATCGTGAGGCGATCTGCAATTTGTCCGCGTTGCGCCCGACAGGCATCATCTGCTTGACTGTTTTCCGGCGCGGACCCAAACTTACCACATGAACAAAAACCTGGCTGGCTTCGCCTCAGGGGCCCTGATCGGAACACTCGGCGGTCTGATCGGGCTGGGCGGTGCCGAGTTTCGTCTGCCGCTGCTCATTGGCCTGTTCCGTTTTTCTGCCTTGGAGGCGGTGATCATCAACAAGGCGACAAGTCTGGTTGTCGTAGCGACGGCCCTGCCGTTTCGGACGGCAACCGTGCCGTTCGCAGAGGTGCTGGCGCAGGGGCCAATCCTGTTGAACCTGCTTGTGGGCAGTTTGGCCGGGGCATGGGTCGGTGCCGGCTGGGCGCTTCGGCTGCGCACGGCGACCTTTTATCGCATCATCGCGATTCTGCTGGTGATCATCGCGGCTGTGCTGTTTTTAGGGCATGACTTGGCCACCTCTGAGCCGTTGCTGACTGGGCTTTCACAACTGATTGCCGGAGTGGTTGCGGGGTTCGGCATAGGGATCGTCGCCTCGCTTCTGGGCGTGGCGGGCGGTGAGTTGCTGATCCCGACGCTGGTGCTGCTGTTCGGTGCAGACATCAAGCTGGCCGGAAGCCTGTCGCTGGCCGTGAGCCTGCCAACCATGTTGGTGGCCTTCGTCCGCTACAGTGGGGATGACAGCTTTGCCGTGCTGGGTCGAAACCTGAGGTTTATTCTGGTGATGGCAGTGGGCTCTGTGCTGGGCACGTTTGTCGGCAGCAGGTTGCTGGGTGTGGTGCCCGAAGGAGTAATCGTCCCGCTGCTGACGGTGATCCTGCTGATTTCGGCGGTCAAGGTTTGGCAGCACACCTGACCGCCGGCGTCAGGTCGCTGCCGACAGGTTGACCCGCTTCATCAGCGCCTCTGCGGTTTCGCGGCGTTCAGAGTAGCGGTCCACCAGATAATCGGCACGATCGCGGGTCAGCAGGGTGAACTTCATCAGCTCCTCCATGACATCAACGATCCGGTCGTAAAGGGGCGAGGGGCGCATCCGGCCTGCCTCGTCGAATTCCTGAAAGGCCTTCGGAATCGAGGATTGGTTCGGGATGGTGATCAGCCGCATCCAGCGACCCAGTATGCGCATCTGGTTGACGGCGTTGAAACTCTGCGAACCTCCCGACACCTGCATTAAGGCCAGCGTTTTGCCCTGTGTCGGCCGCACCGCGCCCATCGACAAAGGTATCCAGTCGATCTGCGCCTTCATTATTCCAGTCATCGCGCCGTGGCGTTCTGGCGAGGACCAAACCATCCCCTCAGACCAGATCACCGATGAGCGCAATTCGTCCACCTTTGTCATGTCAGCTCCCGGTTGATCCGGCAGCGGCAGGCCAGACGGGTTGAAGTAGCGCACTTCGGCTCCGAGGCGCGTTAGGATGCGCCCGGCCTCCTCGGCGGCGAGGCGACTGAAACTGCGAGGGCGCAGTGAGCCGTAAAGTATCAAGATGCGCGGTTTACGGGTCGATGCAGGTGGGGAGAGCAAACGCACAGGATCAATCGCTACAAAACTGGCTTCGTCGAGTGCAGGAAACGCCGGGTTGTTATCATCTGGCATTGGTCAAACCTTTTCGGGAGCAGTAAAAGCAAACCAGCGACGGCCCAGCCACAGCGCCACCGACACCAGCCCTATCAGCACTGGCACCTCGACCAGCGGACCGATGATTGTGGCAAAGGCCACCGGCGAGGCGAGGCCAAAGGTGGCAACGGCCACAGCAATCGCCAGCTCGAAGTTGTTACCCGCCGCAGTAAAGGCCACGGCAGTGGTGCGCGGGTAACCTGCCCCGATCAGGCGGCCGACGACAAACCCGATGCCGAACTGGATCACAAAATACAGCGCCAGCGGCACCGCGATGCGCAGTGCGTCACCCGGCAAGCGCAAAACCTCGCCGCCCTTCATCACGAACATCGCCATGATGGTGAACAGCAGGGCCACTAGCGTAACCGGGGCGATACGCGGCAGGAAGTGGGTCTGATACCAGCCCTCGCCATGCCGGGCGACCAGGATGCGGCGGGTCAGGTATCCGGCGGCGAAGGGCAGCCCTAGGTAGATCAACACGGCTTGGGTGATCATCCAGAAACCCACATCGATCACCTGACCCTCCAGCCCGAACAACGGCGGCAGAACGGTCAGAAACACCCAAGCATAGGTGGAGAAGAATAGGATCTGGAACACCGAGTTGAACGCCACTAGTGCTGCGCCATACTGTTGATCGCCGCAGGCAAGGCCGTTCCAGACCAGCACCATCGCAATACAGCGGGCGAGGCCGATCAGGATCAGGCCGGTCATGTATTCCGGGCTGTCGGATAGAAACATGACCGCAAGTGCGAACATTAGCACCGGGCCGATGATCCAGTTCTGCACCAGCGACAGCGCCAAGATGCGTCGATCCTCGAATACCTTTGGAAGATCCTCGTAGCGCACCTTCGCCAGCGGCGGATACATCATCAGGATCAACCCGATGGCAATCGGGAGATTCGTCGTGCCGATCGACAGCCCGTCAAGCGCGCCCGGCAACGCCGGGAACAGAGTTCCGAGCATGACGCCTACGGCCATGGCTGCAAAGATCCACAAGGTCAGCCATCGGTCGAGGAAGGAAAGGCGTTTCATATCAGGCTCCTGTCGTAATGCGTTGGCCGCTGGCATCGACGACCGGCTGGCCGTCGTCCTTGGTGAAGGCACCACGCTGTGGCGGCAAAAGGTCGATCACGGTTTCCGAAGGTCGGCACAGCCGCACTCCTTTGTGGGTGATAACGATAGGCCGGTTGATCAGGATCGGATGGGCCATCATCGCATCAAGGATATCTGCCTTCGTCGGCGTCGGGTCATCCAGCCCCAGTTCAGCATAGGGCGTGCCGCGCTCGCGCAGCAGGTCGCGCAAGGCGATGCCCATGCGGGCGACCAGCGAAAGGACTTCCTCCCGGCTCGATGGGGCGGTCAGGTATTCGATGATATCCGGCTCGACCCCGGCATTGCGGATCAAGCCGAGGACATTGCGCGAGGTGCCGCAGGCGGGGCTGTGGTAGATGCGAACGGGAAAATCAGGCATCTGCACTCTCCTTGGGGGCACAGCTTGCTGCAGCAAAGGCAGGCGCGCAGATTTCGAGGCGCCCGCCGCAGCAGTCCTGCATCAGAAAGGCAATCAGGTCAGACACTGTTGCAATTTGCACCGCGTAGATAATTTGTCGGCCGTCGCGCCGCGAATGCACCAACCCGGCTTGTTCTAGATGCGAAAGATGAAACGACATCTTCGACGATCCGGCCCCCAGCATTTCGCCCAGTGTTCCGGCTGGCAGCCCCTCGGGCGCTGCTTTGACCAGCAGTCGCACGATCTGCAACCGATGCTCTTGCGACAGCGCCGCAAAGGCCGACATCGCTCGATCTTCTGGCATCATCTCAACATCTCCATTAATGTTGAGATGATGCGTAGTTTGTAATCGTGGGATGCGCAAGCAGGAAGGGACGACGCAATGCGGTCAGGCCTGGTGCTCGCATCGGGAAACCATCTGTCATAAAAAATTCATTGGCCGAAGAAGATATATTCCTATATTCGGGAAATATGGAACAGAATCGCATCTCACATGGCTTTGCCACACTTGGCCACCCCGGTCGCCTCGCGGTTTTCAGGCTGCTCATGCGCTTCGTGCCGCAGGGTGTGCGACCCACGGAAATCGCCGTCGCGCTTGGGCTGAAGCAAAACACGCTGTCGCATCACCTCGCCGATCTGACCGCCTCGGGCCTTGTGCAGGTCGAACGGCGCGGACGATCTCTGTTCTATTCTGTCGATCTTGACGTGACCGAAAGCCTCATCGGCTTTCTCGCCCTTGATGTTGGCCGCGCCCGCCCGGATCTTCTTGCCCCCCTCATTGCTGCCCAAAAGGAACGCCTCATGCGCGACACTGACTTCGACGTTTTGTTCATTTGTTCAGGCAACTCTGCCCGTTCGATCTTTGCCGAGGCGTTGCTGCGCGATCTGGGCAAAGGCAAGTTTCAGGCATTTTCGGCCGGGATTCAGCCCAATTCGGAATTGAACCCCTTCGCGCTTGAGGTGTTGAAGCGGAACGGTCATGACGTTTCTGGCCTACGATCCAAGCACCTGTCCGAGTTCCAGAAATCCGGCGTGCCGGTGATGGATTTCGTCTTTACCGTCTGCGACACTGCGGCTGCCGAGGAATGCCCGCCTTGGCCCGGCCAGCCGATTACCGGTCACTGGGGTCTGCCCGACCCGGTTAAGACCACTGGCACTGATGCGGAAAAGGCGCTGGTCTTCGCCCAGACCTATGGCGCGCTGCGCCGTCGGATAGCCGCTTTTGTCGAGCTGCCGTTCGAGGCTTTGGACAGCATGGCGTTGCAGCTGCAAGTGGACCGGATCGGCACCCACACCGACTCCGTTGAAGGCTAACGGCATGACCCGTATCGCCCTTAACGGCCTTGGCCGGATCGGAAAACTGGTCCTGCGCGACCTGATCGACACTGGTGTGCAAGGCGAGATTGTTCTGATCAACGATCCCGTCGGCGATGCCGAACAGCACGCGCTGCTGATGGAGTTTGACTCTGTTCACGGACGCTGGAAGGCCGAGATCACCCATGATGCCGACAGCCTGACACTGAACAGCCAGCGCATCCAACTGACACATGAGAAAACGATTGCGGCGCTGCCGCTGGTCGAGCTTGGCGTCGATATGGTGATTGACTGCACCGGAGTGTTCAAAACGGCGGAAAAGGTGGCACTTTACTATGCTGCCGGAGTGAAGAAGGTCGTTGTTTCTGCCCCGGTCAAGGATGGCGGCGCGCTGAACCTCGTTTACGGTGTGAACCATCACCTCTATGACGGGTCGCAATCCCTGATCACGGCGGCTTCCTGCACGACCAACTGCCTGGCACCGGTGGTCAAGGTTATCCACGAGAGCCTAGGTATCCGGCACGGATCAATCACCACGATCCATGACGTGACCAATACGCAAACCATTGTGGACCGTCCTGCAAAGGACATGCGCCGCGCGCGGTCAGCACTCTTAAACCTGATCCCAACGACGACGGGCAGCGCCACCGCGATCACCTTGATCTATCCCGAACTGAAAGGTCGTCTGAACGGCCACGCCATCCGGGTGCCGCTGCTGAACGCTTCCATCACCGATTGCGTGTTCGAGGTGCAGCGCGAGACGACCGTGGAGGAGGTCAACGCCCTGTTCAAAGCCGCTGCCGACGGGCCTCTGCGCGGCATCCTTGGGTATGAGACGCGGCCGCTGGTGTCATCCGACTATACCAACGATCCGCGATCAGGGATCATCGACGCACAATCGACCATGGTGATCAACGGCACGCAGGTAAAGATCTACGCCTGGTATGACAATGAATGGGGCTATGCCTGCCGTCTGGCCGACATCACCCGCATGGTCGCAGGCGCGCTATGACCGAAACTGCCGTCCCCCCGAACGGTTTGCGTGCCTATGCCGCTGTCACAGCGGCCTATTGGGCCTTCATGCTGTCGGATGGCGCGCTGCGGATGCTGGTGCTGCTGCATTTCAACACGCTCGGCTTTACACCAGTGCAACTGGCTTGGCTGTTCCTGCTGTATGAAATTGCCGGAATTGTCACCAACCTGTGTGCTGGTTGGCTGGCGGCGCGGTTCGGGTTGGCGGCCACGCTCTACGCAGGGCTCGGCTTGCAGGTGGCCGCACTGGTGGCGCTAGCGCAACTTGATCCGGGTTGGAGTGTCATAGCCTCGGTCGCCTTCGTGATGGCGGTTCAGGGGGTTTCGGGCGTTGCCAAGGATTTGGCCAAAATGTCCTCGAAATCTGCCGTTAAGCTGCTGGCTCCGACAGAGGATGGCGGTTTGTTTCGCTGGGTTGCCCTGCTCACCGGATCCAAGAATGCCGTCAAGGGATTGGGCTTCTTTCTGGGCGCGCTGATGTTGGGCATTGCTGGGTTCCAAGGGGCGGTCTGGGGCATGGCAGCGGTGTTGGCCGTCATCCTTGTGGCCATCGCGCTGTTCCTGCCCGCAGGTCTGCCCGGCCGCATGAAAGCAGATGAGGCGTGGGGTGGCTGGCGGTCGCAAGATCCCCGCGTGAACCGGCTGAGCCTCGCGCGGATGTTCCTGTTCGGCGCGCGCGACGTCTGGTTCGTGGTGGGCGTGCCGGTTTACTTTCAGATGGTGCTATCGGACGGCACGTCCGAAGGCAGGCGCTCGGCTTTCTTCCTGATCGGCACCTTCCTCGCCCTCTGGATCATCGCGTATGGTGCAGTGCAGGCGCTGGCTCCGCGCATCCTAGGCGGCAAAGGACAATCCGAGGCCGCGAGCGTCTCAAAGGCAATCTTCTGGGCCGGACTTTTGGTTCCGATCCCATTTGTGCTAGCAGCTGCGGCCTTCTGGGCAGGCGCGCCTTCGCCCGCGTTGACAGCGACGGTGATCATAGGGCTGCTGGCATTCGGCTTCGTGTTCGCGATAAATTCCTCCGTCCATTCTTATCTGATCCTCGCCTTCGGGGATGCCGAGCGGATCACTCGCGATGTCGGGTTCTATTACATGGCAAATGCGGCAGGACGGCTGATTGGCACGCTTCTGTCAGGTCTCAGCTATCAGCTCGGGGGTCTACCTTTGTGCCTTGCTACGGCGGGCGTGATGGCCACCCTCAGTTGGTGGGCGGCGGCGCGGCTCCGTTTGGAATAATCGAAGGAGTAGCCGCGTAAGCACCCAGTCATCCAGATCTGAACGTCGATTCCTTTCGCAACTATGAATCTGCAGGTCGTATAACGAAGCGCGTGGCCAGCGCCGGCGCGGCCAGCGCAGCATAGTCCATAGTCCATAGTCCAGCCAAAATGGCTTTCGCTCATTGACCTTACTTACCTTCCACGCAGCTAGGCTTGCCCACGCCACTTTCGCAATTGACACACTCTCCGACCAACTGCCGCATCGCCTGAACACTTCGTAGCGTAGGAGCAGGGTCACTGTCACACGACACCAACCGCAGAAAATCGATCCAAACTCTTTCGTTCTCGCTGATAGGTTGATCCGAAGGCAACCTGAAACCAACTGCACTCATCGCAATCGTAGGTATGTCTGAAACGCTCATTTGCCGAACACCGCACGCAGAGCAGCGCGGCTGCGCGCTGTCAAGTTGGGGTCTGAATGACCAGAAGCATCTCGGATCTCTTCGAGCCACACGACCTCGTTGCGTGTGACGATGGTGCCGAAGATCGCCTCGACGGCAACGGCGGTGGTGGCACCACCCAGTTGTTCAAGGGCGAGCTTGAACAGCAGCTTCGGGTCGCACTCCAGGGCCTTGGCGACACTGGGCACACGGTCGAGAGGCAGCTTGCTCGAGCCGTTCTTGATCATCGCCAGCATGTTCGGATTGACGTATCCTGCCTCGGTGGCGATTTCGATCTGTGATTTTCGCGGGCGAAGCTCAAGAACACGGGTCTCGATGAACTTTGCCAAACGGGTTCCGGCGTAAGGTCTGCTTTTCACGGTTTTCGCTTTCTTTTCAATGTCGCAGTCGTTCTGATCTGCATACATTGATTATAGCGAGCGATACTTGGGAGCCGGGTGGGTGCTGCGTGGCATTGATAAACAAGCAGTTTGTAGAGATGTGCAACGGCAATTGATCAGCCGCGACTTGCTCAACGATCAACGGTAAAGTGGCTTTGGACACTGAACGCCTGCACGGCCGCGGCATGAGATGGTTGTTTGGCGAGATTGCTGTAAGTCGCTCCGGTTGGATCAAGCAGCGCCATCTTTAACGTTGACGGTTCTTTGACGTCCAAATCGAGTCGCATACTTTGCTCTAGTCCGGGCTTGTGCGCAGGAAAAGTGATCCGGGCAACAACGAATCCAAACTGTAAGTGATTGATATATCGGGATTTTTTGAATTGGTCGGAGCGAGAGGATTCGAACCTCCGACCCCCTGCTCCCGAAGCAGGTGCGCTACCAGACTGCGCTACGCTCCGACCGTGGCGCGGGGTTAAACCGTTGCGCGTGGGTTTGCAAGAGGGCGGCGCAGGATTTATGCGTCGCCATCGGTGCCAGAAAGGCCTTCGGTTTTGTTGCGCAAGCGGCGGCGGTCGAACAGGCGCAGCCAGAGGCCGATGCGGGGGATCGCGCCGAAATCAAAGCGTGAGCGGGTTTCCAGCACCGGGCGGTTGATGGAGACTGAGGGTTTGTCTTCGCGCAGCACGATATAGACTCCGGCGGCGATGATGACGGCGGTGCCAACGGCGGTCCAGAAATCCACCTTTTCTTTGAAGATGAAAAAACCGTAAAGAATCGCCCAGATGATCTGGCTGTATTGCATCGGCGCGACGATGATCGCGGGTGCGCGGCGGTAGGCGGCAATGGTCAACATCCCTGCCAGCAGGCTGAGCAGGGCCATCGCACCCATCATGCCCATATGTTCAATCGGAACAGGCACATAGACGAAAGGCAGTGCCAAGGCCATCACCACGAAGTTCGCCACCATCGGATAAAGCATCAGCACAACCGAGCGTTCATCATGACCGATCTTGCGCACGATCACCGAGGTCATCGCGCCCAACAGGGCTGCCGCCAGCGCTGAAAGATGGCCGAGGCTGAGCGGTTCTTGCCCCGGTCGCAGCACGATCATCACGCCTGCAAGGCCGATGACGATGGCCAGACCGCGGTGCAGGCCGACCTTTTCGCCCAGGATCGGGATCGCCAAAAGGGTGATCAGAATCGGCATCGCGAAGAAGATCGCGTAGCATTGCGCGAGCGGCAGCACGGAAAACGCGTAGAATCCGGTGATGCCGTTGACCACCGCCGACGCCGTGCGCAGGGCGGTCCAGTAGGGGTGTTTCGGGATAAGGTTGCCATCGGTGCGGTCGCTCATCAACAGGATGGTGATCAGCGGGAAGGTCAGCAGGCCTGAGAAAAAGATCAGCTGAAACGGGCTGTAGCTGGCCCCGAGGAACTTCACCAGCACGTCATGGGTGGCGTAAATCGCGAAGGCAGCCAGCGCCAAAAGCGCCCCGCGCAGGTTCGATTGAGCAACGGGCATGGTGGGTATCCGGGGCGAAAGAGTGCAGCTTTGGCGATGCGCCTAGCTGTCGGGCCTTCGCGGGTGAACATCAAGAGGGAAGCTGCAACGCGCGGGGTTTCTTGCTGATTTTTCGTCAAAGGTCGTTGCCTTTGAGGGACGGGCTCAAGGGCAACGATAGGGTATTACAGGCTGGCTTCCATCGCGGCGATGATCGCATCGCCCATTTGGGTGGTGCTGACCGGTGAGCCGCCTTCGGGGCCCATCAGATCGGCAGTGCGGACGCCATCGGCGAGGACTTTCTCAACGGCTTTTTCGACGCGGGTGGCTTCAGCGCCCATGTCGAACGAATAGCGCAGCGCCATCGCGAACGACAGGATACAGGCGATCGGGTTGGCTTTGCCCTGCCCGGTGATGTCGGGGGCAGAGCCGTGCACGGGCTCATACAACGCTTTCGGGCGGCCATTGGCTTGCGGCAAACCCAAAGACGCCGAGGGCAACATGCCCAAGGATCCGGTCAGCATCGCGGCCATGTCCGACAGCACATCGCCGAACAGATTGTCGGTGACGATGACGTCGAATTGCTTCGGCCAACGGCAGAGCTGCATTGCGCCGTTGTCAGCATACATATGGGTCAGCGCCACGTCGGGATATTCTTTGTCGTGGATTTCCTGCACCACATCGCGCCACAGGATGCCGGATTCCATCACATTGGCCTTCTCCATCGAACACAGCTTGTTGCTGCGCTTGCGGGCCAGTTCAAACGCCGAACGCGCGACGCGGGCGATCTCGGATTCGGTATAGCGCTGGGTGTTGATGCCGACGCGCTCATTGCCTTCCATGAAGATGCCGCGCGGCTCGCCGAAATAGACGCCCGAGGTCAGTTCGCGGACGATGACGATATCGAGGCCTGCGACGACTTCGCGTTTCAGGCTGGAGAAATCGGCGAGCGCGTCGAAGCACTGGGCGGGGCGCAGGTTGGAGAACAGGTCCATCTCTTTGCGCAGGCGCAAAAGACCACGCTCGGGCTTTACCGAGAAATCGAGTTTGTCATACTTCGGGCCGCCGACGGCACCCAGCAGAACCGCGTCAGCTTCCTGCGCGCGGGCCATGGTTTCATCGGTCAAAGGCGTGCCGTGGGCGTCGTAAGAGCAGCCGCCTACCAAGCCTTCGGACACGTCAAAGGTCACGATGCCTTTGGCGTCGAGCCAGCTGATGAGTTTTTTCACCTCGGCCATCACTTCAGGACCGATGCCGTCGCCGGCGAGGATAAGTAGGGAGGGATTTGCCATCATAGGCTCCACGTTTGAAGGGTTGACGATGGCCTAGCCAATGGGGGGGGCAGGGTCAAGCTTCAGCGCCCGGAAATGGGCGGCTAACGCATCAAACACCCGCCGAATGCGGGGGGTGTGGCGCAAAGCTTCAGGGGCGGTCAGCCAGATTGGTAAAGGTTGCAGGCGCAGAAAGGGGGCGGCGCGGGTGACGGAGGGGTCGGCATCGCCGATTACGGTTTGCATCCCGCCTAAACCTAGGCCCGCGCGTACCAGTGCCCAATAGACAATTTGATCATCGCAGCGGGTCGGGAAATCTTCGCGACGGGCTGCAATGCCTTGCGCGGCCATCATTCGCAGCATCAGATCGGAGCGGTCGAAGCCGACGAACTCATGGCTGAGGATGGTGTCCGGGGTGATCGGATCGGGGCGTCGAGCAAGGTAGCTGTGTGCGGCATAGATCGCCATCGGGATATCGCAGAGATGGGCGGTGATCAGATCGGGTTGGGTGGGGCGATACATCCGCAACGCGATATCAGCCTCGCGGAACAGCAGGTTATCGGATGAGTCGGTGGGGGAGAGTTCAATCTCGATGCCGGGTTCTTCGTGGCGCAATGCCGCCAACATCGGCGGTAAAAGGTAGTGCGAGACGATACGGCTGGCGGTGATACGGACCGGGCCGTGCAGGCGGGTGTCGCGGCCCGCCACCGCCAGCGTCAGCTTGGCCGCCGCGTCGCGCATGTTGCGGGCGTGCGGGATCAGCGCTGCGGCCTCAGCCGTTGGGGCAAGGCCGCGCGGTTGGCGGGTGAACAGCGGAAGGCCAAAAGCAGCCTCCAGATCGGCGATATGGCGGCCCAGTGTGGGCTGGCTGAGATTGAGCTGCCTAGCTGCAGCCGAGAGCGAGCCGCTTTCAGCCACGGCAAGGAAAGAGCGGGTCAGGGTCCAGTCAAGATTATCCATGCAGATATGAATAGCACATCTGCGTTTGGTGCCAATGTTGTGAATGGGTCATGGCGGCTAATTTCATCCTGCAACATAGGAGACGGATCATGGCAGTGGTTTTGGTGGCAGGGGCGTCGGGGCTGTTTGGCTCGCATGCGGCGCAGGCTTTTGCGGCGGCGGGCTGGGAGGTGCGGCTTTATCAGCGCGGCACCGATATGACGGCGGCGGCACAGGGGGCGGATGTGATCGTCAACGCGATGAACCCGCCGATGTATCACGACTGGCAGCGTTTGGTTCCGGCGATTACCGCGCAGGCGATTGCGGCGGCGCGGGCCAGCGGGGCAACGCTGATCGTGCCCGCGAGTGTGTATAATTACGGCAGCCAGCCACGGCCTTGGGGGCCATCGACACCGCAAAAGCCCAACACCCGCAAGGGGGCGGTGCGGGTGCAGATGGAGGCTGACTATCGCGCCTCATGTCTGCCAGTGATCTTGCTGCGCGGCGGCGATTTTATCGACGCGGCGGGCAAGACGCAGGGCATGGGGATGGCGTTGCGTGGGCTGGCCAAGGGCAAGATCATGGCGTTTGGCGGGGCGGATGTGCTGCGCGCCTATGCCTATCTGCCGGATATGGCGCGGGCGGCGGTGGCTTTGGCTGAGGTCCGCAGCACTTTGCCGCGCTATGCCGATATTCCGTTTGCGGGGCTGACGTTTACCATGCAGGAGTTGGCGGACAGCTTTCAGCAGCAGAGCGGGCGGGTGTTTCGGATCGCGAAATTTCCGTGGTGGCTGCTGGGTTTGGCAGCACCATTCTGGGAGTTGGCGCGGGAAATGCGCGAGATGCGCTATCTCTATGAGCTGCCGCATCGCTTGGATGGGGCGACTATGCAAGCCGTGTTGCCGCAATTTCAGACCGCCGGATTGGCCGAGGTGGCGGCGGCGCAACTGCGCTGGGCGGGCTTAGGGCGCCAGATCGACCCAGAGCGGGTGATGGCGTGAGGCGGTTGTCAGACTTGCAGCAGCGGGGTCGCTGTCGGCGGGCCATTCGACCCCTGCCGTTTGGACGTGCAGGCCTTTTGAGGGCAGAATAATCTCAACCCGGAGGCCGCCGATTACTGGATAAAGCGCTGTATCGAGGGCCGGATCGCCGGTTTGGCCGGGATCATGCCGGGATGAGTCGCTGCGCGGCTGAGGGTCTTGCAGGGCAGGGTGGTGCAACAGTGCCGTGATCGCCTGCTTGCGGCCCGCGCCATCGGCGGGGTCAAGGTTGCTTTGACCCAAGATCACAAAGGGTGCTTCGGGCGGTTTGAACGGCAGATCGCCCGCCAAAAGCCGCAGCCAGAACGCAGTTTCATCATGGTTGCGCCGACCATTGCGGTCTTCTGGGCCATCGAAAATCGGCGGGCTGGCGTAATAGGCCAAAAGGCGCAGGGTTTTGCCATCGGGCAGGGTGACCGGCACCTCATAGGCACCGGTGGTGGAGAGAAGTTGGCCGGGCGGCGTGTCAGGGGGCATCAGGGTCCCGGGCAGATCAGCCCAGAGAAAGTCACTGAAATCACGCATATTTTCTCTGTCGATCGGCAGGCGTGACAGTATCGCCATACCGCCTTCGCCCGCCCAGCGGCCATAGGCCATCGCGTCGCGCGGCTCTCCCAATATGCCGTTGCCATCGAGATCAAGGCCGGTTGGCACTCCGGTATTCGGGCGTAGGGGAAGGCGATAAGGGTAGGGCGTGCCTGCTTCGGCCAGACGTTTTTCCAGTGCGGCAAGCGTGTCGCCGTGCAGATCATAGTCGATGCCGGTCAGCAGCAGCACATCGGCGTCAAGCTTTGCGATCACCTGAATGGCGGCGAGTTGTGCGGGACTGTCGCCGCGTTGCAGGGATTGCAGCGCCAGACCGGGGCCTTTGGCCCAAAGGTCGATGTTATAGGTGGCGATCCGCAGATCGGCCAAAGCAGGCCAAGCGCACAGCCAGATCTGAAGCCAAATCAGGCTGGCACATAGCGCTTGCCATCGCCGCCCAAGCTGTTCGCCGCGCGGGTTTCGGTGATCATGTCGGCGATGCGACCCATCGCAATGCCGCGCATGAACAGGCTGGCGGGTAGAAAGGCCCATGCCGTCATCGTCCAGATCAAGGTTTGTGGCGAGGTCAGCGTCAGGGGCTCGAATCCCGTCGACGCAATCTTCACCACGGCTGGCGTTAAGAATGGCAGTAAAAACCCTAACGCAATGTTAATGCGCGCGTCACGGGTGAGGCGGGTGACCACATCTGCCCCGGCGGTGGGGTCAAAGGTGGGCAGATTGACCCAGACGTTGAACGCACGGCTGCGTGACGGCCAGCGGCCCGCTTTCAGGATCACAACATAAACCGATAAGGAAATCAAAGAGATCAGGTAAGCCATCCCCGCAGCCGTCCGCACGGCGGCGATCTGCTCGAGCGTGGCATCATTTGCGACCATCAAGGTGGCCAGCCGCACCGGGCTATAGGGGAAATCCATCGAAATCCCGATCAACGTGCCGACCGCATCGGTGAAATCGGTCAAGGTTGAGGGCATGATCCGGCCGCGCGCGATCATCGACAGCGACACGACGGTGGCCAGCAGCATCAGGTATCGCACCCGGTTGAACGGCGGTGCGTCACGAAACTCGACGAGGCTGGGATAGGTGGCGTTGTATTCAACAAAGGTCAAAAGGCCAATGAACAGCGCCACAAGGGCGACCATCTGTTTGGCATCTGCTGTCACGTCGACCAAAAGCACGGAAGGCGTGGCGACCAGCACCATCACCAAAATCATGCGAACGATCGCGCCTGTTAGCCGCGAAACCACTGCCCTGCCACCCTTCAATCGGTCTTGTCTGGAGTTTTGCCAGCCAAGGGTCCCGAAGATTTCCCGCACTTTAAGGCGGGTTGCCTCAATATTGCCCAATTCTTGCCTTCTTTCCCCACGATCGGCAACAGCTGGGTTAATGATCGGTAAGCACTGTGGCAATTCCGTGTTCAAGGTGTTGCAGGATTGAATCAAACTGGCGGTAAGAAAAAGGCCACCCTGCAGGGTGGCCCTAGATGTAGTGGTTTTGGTTTGCTTAGGCCCAAGGATGCAGGGCGGCGTTCTTTTTCTCAAAAGAATCAATGGCGGAGGCTTTTTCCAGCGTCAGGCCAATATCGTCCAATCCATTGATCAGACAGTGCTTGCGGTGACCGTCGACTTCAAACGGGAACACCTGACCGTCTGAGGTGGTGACGGTCTGACCGATCAGGTCAATGGTCTGCCGCGCATTGGCGCCCTTTTTGGCATCGGCCATCAGGATGTCGACAACCTCTTGCGGCATCACGATCGGCAGGATGCCGTTCTTGAAGCAGTTGTTGTAGAAGATATCGGCGAAAGAGGTGGCGATGACGCAGCGGATGCCGAAATCCAGCAAAGCCCAAGGCGCATGTTCGCGCGACGAGCCGCAACCGAAGTTATCGCCCGCCACGATGATCTCGGCCTTACGATAGGCGGGCTGGTTCAGCACGAAATCGGCGATCTCGCTGCCGTCGAGATTATAGCGCATCTCGTCGAACAGATTGACCCCAAGCCCCGAGCGCTTGATGGTTTTCAGGAACTGCTTGGGGATGATCATATCGGTGTCGATATTGACCAAGGGCATTGGTGCCGCAATCCCGGTGAGGGTGGTGAATTTATCCATCTTTACAGCTCCTTAAACCGTCTCTGCCATCAGCTCGCGCACATCGGTCAGATGACCGGTGATTGCGGCGGCGGCGGCCATGCCGGGGGAGAGCAGGTGGGTGCGGCCTCCGCGGCCCTGACGGCCCTCAAAATTGCGGTTCGAGGTGGCAGCGCAACGCTCACCCGGAGCCAGTTGGTCGGGGTTCATCGCGAGGCACATTGAGCAGCCCGCCAGACGCCATTCAAAGCCCGCGTCGATGAAAATCTGTGCCAGACCTTCGGCCTCTGCCTGGGCCCGCACAAGGCCCGAACCCGGAACGACCATCGCGCGGATGCCGTCTTTCTTCTTCTTACCCTTCAGGATGGCGGCCGCGGCCCGCAAGTCTTCAATGCGGCCATTGGTGCAAGAGCCGATGAACACGGTGTCGATCTTGATGTCCGACAGCTTTTGACCGGGGACGAGGCCCATATAGTCCAAAGCGCGCTGCACTGCTTCGACCTTGCCGCCGGTGAAATCGCTGGGCGAGGGCACAACGGCGGTGATCGGCAGCACGTCTTCGGGCGAGGTGCCCCAAGTCACCAAGGGCGCAATATCTTCGGCCTTGATCGTCACCACCTTGTCGAAAAACGCGCCTTCGTCGGTGAAAAGCGTCTTCCAATAGGCCAAAGCCGCCTCCCACGCGGCACCTTTCGGTGCGTGCGGGCGGCCCATGCAATAGGCGTAGGTTTTCTCATCCGGCGCGATCAGGCCAGCGCGCGCGCCGCCCTCAATCGCCATGTTACAGACCGTCATGCGGCCTTCCATTGACAGCTCGCGGATGGCTTGGCCACAGTATTCAATGACATAGCCGGTACCGCCTGCGGTGCCAGTTTCCCCGATCACCGCCATGGTGATGTCTTTGGCGGTGACGCCGGGGCGCAGGGATCCGGTGATTTCGACCTTGAAGTTCTTGGCCTTGCGCTGGATCAGCGTTTGCGTCGCCAGCACGTGCTCGACTTCCGAAGTGCCGATGCCATGCGCCAACGAGCCGAACGCGCCATGGGTGGCGGTGTGCGAATCGCCACAGACCACGGTCATGCCGGGCAGCGTCCAACCCTGCTCCGGTCCGACGATATGCACGATGCCTTGGCGCACGTCTGACACCGGGTAGTAGTGAATGCCGAAATCCTTGGCATTCTGGTCCAAAGCTTGCACCTGAATCCGGCTGTCTTCGGTCATCGTCGCGGCATTGGCGCGGTCCAAAGTGGTGGGCACGTTATGGTCCGGCACGGCGATGGTTTTTTCCGGCGCGCGCACGCGGCGGCCCGTCATCCGCAGGCCCTCAAAGGCTTGCGGCGAGGTGACTTCATGCACCAGATGGCGGTCGATATACAGCAGACAGGTGCCGTCATCGGCCTGATGGACGACGTGATCGTCCCAGATTTTGTCGTAGAGCGTGCGAGCGGTCATGGCTGGCTCATCCTCGGGTTTGGAAAGGGGGAATGCGTGAGGCGGGGGCGCGTGCCCCTCAAAACCGATCAGACGTGCGCAAGAATGGCGCGGGTGGCCCCGTAAAACCGCCACGGCAGGCGGTCATGGTCAGCGATGTCAAAAAACCGGATCATGTGGGGCATATACGCCCATCGCGCCTTGCAAGCAAGGGTCGAGGCAGAGACACGTAAAGGAGTGTCGCCGGGGTCGAGCGGCGGGCTCGGGCATCCGGGGGCGGGTGCGCCCCCGATGCAGATTTAGCTAATCGTCGGTAGCGTCGGTCAGAATGGGGCGATCAGAACTGCGCGAAACGGCCGCGTTCGATCTCGCGCTCACGGCATTCCAGATCATAGATGCTGACAGCGTCGTTTAGGTATTCAAGTTCTGCCTCATGGCGGGTTTTGCGACGCGGCAGCAGTTTAAGGAACTTATTCATGGTGTTTACTCCGTTGTTCCCTCCCTGACGGTAATATGCTGCATCGCAGCATGGATGTGTAGGTATGCGAGAAGTATTGCCGTCATGCGTTATGCGCATGGCTTACTGCTTGTTTTTTGGTCAGCTCTGCTGCCCTAAGGCCAAGCCAAGCCCTTGCGAAACGTCGTTTGGCAGGATAGACGCGCGCCTTCGCCTGCCGTTGAGATTGTTGCCCTGCAATGATAGGTTGGCATTAGCCCTGTGCCGGGGCCGCATCGGCGCGCTATTTGGAGGACGTTGTCCTGTCGCATTCTGATCCTGCCACCGGCCTTCCGGTTGGCCCGCGCGCCACCCGCGCCTCTGATGATTACACCGCCGAAGATCTGCTGGCATCCGTGCTGGCCTCGGTCGATGACGATAAAGCCGAAGACATCGTGCAGATTGATCTGCGCGGCCGCTCGGATGTGGCCGATTACATGGTGATCTGCTCGGGTCGCTCGTCGCGGCAAGTGGCGTCGATTTCTGAAAAGCTGGCGGATCGCTTGAAAGAGCAGTTCCACCTGTCGGCCAAGATGGAAGGCAAGGAAACCGGCGATTGGGTGCTGATTGATGCGGGCGATGTGATCGTCCATGTCTTCCGCCCCGAAGTGCGCGAGTTCTATGATCTTGAAAAGATGTGGCTTCCGGGAAGCGCGCATCGCGGGGCATAAGCCTTGCGGCTGCATGTTTGTGCTGTGGGGCGGCTGAGGGCTGGGCCTGAGCGCGATCTGGTGGATGATTATTACACGCGGCTGGACCGCACCGGGCGGCCCTTGGGGCTTGGCCCGGTGGCGGAGTTTGAGGTTGAGGATAAGAAGAACCTTGGCATGGCGGCAGAGGCGGTTTTGCTGGAGCGCGCTATTCCGAGCGGTGCGCTGATTGTGACGCTTGATGAGCGGGGACGGGTTTTGTCGTCGCCGGAGTTTGCCGAAATGCTCGCAGGCTGGCGTGATGGCGGGCGGCAGGATGTGGCCTTTGTGATCGGCGGCGCTGATGGGATTGATCCCAGCCTGCGCGCGAAGGCGGGGTTTTCCCTTAGCTTTGGGCGGATGGTTTGGCCGCATATGCTGGTGCGGGTTATGCTGGCAGAGCAGTTGTATCGGGCTGCAACGATTCTCGGCGGCGGGCCGTATCATCGGGCATAGGGGGCGGGGATGAGCGACAGTTTTCGCACCATGCAGGCGGTCAGCGATCTTGTGCATCATGTGAAACCTTTGCTGGCGCAGCATTTGGTGGCGGTGGCCGAGGCGTCGGGTTTGGGTCTGCGCGAGACGGGTGAGGCATTTGCACGGCTGCGGGATGATGGCTTCCGGTTTCAGCGCGATGAGACTTTGGCTTTGCTGGACGGGCTTGAGGCGATTGCGATCAGCCAAGCCGAGGGGTTTGATCTGGCCGTGGTTGTTCTGCTGGCGGATGTGTTGCAGCGGCGGCAGGCGTCGGACTTGCTCACTGAGGCTTGGGGCGAAGCCTGCAAACGCCTGCGCGACTGGCCCGCGACTTTGCGGGCGGCGGTGGCGAATGGTCTGCGACGGGCGGTCGATTTGGGAGTTATCCCCTTAGACACACCGCCAACCGACACAGAATGTCAGACGCGACAACCTGCCGAAATTGCCGAGCCGCTGCTGCGGATAGCGCGCTCTATGCGACGGGATGAATTGCAGGCCGTGGCACAAGCTGATCGGGGCGAGGATGCGGCTGCGCATTTCGCAGCGCTGATGGATTTGATTGGCAAGCGCGATGGGATACTCTCGGAAGATCAGGTCTGGTTTCCCGAAGAAGTCGTAAAACTTACGGCACATGTTCCATCGGCCTCTGGCTTTGAAGGCTGCACGGCTATCTTGCTACTAAATGTGCTATTAAGAGGCGACCAGCAGTGTTGGATTTCTTTTCGCTGGGAACGCCAGGGATCTGCCTATTGCGCGTTGCGGCCTTCAACCCGCGACCCGATCCTCGCTGGCGTCCGGCATATCTATGAAACCGATGCCAATTTCCTGTGCAACGAGACGATCAATATCACAGGGCGCCTTACCGAAGGGGCCACAATTCCCGTCGTGGGCGATCTGCTATAGCCTCAAACCCTGCGCGACCGTTGCTCTGCGCCTCGCGCAGCGTTAGAAGCATCTGACGCATTGGAAAGGCCGCTTCATGTCCCGCAAACCCGTTGTTCTGTGCGTTCTGGATGGCTGGGGGATCAATGCTGATCCGACCTCTAGCGCGCCTGCGCAGGCCAATGTGCCAAATTTCAACCGGATTTGGGCGACCTGCCCGCATTCCACGCTGATCACCTATGGCCCGGATGTGGGCCTGCCGACCGGGCAGATGGGCAATTCTGAGGTCGGGCACACCAACATCGGCGCGGGGCGGGTGGTGGCGATGGATCTGGGCGCGATTGATCTGGCGGTGGAGGATGGCACGTTTGCCACCAATCCTTCGCTGTTGGAGTTTGTTGCCAAGCTGAAGGCAAGCGGGGGGACAGCGCATCTGATCGGGATGGTGTCGGATGGCGGCGTGCATGGCCACATCACCCATGTGATTGCGGCCTGCCGCACGATCACGGCTTTGGGCGTGCCTGTCGCGCTGCATGCGATCACCGATGGCCGCGATGTGTCGCCTTCGTCGGCTGCGGAATTCATCGACATGCTGATGGTGCAACTGCCAGCGGGCGCCAAGGTTGCCACGGTGATCGGGCGCTATTGGGCTATGGACCGCGATAACCGCTGGGAGCGGGTGCAGCGCGCTTACGATGCGATGGTGATGGCCAATGGCGAACATGCCGAGACCCCGGCGCAGGCGGTGGCGCAGTCTTATGCCAAAGGCGAGATGGACGAATTCATCGCACCGACGGTGATCGACGGCTACGAAGGCGCGATTGATGGCGATGGGGTGTTTTGCCTCAATTTCCGCTCGGACCGCTCGCGTGAGATTTTGGGCGCGCTGGCGGCTCCGGGGTTTGCTGGCTTTGCCACAGGGGACCGCCCGGAATGGGCGGCGATGCTGGGGATGGTGGAATATTCCGAGGATCATAACGCTTATATGGCAACGGCCTATCCGAAGCGCAGCATCTCCAATACCTTGGGGGAATGGGTGGCCAAGCAGGGGTTGACGCAGTTCCGCTTGGCTGAGACCGAGAAATACCCGCATGTCACGTTCTTTTTGAACGGTGGTCGCGAGGTACCGTTTGAGGGCGAAGACCGCGCGATGCCGAAATCGCCGAAGGTGGCAACCTATGATTTGCAGCCGGAAATGTCCTCGGTTGAGGTGTCCGATAACCTCGTGATGGCGATTGAGAAGGGCTATGATCTGATCGTGGTCAACTTCGCCAACCCGGATATGGTCGGGCATACCGGCAGTTTGACGGCAGCCATCAAGGCTTGCGAGGCGGTGGATATTGGGCTGGGTCGCGCTTTGGCGGCGCTTGAAGCCAAGGGTGGGGCCATGATCGTCACCGCCGATCATGGCAACTGCGAGATGATGGTTGATCCGGTGACGGGCGGCCCGCACACCTCGCACACCGTCAATCCGGTGCCGGTTGTGCTGGTTGGCGGCCCTGCGGGGGCGGTGTTGCGTGATGGCGGACGGTTGGGCGATCTGGCCCCGACGATTCTGGCGCTGATGGAACTGCCGCAGCCGCCTGAGATGACCGGGCGGAGCCTTATGCTGGCATGATCCGGATCGCTGCCCTGCTGGTGATGCTGACCGCCTCGGCGGCAGCGGGCGGCGTGGCCGAGGATGCGGCTGAGGCGAGTGCAGAGCTGCAGCAAGCGGTGGCGGCGTTGCAAGCGGCAGAAGGCGCGAAGGATCGGGTTGCGGCGCTGACCCAAACCATCAAGGCTTATGAGGAGGGGCTGGCAGCCCTGCGCGAAGCTTTACGGCAGGCGGAACTGCGCGAAACCGCGTTAACGCTGCAATTTCAGACCAAACGCGACCGGATTGCGCAGCTTTTGGGGGTGCTTTCCCGCATTGATGCCGAACCGGGGCCGCTGCTGTTGCTGCACCCGACTGGGCCGCTGGGCACGGTGCGCTCTGGCATGATGCTGGCCGATGTCACCCCGGCGTTGCAGGCAGAGGTCAATGGTCTGAAAGGGCAATTACAAGAACTCTCCGATCTGCGCCGCTTGCAGAAGGCGGCGGGGGAAACCTTGGGGCAGGGGCTGGCTGCGGCACAGGTGGCGCGATCAGACCTGAGCCAAGCCATGTCAGACCGCACCAAATTGCCCAAGCGTTTCACCGAAGACCCCAATGTGCTGCTGGGCCTGCTGGAATCGGCGGATACGTTGGAGGCTTTCGCGGCGGGGCTGGCGCTGGATGATACCGGCAATGCCAGCTTTGCCGATCAGCAGGACAAACTCGATCTACCCGCGCTGGGCACTTTGCTTTTGAAACCCAATGAAACCGATGTGCGCGGCGTGACCCGCCCCGGTATGACCCTCGCTACAAGACCCGCAGCCCTAGTCACCAGCCCTTGGGCGGCGACCATCCGCTACCGCGGTCCGCTGCTCGACTACGGAAACGTGATGATCATTGAACCCGGCGGCGGCTATCTTATGGTATTGGGCGGGCTTGATCAGGTGTATGGCGAAGTGGGCGAAGTGATCGCAAAAGGTGCTGCGCTGGGCCTGATGGGCGGAGCGGCGGCGGGAAGTGGTGATCTTCTCGCGCCTGCGAAAGAAGGCAGTGGCGGACGTGAGACGGAAACGCTTTACATAGAGTTGAGGCAAGGTGCGAAACCAGTGGACCCAATGCAGTGGTTCGCGGCAACCGCCAAAGCAGAGGAATAGGACGAGCCGATGAAGAAGATGATTATCGCGGCACTGTGCGGCTCGATTGCTGGCGGCGTTATAACAACGCAGGTGGCTGGCCCGTTGATCGCGCAGGATGCTACGAAAAACGCCTCGGTCTACGAACAGCTTGATCTGTTCGGCGATGTGTTTGAACGCATCCGCGCGCAATATGTTGAGGATGTCGACAGCAAAAAGCTGGTCGAGGCGGCGATCAACGGCATGCTGACCTCGCTGGACCCGCATTCCAGCTATATGGATGCCAAGGCGTTTGACGATATGAATACCCAAACGCGGGGCGAGTTCGGCGGCTTGGGCATCGAAGTGACGATGGAAGAAGGCTATATCAAGGTCGTGTCGCCGATGGATGGCACGCCTGCCGATAAAGCGGGCATCAAGCCGGGTGATTTCATCACCACGGTCGATGGCGAAGCGGTGCAGGGCCTGACGCTGGATGAGGCGGTCGATAAGATGCGCGGCCCGATTGGGTCAGAAATCGTGATCACCGTGGTGCGTGAAGGCGTGAAAGAGCCGTTCGATGTCTCCATCATCCGCGACACCATCAAAGTCGCAGCGGTGAAAGCGCGGTTGGTCGGCAATATCGGCGTGCTGCGGGTGTCGTCGTTCAACGATCAAACCTATCCGGGGATTCAGGACGGCATCAAGAAGCTGACCGAAGAAGCGGGCGGCGCGGACAAGCTGAAAGGCTTCGTGATTGATCTGCGCAACAACCCCGGCGGCTTGCTGAAACAAGCGATCCTGACCTCGGATGCGTTCCTGAATGAAGGTGAGATCGTCTCGACCCGTGGCCGCAATGCGCAAGACAGCTCACGCGAGAATGCGACGCCGGGCGATCTGGCTGATGGCAAACCGATTGTGGTGCTGATCAATGGCGGCTCGGCTTCGGCTTCGGAAATCGTTGCGGGCGCGTTGCAGGATCACCGCCGCGCGATTGTGGTGGGGACGAAAAGCTTTGGTAAGGGGTCTGTGCAAACCCTGATCCCGCTGAAGGGTGAGGGCGCGATGCGGCTGACCACGGCGCGGTATTACACGCCATCGGGGCGCTCGATCCAATCGTTGGGCGTGATGCCAGACATCGTGGTGAACCAACCTGTCGTTGATCCAGCGGCAGAAGGCACCGAGGCGAAAGCGGCGGAGGATCAAACCAAACAGCGCACCGAAGCCAGTTTGCGCGGGGCGATCACCAATGATTCGATGACCGACGATGAGAAAAAACTGTTGGAAGACGAGCGGGCGCGTACCGAAGAAGCCGCCAAGCTGCGCGATGAGGATTATCAACTGGCCTATGCGGTGGATATTCTGCGCGGATTGAACGCTGTGGCGACCAAGCCGTAAGTGCAAAGCTAACCAACTGCCGCGCCCCGATTTTGTGGCGCGGCAGTTTTTATTTGAGGCGCATATGACCGTCGATCCTGAAAGCCTGCCGTATCGCCCCTGCGTTGGCGTTGTGTTGATCAACGCCGAGGGCTTGATCTTTGCGGGTCAGCGGTTGGACAACCCGGTGCCCGCTTGGCAGATGCCGCAGGGTGGCATTGACGATGGCGAAAAGCCTCGTGCTGCGGCGTTGCGTGAGTTGTGGGAAGAAACCGGCGTCACCGCCGATTTGGTGGAATTTGTCGGCAAAACCCACCATTGGGTGACCTATGATCTGCCGCCCGAGTTGTTGGGTAAAGTCTGGGGCGGCAAGTTTCGCGGCCAGCGGCAGAAGTGGTTCTTGTTCCGGTTTTTGGGGACAGATGCGCAAGTCAATATCGCTTCCGACCATCCCGAATTCTCAAAATGGCGCTGGATCGGTGCCGAGGAGATGGTGGCATCGATCGTGCCGTTCAAGCGTAAGGTTTATCAGGAAGTCGTGCAGGCCTTCCGCGCCTATCTGGCCTAAACCGGTTTGCGAAAGGTGATCGAGGTCGGCTGCGCATAGTCGGGATGGGCGGTGCGGTTGATTTCCTGAAAGCCCATGGCCTGAAAGATGGCGTGGTTCTCCACAAGTTCCACTCGCGTTTCCAACTCCACCGCCGCCAGCCCCCAAGCCCGCGCCCTCGCCTCGGCGACGCCAATCAGCACCCGCGCCAAGCCCTTGCCACGTTGGCTGGCACTGACCGCCAGCTTGCCAAGGTACAGCGACTCCGCCTGCAAGGTCAGGAACATACAGGCGGCGGGCGGGCTGCCGATCACCCATACCTCACCGCTTTCGGCCTTTGTGGCGATGTCGGGCTCGGTCAGCCGGTGCATGGACGAAGGCGGGTCAATCCGCGACTCCATATAGGCGAATTCAGCGCGGATCAGCTGCAGGACGGCGGCCCAATCGAAGGGGGATGTCGCGCGGAAGGGGGTCATTTGCGCGGCAACCCATCGGCCAGATGCAGCCACGGCAGCATCTCGGCGCTATGCACATGGTTTTCCGCAGCATAGAGCGACGGATCATCCAGCAAAGCGGCATAGAAATGAATCTCGCCCGGATAGCGATCCGAGCGATAGGCCACTTGCGAGCCACAAGTCGCGCAGAAATCCCGCCACACGCCGGGCGATGAGGCATAGGTGGCGGGCGTGGCCCCCGTCCATGCCCAAGCCCCATGCGCCACACCAAAGAACGAGGTGAACGCCGAGGAACACGCCCGCCGGCAGCTTTCACAATGACAGTGGCTTTGCCACAACGGCGCGGCGGTGCAGCGAAACCGCGTGGCACCGCAAAGGCAATGGCCGGAATAGGGCGGGGTCATGGGCAGGCTCCTTCACGATGAATTATTCCGTCTCACCGCGCACGGGTCAATGGCGCAGAGTTGATCTCGTCGACCAATATCTTGGGGATAAGCGCCCATCCTATGCCATATCCAGCGGCCACAAGTTGACACGCAGCATCCCCGGCCCGAAACTGCCCCTCCAACGGAATCAGGACAAACGCCTTTGCGCTTTACCAAGCTGCGGCTGAATGGCTTCAAAAGTTTTGTGGATCCGACCGATCTGGTCATCCACGACGGGCTGACCGGGGTGGTCGGCCCGAACGGCTGTGGCAAATCCAATCTCTTGGAAGCGATGCGCTGGGTGATGGGCGAAAACCGCCCCTCGGCGATGCGCGGCGGCGGGATGGAGGATGTGATCTTCAATGGTGCCGCCACCCGAGGGGCGCGGCATTTCGCCGAGGTGGCGCTGGTGCTGGATAATTCCGACCGCCTTGCGCCCTCGGGTTTCAACGATGCCGACACGGTTGAGATCACCCGCCGGATCACCCGCGATGCAGGCTCGGCCTATAAGCTGAACACCAAGGAAGTGCGTGCACGCGACGTGCAGATGTTGTTTGCTGATGCCTCGACTGGGTCCCACTCGCCTGCTTTGGTGCGGCAGGGGCAGATTTCTGAACTGATCAACGCCAAGCCGAAAGCCCGGCGGCGGATTCTGGAGGAAGCCGCTGGAATCTCGGGCCTTTATGCCCGCAGGCATGAGGCGGAACTGAAGCTGACCGGGGCAGAAGCCAATCTTCTGCGCGTCGATGACGTACTGGAATCGATGGCGCAGCAGTTGTCGCAGCTGACCCGGCAGGCCAAACAGGCCGCGCGCTATCGCGAGATCGGCGAGGAACTTCGCCGGGCCGAGGGCCAGCTGTTGTACCGTCGCTGGCGTGAGGCTGAACTCGCCCGTGCCGAGGCCGATGGCCTGCTGCGCCAGCGCTTGACCCAAGCTGCCCAAGCCGAGGCCGCCGCGCGTCTGGCCGCCAAACAGCGCGAAGCCGCCGAAGATGCGCTGCCGCCCCTGCGCGAAGAAGAAGCCATCGCCGCCGCCATCCTGCAACGGCTTATGGTGCAGCGCGACCAGTTGGGCGACCAAGAGGCCCGCGCCCGCGCGATGATCGAAACGCTGCGGGGCCGCATCGCCGAGCTTGACCGCGACGCCGAGCGCGAATCCAGCCTGAACCGCGATGCAGGCGAGACGATTGGGCGGCTGGACTGGGAAATCGAGCAGCTTTTGCGCGTGCATGACGGCCATGAGGATCGGCTGACCGAAGCCGCTGAGGTGGCGCGCGAGGCTTCGGCGATTCTGACCGACCGCGAAGGCGTTTTGTCTCAGGCCACCGAAGACGCGGCCCGTCTGGCCGCGCGTCACCAGTCAGTGCAGCGGATGTTGGCGGACAGTAAAGCCACGGTGCAGAAGGCCGAACACGAGGCCGCGCGGGCGGCAGAGGCGGTTCTGGCGGCAGAAGCCGCGTTGGAAGCAGCCACGGAAGCCTTTGAAGCGGCGGAGGAATCGCAGGTTTCCGCCGCTGAAGCCGCTGAAGCCGCCGAGGAAGCTCTGCTTACCGCCGAAGATGCGCGGGGTGAGGTGCAGGGTCGCGAGGCCGAGGCCCGTGCGGCGCGCTCCGAGGCCGAGGGTGAGGCGTCTGCTCTGCGCGCCGAAGTTGCGGCCCTCACTCGCCTGGTGCAGCGCGAAGCCCAAGCAGGGCATCAACTGCTCGATCTGCTGGTGGTCGAAGCGGGTTTGGAAAAGGCCATCGGGGCGGCTTTGGCGGATGATCTGCGCGCACCGGAAGTGGCGGCCGATAAACGCTCCGGCTGGGTTGCTCTGCCCGATTACGCCACGTCGCAAAGCCTGCCCGTGGGCAGTGCGCCGCTGTCAAACCATGTGCAGGCCCCTGGTGTTCTCGCCCGTCGTATGGGGCAAATCGGCCTTGTGAACCGCGCCGACGGCCCGCGCTTGCAAGCCGATCTGCAACCGGGCCAGCGCCTCGTTTCCCGCGAAGGTGACCTCTGGCGCTGGGATGGCTTTCGCGCCGGGGCCGAAGATGCGCCCTCCGCCGCCGCTTTGCGCCTGCAACAGCTGAACCGGCTGACCGCCTTAAAACGCGATCTGGAGGAAGTTTCTGCGCGTGCGGAAGGGGCATCGCAGGCCCACGCCCTGCTGCAAACTCGACTCGCCGACCTCGCCCGTGCCGACCAGACCGCCCGTGATGCCCGCCGCACCGCCGATACCCGGGTGTCCGAGGCTAACCGCATGGCCGCCCGCGCCGAAGCCGACAAATCCATTTCTGGCGGTAAGCTAGACGCCGCCCACCTGTCAGTGGATCGCTATGAAGGTGAGGTCGCTGAGGCGCGCGAACGGTTGGAATCCGCGGTGGCTGCTGAGGAAGATCTGCCCGACCTCGACTCGGCCCGCGAAAGCGTCGAGGCCGCCAAGCTGGCGGTGGAGGCCGCCCGCATCACCATGATGTCGCGCCGCTCGGCGCATGATGAGTTGCGCCGCGAAGGCGAGGCGCGCGTGCGTCGGCGTCAGGAAGCGGTGAAGGAACTGTCAGGCTGGAAACATCGGCTGGACACAGCTGCGAAGCGCATCGCGGAGTTGGCCGAACGCAAAGCCGAGACGCAAGAGGAGCTGTCAGAAGCCTCTGCCGCGCCGGAAGAAATCGCCATCAAGCGTGAAGAACTCAGCGATGCGATCACCGAGGCAGAGGTGCGTCGCGCGGTGGCCGCCGATGCGTTGTCCAGTGCCGAGGCCGCCCTGCGCAGCGCCCGCGACACCGAACGCGAGGGCGAGCGGTTGTCAGGCGACGCCCGCGAAGCCCGCGCCCGCGCCGAGGCGCGCACCGAAGCCGCGCGTGAAACCGTTAACCTTGCCGCCGAACGTATCGCAGAAGAACAGGGCGCTACCCCCGATCAGCTTCTCGACACGCTGAAAGTCGACCCCGACAAGATGCCGGATGCCGAGATTTTGGATACCGACGTGCAACGCCTGAAGCGGCAACGCGAGGCTTTGGGCGCGGTCAACCTGCGCGCCGAGGAAGATGCGAAATCGGTTTCCGATGAATACGACGCGCTGGCGCAGGAAAAAATTGACCTCGAAGAAGCGATCAAAAAACTGCGCTCTGGCATCGCAGGCCTGAACCGTGAAGGCCGCGAACGCCTGCTGACCGCGTTCGAACAGGTTAACGCCAACTTCGCGACTTTGTTCACCCATCTGTTCAATGGCGGTGAAGCGCGGCTGGTTCTGGTTGAATCCGACGACCCACTAGAGGCTGGGCTGGAGATTATGTGCCAACCGCCCGGCAAGAAACTCGCTACCCTGTCGCTGCTGTCGGGGGGCGAGCAAACCTTGACCGCTTTGGCCCTGATATTCGGCGTCTTCCTCGCCAATCCCGCGCCGATCTGCGTGCTCGATGAGGTTGACGCGCCGTTGGACGACGCCAACGTCACCCGGTTCTGCGATTTGCTGGATGAGATGACGCGGCGCACCGAAACCCGCTTCCTGATCATCACCCACCATGCGGTGACGATGGCGCGGATGGACCGCCTATTTGGCGTTACCATGGCAGAACAAGGTGTTAGCCAGTTGGTTTCGGTCGATCTGAAGCGTGCCGAGGCATTGGTCGCCTGATGGAACAGCTGCTGCGCGAGGCTGGTTTTACCGGGGTAGAGGTGGTGGACGGCGTGATTTACGCCCGCAGCGACCCGACGTTTCCCGAATTTACCGCCACGCAGAGCGGTCGCGATTGGCTGTTTGCGCAGGCGTGGCCGCTGCGCGCAACGCCTGCGCAAATCGCGCAATGGACCGCCCAGCACCCCGATGCACCGATGGATATTTACCAAGGCGAGACCCGGATTACCCTCCGCGCAACCCCAGAAAACCTCACACTTTGGGCCGATCTGACCCGCGCCATGGTCGCACAATGTGTCGCATGGCGGCGCGCCACCCGCCAACGCGATGAGGGCATGTAGCACTAAAGGTTAACGCACCACCTGCAAACGATCACTCAAAGTCACCTCGCCATCGACCTCAACCGAACACAGAATCCCGCGCAACCGCAGGGTCGGGCTGGCGCGCACCCAATCATAGGCATCGGTGCCGTAGCGCACCTTCCACTTCGCGCAAGAATCGTTCCACACATCCGAGACCCGCAGCACCGCCGTGCCCGCCCGAATAAGCGTCCCAACCGGCAGATTGGCCTCTGACATCTCCAGATCCGCCACAATCGGATCGCCCGGATGCGGCTGGTTGCGGTCCTGCCAGACCAGATCCATCACCCGGCTTTGCAGAATCGAGACCTGAATCCGCGGATCGGGGCTGCCATCCGCCATCCACATCCAGGGCGTCGTCATCCAGCGTTCGCCCGGAATGCCATGGGCTTTGGTCATGCGGATCCGGTCCGGAAAAGTCCGCTGGCCAAGCGCAGGCCGCAGACAAAGGCCGCGAATCGGGGCATCGGTCTTCGGTGCCGCCTGCACATGCGGCAGAGCATCCTGCAATTCGGTCCAAGTAGTCATGCGATGCTCCATATCTCTGCGCCCCGAAGTCCCGCGTGTAGGGCTCTTTTCGTCCTATCGGCCTGCCGTTTGCGACATTTTCGCAACGTAAGCGGGGCATTTCTAGATCGTATTCTCAGCGTGTCACAAAATTAAGCAGTTCGCAGGCAATCTTAACAGCAGTGATGGAGGCGATGATGCTGGAGTTCTTGCCGCAGGATATTCGGGACGGGTTGGATGCAGCCCGCAAACGTGAGTTTGCCCGGAAATCGCGCCTGCGCGTGCAGGTCGGCGAGGCGGTATTTCCGGTTACGCGCTTCTGGCATGACGGTTTCGCCTTGGATGCAGCCCTCACCCCGCATCTGCGCGGTCTGGTCGATGTCTACGATGGCTCGCGGCATATTTTCCAATGCCTGATCGTGGCTTCACTGGTCGAGAATGGTGATTTAGTCTGCGATTTCAAGAGAATGACCTTGGTGTCAGATCGCGCCCCACTGGATTACTATCGCGAGGAAAACGCACCCGTGGCCCTGCTGCCAAGGACCTGAGGTCTGGTGCGGCGCAACGCCGCACCCTTTGCGTGACAATTCCGTTATTGCAGATCGGCAAAGGCCGCTTGCAACCGCTGCACCGCCTCAACCACCACCGTGCGCGGGGTGGCGAGGTTAAAGCGCAGGAACGACTCACCGCCGGCACCGAAGGGCGTGCCATGATTGCTGGCGATTTTTGCCTGCTTTTGCACCCGATCAATGAATTCAGATTGCGCCATGCCGGTGCCGGCAAAATCCACCCAAGCCAGATAGGTCGCCTCCAGCGGCATCGAATTCAGGCCGGGGATCTGGTTAATACCCTCGTTGAAAATCTTGGCATTGCCGTCAAGGTAAGCACAAAGTTCGTCCACCCAGGCCGCACCTTCGGGCGAGTAGGCGGCCGTCGCCATGAACATCCCGAACGAGTTAGGCGAGATCCCCATCGCGTTCATTCGCTCGGCAAAGCGGGCGCGCAGTTTCGGGTCTGCGATGATCACGTTGCCAGAATGTGCGCCCGCGATGTTGAAGGTCTTAGTGGTCGCCGTCATCATGACCAAACGTTCACTTATCCCCGGTATTGCTGTCATCACCGTGTGTTTCTGCCCCGGCATCACAAGATCATGGTGGATCTCATCCGACACCAACAACAAGTTGTGGCGAATACAAAAGTTCACCACGCCTTGCAATTCGGCCAAAGTCCAAACCCGCCCGCCCGGATTATGCGGCGAGCACAGGATCAGCATGGTCTCGTTGCCGGTCATCTGGGCATCCCAGGCGGCGAAATCCATTTCATAACGCCCGTTCACATTGGCGAGCTTGCACTCAACCACCTGCCGCCCCGCGCCTTTAATCACCCGCGCGAAGGCGTGATAAATCGGGGTGAACAGCACCACGCCGTCGCCCGGTTTTGTAAAGGCATCGACGCACATCGCGGTGCCATTCACCAATCCATGCGTGGTGAAAATCTGATCCCGCTCCACCGACCAGCCGTGCCGGGTCTGCATCCACCAGCGAATCGCATCAAGATAGGCGGCATCATCACCGTAATATCCGTAGACGCCATGCGCCATCATGCCTTCGAGGGCCGTTTGCACGCAGGTCGGCGGACGGAAATCCATATCCGCCACCCACATGGCGATGCCGTCCTTGGCCGGCACGCCGTAGAAGGCCTCCATCGAATCCCATTTGACAGAATGTGTTCCAAAGCGATTGATTGGGGTGTCGAAGGTCATGGCTATCCTGCTGCGTTTCGGTATTTCGTTCTAGTTAAATTAAACTAATCAGAAAATCATCCCTACTTGTGGGTGTAAATCGGAAATATATGCCAATAAATCATAATTTATCGGGAAAAACTACCACTGCATAGGCTTGGATGCCATTTTCAATGAATCCCCACCGCCCTCTTGCACGATTTGCCCCCGCGCCGTAAATCCCAAAGATGATCCGCGATATCCTGATCCATCCCGATCCGCGTCTGAAGAAGCCCTGCGAGCCAATCGCAGCGGTGAGTGCCGAGATTTCTGCGCTGGCGTCGGACATGTTTGAAACCATGTATGAGGCGCCGGGAATTGGTTTGGCCGCACCGCAAATTGGCGTGATGAAGCGTCTGATTGTGATGGATTGCATCAAAGATGGCCCGCCCGAGCCGATGGCGCTGCTCAATCCGCAGGTTTTATGGTCGTCGGAAGACCTTGGCAGTTACGAGGAAGGCTGCCTGTCGATCCCCGATCAATATGCCGAGGTGAAGCGACCGAGTTCGGTGAAAGTCGGCTGGATGGACCTTGATGGCGTCCCGCAGGAACGGTTGTTTACCGGCCTATGGGCAACCTGTGTGCAGCACGAAATTGATCACCTGAATGGCAAACTGTTCATTGACTATCTTGGTCCGCTGAAGCGACAGATGATCACCCGTAAGATGGAAAAGTTGAAAAGAGAACGCGCGCGGTCAGGTTCGGAGTACTGATGGCGGTGCTGCCAATCATTTGCTGGCCAGATGCACGGTTAACGACTGTTTGTTCAGAAATTAACAGCGATGTATCGGCTTTGGCTGCTGATATGTTGGAAACCATGTATGCCGCACCCGGTCGTGGGCTGGCGGCACCGCAAGTCGGAGTATTGCTGCGGCTTTTCGTGATGGATTGCACATGGAAAGACGGCACCTACGCCCCGCGTGTTCTCATTAATCCGGAACGGCTCTGGACCTCGCCGGAAACTACAATTGGGCCTGAAGGTTGTCTGTCTTTGCCGGGCATCACCAGCCAAATTTCACGACCAACTTCGGTGCGGATGCGCTGGTTTGACCTTGCCGATGTCGTTTGTGAAGAAACGTTCTCAGGCTTTGCGGCGATCTGTGCTCAGCATGAGCTGGACCATCTGAACGGTGTTTTAACGCTGGATCACCTCGATCCAGCCGCCCGCGCCTTAGCTGAAAGTGCCCTGACATGACGGCTCGAGCCTGCCTGCTATACCCGCATCCCTGCCTGCGCACACCAGCCCATCCGGTCGCCGCGGTCACCGATGAGATCCTGGCGATCTGGGCCGATATGGTGGACACGATGGATGCGATGCCCGGTTATGGGCTGGCTGCGGTGCAGATTGGCATGCCGCACAGCTTGGCCGTCGTTGATTGTTCCGAGCAGCGTGGCCAGGCCATTCTGATGGCAAACCCGCAAATTTTACACGCCTCAGGACAATTCCGTGAGCATGAAGAAGCCTCGCCAAATCTGCCCGGTGTATCGGCTGTTGTGCGCCGCCCGCGCGCCGTGACGGTGCGGTTTCTCAACGCGGAAAATCAGCTGGAAGTTCGTGATTTCGTCAACCTTTGGGCGACTTCGGTGCAGCATCAGATCGACCATTTGGCGGGCAAAATGTTCTTTGACCACCTCTCCGTAGTGAAGCGCAAAATGCTGATCGCGCGGGCCGAAAAGCTGCGGAAACGCTCATGAAAATCATCTTCATGGGCACACCAGAATTCTCCGTGCCGATCCTAAAGGCACTATACCTACACCATCAAATCATTGCGGTATATTGCCAGCCACCCAGACCTGCTGGACGTGGCAAAGCCGACCGTGCGAGCCCAGTGCAGCAATGCGCCGAAGCCTTGGGGCTGCCGGTTTTCCACCCCGTATCGTTGCGCTCTGCCGAGGAGCAACAGGCCTTTGCCGCGTTAGATGCGGACCTCGCCGTCGTCGTCGCTTATGGGCTGATCCTGCCGCAAACTGTACTCGATCAGCCGCGCCTTGGTTGTCTGAATATCCACGCCTCACTGCTGCCACGATGGCGCGGGGCCGCCCCGATTCACCGCGCAATTATGGCGGGTGACACCGAGACCGGGGTTTGCATCATGCAGATGGAAGCTGGTCTTGATACCGGCCCCGTTCTCGCGCGCGAAGCCACCGCAATCGGCGCAGAGGAGACGACCGCAGATCTGCATGATCGCCTGTCAATGATCGGAGCCAAGCTGATTGAAGCCGCGATTGATCAGCTGCCCCTGCAGGCCATCCCGCAATCCGAACAAGGAGTCACATACGCGACCAAGATCGACAAGGCCGAAGCACGGGTTGATTGGTCTAAGCCCGCCGCAATGGTTGATCGCCAAATCCGCGGTCTGTCGCCGTTCCCCGGCGCTTGGTGTGAGATCAATGGCGAGCGGTTCAAGCTGCTGCGCTCACGCCTCACCGTAGGTTCTGGCGCGGTTGGCCAAGTGCTGGACGGGCTGCGGATCGCTTGCGGTGATGCTGCCGTTGAGATCACTCTGGCGCAGCGCGAGGGCAAACGGCCGATGTCGGCTGGCGATATCCTGAATGGGTTGAAAATGCCCGAAACGCTCACCTGATCCTGACAGAAACTGGCAGGAGCCTTGACATATGCAGGGTATACTGGGGAGTTTGATATAGATAGTGAACAAAAATTCTGGATCGTTACAGCCTCGGCTGATCATGCTGAAAATGGCATTAATTGGGGCATCGTTCAGGCCTGTCATGGTAAATCGGCACCGCTGCGGCGCATGGCCACCGCTGATGGTGTGGTGATCTATTCCCCCAGAACCAAATTTAGGGATGGCCAAAGCTTGATGGCATTCACAGCCATCGGTCGGGTGACGGCTGATATGCCCTATCAGTATGAGATGCCGGGCGGCTTTCTGGTGTGGCGACGCAGTGTGCAGTGGCAACCTGCTGCAAAAATACAGCCCATTCGCCCCCTGCTCGATCATCTGGAACTGACGCGCAACCAGCCGAGTTTGGGCATGATGTTTCGCTATGGTCTGGTCGCGTGCAGCCGCGCGGATTTTGCGCAGATCGCCCACGCGATGGTTCCGGCGGACTAGGCCATTCCATTTTCAGCAATCGTCCCCATATAGGCGGCGTGGACGAAGGAGGCGGGTATGGGCTTGGTGTTCTTGCTTATCATCGGAACGGCGGCTGGTTTTTTGGCAACACGGGTGATGCGTATTGATGCGGATGTGCCAACGACGGTGGTGATTGGCATCGCAGGCGCATTGATCGGTGTGTTTTTGTTGCGCAGTCTGGTGGTGATCACCGGCTGGTTGGCAGGGTTTGTTGGGGCGATCCTTGGGGCTATCGTGCTGATCTGGCTTTATAAAACCTATATCGTGAAATAGTTAACCAAGTCGCTTGATCGCATCGCCCAGTCGAAAACCCTTGCCACCGCCCGCATCCCACAGCATCCGGCCCTGCCAGGCCGCAAAGATCAGCGCCGCCGTTTCTTTCGCCTTCGCACTGACATCCAGACGCGCCGCAATCGCCTGTTCGACCTTATGCCGCCAAGCTTTTGCATGCCCAATCAGGGCCGGATCGCGCAAACTCAGCGTCAGCAATGCGCCCGGATCAATCGGACCGACAAGCGATTTCAGCAGGCCCGGCAACCCTTTGTTCAAGGCGGCGGCATCCAGAGTTGCGGCTTCAACCAAGCCATCCAACTCCTGCCAAGCTTGAGCAATCGCGCTTAAGATCATCTCATTGCAACTGCCAAAACGTTGCACCAAAGTGGTTGGCGCAAGTCCGGTCGCCGCAGAAACTGTCGAAAACGTCACCGCCTTTTCGCCATTTTGCAGCAACAGGGTCAGTACCTGCTGGAAAACATCTCGGTCCGATATCAGCTTTGTGCGTGCCATAATCTCAATATGACTCAGACATCATGAATTGCAAGTGAAACGCGAATGACTATTCATCATCGTTCGGGTCTTCCCCCGCTTTGTCGATCCGCTTCACCCCAGCTTGTCGCTTCAACATCTTCCGGCTTGTCGCGGTCAATCCGGTTTCCTTCAGGACCTTCAACTGGCGATAATGCACCGTGAAAATCTCACGATCCTCCGGAAGGGCGTCACCTCGTAGCTTTCCGCCAAGGATAAAGTGTTGTTCTTCTGGCAGAATATTCCATTTCAACCCCGATTGCTGGATCGCGAGCGGCATCGAGATTTGGTCAAGATAGGGCCGCTTTCCCGGCACATCGGGATGCGCGTCGATGGTCTGCGCGATGTCCATCCAGACCTGCGGAAAACTGCGGCCATCTGGACTGCGATGTTGTTCGGGGAAGCTGAACAAGCCAGAACTAAAATACGGTATGCGCTGACGCTCCCCGGATTGTCGCATCAATTTGATACGCTCCTCTGGAATTGCCATGCCGCAAACCGAATAGATCAGGTTCCAATCGTCGGTTTTCCCCCAGTTCATCGAAGCTGCGGGCGTCAGAGAAACCGATCCCGCTAGGGTGATATTCTCAACCCGGTTCGGGCGCAGGCAAAGAATATCGCTGTCGAAGAACGCCGAAAACTCGGTATCGCGCGGTTCCATCGTAGCGAGGATTTTGTTGCCATGCGGATAGGCCGGGGAAAATCGCCCCTCGACCACGAAGGGGCGCACCTCGCAACCCATCCGACGCAGCACTTCTTTGACATTCGGCGAGACTTGATCAAGCTTAACATCAGGGCAATAGCCGACCAGCGCGATCTGATCGCCAAACTGTTCGCGCAGTGACGCCGCAAGATAACATGCCATCACCTCATAGTCGGGTGGCTCAACGATGAAAAACACGGTCAGTTTCGGGGTCATATACCTGCTCTGCGGGTGAGAATGCGACGGTTTTGGCAGATTAAGCTGCATCACATCGCAAAGTCACGCGTTTGAGCTGAGTTTTGCTACAAATTCCTCTGGTTTCGTTGCTAAGATGGAAACAATTGTCTGCTAAGACACAGTTCGACGCAGTTTTCTGCATTGGCCTTGCTGGCAGATTCCGGCTTGACCTATGGTGATCTGCAATCGGAGAGGAGCGGCGGGCCAGAGGCTTCGCCGCGTAGCGGCAGGGCAGGGCGTGACGTCGAAACAAGCTAAACAGCCAGATGGCATTATGTCGCTCGCGGGGCGTCCGAAGGGGGCTGGCGAGCGCTGGGGCAGTGTCGAATTTCCGCTGAAACGCCATGACAGCCCGCATGGTCAGGTGACCGCCGTGTCGATGATGAAGGACGAGGGCGCTTATGTGATCGAATGGGTTGCGCATCATCGGGCGGTCGGGTTTTCTGATCTGGTGGTCTATACGAACGATTGTTCAGATGGCACCGACGACATGCTGATCCGGCTAGAGGAATTGGGGCTCTGCCACCATCGCCGTAACGTGATTCCCGAAGGCATCCGCCCGCAACCCTCGGCGCTGAGCTATGCGCAGGACGAACCTGTTGTGCAGCAATCCGACTGGGTGATGGTGTTTGACGCCGATGAGTTTCTGTCGATCAGATACGGCGATGGCACCCTCGACAGCCTGCTGGCGGCCACCAAAGCTCAGGGGGCCAATGGTATCGTGGTGACCTGGCGAATATTCGGCTCTGGAGGGGTGGTGGATTGGTCGCGCGCCCCGGTGACGGAACAATATCTATGGGCAGCACCGCAGGAATGGAACAAGGGCTGGGGGGTGAAGACGCTGTTCACTTTCAGCGCAGATAAGTGGAAACTGGGCATCCATCGCCCGAAAATGAAGACGAAATGGCATGAAACCGCGTTTCCGGACGAGGTGAAATGGCTGAACGGCTCGGGCCGCGAGATGGAGGATTACTTCAAATTTCGCGGCTGGCGTTCGATCACCCGGACTGTCGGTTATGACTGGGTCCAGCTCAATCATTACGCGGTGAAATCGGTGGACAGCTATGCCATTCGCAAGATGCGCGGCAATGTGAACAATAAGGCGGATAAGTACAATTCCGACTATTGGTCGCTGCAAGATCGCAATGAAGTGCGCGATGACACGATGCTGCGCTACACCGAACAGCGCAATGATATCATCACGCAACTGCTGCAAGATCCGGTGCTGAACCGCTTGCACCACGCGGCGATTGCCCGGGCCGAAGGGCGTTTGGCCGAGCTGCGCCAGACCGAGGCCTATCACCAACTGGTTGTCGATCTGGCCAAAGCCTCTGACGTGCCGATCAGCCAGATCGTCGCGAAACCGCCGCAGGCACGCGATAAGGAAAAGATCGCAGCCCTGATGTCGGATGTGGAAAAGCGACGGGGTGCTAAGGCGAAAACCGAACGGCAGGCCGTCCCGAAAAACCCGGTCGAGGCGGTGCCGATGGGATCGTATCGGTCGGGCAGGATTGATCTTTCGCAAGGTGCGAGCGCCGAAGTTTACCCTAATCACAGCATGAAGCTGCCCTCGGATCGGCGGGTCTTCACGGATTCGGCGCTGGCTCTGATCCAGTCCGGCAAGTTTGAGCGCGGTCTTGCGCGCCGGATGCCACAGGTCTTGGCTGAGCAGGCCAAGGTGTTGGAGATTGGCTCTGCGGTGGGCTTTCTGGCCGGGCATTGCGCCAACATAAGGCCAGACCTGAGCCTCTATCTGCAAGAGGATAACGATGGCCTGCGGCAGATGCTGGGTGTGGTTTGCGCGCTGAGTAACCGCACTTTCAGCAATCGCTTTGTCTTGATGGAACAAGGCCTTGGTTCTGATCCGGTGGTAGGCGCACTGGCGCTGATCACGGCGTTGCGCCCGGATGCTTTGTTGCTTTCAGACTCGCAACTCGGCACAGAAGCGCTGCAACAATTGCTGCCGATGTTGCCGGTTCCGGCCCCGGCGCAAATCTTTCTCTACGGGCGGCTGTTGGAGCAACATCACGCGCGTTTGCTGGAAGTAGAGGCCGTGCTGGCGGCACTTGGCTATGTGCCGGACTACGGATTTGATGCCAATATCGCGCGCGGTTTCCGGCTCGGCGCACCAGTCGATCCAGACGACCCAAGTTAACCAACGCCCGCCGCTGGACAGAGGCGCGACCCTGCGGCATTGTTCCATAAAACGAAACAAACGAGGCAGTACCCATGTCCACCCCCGTTCGCAGACCCGTCGCCTCGCTTTGGATTGGCGAAAAGCTGCATTATCTGAACCAGCTTTGCCTGCTCAGCCACGTGGCACAAGGCCATCCGACCACGCTGTATTGCACCGACAAGGTCTCGAACGTACCGGATGGGATCATCGTCAAACCTGCCACCGACATCATGGCGATTGATATGGATATCGTGCGGCAGACCTCGGAAAGCTTTTTGTCCAACGTGTTTCGCTACAAAATGATCGAGAAAACCGATGCAGTCTGGATTGATTGCGACGCGTTTTGCCATAAGCCTTTCCCGGATGAGATGCAAAATATCTATGCGGGGCATGGCTTTAGGGGGGCTTTGAACTGTGGTGTTGTCTATATTCCACCTCAGGGCGAACTGATCAAGCAGTTGCTGGATTACTACGAAAACCTGCCTGCCGCGCCAGCGTGGTTCAACAAACAGCAACGCAAGCGGATCGAAAAGCAGGACAGCAGCCTGCCGCAAGCCGTGCGGATTTATAATGCCGAGCGCACCGCCTTTGGCCCGCAGGCCTTCACCTATTTCGCGCAACAGACCGGCGATTTTGAAAAGGCGTTGACCTCGGATTACCTTTACCCGGTGCCGTTCCAGTTGAACGACGTGTTCTACGACCCCTACGGTCGGGTTGAGGGGCATTTCACCGACAACACGCTATCGGTGCATCTCTATACCAATGGCACCAAGCCCTATTGGCGGAAAAATCCGCCGATGCCGAACTCTTATGCGGCGCGGATGTGTGCGCAGATTGGCGTCGATGCATCCAAGGCGCTGGAGGAATGACCGAGCCGGATGAAGCGCTAGAGTCGCAGGGCAAGAAGGGCAAAAAAGACAAAACGGTCAAACCCTTACCTTCAACCCCCGATGAGATTGAGGCACTGATTCGCCGCCAAAAGCGCAACCAGCGCAAGGCTTGGGCGGAAGGCTATATGACCGCGATCACCGCGATGTTGCGGCCCGGTGATCTGGTGATGGACTGCGGTGCCAATATGGGGGTGGTCACAGCAGTGCTGGCGGCTACCGGGGCGGATGTGATCGCTTATGAGCCTGATCCCTATGCATTCTCCATTCTTGAACAAAAGTTCGGAAACATGCCGAACGTGACGCTGGTCAATGCCGCCGTGGGGGTGGGGGCTGGCACCATTCGCCTGATGCGGGCGGATAATTTCGGCGACAATCCCGATGGCGCTTCGGTCAAAAGCACCATTCTGAATGGCGGGCGGCGGATTGCTGCGGAAAACGCGGTGGAGGTGACCTTGCTCGACTTCCCAACGCTGGTGCGCGACACCGTTTCGGCTCGCGGCGAGATCGCTTTCATCAAGATGGATATTGAGGGCGCCGAACTCGATATCCTTGAAGCGCTTGATCGTGAAGATTTGTTCACAAACATCCGGGCGTTGGTCGCCGAGACGCATGAGCGCAAGTTCAAAGACCTGCGCGACCGCTACAAGGCGCTGCGCGAGGTGGTGGCGGCGAAGTATCCGGCTGGGAAGGTCAACCTCGATTGGATTTAGGCCCAGACAAAGCACTTTCAGAACTCGGTATATGTTGAAATGATTTCAAGGCATTAGGCAAGGATGCAGACGGCTTGGCAAGAGTTCGTTGCCCGTCAAGAAGTGCTGGTGGCCCTGCGGTTTTCCTATTTCGGCAGCTCTGGCTGGAAAAGTGATTTCTCGAAAGACAAGGCGCTGCTGTTCGATCAAGATCGGCTGATCATGCGGCTGGGCCTGATGCAAAGTCTGCCCTTGCCCTCGCTTGCGGCGCAGACGGATCAGAATTTTCATCTGATGGTGCTGTCAAGCCACGCAATGCCGCGTTGGGCGCAGCGCAGTCTGGCCGAGATTTGCGCCGAAACTCTGCCCGCTGGCCAGTATACCATCACCCCGCGCCGATTTGGTGTCGCCCACAAGCACCTCGCGCAGTTTATCGCGGCGCGTTATCCGGCAGGTTCGGATCAGCCGGTTGCGGTGCTGCAAACCGTGCTGGATGATGATGACGGATTTTCCACCGATCTGATCGCCACAGCGCGGCGTGGGATGGCCGAATTGCCGCCGCTCATTGATCCCGACGATCTGCGCTTCGTCTCGTTCAGCCGAGGCTATGGCCTTGATCTGTCATCGAAACGTGCGGAGACCTATGCGCTTTACCATCATCGCTATCCGTTCATCAATTTGGGCCTGACGATGGCGGGGGATCGTAAGGGCCGCAATATCTTTGCAATCCGCCACCGCAAGACACCGCTGGACTATCCGCATCGCATGATCGGTGGCCCGCCGATGTTTGTGCGCTCGGTGCATGAGGCGAACGATTCCCGCGTCGAGGTCAGCGCGAAATGGCGTGCCGTGCCCGATTGGCGGCAGGATACAGATGTGCGCGCCCGGTTTCCCTATCTGCCGGAGCTATAGTTTCACCGGCTTGAACGGTGCCATCCCGGCCCGCGCCAATTCATCCGCGCGCTCATTTTCGGCATGGCCCGCATGGCCCTTGATCCAGCGCCACACCACCTTGTGCTTGGCTTGCGCCGCGTCAAGCCGTTGCCACAGATCGACATTTTTCACCGGATCTTTGCCGGAGGTTTTCCAGCCGTTGCGCTTCCAGCCGTGAATCCATTCGGTCACGCCGTTCTTCACATAGGCGGAATCGGTCACAATTGTCAGCTCGGACACCCGCGTTAAAGCCTCAAGCGCGGAGATCGCCGCCAGCAGTTCCATCCGATTGTTGGTGGTATGCGCCTCGCCGCCCGACAGCGTGCGTTCCTTCACCACCGCGCCATTCTCACGCGCCAGCATCAAAACACCCCAGCCGCCGGGGCCGGGGTTGCCCGAACAGGCCCCATCGGTATAGGCAAACAAATCCGGCATGTCAGACACTTTCCCGCAAGATGCGCGGCACTTTGAATTCGATGTTTTCTTGTGCGGTTTCAATCAGTTCAACGGTGGTGTCAAACCGTAAACGGAAGGCGTCGATCACCTCGTTTACCAAGACTTCCGGCGCAGATGCCCCCGCTGTGACGCCCACCGACGTCACACCTTCCAACGCCCGCCAGTCGATCTCAGACGCCCGTTGCACGAGTTGCGCATAGCCACAGCCTGCCGAGCGCCCCACCTCAACCAGCCTGCGCGAGTTCGACGAATTCGGCGCGCCAATCACCAAAAGCGCGTCAATTTTGCCCGCAATCGCCTTCACCGCCGCTTGCCGATTGGTGGTGGCGTAACAGATGTCTTCCTTATGCGGCCCGACGATTGCCGGAAACCGCGCCTGCAAGGCCGCGACAATCCCCGCCGTGTCATCGACCGACAAAGTGGTCTGGGTGATATAGGCCAACCGCGCCGGATCGCGCACCATCAGCCCCGCCACATCCTCGGCGGTTTCCACCAGCAGAACCTCGCCGTCCGGGAGTTGTCCCATCGTGCCAATGGTTTCCGGGTGGCCTTGATGGCCAATCATCACCATTTGCAGGCCCGCCTCGGAATGACGCTGCGCCTCGTTATGCACTTTCGTCACCAGAGGGCAGGTGGCATCCACCGCGATCATCTGACGGGCTTCTGCTGCCGCTGGCACCGATTTTGGCACACCATGCGCCGAGAAGATCACCGGGCGGTCGACCGGGCAGTCATCCAGTTCCTCGACAAACACCGCGCCCTGCGCCCGCAGCGCATCGACGACGAATTTGTTATGCACAATTTCATGCCGCACATAGACTGGCGCGCCCCATTTTTGCAGCGCGAGTTCGACAATCTTGATGGCGCGGTCAACACCAGCGCAAAAGCCGCGCGGGGCGGCGAGGTAGAGGGTTAATGGCGGCAGGGTCATCGGGCTACTCATGTTTGGGCTAGACCTAAGCTGCCACGCGGGCCTCGTCTAGTCTTGCGCCTCAAAGTAATACGGCCCAGCGGCAAGATCGCGCAGATGTTGCGCCATCCGCGCCGCTTCCGCCCGGTCGGCGAAGGCCCGAACCGGAATCACAATCGCGGAGTCAAAGTTCAGCACGAACAGATGCGTCGGGGTTTCCAACACCTGCCCGATCAACTCGGGCGACAGATACCAGCACTCAAGCGTCAAAAGATCGGTGCCCGCGACGCAATCTATCCATTCCTCAAACTCTGCCTGCATTGGCGCAGGCACCATCCGCCGTGCCCGCCTGTGCTGCCACACGTTTATCCCCAGCAAAACCAGCGCCCATTGCAGTGCCATCACAGCGAGAAATACCGTCCAAGATCGCCAAGACGCCTCAACGCCTTTGATTCCTTCCGGCAGCAGGCCAAACACCGCCCCACCCGCGATAAACCACGCCCCCAACGCCCATTTCGCCCGGCCCGACCATTCCCGCTTTAACCGCAGATAGGCCAAAGCATCCGCTGCACTCAGCGTGTAGGTCCACCGCTCCAACAGCCCGCCATCGAAATCCCGGCTTGGCCGCATAGCGAAAGCCGAGGCAGTTTCCCGCCCCGGCTTTTCATCAACCACACCAGAAGTCTGGGGAACTTCCGTCACTTCACTTCACGTCAACCGCCACTTCGTCACGCTCAAGCCGCGGCTCGCGCGGTGGGCGGCCGATCACGTCGCGCAACTCATCCAGCTCGATGAAATTGTCGGCCTGGCGGCGCAATTCATCGGCGATCATCGGCGGTTGGCTGCGAATGGTCGACACCACCGAAACCCGCACGCCTTGACGCTGCAGACTTTCCACCAAGGGCCGGAAATCGCCGTCACCCGAAAAGATCACCACATGATCCACGCGTGGTGCCAGCTCCATCGCATCGACGGTAAGCTCGATGTCCATGTTGCCTTTGACTTTGCGGCGACCTTGGCTGTCGGTGTATTCCTTGGCCGGTTTGGTGACCATGGTGAAGCCATTGTAGTGCAGCCAGTCGACCAGCGGGCGGATCGGCGAGTAATCGTCATTCTCCAGCAGGGCGGTGTAATAGAACGCCCGCAGCAACTTGCCGCGCCGCATGAACTCTTGACGCAGCAGCTTGTAGTCGATGTCAAACCCAAGCGCCTTGGCGGCCGCATAAAGGTTCGATCCATCTATGAACAGCGCAAGCCGTTCGTCCTTGTAAAACATAAGTCTTCCCCTCGAAAACAAATCGCCTATCGCGCTATCGTGAGTGGTCTACCTAATGTAGATGGTCGGCGGCGAATAAGATTGAATAGCAGGGTCGCCAACCGACGAGCAAGCCAATCTGTTGTGAGGATAGCAGCAACCATGTTAACAGAAAAGCACGCTCTGGTTGCATTTGGTGCAAACCTGAATTTCGGCGAGATGTCGCCAAAGTCAACAATTCTTGCCGCTATAGCGGAACTTGACCGTGTGGGGCTGCCCGTGACGCGGCTGAGTACCCTGTATCAAACGCCATGTTTCCCCGCCGGGGCAGGGCCGGACTATGTGAACGCCGCAGCCGTCGTGACGTTGCGTCATTTCATGTCAGCGCCCGACATATTAGCTTGTTTGCATACGGTAGAAGCAAAATTCGGCCGCGAGCGCGTGCAGCGTTGGGGGATGCGCAGCCTTGATATTGATCTACTGGCCTTGGGCGAATCAGTTTTGCCGGATGCCGAAACCTATCTGAAATGGAAAAATCTTCTTCCCGACGATCAACGGAGCCTTGCGCCCGATCAGTTGATTCTGCCGCATCCGCGTCTGGCCGAGCGCGCTTTCGTTCTGGTGCCGCTTGCCGATGTGGCCGCCGACTGGCAGCATCCGGTCACCGGCCTGACCGTGGCGCAGATGCTGGCAGCCCTTCCCGCGAAAGATCGTGCCGAAGTTATCCCCCTGCCTTTAGACTGATCTGGGCATCCGCTTGATTATCCACTTGTCAAGCCGCAGCATCGCGCCTAAATAGACCGCTTCAAAGCCCCTCCCCTACTGGAGTCTTTCATGGCCCGCGTGACGGTTGAAGATTGCGTCGATAAAGTTCCGAACCGGTTCGAACTTGTCTTGCTTGCGGCCCATCGGGCCCGCGAAATCCAGGCCGGCTCTGCCGCGACTGTGGATCGTGACAACGATAAGAACCCGGTGGTGGCCTTGCGCGAAATCGCCGAGGAAACCCAGTTGGCTGATGCCCTGCGTGAGCGGATGATTGAAGGTCACCAGACCCAGATCGAAGTTGACGAGCCGGAAGAAGATCAGATGGCTCTCTTGATGTCCGGCGAAATTGATCGCCCGATGCAGGACGATATGTCAGAAGAAAAGCTGCTGCGCGCACTTATGGAAGCGCAAGGCGAGCTTTAATTACGGGAATTCCCGAATTGCGGGGCGGTGATGATTGACGTTGAAGACCTCATCGCCCTGGTTAAAAACTACAATCCGCGTTGCAATGCCGAGCTGATCCGCCGGGCTTATGCCTACGGCGCGGCCATGCACGAAGGTCAGATGCGCAAATCGGGTGAGCCGTACTTCACCCATCCGGTCGCCGTCGCAGCCATCCTCACCGAACAGCAGTTGGATGATGCCACCATCATCACGGCGCTGTTGCACGACACGATTGAGGACACCAAATCCACCTATGCCGAGGTCGCCAAGCTGTTTGGCGAGGAAGTGGCGGAATTGGTCGATGGCGTCACCAAGCTGACCAATCTACAGCTTTCCAACACCGAATCGCAGCAGGCGGAAAACTTCCGCAAGCTGTTCATGGCGATGTCGAAAGACTTGCGGGTGATTTTGGTCAAGCTGGCCGACCGTCTGCACAACATGCGCACCATCAAGTCGATGAACCCGGAAAAGCAGGCCAAAAAGGCCCGCGAAACCATGGAAATCTATGCACCGCTCGCTGGTCGCATGGGGATGCAGTGGATGCGCGAAGAACTTGAAGACCTCAGCTTCCGCGTGCTGAACCCCGAGGCCCGCAATTCGATCATCCGTCGCTTCCTGACCCTGCAACGCGAATCTGGCGATGTGGTGCATCAGATCACCGCCGACATCCGCGCCGTGCTGGAAAAGGTGCAGATCGACGCCGATGTCTATGGCCGCGCCAAAAAACCCTATTCGATCTGGCGCAAGATGCAGGAAAAGGATCTGGCGTTCAGCCGCCTGTCCGACATCTACGGCTTTCGCGTCATCTGCGCCTCGGTCGCTGACTGCTACCGCATCCTTGGTGTGATCCACCAGCGCTGGCGCGCGGTGCCGGGCCGGTTCAAAGATTATCTCAGCCAGCCGAAAACCAACGGCTACCGCTCAATCCACACCACGGTGTCGGGCCGCGACGGCAAGCGCGTCGAAGTGCAAATCCGCACCCGTGAGATGCACGAGGTCAACGAGGCGGGTGTGGCCGCCCACTGGTCCTACCGCGAAGGTGTGCGCGCCAAGAACCCGTTTGCCGTCGATCCCGCCAAATGGATCGCCGCGATGACCGAACGGCTGGATGAGGGCGATCACGACGAATTCCTCGAAAACGTCAAGCTTGAGATGTATTCCGATCAGGTGTTCTGCTTCACCCCGAAGGGTGATGTGGTGCAACTGCCGCGTGGGGCGACGCCCTTGGACTACGCCTATTCGATCCACACCCGCATCGGCAATTCCTGCGTCTCGGCCAAGATTGACGGCATCCGCGTGCCTTTGTGGACCCGGCTGAAAAACGGCCAATCGGTGGAAATCATCACCGCCGAAGGCCAACGCCCCCAAGCGTCTTGGATCGACATTGTCACCACAGGCCGCGCCAAGGCGGCGATTCGCAAATCCCTGCGCGAAGAAGATCGCGGCCGTTTTGTACGGCTTGGTCAAGAACTTGCCCGCGCTGCCTTTGAACATGTTGGCAAAAAGGCCACAGATAAAGCCCTCCGCACGGCTGCAAAAATGCTGGGAATGCCGGATGAGGCGGAGCTTCTCGCAGCCCTCGGTTCGGCAGAATTGACCGCCCGCAAGGTCGTTGAAACCCTCTACCCTGAACTCATCCAGCATGGCCCGGATGAGGTTGAATCCGCCCGCGCCGTGATCGGTATGCCCGATGATCAGACCTTCCGCCGCGCACCGTGCTGCCAACCGCTTCCGGGCGAACGTATCGTCGGCATCACCTATCGCGGCCAAGGTGTGTTGATCCACGCGATTGATTGTCCGGCACTGGAAGAGTTTGAAGAACAGCCCAACCGCTGGGTTGATCTGCAATGGCACGCAGGCCGCCACGCCGCCGTCAACACCGTTGCGCTGGATGTCGCCATCTCCAACGACCAAGGCGTTTTGGGTCGGATCTGCACCTTGATTGGCGAGCAGAAAGCCAACATATCCGATCTGCGGTTCACAGAACGTAAACCGGATTTTTACAGACTTATCATTGACGTGGACTTGCGCGATGTTGAACACTTGCACATGGTGATGACAGCCCTCGAGGCAGAAACCGATGTCGCACAAGTGTCGCGGCATCGTGATATGACACGCAAACCCTGACGGGCTATCCGCAGGGTCACTGGGCAAGAAGGAATCGGGCCGCTCTATGGTTTTCAAACGTCGGCAACCGCTGGGATGGCTCGCTTGGATGCGCGAGATGGTCTACCCGAAGGGTGGCTTCAAACGCGCGACCCGCTACGTCATCCACCGGATGAGCCGATTGCCCGATGACCCCCACCGCATCGCCCGCGGCGTGTTTGCGGGCTTTCTGATTGGCTTTCTGCCACTCCCCGGCCTGCAATTCGTCGCCGCTTGGGCCGCTGCCCGCCTTGTGCGCGGCAACCTGTTGGCCGCCTTGCTTGGCACATTCAACACCAACCCCTTGACCACGCCCTTCTTCGCGGTCTTTGCGATGACCTTCGGCCATTGGATCATGGGCGTGCAAGAGCCACTCACCGCCGAGGCCATTGGCGGCGCTTTTGCTCATGCCGGTGGCGATCTGTGGCGCAACATGGTCGCGATCTTCACCCCGGAAACCATGCATTGGGGCGGTTTGATCCGCTTTTGGCATGAGATTTATGTGCCGTATTTCATCGGTGCGTTGCTGCCCGGCATCGTGATATCGGCCATCGCTTATTATCTTACGATCCCAATCGTGATGACCTACCAAAAAGCCCGTGCGGCCAAGGCCGACGATCGGCGCGAGCGTCGCCACCGTCTGAAACTCGCGGTGTCTGAAGCCAAAAACCGCCTGCTGCACCGCACCGAGAAAGACGGTGAAAGCCGCGTTCTCGGAGATGACAGCAGCACGGGCGCAAAGTAATCTGATCAAAACCACAAAGGACGCAGGCGATGGCACATCTCGCGCGGCAACGGCTTGGCATCAACATTGATCACGTCGCCACCGTGCGCAACGCCCGTGGCTCGGCTTGGCCCGACCCTCTGCGCGCCGCTTTGCTTGCCGAAGCCGCCGGGGCCGATGGCATCACCGCCCATCTGCGCGAAGACCGCCGCCACATCCGCGACGCAGATATGGAGGCACTTGCCGCAGGCATCGGCATCCCGCTGAACTTCGAATGTGCCGCCACCGATGAAATGGCCGCGATCATCCTGCGCCTGAAACCCCACGCCGTCTGCCTCGTGCCCGAAAACCGCGCGGAACGCACCACCGAAGGCGGCCTTGATGTGGCCTCCGACGCCAACCGGCTGACTGATTTCATCACTCCCCTGCGCGAAGCGGGCTGTCGGGTGTCGATGTTCATCGGCCATGCGCCGGCGCAGATCGAAGCCGCCGCCCGCATCGGTGCCGCCGTGGTTGAGCTCCACACCGGCCACTATTCCGACCTGCACGCCGAAGGCCGCATGGTCGAAGCCGAGGCCGAACTCGACGCCCTGCGCAAAGGTGCCACCTACGCCCACAGCCTTGGCCTAGAGGTTCACGCGGGCCACGGCCTGACCTACGACAACGTCACGCCCATCGCCGCCATCCCCGAAGTGGCCGAGCTGAACATCGGCCATTTCCTGATCGGTGAGGCGATCTATGTCGGGCTTGAAGCCGCTATCAAAGAAATGCGCCGTCTGATGGATGCGGCGCGCGCAATCCCGGCCTGAAGGCCGGGACGCGCTGCAGCGGTCACTCGGTGACGGTCAGAACCGTCCACATCCCACCGACAAAGTGGTTGGGAATGTTGCAATAAAGCAAATACAGCCCCGGTGTCAGATCAACCGTCAACGCACCGCTTTTGCCTGGATCAAGCTCGGCAACCTCGCCCAGATGCCCGGCGGTTTCTTCATCGACCCGGTTCTCATCGGCAAGATAGGGCAGGTCGACATCGGTCGACTTTATCGGCGAGACGATCATTTCGTGGATGATGTCCTTTGAATCATTGACGACCTCAAAGGTGATCCTTCCGGGAGCAATCGTTGCTGTGTCGATCTTTATCCCCATCATGGCCATCGACATATCGCCGCCGGACATGGCTTTTCCCATGCCCAACATCATTTTACCGTCCATCATTGCCGAGTCCGGTCCTTTGTCCCACAGCGAGACATGCACCGTGCTATCGGCGGCGAAAGCGGTCGTTCCGCTGAACGCCGCGAACAGCGCGGCAGCGAGGGTAAAAGCAGTGCGTCTGGAGACTCTCATCACTCAATCCTTCTGTGCAAAGGGTCAAACGGCCCCCGCTTATTCTCCGCCTGATCCCGGCGCGGCGCATTGATCTGAATCAGCCCCTATCTCTACTGCATTGCTGCCGGCGCCTGTGCTGTCGACTGGACAGCGCGGGCTTGCGGCTCTACCTTCAGAGTTCATTTTAATCAGGGATCTGTCGCGTTGAAGCAGTTGTACGCCGGGCCCGAGGGGCAAAGATGATCCTTGGCATCGGTTCTGACCTTGCAAACATCGACCGGATCGAGGCCGCCCTCGCCCGTCACGGCGACCGTTTCAAAACCCGCGTCTTCACCGAACGCGAGCAGAAAAAGGCCGAAAGCCGCCCCCGCGCCATAGCCGCCACCTATGCCAAACGCTGGGCCGCGAAAGAGGCCTGCTCCAAGGCGCTCGGCACCGGACTGCGCATGGGCATCTCTTGGAAAGACATGGCGGTTTCAAACCTGCGCTCGGGCCAGCCGGTGATGCACCTCACCGGATGGGCCGCTGAACGCCTCGCGCAAATGACCCCGCCCGATCATCACGCGATCATTCACGTCACTTTGACCGACGATCACCCTTGGGCGCAGGCTTTCGTGGTGATCGAAGCCCGCCCCGGCCCCGCGCCAACTTGACTCCGGCCCCCCCGGCGCGCATGTAGCGGCAAATCTGAAGGAAGACGAACATCATGGCGAAAAACGAAAGCGGCATTGTCGAGACGATCAAAACCGTCGTCTACGCATTGCTGATCGCAGGCGCTTTCCGCACCCTGCTGTTCCAGCCGTTCTGGATTCCGTCCGAGTCGATGAAAGACACCCTGCTGGTCGGCGATTTCGTTTTCGTCAACAAGATGGCCTATGGCTATTCCAAATACTCTTGCCCCTTCGCTTTGTGCCCAATCTCAGGCCGCATCTTCGCGTCCGAGCCCGAGCGCGGCGACGTGGTGGTGTTCCGCCATCCGGTCAATGGCTCTGATTTCGTCAAACGCCTGATTGGTCTGCCGGGTGACAAGATCCAGATGAAGCAAGGCGTGCTCTACATCAACGGCGCGGTCGTGCCGCAGGTGCCCGATGGCACCTTTGAAGAAGTGATGGAACCGCAAGGTCCGATGAAATCCCGCCCGCGCTGCAGCAATGGCGCGGTGGGCGACGGTGCGATCTGTCAAAAAGAGCGCTTCCGCGAAACCCTGCCAAATGGCGTCGTGCATGACGTGATGAACATCGAAAATGATGGCTACGCCGACAACACCGATGTCTTCACCGTGCCCGAGGGCGAGTATTTCTTCATGGGCGACAACCGCGACAACAGCCAGGACAGCCGCTTTGCCCAAGCCGTCGGTGGCGTCGGCTTCGTGCCCGCCGAAAACCTGATCGGCCGCGCCGACCGGGTGATCTTCTCCTCCGCCGGCACCTCGATGCTGTTCTTCTGGACCTGGCGCGCCGACCGTTTCTTCAAGGCGGTGGAGTGAGGCTCGCGGCTGATCTCAAAGCCTTCGAGGCGCGCATCGGGCATACTTTCCGCCAGCCAGACCTGCTGCTGCGCGCCGTCACCCATGCCTCGATTTCCTCCACCACCCGTCCCGACAACCAACGCCTTGAATTCCTTGGCGATCGGGTCTTGGGTCTTGTGATGGCCGAGGCTTTGCTGGGGGCTGACATGGCCGCCTCCGAAGGCCAACTCGCCCCCCGATTCAACGCTCTGGTCCGCAAAGAGGCCTGCGCCGAAGTCGCCCGCGAAGTGGGCTTGGGCGATGTGCTCAAACTTGGCCGTTCCGAAATGCTCTCCGGCGGTCGCCGCAAAGAAGCTCTGCTCGGCGATGCGATGGAAGCGGTCATCGCCGCCGTTTACCAAGATGGCGGTTTTGACGCCGCCCGCGCGCTGATCCTGCGGCTGTGGGGTGCGCGCATCGGCGCGGTTGAGCAGGACGCACGCGATCCGAAAACTTCGCTGCAAGAATGGGCGCAAGCCCGCGCCATGCCGCCACCGATTTACACCGAACAGGGCCGGGAAGGCCCAGACCACCAGCCGATCTTCACTGTTGAAGTTCGTCTGGAAAGTGGCGAGGCTGAACTTGCCCGCGCCGGATCGAAACGTGTGGCCGAACAAGCCGCAGCCCGCGCCCTTCTGGCCCGGATGGAGACTTCTGATGACTGAAGACACCAAACTGACAGGCCGGATGCCCGATGGCCCCGGCACCCGCGCGGGCTTTGTGGCGCTGATTGGCGAGCCGAACGCGGGCAAATCGACCCTGCTGAACCGTATGGTTGGGGCGAAAGTGTCAATCGTGACGCATAAAGTGCAAACCACCCGCACCCGGATCCGCGGCGTGGCGATGGAGGGTGTCGCGCAGATCGTGTTTGTCGACACACCGGGCCTGTTCCGGCCTCGCCGCCGTTTGGATCGCGCCATGGTCAAAGCGGCTTGGGGCGGTGCCGCTGATGCCGATCTGATCGTGCTGTTGATCGAAGCCAACCGGGGCCTCACCGAAGGTGTGGCCACCATCATCGACCGCATGAAAGACCAAGTCCCGCAAGGTCAGGCCGTGGCTTTGGCGATCAACAAGATCGACAAGGTGAAAGCCGAGGTGCTGCTGGCTTTGGCCGAGAAAATGAACGAAGCCTTCCCGTTTGCGAAAACCTTCATGATCTCGGCTGAAAAAGGCTACGGCGTCAAAGACTTGCGCGAATGGTTGGGCGAGCAGATCCCCGATGGCCCGTGGTTCTACCCCGAAGACCAGATCGCCGATCTGCCGATGCGGATGATCGCCTCGGAAATGACCCGCGAGAAGCTGACGCTGCGGCTGCACGAAGAGCTGCCTTATCAGCTGACCGTCGAGACCGAGAAATGGGAAGACAAGCCCGACGGCAGCACCCGGATTGACCAGATCATCTATGTCTCGCGCGATGGCCACAAAGGCATCGTGCTGGGTAACAAGGGTGAGACGATCAAAAGCATCGGCCAAGCCGCCCGCGCCGATATCTCGGAATTCCTCGGCCGCACCGTGCATCTGTTCCTACAGGTGAAAGTACGGGAAAACTGGCAGGATGAACCCGAGCGTTATTCCGAAATGGGTCTGGATTTCAAAGACGGCGAGGCGTGACGTAGGCGGAATTCGCAGTCGAATTCCGGCACGAAATTTGTCGCAAATTTCGGTTTCGTGGTTTGAAAGCGGGCGTTGGTTGATCCGTTGAACCCTCCGGGGGGAGTATTTCAGAAAGAGCAACGATGAGTGCGCGTCTCACCTCTGATCTATGGGTTTCCGCCTATCTGACCCGGCTGCGATTGGCGGATATTCCGGTCTATGTCACCGCCAAGGGCGACCCGACGGCAGGGGCGGTGATTGTGAAAGTCGCCCTGCTGAACGGCCAAGCCCGCGCCTATCAGCGCTCGTTTGATCTGATGGCCGATGCCCGGGTCTGGGTGGTTCTGGCGGATGGTCTCGAGCCCGAGGTGGATGCCCTGCTCTCCCGTCAGCGCAGCCGCGACCCTGATCTTTGGGTGATTGAACTTGAGGATCGCCAAGGCCGCACCCTGCTGGATCAGCCGGGTTTGGCCGAGTGAAGGATACGCGCCAGTGCCGCGACGGCGAGGCTGAGCAGCACCAACGCCACCACCAGCGCACCGATGTTGCGCACAACATGTGGCCAGCCCAAGGCGTCCGCGTTCAGGAACGGATAGGCCCAAGCCCCGGTCTGTTGCCCCCGGATCATCGCATAAGCCGCATATATCGTGGGCCAAATCAGCCACTGCGGCATATCCGACCAGCGCACATGTTTCGGCGCGAAGGCCAGCCACCACGCGGCAAAGCCCAAAGGCATCACCGTGTGCAGCCCCAGATCGGCCCACCAGCCAAGGCCCTCAGTCGGAAATTGGCTGGCCAGCAGCGCGTGATACAGAATCCCCACCGTTGTAATCGCCACCATCAGCCCCGCCGCGCGCGAGGCGGAAATCTGCCAGCCCTTGGTGATTGCCAAAAGATGCGCCACCAGCAAGGCATTGCTGAGAATGGTGAAATAGGCGGCCATCGCCCAAATTCTGTCCACCGCCAAGCTAAGCCCGGTCAGCGCATCAAACTGCGCGCGCAGCGCAGCGAGGCCAACTATGGCAAGGGCAAAGGCGGTCAATCGGGCAAACATCTGCGCAATCTGCCGCAAAACCCAAGGATGGCAAGCCTTGCTCTGCCGTGACGCTGCGTCGATACTGCGGCGATGGAATGGCGCGATCAGGGGGCGGTGATCTCGGTGCGGCCGCATGGCGAGACATCGGCGATCATCGAGGTGTTCACGGCGGCGCATGGGCGTCATGCCGGCGTGGTGCGCGGCGGTGCCTCGCGCCGGATGGCGGCGGTGTTGCAACCCGGCAGCCAAGTCGATGTGGTCTGGCAGGCGCGGCTTTCGGAACAGATCGGCAGTTTCAAGGTTGAGCCGCTGCGCAGCCGGGCCGGGGTGCTGGCGGATCGGTTGAACCTTGCGGGCCTCAACGCGATCTGCGCCATGCTGCACATCGTTTTGCCCGACCGCGAATCGCATCCGGCACTTTACGCCCGCTCCATCGCCTTGCTGGATGCACTGCAAACCCCCGGCTGGCCGCCTGATTATCTGCGATGGGAGCTAAACCTGTTGGAGGAACTCGGCTTTGCCCTCGATTTCAGCCAATGCGCCATCACTGGCAGCCGCGAGGATCTGGCCTATGTCAGCCCGAAAACCGGACGCGCAGTGAACCGCGATGCTGCTGGCGAATGGGCGGGGCGGCTGTTGCCTTTGCCGCCGGTTTTGCTGGGGCAGGGGCCCGCCAGCCCGGTTGAAATTGCCCAAGGCCTTGCGCTGACCGGGCATTTCCTGAACCGCGCTTTGGAACCCACATTGAACGGCAAATCACTGCCCGAAGCGCGTGCGCGATTATTAGCCATCTTGGCGCAACAATAGTCGCGGACAGCCTAACCGCCGTCGCCAGCAGCACAGACCTCCGCCGCCAGACCAAGCCAAATACCCGCATGGCCCTGCGGTATCAGTCTTTGGAGTTGAAACACTCCTCCAGCCCAAAACTCCAGCATTTCGCTTTGCTTGCGGGGCTTGAGGCTGCGGTGCGCGGCACGCTGATTTCCACCATTCCGATTGCAATCTATGACGCGTTCGGCTCGGCGCAGAACCTGTCCACGGTCTATTTGACCGCAGGCATCATCACCCTGTTCTGGGGCCTGATGGTGCCGCGCCTGACCCAGATCTGGCCGCGCCGCTGGGTCTATTCGGCGGGCTGCGTGTTTTATCTGATCGCGATGGTGCTGTTCGTTCTGGGCACACAATGGTCGGTGCAACTGGGCATCCTGATCATGTCGATGGCCACGGTGACCTGCTTTGTCTGCTTCAACGCCTATGTGCTGGATTATGTGCCGCGCGCCGATCTCGGCCGCACCCAAAGCCTGCAAATGGTCTATGCCGCAGCGCCTTGGGCGATTGGCCCGATGGCGGGCGTCTATATGCGCGCGCTTTGGGCGCCGTTGCCGTTCATCGTCGCCGCCATCTTCGCGGTGATCCTGTTCGGGGTGTTCTGGTATCTACGGCTTGGGTCGGGCAAACAAATCACCCGCGCCAAAGGCCCTGCGGTCAATCCCTTAGCCTATTTGGGCCGTTTCTTCCGTCAACCGAGGCTGATCGCCGGCTGGCTGTTCGCGGTGATCCGCAGCTGTGGCTGGTGGGTCTATGTCGTCTATGTCCCAGTGTTCTGCATCGAATCCGGCTTGGGGGACAAACTCGGCGGCTTCATGCTGTCGGTGTCGAACGCCACGCTGCTGCTGTCGCCGTTCATGGCCGCATGGGTGCGCAAACGCTCGGTCCGAGTCGCCCTGCGCCGCGCCTTGGCCTATTGCGCCATCCTGTTTTGCGCCGCCACCATCTTCGCCTTTGCCCCCACGCTCACCATTGCCTGCTTGTTCCTCGGCTCATTCGGGCTTGTGATGCTCGATGTCGCCGGAGGTCTGCCGTTCATGATGTCCGTCAAACCCTCGGAACGCGCCGAGATGGCCGCCGTCTATTCCAGCTTCCGCGATGTCTCGGGCATCGCCACCCCCGGCATGGCGTGGCTGGTGCTGTGGGTCGCCCCGTTGAACTTCATCTTCGCCGCCTCGGGTCTGGCCTTCGCCGCCGCCTATGTCATCGCCAGCAGCCTGCATCCCCGCCTAGGCATCCTACGCCCCTCGCGTGGCCGCCCCTAATCCAACAACCGCCGCGCAATCACCTGCGCCTGAATTTCCGCAGCGCCCTCAAAGATGTTCAAAATCCGCGCATCGCACAGAATCCGCGAAATCTGATACTCCAGCGCAAAGCCATTGCCGCCATGGATCTGCAACGCATTGTCCGCGCTGGCCCAAGCCACCCGCGCGCCCAATAGCTTCGCCATCCCAGCCTCCAGATCGCAACGCTTGCCGTGATCCTTCTGCCATGCGCTGAAATAGGTCAGTTGCCGGGTGATCATCACCTCAACCGCCATCATCGCCAGCTTCCCCGCCACCCGCGGAAATTCGATCAGCGCCTTTCCGAACTGCTTGCGATCCGTCGCATAAGCCATGCCCACTTCCAAAGCATTCTGCGCCACGCCAATCGCCCGCGCCGCCGTCTGGATGCGCGCACTTTCAAAGGTCTGCATCAACTGCTTGAAGCCTTGCCCCGGCACTTCGCCCAACAGGTTCTCGGTCTTCACCTTAAAGCCATCAAACGCCAGCTCGTATTCCTTCATGCCGCGATAACCGAGCACCTCAATCTCGCCCCCGGTCATCCCCGGAGTCGGAAACGGCTCGGCATCCGTCCCCGGCACTTTCTCGGCCAGAAACATCGACAAGCCGCGATAATCTGTCGTCTCCGGGTCAGTGCGCGCCAGCAATGTCATCACATGAGTCCGCGCTGCATGGGTGATCCAAGTCTTGTTCCCCGTGACCTCCCAAGCCCCATCCACCGCAACCGCCCGGGTGCGCAACGACCCCAGATCGCTGCCCGTATTCGGCTCGGTAAACACGGCTGTCGGCAAAATCTCCCCAGAGGCCAGCTTCGGCAACCACTGCGCCTTCTGCGCCTCGGTGCCACCACACAAGATCAACTCGGCGGCAATCTCAGAGCGCGTCCCCAACGACCCAACCCCAATATAGCCCCGCGACAACTCCTCAGACACCACCACCATCGAGGCTTTCGACAGTCCAAAGCCGCCAAATTCCTCCGGGATCGTCAGCCCAAACACCCCCATCTCGGCCAAAGCCGTGATGATCTCCATCGGGATCAATTCATCGCGCAGATGCCAGCCATGCGCAAACGGCACCACCTTTTCATCGGCAAAGCGGCGGAACTGGTCGCGGATCATCTCTAACTCATCATCCAGCCCAGTGACCCCAAATGTCGCCCGACCGTGATTGTCGCGCATCAACGCCACCAGCCGCATCCGCGCAGCAGGACTATTCCCCTCGGCCATCAACACAGCCGCAGCAAGCCCCGGCACAGCAGAAATCCCCAAATCCCCCAGCCGCGCCATCTCGCCCTGCGACATCGGAATCCCGCCATGAATCTGGCTCAGATACTCGCCAAAGCCGATCTGAAGGATCAGCCCCTCCATCTCGCCAAAGCGACCGTCCTCAGCCAACCGCCCCGCCCAAGCCCGCAACTGCCGCAAAGCTTCGGTGTAGGTCGCCAGCCAAGACAGGCTGTGCGCCGCAAACTGATGCTCTTCCATCGCGGTGGCAGAGACCTTGCCCGCCACCGTCACCAGCCCGCGCAGAGCTTCACGCCCGCGTTCAAACAGTGCCTCAACTTCCGGCACGGCTTCGGCGGTCAGCCTCAAAAGGTCGATCATAACACCAGAGTTCTGATCCAAAGCCATCCCCGTCCTCCGCACATGCTGCATCTGCGAAAGGGGTAATCCCTTCGCAGTCGCAGCGCAACATTAATTCGATAGGATGCCATAAATTGATTTAAAATGTCGCATGTAATTTTGACGTGCGGTCCGTCCCCCCCTGCATTAGACAAAGCCTGCAAGGAGAAAACCGCATGGAATATCTTATGGCTGGCCTGACGCCACTGGCTTTTCTGGCGGCGCTGGCCATCACCTGTTTCGCGGGCTTCGTCAAAGGCGCGGTTGGCTTCGCGATGCCGATGATCATGATCTCCGCCTTCTCCAGCTTCCTGCCGCCCGAGACTGCCCTCGCGGGCCTGATCCTGCCCACCCTGATCTCCAACCTCACCCAAGCCTTCCGCCAAGGCTTTGCCCCGGCTTGGGAAACCGTGATCAGCTATCGCCGGATGCTGATTGCCACCGTGATTTTCATCGTGATTTCAGCTCAGTTCGTTCGCGTGATCCCGCAAGACCTGTTCCTGCTGCTGCTCGGCCTGCCGATCACCGCCTTCGCCGCGCTGCAACTCGCCGGGGTCGGCCTCGCCCTGCGGCTAGAGCATCGCAATCGCGCCGAGTGGATTCTGGGTGCCATCGGTGGGCTCTATGGCGGGGTCTCTGGCGTCTGGGGGCCGCCGCTGCTGGTCTACCTGCTGTCGATCAAAGCCGACAAACTGGAGACCGTCCGCGTGCAAGGTGTGGTGTTCCTGATCGGCGCCGCGGTCCTGCTGGCCGCCCATCTGCACTCCGGCGTGATGACCGCCAGCACGATGAGCTTCTCCGCGGCGTTGGTGCTGCCCGCCATGCTCGGCCAATCTCTGGGAGTCGCGATCCAAGACCGCCTCGATCAGTCAAAATTCCGCCGATGGACGCAAATCCTGCTGGTGCTGACTGGCCTCAACCTGATGCGGCGGGCGGTCGGCCTCTAACCCCAGTTTCCCTAAAATTTGCTTTCATCTTGGCTCAAATATCCCACAGGGGTCTGGGGGTGTGAAACCCCCAGCCGCCCATGCAGCAAGCCAAAGCTTAACAGAACCTGAACAGCAACCTGTAAGTCTTTGAACTCAAAGTATTTGAAAAAGTCCCAACGCGGGACCCTCCCGTTTCAGCCAATCGCCGCTGCTTTCACGTCAGCATCAATGAACGGCACATACTGCGCGAAATTATCGGCGAACATGCCCACCAATTTCTGCGCCTGCGCATCATAAGCCGCCTTGTCGCTCCAAGTCGCGCGCGGGTCCAGCAGGGTCGCATCGACTCCCGGCACCGAAACGGGAACCTCAAAGCCAAAGTTCGGATCGCGGCGGAACTCCCCGGCCGAAAGCGAACCATCCAGCGCCGCCGTCAACAAAGCCCGCGTTGCCTTGATCGGCATCCGCTTGCCCTCGCCAAATTTGCCCCCGGTCCAGCCGGTATTCACCAGCCAGCACGATGCGCCAAACTTCGCGATCTTCGCCTGCAACAGCTTGCCATACACCTCCGGCCGGCGCGGCATGAACGGCGCGCCAAAGCAGGTCGAGAACGTCGGCGTCGGCTCGACAATCCCGCGCTCCGTCCCCGGCGTTTTCGAGGTGAACCCCGACAAGAAATGATACATCGCCTGCGCCGGCGTCAATCGCGCGATCGGCGGCAGCACCCCATAAGCATCGCAGGTCAGCATGATCACATTCTTCGGATGCCCGCCCATCCCGGTTTCCGACGCGTTCGAGATGTACTCCAGCGGATAAGCGCAGCGCATGTTCTCGGTCAGGCTGCTGTCGGTGAAATCCAACTCCAGCGTTTCCGGATCAAACACCATATTCTCGACCACGGTGCCAAACTTCGAAGTCGTGCCGTAAATCTCCGGCTCGGCTTCCGCCGACAGATTGATCGTCTTGGCATAGCAGCCGCCCTCAAAGTTGAAGGTGCCGCGATCCGACCAGCCGTGCTCATCATCGCCAATCAAAATCCGCGACGGATCCGCCGACAAGGTGGTTTTCCCGGTGCCAGACAGCCCGAAGAACACCGCCGAATCCACCGGATTGCCGATCGCATGGTTGGCCGAGCAATGCATCGGCATCACGCCTTTTTCTGGCAGCAGATAGTTCAGCAGCGTGAACACCGCTTTCTTATTCTCGCCCGCATAAGCGGTGCCGCCGATCAGGATGATCTTGCGCTCAAAATTCAGCGCGATCACGGTAGAGGTCCGGCAGCCATGCAGCTTAGGATCAGCCTCAAACGACGGGCAGTTGATCACTGTCCATTCCGGCACGAAAGCGTCCAACTCCGCCCGCTCAGGGCGACGCAGCATGTGGCGGATGAACAGCCCGTGCCACGCCAGTTCCGTCACCATCCGCACATCCAGACGGTAAACGGGGTCGGCTCCGCCGAACAGGTCCTGCACAAAATACTCGCGCCCCTGCATATGCGCCAACATATCCGCGTACAACCGATCAAACGCCTCGGGCGCCATGGCCGCGTTGTTTTCCCACCAGATCGAATCCTCGACCCCGGCGGTGCGGACCACGAATTTATCCTTCGGCGAACGCCCGGTAAACTGCCCGGTGGTGCACAAAAACGCCCCACCCTTGCCCAGCTTCCCCTCACCGCGCGCCACGGCAGCTTCGACCAATGCAGGCTCGATATAGTTATAATAGACGCGCCCCAGCCCGCTGATGCCTTGATTTTCCAACCGTTGCGATGGGTTCACGCGTCCATTCGTCATCCTGCAAGCTCCCGTTCCCGCCAAGCTAGGGCGGTATAGTTTCCAACCCGTAATGCCCAAATCTTGGGCATTTCTGCGAAAACCCAAGATTTGGGTCTCGTGCCTTTGCTATAACATACGGATTTTGCACGGAATAGGACGCGAGGTCACAGTTAGCGCAACCAAATTCGGGTTAGCGCAACCAAAATGGAGCCGATAGGAAAACTGCGTCATATTAGTCATTCATTTGGAAATTTAGCGCCTGATGGAGTCTCAAGCCATGGGTGATTCGCAGTTAGCAGTTGCTAACGAGGCGCGGAAAACGGAATATGTGTCAAAAATCAGGCAAGCAAATTAGGCAAGCCGAGCAGTATAGGGAAGCCCAAACATGGCAAGGATCGCCCTTGTAGACGACGACAGGAACATCCTGACGTCGGTTTCTATGACTCTTGAAGCCGAGGGGTTTGAGGTCGAAACCTACAATGATGGCCAGTCTGCGTTGGATGCCTTCAACCGCCGGATGCCCGATATGGCGGTGCTCGACATCAAAATGCCGCGGATGGATGGCATGGATTTGTTGCAGCGTCTGCGGCAGAAATCCACCATGCCAGTGATCTTCCTGACCTCAAAAGATGATGAGATTGACGAAGTGCTTGGGCTGCGGATGGGGGCTGACGATTACGTCAAGAAGCCGTTCAGCCAGCGGCTGTTGGTCGAACGTATCCGGGCCTTGCTGCGCCGCAACGATGCGATTGCAACGGGCGAAGTTGCCGTCACCGAAGAAACCAAGATTATGGAACGTGGTCACCTGCGGATGGACCCGCTGCGGCATTCCGTGGCTTGGAAAGGCCGCGATGTCTCGCTGACCGTGACCGAGTTCATGCTGCTGCAAGCCCTCGCACAGCGCCCCGGTTTCGTGAAAAGTCGGGATCAGCTGATGGACGTGGCTTACGACGATCAGGTCTATGTCGACGACCGCACCATCGACAGCCATATTAAGCGCTTGCGCAAGAAAATGCGCTCGGTTGACGATGACTTCGCGGCGATTGAGACGCTGTATGGCATTGGCTATCGCTACAACGAAGAGTGACCGCTAGGCCATGACAGCGGCGCAAAACATATCCATGAAAGACGCGACCCCGGCGAAAAAGCCGGGAGAGTTGCTGTTGGGCGAAGACTGGGTCTCACCCGAGGTTGTGGCCGATAGTGCTTTGTCCGAAGGCCGCGGGCGGCGTGGCATCGTCTCGCTGAACCGCTCACCTTTGGCGCGTAAGATCATCGTGTTCAACCTGATGGCGTTGGTGATTTTGGTCGCAGGCGTTCTATTCATGAACCCGTTCCGCGATAGTCTGGTGTTGCAGCGCGAAAAGGCCTTGGTGACCGAAGCGCAGTTGATTTCCAACGTGGTGGAATCGGTCGCGATTAGCGCAAATGGCAGCCTGCCTGTGAGTTTGGCAGGCTTGGCCGTGGCGCCGGGCGTTGAGGTTTTTGTATTTGATCCCAAAGGCCTGCTGGTGACGCACAGCATCGGTCAGGCCCGCCCCGGTGATGCGTTGCGCGATGAGCGCAAGACCATCATCACCGATCTTCTCAATGGTATTTGGGAGGCTGTCTCCGGCCTTTTGGGCGCCGGAAACCACGTTCCCTCCGCCGCCAATGGCGAGGCGATGGCGCGTGATCTCTATGCCCGCGCGTTGACGGGCGATGTGGCGGTGAACACCGGGCGCGGCGTGGACGGTGGCGCGCAGTTCTCCGTGGCAAGCCCCGTGCGGTTTGGCGGCGCGGTGATTGGGGCCGTGGTGCTGACCTCGGCTGAGGGCGAGATTGACCGTCTGGTCCGCTATGAGCGCGAGCAGATCCTACAGATGTTCGTCATCGCGCTGTTGGTGTCCATCGGCCTGTCGCTGGTTCTGGCTTCGACCATCGCCAACCCGCTGTCGGATCTGGCCGCCGCCGCTGAACTTGGCCGCGACCGCGATGCGCGCAAAATGTCCCCCGGCCGGGTGCGTATCCCCGATCTCGCCGCCCGCCCAGACGAAATTGGCCGCCTGTCGGTGGCGATGCGCGGTATGGTGGCGGCGCTGTATGACCGGATCGACGCCAATGAGCAGTTCGCAGCGGATGTCGCGCATGAGATCAAGAATCCCCTCGCATCCCTGCGCTCGGCTGTCGGCTCGATGCGGATGGTCAAGAAAGAAGAGCACCGCGAGAAGCTGCTGAACGTCATAGAACATGACGTGCGGCGTCTGGATCGACTGGTGTCGGACATCTCCAACGCCTCGCGCCTCGACAGCGAATTGGTGAAAGAGGAGGAGGAGGAGTTCAACCTGGTCAAAACCCTAGCCAATCTCACCGAATATCTCGGCGACCAAGCACGCGAGAAGAACGTTGAATTCATTACCGATTTCCCCACAGAAGCCATCAAGATCCACGGGCTGGAAGGCCGCCTTGCGCAAGTCTTCGTCAACCTGATCACCAATGCGGTGTCGTTCTGCGATGATGGCGATGCGGTGCGGGTTTGGGCGCGCAGGCGAGAAAACCGTGTGCTGATCGTGGTCGAAGACACTGGGCCGGGCATCCCGGAACAGGCGCTGACCAAGGTGTTCAAGCGCTTCTATTCTGACCGTCCACCCACGCATTTCGGCAACAACTCAGGCCTTGGCCTGTCGATCTCCAAGCAGATCGTTGAGGCACATGGCGGCGTGATCTGGGCCGAAAACATCCGCCCCACCAATGCCGACCCCACCTCTGACCCGCTCGGCGCGCGGTTTGTGGTCGGTCTGCCGGTGTGAGCAGCCTGCTGATGCACGCCAGTTGTGTGGCGGTGGAGGGGCGCGGTGTGCTGATCATCGGTGCCTCGGGCACAGGCAAATCCGCGCTGGCGCTGCAGTTGATCGCCTATGGGGCAGACCTCATCGCCGATGATCAAACCCAGATCACCCCGCAACACCAACAGCTTATCGCAACCTGCCCACCGCAACTCTCTGGCATGATCGAAGCGCGCGGCGTGGGCCTGCTGCACTCCACCCCTTGCGCCAGCGCCATGATCAGCCTCGTCGTCGATCTTGACCAAACCGAGACGCAACGTCTGCCGCCCAAACGCATCACATCTTTGCTGGGGGTGTCACTCCCTCTTGTCCTTGGCGCAGAAAGCAACCATTTTCCAGCTTCGGTCTTGTGCTATCTGAAGGGGGCAAGGCTGGAGTGAGGCAGACGTGACAGTGAATACCGAACTTGGCCAAACGGTGGGGTATACCGAACCCGGACCAGAGCATCAGCTGGTGCTGATCACCGGCCCCTCGGGCGCGGGGCGAACCACGGCGATTCACGCGCTGGAGGATTTGGGCTTTGAGGTGATCGACAACCTTCCGCTCTCGCTTGTCCCCCGGCTGATCGACGGCCCCAGCCTTGGCCGCCCCATCGCGCTGGGCCTAGATGTGCGCAACCGTGATTTTAATACCACAGCGTTGATAGAGCTGATCGACACCCTCACCCGCGACCCCCGCGTCGGCCTTGAGCTGATCTATCTCGATTGCGATCCGAATGAACTGATCCGGCGCTATTCGCAAACCCGCCGCCGCCATCCCCTCGCCCCGATGGAAACCCCAACCGAAGGCATCGCGCGTGAGATTGATCTGCTGACCCCGGTGCGGGTGCGCGCCGATCATCTGATCGACACCACCGAGATGTCGCCGCACGATCTGAAAGCTGAGATCGGTCAATGGTTTAACCGTGACGCAACGGCACATATGGCGGTTTCGGTGCAATCTTTCAGCTACAAGCGTGGACTGCCGCGCGGTCTTGATATGGTGTTCGACTGTCGCTTTTTGACAAATCCCTACTGGCAAGCCGATCTGCGCAACAAAGATGGCCGCGATTCTGCCGTAGCCGCCCATATCGAAACCGATCCGCGCTTTGCGGATTTCTTCCAAAGGTTGCAGGGTCTTGTTCTGATGCTCCTTCCAGCCCATCTTGCAGAGGGTAAAGCGCATCTGTCGATTGGCTTTGGCTGCACTGGCGGGCAACATCGCTCTGTTGCAGTTGCAGAAAAACTGGGCAAGGTGCTTGCAGAAGCGGGCTGGCCGGTGTCAAAACGGCATCGTGAATTGGAACGCAGGGCAGCAACTTTACCTGCCGTGGGATTGAGGTAAGACGCGTGATCGGTATCGTGATCGTGGCACATGGCGGCTTGGCGCGGGAATATCTTTCCGCTGTCGAACACGTGGTTGGTCCGCAGACCTCCATGCGGGCGATAGCGATTGAGGATGACCATGACCGCGCCGCCAAACAGCGCGAGATTTGTGACGCCGCCGATGCGGTCGATCAGGGGCAGGGTGTGGTGATGGTGACCGATATGTTTGGCGGCTCGCCGTCGAACCTGTCGCTGATGGCCTGTGCCGCCTCTGAACGCCGGATCATCTACGGCGCAAACCTGCCGATGCTGATCAAGCTGGCAAAATCCCGCGAACTTCCGGTGACAGAGGCCGTCGCGGCCGCGCTGGAAGCAGGCCGCAAATACATCAATTCGCTGGATTTGGGCGGGGGGGCCTAAGAATATGGCCGCAGAAACCCTGCAAATCGTCAACGAAAAGGGCCTGCACGCCCGCGCTTCTGCCAAATTCGTCGAGGTGGTTGAGGAATTTGACGCAACGGCACAGGTCACCAAAGACGGAATGACCGTGTCCGGCGACAGCATCATGGGGCTTTTGATGTTGGCAGCCTCACGCGGAACCTCTATTGAGGTCTCTACCAGTGGGCCAGCCGCTGCGGCGCTTGCCGAGGCTCTGGCGGCTCTGGTGGCCAATCGCTTCGGGGAAGAGTTCTGAAGCGCGGTTCGGGGAAGGCTTAGGCTTCGTGACAGACATGCCACAGACAGAGACCGTCAACGCGACGCCGCCCACGGCCAAGCGCGAATATGACATGCGGCGGCTGTCCTATGCCGGCACCTTCAGCAATCCGTTCAAGGCCGGGGCGATTCGCGCGATTGAATGGCTGACGGCGAAGATCACGCTGCTGCGGCTGATCCGCGATTTTGAACGCTCGGGCGCACCGTTCGGCTCGCCGTTCTGGCCGAAAGCGATCAAGCAGATGGGGATTCGCATTGATACCCCGCCCGAGGAAATCGCGCTGATTCCCGCAACCGGGCCGCTCGTTGTGGTCGCCAACCATCCGCATGGCTTGGTCGATGGCATGATCATGGCCGAAATGGTCAACCGCGTGCGCGCGGATTTCAAGATTCTGACCCGCAGCCTGCTGACGGGTATCCCCGAAGTCGCCGAGTTTATGATCCCGGTGCCGTTCCCGCATGAAGAAAACGCGCGGCAACTGGGCCTAGAGATGCGCATAGAGACGATGGCGCATCTGAAGGCCGGCGGCGTGATCATCGTGTTTCCGGCGGGTAAAGTGGCGATGTCGGAAGGCTTCTTTGGCCCGGCGATTGAGGCCGAATGGAACGTTTTCACCCATAAGATGATCCAACGCTCGGGGGCAACGATCCTGCCGATCCACTTCACCGGGCAGAATTCGCGCAGCTTCCTGATCGCCAACAAGCTGTCGGATACGCTGCGACAGGGCTTGCTTTTGTGTGAGATCAAGCGGGCTTTGTTCAAACCGCAGCGCCCCTATATTGGGGCACCTATTCCGGCAACCGAGTTGGACAAATGGGAAGGCAACCCGCGCGGTTTCCTTGCGTGGCTGCGCCAGCACACATTGGATTTGGGCAAAAAGCCGTAAGGTTTGGCTTAGGCTAAATCGGGGGGCTTGGCGGCGGAAGTGTTAAAACTTCCTTAATGCCACCCCTGTAACCCATTGATTTCGTTAGGCCGACATTTTGTCCACGCGAGGACACTCACCGCGTCGGAACCGGAACCTCGCCGCGATAATCATAAAACCCGCGCTGAGTCTTCCGCCCCAACCAGCCCGCCTCAACATATTTCGACAGCAGCGGGCAGGGTCGATATTTCGTATCCCCCAGCCCCTCATGCAGCACATTCATGATCGCAAGGCAGGTATCCAGCCCGATAAAATCCGCCAATTCCAGCGGCCCCATCGGATGATTGGCCCCCAGTTTCAAGCTCTCATCAATCGACTTCACCGAGCCCACGCCTTCATAGAGCGTATAAACCGCCTCGTTGATCATCGGCATCAAAATCCGGTTGACGATGAAGGCCGGGAAATCCTCAGCAGACGCCGCCGTCTTGCCCAGCTTGCCGACCACCGCCAGCAGGGTATCATAGGTCGGCTTATCGGTCGCAATGCCCCGGATCAGCTCCACCAGCTGCATCACCGGCACCGGGTTCATAAAGTGGAACCCCATGAACTTTTCTGGCCGATCCGTCCGGCTGGCCAGTCGGGTGATCGAAATAGATGAGGTGTTTGAGGTCAGAATGGTATCCGGCCCCAGATGCGGCAACAGCCCGTCAAAGATCGCATTCTTGATGGCTTCCTTTTCCGTCGCAGCCTCAATCACCAGATCCAGCGGCCCCAGATCGGCCAGCACCGCTGTGGTCTTGATCCGCGCCATCGCGGCGGCCTTATCCTCGGCCGCCAGCTTGCCACGCGAGACCTGCCGCTCCATATTCTTGTCGATGGTGGCGATAGCCTTGTCTAGCATCTCAGGGTTCACATCGTTCAGCAGCACATCATATCCGGCCATCGCGAACACATGCGCAATCCCATTGCCCATCTGCCCCGCCCCAACGATGCCCACCGACCGGATTTCCATGCCAACGCCCCTTTAACCTGCTCGCGGCACAATACGCAGCCTAAGGGGGCAGGTGCAACCCTGTGGCGATTCAGAACAATTCGCCACAAATGCCCGCGTTAGCGATTTGGAAAGGCGATTCGGGCAAAGTCGATCTTGGGTGTTAAGACGAATGGGTGGGCTATGGCGTATGTGTTTCCCGGCGAGGGGTCGCTGGATTATTTTCCATGCCGATATGGCAGCTCGCGGGTTTTGTTCCGCGGGCCAAGGCGAGATATTGAGCGGGCCTATGTCGCGGTTTTGGGCGGAACCGAAACCTATGGCAAGTTCGTGCCGGTGCCCTTCCCGGATCTGATGGAGCGGGAACTCGGCCTGCCAGTGGCCAATCTGGGCTGCATGAATGCGGGGCCGGATGTGTTTCTGAATGAGGTTGCGGTGACACAGATCGCCGCACAGGCCTCGGTGACGGTGGTGCAGATACTGGGCGCGCAAAACCTGTCGAACCGCTACTACGCCGTGCATCCGCGCCGCAATGATCGGTTTCTGGGGGCCACGCCGCTGCTGCGCGCAATTTACCCGCGCGTTGATTTCACCGAGTTCAATTTCACCCGACACATGCTGATGTCGCTGCAAAGCGCCTCGGCGGATAAGTTTGAGGTGTTGGCCGAGGAGTTGCGCGCGGCTTGGGTGACACGGATGAAGCTGCTGCTGTCGCGGCTGGGGCGGCGGGTGATTCTGCTCTGGGTGTCGGATCAGCCGCCACCGTCGCCCACCCGCAGGGTTGATCTGGCGCGCAGTCCCTTGCTGATCGACAGTGAGATGATCCAGGCGATCCGCGCGCCTGTCGCCGCCTATGTCGAAGCGGTGTTCAGCCCCGAGGCGCTGTCGCAAGGCGTTGATGGCATGGCTTTCGCGCCGATGGAGGCCCCCGCCGCAGCTGGGCTTCCGGGGCCTGCCGCGCACCGCGAAGTCGCTGATTTGCTGATGCCCGCCATCCATCAACTGATGTGAAAAAGGGCGCCGCAAGGCGCCCTTTCCAACTCAACTTCTGCAATCTTACAGCTTTTCGATCAGTTCCGGCACGATCGCGAACAGATCGCCCACCAGACCGTAATCCGCCACTTGGAAGATCGGCGCTTCTTCATCCTTGTTGATCGCGACGATGACTTTGCTGTCCTTCATCCCGGCAAGGTGTTGAATAGCCCCAGAAATCCCGACAGCCACATAAAGCTGCGGTGCCACGACTTTACCGGTCTGACCGACTTGCCAATCGTTCGGCGCATAGCCAGAGTCGACCGCTGCGCGCGAGGCACCAACGGCAGCGCCCAGTTTGTCGGCCAGTTTCTCGATCAGATCGAAGCTTTCTTTCGAGCCAACGCCACGGCCACCTGACACCACGATGCCAGCCGAAGTCAGTTCTGGGCGATCCGAAGTTGCGGTTTTGTCTTCGACCCAAGCCGAAAGCCCAGCCTCACCCGGCCCGCCGATTTTCTCAACAGCCGCCGAACCATTCGACTCAACAGCAGTGAAAGTTGCGGTACGGACGGTGAAAACCTTCTTCGCATCCACTGACTTCACGGTCTGCACCGCGTTGCCGGCATAGATCGGGCGCTCAAACGTATCGGCATCAATCACGGCGGTTGCGTCCGAGATCACCATCACGTCAAGCAAAGCCGCCGCACGCGGCAGCACGTTTTTGTTGAATGCGGTGGCCGCGCCGCAGATATGGCTATAGCCCCCCGCCAGCGACACCACCAAAGCGGCGGTCGATTCCGCCATGCCGTGGCAATAGGCGTGATCATCGGCGAACAACACTTTGGAAACACCGGACAATTTTGCAGCTTCAGCAGCGGCGGCATCACCACCCGTGCCAGCAACCAACACATGCACGTCGCCAAGCGAAGCTACAGCTGCCAAGGTTTTGGCCACGGCATCCGTCGCCAAAGCGCCTTCGTTTACATCAGCAATCAGCAGTACGGCCATCAGATCACCCCCGCTTCGTCTTTAAGTTTCGCAATCAGTTCGTCGACCGAGCCGACTTTGACGCCAGCCTTGCGGCCTGCGGGTTCAACCGTTTTCACGATGTTCAGACGCGGGGTGACATCAACGCCGAAATCCGCCGGAGTCTTAATCGCCAGCGGCTTGGCCTTGGCTTTCATGATGTTTGGCAGCGAGGCATAGCGCGGCTCGTTCAAACGCAGATCGACCGAAACGATGGTTGGCATTTTCACCGAAATCGTCTGCAAACCGCCATCAACTTCGCGGGTGACCACGGCTTTGTCGCCGTCAATCGCCAGTTCAGACACAAACGTCGCTTGGCTCCAGCCCAGCAGTGCCGACAGCATCTGCCCGGTGGCATTCATATCGTTATCAATGGCTTGCTTGCCGCAAAGCACGATCCCCGGTGCTTCTTCGCGCACCACGGCGGCCAGCAGCTTGGCAACCGACAAAGGCTCAATATCGGTATGCACGTTATCGGTGGCTTCGATCAGAATGGCGCGGTCTGCGCCCATCGCCAAAGCAGTGCGCAGGGTTTCCTGGCTTTGCTTGACGCCGATGGAAACCACGACAACCTCGGTCGCCACGCCCTTTTCCTTCAGCCGGATCGCTTCTTCGACAGCAATCTCGTCAAAAGGGTTCATCGACATTTTCACATTGGCCAGATCAACCCCGGAACCGTCCGCTTTCACGCGCACTTTCACGTTGTAGTCGATCACACGTTTGACAGGTACAAGAACCTTCATCGCGCATATCTCCGTTCAATGGCCCGAAGGCCGCCCAAGCTCTCGCCGCTGTCATATATGGTTGATCGCGTCGGTAACAGACCAAAACCGACGAAATAGCGCGGTCAGACGTCGCGTCTAGCGCGTGAGGCCGGGCACCCAGAGCACGTCGTCTTTGCCGTCATTATTGGCGATCCGGCCCGCCACAAAGAACCAGTCCGACAGACGGTTGAGGTATTTCACCGCTTCCGGGTTGACCGCCTCGGAGGCCGCCAGTTCCACCACCAACCGCTCAGCCCGCCGACACACCGTCCGGCACAAATGCAGTTGCGCCGCCAAAGCGCTGCCCCCCGGCAGGATAAAGCTGCGCAACGGCGTCAGGCGGGCGTTCATCGCATCAATTTCCGCCTCAAGTCGCGCCACTTGTGCCGCGATCATCCGCAAACGCGGGTAGGGCGCTTCGGCGTCGTTCTCCATATCCGGGGTGCAGAGATCAGCGCCCAGATCGAACAGATCGTTGGAAATCCGCTGCAACGCGGCGTCGATATCGCCGCTGGAATGTTGCCGCGCCAGCCCCACTGTGGCATTCGTCTCATCCACTGTGCCATAAGCGCTGACCCGCGCCGAGTGCTTCGGCACCCGCGCACCATTACCCAAAGCGGTTTCACCCTTGTCGCCGGTTTTGGTATAAATTTTTGACAGAACAACCATCAGTTGCCCCCTTTGCTGCGGTAATAAGCGTAGCCGACGATGATGATCACTGCGCCCGCCTGCGCGATAATCCGATAGCGCATCAAACGGTTGGAGTGTTTGCGGTGAAATTCGCCGCCCTTTGCGAAGCCGCCGATACCAATCATCAGGATGATCAGCACGACGAAACAGGCAAGCACGCCAAAGATGAAGATCGGGTCGCTGAGCATGGGAGGCTCCTTTCGCTTTGCCTTGATTTAGGCGCTTGCCAACAAAAAGCGAACCGGAAAATGCCTTAGCCCTTGGCGATCACCCAATCCAGCAGTCGCGTGGGCAGAATCCGCCGTGCAAACCCCATCAGATGCGTCGGCGTTGTGACATAATACCGCGCTTTGGGGCGGGCGGATTCCAGCGCATGGATCAGCTTTTCGGTCACAGCCGAGGCGGGCAACTCCCAGCGATCCTTTGGGCCAGCCTGATAAAGCCGCCCCCGCAACGTCGCATATTCCGCAGCGCGTGCCGAGTTTTGCCAGTCAATCCAGCGCTCAAAATGCGGGATAGCCTTTTCGCGGATCGAGGTGCCAATCGGCCCCGGTTCGATCAGGATCACCTTGATGCCCGTATCGGCCATCTCGATGCGCAACACATCGGTCAGCCCCTCCATCGCGAATTTCGTCGCGACATAAGCGCCGCGCCATTTCAGCGCAACAAGACCAAGTACCGAGGAACAGTTGATAATCCGCCCACCACCCTGCGCCCGCATCAACGGGATCACCCGCCGCGTCAGGTCGTGATAGCCGAACAGATTGGTCTCAAAAATCGCGCGCAACGCTCCACGCGGCAGGTCTTCCACCGCGCCAGGACAGGCAAACGCGCCGTTGTTGTACAAAGCGTCCAGTTTGCCCTCGGTGCGCGTCACCACTTCGGCCACCGCAGCCTCAACACTGGCTTCATCGGCGTAATCCAGCACGAAACTTTCCAAGCCTTCCGCCCGCAACCGCTCGCAATCGGGTTCTTGCCTGCAAGTGGCGAACACCCGCCAGCCCCGCGCTTTCAAGCCGCGCGCGGCGTCAAGCCCGATGCCCGACGAGCATCCCGTGATCAGAATCGTGCGTTCCATGCCTGCTGCCCCTTTTTGGATTTTTCCCTTCGTAGGGGCTGCGGCAGGTTTCGACAATCGTTCAGTTTTAGATACGCATTCAGTTTTAGATTGGCGCTCCGCTCAAAATTGGCGTGCCGTTCAAAATCACTCGGTCAGCAAACGCGTGGCGATATAGCCCTCAATGCCGTCGCCCTCGATTCGAATCAGCGACCAGCCATCCGCGCCTTCGCCTTGCGCCACCACCAGCACAGAGTCGCCGCGCATCAACCGACCGACCACATCATAATCCTTGCCGGGGCCGGATCGCACATTGGCGGATTTCGCGTTCACCACCATCAGCACGCCCGGTTCAGCCGCGATGGGCTCTGCCACGACGGGCGCAGAGGGGGTTTCCTCCACAGCCGGAGTGACCATCAGCGGCGCTTCGGGGACGAAAGCCGCTTCTGTCACAGGTATAACCGCAGGCGCGGCAACCACTGCAGGTGCATCCGCACCAACCACCGGGGCATCAGCCACAGGGGCTGCCACAACCGGTGGCTTTTCAACCAAACCAAAGCGCTGCTGACCGCGATCAGCGCCGCCGAAATACATTGCTGTAAAAAGCCCCGCACAAAGGAAAAAAGTAAGTTTAAACATCGCACAGGCACTCCACTGAAGAGCAGCAGCCATAGCACCATCTTACGCGTTTTGGGGTTGAAAAAACAGCGATTCTTCCCCCCAAATCGCGCCACCCCCAACCGCGCCTTGCGTTTTCCGGCTGGACCAGCCCCCGGGCCCGCACTACACGACATCCATGTCCGACGCCGAAGATGATCCCAAGATAGAGTCTATTACCCTTGCCGAGCCTTTGGCTCGCGCGATTGGTGAACGCTATCTGACTTATGCTTTGTCGACCATCATGCACCGGGCCTTGCCCGATGCGCGTGATGGCTTGAAACCTGTTCATCGCCGCATCCTTTTCGCTATGCGAGAGTTAAAGCTTTCGGCGACGTCCGCGTTCCGTAAGTCTGCAAAAATATCTGGCGATGTGATGGGCAACTATCACCCCCACGGCGATTCCGCGATTTACGACGCGATGGCGCGGTTGGCGCAAGATTTCAACGTGCGTTACCCGCTGGTTGATGGCCAAGGCAACTTTGGCAATATCGACGGCGATAACCCCGCCGCCAGCCGCTACACCGAGGCTCGCCTCACCGCGATTGCCGAGACCTTGATGGAAGGCCTGACCGAAAACGCGGTCGACTTCCGCCCGAACTATGATGGCACGCTGGAAGAACCAGTGGTGATGCCCGCCGCCTTCCCGAATCTGTTGGCGAATGGCTCGTCTGGTATTGCGGTCGGCATGGCCACCAACATCCCGCCGCATAACCTTGAGGAGTTGATCCTCGGTTGCCACGCCATGATGGCCGATCCGGCGATCACCGATGAGGCTTTGGTCGAGATCATCCCCGGCCCGGATTTCCCCACCGGCGGCATTATGATTGAGCCGCGCGCGACGATGTTGGAAGCCTACCGCACCGGGCGCGGCAGCTTCCGCACCCGCGCGAAATGGCATGTCGAAGATCTGGGCCGTGGCACCTGGCAGATCATCATCACCGAGATCCCGTATCAGGTGCCGAAATCCCGGCTGATCGAAAAGCTGGCCGAACTGATCCAGACCAAGAAAATCCCGCTGCTCGCCGATGTGCGCGACGAATCCGCCGATGATATCCGCATCGTGCTGGAGCCGCGCTCACGCACGGTTGAAGCCGATATGCTGATGGCGGCGCTGTTCAAATCGTCGGACCTTGAGGCGCGGTTCAGCCTAAACATGAACGTGCTGATCGACGGGCGGCAGCCGAAAGTCTGTAGCCTCAAGGAAGTCCTGCGCGCCTTCCTCGACCACCGCCGCGATGTCCTGAAACGCCGCAGTCAGCATCGGATGGAAAAGATCGACCACCGGTTAGAGGTGCTCGAAGGCTTCATCATCACCTTCCTGAACCTTGATCGCGTCATTGATATCATCCGCTATGACAATGACCCCAAGGCCGCGTTGATGGCCGAACACTGGGGCAAGCCGCACAAACGCGCGATGTCCGAGAAAGATTACGTTCCGCCGAAACCCGGCGAGGGTGAGCTGACCGAGGTGCAGACCGAGGCCATCCTGAACATGCGCCTGCGCTCGTTGCGCCGCTTGGAAGAAATGGAACTGATCGCCGAGCGCGACGCTTTGATGGCCGAACGGGCGGGGCTTGTTGACCTTTTGGAAAGCGATGCGTTGCAATGGACCCAGATCGGCGTTGAACTCGACGATATCCGCAAGAAATTCGGCAAAGACACCGTTCTGGGCCGCCGCCGCACCGCCTTCGCCGAGGCGGGCGATGTCGAGGAAGTATCTTTTGAGGCGATGATTGAACGCGAACCGATCACCGTGGTCTGCTCGCAAATGGGCTGGATCAGGGCGTTGAAGGGCCATGTCGATCTGGCAACCGAGCAGAAGTTCAAAGATGGCGATACCGCCCGCTTTGCCTTCCACGCCGAGACCACCGATAAAATCTTGCTGATCGGCGCGAATGGCCGCTTCTACACCCTGATCGGCGTCAACCTGCCGGGTGGGCGCGGCATGGGCGAACCTGTCCGCCTGATGGTCGATCTGCCAAACGATTCCGAGATCGTCGATCTGCAAATCTTCCGCGCCGGTGAAAAGCTGTTGGTGGCATCCTCGGCAGGGGATGGATTTGTTGTCACCTCGGATGAGGTGCTGGCGCAGACCCGTGCGGGTAAGCAGGTTCTCAGCCTTAGTACGGGCGTGAAGACCGCGATTTGTCGCAAGATTCAGGGCGACCATGTCGCCGTGGTGGGGGACAATCGCAAGGTTCTGGTGTTCCCGCTGGCGGAGCTGCCGGAGATGGCCAAGGGCAAAGGCGTGCGGCTGCAGAAATACAAAGATGGCGGGCTTTCGGATGCCACCACTTTTGTTTTGGCAGCGGGCTTGGCTTGGAAAGACCCGGCGGGGCGGACCCGGACCGAGACGGATCTGGCCGAATGGATCGGGGCGCGGGCCTCGGCGGGGCGGATGGCACCTCGGGGGTTTCCACGCGATAATCGGTTCAACTGAAGGGGCGGTCCGCGCGCGGACCGTTCACCCCAGTAAATGATTTCAAAGGCTTAGGTTTTTGCGTTAGGGTGGCGTTAACTTTTTCGGTGCAATCAAAGCCCCTGGTGCCGCGATCACTTGTGCGGCCAAAGCCGCCCCTTGCTGAAGACTCTCGGGCATCGAAGCCCCCTGCATGCGTGCCGCGAGAAACCCCGCGTTGAAGCTGTCGCCTGCTGCGGTGCTGTCCACGACGCTCTGCGGCGTGGGCTGCATTTCATAGGCGGAACCCTCCCAAGCCTCGACCATGCCCCCGCCGTTTTTCACCACCACACACCCCACGCCCAACGCGCGATAGCGCGCAATCGTCACCGAGGGGCTGGCATCGCCGAACACCCGCGCGTCTTCGTCGAAGGACGGCAGCACGATGTCGGCACCCCGCGCGGCAGCCGTCATCCAGTGCAGTAGCTCGGCCAACTCTGGCCATAGCCGTGCGCGCATATTTGGATCGAAGGCCACCAGCGCGCCCTTTGACCGCGCTTGCGCCACAGCCGCCAACAACGCCGCGCGGCCAGAGGCGGGCAGGATCGCCAAGGTGATCCCGGAAAACACCACCAGCGCCGCTCCCGCAAGGCCGTGCGCCAAAGCACCCGGATCATCTGCCAGCCGCCGCGCGGCAGAACTGTCGCGCCAATAGCTGAAGCTGCGTTCGCCATTCTGCAAGCTTATCAGATAGATGCCGACCGTCATCTCTGCCCGCTGCGCCACATGTGCGGTGCCAATCCCTGACGCTTGCATAAACGCCAGCATCTGATCTGACAGCGCATCCGTCCCCACGGCGCTCAGGTAATCGACCGTCCAGTCGGCAGGCAGGCAATGCCGCAGATACCAAGCGGTGTTAAACGTATCCCCCGCAAAACCCTGCCGCAGCAGACCATCCCCGGCCGACGACAGTTCCACCATACATTCGCCAATCGCCAAGACCCGCCTTGCCATCATATCCCCCATATCAAGACCAGAATGATCGGCCAGCGCAGCCTGTGCAAGTGCGGCAAGCCTTGAACCGCGCCCGCGCACCCGTTACCCTGTGCAACGGTGCAGCAGTAGGAAATCCAGCATGGCGCAGCGTCTTCATCTTGTGTTTGGCGGCGAGCTTGTCAGCCCGCAAAAGAACGTCTTCAAGGATGTCAGCCAGATTCACATCGTCGGCATGTATCCCGATTATGCGACGGCGTTTTCGGCATGGAAGGCGGAAGCGCAACGCACGGTCGACAATGCTCATATGCGCTATTTCATCGCGCATATTCACCGGTTGCGCGAAGAAGGCGTACCCGGATCTCTGACCGAGGAGATGGGCGCGTAAGCGACCGTTTTTATGGCACTATCCCTAGGCCGCACGCTTTACAATCTGACCGGACGGAGCGCGGTTGGCCCCGATATTGCGCGGCCCGCCCGCCCACCGGGCCATCTGATATGGCTGCATGCGGCAGAGATCGGCTGCTCGCGCGGGTTGCGGCAACTGGCTTTGCGACTGGTCGAGGAATTGGGCGTCACGGTGCTGTTGACCTGCCCGGAAGCGGTGCCACTGACCGCGGATATGCTGCATCAGCAGCCACCTTTCGACACACCCACTGAGGCCCGCGCGTTTCTGTCGCATTGGGCCCCGGCTTTGGTGATTATGGCGGAAGGTGAATTGCGCCCCGCGCTGCTGTTTGAGGCGGCCGAACGTGGCCTGCCGGTGATCATGGTGGATGCCCGCGCGCCCTATCTGATGAAGGGGCGCGAGGGTTGGTATCCGGGATTGATGCGGTCGGCGCTGCAATCTTTCGCACAAGTTTTGGCGGTGGATGAGGCGGCGGCGCGGGCGTTTCGGCGCGCCGGGGCGGCAGCGGTCGCGGTGGCGGGGCGGATGGAGGAGCCTTCGGCGGCGCTGTCTTATCATGAACCCGAGCGCGCGATGTTGGCCGGGTTGATGGCGACGCGCCCGGTGTGGCTGGCAGTGGATGTGCCTGCGGCAGAGGAAGCGGCGGTGATTGCAGCGCATCGCGCGGCGTTAAGGTTGGCGCATCGGTTGCTGTTAATCTTGGTGCCGCAGGATGTGTCGCGGGCGGCGGAACTGGCGGTTTTCATGGAGGTATCGGAGGGCTGGACCGTGGCGCAGCGCAGTCTGGATCAGGAACCGGATGCGGAAACCGAGGTTTATATCCCTGATTCTGCTGCAGAATATGGGCTGTGGTATCGCTTGGCTCCGGTCAGTTATATGGGCGGGTCGTTGCTGGGCGAGGGCTGCGCGCGCAACCCAATGGAGCCAGCGGCTTTGGGATCGGCGATTGTCTATGGGCCAAGGCCGGGCGGCTATGGCTCGGTTTTCGGGCGTTTGGGCGCGGCGCAGGCGGCGCGAGCGGTGGGGTCTGCGGGTGATCTGGGCGATGCTTTGAGTGATCTGCTGGCCCCAGATCGGGCGGCACGGCTGGCGCAGGCGGCTTGGGCCTTGGCCTCGGATGGGGTTGAGGTGACGGATCGGGTGGTCGCGTTTGCGCGTGATGTGCTGGATGGGGGAAGCTGATGCGCGCGCCGGGGTTTTGGTCTAACGCGCCGGAAAGACCGGGGGTTTGGGCGCGGGTTTTGGCTCCGTTGGGGTGGATCTATGGCTGGGCTACGGCGCGGCGGTTGCGGGGGGCGGGGTATAGGGCTGCGGTGCCAGTGATTTGCATCGGTAATATCAACGCGGGCGGGACCGGGAAGACGCCGATGGCGATGGCTTTGGTGGAGCGGTTGCTGGCGCGCGGGCGGCGGGTGGCGGTGGTCAGCCGGGGCCATGGTGGGTCTTTGGCGGGGCCAGTGCAGGTTGATCCGGTGAAGCATCGGGCGGAACAGGTCGGGGATGAGCCGCTGTTGCTGGCGGCGTTTTGTGACGTGTGGGTTTCGAAAGATCGCGCGGCGGGGGTTCGGGCGGCGGAGGCGGCGGGGGTTGACGTGGTGTTGCTGGACGACGGGTTTCAGAATCCGTCAGTGATGAAGGATCTGTCGATCGTGGTGGTCGATGCGGTGGTAGGGTTTGGCAACGGGCGGTGTCTTCCTGCCGGGCCGTTGCGGGAGCCTGTCTCGGTGGGGCTGGCGCGGGCGGATTTTGTATTGGCGATTGGGGATGCCGGGTTTTCTGTGGAAGGGGTGCCGTTGCTGCGCGGGCGGTTGGAGGTGCTGGCGATGGGAATGGGCTGGGCGGGCGAGCGGGTGCTGGCTTTCGCCGGGATCGGGCGGCCGGAGAAGTTTTTCGCGACCCTGCGAGGCGAGGGGGCTGTCGTGGTGCGGGGTGAGGCTTTGGACGATCATCAGCCGCTGTCGGAGGCTTTGCTCACCCGGTTGGAAGTCGAGGCGTTTGCTAAGGGGGCGCAGTTGGTGACGACGGAGAAGGATGCGGTCCGGCTGCCCGAGGCGTTCCGGGCGCGGGTTTTGACTTTGCCGGTGCGGTTGCGGATTGAGGATTGGGGGCCGTTGGAGGCGGCGTTTGATCGGTTGGGGATTTGATTTGTCCACGCGTGGACAGGTTTTGGGATATGTGAAATCAAGGGGTTAGGAGGGGGTCGTTTAGGGTTTGTTAACCTTTGAACCCTTCGACCATAGCGGAGTATCAGGCCATGTCGAACATTGAATCGCTTTTTGTCACGCGGCTGTATCGCGCGGCCTTGGCCGAGCAGGGCAAGCCGATTGATCTGGAGGAGTTGGAAAACTCTTGCCTCGCCATCGCCGAGGATGATGAGGCCGGGCAAAACTGGTGCGAAAAGCACGGCTATCCGGGCTATACCAGCTATGCCTCACTCGATGATCTGCCGTGGCGGTTTCCGATTTTCAAAGCCTTGGTCAAGGTACTGGACAAGCATGTTGAGGGCTTTGTGAAGGATGTGCAGTTTGATTTGGGGAGTAAGAAGATCAAGCTGGATTCGTTGTGGATCAATATCTTGCCGCAGGGCGGGGTGCACAGCTCGCATATCCACCCGCATAGCGTGATCTCGGGGACCTGCTATGTGACGATGCCGAAGGGGACTTCAGCGATCAAGTTTGAAGACCCGCGCCTTCCGATGATGATGGCCGCCCCGCCGCGCAAAGGGAAGGTGCGGGATGAGCTGCGCACCTTCGTCTACCGCGCACCCGAGGCGGGCGAGGTGCTGCTGTGGGAAAGCTGGCTGCGCCATGAGGTGCCGATGAATATGGCGGAAGAGGACCGGATCAGTGTGAGTTTTAATTATGGGTGGGGGTGAGGGGTTTGGCAGATCCTCATGGCTCGCCCCTAGTGCACAATTGAATATTACGAGGCGAGTGCGTGATCCTGCATGATGCGTTTAACTATCGAAGTTCGTAATTTGACCAATAAGTCCATGCGTTTTGCTAGCGGAATGCAAATCTCCAACAGAAGTTGCTGAGGTCCGTCCTTACCATCTACTTCGGGAAAGGATCGGTTGAGCGCTCCGACATATTCACGTCTAGACACTCCACTTTGCTTAGCGAATTCCCGAGCTTCCTCGTTGCCCTGTGCCGCAGCGTCAAGTTCTTCGAGAATGAACTGCCAACGAACCCGTGCGTCAGGAATCTTTTTGCTAGGGTCCAGACTCATTGATCGTCAAAGCCAGAACAAGACGGTTGCGGCGAGAGCGACGGCGGAGAGGAAGACTTTTGGGCATCTGTCGTAACGTGTTGCCACCCGCCGCCAGTCTTTGAGACGGCCAAACATGATCTCAATCCGATTGCGGCGTTTGTATCGGCGTTTATCGTATTTGACAGGCTTCGCGCGTGACTTCCGGCCGGGGATGCAAGGCGTGATCCCCTTGTTTTTCAGGGCGTCTCGGAACCAGTCGGCGTCATAACCCCGGTCAGCCAGCAGCCACGTCGCTTTGGGTAAGCTGCCCAGTAAGGCCGCAGCGCCGGTGTAATCGCTGACCTGACCTGCGGTCATGAAGAAGCGGATCGGTCGGCCGTTTTCGTCAGTGACGGCATGCAGTTTGGTATTCATGCCACCTTTGGTCCGGCCAATCAGACGACCGCGCCCCCCTTTTTCACCCCAAGGCTTGAAGCCGTGCGGTGCGCCTTGAGATAGGTCGCGTCGATCATCACCGTCTTCGGGACCGCCGCCTCGGAGGCCAACCCTTCCATCATCCGGGCAAAGACGCCCATGTCGCCCCATCGCTTCCAACGGTTGTAAAGCGTCTTCGCCGGGCCGTATTCCTTCGGCGCGTCAGACCAACGCAAGCCATTGCGATTGATGAAGATAATGCCGCTCAAGACCCGACGATCATCGACACGCGGCACCCCGTGGCTCTTGGGAAAGAAGGGTTTAAGTCGAGCCATCTGCTCGTCCGTCAGCCAGTAAAGGTTGCTCATTGCTCAGTCTCCTTGCGGAGCCTGAATCACGGCTGCGTTGCAAAATCAATAGGTCCTGACCCTAACCAAATGTGCGTAGAATCTAACAGCACGTTCAAGGCCAATTTTTTGGATTACACTCTCGACATCGCCAAAATTCGCAGGAGCTAACTCTTTAATTACATTTTCATATTCAATCTGTTCGCTTTTGTTTGCGTTATCGCGTTTTCCGAAACCGAACATCAGTAACTCCTTCAATCAAATCAATTTCTGCAAAGTGGCTTTGTTATGCAAGATAGGCAAGTTCAATCGTGCAGATGTATACCAATGTATTATTTGAGTAAGCGTCGGTCACGAGATTTGCACAAACTGCGGCTACAAGCATTCAAACGGAAAGATATTGATGCCCGAAAGGCCGCATAAACGACTGGGGCGGCTTCCAGCAGGTGCCACAAACGTAACAACGCGTGAAAATGGTCATCCTGAACCTGCCAATTAAAGCCTCTCAGCCCGGAATCAAGGCGCTTTAGCGCCGCCGGGCAGCGCCTGACCGCCCCCTCGGGCGGGCGCTTTTGGGCTGTCTCGCTTAGAACTTCTGGGGAGTTTGTTGAGGCATAAAGCGCCTAGAAATTCTGTGGCTCGCCCACCCGGCGGTCAGGCGTTGCCCTATGTGGGGAGCGGGCGGGGCAAACGGTGGTGCGTGAAATCACGCACCCTACACTTCGTTTTGATGCTCACCCAGTTTCGGTGCCGGGCGGTCTAGCGACAAATCTGCGCCGGAGAAGGTCATTGGGGAGCGGACTCCGGGGAGGCCTTCGGGGGCGATTTGCAGGTTTCTCGCGATGACTTGCGGGTCGGCGAAGACTTCGTCGAGGGAGTTGATCGGGCCTGCGGGGACGCCTTCGGACTCACAAGCGGCGAGCAGGTTGGCTTTGGTCCAGGTTTTGGTGGCCTCGGTGATGCGGGCGGTCATGGCCTCGCGGTTGGCGATGCGGTCGGCGTTGGTGGCGAAATTTGGGGCGGTTGCCATGTCGTCGAGGCCGAGGATCGTGCAGAGGCGGCGGTATTGGCCATCGTTGCCTGTGGCGAGGATGATCCAGCCGTCGGCGCAATCGAACACGGCGTAGGGGGCGAGGTTGGGGTGGGCGTTGCCCATCATGCCGGGCGGGGTGCCCGACACAAGGTAGTTCATCGATTGGTTGGCCATGATTGAGGTGGCCACATCCAAGAGAGACATGTCGATATGCTGGCCGACGCCAGTGCGGCCGCGTTGGAGAAGAGCGGCGAGGATGGCGGTGGCGGAGTAAACTCCGGTGAACACATCGGTGACGGCGACGCCGACTTTTTGCGGTTGACCGCCGGGCTCACCCGTGACCGACATCAGGCCGGCCATGCCTTGGATGATGAAATCATAGCCCGCCCGGTGGGCATATGGGCCGGTTTGGCCAAAGCCCGTGACCGAGCAATAGACCAGCTTGGGGTTTATTTTGCTGAGAGAGGCATAGTCGAGGCCGTATTTGGCAAGGCCGCCGACTTTGAAATTCTCAATCAGCACATCTGCGTCGGCGATCAGACGGCGGACGGTTTCCTGCCCCTCTGGCGTGCGAAAATCGCAGGTGATCGAGCGTTTGCCGCGGTTGGTGGCGTAGAAATAGGCGGCAGATTTGTCGCCATCACGCTCGATAAACGGAGGGCCCCAGCGGCGGGTGTCATCGCCCTCGGGGGCTTCGACTTTGATCACATCGGCCCCCAGATCGGCCAAGGTCTGGCCAGCCCAAGGGCCAGCCAAGATTCGAGCCAGTTCAATGACTTTGACGCCCGCCAGTGGAGTGTTCATTTACTTCGCCAGTTCGGCGTCGAGCACCGCTTTCAGATCGGCGTAGGCCATGTTGGAATGTTTGGTGCCGTTGATGATGAAGGTGGGGGTGCCTTCAACCTTGTCCGCCGCCATGTTGGTTTCAAAATGCTTGACCAAAGCCTCCGCCATCGGGGCATCTTTCATGCAGGCGTCGAGGGTTTTGTCATCCATCCCGGCGGTGCGGCCGATTTTCTTCAGGTTCTCAACGACAGCGTTCGGATCATCCGAGGCGGCCCAATCCTTCTGGGTGTCATAGAGGATGTCGGTGATGCCGATATAGCGCATCTCGCCGCCGCAGCGGGCCATCATCGCGGCCCAGAGGCCGTAGCGGTCAAAATAGACCTCGTGATATTCGAGGCGAACCTTGCCGGTGTCGATATAGTCGGCCTTCAGCTGTGGATAAACCTCGGTATGGAAGGCGGCGCAATGCGGGCAGGTGAAGGACAGATATTCGACGATCTTCACCTTGGCGTCGATCTGGCCGATGCCGTAATCGGGGATGGTGGCGGGGTCGATCACAACTGGGGTGGCCGGGGTGGCGGGCACTTCGGTGGTGGTGGCTGCGGGCGCGGTGGTTTGCGCGACGCTGAATGATGACAGGCCAAGGCCCGCGATCAGGGCCAGAGCGGCGGTGGTTGCGAGGGTTTTAGCCATGGGTCAGCTTTCCTTAAGTTTGCGGCGATTTAGGATGTTTTGGCCCAGCCGTTCAAGGGCTTGGCGCAGGTCGTCGTTCTGGATCGGGGCAGCGGTGCGGGCGGCCTCGGCCAAAATTGTCGGATCGGGTGCAGGGGGGGCTTTCGGTTTGGCCATGAATTCGGCCTGACCTTCGGCGAAACCTGTAGCGGCGGTCTGGGTGATCAGGATGCGCGAGATGGCGGCATAGCCGTAGACGGCGTTGACCTTTTCGCGCAGCTTTTCTTTTTGCATTTCGATGATCGGGGCGTTTGGCCCGGTGGTGAGCAGCGTCAGCGACGCGCCCATACCCTCGCGGCCATAGCCGACTTTGACAGGCCGTGTGATGCGCGCCATATCTTCGCCCGCGATCTCGGGCCAATGGGTCAGCAGGCGGGCCACGGCAAAGCCACGAGATTCGCCAACCTTGCGGATCTGATCCTTCAGCAGCCCCGATGTGGCTTCAAAGCCGCGAATGCGGCGATGGGCAGAGGGAAGTGGGCTGGGCGTGCGGGCCATCTGGTCCTATCCGTGGTTCGGGCTATTCTAACGGTAGGACGGCGGGTTCGCCAAGGGTCGGCGGGGGCAAGGGGATAAAGATTGCGTGACGCAGAAGTAAGCCAGCGCTTGCTGGGCTGGTATGACAGGTCGGCGCGGGTGATGCCGTGGCGGATCGGCCCTGCGGCGCGGGCGGGTGGTGCGCGGCCCGATCCCTACCGGGTCTGGATGTCGGAAGTGATGTTGCAGCAAACCACGGTGGCGGCGGTTACTGCATATTTTCAACGGTTTGTCGCGCGCTGGCCGAGGGTTGAGGATTTGGCGGCGGCGCAGGACGGCGAGGTGATGGCGGAATGGGCGGGACTTGGCTATTACGCCCGCGCCCGCAATCTGCTCGCCTGCGCGCGGGCGGTGGTGCGCGATCACGGCGGGGTGTTTCCGGCCTCGGCGCTGGGGATGCGGGCTTTGCCGGGGGTGGGGCCTTATACGGCGTCGGCGGTGGCGGCGATTTGCTATGACGAGCCTGCGGTGGTGGTCGATGGCAATGTCGAACGGGTGATGGCGCGGTTGTTTGCGGTACTTGATCCGCTTCCGGGGTCAAAGCCGGAATTGGTGCGATTGGCGGGGTTGGTGACGCCCGACCTGCGCCCCGGAGATTATGCGCAAGCGGTGATGGATCTGGGTGCCACGATCTGCACGCCGCGCAATTCGGCTTGTGGGATTTGCCCGTTGTTGGGGGTATGTGAGGCACAACGCCTTGGCATTGCTCCAGAATTGCCGCGCAAGCTGGAGAAGGCTGAAAAGCCTGTGCGGCAGGGGGTGGCTTGGCTGGCCACACGCGGCGGGCTGGTTTTGGTGGAACGGCGGGCCGAGCGCGGATTGCTGGGCGGGATGCTGGGGTTTCCGAGCGACGGCTGGGATGGCACGGCCTTGGGCGCGCCATTTGCGGCGGATTGGCAAAGCTTGGGCGAAGTTAAGCATACGTTCACACATTTCCACCTAATCTTGCAGGTGAAGGCCAGCGATTATGATGCCAATCCGCAACGAGGTGAGTTTATGCAGCTAAACCCTGATGATCTGCCAACCCTGATGCGCAAGGCTTATGACCTTGCGTTCCAAGGCAAAACGCCGCGTTGAGTGGGTTGGATTTTGCGCTAGAGTGGCCCGAAAAGGGGGCCTAAATGTCCACAATTCCTAGCGCTGATGTGCAACGCCTGCAAAACGCTCTGCCGTTCTGGCTGTCTTTGGGGATGATCCCGGTGGCGGTGCTGGCGGCGCTGTGGGGCGGTTGGTTCGTGCTGGCGCTGCCGCTTTATGCTTGGGGTATGTTCTCGCTGCTGGATGCGGTGACGGGACGGAATGAGGACAATGCCGATCTGAATACGCCGGAAGCGGGGCTGAAATACTACCGACTTGTCACGCTGATCTGGTTTCCGGCGCAGTTTACCCTGCTGTGTTGGATGCTGTGGTATGTGCCGCAGGCGGCTGATCTGGGCGCTGCGGAAAAGATCGGGCTGTTTTTCGGTATGGGTGTTGTCTCGGGAACCATCGGCATCAATTACGCGCATGAGCTGATGCACCAGAAACCGGCGTGGGAGCGGGCTTTGGGTGATCTGCTGCTGGCTTCGGTGCTCTACAGCCATTTCCGATCAGAACATCTGCGGGTGCATCATCTTTATGTCGCAACCCCGCGCGATCCGGTGACGGCGCGCTATAACGAAGGCTTTCATCGGTTTTTCCCGCGGGTTTTGCTGCAATGTCACCTCTCGGCATGGAAAGCCGAAGCCGCGATGCTGGCGCGCAAGGGGCTGAAACCGTTGGATAAATCCAGTCCGTATTGGCGCTATTGGGGCCTGCAGGGCGCGATGTTGCTGCTGGCTTTGGCCTTGGGTGGTTGGATCGGTCTGGCGCTGTTTTTGTGGCAGGCTTGGGTGGCGGTCTGGCAGTTGGAACTGGTGAATTATATTGAACACTACGGGCTGACCCGCCGTTATCTGGGCGAGGGGCGCTATGAACATGTGCTGCCGCGCCACAGCTGGAACGCCTCGCACCGGGCCTCAAACTGGCTGCTGATCAATTTGCAGCGCCATTCCGATCATCATTACAAACCGGATCGGCGGTTTCCGCTGCTGCAAACCTACAGCGCTGATGAAGCCCCGCAACTGCCCTATGGCTATCCGGTGATGACGATGGCGGCGATGGTGCCACCTTTGTGGAAACGGTTGATGAATAGGCGGGTCAAGGCATGGCGGGCGCAGTATTATCCGGATATTGTCGACTGGCACGCGTATAACAAAGGCCTGAACGCTGATCCGAAGGGCGTGCCTGCCCACTAATCGCCATGCCCCCAGCGCCGCAGGACAACGTGAAGCGGCGCCAGAAAGCCATCCTCCGCATAGCCGTTTTTCGGACGCGCGGGTAGGGCGCAGCCTACTTTCTTGGCGCGTTTCAGGATCGCAGGCAGCGATTTATCTGCCCGGATGATGTAGAGAAACTCCTCAATCCGCGCGCAGCCAAGGGTTTCAAACCGGGTGGTGAAATCGGTGTAGGGCGCGATCAGCAGGGTGCCGGGGCGGGCTTGGCCGATCAGCCGCGCCTCCATCTGCTCCAGCGCCGCGCCATACATCGGTTTGTAGACATAAAGTACGTCATAGTTGCCGTAATGCTCAAATGTCAGCGCGTCAGCGTGGAAGATGCGGACATCGGGCCAACCGCCGCGCTGCATCATCGCTTGCCCCATGGCGGCGTGGGCAGGTTCATATTCCAGACCGTCGGCTTGGGTGAATAATTCGGCGGCTTGGAACACCTTCAATCCGATGCCGCAGCCGACATCCAGAAACGCCGGGGCGTGTTTGTCCATCGCCAAGCAAATCCGCCGCGCGGCCATCGCGTAGCGTAGGAAATCCGTGCTGGGATAGGGCAGATCGCCGTGGTGGCCGGGGGTGTCGTGGTAAAGATTGGGCGTATGCGGGCTGAGATGGGCGTGCATGCGGTCCCAAGTGCGAGAATGCAGCGCGATGGTCTGCGCCTCGGGGCCATAGGGCGGCGGGGTGGGCGGAAACAGCGGCAGGCGATGGCGCAGCGCGGTTTGCAGGCGGATGATGGCGGTGGGATACAGCCGCAGATGGCGCAGAACACCATCAAAATATTGTCGCTCAGCGGCGTGCATCGGCAGGGCGCGCAAGGCGGGGCTTTGCAGATGAAAGCTGTGCGTGCGTTGCAGGGCATGGCGATGCGGCTCGGCACGGGCGAGCAGGGTGGTGATCTGGGCGCGGATTTTCGCATCGTAGGGCGGGGCGAAAGCCGCAGAAATATCCTCGAAAATCGTCCTAAGGGCCGCTTCCTCGGTTTGGCAAATGCGGGTCAGGCTGGGCAGATCAGGCTGCATGGCTGGCTCAAATATCTGGCGACAATGTGGGGATGCTAGCGCAGGTTGGGCGGGCGGCCTAACGGAAAAAACCTCAGCATGACGTGCATGCTGAGGCAGTGGTGTCATGGGCGGAACCATGACACAGGCGTTCGAAATCTGGGGGTGGGGTGGGTTCTAACCCACCACTGCTAGTGCGGGCGGCCTTGGTCGGCTTCCATCTCGGCGCGGATTTGTTGGCGCAGGATGTCGATCGGGATCATCTTGCCGTCGCGCTTGAAGTGCCAGTAGGTCCAGCCGTTGCAGGAGGGCGCGCCTTCATAGGCGGCACCGACTTGGTGGATCGAGCCTTTCACGTCAAGGCCCACAAGGGTGCCATCGGCGCGGACTTTGGCGCTGAAGCGGCTGCCCACGGAATAGAGTTCTTCGCCGGGGCGCAGCATGCCACGCTCGACCACTTGGCCGAAGGGCACGCGGGGTTCCGCGCGTTTGCTGCCAGTGATTTCCAAAGCCGAAGCGTCAAAGCGGCGCACGCGAGAGATGCGCTCAATAGCGACTTTGCGGTAGGCTTCTTCACGTTCGATGCCGATGAAATCACGGCCCAGCATTTTGGCGACAGCGCCGGTGGTGCCGGTGCCGAAGAACGGGTCAAGCACAACGTCGCCGGTATTGGTGGTGGCGATCAATACGCGGTGCAGCAAAGATTCGGGCTTTTGCGTCGGGTGGGCTTTGTCGCCGTGCTCATCCTTCAGGCGCTCATGCCCGGTGCAGATTGGCAGCACCCAGTCGGAGCGCATTTGCACGCCGTCATTCAACTCTTTCAGGGCTTCGTAGTTGAAGGTGTATTTAGAATCCTCATCGCGCGAGGCCCAGATTAGGGTTTCATGCGCATTGGTCAGGCGTTTGCCGCGGAAGTTCGGCATCGGGTTGGATTTGCGCCAGACCACATCGTTCAGCATCCAGTAGCCCTGATCTTGCAGGGCGGAACCGACGCGGAAGATGTTGTGATAGGAACCGATCACCCAGATCGCGCCGTTTGGCTTCAGCAGGCGTTTCGCCGCCGCCAGCCATTCACGGGTGAATTTGTCATAGGCGGCAAAGCTGGAGAATTGGTCCCAGTGATCATCCACCGCATCGACCTTGGAGTTGTCGGGGCGATGCAGATCGCCTTTCAACTGCAAATTGTAGGGGGGGTCGGCGAAGATCAGGTCTATTGAGCCTGCCGGAAGCGCGTTCATCCGCTCGATACAGTCACCATCAAGGATTTGGTTCAGCGGAAGGACATGATCCACCGCCGGTTTGCTTTTCGTCGCCATATTCTGCCTCTGCCCTCGGTGTTATTCACCGTTTGTTGATGCAGAGAATGAGTCATTGTGGATAACTCGTCAAATTCTTTATTGAATCAAGGGGTTACAGATTTGTCTTGATACAACATCTTGTGGACAGGTTTGAACGAACGTCTATGCGCAGGCGTGACCCCAAGATTTAGGAGTGCCAACTGATGCAACTTTGTCGGGTATCCGGCGTTCGCCTCCCAGCCGTAGCCGGGGTATTGTTGCGCCAAATCCACCATGATGCGATCGCGCGCTACTTTGGCGATGATCGAAGCGGCGGCGATGGAAAGTGATTTGGCATCGCCCTTGACGATCGCCTGCGCGCGGCCCTTCAGATTCGCAGGAATGAGGTTGCCGTCGATGAGGATATGGTCGGGCGGAATGGCAAGACCTGCGACGGCGCGCTCCATCGCGAGATGGCTGGCGCGCAGGATGTTAAGGCTGTCGATTTCCTCCACCGACGCATGGGCGATGCAGCACTGGGCGGTGGCGAGGATCGATTCGTAAAGTGCTTCGCGACGGGCGGCGGTCAGGGCTTTGGAATCGGCCAGACCGGGGGGGATATGTGCCGGATCTAGGATGACGGCGGCGGCGGTGACGGGGCCAGCGAGCGGGCCTCGGCCCACCTCATCGACGCCCGCGATATGGGCATGGCCTAGCGCGTGGGCGGCGGATTCGTAGTCGAAATGGGCGGAGAGTTTTTCCATTCATTTCGCGTAGCGTGAAATGCTTGGCAAAAAAAGGGGGGCGAAGCTGCTCAAACCTTCGCCCCCAAGGGTCGGGCCGCTAAGGGATCGGGGTGCGGCCCGGATTCTGTACCTTGTTTCTGTGGCCTAACGCCCCAAGCGGAAGCCCGCGTCGCGCAGGCATTGCGCGGAATAGACCCGGTCAGCCTCGCCATAAATCCGCACATCGCGGGCGCAGTTCGGCAGGCGGTAATCGAAACCCTCACGGCGCAGGCAATTCTGCGAATACATTGTCACCGCATTGCCGGAATTGCTGTCGATGGAAATCGCGCAGACCGAGGGCACGCGGGGCTGGTAGACGGGCTCGGGGTAAGGTTGCGGTTTGTGCGGCTTCGGTTTGTCGTGGTGCTTGTTGTTGTCGATGCTGTTGGCGATCAGCCCGATCACCAAAGCGCCCGCGATGATCTTGGCAAGATTGTCGCCGCGCTTGTCGGCATGCGACGGCATCGCGGTGGCGGCCAGCAGCGAGATCGCCATCAGCAGGATCACAAAGATATTGGCCTGACGTTTCATGGTGAACATCGGGGTGTGCCGGGTGTCGCGCAGGGCGTGGATGGTTTCGGCGAGGGTCTCGGATGCGTAGGATGTGTTGGACATTTTGACCTCCTTCTTATGGGATGCATTGGGTGGGCCTCTGGCATGAGGCCGATGCCTGAGATTGGTCGTTGAACGTCTGGCCAAGCAATATCCGTCGGCTGATATGCGATAGCAGCGCCGTAAACCCGCTTCGATATTGAATAGCTGCGCGGTTATGCCCAAGGTGCAGGTAACGATTTAGGGAGTGCAGATGATGCGCCTGTTACTTGCGGCAATTTTGGCTTTTGGCGTGGCGCTGCCGGCGAGCGCTGAATGTTATGCCGATTACAAGGCCAAGCAGGACAGCCCGTTGCGGCTGCATTATGGCGTGGCGCAGGTTTCGGATGGGGCTTGTGGAAACAAGGGCGCTGCAAAAAGCGAACTTAAGCCGAGGCTGGCGGCGGGTGGCTGGACTTTGCTGAACGTATTGTCCACGTTTGGCCCCGAAGGTTTGGGTGAAAGGAAAGCCAGTGCAGGAGAGTACTTCCTCCGCTACTGATGTGCTGAAGGCGGGCAACCGGGTGGTTGCGGGCGGGATCGCGGCGATTGTGGTGATCTTGCTGGGCGCTGCGGTGTTTCTGTTTCTGAACCTGCCGGATGCCAATGCGTTCAACGCACGGGTAGAGCGGTTGTTTGTGGAGAACAACAACCTCAACACCGGGGCCGAGATCAAACTTCTGGAGATTTTGGCGCAGTCTGGGACATCATTTTCCGAGGTGTTGAACAGTTACCGCTCGGTGATCTTCGTGCTTCTGGTGTTTGCCACCGCGTTGATGGTGGCCGCGCTGGTGTTTCTGGTGACGATCATTGCTTTGAACCGGCGGATTTCAGCGATTCAGCGGTCGGGGATTCAGGTCAGTACTTTGGTGATCAGCCGCGAGGCGCGGGCAGTTTATATCAACGATATGGAATTTGCACTGACCGAGGCGGCGATTGAAACCCTGTCGGTGCTGGCCGAGGCGCGGATGGATGATGATGTGCTGACGGGCGCGCAGATCGAGGGCGTGATCTCGGGCCGCAATGCCGCCGATTGCGACGAGGCGGCGGGGGCGACGCGGGTGAAGCGGCTGCGTGATGCGTTGGGCAATCAGATGGTGTCCGAGTTGCTGGTCAAGACGATTGCGCGGCGCGGCTATATGCTGGCGGTCGGCAAGGACACCATCAAGATGATCTGAGTGGGCGGGGGAGATGCGTGAAACACGCACCCTACGCTATATACAAGCCGAGCGATTCGCTGTATGCGACCTGCTTCGGCCCGAGGATTCCGGGGCAAGTGGCAGGGAGGCCGGCTTGCGATGGGGAATGAGGTGCCGTTTTTATGGGACTTCACGGGCATGGCCAAGGCCATCCCCCATCAGGAAAAGACATGATTGATCAAATGATTGCCGCGCCTTTGGCTGCGGCATTGACGGCTAAGGGCTATGAAAACCTGACCGCCGTGCAGACCGCAATGCTGCAAGCGGATGCGCAGGGCCGCGATGTGCTGGTCTCGGCGCAAACGGGTTCGGGCAAGACTGTCGCCTTCGGCATCGCGATTGCCGATCAGATTCTGGGCGGTATGGACAAGCTTTTGTATGCCGATAATCCGCTGGCCTTGGTGATCGCACCGACCCGCGAATTGGCGCTGCAAGTGGCGCGCGAATTGGAATGGCTTTACGCCTCGGCGGGGGCTGTGATTGCCACCTGCGTCGGCGGCATGGATTACCGCACCGAAAAGCGCGTGCTGGACCGTGGTGCGCATATCGTGGTCGGCACGCCGGGCCGTTTGCGCGACCATATCGACCGCAAATCTCTGAACCTGTCGGGTCTGCGCGCGGCAGTTTTGGATGAAGCCGATGAGATGCTCGATCTGGGCTTCCGCGAGGATCTGGAATATATCCTCGCCGCTGCCCCGGAAGATCGCCGCACGCTGATGTTCTCGGCCACCGTGCCGAAAGAGATCGCCAAGCTGGCAGAAGATTTCCAAGTCAACGCGCTGCGGATTGCGGCGCAGGGCGAGGCCAAGCAGCACGTCGATATCGAATACCGCGCCTTGTCGGTGGCCGTGCGTGACCGCGAACATGCGATCTTCAACATGCTGCGGTTCTATGAAGCGCGCACGGCGATCGTGTTCTGTAAAACCCGCGTGAACGTCAATCATCTGATGGCGCGGATGGGCAATCGCGGCTTCAAAGTGGTGGCTTTGTCGGGCGAGTTGAGCCAGCAAGAGCGCACCAATGCGTTGACGGCTTTGCGCAATGGTCGGGCGAACGTTTGTATTGCCACCGACGTGGCTGCGCGCGGTATCGACTTGCCGGGGTTGGAGTTGGTGATCCACGCTGACCTTCCGTCGAATTCGGAAACGCTGTTGCACCGTTCGGGGCGGACTGGTCGGGCGGGGTCGAAGGGCGTCTCAGCCCTGATCGTGGCGCCGTCGGAGTTCAAGAAAGCTCAGCGGTTGTTGCAGGGTGCCAAGGTTGTGGCGGAATGGGGTGCGGCTCCTTCGGCGGATGACGTGCAGGCAAAAGACGACATGCGGATCTTTGAAAACCCGGTGTTTGGTCAGAATCTGACCGATGAGATGGGCATGGCGATGCAGCTGATTGAGCGCTTTGGTGCCGAACAGATTGCGGCGGCTTATGTTCAATCGTGGCGCTCAGGCCGTTCGGCACCGGAAGTTCTGTCGGATCAGACAGGCCCGGTGCGCGAAGCCCGCGAAGCAGCGCCGCCGCGCGAACGCAGCGAATTTGGTGCCTCGGTTTGGTATACGTTGTCGGTTGGCCGCGCTGGCCGTGCCGAAGCGCGTTGGCTGTTGCCTAAAATCTGCGATGCAGGCTCGATCACCAAAGATGGCATTGGCGCGATCCGGGTGCAGGAAGACATTACTTACGTCCAAATCGCCGAGGCTTTGGCCAGCCGGTTTGGCCTGTCGCTGGAGCTGGAAAACGGCGTGGTGATGGAGCGGATGGAAGGCGAGCCTTCGATGGATCGCCCGGAACGCAGCGCGCGCGCGCCTGCGCGGGATCGGGCAGAACGCCCGGCGCGTGCCGAGCGTTCGGAAAAACCGGCTTACGACAAGCCTGCCTATGAGAAGCGCGAGAAAGCGCCTTATGTGCCAAAGCCCTCGCGTTTGGTCGAGGAAGCTGCGGCGGATGGCTATGATCCGATCAAGGGATCTGAGGCTGCACCTGCTGAAGCGCCGCGTCCGCGCGCGCCGAAACCTTATGCCAAGCGCGAAGATGGTGATGCGAAGCCTTATGCGGCGCGCGAAGCCAAGCCCTACGCCCCGCGTGGTGATAAGCCTGCTTACGCCCCGCGTGGTGATAAGCCTGCTTACGCCCCGCGTGGTGATAAACCCGCTTATGCGCCGCGCGCCGATGGTGAGCGCAAGCCTTATGCGCCGCGTGCCGAGGGTGCCAAGCCCTACGCCAAGCGCGAAGATGGCGACCGCAAACCCTACGCGCCGCGTGGCGACAAGCCTGCTTATGCCCCGCGTGCGGATGGCGAGCGTAAGCCCTATGCGCCGCGTGCCGAGGGTGCCAAGCCTTATGCCAAGCGGGAAGATGGCGATCGCAAGCCTTATGCGCCGCGCGCTGAGGGTGCAAAACCCTATGCGCCGCGTGGCGACAAACCTGCTTATGCGCCGAAATCGGCTGGGTTCAAATCGCACGGGGCCGCAGAAGGCAAGCCGGGTAAAGCCTTTGGGTCCAAATCGCATGGCACGGAAGGCAAATCGTTTGGCAAGCCCGCTTTCGCCAAGCCTGCGGGGCCGAAACTGGATGCCAAGGATACGTCCAAACGCTTCGTGCCGCCGAAAAAGAAGTAATATGTACGTGAGTTCACATCATTACGAATGAAACTTCACATAAGGCCGCCTTCGGGCGGCCTTATGGTTTTATCAGCGGCATCAGGTCGCTGTGCAGGGCAGGAGCGCAGGCCAAAGTGCCCGCCGATTGCGCGCTGGCGGCGTTAAAGCATAACGATTTTCCCTGCTTGTCGCTGACTTTGGCCCCAGCGCGGGCAGAGATCAGACTGCCTGCGGCAATGTCCCATTCCCACGCATCCATGAAGGTGATCATGCCGTCAAAACTGCCGTCTGCCACAAGGCAAAGCCGATAGGCCAGCGAGGCGCGGAAGCTGCGTTGAAACTCTGGGGGCGTGTTGCGCCAATGCTCTGGGTCTAAGGAATGTTTTGAGGTCAGTATGTTAGCGCCGTCTGCCAATGATTTTTGGCTGCATTGAATCGGTTGGCCATCGCGCAGGGCGGGGCCTTCACTGGTGGCGGTGTAGAGTTTATCCAGCGCAGGCAGATAGACCACCGCTGCGGTGATCCTGCCGTTATGGGCGACGGCGAGGGAGTGCGAGAAGTGTTTCTCTCCGGCGATAAAGGCGCGGGTGCCATCGATGGGATCAATTATGAACTGATATTCGGTATCAAGCCGGGCGGTATCATCCGGGGTTTCTTCGGACAGCCAACCGTAACTGGGCCGAGCGCGGCGCAGAATGCCTTGGATCAGGTCATTGCAGGCCAGATCCGCCTCTGTCACCGGGCTGGCGTCAGCTTTATCCCAAGCTTTGGGCGCGTTCTTCCAGTAGCGCATGGCCACTTCGCCTGCGGCACGGGCAGCTTCGGTCAGAAGGGCAAGGTCATGCGCCGGCAAGGATCATCCCTTCAACAAGCAGGCTGGGCACGCGGGTGGACAGATGCGCGCGGGCGTCGTTGGCGGGGATGATGCGTTTGAGCATGTCGCGGAGATTTCCGGCGATGGTGCATTCGTTCACCGGGTAGAGAATTTCGCCGTTCTCGACCCAGAAGCCGGAGGCCCCGCGCGAATAATCCCCGGTGGTGGGGTTGATGGTGGAGCCGATCATTGAGGTGATCAAAAGCCCGGTGCCCATGTCGCGGATCAGGTCGGCGCGGGAGGCTGCGCCTTGGGTGAGGTCTAGGTTTGACGATGAGGGGGTGGGGGGCGCGGAGGTGCCGCGCGCAGCGTTGCCGGTGCTTTCAAGCCCAAGTTGGCGGGCGGTGGCGAGGTCTAAAGTCCAGCCCATGAGGATGCCGTTTTCGACGACCATGCGGCGGGTCGAGGGTAGGCCTTCGCCGTCGAAGGGCCGTGATCCGCCGATGCGGGGGCGCAGTGGGTCTTCGATGAGGGACAGGTGGGCGGGGAGGACTTGAGTGCCTAAGCCATTGAGCAACCACGACGATCCGCGCGCGATGGCGGCGCCGTTGATGGCGCTGGTCAGGTGGCCGATCAGCGATGAGGCGACGCGTTCGTCGAAGATCACCGGGAAGGTGCCGGTTTTAGGTTTGGTGGCCCCTGCGCGGGCGAGGGCGCGTTCGGAGGCCAAGGTGCCGATGGCGGTGGCCGATGGCATGTCGGCAGCGAAGATGCGGCCCTCGCCTGCGTAATCCCGTTCCATCGCGGTGCCGGACCCGGTGAAGGCGACGGCGGAGACGGAGTGCGACGAGCGTTCGTAGCCGCCTGCGAAACCGTTACTTGCGGCGAGGTGGACTTGGCGACGGCCATAGCCTGCTGAGGCTTCGACTTGGGTGATGCCGGGAGCGGCCATGCTTGCGGCTTCGGCTTCGCGGGCGAGGGATTCCAAATGCGCGGCAGAGGGTTCGGGCGCGTCTTCAACCAGTTGCAGGGCGGCCAAGTCCCAATGTTTGGCGATTTGATCCGGCGCGGCGAGGCCTGCATAGGGGTCATTCGGGGCTTCGCGGGCCATGGCGACGGCGCGTTCGGCGAGGCGCGCGAGGGTGGCGGGGGAGGTATCCGACGTCGAAACGCAGGCTTGGCGGCCGCCGATCAGCACGCGTAACCCGATCTCGGTGGCCTCGGAGCGTTCGGCTTGCTCCAAAGCGCCTGCGCGGATGTCGATGGATTGCGAGGTGCCGGAAAGGGCCAGAGCATCTGCGGCCTCGGCCCCGGCCTGCTTGGCGGCGTGGAGGAGGGCTTCGGTCAGCGAGGAAAGGCGGGACATGCGGCATCCTTAAGGGATTTGACTTCGTTGCGGCTCAAAGTCATGCTTTCCGGGCGAACTTCAAGATGTAAGGGCGTATTTAACCCATCAAGTTTTTTCAAAAAGGATTTTGCCATGCCGTGGACGGTGGTGGTGGATGCGCAGGGCCAGCGTTGGGGCGTCAATAAAGAGGGCGTCTATCTGATGCTGCGGGGGGCGCTGCGGGCGGAAAAGATCAAGGCGCGCTCGCAGATCACCTCGGTAGAAAATGGCTTTCTGATGCCGACGACCTATCTGTTTGAAACCGATTGGAACGGGCTTCGGGCGGATGTCGATCAGGAAACCAACACGTTTTATCTGGATGCGGCCGAGCGGTTGTCGCGCGATCCGGGCGGGATGCGGTCGAACCTGTTGGGGATGATCGGGCGCGGGCGTAGCGATTTCAATGCGGTAGAGGCGATGCGGCGCAGAGCCACACGGCAATCGTCGGAAAGCATTTCCAACAATGTTGAGGGTTGGGAGACGGCATTGGCGGTGGCGCAGTTCACCCGCGACACTTCGGCCACGATTTTGGTGGTGGGGGCGGGGCTTTTGTCGGGCGGGGCGGCGTTTGGGGTGCTTGGGGCGGGGTCGGTGCTGCGCGGCACGGCGACCTATCAGGATACTGGCAATGTTGGGGCGGCGGTGATCAACGGATCGGGGACGTTTATCGTGGGCATGGTGGGGATTGCGGGCGGTAATCCGGCGCTGATGCGGTCTGAGCAGATCCAGCTGATGTTTGTGGGGTCTGGTTTGCAAGGCGGGGTGCAGGGCGCGCAATCCTTGGTCGAGGGCAAGACGCCGAAGCAGGCGTTGCAGCAGGCGGCGGTGTCGGCGGGGTTTAACCTGCTCGGCAGTGCGGTCGGCGGGCGGATTGAGAATATGAGTTTCAGCACCCGGCTGGTGGTGGGCGGGGTGATTGATACCACTGGCAATGCGCTGACGGCGGCGACGGTGCCGACGCCTGCGCCACAAGCGATAGCGCGGCCTGCGGTGACGGGGAATTTGGATTACGCGGGGATACCCTTCGATCCGGCGGCGGATGAGTTGTATCTGGCGCAGAACTGTTTGCGGCGGCTGTAGGGGCGCGGTCCCAACTCGGGACCAAAAAATGTTGTTTTATGTCAGTTGGTTGGGGTGGTGAAATTAAGACTTCTTTAATCTTTGGTTCGTTTCGCGCAGGTTTTGTGCCTTGCTCGATTTGACACGCGTTAAATCGGGCCGACGGTTTGCTGCATACTGCCGCTTGCTCAACGGCGTTCCGCCTTTTGAGCAATCAACCGGAAAACGCTCCACTGGAGCGTTTTCTTTCGGTTTGAAACAAAAAGGCCGCTCGGGTGAGAGCGGCCTTTCCTGTTTTATTGCGTTGCAGAGCGTTACTGAAGCTTCTGGCCGTTGGCGTAAAAGCCCTTGTCTTTGAACTCCAGCGTCGAGGTCATCTCGTCCTTGTCCGCCGCCGAATTGGCGAACATTGACACCATCATCTTGAAGCCCATCGCCTGATCTTGCGGCAGCAGGCCCATCGCCACCAGTTTATCAAGCAGCGTGTTCCCCCCCGTCAGCTTCAGATCCATCTTTCCGGTCGGCAGCGGCACGCCGGGGAAGGTGGTTTTGTCGGTGTTGTCAAACGTGAAGGCGCCCGCGCCCGTCAACTCGGCGCCCGCCACCGAGGCTTTCAACTCGGTCACGTCCAGCGCGTTCAGATCACCGGGAGGTGCGTCGCCCAAAGCTGCCATCGCGGCCTCGTCGAACAGATCGGTGGTCATGGTGACCTTGCCCTTGGTGTCGATGATCACCGTGGCCGGATCGTGCGGCAGGCTGCCTGCTGGGTCGAACATGCCCCAGACTTCATCCGACACGGTGAAGCCGACGAGCTTGGTCAGAAATGCGAAATCGGCCGGGGCGTCGGTTTTGCCAACCGGCATCAGCATGTTGAAGGTGGCTTCCTGATAACCGACTTTCAACTCGGGGAACGGAATGTCAGCGCTGGCAATCGTCAAGTTCAACGCTTTGCCGCCCGCGCCGAATTGCAGATGGGTGGCATCCATCGCAAACGACATATCACCGCCTTCGGATGCACCAGTGATCTTGGTCGGCTTGCCGTCTTCGGTGACGGCCAGATCGAAGGACATCGCGCCATGGCTGAAATTGCCGTTGACCGCAAAGCCGCCTTGCAGCGCCTTGGCCATATCGGCCATCGCGGCGGCACCCAGGAAGTTGCCATTGGTATTGCCTGCCACATCGGCGATGGTAGCACTGAAGGTAGCATCCGATTTCGCGGCGGCATCTTTGCCCGCGCCGCTGATCTTGACACTTTTCGCGGCGAAGTCGGAGGTGACCTTTTTGGCCTCACCGTTGCCTTCGACCAGATACTTGCCGGACAAATCGGTCAGTGCGAGCTCAAAGCTGCCTTGCGCTGCGGCGGCGGTATCGCCGGGCTCGAATTTGGCCGTCACGCTGGGGCCTTCAAATTCATAGCTCAGCGCATCAACGGTGCCGCTGGCGGTCACCACCATTTCGGGTTGGGTCAGGGTGATCTTCAGATCGGTCGGCATCGCGCCGTCAATCTCGGTCGCCGCCGGGGCTTTCAGCGACATCTGATAGCTGTCGGACGTGGTGACATCGACGCTGCCATCGCCGTTATCGGCGAAATCAATCTGATCAATCGTGCTGGTGAACGAGGTGCCGTCTTTCTCATAGCTGATCGTCACGCCCGAGACGACCAAGGTATCGCCATCACGCTCGGCGCTGGTCGAGGTGACGGTCTGGCCTGCCGAGGTGCTCATGTCCTGCCAGTTTTGCCAGACTTCTTCAGGGGTTACGTCGGCAAAAGCGCCGGTTCCTGCCAAAATCGCAATAACTGCGGTGCTGCCCGCAAGTTTCCAGTGTTTCATAATGAAGCCTTTCCGATGGAAATATTGCCGATAAGCATCCGTCTAAGTGCTGGCAGGGTCAAGGCTTTCCGTTGGGCGTGGCTTTGGGTAAACGGAATTGTCATGTGGGCGTGAATGGAGGCTGTGATGCAGGGTAAGGTTGTGGTGATCACGGGGGCGAGCCGGGGCATTGGCGCGGCAGCTGCGCGGGCGTTTGCGGGCGCGGGCGCTTCGGTGGCTTTGCTGGCGCGGTCCGAGGCTGAGATTGCAGCGTTGGCCGCCGAGATCGGCGCGCAGGCGATGGCGCGGCGCTGCGATGTGGCGGATGCGGAGGACGTGGCGCAGGCTTTGGCGGCGGTTGTGGCGCGGTTCGGGCGGCTGGATGTGCTGATCAACAACGCAGGCGTGATAGAGCCGATTGCGCGTCTGGCGGAGGCCGGAGTTGAGGCTTTCTCCGCCGCGATTGATATCAATCTGAAAGGCGTGTTCCACGGCATGCGCGCGGCTTTGCCTTTGATGAAGGCGCAGGGCTCGGGGACGATCATCACGGTGTCTTCGGGGGCTGCGGTGAATGCGCTGGAGGGTTGGGGCGGCTATTGTGCCAGCAAGGCCGGCGCGTTGATGTTGACCCGCGTGGCGCATCTGGAGGAGGCCGCGCATGGCATAAGGGTGCTGGGGATGTCACCCGGCACCGTGGCGACCGATATGCAGGTGAAGATCAAGGCGAGCGGCGTCAATCCGGTCAGCCAGTTGGATTTCGCGGTGCATATCCCGGCGGATTGGCCTGCCAAGTGCCTGGTGTGGATGTGTGGTCCCGAGGCCGACGGCTTTCTGGGCCGCGATGTGTCTTTGCGCGAAGATGCGGTGCGCCGCGCAGTCGGGTTGATCGCATGATCGGTGTTATGCGCGAGGGCGAGTTGCTGGTGCTGACCTTGCAGCGCCCGGATAAGGCCAATGCTTTGAGCAAGGCGATGCTCTCGGATCTTCTGGCGGCTCTCGATGATCCGCCGCAGGTGTTGATCCTGACGGCGGAGGGCCGCGTGTTTTCGGCTGGCGCTGATCTGGAGGAGGCGAAGGCGGGGCTTGCCACCGATCCGGTCTGGGATCAGCTCTCCAACCGCATCGCCACCCTGCCGAGCCTGACGATTGCGGCGTTGAATGGCACTCTGGCCGGGGGCGCGATGGGCATGGCTTTGGCCTGCGATCTCCGGCTTGCGGTGCTGGGGGCGAAGTTTTTCTATCCGGTGATGCGCTTGGGCTATCTGCCGCAACCCGCCGACCCCGCGCGGCTGGTGGCGCTGATTGGTCCCGCACGCGCCAAGCTGATCCTGATGGCAGGGGCGAAGATTGAGGCAGAGGAGGCGCTGGCTTGGGGCCTGATCGACCGCATTGTCGCCCCGGAGGATTTGCTGACCACCGCCCGCGCCTTGGGCGCGGACGTGCTGGCGGCCATTCCCGGCCATGCAAGTGCGATCAAACGGCTCATCGGTTAGCCGGAATTCGCGCGAATTCCGTGACGATTTCTGCGCAGAAATCGCCTGCGGTGCAGGTCGCAGCCCAACGGCCCCACATCTATACCACATTCGCGCAGGCTTGTTTTACCCAAGGTTCTTTGACACTGGAGGGGGAGTAAAGCGGGGCCCCGGTATGGAAAAGCAGTCGGAATTCGTCACCAAGCTGATGAGCTGGCTTAATCAGGCCAGCGATGTCGCCAAAGGCTGGCTGCTGTCGCCCGCTGCATGGTCGCAGTTTGCGCTATTAGCGCTGGCGGTGTTCGCGGCGGTCTATACCTCGCGCCGCATCGCTCCTTTGGCGCGGCGGATGCTGGATCCCGGTGACACAGACACGCTGATCGCCACCATCCTGCGCTTTGCCCTGCGGTTCCTGCCGCTGCTGATGCCGGTGCTGGCCTATGGCTTTACCGCAGCGGGTGAGGAAGTCACGCGCTCAATCTTCGGCTCGGGCGATGTGATTGCCCTCGGCAAGCGGGTGTTTTTCTTTCTGGCCGCGCGGTTGTTCGTGCAACAGGTTTTGCGCGATCCGTTCCTGAAGCTGTTGGGCAAATATGTGCTGGTGCCGGTGGCCGCGCTTTATGCGGTTGGCCTGCTGGATGACATTTCGCTGCGCTTGGAAGAAACCATCATCGCGCTGGGCAATATCCGGTTTTCGGTGATGGCGCTGATCCGGGGTCTGATTGCCGGTGGGTTGTTGTTCTGGCTGGGGTCTTGGTCGAACCGCCAATCCGCCGATTACATCAAAAAGCAGGAAGAACTGCGCCCCGCCACCCGTGAGTTGGCGGTGAAGGCGACCGAGGTGGTGATTTTTGGCGCGGCCTTCCTGCTGCTGATGAGCATCATGGGGATTGATCTGACCGCTGTGGCTTTGCTCGGTGGTGCGTTGGGTGTCGGCATCGGGCTGGGCCTGCAGCAGATCGCTGCGAATTTTGTCAGTGGGATTATTCTGCTGATCGAAGGTCAGACCACCGTGGGCGATTATGTCGAACTCGACGGCGGCGAGAAGGGCACCATCGTCAAGATGACCGCGCGTGCTTGCGTGCTAGAGACGTTTGACGGCAAATGGATCGTGGTGCCGAATGAGCATTTTGTCACCACGCGGGTGGTGAACTACTCGGATGCGGGAAGTGCCAACCGCTATGAGGCTTTGTTCTCGGTGGGTTATGACACCGATATTAATAAGGTGCCTTCGGTGATTGAGGTGGCTGTGGCGGCGTTGGACTTTGTGTTGCAGCAACCCGATGGGCCAGATTGCGAGTTGCGGGCCTTTGGCGAAAGCAGCGTCGATTTCGCGGTGGAATACTGGGTCAACGGCATTGACGACGGTAAGAACAAATACGGCTCGGTGGTACTGTTCGCGATCTGGAACGCGTTGAAAGCCGAGGGGATTGCGATGCCTTACCCGCACCGCGTCGTGGAAATTAAGGGCGCGATGCCCAAAGGAATGATCTGATGGATGCTTTGGTGATTGGCGCTGGCCCTGCGGGTCTGATGGCGGCAGAGGAACTCGCGCGGGCAGGGCACAAGGTGGTGGTCTGTGAGGCCAAACCCAGTCCCGCGCGCAAGTTTCTGATGGCGGGCAAGTCGGGGTTGAACATCACCAAGGATGAGGACCGCAGTTCGTTCATCGCCGAGTATCGCAATGAATGGCTGCGCCCGATGCTGGCCGAATTTGGCCCACGTGAGATGATCATCTGGGCGCGGGCTTTGGGGCAAGAGGTGTTTACGGGATCAACCGGGCGGGTTTTCCCTCGGTCAATGAAAGCCTCGCCCGTGCTGCGGGCATGGTTGAAGCGGCTGGAGGGCGCGGGCGTGGAACTGCGGTCGCGCTGGCGCTGGGCGGGGTTTGACGGTGACGCTTTGGCGTTTGAAACGCCCGAGGGCGCGCAGGTTTTGAAGCCTGCGGTGACAGTTCTGGCCTTGGGCGGGGCGTCTTGGGCGCGGCTGGGGTCGGATGCGGCTTGGGTGCCGTGGTTGGCGGCGAAGGGTGTCGAGATTGCGCCGTGGCAGCCGGCGAATATGGGCTTTGCCGTCGATTGGACGCCGCATATGGCGAAGTTCTTCGGCACCGCGATCAAGGGGGCGGCTTTGGTCGTTGGTGATCAGCGCGAGCGGGCGGAGTTTGTGATTTCCGCCAAGGGCATTGAGGGCGGCGGGGTTTATGCGGTGTCGCGGGCCTTGCGTGAGGGTGCGGCCTTGCGGCTGGATCTGATGGCGGATGTCCCGGGCGATGAGATTGCGGCGCGGCTTTCGCGGATGAAGCCCGGCGAAACTTTGGCGAACCGCTTGCGCAAGTTGGGGCTGTCGCCTGCGGCAGTTGGCTTGGTGATGGAATTTGGCCGGGGGCTGGAGACGGTTGCGGCCGTCAAATCCCTGCCGATGAAGCTGGCAGGCCCGAGGCCGTTGGATGAGGCGATTTCGGTGGCGGGCGGCGTCAAGCAGTCGGCTGTGACCGAGGGGCTGGAACTGAAAGCCATCCCCGGCATGTTCGTTTGTGGCGAGATGCTGGATTGGGAGGCCCCGACCGGGGGCTATCTGCTGACCGGCGTGGCGGCAACAGGGCGCTGGGCGGGCAAAGCTGCCGGAGCGCGGGCTGTTGCGTAACGGCGGTCTTTCGGTGCGGGCCTTCTCGTGCTAGGGGCAAGGGATGAACAACTTGCCCACAAAAGACCAGATCCGCCAATGGATCACCGAGAACCCCGGCCTGACCGGAAAGCGCGACCTTGCCAAGGCCTTTGGCATCAAAGGCGATGCGCGGATTGATCTGAAGCGGATGCTGAAGGAACTTGAGGCCGAGGGCGGCATCGAGAAGAAGGCCCGCAGCTACCGCGAACCCGGCGCTCTGCCGCCGGTGTCGGTGTTGCTGGTACTGCCGCCGGATAGCAACGGCGATCTGTTTGCGCAGCCGTTGGAAGCCGATGCAACCGACACCCCGCCGCGTATTTTGATCATGCCGCAGAAGGGCGATGTGGCTTTGGCGGGGGGGATGAAGATCCTCGCGCGGCTGACGCCTGTGGGTGGGCAGGATTACGGCTATCAGGCGCGGTTGATCCGGGCTTTGGGATCAAACCCTTTGAAACTGCTGGGGGTTTTCCGTAGCAATGCCGAGGGCGGGCGGATTATTCCGGTCGATAAAGGCGTTGATAAGGAATGGAAGGTCGCGCGCGATCATACCTTCGATGCCCGCGATGGTGAGTTGGTTGAGGCAGAGCAGGTGGGGCCGAAGCGGCTTGGCCTGCCGCAAGCCCGCATCACCGCCCGCTTGGGCGATCCGAACGGCCCGCGCGCGGTCAGCCTGATCGCCATTCACCAGCATGGCATCCCCGATCAATTCCCCGATGCGGTGATTGCCGAGGCCGATGCGGCGCAGCCTGCGCCTTTGGGCAAACGCGAAGACCTGCGCGGCCTGCCTTTGCTGACCATCGACCCGATTGATGCCCGCGACCGTGACGATGCGGTTTATGCCGAGGCGGATACTGATCCGAAGAACGCGGGCGGTTTTTTCATCTGGGTGGCGATTGCCGATGTGGCCTATTACGTCCGGCCGAATTCGGCGCTGGACCGGGAGGCCCGCAAGCGTGGCAACTCGACCTATTTCCCCGACCGCGTGGTGCCGATGCTGCCGGATCTGCTGTCGGGCGATTTGTGTTCGTTGCACGAGCATGTGGATCGGGCGTGTTTGGCCGTGCAGATGCGGATTGACGCGCATGGCCAAAAGCTGAGCCACCGCTTCACCCGCGGCCTGATGCGCTCGCAAGGCTCGTTGCATTACGGGCAGGTGCAGGATGCGATTGACGGGCGGGCGGATACGGCGACGGCGCTTTTGCTGCCGGTGCTGACCACGCTTTACGCGGCCTATGCGGCGTTGAAAAAGGCCCGCGCGTTGCGGCAACCGCTGGATTTGGAACTGCCCGAGCGCAAGATCGAACTGTCGGATGAGGGCAAGGTCACGTCGGTCGCCTTCAAGCCGCGCTTCGATGCGCATAAGCTGATCGAGGAATGTATGATCCTCGCCAATGTCTCGGCGGCAGAAGAATTGGTCCGCCTGAAACGGCCTTTGCTGTTCCGGGTGCATGAAGAACCTTCGCCAGATAAGCTGGAGGTTTTGCGCGAAGTGGCTGAGGCGTCGGGGTTTACGTTGGCCAAGGGGCAGGTGCTGAAAACCGCACATCTCAATCGGTTGCTGGCGCAAGCGCAGGACACCGAATTTGACGAGTTGATGAACATCTCCACCCTGCGCTCGATGACGCAAGCCTATTATAATGCGGCGAACTTCGGGCATTTTGGGCTGGCCCTGCGCAACTACGCGCATTTCACCTCACCGATCCGGCGCTATTCCGATCTGATCGTGCATCGGGCGCTGATTTCGGCGCATGGCTGGGGCGATGACGGGCTGTCGGTCTGGGATATCGAAAACCTTGACGAAACCGCCAAGCTGATTTCCGACACCGAGCGCCGCTCGATGGTCGCCGAACGCGATACCAATGACCGCTACCTTGCGGCCTTTCTGTCGGAACGGGTCGGCAACGAATTTGCGGGCCGGATTTCGGGTGTGCAGCGCTTTGGCCTGTTCGTGAAGCTGGATGAGACCGGGGCCGATGGGCTGGTGCCGATCCGCTCGGTGGGGCGAGAGTATTTCCACTACGACCAAGATCGGCAGATGCTGATCGGGTCGGATAGCGGGATCGAAATCGGCATTGGTCTGCGCGTCACGGTGCGGCTGGCCGAAGCCACGCCGATGACCGGCGGCATCGTGCTGGACCTGTTGAACATCGAAGGTGCCACCTTGCCGACAGGCCGCGCGAAACCGGGGCGCTATCAGCCGCGCAAACCGGGAAAGTTTGCCGCCAAGGATGCCGCAACCAAACGTAAGATCGTACGCAAACGGCGGTAAACCTTCCCGCCGCCTCAATAAAACGCCAAAGTGCAATCTTTTGTGAATTGACCCGCAGGCCGCTTCGGCCTATCGCGGCCCTGCAACCCTTTGCGTTGTGAAACCCAGGAACCTCAACCCCATGTCAAGTCGCAGTCGACCGCATTTGCCGTTTCGGGCCCGTTCCTCGGGGATCATGTGATCCTTTGACGGACGGCCGGAAACGGCTGTCTGAAGGAGATCACTATGAAAACCTACCTCACCAATCGCTTTGAAATCCTGTCCGAATGGATTTCCGCTGGGCTTGGCAGCCCCTACGCCTTCATGGCGGCGTTTCTGGTTGTCGCCCTTTGGGCGGTGACCGGGCCGCTGTTCGGTTACTCGGACACATGGCAGCTGATCATCAATACGGGCACCACAATCTCCACCTTTCTGATGGTGTTCCTGCTGCAAAACACCGGCAATCGCACCATCGAAGAAATGCAGGACAACCTGCGCCGGATGGAGCGGCAGAATGCCAGCCTGATGCATGAGCTGCTGGCGCTGCGCCAAGATCTACGCGCGGACGGCCGTATCGCGGCCTAAGCGGAAAGGGTGCTTGCGCCCGCTGTGGCCGCCAGTACTCTGGCCGCCACGCAAAATAGGTGCCCCGTTGATCCGATACTTCCGCATTGTAGTGCTGGTGCTTGCTTTCGGCTCAACAGGTGCCACTGCGCAGGATATGACGGAGGAATCTGTGGATTCGGCGGCAAGTGCAGGGGCAAGCGACGTGATCGAGAATGGCAGCGAGGCCGGATTGCAGGCATGGATCGCCGGGTTTAGGGGCCGGGCCTTGGCGGCGGGGATTTCTGCGGCCACGTTTGATACCGCGATGGCCGGGGTGCATTTCTTACCACCGGTGATCGAGCGTGACCGCAAGCAGGATGAATTCACCAAGACGATCTGGGATTACCTCGACAAAGCGGTATCGGAAGATCGCATTGTGGCGGGGCAAAAGGCGTTGAAAGCGCATGGCCCGCTGCTCGATCAGATCGAAGCGCGCTATGGTGTTGATAAACATGTGGTTCTGGCGATCTGGGGGTTGGAATCTGCCTTTGGCTTGGTGCGCGGCGACATCGACACGCCCAGCGCTTTGGCGACGCTGGCCTATGACACAAGGCGCGGGGCGTTTTTTGAAGCCGAGCTGATCGCGGCCCTGCAAATCCTGCAATCGGGTGTGGTCAAACCCTCCGCAATGGTTGGAAGCTGGGCGGGGGCGATGGGGCATACCCAATTCATGCCCTCGTCCTATCTGAAACTGGCAGTGAAATTTGACGGGTCGGGCAAGCCGGATGTCTGGAGCGATGATCCGGCAGATGCCTTGGCCTCCACCGCCGCCTACCTCGCCAACGCAGGCTGGAAGAAGGACGGACGCTGGGGCGATGAGGTCCGCTTGCCCACAGGCTTTGACTATGGCTTGGCCGGGAACCGCACGCAAAAACCATTGAGCACTTGGGCGGAAATGGGCGTGACCTTACCCAATGCAACACGCCTGCCCGCCTCCGGCTGGGCCTCGCTGCTGTTGCCCGCAGGCGCACGCGGCCCGGCGTTTCTGGTCTACGACAATTTCGCCGCGATTGAAGCCTATAACAAAGCCGATGCTTACGTGATAGCGGTCGGCCATCTTGCCGACCGCATCGCGGGTGGGCCAGCGTTCACAGCCAGCTGGCCGCGCGATCTGCGCGCCCTGACGCTGGACGAACGCAAGGAAATGCAATCGCGGCTGCTGACTGCAGGCGTCTATGCGGGCACTGCCGACGGCAAAGTCGGCCCGCTGACCGTGGCGGCGGTGAAGGCATTTCAGCGCGCGCGCGGTCTGGTTCCGGATGGCTACCCGAGCCTGGAGATTCTGCAGGCCCTGCGTTGACCCGAACCGGGGTGCCGCCTCGGGGCCCATCGAGGGCCCGCTCGGCAGCGCTGCCGGGGGAGGGCTGCCCAGCGGTGCGCTGGCGGGCAGGTTGCGTTTGAGTATTTGCAAAAGAGCAATGCAAAGATCGCGCCCCGGCCACGCGGCACCGATCCGATCCGCTGGAAGCTATGCAGGCGGGCCGGGGCGACTTGCTCTTTACGGTCATCGGGACTCCTCCCTGTACCGTGGAGATAAATTCGCAGGTTTGAGTTAACGCTTCGCTAACGGGATTTGCTCTTTGACAAATACTCAAATGCAACGCCACAGCCCGCGCCCGGCTTCCCATCCATTCCCCGGCAGCGCCGCCGAGCGGGCCCTCGATGGGCCCCGAGGCGGCTCCTGTTTCCCGGTCAGAACCACAGCCCTCATTTCCGCCCGATCAGACCAAAGTCTGTTCCCGTCTGCAAAGCTTTGGCTATACTGAGCCTCTTGTCTCAACCCGGAGTTCTCTCATGCGTTTAGCCACCAAAGCCCTCGCCACCGCATTGACCCTTTTCGCAGGTATCGCCTTTGCTGAAGTTGAGGCCACCGATCCCTTAGTGATTGCCCAGAAGGATCTGATGAAGTCCTTCGGCGGTGCCGCCAAAGCCTTGGGCGGCATGGCCTCGGGTGAGGTCGCTTATGACGCCACTGCCGCTGAAGCCGCCAAGGCCACTTTGGTCGCGGGTTCCGCCGATGTTCATGTCAAGTTTGAGAAAGCGGGCAACGATCCGGCCTCGGGCGCCAAGCCCGAGATTTGGACGAATTGGGATGATTTCGTCGGCAAGGCCAACGCCTTGAACACTGCCGCGACCGCGTTGGATGTGGCCTCGGCGGAGGGCATCAAAGCCGGGATGGGCGCGATTGGCGGCGCCTGCAAGGATTGCCACACCACCTTCCGCGTGGCGAGCAAGTAACCATTCAATCGCACTGGCCGCAGGACTTGCTCCTGCGGCCAGTGGGTTCAGCCGCAACTGACGCGGGTGATGATCTCGGCGGCATTGACCTCAATGTTCAGCCGTTCGGGCGAATAATCCATCGTCACCGCCATGCCGGGCCGGATGATCCGCACCGTATGGGCGAAGCGCATCACTTCCAGCTTTTTCGCGCTTTGTCCGACCAAATCCTGCAAGCCACTGGCCTCACAGGCATCTTCGATGGGCGAGGGCTCGGTCGCGGATGGTTCTGGTTCGGGCAGGCAGCCCATCAGGGCGATGGGCAGGGTAAGCAGCAGAGCAGAGAAACGCATGGCGGCACCTTTTTATTGACTACCCACAAGATAGCCGCAGGATCAGCTGATCGTTAGTGACTTCTGCATTGAGCCGATTGGGGACGACCTCATCGGTGATTTCTTGCTCAGGCCACAACACCCGCAGCGGGCCTGCCAGCGGATGATCGGCGAGCTGGGTAAACGGCTGACCCACCACGTCGATCAGGGCCGCCGCGCCGCACAGATCTGGCTGCGGTTTCAGCATTTTCGACACCGGCCCCATCCGCACCTGCCCGCCCATGGCACAAGCCGTGAGGCAAGCCGCAGCCAGAACACCCACCATGTTCCGGCGCAGAAAAGGGGAAAACAAGGCAACCATGCGCGCGCGGAACTTCCTACAAATTATCTCGCATTCTTAGCCCGCCCCGCGCCGCTGCAGCAACCACGAAAGCGGCAACAACCCGAAACAGGTCGTTTCCAGCGTTGCAATTTTTCGCGGGTTGGCCCAGTTTGGCGCAAATTTTATCTGGCCCAAACCACCTCGGAGGATCCCCCCATGCGCACCCGTGCAGCCGTCGCCATTGCCGCAGGCAAACCGCTTGAAATCATGGAGGTTAACCTCGCCGACCCGAAAGAGGGCGAGGTTCTGGTGGAAATCAAGGCCACCGGTATTTGCCATACTGACGAATTCACCCTGTCGGGTGCCGACCCGGAAGGGCTGTTCCCGGCGATCTTGGGGCACGAAGGTGCGGGCGTGGTCATTGCCGTTGGCCCCGGTGTGAAATCGCTGAAAGTCGGCGATCACGTCATCCCGCTGTACACCCCGGAATGTCGGGAATGTCCTTCGTGCCTGAGCCAGAAAACCAACCTTTGCACTGCCATTCGCACGACGCAGGGGCAGGGGCTGATGCCGGATGGCACCTCGCGGTTCTCGATGCTGGATGGCACGCCGATCCATCACTACATGGGCTGCTCGACCTTCGCCAACCACACGGTTGTGCCCGAAATTGCCTTGGCCAAGGTGCGCGAGGATGCGCCGTTTGACAAGATTTGCTACATCGGCTGTGGGGTTACCACCGGGATTGGCGCTGTGCTGAACACCGCCAAGGTGGAACATGACGCGACCGCCGTGGTGTTTGGTCTGGGCGGCATTGGTCTGAACGTCATTCAGGGTCTGAAAATGGCGGGCGCGCGGATGATCATCGGCGTTGATCTGAACAACGACAAGAAGGCTTGGGGCGAGAAGTTCGGGATGACCCACTTCATCAACCCGAAAGAAATCGAAGGTTCGGTGGTGCAGGCGATTGTCGATCTGACCAAGACCGCGTTTGATAAGATCGGCGGCGCGGATTACTCGTTTGATTGCACCGGCAATGTCAAAGTCATGCGCGATGCGCTGGAATGTACCCATCGCGGTTGGGGTCAGTCGATCATCATCGGCGTGGCGCCCGCGGGAGCGGTGATTGAGACCCGGCCGTTCCAACTGGTCACAGGCCGGGTCTGGAAAGGCACCGCCTTCGGAGGCGCACGCGGCCGTACGGACGTTCCGAAAATCGTCGATTGGTATATGGATGGCAAGATCGAGATCGACAGCCTGATCACCCATATCCTGCCGCTGGAAGACATCAACAAGGGGTTTGACCTGATGCATTCCGGCGAAAGCATTCGGGCGGTGGTGGTGTATTAATCAAATGGGCAAGGCGTTGAAATCAAACGCCCTTGCCCTCATTGCTTGTATTATGACTCCCTTCGTTGCCTTTGCTGGCGACGAGGGGTTTTTGCATTTCGAGTTTGACACGCAGGCTTTGGATTTGCCGCCCAAGGCGATTGCAAGCGCCACAGTGATCAAGGATTTCAACAATCAGGATGCGCTGGACGTAACGGTGACGCCAGAGTGGGTTGAGGCGTTGGCGATCTTTACGCAAAGTCCGCAAGGGCGGGTGATCTCGATTTTTATCTGTGGCAATCTGGTCGCCGAGCCACGGTTGCAGGGCCAGATTTCCAAGGGTAGGTTTTTTCTGACCGGCGATCCGCATGTGATCCGCAAAGCGGCGGTGTTCCTGACCGCGAAATCCTGCACAACGATGCCGAATTCGTAAAGTGAGGCACCGCAATGGCCGCGACTCTGGGTGTGAAATTTCTGGAAACCAAAGGGATCGCCTTCACCCTGCATCCCTATACCTATGACCCGGATGCAGAGGCGGTGGGCCTTGCCGCCGCAGCCGCGCTTGGTCTGGATCCTGCCCTGACCCTAAAAACCCTGATGGTCGAGGTGGATGGCAAGCCTGCGTGCTGCGTGATCCCCTCGGATCGGCAGTTGTCGATGAAGAAGGTGGCCGTGGCGTTTGGTGGCAAGGCGGCGGCGATGATGGCGGTGCCGAAGGCCGAGAAGCTGACCGGGTATCGCGTGGGCGGGATTTCTCCGTTCGGCCCCAAACGGGTGGTTCCGGTGGCGATTGAAGCCTCGGCTTGCGGGGCGGAAAAGGTCTGGATCAATGCGGGTCAGCGCGGGCTGTTGCTGGGTATCGCGCCTGCGCAGGCTTTGGCGGTGCTGGGGGCGCAGGCGGTGGCGTTGATCGCTTGATCTCGCCGCGTCCCCCGCGCAGATTGGCGGCAACAGGGGGAGATCACGATGAACGGTGCTGAGAGTTTGGTAAAGACGCTGCTGGCCTCGGGGGTGGAGGTTTGCTTTGCCAATCCCGGCACGTCGGAGATGCATTTCGTGGCGGCCTTGGATCGGCATCCTGAAATGCGCTGCATTCTGTGTTTGTTTGAGGGCGGGGTTTCCGGTGCGGCGGATGGCTATTACCGGATGTCGGGGCGGGTGGCGGCGACTTTGCTGCATCTGGCACCGGGGTTCGGCAATGCTTTTGCCAATTTGCACAATGCCCGCAAGGCGCAGTCCGGCATCGTCAACGTCATGGGGGATCATGCCAGCTATCATCTGAAGCACGAAAGCCCGTTGAAGGGCGACACGGTGGGGATTTCGCAGGCGATTTCGCATTGGACGCGGGTTTCTGGCGATGCGGCGCAGGTGGCTGTCGATGGCGCGGCAGCGGTGCAGGCGGCGCGGTCGGCCAATGGGCAGATTGCGACATTGATCCTGCCCGCCAATACGGCTTGGGAGGCGGCCGAGGGTGCGGCGGCGGCGGCGGCGGCACCTGCGTTGCGGCGGCCCCGGACAGAAGATGTGGCGGTGGCGGCGCGGGCTTTGATGCTGCCGGGTGCGGCTTTGATGGTGGATGGGGCGGCTTTGTATACCGATCTTGGGCTGGTTGCGGCGCGGATTGCGCGGGCTTCGGGCTGTCGGTTGATGGCACCGTTTTTCTCGGCCCGTTCAAGGCGGGGGGCGGGGTCGGTGCTGATGCAGCGGCTGGCTTATGAGGTGGATACCAACGTTGGGATTCTGGCGGATAAGTCGGTGCTGGTGTTGTGTGGCACCCAGCGCCCCACCGCGTTTTTCGCCTATCCGGGCAAGCCGAGCCTGCCGGAATCGCCGGAGTGTCGGGTGATTGAGCTGTGTTCTATCGACATGGATTACGCTTGGACCTTGCGCGAGATTGCGCGGGAGTTGGGGGCTTCGGATGATCTGCCGGACGAAGCGTTTCAGGCGCTCGATCTGCCTGTACTGCCATCGGGGGCGATGAGCCTTGAGAAGGTCGGCCAAGCGATTGCGCATCTGATGCCGGAAGACACAGTTGTGGTGAATGAGGCGATCACCTCGGGTCAGCCTGTGGGCCTGCCGATGGTCGGCGCGCGTGGCCATGACGTGCTGGTGACGATGGGCGGCGCGATCGGGCAGTGCCTGCCTGCGGCGGTGGGGGCGGCGGTGGCTTGCCCGGAGCGCAAGGTTTTGGCTTTGTCGGGCGATGGCTCGGCGATGTATACGCTGCAAAGCCTGTGGACGATGGCGCGCGAGGGGTTGGATGTGTGTGTGGTGATCTTTGCCAACCGCACTTATAAAATCCTGCATGGCGAGTTGGTGAATGTTGGCGTCGCGGATGTCGGCCGCAATGTGAACCGGATGTTTGATATGGTGGAGCCGTCGCTGGATTGGGTTGCGCTGGCGCAGGGCCATGGGGTCGATGCGGTGCGGGCGGTGACGGCGGATGAATTTGTGAGCGCGTTTGCCGGGGCTATGGCGCGGCGTGGGCCGTTTTTGATTGAGGTGGTGTGCTGACCGGGGCGGTTTTGCAGGCCGGGAGGTGGTTTCACACCCCCGTCCGCTTGGAACAGTCAAGCGGACTCCCCCGTGGGATATTTGAGCAGAGAGGATGACAATTTTAGGTAAGTTTTAGCGAATTGGCTTTGGCAGTTTGCTCTATCGGATTGCGGGTTTTTCGGGCATCACCAGAGGAAAAGCGAGGACCTTATGTCTGCCAATATGACAACGATTGCCGGGCGCACGCCTCGGTTGGCGGTTTTGATCGACGCCGACAATGTGCCAGCGCGCCATGCGGTGGCGATTTTGGATGAGATTGCCAGCTTTGGCGACCCATCCTTGCGGCGGGTTTATGGTGATTGGTCTAGTCAAGCGTTGACCCAGTGGAAGGAAGCCGCGCGGGATTTGGGGCTGGTGATGCATCAGCAGTCGGCCAATACCAAGGGCAAGAATGCCAGCGATATTGGGCTGGTGATTGACGCTATGGATATTTTGCACGCGGGCAAGGTCGACGGCTTTGTGCTGGTGTCATCGGACAGCGATTTCACCCGGTTGGCCAGCCGCATCCGCGAGGATGGCTTGCAGGTGATCGGGATTGGCGAGTCTAAGACGCCGGATTCCCTGCGGAAAGTCTGCAATCGGTTTGTGTTTATCGAGAATATCATCAGCGGGGCCGAGGTGGTGGAGGCCAAGCCCGGCAAGCCGGATGCTGCGCGCAGTGAACCTGTGGCGGCAGGTAAGCAATCGGCGGCGCAGGCCATTCCGTTGATCAGCGATGCGATGAAAAAGATCGACCCGGATCAGGATGATTATTCCTTGGGGCAGTTGGGGCAGGTGATCACGCAACTGCATCCTGACTTTGATCCGCGATCCTATGGCTCGGCCAAGCTGTCGGATTTGCTGCGCAAGACCGGACGGTTTGAGGTGTTTCAGGGGCTGAACAATGCCATGAAGGTGCGGGATAAGGCTTGAGCGGTTCAGGCCTGCTGCGCTGACTTTTCCGCCTTCCTCGCCGCCCCGGACTTGATCCGGGGCCCCTTGGGTTGCGCTTGACGGCTCGAGGCCCCGGCCTGCGCCGGGGCGGCTGGGAGCGGGATCAGTCGGCGATTTCCACCGTCGCCCAAGTCTCAAAGCAGACGCCATTCGCCAGCGCCATGATGCCAATGGTGGCGCGTCCGCCGAGGCCTATGTCGCGGCCGAACACCTCGACGAACAGGTCGGACATGCCGGAGGAGACTTTGTGGACGTCTTCGTATTCGGGCGTGCAGACCACAAAATTCAGCGTGCGGACGATGGATTTGACTTTATCGAGTGAACCTACCGCCTGACGAATGCCGCCCAGCACGTTCAGCCCGGTTTGGCGGGCGGCGGCGTAGCCTTGTTCGGTGGTCAGGTTCTGGCCCAAGCGGCCTTTGTGGGTGATCTGGGTGCCGATCTGCGCGACATGGCCCGACAGAAATAGCAGGGATCCTACGCGATGATAGGGCTTCATCGTGCCATAATCGGCGCCGTAATAGCCGATTTTGTCAAAGTCGGGCAGGTCGAGGCCCATGTGCAGGGCCATGGCTTCGGGTTGCATCTCAGTCTCCGATCAGTTTGCAGGTGATGTCTTGGGTAGTTTTTGACAGCGCATCGGTGGGGCCATCGACGATGCCGCAATCCAAGAGGTTATCCTCGGAAGTGATGCGAGCCGAATAGACGTTCACATTGACCATCGGCGCTTCGACATTGCCGACGGGCGCGCCGGCAAGGCTGTGGCCGATGGAGATGGTTTGCTCATTCGGCCAGACGGTGGCCTGTTCGCCGCCAAGATAAAGCTGGCCCATTTCATTGACCGGCAGCACATTGCCTGTCGCAGGATCGCCCCAGAAATAGCTGGAGATGATGACCATCTCGCCCGCTTCTTGCAGTTTGGTGGCAGAGGCTGCGTCGAAGCTGATGTGCAGGGTAACATTGGTTTCTTGCGCTGTGGCCGGGGCGGCCAGCAGGGCAGTTAGGATCAGGGCTTTCATCGCAGGACTCCGGCTTCGCTTGGGAAGGTTTGGGGTTGCGGAAACTATTGCGACGGGGTGTGTGTTTGGCAAGCCTCAAGCCCCAATTTCAAGCGGCGTCGATCTGGAGCCAGACGCCGCCTTCCGGGCGCAGGGTCAGGATCATCACCGGCTTGGGGTCGCGTCCGGGGATGCGGGTGAATTTGAAGCGCGCAAGCAGGGTGGCGAGGATAATCACGGCCTCTTGCAGCGCAAAAGATGCGCCGATGCAGATGCGCGGGCCGTCACCGAACGGCAGGTAGGCGAAGCGGTCGATGGCCTTTGGGTCGGTAAAGCGGGCGGGGTTGAAGGCGTCGGGGTCTTTCCACAAGGCATGGTGACGGTGCAGGGCGTAGATCGGCAGGATGACGGTGTCGCCCTTGCGGACCGCGCGACCCAGCAGGGTGTCATTGGTTTGGGCGGTGCGCGACAGGAAGGCGGCGGGGGGATACATCCGCAGGGCTTCATCGACGATGCGGCGGGTGAGGGGGAGGCTGGCGATATCGGCGACGGTGGCGGCGCGATCACCCAAGGCGGCTTGCGCCTCGGTGCGGGCTTCGGCTTGGATCTCGGGGGCGAAGGCGCAGAGGTAAAGCGCCCAAGACAGGGTCAGGGCGGTGGTCTCATGGCCCGCGACGATGAAGGTCAGCAGGTTATCGCGCAACTCCGCCGTGGACATTTGGCGGTTGCTGGTGGGGTCTTCGGCCTTCAAGAGCAGGTCCAGAAGATCAGGCGTGGCTTTTGCGCCATCGCTGCGGCGCTGGTCGATGGCGGCATCGGCGACGCGTTTCATCTCGCGGATGCCTTGGCTGGCTACCATGCGACCGGGGCGGGGCACCCAAGTGGGGGCTCCGAGAATATCCAGCAATGAGATTTTGGCGGTTTGGCCGATGTAGGTCTCAATCGCTTTATGCACCGAGGCGCGGTCGAACCCGGCACCGCCCGAGAAGGTCACATCGGAGATCACCTCGAAGGTCGCCGTGACCATCTCGGCGAACATATCGGCACCCCGGCCCAAATTGGCGGCAATGCGGGCGGCGGAACGCTCGGCGGCATGGCTCATTACCGGGGCGAGGGCCGCCACATTGCGATGGGTGAATACCGGGGCGGCTGCGCGGCGCTGCCACATCCAATGCTCGCCTTCAGCCACGAACAGGCTGTCGCCGATGGCGGGGCCGAGGATCAGCTTGGTCACCAGCGATTTCGGATAATCATTCACCCGGTCGCGCAGGATGTGGCGCAGGGTTTCCGGGTCCATCACCATATGCCAGCGCTTGCCGGTGGTGCCCGACAGGATCGGCGCATGCGTGGCGGCTTCGGGGATCAGTTCCAGCACATTGCGCCGGGCGGCTTTGAGGGAACCCAGGATGCCAAGCGGCGTGCTGCCGAGGGGGACGCGCGCAGGATTGGCGGCGGAATAGGACATGGTGGTCTCCTTTGCACAGAAGATAGGCCGGGGCTGGCCAGCGGCAAAGGGGACATTCGGGCGCATGATAGTTCAGCCCACAAATCGGAATTTGTCGCGGAAGGGGGCGTCTGGCAGATTGCGGTCTTCGAATGGCCAAGCGGGGACGTGATGCAGATAGAACGGATTGCAGCTTTTGCTTTGGGCGATCAGGGCGGAAACCCAGCGGGGGTGGTGATTGGCGAGGCGCTGCCTGCCCGCGCGGAGATGCAGCGGATTGCGCGCGAGGTCGGCTATTCGGAAACCGCCTTTGCCGCGCGGGATGGCGATGCGTGGCAGGTGCGCTATTTCGCTCCGCAAGCCGAGGTGCCGTTCTGCGGCCATGCCACGATTGCGCTGGGCTGTGCCTTGGGGCAGCGGTTCGGGGCGGGGCGCTATGATCTGCAACTGTCACAGGCGCGGATTTCTGTTGAGGCTGAATTGACCCCTGACGGCTGGCAGGCGGTGCTGACCTCACCGCCGACATGGTCAAAGCCGATGCCGTGGGCACTGCGGGCCGATCTGCTGCAGCAGTTTGGATTGTCCGAGGCCGATGTCGATCCTGACTTAAAGCCGCATCTTGCCCATGCCGGGGCAACTCATGCCGTGCTGGCGCTGCACAATCGCGCGACCCTTGCCGGCATGCAGTATGATTTTGCACCGATGCTGGCTCTGATGCAGCGCGAAGGCCTGACCACGATCAGTCTGCTTTACCGCGAAGATGCCGACACTTTCGTCGCCCGCAATGCCTTTGCGGTGGGCGGCGTGGAGGAAGACCCTGCCACAGGCGCTGCGGCTGCGGCCTTGGGCGGCTTGCTAGTCGATCTCGGTCGGGGGCCGGGCAACTTTACCATCCGGCAGGGCGAGTATATGGGCGCGCCCTCGCTGCTTCACGTCACCGTGACCGGGAAAAAAGGCGATGGGGTGCAAGTGGGAGGTGCGGCACGTGATATCCGTCACGATGGCGACGCGGTCGCCGAGCGGGCTTGCGCCTTGGCGCGGGATTCGGTCTGAATCTCGGGAGCGAAGGCGCATAGGTTGATCTTTGCGGTTGCTCCGCAATGATTGCAGGTACGCAGATCAAATTTTCGTGTCACGCACCCAGTCTGCGAGCCGCCAGTTCCAGCCAATTTGCCGCGAGCGACGCGGGCGAAGGTAAGCCCAGTTCAGCAATCCTGCGGGCACGCCCAACACGATCCCAATCACACCAGCCCATACGAAAGTTGCCACCGATACAAAGCCTAGCGAGAGCGCCGCGATCAGGACGACCCCGGCCGTGCAGGCCACCCAAAGATGTACCAAGATCAAACGCAGATACGGGAACATCACACCCTCCATCGCATTGCGCAGACTTGTCGTCTGCGCTTTGGTAACGTCTTCGCGAGACAACGGTTCCCCGTCGCTGCGCTTGCGGTTGCTTTGCAGGCCAAGCCCCGCTATCCCAAAAAGCAATGCCATACTCCCCAAAGGGAATCGTTTATGCGTGTGCTTCGTTTGCTTGCTTTTGGGCTGGGTTTGAGTGCTCTGGCGGCCTGCCAGACCAATGACCTGAAAGAGCCGCCGGTGCCTTTGGGGGATTTCCGCCTTGGTCTGAACATTGCCGTCGCGGATAATGTGCAAAAGGTGCCGATCTCCCGCGATGCCAGCAAGGAAGATTGGGAGGCGGCGATCAAGAAGGCGGTGGATGACCGTTTTGGCCGCTATGAGGGCGACAAGCTTTACAACATTGGGATTTCCATCGACGGCTACGCTTTGGCGCCTCCGGGCGTGCCGTTGGTGCTGAAGCCAAAATCGGTGCTGGTGGTGACCGCCAATATCTGGGACGACGCGGCGCGCAAAAAGCTGAACCCAGAGGGCAAGCAGCTGACCATCTTTGAGCATATGTCGCCGGAAACCGTCATCGGCTCGGGTGTGACGCAGAACAAGAAAAAGCAGATGGAGATTCTGTCCTATAACGCCGCGAAATCGGTGGAGAAATGGCTGCTGGACAATCCTGAATGGTTCGGCCTGCCCCCGAAGGGCAAGGCGGCGGCAACCCCGGCTACGGGAAAGCCTGCGGTCACGGCGCCTGCTGTGGTGACTCCGGCGGTTACACCCACCGCCGTGACGCCTCCGGCGAAACCCGTTAAACTTACGCCTGCCAAGCCGGCCCCAGCCAAACCGACCCCGGTTAAACCCCTGCCCATCCTGCCCGTGCCAAGCAAAACGGTTCCCAAAACAGGAACCCCATAACCATGCGCCTCGTTGCCGTGCTGAGTGTGTTGGCCCTGCTGGGCTGTACTGCGCCGCATATACTAGAGGATCAGGCGGCGGCCAATCTTGTCGTCCGCAACGTCAGGGTCGATACCGCAGCGATCGCTGGCGTTGCCGGGCGCAAGATGGCGTTTGATGTGCCGCCTGCGCAGATCAATGCCGATCTGACGCACGCCCTGCAGCGCAAGTTGCTGCCGATCCCGCAGGGCAATGCCGATGTGAGGGTGACGGTGACAGAGGTGCGTTTGATGTCGCGGATGCAGGAAATGATGCTGGGCGGGGCGAGCTATGTGAAGGGCACCCTCACCGTGACTGATGCTACGACGGGTCGGCAGATCGTGGCCCCAACTGCTGTTTTTGCCACTTCGCAACGGGTCCGCGTCGGCGGGCCGATTGGGGCGGCGGTGGCCCCCACAGCCCAGAACGACTATCGTGAGACGATTGAGGGCTTTTCGCAGAACGTGCTGGTGCTCCTTTCGCCGCGCAACAACGCCATCGTCGCCGCCGACAGCCCCGCCATCAAAGCGGGACGCGTCAAACTCGCACGTTAAGGTTACGTGCTAGGACCGCCCCATCTGGGCCCGATCTGGGCGTGCCGCATGCTCGGCCCCTTGATTTTCCCCGGCCAGACGGTTAAGTGCCCGCCCGTGTAGATTGGGCCTGCTGATGGGCCCGCAAAGATAGGGCGCCCCGACCATGGCAAAGGCAAAGTTTGAACGGAACAAACCGCACGTCAACATCGGCACGATTGGCCACGTTGACCACGGCAAGACCACTTTGACGGCAGCGATCACCAAATATTTTGGTGAATTCCGTGCCTACGACCAAATCGACGGTGCGCCGGAAGAGCGTGCGCGTGGCATCACGATTTCGACCGCTCACGTTGAGTACGAAACCGAAGCCCGCCACTACGCCCACGTCGACTGCCCCGGCCACGCTGACTATGTGAAAAACATGATCACCGGTGCGGCACAGATGGACGGCGCGATCCTGGTTTGCGCAGCCTCGGACGGCCCGATGCCGCAGACCCGCGAGCACATTCTGCTCGGCCGTCAGGTCGGCATTCCGTACATGGTTTGCTACATGAACAAGGTCGATCTGGTCGACGACGAAGAGCTGATCGAACTGGTGGAAATGGAACTGCGCGAGCTGTTCAGCTCGTACGATTACCCCGGCGATGACATTCCGATCATCAAAGGCTCGGCGCACCAGGCGATGATCGGCGAACGCGCTGACATTGGCGAGTCGTCGATCCGCGCGCTGATGGCGGCTGTCGACAGCTACATCCCGACCCCGACCCGTATGGTCGATCTGCCGTTCCTGATGCCGATCGAGGACGTGTTCTCGATCTCGGGTCGTGGCACGGTTGTGACCGGTCGGATCGAGCGCGGCGTGATCAACGTTGGCGACGAAGTTGAAATCGTGGGTATTCGTGACACCAAGAAGTCGGTTTGCACCGGCGTCGAGATGTTCCGCAAGCTGTTGGATCGTGGTGAAGCAGGCGACAACGTCGGTATCCTGCTGCGCGGCATCGACCGTGAAGGCGTTGAGCGCGGCCAAGTGCTGTGCAAGCCGAAGTCGGTCAACCCGCACACCAAGTTTGAGGCAGAAGCCTACATTCTGACCAAGGAAGAAGGCGGCCGTCACACCCCGTTCTTCGCCAACTACCGCCCGCAATTCTACTTCCGCACCACGGATGTGACCGGGACGGTTGAGCTGCCAGAAGGCACCGAAATGGTGATGCCGGGCGACAACCTGAAGTTCGACGTGACCCTGATCGCGCCGATCGCGATGGAAGAAAAACTGCGCTTCGCCATCCGCGAAGGCGGCCGCACCGTCGGCGCAGGCGTGGTGTCGAAAATCATCAAGTAAGCTTAGGCTTTTCTTGACGTTAAAGAACGCGCGGGGGCAACCTCGCGCGTTTTTGCTTTTTGGTGGACGCTTGTTAAAGCCTAAGATGCCTCCGGCGGAGATATTTGAGCGCAGAGGATGAACCTGACGTGTTTCGGTCATCCTCTGCGCTCAAATATCCCCGCCGGAGGCTTCCACCTCACCACTAGCGCAACGCCGCAGACACGTCGCGCGAAACCTGCTAGCCTCTCCGCATGGGCCGCATATTTTCAGCCCACACAGGCGCATTTCATCATCAATCCACGGAGCAGATCATGCCCTATACCGCCGCCACTGCCATCGCTTTTGCGCAACGCCAGTCCGGGCGCTATGGCGATGGGGAGTGTTGGACGTTGGTGGAGGCGGCTATTGTCGGGGCAGGGGGCAAATCCTCGACCCCGCAGACGCCGAATTTCGGCCCGAACGTGTCTTATGTCTGGGGCACAGCGATCAATGTGGCCGCGTTGCAGGCGGGCGATGTGGTGCAATATCAAGGCTATACCTGGACGCAAATCACGCGGATTGACGTGACCAGCCTGGATGGCACCAGTTTTTCGGAGAACTCCCGCACCGAGGGGCGGGGTTTGCCGCATCATTCCGGCTTGGTGATCAGCGTGATCTCGCCGGGGATGGTTGAGGTGATCGAGCAGAACATTCCGCCGCGTTCTGGCCCGGTGCAGACCATTCAACTGGCGTTAAGCGCGCCTGCGACCAGCACGGTGACCACGCGCGAGGGCAGCACGGTGACGGTGACCACGATCAGCCATTCTGTCTCGGGCGTGGTGCGTTGCTATCGCCCGGTTGCGGCCTAAGCCTGCTTGACCAGCCGCCCGACGATGCGGCGGGTGATCGGCGCGATCACCAGCACGGTCGGAAACGCCAGCGCCCAAGAGGTCACCCAGTTGCCCATCCACTCCAGCAGGAAATGATCGACAAGGCCAATGGTGCGAAAGGTCGACAGGCCGGACACAAAGCACGACATCAGCCCTGACAGGATCAGGCCGAAGACAATGTGGGCAAAGCGGGTGGGAATCATCTGGGGTATCCGTGGTTTGGGCTGGCGCTGTGCATAGCGTCACGCTTTCTGCGCGCCAACCCCGATTCCCCCCTTGATTTCCCCCTTAGGCTGCCGTAACCCCACCGCAGGCCTTAGGAGTTTAGCTCAGTTGGTAGAGCATCGGTCTCCAAAACCGAGGGTCGTGGGTTCGAGTCCCCCAACTCCTGCCAGGCCTGTTTTCCCATTGTTTCAATGCTACACAAGCCTGCGATGGTGGTGGAAACTTGGCCTAGATCGCCCCATATTCCAGATCGGATCATAAGGGAGTGCGCCATGACGACTTACACCAAATCCGCCGACCGTATCGCCGCCCTGTCTCCTGAGCAGTTTCGCGTCACGCAGCGCAATGGCACCGAGCGGCCGGGGACGGGGGAGTATCTCGATAACCACGAGCCGGGGATTTATGTTGATATCGTTTCCGGCGAGCCGCTGTTTGCGTCATCGGATAAGTTTGAGAGCGGCTGCGGTTGGCCCAGTTTCACCAAGCCGATTGAGCCCGCCCATGTGGCGGAGTTGCGCGATGGCAGTTTGGGGATGATGCGGATCGAGGTGCGCTCGACCCATGGCGACAGCCATTTGGGGCATGTGTTCCCGGATGGGCCGCGCGACCGAGGTGGTTTGCGCTATTGCATCAACTCGGCCAGCCTGCGGTTTGTGCATCGCGACGACATGGAGGCCGAAGGCTATGGCCAATACATTGACCAAGTGGAGGATGTGAAATGACGCAAGAGACCGCAATTCTGGCTGGTGGCTGTTTCTGGGGTATGCAGGATCTGATCCGCAAGCGCCCCGGCGTGATCAGCACGCGCGTGGGCTATACTGGCGGCGATGTGGCGAACGCGACTTATCGCAACCATGGCTCTCATGCCGAGGGCATTGCGATTGATTTTGATCCGGCAGTGGTCAGCTATCGCGAACTGCTGGAGTTTTTCTTCCAGATCCACGATCCCTCTACGCCGGATCGGCAAGGAAATGATCGCGGGCCGTCTTATCGCTCAGGGATTTACTATACCTCCGAGGCGCAGAAAGAAGTGGCGTTGGATACGATTGCGGATGTGAATGCAAGCGGGCTCTGGCCGGGCAAAGTGGTGACGGAACTTGCCGCTGCGGGGCCGTTCTGGCTGGCCGAGCCCGAGCATCAGGATTATCTGGAACGCTTGCCGACGGGGTATACCTGCCACTTCATCCGCCCGAACTGGCGCTTGCCGCGCAGGGCTGCGGAGTAACACTCGGCCCCCCATCGTGACGCGGTAAGGCTTGCCGCTTGAAATCCCGGCGTGATGCGCGTATCTCGCCGGGAACATCTTAGAAAGCGCGGAATCCGAAAATGGCAACGATCAATCCCGTCCAGTTCATGCAGCAGGTCCGCGCCGAGGTGGCCAAGGTCGCTTGGCCGTCGCGCCGCGAGGTGATGCTGACCACCGTGATGGTGTTCATCATGGCAGCATTGACCGCGACGTTCTTCAGTTTGGTGGATTATGTGATCCGGCTGGGCCTGACGATGATCGTCACCGGGTTCTAAACTAAACTCGTCAGGTCAAATCTGGCCGAGGCGGGGCGAATTCCCTTGAAATTGACGGTCTGGGGCGGTATTCCGCCCCAATCCAAAGGACAAAGGCGCGCAGCGATTCGGGTTGCGCGCTGTTTTTTGTTCGGGGCTCAAGACGGGCAGGGCGGATTAACCGCTTGTAAATACAGAACATTCGGGCGCAGAGGCGGCCGGGCAGACAAGGTGGAAGTGGCATGGCCAAGCGTTGGTATTCGGTAAGCGTTCTCTCGAATTTCGAGAAGAAAGTTGCCGAGCAGATCAGAACGGCCGTGCTTGAAGCCAATCTTGGCGACGAAATCGACGAAGTGTTGGTGCCGACCGAAGAAGTGATCGAAGTGCGCCGCGGCAAGAAAGTGACGTCAGAGCGTCGTTTCATGCCGGGTTATGTTTTGGTGCGGATGGAAATGTCGAGCCAAGGCTATCACCTGATCAGCTCGATCAACCGCGTCACCGGGTTCTTGGGGCCGCAAGGCAAACCGATGCCGATGCGCGATGCCGAAGTGAACTTGATCATGAACCGTGTCGAAGAAGGTCTGGAAGCGCCGCGCAACCTGATCCGCTTTGAAACCGGCGAGAAGGTCAAGGTTACTGACGGCCCGTTCGAAGGCTTTGACGGCATGGTCGAGGACGTTGATGAGGCACACAGCCGCTTGAAGGTGTCGGTGTCGATCTTTGGTCGCGCCACCCCGGTGGAATTGGAATTCACTCAGGTGTCGAAAAACATCTAAGTGCATCGCGTGGGAGGGGCGCGCCGAGGGTAACCCGGTGACAACCCGAACCACTAAACCGCATCGCTCAATACCGAGCGTTCGCAGTGATAAAGGAGAGGCCAGATGGCCAAGAAGATTATCGGCAGCTTGAAGCTGCAAGTGAAAGCGGGCCAAGCCAACCCATCCCCGCCGGTTGGCCCCGCGCTGGGTCAGCGCGGCCTGAACATCATGGCTTTCGTGAAAGAATTCAACGCGAAAACCGCTGATCTGGAACTGGGCACCCCGACTCCGGTCGTCATCACATATTATCAGGACAAGTCGTTCAGCCTTGAGCTGAAGACCGCGCCTGCCTCGTTCCTGCTGAAAAAGGCTGCTGGCCTGCCGCCGGTTGGCAAGCGCAACCGCGCCAAAGGCTCGGTCAAGCCGGGTCACACGGTTGTCGGCGCTGTGTCGCTGGCACAGGTCCGCAAGATTGCTGAAACCAAAATGAAAGACCTGAACGCGAACTCTGTTGAGGCCGCGATGCAGGTGATCATGGGTTCGGCGAAATCCTGCGGCATCGAAGTGAAAGGGTAAGTCATGGCCAAGATTGGTAAACGGACTGCCGTTGCGCAGAAGGCTTTTGAAGGCAAATCGCTGATCACCGTGGAAGACGCTGTTGCGTTGATCAAGGGTGCGGCTTCGGCGAAATTCGATGAGACGCTGGAAATTGCGATGAACCTCGGCGTTGACCCGCGTCACGCAGACCAAATGGTCCGCGGCGTGGTTGCTCTGCCGAACGGCACTGGCAAAACCGTGCGCGTCGCTGTGTTCGCCCGTGGTGCCAAGGCTGATGAAGCCAAAGCCGCTGGTGCTGACATCGTTGGCGCAGAAGACCTGATGGAAACCATCCAATCCGGCAAAATCGAGTTCGACCGTTGCATCGCAACGCCGGACATGATGCCGCTGGTGGGCCGTCTGGGCAAAATCCTTGGGCCGCGCAACCTGATGCCGAACCCGAAGGTTGGCACCGTGACGATGGACGTGAAAACGGCCGTTGAAGCTGCCAAGGGCGGTGAAGTGCAGTTCAAAGTCGAAAAAGCTGGCGTGATCCATGCTGGCATCGGCAAAGTCAGCTTCTCGGATGAGAAACTGGCCGAGAACATCCGCGCTTTCGTCGAGGCCGTGACCCGTGCACGTCCGACTGGCGCTAAAGGCACCTACCTGAAAAAGGTATCGCTGGCCTCGACGATGGGCCCGGGCGTTGCTTTGGATCTGGCTTCGGCTGCTGCGAAATAATCGGTTTGGTGGGGTAAAACCCCACCCTACCACGCCGTAGGGTGGGGTTTTACCCCACCGTGCGAAACGAAATTCCCAACCCCTCGGGGAAGGGATGGTGGGGCGAAGGGGTGCAAACCCGCAAGCCCCATCCTGTCCGAGACGGCCGGTGGCGCGCAAACGCCTTAATATCCTGCCCGAGATGGGGAACGAGATGATGTCGCAGCATGCGATTTTGGCTCGGGAACCGTAGCAAGGACCCGATGTCCGTCATCAGACGGGCTTAATTGAGCCGGGGGGAAACCCCCAACCTTGGAGTGAAACTGTGGATAGAGCCCAGAAAGAGAAAGTGGTCGATGAACTCGGCCAAATCTTCGCAAGCTCTGGCGTTGTAGTGGTCGCCCACTACGCGGGTATGACAGTTGCACAGATGCAGGACCTGCGCGCAAAAATGCGTGACGTAGGTGGGTCCGTTCGCGTTGCCAAGAACACGCTCGCCAAGATCGCCCTTGGTGGCAAGCCGTCTGAAAAGATGGGCGCGCTGCTGACGGGCATGACCATGTTGTCCTATTCGGAAGATCCCGTGGCTGCGGCCAAGGTCTGCGAAGCATATGCCAAGACGAACGACAAGTTCGTCATCATTGGTGGTGCAATGGGTGACACGGTTCTGGACCAGGCCGGTATCAAAGCCGTCGCTTCCATGCCGTCGCGTGAAGAGCTTATCGCTCAGATCGTTTCGTGCATCGGTGCGCCCGGGGCTGCTATCGCTGGTGCAATTGGCGCGCCTGCAAGCAACATCGCGAGCATTCTGTCAACCATCGAAGAAAAAGCAGCCGCTTAATCTTCGGACTCGCGTGGGGTTGATCCCCCACCTCGTTGGAACCATCTTAACTGAACGGAACATGAAATGTCTGATCTGAACAAATTGGCCGAACAAATCGTTGGCCTGACCTTGCTGCAAGCGCAAGAACTGAAAACCATCCTGAAAGACACCTATGGCATCGAGCCAGCTGCTGGTGGCGCTGTCATGATGGCTGCTGGCCCGGCTGCTGCAGCTGCTCCGGTTGAAGAGCAAACCGAGTTTGACGTTGTTTTGACCGAAGCTGGTCCGAACAAAATCAACGTCATCAAAGAAGTCCGCACCATCACCGGTCTGGGCCTGAAAGAAGCTAAAGACCTCGTTGAGGCCGGCGGCAAAGTCAAAGAAGGCGTTGGCAAAGCTGACGCTGAAGGCTTCAAGAAAACTCTGGAAGCCGCTGGCGCCAAAGTTGAACTGAAGTAATTTGCGCCGGGGTTCGCCTCGGTTCTGATTGATGGCTGGGTCGGGGGGCAACCTCCGGCCCAGCTAATCGCGTCTTGGACTGCGCTTTTGCGAAAGCCCATTCCAAGGTGCGGTTAAGGTTCGGGAGCCACCCTAAGGGACGGGTGGCATGAATAGAACCTAGACCCCCTCTCGCCAATCGGCGCGCTTTCCGTGGCCCGACGGAAAGCCTGCCGGCGAAATTGAAAGGTTACGACGCACATGGCGCAAGCTTACGTTGGCCAGAAACGAATCCGCCGTTATTTCGGTAAAATTCGTGAAGTTCTGGAAATGCCGAACCTGATTGAGGTTCAAAAATCTTCCTATGATCTGTTCCTGCGCTCTGGCGACAGTGACAAGCCGCTGGATGGCGAAGGCATTCAGGGCACGTTCCAATCGGTGTTCCCGATCAAGGACTTCAATGAGACCGCCGTGCTTGAATTCGTCAAGTATGAGCTGGAAAAGCCCAAGTATGACGTGGACGAGTGCCAGTCTCGCGATATGACCTATGCCGCGCCGCTGAAAGTTACCCTGCGTTTGATCGTGTTTGATGTTGACGAAACCACCGGGGCTCGGTCGGTCAAAGACATCAAAGAGCAAGACGTTTACATGGGCGACATGCCCCTGATGACCGGTAACGGAACGTTTGTTGTGAACGGCACCGAGCGCGTGATCGTCAGCCAGATGCACCGTTCGCCCGGCGTGTTTTTTGACCACGACAAGGGCAAGACGCACTCAAGCGGCAAGCTGCTGTTCGCCTGCCGGATCATCCCGTATCGCGGCTCGTGGCTGGACTTTGAGTTTGACGCCAAAGACATCGTGTTCGCGCGTATCGACCGTCGCCGGAAACTTCCCGTGACGACGCTGCTGTATGCGTTGGGCATGGACCAGGAAGGCATCATGGATGCCTATTACCAGACCGTCATGTTCAAGTTCCAAAAGAACAAAGGCTGGGTTACCAAGTTCTTCCCGGACCGTATCCGTGGCACCCGCCCGACCTATGATATCGTGGATGCCGATTCCGGCGAAGTGATCTGCAAGGCCGGCGAGAAAATGACGCCGCGGATGGCAAGCGATCTGGCGAAAACCGGCAAGGTCACCGACCTGCTGGTGCCGTACGATCACATCGTTGGCCGCTATGTCAGCAAAGACATCATCAACGAAGAAACCGGCGAGATTTGGGTCGAAGCTGGCGACGAATTGACGATGGAATACGACCGCGACGGCGAGCCTAAGGGTGGTTCGCTGAAGCTGTTGCTCGATCAAGGCATCACCGAGATTCCGGTGCTGGACATCGACAACGTCAACGTCGGTCCCTACATGCGCAACACCATGGCCGCCGATAAGAACATGGGCCGTGATACAGCACTGATGGACATCTACCGCGTGATGCGTCCGGGCGAGCCGCCGACCGTTGAAGCGGCAAGCCAGCTGTTCGACACGTTGTTCTTTGATTCCGAGCGTTATGATCTGTCGGCTGTTGGCCGGGTGAAAATGAACATGCGTCTGGATCTGGGCCGCCCGGATACTCAGCGCACGCTTGACCGTGCCGATATTGTTGCTTGTATCAAAGCCTTGACCGAATTGCGTGATGGCAAGGGCGAGATCGATGACATCGACCACCTCGGCAACCGCCGGGTGCGTTCGGTTGGCGAATTGATGGAAAACCAGTACCGCGTTGGTCTCTTGCGTATGGAACGCGCGATCAAAGAGCGGATGTCTTCCGTCGAGATCGACACGATCATGCCGCAAGACCTGATCAACGCCAAACCGGCTGCTGCTGCGGTGCGCGAATTCTTCGGCTCCAGCCAGCTGTCGCAGTTCATGGACCAAACCAACCCGCTGTCGGAAGTCACCCACAAGCGCCGTCTTTCGGCTCTGGGGCCAGGCGGTTTGACCCGCGAGCGTGCAGGCTTTGAAGTGCGCGACGTTCACCCGACCCACTACGGCCGGATGTGCCCGATTGAAACGCCAGAAGGTCAGAACATCGGTCTGATCAACTCGCTGGCTACGTTTGCCCGCGTGAACAAGTATGGCTTCATCGAGACCCCGTACCGCAAGGTGATCGACAACAAGGTGACGGATGAAGTCGTCTACATGTCGGCCACCGAAGAAATGCGTCATACCGTGGCGCAGGCAAACGCGGCACAGGATGCGGAAGGCCGCTTCACCGACGATCTGATTTCGTCGCGTAAAGCCGGTGACTTCATGCTGAACCCGCCGGAAGCCATCGACCTGATCGACGTGTCGCCGAAACAGTTGGTTTCGGTCGCGGCATCCTTGATCCCGTTCCTTGAAAACGACGACGCTAACCGCGCCTTGATGGGCTCGAACATGCAACGTCAGGCGGTGCCTTTGCTGCAAGCTGATGCGCCGTTCGTGGGCACCGGCATTGAAGCCGTGGTTGCGCGCGACTCTGGGGCGGCCATCATGGCCCGCCGCTCGGGCGTGATCGACCAGGTTGACGCGACGCGTATCGTTGTGCGCGCGACCGAAATGCTGGAACCCGGAGAGCCGGGCGTCGACATCTACCGTCTGCGCAAGTTCAAACGCTCGAACCAATCGTCCTGCATCAACCAGCGCCCGCTGGTGAAGGTTGGCGACACGGTGCTGCGTTCGGAAGTCATCGCGGACGGCCCCTGCACCGACTTGGGCGAACTCGCCCTTGGTCGGAACGTCATCGTGGCCTTCATGCCGTGGAATGGCTACAACTATGAAGACTCGATCCTGATTTCGGAGCGTATTCTGAAAGACGACGTGTTCACCTCGATCCATATCGAAGAATACGAAGTCGCAGCCCGCGATACGAAACTCGGGCCAGAGGAAATCACCCGCGATATCCCGAACGTCGGTGAGGAAGCCCTGCGCAACCTTGACGAAGCGGGCATCGTGTACATCGGCGCTGACGTGCTGCCGGGCGATATTCTGGTCGGCAAGATCACCCCCAAAGGTGAATCGCCGATGACTCCGGAAGAAAAACTGCTGCGGGCGATCTTTGGTGAAAAAGCCTCGGACGTGCGCGACACCTCGCTGAAACTGCCGCCGGGTGCATTTGGCACAATCGTCGAAGTACGGGTTTTCAACCGTCACGGCGTCGATAAAGACGAACGTGCTTTGCAAATTGAGCGTGAAGAAGTCGAACGTCTGGCGCGTGACCGCGACGACGAACTCGCGATCCTTGAGCGGAACATCTACTCGCGCCTGAAAACCCTGATCACTGGCAAAGTTGCCGTGAAAGGGCCGAAAGGTATCAAGGCTGGCTCGACCATCGACGCTGAATTGCTGGGCACGCTGTCGCGCGGCCAGTGGTGGCAGTTGGCACTGGAAGGCGAGGCTGACGCGAAAGACGTTGAAGCCCTGCACGACCAGTTTGAGGCGCAAAAGCGTGCCTTGGACAACCGTTTCGACGACAAAGTTGAAAAGGTCCGTCGCGGCGACGATCTGCCTCCGGGTGTGATGAAGATGGTCAAAGTCTTCGTCGCGGTGAAGCGCAAGCTGCAACCGGGCGATAAGATGGCTGGTCGTCACGGCAACAAAGGCGTGGTTTCCAAGGTTGTTCCGGTAGAAGACATGCCGTTCTTGGCAGATGGCACCGCAGTTGATCTCGTGCTGAACCCGCTTGGGGTTCCATCGCGGATGAACGTCGGCCAAATCCTTGAGACGCATATGGGCTGGGCTGCGCGTGGTCTGGGCATCCGCATCGACGATGCTTTGAAAGAGTATCGCCGCTCGGGTGACATGACCCCCGTGCGCGAGGCTGTGCGCTATGCTTATGGTGATGAAACCTATGAGGAATCCTTCGCGGATCGCTCTGAGGCTGATTTCCTGGAGCTGGCAGGCAACGTGACCAAAGGTGTGCCGATTGCATCGCCGGTGTTCGATGGTGCGAAAGAGGCTGACGTGAATGACGCGCTGACCCGCGCTGGTTTTGATACGTCGGGCCAGTCGGTGGTGTTCGATGGCCGCTCGGGCGAGCAATTCGCCCGTAAGGTCACCGTCGGCGTGAAGTATATGCTGAAACTTCACCACTTGGTGGATGACAAGCTGCACGCACGCTCGACCGGGCCTTACTCCTTGGTCACGCAGCAGCCGTTGGGTGGTAAAGCCCAGTTCGGTGGCCAGCGTCTCGGCGAGATGGAGGTCTGGGCACTGGAGGCTTACGGCGCCGCTTACACCTTGCAGGAAATGCTGACGGTGAAATCGGATGACGTTGCAGGCCGCACCAAGGTCTACGAGTCGATCGTCAAGGGCGAGGACAATTTCGAAGCTGGCGTGCCAGAATCGTTCAACGTTCTCGTCAAAGAGGTCCGCGGTTTGGGCCTCAACATGGAACTCCTGGATGCGGAGGAAGAATAGGTAGCCGAAATTCGCGCGAATTTCGTTCACGATTTTCGCGCGAAAATCGACTGCCTTTCCCCCGCAACCCACATTCTTAGGAATTGAAATGAACCAGGAACTCTCGACCAACCCGTTCAACCCGGTTGCGCCCGTCAAGACGTTTGATGAGATCAAGATCAGCTTGGCCTCGCCGGAACGTATTCTGTCGTGGTCTTTCGGTGAGATCAAAAAGCCCGAAACCATCAACTACCGCACGTTCAAGCCCGAGCGTGACGGTCTGTTCTGCGCGCGTATCTTTGGCCCGATCAAGGATTACGAATGCCTCTGCGGCAAATACAAGCGCATGAAATATCGCGGCGTTGTCTGCGAAAAATGCGGTGTTGAAGTCACGCTGCAAAAGGTCCGCCGTGAGCGGATGGGCCACATCGAACTGGCCTCGCCGGTTGCACACATCTGGTTCCTGAAATCGCTGCCAAGCCGCATCGGTCTGATGCTTGACATGACCCTGCGGGATCTGGAACGCGTTCTCTACTTCGAAAACTACGTCGTGATCGAGCCGGGTCTGACTGACCTGACCTATCAGCAACAGCTGACCGAAGAAGAATATCTCGACGCACAAGACCAGTACGGCGCAGATGCGTTCACCGCCAATATCGGCGCTGAAGCCATCCGCGAAATGCTGGCCGCGATTGATCTGGAAACCACGGCTGAACAGCTGCGGGCGGACCTCAAAGAGGCCACCGGCGAATTGAAGCCGAAAAAGATCATCAAGCGTTTGAAGATCGTTGAGTCCTTCCTCGAATCCGGCAACCGCCCGGAATGGATGGTGCTTACCGTTCTTCCGGTCATTCCGCCGGAACTGCGTCCGCTGGTTCCCTTGGATGGTGGCCGCTTTGCGACCTCTGACTTGAACGACCTCTATCGTCGCGTCATCAACCGTAACAACCGTCTGAAGCGCTTGATCGAACTGCGTGCGCCCGATATCATCGTGCGCAACGAAAAGCGCATGTTGCAAGAAGCGGTCGATGCTTTGTTCGACAACGGCCGTCGTGGCCGTGTCATCACCGGCACCAACAAGCGCCCGCTGAAATCGCTGTCCGATATGCTCAAGGGCAAACAGGGCCGCTTCCGTCAGAACCTTTTGGGCAAGCGCGTCGACTTCTCGGGTCGTTCGGTTATCGTGACCGGCCCGGAACTCAAGCTGCACCAGTGCGGCTTGCCGAAGAAGATGGCGTTGGAGCTGTTCAAGCCGTTCATCTACTCACGTCTGGAGGCCAAAGGGCTTTCCTCGACCGTGAAGCAAGCGAAAAAGCTGGTCGAAAAAGAGCGTCCCGAAGTTTGGGATATCCTCGATGAAGTGATCCGCGAACACCCGGTTCTGCTGAACCGTGCGCCGACCTTGCACCGTCTGGGCATTCAGGCGTTTGAACCGATCCTGATCGAAGGTAAGGCTATCCAGCTGCACCCGCTGGTCTGCTCGGCCTTCAACGCTGACTTCGACGGCGACCAAATGGCTGTGCACGTGCCGCTTTCGCTGGAAGCCCAGTTGGAAGCCCGCGTGTTGATGATGTCGACGAACAACGTTCTGTCGCCCGCCAACGGCGCGCCAATCATCGTTCCGTCGCAGGATATGGTTCTCGGCCTCTACTACACCACCATGCAGCGTAAAGGCATGGTCGGCGAAGGCATGATCTTCACCGACATCGACGAAGTCGAACACGCTTTGGCCGCTGGTTCGGTGCATCTGCACGCCAAAATCCAAGGTCGTCTGCGTCAGGTCGATGAGCATGGCAATATCGTCTGGAAGCGGTTTGAAACCACCCCCGGCCGTCTGCGTCTGGGCAACCTTCTGCCGCTGAACGCCAAAGCACCGTTTGACCTCGTTAACCGTCTGCTGCGGAAAAAAGACGTGCAAACCGTCATCGACACTGTCTACCGCTACTGCGGCCAGAAAGAATCGGTGATCTTCTGCGACCAGATCATGGGCCTCGGCTTCCGTGAGGCGTTCAAGGCTGGCATCTCGTTTGGTAAAGACGACATGCTGATCCCGGACACCAAATGGCCGATCGTCAACGAAGTCCGCGATCAGGTGAAAGAGTTCGAACAGCAGTATATGGACGGCCTGATCACGCAGGGCGAGAAGTATAACAAAGTGGTCGATGCTTGGTCGAAATGTTCCGACAAAGTGGCTGCCGACATGATGTCGTCGATTTCTGCTGTGCATTACGATGATGCGGGCGCGGAAAAAGAGCCGAACTCGGTCTATATGATGTCGCACTCTGGGGCACGGGGTTCGCCGGCGCAGATGAAACAGCTGGGCGGTATGCGTGGTCTGATGGCCAAACCGTCGGGCGAGATCATCGAAACGCCGATCATCTCGAACTTTAAAGAGGGTCTGACGGTTCTGGAATACTTCAACTCGACCCACGGTGCTCGTAAGGGCCTCGCGGACACCGCGTTGAAGACGGCAAACTCCGGCTATCTGACCCGCCGTCTGGTCGATGTGGCGCAAGACTGCATCGTGCGGAGCCATGATTGCGGCACCGACCGTGGCATCACCGCTGACGTGGCGGTGAACGATGGCGAAGTCGTGCAATCTCTGGCCGAGCGCGTGCTGGGCCGGGTGGCTGCCGATGACATCGTGGTGCCGTTGACCGGCGAAGTGCTGGTGGCGCGCGGCGAGTTGATCGACGAGCGTCGTGCCGATGCGATCCACAATGCGGGCGTGGCTTCGGCCCGTATCCGCAGCCCGCTGACCTGTGACGCCGAAGAAGGCGTTTGCGCCATGTGCTACGGTCGTGACCTTGCACGCGGCACTTTGGTCAACCTTGGTGAAGCCGTCGGCATCATCGCGGCGCAGTCGATTGGCGAACCCGGCACCCAGCTGACGATGCGGACCTTCCACATCGGCGGTATCGCGCAGGGTGGCCAACAGTCGTTCCTGGAAGCCAGCCAAGAGGGTAAGATTGAGTTCCGCAACGCCAACCTGCTGACCAATGTGAACGGTGAGCAGATTGTCATTGGCCGGAACATGTCGATCGCCATCGTGGACGAAGCGGGCCAAGACCGCGCCGTGCACAAGCTGACCTATGGCGCGAAACTGCATGCCAAAGACGGCACCCAAGTGAAGCGTGGCACCAAACTGTTCGAATGGGACCCCTATACCTTGCCGATCATCGCCGAAAAGGCGGGGGTTGCCCGGTTCAAGGATCTGATCGCGGGCATCTCGGTGCGCGAAGATACCGATGATGCGACAGGCATGACACAGAAGATCGTGTCTGACTGGCGCTCGGCCCCGAAAGGTGGCGATCTGAAGCCCGAAGTCATCGTGATGGACCCGGCTACGGGCGAACCAGTGCGCAATGACGGCGGCCATCCGATCAGCTATCCGATGTCGGTGGATGCAGTTCTCTCGGTCGAAGACGGCCAAGAACTGGTGCCGGGTGACGTTGTGGCGCGTATTCCGCGCGAAGGTGCCAAGACCAAGGACATCACCGGGGGTCTTCCCCGCGTGGCCGAATTGTTCGAAGCCCGTCGCCCGAAAGATCACGCCATCATCGCGGAAGCCGATGGCTATGTGCGCTTTGGCAAAGACTACAAGAACAAGCGCCGCATCACGGTCGAGCCTGTAGACGAGACGCTGCAAGCGCAGGAATATATGATCCCGAAGGGCAAGCATATTCCGGTGCAGGAAGGCGATTTCGTCCAGAAGGGCGATTACATCATGGACGGTAACCCCGCGCCGCATGACATCCTGCGTATTCTGGGTGTCGAAGCGCTGGCGAACTACATGATCGACGAAGTGCAGGACGTGTATCGTCTGCAGGGTGTGAAGATCAACGACAAGCACATTGAGGTGATCGTTCGCCAGATGCTGCAGAAGTTTGAGATCCTCGACTCCGGGGAGACCACGCTGCTCAAAGGCGAAAACGTCGACAAGCACGAGCTTGACGAGGCCAACGACAAAGCCGCTTCGCATGGTATGCGTTTGGCTACCGCTGAACCGATCCTTTTGGGGATCACCAAGGCGTCGCTGCAAACCCGCAGCTTCATCTCGGCGGCGTCGTTCCAGGAAACCACGCGGGTTCTCACCGAGGCTTCGGTGCAGGGCAAGCGCGACAAACTGGTCGGCCTGAAAGAGAACGTCATCGTCGGCCGTCTGATCCCGGCAGGCACCGGCGGGGCAACCCGTGTGGTGAAAGCCGTGGCAGCCGACCGCGATACCGTGGTGATCGACGCGCGCCGGTCCGAAGCCGAAATCGCGGCAGCCTTGGCAGCACCGATTGCGGTGGCAGCGCCGTCAGCCTTCGCGGCGGACAGCCGCGACGAGTGATCGTCTGACATGAAAAGCAAAGGCCCCTTGGGAAACCAAGGGGCCTTTTGCATATTTGCCCAAAAACCTGCGGGCAACCCGCCGCCACTGCAAGGTTTGCCGACTGGACCCTCCAGCGCAAAGCTGAGACAAAGGGCAATCCAATCGACCCGAGGCCCATGCACCCCCAAGCGCGCCAGTTCCTGACCCTGCTCAATCGGTTCGGCCTCTGGGTCGCCCTGCCGCTGCTGCTGGCCGTGCTGCCCTACCAACAGGCCAGCTTGCACCCCATGGGCCAAGCTGCCGTCAGCGTGCAGACCCCGCTGGCCCTCGCTGCGCCCCTGAAACCCAGCTTCGTCAAACCCGCTCTGCCCGAAACACGGGCACGCAGCATCCCGCTGCTCGGCAGCACCACACCACCGCTGCCATCCCATCGCCCCGGCTTCCGGCTGCTGGATGTGCCACAGCCCACACTTCCAACCGTTACTCAGATCCAGCTTGGCTGGCAGGCCCGCGCACCGCCCGTGCCGCCACGCCCAGCCCTGATCTGACCTGCCGTAAGCTGGCCCTGCCTGCCTGCCTGCGGCTGACGCATGTAACGCAAGGAAAGCCAATGAGTGCGCAACCCAAAACCAACGTCCCCCCTCCGCCCGAACAAGGCTCGCCCCCGCCCGACTATCCGGTCGAAAGCGGCAAACAAATCCTGATCAACTGGATCATCGTCGCCCTTGGTCTAGGCGGTCTCGCCGCCGCTGGTGCCCTGCTCCCCGAACTCCTCTGAGGTCCAAATGAAAAGCAACACTCTGAAACTGACCATCGCAGCCCTGATCGCCCTCGCCATCCTTGGCGGCGATTTCATCTCATCGCTGACGCTGTAACCGGGCAGGGCGCGGGGCATCAAACCCCGCGCCCCACCACCCAAATGCACTCTCTCCAATTTCATCTTGGCCCAAATATCCCCCGCGGAGCGTTCAACATATCCGACAAAATTGCCCCCAAAGAACTGCCGCGGCACGGGTACAACCCGCCGCCCCTCCACTCAAGCCAATCACCAAGCCAATCCCACATTGATCGCCTCGGCGCTAAAAATGTCAAATCCAGCGCAAAACTATTGCCAATTTCACCCCATATTGTGCAAATCTAGCAGACGATGGAGATGACGATGATCAAGGCAACCCTTTCGCTGGCAACTGGCGCGGTGCTGATAAGCCTCAACGCCGCACGGGCGGCAGATTTCACCGTAACCAGCGCTGATGCCGCCGCCGGCGCGTTCACCGACAAGAACTACGCCGATTCCTTTGGCTGCACCGGGGGCAACCTTTCGCCGCAAATCGCGTGGAGCGGCGCACCCGTAGCCACCAAAAGCTTCGTGGTGACGATCTATGATCCAGAGGCGCCGACCGGCTCGGGTTGGTGGCATTGGGTGGTCACCAACATCCCGGCTACGGCAAATGAACTGCCCGCAGGCATCGGCGCGGGCGCGCAAACCCTGCCGACGGGGGCCGTGCAGATGAATTCGGATGCCGGGATCCCGGCCTATGGTGGACCCTGCCCGCCGGTGGGTGAGATGCATCATTATGTGATCACTGTCACGGCGTTGGGGGTCGAAAAGCTAGAGCTGCCGCCGAATGCTTCGGGCGCGTTGGTGGGCTATATGACCACGGTAAATGCTTTGGCCAAAGCCACGCTGACGCTGACGGCGGGGCGCTGATGCAACAGGGAGATGCGGATCGCGGCCGTTCGATTGTCGAGCGTCCCGGCGTCGGCATCACCGCGCGCGTCGTGCAACGCAACACCCTGCGGTTTGTACGGGTCAGGTGTGATCAGCCGACGCTAATCTTCGTGCGATCCGGCACCAAGATCCTACAGACCGAGACGGCAGAATGGACGATCACCGGCGGCCAAGCCGTCGCTCTCGCCGCCGGGCAGAGCTTGGATATCACCAACACGACGACCAGCCACGGCGCGTATGAGGCGCATTGGCTGGTCTGGGCTCCCGATATTCTCGCGGCTTTTCCGGTCGACCCCAGCATCCCCGCCTTGCGCCGCGCGCAGATTGTCAAACCCGACCGTTTCTTCACCGGGGCGATTGATCGAGCGATGGAAGCCATCGGCGAAACCCACCGTCTCAGCGCGGATGTGGCCCGCCATCGCATGACCGAGGTTCTGCTCTGGCTGTCCGACACGGACATCCGGTTTGACGCTGCCCCACCGCCAAAACTCGACCAAAAGGTGCGGCTTTTGCTGAATGGCAAGCTCGGCCATGATTGGAAGGCGGTCGAGATCGCCGCCGAACTGGCGATGAGCGAGGCCACCCTGCGCCGCCATCTGGCGGCGGCGGGCACCAGCTTTGGCGACATTCTGGTCGATGCCCGCATGGCAATGGCGATGCAACTGCTGCAATCGACAAACCAGCCGATCAGCCACATCGCGTATAACGTGGGCTATGCCTCGGCCTCGCGGTTTGCCATGCGGTTCCGCGATCGCTTTGGCTTCGCTCCGACCGCCATTCGCGGCCATAAGCGGGCGATGGCACGGCTGCCATAGCGCGGGGGCGAGTTCGGTGCAACGACCGTGAGGCATCGTGAATCTGGGTGAAATTGTTAACAAATCCTTAAATCCACACACCCATCCTATTGAATCAAAACACATAAAAAAGGTCCCGAGTTGGGACCAGCCGCAATGCCTCACCCCAACCCTCCCCCTTCCCTCCACCATCGCCACCTGATACCCCTGCCGCCGGGGGGACCAATGGCCATTTCAGACAACCTGCGCGGCGCGCTTTATATGAACCTGTCGATGTTTGCCTTCACGGTGAACGACGCCATCATGAAGTCCCTAACCCACGCACTCCCGCTTTATCAAACCATCGCCCTGCGCGGCACTGTGGCCGTGCTCGGCCTGCTGATCCTCGCTCGTGCCAGTGGCGGGTTGCGCCTGCCCGCAGCCCCGCATGACCGCGCCCTGATTGCGCTGCGCTCGCTCGCCGACGTCGCCGCCACCATCCTGTTTCTCACCGCGCTGAAGCACATGCCGCTCGCCACGCTTTCCGCCGTGATGCAAGTCACCCCGCTCGCCGTCACCCTCGCCGCTGCCCTGTATTACAAAGACCACATCGGCTGGCGGCGGATGCTGGCGATCTTCATCGGTTTTCTCGGCGTGATGCTGATCATCCGACCGGGGATGGAGGGTTTCACGATCTGGTCGGTGCTGGGCCTCGGCTCCGTCGCCACCGTGGTCTTCCGCGACCTCTCGGTGCGCCGCCTCAGCGGCACCGTGCCCTCGCAAGTGGTCGCCTTGGGTGCGGGTTTTGCCGTGATGGTGATGGGCTTCATCGGTTCCGCCATTGAAGGCTGGCAGTCCATCACCCCATTGCAAGCCCTGCAACTGCTGGGCGCAGGCAGCATGGTGATCGTTGGCTATATCTGTTCGGTCAGCGCCATGCGGGTCGGCGACATCGGCTTTGTCGCCCCGTTCCGCTACATGTCGCTGCTCTGGGCGATTATCCTCGGCTGGGTGTTTTTCGCCACCTTCCCGGATGGCTACGCCCTGATTGGTGCTGCGATTGTGGTCGCCACCGGCATCTACACCCTGCTGCGCGAGCGAAAACTGCGCCAACTTGCCCGCAGCGTCGCGTGACAGTTTGCAAGGCCGCAGTGGCTGGCCTATAGACTCGGCCAAAGCGCAGGCCTTTAAGGTCAGGAACCCAATGACCCGTATTTCCGTAGTGATCCCCGCCAAGAATGAGGCCGAGAATATCGTCGCGCTTGTTGAAGGCATCGACCGCGCGCTGTCAGGCCACGAACCGTTTGAAATCATCGTGGTCGATGATTGCTCCACCGACAATTCGGTGGCGGTTCTGCAGGCCCGCGCCGCCACCATGCCGCATCTGCGGATTGTCCGGCATGACCGCTCTGGCGGTCAAAGCGCTGCGGTGCATTCCGGCGTGAAAGCCGCAACTGCGCCGGTGATCTGCACCTTGGACGGTGACGGTCAAAACCCGCCCGAGGAATTGCCAAAGCTGGTGGCCCCGATCCTAAATGACACCACGGACCGGATTGGTCTGGTGGCGGGGCAGAGGGTCGGGCGGCAGGATACTTGGTCGAAGAAATGGGCCTCAAAATTTGCCAACGGTCTGCGCGGCTGGATATTGCAGGATGGCACGCGGGATACTGGCTGCGGGCTGAAGGCGTTTCAACGGCAGGCATTTCTTGATCTGCCGTATTTCGATCACATGCACCGCTATTTGCCCGCGCTGTTTAACCGTGACGGCTGGCAGGTCGCGCATGTGGATGTCAGCCACCGCCCACGCGGGGCAGGGCGGTCGAACTACTCCAACATCCAGCGGGCTTTGGTGGGGATTGTGGATCTGGTCGGGGTCGCGTGGTTGTTGCGTCGCCGCAAGAAGGCGCGGGTTGTGCCCGATACGGCTTTGCGTGATGCCAAATGATGCACGATCTGCTGACCAAGCTGGGCGCGAGTTCGGCCACTGATATTATCTGGCTGACCGTCGGGCTGCTGGGTCAGTTGATGTTCACCGGGCGATTTATCGTGCAATGGATCGCGTCCGAGCGAGCGGGCAAGTCGGTGATGCCGGTGGCGTTCTGGTATTTCTCGATCATCGGCGGTCTGATCGTGCTGGCGTATGGCATCCATAAACTCGATCTGGTGATCATCCTTGGCCAGTTGCCGGGGGTGGTGGTCTACAGCCGGAACTTGTGGCTGATCCACAAACGTGCTGAGACAGATGTTTTCTAAACGTAGCGAAACCGCAGACTGGTTCCGCCCGGCGCTGCTGATCGTCGCGGCCATCACTCTGCTGCGCTGGGTCTTGCTGGCGTTTGATCACACCGATCTTTACGTCGATGAGTCGCAATATTGGCTTTGGGGGCAGGAATTTGCCTTCGGATATTACTCAAAACCGCCGCTGATCGGCTGGTTGATCGGCGCTGTGACGACCCTTGCAGGCAGCGACAGCACGTTCTGGGTGCGGATGCCGGGGGCGTTTCTGCATGGCGCAACCGCGCTGATCCTCGGCGCATGGGCGGCACGCCTGTATGGCCCGCGTGCTGCAATCTTGACGGCTGCGGCCTATGCCACGGTGCCGTTTGCAGCGCTTGGTTCCCTGTTGATCTCCACCGATACCGTGATGGCGCCCTTCTTTGCCGCCGCCCTGTATGCCCATCACCGCATATTGGAAACCCGCGCGCCGAAGTTCGCGCTATGGGCAGGGGCGGCGATTGGTGCGGCTTTCATGGCGAAATACGCGGCGATTTACTTCCTGATCGGGGTGGTCCTCGCCGCCCTGCGCCCCGAGGGCCGGATTGGCTGGCGCAATGCCGCGCTGATGTTGCTGGCTTTCGCTGTGGTGATTTCAGGCAACCTGATCTGGAACATTTCGCACCAGTTCACTACGCTGTCGCACACTGTCGATAATGTCGGCTGGGTGCGGCAAGACAATCCCCTCGCGGCGCTGAACTTCGCCAGTGCGGCGGAGTTCATCTTCAGCCAATTCGCCGTCGCTGGCCCGGTGATCTTTGCGGCAACGCTGCTCGCAATCCGCAAACTGCCGAGCCAAGCAGCTTTCATCCTGCCGCCTCTGCTGGTGGTGACGGTGCAAGCCCTGCTGGGCACGGCGCAAGCCAACTGGGCCGTCGCCGCCTATTTTGCGGGAATCCCGCTCGCCATCGGCCTGCTGCAAAACCGACCGCGCTGGCTGGCGGCCTCTTTCGCCATAAACGCCGTGTTCTGCATCACCCTGCCACTGCTGACCATCTTCACCGGCATCCAGTGGCAAGGCGCACCACTGATTGAACGCCAACTCGGCCGCGCCGCGATGAGCCGTCAGATCATCGCCATCGCGCAAGGACAGGGCAATCCGCCGATCCTTGCCGACAACCGTTCTGTGCTGGCGGATCTGTTCTACACCGGGCAATCCGAGAGGCTGACGTATTACGCCCCCCGCCCGAAAGGCCGCGCGCAAAACCACTATGAACAGCGCTATCCTTTGCCCACGGATCTGACCGGGCCGCTGCTGTGGATCACCCAAACCGCCCCCGCTTGCGCCAGCCTAGTTTTCCCGCTGGATGCCACGGGGGGCGCTTATCGCAAATCCGGGCTAGCGGCTTACCTCGTGCCCGCCGAATGTGCCAATGCCCAGCAATAGCGTCATCGCGGTGCTTGTCGGTCTGATCGGTCTGACCCTGCTGGTCTTCGGCATCTGGCCGGGGATCGACCTTGCGGTGACGGGGTATTTCCATGACGCCAGTTTGCCGGGGGCGAGCGGCTTTGCGATCAAGCAGAACGCTTGGGTCGAAGGTCTGCGCAATGTGCTTTGGGATGGCACTTTGCTGATGCCACTGCTGGCTTTGATTCTGCTGGCTTTGGCACTGTGGCGCAAAACCTCGGGCTGGTTGTGGGGCTACATCCTCGCGCTGTTCCTGATCGGGCCGGGCCTTATCGTAAACGCTGGGTTCAAGGCCTATTGGGGCCGCGCCCGTCCCTCCAACGTGATCGACTTCGGCGGCACGGCTCATTTCAGCCCAGCGTGGCAGATCAGCGATCAATGCGCCAAGAACTGTTCCTTCGTCTCGGGCGAGGGGGCAGGCACCACCGCCCTGACCATCGCCGCCTTGCTGATTCTGCTGCGTTACCGCCACCGCCTAAGCCAACCACTTTACCGTACAGCCCAAGCCCTCTCGCTTGCGAGCCTCGGCTTCGTTGCATGGCAACGCGTGGCGTCCGGTGGTCATTTTCTGTCGGATGTGCTGCTTTCCATCCTGCTGATCAGCCTGATCGCCGCCGTGCTCGCCCGCCTGATGCTGAACCAAGCCACATCCAGCCGCTAACCCCTGCGGCTGTTGACATCCCGACCGACTCTGTCTATCAGCCGCGCTATCCAAGGCTCCCTCTCTCTTTTGAGCCAAGGATTCTACGCTTGATGTGGTCATGATCCGGGTTCAAACTCCGATCCTCTGGAATTCCACCGCAACGCCCCCTCGGGGTGTCGTCTGCGGTTTTACCTTTTTGTGGTTCGCACAAAAGGGCGTCGAGAAGCAGTGCCCCGTTATGCGGGGCGAGTATTGACAGTCCCTTGATTGGGGCAACACGAGGTAGCTGAATGCCGACTATTCAACAGCTCATCCGCAAACCGCGGGAGCCTAACGTCCGCAAGTCCAAGTCGCAGCACTTGGAATCTTGCCCGCAGAAACGTGGCGTTTGTACGCGCGTTTACACCACCACTCCGAAAAAGCCGAACTCGGCTATGCGGAAAGTCGCCAAAGTGCGTCTGACCAACTCGTTCGAAGTGATCTGCTATATCCCCGGTGAAAAGCACAACCTTCAGGAACACTCTGTGGTTCTGATCCGCGGCGGCCGTATCAAGGATTTGCCCGGCGTGCGCTACCACATCCTTCGCGGTGTTCTCGATACGCAAGGCGTCAAAGAGCGTCGCCAGCGTCGTTCGAAATACGGCGCTAAGCGTCCGAAGTGAGGAGATAAACAATGTCACGTCGTCACGCCGCTGAAAAACGCGAGATTTTGCCTGATGCCAAGTATGGCGATCGGGTTCTGACCAAATTCATGAACAACCTGATGCTCGACGGCAAAAAGTCGGTCGCAGAAGGTATCGTGTATGGCGCACTTGAGCGGGTTCAGACCCGTCTGAAGCGTCAGCCGATCGAGTGCTTCCATGAAGCTTTGGAAAACGTCAAACCTTCCGTCGAAGTGCGTTCGCGCCGCGTCGGTGGTGCAACCTATCAGGTTCCGGTTGAAGTCCGCACCGAGCGCCGCGAAGCGCTGGCTATCCGTTGGTTGATCATTGCTGCGCGCAAGCGCAACGAAAACACCATGGAAGAGCGTTTGGCTGCAGAATTGTCGGATGCTGTGAACAACCGTGGTACGGCTGTTAAGAAACGCGAAGATACCCATAAGATGGCGGATGCGAACAAAGCATTCAGCCACTACCGCTGGTAAGAGGGCATCATGGCACGCGAATTTCCGCTGGAACGCTACCGCAATTTCGGCATCATCGCTCACATCGACGCGGGTAAAACCACGACGACCGAGCGTATTCTGTTCTACACCGGCAAGTCCCATAAAATCGGCGAAGTCCATGACGGCGCCGCGACGATGGACTGGATGGAGCAAGAGCAAGAGCGCGGGATCACGATCACCTCGGCTGCGACCACTACGTTCTGGGAGCGCACGATTGATCCGAACCTCGAGCATGCACGCTCGGACAAGTACCGCTTTAACATCATCGACACCCCCGGCCACGTTGACTTCACCATTGAAGTTGAGCGTTCGCTGGCGGTGCTTGATGGCGCTGTCGTTCTGCTGGACGGCAACGCAGGCGTTGAGCCGCAGACCGAAACCGTTTGGCGTCAAGCCGACCGCTACAAGGTTCCGCGGATTGTCTTCGTCAACAAGATGGACAAAACTGGCGCTGACTTCTTCAACTGCGTGAAGATGATCAAAGACCGCACCGGCGCGAATGCGATGCCGATCGTTCTTCCGATCGGCGCGGAAGACAAGCTGGAAGGCATCATCGACCTCGTGACGATGGAAGAATGGGTTTATCAGGGTGAAGACCTTGGTGCATCCTGGGTCCGTCAACCGATCCGCGCCGAATTGCAAGCTTCTGCCGACGAATGGCGTCTGAACCTGCTGGAAAACGCAGTGGGTCAAGACGATGCGGCGATGGAAGCCTATCTTGAAGGCAATGAGCCCGATGTTGACACGCTGCGCGCGCTGATCCGTAAGGGCACGCTGGCAATCGACTTCGTGCCGGTGATGGCTGGATCTTCGTTTAAGAACAAAGGCGTGCAGCCTCTGCTCAACGCGGTGATCGACTATCTGCCGAACCCGCTCGACGTGCCGCCCTACATGGGCTTCAAACCCGGTGATGAGTCGGAAACCCGTAACATCTCGCGTTCGGCCTCTGACGAGCAGCCGTTCTCGGCGCTGGCGTTCAAGATCATGAACGACCCCTTCGTGGGCTCGCTCACCTTCACGCGCATCTATTCGGGCACCCTTGCAAAAGGCGATCCGATGCTGAACGCGACCAAAGAGCGTAAAGAGCGCGTTGGTCGTATGATGATGATGCACGCGATTGACCGTGAAGAAATCGCTGAAGCGTTTGCGGGCGACATCATCGCTTTGGGCGGCTTGAAAGAGACGACTACCGGCGACACGCTTTGTGATCCGGCGCATCCCGTCGTTCTCGAAACCATGACCTTCCCGGTCCCGGTGATCGAGATCGCGGTTGAGCCGAAAACCAAGGCCGACCAAGAAAAGATGGGCATCGCTTTGGCCCGTCTGGCAGCCGAAGACCCGTCCTTCCGCGTCGAAACCGATATTGAATCGGGTCAGACGATCATGAAGGGCATGGGCGAACTTCACCTCGACATCCTCGTTGACCGTATGCGTCGCGAATTCAAGGTTGAAGCCAACATCGGCGCGCCGCAGGTGGCGTATCGTGAAACCATCTCGCGCGAGCATGAGATCGACTACACGCACAAAAAACAAACCGGTGGTACTGGCCAGTTCGCGCGCGTCAAGTTGATCATCTCGCCGACGGAACCGGGCGAAGGCTATTCGTTCGAGGCCAAAGTGGTTGGTGGTTCGGTGCCGAAGGAATATATCCCCGGCGTTGAAAAAGGCATTAAGTCGGTGATGGATTCCGGTCCGCTCGCAGGCTTCCCGGTGATCGACTTCAAAGTGTCGCTGATCGACGGGGCTTACCATGACGTGGACAGTAGCGTTCTTGCGTTCGAAATCGCGGCACGCGCTGCGATGCGCGAAGGTCTGAAGAAAGCCGGCGCTAAGCTGCTGGAACCGATCATGAAAGTCGAAGTCGTCACCCCAGAAGAATACACTGGCGGCGTCATCGGCGACTTGACCTCGCGTCGGGGCATGATCAACGGCCAAGACAGCCGCGGCAACGCGAACGTCATCGCCGCTATGGTGCCTTTGGCGAACATGTTCGGCTACATCAACACGCTGCGTTCCATGACCTCTGGTCGTGCAACCTTCGCGATGTCCTTCGACCACTATGATGCCGTTCCGCAGAACATCTCGGACGAGATCCAGAAGAAATACGCATAACCGGTGTGGCGGGGGCTAACCCCGCCCTACCACTCGTAGGGTGGGGTTCGACCCCACCGCATCCGATCTAATCAGGAGGCCATCATGGCAAAGGCAAAGTTTGAACGGAACAAACCGCACGTCAACATCGGCACGATTGGCCACGTTGACCACGGCAAGACCACTTTGACGGCAGCGATCACCAAATATTTTGGTGAATTCCGTGCCTACGACCAAATCGACGGTGCGCCGGAAGAGCGTGCGCGTGGCATCACGATTTCGACCGCTCACGTTGAGTACGAAACCGAAGCCCGCCACTACGCCCACGTCGACTGCCCCGGCCACGCTGACTATGTGAAAAACATGATCACCGGTGCGGCTCAGATGGACGGCGCTATTCTGGTCTGTGCTGCCTCGGATGGCCCGATGCCACAAACCCGTGAACACATCCTGTTGGGTCGCCAGGTGGGTATTCCCTACATGGTGTGCTACATGAACAAAATCGACCTGGTGGACGACGAAGAACTGGTCGAACTGGTTGAGATGGAATTGCGCGAGCTGTTCAGCTCGTACGACTATCCCGGCGATGACATTCCGATCATCAAAGGCTCGGCGCACCAGGCGATGATCGGCCTGCGCCCGGAAATCGGCGAAAGCTCGATCCGCGCCCTGATGGCAGCGGTTGACAGCTACATCCCGACCCCGACCCGGATGGTCGATCTGCCGTTCCTGATGCCGATCGAGGACGTGTTCTCGATCTCGGGTCGTGGCACGGTTGTGACGGGTCGTATCGAGCGCGGCGTGATCAACGTCGGCGACGAAGTTGAAATCGTGGGCATCCGCGACACCAAGAAGTCGGTTTGTACCGGCGTCGAGATGTTCCGCAAGCTGTTGGACCGTGGGGAAGCAGGCGATAACGTCGGCATCCTGCTGCGCGGCATCGACCGTGAAGGCGTTGAGCGCGGCCAAGTGTTGTGCAAGCCGAAGTCGGTCAACCCGCACACCAAGTTTGAGGCAGAAGCCTACATTCTGACCAAGGAAGAAGGCGGTCGTCACACGCCGTTCTTCGCCAACTACCGCCCGCAATTCTACTTCCGCACCACGGATGTGACCGGGACGGTTGAGCTGCCAGAAGGCACCGAAATGGTGATGCCGGGCGACAATTTGAAGTTCGACGTGACCCTGATCGCGCCGATCGCGATGGAAGAAAAACTGCGCTTCGCCATCCGCGAAGGCGGCCGCACCGTCGGCGCAGGCGTGGTGTCGAAAATCATCAAGTAAATAGGTCGCGAATCCCCTTTTCAACGGGGACCGCGCACTATAAGGGACCACCAGCGGCGCACCTTTCGGGGTGCGCCGCAGACTTTCAAGACCAGACTACTGAAAACAACGTGAACCTATGGGCCGGGCCTGTTGCCCCGTCTACGTTCAGAAGGAAGAACACATGCAAGGTCAAACCATCCGTATTCGGTTGAAAGCCTTCGATTACCGCGTGCTGGACGCCAGCACCGCAGAAATCGTAAGCACCGCGAAACGCACCGGCGCCACTGTGCGCGGGCCGATTCCGCTGCCGAACAAAATTGAGAAATTCACGGTTCTCCGTGGTCCGCACATCGACAAAAAGTCGCGCGACCAGTGGGAAATCCGCACGCACAAGCGTCTTCTCGACATCGTTGATCCGACCCCCCAGACCGTGGACGCGCTGATGAAGCTCGACCTCGCCGCTGGCGTGGATGTCGAGATCAAAGTTTAAGGGAGGTAGATAACATGCGTTCTGGCGTTATCGCTAAAAAGCTGGGCATGACCCGGCTGTTCCTTGAGAACGGCACCCAAGTTCCGGTGACCGTTCTGCAACTCGACAACCTGCAAGTCGTGGCGCAACGCACCGTTGACCGCGATGGCTACACCGCTGTTCAGCTTGGTGCTGGTCTGGCGAAAGCCAAGCGCACCACCGCGGCCATGCGCGGCCACTTCGCCAAAGCTCATGTCGAGCCAAAGCGCAAGATCGCCGAGTTCCGCGTGTCGCCTGCCAACCTGATCGAAGTCGGCGCGGAAATCACCGCTGACCACTACCTTGCAGGTCAGTTCGTTGACATCGCTGGCACGACCAACGGTAAAGGCTTCCAGGGTGCTATGAAGCGTCACAACTTTGGGGGTCTGCGGGCTTCCCACGGTGTGTCGGTTTCGCACCGTTCGCACGGCTCCACGGGCCAGTGTCAGGATCCGGGTAAAGTCTTCAAAGGCAAGAAAATGGCTGGTCACATGGGCGCTGTGCGCTGCACCACCCAGAACCTGCAAGTCATCCGCACGGATGCCGAGCGTGGCTTGCTGATGATCAAAGGCGCAGTCCCCGGCACCAAGGGCGGCTGGGTCACCATCAAAGACGCAGTGAAGAAAGCGGCTCCGGCTGGTCTGCCTTTGCCTGCGGCGATCCGTATGGCGGCGCAAACCACTGCTCCGGCTGTCGAAGTGGCAGTTGAAGGGGGTGAAGCATGAAACTTGACGTAATCACACTTGATGGCGGCAAAGCTGGCACCATCGACCTCGACGAAGCTCTGTTCGGCCTCGACCCGCGCGCAGACGTTCTGCACCGTGTCGTCCGTTGGCAGCGCGCCCGGATGCAAGCAGGCACCCACTCGACGCTGACCCGCGCCGAAGTGTCCTACTCGACCAAGAAGATCTACAAGCAAAAGGGCACCGGCGGCGCACGCCACGGTTCCAAGAAAGCTCCGATCTTCCGTCACGGTGGCGTTGTCAAAGGCCCGACCCCGCGTTCGCACGCCCATGATCTGCCGAAGAAATTCCGCGCTCTGGGTCTGCGTCATGCTTTGTCGGCGAAAGCCAAAGCAGGCGAGCTGGTGATTTTGGACGTGGCCACCATGGCCGAAGCCAAAACCTCGATCCTTGCAAAACATGTGTCCGAGTTGGGTTGGAAGCGCGTTCTGATCATCGACGGCGCAAGCGTTGACGCGAATTTCGCGCTGGCTGCTCGCAACATCGAAGGCATCGACGTGCTGCCGACCATGGGCGCAAACGTCTATGATATCCTGAAACGTGACACCTTGGTGATCACCAAAGCGGGTATCGAAGCTTTGGAGGCTCGTCTGAAATGAGCATTAAACCGCAACACTACGACCTGATCAAAAAGCCAGTGATCACCGAAAAAGCCACTATGGCTCAGGAAAACAACGCGTTTGTTTTTCAGGTGTCGATGGATGCGACCAAGCCGCAGATCAAAGAAGCGATTGAAAACATCTTCTCTGTGAAGGTGAAAGCAGTCAACACCACGATCACCAAAGGCAAGGCCAAGAAGTTCCGTGGCCGCGCTGGTGAGCGTAGCGACAAGAAGAAAGCCTATGTCACGCTGGAAGCCGGAAACTCTATCGACGTTTCGACGGGCCTCTGATATTGGCAGCGAATCCCACGGCCCCGGTTCTCCGGGGCCGTGGAATTTTACGACAATCGGTGCGTTTTGGTCCGACCAAGAAGCACCTTATCTCGGGGATCTACGGAGCCCTATAACCTTGGGTCTACATCTAAGACTCAACAGCTGACGGAAGACAGAAAGCATGGCACTTAAGTCGTATAAGCCGACGACGCCTGGCCAACGCGGGTTGGTTCTGATCGACCGTTCGGAATTGTGGAAAGGCCGCCCGGTCAAAGCCCTTACTGAGGGTTTGACCAAGACAGGTGGCCGGAACAACACCGGACGTATCACGATGTGGCACAAGGGCGGGGGCGCCAAGCGTCTCTACCGCGTGGTCGATTTCAGGCGCACAAAATTCGATATTGCAGCGGTCGTTGAGCGGATCGAATACGATCCGAACCGTACCGCCTTTATCGCTCTGATCCGTTACGCGGATGGCGAACTTTCGTACATCCTGGCACCACAGCGTTTGGCCATTGGGGACAGCGTTATCGCTGGCGCTAAGACCGACGTGAAGCCGGGCAATGCGATGCCGTTCTCGGGGATGCCAATCGGTACGATCATCCACAACGTCGAGCTTAAAGCGGGCAAAGGCGGCCAGTTGGCACGCGCTGCTGGCACCTACGCTCAGTTCGTGGGTCGTGACGGTGGTTACGCGCAGATCCGTTTGTCTTCGGGCGAACTGCGTCTGGTGCGTCAGGAATGCATGGCCACCATCGGTGCTGTGTCCAACCCCGACAACTCGAACCAGAACTTCGGTAAAGCAGGCCGTATGCGTCACAAGGGCGTTCGCCCGACCGTGCGCGGTGTTGCAATGAACCCGATCGACCACCCGCATGGTGGTGGTGAAGGTCGGACCTCGGGCGGCCGCCATCCGGTGACGCCATGGGGCAAAGGCACCAAGGGTAACAAGACCCGTAAGGCCAAGGCTTCGGACAAATTGATCGTCCGGTCGCGTAACGCGAAGAAAGGGCGCTGATAAATGGCACGTTCTATTTGGAAGGGCCCGTTCGTCGACGGTTATGTCTTGAAAAAGGCAGAAACTGCGAAAGCCTCGGGCAAGAACGAAGTGATCAAGATCTGGTCGCGTCGCTCTACTATTCTGCCGCAATTCGTTGGGCTGACCTTTGCTGTCTATAACGGCAAAAAGCACATCCCGGTGAATGTGACCGAAGAGATGATTGGTCAGAAGTTTGGTGAATATTCGCCGACCCGGACCTATTACGGCCACTCGGCCGACAAAAAAGCCAAGAGGAAATAAGCCATGAGCACGGAAAAGAACCCCCGTCGCGTGGCGGAAAACGAAGCGATGGCAATCAGCCGTATGCTGCGTACCTCGCCGCAAAAACTGAATCTCGTCGCTGGCCTGATCCGCGGTAAGAAAGTTGAAAAGGCTTTGGCCGATTTGACCTTCTCGAAGCGCCGCATCGCTGGTGACGTGAAGAAGTGCCTGCAGTCGGCGATTGCCAACGCGGAAAACAACCACAACCTCGACGTGGACAGCCTGATCGTGGCTGAATCCTGGGTTGGCAAAAACCTGGTGATGAAACGTGGCCGCCCGCGTGCGCGTGGCCGTTTCGGCAAAATCATGAAACCGTTCAGCGAGCTGACGATCATTGTGCGTCAAGTCGGGGAGTCTGCATAATGGGTCAGAAGGTCAATCCGATCGGCATGCGTCTTCAGGTCAACCGCACCTGGGACAGCCGCTGGTTCGCTGAATCGAAAGACTACGGCAACCTGCTGCTGGAAGATCTCAAAATGCGCGCGTTTGTGCATGAAGAGTGCAAGCAAGCTGGCATCAGCCGCGTGATCATCGAGCGTCCGCACAAAAAGTGCCGTGTGACCATTCACACTGCACGTCCGGGCGTGATCATCGGCAAAAAAGGCGCCGATATCGAAACTCTGCGCAAGAAACTGGCAGCGTTCACCAAGTCGGATGTTCACTTGAACATCGTCGAAGTGCGCAAGCCAGAAGTTGACGCGCAACTCGTCGCCGAGTCGATCGCACAGCAAATGGAACGCCGGGTGTCTTTCCGTCGCGCCATGAAGCGTGGCGTGCAGAACGCGATGCGTATGGGTGCCCTCGGCATCCGTGTGAACGTCGGTGGCCGTCTTGGCGGTGCCGAAATCGCGCGGACCGAATGGTATCGTGAAGGCCGTGTGCCGTTGCACACCCTGCGCGCTGACATCGACTATGCTCTGTCCGAAGCCACGACTGCCTATGGCATCATCGGGGTGAAGGTCTGGATCTTCAAAGGCGAAATCCTTGAGCATGATCCGCAAGCCCATGATCGCCGTCTTGCCGAAGCGCAAGAAGGTGCAGCACCGCGTTCGCCTCGCCGCGACCGCGAACGCGCGTAAGGGAGAAGACAGATGTTGCAACCAAAACGGACTAAGTTCCGCAAGCAGCACAAAGGCCGTATCCACGGCGAAGCGAAGGGCGGCTTTTTGCTGAACTTCGGCTCCTTTGCGCTGAAAGCCACCGAGCCAGAACGTGTGACGGCCCGTCAGATCGAAGCGGCCCGCCGCGCGATCACCCGCCACATGAAACGCCAAGGCCGCGTCTGGATCCGGATTTTCCCGGATGTTCCAGTCTCGTCCAAGCCCACCGAAGTGCGGATGGGTAAAGGCAAAGGCTCGACCGACTATTGGGCAGCCAAGGTCAAACCGGGCCGCATCATGTTCGAGATCGACGGCGTGTCCGAGATCATCGCCCGTGAAGCCCTGCGCCTCGGCGCAATGAAACTTCCGGTCACGACCCGCGTCGTGGCACGCGAAGACTGGTAAGGTTTTTGCGCCAAGGCGCAAAAACCGGTGAGGTTTTGCCCTTGAGCAAAACCAGTGCGGTGTAGCGCGTTTCCTCGGAAACGCGCGGGCCGTCACCCGGTTCAGAATAAAACCCCCGCTGGAAACAGCGGGGGTTTTTCATTTTGGGGCAACCAATCAGCAGGGCAGGGGCCTTATCAGATGCTGACATACGGGCACGGGCGGTTGACTCGGATGCTGCCCTTGTTCAACGTCAAAGCCAAAGTTTGCGGGAGGTTGAAACGCCAGATGGATGCGCAAAGAGCATACTCAAGAAGACAGTGGGCGTTGGCGGTCAATGCGTCCGCAGTGCTTGGGTGGTTCTCGGTCGTTTGGCCGGCCTTGTTCGAACCCACGATCCTGCTACCGGCTGCGATTATTGGACTTCCAATCGCTTTCCTTGCGTGTTGGTGTGTCGCCGCTCCAATCCTATGGCGAATAATGCTGCGGCCAATATCTTGGCTGGGCGCGATCGGGTGGGGCAGCACAATCGCAGCTTCAATCGCTTTGGTCGGAATCGCGATTGGTAGACTGTATGGCTGGATGGAGTCGGTTAATCCCGATATATCTTCGCAAATCGGGGGTGGGATTTACGTCCAGGAGGTCGACGGTATCTTGACGCCCTATGGGTGGCTGGTGCTGGCGAGAAACACGATCTGGTTTGTTTTGGGAGGCGTGGCCGTTGCTCTCCTTATCCGTGGTCTGATTGGTAGGGGATCGTTTGTCGCAAACAGATAACCCCTTGCCCTATCCCCCCTCATCCCCTATACGCAGCCATCCACGGCTCCGAGGCGACTCGGAATCGGTGGTTTTACATTGATCCACCGGGTTCAGCGTGACCTTGCCGCAAGGTAGGGGCGCTCTGGTGATTGAAAAAGGAACAGGCGCATGACCGCCAAGGAACTATTGGGCAAATCGCCCGAGCAGCTGCGTGAAAGCCTTGTGGCCCTCAAGAAAGAAGCGTTCAACCTGCGCTTCCAAGCTGCGACCAACCAGCTGGAAAACACCTCGCGTATGCGCGCTGTTCGCCGCGAAGTGGCACGCATCATGACCGTGCTGAACCAGAAAGCCGCGCAAGCGGCTGCGAACTGAGGAGTAGACACCATGCCGAAACGTATCCTGCAAGGCGTCGTCACCTCGGACAAGAACGAGCAAACCATCACCGTTCTGGTGGAACGCCGCTTCAAGCACCCGCTGTTTCACAAGACCATTCGTAAGTCGAAGAAATATCGCGCGCACGACGAGAACAACACCTACAAGACCGGGGATTCTGTCCGCATTGAAGAATGCGCACCGATCTCGAAGACCAAACGCTGGACGGTGGTCGTTGCTGCATAAGCAACGGCTTTCGTCTTTTTCTGAATACGAAACCCTGGGCAATGATGCCCAAAGGTCGGGAGAAACCAAATGATCCAGATGCAGACCAATCTGGATGTTGCTGATAACTCCGGCGCTCGCCGGGTTCAGTGCATCAAGGTTCTGGGCGGCTCGCATCGCCGCTATGCATCCGTGGGCGACATCATCGTGGTGTCGGTCAAGGAAGCCATTCCGAAAGGCCGTGTGAAAAAGGGCGACGTGCGTAAAGCCGTTGTTGTTCGCACCGCCAAAGAAGTTCGCCGTGAAGACGGCACCGCAATCCGTTTTGACCGCAACGCTGCTGTCATCCTGAACAACCAGGGTGAACCCGTCGGCACGCGTATCTTCGGGCCAGTGGTGCGTGAACTCCGCGCGAAGAACTTCATGAAAATCATCTCGCTGGCTCCGGAGGTGCTCTGATGGCTGCGAAGCTTAAAAAGGGCGACACCGTCGTCATCTTGACCGGCAAGGACAAGGGCGCAAAGGGCGAGATTTCGTCCGTGAACCCGACCGCCAACAAAGCCTTGGTTGAGGGCGCCAACATGGCGATCCGTCACACCAAGCAAAGCCAGACCTCGCAAGGCGGTCGCATCGCAAAGCCGATGCCGATTGATCTGTCGAACCTCGCATTGCTGGACAGCAAAGGCAAAGCAACCCGCGTTGGCTTCCGTATGGAAGGCGACAAGAAAGTGCGCTTCGCTAAAACCACCGGGGAGGCGATCTGATGCTCGACCAAGCCACCTACACCCCGCGTCTGAAGGCTGACTATAAGAACCGCATCTGCGCGGCGCTTATGGAAGAATTCGGCTACAAGAACGCGATGCAACTGCCCCGTCTGGACAAGATCGTTCTGAACATGGGCGTTGGTGAAGCCGTCAAGGACACCAAAAAGGTCAAGAAAGCCGCCGAAGAGATGACTCTCATCGCCGGTCAAAAGGCAGTGATCACCCACGCGAAGAACAGCATTGCTGGTTTCCGCGTGCGTGAAGAAATGCCGCTTGGCTGCAAAGTGACCCTGCGCGGCGACCGGATGTACGAATTCTTCGACCGTCTGATCACCATTGCTCTGCCGCGCGTCCGCGACTTCCGCGGCGTGAAGCCGACTTCGTTCGATGGCCGTGGCAACTACGCCATGGGCCTCAAAGAGCAACTGGTGTTCCCCGAAATCGAATTCGACAAAGTCGATGAAGTGCTCGGCATGGACATCATCATCTGCACCACCGCTAAGACCGATGCGGAAGCGAAGGCACTGTTGAAGCAATTCAACATGCCCTTCACTTCTTGATCGCGCGAGGAACCTGACAATGGCAAAAAAATCCATGGTGAACCGCGAAGTGAAGCGCGAGAAGCTGGTGAAGCAACATGCTTCCAAGCGCGCAGCACTGAAAGCGGTGATCAACGACCAAGCGAAACCGGTGGATGAGCGCTTCAAAGCGACCATCAAACTGGCCGAGCTGCCCCGCAACTCGTCGGCTGTCCGTTTGCACAATCGTTGCCAACTGACCGGCCGTCCGCATGCGTATTATCGCAAGCTCAAACTCTCGCGCATCATGCTGCGTGATCTCGCCTCGTTCGGCCAGATCCCCGGCATGGTCAAGTCGAGCTGGTAAGGAGGTCGCCAAATGATGATGAACGATCCTATCGGCGACATGCTTACCCGTATCCGTAACGCGCAAATGCGTGGCAAATCGACCGTGTCGACCCCTGCCTCGAAACTGCGCGCTTGGGTTCTGGACGTGCTCGTAAGCGAAGGTTACATCCGCGGTTTCGAGCGCGCCAAGACCGATAACGGTCAAGGCGAGCTGGTAATCAGCCTGAAATACTTTGAAGGCGTGCCTGTGATCCGCGAAGTCAAACGCGTGTCCAAGCCCGGCCGTCGGGTATATATGTCCGTTAAGGAAATTCCGACCGTGCGTAACGGTCTCGGGATCTCCATCGTGTCCACGCCGAAAGGCGTGATGTCAGATGCAAATGCGCGCGCAGCCAATGTTGGCGGCGAAGTGCTTTGCACCGTGTTCTGAGGAGGGTGGCATGTCTCGTATCGGCAAAAAACCCGTAGAACTGATCAAGGGCGTTTCGGCGTCCGTGTCAGGTCAAACCATCGAAGTGAAAGGTCCGAAAGGCACCCGCAGCTTCACCGCAACCGACGACGTGACGCTCACGATCGACGAAGGCAGCATCAAAGTGACCCCGCGTGGCACTTCGAAGCGTGCGCGTCAGCAGTGGGGCATGGCGCGGTCGATGGTTGAAAACCTCGTCACTGGCGTCACCGCTGGTTTCAAGAAAGAGCTGGAAATTCAAGGCGTGGGTTACCGCGCTGCGATGGCTGGCAACATCCTGAAACTGTCGCTCGGCTACAGCCATGAAGTCAACTTCGCCGTTCCAGCCGGGGTCACCGTGACCTCGCCGAAGAACACTGAAATCATTGTGGAAGGCATTGACCAACAGCTCGTTGGTCAGGTCGCTGCGAACATCCGCGAATGGCGCAAGCCCGAGCCCTACAAGGGCAAAGGCATCCGCTATAAGGGCGAGTTCGTGTTCCGCAAAGAAGGCAAGAAGAAGTAAGGGACACAATCATGGCAAACACCAAGAGAGACCTGTTCCTGAAGCGCCGTCAGCGCGTTCGGAACAAAATCAAAGCGACTTCGCATGGGCGCCTGCGCCTGTCCGTTCACCGCTCGAACAAAAACATCAGCGTGCAGCTGATCGACGATGTGAAGGGCGTCACCATCGCCTCCGCCTCCACTTTGGAGAAGGAATTCGGTGTGGTCGGCAAGAACAACGTCGAAGCAGCGACGAAAATCGGTTCGGCAATCGCCGAGCGGGCCAAAAAGGCCGGTGTTGAAGTGTGCTACTTCGACCGCGGCGGTTTCCTCTTTCACGGTAAGATCAAGGCTTTGGCCGAGGCTGCCCGTGAAGGTGGATTGCAGTTCTGAGGAGTTGAAAAATGGCAGAACGTGATAACCGTCGGGACAATCGTGGTGGCAATGATCGCCGCGATAACCGGCCGGAAGAAACCCCGGAATTCGCTGACCGCTTGGTCGCGATCAACCGGGTGTCGAAAACCGTTAAGGGCGGCAAACGCTTTGGCTTTGCAGCGCTGGTGGTGGTAGGCGATCAAAAAGGCCGTGTCGGCTTCGGCAAGGGCAAGGCTAAGGAAGTTCCGGAAGCGATCCGCAAGGCGACCGAGCAGGCAAAGCGCCAGCTTATTCGCGTGCCGCTGAAAGACGCCCGCACCCTGCACCACGACATGGAAGGCCGTCATGGCGCCGGTAAAGTGGTGATGCGGACGGCTGTTGCCGGTACTGGCATCATCGCCGGTGGTCCGATGCGCGCTGTGTTCGAAATGTTGGGCCTGCAAGATGTGGTGGCAAAGTCCATCGGCTCGCAGAACCCCTACAACATGATCCGCGCCACCATCGACGGGCTGAAGTCGGAAACCTCTCCTCGTCAAGTCGCGGCACGCCGTGGCAAGAAAGTGGCAGAGATCCTGAACAAGCCCGCCGCTGAAGTTGTGGAGGCTTGAACATGACCGATGCTGTGAAAAAGACCATCGTGGTTAAGCAGGTGGCTTCGGCTGCCCGCCGCCCGGCCAAACAGACCGCGACCCTGAAAGGTCTTGGCCTGAACAAAATGAACCGCACCCGCGAGCTGGAAGACACGCCTTCCATCCGTGGCATGGTCAACAAGATCTCGCATCTTGTGACGATCATCGAAGAGCGCGGTTAAGTCAAGGAAACGGTGCGTGACATCACGCACCCTACCAGAAACGCCCCGCCGTAAGGTCGGGGCGTTTTGCATTTTGCATCCGTAGGGTGCGTGATTTTACGCACCATGCATAATCGCCCTACTGCGTAAACCGAAACGCCTCACAAAACTGCACCAGCCGCGCGTTGGTCTTGTCCTGCAAGGCCCAACCCCAAGCCTCATCCAACACCACCTGAGCCGCCTCAATCCGCTCACCGTCGCGCTCGCCATGCACCTTTGCATCGCCGTGGAACAAACTGCCGCGCACGTCCTGAACCACCAAAAAGAAATCCGAAACCGAATTCACCGCCCGCGCCTTTTTCCAAGACACCGCCCGATCCATATCGACCTTCAACAGCCGAGGCGGCGCGTTGAACAGCACCTGAACCTCTGGCAACGCCCGGCAATGCGCCAGAAACCCATCGCCCAGATCGCCCGCAAACCCGGCCCAACCGGCCTCCGCCGAGGTGCCGGGCTTTTCATACTTCAAATACCCCGCCAGCTTCAGCGCATATTCAAACCGCGCAAAACTCGCGACCAAGCTGCCCCATTCATTCTTGAACAGCAGCTTAATCCCCGCCCGATAATTGGTATCCACCGCCATGACAGCCCCCGAGCAAAACAGCCCGCAGATACGCAGGATTTGTGGGGGGAGTCTAGTTGGGTAGGTGGTCCGAGGGCATCGCTTTCGCATGTAGGCAAAAACCTGACGTTCTATCTTTGCGACCGCATCCGTGTTAACGATTATTAACGTTCTATTAATCTTTGTTAACGTAGGTGTTCGATGCGAGTTCTTTCTATCATGGGATTCTTGTTTCTGCCATCTGTCGGCGTTGCGGCAACAGCACAAACCCTCATGATCGCGTCCTCTGGACACCAGCAGGTCGAACATGGTGGTGGTTGCCGCAAAAGTTCACCTCCAGGGCAATGTTGTCATATGCAGAAATCAACGGGCAAAGTGCATTGCCACTAAGTCTGTAGGCTTACGGCTCGGATTGTAAGCCACCACTTGATCCCCACCCCCATCCCCTCTATACGCGCCCGATGCCTCACCTATCGGCATAAGAATCACAAACAGCCGCGTTGCTCTTGCCCGTCGCAGGCAAGGGCTTTCCGGCATAGGAGTATGCGACATGAAATTGAATGAACTGCACGACAATCCCGGTGCAACCAAAAAGCAAAAGCGCGTGGCGCGTGGTCCGGGTTCGGGCTCGGGTAAAACCGCTGGCCGTGGTATCAAGGGTCAGAAATCGCGTTCGGGCGTCGCTATTGGCGGCTACGAAGGCGGCCAGATGCCACTGTATCGCCGTCTGCCGAAGCGCGGCTTCAACAAGCCGAACCAAGATCGCTTTGCCGTGATCAACCTCGGCCTGATCGAGAAATTCATCGGTCTGGGCAAACTCGACGCGAAAGTTGAGATCACCGAGGATATGCTGGTGGACGCGGGCCTCACCGGTCACAAGCGTGACGGCATCCGTATCCTGAACAAGGGATCAATCACTTCGGCGGTCAAACTGAACGTGACGGGCGCATCTGCAGCCGCTGTTGAAGCCGTTGCAGCCGCTGGCGGCACCCTGACCGTGGCACCTGTCTTGGCAGCTTTCACCAAAGCGGTCCGCAAAGCATAACTAACGCCTTGTGAGCGGTTGCTAGACCGCTTACATCGGCTTATGTTTCCCGCGCCGCCGACCGGAAACGGTTTGGCGGCGCTTCCCATATCGGGCTTACGCAGAAAGAACTGGGCATGGCTTCAGCTGCCGAACAGATGGCCGCGAACCTCAGCTGGGGTACGCTTGGCAAGGCGACGGATCTCCGTAGCCGGATTTTCTTCACCATTGGCCTGTTGATGGTCTACCGCTTGGGCACCTATGTGCCGGTTCCGGGCATTGACGGCACGCAGCTGCGCCATTTCATGGATAACGCGGGGCAGGGCATCGGCGGTATGCTGTCGATGTTCACCGGTGGAGCCATCAAGCGGATGGGTGTCTTTGCCTTGGGGATCATGCCCTATATCTCGGCCTCGATCATCATCCAGCTTTTGGCGTCGATGATTCCGGCGCTGGAGCAGATGAAGAAAGAAGGCGACGCGGGCCGCAAGAAGATGAACCAGTGGACGCGCTACGGCACAGTCTGTCTGGCGATCCTGCAAGGCTTCGGCATCGCTAAGTCTATTGAGGCAGGTGGGCTCGCCCATACGCCTGGCATGTATTTCGTGGTCTCCTGCGTGATCACTCTGGTCGCGGGCACGATGTTCCTGATGTGGCTGGGTGAGCAGATCACCGCCCGCGGCATCGGCAACGGCACTTCGCTGATCATCTTCACCGGCATCGTCGCTGAGATTCCGCACGCTTTGGCACAGTTCTTCAGCCAAGGCCGCGCGGGCGTGATCTCGACCCCAGTGATCCTGGGTGTGTTGGTGATGGTCGTCGGCGTGATCGCCTTTGTGGTGTTCATGGAACGCGCCTTGCGCAAGATCCATATCCAATACCCCCGCCGCCAAGTCGGCATGAAGGTCTATGATGGCGGCTCAAGCCATTTGCCGATCAAGGTCAACCCGGCAGGCGTGATTCCGGCGATCTTTGCCTCGTCCTTGCTGCTGCTGCCGACCACGATAGCAACCTTTTCGGGTGCCAATACCGGTCCGATCATGTCGACGATCTTGGCGTATTTCGGCCATGGTCAGCCGCTCTACCTGCTGTTCTTCGTTTCGATGATCGTGTTCTTCGCGTATTTCTACACCGCGAACGTGGCGTTCAAAACCGATGAAGTGGCCGACAACCTGAAGAACCAGAACGGCTTTATCCCCGGCATCCGCCCCGGCAAGAAAACCGAGGAATATCTCGATTACGTCGTCAACCGCATCTTGGTGTTGGGCGCGGCTTACTTGGCACTCGTCTGCTTGCTGCCGGAAATCTTGATCAGCCAGTTCTCGATCCCGTTCTACTTCGGCGGCACCTCGGTGCTGATCGTGGTGTCGGTGACGATGGATACGATCAACCAGATCCAGTCGCATCTACTGGCGCATCAATACGAAGGCCTGATTGAGAAATCGCAACTGCGCGGCAAAAAGCGCAGCACGGCCAACCGTCCGCCCGCGCGGCGGTGATCGGGCTATGACTTCAGGCCCGGCGCACCCCGCCGGGCCTTTTCTTTGACAGAAAGGCGACCCATGGCAAATATCATCCTCCTCGGGCCACCCGGCGCTGGTAAAGGCACCCAAGCCAAGCGCTTGGTGGATGAGCGCGCCATGGTGCAGCTGTCCACGGGCGATATGCTGCGCGAGGCCAAGACCTCTGGCACCGAGATGGGCCGTCTGGTTGCCGAGGTGATGGACAAGGGCCACCTTGTCACCGATGATATCGTGATCGGACTGATTGAGGAAAAGCTGCAAACCCATGCGCCGGGCGGCTATATTTTTGACGGCTTTCCCCGCACGCTGAAACAAGCCGATGCCTTGGGCGAGCTGATGGCACGCGTTGGTGAGACGCTGGATGCGGTGATCGAGATTAAGGTCGATGATGAGGCGCTGAAGGCCCGTATCGTCGGCCGCTACACCTGTGGCAACTGTGGTGCTGTCTACCACGACACCAACCACCCGACCAAGCTGGCGGGCATCTGTGACGTCTGCGGCAGCCACGATATGAAGCGCCGCGCCGATGACACCGAAGATGCGCTGCGCACCCGGATGCTGGCCTATTACCGCGATACCTCGCCACTGATCGGCTATTATTACGCCAAGGGGCAGCTGTCGGCGGTGGATGGCTTGGCGGAAATGGACGCGGTTGCGGGCGCTATCGCCAAAGTTCTTGACAAAGCGTAACTAACTTGCCTGCAGCCCTTGACGATATGGTCAAAAGCCCATAAAGCACGGCGTCCCGCAGCGGAATCGCTTGCGGGATTCCTTATTTGATAAGGATTCGAATCGCCCTCCGGTTTCGGCCCAAGGCGGTGTTGTGAAAAAAGGTTCTGGCACTACGGAACCGCAACCATGAAGGAATACACGTTTGGCACGTATTGCTGGCGTTAACATCCCGACCGCGAAACGGGTTCCGATCGCGCTCACCTATATCACCGGCGTTGGCCCGCATATCGCAGAGCAAATCTGTGCATCTGTTGGCATCGACCGCGCCCGTCGCGTCAACCAGCTTTCGGATGCCGAAGTGCTGCAGATTCGCGAATACATCGACGCAAACGTCACGGTTGAAGGCGATCTGCGCCGCGAAACCTCGATGAACATCAAGCGTCTGATGGATCTCGGCTGCTATCGTGGCCTGCGTCATCGTAAGGGCCTGCCGGTCCGCGGTCAGCGCACCCACACCAACGCTCGCACCCGCAAAGGCCCCGCTAAGGCCATTGCTGGCAAGAAGAAATAAGAGGGGCGTTTAGATATGGCACGCGATACCAAAGCATCCCGCACGAAGAAAAAAGAACGCAAGAACATCGCCGCCGGCGTGGTTCATGTGAACTCTTCGTTCAACAACACCAAAATCCTGATCTCTGACGTTCAGGGCAACGCGATTTCCTGGTCGTCCTCGGGCACCATGGGCTTCAAAGGCTCGCGGAAATCAACGCCTTACGCGGCGCAAATGGCAGCAGAAGATGCAGGCCGCAAAGCGCAAGAGCATGGCATGAAGACGGTTGAAGTCGAAGTGCAAGGTCCGGGTTCGGGCCGTGAGTCCGCACTGCGCGCTCTGGCCGCAGTTGGCCTGAACGTCACCTCGATCCGTGACGTGACGCCGCTGGCACACAACGGCTGCCGTCCGCCGAAGCGCCGTCGCGTCTAAGGCATCACTATTGGTCGGGTCGTGCGATGTCTGCACGGCCCGATTTCTGCATTTCTGAACCTCGGGCGTCCTCTGCTTAGGACATGAGCAGAAGACAAGTATGGAGGCGGTCACATGATCCACAAAAATTGGCTTGAACTGATTAAACCGACGCAGCTCGTCGTGAAGCCGGGGGCCGATGCACAACGCACCGCCACCGTGTTCGCTGAACCGCTGGAGCGCGGCTTCGGCTTGACCCTTGGCAACGCGCTGCGCCGCGTGCTGATGTCGTCGCTGCAAGGCGGCGCGATCACCTCGGTGCAGATCGACAACGTTCTGCACGAGTTCTCCAGCGTGGCTGGCGTGCGCGAAGATGTCACCGACATCGTGCTGAACCTGAAAGGCGTTTCGCTGAAGATGGAAGTCGAAGGCCCGAAACGGCTGTCGATCTCTGCCAAAGGTCCGGGCGTTGTCACCGCTGGCGACATCTCGGAAACCAACGGCATCGAAGTCTTGAACAAAGACCATGTCATCTGCCACCTCGATGACGGCGCTGATGTGTTCATGGAACTGACCGTGAACACCGGCAAAGGCTATGTCGCTGCTGACAAGAACCGCCCTGAAGATGCGCCAATCGGCCTGATCCCGATTGACGCGATCTATTCGCCGGTGAAAAAAGTGTCCTACGAAGTCACTCCGACCCGCGAAGGTCAGGTGCTGGACTACGACAAACTGACGATGAAAATCGAAACCGATGGCTCGCTGACCCCGGAAGACGCTGTGGCCTACGCTGCGCGCATTCTGCAAGACCAGCTCGCCGTGTTCGTCAACTTCGACGAGCCGGAAGCTGCGGGCAAAGGCGTCGAAGATGCTGGGCTTGAATTCAACCCGCTGCTGCTGAAGAAGGTAGACGAGTTGGAATTGTCGGTGCGTTCGGCAAACTGCCTGAAGAACGACAACATCGTCTATATCGGCGATCTGATCCAGAAAACCGAAGCAGAAATGCTGCGCACCCCGAACTTCGGCCGCAAGTCCTTGAACGAAATCAAGGAAGTGCTGTCGGGCATGGGTCTGCATCTGGGCATGGAAGTCGAAGACTGGCCGCCGGAAAACATCGAAGATCTGGCCAAGCGTTTCGAAGACCAGTTCTAAGAACATGGGCGAGGGCAACCTCGCCCAACTACAAATGCCCGGACTGCCGGGGAAAACATGGGCAACAACGCCCCAAGGTGAGCGGGACCGCACGTAGGCCCTGCCGGACAAAGTAAAACACGCGAATAGGAGATTCCGATGCGTCACGCCAATGGTTACCGCAAACTAAACCGCACCCACGAACACCGCAAAGCGATGTTCGCCAACATGGCCGGTTCCTTGATCGAGCACGAGCAGATCAAAACCACCCTGCCGAAAGCCAAAGAACTGCGCCCGATCATCGAAAAGTTGATCACCCTTGCCAAGCGCGGCGATCTGCATGCCCGCCGGCAAGCGCACTCGCAGCTGAAGCAAGACATCCACACCGCGCGCCTGTTCGAAATCCTCGGCCCGCGTTATCAGGACCGTCAGGGCGGTTACGTCCGCGTGCTGAAAGCCGGCTTCCGCTATGGCGACATGGCGCCGATGGCGATCATCGAATTTGTCGACCGTGACCCGAACGCGAAAGGTGCAGCCGACCACGCCCGCACCGCCGCCGAGGACGCGTTCGAGGCGTAAGCCCGCCGCAAATCGCTTTAGAAAAACCCGCCCCAATCGGCGGGTTTTTTCATATCTGTCAAGCGCCATACCACGGTTGACGCTGCGTTAACCATGATAGCGAAGACCAATTTTCAAACATTGCTTTCCTTCGCATCCGTTCTGCTGATTGATGGTGAATTGGAAATAGCCTGTTGCCGATACGAGTATAGTAGCCACCCGCCGAACTGCCTAAAGTTGTAAATGAATCGAGAGATCGTCAAAACATGTCAGTAAAGCTAGGTATAGATGTCGAGTTACACCAACTTTCGCTTATGTCTCCCGCCGGTTACTTCGTCGGGTTGCATATCCGTTTCACAGCACCTCTGGTCACCTACCAAACCTATGATCAGCGCTGGCTCGACTACTACACCGAAAAAGGCTTCGTCCTGCGCGATCCAATGGTAGCTTGGGGCTTCAGTGCCACAGGCACCATCCGTTGGAGCGACTCTGCCCTGCCAGACCCGTTTGGCCTGTTCAAAGAAGCCGCAAAATACGGCCTGAACTATGGCGCCACAGTTGCTTGTGGCCCGGTCAAATCCCGATCCATCGCCTCATTCGCCCGGCCTGACCGGGAGTTTGAGGACCATGAAATTGCAGCCATCGCCACCATTGTGCACCGGCTGCATGACGTGACAGAGCCACCTGAAGAGCTGACCAAAGCTCAGATCGAGGCTCTACGCTGTATCGCTGGGGGGGACCGGTTTACTGCTGCTGCGGCGAAACTGGGTATTTCAGAAAGTGCGATCAAAGCGCGTGTCACATCGGCGCGCGTGCGTTTGATGGCGCGCACCACAGCCGAAGCCATTCAACGCGCAAAGGATTATCGGCTGATCTGAAAACCCCCTCCGCGATGTTCCGACTGCCATCTGAACATAACGGAGACCACAATGCTCACCACCACACTGTCTTTTGCCAACCTCCATAACCATGGAGAGCTGTTCGCGAATATGCTTCGCGCCCGGCGTGAATTGTTCATCGTCCACAACAAATGGGATCTGCCCGAAGCTTTGGGGATGGAATACGACCAATACGACACCCCCGCCAGCCGCTGGGTTGTCGTGCATGACGATCAGGGTCGGGTTCTGGCCGGCAACCGCTTGACGCCCACCACCGCGAAATGCGGCATCTACAGCTATATGATCCGCGACGCACAACGCGGACTGCTGGACACGATCCCGGCCAACCTGTTGACCGATCCGGCCCCCATCGGCGATCACATCTGGGAATCGAGCCGCCTGTTCGTCGCCCATGACGTGCCCTCCTCGATCCGCCGCCGCGTCCATGCGCAGCTGATCGCCCAACTCGGTGACACCGTGCGCAGCCTGGGGGCGACGCACTGCCTGACCCTGCTCGCGGCCACTTGGCCCCGTTGGGCCGATCGCGTCGGTGTCAAGATGAAGGCGATGGGTCCGGTGATGGAAATCGACGCCATCGACAACCAAGTGGTCGAGATGGATTTCAGCCTGACCAAGCACTGACCAAACCTGCGGCGGCCTATGGGGAGCAGGGCCGCCCGCAGCCCCCGATATCACGCAGCGGGGCAGGTGGAAGTGGTGACGAAACTGCCCCTATTCGGTGGGATATGATGACTCGTGGCGGCGTGGGTCAGCTATGTGGGACGGAGCTGTCATTGGGAGTGCTTTACTCTGCCAAACAAAAGGTGAAGGTTGAGGCAGGATGGTCTCGTCGATAGGCTGCCGATTTCCTTGGAGTCTCCAATGAATCACCTGATCCTAACGACCTATGACTGGGTTCCAGACATGCCGCGCGGCTTTGTGCGCGACTTAAGGGTGCGTTGGGCGTTAGAAGAGGCTGGCTTGCCCTATCGCGTCGAAAGCACACCCTTCAGGGACCGGCAGCCTGCACATTTGGTTCATCAGCCCTTCGGTCAGATACCTTGGTTGACTGATGGCGAGCTCACGATTTTCGAGAGCGGTGCGATCCTTCTGCACCTGGGCGAGCTCAGCGAGATATTAATGCCTACCCATCCGCGAGGCCGCAGCGAAGTCAAAGAATGGCTTTTTGCCGCACTAGCATCGGTTGAGGCAGCAAGTCAGCCATGGTCTTTTTTCAAGTTTTCCGGTGAGACAGGCGAAACGCAGATGTGGAAGTTTTTCGACGATTTTCTGACCCACCGGCTAGCGCATATGGAAACGGTGCTTGCAGGGGGTGAATGGCTGGCTGGGCGCTTCTCGGTGGCTGACATCCTCATGGCGGATGTGCTGCGTCTCGTCGACCGGTTTGAAGGCTTGGCAGACTATCCCGCCTGTCGAGATTACGTTGTGCGGGCCACGGAAAGACCAGCCTTCCAAAAGGCGCATGCGGATCAGATGGCGCATTTTGCTGCGGCTGATTGAGCAAAGTCGACACTCGATGCGTGCTGCTATCAAATCGGAGGTTTGATGAAGGTCTGGTTTGGGCTCAAATGAGGTTTCTCCAATCAGCTGCCCCAACGCAATCTCCTCTGCCCGCTTGAGCCAGTTCCCCCGCCCCAACAGCTTGGGCGCAATCCGCCTTCCCCCGCTCCGCTTTGCCGCGTAAACTCCCCGCATGTCAGACCTTTTCGACACCCCCGGAAAACCCGTGCCAGAGGCCCCGCGCCCCTTGGCAGACCGTCTGCGTCCGCGCACGCTGTCCGAGGTGATCGGCCAAGGTCATGTCCTCGGCCCCGATGGCCCCTTAGGCGCGATGATCGCTGCCCATAGCCTGTCCTCGTTGATCCTTTGGGGCCCGCCCGGCGTCGGTAAAACCACCATCGCGCGCCTGCTCGCCCATGAATCCGACCTTGCCTTCGTGCAGATCTCCGCGATCTTCACTGGCGTGCCTGACCTGCGCAAAATGTTCGAATCCGCCAAAATTCGCCGCCAAAACGGCCAAGGCACCCTGCTTTTTGTCGATGAAATCCATCGTTTCAACAAAGCCCAGCAAGACGGCTTCCTGCCCTATATGGAAGATGGCACCATTCTTCTGGTCGGTGCCACCACCGAAAACCCCAGTTTCGAGCTCAATGCCGCTCTCCTCTCCCGCGCCCAAGTCATCATCCTTGAACGCCTCAATTTGATTGACCTTGAGCTGCTCGCCCAACGCGCCGAGAAAGACCTGAACCGCGCACTCCCGCTCACCGGAGACGCCCGCGAAGCGCTGATAGAGATGGCCGACGGAGATGGCCGCGCTTTGCTGAACCTGATCGAGCAAATCGCCGCGTGGAAACTCGACAAACCGCTCACTCGCGACCAACTCGCCACCCGCCTGATGCGCCGCGCCAGCAAATACGACAAATCCGGCGAAGAACATTACAACCTGATCTCGGCCCTGCACAAATCGGTGCGCGGCTCAGACCCCGACGCAGCACTCTACTGGTTCGCGCGCATGCTGGAAGGCGGCGAAGATCCGCGCTTTCTCGCCCGCCGCATCACCCGCATGGCCGTCGAAGACATCGGCCTCGCCGACCCGCAAGCCCAGCAAATCTGCCTCGAATCCTGGAACACCTACGAACGCCTCGGTTCTCCCGAAGGCGAACTCGCCCTCGCGCAAGCCCTCGTCTATCTCGCCCTCGCCCCCAAATCGAACGCGGTCTACACAGCCTACAAAGCCGCCCGTCAAGCCGCGCGTGAAACAGGCAGCCAACCGCCACCGTTGCACATCCGCAACGCCCCCACCAAACTGATGAAAGACATCGGATACGGCGCGGGCTACGCCTATGATCACGACGCCGAAGACAGCTTCTCCGGCCAAAACTATTTCCCCGACGACATGAAGCGCCCGATCTACTACACCCCACCCGAGCGCGGTTTTGAGCGTGAGTTGAAAAAACGCATCGACTATTTCGTCAAACTCCGCGCCAAAAGAAATGACGGCTAACAATTTCGTACTGGCCTAAATATCCCCCGGCGCGTTCCGCCCTCACCATCACCCACCGCCAACGGTATTCAACACCATCCCCCAACCCAAGCGCAGTTGACAAATCCCCCGCCTGCGCCCAATGAAACCTGATGTTCTACACGCTCTCCCAAGTCGCCCTCGGCGGCGCCATTGGCTCGGTTTTGCGCCACCTGTGCATCTCGACCCTCGGCGCGCCTTGGGCCACCGCCTTCGTCAACATCGCGGGCAGCTTTGTCATGGGCATCTTTTTCGTCACCCTTAGCCGCACCAACCTCTCCCCCCTGCTGATGACCGGCGTCTTGGGCGGCTTCACCACCTTCTCCGCCTTCTCGCTCGACACCCTAAAACTCTGGCAATCCGGCCAAATCCCGCAGGCCGCAGCCTATATGCTGGCCTCCGTCACCCTCTCTCTCATAGCCGTCGCCCTTGGCGCAGCCCTAGCCCGTGGAGCCCTCGCATGAGCGACGTTCAACTGATCACTGTCACCGAAGACGAAGGCGAACAGCGCCTCGACCGCTGGTTCAAGCGACGTTTTCCGCAAGTCACCCAAGGCCATGTCGAAAAGATGTGTCGTACCGGGCAAGTCCGCGTTGACAGCTCGCGTTGCAAGGCGTCGGATCACGTCGCCCCCGGCCAGACCATCCGCATCCCGCCGTTGCCCGATGCCGCAGCCCCGGTTGCCCGCCGCGCGGGCAGCTATTCCGCCGCCGATGAGAAAATGATCCAGAACGCCGTGCTGTGGAAGGATGAGCATATCATCATCCTCAACAAGCCGCCCGGCCTGCCGTCGCAAGGCGGCTCCGGCCAAGGCGACCGCCATGTTGATGGCCTGACCGAAGCCCTGAAATTCGGCTACAAAGAGCGCCCCAAACTGGTGCATCGCCTCGATAAAGACACCTCGGGCCTGTTGATGCTCGCCCGCACCGACCGCGTGGCGCGTGCGCTCAGCGAAGCCCTGCGCCACCGTCTCACCCGCAAAATTTATTGGGCCGCCGTCGCGGGCGTGCCGCACCCGCGCAAAGGTTCGATCAAATACGGGCTGCAAAAATCCGGCGGCGGTCGTCACGGCGACGAAAAGATGATCTGTATCCACCCCGCGAAAATGGCCGAACACCCCGATGCCAAACGCGCCCAGACCGATTATTTCACCCTGTGGTTCCTCGGCTCGCGCCTGTCGTGGATGGCGCTGGAGCCTGTCACTGGCCGCACTCACCAGTTGCGCGCCCATATGGCCGAGATCGGCCATCCGATCTTGGGCGACAGCAAATATGGCGTCTCCGGCACCGAGAATATGGGTGACGGTTGGGGGGCCAGCATCGGCGGCGATATCTCCCGCAAGCTGCACCTGCACGCCCGCATGTTGACCATCGAACACCCGATCCTGAAAAAAATGATGACCTTCACAGCACCACTGCCCGAGCATATGGCCCGCACGTGGAAGACCCTTGATTGGGGCGAAAACCAAGTGCCCGCCGATCCGTTCTCGGGTGCTGAATGAGCGCTTGGACGGCAAAACGCTTTTGGAAACAAGCCATTGCAGGGCCCTGCGACGGCGGTTTCAGCGTAACCCTTGATGGCCGGGCGGTCAAAACCCCGGCCAAACGCTTGCTGGTTCTGCCGACAATGGCGATGGCCGAAGTGATTGCCGCCGAATGGGATGCCCAACAAGGCCGCGTCAAACCCGAAACCATGCCCGCCACCCGCGCCGCCAATTCCGCCATCGACAATGTCGCGATCCAATTCGCCGCCGTCGCGCATGACCTTGCCCGCTACGGCGAAACTGATCTGCTCTGCTACCGCGCCACTGGCCCGCAAGAACTGATCGACCGTCAGGCTGACGCATGGGACCCACTGCTGGCTTGGTCCGCCGCCGCCCTGCGCAGCCCCCTGATCGCCACCGCTGGCGTGATGCATATACGGCAGCCGGAAGCTTCCATCGCCAAACTGACGGCGCAGGTCCATGCCTTCACCCCATTTCAACTCGCCGCCGTGCATGATCTGATCGCGATTTCAGGCTCGCTGATCCTCGCCCTTGCGGTGACCCGAGGTCGCCTGTCGTTGGACGAGGCATGGTCGTTAAGCCGAATCGACGAGACTTGGCAGAACGAACTCTGGGGCGTCGACGAAGATGCGGCGGCGTTAGAATCGCTTAAACGGCAGGCACTGGCCGAAGCGGCACGATTCTTCGTATTGTGCGGGTAACAATCTTCTCCCATCTTGCTGCTTCTTTGCACATTCTGTCTGTCTGACTGCCCCAAAGCGTTATGATAGCGGTAAAATCCGTTATATTGGCAGTTTTGCTTGACCGATTGCATCGCTATGTCCGAGTATCACTGACACTGGCGGCGCTTGCCGTCACTCGGGAAGGCACCTGTAACTTGTGCAGGGCATATAACCTTCGCCCGAAAAACGGGCGGAAACCAGGAAGAGGTAAGAATGAAAAAATCCGTATTCTTCGGCGCACTTGCGGCCACCACGGTCCTTGCGGGCGCGGCATTTGCCGGCACGCTCGATGACGTGAAAGCGCGCGGCGAGCTGATCTGCGGCGCGAACGTCGGTCTGACCGGCTTCGGTGCCCCGGATGCAACCGGCGCTTACGTCGGCTTCGACGTTGATCTGTGCAAAGCCATTGCCGCTGCCGTTCTGGGCGACGCTGCCAAAGTGAAATACGTCCCCACCACCGGTGAGACCCGCTTCACCGCTCTGGCTTCCGGCGAAGTTGACGTTCTGGTGCGTAACTCGACCTGGACCTTCTCGCGCGACACCGACCTGAAGTTCGATTTCGTTGCGGTGAACTACTATGACGGCCAAGGCTTCATGGTGAAAAAAGAGCTGGGCGTGTCCTCGGCGAAAGAACTTGATGGCGCCACCGTCTGTATCCAGACCGGCACCACGACCGAGCTGAACTTGGCTGACTTCTTCAAAGCCAACAACATCTCCTACACCCCAGTCACCGTCGGCGACGACTCGGAAGCTTTGCGCCAGTATGACGCCGGTGCTTGCGACGCCTACACCACTGACGCCTCGGGCCTCGCTGCGTCGCGCGCTTCGCTGGCAAACCCGGCTGACCACATCATCCTGCCAGAAATTATCTCGAAAGAGCCGCTCGGCCCGGTCGTACGTCATGGCGACAACAACTGGGGCGATATCGTCCGTTGGACCTATTACGCGCTGCTCGAAGCTGAAGAAAAAGGCATCACCAAAGCCAATATCGACACCGTTGGCGCATCGACCACCGACCCGGAAGTCAAGCGTCTGCTTGGTCTTGAAGGCGACATGGGCGCGATGATGGGTCTCGACAAGGAATGGGCCAAGCGCGCCATCGCCGCGTCCGGCAACTACGGCGAGATCTTTGAAGCCAACATCGGCACCTCGACCCCAATCGGTCTGGCACGCGGCCTGAACGCATTGTGGACCCAAGGCGGTCTGCAATACGCTCCGCCGTTCCGGTAATCTGACCTGACCACTCGGGCGCGGGGAAATCCGCGCCCGTTTCACCTTGATCCGGCACATCACCTGACCGCAGGGGACCACCCCAAACGACCGGCAAAAGCCCGGCAGCGGCAGGGCAGGGGGAATACATATGACGCTCGCGACCGAGCCACCGAAAGCAAACTTTCGGTTGGGCATGCTGATTTACGACACCCGCTACCGCAGCTACACCATCCAAGTGATCGTTCTGATCCTGTTCGCGCTGGGTGTGGCGTGGTTGGCCAACAACACCATCGTGAACCTTGCGGCCAAGGACAAAGACATCAACTTTGGCTTCCTGTGGAACCGCGCAGGCTACGACATTGATCAACACCTGATCCCCTACACCAACGATGACACCCACTTCCGCGCCCTGCTGGTCGGGTTGTGCAACACCCTCGTCGTCGCCTTGGTCGGCTGTATCCTGTCGACCATCCTCGGCGTGATCATCGGCGTGCTGCGGCTCTCGAAAAACTGGCTCGTCGCCCGTTTGATGACCGTCTACATTGAGATCTTCCGCAACGTCCCTCTGCTGCTCTGGATCATCCTCGTCTATGTGGTGTTCTCAGAGACCCGGCCCGAGCCGAAAGCCTTCAAACTCGTCGAAGGCCAAACCTCTGCCGCGCATATGAATTTCTTCGACACCATCGCTGTGACCAACCGCGGCACCAACGTGCCCTTGCCGCTGCTGACCAATCCGCTGCCGACCGTGCATCTGGGCTTCATGCCGATCAGCCTGTCACTGATCGCCGTCATCGCGGTGGTTGCGGCCTCGATCTACGCCAATATCCTGCTGCGCCGCCGCACCAAAGTCATCCAAGAAGCCACCGGCATCCGCCCCACGATCTGGTGGAAATCCGTGCTGATCCTGTTCGTCCCGGTCGTAGCCCTGCTGTTCGCCATGGGCCTGCATTGGGAATATCCGGTGTTCAAAGGCTTCAACTTCAAGGGCGGCATCAACATCGCCCATTCCTTCACCGCTCTGACCATCGCGCTGACGCTCTACTACGCCTCGGTGATCGCCGAAACCGTCCGCGCTGGCATCCAAGCCATCAGCCGTGGCCAGTCCGAAGCCTCCGCTGCCCTCGGCATCCGCCCCGGTCGCACCATGAGCTTGGTGATCCTGCCGCAAGCCCTGCGGGTGATCATCCCGCCGCTGATCTCGCAATATCTCTCGCTGACCAAGGATACCTCGCTTGGCATTGCCGTCAGTTACCTCGATCTGCGCGGCACTTTGGGCGGCATCACCCTGAACCAGACCGGGCGAGAGCTAGAGTGTATGACCCTGATGATGTTGATCTATTTGATCATCAGCCTGATCATCTCTGCGGTGATGAACGCCTATAACGCCTCTGTCAAACTGAAGGAGCGTTAAGATGTCTCTCTCTTACATCCGCAAAGACATGCTTGCCCCGCAGGCCCCACCCATTTCGCAAAGCGGCGTAATCCGCTGGGTGCGTGAGAACCTGTTCAAGGGCCCATTCAACACCATCCTGACGTTGCTTGCGATCTGGACGCTCTATCAACTGATCGCCCTGTCATGGCCGTGGCTCGCCAATGGGGTATGGAGTGACGCCAACTCGATGGCCGATTGCCGCAAAATCGTCGCCGCAAGCGCGGGCCCCGATGCTTCGGGTGCCTGCTGGGCGATGATCCGTGAACGTTGGTCGCAGTTCATCTTCGGCTTCTACCCGCCCAGCCTGTGGTGGCGTCCGATCCTCGCCTTCGGTCTGCTGTTTGTCGCCCTCGCCCCGGTGCTGTACTCTGACAACAAAAGCGCGATGTCGAAACTCTGCGGCGTGGTCGGAGCCCTCACCGTGCTCTGCCTGATCGGCGCAGATGGCTTCTCGTTCCACACCGTGCTTGCCATCGCCCTAATGGCCGCCCTCGCCGCGATCAAACCGCGCCTGTTGCTGATCGTCACCCTGCTGTTCCCCTTCGTCGCGCTTTGGCTGCTCTGGGGCGGTTCGATCTGGGGCCCGATCACCGCCCTTTTGGGCTTCACCGTTATGGTCGTGATCTATGGCCTCGTAGCCCCCAAACTGGGGCCGGTGATGGGCGCCAGCATCGGCTTTATTGCCGCCTGCCTGTGGTGGTTGTTCCTGCAATCCTATGTGTCTGAGGCTTGGCAAGCGCTGCTTCCGTTCCAGCTCACCTACGTCAACTCCGACAAATTCGGTGGCTTCCTGTTGGCCTTCGTGATCGGCGTCTCATCGATCTCGATCTCGCTGCCCTTGGGCATCCTGCTCGCCCTCGGTCGCCGCTCTGACATGTTCCTCGTCAAAACCCTCTCGGTCGGCTTCATCGAATTCGTCCGCGGCGTGCCCTTGATCACCATGCTGTTCACCGCGTCGTTGCTGCTGCAATACTTCCTGCCGCCGCAAACCAAGTTCGACCTGATCCTGCGCGTCGTCATCCTCGTCACCATCTTCTCGGCCGCGTATAACGCCGAAGTGGTGCGCGGCGGCCTCGCCGCCCTGCCACGCGGCCAGTATGAAGCTGCCGACGCTTTGGGTCTGGATTACTGGCAGGCGCAGCGGCTGATCATCATGCCGCAAGCGCTGAAAATCTCGATCCCCGGCATCGTGTCGACCTTCATCGGCCTGTTCAAAGACACAACGCTGGTGTCCTTCGTCGGCCTCGCCGATCCGTTGCGCGGCATCACCACCATTGTGCGCGCCGACATCGCGTGGAAGGGCATCTACTGGGAGCCCTACATCTTCGTCGGCGCAATCTTCTTTATCGTCTGCTTCGGCATGTCCCGGTACTCGATGTATCTGGAGAACAAGCTGAAGACTGATCACCGCTAAATCAAGGACTTACATCATGGCAGACCCCGCAATCGACCGCAGCAAGATGCAAATCTCTGACGAGGTGGCAATTCAAATCACCAATATGAACAAGTGGTATGGCACCTTCCATGTGCTGCGCGACATCGACATGACGGTGAACAAGGGCGAACGTATCGTTATCTGCGGCCCCTCCGGCTCGGGTAAATCCACCCTGATCCGCTGCATCAACCGACTAGAGGAACACCAGCAGGGCCAGATCATCGTCGATGGCACCGAACTGACCTCAGACCTCAAGAACATCGACAAGGTGCGCTCGGAAGTCGGCATGGTGTTCCAGCACTTCAACCTGTTCCCGCATCTGACCATCCTTGAGAACCTGACGCTGGCCCCAATCTGGGTCCGCAAGGTGCCGAAAAAAGAAGCCGAAGAAACCGCGATGTATTTCCTGCATAAGGTGAAAATCCCCGAGCAGGCGCATAAATACCCCGGTCAACTCTCGGGCGGCCAACAACAGCGAGTCGCCATCGCGCGCTCACTCTGCATGAAACCCCGCATCATGCTGTTTGACGAGCCGACCTCGGCTTTGGACCCCGAGATGATCAAAGAGGTACTCGACACCATGATTTCGCTCGCCGAAGAAGGCATGACCATGCTCTGCGTCACCCACGAAATGGGTTTTGCGCAAGCTGTCGCCAACCGGGTGATCTTTATGGACCAAGGCCAAATCGTCGAGCAAAACGAGCCACGCGAGTTCTTCAACAACCCGCAGTCGGAACGCACCAAGCTGTTCCTGTCGCAGATTCTCGGGCACTGACACCACCCAACACAAACAAAAAGGCGCCCCTCCCTAGGCGCCTTTTTCGTTAACAATTCCTTATCGTCAAAACCTAACCGATTGATCTAGCAATAATCTCTAGGAGGTCCCAACTCGGGACCTCCCTAAACCACCATCTCGCGCGGGATAACAAAATCCACCGTCACGCCTTGGCCCAGTTCAATCTGATCCCAAGCATCGACCGCGAAATCAACGACCAGTGTCGCCCCCGTCGGATAGCGGCCAAACTCCGCATTCAGTGGGGCCTTCGCCACCAACTTCTCGGCAAACTCGGCAATCCCCGGATTGTGCCCGATCATCATCACCACATCCGCCTGCGCGTGCTTCAAAACCGCCAGCATCACATCCACCCCGGCGTGATACAGCGCGGGCTTCAACTCCATCAACGGAGTTGCAGGCAAAGCCGGTGCAATCCCCGACCAAGTCTGCCGAGTCCGCACGGCATCCGAGCACAAAACCTTCTGCGGCACATACCCGCGCGAGGCCAGCCACTGCCCCAAATCTGCCGCCGCCGCCTTCCCCCGTTCATTCAAAGGCCGGTCGTGGTCCGGCGTAAGTGGATCATCCCAAGCCGACTTGGCGTGGCGCGTCAAAATAAGGCGTTTCATGTGTGGAATGTTCCCATGTGATAAGCCGAGTGTTCTGCCAGTCTTGCATAGCCTTGTGACACCGGGCAAGCCCGTCGCACAGCGCAGCCGGAATTCATGCAATCCCCGCCACTTGGCCCGCTCAAATAGGCGCGACAGGCAGGCACATCATAGCCCGCCCCATCCAACGCCTTCACCGGACAAGCATCCAGACATGGCCGCGCACAGCCCTCGCAGGGCGACACCGCAACCGGAACTTCCACCCGCTGCTTCAAAGCCAGCGCCCCACGAAATGACACCATCAGGCCCTGTTCCGCCTGCACCAGCAATCGCACCGGGCTGTCCCACATCCGCCCGGTCCGCAAAGCCCATTGATAAAACGGATGATAGGGCGCGCCGCCAAACGGAAACAGCGCCTTCGCGCCCAGATCACACGCCATCCCACCAATCACGCGGCGCGACCAGCGATCAATCGGGTCCGGCTTACCCCACTCGGGCTGTGCCTTCACATGCGCCCAATACCCCGGCTCCGAAGGCCCGAGCAGCAGAACCGAGCGTGTGCCCGCAGGCAACCCAGCCTCATCCTCACAACAAAACCCGCCCAACACTGCCAGATGATGCCGCGCCGCCAAGTCCTCAATCGCGCTTAACGAAACGGCAGCCACAGGCTCCACCCCAATCGTGCCGGTTTCTCGTCTTGCCATTGTAGCCCCACCACCATGCCCTGATGCCCCGCCGCAGGTTGCGCCCGATAGGTGCGAAAGATCCTGTCCCAAACCGACAAGGCAAAGCCAAAATTGCTGTCATGCTCGGCCCGCACCACCGAATGATGCACCCGATGCATGTCTGGCGTCACCAAAACCAACCGCACCACTGCGTCCAACCACACAGGCAGCCGCAGATTGGCATGGGTGAACAACGCCATGCCATTGAGCAAAATCTCAAACAACACCACTGCCACCGCTTGCGGCCCCAAAGCATAGATCAACCCGATTTTTAGCCCCATCGAGGCCAAAATCTCCACCGGATGAAACCGCAAAGCCGTGGTCACATCCATATCGCGGTCGGCATGGTGCATCCGGTGAAACCGCCAGAAAAACGGCACCTTATGCGTCAACCAATGCTGCGCCCAAATCGCAAAATCCAACACGAGCAGAGCGATCAACACCTCAACCCACAGCGGCCACGCCACCCGGTTCAGCACACCCCAACCCATCGACCACGCATCCACTGCCGCGCCGACTGCCAGAAACGGCAAAGCCACCGACAGCGCCCGCAAAGCCAGCGTGTTCAACACCGTTATCGACAGATTGGTAAGCCAGCGCCGCCCGCGCTCCAGCACCCGCTTGCGTTTTGGCGCCAAAGCCTCCAGCCCGGCAAACACCACAAACAGGCTGAAAAACACCGACAAGCGCAGCATAACTTCATATTTCATCGCAGCCTCCGCTAAGCAGCCTAGGCTGACTAAAGATGAAGGCAAGCGCTTTCACATTGGCTGAAATACTCCCGCCGGAGGCTCTTTGGGTTGGCATCAGCAGCCTCCGGCGGGGGTATTTCAGCCAGTATGAAAGCCCTTAGCGCTTCACATGCGGCTTGACGCGCGGCGTGCTGGAGCGAATTTGCGAGCCTGCGCCGTGATCGGTGAACAGTTCCAACAGGCAGGCATTGGGAATCCGCCCGTCGAGAATCGTCACCGCCCGCGTCCCCGCCTCAATCGCCGCAAGCGCGGTTTCAGTTTTCGGGATCATCCCGCCCGAGATCACCCCATCCGCCGTCATTTGCCGGATTTCTTCCGGGGTGATCTGGGTCATCACCTCGCCTGCGGCGTTTTTCACCCCCGGCACATCGGTCAACAACAGCAACCGATCGGCCTGCAACGCCCCGGCAATCGCCCCCGCCGCGGTGTCGCCATTGACGTTGAACGTCTCATTATCTGCCATCCCGGTCGCCACCGGAGCGACCACGGGAATAATCCCCGCATTGTACAAATCGCGCAAAACCTGCACGTTCATCTCCACCGGACGGCCAACAAAGCCGAGTTCAGGATCATCGGCGACGCAAACCATCAGGTCATCATCCTTGCCGGAAATCCCCACCGCGCGTCCGCCCGCGTCCATGATCGCCTGTACGATGCGCTTGTTGACCAGACCCGACAGGACCATCTCAACGACCTGCACCGTCGCCTTGTCGGTCACCCGTTTGCCGCGCACGAATTCCGATTTGATGCCCAGTTTGGCCAGCATTTCGTTGATCATCGGCCCGCCGCCATGCACCACAACCGGGTTCACCCCAACCTGCCGCATCAGCACCACATCGCGGGCAAACTCTGCCATCGCGGCATCATCGCCCATCGCATTGCCGCCAAATTTCACCACCACCACCGCGCCCTCAAAGCGTTGCAGATAGGGCAGGGCCTCGGACAGCATCTTGGCGGTGTTGATCGCATCATTCATGGTCAGGGTCTGCTTTTGCATGGGGAAGACTCCAGGATTTTTTGCCTGATAGCCCCTTTAGCCCCCCCTGCCAAGCAAAGCTTTTGTGTCTGGGCAGAGGTTAATTTCCCGTAAACGGCCCCCCGCTAAGTGATTGAAATGATGTAAGCTGGACCAGTGTCCACACGCGGACAGGCTTGCAATCGCCCCGCAATGCCCTAGCTTGAGCCCCAGACAAGGAGGCCATGATGCCCGAGCAGAAAACCCTCGTCCTGACCGGAGCCAGCCGGGGAATCGGCCACGCCACCGTCAAACGTTTCGGGGCAGAAGGCTGGCGCGTGCTGACCTGCTCGCGCCACCCCTTCGATCCGCGCTGCCCGTGGCCGGGGGGAGAGGAGAACCACATCCAGATTGATCTGGCTGACCCCAACAAAACCATCGCCGCGATGGAGACGATCAAGGCTAAGCTGAACGGAAAACTCCACGCCCTCGTCAACAATGCCGGAATCTCTCCAAAAGGTGAGGGTGGCAAACGGCTGAACACCCTAGAGACCGATCTGCGGACATGGGGCCAAGTCTTCCACGTCAACTTCTTCGCAAGCGTGATCCTCGCCCGCGGCCTGCAAACCGAACTCGCCGCCGCAAAAGGTTCGGTGGTGAACGTCACTTCGATTGCGGGAAGCCGGGTGCATCCCTTCGCGGGTGCCGCCTATTCCACGTCGAAAGCCGCGCTGGCGGCGCTCACCCGCGAGATGGCCCACGATTTCGGTCCCCTCGGCGTGCGGGTCAACGCGATTGCTCCGGGAGAGGTGGAAACCGCGATCCTCTCCCCCGGGACCGATAAAATCGTAGATCAACTGCCGATGCGCCGCTTGGGTCAACCGAAAGAGGTTGCCGACGCGATCTGGTTTCTGTGTTCCGAGCAGTCGAGCTATATCTCCGGCACCGAGATCCAGATCAACGGCGGCCAGCACGTCTGAAACCGGAATTCGCGCGAATTCCGGCACGATTTCTGCGCAGAAATCGCCTGCCTATACCAGCGTCGCGATGATCGCCCGCAAAGTCTCAATACCATCGCCCTTTTCCGAACTGGTCACCACCAATTCCGGGTAAGCCGCAGCATGTTTCGCCAGCGCGCCTTTAACCTGCTCGATATTCGCGTCGCGCTCCGCCGCAGAAACCTTATCCATCTTGGTCATCACGACTTGAAACGTCACAGCCGAGCGGTCGAGCAGATCCATAATCTCCTCATCCACAGCCTTCACGCCATGCCTTGTGTCGATCAAAACAAACGCCCTGCGCAAAGTTTGCCGCCCCGCCAGATAGGCCTTCAGCAGTGCCTGCCATTTTGCGACAATCGGCTTCGGCGCCTCGGCATAGCCATAGCCGGGCAAATCGACCAGAAAACGGTTCATCTCGCCCAAGGCAAAATAGTTGATCTCTTGCGTCCGTCCCGGCGTGTTCGAGGCGCGAGCCAGGTTTTTACGGCCCGTCAAAGCATTGATCAGGCTGGATTTGCCGACATTCGAGCGGCCCGCAAAGCAGACCTCCAACCGATCTGGTTCGGGCAGACCCGACATTGCGACCACGCCTTTGACGAAATCAACCGGGCCTGCGAACAGTAAGCGGCCGGCCTCACGCGAGGGGAATTCCGGCTCGGGGGCCAAGGTGAACTCTAGGCTGCTCATGCCAATCTCCATTCATCGCCGACCGCAATCGGCCCGCTTTCCACAACCACAGCATAGACGCCGAAATCCTGATGGCCGAAATGCTGGTTCAACGCTTGCAGCGTCGGTGCGTTCGGGCGGCCAGTTTCAGGATCAACGGTGGTGGCACTGCACCGCTCAATGCGTTCTTCAACCCGCAACACCGCGCCGCCGATACGGATGTTCTGGCCAACCCAAGCCAATTCGGCCCAAGGGCCCGCCCCGTCGAGCCAAAGATTACCACGCCAGCGGTCTCTCGACAATTCAATCCCCATCCGCGCCGACAGATTTGCCAGTGAGGCGGTGGATAGGATCGACAGCGCGGGCAGGGCGGTATCCGTCATGCCGCGCCCGGCGGTCGCAATCGCTACTGGCTGCGCACGATCGGGCGGATTCAGCGGCGTCACCCAGTCCAGAAACCGAGGCAAATCGGCGGGATCATCCGGGCGAAAGCTGATCTCACCGCGCTCTGGATGGTTCAGGGTAACGGTCGCGGTCGCCTCATCCAAGCTGGAGGTGATCGCCATCAGCGCCGGAGCCTTCGCGCCCCGCGCGAAATTCACGCAGCGATTCCAACCGGGTACGAGTTTCGCCGCCTCATGCGCCACCGCCCAATGCCGATCCCAAGCCAGACACTCCCCCGCCAAAAGACGAACGGACGCGAGGGCTTCGCGTCCGTGTCCCTTGATCGGGTGGCGGCAAATTTGCGCCAGCCGTTTGGTCATTTCTTGGCGACCTCGACGGGCTTTTTCTTGCTAAAGCCGGATTTGATATTGCCGAAAATATCCGGTTTGTGACCGTGGCTGCGCATGATCAGATATTGCTGGGTGAAGGTAATGGTGTTGTTGGTGATCCAGTAAATCACCAGACCGCTGGCGAAACCGCCGAGCATGAACATGAACACGAACGGCATCCAAGCGAACAGCTGTTGCTGCACCGGATCGGCCGGGGCCGGGTTCAGTTTCTGTTGCAGCCACATCGTCACACCCAGCAGGATCGGCAGCACGCCGATGAAGATGGTTGCCAGCAAAGTGTGCGGCGTGGGGGCACCCCAAGGCAAAGCGCCGAACAGGTTGTAGATCGACGAGGTGTCGGGTGCGGAAAGGTCGCGGATCCAGCCGAAGAACGGCGATTGCCGTAATTCAATCGTGACGAAGATCACCTTATACAGCGAGAAGAAGATCGGAATCTGGATGAAGATCGGCAAACAGCCCGCAGCAGGGTTCACTTTACGCTCTTTATACAGCGCCATCATGTCCTTTTGCAGCTTTTGCTTATCGTCGCCTGCACGCTCTTTCAGCACCTCGAGTTCAGGCTGCAATTCCTTCATCCGCGCCATCGAGACGTAGGATTTATAGGCCAGCGGCAGCACAAGAAGTTTCAGGAAGAAGGTCAGCCCGATGATCGCAAGGCCCATGTTGCCGATCAGACCGTGCAGCCAATGCAGCACGAAGAAGATCGGTTTGGTCAGGAAGTAGAACCAGCCCCAGTCGATCGAATCGATGAAACCGGCGATGCCTGCCTTATCCTGATAGGCGCGAATGGTTTCCCATTCTTTCGCGCCCGCAAACATCCGGGTGGTGGTTTCCATGGTTGCACCGGGGGCAACCGTCATCAAAGGCTGGCGCACCTCGGCCTGATAGATGTCCGACCCGGGCAGATATTTCGCCACTGCGGTATAGGGTTTGCCTTGTTCGGGCACCAGAGTGGTCATCCAGTAGTGGTCGGTGAAGCCGATCCAACCATCCTTGGTGGCCTCGGTCACTTCGGCAGGGTAACCCTCACGTTCATTCGGGGTCATCGAGGCGAATTTAGAATATTTCAGTTCTTCAAGGCTGCCATCTGTGCGGCGCACCAGACCTTCGTGTACCACATAGATATTTTGCAGTTTCGGCAGGCCTTGGCGGACGATCTGGCCGTAGGAATACAGGTTTGCAGCCGCCGTTCCGGTGTTTTGCACCTGATCGGTCACAGAGAACATGAAATCCTCGTCCACCGCGATGGTGCGCAGGAATTTCAGGCCTTTGGTGTTTTCCCATTGCAGCGTCACCGGCTGACCCACCGACAAAGTGCCGCCTGCTGCGATTTTCCACTCGGTCGCAGCACCCGGCACGTCTTCGGCGGTCAAACCAACACCCGGCGCCCAGCCAAACACCGCGTAATAGGGCGTGGTCTGGCCGACAGGCGACAGCAGTTTGACGGTAGGCGAGTTTGGTTCAATCGTCTCATGGTAGGTTTTCAGTGACAGATCGTCGAACCGCCCGCCCAGCATCGAGATCGAGCCCGACAGTTTCGGGGTGTCGATGGTCAGCCGCGGCGCTTCCGGCAAAGGCTCGGTCGAGGCCACGGTGCCTGCCGGGGCCGCAGTGGCCGGAGCCTCGGGTGTCGCGGCAACCGGGGTCAGCGGCGCTTGGGTCTCAGCGGGAAACCATTGCGGAAAAAGCATCGGGCCTGCGACGAACCAACCAAGGATCACCAGAAAGCTAAGCACGGTTGCGAGGATGAGATTCTTGTTTTGATCGTCCATCGGGACAAGCACCATTCCTGTTCAGGGTCAGGCGTGGTTCAACGATAGGGGGGCGCAAAGGTCAAGCGGTTTTCCCCGACTCAAAGGGCTTCGCGCCGGGTTTGCCGCGCAATTCGCGGTGTGCGCGCCGATTTGACCCTAACGGGCGCGTGAGCCGATGCGCGGAATCGCCCCGACCTTGGCACGGTGACGGGCGATCCATTCCATCGTCTCATCCACCGGCATCGGGCGGGCAATGCCGAAGCCTTGCACATCTCCGCAACCTAATTGTGACAGCATGGCATGTTCGCCGGGGGTCTCAACCCCTTCGGCCAAGGTTTCCAGCCCCAACCGCTCGGCCATCGACAGGATCGCCGCCACCATCTTTTGCTGTTCGCGATCCTCATCCAGCCGGGTGACAAAGCTGCGGTCGATCTTGATGCGGCGCACCGCAAAGCGGCGGATCGAGGTGATCGAGGCGTGACCGGTGCCGAAATCATCCAGATCAATGCCGCAGCCCAACGCCGCCAGCGCTGCGATGTTTGAGACGATGATGTCATTGTCGGTTTGAGCGACGACGTTTTCCAACACCTCAACCGACAGTCGCTTGGGCTCCAGATCAAAGCGATCCAACTCCCATTTCAATTTTTCGGCCAGACGCGGGTTGCGCAGTTCCGGCGATGAGAAGTTCACGGCCACGGTTGGCACATTTAACCCGGCGCGATCCCAGCGGGCGAGGGCCGAGAGCGCGTGGTACAAAATCACCTCACCCAGACGTTCGCTTAGGCCCGCATCTTCGATCATCGGCAGAAATTCGGCGGGGGGAATCAGGCCCTTATCGGGGTGATACCAGCGCGCCAGCGCCTCAAACCCGGTGATCGCCCCGGTATGGGTAGAGATTTGCGGCTGGAAATGTGGGCGAATCTGGCCCTCGTCGAGCGCGTGCTCCAACTCATCGCGCAAAGCGTCCCGGTCGGCGCGATTGGCGGCCATGTCCTCGGAAAAGCTGCGAATGGCGCTCGGGCCGTGGCGTAAGGCGTCGTCGGCGGCAATCTGCGCGGCGTTCAGCAGGCTGGCACCGCTTGCCTCTGGTGCGCGACTGCCCAGACAAAAGCCAATCGAGCAGGTGATGTAGATCCGGGTTGCGTTCAGGCTGATCGGGGCGGACAGCGCCGATTGCAGGCGCGCCGCGACCTGCACCACCGTCTCGATATCCAGCCGCCGCACCGGGGCCAGCGCCACCGCAAAGCCGCCGCCTTCCAGCCGCGCCACCACATCGCCCGCGCGCAAAGAGGCGCAAATCCGTTCGGCCGAGCGTGCGAGCACCTCGGTCTGTGCGGCGCGGCCATGTTGTTCGATCATCCGCTCTGCCAGATCGAATTGCAGCACCAAACAGGCGGTGGTGCGCCCGCTCAGATGCGATTCGCGCAAAACCGCGTCCAGAGTGCCAACGATTTGGGCGCGCAGCGACAGACCTTCCAGCACTTGCGATTGATCGGGCGGGGTTTCCTGTGGCCGCACTGCGCCTGAAATCGCAAACAACAGCGGCGCACCAAGTGCTGTCAGGATCAAATCCCGCTCGCCGCCCAGCCAGAACGCGGCGAGGGTCAGGGCGGGGAGGAACACAAAAGCCTCTGGCCTGCGCATCAGCACGCCAATGTGGGCGAACCCGGTGGAGACTGCGGTGAAAAAGCGTGAAACCATCGGTCCGGCCCTATCTGCTGCGGGGCAACGCCACCCCGATGCGGCAAGACTAGGCAAACACCCTGATCGGAAGGTTAATCCTCACCTCAAAGTTGCAGAGGATTTTCGCTATTTGTTCCACGGTTTGTTAATCATCCGGCGCCAAAGCGGCCCGCGTTCCGCCTTAACGTTTGGCGTCAAACTCGGGGTCGGCACCGGGCACCGGATCATAGCCTTGCCCACCCCATGGATGGCAGCGGCAAATCCGATGCACCATCAGATAACCGCCTTTGGCCGCGCCATGCCGCTCTAACGCTTCCATTGCATAGGCCGAGCAGGTGGGTTGAAAGCGGCAGCCATGGCCAATCCAAGGCGACAGCACCAACCGATAGGCGCGCACGGGCAGGGCCACGATACGCGCCAGCGGAGTCATGGCCGCGCCTTGTGCACCGAGGCCAAAGCGGTGGCCAGATCGGCCAGCATATCTTTGTAATCGCGCGCTATTGTGGCCTCTGGCTTGGCGACCAGCACATAATCCCAGCCGGGCCGCGCCAGCCGCGGCAGCACCTCTCGCGCCAAGGCCCGCATCCGCCGTTTGGCCCGGTTGCGCGCCACCGCGTTGCCGATTTTCTTCGAGGCCGTGAAGCCGATCCGCACCGTGGCCTGATCATCGCCCCGCGCACGGCCCTGCAACAGAAAGCTGCCCGTGCCCTGCCTGCGCCCTTGTGCAGTGCGCAGATAATCCGGGCGGTTCTTCATGGTCTGAACACAAACGGAAACCGCCGGAGGCGTTTCGGACGCTTCGGCGGTGGGGCCAATGTCCGATACCTTCGGCGGTGTCATGTCTGCTCCTGCATCCGACCCCGCAGGGTCAGTCAGAAATTAAGCCGACAGCTTCTTGCGGCCCTTAGCGCGGCGAGCTGCCAGCACAAGGCGGCCGCCTTTGGTAGCCATGCGGGCGCGGAAGCCGTGACGGCGGGCGCGAACCAGGTTCGACGGTTGAAAAGTGCGCTTCATCGCGGTCTCCATCAGACGGGCACGGCGAACCTTAAAGATTCGACGGCGTAAACTTGAAGCCCGGTCTTTAGGGGCGGATCATCGGTAAGTCAACGCGCGTCCTGCGAGATTTCTGCAACATTTGCCGATCATCGCGTCTGGGGTGGGGCAAACTGTTACAAATCCGCGGCTTTAGATCGCCGATTTCGCAAACCAGATCAAGCTGGCGTGAGACGGCTGGCGTGGGCAGGCCAATCCGACCATCTTGGGCTAAAGGAAGACCATGACCCGATGTGCGCGCCTGATCCCGATTGTGCTGATTCTCTGCGCCGCTGTTGCTGGTGCGGTGTTTCTGCGTGAGCGGTTGTCGTTTGAGGCTTTGGCCGAGAACCGTGAGGCGCTGCTGGCCTACCGCGACGCGCATTTCCTCTGGGCGAGTCTTGGGTTTATCGCGGTCTATATCGTGATTGTCGGCCTCAGCCTGCCCGGAGCCACCATCGCCACGCTGACGGGCGGCTTCCTGTTCGGCATGTTCCCCGGCACATTCTATAACGTACTTGCTGCCAGCATTGGCGCTGTCTGCATCTTTCTGGCGGCGCGCGCGGGGTTTGGCGCGAGCTTGGCCGAGCGTCTGCAAGGCGGATCAGCCTCGCGTCTGCAAACCGCGTTGCGCGAGAACCAATGGTCGGCCTTGTTGATCATGCGGCTGGTGCCTGCGCTGCCGTTTGTGCTGGCCAATCTGCTGCCTGCGATGGTGGGGGTGCGGCTTTTGCCGTTTGCGGTGACGACATTTTTCGGCATTATTCCTGCGGCGTTGGTGTTTACTTCGGTCGGCGCGGGATTAGGAAAAGTGTTTGCACGCGGTGAGCGGCCCGATTTGGGGGTGATTTTCTCGGCCCCTGTGCTGCTACCCTTGTTAGGGCTTGCGGCTTTGTCCGCGGTGCCGATCCTGTTGAAAAAACGCAAGAAGGGCGGCTGAATGGAGCGGATTTCGACAGATATCTGCATCATTGGTGCAGGTTCGGGGGGGCTTTCTGTTGCGGCGGGGGCGGCGCAGATGGGTGCGCGCGTGGTGCTGATTGAGGGCGCTGCGATGGGCGGCGATTGTTTGAACTATGGCTGCGTGCCATCAAAGGCGCTGTTGGCCGCGGGCCGCGCGGCGCAGGTGATCCGTATGGGCGCGCCGGGTGTGCAGGGGGCCGAGCCGCAGATTGATTTTGCTGCCGTCAAAGCGCAGGTCGCGGCGGTGATCGCGCAGATTGCTCCGGTGGACAGTCAGGAGCGCTTTGAGGGCTTTGGCGTGCAAGTGATCCGCGCTTATGCCCGCTTTATAAGCCCGCGCGAGGTGGAGGCGGGCGGAAAGATCATTCGCGCCCGGCGCTTTGTGATCGCGACAGGGTCGCATCCCACGATCCCAGAGCTGCCGGGGTTGGAGGCGATCCCCTATCTGACCAATGAAACGATTTTCGCGCAGACCGCGCGGCCGGATCATCTGTTGATCCTCGGCGGCGGCCCGATTGCGATGGAAATGGCGCAGGCGCATCGGCGCTTGGGTTGTGCGGTGACGGTGATCGCCCGCAGCCGTGTGCTCAGCCGCGTTGACCCCGAGGCGGCTGCCGTCGTCCTCGGCGCCCTGCGCGCCGAGGGAATCGAGATGCTGGAGGGCCGCGACATCGCCCGGCTGCGGCCCACGCCGCTGGGGTTGGAAGCGGTGCTGAATGATGGCACCACGCTGACCGGATCGCATCTGCTGGTTGCCACCGGGCGCACGCCTGCCATTGCAAAGCTGGATTTGCCAGCCGCAGGCGTGGCTTACAGCGATAAAGGTGTGACGGTGGGGGCCAATCTGCGCAGCAGCAACCGCCGGATTTATGCGGTGGGCGATGTGGCGGGGGGCCTGCAATTCACCCATGTCGCGGGGGCCCATGCCAGCGTGGTGATCAAACAAATGCTGTTCGGCCTGCCCGCCAAGCAGGCCAGTGTGGTGCCAATGGTCACCTATACCGACCCCGAACTGGCGCAGATCGGGCTGACCGAGGCCGAGGCGCGCGCCAAATATCCCGGCGTGCTGGTTATCCGGCAAGAGTTTCTGCACAACGACCGCGCGGTGACCGATGGTCAAACCGCAGGCTTTCTCAAGCTGATGCTGCTGAAAGGCCGCCCGGTGAGCGTCACTCTTGTTGGCGCGGGGGCAGGGGAGTTGATCGGGCTTTGGGCTTTGGCGCTGGCCTCCGGCCTGAAGATCGGCGCGCTGGCCGCGATGATCGCGCCATATCCCACGCGTGGCGAGATTTCGAAGCGTGCAGCGGGGGCCTATTTCTCTCCGAAACTCTTTGATAACATGGCCGTGAAGCGGGTGGTGCGGCTGGTGCAGCGGCTTTTGCCATAAGTTGCGTTTGCGGGCGGGCTGGGGGCTTTCATCCCCCAAGCCGCCTGAGGATATTTGTACACAGAGGATGACCAGAAGCGTGGCAGCAAGGCGGGGCGGATTTCTGAACACCCTGTCGGGGCGGTTTTTGGCCTTGACCGTGGCCTTTGTCATGCTGGCCGAAGTGCTGATCTTCGTGCCTTCGATTGCCCGATTTCGCGCCGATTTTCTGACCCTGCGGTTGGAGAAGGCGCAAATCGCTTCGCTGGCCCAGCTGGCTGCCGAAGACATGGTGACACCTGCACTGGAAAAAGAACTGCTGGCCAATGCCGAGGTTTACAACGTTGTGTTGCGCCGGGATGAGGTGCGCCAGCTGGTGCTGTCCTCGCCGCTGCCAACGCCGATCTCGGACACTTTCGATCTGCGTGAGGCGGGGCCTTGGGCGCTGATCCGCGATGCATTTGCCTGCCTGCTGGACCCCGATGATCAGATCATCCGGGTGATCGGCTATCCGGTGCAGTCCGCAGGGCTTCTGATTGAAATCACGATGGATTCCGCGCCGATGCGCAATGCTATGCTGGATTACGGCGGGCGGATTCTGCTGCTGTCGGCGTTGATCTCTGGCGTCACCGCGTTCTTTCTGTTCCTCGCCGTGCAGCGCCTGATCGTGTTGCCGATCCGCCGGGTGGTCAACCACATGACCGCCTATGCCGAAGCGCCCGAGGATGCCCGCCGGGTGATCGAGCCAACCGCCTCGGTGGTGGAGCTGCGCGATGCCGAGGAAGCCATGCACGCGATGCAGACCCAGCTGACCGGCTCTTTGCGGCAAAAGGAACGCCTCGCACAGCTGGGCGGGGCGGTCGCTAAGATCAGCCACGATCTGCGCAACATCCTGACCACGGCGCAGCTGTTTGCCGACCGGATCGAGGGCAGCACCGATCCGATGGTGGCGCGTGCTGCCCCGAAACTGGTCGGCTCCATCGCCCGCGCGGTGGCTCTGTGCGAATCAACATTGGCGTTTGGCAAGGCCGAAGAACCCGCGCCGCAGTTGCGCGAGGTGGCATTGGCGACCTTGGCCGAGGATGTCGCTGAAGGCGAGGGCCTTGCGGGCGAAGGCCCGGTGACCTGCCTGATCGAAGTGCCCGAGACGCTTGTGATCCATGCCGATTACGATCAGTTGTTCCGGGTGCTGTCCAACCTTGTGCGCAACGCGCGCCAAGCGATCGAGGCAACGGGGGTCGAGGGCAGCATCGAAATCTCAGCCGGAGAGAGCGCGTCAGAATGGTGGGTCAGGGTCGGCGACACCGGCCCCGGCCTGCCAGAAAAGGCCCGTGAGCATCTGTTTGAGGCGTTTCAGGGCGGCGCGCGCAAAGGCGGCATCGGCTTGGGTCTGGCGATTGCCGCCGAGCTGATCCGCGGCCATGGCGGGCGGCTGGAACTGGCGCGCAGTGACGCGGATGGCACCGAGTTTCTGGTGCATTTGCCGAAAACAATCGACTCTGCGACCTGATCACGATTTGCCCAAGGTTACGCGCGGATTGCGCATCAAGTTGCATTTCGCTGCGTATTCGCTCTTGCAATGCCCGGCAGGGGGGGCTAAATGCAGCCGCAAGAGTGGATCCATAGCTCAGCTGGATAGAGCATCAGACTACGAATCTGAGGGTCGGGCGTTCGAATCGCTCTGGGTCCACCAAAGAATTCAAGGGCTTGGGTAGAGTTACCTGAGCCCTTTTTCTTTTTCGGCTACCACCGGGCTACCACGGCAGGAGCCACTGGCTGCATGTCGATGAAGTTAGTAAAGTTAAGTGGTCTTGTATCCACCTTCTGCCTGTGAACAAGTTCGACTAACAGGAGCCGCTGGGCCTCGGCCGAGCCATTATTATCGCGATGGAGTGGAACATCTCGGTATTGGTCGTGTGAAAGGGCTGAATTGCCTGAATTTTTGACGTGCAACGGGCTCTGTTGTGCAAATCAGACCGAGGCCGAGTTTTTCCTTCCGTTGAACAGCCTCATCCCACGCGTTGAGTTTGCGGGGGTTCCGAGGGCCGTGAAGCGGTTCAGGATTGCGGCCCTGATCTGTATCTCGGCCACCTGCCTGTCGAAGTCGCGCGCCATCACGCGTTCTCCGAGCAGCTTGAAGCACCGCACTTTGTTTCGATCAGGCTTCGTCGGTGGCAGCCGCTCCACCGCCTGCAGATCGTGCGGCCAAGGCGACGGGTGGCACGGACAGTTTCATTCCTGGCCTGCGCGCCCGGTGTGTTCTCCAGCCATGGCCGTGCATTCTTGCGCGCGGCAATGTCGGCACAGGCGCTGCGCGCCGCGATGGCGGCGTGGCACGCCCGGGTGTCATAAGCACCATCGGCGCTCACCTTGCCGATGGGCTGATCAGTGGGGATCTGGTTCAGCAGTTCGGGCAGCATTGGCGCATCCCCAACCCAGCTACCGGTCACCTCGATGGCGCGGATCTCCAGCGTATCTGCGTCAATCCCTAGGTGAACCTTGCGCCATTGGCGTGGCTTGGAGAGCCCATGTTTCTTGGCGAACCACGCGCCTTCGCCTTCGGCCTTGATCCCGGTGCGGTCAATCAAGAGGTGCAGCGCACCTGTGCTAGGCCGGTAGGGAATGGCGACATCCAGACCCTACCGGCGACGGGGCAGCGTGCCGAAATCCGGCACTGGCCAATCCAGGCCGGCCAGTTCAAGCAGGCTTGCCACCAGCCCCGTCGTCTGCCGCAATGGCAACCCGAACCGCGCCTTCAATGTCAGGCACGCTTGGATAGCAGCGTCGGTGAAGGTGGCAGAGCGGCCCCGCTTTCCGCTGGGCCGCTCTGCCAGACCGTCTCTGAGTCAAACCAGATCAGCAGCGAGCCTTGCTGCTTCAGGGCGGCGTTGTAAGAGCGCCAGTTTGTCGTGCGGTAGGTCGGAGGTGTAGGTTCGCTCATGGCCCTGCCACTAACACCATGGAGTCACACAGGGAATCCCTCGCGATTTGTGCATGTATGGATGCCCCCGTTGGTGCAAGTGGTTTTTGAACGGCTTGAGCGTGTGATCGGGTGCGGTCATGTATCAGGCCTCTCGTTGCGGCGATTGACACAGCCGCGGGCCGGTATGGCGATGCGCGGATCAGAAGCAGATCAACAAACCGAGCTCATTGGCTCCAGCACAAATACTGCCTTCTCTGACCCGGATCTTGCCGATCCTTTGCCCTTACAGTTCATTGACCTCCTCACACTCCCGACGCGCCGGGGCGGAATGGAAGGCGCAGTGTGCCTATGCCATCGTCGCCACGGGGTTCCGGTAATCTTCTTGTTTCGTCATCATGGCCCAGAGGCCACGGGCCATCTTGTTGGCAAGTGCAATCGCGGCAACCATGCGAGGCTTTCGAGCCCGCAGGCGCGACAGCCAACCATTGTTCGGAGTGCCAAACCGTTCGACCGCTTGAAGAACAGCCATCGCGCCGGAGACCAGGAGTGTGCGGATATCTCGCTGCCCCATCTTCGACGTCTTGCCCAGCCGGGCTTTGCCGCCCGTCGAGTGCTGTTTTGGCACGAGCCCGAGCCACGCGGCAAAGTCGCGCCCGCGCCGGAAGGTCGCCAGATCAGGTGCAAATGTCTCGATCGCAAGCGCCGTGATCGGACCCACGCCCGGCATGGTTTGGAACCGCCTCGCCAGATCGGCTTCTTTGGCCGCGCTCCTCATCTTCTGGTCAAGCTCGGAAACCCGAGCATTCAGCCCTGCAATTTGCACCAGATACATCTGGCCCAGGTTCCGGACGCCCTCGGGCAAAGCTATATCGCTATCTTCAATCGCATCCGCGAGCCGCTTGAGTTGCGCTGTCCCCGTCGCCGCGACCAGTCCATGCTCAGCGAGGTGGCCGCGCAAGGCGTTGATCATCTGGGTGCGCTGGCCGACGAACATCTGCCGCGTGCGAAACAGCATGGCGCGGGCCTGCTGTGCTTCCGTCTTTACCGCGACCGGGCGCATGGTGGGGCGCAACGCCGCCTCGACAATGGCCTCCGCATCCGCCGCGTCGTTTTTCTGGCGCTTTACGAACGGCTTCACATAGATCGGCGGGATCAAGCGCACATCGTGTCCCAGCTTCTCAAACTCGCGGCCCCAGCCATGGGCCGTGGCGCAAGCCTCCATGGCGACAACGCACCTGGGTTGCTGGGCAAAGAACGCCAGCAACTGCCCCCGAGAAAGCTTCTTGCGAAACACAACCGACCCGTCGGCGCGCGCGCCATGCAACTGGAAAACGCGCTTTGCAAGGTCAATGCCGATGATGGTAACTTCCGACATGGATGTCCTCTCTTCCTGTGATGGCTTCAACAATCATCACATTGGCACATTGCGATGCCGTCAGGAGGGGGCATCCACGCCATCAACAGAGCCGGGTAGCTTGCTTCAGCGTGAATTTTGATATTCCAGGGTCGGATACCAGTCGGCCCCGCGCCCTTCCGGCGTTGAGTCGAAGATGTTCCACAGTGGCATCAAATCGGGCGCTCCCCGCGGGTCTTGCCCCGGGTCGGCTGTGGACCCGCTCATCTCGCCGCTCCAAAAATGCCGGATGGTGCCGTCGCGACGCGTGAAAACGTTGAATGCAGGCACGTCTGCGTCGTCCGCGCTCACGTAGTCACGGGTGAAATCTCCGTCGAGGTCGGAGAAGAGTCGCAGGTGCTGCCAGCCGCGTTCCTGCTTGAACGCAACCAAGCGCTCGATCGGCGATCGCGCAGTCACCACCAGACTAATACGCTGGTCCACATCAAGCGCTTCGCCGTCCCAAGAGGCAAGCAACGACGAACACATCGGGCAGGGACGCGCGCGCAGTGGCCCGAACATCCAGCTGTAGACCGCCAGCGTCTGCTTGTTGCCGAACAGGTCGGCAAGATTGGTGGGGCCGGCCTCGCCCACGAACGCATAGTTCTTGGGCACCACACCCCCTTGCGGCAGCGCCCGCCGCTGTTCCGCCACGCGCTCGATATGGCGACGCAGTTCAATCTCTTCAGCCAGCAGCGCATAGCGGGCCTCGCGGTACTCGGCGCTTTCGCCAAGAAAGCGGACGCCGTTGTTTCGGGCCAGTTCGGCGGCCGGGACCAAGGCGAGATCAAGCGACATGATATCTGTTCCTTTCACGGAAATCAGGTGATCCTGACGGTATTGCCCTTTGGCATGCCGCCGAGTTCCGGTTACTTTCATTGAGAAAGCTACCGTCGCCTACACGGCTCGGCACCGTGCAATTACGAATACTCAACCCCATCGAGGACCAAGCGTTCCTGATCCAGATCAGCGATGCAAGTAAGTGGCGGAATCCAGCGCAACCGGCCCGGGCCTGGGCGGCCAATAGATCAGGCAGGCCAAGATGGTTGGAAGGGTCGGACATGAATTCCGCGAGACCGTCAGACCTTGATATCGAGCATGGCGGGATGTCCGCAAGCGAGGCGGCCTGCAAGGTGGGTGGTTAGATGTTTTCGGTTTCACCGAAGATGAGACTCGATGCGGCCGCTGCTGACCCGCTAGCCGCGCAGCACCAAGGCACGAAGCGCCAGAATCCAGCCGATCAGGGTAAGCGCATGCCGACCGGCGTTGAGCCAGAGCCATTGCGACAGCGCCGCTTTGCCCTGTGCGTCAGGCACGCCGACGCCACCCTGCATCGCGATCATGCCGGGAATGAAGTAGCCAAAGGTTGCCGCCCGTTCCACCACAATGACCAAGACGGCCGCGAGCCACCAGATGCGTCCGGGGCCAATGCTATGCCAAGCAAGGAACAAGCTTGCAATCGTCAGCAGTGTCAGGGGCACCGTTGTCACATAGGCCCAGAACATCAATCCGGTATTCGGCCAAGTCTCGCGCGCTAGATTGGCCCAGCTGGGCATCAGCACGCGGGATTCGTAGAGGCCGGCCCCCATTGCGATGCCAAGATCGAGGACGAACAGCCAAAGCACGATGGTCGGCAGACTGAACATGGTGGAATATCCTTGTGAACCGCCCCGGGTTTGCCGGAGACCTTCAACCTGACTAAGGATGAGGGCTATGGAAAAGAGTAAGACATCAAATCGCTATTCACCTGAGATGCGGGCACGGGCCGTTCGCATGGTGCTGGAGCATCAAGGCTCCTATGAAACGCAATCTGCGGCAGTGTCTGCGATTGCGCCCAAAATCGGCTGTATCCCGGAGACCTTGAGGGTCTGGGTTCGGCAGGCAGAACGTGACAGTGGGGCACGCGATGGTGCCACCAGTGCTGAGCGTGACCGGATCAAGGAACTTGAACGTGAGGTGCGCCAGCTTCGGCAGGCAAACGAGATCCTGCGCAAGGCGTCTGCTTATTTTGCTCAGGCGGAACTCGACCGCCCGTTCAAGCCATGATCGGCTTTATTGATGATCATCGCGTGGTGCATGGGGTCGAGTCGATCTGCAGGGTGCTGCCGATTGCCCCATCTACTTACTATGCCTGTCTCGCTGTGCGTGCCGATCCGGCCAAAGCTTCCGCACGAAAGCAGAGGGATTTGGTCTTGCGACCCAAAATAACGAAAGTCTGGAATGATAACTGGCAGGTCTATGGGGTTCGCAAAACCTGGCGACAGTTGTGCCGTGAAGGTGAAGGTGCCGCGCGTTGCACCGTGGCACGCCTTATGACCAGCATGGGATTGCGGGGCGTTGTTCGCGGAAAGGCTATGAAAACAACGATCCCAGACACGTCAGTTCCATGCCCGCGTGACAAGGTGAACCGCGTGTTCCGAGCGCTAGCACCAAATATGCTATGGGTCAGCGACTTCACCTATGTCTCGACATGGCAGGGATTTGTTTACGTCGCCTTCGTGATCGACACCTTCGCCAACCGCATTGTTGGCTGGAAGGCGTCGCGGTCTGCCAAGACCGACTTCGTTCTTGATGCACTTGAGCAAGCACTTTATGCCCGCCGTCCGGCTCATCGGGGCGGGCTGATCCACCACAGCGACAGGGGAAGCCAATACGTCTCGATCCGATACACCGAGCGTTTGGGAAAAGCGGGCATCGAACCATCCGTTGGCAGCGTCGGCGACGCCTATGACAATGCTTTGGCCGAAACCATAAACGGCCTCTACAAAACCGAGGTCATCCGGCGGCGTAGTTCATGGAAAACCATGGACGAGGTCGAACTGGAAACCCTCAAATGGGTCGATTGGTTCAACAACCGCCGCCTGCTTGAACCCATCGGAAATATACCACCGGCTGAGGCAGAGGAGGCCTTCTATGCAAATCTGAACACACTCGATATGGTCGCGTAATACGGACTAATTGGTCTCCGGCAAACCCGGGGCGGTTCACACCGAGCACGCCGGGCGCATCCTGAAGCTGACCGGTGACGGCATGCTGGTCGAGTTTCCAAGTGTGGTGAGCGCGGTCGCTTGCGCCACTGGCATTCAGCGCGAGATGCGTCTGCGCAATGCAGAGGTGCCGGAAGACCGGCGGATCGAATTCCGCATCGGCATCAATCTTGGCGACGTGATTGTCGAAGGAGACGACATATTCGGCGACGGCGTGAACATCGCCGCACGTCTCGAAGGTATCACAGAGCCCGGGGGCGTGACCGTGTCAGGATCGGTCAGGGATCACGTTGGCAACAAGCTCGACCTGAGGTTTGAGGATACCGGCGAGCAGGTCTTGGAGAACATCGAGAAGCCGGTGCGTGTGTACAACGTGGTACTGGGTCCCGGCCCGCTCAAACCAGGGCGTGCGTTTTCGGCTATCCGGAGGCCCTGGCGTCGTTCGGGAAATTGTCAGCACGAAAGTATTTCGAAGCCGCCTGGATGGCTGCCTGTCATGCCCGGCTTGGCGACATGACCAAAGCGGAAGCGCTCTCCGCCGAATGCCTTGCAGCCCGACCGGATTTCTCGGTCCGGCACTTCATTTCAAAGGAACCCTACAGGAACCTTGCCGATGCCGCGCACATGGCAGAAAGCCTGCGACTGGCCAAGCTGCCAGAATAGGTACCCAGAAAATTTCGAAGGACTTCTCTGGTGCTATTTCGGCAGCGGACTACTCTGGCCGAATGACCAAGCTCAGCCCTTTTCACTTTGGCGCCAGCGATCAAGCTCCCTATTGTCTGGTATCGCGCCTACACGCCCTTTGGCTAAGCTGCGGTGACGCCCATCAGTCTGAACACTTCCACTGGCTCGCGAATGCCCTTCAAAGTGAGTTCCCCTCTCGACTCGACTTGGAAGGTATCCTCCACGGCGATGCGGGCGCGCGGACTGAGCAGGATCTCGCCATCCAGGGCTTCGTCGCACAGGCGCGAGGCTAGGTTGATGGCCGTGCCTGAAGGCGTATAGTCAAACCGCCCTTCGAAGCCGACCATGCCGACAGTCGCATAGCCAAACGCAACGCCAACCCCGAAGCCAAGCCTGTGACCAAGGCGTTTCCATTGCTGGCACAACTCCGCCATGCGCGCCCGCATCGCGATAGCGAGCCGTACGGCGCTACCTGCCGGATCGTCGCAGGGCAGCGGGTCGTTGAACAGCACCATGATGCCATCACCCATCCGGCGATCGACCCCCGCGCCGTGCGTGTCGATCAGTTTGCCCATCTCTTCATGATAGTTCTGCAAGACCTCGATGGTTTCCTCGGGCTCCGCCGTCTCGCAAAAGGCGGTGAACCCGCGGATGTCGCAGAAGAGAACGCCCAGAAGGACGCGGTGACTCGAAAGCATTCGTTCTGACCCCGACGATACCACCGCATCGGCCACCGCCGGAGGCAGGAAGCGTTTCAGCCGTCCCATTCGCTCGATTTCGCCCACCTGTTCCTGAACTCGGTCACCCAGTTCGGCATTGAGCGCCTCCAGCGCCTTGAACTGGCGGACGTTCTCGATGGCGATGCTGGCCTGGGCGGCAAAGCTTTCGACCAGTTGGACATCTGCGTCGCGAATTGCCCTATCTGCTGGCCACATGAGGCTTATGGTGCCCCAGATCTGATTGCCCACGATGATCGGAACACCGATGAGTTGCTTCAACCCCCGCGCCCTTACCCACTCGTGATCATAGTAGCTTTCCGCCGTGGCGTCTTCTATCCGGACGACTGCGCGCGTCTTCACCACCTGACCTATCACTGTGTTGTCCAGAATCGGTATGGCCGTGATCAAATGCATTTCCGCGAAGGCTGCGCTGTCCAGGCCATGACTTGCGCAGTAATGAATCAAACCATCTTCGATGCGCCAGAACGTGCAGACAGCGGCACGGCAAAGGCGAGCCGCTGTCTGCGCGATCATGTCGAACACCGGCGCGTCGTCGTCGCGGCTCCGGCTGATGACCTGCAGGATTTCGCGCGTGGCCGCCTCGCGCGCCAACCGCTCCTGCACCTCGCGGAACTGGCGAGCGTTCTCGATGGCGATGACGGCCTGAGCGGCAAAGGTTTCGACGATGGCGATTTCGTCGGCGGTGAAGGGGCGCACCTCCTTGCGGTGCATTGCAAAGGCACCGATAGCGCCCGCAGCCGTCATCAGGGGGACGAACAAGGCGGTGCGGACCCCAGAATCTCGAACAGTGGAAACGGTGATTTCAACGCCACGGCGATATTGGTCGGTATCCATCAGATCAGCAACTGGCACGACCTTGCCCGTCACGATCGCTCGCGCCGCAAAGGATATGCTGGGGTCCATTGGCACTGCGCCGCGGGCATAAAGCACTACACTTGCCGGGTCATCTCCAAAACCAGCCACCAGTCTCTGATGCGCGTCGCCCGTCATCCCCAAGAACAGACGCGCCGCCTGTGCATCGCACAGGTCCGCCGCTCGCCGCAGGATCGCGTCAAACACTGGTCCCTCGTCCTCGCGCGATCGGCTGATGAGATTGAGGATTTCGCGCGTTGCCACCTCGCGGTCGCGCGCCCGTTCAAGCTCTTGGGTCGGACTGCCGTCGGGGTTCGGTTCTGATCCATGTGGCAAGATAGTTTGCTCCCAAGGCCAATAGGCGCGATCCTAGTCGGAGAGACAGGGCAAGCCTAACGTTTTTTTGCGAAGCGAAGCTGCGCCCAGGTTCGCTCTTTTTGCCGAGTTCGGTTGCGTTCACACCAGTTGAAATCCGGCATTCGTGTTTGTTTATGCTGTTCTTAACCCAACCTTGCCAACAAGTTACTGACATTCGACACCTGCCACTGCACGCCCCTTCTGGTCCTGATGCCCCGCGCGTTCAATGTGACCGCCATCGCGAGCAGGGCTATTGCACCCATTGCCCGAATATCCGCCAGCACCTCGGCCGGCCCCGCCGCAAACTCATCCGCATTGACTACGATCGCCCGTATGAGCGCCACAGCGCTTTTGTCGGCGCGTCTATAGGCCATTGCCTCATTCGGGTTGCTATACCTTCACCGGACTCTTTCCCTCTGGCCGTTGCCCGGCACCCAGTGCAGAAAAGGAAATCACCGGTCGCTGCATCGATTATTTCACCGGTGACGGTCTGGTGGGCGTCATGCGGTTCTTCGACGTCATGCAGGGAGAGAACGCCCCACACTACTTCTACACAGGCCAACTGACGCGAGGCTGACGGCGCCAGCCTAATCGTCGGGATCAAGTTTCGCAAATATGCCTGCGCTTCCGCTGTATAGGTCGAAGGCGAAACCGTAGCTGAAAAGTTGTCTTCTGTCCAAACCCATCAAGCGAATTTTGCCCTGCGCGGTTTCCGTAAATGCGGCTCAGGCTCCCGTCAGGGCTGCATGAACAAGTGCGCGCAGCTCTTTGCGCACCGGAATGGCGCTCGAAGGCAGCAGTTGCGTAAAGAGAGTGACAACCATGTCATCGACCGGGCTCACCCAAAAGAAGGTGCCTGCCGCTCCGCCCCAGCCGTAGTCGCCGACCTGCGCCGAGGTCTGTGCCTTGGCCGGATCAAGGATTACGGAACCCAGCAAACTAAAGCCGACGCCCTCGAATGACGTTTCGGACCAAGTCGCTGGCCCCATCGAAGCAATATCGCCCGGCAGATGATTGCACGTCATAAGTTTCAATGTTCGAGGACTGAGGATGCGTTGGCCGCCGAGTTCACCTCCACCCCGCAGCATTTCGGCGAACCGCCAATAGTCGTCTATGGTTCCGACCAGCCCGCCGCCACCGCAGAACGTATCAACCTTGCTTCGGCGCCAAACTGAGGCGTCCGGCGCTTCGCGCAATCTCATGCCGTCCGGGGCCGCCAGATAAAGCGCGGGAAAACGGCTCATCCCGGAATCAGGTATTGAAAGCCCAGTATCCGTCATGCCGAGGGGCTCGAAGATCTGAGTGGCGAAGTACTTGTCGAGCGTCATGCCGGAAACGACTTCGACGATGCGGCCAATGACATCGAGCGCAGCGCTATATTGCCATTTAGTGCCGGGTTCCCATTCCAAAGGCAGCTCGGCAATCCTCCGCACCATCTTATCGAGCCCGCCATAGGCAAAGTTGAGGCCGAGCTCTTCCTTTGCGTAAGCTTCGCCGAGCAGCCGGGCGTTTGACAAATAACTGAGACCAGACGTGTGGGTCAGCAGATGGCGGATCGTCATTTTCGTTTTGATGGGCACCGTTTGGTCGAGCGATGTGGCACTCGGTATCAGGAGTTGCTGGGTCTTGAATTCCGGAAGGTATGCCACGACCGGATCGTCGAGGTGCACATGCGCGTCCTCGTACAGCATCATCAGTGCTACGGCCGTGACGGGCTTGGTCATGGAGTAGATGCGGGCGATCATATCGCGCTGCCAAGGCCGCTTGGCCTCGACGTCGGCATGCCCGACACAGCCAAAATAGGCGAGTTCTCCATGGCGCGCGATGAGCACCGCGCCTCCGGGCCAGCGCCCGGTATCGGAATAGCGCTGCATCCATGGATTCAGTTGTGCAAGCCGCGCCTTGTCGAAGCCGAGCCTCTCAGGATCACGAACTGGTTCGCCGCCAAATTGACCCATTGGGCAGATTTCCCGTCGCAGAAGGTGCCGTAAGACAATCCTGCACGCTCCTCGCATTATCCGCAATACTTGCCTGAGTGCACTGAGCTGGCATCCCCGCGTTGGTCGTCGGTTCAAACCAATTCCGCCTCTATTTCGGGTTTCAGGCAAATCCGGTCCGCCTGCGGACGGCGTCGAGGCCAGCTAAAGCCGAATCGAAGGCAGTGTCAGAAGTACATCGCTTGAGCCGTTGGTTTCCACGCGTTAGCTTTCAGTGATGACTCCGCGCTTTCCGTTTCGTTGCTTCAAGACCTCGCCCGAGAGTATTGTCCTAGCCATGATGATGAATGTCCGATTGCCGCACCTCGCGTCGATCCCGGGCCAACGACTCTTCGCCCTGCCCCAACGACTGCTTGGGCCTCATGCTGCAACAGCGCTGCCGCAACTGCATCGGTCCGCTTCCCGCCCTTCGCGTCGATCTTGACTAGGTGACCGGCCCATATGTATGTGCCGGCTGCTGTTCGCAATTGAGAATTTGGCACGCCTTCGGGAATCGCTGATATGTATCCGGCCTGTTGACCGGCTCGCGGGCCGTGGCCTTGATGGGGTTATGCACGCGCCGTGGTTTCATTAGCGGCAAGGTCTTTGCTGACCATAAGCGCCGTCAGACTCTGGGGGCGTATTTTCTCCGTTCCATGCTGCCCTCTCTGTCGCGAACTCCTTTTGACCGTGGAAAGAGTCAGATGGTTTCCATGGCCATATCTCTTGGGGCGTCGAACCGGGTCCCGTGTCGCAGAACGCGCCACGCGGTTCGGGCACGTTTGTTGGCCAGCGCAACGGCTGCCTTGTTGCGCGGCATGCGCTTCACCGCTTCGGTCAGCCAGGGGCCGGAGCTGAAGGCAGACCACCTGTTCTGACGCATCATGATCACCTTCGCCGCCTGGACGAATAGCATGCGAAGATAGCGGCTGCCCCGTTTGGTAATCCGCCCGAGGATCGTTCTCCCGCCCGTGCTGTATTGGGTCGGCACCAAACCGATCCACGCCGCAAAGTTCCGGCCTCGGTCGAAAGCCTCCCCTTGCCAACTGCCGCGACCATTGCCGTCGAGACCATCGGACCGATCCCGGGAATGGTCATGATGTTGGCGCAGTTCTCTTCCGTGCGGTTGATCTCCTCGATCTCGCCCGAGACGTCCTCAATCCGTTTGTCCAGCCAAAACCAGGCGCCGTAAAGCCCGATCAGAATGCCGCGCATCCGGGGTGAGATCTCGCCCCGCCGCTGTTCGAGGATCGCCTCAAACGAATTCTTCAACGCCCGCAGACCCGGGCGCACAGTGATGCCCTGTTCGATCAAAAAGGTCCGGATCTGGTTGATGCTCGCCGTGCGCCGCGCAACCAGCCGCGCCCGGACCCGATGCAATGTCTGAAGATCGAGCTGATCCTGATCTTTCTCCGAAACGGTCCGCAGGTTAGGTCGCAGCACCGCCTCAGCGTCATTGTAGTCATTCTTCTCTGGTTGCCGCCCTTGGTGCAAGTCGCTTTTGACCTGTCGTGGTTGGTGATCGAATGCGTTCTTCTCTCAGGCCTTTTGGATTGCGGCCGTTCAAGAAGCCGCTGGCCAGGATGGTGATCTGCGGATCAGGTCCATATCTTCTGCAAGAGCTTTTCGGCTCAAGAATGACGTCTGGTTTTCCCGATCCAGATCTTTTCGATCATTGCGCCCATTCAGGTCATCGACTTCTCACACCTCCTTCACCGACACTAGCTCACATGGGGTTTGTAACCCTCATGCAGAAACCGCTCGCGCCGGATCTCGATAGTCTTCGTGCTTTGTCATCATTGCCCAGATTGCCCGTGCCATCTTGTTGGCCAGCGCGATGGCGACCAGCATGAGGGGCTTTCGATGGAGTAGGCGTGCCAGCCATGAGTCCTGATGGATCGACTTTCGGGCCAACACTGTCAGACGCGACATGGCACCGATGATCAGCAGATATCTGATGTCAGTCTGGCCGGCTTTCGAGATGCGTCCCAAGCGTTCCTTCCCGCCAGAGGAGTATTGGCGCGGCACGAGGCCGAGCCAGGCCGCAAAGTCTCGCCCGCGCTTGAAGCTGTCCATAGGTGGAGCAAAGCTGCTGATGGCCAACGCGGTCTGTGGCCCCACGCCAGGCATCGTCTGCAGTCGACGCGCTGTATCATTTGCCCCGGCAAAAGACCGGGCTTTTGTCGTTTTCGCTTCGATCCGCGCTGTCTGCTCAGATATCTGTTCAAGCAAATCATGGCACTCCTCGCGCATCAGCGCGGGCAGGTCGCTGGCAGGATCTGCGAGGACAGCTTCGATCCGCCTGAGGTGCGCGATACCTTTCGGAAAGACATGACCAAATTCATATAGCACCGAACGCAGAGCGTTCACGAGTTCGGTGCGCTGATGAAGAAGCCGTTCGCGTGCGCGGAAAAGCACCGCACAGGCTTGCTGATCTTCCGACTTCGGCTCGACAAAACGCATCTCGGGACGCTGTGCAGCCACGACGATCGCCTCGGCGTCAGCAGCATCGTTTTTCTGCCGCTTCACGAAAGGTCGGACATATTGCGGCGCGATCAACCGGACCTCGTGGCCAAGCTTGACCATTTCTCGCGCCCAGTAGCTCGCGCTGCCACAGGCCTCCAGCACCACGACGGCAGGTTCGTGCTTCGCCATGAAATGCCGAAATTGGACCCGCGTCACCTTCTTGCGAAACTTCAAGTGCCCGGCCATGCTGGCCACATGAAGCTGGAAGACGCTCTTTGCCAGATCCACACCGATCATTGTATCCTTCATTTGCCGTCCTCTCCTTTGCGTGGCGTTGAACACCACGAACTTGGCACATCGCGATGCCGTCTGGGGAGGGCGGCAACCATCCCATCTTCTGACGCTTGTTGAGCGAACCTGAGCTTCTGTGACATATCTTTAGCAGTACATAATAACCTTAGCAAAACAAGCACAGCTGGTGTTCTGAATCTGACGCTGCTTCTTGGGTGCGCCAGTGGTCTGTGTCAAACGCGCAAAACCTGCTGCGGAGGTCAGCATGGTGAAGTTTGAGTACTTTAGTTGTAACTTTAAGGACGTGGACACCAAAGCAACACAAACGCGCTGACCAGATCATTCCCCGAGATCGGCCCTCTCCATCAATCGGGTGATATGGCCCGCAAACAGCCAGCTTGCCGGCGCACCGAGGATTGCTCCCCCCAGTACCGATTGCCACGGTGTAAGGACCGGCAAGCCGAGCCAAGATCCGATCAGCGCAGCGAAGAACAGATTTACCGCCATTGCCCCCAGACCGAACGGATAGAGGATCAGGGTCAGCCTTGGCCTGCTCATCTGCGCCCGACTCATCTGCGACTGACCAACCACTGCACGCCGATCAACGCGAGCAGCAAGAACACGGCCGCGATAAGATAAGACAATTCTGCTTCCGACGTCTGGGGCTGCGGGATCGGGCGCTGGAATACCTCGGCCAATGCCGCGGTTGGGAAAATCAGGGCAATCAGGGAAAGAGATAGGCGCATGTCAGGTCTCCTGTATCAGGGCGCGGTAGATGTCGGGAAGGGCACGGCCAAGGCGGGCGGGATCGGGCAACAAGGTAAAACCTGCGCGCCCGAAGATGCGGGCAAACCAGTCTTGACCATCGGCATCGACAATGACACCATGCACGGTCTGTCCGGCGCCACGTGCCTCACGCACAGCCATGCGGCTGTCTTCGATGCCATGGATGCCCTCGTAATGGTCCAAATCATTGGGTTTGCCGTCAGTCAGCACCAAAAGCAGTTTGCGCGCTGCGGGGGCTTCGGCAAGCTGCGCCGACACATGGCGGACAGCCGCGCCAAGACGGGTATAGTGACCGGGGCGCAAGCCGCCGATGCGGGCGGTGACGGCGGGCGTCATCGCGGTGTCGAAGCCTTTGCAACGCGACAGAAAAACCCGATCGCGCCGCAGCGACGAAAACCCCCAGATCGCCATCCGGTCGCCCGCCGCATCAATGCCACCCGCAAGGGCTGCGAGCGCCTCGCGCATGGTGTCGATGATACTGCGGGTGCCCACCACAGATTCGGTCGAGCGCGAACAATCCATCAGGATTGCCACAGCAAGATCACGCTCTACGCTACGCAGGCTCCGAAAGATGCGGTCGCTGCCTTGCCCGGTCGCACGGATCGCCACTTGCGCCTCGATCAGCGCGTCCAGATCAAGTTCGGGGCCCTCAATTTGACGCGGGCGCAGGATTCGGCGCGGATGCAGCGCCTCGAACTGGCGGCGCACGCGGGCCATCAACAGACGATCAGGCGCAAACGGCGTGTCAGATGGGATGGCGTCCGCCTCAAGCACCACACAGTGATCGGGCATATAGCTGGCGGCGCGGTGGTTCCATTCCGGGTAGGTGAAACGCGACGACAGGCGTTCGTGATCGGCGTCCTGGGGGGCTAGGTCCAGGTGTAGACGCAGGCGGGTAGCGGCACGTTTGTGGTGCGGCGACAGGGTGATATGGTCGTGATCCTCGGCCGCCTTGCGCGCGCCTTCGGGATCGTCGTCATCGGTTGCGCGGTTCAGCATCATGCTTTCGACCCAAGACAAGATCGATTCAAAGCGATGGAAGATAAAACTGTCGCTGCGATTGGCGGCGTCGTTTTCTTGGCGGTTGGCCTTTTTGCGGGTCGGATTGGCCATGCCCGGCGGGGCACTGATCGCGTCCTGATCCGGCGCAGCAGCAGCGCCGTTGGCCGTAACGTCCAGACGCAGCCAAATCGGCGGCGGGGCAAGCGGGCAATAGCCGCGCGGTGTGAGCTGCGTGGTTAGGGCAAGCGGCGCGCCAGAGAGGACGCAGCGTGCGGCTTCACTCACAGCGCGCTCGGCGGGAAATGACGGATTGGGCATTTGTGACAGCAGATGGGCACACAGGGCGGCATGGGCTGCGCGTAGGCCGGGACAGAGCGCAAGTGCCCGGATCGTCGCCTGCTGCATCGCCAGAACCCAGGCGAGATCGGCGCCTACCAGATCATCCGGTAGGCGGATAGGTTGCGCGCAAGCCGCAAGCGCCGCCAGCCAAAGATAGGCCGCGCGGTTCAGATCCAGCGATGGAAACGCCGCCATCACCGGCGGCAGGCGCAGGGTGGTGCCGTCGAAATGCGCGACATGTTCCAGCACGCGGGCATCGCCCAGTTGTGCGCCAAGGCTGCGCCGATGGTGCGACGCCGTGGCCGGGCTGGCGGCGATTTCGATGCCAGCCGCCCCGCCAAGGGCGCGAAACATCACGGCAATACTGGGACGTAGCGCGTCCAGTGCGACGGCACTGGCACTATGGCCTGCAACCGGCGTCAGCCGTTGGGTCAGCCCGTGCCACAGATTGCCCACGGTTTCCTCGGGCTCCATCAAATCAAGCGGGTGCAGTGCCATGCTGTCAGCCGTAGACGCTGCTGATCAGATCGCGCAGGGCCTGAATAACCTCTGGCTCATCCGTCAAAGGTTCGATCACCGCTGCTTGCAGGGCACGCTCCAGCGGCATCCCGTCTGCCATAAGGCTGGCCGCATAGATCAACAGGCGGGTCGAGACGCCCTCTTCCAGATCCATGCCCGACAAGGCGCGGATATGGCCTGCCAACCGCACCAACGGGGCGACGCGCGCGGCATCCAATCCGCTTTCGCGTGCGACGACAGCGACTTCTGTGACCGGATCGGGAAAGCCGAAGCAGATCGACAAAAACCGCTGGCGGGTTGAGGGTTTCAGCCGTTTCAGGATATTCTGATAGCCGGGGTTATAGCTGGCCACCAGCATGAAGCCCGGCGGGGCAGCCAATTCCTCGCCGGTGCGGTCGATCATCAGGGTGCGGCGGTTGTCGGTCAGCGGGTGCAAAACCACGGTCACGTCTTTGCGCGCCTCGATCACCTCATCCAGATAGCAGATCGCCCCTTCGCGGACGGCGCGGGTCAGCGGGCCGTCCACCCATTCCGTCGCCCCGCCGCGCAACAGATAACGTCCGATCAGATCAGCGGCGGACAGATCATCGTGGCAAGCAACGGTGTAGAGTGGGCGGCCCAACCGGGCCGCCATATGTTCCACAAACCGGGTTTTGCCGCAGCCCGTCGGCCCCTTCAGCAGCAGCGGCAGACCGCGGGCATGGGCCGCCTCGAACAGCGCACATTCCTGCCCGACCGGGCGATAGAATGGAGCCGTGCGTTCCGGTGCAAGCGCGTTCATACCGCATCCTCCGCCAAGGGGCCGCTGCTTGCAGGCGCTATCAGTTCACGCCGCACCACAAGCTGGCTGTAGATGAACAACAACGCGCCCAGAACAACCGCAATGCCGGCTCCGAACCGCATCAGATAGAACAGGCCCAACTGATCCTGCACATCCATGTAAGCCTCGCCGACCACCCGCTGCATATGGGTCTGGATCGTGCCTGCAAAGGTGAGCACAAAGGTCATGAACGCCATCCCCCCGGTCATCAGCCAGAATGAGATCATGTTCAGCACCTGATTATAAGGCGCCCGCTGGCGCAGTTGCGGCATGGCATAGGTGATGATCGCAAGGTTCATCGCCACATAGGCACCGTAGAAGGACAGATGCCCATGAGCTGCGGTGATTTGCGTGCCGTGGGTGTAAAAGTTCACGCCATGGAACGTGTGCAGAAAGCCCCAAACCCCCGCGCCAAAGAAAGCAACCGTCGCCGATCCCAACGCCCACAGCAGGGCTGCTTTGTTGGGGTGATTGCGTCGGCCTTTCCAGACCATGATGAAGGCAAACGACATCATCCCAAAGAACGGCACCACCTCAAAGGCCGAGAAAATTGAGCCAGTCCACTGCCAGTAAGATGGCAAGCCGATCCAGTAGAAATGGTGGCCAGTGCCAAGAATGCCGGAAAACAGCGCGGTGGCGACGATGACATACAGCCATTTTTCGATCACCTCGCGGTCCACCCCGGTCAGCTTCAGCATCAAGAAGGCGAGGATAGCGGCCATCACCAGTTCCCATGTGCCCTCGACCCACAGGTGCACGATGAACCACCAGTACATCTTGTCGAGGCTCAGGTTATCGGGATTGATGAACGAGAAGATCCACAGCAGCGACAGCAACCACAGCCCGGTCAGCAGCACGTTGGTGATGGCGGTCTTGCGCCCGGCGAGCACGGTCAGCGAGATATTCACCAAGAAGATCACCGCCGCGACGAGGATGCCGAACTTAACCCAGAGGGGCTGCTCCAGAAACTCGCGCCCGCCATGGATGCCCACCAGATAGCTGCCCACCGCACCAAGCGTGCCGATCACCAGAATCGCCAGTTGCAGATAGGCCAGCTTGACCGACCAGATCTCCCGCTCGGATTCTTCGGGAACAAGATAGTAGGCGGCCCCGAAGAAACCCAACAACAGCCAAACGATCAGCGCGTTGGTGTGGATCATGCGGATGATGTTGAACGGCAGCACCGTGGACAGAGTATTGGGTGAGACATAGATCCAGCCGGCCAGCAGGCCGCCCAAGACCTGAATGCCAAACAGCCCCATTGCCACCAGAAAATAGGCCAAAGCCACCTTTTGCGATTGATATTTCATCGTTGTTCCCCCCTTAACCCGCGTCCGTAGGCGGCCAGCCTTGCGTGTCGGTGTGATCTGCCCAGCGCAGGAATTCGGCCAGCCCGCGCATTTCTTCTTCGGTAATGGTGAAATGCGGCATCTGGCGGCGGCCTTCGATGCCGCTCGGCTGGGCGGCCATCCAGCCATCCAGCACTTCATACGCGGTTTGTGGATCGTCCAGCACACCCCAACGCGTCATCACATTGCCAAGCTCGGGCGCGAAATAGGCACCTTCGCCATGCAAGGTGTGGCAGTTGATACAGCTGTTACGCTCCCAAACCTGTTTGCCCAAAACCACCGCTGGGGTCAGTGGCATACCTGCGGTCGAGACGTTGACCACATAAAGATGCGAGTTGACGGTCAGGCCGATAAACACCACGACGAAGAACAGCGATCCGCCGTAAAAGATGTTTCTCGCCCTGGATTTTGTAAGAATTTCTGACATGGGGCCTCCTGCGGCGGGATATGAGTTTTCCCTTCCTAGCTGCCTTTGCCGCGCCTGACGTTGTTCTGGCACAACGACGAAGCGCAACATGGCCGTCATCTTTGGCAGACCCGCGACGATACCCCCGCAGGAGGCCCATGACCGTTCCAGACATCAACAACCCGGACCTGCCGTTGCAGGTGCTGTTCGACAGGTGGCCCGCAGCAGCAAAGGTTTTTCTAAGCCACGGGATGCTGTGTTTTGGGTGCCCAATCGCACCGTTTCACACTGTTATCGATGCTTGTGTTGAGTATCAGTTAAATGAAGACAGCTTTCGCGCCGAGTTAGGGGCTGCAGTATCGGCAAAGCCAGCATAAGCGGTTTGCAACTCGGTAGGACGCGGGTGCGCCGTCGCAGGGATCCGCGCGGTGGCTGCGATCATTACCATCCGATGCGGATTTTTGACCACGATGTGGCAACGTGTGCTTTCGATCAGGCCCTGTTTTTCCCAAGCACTCAACAATCGGCTGACTGTATGCAAGGTCGTGCCTGTCATATCCGCAATGTTTTGCCGCGAGATCGGAAAGTCGATCTCCACGCCAGATGCAACTTTGCGACCGGTCTGCCCAATCATCCGCAGAAGTGCACAAGCGATCCTCTGCTCTGCCATCTTTGTCTGCATTTCGACGATCCGGTTGCTCATCTCATCAGCACGCGCAATGAGGCAACGGAACATCTCGGCCGCGAATCCTTCATATTTTGTGGTAAACATCGGCCATAGATCATTTGACCATGACAACACCCGACAGGTATTCGCTGCGATCGCTGACGCCTGATACCTTGCCTCGCGGCCGTTTGTTTCGAAGCCAAACACCTGACCTGCCGGGATATGCAACACAATCGTCATATCGCCAGCTTCGCTGATCCTTGCCATTCGAATATGGCCTGAAAGGATCATATGAAAACTGCGTGCGGGTTGGCCTTCATCAAAAACAACCGCCCCAGCTACCACGCTCTTGGTATGAGCAAGACCAAGCACAGCGTGCAGTTGGTCGACGCCAAGGCGACAAAACGGCGATGTCCGCGAGAGCAGCGCTGCGTCTAGCAAGTTCATTGGACCGTCCAAAGGTTGAGCCAGCGCAACGACGCCTTCGTTCACTGTAGGGCACGATCATGGACAGCCGGATGATCCAGATCAAGGAATGGCACTTATCATGTCTTTCTCAGGTATCTTTTATCGCCCGCCGAGGTGGCGCAAGAAACTCCATAAATTAAGGACCTAAAACAACATCATGGAAAATATCAAACGCCCCCGCTATTCCGGCCCTGCGTTGTTCAGTTATGGGTTCCGGCCATTCTTTCTGATGGCTGGGCTGTTTGCGTTGCTTGTTGTGCCGCTGTGGATGGCGGTCTGGTCGGGCCATATCACTCTGAGCGGCCCGTTTTCGCCGATGGATTGGCACATCCATGAGATGCTATTCGGCTATACCTCGGCCGTCATCGCGGGGTTCTTGTTCACCGCTATTCCGAACTGGACGGGCCGTTTGCCGACGCGCGGCTTGCCGCTGATGGTGCTTGCGGCCTTATGGACCTTGGGGCGCATTGCCGTTGCCGGAGGCTTGGGGCTGAGCCCTGTTCAGGTGATGGTGCTGGACTGCGCATTCATGGCGCTGATCGGTGCGATGGTGGTGGTCGAGATTGTGGCAGGGCGCAACTGGAGCAATTTGAAAGTGGTGGCACCTGTGCTGTTCTATCTGGCGGCCAATGTGACCTTCCATCTGGAAGTCATGGCGGAGGGTCAGGCTGCCATCGGTCGGCGGCTTGGATTTGCCATGGTTGTCATGCTGATCTTGCTGATTGGTGGGCGGATCATCCCCAGTTTCACCCGCAACTGGCTGGCCAAGCGAGGACCGGGGCCATTGCCTGCGCCTTTTGGGCGACTGGACGCGGCAAGCCTTGCGGTCACACTGGTGGCACTGATGCTGTGGGTCGCTCTGCCGAATGCTGCAATTTCGGCAAGCGGGATGATGCTGGCCGGGCTGGTGCAGGTGATCCGGCTCCGCCGATGGCTGGGATGGCGCACGGTGGCGTCGCCGCTTCTGCTGATACTGCATCTGGCCTTTGCCTTTCTGCCCTGTGGGCTATTCGCCCTTGGCTTGGCTGGATTTGGCATCGTTCCGGCGGCTCTGGGCCTGCATCTGTTGGGCATTGGTGGCATTGGCGGTATGACACTGGCAGTGATGATGCGGGCGTCGTTGGGCCATACCGGACGCGCGCTTGAGATTGGTCCGATGCTGGCTGCGGCCTTTGCCTGCGTGGCACTGGCTGCTTTGGTGCGTGTCTCGGCCACAAATGCGACAGGGCTTTGGCTGGCCGCGGCGCTGTGGACGGCGGGATTTGCCGCGTTTCTGGTGCATTATGCGCCGATCTTGGCAAGCGCCAAAGCCGGGCGCAAACTGCCCAACTTGAAGGAGCGTTGAGATGAGCAAGATCAGCTTTACCGACCAGATGATCGAGATTGATGCGACGCTCATCGCCAAGGGTCTGGGTATGCACCCGGACGCCTTGCGTCAGGCGATGCGGGAGGGGCATGTGACCCGCACCACAGAGAAAGGCGAAGGAGAGGATGCGGGGCGTTTCAGAGTGACGTTCTATTCCCCGAACTGTCGTCTGCGGCTTTTGTTCAATGCCGAAGGCACCATTTTGCAAACATCTTCGGCGGCCTACAGCCGCAAACCGCGCCCTGCATCCAAACCAGATGTCAACCTGTAACGCCACTTAGCAAGACCAACTGATGCGGCGCTGTGACGGTGATCTTCTTGCGTTCGCTGGCCACGATACCATCTTTTTCCCAAGCGCTTAGAAGCCGGCTTACGGTGTGCAGGGTCGATCCTGTCATGTCCGAGATGTTCTGTCGGGTGATCGGAAAGTCGATCTCAATGCCCCGTTCCACCTTGCGCCCCATCTGGGTGATCAGCCGCAGCAGCGCGGCCGCGATGCGCTGTTCCACTTGTTTGGTTGCCATTTCGACGATGACGCTGTGCATGTCAGCCATGCGTTCGCCCACAACGGCATAGGTCTCGGTTGCAAACCCTTCATAGTTCGCGATGAACTCGGGCCAAACCCGGTTGGGCCACGCCAGCACGACACATTCCCCCGCCGCCATTGCGGTGGCGGGATAGGACTTGTGGCCCAAGGCCGCCCCGATGCCGAACAACTGACCGGGTGCGATGTGCAAGAGGATGATCTGATCGCCTTGCGGCGTGATGCGCTGCACGCGAATATGTCCATCCAGCAGGAGGAAAAATCGATCAACCGGCATACCTTCGGAAAAGATCGCTTGGCCTGCCTCAACCCGTGCGGTCTGTGCGGCATCCAAAATCTCGCGGATTTGGGGGCGCGTGAGGTTCCGAAAAGGTGGCAGATTGCTCAGCAGACTTTCATCCAGTTTTTTCACGTTGCAGCCTTTGATGTTGTGGCAGCGCAAAGAGCCGCATGGATCAACGGCCTATAACACGGTCAGGCCCAATCAATCCCGAAAGGATAACGTATGTTTTCGAAACTGACCATCGCCACTGCTGCAGCGCTTCTGCTGGCGACCTCTGCCTTTGCTGAAACGTTCGAAGTCAAGATGCTGAACAAAGGTGCCGATGGCGCTATGGTGTTTGAGCCTGCCTTCGTCAAAGCCGCCGTAGGCGACACTATCAATTTTGTCTCGCCCGACAAAGGCCACAATGTTGAGTCGATCGAAGGCATGTTGCCGGAAGGCGTTGAGCCGTTCAAAAGCAAGATGAGCGAAGACTTCACGCTGACCCTAAGCGCGGAAGGGCTGTATGGCGTCAAATGCACGCCACACTATGCCATGGGCATGGTTGGGTTGATTCAGGTCGGTGCGCCAGTCAATCTGGATGCGGCGGCGGCGGTGGTCCAGAAGGGCAAGGCGAAGTCCCGGTTTGAACCCTTGTTCGCACAAGTCGCCAAGTAAGCCGCGATACAATAAGAATAGGGGCGGCTAGATCATCTAGCCGCCCCTTTCCATAGGCAGTGGAACAATCAGGAAAGCGTTCGCACCAGCCTGAAGCCCAGGTAATCCGGCGGAACACCGGCCGCACAACCGCCTGAACGGGCATCGCGGACAAAGTCGATGATAAAGCCACGATGCTTGCCTTGCACCGCCCGCACACCGCAATAATCGGCCCGCGTTTCGATCACGGATCCATCGGCCGCAACGGTGCCATTCTGAAAACAACTATCGGTCCATTCCCAGACATTTCCCGCAATATCTGCCACCCCCACGGCGTTCACCCCGAAATATCCCAGCGGATGCACCGTCAGGTCAGCCTCGCCACGTCGCTCGACTTCGCGCCGATAAGACGCGATCCAGCGGCGCGAGGGGTCTGATCCGTTGGCTTCGGCGGAAAAGCTGTCATCGAACGCCCGCTCGCCCGCCAGCCGCAGCCATTCGGCATCGGTTGGCAACCGCCAATCAGCCCCCGTTTGTGTAGAATACCAGCGGGCATAGGCCGTGGCATCGCTGTAGTTCACGTTGGTTTGCGGCATATCCTGACGGTTGGCGGACGGTGCGGCCTGGCAAGCGTTAGCCGCGACGCACAGCGCGTAATCGGCTTCGCTGACATGGTATTTCATCACTTCGATGGCCGTAGGCTCGATGGTCTGAAGTGGGGCATCGACGATCCGCGTGCCGAGCCGAAACTCACCAGCTGGGCGGTATTCTTGGGTTCCAGCCTGCAACCGCACCGCCTCGGGCAAAGCCAATCGATCCGGTTGGTGTGGCCAGAACAGACCCGCACCACCGACGAGCCCCGCGATAAGAAGGGCCGCCGCAGTTCCGGCTGCAATATAACCTACCCGTCGTGCCATTTCCGACCCCCATTCATGACAACGGCAGCCCCCGCAAGGGCTGCCGCTCTGCGGTTGGTATTTTGCTTTACGGCAGGGCCGTGCGGCCCTCGTGTGCCACGTCATATTCCACCGGGGCCACGACTTGCTGCATCAGATCGTTGTTCCAGTCGCCGCCTACCACCACATGTGCGGTGGCACCAAGGTTCACCGCTTCGATCAGGTTGTGGTTGACATAGGCATAAACGCCGGGCTGCAAGAACTTATACAGCGCAGCCCCGGCAGAACCGCCCCGGATGAACCATGTCTCCAGATCACGCTCGGGCGGATTGTTGAATTTTCCGGTGTCCCAGACCAAATCGCCATGCCCACCAATCAAATGCGGGCGGCTGTCACGATTGGCTTGGCTGTGAACGAACAACACGTTCTCGCCCTGCTCGGCGGTCAGCGCGTTGTCGCCTGTCAGCGCGCCGACTTTGCCGTTGAACACCACATGCGTCGGGATCAAGCCGTCCATCACTGCCAGCGTGTCAGAGTAGCTTTCCCCAGCGTCTGCATAGCGTTTATAAGCGCCATCCTCGCCGCGCGGGATATAGAAGTCGTTCTCACCAATATAATACATCCGGTCATAGCTGACGGGTTGGCCAAGGTGATCCTTCAGCCCATCCCGCGGCAGCACCATGATGCAGCCCGACATGCCCGAAACCACATGCCAAGGGATCATCGGGCCACCCGGGGCGCAGTGATAGACAAATACCCCCGGTCGCGTAGCCTTGAACCGTAGCACGGTCTTTTCGCCGGGATTAACCAGCGTCAATGCGCCACCGCCAAGCCCGCCTGTCGCGGCGTGAAAGTCGATATTGTGCTGCAACATGTTTTCGGGCGGGTTGAACAGCGTCAGCTCAACATAGTCCCCCTCGTGCACCACCATCATCGGTCCAGGTGTCGAGCCGTTGTAAGTGAAGGCCTGCAACCAAGCATCTTCGTCGACCTGAACCTCTTTCTCGATAACCTTCATCTCAAATTCGACGATCTGTGGCTCGGTCGTCGCGACCTGCTCATGCGCATGGACAAACGGCGGTGCAACCAGTTTGACCTTACGCCGGGTCAGCGTGGAAAGATCCACCGGTGCGGCACCACCGTTTGCCGCGACCTCTTGCGCACTGGCTGTTTTGATCACTAAGGGGGCAGCGGCAACGAATGCGGCACCCATCAGGGCTGCGCGTCTGGTGAACATCATTCTCTCCTTGTTCGAACCTACGGTTTTCAGGATATTGAACCTCCGCTCGGACAAGTTCGTTGTTCCCGCACAACAACCGTTGGGAAACATTGCTACAACCTACGAGAACATCGAGACGCCTCGGGACGTGTAAGTTGCTATGCAATTGACCCGAGCATGTCCGAGCAAAACGCCTATTGTTTGCGCGGAGCGACATCGTGCTGCCGTTGTCCGGGTAACAACCCTGCACCGGTCGCTGTTTCTTGACGATACCGGGCGGATCGTGGCGGCGGTCGGAGCGGCGGCCATGCTGTTGCTGGCACTGACCGGTGCTGCATTGGTTTTGCGGTGGACGGGTGGCTGGCGGCATGTGCTGTCGCCGCTGAAAGGGGCGCTGGTCGGGCGCGTGCATGTCGAGATTGCGCGCTTTTCCGTGCTGGGGCTTGCGCTGTCGTCGCTGACGGCGTTGTGGATGACCGCCTCGACCTTTGGCTTGCTGTCGGACAGAGCTGGCCCGCCGCCCTTTCCAAAAGTCAGTGGGCAGGGTGGTTTCGATCTGGCATAGATGCAGGCTCTCCAGAGCACGCCAGTCACGGCGCTGCGCGACCTGACTTTCCCCTATCCAGACGACCTGACCGATGCCTTCACGCTAAAGACTGATTCAGGTCAAGGCTTTGTCGATCAGGGCACGGGTAAGCTTGTTGCATGGAGTAACCTATCGGCGTGGGACCGGATGACGGAAACGATCTACATGCTGCACACGGGCCGGGGGGCGGCGGTTCTTGGCCTCATCCTTGGGTTGATGGCGCTTGGCGTGCCGGTCATGGCGGGCACCGGCACGCTGATGTGGGTCGCGGGTCGGCGGTCACGGCCGCGGCTGCGGCTGCGGCTGCGAAATAATGCCAGCGCGGCTCAGGCCGATACTATCCTGCTGGTCGGCAGCGAAGGTGGCAGCAGTTGGGGCTTTGCGGCAACGCTGCACGCCGCGCTGACGGCGGCAGGTGAGCGTGTCCACACTGCACCGATGTCAGCCTTCGCGCCGGGGCGTTACCATCGCGCTGCCCGGATTGTGGTGTTTGCCGCAACCTATGGCAACGGCACCGCCCCGGCCTCGGCCAAAGGTTTTATGGACCGGCTGGCCACTTTGCCTGCATTGCCCGTCCCGCTGACGGTTCTGGGCTTTGGCGACCGCAGCTTTCCCGGCTATTGTGGCTTTGCACAGGATGTCGCGGTAGCGGCTAAGGCGCGGGGGTGGGTGACCCTTTTGCCATTTCATGGCGTGGACCGTCAGTCGCCGCAGGATTTCGCCCGCTGGGGCCGGGCCTTTGGCGCGAGGATCGGGGTTCCGCTGGAACTGAACCACCAGCCTGTCACGCCGCGGACCGCGGCGCTGACGCTGATCTCGCGTCGTGACTATGGGGTAGAGGTGCAGGCCCCGACAGCGATCCTGCGGTTTGCGTTGCCTGTCGCTCCGTTCTGCCGTCGCCTGACCGGGCTTGGCGTCATGCGGTTTGCGGCGGGCGATTTGCTGGGGATCGTGCCCAAAGGTTCACAGGTGCCGCGCTTTTATTCGCTAGCCTCGGCGATGGGCGACGGATTTGTCGAGATCTGCGTGCGCAAGCATCCGGATGGATTGTGTTCGGGTCAGCTTTTCGACTTGAGTGAAGGTCAGACCGCTGGTGCTTTTGTCCGTCGCAATCCAACCTTCCGGCCCGCACGCGGTCGTGGTCCGGTGATCCTCATCGGGGCCGGGACTGGCATCGGCCCACTCGCAGGATTTCTGCGGGCGAACCGCAGACAAAGGCCCATGCATCTGTGGTTCGGCGCGCGGCATCCCGACAGTGACATGCTGTATGGCGACGATCTGGCGGGCTGGGCTGCGGTTGGTCGTCTGGAAACACTGACCACTGCCTTCTCGCGCACCGCCACACATTCCCATGTGCAGGATGCTCTGCGCCGCGATGGTGCACGTGTGGCCCAACTTGTCGCCAGTGGCGCGCAAATTTTCGTCTGCGGCGGTCGAGGCATGGCGCTGGGTGTGTCCGAGGCACTGGCCGATATCCTTGCCCCGCTGGGTCTGACGCCCGCACGACTGAAAGCAGAGGGACGCTATGCCGAAGACGTTTACTGATCTCTCGCGCCACGCGCTGCACGGGCCGACCATGGGCACACGCTGGTCCGCCCTGTTTCATATGCCCGCACAGTTTGACGAAAAACCCGTCGCGACAGCGATGGTGGCAGCGATGGCCGAGATTGACATGCAGATGTCCACTTGGAAACCCGACAGCGATCTGATGCGCCTGAATGCTGCGGCACCAGAGGTTTGGGTCGATGTGCCCGCGCGCTTGCTGGTCGTGCTGGAGGCAGCCCTAAACATCGGGCGCGCCTCTGGCGGGGCCTTCGACATCGGGGTGGGCGATGCGGTTCGTGCTTGGGGCTTTGGCCCGGCCGCCGCGAACGAAGCGGCCATTCGCAGGGCGCTTAGCAGCAGACGAGACTCGGCACATCAGGTGTTGGAGCTTGACTTGGGCTTGGGACGGGCGCGCAAACACGCGCCCCTGATGCTGGACCTGTCCGGCATCGCCAAAGGCTTCGGTGTGGATCGTCTGGCAGAGGTAGCACTTGGGTTCGGCATCCCGTCTGCGCTGACAGCCATCGACGGCGAGTTGCGCGCCTTCGGTCTGCAACCGGACGGCACGGCCTGGACTGTCGCGGTTGAGCGCCCCGATCATGCGGCACGCGCACCGCACGCGATCATAGGCCTACACGACGCGGCCATCGCCACTTCGGGCGACTACCGGCACTGGGTGGCCGTCGGCGACCGGCGGTTGGCGCACACCATGGACCCGGCGCGGGGCGGGCCCTTAGCCGTTTCCCCCGCCTCGGTCACCGTGGTGGCCGCGACCTGCATGATGGCCGATGCCTGGGCGACGGCGCTGACGGTGAGCGGCAGCGAAGAGGGCGCGGAATTGGCGCGCAAACACGATCTGGATGCCCTTTTCATTGACCGGGATGGCAATGAACTTCGCGAAACAAGGGTGGGGCGGCTGTTTGAGTCACACACAAAGCCTAGCCGCTTGGTTTCGCCAGACAGGTGCGCGAATTGAACCCGTTGCTGCATGATCGCCTGAACGTCGCCCTGCTGGTAGTGGCCGTGCTTTGTCTGCTAGCCGGTCTTGCGCTGACGCTGACCGACCGAGCCGACCTTGCCTTGATCGCTTGGGCGGCAGGCGTCTTCCCAGTCCTTGCCGCCCTTGTCGTCGAGATCCTTCGCAGCCTTTGGAAGGGCGAAGTCGGACTCGACATCGTGGCCGCGCTGTCGATGTCGGCGGCGCTGCTGTTCGGCGAGACGCTGGCCGCGGCTGTAGTCGCGCTGATGTATTCGGGCGGCACTTTCCTTGAAAGCTTTGCCGAGGGCCGCGCCCGGCGCGAAATGAGCGACCTGTTGTCGCGCGTGCCCCGGAAGGCCACACGCCACCAAGACGGCGGGCTTGAAGATGTGCCGCTGGAAGAGATCAATCCCGATGACCTTCTACTGATCCGGCAAGGCGATGTCGCACCCGTGGATGGCACAGTTCAAGGCGATCAAGCGATGCTGGACCAGTCGGCGCTGACAGGGGAGTCGATGCCAGTCCGGCTGGACCGGGGGCAAGAAGTCATGAGCGGGTCAACCAACGCGGGCGAGGCTTTCGATCTGCGGGTCACAAGGGCTGCGGCAGACAGCACCTATGCTGGCATTGTCCGGCTCGTCGAGGCGGCGCAAGCCTCCAAGGCGCCGATGGCGCGGCTGGCCGACCGTTATTCCCTAGTATTCCTCGCTGTCACGGTCGCGCTGGCGACGGCTGCATGGTGGTTCACTGGCGATCCAATCCGTGCGGTGGCGGTGCTGGTGGTTGCAACCCCGTGCCCGCTTATCCTTGCGGTGCCGGTCGCACTGGTGGCCGGTTTGTCGCGGGCCGCGCATTTCGGAGTGTTGATCAAGGGGGCGAAACCGCTTGAGGCGCTGGCGCGGGTCAAAACGCTGATCCTCGACAAGACCGGCACGTTGACCGACGGGCGACCACAGATTGTGTCCATCGAGGCGCATGGCGAACTTTCTAAGGACGATATCCTGTATTTCGCCGCGGCCCTTGATCAGGCATCGAAACACCCGATCGCACAGGCGATCGTCGCGGCGGCCCATGCCGGTGGCGCGGCTCTGCCGATCCCTGAAAGCGTGGTCGAAACTCCGGGCGAGGGCGTTGCCGGGACCATCATCGGCCGTCATGTTGTTGTCGGCGGTGCAGATTTCGTCGCGGCAACGGTTGGCGCCACGCACCCTGACAAAGCCATCGTTGCTGCAGGTTCGGTCGTGGTGTCGCTTGCGGTGGACGGTAAGCTGATGGGCCATATCATCATGGCCGATGCATTGCGGTCGGGGACAGCGGATTTGCTTGCCGGACTGCGGCACCTCGGTATCACCCGCATCGTACTGGCCACCGGCGACCGCCGCGCCGTGGCAGATGCGGTCACCGAGGGACTCGGGCTCGACGCCGTCCGCGCCGAGCTGACACCTGACCAGAAAGTCCAGCTGGTTCTGGCCGAACGCAAGACTGGCCCGGTGATGATGGTCGGCGACGGTGTGAACGATGCCCCCGCCCTTGCCGCCGCTGACATTGGCGTCGCGATGGGCGCGCGGGGCGCGGCGGCTTCAGCCGAGGCGGCGGATGTGGTGTTGCTGGTAGATCACCTCGACCGGCTGTTGCCGGGGATCGAGGTGGCACAAAAGTCGCGCCGGATCGCACTTGAAAGCGTCGCCGCAGGGATCGGCCTGTCCATCCTTGGCATGGTTGCCGCCGCTTTGGGCTATTTGACCCCCGTGCAGGGCGCGCTTGTGCAAGAAGCCATTGACGTGGCGGTCATCCTGAACGCGCTCAGGGCGCTCAGGATCGTGCAGGACCAGTTTGGTCAGCCCGTGACTGGCCCTGAAGCCCAGACAGCCGCGCTATAACTCCGAAGGACACTTGAAATGAGCAGATTGACCCACTCCGAAATCCACATGGTTCATCGCATCGGCTGGCTGCGTGCTGCGGGGCTGGGGGCGAATGATGGCCTTGTCTCGACAGCCAGTCTGGTTGTCGGCTGGCCGCCGCAGGGTCCGGGCGGACCTAAATCCTGATCGCCGGTCTGGCCGGGCCGGTGCCATGTCGATGGCGGCGGGTGAGTATGTCTCGGTCAGCTCGCAGACCGATGCAGAACAGGCAGATCTTGCGCGTGAGACCAAGGAACTGAAAGACACGCCCGCAGCGGAGCTTGAAGAACTGACCCGCATTTATGTCGGGCGAGGGCTGGATGACGGATTGGCTCGACAGGTCGCAGTCCAGCCTACGGAGAAAGACGCGCTCGGTGCCCATGCGCGGGATGAACTTGGCATCTCGGAGACGGTCACCGCCCGACCGATTCAGGCAGCGGTAGTCTCGGTGATGACCTTCGCGGCCGGTGCCGTCATCCCGCTGATCGTGGCGTCAGTGGCACCTGCAGCGCAAATATCGGTGATTGTCGCGGGCACGACCCTTGTCGGATTGATGGCGCTTGGCGGCCTCGGTGCCTCGGCCGGAGGGGCGGGTATTCTGAAGGGTGCCATTCTTGCGCTGGTCGCGGTTCGGCTGGTCCTGCGGCTCAGGAACGGCGCTCCGCCACCTCCGACAGAAACAAGTCGAGCCATCGAACTGGCAGGCAGGGTTTCCCACTGGCTGTTTTACGTATTGCTAGTTGCGGTGCCTGTCACGGGTCTGCTCGGGTACTATTATGGTGTGATCCCTATGGCGAGTGGCACACCTTTGCCAAGCCGGTGTTCATCGGCCTGATCGCGCTGCATGTCGCGGCTTCGCTGTATCACCAGTTCTGGCGCGAGGACGGTCTGCTGATGCGCATACTGAAGCCAACGTAAGGCGGCCGCAAAATAGGGGTCGGTATTTGCGCAGATAACCTAGCCGCATCTCGGGTCAGTTCCAGAGCAGTGCTGAAAACGTGCCGACCCAAGCCGCCAGCGCAACAAGAACCAGACCGGGCACGACCCGAAAGGCGAAAGCCCATCCACCGCTGGCCGCAGCCATGATGATCTTGGTCAGCGTGTTCGAGGTCAGGCCTGCGAGTATTGGAAGGATGGCGTCTTGGGCCGTGATTTTTCCCGACGCCACAAGCGTAGCGACCGATATGGCTGCGGCATGGGTATCGACCAGTCCAGCAACCACGGCCGCGAGCAGCACGCCCGCGCCGCCGAACCGCTCTTGCAGACCCGCCGAGATGACAAGGATCAGCGCAAGGATCGAACCGAAGGCAAGTGCCGTCTTCAGGCTGAAGACGCCGCTGGTTTGCGCCGCGTTACTACCCGCATTGCGGGCAGCCAAAAGCGTAAAGGCCGCCCCATAGGCCGCAGCAGTGCCCCCGGCCAAAAGCAAGGGCCCCGACATTCTGAAAAGAGTGGGCATGCTGGTGGCCGCAACGACCAGTGCCATCTGGGCAATTGTGGCGACGGTCGACAACACTGCACCCGCGACACAGGACGCCAAAAGGTCTTTGGATTTCTTGGCCCGCGATCCCATCGCACCGATCGTGGCTGTGCTGGAGATGAAGCCCGAAATGGCCCCTGCGAGCGGCAATCCGAACCGGGCGCCGAACAGGCGGACCGCGACGTAGCCCGCTGCGCTGATGGCCATGATCAGCACGATCACAATCCAGATCGAGTGTGGATTGAGTGCCAAATAAGGACCCATCTGGCGGTTCGGCACCAAAGGTAAAACGACAAGGGTCGCTGCGGCAAAGATCAGCGCGTCATCCAGTTCGTCTTTCGAGATCACGCTGATGACAAGGTTGTGCAGCCAGGCCTTCGTGTACAGAAGCACAGTCACCGTTACCGCAATTGCCGCGGCCGTCTGCGGCGTTTGCATGCACATGCCGCCCAGCAGAGCCGTCAGGATGAGAACGATCTCCGTGGTCAGTCCCGGATCCTGATCTTGACTACGCCAATAAGAAACCGCAGCCATCGCGGCAACGCACGCAGTCAGGACGGCAAGCAACACACCACCACCTAGGCTGAATGCAACGGCACCCGCAATCGAGGTGATCGTAAACGTTCGAATGCCTGCGGGAGACCGCACCGGGCCTTCGCCCTTGCGCCGCTCTCTTTCCGCGCCGATCAATGCGCCAATGGCGACTGCGCTGACGAGATTCAGCATGGAAGGGTGGAGGATCAGTGCATTTTCCATGAAACTCGACGTGGCCTTTGTCCAAGATCAATGATCTACACTTCGCAGATATATTTGTATTGATGTGGATCATTTATACTTCGCCAGCCCGGATCGGGGCGGTTCGATCAGGGCAGACCGCGCGTGAAAACGGTAACCTGCATCAACTCAAGCCATTCGTTGCGGAGCTAAACTCGTCTCAAAACTATACAGGAAGACAAGAGTGTCAGATTCCGCATCGCCTCAACAACTCAAGCGTTCGCTGACGCTCTGGCTTGCGGTACTCTATGGCCTTGGCGTGACGATCGGCGCGGGTATCTATGTGCTGGTCGGGATCGCTGCGGGGCGAAGCGGCATGCACGCACCGCTTGCCTTCGTTCTGGCCGCACTTGTGATGTCGTTCAGCGCCGCGTCGTTCGCGGAACTCGGCACGCGCATGCCAGTCAGTGCCAGCGAGGCCGCCTATGTCGAAAAGGCGTTCAACCGGCCGTGGTTAAGCTTGATCATGGGGTTGCTGGTTGTACTGACAGCGACAATCTCGGCGGCCACGATCAGCCTTGGCAGCGCGGGCTATCTTGGCGTGTTCGTCGATCTGCCAGCGCGCTGGATCATCACGTTCGTGGTGCTGTCGATGGGGCTGGTGGCATGTCTATCCACCCGCCAATCCGTGACGCTGGCGGGCATCATGACCTTGATCGAGCTTGGTGGGCTTGTGCTGATCATCATCGCGGGCGTCGGAGCGGGGAGTGGTGTGGTGACCCGCCTGCCGGAGATATGGCCCGCGTCGGGCGACATCGGGGTATGGGTCGGGCTTTCCGGAACGACCCTGATCGCGGTGTTTGCATTCATCGGGTTTGAGCATCTGGTCAATGTCGCCGAGGAGATGAAGAACCCATCGCACACCCTGCCTTGGGCACTTTTTCTGACACTCGGCTTGACCGCTCTGATTTACGCGCTGGTGGTTTGGGTGGCCGTCGTTGCGGTGCCGCCGGACGAACTTGCCAGATCCAGTGCCCCGTTGGCGTTGGTGTTCGAGCGGCTTACCGGCATGCCGCTGAAGACGATGAGCATGATCGCGGTCGTGGCCACGCTGAACGGCGTGATTGTCCATATCATCATGATTTCACGGGTTCTCTACGGGCTGGCGGCCCAAGGCAATCTTCCCAAGGCTCTGGCGCAACTGAACCCTATAACCGGCACGCCGTTGGTCGCGACCACGCTCGGCATCGTCGCCATTTTGGTGCTGGCCCTTGCGGTCCCATTGTCTGGACTTGCTGACCTGACCGCCCGTTTTACCCTCGTGGTTTTTGCGATCATCAATACCACCCTGATCCGCATCAAATCCCGCGAGGCAGCGGCACCTTTGCATGTGTTTGTCTGTCCAGCGTGGGTGCCCGTGGCAGGACTGGTCTCAAGCATCGGATTGCTTTTTCTGGATCTGGCTGTGCGATAGCCAAATGAAACAAGAAACCGGATCACCAAACAACAACCGCCTCAAACAATTGGCGCTGGCGCTCGCCGCAATCTCCGGCATCCTGCTCTGCTTGCTTATCGCCTGGCCTTTCTTGGGGGCCATCACCTGGGCGCTGACGTTGGCGATCCTGTTTTCACCGCTTCACGTGCGGGTTGAAAAGGTCGTAAAGCATCCAAACATCGCGGCTCTGCTGTCGACCGCCATTGTCATCGTCGTCGTGGTTGTTCCAGCTGTATTTGTGGTTGAGCGCCTTATCACGGAAGCTGCGTCGGGCATCCAATCGCTTCAGGTTCGTGTCGAAAGTGGTGTACTCCAGAACCTCCTCGACGAATATCCTACCCTTGCACCCGTGGGAAACTGGATCGACCGGCAGTTCGATTTGCCGTCGATGATGGCATCGATAGCAACTTGGCTCAGCAATATCGGGGCGACTTTCATAAAGGGCTCCCTGCTTCAGGCGCTTGAGGTCCTCATCACGTTCTACCTGCTGTTCTACTTCTTGCGAGACAGGCTTGTGGCCAAGACAATGATCCAGGCATGGCTGCCTCTGACACCCTCTGAGACCCAACACATGTTGCAGCGGGTTTCGGAAACAGTACACGCGACGGTTTACGGCACACTTGCCGTTGCGGCAGTTCAGGGCAGCTTGGGCGGCCTGATGTTCTGGCTGCTTGGTCTTCCCACGCCTCTTCTTTGGGGGTTAGTTATGGGTCTTCTATCAATCGTGCCAGTCCTTGGCGCTTTCGTAGTCTGGATACCTGCAGCGTTCTTGCTCATTCTGGATGGAAGTTGGGCACGCGCGCTCATTCTTGCCGCATGGGGCGGGATTGTGGTTGGCGGCATCGACAATGTCCTGCGGCCGATGTTCGTCGGCAACCGTCTTCGTTTGCATACCATTCCTGCGTTTATATCCATCGTAGGCGGCCTGGTACTGTTTGGCGCGCCGGGCTTTATCCTAGGTCCGCTCACGGCGACGATGACCATGCTCGTTGTGGAAATCTACATGAGGTCCGAGGCATCAACCAGAAAATCAACTGAGAAGAATGCTCATCCAGATCAATGAAATTGCACCGCCACTTCAGTGATCTGATCCCCAGATTCTGGGCCGTTTGAATCTGGAGTTTTCCGCTACGCTTTCCTGGCTGGGAGCGGAGCGGAATCGGATGAAGGCCTCGAAGTTCACGGACGCGCAGAAGGCGTTCATCATCAAGCAGGGCGAGGAAGGCACGCCAGTTGCCGAGATTTGCCGCAAGGCTGGGATCAGCCAGGCGACCTATTTCAATTGGAAGAAGAAGTATGCCGGGCTGCTGGCGACCGAAATGAAGCGGTTGAAGCAGCTCGAAGACGAGAACGGCCGGTTGAAGAAGATCGTGGCAGACCTGACGCTGGACCGCGAGATGCTGCAGGACGTTATCCGGCGAAAGCTCTGAAGCCTGACCGGATGCGCGAACGGGTTCGCGGGATGTGCAGCGATTGGGCGGTGTCGATCTGAACGGCTTGTGGGGCCATGAAGTTCGACGGCTCGACGTTCCACTACAAATCCCGCCGCACTGATCAGGCTGCTGTTGCCAAACGGGTCAAGGAGATCTGCGAAACGCGCGTGCGCTATGGCTATCGACGCGTGCATGTTCTTCTGGCCCCGCGAAGGCTGGGGCGTGAACATCAAGAAAGTCTACTGCATTTACGGGGAGTTGGGCATGCAGCTCAGCAACAAGACGCCCAAGCGCCGGGTGAAGGCGAAGCTGCGCGACGACCGCACTGAGGCTGTCAGGCCGAATGATGTCTGGGCAATGGACTTTGTTCACGACCAGCTGGCGACAGGCAAGAAACTGCGGGTATTGACGGTCGTGGACACGTTCTCGCGTTATGTGCCGACGCTCGACGTAAGGTTCAGCTACCGCGGGGAAGACGTGGTCGCGACACTGGATCGGGTCTGCCGGAATGTTGGCTACCCGAAGACGATCCGCGTCGATCAAGGCAGCGAGTTCGTCTCGCGCGACATGGACCTCTGGGCCTATCAGCGCGGCGTCACCCTGGACTTCTCTCGGCCAGGCAAGCCCACGGACAATGCGTTTATCGAGGCGTTTATATCGAGGCGTTTAATGGCCGCTTCCGAGCGGAATGTCTGAACGCACATTGGTTCCTGACGCTTGCGGATGCGGCCGAAAAGTTGGAGGCTTGGCGTAGATACTACAACGAGGAACGGCCACATGGCGCGATCGGGAACAAGGTTCCGATCATGCTGACGAAATCGGGGGGCGCCACCAGCCCGTCACCCGGAGCGGAGCCGGAAAACCCTGCCTTCGGGCGGTCCAACGTTGGGGAGCGGATCAAATGAAGAAAGGACTCTGGTCACAGCTGGATGAATTCTCAGTGGCAGGTCACACCCCTAGGAGTTGCCGTGATGACCTACTCAGTGCTGAAGGGTGAAGACATGAAGCTATCAGCTCGTCTGATGGTGCTGACCGGCTTGTTTGCCACCGCTATCGATGGTGCCATCGGCCACCATATGGCGGCCTGGCTGGTGTCTAAACGTGCTCTAGCGCTCGAATCGCTGCTAAATTGGCAAGTTCCATCAGTTGCAAGTGGCTTGCGCAATTCGGATCGGGTCTCCCGTTATCAGCTCAGCATAGACGGTTTTGCCGCCCGCTCCGCACGACATCGGTCAAGGTCGGCGCCTTGCTGGCAAGCGCTTGTCGGATAAATGTTAAGTCGCGCTGGCTAGTGTCAAAGTGGACGGCGAGATCAACATGCAGCTGGGGTCGCGCAACCGCTCGGCAAGAAGGCCGTCTATCGGCCTGTTCGCCTTTTGTGCTGAACTACGTCGCGCCATACTCCGTGTTTTCCTCAAAGAGTGTAACTTTAATCTGTTTCAAAAGTCGCATTTTAGGGGTGCGGATTCTCGACGCCTTCTTGACGCTTCCATATAAAAACTGATTGAAGCTTCGCAAATCCCGCAAGGCGCGTACGCACTGCGGTGGGCTGACTTCTGTAGCTCGGATCTTTGCAAAGCTCAGTATGAGCGAAATCGAGGTGGCGCGCCGGAATCTGCGGGAACAGGTGGTGAACAAGGTGATAGGAATCGTTCCGAGGAAAAAAGAGCAGGCGAACCAAGGCAGGCGCAAGGACGTTCCGCGAGCTTTCAAGTTCATCATTTGCACCCACGAGTCCCGCATGATCCAAACAATCCGTCCAAAAATTCAACGTTGGATAAATGTAGAACAGGGGGACGATGACGAAGGTAAAAGACGCCGCCGGAGCGAATACAGTGAACGCCACGATAAGAGCGAGGAGCACCAGTTTAAAAAATACGAAGAAGCGACCGTCATCGCCCGACAGGCTGATGCCTGTGTACGCGCGCAGGTGCCGTCCCATTAATGGCGTCGTAATGTGCCTAATGATGGTCCGCCAATTCAGCGCATCGTGTAAACGGAACTTCTGAATGACCGCGAACTCCGCATCATTGTCGTAGTCTCCGTTGTTTGCGTGATGCGACAGATGGTCATCCCGATACTTTCGAAACGTTTTCATCAACAGTGATGCGCATACCCGCCCGATCAGCACGTTGTCTTGGCGATTCTCCGAAAACGACGAATGACAGCACTCATGGACGATATTGTTTAACCCTCTGAACCGCGTTCCGATGAAAATCGCGGTCGCCGTCATCATGAGCACGGACCCGACACTAGTAGTGAGCGACAGCAGGTAATTTCCAAACCAGATGGCCGCTACTATCAAAGCAAAATACGCACAAACGATCATCCAGGCGATCATGCGCGAATACCGTTTCATTCCGAAAAACCGCAGGATGTACTTCCTGCGCAGTGATTGTCCTGACATGTGTCCCCCGACCCAACGGGTTCATGATACCCAAATTATTGAACCATTTGCACAAATTCGGAAGACGGATGCTCAAAAATTCCGCCTCCATGAGGAGCGCTAATGCAAGTGTAGCCATCCACCCTTGTTTGTTGCAATTTTTCCAGTAAAAGTCTGCACCATGCATTAGTGAATCTTATGCAGAAAGGTGAAAAATGTCGCGCATCGACTACGACTCTCTCATCATTCTCTCTGCCGTAGTTCGAGAAGGCAGCTTTGAAGCTGCCGCCAAATCGCTGAAAGTGACCCAGTCTGCGGTCAGTCAACGAATCAGGCAGTTGGAAGAAAAAGCCGGCGTCGTTCTGGTCGCCAGGGGACGCCCATGCCTGCCGACGGAGGCCGGGATACAGTATTGTCGACATGTCGAACAAGTGACACTTCTTCAACAAGAACTCGACGAACGCATGCGCGCGCTGGTGGGGGGCGACATTGCCGGGGCGGCAACGATCCGCCTTGGAGTGAACAACGACAGCTTGGCGACATGGTTCCCAAATGTGATCAAGCGAGCGTCACGGGAACTGGTGATCCGCTTAGACGTCCTTCCTGATGATCAGGACCATACCGAAGCGAGCCTGAAGTCAGGAGACGCGCTTGCGGTGATAACGGCCCTCGAAACGCCGATACACGGGTGCCGCAGGCTTTCTCTCGGATCGATGGATTACATCGCCGTAGCATCGCCCGAATTCTTTCTCGCGGAGTTTTCGAAGGGGGTGTCGCTCGATACTCTGCGTGGATCGACCTGTCTTGCCTACAATCGTAAGGACAATATCCAAAACCAATGGATGACACTTTGCTTCGGCCAAACCGTGCCTTTGTCTACCCATTTCGTGCCATCTTATGAGGGCTACATTGCTTGCTGCAGGAACGGGACGGCATGGGGACTTGTACCCAGCATCTCTGCAATACCCTTGGTCGAGCTTGGCGAGCTGGTGGAGTTAAGTCCCGGCAAGGCAGTGCGGGTGTCGTTGCATTGGCAGGCGAGTATGCAATCAAGCGAAATCCTAACGCGCCTTGGCGATCTCGTGCTTGAAGAGGCAACCAAGCATCTTATCCCTGATGCATTTAGGCTTGAGTGAAACCCCAAATTTTTGGTCCTGTTGGCTTGGCACAAGCCAAGGGGAAAAGAGCACCGTACGGTTGATCGTATAGTCTCACTCCTGGCAGTCCATGGTTAGCAGCTTGGCAGGTCGCATTGACCCGACCCTTCGGTTAAAATGCCCAAGGCTTACCGCTTCACAGCCATCATCGCGCCACATTGATCAACGCTAGTAACGTCAGCGTAGTGTCGAAGTTCTGCAAAAGATCTTTGGAAAGTGGAGTATCGCATTTTGTTCCCACGCATGTTGCAACTCTACGCTTGGAGATTCTCACGCCCTGTACAATTCGCTCCGCTTACCGCGGCCGTCCCCTATATTGCGCGAGCGAGGCACAGCGAGTCGGCTGTTACAGGGGATGTCGGCGTTCATGTTTTGGTTTTGCGCACGCTGATTGAGGAATTTGGAGGGGAGGCGGCCCTCGCTGACTTGTGCCGGCACATGGCTGCCGCAAACTTATCATCTGTTGGACGGAACCAAACTCAGTCTCGGGCTTCCATTCGCGCGGCCCTCAATGAACTCGCAAGCTGCGGTGCCTTAGCAATCGAGGACGTGAACGGGACAGATGGCATCGCGCGGATGGCATTCGACGGAATCATTCTTGCATACGGGCAGCCTCACTCTGAAATCTTATTCAGAGCGGTCTGAGCGCTGTTGCTGCGGTGTGTGCTGCGATTTGCCCGCGCTGATTACCCAGCATGCCCTCGTCTAGGGTCAGGACCTATTGATTTTGCAACGCAGCCGTGATTCAGGCTCCGCAAGGAGACTGAGCAATGAGCAACCTTTACTGGCTGACGGACGAGCAGATGGCTCGACTTAAACCCTTCTTTCCCAAGAGCCACGGGGTGCCGCGTGTCGATGATCGTCGGGTCTTGAGCGGCATTATCTTCATCAATCGCAATGGCTTGCGTTGGTCTGACGCGCCGAAGGAATACGGCCCGGCGAAGACGCTTTACAACCGTTGGAAGCGATGGGGCGACATGGGCGTCTTTGCCCGGATGATGGAAGGGTTGGCCTCCGAGGCGGCGGTCCCGAAGACGGTGATGATCGACGCGACCTATCTCAAGGCGCACCGCACGGCTTCAAGCCTTGGGGTGAAAAAGGGGGGCGCGGTCGTCTGATTGGCCGGACCAAAGGTGGCATGAATACCAAACTGCATGCCGTCACTGACGAAAACGGCCGACCGATCCGCTTCTTCATGACCGCAGGTCAGGTCAGCGATTACACCGGCGCTGCGGCCTTACTGGGCAGCTTACCCAAAGCGACGTGGCTGCTGGCTGACCGGGGTTATGACGCCGACTGGTTCCGAGACGCCCTGAAAAACAAGGGGATCACGCCTTGCATCCCCGGCCGGAAGTCACGCGCGAAGCCTGTCAAATACGATAAACGCCGATACAAACGCCGCAATCGGATTGAGATCATGTTTGGCCGTCTCAAAGACTGGCGGCGGGTGGCAACACGTTACGACAGATGCCCAAAAGTCTTCCTCTCCGCCGTCGCTCTCGCCGCAACCGTCTTGTTCTGGCTTTGACGATCAATGAGTCTGGACCCTAACGATATACTGGTCTGCAGAGGTTCTGCAAAAAAAAAGGCCGTTATCGCATCCGACCAGGCCTGAATCTTAGCTGGTAGCCCCAGAGATTCGGCAAACCCATTTGCCTTCACAGTGAGCTACTCCCCAACTCTTGGACAGATTTCCGGGTGAGTTAAGCTACTGCCTGCCTCTGCTGATCGGTTTCGATTGCGTTGAAGTAGACCACGGCGGGCGGTTGTCCGCCATGGGCGGCGTGGGGCCGCAGGTGGTTGTAGAAGGTGATCCAGCGCCCGACGCCGGCTTTGGCCTGTGACCCGGTTTCCCAGGCGTGCAGGTAGACGCATTCATACTTCAGGGAACGCCAGAGACGTTCAATGAAGATGTTGTCGAGGTAGCGGGCTTTGCCGTCCATCGAGATTTTGGTCTTTGCCCGCTTCAAGCGGTCGGTCCAGTCGAAGGAGGTGAACTGGCTGCCCTGGTCAGTATTCATGATTTCGGGCGGGCCGAACTTGTGGATGGCGTCGTTCAAAGCCTCCAGGCAGAAGTCGGCCTCCAGCGTGTTGGAGATGCGCCAGGCCAGCACCTTGCGAGTGAACCAGTCCATGATGGCCACCAGATAGAGGAAGCCTTTGCGCATGGGCAGGTAAGTGATGTCGGCGCACCAGACTTGGTTGGGCCGGTCGATCCGCAGCCCACCCAGCAGATAGGGGGTAAGTCTTGTGCCCCTTCGCAGGCCTGCTGGTGTTGGGTTTTTGGTAGATCGGCATCAAGCGCATAAGGCGCATCAGACGCCGGATGCGCTTTTCGTTCACGGCATGACCTTCATTCTGCAGGTGCCATGTCATTTGCCGGACGCCATAGAAGGGCGTCTCCAGAAACTGCTTGTCGGCCAGCAGCATCAAGTCGAGGTTCATCGCAGTCTCTCCTTGCGGCGCGTAGTAGAACGACGACCGCGAGATCGATAGCAGTCGACACTGCGCCCCGACCGACAGCGTGGGGTGGGTCCGTTCGATCATGCCACGCCTCACTTCCCGGTCCAGGGCTTGAGCTTTCTTGCCAAAAAATCGTTGGCGACCGCCAGTTCTCCGATCTTGGCATGCAGCTCGCGGACCGTATCCTCGGCGACCTCAGCGGTGGCGACCGCCTTGCTACCGCGCTCAAAGATGCCCGTGGCACCTTCCAGAAGTGCCTTTTTCCATTGATGGATCATCGTCGGATGGACCTCATAGGCGGTCGCCAATTCCGACACCGTGCGCTCACCCTTCAACGCCTCCAACGCCACACGCGCCTTGAAGGCTGCGTCATGGTTCCTGCGTTTCGACATCTCTGTTCTCCTCGTGCTTGGAGACCAGCAGACTTCAGATCGTAGCTTCCGTCACTGTCCGATTTTCGGGGGGTAGCTCATACAGCGATTCAACACGAGGCGGGCGCGGTCTCCCGGCGCGCAATGATCCGAGTAGAGGGAGGATCGAATCCAACAGCAATTTTTATCAACAAACTGTTTCGAAAATCCGCGCTATTATATTTTCTTATGTTGCATTAGCCTTACACAACTAACCCATCGCAGATAACGAGTCGAAGTGCTTTGAAAGCGTAGTTAACGAGTATGGCCGCGCAGGTCACCCCGCGCGGCCTTTCCCAAGCACGAACTTTCTTGGGAATGCAAAAAATGGAGTAGCGATGGACTATCAACACGAGGTGTGTGTGACTGAGCATCGAAGCCGTCTGGACGAAGATTTCCTTAGGCAGATTCCATCCGCTTGCGCATCAGCGAGGCCCATCAGAAGACAGGCATATTTTATCGGGATTTTCATCACGGCCTGCGTGTTTTTTCAATGCTTAATGACAACATAGACTCCACCAATGCCCACTACGTGAAGCCTGCTCAATTGGATTGACTAGAACAAAGCGGTTTCGCGTCGTGGCAGTTCAACCGCGAAGGTGCTTTGATAGAGCGCGCAAAGTTTGCCACCGGCGTTCACAAATCTTGGAGCAATCCACTTCAAGAGACGATCCTTCCGGGTCGACAATACGTTGATCTGTGCAACTACTCAGTCCCAGATTGCCTGCGGCAAGACGCTGTGAAAAAGAGTTTCAGATCAAAGGGATGTCATGGATCCTGCTGGAACCAATGGACGGGTGCCTTCCTTAGAGATTAGGCTCACAACCGCAGGTCACACATTCAAAGCAAACTGGTGGAGCTGCCGCCCCACTCCGCTGGAAACGTTTCCAGCAACATTGCCAGCGTTACCCCGCCGATTTGCCGCCCCTCTACGATGGCCTCAATGCCGTCGGGCGCGAGATTGTTCAGGCGCAGAACCCTGCTCTGGTAGGAGCGATCGATCTTCTCGGCGGCGACGAGCTCGGTAACCCATGCCGCGGTGCTGACGCCCGAGCAAGTCGCGGATTGTAATGTGGGCGATCTAGCGAGACACCATTTCATGACTTTATAGCTTTTCTCTGAGCGCCTCGTAAGGCGTTTTCCCATTGTGAGCGCCATGTGGTCTGGCGAGGTTGTAGAACTGCTCCCACTCGGCCAGTTTGGCGTTCAGGTCGACATCACCCGTGTAGCTGAGAAGCTGATAGAACTCCTGCTCATCAGATCGGTGGGATCGTTCGACCTTGCCGTTAAGTTGCGGCGAGCTGGGCTTAATGTAGGCGTGGCGGATGCCTTTATCCTCGACATGCCAATGGAATTTCGCCTGGAACTCATGGCCGTTGTCGGTACGAATTTCCTGAATGCGGAAGGGAAAGGTTGCGATGACGTGATCGACGAAATTTATGGCATTGGCCTGGTTGTGGCGTTCGTAGATCTTCAGGGCACGGATCCGTGTCGCATCGTCAATCGCCGTGTATTGAAAACGCCGAGTCTTGGTGCCTGATTTGTCTATGAAAGTCAGGAACTTGACGTCCATCTGGATTTGATGCCCAGGAACCTGCTTGTTATAGCGCTTGGTGTGGATTTTGCGCAGCGATCTGACAGTGGGCATCACATGGCGCTGGTGGCGCAAGCCGAACGGGAAGCCATCTCACGCCGCACTAAGGACGCGCTCGCAATTGGCCGCGCCCGTGGCGTGAAGCTGGGCAACCCCAATGGCGCCGCTGCCCTGCAGCGTGCGGGCAAGGGCGGTGCGGCTGCACAAGGCGGTGGCCGGCAACGCTGCCCAGCCCGCCGCTGACCTAGCACCCGTCATTGCCGACATACGCGCTTCCGGACACCGCAGCCTGCGTGACCCCAGCACGGCAATCGCGCGATGAGGCATGGGCTTGGTATGAAGCCCTGCCGCAGTTTGTGAAGGACAAGGCCCTCGCGCGGTTGAAAATCATCCAGCAGGTCGAGACCCTTGAGGCACTGCAAGGCCGGGGGCGGCATATGGCAGCTGTTGACGTCGCGAAACTCTCCGAGACCGGCACGCGCACGATCTGGTCATCTTCGGCAGCTTCACTTGGGGCAATGCTGTCGGCATGGCGGCGATGCTGGTGGGGCAAGCTGCGATCAACGCTCTGATGCCAATGCCGACGCCGAAGCAGCTGCCCTCTGCCTCGCCGACCTATTCTATCGGCGCGCAGGGCAACGTGGCGCGCATCGAGCAGGCGATCCCGGTGCAATATGGCCGTGTGCTGGCTTGGCCGGATTTCGCAGCACAGCCCTATGCGGATTATGCGGGCAACGATCAGTATCGCTACCGCCTGCGCGCCTACCGCATTGATCCCAAGCTTTCCAGTGCCAGTGCTGGCCACCAGATGATCTGGTCGGGCCTACGCTGCTATCTCGCCGAGACGCAGGACTTCGGCAATGTGACGCTGATCGCCATGCGGATGCGGGCGACGAACAACCTCTCGGCGCAAGCAAGCCGCCGCATCGGCGTGGTCTGCACCCGCAAAATCCCGGTCTGGAATGGCGTCTCGTGGTCCGCGCCAGTGGCCAGCCGCTCCATCGCCTGGGCCATCGCCGACGCCGCGCGCAATGCCGACTATGGTGCCAACCTACCCGATGCGCGGCTTGATCTGGCAGCGCTGCTCGCCCTTGATGCGATCTGGACGGCACGCAGTGACACCTTCAACGGTCGCTTCGATTCCGCCGCGAGTTGGTGGGAGGCGATATCCAAAATCGCCCTCGTCGGCCGCGCCCGCATCTTCATGCAGGGTGGGCGGCTGCGGGTGGTGCGCGATGGCCCGCAGACCTTGCCTGTGGCGCTGTTCTCGATGCGCAACATCAAGAAGGGCTCGTTCTCGATCGACTATCTGCTGACCTCAGAGCAGACCGCCGATGCTCTGGAAGTGGCCTACTTTGACGAGACCAAATGGTCGCCGCGCCGGGTGACGGCAGCGCTTGCGGGCAGCACTCTGTCCCGGCCGGTCAAGATGGAGTTGTTCGGCGCGACGGTGCGCGATCATGTATATCGTGAGGGCCTTTATCACGCCGCCGCCAACAAATACCGCCGTCGCATCGTGCATTTTGCGACCGAGATGGAAGGCTTCATTCCGTCGATCGGCGATCTGATCGCGGTTCAGCATGACATGCCGGGCTGGGGCGCACATGCCGAAGCGGTGGCTTGGGATGCGGGCACCCGCAGCCTGACTCTGACCGAGCCGATGATCTTCGATGCGGGCAGCTATTACATCGGCATGCGCACCGCTACAGGCGGGGTAAGCGGGCCTTGGCTGGTGACGGCCGGGCCGTCGCCCGAGATCGTGGTGCTGGCTGATATGCCCGACATGACGCCCTATGTGGGCTCTGACCGCGAGCGCACCCATGTGGTGTTTGGGCTGGCCGAGACATGGCGCACGCTCGCCAAGGTCACCGGGGTCAAGCCACGCGGGCTTTATGAGGTGGCGATCGAGGCCGTGACCGAAGACCCTTCCGTGCATACCGCTGATCAGGGCGTGACGGCCGCGCCAATCCGCACCAGCACGCTGCCGCGCACGATCACAGTTCCGGTGGTCGCGGGCTTGATGGCCCGCCGCATCCCCGCCGATTTGGGGCGCGCGGTGCTGTCTTGGCGACCCGCTGCAGGGGCGGAAAGCTATCAGATCGAAATGGCCTCCGGGCTTGATCCGCTGGACCCGACGGTCAGCTGGACCCGTATCGCCGATACCACCGCCTCAAACTACGCCCTGAACCTGCTCTTCCCCTCAAAGACCCTCGTGCGGGTGCGCGGCGTCGGGTTGACAGCCGGGCCGTGGCAAGCCGCCGTCTTGGGCGTTCTCGTCGGTGATTTCTGGCTGGCCGATGCAAACGCCTTCTGGGGTGCCGATGCCTCAATCTACTGGAGAAGCTGATCATGACCGCACTACCGCCAACCACTGATTTTACCGATGCGATCCGCACCAATATCCAGATGAAGGCCACCTTTACCGCGCTGCGGGACTTTCTGTCCGGGCTGCTCGGGACTGACGGGTTGCCCGCCACGGCGCTGGCCACGCTTGGCGCGCTGGGGTCCAGCTATGCCGCCAAAACCGCCGCCTACACCGTCGTGCTGGCGGATCGCGGGCGGTTGTTGGATGGCACCGGCACCTGGACGCTCGCCTTGCCAGCCGCCGCCACCGCCGCTGCGGGCTTTACGGTGGCCTTGCGCAATTCCGGGGCGGGCATCATCACCATCGACCCATCCGGGGCCGAGCTCGTCAACGGCGCTGCAACCTTCGCGATCTGGCCGGGGCAATGCGTGGTCTTGGTCTGCACCGGCACCGCGTGGCTGTCGGCGGGCCATGATGCCCAGCAGAGCAACACCGACGCCAGTGTCGGGCGGCTGTTGACGGTGGGCGCATTTGGCTTGGGGGTTTCGGGCGGCATCAACGTCGCCGATCTTGATGACACCACCACCCGCGTCGGGTTTTACCGCACCATCGGCACGGCGGTGGGCACGTTTCCGGCGGGCATGGCCAAAACCGGACGGCTGCGCGTCGAGATCTATAACAACACCGGCATCTATCAGGAATGGTCGCCGCTGGCGTTCAACAACCTGATCTTCGTGCGGTTTTACAACGGCACCGCCTGGTCAACATGGCAGCGGATGTACAACTCCGGCAATGTGCTCGGCACGGTCTCGCAGGCCGCTGGCGTGCCCACCGGTGCGCTGTTCGAGCCCGGTGCGAATGCCAATGGCGAATACCTCAAATTCGCCGATGGCAGGCTGATCTGCAGCCGCACCATGACCGCTTCAAGCGGGGCGGCCACGACCTGGACTTATCCGGCCGCCTTTATCGCAGCCCCGGTTTTGTCGGGCATGGCGGTGGCGACGGTGCTGGCGGCGGTGATGGCGGATGCCGCCCCCGGCACCACCAGCTGCACCTTCTCAGTGCGCGATAAAACCGATGCCCGCCGCGCCGATTCCACCATGCTCACCGCCGTTGGGCGCTGGTTCTAAGGAGAAACCCATGCAGATCATTCTCTCCCCGCAACGTCGCGATGGCCGCCTCAGCCTGTCGTGTCAGGGCGATGTGCTGACAATCAACGGCCAAGGGTTTAACTTCGGCCCGGTCACGGAAGGCGCGATCCTGCCCGCAGCGGCGGTGCAAAGCGACTGGATTGCAGGCGACATCACCCGCATCGCGGGCGTGTTACATATCCCGCTGTTCCTGCCGCATGGGGCCAATGCTCCGCAGGCCACGCGGTTTCCAGCCTCGCTTCTGGTGAGCGTGGACGGCGCAATTTCCTTGCCCGCCTATGAGACGGAGATCGCCCCATGAACATCGACTTTGGCCAGATGATCCCGGCCGAGATCAAGGATGCCGCCGATCTGACAGCACGGCGCGCGATGATGGTCTGCAGCCCACTGCAAGGTTGCCTCACCGCAGGCCCTACGATCTGCGCTGCCCTCGATGCCACCGCCGCCGATCCGGCGACGCCCTGGGCGATGCGCGAGGCGATCCTCAACGCTCGCGAATGGCGGCGCACCTCGCAGACCATCGACGAGATGGCATGGCTTCTGGGCTTCACGCCCGAGCAGATGGACAGCTTGTTTGAAGCGGCGATGACCGTGGCTGTCTGAGAATACCGGCCACCCCAACAGGGGAGGCCCGGGGGTGCGTCAACACCCCCCGACGCGGGGTCAAATTGTGAATGAGGCCCCCACCGACCAGCTCTCGCCTTATGGCCGCACCGCCCATTTCTGGGCAGGCCCAAGAGGCACGATTCGTATGAATAATTTGCTAACGCCGATCACGCCCGTTCGCCCCGTGGCTGGGCGGCAAGCGCAACTTAGCCCGCCGTATCTGCGCGCTGATCGACAATGATACCAAGCACCGTTCTTATGCCGAGCCTTTTGTCGGCATGGGTGGCATCTTTCTGCGGCGGACACGATGTCCGCAGGCAGAGTTCATCAATGATCGCGGCCGCGACGTCTATAACCTGTTTCGGGTGCTGCAGGAGCATTACGTCGCCTTCCTCGACATGCTGCGATTCCAGATCACCACGCAGGCTAATTTCAACCGCCTGGTCGATGTGGACCCCGAAACCCTGACCGATCTGCAGCGCGCAGCGCGCTTCCTTTACCTTCAGAAACTGGCCTTTGGCGGCAAGGTCTCGGGCAAGAATTTTGGGCTCGCGGTCGAGCGGCCTGGCCGGTTCAATCTGACCATGCTGGAGACAGATCTTGAGGCGTTGCACAGCCGCCTTTCCGGTGTAACCGTGACCTGTCTGGACTTCGCCGAATTCATCCGCCGCGTGGATCGGCGGGAGACTTTGTTCTATCTCGATCCACCCTATTGGGGATGCGAGGGCGATTATGGCAAGGCGCTGTTTGCCCGTGAGCGATTCGAAGAGTTGGCTACCGTGCTGGACGGCTTAAAGGGGCGTTTCATCCTGTCTTTAAACGACGTTGAATGCGTGCGCGAAACCTTCAAAGCCTTCCGATTCCGCGAGGTGAAAACCACCTACACGATCTCGGCCAAAGGGGTGGCACCCGAGCGGGCAGAGGTGTTGATCTCGAACTACGAGCTGAGCAGCATTTAGGTGTTGTCGCCCTGAGATTAGGAACCAGATCGCAGCTGCTGAAGTTATGCATCCGCACTCCAAATCTGTCGTGAGTGGCGGAGTGTAAGGCGTGTCGGACCGGACCCTCGAGTTCGGCACGCCTTTTCGCCAAGCGCCAGCTCGGCAGAGACCTTACATCATGAATAGATAAACCGCCCCTGCGAGAACGCAGTTAAACGTGAACAATACGATGGTCAGGCGAACGTCAATCATGGCCAAAAAATGGGGCCAGCCCGACGGCCCGCCCCATTTTCAGCGTCGGCCACAGCGCGGCGGGATGCCGCGATCTGGATCAAATGATCAGGAACTCATCCATACCAAAGCCGGCCAGATTGGCCCCGACATTGGCAAACACCTCGCCGGCGACACCGCCGACCCCATCGGCGTCATAGAAGAGATTGCCGGTGTCGCTTTCGTAGATGATGTGGTCGGTGGCCCGCACCGCACGCCCGCTGAGGTTGGCGGCAAAATTCTCCGCCGCCAGTGCCCCCGGTGCCAGCGCTGCAAACACCGTGCCTTCCAGTTGGAGCCGATCATCCGCCGAGACATAGCCGATGATCTTGTCGCTGTTCGCCACCCCGGCCGCCGCATTGAACACGAACACATCCTCCCCCGCACCGCCCCTCAGCACGTCGTTGCCGGCACCGCCAAACAGCGTGTCGTTGCCGGCACCGCCGGAGACCCTATCGCTGCCGTCGTCGCCATAGAGCTTATCGTTGTCGGTGCCACCGTAGAGGATATCGTTGTCGGCACCGCCTGACAGCGTGTCATTGCCGGCGCTGCCGAAGAGGCTATCGTTGCCGTCGCTGCCAGACAGCGTGTCATTGCCGACCCAGCCGTCAAGGAAATCGTTGCCGACGCCGCCGTAGACCGTATCGTTGCCGTAGCCACCGAAGGCCCTATCGTTGCCGTCGCCGCCATAGACCGTATCGTTGTCGGTCCCACCGTAGAGGCGATCATTGCCGACGCCGCCAGACAGCGTGTCATTGCCGGTGCCGCCATAGACCGTATCGTTATCGGCACCGCCGTAGAGGCTATCACTGCCAGCATCGCCAGACAGCGTGTCCTTGCCGACGCCGCCGTAGGCCGTATCGTTGCCGCCGCCGCCGAAGAGGCTATCATTACCGGCATCACCAGACAGGGTGTCATTGCCGACGCCGCCGCGGAGGCGATCGCTGCCGATCCCGCCAGACAGCTTGTCATTGCCGACCCACCCCCAAAGGCTGTCATTGCCGACGCCGCCGTAGACCGTATCGTCGCCGTTGCCAGCGAAGGCCCTATCGCTGCCGTCGCCGCCATAGATCGTATCGTTGCCGTTGCCCCCGTAGAGGCTATCGCTGGCGCTGCCGCCAGACAGCGTGTCACTGCCGGCACCGCCATAGACCGTATCGTTGTCGGCACCGCCGTAGAGGCTATCATTGCCAGCGCCGTCAAAAAGCGTGTCATTGTCGGCACCACCATAGGCCCTATCGTCGCCGCCGCCGCCGTAGAGGCTATCGCTGCCATTGCCGCCGTAGATCGTATCGTTGCCTAGATCGCCGCCAAGGTAATCGCTGTCGCCATAACCGTAGAGGGTATCGTTGTCTGCACCGCCGTAGAGAGTGTCCGGTCCGTCAGATCCAGGAATAACTGGCATTATACTTACCCCAAAATATTGATAAAGGTTCTTGATCCGCCGCAGGGGCCAAAACGGGTGGCAAGGTGCCAACAGCCGACGTCCACCAACAATGGCACGCGCTATCCACCCCCGTAGCCGGGCTGTGCCGTTCCAGAATAGCATATGGCAGGTCTTGGTGCGCAGTCTCGTTTACATGCTCAGCGGACTATTAAGGATTAACGGACATGATGCCCGTTAGATCGTTTGCGAAAGCCACGGCTGAGAAATTCTGTATCGACGAGCGCCATGCGCGGCGGTTCCAGTGTATTGACCCTTTAACCGAGCTTAAACACCCCGTTAAATGAGACTGGCGCTGGGGCCGAGGCGGCATGGGTAATCCCCCCATTTTTAACGGGGTGCATCCGTAGAACTTACGCGGCCATTTTCAGTTTCTGGGCGGGTGTGATGCCGCCGATGCCCATGTTCGGGCGGTCGTTGTTGTATGTCCATAGCCATTGTGTGGCGTGATCCTGTGCCTCCTCGATGGTTTCGATGATGTATTGGTCGAGCCATTCATGCCGGACGGTGCGGTTGTATCGCTCGATGTAGGCGTTCTGCTGCGGCTGGCCGGGTTGGATGTGCTGGATCGTGATGCCCTGTCTCTCAGCCCAGATCAGCAGCTTGCCACTGATGTATTCCGGGCCGTTGTCGACCCTTATGGTGCCGGGTTTGCCGCGCCATTCGATGATCCGGTCCAGGCTCCGGATGACCCTTTCGGCGGGTAGCGAGAAGTCAACCTCGATACCCAGCCCCTCGCGGTTGAAGTCATCCAGCACGTTCAGCAGCCGAAACGCACGGCCATCACCGAGGCGATCTGCCATGAAGTCCATGGACCAGGTCATGTTGGGTGCCTCGGGCACAGCAAGCACATCAGGTTTGTCCCGCTTCAGCCGCTTGCGGGGCTTGATCCGCAGGTTCAGTTCCAAGGCGCAATAGATCCGATAGACGCGTTTGTGGTTCCACGGATGGCCCTTCACGTTGCGCAGATGCAGAAAGCACAGCCCAAAGCCCCAGGTCTTGCGGGCGTCGGTCAGACCCACCAGAAGGTCGGCGATCTCTTCGTTCTCGGCTTTTAACTTCGGGCCATAGCGATAGCAGGTCTCGCTGACCCCGAAGGCCCGGCAGGCCAGCGCAATGCTGACCTTGTGTCGCGCCACCGCTTTCTCGGCCATCTCGCGGCGTTGAGATGGCCGCGTCATTTTTTTCCGAGAGCCTCTTTCAGCAGGTCGGCTTGCATGCTCAGGTCCGCATACATCCGCTTCAGCCGGCGGTTCTCGTCCTCGATGGCCTTCATCTGGCTGATCAGCGACGCATCCATGCCGCCATACTTCGCCCGCCACTTGTAGAACGACGCATTGCTCATGCCATGCTCGCGGCACAGCTCTGCCACCGGCACACCGCCTTCGGCCTGACGCAGGATCGCAAGAATCTGCGCCTCAGTGTATCTGCTTGTCTTCATTCAGAATCTCCTCGTTCATCTTGGCGAGAAAATTCTACTTATGCAGCCCCTTACTTTCGGGGGGGATTACCCATGCATTTCTGATTTTTGAAATACTCGTAGCGCTGGTATTCTGTCGACCGTGTGCCTAAAACCTGAAAACCGCGTTGCTGCAGGTTATGCTGTCAAACTCTGCAGCTTTTGCTGTCACGCCACTGTTGAGTGACACCTAATACTGCAGGAAACCGGAAGAGGCCGGGGGAAGCCGGAAGAACTCGGAAGGCCCAATGAAATAAAGGGCTTATGGGATGGTGGCTGCGATTTGACGGGCATAGCGCGGTGTCATGCAGGAAGTCCCATTTTGCCCGATATCGACAGTTGCAGGCTGAATGCGGGTGGTTTGGCGTGGCTCGTGCAGGCACCGTTTAACATATTGTAAATGCGTGATTTTGCTGCGATCTGGCGCGCAATACACATAAGATTTGGCCTAAATCCCCAATCCGAACATGGAAGTTGGGCGAAAAGTTCACCGATCACTTCCATGTTCAGATTATTGCTTAGATATCAATCAGATGCAAACGCGATGGCAGACTTGACCGCAGGTCGAACATGGAAGTCATTTGCTGCCAAAGTACCGCAAAAAGGCGTTCAGGATGGAAGGCCGATTGGGAAGTTGCTGATGAGCAACTCAGGCCGCGCCTCTGATCGATCTCCTGCTTTCCCGACCGAATAGGTGGTCGAAACGCTGGTCAACTGGAAGGCGGCGAAGATCGTGCGTATCCCAGGCACATCATTGATCGATAGCAGGAAGCGCCCCTTGATGCTGCCGAGCTGGTGGGCCATGCGCTGGAAATCGGCCTGCTCGAACATGGCCTTGCCGTAGTCAGTCTCGCAGCCCCAATAGGGCGGGTCGAGATAGAACAGCGTGCCTGCATCATCGTAGCGTGCGATGAAATCGGCCCAATGCAAGCATTCGATCACGACGCCCGCAAGGCGGGTGTGCAAGTCTTCGAGCATCGGCTCGAGCGTCGTAAGGTTGAACCGTCCTGACCGTCCCTTAGACACCCCAAAGTTTCGACCCGAGACTTTGCCGCCGAAAGCTGTGCGTTGAAGGTAGAGAAAGCGCGCGGCTCGTTCCAGATCGGTGAGGGTGTCGGGGTTGGTATCCATCACGATGCGCGCGGCTATGCCAAGTTGGGCGAACTGGAAGGGTATGTCTCGCATCTCGTGCTGGACAAAGGGGTTAACTGGGAGCCTCTCAAGGCCGTGACGGTCACAGCCTCTGGCAGCACCGTGACCATCACGACCAACAATCCAGCCAACACCGGTGCTTTGGTCCGCAAAACCAATTTGATCGAGGTCGCCACTGACGATGGCTTTGTGGTCAATGTCGGCGGTGTCCGCCAGACTATTTCGGCTGTCGCCATCTCGGGCACCACAATCACGATCACGCTTGGCGCAGCTATCACGCCGGGAGCCTCGGTATCGGTGCGCTACGCGTTCGAGCGTGTGCTTGGTGCCGCGCCCACAGGTCATTCGGCGGGCTGGGGCAACCTTTGCCAGCAAGGCCCCGCCTCGGTTTTCTTCCCCGGCGAGTATGTCGATTTCTATTTGTCGATGATCGACAAAACCATCACCGCAGTATGAGGTCAAAATGACTACGATTCAACGGCTTAACTTTCGCGCGGGCAATACTACTGGCCTTGCCAATATCGGTATGCTGGTCACGGATATCAGCGCGCTGGCCAGTGCAGCAGGGGTGTGGCTGGCATCAGCCGCAACGCTTGTCACCGGGGCTGTGTCCGCAGTTGCCCCGGTCGATGTGGCAGATACCGCCTTGGCGCAGGCCACGGCTGCCGCGCGCCCGTTGACCCGTCGCGATGCCTTGTTGGGCCGCGACGTCCTGTCATTCCCTGCGGGATCGCTGGCGGCAAACCCCTACCTCATTGGCCCCAGTTTCAACGCCCTCGCGGCGTGGACGATGGTTGTGGCTTACCGCGATACTGACGGCGTTGTGCCAACCGGGTGTCTCTGCGGCGTGGAATCGGTCGGCACCACTTGGGGCGGCATCCAGCTGGTGACCAAACTGGACGGCAAGCTGGCGCTGCGCGCCCGTGCGGGCAATGCGATTGCATCCGTCGATGCAACGGACGGCTGGAACATTCTGATCGCCTCATCCAGCGGCGGGGCCACCGCCACCGCCCGCATCCTGAATTTGGCGACAGGGCTGTCAGCCTCCGCAGTTGCCACGGCTAACACCGCATTGGCGACCGCATCGTTCCGGCTGGGCGGGGCAACGCAGCGGGCGCAGGGCGATGCGGACGCACTGGCGCTGTTCGCAGGCGATCTGCTGGGCGATGCCGCCTTCGCCTCGGACTTGGCCAAGGTGAAGCGGTGGTTGTCGGGTCGCTATGATGTCGCGGCATGATGGCAAAACACCCCTGTGCGCGACGCACAGAACTCTTCGATCACCTCGTTAGGAAGTCCCGAACATGAGCGATCTTCAAACGATAGAGCCGGGGTCAGACTTCGTTTTTGACGGAGTTCTGACCGATGAGGGCGGGCCAATCGACATCACCGGCGCAACCCTTTCGGTGTTCGAACCGCATAGCGCGATGGCTCCGCATGTCACCCTGACCGTCACAAACGCCGTGGCCGGGGCATTTCGATGCGTGGTCAAATGGTCGTCGGATTTCCCGCGCGATGTTCTGATGCCGCTGCGGATCAGATTGATCCAACCGGATGGTCTGGCCACCGCTTGGCCTGCCGTCGAGCTCAAGGTGCGCGCGCGATGAGCGGCCTCACCATCACCCCGCGTCGGACGGTCCTGACGATCCAAGTGGTCGCAGGGCCGTCACTGGTTTTGCAGACGCCGTCACGCTCTCAAATCAGGTTCACAGCTGTTGGCGTGCAGGGGCCTCCCGGTCCCGGAGGCTCCGCTGATTGGCCCGATCTGCCGTCGCCTGATCTCGTTTTTGACAATCTGCTTCTTTGAAAGGATAGGCCATGTCGCTGGCTCAAAAAGTAATCGACCTCGCGACCCGTGTCGCCACCGAGTGCAAAGCCCTCCGCACGCTGGTGAATGGCAACACCACCGATCTTTCGGCCCTGACCACCACCACAAAAACCAACCTCGTCGCCGCGATCAACGAGTTGAAAGCGGCCATTGGCAGCGCGGGGGCCGCGATTGCTGACGGGGCGACCGGGACCACAACGACGTGGTCATCGACGAAGATCACCGAGGCAATCACAACCGCCCTCAATGCGCTGACCACCGGCGCGCCGGGGGCATTGGATACGCTCGATGAGCTTGCAGCGGCGCTGGGGGATGATGCTAACTTTGCGGGCACCGTTACCGCCGCCCTCAGCAACCGTCTGCGCATCGATGCCGCACAATCCCTGACAGCCCCACAGAAGGCATTTGGCCTCGCCAACCTTGGCGCGGCGTCCGCTGCTGATATGGGCGATCCGACCACGGATTTCGTCACCACCTTCAACACCGGGCTGTTGTAACGCCATGAGCCTCGCCAGCCAGATCACGCTCTTTGTCGCTGCGGTTCGCAACAAGCTGAACCTGATGACGCCGCGCCTGCTGCCTTCAGGTGGAACAGTCGGGCAGGCGTTGATGAAGTCTGGCGCGGGCGATTATGCGGCGGGCTGGGCAGCTGCTGTAAAGGCCCCTGAAATCGCGATCTTCAACTACACCGGCGCGTGGCAGACCTATGCCGTACCAGAGGGCGCTAAATCGCTGCAAATCAACGTCCTCGGGCCGGGCGGCAACGGTGGGAATGGCTTCTCGCGCGCGGCTGGCAATCCGGGCGGTGGTGGCGGTGGTGGCGGGATCACGACGGTTGATGTTTCGGTCGCAAAGCTGGGTCAATCAACCCTCTATGTTTTCCCCGGCGCAGGCTCTGGGGGAAACGTCAGCTATGTCTCTCTCGCATCTGGCGACGTGTCTTCGGCTGCGACTTTGGCAAGAGCCTCGGCCGGGGCAAATGGCGGCAACGGCGCAGCTGCGGCTGTTGGTGCCGCCGGTGCTGCGGGTGTCATCGCCACACCCGCCGTTCAGGCGGCCGCACAGCTTGGCATAGCGGCGATGGTCGCAGGGCAGCTAGGCTCTCCCGGTGGCGCGGTTGCGGGCGGCAACGGCACGGCTCTCACCTTTGGCGCAACAGGTGGGTTAACCTCAGGAGGGACCGGTGGGGGCGGTTGCACAACCACAAACTTCAATGGTGGGCAGATACAAAACACCGGCCCTATCGTATCCCCGATATCTGGAGGAAATGGCGGGGGAGTTGCTGGAAACCCCGGAGGGGCCTACGCAGATCGCTTCATGTGGACCGGCGGCACCGGCGGTGGCTCTAACAACACTGGCACAGGCGGCAGGGGTGGCGATGGTGCCATCGGCTCTGGCGGAGGTGGCGGTGGGGCTGGTGTGACGGGCGGTGGTGGTGGCGCGGGCGGGCCGGGGCTGGTCATCATCACCGCGATCTTCTAAGGGGCTTTAACGCCCCCTTTAACTCCCCATTCTAACCTATCAGACGAAAACCGTTCTGCTGCAAGAATTGGTGTCACGCCCTGCAAAATTTGATGTCACGCTACAGCCACTGTGTGTTGACACCATAACCTGCAGAGAAGCGGGAATATCCGAGAACTGGTGGGAACTGGCGAAAAGCGCCGTGATTACGGGGGCTTGAGGGCCAGTGGGTGACGCGAAGGGTTGCGCGCGGTGGAGTTGGCAGAGAGCCTGAAAATGGCCTTTTGCGGGGTCTGCGGGGCCATTGTGGGCCGATTGCGGACGGTGGGCAAGTGACCGTTTAAACGCCAGTAAAATATGGGTTTAATGGGGTGTTTAGGCCGGGTTCAACGCGCTGTAACGTTCTTTTCGACGGTTGGAACTGGGAAGGGGGCTTCCCAGAAAGGAAATGTCTTCCCAGTTTGCGCTAATACCCTGATAAAGCTAAGGAAATTGGCGGAGCAATGTTGTTTGCAAGCATAGGCTACTGGGAAGAGATTTTGCCGCAGATTAGTCCTTTATGCGGTCGGAGACGCGCTCCAGCAGGTGCGCGGCGATGTGGTCACCCTGGTCTTCACGCGCGCCAGCCATCATGCGGATCATGTCACTTGCATCGGACTGGGTTTCTATCGCGGCGCGCAGCTGCGGATCATAGAGCAGTTGCAAGATGAACGTGAAGAGCTGTTCGTTCACATGCTGGACCTGATCCAGCCGAGTCTCGAGTTGCTCTATGCGCTCAACGTCCGTCATAGCGGTCTGCTTGTTTGATTGCGGTGTCAACGGGCCATCTAGCGAACGTTGCTGCTGCCTCAGAGGATGCGCAATTGCCGACGATAAATCCGCCCGCATGCGCCAATCTGGCGTGTGGGACGAGGCTCGCGAGCGTGGCGACATACTCATCTCGCTTCAGGATGTTCCGCAGGCCGGGATAAAATGTCGCTGCGGCTTGGCGGCTGAGTTCAGAAACTTTGCGGTTATCAAAAGACACTGTGTTGCAATCATCTGCAACATCCATCGCTGAAACCCAATGTTTAAACTGCCGTTCAAATGTCAGCCGTGCCTGCTCTGAAGGCGACCTTTGCGTCACTTCAATGGCACCAAGAACAAACCCGGCTAGAAGCACGGCAACAATCGAACAAGAGACCAAGGCGCGCATTTATCTTTCCTTCGATTATGTCATTGCTGAGAGGTTATGTGAGCAGTCCCAGCCAAACAACCTTACCGAGCAGGCGAGCTGCCTGCTCCACGCTTTTTGACAGGGTTCTGGCTTCTTCGCTTTCTGTGCGCGGCAACAGGATAGGTTTGCCATCGAGGAACACCGTTCGCGCGATGCCGATGGTGTTGCCTTCCTGAAAGCACCACACTCCGCCCGACCCTTTTTGCGCAGCATTGGTCTGGATTACGGCAACAGTGTTTTTCGCATTCGTGAACGATAGAAGGCTTTCTTTTGGCGCAATCGCCTGAAGATGATCTGGCACTAACCCTTCTGAGGCGAGCCATGAATGCAAAAATGCAACTGGTGAGGTGCCTGTCCTTCGCATCGCCGGATGCCAAGGAATCGGGAGATGGCCCGCCCGCGTTGCTGCATTTTGTTGCAAATCTGAATCATCAGCTTGCTCGGCAAACCCTCCAAAAACACGCTTTGGACCGAAGTAGCAGTCCAAGCCGAGGACCCGCGCTAATTCTGTAAGGGACTGAAAATTATACCGTTTATCTTCGCCGCGTGCGCTTCTCATGTTTTTGATAAGCGCGGGGTTGCCAACAGCCAACTTTGAAGCCGCTGCATCGGACAAACCGGAGCGCTTTAGGGCGTCATCTATGGCGGAAAGTACGGGGTCCATAACTCCTGTTAGCCCAAAATGGCTAATCCGACAACATTAGCCATTTTGGGCTTGCCATATATGGCCCGCAATGGCTAATATATGGCATGGATACGAAGCACCCCCTTGTTGCACTCTCCGCCGATGAAATCGAAGCGATGGCCATCGTGCTCGTCGAGCTTGGCCTCGTGGCGACCGTGCCGGGGGAAGAAGCCCCGGAAACCCTCTTAATCACCCATTTAAAGGACCGCTAAAATGAATGAACAAGAGAAGTTCTGGCGCAACGCCGCTGGCCATCTGATCCCCGTCGATCAGATCAGCGACCTTGAACGGATGAAGAACGATCTGGCGAAAAGCCTTGTCGCCCAAGCCGAAGTGCATTCGAGCGGGCTTGCCGCATTTCAGCAAAAGTCGCTCGCCGAGATGCAGGCAGCCAAAGCTCTGATGATGGAGAACTTTGGCGTCAAGATCGGCGGCGCGCGGGGCGGATTTGAGCTGAAGAGCTTTGACGGTGAAGTGAAAGTCGAGCTGGCCGTTTCTGACACCATCAGCTTCGGCCCGGAGTTGCTTGCAGCCAAGGCGCTGATTGATGAGTGCATTGCAAGCTGGGACGAGGACGGGCGGACCGATCCGCGTATGCGCGCTCTGGTCGATCATGCTTTTCAGGTGAGCAAAAAGGGCAGGATCGACACCCAGCGCGTTCTGGGATTGCGGAAGCTGCCCATGAAAGATCGCGCCGGTGTACCCGATCCCAAATGGGCGCGGGCAATGGAGGCGGTTGACGCCGCCCTGATCGTTGATCGCACCGCGCTCTATGTGCGGTATCACCGCCGCAATCCGAAGACGGGCGCGTTTGAGCAGATCAGCCTCACAGCCGGCGCTATGGCGGAGGAGTAGGACATGAAAGCAACATCTGTCCTCACCACTCCCGAAATGACCCAGTTTCACAATGATCTCGCCTCGTTGCTCGGCAAGTACACCGAGCATCTTGGCGGCGATGCGATGCTTGCGGTTGCCGCCTTTTTGACCGGGCAGATCGTGGCGTTTCAGGACCAGCGCAAGATGTCGTCCGAGCAGGCGATGCAGCTTGTCACGGCTAATTTGCAGCTCGGAAACGATGCTGCGGTTGCTGATCTGATGTCCGCTGGCGGCACGGTGCAGTAATGGTACTTTATTTGGACCCCGAAGGCACGCTGCGCCTGAAATCCTTAAGCTCCGTCACGCGGGGTACGAAGGGGATCATCAAAATTGAGGTCGAAACCGACGACCTTGATGATCTGGGCTTTTTCCTCGGATCGCTGGCACGGTTGCAAGAGCAGCAGAAGCGCGAAGCGGCGCTGAAACGCGCGGCTCCTAAGAAGGCGAAGATGCTCGCCCTGCCAAAGCCGGGGGCAGTGTGATGGACCGCGAAGCCTGCCACTTTTCCGTCCCTGTCTATGCTGCAGATCGCGGGGCGATTGGCGCGCCCTTGGCCGAGGCCAAAGGGACGATGGATGACATGACGCGCTTCACCGTCTGCGTCACCCACGAAGAGGTGCATCTCCAAGTTGAGGGGCGTCAGGGCGGCAGTTTCGTCGTCGATATCAACGTGCTTGCCCACCAGTTCGGTGAAGCGATCGAGCAGCTATTGGGCAAGACGATCAAAGTGGGGCGGGAGAAATGACTGACAGACCGGGAACCGTGTCGATCAAACTGACTCGATCCGAATTGGGCCTGCTAATCGCCAACTTCACCAACGGCTATGCCCCCGGTTATGAAGGGAACGAGGCCGAGGACGCGATTGGCGACAAGCTGCGCGATGCGCGGGATCAAGGAGATCGGAAGTCGAAAATTGGGTGCCGCGATCTGGTCGGCACAGTCAACCTACACATCTCCATGCGCCATGCAGCAACGAACATCGGGGAGTGATCAAAATGGTCGCCAACACCGTTCTGAAAACCATCCACGTCGCCTGCCGTGATCTGGGCATGGACAATGACACCCGGCGCGATCTCCAGCTGCTGGTGACCGGCAAAGACAGCCTGACCGCTATGACGCCTGCCGAGCATCTGGCGGTGCTTGAGGCGCTGAAGGTGCGCGGGTTCAAGCCATCGGCCGGGAAGAACAGCCGCGCCTATCGACGCCCCGCCACGCGCGGCGATATCCGCTTGTGCCATGCGCTGTGGGGCAAGCTGCACAAGGCCGGAGCGGTCGATCTGCCCGGAGCGTCGGGCCTGAACGCCTTCATCCGCGCACGATTCGAGAAAGCATGGGGCGCTGTGCCTTTCGACATCGATGGGCTGCGCGACTGGAAGCAGATCGCCACCGTGATCGAGGCGCTGAAGGCGATGTGCGGTCGCGCGGGGATCGTGCTTTGAGCGATGCCACTCCCATCCAAAGGCCACAAAACAACTGGCCCTTTGCTGGTCTGACGCCGATGAAATATGGCGCGATCCTTGCCGATCCGCCTTGGGCTTATGCGATGCGCTCTGACAAGGGCTACGACAAAAGCCCCGAGGCGCATTACGGCACGATGTCACTGGATGCCATCAAGGCGCTGCCGGTTGCCGATCTGGCCGGTCGGGACTGCTACCTGTTCATGTGGTCCACATGGCCGCATTTGGATCAGGCGATGGAGGTGATGAAGGCTTGGGGCTTTCAATATGTCACGGGCGGTTCTTGGCTGAAACGCACTGTGCATTGGAAGGTCAACTTCGGCACCGGCTTTGTTCTGCGCTCTGCGACCGAGCCTTATCTCGTCGGGCGCTTTGGCCCGGCTGAGACGGATTCGAAAAGCATCCGCAATGTGATCATCGACCCGGAGACAATCCTGCAGCCAGAAGATATCGCCGACAGCATCGAGGCGATCCGGCGCGAGCATTCGCGCAAGCCAGATCAGATGCGCGAGATGATCGAGAAGCTGTTCAAGCGGCACTATTACTTCTGTGATTTGTTCGCACGGGAGCCTTGGCCGGGCAATGATGTCTGGGGCAACCAGATCGATAAATTCGGCGGTGATCCGTGAACCATCCGCGCCCGCCAGCACATGTGGAACCCTACATCACCGCCCTCGGCTTCGAGTTGGCGGTAAAGTTCTTGCTGCATTTTGGCGGAACAGAGATTTCCATCCCACAGACGCCATCGGCCAATTCTGAACTCGTCATGGTGTTGGGGATGGAGGGGGCGCAGGCCCTTTGCCATCTCGCCCAGCGCAAAAGCCTTCAACGCCGCGTGCCGAATGCAAAGCCGTGGTTGGCGCAGTATTTTGCCGTGGTCGAGGGCTTGTCTAACACGGCAATCGCCCGCAAACTGCACGCCACTGATGTTTCGGTGCGCCGCTGGCGTTCGGGCAAGGATGAACGTCCCTTTCCCGATCTGAAAGAAGTGCGTCAGCTGAAACTGCTCTGACCCCGCACACCGTTGCGGGCGGATTTGCCCCCCATTTGCATCGCATGATGTCCCCATCATCTGGGGGCCGCCCCGGCCATTTTCCGGGGATCACATCATGCAAACCAGCGCCCAAGGCATCTCTGCCCTAGAGCTTGAAGAGGGCGTCGTGCTGCGCGCTTACCGTGACAGCGTGGGTGTCTGGACAATCGGTGCAGGTTTGACTGCCGCCTCCGGTATTGTGAAGCCGGTGGCGGGTATGGTCATCACCAAGGAACAGGCAACCAGCCTGCTGCAACAGGCTTTGCGCGCGAAGTATGAGCCAGCCGTTGAAGTGGCAATGTCTGTCACCCAAGCCGCAACCGTCAGCCGCCCCAAGCAAAATGAATTCGATGCGGGCCTCTCGTTTCATTGGAACCTTGGCGCAATCGGTCGGGCAACTTGGGTCAAGAGCTGGAAAGCCAAAGCGTCCCGCGCTGATATCCGGGCGCGACTGCTCGCGTGGAACAAAGCGGGTGGCAAGGTGCTGCCCGGTCTGACCGCGCGGCGCGAGCGCGAGTTCGCCATGCTGATGGATGGCATCTATCGCGGCCAAGCTTTGCCGACGCCGGTTGTGGGCTTTGCTCGTTGGGGGTTGCTGCTTTCGGGGGCAGAGATTGCCGCCGCCCGCGCAGGCTTCCGGGTGCTGGGCTATGATCCCGGCACCAACACCAATGCCATTCTGGACAGCGCCGCCCGCAAGTTTCAGCTGGATCATGCACTGACGGTCGACGGCATTATCGGCCGCGCCACGCTGGCCACATTGCAGCGTCAACTCGATGCGCGCGCAAAGGCCAAAACCACTGCCGCAGCTGTTGCAGCCCCGGTCGCGGCAGTCTCTCTGCCCACCGGCACCTCCGATCTCGCGGATGCTTTGTTAGCACTGCCACACGCGAATGCGGTGCTGATCGCCGCCGCTGCCCTCTACGGCCTGAACTACCTCTACCGCTACCGCGACACCGTTGCGGCGGTGGCCAACCCTGTCTTGCCGCGCGTTGCGGCCTTTTTGCGGAGTTTCTAAATGAGCCTCATCCTCGCCGATATGGCGCTGAAGGCCGGGCTGCCTTTTGTCGATAAGCTGCTGCGCAGGAAGCTGGGCGACAGAGATGGTCAGTTGGTGGGCCAAGTGGTCACCGCCATTGCGGCGCGGGCAGGTCTTCGCCCCGATGAACTGGAGGCGGTGGCCGACACCACCCCCGGACGCGTCATCGAGGCGATGCGCGCGGTCGAAGCCAGCACGCCTGACATGCTCGCGGCCTACGATCGCGATCTCCAGTTACAACTGGCGACCCTTGCCGCCGAGCAGGACGAGCCAACTTGGATGCGCGCTTGGCGACCGGCTGGCATGTATCTGCTGGGCTTCCTCTGGCTGTGGAATTCGGTGCTGTTGCACGTCGCCAACGCGATCTGGAAGACCGCGCTGCCGCCCATGCCCTTCACCGACCTGATCCAGCTAAGCGGCCTTTATATGGCCCTTTATATGGGCGGTCACACGGTCAAGGACGTTGTCAAAACGTGGGTGGCCAAGTGACGCCTGATGAAACCACAGTGCAGGTTCTTATCCTTTGGGCGTTGGCCCTTTCCACGTTCATCAACCTCGGCACGGTCGTTTGGAACATTTTCAGCGGTCCATCGAAAAAGAACGGGGCGCGACTGGAGACGCTGACTGCGGAAGTCACCGCCATCGGCCAGCGCGTGCAGATGATGGATCAGCAACAACAGGCGGGACCTTCCAAGAAGGACATGCACGAGTTTGAGCTGACCATGATGCGGCTTTCGGGAGCCCTCGATGTGATGAACGTCAAGCTCAGTTCCCACGGCGAAATCATGGAGCGGGTGGAAGCTACCGTCAGCCGCCACGAAGAACACCTCCTGCGAAAGTCTTGATGTTATGACCTACGAAAACGATGTGGTGCGACCTGATGCACGGCTGATCATCCTGAAAGCGCTGTCAAAGCAGGTGGATGAACGCCTGCATTCCGGCTTTATCGGCAAAGAGTTGCTGCGCCTTGGCATCGACCGGCCCCGCGAGTGGATTCACGGGGAACTGGATTGGCTGGAGCAAATAGGTGCTGTCACGTTGTTGCGTGCCGACTCCGTCGTTATCGCCACCCTGACCGAGAAGGGCGCGCGTCATCTGCGCCGCGCTCTTGTGATTGAGGGCATCGACCGCCCAAGCCGCGCGGGGGAGTGAACGATGGTAATCGGGCGCGGGCGGCTATCCAGTTTTGATCTGCTACCCAAAGAGGCGGATGGAATTGTGGCATGGGCGGCGTCCGCGCTGTCGGATCGCGAAAAGACCCAGACCGATATTTACGCCGAGTTCATGGCCAAGTGCCAAGCGCTGATGGCTGAACATCGCGGCGAGTTGGAGTTCGCCATTCCTGCCTTCAGCAGCTTCAACCGCTATTCCGTGCGCCAAGCTCGGCTGTCGCGCAGGCTGGATCAAACCCGCGAAATCGTCGCTGTGCTGGTCGATAAGCACGATGCCAAGGCCAGTGACGATCTGACGGTGATTGCAGGAGAGATGATCAAGTCCACCGTCCTGCACATGCTTGGTGACGGTGCTGATGGCACCACGCCGAAAGAGCTGAAGGAATTGGCCGATGCCTTCCGTTCGGCGCAGGCCGCGCAAAACATGTCCAGCACCCGCAAGGCCAAAGAGACCGCCGCGCTGCAAGAACGCCTGGGCGAAGCGGTGTCTACCGTCGCCAAGGCCAAGGGTCTGACGGCTGAAACGGCCGAGGCGATCAAAGCCGAAATTCTGGGGGTGACCAAGTGACCGATGTAACCGAGGCCTACGCTGTCACGGCTGATGAACTCCGCCAGTTCATCGAGCGCGCCGAGCAGCTGGCATCCGAGAAAGTCGCTGTTGCCGAGCAGGAAAAGGAACTGTTCGCCGAGGCCAAGGGCCGGGGCTACGACACCCAAGTCATGCGCAAGGTCATCGCCCTACGCAAGCGCAGGCCCGACGAGATCGCCGAGGAAGAGGCTGTCATCGACATGTATAAAGCCGCGCTGGGGATGCCGTGATGCCGCATGCTTTGACCCGCACGAGTCCGTTTGGCGGGGCATTCATTGGACGCTGCATTAAATGCAGGCAAGACGGCTTTTCAACTGGCGGTGCCTTGGTCGAATGCCCGGCCGACAATCTAGTTTCTGATGAGCAGGCATTGCTGGAAAGCCTTGAACCCGGACAGGCGCGGGTTTGGGCGCAAACCGGCCGAGATCACAAATGATCTTGCAGCGCGACAACCTCAAAGCGCTGATGGTCGGCGGATGCAGTGCCACAGTGTTCGCGGCCAGCATCGGCTATGCAATCATGCAAGACCAGCACCAGCGCGCCTTGCTGGCCTCTGGCAAATGCCAAGCGGTCGCGGAATCGCTCTATACCCCGCCGCCCTCCGCGCACACCAGCTGCTGGGGCAATGCCGAACACCGGCAGTGCTCGACCTATTACACGCAGCCCGATCCGTATTTCCGCACCATGTGGCGCTGCCATGACCCCGACAAGGGCGGCGAGCTAGTCGAATTCTGGCGACGGTCAACCGAGAGGCCCGCGCCATGAGTGAAATGCTGACCGAAAAGCAGTGGGCGGCGGCACGTGCTGCGGCTATGGCATCGATCCCGGCTGAGGTGCAGGCGCATGGCTTGCCCTCTGTCTTGCTGCCCTACCAAGCCCGCACGGTTTCGCTCTTGGACAGCGCTTGCCCGGTGCTGTTTGTCGAGAAATCACGCCGGATCGGGCTGACTTGGGCGCTGGGGGCCTATGCCGTTCTGCGCGCAGCCCGGCAGAAATCGGCACGCGGCATGGACGTGATGTATATCTCATACTCCCGAGAGATGACGCGCGAGTTTATCGACGTCTGCTCAATGTGGGCCAAGGCGTTCAATTCCGCAGCCGGTGCTGTCGAGGAAGTGCTGTTTGACCAGGACAGCGAGGATAAGGCGATCAACGCCTTCAGGATCAAGTTTGCCAGCGGCTTCGAGATCATGGCGCTGTCATCGGCACCGCGCGGGCTGCGCGGCAAGCAGGGTTGCGTCATCATCGACGAAGCGGCGTTTGTGGACGATCTGCCAGCCCTCCTGAAATCCGCGATGGCGTTCACCATGTGGGGCGGGCAAGTCGTGGTTTGCTCGACGCATCTGGGCGCGGAAAACGAGTTCAACGTCCAGATCCAAGACATTCTCGGCGGTCGGTCAAACTATGCCCATATGGCGATCACGCTGGATCAGGCACTGGAGCAGGGGCTTTACCGCCGCATCGCATTAGTGACCGGCGAAGAGTGGACTGCCGAGGCAGAGGCCCAATGGCGCGAGGGGGTGATTAACCGCTACCGCGACAATGCCGACGAAGAACTTTACTGCGTGCCCTCGCTCTCATCGGGGGCATGGTTGCCAGCGCCGCTGATTGAGGCGCGGATGACGATCAAAACGCCGGTGCTGCGGCTGGAATTACCGCCGGGTTATATGTTCGCTTCGCGGCTCGATCAGGCGTCCCTCATGGCCCCGTTCATGGACGATCTGCGCGCACAGCTCGAAGCGCTGGACCTAACACCGCAGTTCGCCTTTGGCTTCGACTTTGCCCGTGTGGCTGACCTTACAGCCGGGTCTTTAATGGCCATTGAACAGCGCCTTAAACGCCGTGAGGTTCTGGCATTTGAACTCCGCAATGTGCCGGGCGTCGAGCAGAAGCTGATTGTGCGGACCATCCTTCAGCACGTCCGCTCTCGCCTGATTGGTGCGGCCTTTGACGCGACCGGCATGGGGTGGACGGTGGCAGAGGATATGGGCCGCGAGTTTGGCTTGCGCGAAGACCCCGAAGGTGCGGGCATCGTGATCGCCGTCAAGTTCTCTGAAGAATGGTATCGCCTGCACATGCCGCCGCTGAAGGTGGCGTTTGAAGACGACATGATCGCCCTGATCGCCGATGCTGAACACCTCGGTGACATTCGCGCCATCAAGATCGTGCGGGGCATCGCTCGGGTTCCAGCGCTGCGCGAAGGCACCACGGGCAAAAAGCGCCACGGTGACCATGCCATTGCTGTGGCCTTGGCGCATTGGGCGAGCCGGATGCGGTTTGTCGAATACAGCTATGAACCTGCAAATCGTGCTGCCAGCCCTGCAAATGGCAGCGGTTGGGATTTCCCCGGCAATGATGATGGTCGCCGCGACGAATACCGCTCGCCGCTAGGGGCAGGTTTGCGGGGCGGGTTGCGAGAATGAATTGGAGTTTGAAATGACCACACCCCGCCTGCTCGGCCCCACCGGCCAGCCGATCAATCGCGAAGTTTTGACCCGCGAGATTGCCGCAGCCACGGTTGGCGGCGTGCGCAGCCCGATCTCTGGTTATCCTGCCGATGGACTGACGCCAGTGCGGCTGGCCAGCATCTTGCGCAGTGCCGATGCCGGTGATCCGGTGCAGATGCTGGAGCTGTTCGAGACCATTGAAGAGCGCGACCCGCATTACATCGGGGTTCTCGGCACCCGGCGCAGATCTGTCAGCCAGATCCCGATCACGGTCGAGGCAGGCTCGGAAGACCCCGAGGATGAGGCCCGTGCGCAAATGGTGCGCGACTGGCTGAAGCGTGACGAGCTGACCGACGAGATTTTCAATATCCTCGACTGCATCGGCAAGGGCTATTCCTTCACCGAGATCATTTGGGACACGAGCTCGGGTCAATGGATGCCGATGCAGCTGGAACAGCGTGATCCGCGCTGGTTCCGGTTTGCGCGCCATGATCTGAAGACCCCGATGCTGCTGGGGCTGGATGGGCAAGAGCAGCCATTGGACTTTGGCAAGTTCATCTTTGCCAAGATCGCGGCCAAATCGGGCATCACGCTGCGCTCCGGGCTGACGCGCGTGGCGGCGTGGGGCTGGATGTTCAAGATGTTTACCCAGCGCGACTGGGCGATTTTCAGCCAAACCTATGGTCAGCCGGTGCGGTTGGGCAAATTTGCGGCGGGCGCATCCGAAGATGACAAGAAGACGCTGTTTCGCGCCGTTGCCAACATCGCGGGCGATTGTGCGGCCATTATCCCGGAGTCGATGCAGATTGAGTTCATCGAATCCGGCAATGTCGGTGCTGCCCACCAGCTCTATAAAGAACGCGCCGAATGGATCGATCAGCAGATCAGCAAGGCGGTGCTGGGCCAGACGGCGACCACCGATGCGGTCGTCGGCGGCCTTGGCTCTGGCAAAGAGCATCGGGCGGTTCAGAAGGACATTGAAACGGCAGATGCCAAGGCGCTGGCGGCGATCCTGAACCGCGATCTGATCCAGCCGTGGATGCAGTTGGAATTCGGCCCGTTGAAAGTCTATCCGCGCTTGAAGATCGAGCAGCCGGAACAGGAAGACCTGAAGGCGCTGGCCGACGCCATCGGCCCGCTGATTGATCGCGGGCTGGAAGTGGAACAGGCGACCCTGCTGTCGCGGTTTGGGCTGCCAGAACCCAAAGCCGGGGCCAAATTGATGCGTCCGTCGAGCGCGGGCGCACCCGCAGCCGACCCTAACGACCCAAATTCAAAAATTAAACGGGTTTTAGACGAAGTTAAACGGGTTGACGGGCTTTCAGCGCCAACGCACGCCCTGCAAGCACAAGGCCCTTCTACGGCCAAAAAACAGGGGGGTTCGGCTGAGGGCGGTTTGACCGACCGATTGGTTGTCGAGGCGGCGGCACCGATGGCGGCACTGCTCGCCAAGATTGAGGTGATGATGGGTGCGGCTGGGACGCTGGACGAGCTGCGCGCGATGTTTGTCGAGGGCTTTCCTGATCTGGATACGACAGAGCTTTCCCAGGTGATGGCGCTGGGGCTGGTTGCTGCAAATCTGGCCGGGCGCGTTGCTGTCGAGGAAGACGCGCAGTGACGATCAGCGCCGCCTTTGGCAAACCCTTCGCCTATCAGGTCGCGGCCTTCCGTTTGCGGTTGGCTGAACTGAAAGGCACGGTGAAGTGGGACGATGTCTGGCAGTCAGAACATGACCGCGCCTTCATGGTGGCTGGCGCGTTGAAGGCTGACCTGCTGGCTGATCTGGCAGCGGCGGTGGACAAGTCGATTTCTCAAGGCACAACGCTAGAGGAGTTTCGTCGCGATTTTCGCAAGATCGTTGAAGAGCGCGGTTGGCACGGTTGGACGGGCGAGGGCACCAAGAAGGGTGAAGCATGGCGCACCCGTGTGATCTACCGCACCAATATGGCGACGTCTTACGCGGCCGGTCGTTTCGCCCAGCTGACGGAAGGCAATTATGCATTCTGGATTTACTTCCACGGCAACAGCCTTGAGCCGCGCCTGCAGCACCTTGCATGGGACGGATTGATCCTGCCGCCCGATCATCCGTTCTGGGCGGATCATTTCCCACCAAACGGCTGGGGCTGCACCTGTCGGGTTTCGGGCGCGCGATCCTTGGCGAGCGCTGTGCGGCGCGGCGGTAAGGCTGATCTGAAACTTCCAGATGATTGGGCGAAGCTTGATCCTAAGACCGGCGCACCGATCGGGATCAGCAAGGGCTGGGCCTATGCGCCGGGCGCGAGTGTTGCCGCTACCGTTTCGTCCTTGGTGCCGAAACTGGAAGCGCTGCCGCCCCAACTGTCGATCAGCACCATCCAAAATTGGGTGCGCTCGCAGGTGTTCAGCGACTGGGCTGAGAATCCGGTAGGAAATTTCCCATTGGCCAGAATTTCTCAAAGCGATGCTGACAAGATCGGGTCGCTTCAAACCATCGCGGTGCTGTCTCCACAAAGCATGGCAAAGCAAATATTGGAGCACCCGGAAATCTCGGTCTTGGAATATGCCGAAGCCCAGAGAGTGATTTCGGGCGCAACGCAGATCATTCAAGACACGCCGCAGACCTTGATCTACATCCTCGAGGACTCCGATGCGACGGGACACTTGCTTATTTTGAAGGCGACCAAATCAGGCGGCGGGCTGTTCGTCACCAGCTTTCGACGTCTTAGTGGCGATCTTGGCACCCGCGCCCGGCTGCTGCGGCAGTTTCTGAAAAGAGCTATCGAATGACAGGCGGCGGGGCCTCGCACCCGGTTTCCCGGAAACCCTGCATGACGCTCCGACCCAAAGATCGTGCTACGGCCGCGAGAATATCACCGTGTCGCGCCTGTCGAGGAAAGATATAGCAATGATCACGATTGAAATCAACGATGCCCCCGTCACCGCCGCACTGGACCGTCTGTCGGCGCGGCTGGCCGATATGACGCCTCTGATGGGCGAAATCGGCGAAGTGTTGGTCAATTCAACGATCCGCCGCTTTGGCGAGGGCGTATCGCCGGACGGTGCTAAATGGGCCGCAAAGTCACCTGTGACGCTTGCCGCCTATGCGGCGCGCGGAGACCGGGTTGATCCCCGGCCTTTGTTTGGACCTTCCGGCGCGCTGAACTCGACGATTGCGGCTCAGCATGGCGCTGACTTTGTGCAAGTCGGCTCGCCGATGATCTATGCCGCTGTGCAGCAGTTTGGTGCCGAGCAAGGTCAGTTTGGCGCACATGCCGGTCGCACGAAGCCTTCCCAGAAGCGCCCAAAAAGCCAAGATTACTTCGTGCTTTCACCTTGGGGTAATATTCCTGCGCGTCCATTCCTTGGGCTTTCCGACGACGACAAGGTCGAGATTCTGGAACTGATCTCTGATGCCTTTGCAACCGCCTTGGGGGATTGACGCAAGGCCAATGCCCCGCCTAGGCTTTGATCAGGTTCCGCGCATAGCCCCCGCAAACCGTTGCGGATTTTCTGAAACCTTCCCAGCCGCGATAGTGCGGCATGACCAAAAAAACCAACCTTTCGCGCGCCACATGCGCCTCAGTTGACCTTCCCGCTGGCGGGGAAGTGCCGGAATGGGTGCATCTGCTGCCTGCCGCAGATGGCGAGCTGCGCACCCATGATGGGCGTGGTCCCTATAAAGTGAGCGATCCTGCCGCGATCATCGCGGCAAGCCTGCATTCCGACCCGCGCGACCAAGGCGGTCTGATCATTGACGAAAACCATTCCTCGGACCTTGCGGCTCCCAGAGGAGGGCCATCTCCCGCGCGTGGACGGATCACCGCCATGGAAGCGCGCAGCGATGGGATTTGGGGGCGCGTTGCCTGGACGGCAGCTGGTCAGGCTTTGATGGCTGATCGCGCCTATCGCGGCATCTCGCCTGTCATCACCTACGACACCACAGGCACCGTGCGCAGCATACTGCGCGCCGGGCTGGTCAATTATTCCAACCTGCGCGGGCTGACTGCGCTCAACTCGGAGAACCCGATGGACCTTACGAAACTGGCAAAGGCCTTGGGCCTTGCCGAAGGGGCTACGATGGACGATGTCCTCGCGGCTGTCGCTGAATTGAAAACCGGGGGCAAAGGTGGCGAAGCTGAGGTCACCGCATTGCAAGCGGCAATGACCAAGGTCGGCACCTTGGTCGGCGTGCCCAACGGCGATACCCAAGCTATCCTTGCCGGTGTCGGGCTGGTGGTTGGCGGCAAAGAGGTCCTGACCGCACTGCAGGCGCAGGTTTCGGTGCAAGCGGCCCAGATCACGGCGCTGACCGACGGCAATAAACGCGGCGCGTCCGAGACCTATATCGACGGTCAGATCGCGCAAAAGCGCATGGGCCTGAGTGCAACCAATCGCGAGAGCATGATCGCTCTGCACATGTCGCAGCCCGACACCTGCAAGGCGCTGGTCGAAGGTCTGCCGCTGGCCGGGGTCTCCCACGCCACCCTGCTGCCACCCAACAAGGATGGCATCCAAGTCGCGCTGAACGCCGAGGAACTGGCCGTCGCCAAGGCCACCGGCAAATCTCCCACCGAATTTGCGGCGCTGATGGCAGCTGACCGCACTGCCAAGGAGGCGAAATAATGGTTGCGCTGACCGCTGACCGCAACACCCCCCTGAAATCCGGCGACTTGCGCGTCGGTCAGGTCGGGGCTGCGACCAAAATCTTTAAGGGCGCGATTATCATGCGCAACGCGGCGGGTTACCTGATCAAGGGGACCACAGCTGTAGGCTCGTTTGGGGTCGGTGTGGCCCAGACGCTCGTCGACAACACCGCAGGTGCCAACGGTGCGCTGTCAGTCTCTTGGCGGCCCGGTGTCGCCTATCTGGCCAACCAGCCCGGCGATCTGTGCCTTGTCACCGATATCGGCGCGAAGTGCTGGATCGTTGATGACCAGACTGTCGCCAAAACCAACGGCACCGCCACCCGCTCGCCTGCTGGCGTCATCGAGGACGTGGATGCCAATGGCGTCTGGGTGCGCTTCGATGAAGCCCTGAACCGCGCTTATTGAGGGATTTGACATGATTATCAACACCGCCGCCCTGAACGCCCTGCGCGTCACCTTTCAGAACGATTTCAAAACCGGCCTGACCCTTGCTGCCTTGATGAAGGACCGCGTGGCAACGATCGTGCCGTCGAGCAACGCGCAAAACACCTATGGCTGGCTCGCCAACGTGCCCGCTATGCGCGAATGGATTGGCGCGCGGGTGGCGCAGAACATCTCTGAAGCCTCCTACACCTTGCTCAACAAAGCTTGGGAATTGACCATCTCGGTTGATCGCTACGACATCGAGGACGACAATCTGGGCGTCTATGCCCCGCTGTTCAGTCAGATGGGCATGTCAACATCGGCCAACGAAGAAATCCTGACCTGGGCGGCGCTGAAGGCAGGCTTCACCTCGAAGTGCTATGACGGTCAGAACTTCTTTGACACCGTTCACCCGGTGCTGGATGCCAACGGCTCAGTGACCAACGTTGCCAACACCGATGGCGGCGCGGGCACCCCGTGGTTCCTGATGTGCACCAAACAGCCGGTCAAACCGTTGCTTTTCCAGTCGCGCAAAGCCCCCGAGTTTGTCTCACGCGACAAGGTGAGCGACGACAACGTGTTCGACGAGCGGATGTTCAAATACGGCGTCGATGCCCGCTACAACGTCGGCTACGGTTTCTGGCAGATGGCTTGGGGCTCCAAGCAGACCCTCAACAACGCCAACTATGCCATCGGGCGTGCTGCGATTGCAGGCATGAAGGGCGATTACGCCCGCCCGCTGGGCTTGGTGCCGGACCTGCTGGTTGTGCCGCCTGCGCTGGAAAGCGCCGGTCGCCAGTTGCTGAATTCCGAATACGGCACCGGCGGCATCACCAACGAATGGAAAGGCACGGCCGAGCTGCTCGTTGTGCCGTGGCTCGCCTAAGGGGCTTTCGGCTTTTCCAGAGGGGGCGGCGCGTCCGCCCCCTTCGATAACCCGAAAGGAGTGTTTTGATGGCTAAGGAAAAAGTTGACGCGGCGGATGCTGCTGCCAAGGCTCAAGCGGACACCGATGCTGCCGCAGCCCAACAGGCCGAGGCGGAGGCTGCTGCCAAAGCCCAAGCGGACGCCGATGCCGCCGCAGCCCAGCAGGCCGAAGCAGATGCTGCTGCCAAGGCCCAAGCGGACGCCGATGCCGCTGCAGCCCAGCAGGCCGAAGCGGAGGCCGCTGCCAAGGTTCAAGCTGATCTAGCGCCTGTTCCGCAAATCTTCGTCCGCGTGATTGGTCCGCAGCAGGGGCGCTGGCGCGGTGGTTATGGCACGCCGCGTCATTTCACCGCCGATCCAGTGGATATCCCGTTCGATGATCTGAGCGCCGAGGAGCGTGCAGAGTTACAGGCCGATCCCGAGCTGCAGGTCGCAATCATCGACCTGCCGCACTGAAATCCCAAGCGAAAGGATCAATCGCGAAACTGATGGGCAAAAGAGGCCGCAGAGCACTCGCCGTTAGCCGATCCGAGTAGGCGTGTTCATCGCGGCTTGAACTGAACGGAGCATGGAGTCCGAGACAGGCCGGAGAGACGGCCACCGCTTAACCGTCAACCTCAAAGGATGCTCAATGCGCCGTATCGTCTCTCTACCGATGTTTGCGTTTTCTCTGGCCTTTACTGCTTGGGCAGTGGTCGCCGCGCTCGTTTGTGATCTGGTTGCCCGTTTCGACACGCTCCTGCGTGAGGTGACGGTCTGGGCCATCGACTATATCCCGCGCCTCGCAAAGCAGGCGAAACCCGCCCGCCGTATCGAGATGGCCGCGACCGCCTTGAACGACCGCAAAGTCGGCGGTGTGCGCGTTCCCGGCTTTCTGGGCCGCCCTGCGGTGCAAATGCTCGCGGGCTAGTTTCCACACGATTTGGCCGGGGCGATTTCAGATCGCCCCGCGCCAGCCCCTTTTCGTTTCCCGGAGCCCCCGATGACCTACGCCACCCAACAGCAGATGACGGATCGCTACGGTGCGGCGCAGCTGGTCAATCTGACCGATCGCGCGGCGGTCGCCACGGGCACCATTGATGCGACCGTGGTGGCGCGGGCGCTGTCGGATGCCGATGCTGTGATCGACGGCTATCTGGCCGGGCGCTACAGCCTGCCGCTGATCTCGGCCCCGCCGCTGATCGCCGATCTGGCGCAAAGCATCGCCTATTGGAAGCTGCACATCAGCGAGCCCGACCCAAAAACCCGCACCGATTACGAGCAGGCGGTGAAGATGCTGAAGGACATTGCCACCGGCACCATCCGCATTCCGGCCGCTGGGATCGAGCCTGCAACCTCGGGCGCATCCGGCGTCCAGGTGACCGACCGCGAGCGTCCTTTCACCGCCGAAAACATGACGGGGTTCATCTGATGGCTGATGTCGATTTGATCATCGACCGGCTGAAGGCGCGCGTGTCTGATCTGGGCGGGCGTGTGTCGGGTGCTGCCGAATTCGCAGCCCTCACCGCCACCGGGGTAGCACCGCAGGTAACGCCCGCCGTGCATGTGATCCCCAGCGGGATCAGTGGCGGTAAACAGAACGTCCAGACCGGGGCCTATATTCAGGGCATCGAACGGATGTTTTCGGTGGTGTTGACCCTGCGCGCGGCTGACGCCTCGGGCAGCCGCATCCTGGACCGCGTGTCAGACTTCATCGACGAGATCATCGCGGCCTTGGTGGGCTGGGAATTGGGCAACCGCATCGGCGTCATGCAGTTCCAACGTTGCACGCTTGCCCGCGCTGCCGCTGGCATCTTTGCCTACGAGCTTACTTTTTCCATCGCTGATCAGCTGAGGATCATCCCATCATGAAATCGCCGAAAGCCGTCGAGGCACCCATCCCGCAAGACGTAGCCCCGCAAGTTCATGCGCCCCACGGTGGCAGTTGGATTGTGGACGATGCGACGGGCGCGCTGACACAGGTGCTGCCCGCTCAAACGCTCCTTGAAGCCGCCGTTGAAGCACCTGTTGAAACCCCGATTGAGGAGGCCCGCTGATGGCTGATCGTTACACCCGCCGCACAGCGGTCATGTTCCGCAATGAGGCTGTCTATGGCACCGCCGAGACCGGTTTCACCTCGGCGGATGCAATCTTGCTGACCAAGCCGCCGAAGTTCATGATCGAGGCCGACAATGTGGACCGCAGTCTGGTGTTGCCATGGATGGGCAATTCCGAGCAGTTGCCGTCCACCAAGCGCGCCAAGTTGAACTTTGAGGTGGAACTGGTGGGCTCCGGTGCGGCGGGCACGCCGCCCGCCTGGGGCAAGCTGTTGCGCGCCTGCGGTTTTGCCGAGGTGATTTCTGTGGGCAACCGGGTTGAATACAGCCCGGTGAACACAGCCTTTGAAGGTGGCACGTTCAGGTTCTTCCGCGATGGTGTGCGCTATGTCGCACGTGGTGGGCGCGGCACCGTGAAGCTGAACTTGATGGCCTATGACATTCCTACGGCCGAGTTTGAATTCTGGGCGTTTGATGCCACCCCGACCGAGGTTGCGATTCCCGCGATAGATCTGTCGGCGTTCCTGACACCTGAAGTTGTCACCGACACCGCCTCGGGTGATATCCGGCTGGGTGCGACCTTGGCAGTCGGCAATATCACCGGCGGTACTGCCTTGGCATCGAAGGGCATTTCGTGGGATGTCGGCAACAAGCTGGAGCACCGCAAGCTGCTCGGCGGCGAGTCGATCAAGATTACCGATCGCAACGTGTCGGGCCAGATGACGGTCGATTTGTTGTCGGCGGATGAGATCATCTGGCGCACCGATATCAACGCCAACACGCTGACTTCGGTGGGGTTCAACCACGGCTCGGTTGCGGGTCGGAAGATTGGCGTATTTGCGTCTCGTGTGCAGCGGACCAATCCGCAAGCTGTCGATGATGCGGGCAACGTGATGATCCAAGCCGATCTGCGCGCGCTGCCCGGCCTGACCGGCACGCCTGAACTGACCATTATTGCGAAGTGAACCAAATGCAAGATCACGACCTAACCCCAGCCGAAGACCTTGCAGCCTTGTTTCCAACGCCGCGCATCGAGATCATCGATGGGCGCAGCATTGCGATCAATCCGCTCAAGGTCCGCCAGCTTGGACCCTATTCCGAGGCCACGAAGTCATTTCTGCCGCAGATCATCGCGGGGGATTATCTGGGCGCACTGACCAATCATACCGCCGATGTACTGGCCTCCGTCGCCATCGTCACGGGTGTCGAGCAGGATTGGCTGGCCGATCTGGAAGCCGATGTGGCGCTGCAACTGGTGGCGGCGGTGTTTGAGGTCAACATTGATTTTTTCGCCCAACGCCTGTTGCCGCAGCGCGCGGCGATGGGCGCGCGGATGCACAAGCTGCTGGAGCATTGGGTTGGTCAGCAGGTGTCGCAAGACTTGTCCGATGGGGCCACAGCCTTACCAGTGTCGGAGAGCTGACGCTCGGCCAGATCGCGGCGTTGCAGCGCGGACACCGCGAGGTCGATCAAGCTGATGAACAGCGCCTGATCTGGGCCGTGCACATCGCGGTGAATGCGGGGGCCGATGATCTGAAGCGCATCTTCGCCGCGCGGGGTACCGCGCCACCCGCCGCCACCGATGCCCCGCTGGATGGGGATATTCGCTACCTTTGAAGGAATGATCCGATGACCGACCTGATTGCTGCGATGGAACTGCGGGTCAAGAATGATCAGGCCAAGGCTGCACTGGCGGCGACGAAGGGCGACTTGAAGGCGGTGGGGACGGCTGCGGCAGAAGCCTCGGTCGAGGGCGCAAAGCTGGGGCCAGCGATTGAGGCTGGCGCGCGTGAGGCCACGCCGCAGGTCGCATCACTGACGCGCGAGCTGACTGAGGTGGGCAAAGGGTCGTTTCTGGCCGGGAACGGCGCGCGTCAAATGGGCATGCAGCTGTCACAGGTTGGTCAGCAGACCATGGCCACGGGCAACTTTGTGCAGGCACTGGCCATCCAGTTGCCAGATATTGGCTTGGGGTTCGGCACTGTGGGCATGGCGGCGGGCCTATTGGCAGGCATCGCTCTGCCGCTGCTGATGTCGGCGTTTGGCAACCTCGGGGACAAGACGCTGAGCGTCGGAGATGCTATCGACTTCGCGGCCGGAAAGATTGAAGAATTCAGGACTGCTGTCGAAAATATCAATATTAGCACAGATGATCTGACGAAGAAGTTCGGGCAAGCGTCTGGTGCGGTTCAACGCGCCTTTGACCTCATTGCGAACCTAAAAGCAGACGAAGCACAGCGCAGCATTGACGGTCTGGCCGCGTCTCTTGCGGGGCTATTCGGTTCGGGCGGAGGTGGGGATGCAAGATCTGGCGTAGCTGCATTTTTTGATGCGAATATCTTCATGGCCTTCACTGCTGCTGGCAGGGAGGCAATGGCCAGTGCGCGCGAGCTGACAGCGGCATTTGTCGATCAACAGACTGCGCTGGCAAACTCAAAAGGCGATCTGGATACACAGCTTTCCACGCTGACCCAAATGTTGGAAACCGTTAATGCTTTGGCGATGGCTGATGGCAGCGTTTCTGAAGCCGAGCAGGAACTGATTACTCAAATATCAACGGCCCTAGGGCTTGTAGCTGATCAAGTTGCATTAACGCGTGAGTTGGAAGCTGGCACCTTTTCAATCGTTGATGCGGCAACTCAGGTTGGTACCGCGATTGAGGGTGCATATTCGGCAATGATGGCACTCGCTTCATCCGCTCCCGGATCAGGCTGGCTGTCGGGTGCGATCGGAGATGCCTCAACATTGGCGGCAACGCTCTGGGACGCTGCGGCGGCAAAGGCTGCGGCCGCATCAGATCTGGCGGCTGGGGCTGCGGTCAAGCACATTCCGGGTGGACTCGATGCCCTTGCAAACGGCGATATCCAAGCGAGCGGTGGCACTTTTCACCGCCCCATCCGACCCAAAAAGACAGCCGGGGCTGGCGGTGCTGCTGCCGGTGGCGGCGCGGCGGCGATCGACCCCGACAGCTTCACTGCGCTGACCGACGCCGCAGAAAAAACGCTGGCAACGCTGGAAGCCAAGATCGCGGCAATCCATGAGAAGGTCAGCCTTGGGCTGATGAGCATGGCCGAGGGCACCAAAGCTATTGCTTCGGCCAAGGATCAAGCCGCCAACAGCATCGCCGAGCTGATCCCGAAACTGGATAAAGTCGCGGATGCCGCAGGCCCCAAAGCCGCCAATGCGGTTGCCAAATGGCGGGCTGAGGTCAAAGGGCTGATCGGCGATCTCGACCAGGCGGGTTCGGATTTGGCCGATAAGCTCTCGTCGAATTTTGAGAAGGGCTTTGCCAGCTTTCTGGCCGGGACCAAGGGCGGCAAGGCCGCGATGGCGGATTTCAAAAGCTTCGTGATCCAGCAGCTTGCAGAAATCGCGGCCAAGCGGTTCAGTGACAGCATCGTCACGCCGCTTCTGAACCAGCTGATCGGGGCCATCGTGCCGTCGTTTGCGCCTGCCGTCACGCCAAACGCGGTGGGCGGTATTTACAGCGGGGCGGGCATTTCGGCTTATTCGGGCACCGTGGTAGACCGCCCGACGATCTTTCCCTTCGCCAAAGGCATCGGGCTGATGGGCGAAGCCGGGGAAGAGGCGATCTTGCCGCTCAGCCGAGGGGCTGACGGTAAACTCGGGGTGCATGCCTCGGGCAGCGGCGGCGGCAGTGTTGTCGTCAATATCAGCACCCCTGCGGGCACCAAGGCCTCGTCGAGCGAACACAGCGACGGCAGCACGCGGATTGTGGATGTGTTGATCGAACAGGTTGAGGGCGCGATTGCGGGCAATATGTCACGCGGTGTCGGGCCGATGAGCGACGTAATGGGGTCCAACTATGGCCTTACCCGTGTGGGGAGTTGAGCATGCGCCGCTGGCCTGATGTCCTGCCCACCCCCTCGCAGCCGGGTTTCGGGCTATCGCCGGTCGATCCTGCGATCCGCTCGGATATGGAGGTCGGCACCGCACGTGTGCGCCGTCTGAGCTTTGCGCGCAATGATACGGTCGAGATGGCGTGGGTGTTCACCGATACCGAGATGGCGGCCTTCCGCGCCTGGTGGGATGATGCGGCCTATAGCTTGGCCGGTGACAGCGAAAGCCTTGCCGCGTGGACGGCCTCGGGGGCCAGTGTTACCGCCGATATGGTGGCCACGCCGGATACAGAATTGGCAGACCGGCTGACCGAAGACGGCAGCACCGCCCAGCATTACGCAGATCGCGGCTTGGGGGCGACGGTGACTTCCGGCAATGTCATTTTGTGCCGCGCCAGCCTGCAATACAGCGCCCGCCGCTGGGCCCGGCTGGGCTTTATCGATCTGTCTGGAACGCCGTGCTACAGCAACATTGATCTTTTGAACGGTGTGTTTGGTGGCCAATCCGGGTTGATCAGCCGACAGATCGAGGACCGTGGCGCGGGATGGTGGCGCGCGACGATTACCGCAGCAAGCGGGGTGGGTGTCAGCCCTGCGGTGATGCGGATCAATCTGCTCGATGACACGCAAGCTGCAAACTATGCAGGCGCAGGTGTGGCCGCGATCAATCTTTGCGAACTCGGGGCACGCTTGGCGACCGGGTATGATCTGCACCTGCGCACCGATGCGGCGGGCAAGGCGTTGGGAGCTGCGGCCAGCACGGCTTGGGTGCAGGTGCCGATCGCGGTTGGTGGTGGTTTCAAAGTCGTTGAAGCCCGCTTTAAGGGTCCGTTCAAAGCCTCGGCCACCGCGAACCTGAACTGGCAAGTTACCGCGACAATGGAGGTGCGCTGATGTCTGATCCCGCCCTCTCAGCCGCAATTCAGGAAGCCTATGCCTCGGCCCCGATCGGGCAGGTGATCTATCATACGCTGGAGCTTTGGCACGCGGCATTCTCGCTGCCTATTCGGGTTGTGCGTGACCGTGTGGCGATAGATGCGCGCATCGAGGCTGGGGCTGCGCGCGATCCCGGCGCGATTGTGACCTTTGTGGCCTATGCGTTCGATGTGGTGCCGCCTGATCAGACCGCGACCGGCCTGCCGCAATGCGTGATCGAGATCGACAATGTCGGCTCTGAGATCGTAGCACAGATTGATTTGGCGGCGGTCAGCGCCACGCCGATCACGGTGATTTATCGCACCTACCTGTCAGATGCGCTGACCGTGGGCCCAGAAAACACCCCGCCCTTGGAAATGACGCTGATCACGGTCAATGCAACGCCCTATCGGCTGCGCGCGACGGCGGGTTTTCCTGATCTTTTGAACCTGCGGTTTCCGAAGCTCGACTATGACCTTGAGACGTTTCCGGGGTTGCAACCATGAACGCGCATTGGGCAGCCCAGTATATCGGCATGCCGTGGAGCCGCAGTTTCACCTGCTGGCATTTCTGCGCGCGGGTCTGGCAAGAGCGGTTTGGCTGGACGGTGCCGCTGGTGGAGATCGATGGCGCCGATCCGCGTGCGACGCGCAGAGCCTTGCGTGGCGACGCGCGGCTGTCGTGGCGCGAGGTCGATGCGGTGGGTGAGGGCGACGGCGTGCTGATGGCCAAGGGGGCAGAGCCTTGCCATGTCGGGATCTGGTTGACCGAGGGCGGCGTGCTGCACTGCGTTGAGAGCGCAGGCGCGATTTTCACCCCCGTGGAGCGGCTGGCTGATCTCGGGTACCGCGTTGTGGGCGTCTATCGGCGGGTGGGCGCATGAGGGCGCTTTGTCTGACCGTCTCGAACCCGTTTGATCCGCTGGGCAGCCGGATGATCGAACAGGTGCGCCGCCCCAAGCGGTTGCGCCAGCTCGCACCTTGCGGCAACGCGCCGGTGATTGCGATGCTGAATGGTCGCCCGGTCCTGCGGGCGGAATGGCGGCGGCGGCTGCGGCATGGCGATCAGCTGGTGTTTTGCACCTTGCCGCGCGGCGGCGGCGGGCAGGGCGGCAGTAATCCGTTGCGGATGCTGCTCAGCATCGCGCTGACGGTGTTTGCGCCCTATGCGGCAGGTTTGCTCGGCGGGGCGTTTGTCACCGCAGCGGGTGGGCTGACCATGCTCGGCCGGGTCGCAGCTCTTGGCATCACGCTGGTGGGCCAAGCCGTGATCAACGCGTTGCTGCCAATGCCAAAGCAGGCGGCACAGCAGACCCCGTCGCCGACCTATTCCATCGGCGCGCAGGGCAACTCGGCACGGATCGAGGCCGCTATCCCTGCGCAATACGGGCGTCTTTTGTGCTGGCCAGATTTTGCAGCACAGCCCTACATCGAATATGTCGGCAACGAGCAATATCTCTATCAGTTGCTGTGCTTGGGCGTTGGCGAGTTCGATATCGAACAGATCCGCATTGAAGATACGCCGATTTCGGCCTTCCCGGAAATCACCTATGAAGTGATCCAGCCACATGGTCAGGTCAGCTTGATGCCGACCAATGTCGTCACCAGTGTCGAGGTCTCCGGGCAGGAGCTTACCGGATCAAAGACTGGCACCTACAGCCAGTCTGGCACGGTGATCACCGTCACCGAAACTGCCCATCTTCGCGCCGTGGGTCAGGCGGTCCGGTTGGTGATCAACACCGGCACGGCCGTAGGTGACGTCTATCAAATTGCTTCTGTGACGGGGGCCAATACCTACACCGTGGTTGCAGCGGCAGCTCTAACGACCTCAGGCTCCGTTGACATCAGAACCGTCGTTGGTGGCTTTGAAGGTTTCGTGGCATCGGATGCCGGCACGCTTGCCTACAGTATCGGGATCGACCTGATCTTTCCGCTTGGGCTTTATGCGACAACTGGCGGTGGCGATCTGGTCAACAACTCGGTGTCTTTGACCGTTCGCGCGCGCAAGGTCGATGACAATGGTCTCCCGATCGCCGCATGGATCGTGCTGGAGTCAATGGCGATCACCGATCGTACTGTGACACCACAGGGGCGTTCCTTCCGATATTCGGTGCCAGCCGGACGCTACCGCGTTCAAGCATGGCGTGCCGATACCAAGTCAACGGCTGCCAACGTTGGCCATCAAGTGTCATTTGGCGGGCTGCGGTCGTATCTGGCCGAAACCCGCGACCATGGCCCGGTGACACTGCTTGCGATGCGGATGCGGGCCACCAACAACCTGTCGGCGCAGGCCAGTCGGCGCATTGCGGTGCTGTGCACCCGCAAGATCCCGGTCTGGAACGGTGTGAGCTGGTCCGCGCCGGTCGCCAGCCGCTCGATCGCCTGGGCCATCGCGGATGCGGCGCGCAGCACTGATTACGGCGCAAGCCTGCCGGATGCGCGGATCGATCTGGCGGCCTTGCTGGCGCTGGATGCTGTCTGGGCGGCGCGCGGCGATAAGTTCGACGGCCGCTTTGAGAATGCAGCCACCTGGTGGGAGGCGGTCTCCAAGATCGCCCTAGCGGGCCGCGCGCGGTTGTTCATGCAGGGTGGCAAGCTGCGCATTGTCCGCGACGGTGCTGCCAGCCTGCCGGTGGCGCTCTATTCGATGCGCAACATCAAGCGCGGCTCGTTCTCGATCGACTATCTGCTGACCTCGGAGGCCACCGCCGACGCAATCGACGTCGCCTATTTTGATGAAACCAAATGGGCCCCGCGCCGGGTGTCGGCACAGCTTGCGGGCAGCACCCGCGCCCGGCCGGTGAAGATGGAGATGTTTGGCGTCACCCAGCGCGCGCAGGCCTACCGCGATGGCCTGTATCATGCGGCTGCGAACAAATACCGCCGCCGCGTTGTGCAGTTTGCCACCGAAATGGAGGGCTTCATTCCCTCGCTGGGTGATCTGATTGCGATCCAACACGATATGCCGGGCTGGGGCGTGCAAGCCGAGGCCCGTGCTTGGGACGCAGCCACAAGGGCTTTGACGCTGTCCGAGCCGGTCAGCTTTGGCGCGGGCAGCTATTATGTCGGCTTGCGCACGGCGGCAGGGGCGTTGAGCGGGCCGTGGCAGGTCACGCCGGGGCCAAGCGCCGAGGTGGTTGTATTGGCCCAAACCCCGGATGTGACGCCCTATACCGGGTCCGATCGCGAGCGCACCCATGTTGTGTTCGGAAAGGCAGAGAGCTGGCGGACGCTGGCCAAGGTCACCAGCACCAAGCCGCGCGGACTTTATGAAGTGGTGATTGAAGCCGTTACCGAAGACCCATCGGTCCACAGCGCGGACACCGGCGTCACCGCAGCCCCGATCCGCACCAGCGTGTTGCCGACCGTGATCACCCGGCCTGTCGTCTCAGGCCTGCTGGCTCGCCGGATGCCGGATGATGCCACCCGTGCGGTGCTGGCATGGCGCGCGGCAGCGGGCGCAGACATCTATCAGCTGGAGATGGCACAGGGCATCAATCCCTTGGACCCTGATGTCAGCTGGACGCGGGTGGTGGATACCAGCGCCACCAATCAGGTCATCACCCTGCTTTATGCCGCCCAAACCCTGATCCGGCTACGTGCCGTGGGGCTGACGGCAGGCCCGTGGCTTTACGCCGCCTTGGGCAGTCTGATCCCGAATTTCTGGAACACCGATGCCACATCCTTCTGGACGGCCGATGCCAACCTGATGTGGAGCAGCTGATGGAGCACATCCTATGACCGCACTGCCCCCTACCTCTGATTTTACCGCCTCGACCACGACCGAAGGCCAGATGAAAGCCGCGCTCAGCAACCTGCGGGACTTTCTGTCTGGCTTGCTCGGCGCGGATGGCACTACCGCCACGGCGCTGGCGACGATGGGCGCGCTGCTCTCGAATGCGGTCGATAAAACCGCCGCCTATACGGTGGTCTTGAGCGATCGTGGCAAGCTGATCAATGCGACCAACACATGGACACTTGGCCTTCCCGCCGTCGCCACAGCAGGGGCAGGATTTTCCTTCGCCATCCGCAATTCTGGCACCGGCACTGTCACTATAGATCCGTCAGGGGCCGAGCTTATCAACGGTGCCGCGACACTGTTGGTTGGCCCCGGTCAGTCTATGCAGATCATTTGCACCGGCAGCGTTTGGTACGGCATCGGCGGCGGCGATGTGACGCAGAGTATTTCTGATGCGACGGCAGGGCGCTTGATGGCTTTGGGGTCATTTGGGTGGGGCGGCTCCAACGCTGTCGACGTCACCGATTATGATGCGATCTCGGTCGCGGGCTTTTACAAAAACGCCACGACAGCAACAGGCTCACCGATTGCCGTAACAAATCTGTGGAGCGTGCTGCACATCCCGCATCAAGCAACGAACTCAGCGATTCAGATTGCTGCGCGTGTCTCTGTAACTCCGCTGCAGTTCTATGTGCGGCGGCGCGCCTCCTCCACCTGGGCCGCTTGGGTCAAAGTGTTTCATACCGATAACGTTCTGGGCACGGTGTCACAGACGGCGGGCGTGCCGACCGGTGCAGTGATTGAGCGCGGCACCAACGCCAATGGCGAATACGTCAAGTTCGCGGATGGCACCCTGATTTGCACCCGCACCATGACGGCCTCCAGCGCTGCGGCCACCACCTGGACTTTTCCCGCTGCCTTCATCGCAGCGCCGGTGTTGTCGGGCCAAGCCGTGTCGACGGTCTCGGCGGCGGTGATGTCAGATGCTGCCCCCGGTACCACCAGTGGCAGCTTCTCGGTGCGCGACAAGACCGATGCCCGGCGCGCTGATTCCACCATGCTCAGCGCCGTCGGGCGCTGGTTCTAAGGAGCAAACCATGCAGATCATTCTCTCTCCGCAACGCCGCGATGCTCGGCTCAGCCTTGCCCGCAACGGCGACATCCTGACGATCAACGGCCAGAACTTCGATTTTAGCCCGCTGCAAGAGGGCGCGGTGCTGCCCGCCTCGGCCGTGCAAAGCGACTGGCTTGCCGGGGATATCACCCGGCAGGATGGCGCACTGATCATCCCGGTATTTCTGCCGCATGGGGCCAATGCCCCGCATGAAACCCTGTTTCCAACACCGCTGCAGGTAAACGTGAACGGCGCGATTGACCTGCCACCCTATGAGATCGAGGCCAGCGATGAACATTGATTTCAGCAAGGCGATCCCGGCCGAGGTCGCGCAGGCCGCCGAACTCTCAGCCCGGCGTGAAATGATGGTTTGCAGCCCGCTGCAAGGCCGCCTGACGGCTGGCCCGCAAATCTGCGCCGCCCTCGATGCCACCGCCGCCAATCCCGCAACACCTTGGGCGATGCGCGAAGCGATCCAGAACGCCCGCGAATGGCGGCGCAGCTCGCAGACCATTGATGAGATGGCATGGCTGTTGGGCTTCACGCCCGAGCAGATGGACGCCCTGTTTGAAGCGGCAATGGCCGTGGCCGTCTGACCAAACTGGCCTCCTTTTAAGGAGGCCGGGGGGTGCGTCAACACCCTCCAGCACGGGGACAAATCCGCTAAGACATCCCCCGCCGACCAGTCAAGATTTATGGCCGCTCCACCCCTCGAGAGGCGCGGCGAACGTGGGTCTAAACTACATGCCGGATCAAGAGATTCGTTGCAGCAGCTGTGCGCGGTTGCTATTTAAAATGCAGGCAGGGGCGCTGATTGGTGCCCTTTCCGTGAAATGCCCGCGCTGTCGGGCGTTCAATCACTTGAGGCCCCCGAGCCCGAACCCAGAGCGCTCCTCCGCGCCAGACCCTCTCGGAGCCAAAACTTGAAACCACAGACCCTCTCGCCGATCACGCCCGTCCGCCCGGTTGCACCGTGGCTCGGCGGCAAGCGCAACCTTGCAAAACGCATCTGCGCGCTGATCGACAACGACACACAGCACCGCAGCTATGCCGAGCCTTTTGTCGGCATGGGCGGCATCTTTTTGCGGCGGACACGATGTCCGCAGGCAGAGTTTATCAACGATCGCGGCCGTGACGTCTACAACCTGTTCCGGGTGCTCCAGGAGCACTACGTGGCGTTCCTCGACATGCTGCGATTCCAGATCACCACGCAGGCAAACTTCAACCGCCTGGTCGATGTGGACCCTGAAACCCTGACCGATTTGCAGCGCGCAGCGCGCTTCCTTTATCTGCAGAAACTGGCCTTTGGCGGCAAGGTCTCGGGCAAGAACTTCGGGCTGGCGGTGGAGCGATCCAGCCGGTTCAACCTGACCACGCTGGAGCCTGATCTCGAAGCCCTGCACAGCCGCCTCTCCGGGGTGACGGTGACCTGTTTGGACTTCGCCGATTTCATCCGCCGCGTCGATCGGCCGGAGACGTTGTTCTACCTCGATCCGCCCTATTGGGGCTGCGAAGGCGACTATGGAAAGCAGCTCTTCAGCCGCGAGCGATTCGAGGAACTGGCAACGGTTTTGGCGGGTTTAAAGGGGCGTTTCATCCTGTCTTTAAACGACGTTGAAGGCGTGCGCGAAACCTTCAAAGCCTTCCGATTCCGCGAGGTGAAAACCACCTATACGATCTCGGCGAAAGGCGCGGCCCCGGAGCGGGCAGAGGTGCTGATCTCGAACTATGAATTATGAACTCGACAGCCCGAACTTTGGTTTTCATAGTTCGGGCGATGACGTGTGAAATAGGTTGGGACTTCGATTTCGCCATGGATGAACAACGAATCAGAAAAGCGCAAATTCGACTTTTGGGGGCGAAGCTCGCGTTAGAGGACCTTGCCATGGAACAGCGGTATGATGTGTTTCAGACACGCTGGTTTGGTTTTCTTACTGCATGGAAAGGCGTATATACTCAGCTAGAACAAGCCGCTAAAGCTAGTCAATCGTCGCTTGATTGGCACAAAGTCAAAAAAGATGAGCAGCTCTCTGATCCCTTGTTGAAGTATCTTTATGAAGCCAGAAACGACGACGAACATGGCCTTGGGGAACCCACGAAGCTCGTGCCAGGCTCTGTCTCGGTTGGGGGCGGCCAAGATGGTTATTCCGATGTAATCTCGGTCGACCTTGCCCCAGATGGTTTGTTGGTCGTGGAAAGCCTAGACGGATTGCCTCTAATAACCCATGTAGTGGCACCGTATGTAAAGCTGGTCGCTGTCACTACAAACGGCGGAAAAATTCTCGTTCCGCCCACCCATCATTTAGGATTGCCACTGATAGATCCGTCACCGTTGGAGGTGGCAAGCCTTGGCCTGAATTATATAACGCGAGTGGTCGCGGAGGCGGCAGCACTCGTCCCGTAGGCAGGTGGTCGCGCTAGCTGCAACGCGCGCGTGGCGCATGCTGAAGGCGGAACTGGCGGTGTAAACCACTCTTTAAACGGGGCTTAAATGCCCCGTTGATGGCTCAGATGTAGCGCGCATTTGCGCTGCCCTAAGGTATCGCTTTGTTCCGCGAATCCGCTCATGTTAGGGTGAAAAAAAGGAGCAGCGATCATGGCACAAAAGACCGATATCGAATGGACCGACGCGACTTGGAACCCTGTCGCGGGCTGTGTGAAAGTCGGGCGCGGGTGCGATAACTGCTATGCCGAGCGCTTTGCGGAGCGCTGGCGCGGTGTGCCAAACCATCCGTACGAATTTGGCTTTGACCTGCGGCTTTGGCCTGCACGCCTGAAGCAGCCGAAGGCGTGGAAAAAGCCGCGCATGATCTTCGTGAACTCGATGAGCGACTTGTTTCAAAAGGAAATCCCGAGAGCATACGTCGATCAGGTTTTTGATGCGATGGAGGCGGCTGATTGGCATGTTTATCAGGTGCTGACCAAGCGCAGCTCGCTGATGCGGAACTACATCCGTAGCCGTTATGATGGCGGCAAGGTGCCATCGCATATCTGGCTCGGGGTTTCAGTCGAGGATGCGGACCACAAAAGCCGGATCAATCATCTCAAGCAGATCAATTCGGACGCCCTGTTCATCTCGTTTGAGCCGCTTTTGGGGCCGATTGGGGCGATCGACCTTAAGGGTGTGGCCTGGGCAATTGTCGGTGGGGAAAGCGGACCGGGTGCGCGGCCAATGGATGAGGCTTGGGTGCGGGAACTCAAAGACGTTTGCCAACGCGATGGCGTCGCCTTCTTCTTCAAGCAATGGGGTGGAGCGAGGCCGAAATCAGGTGGTCGCACGCTTGACGGAGAGGAGTGGAACGGGTTCCCTACTGACATAGTTCCTGCGTCGATCCTTGCAGCTCTTCAGGCGACATAGACGGCTATAGTCAGAGGGTGCATTGAAAAAGTCGCATGTTGAAAATACCGTTGGCCCATGGGCAAAGATCAAACTCGACGCACTTGAAAAATATCTCAAATTCTATTGTTCGGTCCTGAAGAACCAAAATTTCACTTTGGTCTATATTGATGGGTTCGCTGGAGCGCCCATCACGACGGTGCGCCAATCCACCCCAAAAACACAAAATACCGAGTTCTGGGGTGAGCCGAGCAGTGATGACGTTGTCGCGATCGAAGAATTTGTGCTTGGCTCACCCATACGGGCACTGAACATCGAGCCGGGCTTTGGGCGGCATTACTTCTTTGATCTTGATGACCGCAGGGTGTCAGAGCTCGAGGACATGAAGCCGGTATGGCCCCACAAATGGGTCTACGTTCAGACTGGTGACGCAAACGAGCGAATTCGTAAGTTGATAAAGCAGATTGGTGGCAAGAGGGAGGTGAGGGGCGTAGCCTTCCTCGACCCATATGGACCAAACCTCGAGTGGGAGACCGTTGCTGATCTGGCTGCGACCCAAAAGTTTGAAGTCATCATTAACCTACCCATTCACATGGCGTTAAATCGCCTTTTAATGAAGGATGTAGAACGGCGGCCCGATTGGGAGGCCATGGTGGATCGCTGTTTTGGTACTTCAGATTGGCGAGAACTTGTCTACCCGAAGACGACCAACTTGTTCGGAGACGTGCTTGAAGCGAAAGCGGACGGTGTGCCCGAGCTGCTGCTGCAGCTTTACATGGGCAGGCTCAGGAAGATATTTCCCAAAGTGGCGACGCCCCGCTTGATCAGAAACACCAAGAACGCGCCCCTGTATTATTTACTTTGGGCAGGGCCGCACGGGAAGGGCCTAGAGGGCGCGGAATACATTCTTGGCCACGGCGAGAAACTTGCTAAGAAGAACCGCTGACCAAAATCGCGTTGCTGCAGGTTATGCTGTCAAACTCTGCAGCTTTTGCTGTCACGCCACAAACAAACAATTTGTCCACAGAAGATTTCTCCAGAATCCTCTTTACAGGCTTCCCCCATAGCCACACTATATCTAGTAAGGGCGATGCCGGGTTACGCTGTTGGTTGCCGGGCGCCCAGCCCATAGGGGACGGTATCGTCACTGGGGCTTTATAGTGAGGCCAGCCCATGTCATTTTCCGAAGATTACCTGCTGAGTGACGATCTTCATCCGATCGACATCGTGGAAAATCTGGCTGCCCACCATGATTGGGAGTTTGACCGCGTCACCGATGACCAGATCGCGATGGCGGTTGAGGGCCAGTGGCGCACCTACGCGCTGACCCTCGCGTGGTCGGCGCAGGACGAAACGCTCCGCCTGATCTGCACCTTTGAAATGGAGCCGCCAACCGATAAAATGGCAGCCCTTTATGATGTGCTGAACCGCTGTAACGATATGGTTTGGACTGGGGCGTTCACCTATTGGGCCGAACAAAAGCTGATGGTGTTCCGCTATGGCCTCTGCCTTGCTGGCGGGCAAATGGTGGCGCCCGAGCAGATTGATCGGCTGATTTCCGGCGCGATCACCGCGTCTGAGCGGTTTTATCCAGCTTTCCAACTGGTGTCCTGGGCCGATAAATCCCCCGCCGATGCCATGAAAGTCGCGATTGCCGAGGCTTACGGGCGAGCCTGATCTGGGTTGCAATGGCGGTGTCCGCAGTTTCTGTATCCCCAGTGCTATTTCCGATTCAATGTCCTCGCAAACCGCACTAACCTCTCCGCAAAAGGGGAGTTTTCGATGGTGCTGGATGTGGTGGCCCGCGATGGGCTGGTTCTGCTGGGGTGTGGCAAGATGGGCACGGCGCTGCTGACCGGATGGTTGGCGGCGGGGGTGCCTACAACGAGCGTATGGGTGATCGAGCCGCATCCGACCGATTGGCTGAAATCCAGCGGCGTGCATCTCAACCAAGGCATGCCGCCAGCCCCAGCCGTCGCCTTGCTCGCCGTCAAGCCGCAGATGATGGGCGCGGCCTTGCCCGCCCTGCAAGCCTTGGGCAATGGCACGACGCTGTTCGTGTCGATTGCCGCAGGCACCTCGATTGCGATGTTCGAGGCGGCTTTGGGCGAGCGGACCCCGATCGTGCGCACCATGCCGAACACCCCGGCGATGGTCGGCCGCGGCATCACCGGCATCTGCGCCAACGCTTATGCGGGGGCTGCAGGGCTGGCTTTGGCGCATCAGTTGATGCTGGCGGTGGGGCAGGTGGTCGAACTCGACGGCGAGCATCAGATTGACGCGGTGACCGGCGTGTCCGGCTCTGGTCCGGCCTATGTGTTCCATCTGATCGAGGCGATGGCGGCGGCGGGTGAGGCCGAGGGCTTGTCGCCAGAAATCGCGATGAAACTGGCGCGTGCGACCGTTTGCGGCGCAGGTGAACTCGCCTATCAGTCCACTGAGCCCGCCAGCCAGTTGCGCATCAACGTCACCTCTCCGGGGGGTACGACAGCCGCAGCCCTCGCGGTGCTGATGGACCCTGAAACCGGCTTTCCTGCTTTGCTTCAGCGCGCCGTCAAAGCCGCCACTGACCGGGGCAGGGAGCTGGGCAAATGACCGTCGCCTCTAGCCAGATCACCTATCCCGACTTCGAGAAGGTCGACATCCGCGTCGGCCGCATTACCCGCGCCGAAGCCTACCCCGAGGCACGCAAGCCCGCCTATAAATTGTGGCTCGATTTTGGTCCCGGGATTGGCGAGAAACGCTCCTCGGCCCAGATCACCAAACACTACACGCCAGAGGCACTGATCGGGCGGCAGGTGCTGGCGGTGGTCAATTTTCCACCACGCCAGATCGGCAAGGTGATCTCGGAAGTGCTGGTGCTTGGCCTGCCCGATGCGGCGGGGGAGGTCGTGCTGATCGGCCCCGGTCACGATGTGCCCTTGGGAGGAAGGTTATTCTGATGAAACTGCTGATCACCCGTCCCTTGCCCGATCCGGTGATGCAAGCCGCCCGCGCCCGTTTTGAGGTGACGGCGCGCGCCAGCACCCTGCCGCTTGACACGTCCGAACTGCGCGCCGCCCTCACCGATTACGACGTGGTGCTGCCAACTTTGGGCGATCTGTTCAAAGCCGAGGCCTTCGCCGTGGTGCCCACCCCAAGGGCGAAATTGCTCGCCAATTTCGGCGTTGGCTTCAACCATATCGACACCAAGGCCGCCGCTGCACTTGGCATCGCCGTCACCAACACTCCCGGCGCGGTCACCGATGCCACCGCCGATGTGGCGATGACGCTGCTGCTAGTGACCGCCCGGCGCGCAGGTGAGGGCGAGCGGATGCTGCGCGCAGGCCAATGGCAGGGCTGGCACCCCACACAAATGCTCGGCGCACCAGTCTCAGGCAAATGCGTCGGCATCATCGGCATGGGCCGCATTGGCCGTGCCATTGCACAGCGCTGCCACTATGGCTTTGGCATGCGAGTGATCTACCACAACCGCTCTGCCACAGATGCAGGCGTCCCCGCGCAGCAGGTCTCCATACTCGAAGTCCTGCAAGCCGATTTCGTGGTGATCGCCGTCCCCGGCGGTCCCGCCACGCGCCATTTGATCAATGCCGAAGCCTTGGCGCAAATGGCCCCGCATGGCATCCTGATCAACATCGCGCGTGGCGATGTGGTCGATGAAGCCGCCCTCGCCACCGCCCTGCAAACGGGCCAAATCGCCGGAGCGGGCCTTGATGTCTATGAAAACGAACCGCAGATCACCCCCGCCCTGCTGGGTTTGGAAAACGTCACCCTGCTGCCCCATCTTGGCACCGCCGTTCTGGAAACCCGCACCGCGATGGGCATGATGGCCGTCGCCAATCTGATCGCATATCTGGACGGGCAACCGCTGCCCAACCAGGTCTAGCGCCATGGTCATCCTCTGCGCTCAAATATCCCTGCCGGAGGCTCTGTGGCCAAGGTCAGAAGCCTCCGGCGGGAGTATTTTTCAAAAGAGCAAATCCAAGCGCCAAAGCCGGACGCACGGTTTGAGACAGATCAGAACACGCACTGGGGCGGCGCTTTCCTGTCGAATGGCTGCCCACAAGAACGGCCCCCTCGTACAGGTCACACCATGATCATCTCCCGCGGGCGGCGCTTCATCTTCGTGCATATCCCCAAAACCGGCGGCACCGCGCTGAGCCTTGCTTTGGAAGATCGCGCGATGAAGGATGATATCCTGATCGGCGACACCCCCAAGGCGCGGGCGCGCAAGGCGCGGCTGCAGGGGGTGAAATCGGCTGGGCGGCTCTGGAAACACTCAACGCTGTCCGATATCGCGGGCCTCGCCACGGATGATGAGATTGCCGATTTCTTCACCCTGACCTTGGTGCGCAACCCGTGGGATCGCGCCGTCAGCTATTACCACTGGTTGCGCGGGCAGAACTTTGCCCACCCCGCCGTGGGTCTGGCAAAGTCGCATGATTTCAGTGGTTTCCTGAACCATGCCCAGACCCGCACTGCCTTCAGCCTCTGGCCCTACACTGCCTATATGCGCGACCGTTTGGGCTTTGAGCGCGCCAGCCTTTACGCGCGGCTGGAACATCTCGATACCGATCTGGCGCCCTTCGAAGCGCACTTAGGCTTCCGCCTGCTGCCCTTGCCGCAAGCCAATGCCTCGGATCGCGTCCGCGACTGGCGCGGGTTTTATTCGGATGCCGACGCCGATCTGATCTCGCAAATCAGCGCCGAGGATATCATCCGCTTTGGCTACCGTTTCGACCCAGATTAGGCCGCCATTTGTGCGCCAAACCGTCCGTAAAAGCTGTCGCCCTTGGTCGCCATCTCGCGCAGCAGGGCAGGGGCTTCAAACCGCGGCCCAAACTCTGCCACCAGTTTCTCGCAAATCTCCACCGCGCGCGCAGCCCCGATGATATCCAGCCACGAGAACGGCCCGCCCGACCACGGCGCAAAGCCCCAGCCAAGGATCGCGCCGACATCGCCCTCGCGGATGTCGGTCAATACGCCTTCCTGCAGTGCGCGCACCGCTTCCAGCACCTGCGCCATCAGCAAGCGGTGCTGCACGGTGGCGAGGTCCGGGTCGGCAACATGCGGATACTCAGCCGCCAATCCGTCCCACAGCCCTTCACGCTTACCCGCCGCATCATAAGCATAGAACCCCGCGTTGGCCTTCTTGCCCATCCGGCCCTGATCCGCCATCCAGAACAGCACTGCATCGACCGCGCCATCCGGGTAGGCATCGCCCATCGCCGCTTTCGTGGCCTTGGCGATCTTCACCCCCAGATCAATCGAGGTTTCATCGACCAGTTGCAGCGGGCCGAGCGGCATCCCGACCAGCTTCGCGGCATTCTCGATCAGCGCAGGCTCCACCCCTTCGGCGACCATGCGGATGCCTTCGTTGATATAGGGAATGATGCAGCGGTTGGCGTAGAAGAACCGCGCGTCGTTCACCACGATCGGCGTCTTGCGAATGGCACGGACGAAATCCAGCGCCTTGGCGACCGCGCGATTCCCGGTTGCTTTTCCCCGGATGATCTCGACCAAGTTCATCTTGTCGACGGGTGAGAAGAAATGGATGCCGATGAACTGATCGGGGCGGACGCTCGCCTTCGCCAGCATCGAAATCGGCAGGGTCGAGGTGTTCGAGGCATAAATGCAATCGGCCCCCACCGCAGCCTCAACCTTGGCCGTCACCTCAGCCTTCACCTTCGGGTCTTCAAACACCGCCTCGACCACCAGATCGGCACCAGCCAGCGCCGCATAATCTGTCGTCGCCAAAATCCGCCCCAGCACTTCGGCCTTCTTCTCCGCCGTTACTTTGCGGCGCTGGATGCCCTTGTCGAGTAGGTCCGCCGAATGGGCCTTGCCACGATCCGCGCTGTCTTGTGCGGCATCAATCAGCACCACCTCAATCCCCGCCAAGGCCGCGACATAGGCGATCCCCGCCCCCATCATCCCCGCGCCAATCACGCCCAGCTTTTTCACCGATTGATCGGCCACCGAGGGCCGGTTCGCGCCTTTCTCCAGCGCCTCTTTGTTGATGAACAGACTGCGGATCATCGCCGAAGACGACGGGTTGAGCAGCACGGAAGTGAACCAGCGCGCCTCAATCCGCAACGCCACGTCAAACGGCACCAAAGCGCCCTCATAGACCGCACTCAGCAAAGCCTTGGCCGCAGGATAAACCCCCATGGTCTTGCCCAGCACCATCGCATTTGCCCCAACGAAGGTCATGAACCCCGCCGGATGATAGGGTGCGCCGCCGGGCATCTTGTAACCCTTGTCGTCCCACGGCTTGATCAGATCGGTGTCTTTCGCGCCCAGAACCCATTCCTTCGCGCGGGCCAGCAACGCCTCAGGTGCCACCACCTCATCAATCAGTCCAGCCGCCTTCGCCGCTTTCGGATCAGACAGCTTGCCCTCCAACAGGAACGGCGCCGCCATCATCGCGCCCAGCTTGCGCACCAGCCGGGTGGTGCCGCCTGCGCCCGGAAAAATCCCCACCATAATCTCTGGCAACCCGATCTTCGCCTTCGGATTATCCGCCGCGATGATGCGGTGGCACGACAGCGGCAGCTCCAACCCAATCCCCAATGCCGTCCCGGGTAGGGCCGCCACAATCGGCTTGCCGCCCTTCTTGGTCTTCGGGTCCATCCCGGCCAGTTCGATCTTGCGCAGCACCTTGTGCATCGTCATTACGCCGTCGAAGATCGCCTGCGCCCCACCCGCCCGCATCTCGGCAATGACGTTAAGATCCATCCCGCCGGCGAAATCCTTCTTGCCGCTGGTGATAATGATCCCCTTCACCGCCGCATCGGCCAAAGCCTGATCGACCAGCCCGCTCAGCAGCCCAAAAGCCGCCGTCGACATCACGTTCATCGACTTTGCCGCCACATCCCAAGTGATCGTGGCCACGCCATCGGCATCAACGGCCATGGTGAAATCGGTCATTTGCGCTCTCCTGCACTGCGGGGTCGGCCATCGGCATAAGCATAGTGCCGGGCCGCGCCGTCTTTATGGGTGATCAGATCGTGATCGGGATAGTGAACGGTATCACGGGGCAGCCGGGTGCCAATGGTCAGATAAACCACATCGCCCGCACTGCGGTTTTCCAACTGATGCCCGATGGGCTGGCCCGCAGGCCAACACACCATATCGCCGGGGCTCAGCGCGGTTTCGCTGTCTTCGATCAGCGTGGGCTGGCCGGACAGCACCAGCACCAACTCATCCTCGGCCTCATGCCAATGCCGGAAGCTGGAGCGCGCACCGGGCGGCAACCGCTCCAGATGCACGCCGAACTGTGAAAGCCCGCCCGCATCGCCCAGCACAGAATGCCAGTAATCGCCGAGATCGCCACCCAAGATCGGATGGAGATAGCCATGCTCCAACACCCATGCCCGTTCTGCCGCGCGCAGCACGTTCGGGTGGGCGCTGCCGTCATATTCCTGCCCCCAAACCGCAGGCAGGCCCAGCAATTCTGCAGGCAAATCCCCACCACGCAGCTCGGTGCCATCGGCGTCCAACACCTGCCACCGCGTCGCCGTATTCACCTGCTTGCGCCCTGAATCTGGGTAGGAACACACATCGCCCAACACCCGGCTGCCCACGATCAGATAGCGCAGGGCTGCGTCCGAGCGGTTGCCAATCCGGTGCCCATTCGGCGCACCATGCCGCCAGCATAAAGCATCACCGGGGTGCAAATCCTGCATCCCGGCATCATCCTGCAAGGTGCCAAGCCCTTCTAGAACAAACAGAAACTCATCTTCATTCGAGTGCCAATGCCGATCCGAAGACCAAGCCCCGGGTGCCAAAACCTCAACATAAGCGCCAAATTGCGTAAGCCCGCCCGCCACTGACAGCCGCAACGTGCTGACACCTTCGCGGTCATCAACAGGGGCCAGCGCCGGATCAACGATCATCGCGGCCCCTCCCATTTGCTGCCATCTTTATAGGTGTAGCTCGCCTGCCCGCCCTCAACCGTCAGCACCAGATCAACGTCGGAATAGGTCGCGACCTCTCGCTTGGCCTTGGACCCCACCACCAGAAACTGCGCCACCGCACCCGAGCGGTTGATGAAGTGATGCCCATCCGGCACATTCGCCGGAAACGCCACGCAATCGCCCGCCACCATAAGCGTCTCACCGGCATCCTGCACCAACACGCATTCCCCCAGCGTCACCATCACGAACTCATCTTCGGCCATGTGCCAATGCCGCAGAGACGACAAAGCCCCCGGCTGCAAGATCACCAGATTGACGCCAAACTGCGTCAGCCCCCCGGCATCGCCCAAGCGCAAGCTGCTGCGCCCTGCCATCATCTCGGCATAGGGCGATGGGTAAATCGAGCCGGTTTTCACCGGCACTTTGCTCAGATCAAGTTTCGCCATCGTCTCCCCCTGCATCATCCAGTTGTGACGTGAATGCTCCGCCTTTGATTTCCGACAGCCCAAGGCTGAAGCGAATATGCCCGCGCGCGCTTTCAATTTCCGAAATCAACCAGCCATCTGGCTGTTCGGCCAACAGAAACCGGGTCTCGAACGGGTCAACGATGCGCTGGGCGCGCACCATGATGTGGGTCTTGCAGCGCACCCTCAGATGCGTCTGATCTACCACGGTGATGTTGACAACCTGCCGGAAGATATCGGTCACCCCCCGGCCTTTGAGGTTGTCGTGGTACAGTTGAAAATCCGCGCGCAACTCGGCTTCGGTGTGCAACACATAGGCAGGATCGCCCCGCGGAATGACCCGCAGGGGCAACGACATCACGCTGGCGTAGGCCGCGAAATCGCCGCCAACCAAAGCCTGCGTCAGCGTTTCCCCCAAAGCTGCAAACACCTGCCCCGGCATGATCAGAGCCGCTCGATAATGGTCGCGGCCCCCATACCCGAGGCGATGCACAGCGTGGCCAAACCCACGGTCTTGCCGCTGCGCTCCAACTCATCCAGCAAAGTGCCAATGATGATCGCACCCGTGGCCCCCAGCGGATGCCCCAAAGCAATCGAGCCGCCATTGACGTTGACCAAAGCCGGATCAACATCAAACGCCTGCTGGAACCGCAGCACCACCGCCGCGAAAGCCTCGTTAACCTCAAACAGATCAATGTCGCCAATCGCCATCCCGGCATCGCGCAGGATCTTCTCGGTCACCGGCACCGGCCCGGTCAGCATGATCGTGGGATCAGTGCCGATCTTCGCTGTCGCCCTGATCCGCGCCCGAGGCTTCAGCCCATGTGCTGCACCAAACTCGGCATTACCAATCAACAGCGCCGCAGCCCCATCGACGATCCCGCTGGAGTTGCCTGCGTGGTGGATATGATTGATCCGCTCCAGATGCGGATATTTCATCAGCGCGATTTTATCAAAGCCGGGCATCGACTCGCCCATATCCTTGAACGCCGGTTTCAACGCGCCGAGGGTCTGCATATCAGTGCCGGGCCGCATGTATTCGTCGCGGTTCAGAATGGTCAAACCGTTCTGATCCTTGATCGTGACCACCGAACGCCCAAACCGACCGTCCGCCCAAGCCATCGCCGCGCGGTTCTGCGATTCCACCGCCAAAGCATCGGCCATCTCACGGGTGAAGCCGTATTCGGTGGCGATAATATCCGCCGAAATCCCCTGCGGCACGAAATAGGTCTTCATCGCCAAAGACGGGTCCACCGCAATCGCCGCCCCATCCGAGCCCATCGCAACCCGGCCCATCATCTCGACCCCGCCCGCGATATAGGCCGCCCCCGCGCCCGCCTTGACTTGGTTGGCGGCCAAATTCACCGCCTCCATGCCAGAGGCGCAAAACCGGTTGATCGCCAACCCGGGGATCGACTGATCCAACCCCGAGGCCAGCACCGCCGAGCGTGCCAAACAGCCGCCCTGTTCGCCAACTTGGGTGACATTGCCCCAGATCACATCCTCGACCGCGTGGCCTTCCAGCCCATTACGCTCGCGGAGCGCATCCAGAATTTTCGCCGAAAGCGCCACCGAGGTCAGCTCGTGCAAAGCCCCATCCGGGCGACCCTTGCCCCGCGGGGAACGCACGGCGTCATAGATAAAAGCGTCGGTCATGTTGCCTCCTTATACCCGGTCAGACGGTTTGCCGGGCATCAGATCATAGGGATGTTTCCAGCCCGGCACCGCCGCAACGCGGTTCAGCCAAGCGTCGATATGGGGCCAATCCGCACGGTCAAAGCCGAAGGGCTCGGGGTAGTAAAGATAGCCGCAGAGTGAGAGGTCAGCGATGGTCATCGCCTCACCCGCCACCCATTTGCGCGCCTCAAGATGGCCGTTCAGCACGGTGTAAGATGTCTTCAAACGGCTGTGCAGAAACGGGATCACCCCGGCAGGGCGCTTTTCTTCCGGCACAAAATTCGCCAAAAACCGTGCGGTGCCGATCTGCGTCGACAGCTTGTGATTGTCCCAAAACAGCCAGCGCAACACCTCGCGCCGCTCAGCCGCAGACTTGCCGCCCAGCTTGCCGGTTTTCGAGCTGATATAGTCGAGGATCACCCCCGATTGCGTCAGCGTGGTTTCGCCATCGACCAGCACCGGCACTTCGCCCATCTCATTGATCGCGCGGAATTCCGGGGTGCGGGTGGCGCCGTTGAAGAAATCAACAAACACCGGCTCCCATTCCATATCGGCGAAGGTCAACGCGAGCGCTACCTTGTAGGCGTTGCCGGATTCGCCAAAGCAGTAAAGTTTTGCGGTCATCGTGGTCTCTCTCCGGAAAGGGCGGAGTGGGGGTTTCACACCCCCACACCCCCGTGGGATATTTAAGCCAATGTGAAAGCGATCAGGTCTTGCGCGCGTCGACCTCGGAGTTGAACAGCCGCAGACGGTGCGTCAGGTTGTCGTGGTTGATCACCGATGAGTAATTCTCAAACAGAAACGACAAAGCCTCGCCCTCATCCAGCCCCGCCTCTTTGGCGAAAGCTTTCAGGCGGCGATAACCGTCCTCGGTCATCGCAACGGGAAAGCGGCGGGTGAGGCGGAAGCGTTTCGGCATGGGCTATCTCCGTTGACCTATGCGCAAGCTTAGAACGCCTCAGCCGCCAGCGCCATCACCGGATCAGCCCCGGATTCAATCCGCGCCAGATGCAGCGCAGTCGCAGGCAGTTGCCGCGCCATATAATAGCGCCCGGTCGCCAGTTTCGCGTTCAGGAAATCGGCATCGCCGCCCGCATCCAGACCGGCAAAGGCGGCTTTTGCCATCTTGGCCCACATCAGCCCCAGACAAGTATGCCCCATCATCGTCATGAAATCATAAGACCCCGCCAGCGCCGCATTTGGGTTTTTCATCGCGTTGTTCATGAAAAACATCGCCGCCGCCTGCACGTCCTTTGACGCCGCTTTCAGCGGATCAAGATACACCGCCATCCGGGCATCGGCTTCATTTGCCTTGATGAATCCCTTCACCAAGGCAAAGAACGCCATCACATGCTTGCCGCCATCGGTGGCCAGTTTGCGCCCCACCAGATCCAGCGCCTGCACGCCATTGGCGCCTTCGTAAATCTGCGCAATCCGCGCATCACGAACAAACTGGCTCACACCATTGTCCTCGATATAGCCATGTCCGCCCCAAATCTGTTGCGCCTGCACCGCCATCTCGAAGCCACGGTCGGTCTGGAACCCTTTCAGCACCGGGATCAGCAGCGACACCAGCCCCTCGGCATCCGCATCGCCCGAACGCACCGACTGGTCGATCATCGAGGCCGCCCAGTAGGTAAACGCCCGCGCGCCTTCGACAAAACTTTTCTGGTCCATCAGGCTGCGGCGAATATCGGGATGCACGATCAGCGGATCAGCCGGGCCTTTCGGATTCTGCGCCCCGGTCACATCTCGGCCCTGCAAGCGGTCCTTGGCATAGCCCAAAGCGTTCTGATAGGCGGCCTCTGCCACCGCATAACCTTGCAGGCCAACCCCAAGACGCGCCTCGTTCATCATGGTGAACATTGCGCGCATCCCCTTGTGCAGATCGCCCAACAGGTAGCCCACCGCGCCGTCATAGTTCATCACGCAAGTCGCATTGCCGTGAATCCCCATCTTTTCTTCGACCTTGCCGACGGCCACGCCATTACGAGCGCCCAAAGACCCGTCCGCATTCACCAGAAACTTCGGCACGATGAACAGCGAAATGCCCTTGGTGCCTTCGCCGCCACCCGGAGCCTTCGCCAACACCAGATGAATGATATTCTCAGCCAGATCGTGCTCGCCCGCCGAGATGAAAATCTTCGTGCCGCTGATCTTATAGCTGCCATCCGCCTGCGGTTCCGCCTTGGTCCGCATCAGCCCCAGATCGGTGCCGCAATGCGGCTCGGTCAGGTTCATCGTGCCGGTCCAGTCGCACGCGACGATTTTCGGCAGATAGGTCGCCTTCTGCTCTGCCGTGCCGTGCACATGGATCGCCGAATAAGCGCCATGCGTCAGGCCCTGATACATGTTGAACGCCATATTGGCGGAGACGAATATCTCACCGACCGCCGTCGCCATCACATAGGGCAACCCCTGTCCGCCATAATCCGGGTCGCAGTCCAGCGCCGTCCAGCCGCCCGCCTTCACCGCATCGAACGCCGCTTTGAACCCCGTCGGCGTGCGCACCACGCCGTTTTCCAACACGCAGCCTTCCCGGTCGCCCACCGCGTTCAGAGGCTCCAACACGTCGGAGGCCAGCTTGCCCGCCTCCTCCAGCACCGCCCCGGTAAAACCTGTATCAAGATCGCCATAGCCGGGAATATCACGGCCCGAGACCCCGAGCACATCATGCAACAGAAACTGCATGTCTTTCAGCGGGGCTGTGTAGGTGGTCATGGCCTTACTCCTCAATTCGGCTGTCTGCGGTGGTCTCAGCGGCGTTTACTCGGCAGCAGAGCGGAAGGCGGCCAACGCCACCTCGGCACTGTGCAATTCGGTTTCCAGTTCGGTGATGGCGATGCTCAACTCGTCGCGTTGCGCCTTCATCTGCGCAAGACGGTCTTGGCCCAGATCAAAAGTCCGCGCCAACTGCGCCTGATTGCTGCCATTTCTGTTATACATATCAAGCAACTGGCGGATATCTTCTAGGCTGAAGCCAAAGCGCTTGCCGCGCAGGATCAATTGCAACCGGGCACGATCCTGTTTGGTATAAAGCCGCCGACTGCCCGCCCGGATCGGCGCCAGCAGTTCTTTCGACTCATAAAACCGCAGGGTGCGGGCGGTCACCTGATAGGCGTCGCACATCTGGCGGATCGACAGGGTTTCGGTTTCACTCAGGGTCATGGCACTTCCTCGGCAAAGACTGCCGGGTAGATGGGGATGTTGCCCCCATCATAGTAGAGTGCTTGACGTTAACGTAAATGTAACGTCACGTCAGAAATTGGCATGACGTGATGTCACCCTTCGGTCAATTTACGGATTTCCGCCGCAGCGGTGTCGCGCAACGTCCGCAGATCGCTGATGCTGGTTTCCAACTCGGCCTGTTGCTGGGTCAGATCGGCGAGTTGCCGATCCGCCATCCCCAACCATTGCTCCAACTGAGTCTGCGTGCCCTTTTGCCTATAGATCAGCAGCCATTGCCGGATTTCCTCAAGCGAAAAGCCAAACCGCCGCCCGCGCAGGATCAGCGTCAGCCGTGCCACCTCACGCGCACCATAAAACCGCGCGCGGCCATCCTTTTCCGGCGAGAGCAGCTCGATATATTCGTAATAGCGCAACGTGCGCGGCGTGACCTCGAACTTTGCGCACATTTCTTTGAAGCTTAGGCGAGTCTCGGACATGGGCAGCCTCCCATCGCCAGACTAGGCCCTGCCCGTGCCGCGCGCAAGAATTGTGAGCAGCCCCTTGCACTTGGCCGCTGGCAGAGGATTATGGCGCTATGACCGATATCCTCAGCATCGCCCGCCAATTCATCCAAGCCCTGCCGTTTTCGCGCGCGTTGGCGATGGAGTTGACCGAACTCGGGCCTGGCAGCGCAACCATCACCATGCCGTGGGATGCCCGGCTGGTCGGCGATCCCGCCACGGGGGTGCTGCACGGCGGCGCAATCTCGGCGCTGATGGACACCGCATCAGGTGCGTCGGTGATGAGCCATCCCGCTGCACCGACCTCGACCGCCACGCTCGATCTGCGCATCGACTACATGCGCCCGGCCACCCCCGGCCAGACGATCACCGCGCGGGCGGAATGTCACCACGTCACCCGCTCCGTCGCCTTCGTCCGCGTGACCGCCTGCGATGAGGATACCGCGCGCCCGGTGGCGATGGGGACAGGCGCTTTCACCCTAGAGCGACCGAAGGGGCCAGCAGCATGAAGCGGCCCGAACCCGTACAGGTGATCAAATCCCGCCGCGATACGGCTTTGGCGGCGCTGGTCGGGGCCGTGCCCTATATCGAATTCCTCGGCATCCGCTTTGATCGTCGCGGCGATGAGCTGACCGCTTGGCTGCCCTATTCCGAGATGCTGATCGGCAATCCCAGCCTGCCCGCGCTGCATGGCGGGGTGACGGCCTCGTTTCTGGAAGTCACCGCGCTGATCGGTCTGGCATGGAGCAGTCTGTGGGATGATCTGGAGGCAGGGCGGATCGACCCCGCGCTTGTGGCGGCAGGTCAACTGCCGCCCTTGCCAAAGACCATTGATTTCACAGTTGATTACCTGCGCGCAGGCCTGCCGCGCGATTGCTATGCGCGGGCGAAAGTCAACCGCTCGGGCCGCCGCTTTGCCTCGGTGCAGGTTGAGGCTTGGCAAGACAACCACGCCCGCCCCTTCGCGCTGGGCTCGGTGCATTGCCTGATGCCGGAAGACACACGGGACGGCGGCGCGTGATCGCAACCAGCGCCGAGATCAGCCACAAACGCCTGCTGCGCATCGCCTTTCCCATCGTGATCGCCAATGCCACCGTGCCACTGCTGGGCGCGGTCGATGTGGCGGTGATCGGCCAGATCGGGCAGGCGGCCCCGTTGGGGGCGGTGGGTTTGGGTGCGGTGATCCTGACCACGCTCTACTGGATTTTCGGCTTTCTGCGGATGTCGACCTCGGGCCTTGCGGCCCAAGCGCAGGGCGCGGGCGATCTGGCCGAACGCAGCGCCGTGCTGCTGCGTGCTTTGCTGATTGGGGGGGCGGCGGGGTTGGCGCTGATCCTTCTGCAAGCGCCGCTGTTCTGGGCGGCGTTCCAAGCCGCCCCGGCGTCTCAGGCGGTCGAAGGCTATGCCCGCACCTACCTTAGCATCCGCATCTGGGGCGCGCCTGCGACGATCATGCTTTACGCGCTGTCCGGCTGGCTGATCGCGCTGGAACGCACGCGGGCGGTGCTGGTGCTGCAACTGCTGCTGAACGTGGTGCTGAACCTTTGGTTCGTGCTGGGGCTGCATTGGGGGGTGTCTGGTGTCGCCACCGCGACGCTGATCGCGGAATGGGCGGGTCTGGCACTGGCGCTGTGGCTGGCGCGGGATGGTTTCGGTGCGGTGCTGCGCGAAGCTTGGGGCAGGGTGTTTCACGCCGCCCCCCTGCGCACGATGTTCCACGCCAGCCGCGATATCATGGGCCGTTCGGTGCTGCTGCAACTGTCGTTCACCAGCTTTGTGTTCCTGGGCGCGCGCTTTGGTGATGTGACGCTGGCGGCCAATCATGTGCTGATGCAGTTTCTGGAACTGACCGCCTATGCGCTGGACGGCTTCGCCTTCGCCGCCGAGGCGCTGGTGGGCCAAGCGGTCGGCGCGCAATCCTGGGGGCAGGCGCGGCGCGCCAAGACGATTGCGATGCAATGGGGCTTTGCCGGGGCTGCACTGATGGCGTTGCTGTTTGCGGTGTTTGGCGGCCAGATCATCGCGGTGATGACGACGGCGCAGGATGTGCAGGCCGAGGCGCTCCGCTATCTGCCATGGCTGGTGGCTGCCCCGGTGTTGGGGGTGGCAAGCTGGATTCTGGACGGCGTGTTCATCGGCGCGCTGCTGACCGGGGCGATGCTGCGTGCGATGATGATCGCGGTGGCGCTGTACGCGCTGGGGCTTGTGGTGCTGATTCCTTTGGCGGGCAATCACGGGCTCTGGGCCGCGCTGATGCTGCTCAACCTATTGCGGGCGCTGACTTTGTGGCGGGCTTTGCCTGCAGCGCTGCGCTGATGGGCCCAAACCGGGGTGCCGCCTCGGGTGCCATCGAGGCACCGCTCGGCGGCGCTGCCGGGGGATAGTCTGACGCGGTGGGCGCGTCGAAGCGTGGATGCCTCCGGCGGGAGTATTTCAAAAAGAGCAATGTGGGACGGTTTGGTCTCAGCGCACGAACCGGAACGCGGCCGAGGCCCCCCAGCCCGCCACCGCCGCCATCACCAGCGACAGCACGCCATAGAGCAGCGGTTGCTGATGCGCGAGGTTGTAGAGGAAGCGCTCGAGCCCGGCCTTGCGCACCGCGATCAGGCGTTCTTGGGTATCCAGCACCACGCCGCCGCGCAGGATAAACAACCGCACCTTGTAATTGCCTTCGGTCAGGTTGGCGGGCAGCGCCACATCGGTGCGAAACAACGTCTCATCCGCCAGTTGCACCGAGCGTTCGGCGATGCGGTAGCGGCTTTCATCCAGTCTGATCCGTTCTAAAGCCGCGACGAAATCCGGGGCATTTTCGGCCTCATCGCTGATGCCGACCGCGCGGATCACCTGTGGGATGGTGATATGGTGGCGCAGATCCTCGGTGCCGGACAGGATTTTTTCGAGCTTGTCGGTGGTCGCCACCGCATAGAAGCTGGGGGCTGCATCGACCCTGACCGCCGAGCGGTTCAGCCAGATCCCGCCCACGCGTTCCTTGCGGCGGATGATCAGCCCGGTGCTGGGGCCCTCGACCGTCACGATCACCTCCAGCGGCGGGCCTTTTGGGGCCGGGGCGTCGCGCTTCACCGCGCCATAGATCAAGATTTCAGAGCCATCGAAATTCGCGGTGATCTGCACCCGGTTCTGGCTGAGGCCGCTGACCAAAGCCTCATTCGCCAGTGCTGGGCCGGTGAGGGCCAGCAGCAGGATCAGCGCCCGGATCATGGCAGCAGTCCCGGCGTCACCGAGAACAACTCGGCCGGTTGCAGCAGCAGATCCAGCGCGATCTTGAAACTGACCGTCAGCACCAAAATCGCCAGCATGATGCGCAACTGCTCCGCTTTCAGCCGGGTCGACAGTCGCGCGCCGATCTGCGCGCCAATCACCCCGCCCAAGATCAGCAAAAACGCCAGCATCATATCGACGGTCTGGCTGTTGATCGCATGCATGATCGTGGTGAAGCCGGTGACGAAAATGATCTGGAACAGCGAGGTGCCGACCACCACCCGCGTTGGCATCCCGAGCAGGTAGATCATCGCCGGCACCAGAATAAAGCCGCCGCCCACCCCCATGATCGCCGACAGAAACCCCACCGCAGCGCCGATCGCCGCAGGGGGCAGCACCGAGATATAGAGCCCCGAGGCGCGGAATTTCATCTGCAACGGCAGCTTATGCACCCAAGTGTGGACATGCGCCCGCCGGATCGGCGCGGCAGCCCCGGCGCGATGTGCCCGGATCAGCGCCCGCGTGCTTTCGGCAAACATCATGGAGCCGATCAGGCCGAGAAACAGCACATAGCTCAGCTGCACGAACAGATCGATCTGGCCCAAAGCCGTCATCCAGGCAAACACCTGCACCCCGATGAACGATCCGCCAAAGCCGCCCACCAGCAGCACCAGCCCCATGCGGAAATCGACGCCCTTGCGCTTCATCTGCACCAGCACGCCCGAGATCGACGAGGCCACCACTTGGTTCGCCCCGGTCGCCACCGCCACACCCGGAGGCACGCCGACAAACAGCAGCAGCGGCGTGATCAGAAAGCCGCCGCCGACGCCAAACATCCCCGACAAAAATCCGACCACGCCGCCCAATCCCAACAACAGGAAGGCGTTGATCGAAACCTCGGCGATGGGGAGGTAGATTTGCATTGGCCGAGGCCCGGAAAGAGAAGAATTTCCTCAAGCCTTGCGCGGGTTTGCCGGGGTTGTCAAACCCTTGTGGCCGTCACAGTTGCGTGCGCAGAAAATGACGCAGCACCTGTTCCAGTTTGGCCGCACCCAACGGCGCCATCGCCTTGGTGTGTTCGTGGCTGATCTGCTCATCCGACATGCCTGCCGCCATATTGGTGATGCTGGAAATCGCCGCCACCTTCAGGCCAAGAAAGCGCGCAAGGATCACTTCAGGTACGGTGGACATGCCCACCGCATCGCCGCCAAGGATCTTGATCGCCCGAATTTCGGCAGGGGTTTCAAACGAGGGGCCGGAGTACCATGCATAAACCCCCTCCGGCAGCGCCACACCGACCGCCTTGGCGCTGGCTTTGAGGGCTGCGCGCAGATCGGGGTCATGGGCCGTGGTCATCGGCACAAACCGCGCATCGGTCTTCTCGCCGATCAGCGGGTTCAGTCCCGAGAAGTTGATATGATCCTGCAGCAGCATCAGATCGCCGGGGCGAATATCTGGCCGCAAAGACCCCGCCGCATTGGTGGCGATCAGTGCCTCAGCCCCCAAAGCTTTCAGCACCGTCAACGGCAACCGCATCGCCGCCGCATTGCCGTTCTCATAATAATGCTCGCGCGCGCCAAACACCGCGACGCGCACGCCTTCGAGATCGCCGATCACCAGATGGGGATTGTGGCCCGACACCCCAACATGCGGGAACCCCGGCAGATCGCCGTAAGGGATCGCCACACCCTGCACCGCCTGCGCCAGATGCCCCAGACCCGAGCCGAGGATCAGGCCCAGCTTGACCGGGGCGCTGCCCGCATGGGCTTGGATTTGGGCGACAAGTGCCGCAGTTTGATCGGTCATCGGCTGTCCTCTTTGCTAAACGCCGGGAGATTTCACATCCCCCGGACCCCCTCAGCGCTCTTTCACATAGGGCTCGCCGCCAGCACGCGGCGGGATGGCTTTGCCGACAAAGCCCGCCAGCACCAGCACGGTCAGGATATAGGGCAAAGCATCCAGCATCGAGACCGGGACTTTGAACTGCGCCACCCGTTCGACCACATCGGGCCGCAGCGCCAAAGCTTGGAAAAACCCAAACAGCATCGTCGCGCCCAGTGCCTGCCAAGGCCGCCATTTCGCGAAGATCAGTGCCGCCAGCGCAATATAGCCGCGCCCCGCCGTCATCTCCCGGCCAAAGCCCGCTTGCAGAGCGGTGGCCATGTAAGCCCCGGCAATGCCACATAAAACCCCGGTGATCGCCAGCGCCGCATAGCGCAGACCCACCACCGAAACCCCCGCCGTATCCACCGCCGCCGGGTTTTCGCCCACCGCGCGCAGCCGCAGACCAAACCGCGTCCGGTACAGCACCCACCAAGAAAGCGGCACGAAAGCCATCGCCGCATAGACCAGGATCGAATGGCCCGAGATCACCTCATAATACAGCGGCCCAATCAGCGGCACATCCTTCAGGCTTTCCGCGAAGGGCAAAGTGATCGGGTTGAACCGCGCATCGCCCGCCAAAGGTGGCGTCCGCCCACCCTGACCAAACAACGCCTGCGCCACCAGCACCGTGATCCCCGACGACAGGAAATTCAGCGCCACGCCCGAGATCAACTGATTGCCGCGAAACGTAATCGAGGCCACCCCATGCAGCATCGCGAAAATCAGCGACGCCCCAATCCCGGCCAACAGCCCCACCCAAGCCGAGCCCGACATCGCCGCCACCGATCCCGCCGCCATCGCCGCCGCCAACATCTTGCCTTCCAGCCCGATGTCGAAAATTCCGGCGCGCTCGGAAAACAACCCCGCCAAACAAGCCAACAGCAACGGCGTGCCCAACCGCACCGTGGAGCCTAAAATTTGCAACAGCGTTTCATAGTCCATCAGACGGCCGCCTTTCGCCCAAAGCTGAACAGCCAAACCAGCAGCATCCGCACCATCTGATCCAGCGCCCCGGTGAACAGGATCACCAGCCCCTGCACGACGATCCGCATCTCAATCGGGATCGTGGTATTCAGCCCCAACGCCGCCCCGCCTTGATACAGAAACCCGAACAACAGCGCCGCCAGCAACACCCCCAACGGATGATTGCGCCCCATCAGTGCCACCGCGATGCCGATAAACCCCGCGCCCTCTGCCGAGTTCTGCAACAACCGCTCCGCCGACCCCATCACGTTGTTGATCGCCATCATCCCGGCCAAACCGCCCGAAATCAGCATGGCAATCATGGTGATCTTGACCGGATTGATCCCCGCATATTTCGACGCTGCTTCCGATTTGCCAAACGCCCTAATCTGATAGCCCAGCCGCGTGCGCCACAGCAGCAACCACACCACTACGCAGGCCGCCAGCGCAATGAACAGCGTCACATTCGCAGGCACGTTGGAATACATCGCCACCCCGGCCTTCGTCAGCCTTGGCGTGCCATCGGGGTTCAGCCGCGCGAAAAACTCGCGCAAAAACGGCATGTCGCTCAGCGCAGGCAGCTTCGCGCCCACAGGGAACCGCGCCGAGGCAGGGTCCATCTGCCCCGCAGGCCGCAGCACATCGACCAGCATGTAGACGATCAAAGCGCTTGCGATATAATTGAACATGATCGTGGTGATCACGATATGAGAACCACGTTTCGCCTGCAAATACGCCGGGATCGCCGCCCAAGCCGCGCCAAAAACCGCCGCCCCCAAGGTCGCTGCTAGCAGCGCAAGGGTCCAATGCGGCCAAGGCAGTGCCAGACACACCAGCGCCACGCCCAGCCCGCCCAGCTGCGCCTGCCCCTCACCGCCGATGTTGAACAGCCCGGCATGAAACGCCACGATCACCGACAGCCCGGTAAAGATGAAGCTGGTGGTGTAATACAGCGTATAGCCCCAGCCATTCGCCGAGCCAAACGCGCCCTCCACCATGATCCCCAGCGCAGCCGTCGGGCTTTGCCCAATCGCCAAAAGCACAAGCGCCGCGACCAATGCCGCCAGCAAAAGCGAGATCAGCGGCACCAACACCACATCGGCCCATTGCGGTAGTTTTCTCATTTTGGGCCATCCCTGCTGCAATCAATCCCGACCCTTACTGCTACCCGTGTGCCGCTTACCATACACAGGCCTCTTTCAATGGTCTTATTGCGTTTTCCAGCCCTGCAAGCGTGAAAGAAAACTCTATCGGGCTTTCGTTGAAGGGTGTCGCACGAAACACCACAGATTTGCCCATCATCAGTTTCTTGATCAGCGGGATGGACTTCCCCCCATCCCAAAGGCCAAGCGCTTGATTGTCGGTTGAAGCCGTCATGCGTGCGACAGACGCCTTTTGCTCGTCGATCCGGTAGTCAACCGATCCAAAGCCTTGAATATCCGACAAAAATTGATCGTTCAGCACCAGATAAAGTGATGTGCTGTTCTCTTGGCAGCGCAGATAAATCTCGGCAGGGCTGGCAGCAGCAAAGCGGCCCGCTATCGGCTGATCAGAACTCAGCGAAAGCACGACCGTCCGGCTATCATCAAAGGCGGATTTATCTTCGCTGACACGCCAGTTGCCGCGATCTTCCGCGGCTTGTACGGGTTCGGAGGAGGCTATTGCTGCCTCAGATGTGGGGGGCTTCTCGATCTTCAACGATGCTTCATTCACTGGGCCGCCGATGGTCACGCAGACTCCCGCCTCGGAAATCAGAAGGGCGTCATCTTTCTCAACATCCATCACCGAATTCTGTGGCGCAAACCTGAATTTATATCCGTCGACCTCCGCCGAGATGAGACGGCCCGCCCCTTGACCCTCGGTCAGCGGCACTGCAGGACGTTCCCCGACGATCATCTGTTTTCCGCTCTCCAAGCCCTCGGGAAAACGCATCACAACAGAAGGAATCGTGGGGAAGGTACAGGATAAGATGACCTCCGCACTGACCGGAGCGGCGGCTGACAGGGCCAAAACCACAAGGCTCAAACGCAGTCTCATTTCGGGTCTCCAGCGACGCCCGCCATCAACAACCCCAACGCCCGCTCATTCGTGGTCTCTGGGTCCGCCGTGCCCATGATATGACCGTCAAACATCACGGCGATCCGGTCGGAAAGGCTCATGATTTCATCCAGTTCCACCGAGACCAGCAGAATAGCCTTGCCCGCATCGCGCAATGCGATGATCTGCTTATGGATGAACTCAATCGCGCCGATATCCACCCCGCGCGTGGGTTGACCGATCAGCAGAAGGTCTGGGTTCTGCTCCATCTCGCGCGCCACCACGATCTTTTGCTGATTGCCGCCCGAGAAATTCTTCGCAGCCAAGGTCGCAATCGGCGGGCGCACATCATAGCGCGCCATCTTCGCCTCGGTATCCGCCCGCAACGCATCATTATCCATGAACAGCGCGTTCTTCTGATACTTCGGGTCGTTGTGATAGCCAAACGCCACGTTTTCCCATGCTGAGAAATCCATGATCAGCCCAAGATGCTGGCGATCCTCCGGCACATGCGCTATCCCCGCCTCGCGCCGTGTCTGCCCATTGGCGGCCAACCCCACCAGCGGCAAATCTACCCCTTTCAGCGTGATCCGCCCGGTTGCCCGCGCGATGCCACCCAAGGCCTCCAGCAGTTCCGACTGGCCATTGCCCGCCACCCCCGCGATACCCAAAATCTCACCCGCGCGGATCTCAAAGCTGACGCCTTTCAGCCGTTCGACCCCGTCATCATCCTTCACCCGCAGGTTTTCGACAGCCAGCACCACCGCCCCCGGCGTGGCCTTAACCTTCTCGACCTCCAGCAGAACCTTCCGCCCCACCATCAACTCCGCCAGCGACTCTGGGCTGCTCTCGGCAGTCTTCACCGTCCCCACCATCGTCCCACGCCGCATCACCGAGACGTTATCCGTCGCCTCCATGATCTCGCGCAGCTTGTGGGTGATCAGGATGATAGTCTTGCCCTGTTCCTTCAACCCGTTCAAAATCCGGAACAAATGGTCGGCCTCATCCGGGGTCAACACCCCGGTCGGCTCGTCCAAGATCAGAATGTCGGCCTGCCGATACAAGGCCTTCAAAATCTCCACCCGCTGCTGATGCCCAACCGACAGGTCTTCGATCAGCGCATCCGGGTCCACGTCCATCTCATATTCGCGCGACAACTCGCCAAGAACCTTGCGCGCCTTCGCCAGAGACGTGTTCAACATCGGGCCATCCTCGGCCCCAAGGATCACATTCTCCAGCACCGTAAAATTCTGCACCAGTTTGAAGTGCTGGAACACCATGCCGATACCGGCGCGAATGGCGCTCTGGCTGTCGGGGATCGGGGTCAGCTTGCCGTTGATATAAATCTCACCGGCATCGGCGCGGTAAAACCCATACAGGATCGACATCAGCGTCGATTTACCCGCGCCATTCTCACCAATGATGCCGTGAATGGTGCCGCGCGGCACCGCTATGTTGATATCCTTGTTCGCCTGCACCGGGCCAAAGGCCTTGGATATGCCTTTCAACTCAATGGCATAAGGGGAGGGGGCGGCAGTTTCCTGCCGCCCCCCATTGGCCGTAGCCCCCATCAGAACGACCCAGCCGGGCAGGTGTTGTCGGACATGTAATCATGCACCACCAACTCGCCCGATTTGATCTTTTCCGCCGCTGCATCGACAGCCGCTTTCATCTCTGGTGTGACCAGATCCTTGTTGTTCTCGTCCATCGCGTAATCAACGCCGCCTGCTTTCAGGTCCATCACGTTGATGCCGGGCTTCAGGTTTTCGCCCTCTTTGAACGCTTCATAGACCGCGTTATCGACCCGCTTCATCATTGAGGTCAGCACTTGCCCCGGATGCATGTAGTTCTGGTTGCTGTCGACGCCGATCGACAAGATCTTCTCGTCCGCCGCCGTTTGCAGAACCCCAACTCCGGTGCCGCCCGCCGCCGCATAGATCACGTCAGCCTTTTGCGAGATCTGCGCCTTCGCCAGCTCCGCGCCCTTCACTGGGTCATTCCACGCCGCCGGAGTCGTCCCGGTCATGTTCAGAATAACCGTTGCATCCGGCTTCACCGCCTTGACGCCCTGCGCATAACCGCAGCCAAAGCGGCGGATCAGCGGAATATCCATGCCGCCGATGAAGCCGACGGTGTTGGTTTTCGACGCCAGACCGGCCATCATGCCGACCAGATACGAACCCTGATCCTCGGTAAACACCACCGATTTCACGTTCGGCTGGTCCACCACCATGTCGATGATGCCAAACTTGGTATCGGGGAAATCCGGGGCCACGGTGTTCAGCACATCACCAAAGGCAAAGCCGGTCATGATAATCGGGTTCGCGCCATCTTCGGCCAAAGACCGCAGAGCCTGCTCGCGCTGGGCTTCCGACTGCATTTCCAGCTCTTTATAGGTGCCGCCGGTTTCTTTCGCCCATTTCTCAGCGCCGTTGAACGCTGCCTCGTTGAACGATTTGTCAAACTTGCCGCCCAGATCGAAGATGATCGCAGGTTCAGCCAGCGCAGCACCGCCCGTCAGCGCCAAAGTCGCTGCTGCACCCAGCAGGTGTTTCATCAGGGTCATAATTTTCTCCCGGTTTACGTGTTGTTAGCGTTTTTGTTTTCCCATCTCGGCGCAGCCAGTGTGGCCATCGTCCCGGCGGGTCGTGGTGGATTTAGGACAGCGCTTTGCGAGAGGGTCAACAGGAATCTGTGGCACGCTTGCGTGAGCAGATAGCGCCACCGCATGACGATGGTTAAAAATATACCATTTGGTCAGTAATTTGGCGGCAACGGGTCGCTAAATCGCCCGCGCCAGCACCAATGCATCCAGCCGCGCACCCGTAGGGGTTTGGTAATAACCGCGACGTTTGCCTTTCGGCTCAAAGCCTTTGCGGGCGTAAAGGCTCTGCGCGGGCAGGTTATTGGCCGCGACTTCAAGGAAAACTGATTCGGCCCCGCGCACCTTGGCCTCGGCCAAAAACCCATCCACCAAGCGCCCCCCCGTGCCCCGCTTGCGCGCGCTGGGGTCTACCGCAAGCGTGATCAATTCGGCCTCTCCCGCCACCACCCGGCCAATCAGAAAGCCGCTTGGTTCCGTCAGCACAAACACGAAGGCACTGTCCAAAGTGCGGGCAATCTCTGCCGCCGACCAAGGCTTTGGCGTGGTGAAACACGCCGCATGGATTGCCGCCATCTCGTCAAAGGTCATCTGATCTGGCGTCACGATGCTGCCAGATCAAGAATAACCGGAGGCGGATCAGAGGGCGGTGCCGCATCTGCACCGCGCAGATAGAACGGGGCGGGCCGGGGCTGCACTGTCCCCAACCGACCCAAAGCAATCCGCGCAATCGCCTCGGCAATCGGCAGGCTGTGCAAGCCATCGCGCCCCGCGACAGCCCCTTCAACCACGCCCAAAGCCTCCGCCGCGACAATCCGCGCCACTCCCGGCCCGTCCACCTCAAACCGCTGCACATAGGTCTCCCCACGCCGCGCGTCCTCGACCACCGTCACCGGGCGCGGTAGGGCGTAAGCCAAAGCCTCCAACCGAGTCACCCCAATCGCAGGCACGCCCAAGCCCAAAGCCAGCCCCCGTGCCGCCGCCACCGCAATCCGCACGCCGGTAAAGTTCCCCGGCCCGGTGCCAACGCCAATCGCGGTAACATCGGCCAAAACCACCCCAGCCTCAGCCAGTAAGTCCGAGATCAAAGGCATCAGCCGTTCAGCCTGCCCCTTCTCCATCGCCTCGGTTTTCAACCAGACCCGCCCATCATTTTGGCTGCCCAATAACAAAGCGGCGGCGCAATGCGCCGCCGATGTGTCGAATGCCAAAATCAGATCAGGCCGCAACCGGACGCACCTCAAGCACTTCCGGGATGTAATGCCGCAGCAGGTTCTCAATCCCCATCTTCAGCGTCAGGGTCGAAGACGGGCAGCCCGCGCAAGCGCCCTTCATATGCAGATAGACCACGCCGCGATCAAAACCGTGGAAGGTGATGTCGCCGCCATCCTGTGCCACCGCGGGCCGTACGCGGGTGTCCAGCAACTCTTTGATTTGCTTGACGATATCGCCATCTGGCCCGTCATGGCTGGCATGTGCCGCTTGGCTTTCGCCTTCCATCACTGCCGCACCGGATTGGAAATGCTCCATGATCGCGCCCAAAATCGCGGGCTTGATATGCTGCCAATCGGCGGCTTCGGCTTTGGTCACGGTGATGAAATCGGTGCCAAAGAACACGCCGGTGACTTGCCCGGTCGCAAAAATCCGCTTCGCCAGCGGCGACTTTTGCCCAGCCTCAAGGCTCGGGAAATCAGCGGTGCCCATCTCCAGCACAGCTTGCCCCGGCAGGAACTTCAGCGTCGCCGGGTTCGGGGTGGATTCGGTCTGGATGAACATGATCTTTTCTCCGACTATTCCACTCGGATATGCGCGCTTCATCCGGGAAAGTCAAGGATTGGAATGATTCTAGATATCCCGTTCAGTCCGTGCTGCTTTTCTCAGGAGCGACCGAAATCGAGCCATAAAACAAAGCACAACCGTTGACCAGAACAGGGATCAGCCGATCGCGATACGCAAAATTATTACAGCGTTGCACCACACTCCACGCCGCTAAACCGCCTTCGTCCTGCTGTCCTTCTATCGCCCAGGCGCCATTCGCGGCCAAGGCATAATATCGCGCTTGGACAGCGGCTTCTGGCGTCAAATCCAACTTGTCCACCACCTTTTGCGCAACGCTGCGTCCAGCCAGATCGGGTTGGTAGTGATTGGGTAGGTTTTCCAGAAAGATCACACACCCCGTCCCACAGCGCTCAAGTGCACCGAATTGCGCGGTTTCGCGACTGTGACGACCGCCAACCCAGCCATAGCGGCCTTCGGAGCCAATCGCGAAGGCGGCAAAAAAGCGTTGGTTGAGAAAAGATTGATAGCTGACTCTGACAGCCTCTTGGCTTGGCCTCAGATCCTCGGGCAGCGGGGTGATATTCAGGATGGACGTGCCACCGCCGTATGCCAACAAGGGGGCCGCTTTCGCCTGCGGATAATAGGCCCACCAGCAAAGAGCCAAAACGGCGAGGCCCGCCGCAGTCCATCTTACCAGCTTCGACATATCACCCCCGACACAACTACCGTCGCAAAGGGCCACCGAACTTTGCTGGAATTGGGGCGCAAATCAGGCGTTTTGCACCCCACGGCTCAATCAGAACTTGATGATGTAGGAAATCCCCGTCACCAGCGGATCAATCTTGACCTTGCCGATCCCCGTGCCATTCAAGCTCACGTCGCTTTCGATCTTGGCATAGCGCAGATCAAACCGCAGCGCCGCCTTGTCGCTCAGCGCATAATCCGCGCCCAGATGCGCCGCCACGCCAAAGCTGTCGTCGATCTTCAGATCCCCCAAGGGCGAGCTGGTCTCAAAGAACTTGGTGTAATTCACCCCAAGCCCGACAAACGGCGTGAACTTGCTGCCGGTCGGGATGTGGTAGTTCAGCGAGATCGTCGGCGGCAGTTGCTTGGTCTCGCCCGCAAAACCGCCGTTCAGGTAGATCGAGTGCTTGAAGGGCAGTGCACCCAGAACCTCAAGCCCCAGATTGTCGCGCAGGAAATACTCGAAGGTGATCGAGGGCTGGGTGCTGTCGTTCACGGTAGCCGCCGCACCTGCCAGAGCGCCGTTATCGCTTTTCGGCGAGACAAGCGCGACACCAAGGCCAAGCGTCATATCGCCCGCAGATTGCGCCGCAGCAGGGGCCGCCAAGGCAGCGGTGGCAAGAACGGCGAGAAGGGTGATTTTCATGTTCATTTCCGCAAATTAGGGTGCGGCATCACTTTCTGCCCCGAAGCCCAGCCGGACGTTGACATGAATCAAACCCGGCGGGCTCCGTGCTGCGACCGGGTGTCGCGCGTAGGCCTATCCAGAATAAGCAGGCTCAATCTGAATAATACGCATACATTGCCTCAAGCGGGCTGAGGCTTGGTGCGGCTGTCGGACGAGGCAGCGGAGTGGCTTTGAAATAAGCATCAGCCTCCTGTGCGGCGCGGATAGCGGCGATCGGCTGGGTGACCAAACTGGATGCAAAAGCGGTGACAGACGGATTGCGGCTCATAGCGTGCTCCTTTTGTCCTCCCGCATCGAATATAGGGCAAAATGCTGCGACTGCAAAGGGCGCAATGCTGCAACTGCGAAATGCAGTCAGCGCAGAGCTGTTACGCTTGCCGCAACCGCCGCAACATCGCCCAAACAATCAACCGATGCGCAGGGGCGACGGGAATCATATATAGCCGCCCAAACCAGTTATGCGTGACCACCGAAGCAGTGATCGCCAGCTGCGTCCCCTCCACCGTCACACAAGTCATCACATCCAAATGCCGATCCCGCGCGGTCAGCGACAACACCTGATCGTCGATATGCTCAATCAAAAAGAAATCGAGATGGTCCCCCACCTGCGGATCATCCACCGCAGCCCCGGAAAACCCACCAATCCGCGCCACCCCAAACCGCGCCGAAATCGCATCCCGCAGCCAAAACGCAAGGCCCAACCCCGGCAGAGGCTTCGCCATCACCAACCGCCAAGCCTGCAACGCGGTGATCGGCGCGGGCAGGGTGACACTCTGACAATCCAGATAAACCAACGCCGCCGCAGGAGCGATCAGTTGCGCATGGAGGGGAAGCTGCATGGGGGAAACCTCACTTTGCAAACACCATAGCCTCATTGCGTACCATGCGGCCTGAGACACAAGGCCTCACCCCCCAAGCCGCCCGCCGCTACTGATAGCAATAAATCGGCACCGCCGCCGACGTGATCTGATCTGGTATGCCCACACCCAAATCAATCCCCCGGCCAATGTGCACCCGCTCGGAGTTGGCGGGATGGCAACTGACGCCCCAACGGTAGAAATTGCCCTCACGCGGTAATCCAGAAACGTCGTTTTGAGCCCACAGCGGTCATTAAGTTGCGTCTCTTCGTCTGCCTACGCGGACGTCGTGACGCGCCGAGCTATACGGTCGCAAAGCGGCAACCATTTACCATCCCGTAACCATTCCCATGTGATGGTCTGCGTCGCGCCGTCCTCAGCAAACACGATGCGCGCACGCTCGGTCTTGCCTTTCAGTAGCCAAGTTCGGGCATCCTGCGAAAGGCCATAATGACGATAGAATCCGTGGTTCTCGAATGTTCGGGCGAAATGACTATCGGTGCCCGGCTCCACACCCATGATGCTGAGGGTGTCGAATACGGCGTCGGTGATCATCGCCCTTTCATCCTGTATCAGAAAGAAACCGCCGGTATGCCAGTGTGCCACGTGTGTGCTGACCCATGGGACGCCATTGGCTTTGGGATACGCACCAGACTGGTCGGTGCCGCCAAACGAAGTGCCTTCTGCGCGCCATTCGCCCAAAAATACCGAAAGCGCGTCATGGGCGCTGCCGCGATCCGGCGTATCTTGGCTGTCTTTCGATGTCATTGTTCCATGCCTTTTCGACTGCCACGCTGCGGATTCATTGCCCGTATTCCAATTTGGGATACCAACCTTTCCCGTGTTGTAAGCGCTCCGGGAGAGTTTTAGTTCCGCACTTGCCCCTAGTCTGGCTCGAAGTGAGTAATCCTGGCAGCCAACTGCGCACCCAGTTTGCCAGCCGCAACGACCGTTCCAAAGCCCATATCGTCAACAAATTACATCGGCAGCGCTACGGCTTGGCCCTCGGAAAAGCGATCTCGCTGCATAAGACATAGCCAGAATATACGGTCAAACTTGGGCGCGGATACGACCAACAAGGTTAAATCCCGTTAACCATACCCCACACCGTTCAAAATACCGCAATAAAATCAATGGTCCCGAGTTGGGACCCTCAGGTAATGCTTTCCAACCGTTCCTTGCTCATATCCCCCGGAACGATCGTGATCGGGATCGGCAAGCTCCCCGAAGACCGAGTCATCGCCGTCACCAGCGGCCCCGGCCCCGACTTCTCCGTCCCCGCCCCCAGCACCAGAATCCCCACCGCCGGGTCTTCCTTGACCTGCGCCAGAATCTCGGCCACCGGATCGCCCTCGCGGATGATCAGTTCAGGGTTCACCCCCTGCTTGTCGCGCATCCATTGCGCGAACACCTCGAAATGCGCCTCGATCCGCTCGCGCGCCTCGGCCCGCATCAGGTCAGCGACCCCCATCCAATGCTGGAACTCCTCGGGCGGGATGATCGACAAAACCTGCACCCCCCCGCCCGTATGCGCCGCCCGCAGCGCCGCAAATCGCATCGCGTTCAGACATTCCCGGCTGTCATCCAGCACGACAAGAAACTTCCGCATATTTGTCTCCCCTAACGCCGCGATCATGCAACCGGGCCAAAGGGAAGGCAAGCGGGGCCTAGCGCTGGGTTGCCGCCCAATCCCAATACAGCTTGCGGGCCCGCGCCGTCATCGGGCGGTCTTTATATTCAGTGTCATCAAACGCCTTCACCGCCGTGACCTTGGCGAAATTGCCCGACAGAAAAATCTCATCCGCGCCGTGGGCATCCTCAAATGTCAGCACGCTTTCGCGTACCTCCACCCCATCCGCCCGCAAATTAGAAATATGCCGCGCCCGGGTGATCCCGGCCAGAAACGTGCCGTTTGGAATAGGCGTAAACACCACGCCATCCTTCACCAAAAACACATTCGCCGTCGCACTTTCGGCCAGATTGCCTAAAGCATCCGCGACCAAAGCATTGCCGAACCCCTTGGTTTGCGCCTCGACCAACATCCGCGCGTTATTCGGATAAAGACACCCCGCCTTGGCATTGCAGACTGCATCCTCCAACACCGGACGGCGGAACCTTGTTCGTGTCAGCGTGGTGGCAAAATCCCGGTCCGGCATCGCCACTTCTTCCAAGGAAATCGCAAACCCCGTCGCCCCCGCCAGCGGCACGATCCCGAGTTCCGAGCCATGCAGCGCCCAATACATTGGCCGGATATACACCGCTTGCCCCGGCCCAAAGCTTTGCAAGCCTTCGCGGATGATCGCCGCCATATCCTCGGGCGCGCAGGTCGGCGTGATCATCAGGGCCTCGGCTGACCTGTTCACCCGCGCGCAGTGTAGATCCAGATCCGGGCACATGCCGTCGAAATAGCGCGCGCCGTCGAACACCGAGGTGCCCTGCCAGATGCCATGATCCGCCGCCTTCATCACCGCCATATCGCCGTCATGCCAGCGCCCGTCCCAAAAGGTGCGGATGGATTTGCCAAAGGCCATGCTGATCTCCTGCTGTTTTGCCGCAAGCTTAATCATGTGGCACAGCCTGCGGGAAGGGCGCGCGTCTGTCCAAGCGGAAGCCTGCCCGCGTTATTGCGCCGATGCGCAGGCTTTCGCCGTTTCCGCCATGAAAAAAGCCCTCGGACCGGGGGACTGGTCCGAGGGCTTGGCTGCAAAATGCCAGCCTAAGGGTGGGACAGACGGGGAAAATAGCCCCAAGGCTGACTATGGTTGAGGGTTGAATCGATTCTGTGACGGCAGTGTATCGGCCTCAAGCCGTCATTTTGCCGTGCCAAGGGCAGGTCACCAGATGGTCGTTCACCATGCCAACCGCCTGCATGAAGGCATAGCTGATGGTCGGGCCGACAAACTTGAAGCCCTCGGTCTTCAGGGCTTTTGACAGCGCCACCGAAGCCGCCGTTTGCGCGACGGCTTGGGTCAGACTGCCAAGTTGCCGATCCACCGGATGGCCGCCGACATGCTTCCATATGAAGTTCGCAAACCCCTCGCGCGCCTCAATCGCGAGATATGCGCGCGCACCCGCAAAGGTGGCCTCGATCTTGCCGCGATGCCGGATGATGCCCGGATCAGCCAACAAACGCAGGGTGTCCGCCTCACCCCAAGTCGCCAGCACCGCAGGATCAAACCCAGCAAACGCCGCGCGAAACGTCTCACGCCGCCGCAGAATGGTGATCCAAGACAGGCCCGCCTGAAAGCCCTCAAGGATCAGACATTCAAACAGCGCGCGCGGATCACGCTCGGGGCGGCCCCATTCGTCATCATGGTAGGCGACATATAGGGGATCGCTGCCACACCAGCCGCAGCGCTGGGTCTCATCACTCATCTCGCCCTCATAATCATTAAAATTGGCCTAAAATCCGAATACTTAAGGCGGCTTTTACCGTTGTGTCGCCATTCTGTCCATTGGTGGGGCCTGCTGCCCGCTGTGCCAACGGTCTGCTGTGAGGGAGCATTGCGATGATCATGCCAAAACCAAAGCTCCGGCTGGATGCACAGGCGGGCGTGGCAAGCCCCTTGGGCGTGGCGATCTCGGCAGGTGATAGTGAAACGCTGTCGATGGTGCGGCAAGCCATTGATAGCAAACGTTTGCGCTTGGCCTATCAACCAGTGGTGCTGGCCCGCGACGCGGCCCGCGTGGCGTTTCAGGAAGGCCTGATCCGGGTACTTGACCCCACCGGACGGGTGATTCCGGCGAAAGACTTTATGGACGCGGTCGAAAGCCATGAAATCGGCCGTGAAATCGACTGCGCCGCGCTGGAAATCGGTCTGGCGGCACTGGCGCGGGTGCCAGATCTGCGGTTGTCGATCAACATGTCGGCGCGCTCCATCGGCTATGCGCGCTGGATGCAGCTGCTGCGGCGGGGGCTTTCGGTTGCCCCCACGATTGGCGAGCGGCTGATTCTCGAAATCACCGAAAGCTCGGCGATGCAGGTGCCCGAACTGGTGGTGGCGTTCATGGATGATCTGAAAGGCGCTGGCGTGGCCTTTGCGTTGGACAATTTCGGTTCGGGCAATATGGCGATCCGCTATTTCAAGGATTTCTACTTTGATATCTTGAAACTGGATGGCCAGTTCATCCGCAACATCCATCAGGACGCCGACAACCAAGTGCTGACGGCGGCGCTTTTGTCGATTGGCAAGCATTTTCAGATGTTTACCGTCGCGCAATCGGTGGAAACCACGGCCGAGGCGCAGATGCTGCAAAGCATGGGGGTGGATTGTATGCAGGGCTATTTGTTCGGTGCCGCTACGCTGAAACCCGCATTTGATCGCAATGCCGCGCGGAAAACGGCCTGAAACCGGCTGGATTGACCCTGCGTCAATCTGGCTATGCAGAAAACTTGCTTTTCAGCGCCTGTCAACCTAGGGCATTGTTCAGGTCGGCGAAGCAGGGCTTTGCCGGATAGTTTCTGGGAGAGGGCGCAAGTTATGACCAATGTGGTAATCGTTTCGGCGGCACGCACCGCCGTTGGCAGCTTTAACGGAGCCTTCGCGGCCACCCCGGCACACGAGCTGGGCGCTGCGGTGATTGAGGCCGTTGTGGCCCGCGCCGGTATCGACAAGGCCGAAGTGGCCGAAACCATTCTGGGTCAGGTGCTGACCGCAGGCCAAGGCCAGAACCCGGCACGCCAAGCGCATATCCGTGCCGGTCTGGCGAAGGAAGCCTCGGCTTGGTCGCTGAACCAAGTTTGCGGCTCGGGCCTGCGCGCGGTGGCTTTGGGTGCGATGCATGTGCAACTCGGCGATGCGAATATCATCGTCGCCGGTGGTCAGGAAAGCATGTCGCTGAGCCCGCATGTGGCGCATCTGCGCGCCGGGCAAAAAATGGGCGATATGAATTTCATCGACAGCATGATCCGTGACGGGCTGTGGGATGCGTTCAACGGCTATCACATGGGCATGACTGCGGAAAACGTCGCCAACCAGTGGCAGATCAGCCGCGAAATGCAGGACGAATTTGCTTTGGCGTCGCAGAACAAGGCCGAAGCCGCGCAGAAAGCTGGCAAGTTCAAAGATGAGATCATCGCCTTCACCATCAAGACCCGCAAGGGCGATGTGGTGGTCGATCAGGACGAATATATCCGCCACGGCGCGACCCTCGAATCAATGCAAAAACTGCGCCCGGCTTTCACCAAGGACGGTTCGGTGACGGCGGCGAATGCCTCGGGTCTGAATGATGGTGCGGCAGCCGTGCTGCTGATGTCGGAAGCCGATGCCAACAAGCGCGGGCTGAAACCCCTCGCGCGGATTGCGTCCTATGCGACCGCTGGTTTGGACCCGTCGATCATGGGCGTCGGCCCGATTTTCGCCAGCCGCAAAGCGCTGGAGAAAGCTGGTTGGAAGGCCGCCGATCTGGATCTGATTGAGGCGAATGAGGCGTTCGCCGCCCAAGCTTGTGCTGTGAACAAAGACATGGGCTGGGACACCAGCAAGGTCAACGTCAACGGCGGCGCGATTGCGATTGGCCACCCGATCGGGGCCTCGGGCGCGCGGATTTTGAACACGCTGATCCATGAGATGGGCCGCTCGGGCGCGAAAAAGGGCCTTGCAACCCTGTGCATCGGCGGTGGCATGGGCGTGGCGATGTGTATTGAGCGTGCCTAAGTCTGCGATATATTGAAATAAAATCTCAGAAGTGGACGCAACATTGTTGCGTCCACTTCTTCATATCAGTAACATGATTTCAACGGCATGGCTTTGGAGGAGGAACAGATGACGAAGGTAGCATTGGTTACAGGTGGCTCTCGCGGCATAGGCGCCGCAATTTCGGTAGCACTGAAGGCGGCGGGCTATACGGTTGCGGCAAACTACGCGGGCAATGATGAAGCTGCAGCGACTTTCACCAAGGAAACCGGGATCCCCACCTATAAATGGTCGGTCGCCGATTATGATGCGTGCGTGGCAGGCATTGCGAAGGTTGAGGCTGATCTGGGTCCGGTCTCCGTCTTGGTCAACAACGCGGGCATCACCCGCGATGCGATGTTCCACAAGATGACCCCCGGCCAGTGGAAAGAAGTCATCGACACCAACCTGACGGGGCTGTTCAACATGACGCATCCGCTGTGGACCGGGATGCGGGATCGTAAGTTTGGCCGGGTGATCAGCATTTCGTCGATCAACGGGCAAAAGGGGCAGGCGGGGCAGGTGAACTACTCGGCGGCGAAATCCGGCGATCTCGGCTTTACCAAGGCCTTGGCGGCGGAAGGCGCACGCGCGGGCATTACCGTGAACGCGATCTGCCCCGGCTATATCGGCACCGATATGGTGAAGGCGATTGATGAAAAGGTGCTGAAAGAGCGGATCATTCCGCAAATTCCAGTGGGCCGCTTGGGTGAACCCGAGGAAATCGCGCGGATCGTGGTGTTTTTGGCCTCGGATGATGCAGGTTTCATCACCGGCTCGACGATTTCGGCAAACGGCGGGCAATTCGTGGTTTAATCAATGGTGTGCTGAAGCGCACCCTACCGGAAAGGCCCAGCCGTATGGTTGGGCCTTTTTGCTTGCTCGAAGTTGGCTTATTCGGCAGGTAATGCCCAAGCAAAAGGGGCAGGCATGACCAAAACCAAAGCCACGCTGATCGGCCTCACCGCCATCGCCATGTGGGCGCTGCTGGCGCTGTTCACCATCGGCTCGGCTCCGGTGCCGCCGTTGCTGCTCAATGCGTTGTGCTTTGGCATTGGTGGGGCGATTGGCTTGATCTGGACCATAACGGGCGCTGGGCTTGGCGTGCTGAAAACCGTGTCGTGGAAGGTCTATGCCTTTGGCACGCTGGGGCTGTTCGGCTACCACTTGCTGTATTTTACCGCCTTCCGCATTTCCCCCACCGCCGAAACTGGGCTGATCGCCTACCTTTGGCCGCTGTTCATCGTGCTGCTGTCCGGTCTGCTGCCCGGTGAGCAGTTGGGGCCACTGCACATCCTTGGCGCGTTGGTCGCTTTCGCCGGGGCGGCACTGATCGTGCTGGCGCGCGGCGACGAGGCGCAAGGCTCGGCGCTCGGACTCACACTGGCCTTCCTCTGTGCAGTGACTTGGGCGGTTTATTCCGTGCTGTCGCGGCGTTTGGGCACCGTGCCAACCGAATCCGTCACCGTGTTCTGCCTCGCTACCGCTTTGCTGTCTACCTTCGCGCATATGGCATTAGAAACAACAGTTTGGCCGCAAGGCGCGCTGGGCTGGGCCAGTGTCGCAGCCCTTGGCATAGGCCCGGTCGGGGCGGCATTCTTCACTTGGGACATCGGCATGAAAAAAGGCGACATCCAACTGCTGGGGGTCGCCTCTTATGCAGCACCATTGCTGTCTACGCTGGCTTTGGTGGCTGCGGGGATCACTCAACCGTCAAGTGCTATTCTGTTAGCGGCGGTTTTGATCACAGCAGGGGCGGCGCTGGCGGCAAAAGCGAGTTCTACAAAAGGCCCTGCGGCCAGCGCCAAAAAGGGTTAAGCGCTCAGCCGACCAATTTCCTCTTTCAGTTTCAGCTTTTGCTTTTTCAGATCGGCGATGTGCAGGTCATCCACGGCGGGCGCGCGCTGCGCCTGTTCGACTTTGGATGAAAGGGTTTCGTGCTTCTTTTTCAGTTCAGCGATATGGGAAGCGACGGTCATGCAAGTCCTCCTGATGCTGGTTCAACCTCTCGATTGCATCACAGAATATGAGTCGTGTCACCAAATCTTCACACAACCTAAGCGGTAATATTGTCGCACTAGCGGAATTCATCCGAAAGAGATTCGCCGCCGCGCAAGATTGCGCTGGCGCGGGGCGTGTAGCTCTCGCGGTCGCCATCATGTGAGTGCCCTTGATGAATGACGAAGGGGGCCAACAACCGAAACGCCGCCCGTCCGGTCTTGCGCGCCCGCAGCAGGATGCGCATCGCGGGCTTGCCCTCCCGCGGGGTCAGTGGCAGCACCGAGGCTGAGCCCAGTTTGCTCGCCATCGCCGCCAAAACCTCTGGCAGGCCATCGGCCCCACAAATCAGCGTCAGCCAGCCGCCCGGAGTCAAACGGCGGCTGGCCGCCTGCACCCAATCGCCCAAGGGCGTGTCGATCTGCAACGCCGTCGCACGTCCCGCGTTCGGGCTAGGGGTGCCGCCCTTCGGATAGTAGGGTGGGTTGGCAATCACATGGTCAAAATCCACCCGCAGGGCTTTCGGCATATCTGCCAGATCGCCGACCTCGACCTGCAACGCGATACCATTCTCCTCGGCATTGCGCCGTGCCAAAGCGGCGTAATCGGGCTGCAATTCCAGCCCCGCCAGCCGCAACTCCGGCACCCGCCGCGCGAGGCACAGCGTCGCAGCGCCCACCCCGCAGCCCAGATCCAGCACCGATTGACCGGGCAGGGCAGGGCAGGCCGCCGCCAGCAATACCGGATCGGTCGCCGCGCGATAGCCCTGCCTTGGCTGCCAAAGCTGCAATTTGCCGCAGAGAAAGGCGTCTTGCGTCAGATCATCCATCTACAGCCCGTCCAGGACGGCATTATCCGCCAAAATCGCCCGCGCGATAAACAAATCCCGGTCCGCCACCATCATCCGGCGCGGAAACAATCCGATGCCGCCTTCCAGCGTGCTCATGTGGACGTCCATCACAAAGCTGTCTATACCCTCGCCCTCAAGGAGCACTTGAGCAAAGGCGATCACGGTGGGGTCGGTTGTGCGCAGTAAAAGCTTCATGGGATTGGGTTTACGCGGGGAGATACCCCCGTGTCGATACCCTCGTGTCGATACCTGAAGGGGTAAGAATGAGCGTGACTGAGGCTGCACAAAAACCGCATGATCGGCTGGCCGATGCTTTGGCCGAGGATATGGCGGCGGTGAACCTGATGATCCGGGCGCGGATGGCGTCCGAACACGCGCCGCGCATCCCGGAAGTGACGGCGCATCTGATCGAGGCGGGTGGCAAACGCCTGCGCCCGATGCTGGTCTTGGCCGCAGCCCGGCTGCTGGGTTACGCGGGGCCGTTTCATGTGCATCTGGCGGCAACGGTGGAGTTCATCCATACCGCCACCCTGCTACATGATGATGTGGTCGATGAAAGCGCGCGCCGTCGCGGTCGGCCCACCGCGAACCTGCTGTGGGATAACAAATCTTCGGTGTTGGTCGGCGATTACCTGTTCGCCCGCGCGTTCCAGTTGATGGTGGAACCCGGCAATCTGCGGGTGCTGGATATTCTTGCCAACGCCTCTGCCACCATTGCCGAAGGCGAAGTGCTGCAACTGACCGCCGCCCAAGACCTTGCCACCACCGAAGACATCTACCTTCAAGTCGTGCGCGGCAAAACCGCCGCTTTGTTCTCTGCCGCCACCGAATCCGGCGCAGAAATCGCTGGCGGCACCCCGGCGCAGGTCAAGGCTCTGTTTGACTACGGCGACGCTTTAGGCATCGCGTTTCAGATCGTCGATGATCTCTTGGATTACGGCGGCTCGGCGGCGGCGATTGGCAAGAACACCGGCGATGATTTCCGCGAACGTAAGCTGACCCTGCCAGTAATCAAAGCGGTCGCCCGCGCCAATGCCGAAGAACGCGCCTTCTGGGTGCGGGTGATTGAGAAGGGCCAGCAGAGCGACGGCGATCTGGAACACGCGCTGTCCCTGATGGCGAAACATGGCGCGATGGATGCCGCCCGCAACGATGCTTTGGCATGGGCCGCGAAAGCTCAAACAGCACTCACCGCTCTGCCAGACCACCCGCTGCGGGACATGCTGTCAGACCTAGCTGCTTATGTGGTCGAGCGGATTAACTAAGCTCTGGCTAAGATAAGATTGGCGCCGCCGTCACCCACCACGCCGGGGCGTCAACACGCAAGGCCCCGGCGGCGGCCTTCGCCAAGTCTTCGCTGGTGAACAGCCCGAAACACGTCGCCCCAGATCCCGACATCCGCGCCAGCAAACAGCCGGGTCGCGCCTCTAGCGCCGCTTTCACGGTTCCAATCGCCGGTGCCAAAGCCATCGCTGGGGCCTCCAGATCATTGCGTTGATCGTGCAGCCACGCGGCCAGTTTCATGGCAGAGTCGCAGTCGGGCATCGCAGACATCGCCGGATTATCCTTGCGCGACAAAGCCTTGAATACCTCAGGCGTGGCCACTGCCACCCCGGGATTGACGAGCACGATATAACATTTTGGAAGCGGGGGCAGGGGCGTTAACACCTCACCCACCCCCTGCATCCGCACTGGAACGCCAGCCAGACACACCGGCACATCCGCTCCCAAAGCCAGCACAGCCGCCGCATCCGGCAGGGCCACGCCGGACACCGCACACAAAGCCCGCAACGTCGCCGCCGCATCTGCCGAGCCCCCACCGATCCCCGAAGCCACGGGCAGATGTTTCTCTAACACCAATGTCGCATCAACGCCCAAACACCGCGCTGCCCGCAGCACAAGATTATCGTCGCCAGACAGCCCCGCGCCCTGCGGCCCGGTCACCGTCAGGCTTAACCGATCCGCTGGCGCAACCGTGACCCAATCGCCAACCCCGGCAAACACCACGACGCTGTCCAGCAGATGATAGCCATCCGCGCGCTGCCCGGTGACATGCAGCGCCAGATTGATCTTGGCGGCGGCAAATTCCCGCAATTCCAGCTCACGGGGTTGCAGCGGCGGCCTCGACGGATTTCAACGGCGCAGCCCCTTCGGCGGCCAGCACCGCATCCAGTCCTTTCTCCAGCTTCAAGCGCAACCGCGCCGCCAGCTTGTCATCCGGGCCATACGACAGCGCGCGATGCCACTGATATTCCGCCTCGCGCTTGCGCCCCACTGCCCAATACACATCGCCCAAATGGTCTGTCACCGTCGCATCCACTGCCATCCGCAACGAGGCCTGCTCCATCGGCAGCAGCGCATCCTGATAGCGCCCCAAGCGGTAATAGGCCCAGCCGAGGCTGTCGAGAATCGCGCCATTGTCGGGCCGCATCAGCACGGCCTTCTTGATCATGCCTAAAGCCTCATCCAGCTTGCGGCCCTGATCGACAAGACTATAGCCGAGGTAGTTCAGCAGTTCGGGCTCATCGGGGCTGAGCGCCATTGCGCGGCGAAAATCGGCCTCGGCGGCGTCATAGTTGCGCAAGGCATCCGAAACCACGCCCCGGCTGTAGAACAATACCCAATGACCCGGCGTCGGGTTCGGCACCATTTTGATCGCGGCATCATAGGCCTTAAAGGCCTCATCATAGCGTTTCTCGCGCCGCATCCCATCGGCCAAAGCCACCTGCACCGCCAGAATATCACCATGCGCCCGCGCCAAACCTTGCAGGATTTCCAGTGCCGCTTCGGGATGACCCGCAGCAAAGGTCGCATTGGCGCGGCCAATTTCGGCTGCATGAAAGTTCAGATCGGTGGGCGGCACCAAAGCATAAGCTGCCGTCGCCAGCGTGTGCTGACCCTGTTGGTCCAACAAGCCTGCCACCAGCAGTTCGGCCTCGGTGTTGTCGGGGCGCAGATAGGCGGCGGCGCGGGCGTGCAGCAGGGTGAAGCTTGCATCCGCCTCGCCCTTCACCGCATTGGCCATACTGTAGAACACTTCGCCGATGCCCTCGCTGGCATTGCGCGCGATGGTGAAGGGCAACGGCTCGCCCGCAGCCAGACGCCGCCGCAGATCGTCAATTTCAAGATCATTGCCGGGTTGGAAATTGCGGTCAATCATTGCCACCGCTTCGGGGTTCCGCTCCAGTTGGCTGAGGATTTCCACCGTTGCAATCAGCCCACGACGGGTCAGCGGAAAGCTTCCCGCAGCCTTGCCGGACAGGATGTTTTCCGCGCCCTCATAGTCGCCCGCCGAAGCCAGCGCGAGCGCTTTATGGTAAAGCCCAAATGCCTCAAGCCCTTTGGTTTTCGCTAGCTTGTCAAAGCCTTCGCTGGCTTCCGACATCCGCCCCAAGCCGAGCTTGGCCCAAGCCTTCACCAGATCATCCAGCACAGCACCCGCAGATCCACCCGCAGCCTGCTCTTGCAGAATGGCTTCATAATCCTGCCGCTTGGCATCGTCAGCGATCAAAACCACCGTGGATGTCTGGCTTTTCGCCCCGGCCTTCTGCAAAGCGCGTGCGAGTTTGGCGGCCCCCTCCATATCGCCCACACCGACATGCGCCATCACAGCGCCTTCCAGCAGCGCCGGATTGCTGGCATCGCCCGTTAAAGCTCGGCCATACCACTCCACCGCCGCCGTATAATCGGCTTCCGACGCCGCAACCCCAGCGGCGAGGTAAGCCCCAGCCTCGCTGACCGGGCCTTCACTGACCGTGGTTTGCGTCGCATCGGGCTTCACCTTCGCGGTTTCGGCCAGTGCGGCAAACGGCAGAAATGTCAGAGCAGAGGCCAGCAGCAGTTGCGTGCGTTTGGGCTTGTGGAAAGGCATCCGGGGCGGCTCCTGTAAGCGTTGCCACAAAGCTAGAGCCGCGCGGGCCGAGAAGCAATGCGGGCCGGAGGCTTATCACCCCCAGCCCGCGCATCTTCGCTGATCTGATTGGGAATGTCAGATCACATGTTTGAGGGACTACATATTCGGCCCGTTACATATTCGGATAGTTCGGCCCGCCGCCACCCATCGGCGTGGTCCAGACGATGTTCTGCGACGGGTCTTTGATGTCGCAGGTTTTGCAATGCACACAGTTCTGGAAGTTGATCTGAAAGCGTGGCTCTTTGCCCGCCTCAGCGATCACCTCATACACCCCCGCCGGGCAATAGCGCTGCGCGGGTTCGTTATACAGCGGCAGGTTGACCAGAATCGGGATCGAGGCATCCTTCAGCTTCAAATGCGCGGGCTGGTTTTCGTCGTGGTTGGTGGCCGAGAATGCCACGTTGGTCAAACGATCAAACGACAGCACGCCATCGGGCTTGGGGTAGTCAATCGGCGCGTAATCCTTCGCCAACCCCGTCGATTCCGCATCGTTCTTACCATGCTTCAGCGTGCCCAGAATGGTCAGCCCAAAGGTATTCGCCCACATATCCGCACCGCCCAAGAACAGCGAGGCGACGAGGCCATATTTCGACCACAACGGCTTGACGTTGCGCACCTTTTTCAGATCGGCGGCAATCGGGCCCCCGCGCACCAGCGTCTCGTATTCGGTCAACTCATCGCCCGAACGGCCCGCATGGATCGCCACAAACGCCGCCTCTGCCGCGTCAATCCCCGACAGCATCGCATTGTGGTTGCCTTTGATCCGCGGCACGTTGACCAGACCCGCCGAGCAGCCCAGCAGCGCCACACCCGGTGCCACCATCTTCGGGATCGACTGCCAGCCACCCTCGGAAATCGCCCGCGCGCCGTAAGCGACACGTTTGCCGCCTTTGAGCAACTCTGCGACCATCGGATGATGCTTGAAGCGCTGGAATTCCATATAGGGATAGAGATGCGGGTTCTTGTAGTTCAGATGCACCACAAAGCCGACATAAACCTGATTGTTCTCAAGGTGATAGATGAACGACCCGCCGCCCGCATTGCTGCCCAGCGGCCAACCCATCGTATGCGTGACCGTGCCCAGCTTGTGCTTGGCCGGATCAATCTGCCAGATTTCCTTCATGCCAAGGCCGAACTTCTGCGGCTCATGACCCTTCGAAAGATCATACTTAGCAATGACTTCCTTCGCCAAAGACCCGCGCACGCCTTCGGACAGGAACACATATTTCCCAGCCAGCACCATCCCCGGCTCATACGACGGGCCGGGCGTGCCATCGGCATTCTTGCCGAACTCGCCCGCCACCACGCCGCGCACTTCGCCGTTGTCGCCGTAAACCAACTCCGAACACGCCATGCCGGGGAAAATCTCGACCCCCAGCCCCTCGGCCTGCTCAGCCATCCAACGGCAAACATTCGCCATCGAGACGATGTAATTGCCGTGGTTGTTCATCAATGGCGGCATCGGCCAGTTCGGAATCCGCACCTGCCCGGCTGGCCCCAGAATATAGAAATTATCCTCGATCACAGCCGTGTTCAAAGGCGCGCCCTTGGCCTTCCAATCCGGGATCAGCTTGTTCAGACCCACCGGGTCCAGCACCGCGCCCGAAAGAATATGCGCGCCGACTTCCGAGCCCTTTTCCAGCACCACAACCGTCAGATTGCTGTCCAACTGCTTCAGCCGGATCGCCGCTGACAGCCCCGCAGGCCCCGCGCCCACGATGACCACATCATAATCCATCTGCTCGCGCGCGATACCTTGCGACATCTCTTTCTCCGACTTGGCAAAATGCTGCTGCGTCATTGCCCGAACCCACGGTCAGGGTCAACCATCACGCAACATCCCAAGCCTAAATCGCAGAACCCGCGCAACATTCTTTCCCCGCTGCGACAGATTTTTCACCCCCGGCGACGGCCCCCCGCCGATTGCAGGCTTTCCCCCTTGCAATCAGAGCCTCTGTCGGTTCAGGTATGGCCAAGAGTGGCGCAAGGTCATGGCTCATATGGGCTGTGACCTTGTTATTTACGTGAAGAGACCAATGGAAAAAATCCCAATGACCCGGCGCGGATTCACCGCTCTGGACGAAGAATTGAAGCAGTTGAAATCGGTAGAACGCCCCGCCGTGATCCGTGCCATTGCCGAGGCGCGCGAGCATGGCGATCTGTCCGAGAACGCCGAATATCACGCCGCGCGTGAGAAGCAGAGCTTCATCGAAGGCCGGGTGAAGGAACTCGAAGCGCTGATCTCATTGGCAGAGGTGATTGAGGTCGCCAAGCTGACCGGTGCAATCAAATTTGGCGCAACGGTGATCTTGGTGGATGAAGAGTCCAACGAGGAAAAAACCTATCAGATCGTCGGCGAATCCGAGGCGGACATCGAGCGCAACCTCTTGAACATCCGCTCGCCCTTGGCCCGCGCGTTGATCGGTAAGGACGAAGGCGACTCGGTCGAGGTGAAAACCCCCGGCGGCACGCGCGGCTACGAAATCCTCTCCATCCGTTATATCTGACCCTGCCACAGGGGAAAGCACATGGCCGAACCAGAAGAAACGCCCCGCAGCTTGGGGTCGCGCGCGCGCGGCATCGCCGATCCGTCGGTGAGCCCGACCGAATGGGTGGCCGCCGTGATGAGCCTGCTGTGGGTGCTGGCGGTCGGCGGCTATTTCCTGACCGGCCCGGTGGAATCCGGCGTGCTCGGCTATGTGTTGACCCTGCTGGCGGTGTTCTTGCCGCTGGCGCTGATCTGGGCTGCGGTCACGACCTTGCGCTCGGTGCGGTCCTTGCGCGCTGAATCGGCGCGGTTGCAGGCGACGGTTGAGGCGATGCGCGCGGCCTATCTGTCGGGCCAGCAGGGCGGGATGCGGCCTTCTGTTGAACGCAAACTGGACGAGATTGCCGCCACCGCCAAACATACCGAAACCGCCCTCGCCAGCTTCAACTCGCGCCGCGACAGCGGGCTGACCGTGCCTTCGGCAGATCGTAAAGCCGCACTGGTGGCCCCGCAACCGCAGCCCGAGGCGGAACAGCCGGGGTTGGCTTTGGGAACCCCGTCAGAGTCGCTGCGTGCGCCTTTGTCGGTGCAAGATTTCACCCGCGCCGTGCAATTTCCCGAAAGCCCGGACGACAAAGAAGGCTTTCGGGCTTTGCGTCTGGCGCTGGAAGACCGCAACGTCGCCAAACTGATCCGCGCCGCGCAAGACGTGCTGACCCTGCTTAGTCAGGAGGGCATCTTCATGGATGACCTGAAACCCGAACGCGCGCGGCCCGAGTTGTGGCGCAAATTTGCCAATGGCGAGCGCGGCCGTGGCATCGCAGCCCTTGGTGGCATCCGTGACCGCTCGTCCCTAGCGCTGACCGCAGGCCGGATGCGCGAAGACCCGGTGTTCCGCGACGCCGCCCACCACTTTTTGCGCACCTTTGACCGGGTGTTTTCAGAATTCGAGAAAGTGGCGAGCGATCAGGATCTGTCCGACCTCGCCGACACCCGCACCGCGCGGGCCTTCATGCTGTTTGGTCGGGTGACGGGGACGTTTGACTGACCTAGAACCCATGGCCGCCTCGGGGGCCATCGAGGCCCCGCTCGGCGGCGCTGCCGGGGATGATTGGACGTGTGGGTTTGGCTGAGATTTCGGATGCCTCCGGCGGGAGTATTTCCAAAAGAGCAATGGCCTGGTTGGTCTGGTGCAGAACGGTGCGGTGCGGATGAAAGATTAACAAATTCTGAACGCGGATCTGTAAGCCATTGATTTTATATAGGGCCACCTCGTGTCCACGCGTGGACATCAAGGCTTTAGACCGATTTTACCATCGTGATCGCTGCGCGAAATCCGAACGCATAGCGCAGCAAACCCAGCTGCTGGGTCTTCTCGACGCGATACCCCAGCCGCTGATAGAGCTCCCTCGCCCGCCCATTGCTGTCGATCACCTCCAGTCGCACAGATCCATAGCCGCGCGCCCGCGCCTGATCTTCGATCGCGGCCATCAGCGCGCTTCCGATGCCCAAACTGCGAGCCGATGCGGCGACACAAATTCCGTCGAGGAGAAAGTGATCCTGCTCGGCCGCATCGCTGAGCATCCACAGCAGCGGCAGCCGCCAAGCCGCGCCAAGGATGCCATAGATCGCGCGGATATCGGCGACCTCGCCGCCCGCGAAGCTGCCGGCTGGGGTCTTGAAGCCAGCCATGCCCAGCAGGTGGCCGGTGTCATCCAAAGCCACAATGGCATGATGGGCGCGCAGCACGCGGGTGAGGAAGCGGTGGGCTTTCGGGGTGGGGCCCATCACACGACCGAGTTTGCCGCCGAAGGCCTGCCAGTACAGCTCCACAGCTTCGGCGCGCAGGGCTTCGGACAGGCCGAGTTGGTAGGTGATTTTCATGACAGCGCACCAAGCAGGGCAGCGGTGTGGCCCGCGCCGAGGATCCAGCCTTCTTCTGCGCAGGGCGGGGTGTCGAGCAGGGGAGCGAGGAGGTTTTGCTGGGAGAGGCTGAACAGGGCTTGGGCGAGCAGGCGGACTTGGGCCTCATCTTTCACTGAGGCAGGATCGGCGGTGACGGCGGCGGCGATGAGTGAGGGGTAAACCTCGGCCAGGGTGATCTGGGCGGGGTTGTCGAAGGGCCAGACAGCGATGCCGTGGCGCTGCGAGAGGCGGTGGATCATCGGTTGGCCGATCAGGCCTTGGCTGCCTGCGGCGCCGGTGGTGTAGAGTTTCCAGACGGGTTGGGCGCGGGGGACCAGGGTTTCGACTTCGCGGCGCTCGGGGAGAGTCAGGACGTTGTAATTGATGGATTTTGTGGGGGGGAGATCGGGGAGGTTCAGGCTGGCGGGGCGGCCCCAGAACGGGCCTTTTGAGGTGGCAGTTGCAAACTGGCGGTTGATCTGGGCAGCGATCTGGAAGCGGTTGTTGCCGTTGTCGGGCGCGTCTTCGATATGCTCGGCCAGCCATGCCCAGACGGCGCGGGCACTGGCGGTTCCGGTCAGGCGGGCGGCGAAGCCTTTGGGGTAGCCCATCGGGAAATCGCAGCCGATCAGCAGGGATTGGCCGTTAACGAGTGCGTTTTCGATAGCCTGCGACAGTGCTGCCTCGGCGCTGCCACGGCTGCGGTGGTAGGTGCTTTGCGCGCCTGTGGCGTCGATGCTGCCAAGCCAGATCGCGTCGGCAGAAGGACGGGCGGGGGACAGTGTCGAGGATGCCGACCAGTCCGCCACGATCACCCGGTCAAAGCGTTGCAAGGCCGACCTCGGCGAGAATGAAATCGGCGATTTGCAGGGTGTTGTTCAGGTCGAGTACCGGTACGGGCAGGGCGGCAAGCGCCATATCGGTCGCAACGGCCCGCACCAAGGGATCGCTGGGTTGGATCAGATCATGGCCTGTTTCCTGCCGGAACACCTCGATCTTGGCATGGGCGTCGCGCTTGTAGCCTTCGACCAAAATCAGATCGACCGGGGCCATCCGTGACAGCACTTCCGCCAGATCGGGTTCCGGCCCACGATGTTCACGCATCAGGGCGAAACGGTGGGCGGAGGCCAATACCACCTCAGAAGCACCTGCTGCGCGGTGGCGGTGGCTGTCTTTGCCGGGTTGGTCGAGATCGACATCGTGATGGACGTGCTTGACGGTGGACACCGTGAAGCCGCGCCGGGTGATTTCGGCCACCAAGCGCTCCATCAGGCTGGTTTTGCCGGAGTTTTTCCAGCCTATGACGCCATAGACCCTCATGATGCAGCCTTGATCAGGGCCTCGGCTGCCGCGAGGTCTTCGGGGGTGTTGAGGTTTTGGAAGGCGGCTTCATCGGGGAAATGTGCGCGGGCGGCGTGGTGGGCATCGGTGAAGGCCAGTACACGGGGTTTTGCGCCTGAGGCGAGGAAGGCGGCGAGGGGGTCGGCAAGGCTGACAGGCCATAACCCACAGGTGGGGTGATCTTTGGCGCAGGACGCTATGGCTAGGGCTTCGGGCGCGGTTTCGGCGGCCAAGCAGAGCTGCGGCACCAGATCGCCGGGGGCGAAGGGAGTGTCTACGGCCAGTGTCACCACCGCTGTTGCTCCCAACGGTGCGGCCCATCGCAGGGCGGCCAGCACGCCAGACAAAGGCCCCAGCGGGGTTTCATCGGGCAGAATCGGCAGGCCATAAGCTGCCAGCCGGGCGGGATCGCCATTGGCAGAGATCGCCAAGCGTTCCACCTGCGGTTCCAGCCGCGCGATGGCGTGCGACAGCAGGGTTTGGCCCGCCAAGCGCAGCAATGCCTTGTCGGCTCCCATGCGACGGCCGATCCCGCCCGCCAGAACGCATCCAAAAATCCGCACCTTGGCCCCTTCAAATTGCTTGTGCAAAGGCCTAAGCCGTTCTGCATCCGGCGTAAAGCCGCCCCAAGCTGCCGAGGTTCTATGTCTGCCTCTCGTGAAAGCTATCTGCGCGGTGTGCGCGCAGCGCTGCCCTTTGCCGTGGTGATCGTGCCGTTTGCGATGCTGTTTGGCCTGCTGGCCTCTGAGGCCGGGTTGCAACTCTATGAAATCGTGGCATTTTCGGTGAGTGTGTTCGCCGGGGCGTCGCAATTTGCAGCGCTGCATCTGTTGCAGGATCAAGCGCCACTGCTGGTGATTTTGGCGACATCCTTGGCGGTCAATCTGCGGATGCTGATGTATTCGGTGACGCTTGCGCCGCATGTGGGGGCGGCCCCGTTGGGGGTGCGGGCGGTGATGGCCTATCTGCTGGTCGATCAGAGTTTTGCTTTGTCGGTCGCGGAATATGACAAGCGGCCCAGCATGACACTGCCGGAAAAGACTGCGTATTTTTTTGGTGCGGTGACGCCGGTTCTGCCGCTGTGGATGGGATCAACCGTGGCCGGGGCTTTGGCGGGGCGAGCGATTCCGCCGGAATATGCGCTGGATTTCGCGGTGCCGATTGCGTTTCTGGCGATGACAGCACCGATGATCCGCTCTTGGCCGCATGCGCTGGCGGCGGGGCTTTCGGTGGTGTTGACGCTGGTTTTGACATTTTTGCCCTATGGCACCGGGTTGCTGGTGGGGTCCACCATCGGCATGGCGGCGGGGGCGGGATTTGAATACTGGCGCGAGAAGGCCGCAACATGATTGATCCGAATATTGACAGAGACCAATTCTGGATTGTCGTGGTGGTGCTGGGGCTTGCGACCTATGCCATCCGATTCTCATTCCTCGGACTGCTCGGCAATCGCGTCTTGCCGGGCTGGTTGCAACGCAGTTTACGCTATACGGCGGTGGCGGTGCTGCCTGCGCTGGTGGCCCCTGCTGTGCTGTGGCCGCCTGCTACGGGGGGCGCGCCGGATGCGGCGCGTCTGCTGGCCGCTGTAGTGACGATGGTGGTGGGGCTGGCGACGCGGCAGATGATCATCGCCGCCTTGGCCGGGGTGGTCACCCTGCTGGGGCTGCCGTTTCTGCTATAACAGCAATGACAAAAGCCGCGCTGAGGTCAGCGCGGCTTTGAGTCTTCGTGGGTTTGCAGCTTACTGCGTGACGGCGTGTTCGGCCTGCACCATCAGCACACCATGGTTGTTATCGGCATCATCATCGGTGATCACCTTGCGCGTTGCCCCCGGCAGTTGGCCGAATTCTTTCATCAGCTTGTTCGGATACCAAGTGCCGCTGATCGCCTCAAATCCCGGAACACCGTGCAGGATCGACGAGACCGAATGGGCACATTGCGCGCTGGGCACCGAGCCATAGGCCTCCGCGCGCTGCTTGACCAGTTCGGCGATTTCAGGGGTGACGACCACGGTTTGCTCGATGACGTTGAAGGTCTCACGCGCGTGATAATCAATGTAGAAGCTGATCATCTTTGGCGTGACGCCGTAATGCACGTCGCCACGCTCGGGCAGGTAGGGGTGATACCAGGTGCCTGCGGGGTCAAACATCACCTGCTCCGAGGCGTTGATCAACAGGCCAGAATGCGCGCCCGAGCCGTTGCGGGTGCTTTGCACCGTGAACAGGGTGATGGTGCGCGGTGGCTCTGCCACATAATGCGCCGAGGGGGCTGACATCTGGGCATCTGTCGCCCATTTGTTGTCGCCCGCACAGGCAGACAGCGCAAAAAGCGCCAGAACGGCAAAGGCCTTGAAATTCATATTACAGTTCCGGCGTTAAAGGATCAGGCGTTGGCGAGTGCCATGAAGATCAGGATGCCGACCGAGATGATCGCGCCCCACGTCGCCATGCGGACAAAGCCGTCAAAGGTCTTTTCCTGCACGCGAATATCCATGCTGCCCGGTTTGTGTTCGGCCATTTGAGCGTCCTTTCAGAGTTGTTGCCTTGCCAATAGCTGATTCAGTTCCGGCTGTCACGGGGCGTAGAGGTTTGCGGTGCACAGAAAATGTCGCGCTTTAGGCCGAGGCATCGCCAGACTCGCCGCCCATCCAGCCCGTGGCAAGGCGAAAGCCGATACGGGTCGGCGGGGATTCTGGTGCCGATTTCGGCACGGCGCGCAGCATGACGGAAAGCTGGCTGACATGCTGGATCAGTTGGGTTTTCATGCCCTCTTCATCGCGGCCATAGAAGGTCAGCAGATCGGGCTCAAAGAATCCAAGCCCCTCGATCTTCAGCACGCCGGCTTGTGATCCGGTGAAGCCCATGGCGATCTCTTGCTGAGCGTCAAGATGGCTTTCAAAGTTGCGGATATACAGGATGATCCGCTCATAGGCCCATTCAGCGGGGCTTTTCTCGGCCAAGGGGCGGCGTTGCAAGGCAGCGGGCAGGGGCAGTTGCTCGGCGGTCAAAGGCGCCGCGGGATCGGCGTGGATTGCATGACAGCGCGGCAGGCCTGCGGCTTTGGCTACAGCGGCGTTCAGAGCGGCTTCGGCGGCTGGATCAAGTTCTTTCGGCATTCCGGCTCCTTAGTGGGCCTGCCAATGCCAAGCCCCTTCAGCATCCAGAGAACGCGAAACATGGCCGCGCTTCAAGAGGTAGTTCAGATGCGCCACCGTCTCGACAAGGGCGAGGCCGTGTTGGCTTCCGGTGATCTCGCGCTTGAACAGTGGCACGAAACACTGGGCGGCGGTGTGCGGGGTGGCCAAGTGGGAAAGCAACCGGGTGAGCGCGCTTTCGTGGTTTTCGGCCATCTGGATCAGCCGGAACGGCAGGCCGGTGAAGGGCAGTTTGTGCCCCGGCAGCACAAGATGATCCAACCGCGCATGGGGCGCAAAGCCGCGCGTGCTGTCGAGCCATTCGCCTAGCGGGTCCGCGTCGGGTTCTGTCGGGTAGACGCCGATATTGGCCGAGATACCGGGCAGGAGCTGATCGCCGGCCAAGATCAGATGGTCATCTAGGCTCCACAAAGTCGCGTGGTCGGGCGCATGGCCCTGACCCAGACGCACCAGCCAGCGCCGCCCGCCTGCGGTCAGAATGTCGCCCTCGGCAATGCGGGTGAAGCCTTGCGGCATCGCCTCGACCACATCGGCGAAGTTGAACGGGCGCTCCTCGGCCTTTTGCGCACGCATAGCGGCATTGAGCCCGGCGCGCTGGTAGAACAGCAGCGCCTCGGGTGTGGCTTTTGGTTGTTCGTCCAACACCAACATCCGCGCATATAGCCAAGCCGTGCGCGTGGCGATCAATTCCACCCCCTGCGCCTGAAACCACCCTGCAAGCCCGATATGGTCGGGGTGGTGATGAGTCACAATCAGCCGCCGCACCGGCTTGCCCGCCAGCGGCCCCGTGATCAGCCTGTCCCAAATCGTCTTGGTCTTGCGGCTGGACATGCCGGTATCCACCAAGGTCCAGCCGTCACCATCATCCAAAGCGTAGACATTGACGTGATCCAGTGCCATCGGTAGCGGCAGGCGCATCCATAGGATATCTGGAGCAATTTCAACCGCTTCGCCCTCGGCTGGCGGAGCATCCCACGGGTGATGAATAGCGTTGCTCACGCGCTCAAAGCCTCTGGCGTCAGCGCATATAGCCCCGCCGCACCTTCCCGCACCTGCGCCAACAACGGTGCATAGTCCGGCAGCAGCCGTTTGATGGCAAACTGCGCCAAGCTCAGCCGTGCCGGATCGGCCAGCGCGCCTTTCAAGTGGAAATGGCTGCCCAACACCCGTGCAAAGGCGCGCAGATAGGGCACCGCGCCCGCAAAGCGATCATTCGGTGACATCAGATTAAGCGCTTCGGTTGCTTCACGCAGGGCTTCGGTGGCCGTCCAAACCGCGCCTGCCAGATCGGGATGCGCCACACGCGCGCTTTCCGCCACCACCTGCACCTCGTCAAACAGCCGATAGGCGGCCTCGCCATTGTCCATCATCTTGCGCCCCACCAGATCCATCGCCTGTATCCCGTTGGTGCCTTCGTAAATCGCCGTCACCCGGACATCGCGGGAGAACTGTGCCGCGCCGGTTTCCTCAATGAACCCCATGCCGCCATGCACTTGCACGCCGAGATGCGCCACCTCGCAGCCAATGTCGGTGCCGTAAGCTTTGGCGATGGGGGTGAGTAAAGCCGCCCGCGCCTGCCATTCAACCGAGCCCGTGGCGCGTGCCATATCAATCGCCACCGCACAGGCGAGGCCAATCGCACGGGCGCTGAACACCTCGGCCTTCATCTGCGCCAGCATCCGACGCACATCGGCATGGTCGATGATCGCACCGGTCCCCAGCGGCGTCTTGCCCTGCTTGCGTTCCATTGCATAAGCCAACGCCTGCTGAAACGCCGCTTCGGCCACGGCGACCCCCTGCATTCCCACGCCCAACCGCGCGTTGTTCATCATGGTGAACATTGCGGCCATGCCTTTGTGGGGTTCTCCCACCAGCCAGCCCTGCGCAGCATCATACTGCATCAAAGCGGTGGGCGAGCCGTGTAGGCCCAGCTTATGCTCTAGGCTGACCACCTTCAGATCGTTACGCTTGCCGGGGTTGCCATCGGCATCCGGGATCAACTTTGGCACCATGAACAGGCTGATGCCCTTGGTGCCTTCCGGGCCATCCGGCAACCGCGCCAGCACCAGATGGCAGACGTTGCCGGAGAAATCATTGTCGCCCCAAGTGATGTAAACCTTCTGGCCGGTGATCGCATAAGTGCCATCGCCACGGCCTTCCGCTTTCGTCCGCACCGCGCCCACATCGGAACCCGCCTGCGGTTCGGTCAGGTTCATCGTGCCGCACCATTCCCCGGACACGAGCTTGGGGATATAGAGGGTTTTCAACGCATCCGAGGCGTGATGTTCCAGCGCTTCGATCTGGCCTTGGGTCATCAGCGGGTTCAACTGCAACGCAAGACAAGCCGAGCCCATCATATCATTGACGCAGGTGGCAACCGAGATCGGCAGCCCCATGCCACCATATTCCGGGCTGGCCCCCATGCCGATCCAACCGCCCGTGGCAATCGCACGATACCCTTCGGCAAAGCCCGGCGAGGTGCGCACGACGCCATTTTCCAGCCGTGCCGGGGTTTTGTCGCCTGCACGGTTCAGAGGGGCGAGGGTGGTTTCGCACAGCTTGCCCGCCTCGGCCAAGATCGCGGCGACGGTGTCGGGGCTGGCCTCCGCAAAGCGCTCCGTCGCGGAAACCTCGGCAAATCCGACCACATCCAGCAGAAAGGCAAATTCAGACAGCGGGGCGCGGTAGGGCATGGCGAACTCCGAAGTAGGTAGTATGGGGCAGGCGGTATTGGGGCAGGCGGCTTGGCAAAGGCAAGGATCGGGCGTAAAGTGGCCCTCTTGCTATGGTTATTCCTGCCACTCTGGGCATCAAGCCCTACGCTACGTCACAAAAGATGAACGAAACAGAAACCCTTACGGCCACGCCCGAAAGCCTTACCCGCGCCGCTCAGATCCTGAGCCGGGAGGGCCTTGTCGCTTTCCCGACCGAGACGGTCTACGGGCTTGGCGGTGATGCGCGCTCGGATCTGGCGGTGGCGCGGATATTTGACGCCAAGGGACGGCCAAGGTTCAATCCGTTGATCGTGCATGTGCCGGATTTGGCGGCGGCGCGGGCGTTCGCCGTGTTTGATGCACGGGCTGAAGCGGTGGCCGCCGCGTTCTGGCCGGGGCCTTTGACGCTGGTTTTGCCGCTGCGGGCTGACGCAGGCCTGTCGCCGCTGGTGACGGCAGAGCTTGATAGCGTCGCCATCCGGGTGCCCGCGCATCCGGTGGCGCAAGCCTTGCTGCGGGCGTTTGGCGGGCCGTTGGCGGCGCCCTCGGCGAACCCTTCGGGCCGGGTTTCCCCCACCCGTGCTGTGCATGTGATGGACGGTCTTTCGGGCCGGATTGACGCAGTGCTAGATGGCGGAACCTGTGCTGTGGGTGTGGAATCGACCATTCTCGGGTTGGTCGGAGAACCAGCACTTTTGCGTCCCGGTGGCATTGCGACCGAGGCTTTGGAGGCGATGCTGGGGCCGCTGGTCAGCGGCGGCAATGCCGAAAAACCCAATGCGCCCGGTCAGTTGGCCTCGCATTACGCGCCGGGGGCTGCGGTGCGGTTGAATGCGGAAAGCGCTTTGCCGGGCGAGGTGCGGTTGGGGTTTGGCGCGGGGCAGGCGGATCTGAACTTGTCGGTCAGCGGTGATCTGATCGAGGCTGCGGCGAACCTGTTTCATCTGCTGCGCGAGGCAGATCGGCTGGCGCTACCCGGTCAAACCATCGCGATTGCGCCGATTCCCGAACATGGCCTTGGTCGCGCGATCAATGATCGTTTGCGCAGGGCTGCGGCCCCGCGTGGGTGATAGAGCGTTGTCTGCTTGCATCAGCCGCGCCGGGGGTTTCACACCCCCGAACCCCCGTGGGATATTTAGGCACAGAGGATGACAATTTTAGATAAGTTTTAGCGGGTTATAGCAGGGTGACGCTTGCAGGCTCCAGTCCGTCAATCTGCACATCGCAGGTCTGTCCGGGCACGATGGGGCCTACTCCGGCAGGGGTGCCGGTGAAGATCAGATCGCCGGGTTGTAGGGCCACCAGCCGCGACAGATGCGCGATGATACCCGCCACGGGCCAGATCATCTCGGCCAGATCGGCGTCTTGGGTGATACGGCCATCGACCAGACAACGGATGCGGCCCGCAGGTGCGCCTTGATCCGCGGGCCGCAAAGCCCCGACCACCGCCGAGTTGTCAAACCCCTTCGCCATATCCCATGGCCTGCGCGCAGCTTTCGCTTCGGCTTGCAGATCGCGGCGGGTCAGATCGTTGCCCGCAGCGTAACCCCAGATCAGTGCCAAAGCCTGATCCTCGGTCACAAAGCTGCCAGTTGCGCCCAAGGCGACCACCAGCTCCGCTTCATGATGCAGATCGGCGGTGGCGGTGGGGTAGGGGAGTGCGGCACCCGAATCAACCACCGCATCACCGGGTTTGGTGAAGAAAAACGGCGGCTCGGCACTGGGGTCATGGCCCATCTCGCGGGCATGTTCGGCATAGTTGCGGCCGACGCAGAATATCCGCCGCACCGCAAAGCGTGCGGAACTGCCTGCCACCGCCACCGAAGGCACGGCGGCGGGCGGCAGCACGAAATCCAATTAGGACCCCATCGTGAAGCAGGTCACGCCACGCGCTTGCAGACGGCGACAGGCCAGATCGGCCTCTTTCTGACTGAGGCCGAGGAAGTTGGCGTCAAAGCCACCGCTTTTCTGCACCACTTTGCGCAAGGCATCGCCCAGCGTGGCGTTTTCCGACAGCAGGGTTTTCATCAAAATGCGATCCGCCTCGCCATAGCTGTTGAAACGGCCAATATTGATGCCGTAACCCTTGCCGCCCGAGGTGGAGACATTGGTCACCACCTCCTCTGCGGCAGGTTCTTCGGCTTGGGCCACCACAAGGGCCTCATCATAAATCGGGGCTTTGTGCTTCGGTTTGGCCGGGGCCGAAACCAGTTGCACCGATTGTGGATTGGCGGCTGTGGCTTTGATCGACAGCTCTGCTGGGGCCTCAACAGCGGCGAGTTCGACAGCTTGGGCTTCAAGCGAGTCTGGTGCAGGTTCTGCGGTGGCTTCGGCCAAGGCACCCGCGATGTCATCGGCCATCGCGTTGCCTGCTTGTTCGGCAGCGGCGACAGCAACAGGGTCATGCACCGGACGCGCATTGGGGCGGGGTGAGCTGGACACTGCCATCACCAGCCTGATCGTCTTGGCCGGACCACCGCCGCCTTCTTCTTCCATTTCGGTTCCAGACTCGGCACCCGTATCCGCCTGCGCCACCAATTCCTGATCGGCGCTGTAGGTCGGCGCAATCGGCTGTTGCGAACCGCCGCCTTTTTGGGCCTTGCGGAAGCCCAGATCAAGCAATTCTGTCATCTTGGCGTTGCGCATTGGGGTCGAGGTGCCGCCGAACACGGTGGCAATGATCCGCACGCCATCCCGTTCAGCCGAGGCGGTCAGGTTGAAGCCCGCGGGCCCGGTGTAACCCGTCTTGATGCCATCCGCGCCCTTGTATTGATCAAGGAATTTGCGGTTGGTGTTGGCCACTGTTGCCATGCCCGCATCGGTGCTGCGGCGCGAGAAGATGTTGTAATATTGTGGATAATCGTAGAACAGATGCCGCCCCATGATCGACATGTCATGCGCGGTGGACAGATGCCCCTTCGCCGTCAAGCCATTGGCATTCTTGAAGGTGGAGTTCTTCATCCCCAGCTGTTTCGCGGTGCGGGTCATCCGCGCACCCCATTTTTCCGGCGTGCCCTCAAAATAATCGCCAATTGCGGCAGCCGCGTCATTGGCCGATTTCACGGCTGCGGCGCGGATCAGGTAGCGCAGTTGGATCTTCTGCCCGGCCTTCAGTCCCAAACGCGAGGGCGGCTGTGCGGCGGCGTTTTTGGACACGGTGATCATGGTATCCAGCGAGACATTGCCCGCCTCAATCTCGGAAAACGTGATGTAGAGCGTCATCATTTTGGTCAGCGAGGCCGGATGCAGTCGGGTGTCGGCATTTTCGGAATACAGCGTCTCACCCGTGCGCGCGTCCATCACATAAGCGGCATAGGGCGCGGCTTTGGACTCTTGCGGGCCGGAGCAGGCCGCGACAACGCTGAGCGTTGCCAAAACCATAAAACGACGGAGATACTGCCCAAGCTGGCATAGTGCCGATTTGCCCATTTGGTCTGCCTCATTTACCCCTCATTAAACGGGGGCTTTGTTCTGCTTGCTAAAAAGCTAGCACAGCAGGTGATTCAGGAAAACCCCTTATTCTAAAAGGGGTTCTGGGGAATATAAACTGTGGTTTATGTGCCGAAATTGCCGCTTGCACCCTAGGGATGGTGGTGATTTGGCAGGCTGGCCACAAGATCGGGCAGTTCGGCAAGGCTTGGCAGGCTGAAGAATCTGTCCATCCCCTGCGGCGCATCGGCGTGTTCCAGCGCCCAGGTCAGCCCATGTGGGATATGCACGCCGTAGGCTCCCGCAGCCAATGCCGGAAGCACGTCTGATTTCAACGAGTTGCCGATCATCATTGCCTGATCCGCCCCGGTGCCATGACGGGCGAAAATCGCCGAATAGGATTTGGCGGTCTTGTCCGAGACGATTTCGACGCCGTGAAACAGATCGCCCAAGCCCGATTGCGCCAGCTTGCGCTCTTGATCCAGCAGATCGCCCTTGGTGATCAAAACGACTCGGTGGCTGGCCGCCAAGGTTTTAACCGCCGCCCGCGCATGGGGCAAAAGTTCGATCGGATGCGCCAACATCTCGCGTCCCGCCGCCATGATCTCGGCAATCACCAAGGATGGCACCCGGCCTTCGGTGACTTCAATCGCAGTTTCAATCATCGACAGAGTGAAGCCTTTGACGCCAAAGCCATAATGCCCGAGATTGCGCCGCTCGGCTGCCAAAAGCTGCATGTGCAAATGATCCGCGTCGCAGTAATCCGCCAGCAGTTGCGTGAAGCGATCTTGCGTCAGGCGGAAGAAACTTTCGTTCTGCCACAGCGTGTCATCGGCATCAAAACCTATCGTTGTCAGCATATTGTCCCCCTGTCGCGCCATCATCCAAGCTGAGGGTCTTTTCGCAAGGCAGAAATGCGCTATATTACGACAGTGCAACCGAAATTCCGAATCTGCCAAACGGAGCCTATCCGCGTGAACCCCATTGCAGGCCTGACTGAACCCACGATGTCCGACGCGCCGCATGGCCCCGGCAATGATACCTCGATTCTGACCAAAACCAAGACCAAGACGCAGCGACCTCCGCTGTATAAGGTTATGCTTTTGAACGATGATTACACGCCGATGGAATTTGTTGTGCATATTCTGGAACGGTTTTTCGGCCTGAACCACGCGCAAAGTTTTGAGATCATGCTGGCGGTTCACAAAAAGGGTCTGGCGGTGGTCGGCGTGTTTTCCTATGAGATCGCGGAGACCAAAGTGGCGCAGGTGATGGATTTCGCCCGCCGGCACCAGCATCCGTTGCAATGCACGATGGAAAAAGAATAAACTTTTAGCAAAGAACAGGCGGCTTTCATGCGCTCGGCCCGGTTGGAATTGGCGCTGCAAAGCGGCGCTTTGGTGTTGCCTGCTGTGGGCGATATTGTGGTGTTGCGGCCTCGCGCGGGGGATGATCTGTCGGCTTTGCCGCAGGACCGCGTGGTGGTGAAAAGCGGGTTTAAGCCCGACCACGATTATTTTGCAGCGCAAGGCTACCGGACCGAGGGTTCGGGCAGCATTGCCATCGTCTGCGTGCCACGCGCGAAAGCCGAAGCACGGGCTTTGATGGCCGAGGCTTTGGGTGCGGATATTATCGTCGTCGATGGCCAAAAGACCGACGGGGTTGAAACGTTGCTGAAAGATTGCAAGGCCTTGGGCCTTGAGGTCGGCGAGGCGTTGTCGAAAGCTCATGGTAAGCTGGCGGTGGTGAAACCCGGCCCGGCATTGGCTGAATGGGCGGCGAACCCCATGCAGGTTGAAGGCGGCTTCCAAACCCTGCCTGCGGTGTTCTCGTCTGATGGGCCGGATCGCGGTTCAGCCCTGTTGGCAGCCGCGCTGCCTGCCAAAGTCGGCGCGCGTGTCGCCGATCTGGGTGCGGGCTGGGGCTATCTGTCACGGGCGATCTTGGCGCGGGAAGGTGTCAAGGAACTCGATCTGGTCGAGGCCGAGGCCGAGGCCTTGGCCTGCGCTCGGGTCAACATCCCCGACCCCCGCGCAAAGTTTCACTGGGCCGATGCGACCACCTTCAAGCCTGTGCGGCTGTGGGACAGCGTGGTGATGAACCCGCCCTTCCACACAGCGCGCGAGGCGGATGCGGGGCTGGGCATGGCGTTTATCAAAGCCGCGCAGCGCGGCCTGAGCCCCTCAGGCAGCCTGTGGATGGTCGCCAATCGGTATCTGCCTTACGACAAGTTGCTGGTCACCTTGTTCAAGCAGGTCGAGGAAATCGGCGGCGACAAGGCGTTTCGGGTAACGCGGGCGTCGTATCCGATCCGCACGCGGTAAGTTTCTTGGTTAGGCTCTTGGGCTACGCGCTGGGGTTTCACACCCCAGACCCCGTGGGATATTTGAGCACAGAGGATGACAATTTTAGGGTCTGTTGATGTTAATCTTGTGCGCATCACTGTTGCCGCGAGGGAGATGAACGCGCTGAAGCTTTCGTCTGTTTTGCAGCAGCGTATGGCGATGCCTCTGTATTCCTTTAGTTTTCCGAAGAAATTCTCGATCAGGTGCCGCCATGTGTCGGTGTGGCGGTCGAACTCCGCCGGGAAGCGGCGGTTGCATTTAGGGGGTATGACTGCTTCGATCCCTGCGCCGGTCAGCGCATCGCGCAGCCAGTTGGCGTCGAAGGCGCGATCCGCGAGGAACTGGCCGCAGGACAGCCCTTCGATCAGGGCTGCGGTGCCACGCAGGTCGTGCGCCTGTCCGGGCAGCAAGCGGAAGTTGATCATGTTGCCGAGTGCGTCGGTCAGGGCCATGATCTTGGTGGTTATGCCGCCGCGAGAACGTCCGATGGCCTGGCTCTGAGTCCCCCTTTTGCGCCCTGACCGTGGCGGTGGACCTTGACGATACTGCCGTCGATCATGGCGTATTCGAAGTCGGCATCTTCGGCCAACATCCTGAACATACGATAGAATGCGTCGGCCTTCACCCATCTGCGGAACCGTTTGAAGACTGAGTTCCACTTCCCGAAATCCTCGGGCAGGTCGCGCCAAGGGCAGCCGGTGCGCGCGATCCAGAGAACGGCCTCGACAAAAAGGCGCGGATCAGGCCCCGTGCGACCGGGATCACATTCCCGGCCAAGACAGTGCGGGGCGATGGTTTCCCATTGGGCGTCGGTCAAAGCGGTGCGGATCAAGGTTGCCTCCCATTTGGCAACCTTGAATCACTCAGAAACTGATTTGGGAATCCTCAAACGTCAACAAACCCTAGTCAAATTGTAGCAATTTACTCCGGGTATTGCGCCTTACATGCCTTGATCGACGGGCTAGCGGCCTTGGCTTGCACCGCGCGTTTGGCTTTCAGGCTGGCGAGTTTGGCGGATTCGGCGTTCAGGTCGATGGCTTTGGGGCGTTGCTCGGTGTAATCTACATCGTCAAGGCACATTTGCGGACCCATATCCGGTTTCCCGGGTTTGCCGCGATATCCGCATTGCCGCCAAACCGTGCGCGAAAGGGTAACGGTTTCATAGGCATAGCCGCGCTGAATATTGCCTTCGGTCTCGGCAATCAGGCGATCCACCACACGCATGTCGCGGGTGGCCCCGCTGATGCAGTTTTCTTGTGGAGTGCCACAGGCGGCGAGGATCAGCAGGGCAGGCAGGACGATGCGTTTCATGGGCGACTCACAAAATGGGATGCTGGCTTTACTATAGGGCCACGCGCTTGATATGCCATAACACGGGCGCTGGCCCCGGATTATAAGCGAAAAGGGCGAGGCATGGCCGAGGATTTCAGCATAGAAAAGGCGCAAGCCTCGGCTTGGTTTCGCACCTTGCGCAATCAGATTGTTTTGGCTTTTGAAGGGCTTGAGGCGAGCTACGGCAAGGCTGCCCGCTTTGAAGTGACACCGACCACCCGCGCGGATGGCGGCGGCGGCCTCATGTCGGTGCTGCGCGGCGGTGCGGTGTTTGAGAAGGTGGGAGTCAACGTCTCGGAAGTGCATGGCGCTTTGGGTGAGCGGGCGCAAAAGGCGATGGCGGCGCGTGGGGTGCCGGGCATGGACAAAGACCCCCGGTTTTGGGCCAGTGGGATTTCTCTGGTGGCGCATATGGTCAACCCGCATTGTCCGGCGGTGCATATGAACACGCGGATGTTCTGGACGCCGCATGCTTGGTGGTTTGGCGGCGGCGCGGATTTGAACCCCTGTCTGGAATACCCCGAGGATACCGCGCATTTCCATAGCGCAATGCGGGCAGCTTGTGATGTGCATCACCCTGATTACTATGCGAAATTCAAGGCTTGGGCGGATGAGTATTTCTTCATCCCGCACCGGGGCCGCGCGCGCGGCGTCGGCGGGATTTTCTACGATGATCTGAACACCGGCGATTGGGCAGAGGATTTCGCTTTGACGCAGGATGTGGGCCGTGCCTTCCTGCCTGCCTTTGTCCCGCTCACCGAACGCCGTCTTTCCACCCCTTGGTCGGACGCTGACCGTGAGGCGCAACTGATCCATCGCGGGCTCTATGCTGAGTATAATCTGGTCTATGATCGCGGCACGAAATTCGGTCTGGAATCCGGCCATGATGCCAATGCGGTGCTGATGAGCCTGCCGCCGATTGCCAAGTGGACCTAGGCTTGCAGCCGCAGCAACAGGCCGACGCCCAGCACAATCACCGTCATGCCGATGATCTGGCGGCGGGTGACGGGCTGATTGAACGCATAGCGCGAGACGGCGGTAGCGAAGATCACCTCGACCAGCGCCAAGGTGCGGACATTGGCGGCGGAGGTCAGTGCGAAGCCAATGAACCAGAACTGCGAGGCGAAAGCGCCAAGGAAGCCTGCAAACAGCGATGACCTCCAGACCGCGAAAGAGGCCCGCAACGCGGCGCGGTTGAACAGCGCCATCCAGATCAGCAGGGTGGCAGTTTGGATCAGCAGGCTCAGCGCGAGGGTCGAGGTGGCGCGGATCAGAAAGCCGCCTTGGTCGAGATGAGTGATGCCACCCCGAAAGCCGATGGCTGATGCGCCAAACAACCCGCCCGCCAGAAGACCGGTAAGGGCGGGCCGACCCAACTGCCAGACATGGGTGCCGGGTTTGATCGACATCAGCATTACCCCGGCGCTGGCGATCACGATGGCGGCCAGAACCGGCAGGCTGATCGGATCGCGCAGGATCAGCGCTGCGGCAAGCGCCACGATGACAGGCTCGGTTTTCAGCCAAGCGGTGGTGACGGCGAAGCTTTGCGACTTCATCACCACCAGCATCAGGCCAGTGGCGGCGATCTGCGCCAAAGCGCCCGCGACGGTGAAGCCGAGGCTGGGCAGGTTAGGGATCGGAATGGCTTCGCCTGTCGCAAGCGTGACCAGCGCAAGAAACAGCACCGCAAACGGCAGGCCGAACAGGAAGCGCACTTGCGTCGCCCCAACAGTGCCGATCTGCCGGGTGAGGCTCGACTGCATGGCGTTGCGCGCAACTTGGCCGATGGAGCCAAGCAGCGCTGCCAGCACCCAAAGGCTGCTCATGCCCCGAAACCGTTCATGGCTGGCTGGCGATCAGGCGGCCCAAACGCTTCATGCCCTCGTCAATCGCGGCCTCATCGGCGCAGGAAAACGACAGGCGCAGGGTGTTGCCATTGCTGCCATCGGCGAAGAAGGCGCGACCGGGGACGAAAGCCACCCGCTCAGTTTGCAACGATTGCGCCAGCAGATCTGCGCCGTCCATCCCTTCCGGTAAGGTCAGCCAGATGAACATGCCGCCCTCGGGTTTGGTCCAGCTGACGCCGTCGGGCATCTCACGGGTCAGCGCCTTGAGCAGGCGATCGCGGCGGGCTTTGTAGGTTTGCCGCAGCTTGGCGACATGGGTGTCGAATTGGGTGCTGGCGACATGGTGGGTGACGATCTGGTTTGTTGTGGCTGAATGTAGATCGGCGGCTTGTTTCATCAGCACAAGGCGACTGATCACCTCGGATGCGCCGCAAACCCAGCCCACCCGCAGGCCGGGGGCGAGCGATTTGGAAAAGCTGCCGCAGTACAACGTGCGGCAGTTTTCAATGCTACCCTTGCGGGCGATTTCCAGCGCCAGAATCGGCGGAATCGCCTCGCCGTCATAGCGCAGCGTTTGATAGGCGGCGTCCTCGACCACGGCGATGTTCATTTCATCAGCCAGATCAATCACCGCCTCACGGGCAGAGCGGGCAATGGTTTCACCTGTGGGATTGGCAAAATCGACCGAAAGATAAGCGAATTTCACCCGGCCCCCCGCGGCTTCGGCCTTTGCCGTGAAATCGGCGGCGGGGCGGTTGGTGTTGGGGTCAAGGCGGTCGTAGGTCGGCTCGTAGGCGTTGAACGCGCCCAGAGCACCCAGATAGGTCGGCCAGCCGACCAGCACGGTGTCATTCGGTGAGATCATCAGTTTCGCCAGATAATCAAGCGCTTGCTGTGAGCCTGAGGTGATCAGAATGTTATCCGCCGTGCAGGGCACACCGATCTTGCCCATCTCGGCCACGATCCAATCGCGCAGCGGCTTATAGCCCTCTGATACCGAATATTGCAGGGCAGCCCCCGCCTTGGGGCCGGTCAAAGCCGCCGAGAAGGCATCGCGAAAAGCTTCGGTGGGGAACAAGGCAGGGTCGGGAATGCCGCCCGCGAAGGAAATGATGTCGGGCTGATCCAGCAGCTTCAAAAGCTCACGAATTTCCGAGGCTTTCATCCGCGCATTGCGCGTCGCCAGAACACTATTCCACTCCACGACAGTCCTCCCAAACGGTTTGGTGGCGACATTTGCGCTGGGCGGAGGGTAAGTCAATATCTATGACCTAAAATGTGATCGGTTGGGCCGCATGGCAGCGGGGCGGGTATTTGACTGCTACTCTGAACCGCCCATCCGCTGCCGCAATATCCCAATCAGCGCGCCGTCCCTTGGCAGCTTGTCGGCCTTGCCTTCTTCCGACAGGTAATAGAAGCGGCCAGGAGTCACGGAGTTGGGCAATTCATAGTCCATGCCCTCCCATTCATCCTCGCGGAAGGAATAGAACGCCCAGTGGCCGCCGCGCGCCTCGACAGCATCTATCACGTCGGTCAGATAGGTCGCGCAATCCGGCCACAGCCGCATACAGCCGAGTTCGGCGGCGACGATGCGGGTGGGGACAGGCCTTGCGCTGCGGCCCAATCGAAGGCGTAGTCGATATGGGCGACGACGGCAGCCCGATTCCAGACCTGTTCGCCCCCGGCATAATCGGTTGTCACACCCGGATAGCGCAGCGGCACATCGCGCTTCATGTTGGGCGCGCTGGTGGCGGCGTAGGGTTCATACATGTGGAACGCGTAGTGAGCTACTCTCCAACTCTTGGACAGATTTCCGGGTGAGTTAAGCTACTGCCTGCCTCTGCTGATCGGTTTCGATTGCGTTGAAGTAGACCACGGCGGGCGGTTGTCCGCCATGGGCGGCGTGGGGCCGCAGGTGGTTGTAGAAGGTGATCCAGCGCCCGACGCCGGCTTTGGCCTGTGACCCGGTTTCCCAGGCGTGCAGGTAGACGCATTCATACTTCAGGGAACGCCAGAGACGTTCAATGAAGATGTTGTCGAGGTAGCGGGCTTTGCCGTCCATCGAGATTTTGGTCTTTGCCCGCTTCAAGCGGTCGGTCCAGTCGAAGGAGGTGAACTGGCTGCCCTGGTCAGTATTCATGATTTCGGGCGGGCCGAACTTGTGGATGGCGTCGTTCAAAGCCTCCAGGCAGAAGTCGGCCTCCAGCGTGTTGGAGATGCGCCAGGCCAGCACCTTGCGGGTGAACCAGTCCATGATGGCCACCAGATAGAGGAAGCCTTTGCGCATGGGCAGGTAAGTGATGTCGGCGCACCAGACTTGGTTGGGCCGGTCGATCCGCAGCCCACCCAGCAGATAGGGGTAAGTCTTGTGCCCCTTCGCAGGCCTGCTGGTGTTGGGTTTTTGGTAGATCGGCATCAAGCGCATAAGGCGCATCAGACGCCGGATGCGCTTTTCGTTCACGGCATGACCTTCATTCTGCAGGTGCCATGTCATTTGCCGGACGCCATAGAAGGGCGTCTCCAGAAACTGCTTGTCGGCCAGCAGCATCAAGTCGAGGTTCATCGCAGTCTCTCCTTGCGGCGCGTAGTAGAACGACGACCGCGAGATCGATAGCAGTCGACACTGCGCCCCGACCGACAGCGTGGGGTGGGTCCGTTCGATCATGCCACGCCTCACTTCCCGGTCCAGGGCTTGAGCTTTCTTGCCAAAAAATCGTTGGCGACCGCCAGTTCTCCGATCTTGGCATGCAGCTCGCGGACCGTATCCTCGGCGACCTCAGCGGTGGCGACCGCCTTGCTGCCGCGCTCAAAGATGCCCGTGGCACCTTCCAGAAGTGCCTTTTTCCATTGATGGATCATCGTCGGATGGAGCTCATAGGCGGTCGCCAATTCCGACACCGTGCGCTCACCCTTCAACGCCTCCAACGCCACACGCGCCTTGAAGGCTGCGCCATGGTTCCTGCGTTTCGACATCTCTGTTCTCCTCGTGCTTGGAGACCAGCAGACTTCAGATCGTAGCTTCCGTCACTGTCCGATTTTCGGGGGGTAGCTCACTAAAAGCGGCGGCGGGCAGAAATGCGCAGAGCGCGGCGAGGCGCAGGACGGGCAGAAGGGGTAATATGGGACTCCAAGATTCAAGTCGCGCTGTTTAGCCCAACTTGCCGACAAGCGCCCCTCAAAAAGCGGGCCGGGTGGAAACGCGGCGAATTTTCACCGCTGCCGCACGGTTTCCACCATCAGCGCGACATTCTCTGGATCGGCATCCGGCGTGATGCCGTGGCCGAGGTTGAAGATATGCGGGCCGCCTTGGAAGGCGGCTTTGACGCGCCGGGTGGCGTCGATCAAGTCTTGCCCGCCGGTCACCATATGGGTGGGTGAGAGGTTGCCTTGCACGCAGCCCGTCGATTGCACGTTCTCCGCCGCCCATTCCGGGCTGACCGAATTGTCGATGGCGACACAGTCGGCTCCGGTGGCTTTGGCGAAACCGATATAGCCCGCGCTCGCTTCGCGCGGGAAGGCGATGATCGGCAGACCGGGGTGCTTGGCCTTCAATGCCGAGATGATGCGGGCGGTGGGTTTGACGGCGAAATCGGTGAAATCTTGGCCTTTCAGCGATCCGGCCCAGCTGTCGAACAACTTGACCACTTCGGCACCGGCCTGAACCTGCATCGAGAGATAGTCGATGGTGGCTTCGGTGATCACGTCGATCAGGGCGGCGAAGGCGGCGCGGTCGGTGGCTTTCAGGGCATGGGCTGGGCCTTGATCCTTGGTGCCACGACCTGCGATCATATAGGTCGCAACCGTCCAAGGCGCACCTGCAAAGCCGATCAGGGTGGTCTGCTGCGGCAATTCATGCGCGAGAATACGGAGGGTTTCGTAGATCGGTGCAAGGGTTTCGTGGATGCTGTCTTTTGAGCGCAGCGCCTGCACCTCGGCCATCGTGGTGATGGTTGACAGGCGCGGGCCCTCGCCGGTCTCGAACCACAGATCGGCCCCCAAGGCCTGCGGCAACAGCAGAATGTCGGCAAACAGGATCGCGGCATCAAAGCCATAGCGGCGGATTGGTTGCAGCGTCACTTCGGCGGCCAAGTCCGAATTATAGCACAAAGACAGGAAATCCCCGGCCTGCGCCCGCGTCGCGCGGTATTCCGGCAGATAGCGGCCCGCTTGCCGCATCATCCAGATTGGCGGGGTGGACAGGGTTTCGCCGCTCAGGGCGCGCAGGATCAGTTTTGACATGGGTTGCCTCCAGTTGCGCGCTTGCGTCCCTTACCTGCGACGGCGTGTCAAGCGCGCCCATGCGGCAATCGGTTGAAAGGCGCAAGTGTCGCGGGTAAGTCTGGCGCATGACATATGCAATGCCCACCCCCGCACGCACTTTCAAAATCGGTACCCGCGGCTCTCCACTGGCCCTGTGGCAGGCGCATGAGGTGCGCCGATCGCTGATGGCGGCGTTTGATCTGCCCATCGAGGCGTTTGAGGTGGTGGTGATCAAGGTCACCGGCGACTTGGTGCAGGACCGCGCGCTGAAAGAGATCGGCGGCAAGGGGCTGTTCACCCGCGAGATCGAGGAAGCACTGGATGTGGGTGAAATCGACATTGCCGTGCATTCGATGAAGGACATGCCGGTGTTGCAGCCGGAAGGCTTGCTGCTGGATTGCTATCTGCCGCGCGCGGATGTGCGGGATGGCTTTGTATCGCATGTGGCGCAGGGCGTGGCGGATTTGGCCCAAGGGGCGGTGGTCGGCTCGTCATCATTGCGCAGGCGGGCACAACTGGCGCATCGGCGGCCCGATCTGCAACTGGTCGAGTTTCGCGGCAATGTGCAGACGCGGATGCGCAAGCTGGAGGACGGCGTGGCGCAGGCGACGTTTTTGGCGATGGCCGGGCTGGTGCGGTTGGGCATGGCGCAGGTGGCGCGACCGATTGAGGTGGCGGATATGCTGCCGGCCGTGGCGCAAGGCGCGATTGGGGTGGAGCGTCGGGTCGATGATGCGCGCGCCGAGGCGATGCTGGCCGCGATCCACCATGCCCCGACAGGGGTGCAACTGGCCGCCGAACGGGCGTTTCTGGCGCGGCTGGATGGTTCTTGTGAGACGCCGATTGCTGGACTTGCGGTGCTGGACGGCGATCAGCTTTGGCTGCGCGGCGAGATTTTACGCCCGGATGGCAGTCGGGTGATCAAGGGCGAGGTGCGTGGGCCACAGGCCGATGCGGCGGCTTTGGGCACAGGTTTGGCGGCTGACCTGCTGGCGCAGGCGGGCAAGGGGTTCTTTGGCTGAGGCGGCGCGTGGGGGTTTCACACCCCCCATGCCATTGGTCTCTTGAACCAATGGCAAACCTCGTGGGATGTTTTCGCGCGGAGGATGACATTTTCAGATAAGATTCAGACAAAGAGACCGCCATAAGGGCAGGATTTTTGCAGTTTCAGCGCAATTTGACCCGCAGCATCTGATAGGACAGCGGCGGCGGTGTGGCGCTCAGGGTGTCTCCGTCAATTCTGGCACCGCTGGCCTTTTGCGGCACAACCGCCATCGGATTGGCAGAGGTGTTGACCGCGCCCATGTCAGCATGGGTCATCACCTGATGGTCGATCACCTGCGCCACACCCGCGAAACCGTGCAGTGAAACCGCCATGTCCAGCGCCTCGGTCGGATGGCGGTTGACGGCGAAGAAGGTCAGCACGCCTGTCTCAGTATCATGCACACCCGAGACGTCGAGATAGGGCACGTTCTTGGCGGTCAGCATCATAGCCTGGGCTGCTGACCGCCAAGTTCAGCGCCGTGCCGCGCCCGAAGATTGAGGCGAAATAATAGGGATAGTAGATGGTTTGCCGCCACGCCTTGCCCATCCACGCCTTGCCCGTCGGATCGGTCATGATCGGCGCAATCACGTTCACCAGTTGTGCAATGCAGGCGATCTTCACCACGTTGGCTTTGCGGATGAAGGTGTTCAGGATGCAGCCGACTTGCAGCACATCCTCAAAATTATAGATGTCCTCCAGCAAGCGCGGCGCGTGCGGCCAACCCGCATTACCCTACAAAGTCGCCTTGTTTTGCGCGTTGGAATGATACCAGACGTTCCATTCGTCAAAGCTGATATAGACATTATAGTTGGAGCGCTTGTTGGCCTTCACCATCTTGATCGTCGATTCAATCGTGCTGATGTAGCTGTCGATTTTTTCGTTCGACGCCAGATAGTTGCCGGCATTCTTGGCGCGATTGGCGAAATACATATGCAGGCTGATGTAATCAATCGACTCGTAGGTGTGCATCTCACACGATGCGTTCCCATTCGGGATAAGTCTTCATGTCGGCGTTGGAGGACCCACAAACGATCAACTCCAGCCCTTTGTCGAAAGCACGCAGGGTTTTGGCGACCTCATTGGCCAGACGGCCATATTCATCGGCAGTCTCGTGGCCGATCTGCCAAGGGCCGTCCATCTCATTGCCAAGGCACCATAGACGGCAGTTGAACGGTTCCTCCCGGCCATTCTTGGCGCGCAGATCGCCCCAATGGCTGCCGGTCGGACCGTTGACATATTCGACAAAGTTGCGCGCATCATCGAGGTCCCGTGAGCCGAGGTTGATCGCCAGCATCATCGGGGTGCCGACGGTGTCGTACCAATCCTGAACTTCGTGCACGCCCACCTGATTGGCGTCCGAGGTGTGCCAAGCCAGATTCAGCCGCACCGGGCGCAGATCCTTCGGGCCGATGCCATCTTCCCAGTTATAGGCCGAAACGAAATTGCCGCCGGGATTGCGCACGAAGGGAATGTTCAGATCGCGCATCGGCTCCGCCACATCGCCGCGCATGCTATTGGCATCGGCGGACGGGCTCGTAGATACCCGTGTAGATCGTGCGGCCAAGATGTTCGAGGAAGGCCGACTAAATCCGATTGTCGATCTGGGCGAAGGTGAAGTCTTTATGCGCGGTAACGCTGGCTTTCATAGAATCGTCCTCCCCGACGGGCCCTCGCAGGGGAGGCGTTAATATCGAAGTAATGGATATACATCAGGAGGTCAGGTCTATCTTCAAGCACCCTTAAGCCTAGCGATGTATGATCAACCGCATCACGATGTCTTGGTCGTAATTACCAAAACCGCGCCCGAAGATGTTCAACCCACCGGGATGGCGCGCATCGTCTTTCACTGCGATGCGCAACCGGATTGAGCGGTGCGCGCCAAGATCGAGGTCTTTCAGTGACAGCGGCGACATCTTCCGCCCGTCGATATAGCTGCCATCCGCCGTGACACGTACCGATTTCAACCTGCCGTATTGGCTGCCTTTCAGCTTCCACCAATTTGGCGTGTAAACCCCGCGCTGATCGCCGAAATCGCCGGGCGAGGTCCAAGTGCCAATGTCGGTCTGATTGATCGAAAAGGTGATATCGCTAGGCCAGTCGGCGGCGGTGCCGGGCACCTCGGAGGACAGCTCCATCGAGAATTCCACCGCATCCAACTGCCCGTTCATCAGCTTGATATTGTTTGGAAATTGATATTCGACATAGCCACGGGTGAACCAAATCAACCCCGCACTCATCCGGCCCGGATCAAGGAATGTATTGGGCACATCCAAGAGGCCGATGATACCATCGCCGGAACACAACCCACAGGGCGCTGACACTTCGCAACTGGTGTACAGACCCAGTGGCATTGCGACTTCAATCGTATCGGCACCAGCGCTGGCAGGATATTTCTTGAACATCACCAGAACTTCGTCAAACAGCGTGTGACACAGCTTCTGATTGCCCTTCTTGGCACGCAGGGTTTCGGTGCGGATCAGGCCCGCATCTTCCAGCACCTGCACATTGGCCGAGACCGAGGATTGCGGCATCGACAGCGCTGCGGCGATGGCATTGACGTTCTGCGGCCCCTCATCATGCAGTAGTTTCAGGATGCTGACGCGCACCGCAGAGGCCAGCGCCTTCAGGGTTTCGATACCCTCAACCGGGTCGACGATCAGAAAATTGCGGCTCATACAGGTGGCCTTTCGCGGGATTGACCATGTGTATCGGCTTTTTTGGTTTGATCAAACTTTTGGCTGAGCCACCGAGCCGCGCAGGATCAGATCGCAGTCAATTTTGATGCGGGCAGGCGACGGCGGACGGCCCAAAGCGGCGCGGTCCAGCAGTTCGGCCACCGCCCAACGGGCCATTTCCTCGTGTGGCAGGATCATCGTGGTCAGCGGCGGGTGCAGGGTGGCGGCGATATCGTCATTGTCAAAGCCGATCACCGAGACATCCTCGGGCACGCGCAGGCCGCCGTCGTCCCGCCGAAAAGCTGCGCCTTCTTAGAGCTTTGACGTCAAAACGAGCCCAGCTGGTCGAGATGCGCAAACGGCTGCTGGCCCAATTCCGCGCGCTTCAGAAACTCGGCACCGCCGCAATGTTCGAGGACATCGACACTGAGTTGAAGCAACGTTTCGATATCCTGATCAAGGAACTGGAAGACAGGATCACCCGGGCCATCGTAAGCGATGATCACCTGTCGGAAATGGCCACCGTTCTCCGCTCCATCCCGGGGATAGGCCCGGTTGCCAGCTCAATGCTGATCGCCGAAATGCCTGAGATCGGCACCATCACCGGCGAAGAAGCTGCCGCACTCACCGGATTGGCTCCGGTCGCGCATGACAGCGGAACACTTCGCGGGAAACGGGCCATCGCCGGTGGTCGCCGCGCCCTGCGGCATGTGATGTTCCAAGCAGCCTTGGTCGCGGCACATCATAACCCAAGCCTGAGATCCTTCGCAGATCGCCTCCGCAAGGCCGGAAAACCGCACAAGGTCATCATCACCGCCGTCGCCAGAAAGCTAGTCACCATCGCTAATGCGTTGTGCAAGAGCCGTCAGAAATGGGCAGCCCCGACGTCCTGACAGATACAGTTGCTAGCCGATCAGATCGTCGTGTTGGAAAAGGGTAAAATCCAGCAGGACGGCTCGCCGTGGCAGTTGTACAACCAGCCCGCCAACCGCTTTGTCGCCAGCTTCATCGGCTCACCGGGGATGAACTTTCTGAGCGGACAAGCCGAACCCTCGGCACTGGGGGCGACGGTGGCGCTGGGGGATGCGGCGCGCTTGGACCTGCTCGCCCATGTCGCAGCGGCACAGCCGGTTGAACTTGGCATCCGCCCCGAACATCTGCATCTGGTGGCCGCTGGGGCGGGCGACATTGCGGGTAAAGCCTTGCTGGTGGAATACCTCGGCAACACCTCCTACGCCTATATCGAGACCGCCTTCGGGCTGGTCATTGTCGAGGCGGACGGTTTGGAAAGCGTCGAAACCGGGCCGCCGTGGGTCTAAACATCGACCGCGACAAGGCGCATGTGTTCGATCAAACCGGGCTCGCGCTGGCACCGGTCTGAACGCTCGAAATCGCTATGGCCTTTGCGGGGGGCTGCGGGCAAACTTGTGCCATGCCCCCATTTGAGGAAATCTTGCAATGACACCGGCCCGCCCTGCGAACCCCGCACCGTTGCCGGACAGGTCGGGCCCCTACGATGCCGATCCGCCGACCGAGGATGATCTGTGGTTTTTGCCCGAAGACACCACGGATGAAGCCACGCAACCCGGCCCGCGTGCAGATCGCGCCCCGCTGTTCAACGTGCGAGATTGGCGGCAGGCCGAGGCCAATCTTTCCGGCGACCTTGCGGCTTTATGCTTTGATTTTGGCCGCTTGCAGGAGAGACTGCACAGCTTGGGCAAGGGTGCTTTGCATCGGCTGGTGCTGCAAGAGGTCGCGGGTTTGGGCTGGTGGTTGGGCGCGCGGATCAGTGCGGATCGGCTCGCCTTGTGGCTCAGCCTGCGCCAAGGTGCTATCGGAGATGAGTCGCAGGCACTGGCCCGTGCAGCTTGGGCAGTGCGGCGGTTGGAGGCCTCAACGGTTGCAGGCGGCGATTGGGCCGGGCGCATCGCCGCACATTTGGGGCTGACGCAAGCTCCGCCAGACCGGGTTTTTGAGGTGGCCGCAAGCCTGGACGGTGCGGAGACCCTGCACCGTGTCACCCAAGGTGCCTTGCTGTTCCATCTCTGGCGCGCGGCCTCGGACGGGCCCGCCCGCGATGTTGAGGCGGCGGTGCTGGGTGCGCGGCTTTCGGCGACGACGGGGTTTTTACCGCTGGCCTTGGTGGGCCTTACCGCGCTGAGTGTCTCGGGGTCGACGGAACGGCGCTTGACCGGATGGATCAGCGGCGCGCACCAAGCGGTGCTGGCGGCGCTTTTGCATTTGGAACGGGTGCAGGCGTGGCAAAGCCATGCCACGCAGGCTGTGGCCGATTTGTCGGGCCGCACGCCCAGTTTACTGGTGGCTTTGCTGGCGCGCTGGCCGATGGTCTCCGCCCCGATGGCCGAGGCGGAAACCGCAGCAAGTCGCGCCGCCGTACAGCGCAACTTGCAGAGTCTCACCCAGCGCAACCTGATCCGCGAAGTCACTGGGCAGGGCCGTTATCGGCTGTGGACGGCGCGGATTTAGCCGTGTGGATTTAGGCCACCGCCCCCATCGCGCGCGAGGCCAGCAATCGGGCCATGGTTTCGCCCATGCTCGACGGGTTTGGCGCAACCGTGATGCCTGCGGCCTCCAGCAAGACCACCTTTTCCTGTGCGCTTTCGCCAAAGGCGCTGACGATGGCCCCCGCATGGCCCATCTTGCGGCCTTTGGGGGCTGACAGCCCGGCGATATAGGCGACCACGGGCTTTTTCATATGATCGCGCGCATAGATCGCGGCTTCCGCCTCTTGCGGCCCCCCGATTTCCCCGATCATCATCACCGCATCCGTCTCTGGGTCCGCTTCAAACAGCGCCAGAATATCACGGAAGCTCGATCCGTTGATCGGATCGCCGCCAATGCCAACGCTGGTGGATACGCCAAGCCCAAGGTCTTTCAACTGGCTTGCCGCCTCATAGCCCAAAGTGCCAGACCGCCCGATGATGCCAATACGCCCCGGCAGATAGATATGCGGTGGCATGATGCCCATAAAGCCACGACCGGGAGAGATCACGCCCGCGCAATTCGGCCCGATCAGCCGCAGTTTGCGCTCCGCCGGATAGCGGCGCAAAAACCGCTTCAGCTTCATCATGTCTTGGCTGGGGATGCCGTCGGTCACGCAAACCGCAGTGCGGATACCAGCGTCGGCGGCCTCCATAATCGCATCGGCGGCGAAGGGTGGCGGTACGAACACCAGCGAGGCTTCGGCCCCGGTGGCCTCGACCGCCTCACGCACGGTGTTGAACAACGGCAAACCAAGGTGAGTTTCACCACCCCTGCCGGGGGTAACGCCACCCACAACATTGGTGCCGTATTTGATCATGTCGGCGGCGTGAAAGCTGCCGATGCGGCCCGACATGCCTTGCACGATGACGCGGGTTTTTTCCGTAATGAGAATGGCCATGGGGTCCTCCTATGCAGCTTGACGGGGGCGGGAAGTCGAGGCAGCGACGGCGGCGGCCGCAGCCTCGGCCAGCGTGTCGGCAGAGATCAGCGGCAGGCCCGAGGCTGCAATGATCGCGCGGCCTTCATCAACATTGGTGCCCGCAAGACGCACCACGACTGGGATAGTCAGTCCAACCTCGCGGTAGGCTTGCACCACGCCTTCGGCCACCCAATCGCAGCGGTTGATGCCCGCGAAAATGTTCACCAAGATCACCGAGACATTGCCGTCCGCCAGCACGGTGCGGAACGCCCGCACCACACGTTCGGGGCTGGCGCCGCCGCCGATGTCGAGGAAGTTGGCAGGCTCGCCGCCCGCCAGCTTGATCATATCCATCGTCGCCATCGCGAGGCCTGCACCGTTGATGATGCAGCCGATATCGCCATCGAGGCCGACATAAGACAGCCCATGATCGCCCGCCGTGCTTTCGCGCGGGTCTTCTTGGGAACGATCGCGCAACTCGGCAATCTCGGGGCGGCGGAACAAGGCATTGGTGTCAAACGACATTTTCGCATCCAGCGCCACCAGATCGCCGGTGCCGGTGATCACCAGCGGGTTGATTTCTACCATCACCGCATCCAAATCGCGGTAAGCGCGGTAGCAGGCGCGCAGGGTCGCAACCATCTGCGCAATCTGTCCGCCCTTTAGGCCAAGTTGAAACGCCAGTTCCCGCGCCTGAAACTCTGAAAGCCCCACCGCCGGATCGATTGTCATCCGCCGCAGGCTGTTCGGATCGCTTTCCGCCAGATCCTCAATCTCAATGCCGCCATGCGCTGAGGCCACGATCATGATGCGCTCGGATTGCCGATCCAGCACGAAGCCGAGGTAAAGCTCCTGCGCAATCTCTGACGCCGCCTCGACCCAGACGCGGTAAACCCCCTTGCCCTTTGCATCGGTTTGCTTCGTCACCAACTGCTTGCCGAACAAAGTCCCGGCGAAAGCCTGCACCTCATCCGCCGAGCGGCACAGCTTGACGCCGCCCGCAGCCCCGCGCCCACCGGAATGGATCTGCGCCTTGACCACCCAAGCCGAGCCGCCGAGTTCCCGCGCCCTATAGCCCGCCTGTTCCGGGCTATAGGCCAGCCCGCCGCGCGGCACTGGCACGCCGAAGCGGGCAAGGATTTCCTTGGCCTGATATTCGTGAATGTCCATCTGTTCCCCCTTTCAGCGTGCAGCAATGGCGTCGGCGAGCACCAGCACGTTCATCGCCATTTTTTCCGAAGCTGCGTCGATCATCCGGCCATCCAGTTGCGCAGCCCCCTTGCCCATCGAGGCCGCCTTTTTCAGCTCCTCAATGATCCGGCGCGCGCGGGTAACTTCAGTATCCGGGGGCGAGAACACCTCGTTCGCCAAAGCCACCTGCGTCGGATGGATCGCCCATTTGCCCTCGCAGCCCAAAGCCGCCGCCCGGCGTGCGCCATCCTTGTAGCCTTCAGGATCGCTGAAATCGCCAAACGGCCCGTCAATCGCGCGCAACCCGTAAGCCCGGCAAGCCACCACCATCCGACTGATCGAGGCGTGCCACTGATCGCCCGGATAATGCGGGTTCAGCCCGCCGATATTGGTGGTGCGCGCCCGCATCGAGGCCGCGAAATCCGCAACGCCAAAGTGCAACGCCTCCAGCCGCCCACCAAACTGTGCGATGGCCTCGACATTCGCCATCCCGAGGGCGGTTTCAATCAGCGCCTCCAGCCCCACACGGTTGGTCAACCCCTTGGCCTGCTCGATCTGATTGACCATCGCCTCGACCATATAGAGATCGCCGGTGACGCCAACTTTCGGCACCAGCAGGGTATGCACCCGGCTCCCGGCCTGCTCCATCACATCCACCACATCGCGGTACATGTAATGCGTATCCAGACCGTTGATCCGCACCGAAACCGTCTTGCCCTTGGCGGCCCAGTCGATGTCATTCAGCGCCTGAATGGCGTTTTTGCGCGCCTGATCCTTTTCCGAAGGCGCAATCGCATCCTCCAGATCCAGGAAAACGTAATCAGCGGGGCCTTCGGCGGCCTTGTCGATCATCGTCGGGTTCGAGGCCGGAACCGCCAGTTCCGAACGTTGCAGCCGGGGTTTGCGAAGCGGGTGAAGGGTGTGGCTCATGGGTTTTCTCCGGGTTATTCTGCTGCAAGATGAAGGGATTGTGCGGCTTTGGCATAAACCGCCTGCGCCGCTGCCACGCCCGAGCCAAAGGTCAAACTGACCCCCGCCTCGACCAAAGCGAGCTCAGCAATCGCGATGGCGGTCAGACACGACCCCTCATTCAGATCGCCGATATGACCAATGCGGAACGCTTTGCCTGCCAGCGGCCCAAGGCCCGATCCGAACGAGGCGTTGTAGCGGTCGTAGCCAATGCGGATCACTTCGCGGGCATCGACACCCTCGGGGGTGCGGATCGCGGTGACGGTATCAGAGGCCAGCGAGGGATGCTCTGCGCAGGTTTGCAGACCCCAAGCGCTGACTGCGGCGCGCACACCTGCGCCAAGTCGGTGATGGCGGGCATGGATGTTTTCAAGGCCTTCCTCCAGCATACGATCCAAGGATTTGCGCAAGCCATGCAGCAGTTGCGTCGGCGGGGTGTAGGGGAAATATCCCCCGGAATTGTGCTTCAACTGATCGGCAAAATCGAAATAGCAGCGCCGTCCTGTCGCGGTTTTTGAAGCCATCAAAGCCTTCTGGCTGACCCCCAAAATCCCCAAACCGGCAGGCATCATAAAGCCCTTCTGGCTGCCGGTGACCGCCAGATCGACGCCCCAATCGTCCATCCGAAACTCCAGACAGCCAATCGACGACACGCCATCAACGAACAGCAACGCATCATGCATCGCCTCATCCAAAGCCCGCCGCAGGGCAGCGACAGAAGATGTGACGCCCGTGGCGGTTTCATTGTGGGTCAGGAAAACCGCCTTGATCTCACCGCGCTTATCCGCCCCCAAACGCCGGGCAAATTCGCTGATCGGCGCACCAGCCCCCCAAGGCAGGTCGATCACCTCGACATCCAGCCCCAACCGCTGCGCCATGTCCACCCATAGGGTCGAGAACTGGCCGTGCCGCGCCATCAGCACCTTATCGCCCGGCGAAAGCGTGTTGGTGATCGCCGCTTCCCAAGCCCCGGTGCCAGAGCCCGAAAACATCATCACCTCACCCGAGGTGGTGCGGAAGACCTTTTTCAGATCGCGGAACAGCCCCAGATTGCCGGCGCCAAAATCATGTGCCCGCTGATCCTGCATCGCCACGTTCATGGCTTGCCGCACGACTTCCGGCACGTTGGTCGGGCCGGGAATGAATAGGTGATTGATGCCAGTACGCATGTGTCCTCCACGGTTGTTACAGCAGTGATTGCACCGCTGCAAAATTGTGCAAAGTGAAAATTGGTTGTGCTGTGAATGCGAAAGTTTACAAACTTACAATTCTGTAATATTGTAAAGCTGACAAATCATAGATTGTGTGCGACTGTATGCAGAAAACCTTCATTGGCCCCCATTTAAGGCGTTTACGGCTGGAACGGTCGGAAACCCAAGCCGCGATGGCGCGGGCTTTGGGCATCTCGGCGTCCTATGTCAACCTGCTGGAAAATAACGAAAGATCGGTGTCTGTTGCGATCTTGCTTCGGCTGTTCGATGTCTATGGCGTTGACTGGCGCGATATCGCGGAAGAAGACAGCACCAGCCAGTTGGCTGATCTGCGCGCGGTGACGGGCGATCCATTGTTTACAGAAATCCGACCAGAAATCGCTCAAATCCGCGCGGCAATTGTCCATGCCCCCGCAGTGGTTCAGGCGTTCCTGACACTCTATCGCGCCTATCAATCGGTCGGCGATCAGTTGATGACGCTGTCACAAAATGACACGGCGCAGACCACAGCCTCCCCCGAGGCGGCGGTGCATGACGTGTTTCGCCGCAACCGCAACCACTTTGCTGCATTGGAAACGGCGGCGGAAGCGTTCTGGGGCAGTGCCGCAGTGCCGCGCGACGAGGTCTACGCAGCCCTGAAACAGCGCCTTGCCCAAAAGCTGCGGGTGACGGTGCGGCTGGTCCGTGTCGAAGACCTGCCCGGCGCACTCCGGCAATATGACGAGACGCGGCGAGAGATCCTGCTCTCCGAAGCCCTTGATCACCCCAACCGCATCTTCCAACTGGTGCATATGCTGGGCCTGCTGGAGCAGCGCCCGTTGATCGACACTTTGGTGCATAAATCCGGCATCACCGACCCGCGCGGCACCGCCCGGCTGCGGGTGGAGCTGGCGAATTACTTCGCCGCCGCTGTGCTGATGCCCTACACCAGTTTCCTGCAAGAAGCCCGCGCGGCGAAATACGATTTCGACCATATCGCTACCCGCTTCGGTGTCAGCTTTGAGCAAGCCTGCCACCGCGCCACCACCCTGCAACGCGAAGGCGCGATGGGGGTGCCGTTCTTTTTCCTGCGCATTGACAAGGGCGGCAACGTCTCAAAACGCTTTAACGCCACTGATTTTCATTTGGCTGAATATGGCGGCGCTTGCCCGCGACTGGATGTGCATACCAGCTTTCGCACGCCGGGGCGGATCATGCCGCAGTTTGTTGAAATGCCGGATCGCAGCCAGTTCTTCGTGTTCTCGCGCACGGTAGACCGCCCAACATGGGAGCGTCACAGCCAAGACAACCGCCTCGCCGTGGCAATGGGCTGTGCGGTGCAATACGCGCCCGAGATTGCCTATGCCGAAACCTTCAACATGGCGCATGCAACGATCACCCAGATCGGCATCAACTGCCGGATCTGCCCGCGCGCGCATTGTGATCAACGCGCGCATCATGCAGCGATCCTGACCCAGCCGATTGACGCGCATCGCCGGGGGGCGACACGCTATGATGGTTAGAGACGGGTCGAGCGGGGCAGTGAGCTCTGCCGCGCGGGCAGGTTGTGATGACGATCGACCCAAAGCAGCCCCGCGCCGCCGATCAGTGCCATCGCACTGCCAATGACGGCGACGGTCTCATAGCCGCCAAGGCTGGTGCCAATGGCAAAAGCCGCAGCCCCCAGCACATCCGACACCAGCTTTTGCAGCGCCAGCATCGCGCCTGCCGTGCCGGGTCGGCTACGCATCAAATCCTGATAATAGCTGATAGGCAGGCTGATGATCGCCGTGCCGCCAATACCAGCCACCAGCGGCATAACCCAGATCCAAGCAGAGTCGCACAGCATCGGCAAGGCCAGCAAATGCAGCGTGTAAACCGCACCTCCCACCGCCAGCAAGGTCGCGCGGCGGAGCCTCCCGGCGACTCGTGACAACAGCAACAGGCAGGGCACCTCCCAGCCAGCGACAAGTCCAACATACAGCGCCACATCCGAAGCATCGCGGATGGGTGAGGCCTCAAACACTAGCGAAATCAGCACCATATACAGGATGCCCGTGGCACTGATCGCCCCCAACAGCAATAGGCGCAAAAGTATTGTCGGATGCGCGATTTCCTTAAACGCCTGTGCAAAGTTCAGGCCCGAACGCTGATCCGCCCATTCCGTCGTGCCATCCTTTGGCCAGTTGAAATAGACCAGCACCACCAGCCCAAAACTCGCTAAGCCCGCGCTAAGGTAAATTGCCATCACATCGATCTGGGCGGCAAAGCCAAAGGTCCAGAACACCAACATCGCCAGAAAACTGATCGACATTGCCGAACGCAACGCCGCTTGCACCGTATCGCGGCTGTGACTGCCGGGGGTGGCAAGGCGGGCGAGCGCAAATAGCTGGCCATAAAGGCTGGAGGCAATGGGCAGCAAAATGCCATGACACAGGATCAAGCTGAGCTTCCCCGGAAAGCAAAGCATCAGCAGAAGGCCGAGCAAACTCGCCACGGTCGCGACCAAAGCAATCCGCCGCCGATGGCCGCGCTGATCCCCCAGAATACCAAACAGCACCGAAGCGGTGACGGCAGTGATCGAGGCCAACACCAGAACCAGCGCAAACGCGGGCTTGCTCAGGCCAATCCGTTCAATTGCGATCAGCGATTGGTAGGGGTAAACCGAGGCGTTATGCGCCCCCAACAACAGCAGCGCCAGAAATATCAGGCGCAGCGCGGGTTGGCGAAAGATCAGGGCAGGGGCGGACAAGGAAGGCTTTCCGAACACATCGTGCTACCGCTAATGGGGAAGAGCGGGGAAGTCCAGATCACGCGGCACGAAACCAAACCCGGGTGCCGTCTTGGGCCCCATCGAGGGGCCACGCGACGGCGTTGCCACGGATTGCTCAGCGGGAAATCCAAACCATCCACCTCACGAAATGCGCAACCTCTACCACGTTGCTCTTTCCGAAATACTCTCGCCGAAGGCTCCACCCTTTCCGCAGCGCCCCACCTCAGACCTATCCCCCGGCGGCGCCTCCGAGCGGCCCTTCGATGGGGCCCGAGGTGGCCCTCTGTTTCAGGTCAAACCGCAGGAATAACCTTGCCCGGATTCATCCGTCCCTCCGGGTCCAACGCCGCCTTCACGCTGCGCATAACCTCCAGCGCCACAGGGTCTTTCCGCCGCCGCATCGAGGCCAGTTTCGACAGCCCCACCCCATGCTCGGCTGAGAAACTGCCGCCCAAAGCCTGCACCTCGTCCTCCACCGCCTCGACCACCGCATTATACAGCGCCGCACTGTCGTTGCTGCCGAACACCGTGAAATGGATATTACCATCGCCCAGATGCGCCACCGAAAGCGTCTCTGCCCCCGAATCAAGCGCGGGTAACCGCGCATGAATACGTTCAAAAAACACGGCCACCGCATCGACTGGCAGGCAGATATCGGTGTCAATCGCAGGCTGCCTTGCCACAGTGATCTCAGCCGCCAACTCCCGCCTTTGCCACATCGCGCGTCGCTGCGCCTCAGAGGCTGCAATCTCGGCATCCAAAATCATCCCCTCACCCAGCATTTCTGCAAGCGTGGTTTCCAGCATCGCCGCCAGCGGCAAAACCCCATCCGGCCCGACCAAAGCATCGGCGGGACGGGTGCTGCCGAGTTCCACCAGAATGTTCACCTCTTGCCGGGGTGAGAACGGCTGGCGAATATCTGGCCGTGCCTCAGCCAGCCTGCACATATAGGTTTCCGGCATATATTCAAAGGCTTCCACCAAGCCGCCCGAGACCACTTGCAAGCGGTTCAGCAGCGCCAAAGCATCCGGCAAAGACCGCGCCGACAGCGTCGCCGTGGCATAGGCACGCGGACGTGGCACCAATTTCATCACGGCAGCGGTGATCACGCCCAACGTGCCCTCCGCCCCGATGAACAGGTGTTTCAGATCATAGCCGGAGTTATCCTTGTGCAACTGGCTCATCAGGTTCAGCACCCGGCCATCCGGCAACACCACCTCCAACCCCAAGCACAGCGCCCGCGTCGAACCATAGCGCAGCACGTTCGAGCCGCCCGCATTGGTCGAAAGCACGCCGCCGATCATCGCCGATCCGCGCGCGCCAAACCACAGCGGAAAATACAAACCCTCAGCCTCGGCGGCATCATGCAGACGGTCCAGCACCACCCCGGCCTCGACCACCGCAATCCGTGCGCCGGCTTTGATTTCACGGATACGGTTCAATCTTTCCACCGACAGCATCAGCCCGCCATCTGTCATCGCCCCACCGACCAGCCCGGTGCGCCCGGATACCGGCACCACCGCCACGCCATGACGCGCCGCGATCTGCATCACCTGCACCACTTCGGCGGTCGATCCGGGGCGCACCGCCGCCACCGGATCAGAGGTATAATGCGTCGTCCAATCGGAACGATAGCGCTCCAGATCCACACCCGTGATGACATGGGCCGCCCCAAGCGCTGTGGAAAGATCGGTCAGAAGGGTCATGCAAAGCTCCGACAATTTCGGCGCAGTGTGCCCGAAGCGAAGGCGGGCGCAAGGGCGCTCATCACGCGTGCCCGCTTTCTGCGCTTGCATCTCCGCCAATCACAGCGGAGAAAGCCGTAAGGCTTGCGGAGCGGTTAACCTGCCACCCGCGCCAGCAACTCTTGCACCTTCGGCCCCAACGCATCCAAAATCTTCGCCACCCCCTTGGCATTGGGATGAATGCCATCCGCCTGCATATACTCCGGGTCGAGCAGTCGGGTTTGCTGGTTGATCACCGGGAAGAAATAGTTATCCGCCAGAAGCGCACCAAATTTTGCCGCCAGTTCGGGATACATCGCGTCAAAACTGGCCTTGAAATCCGCCCCATAATTCCCCGGCGCGCGTAAACTCACCAGCAAAACCGGCAGCCCCCGCGCCTTTACCTTGGCTAAAATCGCATCCAGATTGGCGCGACTTTCCGCAGGATCAATCCCGCGCAGCATGTCATTGCCACCCAGATTGACGATCACCGCATCAATGTCCGGCGTCAGCGACCAATCGGTGCGCGACAGCCCGCCCGCCGTGGTGTCCCCCGACACCCCGGCGTTGATGATCTTCACATCAAAACCTTTGGCCGCCAGCCATGCCTGCAATTGTGGCACAAAGCCCTGATCGCTGGGCAGACCGAAGCCCGCCGTCAGGCTATCCCCCAGCGCCAGCACGGTGGTTTCCGCATAAGCAGGTGAAATCAGCAGAAAAATCGCCGCTGTGACATTGCGAAACGCCCGCAGCGGCGCATATGTCAAACGGGGCAGCAGGAAGTGAAGCATGACTGAAACCGTTCTGGCGTTGCAAGATGCGTGGCTGACCTTGGCCGGCAATGCGGGCCGCGTCGATATCCTCAAGGGCATAACCCTGAGTGTAGCGCGTGGCGAGAGCTTAGGATTGGTTGGGCCGTCCGGTTCGGGCAAATCTTCGTTACTGATGCTGATGGGCGGACTGGAGCGTGTGTCCAAGGGCCGGGTGGCAGCATTGGGTCGGGACATCACCGGCCTTGATGAAGACGGTTTGGCCAAGTTTCGCCGGGGCCGGATGGGCGTAGTGTTTCAATCCTTCCATTTGATTCCCACCATGACCGCCTTGGAAAACGTCGCTTTGCCGATGGAGATTGCAGGCGTCAAAGGCGCCTTCCCCCGCGCGAAAGACGAACTTGACGCCGTAGGACTTGGCGCGCGGATGCAGCACTACCCCGCCCAGCTTTCCGGCGGCGAACAGCAACGCGTGGCTTTGGCGCGCGCCGCCGCCCCACGCCCGGCGATCTTGCTGGCGGATGAGCCGACGGGCAATCTCGACTCAGTCAATGGTGCCGCGATCATGGAGTTGATCTTCGGCCTGCGCGACCGTCATGGCGCGACCTTGGTGCTCGTCACCCATGCCCCGGAACTCGCCGCCCGCTGCAGTCGCGTCGTGCGCTTGGTTGATGGCCGCATAGATGGGGCAGCAGCGTGAGCAGCGGTGCGTGTCAACACGCATCCTGCAGTCTCACTGCGGGAGAGATCGCGTGAGTTTGGCGTGGCGCATCGCACGGGCTGAACTGCGCGGCGGTCTGCGCGGCTTTTGGGTGTTCCTCGCCTGCCTTGCCTTGGGCGTGGCCGCAATCGCGGGCGTTGGCATGGTCCGCTCTGCCATCGGGGCGGGTTTGCAGGATCAGGGCGCAGTCCTGCTCGGCGGCGATGCGCAGGTCGAATTCACCTATCGCTTTGCCACCGCCGAGGAACGAGCGTTTCTGGACCAAATTGCGACGAAAACCTCGGAGATTGTCGACTTCCGCTCGATGGTGGTGGCGGGCGACGCCCATGTGCTAACCCAAGTGAAGGCGGTGGATGACAACTATCCGCTGCTCGGCTCGGTGCAGCTTGAATCCGGCGATCTGGCCACCGCCCTGTCAACCACCGGCACGTCCGGTGCCGTGATGGACGGTGTTCTCGCCGACCAGATCGGCCTGCGCTTAGGCGACCATTTCAAACTCGGAACGCAAGACTTCACCCTGCAAGGCCGCATCCTGCGTGAGCCTGACTCTGCCACAGGCGGTTTCGCCCTCGCCCCCCGCACTATCGTAAAAACCAAAGATTTGGCAGCTTCGGGCCTGCTGGAACCCGGCACATTGTTCGATTCCTCCTACCGCCTGCTGCTCCCCCCCAACGCAGACCTCACCGCACTACAGACCAAAGCCGAAGCCAATTTCCGCGATTCCGGCCTGCGCTGGAGCGATAGCCGCAAAGCCGCCCCCGGTGTCGCCCGCTTTGTCGACCGTATCGGTGCCTTCCTGATCCTCGTCGGCCTCGCGGGCCTCGCCGTCGGCGGAGTCGGTGTCGCAGCCGCCGTGCGATCCTACCTAGAGGCGAAAATCGCCACCATCGCCACCCTGCGCACCTTGGGCGCAACCGGCGGCCTGATCTTCCAAACCTATCTGATCCAGATCGCCGTCCTCGTCGCCTTCGGCGTCACGCTCGGCCTGATCCTTGGCGTAGCCGCCCCTCTCGCCCTCGCCAAACCGATCCAGTCCGCCCTGCCATTCCCCGCCCAAATCGCCCTCTACCCCCGCCCGATCATCGAGGCCGCCTTCTACGGCATCACCTCGGCCCTCCTATTCGCGCTCTGGCCACTGGCCCGCAGCGAACAGGTCCGTGCGGCAGCGCTCTATCGCGGCGGCCTCGCAGGCGGCTGGCCGCGGGCGCGCTATGCGCTTGCAATGCTGGCACTCGCCGCGCTCCTCGTCGTCGGCGCGGTTTGGCTGTCTGGCACCGCAAACCTCGCCCTCGGCACGGCGGGCGGCGTGATCGGGGCGCTGATCGTGCTCGCCTGCGCCGCTTGGGGCCTGACCCGCCTTGCCCGCCGCCTCGCGCGCCGAAGTAGATCGGTCACGATGCGCCTCGCCCTCGCCTCGATCGGCGCCCCAAGGGCCGAAACCACGCAAGTCGTCCTCGCCCTAGGCCTAGGCCTTACGGTCCTCGCCGCCGTTGGCCAAATCGACTCCAACCTGCGCGCTGCGATTTCCCGCGACCTGCCCACCCGCGCGCCCTCGTTCTTCTTCGTCGACATCCAGCCCGACCAAGTTGACGGATTCCGTGCCAAACTCGCCGCCAATCCTGCCGTGACCAAAGTGGAGTCCGCCCCGATGCTGCGCGGCATCATCACGCAGATCAACGGCCAAGACGCGCGCAAAGTAGCAGGCGAACACTGGGTGCTGTCGGGCGACCGGGGTGTGACCTATGCTGCAGCGCAACCCGCGAACACCAAGCTAACCGCAGGCACTTGGTGGCCCCAAGACTACCAAGGCCCACCGCAAATTTCTTTCGCCTCCGAAGAAGCCGAGGAACTCGGCTTGAAACTCGGCGACAAACTGACCATCAACATCCTTGGCCGCGACATCACGGCCAGCATCACCAGCCTGCGCGTCGTCGATTTCTCCAACGCCGGAATGGGCTTTGTGCTGACCCTCGACCCCGCCGCTGTCGCAGGCGCGCCACACACCGAAATCGCCACCGTCTACGCCGATCCGGGGGCCGAAGCGAAAATTCTGCGCGAGATTGCCACCGCCTATCCCAACATCACCGCGATCTCTGTGAAAGCCGCCATCGGGCGCGTCACCGAAGCCCTTACTGCCATCGCTCAAGCCACCACCATCGCCGCCATGGCAACCCTGCTGACCGGCTTCGTCGTTCTGATCGGGGCTGCCGCCTCGGGCGAACGGGCGCGGGTCTACGAGGCCGCCGTGCTGAAAGTGCTCGGCGCATCGCGCGCCCACATCCTCCTTAGCTTCGCCTTGCGCGCCGCCCTGATGGGGGCCGCGGCTGGCATGGTCGCCATCATCGCGGGTGGCATCGCAGGCTGGGCGGTGATGCGCTTTGTGATGGACAGCCCTTATGCGTTCGAACCCGCCTCGGCGCTGACCATCGTTATTGGGGGAATCGCGGCCACGTTGCTCGCCAGCCTGATCTTCGTGCTGCGCCCGCTCGCCAGCCGCCCCGCGCAGGTGTTGCGGTCGCAGGAGTAGCGTTGTGGAATATATATTCCAAAACTGCGCGCCTCTGACGCGCCAATTCCTGCCGATTTTTGCCGAGAATCCCGGTGAAATGCCGTATTCTCGGCAAAATCAGATTGATCTTGGCTGCAAATAGAATATCAGTTCCGCAAACGCAAACCCAGCCGGGGCTGCTGCTTTAGGAGGACGACATGACAGTAAAATTCGGGCTTTTGGGCGCGGGCCGCATCGGCAAAGTCCATGCCAAAGCCGTCACAGGCGACGCCAATGCGCAGCTTGTTGCCGTGGCCGATGCCTTCCCGGCCGCCGCGCAGGCGATTGCCGATCAATATGGCTGCGAAGTCCGCTCGATTGATGCGATTCTGGCCGCGAAAGACATCGACGCCGTCGTCATCTGTACCCCGACCGACACCCACGCCGACCTGATCGAGCAATTCGTCAAAGCCGGCAAAGCGGTGTTTTGCGAAAAGCCGATTGATTTGTCACTCGCCCGCGTCAAAGCCTGCCTTGAAGTGGTGCGCGCCAACAAAGGCACGCTGATGGTCGGCTTCAACCGCCGCTTTGACCCGCATTTCAAAGCCGTCCGCGCCGAGATAGACAAGGGCACCATCGGCACGCCCGAGATGGTGGTGATCACCTCGCGCGATCCGGGTGCGCCCCCGGTCGATTACATCAAACGCTCGGGTGGCATCTTCCGCGATATGACGATCCACGATTTCGACATGGCCCGCTTCTTGTTGGGCGAGGAAATCACCGAAGTTGTCGCCACCGCCGCCATTCTGGTCGATCCGGCCATCGGCAAAGCGGGCGATTTTGATAGCGTTCAGGTGATGCTGAAAACCAAATCCGGTCGCCAAGCAATGATCTCCAACTCGCGCCGCGCCACCTATGGCTACGATCAGCGCATCGAAGTCCACGGCTCCTTGGGTGCCGTATCGGCGGAAAACCAGCGCCCGGTGTCGATTGAGGTTGCCACCGCCGCAGGCTACACTCGCCCGCCGCTGCACGATTTCTTCATGACCCGCTACACAGAAGCCTATGCGGCCGAAATCGCCCAGTTCATCGCGGCTTTGGGTGGCAAGGGCAAAGCCGAGCCTTCGGGCGAAGATGGCCTGATCGCCTTAGCCTTGGCCGATGCCGCGCTGAAATCCGTGGCCGAAGGCCGCTTGGTGAAAATGTCTGAAATTATGTAAAATCAGTATGTTATGAATATGCGCGGCAGGGAAACTCTGCCGCGCCTAGCATTTCATCTTGGCCTAAATATCCCCGCCGGAGGCTTCCGACACTCAAGCAAGGAGCCTCTGGCGGGAGTATTTCAAAAAGAGCAAGGCGCAGACCCTACTCCGCCAACCCGGTGCGCAGTTCCAACTCGATCATCCCCGGTGCGGGGCCTGCCGTGTCATCCTCCAACGCCGTCGCACTCCGGGTGGTCTGCCCGAACCCAGCCTCGGACAATGCCGCCGACAAAGTCGAGCCGCCAAGACTGCGGGTGGTATCCAGCGCGTCTTGCGCGAGGAAACTCAGGTCCTCCACGGGCGATTGTGGCAGGGCAGGGGTCATCACCACGATCATCCGCTCATCGCCCAAAACATCCGCGCCGATCTTGAACAGCCCTTTCTTCAGCACATCGCCCGGCTGTAAGCGACCCGAAAACCAATGGCTGATCGCGTAGTCCGCAGCGATATAAAGAACATTAATATCAATAGGCTGATCCATATTGTTGCGCGCCAGAATATGCACCTGATCGTTTGGCACCAAGCGCGGTACCTCTGCTGCCTTTGCCGGCTTCAGGCTGTTTTTATCCTTGCCGGTCAGCAGTTCGACATCAACATTCAGACTGCCTGACCCCACCGCAGCGCCCAGCTTTTGCAGATTGATCGCGCGGGCCATTGTGGTCAGCGTATCGGCCAAGACCTCTCCCAACTCTGCCGCATCCTTATTTGCGGTCGACACCGAGGGCGTGGTCGCAAAATCCGCCACCAACCCGGTGGCAGGCAGCACCCAGATCGCATCCGGGCGCGGGCTGTTCTTGATCACCGCGAGCCGCAGATCGGCTTCCTCTCCGGCAGCGACATAAACCAACCGAGGGCCCGACGCCGCCTTCAACGCTTCCATCGCCGCATCAAGCGCGGTAACCACTGGAGATTGCTCGATTTGTGGTAAAGACACCGTCAGGGTAAAGTCCACATCGCTGCCGATTTTTCGCAGCAGAAAGCCTTTAGGCAGCTCCGCAGGCAAGGGCTTATTCCCCGCCAAAGCCTTGCCCTTGGCCGAAAACGTCTCGACCGAAGTCAGCGTTACAAACCCCAAAGCCGCCACATCTTCATCGGTCGCCGATCCCATCACCGCCAGAACCGCGCCCACGGCCAGCCCATGCAAAGACCCCGCCGGAATGGAAAACTCCGCCCCTTCAACCGCCCCCGTCCATTGCGAAACCCGCGCCTGCGCCACCCCCGAAAACGCCACCCGGTCCAGATCGCCCTCAAACAGCGGCGTGGTCGTGGCCAACCGCTTGGTGGCATAAGATCGCAGCACCTCTTGCCCAATCTGACCATAGCTGGCACCGGGATTCTGCGCCAACACCTCGAACAGAGTATAAGTGAACACCCCTTGTGGCACCCGCCCCGGTTTGCCTTTTGGCAGGTTCTTCTCGGGCGTCACCTCGTTGGTTTGCGCCGCAAAAAACGCCACGAAGCTGCCCATACCGGGTTTTGATGTCTCATCAAACGGCGCTTCAGCCGCAGGCAAAGCCCGCGTTGAAACCTCCATCAACTCCGCCGGAATCCCCAACGCTTCAGGCGGCAATTCCCGCAACCGAACATCATCTTCCTCCACCCCCCGCGTCACCGTGCCGGAATGACAGCTGTCAAACACCGCCCAAACATCCGCCCCCTTGGCGCGCAACCCGTCGATCATTGCGCCGATCTCATCATCAACAAGCGCGTTCTGCACACGCCCAACCGCATCATCCCAAGGCCCGATGTCCGAGGGCATGAAGGTCTCATCCAGCCCATCCAACTCGGTTTCCGGGTTCAGCGCCGGCGATTGCGAGCCATGGCCCGAGAAATGCAGATAGACGAAATCCCCCGGCCGCACCCGCGCCGTCAGATCCGCCACCGCCACCCGGATCGCGGCCAGTGTCGGGGCCTGCGCGCCCTCCACCCCATCGGCCAGCACAATCACATCCTGCGGCGTGAATTTCACCGGGCTTTGCATGGTGAGATAGGTCTGCACCAGCCGCACATCATTGGCGGGCCCCTTCAGCCAGTATTTAGGATCAAGGTTCTTATACTCCGCCGCCCCGATTAGCAGTGCGTAATTCTCGCGCGCGAAGCTGGGCGCAGCCATCAGCGCCAAGCCGATCCCCATAATCCCCGCGCGCAGTTTCTCTTGCAATGTCATGGTGTTAATTCGTCATCAGGGCATAGCCCGTGTCCAGAGGTCCAACATTTTCGACCTGCATCACAAATTCCCCGCCACTCGCCGCCGTCCAGCCGCAATAGGCGATCGGGCTGGGGTCGGTATCGGCGCAAACCAACTGGCCCGTGCTATCAAACACCCGCAGGTTCAGATCGGCCTCGCCCTGCGCCTCGACATAAATCTCGGCATAATCGCCCGCTGCAAAGCCGACGCTGGGGAACCGATCCACCCCACCGCTGGCCAACGTGCCAATGCTATACATCGGCCCCGAGACGACGCCCTTCATCCCCTCCGCCCGCACATCGCCGATCAGTCCCAGCAGCGCCGCATCGCCCGCCACCAAAGCCTCGGCTGCAGCCAGCATCGTCTCCCATCGCAACGGAGCCTCGCCGCCTGGGCCGCGAAACGCCACCGATTTGCGCAGCTTTGCTGCTGCGATCAGCAACACAGGATCGCCTTCCGCCACCCCCGCCGCATAAAGTTGCGCCGACAGTTCAGCGGTTTTCACCCCCGATAACGGAGCCGCCATTGCAGGCCAAGCCATCAGGGCGAGCAAAAGCGACAGGCGCAGCATGTTAAAGCCTCGGGTTAAAATCTTGCGCCAAAGATGCGGCGCGGCGCTGGTCCTGTAAAGTTGCCAAATCGCGGTGACGACATTTGTCACGCGCTCAAAGTCTCACGCTTAAAGATAGGGCCTAGCTGACCCGCACTTCCGTCATCATCCCGGTCGCCATATGGTACAGGTGATGGCAATGCAGGAACCAACTGCCCCGCTTATCTAGATCAACGGCCACCGTCACCATACCGCCCGGCGGCACCGTCACCACATCGCGCCGTGGCCCACTAAACCGCCCCGCCCCGACATCGACCACCTGAAAATGATGCCCGTGCAAATGCATCGGATGCATCATCATGCCGGTGTTCATGAACATCAACTCCAGCCGTTCGCCGACCTTGGCTGCAATCGGCACATCCTCGCCGTGAACTTTGCCGTTGATGGTAAAGCGATAACCCGGCTCCTCGCCCAATATCAGATGCGCCATCTGCCCCGCGTGTTCCGGCAGCGCATCCACCGCCCGCAAACCGGCATCAAAGCTGGTGTCCAGATGCGGGCTGTCTGCCGCAGCCATATCGCTCTGTCGCGCCAGCTTCGCTCCCGCCGTCACCAACACAATCCCGGTGCGCATCCGCGCGGCTTCAACCTGGGCAAAGATCGGAAACGCCCCACCCTGCGGCGGAATTTCCACCAGAAGATCCAGCCGCTGCCCCTGTGCCATCGGATAGGCCGCAGCCTGCAACGGCTGACAAGCACTGCCATCCACCGCAATCGCCGTTGAGGCCAGCACGCCTGGATCAATCCAAAACGCCGTCGCCGTACCGCCATTGATAATCCGCAACCGCAGCTTCGTGCCCGCCTCGACCTGCACCACTTCGGGGTCAGCCAAGGTGCGATCATTCGCCAGATAAGCATCATAGGCCACGTCATTGGCATGGACCATCATGCCGCCGCTCATCGCCATCCCCGCCATATCGCCGCCAGAATGATCCATCCCCGCCATATCCATGCCACCCGAAGCCCCACCCGCGTGCATGTCCGAGCCACCCAAAGCCGCCAAAATCTCTTCGGGAGTCTTAAAGCTGAAATCATGCAGCATGATGACATGCTCTTGAATATCCTCAGCATCCGCCTCGCGGCAGATCATCGGTGCGGCCATCAGCAGCTGTTCACTCAACTGGTGCGAATGCATCCAATGCGTGCCGGGGGTCAGCGCAAAATCCATCTGATCGACCGCACCGGGGGCGAGCTCTCCACCGCCGGTATAGGAGCGATCCTGCCCCTCCGCCGCCATCACCTGCCCGTGCCAATGGGTGACGATGCCACTATCGGTGTCGTTCTGGATGCCCAGTTGAAACCGATCCCCGGCGCGGCCATAAAACCCCAACTGGCCGTCATAGCCGTTGATGCCGTAAACCGTCGCGGCTCGCTCCAAAACCTCAATCTGCCGCGTGCTGATGCTCATTTCCGCCACCTCAGCCCGTGCAGGCCGCGCCAGACCCGCCAAGGGCAGGGCTGCGGCAGAGGCTAAAAATTGGCGGCGGGTGGGACGGATCAGCATGGCAAGACTCCTTGATTTGCGACAGCATAGCCCGGAACCAAGCAACGCGCTTTGCGGAAAATGTCGCATCCTTCGTCACATCTTCGCGGGATGCCCTCACCCGGTTCCGGGCGCGCACCCTCAGCATTGCTGACAGCCTCTTGCACCTAGCCGTCTTGAGACATTTCAGGCTGCCCAAAAGGCCCTGCCAATCGCTTCTTTGCTGCGCCGCAAGTGTGACAGCGCGTCCCCAGCCACCTCGCTCCTGCACCAAAGGTCATCCTTCTGCGCTCAAGTATCCCGGAGGTGAGCCCGCAAAGGCGAGGGGGCTGGCCCCCTTACATCGCCCGTCGCCCAATGACAGCCTTTGTCACGGGCAACGCAAACTCACCAGCGCTACGCTCACCGCCAAGACTTAACCCGAGGATATCCATGCCCGTTTCGCTCCCCACCCTGCGCAGCATTATCTTCGCCGTCGTCGTGCTGACCACCCCCACCCAAGCCGCCGACGCCCCCATGCTGGTAACCGCGATGGCCAAAGTGTTCACCGTCCACAGCGCTGATGCCGAAGACCGCTTCCTCGGCTCGGCCTTCCTATGGGGCGATGGCGCAGTCGCCGTCAGCAACGCCCATGTCGTGGGTAATGCCAGCGAAGTCCGCCTCACCGATGTCGCAGGTCACGAACAAATCGGCCATGTCATCGCCACTGACCGCAGCCGCGACGTGGCGGTGATTGCGGTAAAACCCCGGCAGGCCGGCCTGATCCCCTCAGCCACCCCACCGCAACTTGGTGCCGAAGTCTGGGCCCTCGGCGCCCCGCTTGACGTGGAATTCACCGTTACCGCAGGCCGTATCTCGGCCCTCAATCGTCAAACCGATCCCGCCACCCCGATCCGCATGATCCAGCACGACGCCGCCCTCAACCCCGGCTCCTCCGGCGGCCCGCTGATCGACAGCACTGGCGCGCTGATCGGCATGAACGCCCAGATCGCCGATGGCAGCCGGATGTTCATCGGCATCGCCTACGCCATCCCAAGCGCCGACCTAACCCGCATCGTGCAAGGCCTGATCACAGAGTCCCTACCGCCGATCCCAAAACTCGGCCTCACCGCCCGCCCGGTCAGCCGCCAACTGGCCGAGGCGCTGAACATCGCTGCCACGGGCTTGCTGGTCGATGCCGTAGCCCCCGCCAGCCTTGCCGAACAAGCAGGCCTCGTCCCCGGCGATGTCATCCTCGCCGTCAACTCCGCCGCCCTCACCACCCCCGGCGACCTCGCCTTCGCCGTTGAATCCGCCCAAAGCCAAAACCGCCTCGACCTCACCGTCTTGCGCGCCGGAACCGTGCTGATCCTGATGGCCGAGTTGACCGCAGAAGCCTCGCCCCTCACCCTGCGCGAGCTCAAAGCCCCCAAACGTCGCGCCGCATATACCTTGCAAGACCTTGGGCTCACCCTCAGCGACACCCAAATCACCGCCATCACACCGAACTCCCCCGCCCTCAATGCAGGGCTAACCCCCACCGAAATCATTCTGCAAATCGACGGCAAGCCCGCCGCCACCCAACGCGCCCAAAGCTTCACCCATCCCGTCCTCCTGCTCATCCAAAGCCCCACCGGCACCCGCCACGTCTTCATCGACCCTTGGGCCACGGGCAAGACACTTCACCCGGTCGGCGGAGCGAATGTGCTTGACCGCGACGTTGTGGTGTTCTGACATCTGCCAAAGCGAAGGAACCGCAATGCCCGCTCAAACTGACAGTATCCTGATCATCGAGGATGACCCTGAGACTGCCGCAGCCATCGCCTGCGAAGTGCGCGCCCTCGGCTGCACCGCCACCATCGTCCCCACTCTGCCCGAAGGCATCGCTCTCTCCGCCCAAGACTTCCGCGTCATCGTGCTGGACCGGATGCTGCCCGGTGGCGACGGCGTCGAAGCCATCGCCAAAATGCGCAGCCACGGCGCGCGAGCCATGATCCTCGTGCTTTCCGCTTTGGGGCGCGCCGCCAACCGGGTTGAGGGGCTAGAGAAGGGTGCCGACGATTATCTCCCTAAACCCTTCGAGCCCGAAGAACTCCGCGCCCGCCTGCGCGCCCTGCTACGCCGCGCCACCATGCAGGGACAGGACAATGATCTGCTGGTGTTCGGCGCGCTGGAAATCCGCATGAAAGCCCGCACCGTCCACATCAACCGCGCTCATGTCGCTGTTTCACCTAAAGAATTTGAACTGATCACCTATTTCGCCCAGAATGCTGGCCAGATCGTCACCCGGATGCAACTGCTGGAGAACGTCTGGCACCTGCATTTCGACCCCGGCACCAATGTCGTCGATGTCCATGTCGGCCGCCTGCGCCGCAAGCTTGAGGAAGCCGGATCGCAAGCCATCCAAACCGTCCGCGGCGAAGGCTATATCTTCGCGCCACTTCCCGCCCCATGATCGCCCGCTCCACCCTGAAACTCGCGGCAACCATGGCCGTCGCCATCAGCCTGCTGTCACTGCTGGCGATGGTCCTGCAGTATCGCCTTGTAGAAACCCGACTGACCGAGGCCACAAAGGCGGCTTTGAGCGCCGATCTCGCCGGATATTCTGCACTTTACCAACAACGCCGCATCATCGCGCTGCGCCAAGCCATCACCGACCGCGCCAACACCGGCAGTGAACTGCTGCTGCTGCAAGACCGCAATCACACCCGCCTCGCAGGCTCCGAGGCCGACTGGCCCGCTGAAATCCAACCGCAAGGCCCACCCTCAGCTGATGTCGACTTTTCCAGCATGCAAGCACAACGCTTCGCCCACCAAGGCACTGAATGGCTCGGCGTGGCGCGTATTTTACCCGGAGGCTTCCCCCTACTGGTCGCCCGCTCTCTTGCCCCTGTCGAATCCACCCACGCCAGCCTGCGCAAAGGCATGGCCGTCCTCAGTCTGGTCCTGATCGCCGCGGGCGCGCTGATCGGCACCTTAGCGGCCAAATCGGTGATGACCCGCATCACCCGCCTCAACACCCTTGCCGATCAGGTGGCAAGCGGCGATCTCACCGCCCGCCTTCCGGGCCCGCGAAGCCCGGATGAATTTGGCCTGCTGGAAACCCATGTCCATGCCATGCTCGACCGCATCGAAAACCTCAACCGCGCCACACACCGCCTGTCTGATACCATCGCCCACGAACTGCGCACCCCGCTCAATCGCATGATGCAGAAACTCGCCCAGATCGAAGGCCAACCCGCTCTTGCCGCCGATCTCAAAGCCGAGATGCGCAACGCCATCCGCATCTTCGATTCCCTGCTCGACATCTCCCGCGCCGAGGCCGACCAAGGCAGCGGCGGCGGCCTGCTGCGGGTTGATCTCTCCGCCGTTGCCGCCGAGGTTTGGGATCTGTACGAACCTCTCGCCGAAGACAAAGGCCTGCGCTGCACCCTGCAAACCGAGGCCGATCTGCACGTCCTTGGCGACCGCAACCTCATCGCCCAGATGCTCGCCAACCTGATCGACAACGCCATCAAATATTGCGCCCCCGGCGACAGCCTCACCCTCACCCTCTCCCAAGACCCTGACCACCATCGCCTGACCCTATCCGACTCTGGCCCCGGCCTGCCCCCCGATCTGCGCAACGCTGCTTTCGAGCGCTTCACCCGCGCGCCCCGCGACAAAGATCGCGGCATCCAAGGCCATGGCCTCGGTTTGGCACTGGTCCGTGCGATTGCCGCAAGACACGGCGCGAAGCTGACACTGCCGGAGGTAGAGAGAGGCCTGACGGTGGAACTGTTGTGGCCGAAGCTATTGGGGTAGAAATTTAATGTAGCTTTTAGCTGCATCTGGCTCGACAAGCCGCAAATGGCTGATAATTCAAAGCCACGGTGACATACTCGATGTGATTACAGAGGTTTAAGCCATGTCTTGGCAGTTTTGGAAATCGTCGCGGCCCGTGACGTTGCCAAAGTCAACAGACGGCACCACGGAAATGGTATCCATCCCCCGCGCCGAATATGACCGCCTGCGCGCGGCAGCCGAGGATTTGGCCGATCTGCAAGCCTATGACCGCGCCAAGGCCGCTCTGGCATCTGGCGAAGAAGAATTGATCTCCGCCGCCTACGCCAACCGCCTGCTGAATGGTGACAGCCCTCTGCGGGTCTACCGCGACCTGCGCGGCCTGACCCAAGCCGGGCTTGCCCTGCGTGCGGGCGTCAACCGCGTGACGGTGGCCGAGATTGAAACCGGGCGCAAACAAGGCTCCATCGCCACCCTGCGCAAACTGGCAGAGGCCTTGGGCGTCACGCTGGATGACCTTTCGGTGTGATCTGCAACGCCGTTTTTAGACAGCGCAAAGCGTTAACAATTCCTTATCTGATCATCGTAACAATCGGAAAATAAATGGATTTTCTTACGGTCCCAACTCGGGACCGCCCCATTTTCACGGATTTTCGCTGATCACCTGATCCAGCCAACGCACAAATTTCGCAGTCTTCGTATAGGCCGAAAACAGCGCCTTCTCCTCGCAGCCCTCGCCCGTTTTCGCGGTCAGCCCCCAACTTACAATCCCGGCCTGAATATACGTTCCATCCTCCAGCGGCACCACCAAAGGCCCGCCACTGTCGCCCGAACAGGCCGTCTTGCCGCCCTCGAACGTGCCCGAGCACAGCATATTCTCACTCATCGGCGGCGGGGCTTTTCCAACCAGTTCATCCCAGATCTGATAAGCATCCTCATCGCGCAAACTGAGAATCCCCGCCGCAAAGCCAAACCCCTCCGCCGCCGCCTCCGTCCGCGCCGCCATCAAAGATTGATTGCACAGCCCCCGGTCGAGTATCTGTATCTCCGTCTCATGCAAAGCCTCTGGATGCCCGCCACCCTCTACCAGCCCCCAGCCCGTCACGACCGTCACCACACCCGGCTGATCCAAGTCATCACCAAACGCGGCGTCGGGCACCTGAATGACCTGATGCGGCAACCGCGGCGCGCGGGCCAGCTTCAAGAGCGCGATGTCAAAATCAAACCCGGTGCCGACATAATCGGGATGCCGAAACACCCCTTTCACCGCGATCACCTCACCCTTGCCCGCCGCGATGATATTGCTGCCCAGCATCACCGAGATATCCTTGGGGTCCAAATCCCCCCAGTTGCCCTGCGCGTCCTGCATATGGACGCAATGCGCGGCGGTCAGCACCCAGTCCTCCATGATCAAACTGCCACCGCAAAACTGCGCGTCCGGCCCGACGGGCGCACCACCGACCAGCAGCGCCACCTGCCACGGCCACGCCCCGTCTGCCGAGACCTTGCCGCCCAGAACCTTGCCCCCTGTCGCGGCTTTTGCTTCATGTGCCGCCTTGGCGCCGCTTTTCGCCCAAGCAAACGCTGAGGGCGGCGATTGTTTGAAATCCGGTTTTACCTCGGCCAGCGCGGGGGTCGTGAGGGCTAGCAAAGCCAGCATGGATGTTTTCATCATTTATCTCCCTGTGGCGCGGGGCGGATCCGCATCGCTTGGCGAATCATCAGCAATGGCGCGGGTTTGGCGGAAAAGCTGCGGGTGGCGGTGGGGTCGGGGTTAAGGCGGTTGGAGAGCCAATCCCCGCCGCCGCGCGTCATTGCAGGGTCGGCGAGGGTGGTCAGATCAACCCGCGCAGCACCCGGTTCAACGGGAACTGCGAGCACGAGGATGTCTTCATCGACAGGGGGTGAGTTTGCGTCGATCTGGAACCCCGCTTTGCCGCTTTCTCCGGCGGCAAGGCGGTTGGAGAGGCCTTCGGCGGGCCAAAGCGGCGTGATGCTGAAATCGGTGTTGAAATAGAGGATCGAGATATCGAGATCACGACCGAATTGGTTCTGGAAGCCCAGCCAAAGCTGATCGCAGGGCTGCACGGCTTTGGCCGGATCGAAGGGCTCGGCAGGGCCTGGCGTGGCGCAACCGGGCGCAGGCTTGCGCTGCCAGTCCAGTTTGAGCGGGGCCACTGCTGTGAGGCCGCGCCCTGCTACTGAGGCGAGCAAGCGACGCAGGCGGACATTATGCGCGGCCTGCGCCAAGGTGCGCGCAACGGCGAGGGCGGGGGTGTCACCATCTTGCAGGGTGATGTGGGGGGTGGAGCCGGGGCCTTTGGGGTCAAGCTGACCGTCGGGGCCTGCGACGGCGATGTGGCCATCGGTCAGGATTGGGGTCAGGTCGGGGGTGGTTTGGGTTGCGTAGGGGGCTAGGGCGACGATCCATGGGGTGTAGTCAAAGGCATCGTTCGGGTTGGCAAGCTGGGCGGCGGCGAGGCGCAAGGCGGGCGGGCTTGCTGGTTGGTCCAGTTCGGCCCAAGCTGTGGCGGGTGCGTCTGGGGGCAGGCTGCTGCTGCGGGCCTCTACTTTGGTCAGGGTCACTTGCATCAGTGCCGTGCCGCCTTCGGGGGTGGCATAGAGCGAGAGTTCATCGCCGGGGTTCAGGCCTTGCAGCAGGCCTGCTTTGAGGATGCCATTTCGGACGAGAAAGCGCTGTGGGGCTGGAGTGCCGAACAAGTTTTCAGTCAGCATCGGGCCTTCGCCATCGGGCATTTGCGCGGTGGTGCCTTGCTGCATTGTGGCGGCTGTCGCGGCCAGAATCTGCGCCCACGGGGCTTTTGGGCTGCTGCGCAGGACTTCGGCGAGTTGGCGGGTGAAGGCACCTTGCCAGAGGTCGCTGTCTCCGACGGGGTATTCAAACGAGCGTTGGTCGGATTGCGAGGAGTAGAGGAAGGCGAAATCGCCACTGAGGGGCGGCGCGGGGACGCTGCGGGCGGAGGCGACGTTGTCGGGGATATTGAGATCAGCGGGGCTAAGACCACGGGCCACGGCTGCATTGTTCGGCAGGCCGCGAAATCCGGTGTCGGAATGGCAGGCGTCGATCAGGCCGATCAGTTTGATGCCGCGCGACAGCAAAGGCTGCGCCCAAGCCTGCAATTCGTCATCTGTTAGGGCGTTTTCAACTGTGCCGACATCGCCCTTCCAGCCGGCGGCATCGGCGGGCAGGAAAATCTCATCATAGCCGCCGCCCTCATCGCCGCTTTGGTCGGGGGCCTGTGCGCCGTGGCCAGAGAAATAGAACACCACGGTATCGCCGGGTTGGGCGCGGGTTGAGACATTGGCGAGGGCGGTCAGGATGGCGGCTTTGGTGGTCGGCGCGGTGGTGACGCCTGCGGGCAGGTCGGTGGGGTCAGAGGTGAGCACCGCGATTTCGGGTGCCGGGATGCCACGCGCGATCAGCACCTCGGCCATCAGGCGGACATCGTTAACTGGGCCTTTCAGGTCTGCATCTAAGGTCAGATAATCGCTGACCCCAACCAAAACCGCGCGCAATTCAGCGTGGGCCGGGAGCGGCAGGGCGGCCAGCAGGCCAGCTTGCACAATCTTGCAAAGGGTTGATCGAAATATCTGCAACATAGGGGCAGAATAGCCGGGTTGCGGCATCGGGCAAGCGATCTTGCGGGGCTGACGGGGGGCATTTTACGATCGGGCTTTGAGGCCGGGGCAGGTCATGCTTTGGTGTGCGCAAACGGGAGGGTTGGATGCGGGTTTTGATCACGGGGGCGGCGGGGATGATTGGCCGCAAGCTGACGGCGGCTTTGCATGCGCGCGGGACCGTGCAGGGCAAGGCGATCAGCCAGTTGATCTTGCATGACATTGTGGCGGCTGCGGCTGAGGCTCCGCATATCGCGCTGGTGGGGGATTTGTCGGCGGCTGGGGTGGCTGAGGCGCTGATTTCGCACAGGCCAGAGGTGATTTTCCATCTGGCCGGGGTGGTGTCTGGCGAGGCAGAGGCGAATTTCGATCTGGGCTATCGGGTGAATGTCGATGGCACGCGAGCGTTGTTTGAGGCGATCCGAGCGGCGGACTATGCGCCTCGGCTGGTTTATGCCTCGACAACGGCGGTTTTTGGCGGGCCGTTCCCCGAGGAAATACCGGATGATTTCGCACCGACGCCGCATTCTTCTTATGGCGTGCAAAAGCTGATCGGCGAGGCTTTGCTGTCGGATTACTCGCGGCGGGGTTTCTTTGAGGGCATCGGGCTGCGGCTGCCGACGATCTGCGTGCGGCCCGGTAAGGCCAATCGTGCGGCGTCGAGTTTCTTCTCGGGTATTATCCGCGAGCCGTTGAACGGCTTACCCGCCGATCTGCCGGTGGCGCGGGATTGGCTGCACACCATGGCCAGTCCGCGCGCGGCGGTGGGGTTTTTCCTGCATGCGGCGGAATTGGATTTGAGCGCGGTGGGGCCCTGGCTGAATCTGACGCTGCCGGGGGTGGCTGTGACGGTGGGGGAGCAGATTGAGGCTTTGACACGAGCGGCGGGGGCGGATGTGGCGGGGATGATCCGCGATGTGCCGGACCCTGCAGTTTGGGCGATTGTGCAGACGTGGCCGAGACGGTTTGCTGCGACGCGGGCGAAGGCCTTGGGATTTCGGGCGGAGGACAGTTTTGATCAGATATTGCAGGCGTATATGGAGGATGATTTGCGCCGGGTTTGACGGGGTGGTTTTGGGGGACTAGCGCCGGGGACTAGCCCCCGGACCCCCAGGATATTTGAGCACAGAGGATGATAATTTTAGTCTAATTGTTGGGGGTTTGGGCATGAGAAAGCCCGCCACGCGGGGTGCGGGCGGGCTTTTACTGCGGTTTGAGGCTTAGTCCTGCACGCGGCCGTAGTAGGAGTAATCTTCGGTGTTGATCACGATGCGCGCCCCCGGTCCGATATGTGGCGGCACCATCACGCGCACGCCATTGGTGCAGGTGGCGGGTTTATACGACGACGAGGCGGTTTGGCCTTTGACCACCGGCTCTGTCTCGGCGATCTCAACGTTGACGCGCTGCGGCAATTCCAGTGCAATGGCAACGCCGTCGTAGGTTTTCAGATACACTTTCAGGCCGTCTGTCAGGAAGGCTTTGTCGTCGCCCACCACATCGGGGTGGACTGCGAATTGCTCGTAGGTGGTCGGCTCCATGAAATGGAAGCCTTCGCTGTCTTCATACAGGAAGTCATATTCGCGGTCATCGACGTTGGCTTTTTCCACCATCTCGGTGGTGCGCCAGCGTTCAGCCACTTTCACGCCATCCGAGATGCGACGCATGTCGACGGAGGTGGTGGGGGTGCCTTTGCCGGGATGGAAGTTTTCGGCTTTGAGCACGGCGTAAAGTTTGCCGTCCATCTCGACGACATTGCCTTTGCGCAAAGAGGAGGCGATGACTTTCACGGGGTGGTTCCTTGTTGTTAAGTGGCCCAACGGGTAAAGGGCGAAAGCGTTGCGGTGGCTTTAGCGCGTTTGATCGGAAATCTCCAGATGGCAGGCGAAAATAGCGAAATGGCGTGGTGGCATCCGATGAGGCATGCGGACAGGCGCGGGATTTTGCTGGCGAGGAACCGGATACAGGCGGCGCTGCGACTGTGGTTGGCGGAGCGGGAGTTTGTCGAGGTGGATCCCTCGGCGTTGGCCCTTTCGCCAGGAAATGAGGCGCATCTGCATGGGTTTATGACGCAAGCGATCGGCAATGATGGGGTGGGGCAGGCGATGTATCTGCACACCTCGCCTGAGTTTGCGATGAAGAAATTGTTGGCGGCGGGTGAGCAGCGCATCGCGGCTTTCGCGCATGTGTATCGCAACCGCGAGCGGGGGGCTTTGCATTCCCCCGAGTTCACCATGCTGGAATGGTATCGGGTGGATGAAGGGTATGAGGTGCTGATGGCGGATGTTGTGGCCTTTTGTCGGCTGGCGGCAGATATCGGCGGCGGGGTGTTGCGGTTTCGGGACCGGGTTTGTGATCCTTTTGTAGAACCCGAGCGGCTGTCGGTGTCCGAGGCGTTTATGCGCTATGCCGGGGTGGATTTGCTGGCCTCGATTGGGGCGGATGGCGAGCCTGTGGCGTCGGTGTTGGCGGCAGAATTGGCGCGCGTCGGGTTGCGGGTGGCTGCGGATGACACTTGGTCGGATATGCTAAGTCGCGTGTTGGGGGAGTTGGTCGAGCCGCATCTGGGGATGGGGCGGATCACCATTCTGGACGAGTACCCAAGTGCCGAGGCGGCTTTGGCGCGCAAGCATCCAAGCGATGCGCGGGTGGCGGAGCGGTTTGAGGTTTACGCTTGCGGGGTGGAATTGGCCAATGGGTTTGGCGAATTGACCAACCCCGAGGAGCAGCGCCGCCGTTTTGGTCTTGAGATGGACGAGAAGGCGCGGGTGTATGGCGAGCGTTATCCGCTGGACGAGGATTTTCTGGCGGCTTTGGCGATCATGCCCGCCGCAAGCGGTATCGCGATGGGGTTTGACCGGGTGGTAATGTTGGCGACGGGGGCAGCGCGGATTGATGATGTGATCTGGGCTCCGGTGCCCGCCTGACCTATGCCCAACTGACATATTTGTCATATTTTTCGGCGGATAGGCGCTTTTGTGCCTATATCCTGCCGGAAATGCCGCTTCCCCCCGGCCCTCGATTTGGCTACGACTTGGCGCATGAAATGGTCGATCCCAAACACTCTGACTGTGCTGCGTCTGTTGGCCGCCCCCGGCGTGCCGCTGATGTTTCTGTATTTCCAACGGCCTTGGGCGGATTGGTTCGCGCTGACTTTGTTTGTGGGCGCTGCGATCACCGATTGGTTTGACGGCTATCTGGCGCGGTTGTGGAAGCAGGAAAGCAAGTTCGGCACCATGTTGGACCCGATTGCCGACAAGGCGATGGTGGTCATCGCGATACTGGTGCTGACCGGGTATTCCGGGATGAACCCTTGGCTGATCCTGCCTGCGACGGCGATTTTGTTCCGCGAAGTTTTTGTCTCGGGTCTGCGCGAGTTTCTGGGGGCCAAGGCGGGGCTGCTGAAAGTGACAAAGTTGGCAAAGTGGAAGACCACGGCGCAGATGGTGGCGATTGCGGTGCTATTTCTGGGCACGGGGTTGGAATATCTCAACGGTGTCGCGATGCATGGCATGACGCCCGAGCAATATACCGATGCCGTGATGCAGGGGCTGGCCGATCCGATCCGGGCTTGCGGCAAGCGTGATTGCGCAAGCGTGGCGGGCGATGCCGGGCTGGTGTTGATGTGGATTGCGGCGCTGCTGACGGCGATGACGGGGTTGGATTACTTCCGCAAAGCGCTGCCATTTCTGCGAGAAGATAAATGATCGACGTGCTGTATTTCGCTTGGGTGCGGGAGCGGATCGGCGTTCCGCGTGAGCGGATCGAGACGCAGGCGGCGACGGTGATGGAGTTGATCACCGAGTTGAAAGCCCGTGAAGAACGCTATGAATGGGCGTTTGGCGATCTGGCGAGCCTGCGGGTGGCGGTAGATCAGGAATTGTCCGGCTTTGAAGCGTCGCTATCCGGCGTGCGCGAACTCGCGTTCTTCCCCCCCATGACGGGTGGCTGAGATGCAGGTGTCTGTGCAGGCCGAACCGTTTGATCTGGGCGCGTTGTCCAACGCCTTTGCAGCAAAGGTGGCCGGGGCCGGGGCGGTTGTCACCTTCACCGGTTTGGTGCGCGACAATGGCGGCGCGTTGGCCGCGATGGAGATTGAGCATTATCCCGGCATGACCGAAAAGGCGATTGCGGGCATGATGCATGAAGCCAAAGCGCGCTGGTCTTTGGTCGATGCTTTGGTGGTGCATCGCTATGGGCGACTGGCGGGAGGTGAGCCGATTATGATGGTCGCCACCGCCGCGCGGCATCGGGCGAATGCCTTTGCTGCGGCGGAGTTTCTGATGGATTACCTGAAATCCCGCGCGCCATTCTGGAAGAAAGAGCTGTCTGCGGATGGTGCCGAATGGGTCGCCGCGCGGGACGAGGATGAGGCGGCGCTGAAGCGGTGGTAGTCTAGCCGCCGTGGCGCGGGCGGTAGCAGGGTTGCAAATCCCCCGACATCGGCGACGCTTCATAAATCGCGCGGGCGATGGCACGGGCAAGGCAGATTGCCGCCGCATGGCCGAGTTGGAAAGTGTCGGTCGGCGGGTCTGCCAGCGGTCTTTCTCCGGTCGCGGCGGCAAAGATCAGATCGCCATCGAGTGGTGTGTGTGAGGGCACAATGGCGCGGGCCATGCCGTCATGGGCGGCGGTGGCCATGCGTTGCGCCTGCGCTTGGGTCAGGCTGGCGTCGGTCGCGACGATGGCGATGGTTGTGGCCTCTCCCATCCGTTTGCGCGGAAGTGGGGCATCGGGGGTCGCGAGCTGCGGGTAGGGGCCAAGCCCGCCGAACTCGCGGCTGCGCTCCCATGCAGCGGCCCAGAAATGTGGGCCATCATTCACCGTCACCGAGCCCAAAGCGTTCACCGCCACCAGCGCGCCCACGGTCAGACCTGAGGGCAAGACTAGCGAGGCAGAGCCGAGCCCGCCCTTCCAGTATCCGGTCGCGGCACCAAACCCTGCGCCTGCCGTGCCAACAGTGAAATCCTCGGTTGCGGTCAGATAGGCCTGTTGACCCAGATCGTAGTAGGGATTGCGCGCCCATGTCTTGTCACCGCCATTCAGCAGATCAAATAGGATCGCCCCCGGCACAATTGGCACGCGCTGATCGCCCACCGCGAAGCCACACCCCTGCGCGCGCAACGCATCCGCGACACCTGAACAGGCATCCAAGCCAAAGGCCGAACCACCGGAAAGCACAAGCGCATCCACCTGTTGCACCAGTTTGTCGGGTGCCAGAAGATCAGTCTCCCGCGTGCCGGGCGCGCCGCCCATGATGTGAACAGCGGCGGTGAAAGGGCGATCCGCCGTCAGCACCGTGCAGCCAGAGCGCAGCTTGGCATCATGGGCCGTCCCGACCCGCAGGCCCGCAATATCAGTGATCAGGTTCTTTGGGCCAACGTGCATGTGAAATCCGGGTGGTGTTTGGCGGTTGTGCGTGTCAGCTTCCAGCAAAGCACAGATGGAGGCAGAAATGCAAAAAGTTGCGGTGATCACGGCGGGCGGTTCGGGCATGGGGGCGGCTGCGGCACGGCGGTTGGCAGCGGATGGCTTTGCCGTGGCGATCCTGTCTTCGTCCGGCAAGGGCGAGGCTTTGGGCGCGGAATTGGGCGGCGTTGGGGTCACCGGGTCGAACCAGAGCAATGACGATGTGCAGCGCGTAGTGGACGCGGCGATGGCGAAGTTTGGCCGGATCGACGTGCTGGTGAACTCGGCAGGCCACGGGCCGCGCGCGGCTTTGTTGGATATCACCGATGAGGGTTGGCATCAGGGTATTGATATCTACTTCCTGTCCGCGGTGCGCCCGATTCGCGCGGTGACGCCGATCTTTGAGGCGCAAGGCAGAGGGGGGGCGATCATCAACATCACCACTTTTGCGACGTTCGAGCCGGATCCGGCGTTCCCGACAAGCGGCGTGGCGCGGGCGGGTTTGGCGACGTTTACAAAGCTTTACGCCGATAAATATGCGCCGCAGGCCATTCGCATCAACAACGTTTTGCCGGGGTTCATCAACAGCTTGCCCGAGAAAGAGGAATTCCGCGCGCGGATTCCGATGGGGCGCTATGGTCGAGTGGAGGAAATTGCCGGGACCGTCAGCTTTCTGGCTTCGGATGCGGCGGGCTATATCACCGGGCAGAATTTGCGCGTGGATGGTGGGATCACACGCTCGGTTTAGCGGGGGCGGTTTAATCTCGGGTTGGACGGTTTGGCGGTAACGCTATGTTAACCGGCGGCGTGGCAGGCTGCTGGGATGACATATCACATCGGCCCACCCGCCCCACATAGCCACTACTTCACTGTCGCCTTGAACCGACCCGGCGATGATCTCTTGGTGCTGGAAATTGAACGCCTGCGCCAAGCGGTGCGGCTGACACGGGCGAAGCGGCCGTTTCGGATTGCGGCTTGGGTGGTGATGCCAGATCACCTGCACACGATCTGGACTTTGCCCGCTGGAGAGGATGATGTGGTGGGTCGCTGGCGTCTGATAAAAGCGCGCTTTTCGACCAGCCTGCCGCACGAGGCACGCAAATCCCGCACCAGCCGCACCGACCAAAGCGTCTGGCAGCGCGGTTTCTGGCAGCACCGCATTGGCGATGCCGCCGATATGGCGCTGCATATGCGCAGTTGCCAGATGGACCCGGTGCGGCACGGTTTGGTCGATGTGCCGGAAGCTTGGCCCTATTCGTCATTCCGCGCCTCTGCCACCCTAGAACGGGTGGGCTAGCGATGCATCGACGACAGGTAAACTGCTGCCCCGGTCAAGCCAGAGGGCAGCAGAATGACGACGTACGGCCGGGTGGCCTGCGGTTAGAAATCAAACAGATCGCCCAAGAAGCTTTCACGGCGCTTTTTCTTGCCGTGATAGCGATCTTCGTCGTCATCATGCCTGCGGCGCGGTTCATCACGCAGGGGCGCTTGGCGACTGGTTTCGGTCCGATAGCCCGGCTCGGGTTGATAGACCGGGGCCGCCTCACGCGGGGCGGCGGCAGGGGCGGTGGCGGCACGCTCGATGATCTTGTCCAATTCGCCCCGATCCAGCCAGACGCCCCGGCATTTCGGGCAATAATCAATCTCGACACCGTTGCGATCGGCCATCACCAAAGTCTCATTGTCGACAGGGCACTGCATGCCATTCTCCTGTGTTGTGCGTCTTTGAGATGGGGGCTGTGGTTTTTTGTGCAAGCGCGCGCGCTTGTCGCAGGGCGGATTTGTGCTTACCTCTTGGCGTCCGGGGCAGGCCGCCCCAAAAGGATTTGTCGATGTCGACCACGCCATATGTTCCGCCGAAAGTTTGGACTTGGGATGCCGCCAATGGTGGCCAGTTCGCCAATATCAACCGCCCCATCGCCGGGGCGACGCATGATAAAGAGCTGCCGCGCGGCAAGCACGGCTTTCAGCTTTATTCGCTGGCAACACCGAACGGTCAAAAGGTCTCGATCATGTTCGAGGAGCTTTTGGCGGCTGGCCATGCCGCTGAATATGACGCTTGGCTGATCAATATCGGCAGAGGCGATCAGTTTGGCTCGGGCTTTGTTGGGGTGAACCCGAATTCGAAAATCCCGGCGCTGCTGGATCTGACCGGGCCCGAACCGCTGCGGTTGTTTGAATCGGGCTCGATGCTGGTGCATCTGGCCGATAAGTTTGGCGCTTTCCTGCCTGCCAGTGGCGCTGCGCGGACCGAGGTGATGAACTGGCTGTTCTGGCAGATGGGATCGGCACCTTTTGTCGGCGGCGGTTTTGGCCATTTCTTCGCGTATGCGCCGGAGAAGCTTGAATATCCGATCAACCGATACGCGATGGAAACAAAGCGGCAGTTGGATGTGTTGGATCGGCGCTTGGCCGAAGTGAACTTTATCGCGGGTGAAGATTACTCGATTGCCGATATGGCAATTTGGCCGTGGTATGGCAGCATGGTTTTGGGGCGCAGTTATGCCAATTCGGCGGAGTTTCTGGATGTTGGGATTTACAAAAACCTCAAGCGCTGGGCGGATGTGATTGAAGCGCGGCCTGCGGTGAAGCGGGGGCGGATCGTCAACAAAAACTGGGGCGATGAGGCAGAGCAGGTGCCAGAGCGGCATGGGCCGGAAGATTTCGCAGGTAAGGCGGTCTGACGCGAAGGCGATTTCCGAATCGGAAATCGTGCCGGAATTCGCGTGAATTCCGCAGGCTTGCCAAGCGGACTTGCGGGACTTATCCTGCTATCGAGCCGTGGCGATGGCGTTGCCACAGGGGTCTTCCCAAAAGCTTGCAGAGCAACCTGCTTTCGTCCTGCACGCCGGGACCCTTCGGGGTTTCGGGGCGCATGCCCAGACCCCAAGCATAAGGTCTGATAATGACGACACGTCCAGAACAATATCGTTTCCACCAAGGCGACCGGATTTTGCCCTTTGCCGCCGAAGAATATGACGCGCGGCTGGCTGGCTTGCGCGATCTGATGGAGGTGCATGGGGTGGAGGCTTGCGTGTTCACCTCGATGCACAATATCGCCTATTATTCGGGGTTTTTGTATTGCTCGTTTGGGCGGCCCTACGCCTTGGTGGTGACGGCGAGTCAAAGCGTCACCATCTCTGCTGGCATTGATGCGGGCCAACCGTGGCGGCGCGGCCATGGCGATAACATCACCTATACCGATTGGCAGCGCGACAATTACTGGCGCGCGATTCTGTCGGTGACGGGCGAGGGCCGGGTGATTGGCTGCGAGGCCGATCATCTGACACTGCTGCAATCGGAAAAGCTGAACCATTTCCTCAAGCCCAAGCGCGGTGTTGATATTGCGCGTGGCACGATGGAACAGCGGATGATGAAATCGCAGGCCGAGCTGGATTTGATCCGGCATGGCGCGGGTGTGGCCGATGTTGGCGGGTTTGCCATTCGCGAGGCTGTGCGCGAGGGGGCGCGGGAACTCGACATCGCCATGGCGGGGCGAGACGCCATGGAGTTGGAGATCGCCAAGCGCTTTCCTGATGCAGAGTATCGCGACACTTGGGTGTGGCTCCAGTCTGGCATCAATACCGATGGCGCACACAATCCGGTGACCAGCCGCAAGTTGAAGCGCGGCGATATTCTCAGCCTGAACACCTTTCCGATGATCTCGGGATATTACACGGCGCTGGAACGGACGATGTTCGTGCAAGAGGTCGGCCCCGCCAGTCTGCGGATGTGGGAGATCAACGTGGCTGCCCATGAATATGGCATCAGCCTGCTGAAACCTGGTGCGTCCTGCGCGGAAGTGACGGCGAAGCTGAACACCTTCTTTGAGGAACATCAGGTGCTGCAATACCGCACCTTCGGTTACGGCCATTCCTTCGGCGTGCTCAGCCATTACTATGGCCGTGAGGCTGGGCTGGAACTGCGTGAGGATATCGACACGGTGCTGGAGCCGGGTATGGTGATCAGCATGGAGCCAATGTTGACGGTCCCGGATGGCCAACCCGGCGCTGGCGGCTACCGCGAGCATGATATTTTATTCATCACCGAAGATGGCAATGAGGATATTACCAAATATCCTTATGGCCCTGCGTTCAACGTGGTGGGATAAAGCAAAAAGGGCCGGGATTTCCCCGGCCCTTTTTGTTCAATGCTGGCTCAACTGCCCTAGCTCAGGCGCGTTTCACCAGTTTGATCACGAAGAGCAAAATCACCGCACCGATGGTCGCGTGGACGATCGCGGCCAGAATCCCGCCCCCCAGACCAAAGCCTATGCGCGGCAGGATTGCACCGGCGATGAAGGCACCAACGATGCCGATCACGATGTTGCCCAGCAGACCATAACCAAAGCCAGAGACGATCTGCCCCGCAAGCCAACCCGCAATCGCACCGATCAGCAGAGCAATCAGAAGACTTTCAATTCCCATGGTTTCTTTCCCTCAATTTTGCGCCGCAACGCGCAGCGATCCTTTCAAGGTAACGCATTGGAGGAAAAAGCGTTCCCGAATATTTACGGCATTTCCACTGGCCAAATAACCTACCCAAGGCCAAGTATCAGCCGTGGGGTAGAAAGAATCACCCTGCATCGGCAGATTTCGCGCCTTTTGCATTTTCAATCAATTCACGGGGCTTGACGGAAGCCAAACCGCAGGCTCTAGGTGCAAAGATAATTTTCCTCACAGCCGAGTCTCTGCCCCGTGAACAGCCCCATTTTTCGCCTTATTGGCGTATTGTCGCTTAGCCTGCTTGCCGCTTGCGGCACTCCGACACCGAAGTCCGTGACGCCTATGGTGGTGCCCGGGTATGAAGGGGTTGAGGACGAAGGTTTCTATATTCAGCCCGTCGATGCCGAGCTGTTGTCGGCAGATCGCGCCCGTGCCGAGGTGGAGTATACCGCCGATGATGCGCCGGGCACGATTGTGATCGACACTTTCGCGCGCAAGCTGTTTCTTGTGCAAGAAAACGGTCGGGCGTTGCGTTATGCTATTGCGGTGGGGCGTGAAGGTCTGTCGTTCCGTGGTTCGGGCGTGATCGGGCGCAAGGCGAAATGGCCGTCTTGGCAGCCGACCGCGAATATGATCCGCACCCGGCCTGACCTTTACGCCGAATATGCCGGCGGTCGCGCAGGCGGGCTCGAAAACCCGTTGGGCGCGCGGGCGATGTATCTCTATCGCGGCGGTCGCGACTCGATGTTCCGCATTCACGGCACCATCCAGAATGAGACCATCGGTCATGCCACTTCGGCGGGCTGTATTCGCCTGTTCAACCAAGACGCGATGGATCTGTACGACCGCATCGACTTGGGCACGCGGGTGAAGGTGCGCTCGCTGGAAGAAAGCCTCGCCATCGAGGGCCCTTATATGGATGACGCTTGGGGCCGTGCTGTGCCGGAAACGCCCGAGAACATCGCGCGCAAGCCGCAAGATGAGCAGATGTTGGTTGAGCAAGAGGCCGCCAAGGCTGCCGCTGCCACAAAGCAAGCCGAGCTTGATGCGAAGAACGCGGCTAAGGCAGAGAAAAAGCGGCTGTCTGTTTGTAAGCGCAAAGGCATTGACGAGGCAGATTGCCCACCGTTGCCGGAACTGGCGTCGGCTGACGGGACGACGAGCAACGGTTGATCGCCAAGCATGCGTATCAAACGGCCCCGCAAAACTGCGGGGCCGTTTTGCTTTAGGCTTTGATCACATAGTCTTTCAGGGTGGTCTCTATCACTTCCCAAGTGCCGGAAAATCCGGGGCGGATGATATAGCTGTCCCCGGCTTTCAACACGGTCGTGGGGCCGCCCGCGTCGGTCAGCACCGAATGGCCGGAATGAATATAGACATATTCCCATTCAACATAGCTGATCCGCCATGTGCCGGGAGTGGATTGCCAGAGCCCACAATAAAGCCCATCGCGATCTTCGATGTTCCAAGTGGTGTGGACAGGATCGCCCGTCACGATCCGCGACGGGTCCGGGCGGGTGATTTCGGGTTGGATACTGTCACGGGTCACGCGTTCAATGTTCGACATTAGCGCCTCTGGGTTTGCTTAACCCGCATAGCGCCCGCAGATCATGGCGGCGTCAAGCCAGATTGCCGCTGCAATGCAGCGTAATAATCTTGCTGTCCGCTTTGGCTTGTGCCCATATGATTGGCACAAAGTTATCGCGGAGCCGATCAGATGAGTGCAACCTCCCCCGTTCGTCCGGTGCTGCCGCCCGATATTCGTGCCCGTAAGGGGCAGGCTCCCTTGGTGGTGCTGACCGCCTATACCACTCCGGTGGCGCGATTGGTCGATGCGCATTGCGATATGGCGCTGGTTGGCGATTCTGTCGGCATGGTGCTGCATGGGATGCCCAGCACGATTGGCGTGACGATGGAAATGATGATCCTGCATGGCCGCTCCGTCGTGCGCGGTCTGCAAAAAGCCATGGCCGTGATCGATATGCCATTCGGCAGTTACGAGGAAAGCCCGCAACAGGCTTACCGCAATGCCGCGCGTCTGATGGCCGAGACGGGTGCCCCTTGTGTCAAGCTGGAGGGCGGCGTGCATATGGCGGAAACCATCGCGTTTCTGACCAAGCGCGGGATTCCGGTGCAGGCGCATATTGGCCTGACGCCACAATCGGTGAACACTCTGGGCGGCTACAAGGTGGTCGGCCGTGAGGGTGAAGCTGACGGTGTGATGGAAGATGCGCTGGCGATTGAGGCTGCGGGCGCGTTTTCGGTGGTGTTAGAAAAGATCCCAGTGGGGCTGGCGGCACGGATCACGCAGCGGTTGAGCATCCCGACGATTGGCATTGGGGCGGGGGTAGCCTGCGATGGGCAGGTACTGGTGGTTGATGATATGCTTGGCTTTTTCACCGAATTTCGTCCAAAATTCGTCAAGCGCTATGCGGATCTAGGCGGTTTGGCCTCCGACGCGATTGCAGAGTATGCGGCAGAGGTGCGGGCGCGGACATTTCCGGCCGAGGAACATTCCTTTGCCGATGTAGCGAAAGGCAAGCAGTCTTGATGCAGATCATTCGGACTGTCGCAGATATGCGCATCTTGGTGCGCGGGTGGAAAGCTGCGGGCGAGGTCGTGGGCGTTGTGCCGACGATGGGGGCCTTGCATGACGGGCATTTGTCTTTGGCCCGCGCGGCGAAGGCGGAATGTCAGCGGGTGATCGTGACGATTTTCGTCAACCCCAAGCAATTCAACAACCCGGATGATCTGAAGAAATATCCTCGGACAGAGGCAGCCGATGCGGCTTTGCTGCAAACGGTGGGTGTTGATGTGATCTTTGCGCCGGAACCGGCAGAGGTTTACCCTGACGGCTTCACCTCGACCGTTTCGGTCGGCGGCGTGTCCGAACCTTTGGAGGGCCGGATGCGTCCGGGGCATTTTGACGGCGTGGCGACCGTGGTCACAAAACTTTTCGGCATGACCATGGCCGACAGAGGTTATTTTGGCCAAAAAGATTGGCAACAATTGCAGGTCGTGCTGCAGTTGGTGCGCGATTTGAATGTGCCGATCACCATTGTCGGCTGCGAGACCATTCGTGAGGCGGACGGGCTTGCCATGTCTTCCCGCAACAGCCGCCTGACGCCCGAGGGCCGCGCGATTGCGGGGGTGCTTTATGCCGCAATCTCTGCGGCAGCAGAGGATATTCGCGCCGGGCAGTCTGACCGGATGGCGATCCGCGAGGCGGCAGAAACGCTGCGGCATGCGGGGTTTGAGCGGGTGGAATATATCGAATTGCGCGATGCCGAGACGTTGATGCCCTCGGATGACATGCAGCGGCCCCGCCGGATGTTGGCTGCCGCTTGGCTGGACGGGGTGCGGCTGATCGACAACATTCCGGTTTAGCGGCAAGCGCCGGGGTGGTCGGGGTAATGTCGAGTTAAGTCGCCAGCAAGTCGAGCAGAACCAACGACATCACCTTTGCGCTGTCCTCCATATCCTGCACGCCGATCCATTCATCGGGTTGATGCGCCAGATGCAGCAGCCCCGGCCCATAGGCGATGCAGTTCTTCAGCCGCCCAATGCGGTCGATGTGCTTTTGGTCATAGGTGCCGGGGGAGACGACATAATCCGCCGCCTGCGCCAACACCCGTTCAATCGCAGCGGCAGTCGAGGTGACAATCGGCGCATCTAGGTCTGTCATCGTGGACTGCACCTCGAACAAATCCTTGATCTCATAGGAAAACGTCGGACGCTGGGCTTTTACGCGCGCCAGCACATCGGTGATTTCCTGCTTCACATCGGCCAGATATTCCTCGATCAGATAACGCCGGTCGATGATGATCCGGCAGTGATCGGCCACGCAAGGTGTGGGCAAAGAGCTGTCTCCGGGCGCCAGATCAGCCACCCCCCCGTGGATCGAATTGATGTTCAGTGTGGACTGTTTCGCACCCTCTGGCACCACCGGCATCGCGGTTGTTTTGCGTGCCAGTAGCGGGTAAAGCCGTTGCTCAATCTCCTCTAACACCGCGCTCATATGCCGAATGGCGCTGTCACCCAGAAACGGCATCGAGCCATGCGCGATGCGGCCGTGGGTTTCAATCTCGGCCCACCACACGCCACGATGGCCCAGACAGATACGGTCTTTGTGCAAGGGCTCAGGGATGATCACATGATCCACATGCGCAAAATGGCCATGTTGGGCGAGGTAGACTACTCCGCCATAGCCACCGGATTCCTCATCCGCCGTCGCTGAAATCTCAATACTGCCGCGCCAATCCGCGCCACCGGCGAGAAACGCCTCGATCGCGATCACCGATGCCGCGAGGCCGCCCTTCACATCGCAAGCGCCCCGGCCATAAATCCGATCGCCGTCGAGTTCCCCACCAAACGGATCGCGGGTCCAGCCGTGGCCGACCTCGACCACATCGTGATGGCTGTTGAAATGCACACAATCACCCGGCAGCCCAGAGTCGATCCGCGCGATCAGGTTCCAGCGCGGAAAGGTGCCGTTATCCCCCGGCGCGCCCACAGCGCGGATGAAGTGCAGTGTAAACCCCGCGGCCTCTAACCGCGCCGCGAGATAGTCGCAGATCCAGCGATAATGCTGCCCCGGCGGATTAAGCGTTGGAATACGGATCAGATCCTGCGTCAGGCCAATAAGCTCTTGGCGACGGGCGGCGACTGCGGCAAGGATGGCATGATCGGTCATCGGGCCAGAGTGCCGCGCCACTGCGCACGGAGCAATGCGAATTTTCCCGGCCGAAGTGATGTAACTAGACTTAACATGCCTATATCATGGCACGACGTTCATAACGGAGGGTTCGATGGCCGATTTCGACACGCAGATCAAGGAAAGCCAAACTCAGGTTGCCGCCGCACAAGCGAAGATTTCCGCGATCACCGGGCGGATCGAAGCGGCGCGGGCAAAGCTGGATGCAGGCACCTCGGTCGATATCGAAAACGCCTCGCTGGAGGATGTCCACAAGCATACCGACCTGATGAACGCCAATATCGCCGAGTTGATCATGGGCCTTGATGATGTGACGGCGGGGTTTTCCAAGGACTTCGACGAGATGCGCTCGAAGACCGGGATGGAGAGTTTTATCGGCGTGTTTTCCAACGCCAAATCGGAATCGATGCGGCAAGAGCGGATGCGCACGGCCTCGATTGATAGCAAATTGCAGGATTTGATTGGCAAATCCGACATCATCGTGCGGCTGTTGCAGGGCCAGCTCGATATGCTGAATGGCCAGAAGGCGACAGTCGAGGCGAACCTTGGCGCCACCCTGACCGAGCGTGAAGCGACGGTGATGGCCTTGGAGGCCGTGCGCGTCGAGGTCGGCGGGATGGATCCGAAGATCATCGAGCTTGAGAATAAGATCTCCGTTGAGCAGGACGCAGGTGCGCGCACAAAGCTGGAAACCGAACTCGCCGGCCTGAACGGGCGTTATAATGCCTTGGTGCAGGACGAACAGGTGCAACTGGCGAAAAGCCAGACGCTGGAGCGGTATATCGAAAAAGGTAAAACTTGGGTCGATAGTTTGACCAATCAGGCCGCCACGCAGTTGGTTTTGATCAACAAGTTGCAAACGGACACCAAGCAGCGGGTGGTTTTGTATGACGCTTTGAGCGCCAGTTTGAAGACCGCCCAGCAGCAGGATGTGGCCCACCGCATCAACGAAATCGGCGTGAAAACCGACCAAGAGGCGCAGGTGGCGATGGCCGCGATTGGGGCCGCGACCAATCAGAAAATGGCCAATATGCTGGAAGCTCACGAAGGCCACATGATCTTTGCGCGCGAGGTGCTGGAGCAGAAAGCCAAGGCCGATGAACGTTTCGCGCGGCGGTTTGCCAAGATCGTCGAGAAGCACGACAAGAACGCGTATGGGGAGTGAAACCCATTAACGGTCGATACCTTGCGTGGACGAGTTTCGCCTACGCTGTGCTTATGGGGCCGATTGCAATCGTGATCGCTGCCATTGCGTTGCATCGGCACCCAGAAATGTCATTTGGCGAAGTCTCTTACCTCGCTGGGATCACCTTTGTTTGGCCGCTTCAAGTGCCTGTCGCCCTTGCGGCGATTTGGTATTTTGGAGCATTGGCCGGATTCTTGTTTTGGAAATATTTGGAGTTGATTCAGTTGCTGACGGGATTATCTGTGGGTCGTCGCATGGGAAGGTCGCTTGCCAGTGATCGATTCCTAATGAATGCGCGGCGCCACGGGCCTTACGGGTGGCTGCACAGAAAGGCGCTAGCAGCCTACCCTGTGCAAACGGCAGGGGATGCAAATGGCTGAACCGACTGTCAAACAGCAACTCACTGACGACCACCAAGAACTCTACGACACGCGCACAGCGCGGCGCTATTTTGCCAAGTTTGAGCGGATCACCCGCCACCTCGTCCGCGTCGCGGGAGAGGTCGAGGCCGAAGGCCGTCTGACCCGCACCGAAGCTCGCATTCTGGGCCGCTACCTTGCGGCGTTGACCGGCACGTTCAAGGCGCTGAACTACAAATACCTGATGACGGGCCGGGCGGAAGGTGCGGCTCGCCTGACGTTTGATCGCCACGAATCCGGCTTTCCGGTGGCGCAAGAACTGATGATGATGGCGCTGGACGCGGCTCAGGTGCAAAAACACCTCGGCGGCATGGCCTCGGAAACCGAGCTGAAAGACCGCATGGTGCGCCAGATTGTGCGCGACCTGACCGTGCCGATCCAGTTGCAATTCGCGCTAAGCCAGCGGCTTTACTACGAATCCCTCGCCACTGGCGGCATCTTCTGGCCGCGCAACGACCCCGATTGCCAATGGATCGAAGACGTTCACCGCGACGGCGCCGAGCGTAAGCATTTCCTGCTGCACTGGGCGGTCTATGACACGCAAGCCAATCTGCCCGTGGTTTACCTGATGGATGTCGAAGACAGCGGCAAAAAGCCCCTGCCGAATGATGATCGCCGCTGGCCGATGGCGCAGGCGCATTTGATGGCGCAATCGGCGCTGGGGTTGAAGCTGCTTACCATCGCGCAAGGCTTCGATAAGGATTTCGCGGGCTTGCACCCCAAACGCCTGCGCCGCATCACGCTTGGCCCGATGCACAGCCATGATTTCACCCTGCAATCCGGCCCGATTGCGCAGGTGCTGGCCGACGCCAACGCACCGGATGGTGACGATTGGGCGCTGGTCTGGACGGTGGAAGATCTGATTTCCGACCGAGAGGAAGAGGTCAAGGACGGCTGGTTCTCCAGCGCCGAGCGGCAGGTTTACAAGCTGGACCGGATCGCCAGCGACAGCGGGGCGACGCGGATCGAACGCATGGTGATCTTGCCCGAGCGACCGTATCAGGTTCTCGCCGATCTGAACCCACCGGGCTTTCGCGAGGTGCGGAAATTTGTGGTGGGCGCGGGCGACCGCATCATGCCTGCGCGATGAAGCCATGCTTAAGTGTTTGAATAAATAGAGATTGGAGATAGGATGACCGGCGCGCGCGATACGATGGAACTGCGGGAAGAAACCATCCGTGCACAATATGATGCGGCGCTGGCCCTGTTGACTGGATTCGATCATGCTCCGCGTTTGGCCAAGGCGATGGCTGAGGCGAAAACCGAACGCTCGCCCGGCATCGGCACGCGCCCCATGTTCCGCTCCACCACCCCCGGTATGGTGACGCGCAGCACTGCCCGCCCCGGTGGCGTCCGTCTGCTGGAACGCGTCGAAAGCTTGGGCGATGGTCTGGTCTCCCCGGTGCAAGCTGCAGCCCTGCATGGCTTGCGGCGGGGTCTTGGTGTTGCGCTGGCGATGGCGGAAACTTTTTCGGCGCAATCCGGGCTGGCCGAGTTGAAAAAGGCCAATCTTGAGGGCCGTCTGCCTGAAGGCAAGCGCGTCGAGTTCACCGAATTGCTGGCTGCTGAGGCGCTGGCGACACTGTACACCTTTGCCAACGCCACGGCATTTTTGCTCGCTTCATCAATGGGTTCGACGACAGTGGAGGTTGGCGCAGTCGAGGAAATCTTGACCGACAACGCCCTCTTGGCCCTGCAAGGCGCGTTGTGGGAGTTGGATCAGGACGTAGCCCTTCTCGCCAGTGATGAACTCCGTCTGATCGCAGTGATTGGCGCGTTTTGTGAGGCACTGATGCAACGCGTCGCCCTGCGCGCCGAAGCGGCACCCCGTTTGCAGGCGTTTACCAGCGGCGCTTGGCGCGTTGAGGCGGATGCGTTGTCGATTGCGGGGTTCAAGCCCGCGCGCGCGGCCAAAGGCAGCGCTTTGACGATGCAATTCAAGAAGCCCTCGGAAGTGGTCGGCAATCACATCGCTAAATATCAAAGCCTTCGGTTGGCTAAAATGTTGATGGCCTATGACTTTGAACGAAAACTCAATCCCTTTGCCGAGTTGGGCGGATTTATCTTTACCTTCATGGGCGATGGTAAACCCGGCACGGGGAAAACCACGCTGATCCAAATGATGGCTGGTTTGCTGAATGACTATTGCAAGACCGCAGGCTATCCATTCCGCTATCAAAATTTCTCAATCGACCAGATCGACTCGTATCAGGGGAAATCCGGCCAAAACGCCAAAGCGTTTATTGATAACGTCTTGGACCCCGGCGTGATAGCCTTTGGCACCATCGACGACATTGATCAGGTCGCTGGGAAGCGCGGCGACCGCCAATCTTCGGCAGGTCAGCAGGAAGTAACGGCAGTATTCATGGGCGCTTTTGCTGGGGCCAATACTGTGGTGCGCGGAAATTGTACTTTCGGGATGTTTTCAAATTACCCAGAGAACGTCGATGATGCCTTGCGGCAACGCGCAGGCGCGCGTTTTCTGGTCGATGGCCCGCAAAGTCGTGAGGATTATATCGACATCCTTTCGCTGCTATTGGGTGAAAACCACGCGATTCCAGTCGGTAGCCACGATCTGTTCGCTGCCCAAGAGATTAAACGCGCTGTGACTGCCAGTTTTGAGGGTTATTCCAAGCCGCATGAAGACGGTCTGCTAAAGGTTTGGGATAAGGTTCAGCGTGATATAGGCTCTTTGGATACTTTGACAAAACTCGGGACCTACCTAAAAGCAATTCAGCAAGCAGATGACCGCTTTACCGGTCGCGCGATTAAGAACATCACCGATGCCGTCAAAGTGCGCGCGATGGATTTTGAATTGCCGAATGAATGGATGGAGACCCCCGATCTGTTCCTGTTAAAATCCTATGACGAAAAACTGATGATGATTAAGGGGCTGACTACGCCGATTACTGTCGAGATGGTGATCCAAGAAATCAACCGCTACGCTGATAGCGAATTCCGCTATGCTGATAAATCGGATGAAGTTGCGATTGAGGGCATGGTGCGCGATTTCAAACGGCAGGAAGAAGCAAAGCGACGATATCTGGAGGGGAAGGCGTAAATGAGACGCCTCATCGAAAAAGGCCTGATGTTCGGCAATCTGATTGAGGTTTCCTCGCCGCAACTGGTCGAGCGCTATAATCGCGCGCTCAAGCATCTGATCGGCAAACAATCAATGCTAAAGGATTTCCATATCGACATCTCGGGCTATTCGCCGGAAATCGGTGATGAATTGGGGGATGATCTCTATCTGAATCCCAACGGCTGTAATCGCCAATTCATCCTGCTGACCACCAGTCAAAAATCCGCACCCCTGCTAAACATGAAATTCTCGACCGCGCGCGGGATTTTGCAGCAGTTCATCGACGCCAATGAGTCACAGCTTTTCGCCCTCACCGCGCGGGATGCGGTGGCTGGGGAGTTGCAAAACTCAGTCTATGAAATCGCGAACCCCGCGAAGCTGCTGGAAATTCGACAGATCACCGTAGAGGCCGACACCATCGGCGGCCATGTCGCCGATGCCAGCAAACTCGCCAAACTGATCGACCGTTTCCGCCAAGAACCCGACGGGTGGCGCGATGATCTGCTGATGGCCGAGATGATTGAACTGGCGAAAAAGACCGGTGATGTGACGCGGGTGCCGATCAATCTGCCTGCGATGACCTTCCAGCAGCCCAGTTTCTGGACCAGCCATTTCGGCGGGCTCTATGTGTTTCGCGACGTGAAATTCCCCGGAGTGGTCAGTACAGAGCCGCGCCAAACCATTGGAAATATGCAGATTTCTCCACTGATGGATCTGACCCAGCGCAATGCGATTGCCGAGTGGCTGGAGCGCAACGGACTGGTGGAGCCCATCGTGCAGGCGCGCGGCATGGATGCCGCGGCGGTGCTGCGACAGAAGATGGACTTCGTTTTGGTCGATGCCGCCGAGGCGTTGGATCTTGAAATTGGCGACGCGCGGCGAACGGATTTGCGCAAGATTGCCTACCGTTTGGGCGATGCTTTGCCCGAGGAATTCTTGGGTTTGGCGCAGCTTCTGCGCTGGGTGGAAGGCGCGGGGGATTGGCCGCGAATCACTTCGGAACACAAAGCCTACTTCTACACCCTGCGGGCTTCGGCTGGGGTGGAGCGAGACTTGGTTAATATGCTGCTGTCGGAACTGGCGCCAATGGATGTGCGCCAAATGTTCATTGTGCATAAGGAATTGTTCTACGCGCAATATGCCACATGGTCGGATCGCAAGCGCCAATATGTCGCGGATTTTCTGGAACGCGAGTATAAGGTCGATGCGCAGGGTGCGCGCGAGGCGTTGTTTGGGCCCGAGCCGTCGATGGACAATCGGCATCGGCCCGAGCCGAAGCCTGCGCGCGATCTCGGCGCGGCGGTTGGACCTTGGGGTGCTGTTACGAGGGGCGCAGGTTTGGGGGGGCGGACATGATCGGCATCTTGCGGGCGGCGATTCTGGGATTCGTCCTGTTATCCGTGGTTTACATACTGGTTTCGATCTATTCCCGCTCGGTTCGGCGCGAAAAACTGGAAAAGAAATTCGACGCCGGGGGTATAGAGGGCGACCGCGATGCCTATATCGAGGCAGGGATGCAGGCGTATCAAAAGGGTCTGCGGCATCGGCTGTTGTGGTTGGTTTACATCATCCCTGCGGTGGTGGTCAGCGCGACCGTGTATTTCGTTAACTATCAGTAAGGAGAGACCAGAATGTGGACCTATGTGAAGTGGAGCTTCCGAATTCTGGTTGTGCTCGTGGTGGGCGGCTTTCTGCATTACACGCTGCCGCAGCATGATATTGTCAGAATTACAAATACTTACAATCGTCTGACCACGGTAGGTTCGGAAAATTCTTGGGCCTATGCCTCGCCTGATGTGGGCACCGGCGAAAACACGGTGACGCGAGATATCCGCTTTGTTGAGGCTGCTTTCCCAGATGGACATGTAATTGTTTACCGCAACGAGGATACCGGCTGGATCTGGCCGCCCTATTTCAAATACGATAGTTCCAACCTCCAAGCCGAGGCAGGCAACCTGAAATCGGCAGAGGCCGCGCCGAAATGGGTATCGGTGACGCATTATGGCTGGCGGCTGGCGTGGCTGTCGATCTATCCGAATGCGGTTGCGGTGAAGGAAGTCGCCGAGCCCGACGTGCGGATTATCCCCTATGTGAACATCATCGTGCTGCTGGCTTTGGCGTTCGGGGTGTTCATGTTGCGCCGGATGTGGTTGCAGTTTTGGGAGCGGATGGTGGAGCCTGCGGTGGCTGAAGTCGGCGAGACTTGGGACGGTGTTGAGGCGCAAGCTGGGGCTGCCAAGGCAAGGGCAGGCGGGTTCTTTGGCCGGATTGGCGCTTGGTTTGGTACTTGGCGCAGGAAGCCCTAGGTGCAAGGTTAATGCACCGATTACACGAAAAACATCGTATTGAATCGGTGCTTTATCTATGAGTCCTAGGTGCTGAGGCGTGGCGGATAACGCCCCGCGCTCATCGCTTTAGCCGCGCAGGCTGCCGCCTGTGGCCTTGCTGACTTTTTCGATGATCTTGGCGGAAACCGCTTCGATATCGACTTCGGTCAAGGTTTTGTCGTTGGGCTGCAAGCGCACCGTAAAAGCGATGGACTTTTTGCCAACGCCCATTTGCGCCTCGGCTTTTTCGCCGGTGAACTGGTCGAACACCCGCACGGACTCGATCAGAGTTTTGTCGGCCCCAATAGCGGCGTTTACGGCCGTCAAGGCCTCAATCCTCTTATCGACGACGAAGGCGAAATCACGATCTACCGCTTGTAGATCAGACAGAGCCAGCGCCGGTTTCGTCGGCGTTTTCACCTTGGGCATTGGCACATTGGCGAGCAGAATGGTGAAGGCCACGGCGGGGCCTTTGACACCCATCTCGGCCAGCACCTTCGGGTGAACCTCGCCAAAACTTGCCATCACATTCGGCCCCAGACCGATCACGCCAGAGCGGCCGGGATGCCACCACGCCGCGACCTTCCGGCTGATCTGCACACGCGCCGGGGCGCCGATGGCGGCCAGCGCCGCCTCGGCATCGGCTTTCGCGTCGAACACATCAACGGCACGGCGGCTGCCGTAGGGATCACGCGGGCCGGATTGGCCGATCAGCAGACCCGTGGCTTGCAGATGCTGCTCGCCGGGTTCGCCGCCTTGAAAGGCGGGGCCGACCTCAAACAGCGCCATATCGGCAAAGCCGCGGGCTTGGTTGCGGCTGGCTGCGCGCAGCAGGCCCGGCAGCAGATCGGGGCGCAGATGCGACATTTCCGACGAGATCGGGTTATCGACGCGGACGGCATCCGCGCCGCCACCGAACAGCGCAGCAGAGGCTTGGTCGATGAAGCTGTAGGTGACGCATTCGTTGTAGCCCAAGGCCGCGATGGTGCGGCGCGCGGTGCGCTCGCGGACCTGTAGCGGCGTCAGGATCGGGCGCGGCACGCCGGGAATCGCGCGGGGCAGCGGCTTGCCTTGCAGTTTCGACAGCGATGCGATGCGGGCGACCTCCTCGATCAGATCAGCCTCCCCCAGCACATCCGGGCGCCAAGACGGCGGAGTAGCCATATCACCTTTCAGGGTGAAGCCAAGCGATTCCAAGGTCTTGCGCTGCTCAGCCTCAGGGATATCCATGCCGACAAGGCTGATAACCCGCGCGGGGTTCAGTTTATAGGCGCGGGCTGCGTCGATCGGAGCACCGTCTAGGGCGATGTCGCTGGCTTCGCCACCGCAGAGATCGAGGATCATTTGGGTGGCCAAATCCAGCCCCGGCAGGGTGAAAGCCGGGTCCACGCCACGCTCAAACCGATACCGGGCATCCGAGTTGATCTTCAGTGCGCGGCCGGTGGCGGCGACGGTGATCGGATCCCACCATGCGGATTCGAGGAACACATCACGGGTTTCCGGAGTGCAGCCTGAGACTTCACCGCCCATGATCCCGGCGAGGCTCTCTACGCCCTGATCGTCGGAAATTGACATCTGGCCTGCGCGCAAGGTGTAGGTTTTACCGTCGAGCGCTGCGAATTGCTCACCACCTTGGGCGGCATGCACGCGCAGCTTGCCGTGGACTTTGGCCGCGTCAAACACATGCAGCGGGCGGTTCAGCCCGAAGGTGAAGTAGTTGGTGATATCGACCAAAGCCGAGATCGGGCGCAGGCCGATGGCTTTCAGGCGGTTGGCCAGCCAATCCGGGGAAGGGCCGTTGGTGACGCCGCGAATGGTGCGACCTGCGAAATGTGGGCAGCCTTTGGCTTTGAGATCGGCGGAGATTTCCACCTGCACTGGGGAAGCAAAGCCTCCTTTGATCACCGGAATTGTCAGAGCCTTCAACGTGCCCAAACCCCGCGCCGCGAGATCGCGGGCAATGCCGCGCACGCCCAGAGCATCGGGGCGGTTGGGGGTGACTTTGACGTGGATCATCGGATCTGCCAGACTGGGGCGGTTTATCGCCAGCCAATCGGTGAATTTCTCGCCAACCTCGCCCGAGGGCAGCTCAATAATGCCGTTATGCTCATCAGAAAGCTCCAACTCACGCTCGGATGCCATCATGCCATGCGATTCGACGCCACGGATTTTGCCGATACCCAGCGTCACGTCGATGCCGGGCACATAGTCGCCGGGTTTGCACAAAACCACAGTGATGCCGGCGCGGGCGTTGGGCGCGCCGCAGACAATCTGCTTTTCGCCCTCATCCGTCATAACACGGCAGACTTGCAGCTTGTCGGCATCGGGATGCTTTTCGGCGTGCAGCACTTTTGCGATGGTGAAGGGCGCGAGTTTGGCCAGCGGGTTGACCACCTCCTCAACCTCAAGCCCCAGATCGGTGAGGGCGTAGAGGATATCGTCCAAGCTGGACGAGGTTTCGAGGTGATCTTTCAACCAAGACAGGGTGAATTTCATGGCGCGGCCCTTCGGGAATTGTCGCTTGCGGGATTAACGCATTGAGGCGGAAAGGGGAAGCGGGCAGGGCAGGTTTCCCCCGTGGAAACGGCTTGTCGCCAGATCAATGGGGCGATTGCCTTATTCTGTGGGCAATGATCAGCTATACCGCCCTGATGATGGACCCGATGTTTGAAATCCCAAAGGACCGCAAACGGCTGAACGTTGGGAAGCTCTGCTTACTGCTCGGGCTGACTGCGCTTTTGTATATGACGATCGCGCACGAATTCACGGCACTGACGCGGGCTCTGATCGCGCCCGCGCAGTAGGATTTAAGCGCTCAGCCCGCCCGCCAGATCGGGCATGTCCAAAGCCGCAAAGCCGTAGTGGCGCAGCCAGCGCAGATCGCTCTCAAAGAACGCGCGCAGGTCCGGGACGCCGTATTTCAGCATCGCAATCCGATCGATGCCCATGCCAAAGGCGAAGCCCTGCCATTCGTCGGGGTTCACCCCTGCGGCGGACAGCACGTTGGGATGCACCATGCCCGAGCCGAGGATTTCCATCCATTTGTCGCCTTGGCCGATCTTCAACTGACCGCCCTCCCACGAGCAACGAATATCAACCTCGGCTGAGGGTTCGGTGAAAGGGAAATGGCTGGCGCGGAAGCGCAGTTCCACCGAAGGCACCTCGAAGAAGGCGCGGCAGAATTCTTCCAGCACCCATTTCAAATTGGCCATGGAGATATTGCGGTCGATGGCCAGACCCTCAACCTGATGGAACATCGGGGTGTGGGTCTGGTCCATATCCATACGGTAGACGCGACCGGGCGCGATCACCCGGATCGGCGCGCCTTGGGCGGCCATGGCGCGGATTTGCACCGGGCTGGTGTGGGTGCGCAGCACATGTGGCGGGCGGTCGTCACCCGCTGCCCGGTTCATAAAGAACGTGTCATGCTCTTGCCGCGCCGGGTGTTCCGGCGGGATGTTCAGCGCGTCGAAGTTATACCAATCGGATTCGACCTGCGGGCCTTCGGCGACGGCAAAGCCCATATCGGCGAAGATCGCGGTCAGTTCTTCCATCACCTGAGACACCGGATGAATGGTGCCCTGACGGCGCGGGCGACCCGGCAGGGTGACATCCAGCCATTCCGAGCGCAGGCGTTCAGTCAGCGCCGCATCGCCCAACGCGGCCTTTTTGGCGCGCAGGGCGGCGTCAATCTCATCCTTCAGCACGTTCAGCATGGCACCAGCGGCCTTGCGCTGATCGGGTTCCATCTTACCGAGACCGGACATCAGCGCCGAAATCTCGCCCTTCTTGCCAAGGGCGGCCACGCGCAAATCTTCCAAGCCCGCCTCGTCGCCCACATTGGCAACGGCGGTCAGGTATTTGGCCTTAAGCGTGTCTAACCCGTCCATAGCAATCTCCGGTATTCCTGCGGCCTTGTGCTAGCGGCCAAGCCCCGGATTTGCAAGCGGCGCTTGGGGTTTCATCTTGGCAGAAATACTCCCGCCGGAGGCTTCAACTCTCATCCAGCGCCCAACCCCAAGAGAAAAAGCCCCGCCACAAGGGGCAGGGCTTTTCCAGAAATCAAAGCGAAGGCTTACGCCAAAGCTGCCTTGGCTTGTGCCGCAATGGCGTTGAACGCCTCGGGCTCGTGCACGGCGAGATCGGCCAGAACCTTACGGTCCACCTCGATGCCAGCTTTCGCCAGACCGTTGATGAAGCGCGAGTAGGTGAACTCGATATCGAACAAACGCACAGCGGCGTTGATCCGCTGGATCCACAAAGCGCGGAAGTTGCGCTTGCGGGTCTTACGGTCGCGCGTCGCATACTGTTGAGCCTTGTCAACAGCCTGCGTAGCGGTGCGGAAGTTCGTGGAACGGGCGGCGTAATAGCCAGCCGCTTTCTTGATCACCTTGCGGTGGCGGGCGTGCGTAACTACGCCGGATTTAACGCGGGACATCGGGTGCTCTCCTTACCGGTCGTAGGGCATGTATTTCTTGACGATTTTCGCGTCGGACGGGCTCAGCAACATAGTGCCGGACGCGTCACGAATGAATTTCGTCGTGCGTTTGATCATGCCGTGGCGTTTGCCGGCGACGCCAGCTTTCACCCGACCGGAGGCCGTGAAGCTGAAACGCTTCTTCGCCGCCGACTTGGTCTTCATCTTGGGCATTTCCATCTCCGTGGTTTCAGGCGGGACTCGGCATGCCACGTAGGCCGGTCTCGCGGGGTATTCGAGTGGGTGCTATAGGCGGGCGCGGGGTTAGGTGCAAGGGGCAATCGCGGTGGATTACTTGATCAGATCCGCGATGACCTGCACGAAAATATGTGGGATCTGCTCAAACCGATAGCCGCCGGCTTTCTGCGTCAGCGCATAGGTCAGCAGCACGCCGCCGATCAAAACCATAATGGCCCCGGCGCGCGGCGGGCGGCTTTCAGAAAAAGCCGCCAGCAGCGAGGGGATAGCCAGAGCGCAGATGATAATGCCGATGACAAGGATCTGATCGTGGCTCATGCCGATACACCTTTGACAAACTGGCCAAGCGTGGCTGCGTCAAAGGTTACTCCGGCTCGCTGAAAGAAATCAACCTTTCGTCGCAGGGTGCCACGCGCAGAATGTTGGTTGTGCCTTTGACGTTGAACGGAACGCCGGCGGTGACGACGATCATATCCTCGACCGAGGCGAAATCATCCTCACGCGCGACCTTCACGGCCGCTAGCACAGCGCCTTTGAAGCGATCTTGCGGCGGGGTGATGGCGCAGTGCAGACCCCAGGTCAGTGACATCCGACGTGCGGTCGACATCAGCGGCGTCAGCGCCAGAATCGGCACTTGTGGGCGTTCGCGCGCCACCAACGAAGCGGTGGTGCCGGTCTGCGAGAAACAGGCAATCGCCTTGATATTGGTGGCTTCGGCGATTTCACGCGCCGCCGCCACAATGCCATCGGCGATGGTCTCGCGCCGCACTTGCCGTGAGGCCTCAATCACCTGACGATAGGTCGGGTCTTTTTCGACAGACATCGCGACGTTGTTCATCGTGGTGACGGCTTCGATCGGATATTTACCCGCAGCCGATTCGGCCGACAGCATGACCGCATCGGCACCTTCATAGATCGCAGTCGCCACATCCGAGACTTCAGCGCGGGTCGGCACAGGCGCTTCGATCATTGATTCGAGCATTTGCGTCGCCACGATCACGGGCTTGGCCGCAGCTCGCGCACCCCGCACAAGGCGTTTCTGGATTGGCGGCACCGAAGTGACGGGCAATTCAACGCCCAGATCGCCACGCGCTACCATGATGCCATCTGAGACAGCCAGAATCGCGTCATAGGCCTTCACCGCAGCAGGCTTTTCGATCTTCGACAGGATCGCGGCGCGACCGCGCGCCAAAACCCGCGCTTCAATCACGTCTTCGGGGCGTTGCACGAAGGAAAGCGCCAGCCAATCGACGCCCAACTCGCAGGCAAATTCCAGATCTTCGCGGTCTTTGGCGGACAAAGCTGCCAGTGGCAGCACCACGTCGGGCACGTTGACGCCCTTGCGGTTGGAAATCACGCCACCGACTTCAACCACGCAATTCGCGTAATCCTTGCCGCAGTCCTTGACCCGCACACGGATCTTACCGTCATTGACCAGCAGCGAAGCACCCGGCTCCAAAGCTGCAAAAATCTCGGGGTGCGGCAGTTGCACCCGGGCTGCGTCGCCCGGCGTGCTGCTGAGATCCATGCGGAAGGCAACGCCCTCAACCAAGGTTTCGCCCGCTGGATTGGCGAACACGCCAACCCGCAGCTTTGGTCCCTGAAGGTCTGCCAAAATCGCGATCGGGCGCCCGGTGTCGGCTTCGACCTGACGGATGATGGCATGGCGCGCGGCCTGCTCGGCATGGGTGCCGTGGCTCATGTTCAGGCGAAACACATCGGCCCCGGCCTCAAACAGCGCACGGATCATTTTATAGTCGCTGGAGGCTGGGCCCAGAGTGGCCACGATCTTTACGTTCCGAAGGCGTCTCATGCCTTTTTCCTTTTCGTCGCATCTATTTTTCGTGGTGGGCCGCGCGTCTTATGGAACAAACTGACGCGCGGAGCAACTGGCGGTTTTGGTAGCGGTAGCATAAACAGCAGAAGTCGAGGAATTGTGACGGGAACAGCATGGCTTTTTCGATTTCGGGCGAAAACAGGCCGGGACGCTGGTTGGTGACGTGCGATCACGCAACCAACCGGGTGCCTGACGATTTGGGCGGCAGTTTGGGGATTAGCGATGCGGATATGGCGCGCCACATTGCTTATGATGTGGGGGCGGCAGGTTTGGCGCGAGCGTTGGGCGTGGCACTGGACAGCCCGGTGATCTGTTCCGACTTCTCGCGTCTGGTGATTGATCCCAACCGCGGCGAAGATGACCCGACCTTGGTGATGAAGCTCTATGACGGCACCATCATCCCCGCCAACCGTCACGTCGATGCTGTGGAAACCGAGCGGCGGCTGAATACGCTTTACCGTCCCTACCACGCAGCCTATGCGCGGTTGGCGGCCCGCCAGCCTGATACGGTTATCCTCGCAATTCATTCCTTCACGCCTTGCCTGAAAGGTCGCCCCGCACGGCCTTGGCATGTGGGTGTTCTGTATAGCCATCTGGACGAGCGGTTTTCCAAGCCACTGGTTGCCCGTTTGCTGGCCGAGGCCGACCTCTGCATCGGTGACAACGAGCCCTACGCAGGCCATCTTCCCGGCGATGCGATTGACATGCACGCGCTGCAACCCGGGCGGCATAACACCTTGATAGAGCTGCGCAATGATCTGATCGCCACCGAGGCCGAACAGCAAGCTTGGGCGCTGCTGCTTGCGCCGATTCTAAGCGAAGTGCTGGCGGGGCTGGCTGGTTAGCGCTCTTTTGGAAACAATCGCGCGATCATTCTAAAATTGTGGAAAATTTAAGGCAAAATTGTCGCGAAAGTTGACGCGCAGCTGCTTTCGACCTTTTAATCTAATTCAGAGTAATTTTACCGGGTGCCAAAGATGGAATTTTTGCTGTTACTCGCCTTGCCGATACTTGGTTTCGCTTTTTCCGGGTCTGGTCACGATGACGACAAACCCGACGAACCTGATCACACTGGCGAAACGCTGACGGGTGGCGATGGCAGCGACACCCTGCTTGGCACCGCACGCGACGATCAGATCAGCGGCCTCGGCGGCGATGATTCTTTGATCGGGAACGCAGGCGATGACACCATAAGCGGCAGCGACGGCGATGATTTTGTCGATGGCAGCGTGGGGGATGACCAGCTTTACGGCGGCGCGGGCAATGATCTTGTGCTGGGGCTTAGCGGTGATGACAGCCTGTTCGGCGGTCGCGGCAGTGACGTTATGCTGGGCGAAGAAGGCAATGATCAGATTTCGCTCGGCTCGGGCAATGATGTCAGTTGGGTGGATGACGAAGTTTCCAATTACGCGTTTGAACACGGCCAGCTTGGCGATGACGTTGTGCATGGCGAGGCAGGCAATGATGAAGTCTGGGATTACTCTGGCCAAAACACGCTGGATGGCGGTGACGGCAATGATATTGTTTCGGCCACCGACAATCAGCTGGATGGCTGGGAAACCGCAGCGCAGGCTTCGGATCACGTCTCGGGTGGCGCCGGGGATGATTTGTTGATTGGCGATGATGGCGACACGCTAACGGGCGGGGCGGGCAATGATCTGATGGTCACTGTGCATGAGCGCGACGACGCAGAAGCGATCACCGTCAGCGATTATGATGGCAACGATGACCGTCTGGAGCTGGATGTCGATCAGCGCGTCGCCGATCTGTCGCAGTGGACACTGTTTTCACAGACGGACGCCGACACTGGCACTGTTACGGTCGGACTGGAAAGTAATGCCGATCCTGATCAAACCATCGAACTGGCCCATCTGCTGAACGCGAACAATTTCGCGATCTCGCAGGTGTCCGTGTTTCAGTTTTAGCAATGACGGCTCGGGCTTTGCTATATGCAAGCCCGAGCCGCCGTTTCAGACCGCCGCCTTGCGCATCTCATCCAAGTAAATCTCGCGCAGCCGCGCCACGATATGGCCTGGCTTTCCCGTGCCGACCGCCGCTCCGTCAACCTCAACCACTGGCATCACAAAGGCCGAGGCCGAGGTGATGAACGCCTCATCCGCGTCTTGGGCCTCAGAGATGGAGAACGCCCGCTCCTCAACCTCCATCTGCGCCTCTACCGCAAAGCGCAGCACCGCCGCGCGAGTGATGCCGTGCAGAATATCGCTGGAAAGCTGACGGGTGATGATCTTGTTGCCCTTGACGATATAGGCGTTGTTTGAGGTGCCCTCGGTCACCACGCCATCCTCAACAAACCAGCTGTCATCCACCCCGGCCTTCTTCGCCGCCATCTTGCCCATCGAAGGATAGAGCAACTGCACCGTTTTAATATCGCGTCGCCCCCAGCGAATATCGGGGATCGAGATCACTTTGAACCCGACCTTCGCCACCGGATTGTCGGCCAGCCCCGGCTTGGCTTGGGTAAATAGTACCACGGTCGGCGTCACATCCTCCGGCGGATAGGCGAAATCCCGGTCCCCCGGATTGCCGCGCGTCACCTGCAGATAGACCATGCCTTCGCTGATGCCGTTCTGTGTCACCAATTCGCGGTGGATCGCCAGCCATTCGGCATCCGAGTGCGGGTTCTGCATCTCCAATTCCGACAAGCTGCGGGCAAGGCGTAGACAATGGCCGCCAAAGTCGATCAGCTTGCCGTCCAACACCGAGGTGACCTCATAGACGCCATCGGCCATCAGAAAGCCGCGGTCAAAGATCGAGACTTTCGCTTCGGCTTCCGGCAGGTATTCGCCGTTCAGGTAGACGGTTCTGGTCATCGTGTTATCCTCAAATCCGCGCAGGGCGGCCCATTCTGCGCGCATGGGTGTGAGACAGAAGCGCGGGGAGGTCAAGGTCGCTCCATTGTGCCGCTGCTGTGCGGCGAGCCTTTGCAAGGAACTGCACGCAAAGGCTTTGGTGTAGGGATTAGTATAATGAATTCTCTGATTTATCGGAATAATCTTCGGATTTATGGCCAAAAATCTATGATTTATCGCAGAAAGATCAATAATTTCTGCGCGACTGCTTGCCAAATTGCTGCAACTGCAAATTCAACTTGCCGTCAATGACGCAACAATATACCAAATGTTACAAATACCGTGAAATATCCTTGCGAGGCAAAAATGTCCTTCCGTCTGCAACCCAGCCCCCCGGCACGCCCCAATCGCTGCCAGTTGTTCGGCCCCGGCTCGCGCCCCGCGCTGTTCGCCAAGATGGCCGCCTCGGCGGCGGATGTGATCAACCTTGATCTGGAAGATTCGGTGGCACCTTCCGACAAAGACCAAGCCCGCGCCAACATCATCGATGCGGTCAATACGCTCGATTGGGGCAAGAAAACCCTGTCGGTGCGGATCAACGGCCTCGATACTCCGTTCTGGTATCGCGATGTGGTTGATCTGCTGGAGCAATGCGGCCCGCGCTTAGATCAGATCATGATTCCCAAAGTGGGCTGTGCCGCAGATGTCTATGCCGTCGATGCCCTCGTCACCGCGATTGAACGCGCCAAGGGCCGTGCCAAGCCTATCTCCTTTGAGGTGATCATCGAATCCGCTGCTGGCATCGCGCATGTTGAGGAAATCGCGGCCTCGAGCCCGCGCTTGCAGGCGATGTCTTTGGGGGCGGCGGATTTCGCGGCATCGATGGGGATGCAGACCACCGGTATCGGTGGCACGCAGGAAAACTATTACATGCTGCGCGAGGGTGTGAAACATTGGTCCGATCCGTGGCATTGGGCACAAGTGGTCATCGTTGCCGCCTGCCGCACCCATGGCATCTTGCCCGTCGATGGCCCGTTCGGCGATTTCAGCGATGATGAGGGTTTTCGCGCCCAAGCCCGCCGCTCGGCCACTTTGGGCATGGTTGGCAAATGGGCGATTCACCCCAAACAGATCGCTTTGTCGAACGAGGTCTTCACGCCGTCTGAAGCCGCTGTGGCTGAGGCGCGGGAGATTCTCACCGCAATGGCCGATGCCAAGGCGCGGGGCGAGGGTGCCACGGTCTTTAAGGGCCGTCTGGTCGATATTGCCTCGATTAAACAGGCGGAAGTGATCGTGAAACAGGCGGAAATGATCGCCGCTGCTTAATGTTTCAGCGCCGAAAAGATCCTGTTGACTCGTGCGTTCTGTGACGGCACTGTGACGCTGCGGCATGCGACAGTATGCCCCAGAGATACCCGCGCGGCAAAGGGAGAGGAGGCCCGATGCCGCATCCTCGGGAGGATGCACGCCCCGTGGTAACCCACGGGGCTGTGCTGTTTTTAGGCCTTGGATTTAAGCCGCCTTCAAGCCAGCGGCAGGCAAATCTCGGTCAGCAATTCCTCGGGTGCTGTATCCATCGGCGTGTTCAGATAAACCTCGAACACCGGGCTGTCGGCTGGGGCTTCGCCCGATCCCGGCAACCAGTTGCGGTATAGCTGTTCATAGGCGGCGGGCAGGCCAGAATAAGAGCCCTTAAACCGCAGCACGGCGTGGCGTCCCGCGGGCAGGTTCACCAACTCCAGCGGCGGATCAATCTGGCCAGAGCCAATCTCAAACCCGGCATGGCTGCGCAGGTCCGCCACAGCTACCGCGGCAGGGTCATCATAATAGACCCCGACCATGCCGCCACAGGCACCCATCAGCTTGCGCGCAGCCAGCACCGCACCGCCTTTCTCAAAGGCGCGACCAATCTCGGTATAAGCGCCCTTATGCGGGATCGCGGCCAGCCTGCGGGCGGGGTCTTGTCGGATTTCAACAGCATACATCAGAGACTCTCCAGTTCTGAACAAGGGGGGCAGAGGACGCAGCTCGCCCTTGGCGCGAAAGGCGGCCGGGGGCACACCATAAAGTTCGGCAAAGCTGCGGGTGAAGGAGGCAAGGTTGGGATAACCAACGGCGTGGGCGATCTTGGCCAAGGGCGCGGTGGTCTGCACCAGTGCAACGCTCGCGCGGTACATCCGCATCCGCCGCACCGCCTGCGCCGCCGTTTCCCCCATCAACGCATGAAACACCCGGTGAAAGTGAAACCGCGACAGTGCCGCCACATCGGCCAAAGCATCTAGGCTCAAATCCCCGGCGGGGTTGTCATGGATGTAATCCAACACGCGGATCAGGCGGGTTTCATAGCTGTTGGTCATCTTGGACATGCTCGTTCTAAAAAAGGGCTAGCATGGTGCAATATCACAAATCTTGCCGAACTGCGGTCAGCGCAGCTGTCAGCCCAACGCCTCGGCCAGCATCGCGCTGGTCAGAACCGACTGACTTTTCATAAAATCCTGCAAATCGGCATAAATCGAGGGATTGCGCAGAGCGAAGGCGGCGGCGGGCAGGATTTCTTTTTGCTGCATGCAGATCGGGATTGGCAGGCCGGTCCATTCCACAAACGACTCGATCTTATGGCTGTTCGAGGGCGTGACGATAAACGGGCACCCCGCAATTGCTGCTGCGTAAACTCCGTGATGTTGCCCGGTGAGATACAACTCGGCAGTCCGCAGCGTGGCGATGATATCCTCAAACGGGCTTTTGTGGATATTCAAATGGTGGCCCGCGATGCGCTTGAACGGGTCTTTCAGCAACCCGCTGTCGATATAGCCGCCGATCACCCAACCATGCGTCAGCGGCGTGGCCGTGCCGCCTTCGGTAAAGGCCGGATCGGCGGCGCTATCGAGCAATACGCGCGGCGTGCCACCATAGCGGCGAGCAAAGTCAGCGCTGCGCGGCTCGCGCACCGTGAGTAAGGCCAAATCGGCCAGAATATCATCGGACTGGCATTCGTATTGCTGGAACAGTGCGTTGACGAGCAGCACTTTCTTGCCCGCGTCCTTTGCCTCGGCAATCAGCGCCAGCAGATAGGTCGCATGTTGGCCGGAATGATGGATGGTGCCTTCGCCGTTGATCAGCACGGCATCTGCGGCATTGAAGGCGTCCTCGTCGATCTCGCGGGTGCCGACGCTGTGGGTGCCGCAAATCTCTAGCCCCGGCACGGCGGCCATCGCGGCGTGCAGTGATCGCATCACCGCTTTGCAACCCGCATGTGCGCTGCGCGAGGTGTCGTTTGCCAGAAATACCCGCACAATCCCTCACATACCTGCCAAACCAGCCGTGCGCTCAAGTGGTAGCGTCGTGCTTTGCTATCGACAACGCGAAAGGGCGCTCTGTCCGGCGATAGTTGTGGTCGGTTGCATTTTCCGCGTCACGCGGCCATATAGGGGGCCTTGCCGATGATCTGGCCTGCGATGGAGTGCTCGATGAACTACCTCGAATTCGAGAAGCCTTTGGCCGAAATTGAAGGCAAGGCCGAGGAACTGCGCGCGATGGCCCGCAGCAATACCGGGATGGATGTCACCAAAGAGGCCGAGCAGTTGGACCGCAAAGCGGATCAGTTGCTGAAGGATCTCTACAAGGATCTGACGCCGTGGCGGAAATGTCAGGTGGCGCGTCACCCCGAGCGGCCCCATTCCAAAGATTACATCGAGGCTCTGTTTCAGGAATACACTCCGCTTGCGGGCGACCGGGGGTTCTCGGACGATCACGCGGTGATGGGCGGCCTCGCGCGCTTCAACGACACCCCGGTGATGGTGATCGGGCACGAAAAAGGCAACGACACCAAATCCCGCATTGAACGCAATTTCGGCATGGCGCGGCCTGAGGGCTATCGTAAAGCCGTGCGGTTGATGGATATGGCGCATCGGTTTCATCTGCCGGTGATCACGCTGATCGACACCCCCGGTGCTTATCCGGGCAAGGGTGCCGAGGAACGCGGGCAGGCCGAGGCGATTGCGCGCTCGACTGCGAAATGTCTGGAGATTGGCGTGCCGTTGATCTCGGTGATCATCGGGGAAGGTGGCTCTGGCGGGGCGGTGGCGTTTGCGACCGCCAACCGGATCGCGATGCTGGAGCATTCGGTGTATTCGGTGATCTCGCCGGAAGGCTGCGCGTCGATCCTGTGGAAAGATGCCGAGAAGATGCGGGAAGCCGCCGAGGCTTTGCGGCTGACGGCGCAGGATTTGCAGAAATTGGGCGTGATTGATCGCATCGTGAAGGAGCCGCTGGGGGGCGCTCAGCGGGGGCGGAAAGACACGATTGAAGCGGTCGGCAAGGCGATTGAAACCATGCTGAAAGAGCTGTCGGGCAAGAAACCCGAGGCTTTGATTAGGGATCGTCGCCAGAAATTCCTTGATATGGGCAGCAAGGGGCTGGCGGCCTAAGCGGGGGTGTCCACGCGTGGACACATGCTGCATTTCTAAAGAATCAATGGGTTATGGCCGCGTGTTTACGCGGCCTTAACTTTTGCCGCATGATGCGGTGACAGGGCCGCCAAGGTATCACGATGAGCCGCAAACGCACAGGAACCAGTCTGCCACCGCCGTTCTTGAAGCGGATCAGCCTGTTGCCGGAGCGGATCGCGGGGCGCAAGGATTATCCCTTCAACCTGCCTTGGTTGGCCGACCCGGAGTTTGAACTGAATTTCACTGCCGCCGTTACCATCATCACCGGTGAAAACGGCACTGGAAAATCCACACTCATCGAGGCGATTGCGGGCCTCAGCGGTTATGACGAGGCCGGGGGTGGCAAGGGCTATCGTCCAGTCGACCACGCGCGTGCGATTGATACCAGTGGCAGCGCGCTGGGCGAGGTAATGCGGGCGGCATGGTTGCCGAAAGTTACGAATGGCTGGTTTTTCAAGGCGGAATCTTTCTTCAGCGTGGCGCGCTATCTGGACGAAGCGGCGCGGGATAGCGGTGGCCCGCCACCGGATTATCTGTCGGAAAGCCATGGCGAGGGGTTCTTGCGGTTTTTTGAGGAACGGCTGTCGCGACAGGGCACCTATTTTCTCGACGAGCCGGAATCTGCGCTGTCGCCCAAGCGCCAGTTGCAGCTTTTGCGTCTTCTCAGCCGTATTCAGTCGCTGGGTCGCGCGCAGGTGATCATGGCAACTCATTCGCCGCTGCTGATGGCGCTGCCCGATGCGCAGGTTTTGGAAATCAGCAAAGGCGGTCTTGCAGCGGTCGACTATCGGCAGACGCGGCATTTCAAGTTGTATCAAGCTTTTATGGCTGATCCGGGCGGCTTTATTGACGACGCTATCGCGGATGAAGATACGGGCCTTTTTTAGTCCTTTTTTAGTTCAGGCTTTTGGGCTGCTGCGATCCCCGCTTCCGATCCACAGGGCCGGGCTGGATATTTTATGCAATCTCTGCGAGAGTAACGGCGTCATGACAGCCGATGCGTCCCGCAGAGCCATCGGCATAAAGGCAGGCGACAGATATGGACCCTAACGCGATGCAGACCCATCCGTTTTGGCAAAGCGTGCGCAAAGTCAAAACGCGGATTTTGCAAATGTTCAGCGCGGAAATGCCGGCTTGGATGTTTTTCCTCGATTTTCTGGTCTATCCGCCGTTGATCCTGCTGTGTGTTGTATTGGCGTTTGGGCCGGGTGGCGGATTTGCTTCGGGAGGATTGATAGCGCTGGGGCTACTGGGCTGGAGTTTGGCAGAATATCTGATCCACCGCTTTGCCTTCCACCACGCACCGCTGTTGCAGCAGATCCATCTGGCGCATCACGCGGCCCCGCGTGAGTTGCAAGGCACGCCGATGTTGGTGACGCTCTTGGTGTTCTATGGGCTGATCTATTGGCCGCTGACGTGGGCTTTGCGGCCCGAGTGGGCGGCCGCGGTGATGGCGGGCGTGCTGTTCGGCTATCTCGGCTATATCAGCGTGCATTATGTGGTGCATCATCTGGGCAGCGGCGGGCGGGCATGGCTGCGGAGATTGATCCGGCTCCATGCCGTGCATCATCATGATGTTGCGCATAATTTCGGCGTCACCTCACCTTTGTGGGATTGGGTGTTTGGCACTTTGGCGCGGCGCTGATCACCACCAGCCGAGGTGCGCGCGGGTGGCGCGCTCGGCGTCATAATCGGCCCCGTTGATCGCGCCTGCGGTCGCGTCTTGCAGCATTTGGCCGGGGGTGGGCAGGTTTTGGGCATGGGGAGCGGTCCACAGGGCCGAGCGTTGCAGGGCGCGGGCGCATTGCGAATAGACCTCGGCTATGCGGATCACGATCACGCTGCGCGGCTGGGTGCCCTCTCGGTCAAAGCGGGCGCGCAGATCGGGGTCGGCGGTGATTTTGGCGGTGCCGTTGACGCGGATGGCGGTGGTGGAGCCTGCGACAAGGAAGATCAATGATACACGGCCATCGCGGATGATGTTGCGTAAGGAGTCGATGCGTTCGTTGCCCTTCCAGTCGGGCATCAGGAGAGTTTCTGAATCGAGCGGGATCACCACCGGGTTCTTATCGCCGCGCGGGCTGCCATCGGTGCCTTCGGGGCCAACCGTGGACAGGATGCAGAACCGTGAGGCGGCGATGAAGGCGGCATAGGCGGGGGTCAGATGTGCTGTGACTTTGGCAAGGGCCGGTTTGCCGGGGGTGCCGTAATGGGCGTGCAGGTCGTCTAGAGTGGTGATCCAAGTGGGGGGCGTCATGGGTGGACCTTGGTTTGTGGGGCTTTGTTCGGAAGCCTCCGGCGGGGATATTTGAGCGCAGAGGATGAGCTAAGAGCCCAAGTTTAGCAGGTCTTGGGTTTCTTCGCGGCCTTCGGTTTCTTCGGTTTGGGTGGCGGCGCGTCGGCGGCGACAGCGCGGAGGGCGCGGGCGCAAACATCGGGGTCGTCCAGCGCTTCGGAGCCGATAATATAGTCTTTGCTGCCGGGATAGGCGGGGCCGCGCTCGGCGTCGGGCAGGATCGCATTGGCACCGGGGGTGGGTTTGATGAACAAGGTCTCATCGCAGACGAAGGCCACCACGATGCCATCCAGATACAGGGCGTATTCGCCGAACATCTTCTTCACCGTCAGCGTCAGCGGGATCGTGTCGAGCATGTGTTCGATGGTGGCGGAGGAAGTGCTCATTTGTATCCAGCTTCCACCAACAATGCGTTGGAGCAGGCTTCGACCTGCGCCTCTAGTTGGGTCATGAACTCGGCGTTGCTGAGGCCGGGCGGGATGGCGGGCAGGAAATCGACCACGCCCGTCCCACGATGGCGCAGGATGCCGCGTTTCGGCCAGAACAGCCCGACATTGGTGCCAACGGGTACGCAGGGCTGGCCGAGCTGGCTGTAAAGCGCGGCGGTGCCGATCTTGTAGGGCAGGGTTTCGCCGGGGGCGACGCGGGTGCCTTGCGGGTAGATGATCAACTGACCGGGGCGGGCGAGGCCGGATTTCACATCCGCCATCATCTGGGTGATCGCAGCCCCCCTTTTCCCGCGGTTGACCGGGACGCAGCCAATGCGCAGGGCGTACCAGCCGAGGATCGGGGCGAAGCGCAGCTCGGCCTTCATGATGAATTTGGCGCGGGGCAGGGCACCGTAGATCAGGATGATGTCGAGGAAGCTTTGGTGTTTCGCGGCGATCAGCACTTCGGTTTGCGGCACCTCACCGCGGATTTCGGTGCGTAGGCCGCAGATCACCCGCAGGCTGAAGCGGACCCATGCACAAAAGGCATGGCAGGCGGCGACGGCTCCGTCCCGGTTCAGCAGAGCGTAGGGCAGGTAGACGATGCCCAGCACCAGCATGGCGAGATACATTTGCAGGATGAACACCAGCGAGAGCAGCCATTGAATGGGACGCCATAGGGGTGAGTTGCGCATCAGGTCAGCTCCCGGAGTTTGCGGAACGCGGCGGCACGGGTGGCTGCGAAGGCGACCACGGCGACGAGGGGGGGCAGGGTGAGCGGGTAGAGCCAGCCTAGGCCCTGAAATCCGAGGCCGGTCAGAAAGCCGCCAGCGGTATCGGTGGAGGGCAGCAGGGCCACGCCGATCATGCCCACAAGCGTGCCCACCGCAGCACCCGTGATCGCGCGTAGGGTGAAGCGGCGGACGAAGGCGCGGGCGATATAGGCATCGCGCGCGCCCACCTGCCGCAGCACGCGGACGACTTGGGTGTTGGCGGCGAGGGCTGCACTGGCGGCGAGGGTGATCATGGCGGCGGTGGCGGTGCCGATCAGCCCGATGGAGAGCAGGCCGAGCAGGCGCAGGCGGCCTGCGGCGACGGCAAGCGGTCTGCGCCAACGGGTGTGATCGTCAAGCACGGCTCCGGGGGCCTCGGCGGCGAGGCGTTGCCGCAGGCCTTCGCCGTCATAACCCGCGCCGCTTTCGGTGACTTCGATCAGCCGGGGCAGCGGCAGGGCATCCACAGGCAGGTCGGGGCCAAACCACGGCTCTAACAGCGCGCGCTGTTCGGCGTCGGTCATGGCGCGAGACGAGGCAATGCCGGGGGTGGTTGATAGGACGGCCAGCACGGCTTTGGTTTGCAGATCCATTTGGTCTTCGGGCGCGGAGAGCCGCACTGTGGCGGTGCGTTCCAGCGCATCCGACCAGCGATCTGCCAAACGCCCCGCTGCCAGCGACAAGGCCAGTGCGAACACCGCCAGAAATGCCATCGCCCCTGCGGTGAACGAGGTCAGCCATGCGGTGTGGCCCGAGGGTGGCACCACGCGGTCGGCCTGCCTGTCGGCCTTACGGTCAGGGGTGAGCCGCGACAACAGGCTCATAAATCAGCCCCGGCCAGTTGTATCCGGCGCTTGGATATCCGCAGCACGCGGGCGGCGATCTGGCTTTTCGCCTGCCGGATCAGGTTCAGATCATGGGTGGCGATCAGCACGGTTTTGCCCATCCGGTTCAACTCGACCAGCAAGGTCAGCAGGCGCAGCGACATCTCCCAATCGAGGTTTCCGGTGGGCTCATCCGCCAGCACCACATCGGGGCCGATGATGATGGCGCGGGCGAGGGCGGCGCGTTGCCGCTCACCCCCGGACAAAGACGGCGGCAACGCATCGGCCAACTGGCCTAAGCCGACCCAGCCCAGCAGATCGCTGAGATCCTGCGGGACAGAAGCTTTGCCCGCCACCGTCAGCGGCAAGGCGACATTGGCGGCCAAGGGCAGATGGTCGAGAAACTGGCAATCCTGCTGCACCATGCCAATGCGGCGGCGAGTCAGGGCGATATCGTCGCGGCTGAGGCTGCGCACTTCGCGGTCAAACAGAGTGATCCGTCCGGCGCTGGGCAAAAGTTCACCGTAGCACAGTTTCAGGAAGGTGGATTTTCCCGCCCCCGACGGCCCGGTCAGAAAATGGAACGAACCGGGGGCCAAGCGCAGCGAAATCTCGGACAGCAATTCGCCCCCACCGTAGCTGTAGGCCACATTGTCGAAGGCAATCACCGGGTTTCATCCTGTTTGGGCCGCATTGCGTTGCACCATTGCCCAAGGTGGCAAGGGATTCAATCGCTTCGGGTCAAGTTTTGCCACAAAGGCTTCCAGAATGTTTCCTTCATTGCTACAAGTCAGCAGCCTGCCTCACAGAAATGACCCCGGACCCCAACAATGCGTCTAGTTTGCCCGAATTGCGATGCGGAATATGAGGTTGATGCGGCTGCGATCCCCGATGGGGGGCGCGATGTGCAATGTTCCAACTGTGGCCATGCGTGGTTTCAGCTGTCGCCCGAGGTGGAGGCGGAATTGGCGGCAGAGGAGGCGCTGTTTGATGCGCCCCCGCCGATTGCAGCGCAGATTGCCGCGCAGATGGATAGACCTGCGCGTTCGGCTGCAGCCGATGTCGCCGCGCCGGAGCGGCCCGATGTGGATGATTCAGAGCTTGATCCGCCGTTGACCGAAGTCGCGCCGATGAGCGAGGCTGCGCCGCCCGTGCCCGAACCCGCCCTGCGCAGCATTGATGAAAGCGTGCTGGCGGTACTACGTGAGGAAGCCGAGCGTGAGGTCGAGGCCCGTAAGGTGGAAACTCCGGTGGTGGAAACCCAGACCGAACTGGGGCTGGAGACTCCGGCGGCGGGGGCTGTGGCGCGCCGCTTGGCGCGGATGAAGGGCGAGCCCGAGGCGGTGGTCAAACCGCAAACCCGGCGCGAAATGCTGCCCGAGATTGAGGAAATCAACTCCACCCTGCGCGCCAGCAGCGAAAAACGTTCGGGCCAGTCGGCGATTGCCGAGACTTTGGGCGAAGATGGTGCGCAGAAATCCAGCTTCCGCTCGGGCTTCGTGCTGATGCTGGTTCTGGGCGTGGCGCTGCTGACCGCCTATGTGATGGCACCGAAACTGGCGCAGCAATTCCCGGCGGCGGCGGGGGCGTTGCAAGCCTATGTCGCGGCGGTGGATGCCGGGCGGCTGTGGCTGGACGGAATGCTGAAATCCGCCATTGGGTTTCTGAAAGGGCTTGCGGGCGGTAAGGCATAGCCGTCTGCGCTTTTGCCCGAAATCACGCCCCATCAGCGACCCTGTCACGAAGCCTTGCGAATCCGATTGCACCGCCCTATATCGAAGATTGAGAGGTTGGCGCGGGTAAGCGCCTCGCCAACCCGGTCAGGTCCGGAAGGAAGCAGCCGTAACGAGCCCCGCTTGGGTCGTTGTCAGCCTCTCACCTATCCCCTTCTATTAGGCGTTTGCCAGTGATGCTGGAAACAACGCTGCGGGCGTTTGGCCCCGCACAGCGGGGTGTCAGGCTTGCGCCGCCTTGATCAGATCAGCTGATTTTTCCCCGATCATGATGCAAACCGCGTTCGGATTGCCGGAAATCAGCTGCGGCATCATCAAAGCATCCGCGACCCGTAAGCCAGTTATGCTATGCAGCCGCAACTGCGGATCCACCACGGCCATCGCGTCGCTGTCAGCCCGGCAGGTGCCCACCGGATGCAAAGCTGCATGGACCTCGGTCTGGCAAAAGCGCCGGAAACCGTCGCGGGTGATCGCTGGGCCGGGGATTTGGCGCTGGGCGATGTAGCGCCGCATCTCGGGCTGATCCATCGCCTCCATCGCGAAAAGCCCAGCATTGGTGAGGGCATCCAGATCATAGGGATCGCTGAAATAATTCGGGCCAACACGGCCATCTTCGACAAGAACGGGATCACTGAACCCACCAGTTGGGAGGAGTTGATCGCCAATGCCCAGAGGCGGAAAGCCGCCGGGGTCATCCCGATCGCGATGAGCGACGAAAGCTGGCAGATCGAAGAGATCTGGGAAAGCATGGTCGCCGATGTAAACGGCCAGGATTTCTACAAAAAAAGCCACGATTGATCTGGATGGGACCACGCTTTCCAACCCCGAGAGGATCAAGGTCTTTGATCTTCTGGGCCAGATTCGCGGCTTGCATGACGATGGCTATACCGGATGCGATTGGGCTGCGGCGACCAACCTTGTGCCAATGGGTCAAGCGGACATGCAGATCATGGGGGATTGGGCCAAGGGTGAGTTTCAGGCCAAAGGCATGAAGCCCGGCGTGGATTTCCTGTGCTTCCCGTCGCCGACCGCCACCCCGAACCACAAATTCGTCTTCGATGCCTTTGGCGGTTTCACGAATGACAATGCCGACATGAACAAGGGCCAGGACGCCGTGGCCGAGGCAATCCATGGACCCGCAGGTTCAGCGGGACTTTAATTTGGTTAAAGGCGCAATACCGGCGCGGATTGACGTGTCGATGGACGGGTTCGACGATTGCACCAAGCGCAGCTCAATCGACCGGGCATCGCCCTGAACCTGCACCGGTTTCGTTCCGGTGTTCTGAGAGCGATGATCGCCATGAAGGAGACTTGATATGGCAGCACGACCCAGCGACGAGTTCAAACGAGATGCGGTTCGGATCGCGCAGACCAGCGGTCTGAGCATGCGTCAGGTTGCATCTGATTTGGGGATCGGGCTTTCGACGCTCGGCAAGTGGATTCGGGCTATTGCCGAAGAGGCTAAGGTGCCCGCACAGGATGCTGAGCTTCTGCGCGAGAACGACCGGCTTCGCAAAGGGAACCGCATACTCCGGGAGGAGTATCCGTCTTGGTCAAGTCGGTTTTGCGGCCCATTTTCTATCGTCGCGCAGCAGAGCATTTGCTAACACAAGAAGCTTTCGCATGACGGCTGTGATCGCGACCTTCTTTTCTTTCCCCGCAGCGATCAGGGCTGCGTATTTCAGCTTCATATCCAAATTGAACCTGATCGCGACAAGTGCGGGCATAAATATCGCATGGCGCAGGTTGGGACGTCCGCCCAAAATCCGCGCCTTGCCCTGCCATTTCCCCGAGCTTTGTGACATCGGAGCAAGACCCGCGAGGCTGCCGACTTGTTTGTTGGTCAGGCTGCCAATCTCGGGCATGTCAACTAGGGTCAGGACCTATTGATTTTGCAACGCAGCCGTGATTCAGGCTCCGCAAGGAGACTGAGCAATGAGCAACCTTTACTGGCTGACGGACGAGCAGATGGCTCGACTTAAACCCTTCTTTCCCAAGAGCCACGGGGTGCCGCGTGTCGATGATCGTCGGGTCTTGAGCGGCATTATCTTCATCAATCGCAATGGCTTGCGTTGGTCTGACGCGCCGAAGGAATACGGCCCGGCGAAGACGCTTTACAACCGTTGGAAGCGATGGGGCGACATGGGCGTCTTTGCCCGGATGATGGAAGGGTTGGCCTCCGAGGCGGCGGTCCCGAAGACGGTGATGATCGACGCGACCTATCTCAAGGCGCACCGCACGGCTTCAAGCCTTGGGGTGAAAAAGGGGGGCGCGGTCGTCTGATTGGCCGGACCAAAGGTGGCATGAATACCAAACTGCATGCCGTCACTGACGAAAACGGCCGACCGATCCGCTTCTTCATGACCGCAGGTCAGGTCAGCGATTACACCGGCGCTGCGGCCTTACTGGGCAGCTTACCCAAAGCGACGTGGCTGCTGGCTGACCGGGGTTATGACGCCGACTGGTTCCGAGACGCCCTGAAAAACAAGGGGATCACGCCTTGCATCCCCGGCCGGAAGTCACGCGCGAAGCCTGTCAAATACGATAAACGCCGATACAAACGCCGCAATCGGATTGAGATCATGTTTGGCCGTCTCAAAGACTGGCGGCGGGTGGCAACACGTTACGACAGATGCCCAAAAGTCTTCCTCTCCGCCGTCGCTCTCGCCGCAACCGTCTTGTTCTGGCTTTGACGATCAATGAGTCTGGACCCTAGAGGCTTTCGATCTTGTCGAGGGCAGCAACAATGCTCCCGCGACTTTCGTTGTCGAACGTGCCTTCGTCGACTGAATCCACCCCACCCGCGCGAGTATAATCCCATGGCCGAAGCCGCCGCCCCCTCCAGCAAGATCCGCTGTGACGCATGTCCGGTCATGTGTTACATCGCCGATGGCAATGCTGGTGCCTGCGACCGATATGCCAATCATGCTGGCACGCTGGTCCGGCTTGATCCGATCACCATTCTTCAGTCGGGTGCGCCCTCAGTGGCTTTCCTTGGATCCGACGCTGATCCGGCGGACTGGAACGGCGACATCATCCGCGGCGACCGGACGTTCCTGACCGCAGTTGGTGCGGGCACGACCTATCCCGATTATAAACCCGCCCCCTTCATCGTCAGTCAGTCCGTGCAGGGTGCGGACATGATCACCGTCGTGACGGAAGGGATTTTCAGCTATTGCGGCGTGAAGGTGAAAATCGACACCGACCGCCATATCGGCGACGAGTGCGCCGTTATCCGCGTCGACGGCGAACCGATCGGGCATGTTATGACCGGGGAATATGGCTCGCGGATGTTGTCGCTGGGCGGCGTGGACCACCTGACCGGCGGATCGAAGAAAGAAGGCCGTGTCACCTGTGACGCTCTTTTGCGGTTGTGCAATCGTGCGGCCGTTGATTTGTCCATCGACGATGGCGTCACCATCGTGGTGCAGGCGGGCAAGCCGCCAATCATCAACGGCGTGCCCGAGCGGCTGATGCGTGTCGGTTGCGGCTCTGCAACGATTGGGATCTTTGCCAAACAATGGGCGGATCTTGTCGACGAGGTCGTTGTGGTCGACGACCATATCACCGGGGTGCTTTCAGAGCATCAGGCCGGGAAATTGCTGGATGTCCGTCCAACGGGCATTCGGTTGAAGGGCCGGCGCTCTACTCCCGGACGCTACTTTCAGGTGGCGGACTCGGGCGATGGCTGGGGCGGCACCAGCATCAAGGACGCGCTAGAAATCCTCAATCCCTTCGATCCAAAGGTTGCATGGCCGGGCCTGCGGCTTTTGATGGTCTCGACCACCGGAGAGCAGTGGGCCTATTACGAACTTGACGACACGCTGGTGCCGCGTCCGGCAGAGGCCCCCGCGGCTATTCAGGCGACGGCAGAGCGGATTGCGGAAAATTGCGAACCCTCGGTCTGCTCGGTGCTGTTCATGGGCGGCGCTGGTGGCTCTCTGCGGGCGGGCGTAACCGAGAATCCGGTGCGGCTGACGCGATCGGTCAAGGAGGCCTTGACGCATGTCACTTGCGGCGGCGCCGAAACCTACATTTGGCCGGGCGGCGGGATCACCGTCATGGTTGATGTGCTGGACATGCCGGAAAACTCGTTCGGATATGTGCCGACGCCAGCGTTGGTTGCCCCTATCGAGTTTACGCTGTTACGCCAAGATTACGCCGAGATGGGCGGACATGTTTCGCAGATCATCCCGATCGAAGACGTGCCGCGAAATGGCTTGCGCCGGGTGCGGCACGATCCGTCTGCACAGCATCCCCATGATGCGCAGAATTTTCGCTGGCATCGGCTTGGCGACAAAGACGAGGCCGGATGACACCCGGCGCCGCGCTGTTCTTGCGGCGACGGAACGTGGCGGTCGGGCAGAACGAATTTTGTTTGATATCATCTGTGAAGGAGGCTGAACTTGCCTGAAGTACGCATTCGGAAGATCGCAACTGTGGTCGAGGAAATCAGACATGAGGGCGGACCGCTGGCCAGCGTTCCCTTGTTGCGCGGCGCGGCGATGGCGGTCATCGAAAATCCCTTTGCCGGTCGCTATGTCGAAGAGATTCAGCCTTTCATGGAAGACTTGAAGCCGCTGGGCCTAGAGCTCGCCAACCGGCTTCTGGCCGTACTTGGCGGCGATGCCAGCAAGATCGAAGGCTATGGCAAAGGCGCCATCGTCGGCGCGGGCGGCGAGCTTGAACATGGCGCGCTTTGGCATGCGCCGGGCGGCTATGCGATGCGTGAGGCCCTTGGCGGTGCCAAGGCCATCGTTGCCTCGACCAAAAAAGTGGGCGGCGTCGGGGCGCGGCTCGACATTCCGATCACACATATTCATGCCTCGTATGTGCGCAGCCATTTCGACTCTATGGAGATCGGGCTTTCCGACGGGCCGCGGGCGAATGAAATACTTGTCGCCCTCGTTATGACGACAGGACCGCGCGTGCACAGTCGGTCTGGCGGTTTTACCACCGCCGAGATCATCGGCGAGGATGGTCTGCGATGAAGTGCGAAATCAGGAAGATCGCTGTATGGGTCGAAGAAACCCAGCGTGAGATGGGGCAGCAACTTGCCCATCCCACCCGCAAGGCAGTGGCGGTTGCGGTCATTGCCAATCCGTTCGCCGGACGGTTTGTCGAGGATCTCTCTGTCTTGATGGATATCGGGGCCGAGCTTGGCGGCTTGCTGGGCGCGCGCTGCGTGGCGGCGCTGGGCATCGCGCCGGATGACGCGCAGAGCTATGGCAAGGCGGCAATGGTTGGCGAAGCGGGTGAGTTGGAACATGCAGCCGCAATCCTGCACCCCAAACTTGGCGCACCATTGCGGGTTGCCGTCGGCAAAGGTGCCGCCCTTGTTCCGTCTTCGAAGAAGATGGGCAGCGTTGGCCAAGTGCTTGACGTGCCGCTCGGACACAAGGATGCGGCCTATGTCAGAAGCCATTTCGACGGCATCGAAGTGCGCTTGAACGATGCGCCGCGCGCGGGCGAAATTATGGTCGCCGTCGCGGTCACCGACAGCGGCCGCCCTCTCGCCCGGGTTGGTGGATTGACGCATGATCAGGTCGAAGGCAAAGACGGCCTTCGCTGAATAAAGCCTCCCCGCCCGTGCGGGGAGGCTTTATTCGATGAGTTTGTCCAACAAGGACAGTAATTGCTGCTCTTCGCGTTTGCTCAGCCGCCGCGTTGTCAACTTCGAGATATTGCGGGCGCTGACTATGGCAGAAACCAGAAAAGCGGATCCTTCCTCGGTAAGCGAAACATCTAGGCGCCTGAGATCTGTCTTTGATGGATGTGTCTGGACGAAGCTCCGCTTTTTCAGACGGTCAATAACTCCCTTGACGGTTGCGGCATCGCTCGCCACCTGCCTGCCAAGTTCGTTCTGCGACACCGACCCGCATTCGTGCAGTTTCCAGAGCAAAGAAAACTGCGTCGGCGTCACGTCGGGAAGAGTCAGCGCAAAGGTTTCGGCGTGCTTTTGATGGGCGAGGCGCAGCTTGAACCCGATCTGATCTTCAAGGACGTAATCGGACGCCGAATCGCTGGAGAAGTCATTCATTATCTTGACCTGTCACATTTCTGATCCGGTCGAACGTTCATATTGGATGGCCTTTTGTGCGCAGCTCGCAGCGTATCTGTGGCTAAAGGCTAAGTGCAACTTGTCAGCTTGCCGCGACATCAGTCGGACCGATGCGCCAAGATCAATCGGTCAAGCAGATCAAGCAGATGTTCGCGGTCTGGCACACTAAGCGGCGCAAGAACCTGTTCGGAAACCAGATGCGCCTGCGACCGCAGGTTTTCGGCCAATGTCTTGCCTTCTGGCGTAAGGCTGATCACCCGGAACCGTTTGTCATCTTCTGCCACCGCCACATCAACCAGCTTGCGGCTTGTCAGTCGTTTTAAGACACCGTTAAGCGTCGGCATATCCATGGCCGTCTGCAGTGCCAATTCAGACTGCGCCATCCCGGGGCGAACCCACAGAGCAGAAAGGACAGCAAACTGCCCGGTGGTCACTTTTGATGACCCGATCTGCGCCCCAAGAACTTCAGAAAAAATCTCAACCGCGATCTGATTCGCAACGCGAAGCCGATACCCAATCTGCGCGTGCAGATCGTAATCTTGTCCGATTATCTCAGTCGACTCGTTTTTACTGCCGTCCTGTTGCCAAAAACTGTCGTTGATTTCTACGGGTTCGATTTTCTGCATTTTTTATACGTCTTTCCTGCGCATATGATAACCGCGGCGTTGACACTTAGTACACTAAGCAATAGCCTGATTCCATCATAGAATAGCTTTGGAGTGTAGTATGGTTCACTTCTCTGCCTACCAGGAAACGGCTTCGGAAATCGCTATCAAGCCGACATCCACGGCTGTTCTCGTCGTCGATATGCTTGCTGACTTTTGCCTTCCCGGCGGAGCAATGGTGCTGCCCGGTTATGAGGCACTCGTTGGGCCGCAAAACGAGGTGATCCGGGCGCTGCGCAATGCTGGTGCCGTTATTGTATTTATCGTCGATGCACATCGCCCACAGGCCAGAAGAGACCGCGAATTTCTGAAGAGGATGCCTCACTGTATTGAGGGCACGCCCGGCGTGCAGGTCATTCCAGAGCTTGATCAATCTCCTTCGGACATCGCGGTTATAAAGCGTCGCTATTCCGGGTTCTTCAATACGGACCTCGACGTAACGCTGCGTGATATGATGGTGGATACCGTCATTGTCATGGGTGTCGTTACCAACATTTGTGTGCGCTCGACGGTCCATGACGCATTCTTTCACGGCTACACCGTAATCGTGCCCCAAGACTGCTGCGCGGCGACCGGTCCTCGTGAGCAAGCCTCGACACTCCACGATATCTCGACCCACTTCGGGGTCGTCAGTGATGCCCGCAGTATCGTGGAAAGCATTTGCACATGTAAACCTCTGCCCGTTCAGGACGGCAACAGTTTCTAAATAAACAAAAACCACAACAGGGTGAGAAAATGAAAACGGATCAAAAACTGATAGGTTCCACGACCCGCCGCAGCCTGCTCAAAGTCGGCCTTGGCGGCGTCGCTTTGGCATCTTTAGGGATGCCGACAATTTTGCGTGCGGCAGAGCCGATCCGCATCGGCGTGCTGCAGCCGTTCTCCGGCGGCCTCGAACTGCTGGGCGAGCAAGGCGCGCAGGGCATCGAAATGGCGTTGCTCGAAGCCAATGCCGCAGGCGGCATTCTTGGCGGGCGGATGTTTGAAATCATCCGTGCTGACACCAAAACCGACCCTAAAACCGCCGTCGAAAAGTCCAACGAGCTCATCCGCGCGCAAAAGGTCGCGGCCGTGATCGGCCCGGTCACCAGCGCCGAGCGCGATGCCATCCGGTCGACCTATGAGCGTTTCAAGACCCCGTTGATCTATGCAACGGACTATGAAGGCGGCGTTTGCAGCCAATATATCACCTGCTACAGCGCACTTCCGCAACATTCGGTCACCCCGCTTGTGCCATACGCTGTCGAGAATGTTGGCAAGGCGTTCTATTTGCTTGGCAGCGACTACATCTGGCCACAAAAGATGAATGCGGCTTTCCGCGCCGAAGCGGAAAAAGCCGGTGCGACAATCACAGGCGAAGAATATGGGGCATGGGGTTCCAAAGACTACACGCCGACGCTGCGCAAGATCGAGAGTTCGGGGGCCGATACGGTGGTGCTGACCATCGTTGGTGGTGATGCCGTCACGTTCGTTAAGCAGTTCGCGGCATCGGCACTTAAGGGCAAAGTGCGGATCATCTTCTTTGGTTTCAGCGAAAACTATCTGTCGGGCCTGTCGGTGGAGGAAGCAGAAGGCATCGTCGGCACCGCAAACTTCATCGCCACGCTCGACAAACCAGAAGCCAAGGAATTTGTCGCCAAGGTCAAGGCCCGTTATGGCGACGCCGCAATCGTTTCAAATACGGTGGACGCCCACTATACCGCGACGCGCTTCCTCGTCGAAGGCCTGAAGAAGGCAGATTCTGACCAGACCGATGCTTTCTCTGCGGCGATGCTCGACATGCCGATGATGTCTGGCAACGGCGAGGTGCAGCTCAGGTCCGCAGATCGGCATGCCGACCTCAACATCCTTATTTTCGAAGCACGCGGCGGTAAGATGGAAGTGCTGAAAGATCTTGGGCGCATCATTGCACCCAGCCAGTGCTCCTGAGCGGTTTGCATGGAAACTACCCCTCAAATCCTTGAGGTCAAAGAGGTCACGATGCGCTTTGGCGGCATCGTGGCCTTGGACGGCCTTAATCTGTCGCTGCGGGCCGGAGAGTTGCGCTGCATTCTTGGTCCCAACGGCTGTGGAAAAACAACCTTGTTCAACGTCCTGACAGGCGCGCTGCGCCCGACCTCAGGAACCGTGAGCTTCCAAGGCGCAATGATCAGCGGAAAAAGCCCAGCAGCGATCGCGCGGCTCGGCATCTCGCGCAAATTTCAGGTGCCGGGGATCTATCCCGAGCTTTCTGTGATAGAAAATATCGCACTTCCGCTGGCGGCGGCGAACCGTCATCCCGGCGTGTGGTCCTTGCTTCGTCAGCGCCCTGACCGCGCCCGGATTGCAGAACTGATGGGCTTTGCAGGCCTGTCCCAGAAGGGGCATGTGACTGCTGCCGAATTGTCGCATGGCGAAAAGCAAAAGCTGGAAGTGATGATGCTTCTGGCCACCGATGCCGACCTTCTGCTGCTGGATGAACCGACCGCCGGGATGTCAAAGGGGGAAACCTCGGCCATTGCAGCGCTGATCCGCAAACTGACGTCGGAACTCGGCAAAACGGTGCTGGTCATCGAACACGATATGAACTTTGTGCGCGAGCTCGATTGCCCGGTCACGGTCATGGCGCGCGGCACTGTTATTGCCGATGGCAGCTATGACGAAGTGCGCCACGATCCACGCGTGATCGAATGTTATCTCGGGCGGGCGGCATGATGCTTGAAATCAATGGTTTGCACGCTGGATACCTTAAAGGAAGCCAGGTTCTCGATGGCCTGTCGATGAAAATTGGCAAGGGCGAGTCGGTTGCCATTCTGGGCCGCAACGGGATGGGAAAGACCACCCTGATGCGCACCCTGACCGGCCATCTTAAACCCACGGCAGGCTCCATCCGCTTTGCAGGTGCCGACATAGCAGGTAAGCCGCCCTATCGCATCGCACGCGCCGGGATTGGCTATGTACCGCAAGGCCGGGATATTTTCAGTGATTTTACGGTCGAGGAAAATCTGCGCATGGGCGTGCTGGGCAAGCCGGGGCTCGGATCGACCGTCCCTGACCTCGCCTATGAGCTTTTCCCCATCCTGGCAGAGCGTCGCGACCAACGGGCAGGCACCATGTCAGGCGGGCAGCAGCAGCAGCTTGCTATCATGCGTGCCTTGCTTGGCAAGCCGGACCTTCTGATCCTCGACGAGCCCTCTGAAGGGATTCAGCCTTCGATTGTGCACGACATCGGCACCACGCTGCGGCGGTACGCCGACACCCATGGCCTGACGATCCTGCTGGTCGAGCAGAACCTCGATCTGGTGAACCTGCTCGCGCATCACGCATTGTTCATGGAGAACGGCACGATCGTCGAGCGGGTGGATGACATTGCGCGCCTTCAGACCGACGCCGATCTCATCAACCGCTATCTGACCGTTTGACCCAAAGGAGCGCGAATGGAACTCGTATTAACAATCGGCCTCGATGCTCTCAGCTTCGTACTGACGCTGCTTCTGGTCACGCTTGGCCTCGTGATCGTGTATGGCATGATGAACGTGATCAACATGGCGCATGGCGAACTCTTTCTGCTGGGGGCCTATACTTTGGTGGCGGCGCAGTCGGCCGGGTTGCCATTCTGGGCCGGCGTTCTACTGGCCATGCTTGTGGTGGGGCTCGCCGGGTTGCTGATTGAGGAATTGGTGATACGGCATGTCTATGGCAGGCCAATCGACACGATCCTTGCGACCTGGGGCTTGTCAATTGCCATCAAGCAACTGATCATTATTGTGTTCGGGCCAGCCGCGATCAGCCTCACAAACCCGCTGCCGGGATCGGTCTCGGTGCTGGGCATAGATTATCCCGCCTATCGGCTGGTGATTATGGCAGTGTCGGCATTTCTGGCTGCCACCGTCTATCTGGTGTTGTTTCGCACCTCGATCGGGCTTCAGATCCGGTCCGTCATTGCCAATCGTGGCATGGCCGGATCATTGGGCGTGAACACCCGCTTGATGGATCGCGGCACCTTCGCGGTTGGCGCAGCACTGGCCGGCATAGCTGGCGCTGTGATGGCTCCGATCATGAGCGTTGATCCCCAGATGGGTGTCGGCTTTCTGATCCCCGCCTTCCTTGCCGTGCTTGTCGGGGGCCTGAATTCGTTGCTCGGTGCCGTGATCGGGGCCGGGATCATCGGCGGCGCCTCCACCACGCTTTCAAGCGGTATGGCGCAAGCCACCGCCCAGATTTGCGTCTTCGTCATCGCCATTGTCGTCATCCGGCTGTTTCCGAATGGCTTGTCGAAGGGATTCCGTTAATGACTCGCCGCTTGCCACTGTTCTTGACCATCGGCATCTGGGTCTTGTTGCTACTTGCGCCTTTGGCCCTTGACGACTGGCGCATCAGCCAACTCGCGCAATTTTTGACCTATGGGCTCTTTGCGCTCAGTCTGGCGTTCATCTGGGGGCAAGCCGGTATTCTTTGTTTCGGTCAGGCGATCTTCTTCGGCATCGGCGCTTATCTGATGGCGCTGATCACCTTGGGCAAGCTGCCACTGCTGGGAGAAAGCCAGTGGACGGGTATCATCCTGGGTGCTGTCGGGGGCGGAGTCGGGGCCTTCGGCTTGGCACTTTTCATGCTGGGCGGGCGCGGACTGTCCGGCGCGCATCTTGGAATCGTGACCCTCTGCGCCGCCGTTGTGGCCGAAGTTGCCGCCCAACGCTGGGATTTCATTGGCGGTTTCAATGGCTTGCTTGGCGTGCCGCCACTCGTAGCGCCCTACACACGCGACGACATGTTCCTTAGCTCGAACGAGACTTACTTCCTCGTGCTTGCAATCGTCATGGCCGTCTATCTGCTGCTGCTTCTAATCAGCCGATCGTCATTTGGAACGCTACTTGCGGCGATCCGCAGCAACGAAAACCGGACGCGCTACTTTGGCTTTGATGTAACAGTCGCAAAACTGTTCGCCTTTTCGTTGGCGGGGATGATTTCCGGGCTGGCGGGGGCCTTGTTTACGGCGCAGTTCGGCTTCGTGTCGCCTCCGCTTGTCGGTTTTGGTCTTTCGACCGAAGTGCTGATTTGGGTCGCTGTCGGGGGGCGCGAGGTTTTGCTTGCGGCCTTTGTTGGTGCCATATTTGTGCGCTGGGTCGAAAACCTGCTGTCGGACAAGCTGGGGCAATACTGGCTGTTGGCGATGGGCCTGATGTTCATCTTCGTGGTCATTCTTGCGCCGCGCGGTTTGTTCGGGCGCATCCTGAATCTGTCGAAATCCCGCTAACAGCCCGGCCTAAGGGCACACCCATCGTACAAATCATCGGGTCAGACCATGACCTGATGGCTTGCTTCTACATGCCGATTTTTATCGGCGCTGCACTTCCACGAAGAGGGATCATTCAAGATGACATATGTTGTCGCAGAGGCCTGCATCCGCTGCAAATATCAAGACTGCGTTGAGGTCTGCCCCGTCGACTGCTTTTATGAAGGCGAAAATATGCTCGTCATCCACCCGGATGAATGCATCGATTGCGCCGTGTGCGAGCCGGAATGCCCGGTGGATGCGATCAAACCGGATACGGAAGCCAACATCGAGTATTGGCTGGCGATCAACCGGCGTTTCGCCGAGATATGGCCGAACATTAACAGCAAAGGCGCGCCTCCGGCCGATCATGATGTCTGGGCAACGGTCAGCGACAAACGCGAAGAATTAAGCAGTCTTCCCGCCGCACGCTGACACGGGCGGCATGGAATGGCGATGCAAAGCCCGGCTGTGCGCAGCAAGAGGGTAGGCACAATACGTCACGGCGCCTGCGCGCAAAACAACAGCTGCAGAAAAGTGGGATGCAATCTGAGCCGATGTCTCGCCGCGCATTCTTCACCATTTTCCGCGTTCAACTGTTGCACGAACGCGATTTTTGTTGACCGAATCAACAATCAAGAAAATACTTCGTTCACTAACTATAGTATTTCGCCTACTAAATATATGGTGTCGGCAACCGACAAACCCGGAGGAAAAGCATATGACGACACTTGTCCGCAACGCATGGTACGTTGCCGCCTGGTCAACGGAAGTCGACGAACAACTGCGTCGTTTTGTAATCCTGGAAGATCCCGTTCTGCTTTTCCGCCGCACCGACGGACGTATCGCGGCACTGGCAGACCGTTGCCCGCACCGCCTTCTGCCTTTGCACAAGGGCAAGCGGATCGGCGACGCTGTGCAATGTGGCTACCATGGGCTTACGTTTGATGCCGACGGCAAATGCGTGCGCGTCCCGGGGCAAGACAAGGTGCCGACTGCCGCTTATGTCGACGCCTATCCTGTGGAAGAGCGTCACGGCATCGTCTGGATCTGGATGGGCGACAAAGAGCGCGCGGATCCGGCCACGATCTTCAGCCTTCCCCAATTCGACGACGCGGCTTGGCATATGCACCACGGCGGCGCGTTGCATATCAAGTCGAACTATCTGAACGTGGCGGAAAACCTTGTCGATCCGGCCCATGTCAGTTTTGTCCATCCGACAACGTTGGGCAACTCGGCCTCAGAAAATGTTCCGGTCCATATCTCGACCGATGGCGATGCCATCGTCGCGTGGCGCTGGATTCGCAACTCTGAACCGATCGGCTTTTTCAAGGCGTTTGGCGGCTTTACCGGCAATGTCGATCGCTGGCATTACTATTACCTCCACCTACCCTGCACCGCCTACATTGATTTCGGCTCGGCGGATGCCGGGCTGGAGATTGCAGAGGATGAACGCGATCGTGGCAACCGCGTTTTCGCCCTGCACTTCCTGACCCCGGTGGATGAAAACTACACGATTGACCGCTGGATGCACCTGCGCAACACAGCCATTGATACCGAAGAAGCCTCGGTCAAGATCGACCGGATGTTTGAGATCGCCTTCTCTGAGGACAAGGAAATCCTTGAGGCGGTTCACGCCGAAGAACAGCGACCGAAAAAACGCCGCCCGATCCGCATCGCTATTGATCGCGGACCAATGGTCTACCGCAAGCGCATTGCCGAAATGCTGGAGCGTGAGCGCACCGAAGATGCCTCGGCACCCGGCAATGGCGCCTATGTTTTCCACGACTGAACGCGGCAGGGGGTGGGCCGACATCTGTTGGTCCATCCCCTGCGGATACAGAAGATTGCGCGCGCAACTGTGGCATACGAAGGCCCGCCGCGCAGACAGGGCCAGCTCAGGCGGGCGTTTCCCGCCGCTGCAGCTCTCATCCAGAGGAGTTGACATGACCACATCCGCGCCAGCACAGAACGCAGGACGCAACGACTTGAACCTTGTGGTCGCCGACCGCGTCCAGGAAAGCCGCAATGTCGTGTCCTTTGTGCTGCGCGCCACTACGGGCGAGCCATTGGCACCGTTCCGGGCCGGACAACATTTGCCGCTGCGGCTGGGTCTTCACAGTCGCAATATTGCGACCTACACGCTGTCTTCTGCCGAAGATGCGACCGACAGCTATCGGATCAGCGTAAAGTTAGAGCCGAACGGCCTTGGCGGCTCTCGCTTCCTGCACCAACAGGCCCAGATCGGAACCGTGCTGCGCACCGCCGCGCCGCGTGGCAGTTTCGTTCTGGAAGCCGCGCCAAACCCGGTCGTGCTGATCACTGGTGGGATCGGGGTCACCCCGGCCATCTCGATGCTGCACGCCTTGGCGCAGGAAGCCGGGCGCGAGGTCTATTTCATCCATGCCTGCAATGACCGCAGCGAACATTCGTTTGCCGATGAGGTTCAAATCCTCGCCGCGAACCGCCCTTGGGTGCGCGTATTCAACGCCTATGCGACGGGCACCGAGGAAGATATCCGATCCGGCCATTGCCATCATCTTGGCTTCGTTGACCGGAATGTGCTGCGCCGTCTGCTGCCGCTTGACGATTATCACGTCTATCTTTGCGGCCCGCCCGGTTTCATGACCGCGATAGAGACCGCTTTGCAGAGCCTTGGCGTCGCAAAAGCCGCGATCCGCCGAGAGGTGTTCGGACAAGCCGCGCTCAACCCACCCGTTGCCGAAACCCCAGCCACCAAAAGTGATGCACGCGGGAAAACCATCGAATTCACCCGGTCGGGCCTGAAGGTGGCTTGGAGCGACAGCTTTACCAGCCTGCTCGATTTTGCCGAAGCACAGGGGCTTGAGCCAGAGTTCAGCTGTCGGGCCGGTGTTTGCGGGAATTGCGCCTGCCGTTTGCTCGCGGGTGAAGTCGATTATGCCACCGAACCACTTGATTGGCCCGCTGATGGTCAGGTGCTTCTGTGTTGCTCCCGGCCAAACGGGCATATTGCTCTCGACCTCTGACGAGGGCGGGCACAGAATATGAGCAGCGTTTTTCTTGCCGTCCCACCTTCTTCGCAGCCAATGGAGCCTTCGATGCAGAACTATAACTTCGACCTTGATATAGTGTCTCGCATTCAAGCGACACGCGGCACCACCCGGTTGATGGATCGGCTTGATCCAGCGACCACTGCGCATGTGGTCATTGATTTGCAAGCGGGTTTCATGCGCGAGGGGGCCCTGCTTGAAGTGCCTGATGCCCGGGGGATCGTGCCAGCGGTCAACGCCATCTCTAAGGCGCTGCGCGCCGCAGGCGGCTTGGTGGCATTCACGCGCTTTGCCTTTTTGAAGGATGAACCCGCCTATTGGAACGTATTCTACAACCGCTTTCTGGACGGCAACCGTGCCGCCGCCCAGATGGAGGCTTTCTCGCCGGGCTCGCCGGATCTTGAACTCTGGGCAGGGCTTGACGTGGGCAAGGCCGATCTGGTGGCAGACAAGACCCGCTACAGCGCGTTCACCCATGGCACCTGTGATCTTGACGCAGCCCTTAGGGCGCGCGGGATCAAGACGCTTATCATCACGGGAACGATGACAAACTGCTGCTGCGAATCGACCGCACGCGATGCGATGCAGTTGGGCTATGACGTGATCTTCGCCTCTGACGCCACCGCAACCCTCACAGCCGCAGAGCAGAAAGCTACCCTGATGAATATGGCGATGCTCTTTGCAGAATTGGCAACGGCCGCAGAAATCGTTGCCGTCCTTCGGGCGCAAGTGGCGGCTAAAAGCACCATCCCGGCATCTGCTGAAGCGTGATCTTCCCGTCGCCGGCAAGCCCGCTCGATCTTCGATCGCGATGCGCTGATGGATCAGGCTTCATCCTCTGACCAGCTTCAGGCGAAACGAGCAGATCTCGCCTGAAGCTGGCCGACATCTCGTCCGATTAAAATCGGCATCCGGTGGATCTCGGAGAACTAAAGCATGGCTCTGTTGCACAAATCCCCTGAGGGATTCATCTGATGAATCCAGCGTGGTAGCTGGGCGGCATGAGCTGACCCACACCCCGCCTACAAGACCCAGAACTGGCTGAGCGACAACGAAGCGCTCAAGCGCCGCGGCTCGCTGACGATCCATTGGCCGGTAGGCGATTGCCTGCAATCGGCGTAAGGCTGGTTCGATCCTGCCATGACCTGGGAAGAGGCACCGACTGGCATCCTATGCGAACATGCACTGTCCGTTGTCGATTTGCCGGAAATTAGGGGCCTGGACACCTAGTTTGGGCTGCGGAGCAGAACTCATCATTCCTTTTCACCCGCCCTCTCTCCCGACGATCAGCTGCGGCACGCCGTCCGACGTCTGGCGATGCGAGCGGCCGTTTTCGTCGATCACAGACCGGATCTGGTTGCGCACGTTTGAGAAACTTTCGAACCGCACCACATCGACCGGGTGGTCGAAGCGGATTTCGATTTGCCGATGGGTGGACGGGCCCGACAGACCAACCACCCGGCCAGAAAAAGCCTGACCGAGGTAGTGGCCACGCACCCGGTCGCCAAGCGCAAGTTCCGGTGGCGCATTGCGCAGCGCCAATCTGGCATGCAGCGTGTTCCAGTCTTTGGCGCCGTGCTGGCGGGCAATCAGCTCCAGCGCCTGGGCATGGCTGACGGCGTTGCCTTGGGCCTGAAGAGCTGCGCGCAGGGCTTTTGCCTGCGCTTTTGCCTCATCGATGGTCATGCCGCATCCTCCATACCAGACGCTTTCCCAGTCAGCAGAATGCCCCGTCCGATGACCAGCGCAATGAGCAGAACAACCCCGTCCGCCATGGGAAAGGCCAGCCAGATGCCTTTCACCCCCAAAACGGCGGAAAGTCCAAGGATCATCATGGGCATCAGCAACCAAGGCTTCACCAGGGTCAGCGCGGCCGTCCGTCCAGGTTGACCGAGCGCCTGGAAATACATGGCCAGCACAAGGATCGGGCCAGCGAATACGTAAAGCGCCAGCATGGGCCGAAGCATTGCGACAATCGCGATGGCCACCTGCGGATCGCTGCTGAACCAGCCGCCGACCACGTGTCCCGCGAAGAACCCGGTCAGCGCCACCACAACACACCACAAGAAGGCTGCAGCCATTGCCAGCCGCAGCGCCGCCATGGCCCGGTCGTCCCGCCCGGCCCCGGCGTTCTGGCCCGCGATGCCTTGCAAAGCCAATGCAATCGCCAACTGCGGCAGAAAGGCCAGACTCAGAAGCCGTGTTACCCCACCATAGGCCGCGATCAGCCTGTCATACTCTGCCGCGTGATGCCGCAGCGCCAGCATCGCTACGCTGGCGACCAAAGCGATTCCGAGGAAACTCAGACATAGGGGCAAGCCGAGGGTGATGATCTGGATCCAGTTTGCATCCCAGCGTTCTTGCCGCAGGATCCCAAGCGGCAACAGCCCACGTCCGCGAGATCGCAGGCCAAGAACCAGCGCGAGGCCAAGGACCTGCGCCGCCACCGTCCCCAGGGCGGAGCCTGCAATCCCGAGGCCAAGGATGACGATCCCCAGCCAATTCGCACCGATGTTGACCAGGTTCACCAAGACTGAAAGCGCGGCAACCGCGCCAGCACGGCCCTCGACCCGAAGGGCGTCCGCGTGCAAGCCAAGGATGAGCTGAACTGGCGCTGCCCAGATCAGAATGGACAGGTAGGTCCACGTCGTCTCGGCGACCTGCGCATTACCTGCGGCCAGCTCGATAAGCAGCGCCCGACCGAAGACCGCCCAAAGCACCACCAGAAGGGCCGCAATCAACAACGCCAACCCATGCGCCCCGGCAAAGACCCGGGCCGCCGCGATGCGATCCCCCGCGCCCAGAGATCGCGCCAGCAAGCTTGACATGCCGCCGCCCGCCAGTGTCGCCAGCGCAGACATCAGCAACACCGCCGGAAAGGCAAGGCTGACGGCCGCCAGCGCCTCGGCCCCGATGAAGCGTCCGACGAAGACGCCATCGACCACGTTCAGAATGCCACCCATCGACATGACCACGGCCATGGGAAGGGCGTTCGATAAAAACAGCCGCCCGATGGGGGCGGTCAGAAACGGATTGTCCTGTGGGACAGCGTGCCGGACAGACATCGCTCACTCCTCTGATGAGGCATTTCAATATGGATGGGAGCCTGCATTGCCCACCACGCGAAATGCTTCGAGGGTGAGATGTCGTCGTGATCCGGGCTTCACCGTGACTTGCGTCCGCAGGCGGCAGGTGCCCGGCACCTTGCGCGCCATTTAACGCACCGGGGCAAGCGAGTCAATTGGATGAGGCCCGAGGTCGCGGCCACCGTTTCATCGCTTGGTGGTCCGGCAAGCGAAGTCGTCCGAGGAAACCTGCGCCGCTGAGCTGTCTCTGCCGCAAGGCACTCCCGTCCTATAGGCGCCACATCCCCGCCTGACCGCGAAATGCGGCACCATTTTTCGAGTGGCAGCTTTGGAGGGCAACGCCTCGCAACACTATCGAGGCCAACCGTCAGCTTTGGGCTGGAAGGCACCAACAGCACCATAATTGCCCTAAGTGACCGCCTGTTCCTCGCCATCGCGCCGGACCGTCAAAACCTCGATAAGGCGACCATCTACAAGATAGGGCCGCGCGAGGTCCTCTGGCACGTGGGCAAGCCCCAGCCCGTCTACCGCCGCATTTAGCGCGGGCACGATGCTATTGAAGGTGAGCTGGCCCTCGACCCGCGCGTTGATTTCGCGGTGTCCCCAATTCAGTTCTCAGGCATAAATCCCGCCAGAGGTAGTCAGGCGCAGCATGATACAGTTGTGGTTTGTGAAATCCTCCGGCGTAACCGGAGCAAAGCGCCGTTCGATGTATGCCGGTGATCCCACGATTGCGAATCGCCAGTCGGGACCAATGCGCTGCAATCAATGACGGTAAGCTAAGTGTTCAGTCCCGGCATCCGGTGGATCGGGTTTAGGATGAATCGATCTGGCTCTGATGTCCAGATTTTGCAGATGTATGCGTAGGGCGTGAGGCCGTTCAGCGTCTTGTGCCTTCGGGCGAAGTTGTAGGCGGCCAGGAAGTCGGCAAGGTGCGTGCGCAGCTGATCGTAGCTGTCGTAGTGGAAGCGCTTTACTGTCGCGTCCTTGATCGTGCGGTTCGGTTGGCTGACAGGTGTTTGCCGTCAAACACCGAGAAGCATTCGCTCGACTTGGCCGTTCGTCCATGGGTGGTTGGGTTTCGTCAATCGGGGCTTGATGCCGTTGGCCTCGCAGATCATGTCGAAGCGCATTGGCCGGGAATAGATCGTGTTCCGGTTCCGTGGCTGCTCGGCGAACGGGATGCCCCTCGCCATTGGGCTTGAACCCGTGGCGCTTCCAATGGCTCGATCGGGGAGAATGGTCTGAACCTGATAGGGCACGGCCTCAAGCATGTGTTGCAGGAACTCCCAGGCGGTGCGTCTGTCAGCCGTTGCAACGCGTTGCGCGACGGCGAACTTGGCTGTCCGGTCGATGCCGACGAAGAGCGAGAGCTTGCCTTCAGCGGTCTGCATCTCAGCGATGTCCCCTCTCGTGGTTTGCAGGCAAACCACTGCCGGGCAGCGGATGTGGAAGAACCCGCCTCTCGGCGATGCAAGCATCGCCTGTCGGCCAATGGATCGGGTAGCGCTTGAGCTTCTGGCGTTTGGGCTTCTCGCCCTCGACATCAGGCGGGCGGGAGATGCCGTGCCGTTGCAGACACCGGTGCCGCGCCGAACGGGTCAGGTGCGGGATCGGCGGTTGCAATGCATAGAGGCAGTCATCCAACGGCAGCAGCGTATGGCGCCGAAACGCGACGACCATCGCCTCTTCGGCCTCTGTCAGAACGGTGGACCGCGGCTCCGACGGCCCGGTCTTCATATCCTCGACCGTCGCGCGCTTGCGCCATTTCGCCACCGTCTTGGGGTTGATGCCCAGCTCGCGCCTCAACTGCGCGAGCGAAGCTTGTGATCGCTGTATTGCGGCTCTGACGGCGTGCGCCTCTCGGCGAATGCATGCATTCACCTACCGGGCAACGGGATCGTGGTGCTTCCGTGACGAACCTGTCCCATGTTGCTTCCTTCCATGCCTGAGAAAGGATCGCACCATCAAACCGTGGGATCAAACACCTGGTTCTGCAAATCCTACACGGCACAGATGCCGATGAGATGACTTGCCACCGCACCTGACCACCGCGCCAAAGTTCCGGGTCGATGAAAGGGCAATGCAACGTTGGGGGCTGCCTGAAAACAAGCTGCCGGCTGGCACGGTTGTCCTGTTTCATACCCCCACCTTGTTCGAGCAGTACCGGGCGGAGGTGTTGACCGCAGGCGGTATGATCCTCTTTCAAACGCTGCTGCTGTTCACACTGATCGTGCAGTTTCACCAGCGGCGCTTCGCCGAGCAAAAAGGCGCGCGTGGCGATCGTCGAACTGGCGCGGCCAACCGGATGACCAGCATGGGCGAGATGACCGCCACCATCGCGCACGAGGTCAATCAGCCCCTCGCCGCCATCGTCGCCAACGCCAGTGCGGCCCAACGCTGGCTTGATCGTGCATCGCCGAACATCGCCGAAGCGCGAACCGAGCTGAGCCGTATCGCCGCCGATGGCCACCGCGCCGCAGAGGTCATCTCGACGGTGCGTTCGATGTTTGCTGATCGCAGCGGCGACCGGTCCACCGTCGATCTGGCAGAGGTGACGCAAAACATCCTGCTTCTGGCGGCGGGTGAATTGACGGCTGGGTCAGTGGTGCTGAAGTCCGACATTCGCATCGGTCTGCCCGCCGTCCTGGGCGACCGCGTCCAGTTGCACCAGGTCGTGCTGAACCTTGTGCTGAATGCCGTCGAGGCGATGCACCTGGTTCCCGGTGCAGGTCGCGTGTTGGCGGTCGCGCTGGCCGAGCAAGGCCAGCAGATTGTACTGACGGTAGGTGACAGCGGTCCAGGCATCTCTACTGAAAACCAAAGTCGGATGTTCGACACATTCTTCACCACCAAGCCCAAGGGCATGGGGATGGGATTGTCGATCTGCCGCATCATCATGGCCGCACATGGCGGTGAACTGACCGTGGCGGAAAGCGGGCCGGGAGACACACTTATGCGTTGCGCGTGGCCAGCAAAAAGCGCGGGGTTCGGCGGAGCCATCGCATAAAGGGGTATGACAGGATTATCCTGTCTCCCAGCGCTCAGCTTCGCGACGTCGTTCACAGATCTAACGGTTCTCCCAGATCGCTGCCCGTCCTGCCCGAACGCCGGATTATAGGCGCAGCGCTTTTATCCATCGACCGCCGCAAATCGCTGCTTCCGGGCATCGGCGATATCCCGACCCTGACCGGTGGGCGGCGATCCTGATCCGCGTCCATACAGACTATCCGACGCCAAACTCGTGCCAAGCGTGTACAACTTGCAAACGTGGCGTTACGATCTGACCATGTCGGCGCAGATCACCCTGTATTTCAGCGCTACCGCCCGCTTGTCGCAGATCGATACCTTTGGCCGTCAGACCCCGATCAGCTTCGGTGGCTAAATCAAGGCTCTGACGCAGGCCACCGCCCAGATTGACTACCGCAGCGCGGGCATCTGGCAAAGCCACAGTCTGCAGTCTTCTAGCCGTTCCTTTCGGCAGCGCAGCAGGCTAAACTGTTATGTGACTTACGGAAAGGGAGATCAGAATGCGCAGAACGGTTCTTATTGCACTGGCGGCGTTGGCGTTGTCTGCGGGATTGAGCGCTGAACCTGCGGCAGCGGGTTGGCGTGACCGATACGAGGTTTTTGACGTCAAGGGTGATGACATGCTGAAGATGCGCGCGGGCCCCGGAACTGGCTACAATGTCATCGTAGGCTTGCCAAACGGAGCCGTGGTGCGCATCGACAGCTGTCAGCTTATCGGCGGCACCCGCTGGTGCAAGGTCGCGTTAGAACAGGCCCGCGGCCTGAAGGGATATGTGTCTTCGTCATATTTGCGAAAAAAGTGATCTGGCACTGCTCCGCTTTGCGCCGATCTGCGCACGCATGTGGTCGCTGAAGAAGATTTTCGGCCAGAAGCTGACGATCGTTTGCCGACAAGTCGCTGTAGCGGCGACGCCATGTTAGTTCATCGCTCGAATTCCACGTTGGGATAATCGGTGTTGCATGCGGTCGGCTGGGTCAGTTCGATACTTTGAACACCGGAACGAACGAGGCCGGGGCGAGGGATTCCTGTGTGCCGATCTCGTCGATGTTTTCAAGTGTCAGGGTGACAATTCGTGGCCCCGCATGGCGGATCGTCAGATTGCCTTCGATGGCCCGCACGGCAAGTTCGATCGCAAAGCGGCCTTGCAGCACGGCGAAATCAGTAGGGGCTGCCAGAATACGCCCGCGTTTGATCCCGCGATAGACGCCGTGGCTGACATAGGTTGAGACGATGCCGATCCGGCCAGTCAAATTGCGCGCGCGCAGGATCGAGACGGCAGCCTCGGCCATCGGGCCACTACCGACGAGGTAATTCACCTCGGGCACGCGGTCGAGCACGTCTTCAACCAAAAGCACCTGTTGCTCGATCCCGGTATCGCCGTAGCGAATGGCAACGATCTGCGCCGAACTGTCGGCAAGGGCTTCGAGAAACCCCTGTTCCACGAAATGCACCCAGCCCGCACCTTTGGGGCCGGGGAACCATGCCAACTTGGCCGCAGGGCTGCCTTTGGGATGCCGTTGGGCGATGGCGCGCCCCGCCGCCGCGCCCATTTCCCGCCATGGCACGCTGGATTTGGCAGAGATGCCTGCATCGTCCATGTCGTTCACCGCAGCGATGACGGGCATCTGTTTCGCAATGTCCAGAACAGCCGGGGACAGGCCGTTATAAGAGACCGGCCCAAGGATCAGCGCATCCATATTGCGCTTGCCACAAGCTTTCACCTGTTCGATCTGGCGCGCGAGGTTTGGATAGCCCCCCGCCTCGTAAAGATCGAAGGAAACGCCAAGCCTGTTGGCTTCTTCGACCATGCCATAGTTGACGCTCAGCCAATAAGCATCTTTCAGATGCGGATACAGCACGCAAAGCCGCCACGGTTTGGCTGCGTGATCAAGCGGATGGTAGAGCAGCGGCTGCGTTGGGCTGTCATCGTCAAACGGCACCATTGGCACTTCCAGTTGCCAAGATTCGGCGCGTGCAGGTTGGATTGCGAGGGCAGCGATGCCCGCAAACAGGACATGTCGCAAAAATCTCATGCCTTTGCTTCCATCCCCTGTAATCTGGTGCCAGATCCCGGGTAAGGTTACGGAAGATGCTGCACAAGTCCAGCCCATCGCGCGTGAGTTTGGGGCATATGTTGCTCATGGCCTTTTTGGTCATCGCGGGCTTGCCGACTCTGACCGGGGTGTTGGGCTGGATCGAGTTGCAAAAGGTGGCGCGCAACCAAACCAATGTGATCAAGGACACCATCCCGGCGATTTCCGAAGTGCGTGGCTTTACCGAGGAAATCAGCCGTATCGTCGTGGTCGCACCCGAGCTTGCCGCCGTCACCACCGAGGCCGCGCGAAGGGAACGTGCGGGCTATCTTTTTGCCCAAGCCGATGCGCTGAAACGCAGGGTTGCGCGCTATGAAAGCACGGGGGACGCGGTCCCGGCGGGCCTGGAGCAAGCCGAGGCCGATGTGCGAGGCGGGATCGAGCGGCTCGACCGTCTGGTGCAGGACCGTATCATCGCGATTGCGGCGCAGAAGGCGCGACTGCAAGCCGGGCTGAATGCCACCACAGAGTTGCTGGAAATCGCCGATACGCTGGTGGCGAACGCGCAGATGGGCACCTCGGCGGTGATCTCTAGCCTGTATGATCCCGATAACGGCGGCCCCGACAGCACGACGCGCCTAGAAACGTTGGACAAACTGATCGAGGTCGATTTGTTTCGCCAAGGTCTGATGACCGAGATGCGCTCGTATATTGGCGAGGTGGGGCTGTTGCTGAACCGGATCGCCACGGTGCAAAGCCTGGCAGAGCTTGCGCAGGTGCAAGCCGAGCTTCAGGCCCGCATTGAAATTGTGACGCGCCGTATTCTGGCGGTGAATGATCCGATCCGGGCCGAGCAGGCGTTGACGCTGTTGCAGATGATCCGGCCAAGCTCCACCCCACCGCCGGATGCCGCCGACATGTTCAGCCTGACCAAAGGTATCCTCGATCTGAACCGCCTGATCGATGTGGCGCAAAGCGACGTGCGAGAGGCGGCGGTGCGACTGGAGCGCGAGGCGCAGGCGCTTGCCGATCAGATCACCGGGCGGGCGGTTTTGGCGGGGGCGGGGGCAAGTGCCGCGATCCGCACCACGCAGCAGCTTTACGTCTGGGGCTCGGTTGCGGCCTTGTTGATTTCTTTGGCCGTGGTCTGGATCTATGTGCGCGGCAATATCACCCGCCGTCTGGATACGCTTTCCGCCACCATGACCCGCCTTGCCGATGGCGAAGAAGTCGGGCGCATCACCCCACACGGCACCGATGAAATCGCGGAAATGGAAGCGGCCGTTGAGGTGTTTCGTCTGCAAGGCATTGAGAACCATGCGCTGGAAGCCGAACGCGATCAGAATCTGGCCGAACTGCGCCGCCACCGGCTTGAGTTGCAACTTTTGGTGGCAGAGCAGACCAAGCAGTTGCGCGGCGAGGTCAGCGCCCATGCCGAAGCGCGCCACCGGGCCGAGGCCGCCGACCGCGCCAAGTCAGAATTTCTTGCGATGATGAGCCATGAAATCCGCACCCCGATGAATGGCGTATTGGGGATGCTGCGCAGTCTGGGGCGGGATGCGCTATCGCCACGTCAGCAGGGCCAGTTGCGCGCGGCCCATGCCTCGGGCGAGGGCTTGATGGTGATTTTGAACGACATTCTGGATTATTCCAAGATTGAAGCCGGGGCCGCGACCTTGGCGGAAGTGACTTTCTCGCCGGGGGATTTGTTGCGCGACATTGCGGTGGTGATGCGGCCCAGTGCGCAAGAGAAAGGGCTGCTGCTCCGGTTGAACGCGCTTACCGCTTTGCCGGCAGCGGTGGTGGGCGATATGGGGAAACTGCGGCAAATCTTGTTCAATCTGGTTTCCAACGCGGTGAAGTTTACCGAGCAGGGCGAAGTTGGTTTAAGCGTTACATCGCAGGAAGACACGGGCGGCTTTATCTTGACCTTTGCCGTCAGTGATACCGGGAAAGGCATTGCAGAAGCCTCGCAAGAGCGGATTTTTGGCGTGTTCGAGCAGGAGGATGCGCAGACCGCGCGGCATTATGGCGGCACGGGCTTGGGGCTTGCGATTTGCCGGCGCTTTGCCGACGCGATGGGGGCGACACTGACGGTGCAAAGCGCCAGCGGGGAAGGCACGAAGTTTACGCTGGTTGCAGGCTTCCGCCCCGGCAATGCTGCGGATTTGCCGCGCGATGTGGTGGATACTCCGGCTTTGCCCGATGCCCGAAAACTGCACGCTCTGGTGGTGGAGGATAACAATATCAATCAGATGGTTATTCAGACCTATCTGGAGGACATGGGGCATCAGGTGCATGTGGTTGGAATCGCCGAAGCCGCGTTAGCGGTGCTGGATGTTACTCGGTTTGATGTGATCCTGATGGATGTAAACTTGCCGGGTCTTTCTGGCACCGACGCGACGCGGATGATCCGGGCGATGGCGGATGCGCGGATTGCGGGCCTGCCGATCATCGGGGTTTCGGCGCATGTGCAGGAGGCGGATCGGTTGGAAAATCTGCGGGCCGGAATGTCAGCGATCTTGCCGAAGCCTTTGTCGTTCAACGCGCTGTCAGCAGCACTGCTTGAAGTCGTTCCACAAAGGCATGTCCTGTTCGATCTGGCGTCCGATATGGGGGCAGAGCGTGCCTGCGGACTGGCGCGTATGTTTCTGGAAGGCTTGCAAAACGCGCTGCTGGCCATCGACGCCGCCGCAGCGGCCCGCGATAGGACAGCTTTGGCGCAGGCAGCCCATAATCTGAAGGGGGCTACGGGCAATTTTGACCTGCCGGTTTTGGCGGCGCATTTGGATCAGATCGAGGGTTCGGCCAAGCTTGGCCCGTCCACCCAGCTTGAGACTTACCTTCAACAGTTGCCCCCTTTGGCCGAGCAAAGCCGTTTGGCCATCGAAACAGCTCTGGCGGTGCTTGACCCCATCCTCAACCAAGCTGCGCAGTGAACACATAGCCCTCGCCATGCGAGGTGGTGAAGATACGCGGGGCTTTGGGGTCATCGCCAAATTTTGCCCGCAAGCGTTGCACCAACACATCTATCGTGCGGGTGTTCGTGCCGTCTTGCCGGTGGGTGATCGCCATGATCAGCCGATCACGGTCCATCACCGCCCCCGGATTGGTCACAAAAACCCGCAACAACTCGTATTCCGCCCGCGTCAGCACAATCGGCTGCCCCGCCGCATCGGTGACTTGGCGCGAGGCCACGTCAAAGCTGAAGCCGTTGAAGCGGAACACCCGCCGCGTCATTGCCCGCATCGCGGTGGTGCGCCGCAACAGGTTTTTCACCCGCGCCAGCAACTCGCGCCGATTGAAGGGTTTGCAGACGTAATCATCCGCGCCAAGCTCCAGCCCGACGATGCGATCGACATCATCGGTACGGCCCGACAACAGGATGATGCCGATTTCGGACCGTGCGCGCAGCTCACGGGTAATCTCTAACCCGTCTTTGCCCTGCAAGTTGATATCGGCAATCAGCAGATCGGCGGTGTTCTGTGCAAGGATCTTCTCGGCCTTCTCCGCCGTGTCGCATTCCGAGATCCGGTAGCCAAACGAGCCGAGATAGTTCGCCAAAGTGCTGCGAGTCACAGGCTCGTCTTCGACGATAACAATATGCGCTGGTCTGGACGACATCGGCCCTCCCGTCTGGAGTGTTTCCCGCTGTTAACAATTTTTTACAAATAGTGCGAGTCCGTTCATCGCAAGGGTCTGACGCATTCACAACCCATCCCTAGCTTTGATTCGCAGGGAAGGCCGTAAATTTCCCGCGAAACACCGCGCGCAGGCGCGGATATCCAACAGGGATGCACCATGAACTCTATGAAAACACTGCTTGCCGGAGCAACGGCACTGGTTTTGCTGGCACCCGCCGTCTGGGCCGCAGATTCGACCGATCCGATCATGATTCCGGTACACAATTGGTCCAGCCAGATCGTGATGAGCCATGTCGTTGGCGACGTCTTCACCTCGATGGGCAACAGCGTGGAATATGTGACAACCGACAGTCAGGCGGTTTACGAATCCATCCGTTTGGGTGATGCGTCGCTAGAGCTTGAAGTCTGGGAAGGCGCGTTTGGTGCGTCTTTTGATGCAGCAGTCGCCAAGGGTGGCATCCACGCCGCAGGTGCCCACAATGCCATCACGCGCGAAGATTGGTGGTATCCGGCCTGGACCAAAGAAGCCTGCCCCGGTCTGCCCGACTGGAAAGCATTGAACGAATGTGCGGCCTTGTTCAAAACCCCCGAGACCGGCGAGAAGGGCCGTTTTCTGGGCGGCCCGGTCGATTGGTTGAAGCATGATCAGGAAAAGGTCGATGCTCTGAGCATGAATTTCGCCGTGGTCAACGCAGGCTCTGCCGCCGCGATCTGGGCCGAGATTGGCGCTGCCGAAAAGACCAAAACCCCGATCGTGGTGTTCAACTGGACTCCGAACTTCGCTGAGGCCGTCTGGCCGGGTGAATTTGTGAACTTCCCCGAATGGGTGCCGGGCTGCAACGAAGATCCGTCTGTCGGCCCAATCCCCGACAAGACCTATGACTGCGGCAACCCCGCCAACGGCTATCTGAAAATCGCCGCTTGGGATGGCATGAAAGACAAATGGCCTGCGGCTTATGCCACGCTGACCAAAGTCAGCCTGACCAACCCGCAAATCGCCGAGATGGCCAAACTGGTCGATATCGACGGGATGGAGCCTGAAGACGCGGCAAAGGCTTGGATGGATGCCAACCCGGACGTTTGGAAAGCTTGGCTGAACTAAGCCGAACAATCGCAGTCACTTGGCCCATCCAGCGCTTTGCTAGGTGGGCCGATCCTTTGCCCAAGATCGAGGTTCCCGCATGTCGGAAAGCGTTATCACCTGCCGCAATGTCTCAAAGATTTTCGGGCCAAACCCGGCGCAGCATCTGGCGCAGCTGAAGGCCGATCCCGGTCTGTCGCAGGCAGGCTATGTCCATGCGGTGCGTGACGTTAATCTGGAGATCAGGCGCGGGGAAATGCTGGTTGTGATGGGCCTGTCAGGCTCGGGCAAATCCACGCTGGTGCGCTGTCTGTCGCGGTTGATCGAGATTACCGGCGGATCGGTTACGGTCGAGGGCCGCGACATTGCGACCCTGTCTGAACCCGAACTGATCGACCTGCGCCGTCGCAAGATGGGAATGGTGTTTCAAAGCTTTGGCCTGCTGCCGCATCGCTCCGTTCTGGAAAACGTCGCCTTCCCGCTGGAAATGCGCGGACAGGATCGCAGCACCCGCTACGCCCGTGCCCGCGAAATGCTGGAGCTGGTGGGCCTGAAAGGCCGCGAAGATTACTTCCCGCGCGAGCTTTCTGGTGGCCAACAGCAGCGCGTTGGCATCGCGCGATCCTTGGCAGTCGAGCCTGACATCTGGTTTCTGGACGAGCCGTTTTCGGCCCTAGACCCCTTGATCCGGCGCGAGATGCAGGATGAATTTCTGCGATTGAAAGGGATGATGAACAAGACGATCATCTTCATCACCCATGATTTTGACGAAGCTCTGCGTCTGGCCGACCGCATCGCGATCATGAAAGATGGCCGTGTCGAACAATGCGACACCCCCGACCAGATCGTGCTGCATCCGGCCACCGAATATGTGGCGAAATTCACCTCCGAGATTGACCGCGCCCGCGTGGTGCATATCGGCAGTCTTGTCGCCCCGCTGACCTCACCCGCCATAGGCGAACCCGTGGCCGCGCATCGCACCATCCGCGATCTGGCCCGGCAACTGATCTCTGACCCGCGCATCGAGATTCCGGTGATCAACGATCAGGGCGCAGTGATCGGCTCGGTCTTGCGGCAAACGGCGCTGGATGTGCTGCTCGGGGATGCACAGTGATGTGGCGGTCTGCGCGCTTTGCTGGCACCGCAAAACTGCTGCTTGCGCTGGCCGTGGCGTTGATGCTGTGCAAGGCGATCCTGCCGCAAGGCATGATCCGCCCGCCGGAATGGCTGGTGCTGCCCTTTGCCGATTGGATCAACGCGATTTTCGCTTTCCTGCAAAACGATCTGGGCCTGATGGCGGTGACGCGGGCATTTTCCGACGTGGTGGAATGGTTGTTGAATGTTACCGCCAACCTGCTTTACGGCAAAAGCCGCTGGCCGAACCTTGGCCCGATCCCGTGGAGCGTCATTGCCGTCACCGCCTTTATGGCCGGCTATGCGCTGAAAGGCTGGCGCTTGGGGCTGATCAGCGGCGGCACCTTTGTCTGGATCGCGTTGATGGGACAATGGCAGTGGGCGATGGAAACCCTGTCGGTGATCGTTGTCGCCGCCCCGTTTTCGGTAACACTCGGTCTTGTGCTGGGGGTGCTGGCTTGGCGGTCGCCGCGATTTGAGCGGGTGCTGAATCCGATCCTCAGCATCGCGCAATCCTTGCCGCATTTTGCCTATATGATCCCGGTCGTGGTGTTCATCGGGGTCGGCCCCAAAGCGGGCGCGATTGTCACCATCATCTTCTCGGTGCCGCCGATGATCCGCATGACGCTGCTGGGGCTGAAAAAAGTCCCCGAGGAGGTGATCGAGGCAGGCAAGATGTCAGGCGCCACCCGTTGGCAGTTGCTGACGCGGGCGCGCATCCCCACCGCGCGGTCCGAGATTCTGATCGGCGTCAACCAAGTCATCATGCAATGTCTGGCGATGGTGGTGTTGGCCAGCTTCATCGGGATGCCGGGCTTGGGGCAGAAACTGCTGCAGCTGCTGCAATCGCTGAAAATCGGTCTGTCGGTCGAGATCGGCGTGACCATCGTGTTGCTGGCGGTGACGCTGGATCGGCTGACCAAGGCTTGGGCGCTGCGCCTCCCCGTGCATGAGGCCGCAAGCCCGTCTTGGCTCAAACGCAATCGGCTGTTGGTGATCTGGCTGGCACTCTGCGCCTTGGGTTTTGGGTTGGCGCATTTTTTCCCGTATTTTCTCGAAGTCGAGCGCAAGCAGGCGCTGTCTGTGGCGGGGCCGATAGATGCGCTGATGGATCAAGTGATCCGGCTGATCACGCCGGTCACGCTCTGGCTGCGCTGGTTTTTGATCACTTGGGTGTTGATCCCGATGCGCGATGCCTATCTGTGGCTGCCGTTCACCGCCGTATTGCTGCTGCTCGCCGCCTTGGGCTGGGCGATCGGGGGCTTGCGATCCGCACTGATTTGCGTGGCGTATTTTGGCCTGATCGCCGTGTCGGGCTGGTGGGACCGCGCGATGATCACGGTGTATATGGTCTGCATCTCGGTGGTGATTGCGGCTATTCTGGGCATTCCTTTGGCGATTTGGGGCGCGCGCAATCCCACGCGTGCGGCCCGCATCCTCTTGGTGTGTGACACCGCCCAGACCTTCCCCAGCTTCATCTACCTGATCCCCGTGATCATGCTGTTTGGTGTCAATGACGTGGCGGTGGTCGCCGCTGTGGTGGTGTTTGCTGCCGTGCCACTGGTGCGCTACACCATCGAAGGTTTGCGCAACGTGCCACCAGAAATGGTCGAGGCCGCAGATATGAGCGGGGCGACGAGCGGCCAAGTGCTGTGGCATGTGCGTCTGCCGATGGCGCTGCCAACCATGCTTGTCGGGGCCAACCAATCGGTGATGTTTTCGCTGTTCATGGTAATCATCGCTGCCTTCATCGGCACGCAAGATTTGGGTCAAGAGATGCAGCGCGCCTTGTCCTCCACCGATGTGGGCAAAGGCTTGGTTCTGGGTTTCGCCGTGGCCTTCATGGGGCTGATGACCGACCACCTTATCACGCGTTGGTCAGAGGCCCGGAAACGCGCGCTGGGGCTGTGAGTGCTGTAGCGACAGATGTAGAGCCGAGCCATAGGCAGCTTTCGCGAGCCCGGACCTCAGCACCGCCGCACCTGAGAATGTCCATTTTTTTCGCCCATTGCTTCGGACATCCCTAGGTGTTTGATTCCACGGTTTGATGGTGCGATCCTTTCTCAGGCATGGAAGGAAGCAACATGGGACAGGTTCGTCACGGAAGCACCACGATCCCGTTGCCCGGTAGGTGAATGCATGCATTCGCCGAGAGGCGCACGCCGTCAGAGCCGCAATACAGCGATCACAAGCTTCGCTCGCGCAGTTGAGGCGCGAGCTGGGCATCAACCCCAAGACGGTGGCGAAGTGGCGCAAGCGCGCGACGGTCGAGGATATGAAGACCGGGCCGTCGGAGCCGCGGTCCACCGTTCTGACAAAGGCCGAAGAGGCGATGATTGTCGCGTTTCGGCGCCATACGCTGCTGCCGTTGGATGACTGCCTCTATGCATTGCAACCGCCGATCCCGCACCTGACCCGTTCGGCGCGGCACCGGTGTCTGCAGCGACATGGCATCTCCCGCCTGCCCGACGTCGAGGGCGAGAAGCCCAAACGCCAGAAGCTCAAGCGCTACCCGATCCATTGGCCGACAGGCGATGCTTGCATCGCCGAGAGGCGGGTTCTTCCACATCCGCTGCCCGGCAGTGGTTTGCCTGCAAACCACAAGAGCGGACATCGCTGAGATGCAGACCGCTGAAGGCAAGCTCTCGTTCTTCGTCGGCATCGACCGGACAGCCAAGTTCGCCATCGCGCAACGCGTTGCAACGGCTGACAGACGCACCGCCTGGGAGTTCCGGCAACACATGCTCGAGGCCGTGCCCTATCAGGTTCAGACCATTCTCACCGATCGAGCCATTGGAAGCGCCACGGGTTCAAGCCCAATGGCGAGGGGCATCCCGTTCGCCGAGCAGCCACGGAACCGGAACACGATCTATTCCCGGCCAATGCGCTTCGACATGATCTGCGAGGCCAACGGCATCAAGCCCCGATTGACGAAACCCAACCACCCATGGACGAACGGCCAAGTCGAGCGAATGCTTCTCGGTGTTTGACGGCAAACACCTGTCAGCCAACCGAACCGCACGATCAAGGACGCGACAGTAAAGCGCTTCCACTACGACAGCCACGATCAGCTGCGCACGCACCTTGCCGACTTCCTGGCCGCCCACAACTTCGCCCGACGGCACAAGACGCTGAACGGCCGCACGCCCTACGCATACATCTGCAAAATCTGGACATCAGAGCCAGATCGATTCATCCCAAACCCGAACCACCGGATGCCGGGACTGAACACCTAGCAACAGATTATCAGCAGTTAGGCCATACCATTTCGACAGACCATCTGGCGAGGCTGCGACACGTTCAAGCAGTTTCAGCACCGCTTGCCAGACGGTTGCCTCACCGGGTTCCAACTCCACCCAGTTATAATCTCGCGGTAAAGGACACGGGAGAGTGCCACGATTTGTTGCTGAGGCAGGGGGTCAGGCTGTTTGCTGTACCTTGCCCAGATCATCGCCTGCTTCTGAACTGCCGCAGCGTTGCACACCTTCGCTTCTTCTGGGTTTTTGGTCCGCAGCGACCAACTCACCTCTTTCTTGCCTGTTATGGCGACGAGGGCTGAGGGGGGCTTCTGGCGGAAATAGTAGACGCAGGACTTTGGATTTTTCTGCGGACGGGCCATTTGTAATACCACGGTGTAGGACTCCGGTGTAGAACCGAAGCCACACTAAGCCCTTGATGGCGCGTATCTTCTTGATCTGAAACAAGGAAAATGGTGCTGCAAGAGAGGATTGAACTCTGCTATGACTTAACAAAATCAATGGGTTACGCAGGATTCTGGCACCGGATTGGACCCTGGTTCTGGCACCAGATTTCTTACATTTACGCTATCCGAAGGATACCTCGCTAGAGCGTGGCGCCGCAATGCCAGATGCACTGCGATGCCTTTCCTAGCCGAGGGAACCGGGTGACATCTTCCTCGCCGACGCCTCATCCCGCGTCGAGAAGCGCCATCAGCGCCCTGACGCGGGTCGGGGTGATCTTCGGGTCGCTGCCGCATGAGATGACGCGGATGAACTCGACCCACGCTTGCTCGTTCGGGGTCAGCTGGTCCCATGGTCCCGCCGGGGCCGTCGGAAGGGTGAACACGCTATCGCTATCGCTCATTTACCGAACACTCCTCTCAGTGCGGTGCGCGACCGAGCCGTCAACCGCGGATCGGTGTTGTCCGACGCATCGCGCAGTTCGTTCAGCCAGCCGCGCTCGTTCTCGGTCGCGGGCGTGCCGAAGATCTCGTTAATCGCTTTAGCAGCAGTCGCGCCGACAGCCTGGTCGAGCGCGAGGCGCATCAGGTAAGCAGGGTCGACATCCAGCGCCTTCGCCAGAGACGGGACGCGGTCCAGCGGCACCTTGTTGCGACCGTTTTTCAGGAAGGTCATCATGTTCGCATTCGCAAAGCCCGCTTCTGACGCGATCTCAGCCTGGGTCTTGCGGTGCGACAGGTCTCGGACACGATCAGCGATCAGCTTCGCGGTAGCGGTGTTCTGGTAGGGGTTGGTCATGTTCTCGCTCATGTTGTTGGTTACATGACTTACTTACCGAGTCGTAGCAGCGCGGTCGGGTGGGAGTTGCGCTGAGAGGTCGGGACCTGCGAAGTCCTAGAAAAATCGCGCGAAAACGATGGGGATGCAGCCGGTGTCCACAGGTCGGGGGCGCCTCAACCTTCCACTCCCTTGTCATTCTTGAACGCTTCGAGCGGCCCGATAGGCCACATCTAATTCGTCGGCGCTCAAGTTGGCATTCGCGACAGGCGACACATCTGCCTGCATTTGCGTTCTTGCACCTGTTATCCGATCCACCTTAACAGCGCGTGAAGTCGAAAGCCTTGTGCAGGACCGCGGATTTTGCGCCTTGCAATAAGCCTGCCGCACGTCAAAGCTGACAGTGGACGGTGCGGTTGGGATTTCGAACATGCTGGTAGAAGCGGAAAAACTCGAGGCGCAACTCAATGGCGATTTTGATGAAACGGTCAGATCCATCTATCTGACGCTCGCTAACGCCAAGCTGCCAGGCAGCATGACCGTCCGCCCTGGCGCGCATGGCTACATATCTCGGGAGCTGCGCTTCGAGGTCAATAGTCGGTGGTATTATTCGGCAGTGCTTAACCAGTCCTGGGTGCTTTGGTATTTCCGTCGACCGGCCCTGTCAGATCTGACGATAGAACCGGAAGAGCTAGTTCAGATATTTGTGACGGCGGAACTTACTGGGCAGAGAGAGGTGAAGCTGCGCATCAAAGACATCGTCACCGCCCACGCTGTTTTGGGATGGATGCACCAAAATAGTTGAAATTACTATTTCCGACGCACAGCATTCGCAGCTCACCTTCAGCGACGCGGCTATCCTTTGCAAACCAGTGCATTGTCACCACCCTCTGGCGACACCATGGAGATTGCCGATGTCGGCGCTCAGCTTTGTAGGAACGTCTGCGTTGTTCGCGAAGCCCATCCAGCCCGAAACCGCCGCATCTACTTCCTCAACTACCTCCACCGCTCGCTTCGGCTTGATCCCCGCCTTCGCCGCCACGGCTTCGAACTGGGCCGGGCCCGGCCTGCGTCCCTCACCACCGACTAGCAACGTATGTTCGCCACCTGGACCGCGGCTAAAACTGAGGTCGTATGCTGGTGCCAGCCGCCATGCGCCGGTGTGATCCATCAGGAAGGCATGGTTCTTCAGATGGTCATCGCGGTTCATCGCACGGACGTTAAAGATCATGCGCCGAAACATCTCCTCCACAGCACGCTGGTCGCGGGTCATCAAGCGCACGACCTTCAGCAGTTCCGCATAGTCGAGTGTGGCACTGCGGAAATCCACGTCCAGCAGCGCAGCTACGGTTTGCATGTGCAGGCGACCTGTGCCATCGCGGTCGAAACGATCCGTGACAAAAAACGCCTCGCCCGATGTCGCGCGCAACACTTCCACGGGGGCCATGTCGATCCCGGCGGCGCGGGCCATCGTGGCATAGGCGGCTTCGGCCTCGACCGCACCCACCTCATCTGACTGAGCACGTCGCTTGACCAATACGTGCCTCCAACCTGGCTCCCACGGCAGCCGGTGGCTTCGCAGATGCGCATTATCGACCGAGATTTGCGCGACGAACTTCGGCCGTGCACCTTGAGAGCCGCCCGCCATCATACGGAGTCGTTCCAGGTCGTCTGCCGTGGCAGCGCCACCTACCTCTGGCACCAGCCGGTCAAACCAATCGAGGCTGATTTCGTCTTGTGGTTCGGACTGCTCTTCGGGTTGATAGGTCAGCGCACCCATGCCATCGCGGCCGACCATCGCAAGCCGGTCCAGATCCGTGATGTCCACCGCTGAGCGCCCGCGCGCGGCGAGCTCTCTGTCGATCAGCAACCTCCCCCAACCGTCAGGCAAACTGTCACCGAACAGACCCGGCAGGTCGCCAAACGCGCGTCCACGCGGCCGCAGCAGGCCTGTGTAGGTCTTGACTAGAAGCGGGCTGATCGGCAGCGGCTGGACGATAAACGTGCTTTCCCATTCAACAACGGCCTGACGGGCAGCTGCGTCCCAGCCCATTCGGCCGACGGGCACGAGAGCCTGGCCGCCGAAATCAAGCGCGACGGACAATCTGCGGATCATGCGCTCTTCCTACGCGCTCGCGCCTGCTTCAGTGATTGCGACTGGCGCTCGACATCTTCCAGCGTGCGCGCCGCAATCGTCGGGAACAGATTATGAAACCCGTCAAGCGCATCCAGCGCTTCAGCAAGGGCAAGTAACGTTGTGAACGACACCTCGCCGGTATGTTCGAACCGTTTCAAGGTGCCCAGGGGAACACCGGAGCGCGCCGCCAACTCGGCCTGCGTCAGCCCATGCGCGTTCCTGCGGGATCGCGCGCGAATACGGATGGCTTCACGGATTTCGGTGGCTGTATCAAAGTTCGGAATCATGGTGCCTTTGCAGTGACTGGCTCGTATGTTAGCTTGAAGCGCACTAATAGCACAGTTTTAGCTAACATGTGATCTATTCTTGCGACACGTTGTTCGTTCACATCGCTGTATGCGTGCTGCCATGCTTTGACATTTCTGACGTAATCACGTGGACAAAATCACTTTCCGACAAAAACAGTCGGAAAGTAAAATGTTAAATTTGACCCGGTGGATGTTAAGTTACCGTTCAAAACGTCGCATTTCGGGACGTAAATGCAAGATATAATGCCCATAATTCACAACCGATGTTAAGTTTCGGCGATAGAAAATCCGTTATTTCGTTGATCCGAACGAGCGAAACCAGTCACAAAGTTGACAAAACAACCTTCGAAATTGCATTTTTCCCGAAGAGATGGACCGTGATATGGTCGTCAGCAATCGAAATACGCCACAACGCCATCGACCGGACTGATGTATTCAGGACCGACAAAGCACATGAGGACGATGGACGCGGCGATGCGTGCGCAACCTTAGCCTTCTACTAAGCAGCGGCATCAGGCTTTGGTCATCCACATGCGTGTATTCGCAAGAGCACGTCGCCTCATGTATTTAACAAACTCCATGTCCAACCGTGAACGCGGAGCACGACGGCACCATTTTCGAGCCAGCGCGCACGGGGCGGACAGGGGCAGCGTCCTCACCTTCGCAGCACAGTCGACATCACCGGCACTACGGATGCACCTTAGCAGTCGCCCCATTGAGTCTGGCAGTGTGACGGGTGGTCGGGGTAGCGATGTTGTGGCCTGACCACGCTGGTCTTCGCTATCAAGCGGATCGAAGGATCGGAAGATTTCCCGGCGCCCACAGTTCTATCATCATGCTAGATCGCCCCGCGGACTTCCATCCCGTTCGGGAGCAACCCATACCAGTGCGCGGGTTAAAAGGTTTCCAACGCCCGGATGTTCGAGGAGTAAGTCAGTTCGGTGGTGGGAACATCCAACTGGTGCACCCAACTTCGGTCGAAGCGCCAAGCTGCAAAAAGCGATCACTTATAGCTTTATCAATTTTGGACGGGTCCAGATTAGCCTTATACCAGTCTTTGACTGTCGGTTCTTCTTCCGCAGTGCCAAATGAAATGAATTGGCCTGGTGAAGTGCCCGGCCCGCGATGATAGAGACCGGGATACTGCGCACGTATCTTGTCGTCCTCTTCGAAGCCGCAGACAGATGTGAACGTCACGCCGCCCATCGGCAAGCCGCCTCGAATTCGGAAACAGGTGGCGCTGTCTGCACCCTCGTTCTCATCAAACGAAACTTTGCCCGCTTGGCGTAGCATCTCGAAGATTGGTGAGGGGTTTGGCAACCGCCCGCAGCTCAATTCCTCCAGTATCTGTCTTTCCAAACTGTTCTCTGCTCTTGGCCCTAATGTGCCAACACTCTCGAAGGTACCATCGTTAGTCGGTTTCTTCACGTCCTGCTCCTGCTTTTTGGCATCCGCAAAAGCACCCGGAAAACAGGCTTTGAAGTCGTCCGTCACGATACTTTTGAGGCCGCTGATCTCGAAGTCTACGATTTCTTCCTGCGCAGCGAATGGTCTGATTCGGATCAACAACTCGTCGCCAGTGAGAATTTCCTCGATGAGTCTTGTGGGTTGGTCGTCATTTGGGAAATCGGTCAGTTGAACAGCTTGACCTGAGGAAAAAGCATCAGCGGAAACAAAACTGCGTTCGCGTTTGTCGATGCGATACGAGAAGACGTTCGCCTCTTCGAATACACAACCCTCAGTATTGAGCACAGCAACGGCTTTATCACTGCAAGTTAGATACAGCATTGCCCGCGCACTCCCGATACTGCACTTCAACGGAACATGCGATATTGTCGAGTAAAAAACTTGCGTCTCGTCCGTCATCGGATCGGTCTGTTCGGTTCTCATCCAAGGACTATCTGCTTGTGCAGGAGATGGCAGGGCAATCAAGATCGAGAGGGCGATGAACCTGGGGGAGAAAAAGTGAAACTTTCTATACATGTCAAATCCTTGTGCACTGAGAGCGCCCTTGGAAGTGGCAAGTTCTTCATGACCTGCATGCACGCAAGTGAGGGCGAGTGCAATTGGAGACGTCGTTCGACAAAAGTTGCGTGATACCCATTGAGTGCAAATTCGATCGGGGTTCTGCCGTCGAAGCCGCGTCGGGAGAACTCTCGGGCAGCACCTCATGGCACGGGACTTCAAACGTCAGGTCGTCTGGTTTCAGGTTCGTGTTGCCGTCTTGAACGGCATCATCGAGATTGGCATTTCTGCGGATCGCTTCGAGGGGAGAACAAACTGAACCACGTCGCCAGGTGGTGATCTCTTACTGACAATGGGCCGGACATACCTGCAGACTCACAGAGAGTCTATTTGACGAGGGGTGCGGGTGTTTGACCGTCCGTGCGCAGTAAAAACAGACTATTGAACCGCCCCGGGGGTAATCCCCCCCGAAAGTAAGGGGCTGCATAAGTAGAATTTTCTCGCCAAGATGAACGAGGAGATTCTGAATGAAGACAAGCAGATACACTGAGGCGCAGATTCTTGCGATCCTGCGTCAGGCCGAAGGCGGTGTGCCGGTGGCAGAGCTGTGCCGCGAGCATGGCATGAGCAATGCGTCGTTCTACAAGTGGCGGGCGAAGTATGGCGGCATGGATGCGTCGCTGATCAGCCAGATGAAGGCCATCGAGGACGAGAACCGCCGGCTGAAGCGGATGTATGCGGACCTGAGCATGCAAGCCGACCTGCTGAAAGAGGCTCTCGGAAAAAAATGACGCGGCCATCTCAACGCCGCGAGATGGCCGAGAAAGCGGTGGCGCGACACAAGGTCAGCATTGCGCTGGCCCGCCGGGCCTTCGGGGTCAGCGAGATCTGCTATCGCTATGGCCCGAAGTTAAAAGCCGAGAACGAAGAGATCGCCGACCTTCTGGTGGGTCTGACCGACGCCCGCAAGACCTGGGGCTTTGGGCTGTGCTTTCTGCATCTGCGCAACGTGAAGGGCCATCCGTGGAACCACAAACGCGTCTATCGGATCTATTGCGCCTTGGAACTGAACCTGCGGATCAAGCCCCGCAAGCGGCTGAAGCGGGACAAACCTGATGTGCTTGCTGTGCCCGAGGCACCCAACATGACCTGGTCCATGGACTTCATGGCAGATCGCCTCGGTGATGGCCGTGCGTTTCGGCTGCTGAACGTGCTGGATGACTTCAACCGCGAGGGGCTGGGTATCGAGGTTGACTTCTCGCTACCCGCCGAAAGGGTCATCCGGAGCCTGGACCGGATCATCGAATGGCGCGGCAAACCCGGCACCATAAGGGTCGACAACGGCCCGGAATACATCAGTGGCAAGCTGCTGATCTGGGCTGAGAGACAGGGCATCACGATCCAGCACATCCAACCCGGCCAGCCGCAGCAGAACGCCTACATCGAGCGATACAACCGCACCGTCCGGCATGAATGGCTCGACCAATACATCATCGAAACCATCGAGGAGGCACAGGATCACGCCACACAATGGCTATGGACATACAACAACGACCGCCCGAACATGGGCATCGGCGGCATCACACCCGCCCAGAAACTGAAAATGGCCGCGTAAGTTCTACGGATGCACCCCGTTAAAAATGGGGGGATTACCCGGGTTTGCCGGAGACCTTCAACCTGACTAAGGATGAGGGCTATGGAAAAGAGTAAGACATCAAATCGCTATTCACCTGAGATGCGGGCACGGGCCGTTCGCATGGTGCTGGAGCATCAAGGCTCCTATGAAACGCAATCTGCGGCAGTGTCTGCGATTGCGCCCAAAATCGGCTGTATCCCGGAGACCTTGAGGGTCTGGGTTCGGCAGGCAGAACGTGACAGTGGGGCACGCGATGGTGCCACCAGTGCTGAGCGTGACCGGATCAAGGAACTTGAACGTGAGGTGCGCCAGCTTCGGCAGGCAAACGAGATCCTGCGCAAGGCGTCTGCTTATTTTGCTCAGGCGGAACTCGACCGCCCGTTCAAGCCATGATCGGCTTTATTGATGATCATCGCGTGGTGCATGGGGTCGAGTCGATCTGCAGGGTGCTGCCGATTGCCCCATCTACTTACTATGCCTGTCTCGCTGTGCGTGCCGATCCGGCCAAAGCTTCCGCACGAAAGCAGAGGGATTTGGTCTTGCGACCCAAAATAACGAAAGTCTGGAATGATAACTGGCAGGTCTATGGGGTTCGCAAAACCTGGCGACAGTTGTGCCGTGAAGGTGAAGGTGCCGCGCGTTGCACCGTGGCACGCCTTATGACCAGCATGGGATTGCGGGGCGTTGTTCGCGGAAAGGCTATGAAAACAACGATCCCAGACACGTCAGTTCCATGCCCGCGTGACAAGGTGAACCGCGTGTTCCGAGCGCTAGCACCAAATATGCTATGGGTCAGCGACTTCACCTATGTCTCGACATGGCAGGGATTTGTTTACGTCGCCTTCGTGATCGACACCTTCGCCAACCGCATTGTTGGCTGGAAGGCGTCGCGGTCTGCCAAGACCGACTTCGTTCTTGATGCACTTGAGCAAGCACTTTATGCCCGCCGTCCGGCTCATCGGGGCGGGCTGATCCACCACAGCGACAGGGGAAGCCAATACGTCTCGATCCGATACACCGAGCGTTTGGGAAAAGCGGGCATCGAACCATCCGTTGGCAGCGTCGGCGACGCCTATGACAATGCTTTGGCCGAAACCATAAACGGCCTCTACAAAACCGAGGTCATCCGGCGGCGTAGTTCATGGAAAACCATGGACGAGGTCGAACTGGAAACCCTCAAATGGGTCGATTGGTTCAACAACCGCCGCCTGCTTGAACCCATCGGAAATATACCACCGGCTGAGGCAGAGGAGGCCTTCTATGCAAATCTGAACACACTCGATATGGTCGCGTAATACGGACTAATTGGTCTCCGGCAAACCCGGGGCGGTTCAATGTTCTCTGATCAAGGCGGCAAAGGCTGGGGGCGTCTTATCAGCGTGAAGTCGGCGGACGGTCGTTGGCATGAGATTCCGGTTACGAATGCTGATCTCATGCGCCGTTCGACCGATGTGATTGCCACGATGCTCGACCGCGGGCTTGAACTTGCGGTGGGCAAGAATATGAAAGAACGCCTTCTCAACCTGTTGAGAGCTTGGAAGCCTGATCAGCGGTTGCGGACTGTCAACCGCATGGGCTGGGTTGACGATAATCATAAGTCATTCGTCTTGGGTTCGACGCTGATCGGAACGGATGATGTCTTGCCGCTTGCACCGCAGATCGGGATCGGGGCCGGACTTGTCAGCGTTGGTAGTAATGAAGCTTGGAAGAAAGACGTCGGCATGATGTGTCGAGGCAATCCTCTTATGATCCTTGCGGTATCGCTGGCGTTCTCCGGCCCGCTGCTGGCCCCGTTGGGCCTGACTGGCGGTGGCCTGCACTTCCGCGGCGCATCATCTTCAGGCAAGACGACGCTCCTCAACCTCGCGGCGTCGGTTTGGGGTGATCGACGCCTCATCACCCAGTGGCGCGCAACTTCAAACGGCTTGGAGGCTATGGCGGCATCGCTCAACGATATGCTGTTGCCGCTGGACGAGATTGCCGAGATCAATCCGCGTGATCTCCACGGCGCGATCTACATGCTGGCAAACGGGGTTGGCAAAGCCAGGATGACCAAGGATGCGACCTTGTCTGATCAAGTGCGGTGGCGGTTGGCACTGATCTCCTCCGGTGAGATCAGCGTCGAGGAAAAGCTGAAAGAAGCCCGGCTGGACACGAAAACGGGACACGAGGTGCGCTTGATCGACGTTGAAGCTGACAGCCGCGCCTATGGTGTATTTGACAATCTGCACGGAGCGGTCAGTGGTGCGAGCTTTGCGGAAGCTATCCAGCAGGTGGTGCGCCTCCACCACGGCGCGGTTGGCATCGAATTCGTCAAGGCGCTGATTGCAAACGAAACCGTGGCCAAGCATGACATCCTTGAACTGCTGATCCGTGGGCATGCAAATAGCTGGCTCGCGAAGCTGCCGAGTGCACCTGATGGACCTATCGCGCGAGTTGCGAAGCGTTTCGCAGTAATCGGGGCGGCTGGTGCCATTGCGACGAAGTTCGGCTTGACCGGGTGGAGTGATGGTGAAGCCGAAAATGCAGCCGAACAGGCGTTTAATGACTGGTATGATCGGCGCTATGGTGCCAAGCGTGAAGCTGTGGAAAGCTTCGTGAAGCCGTTACAAGACTTCCTCACTGCTAATCTGAACGGGCTGCCCGACTTGAAAGGTCCGCTTACTCAAGGTGACGAGCCGGAAGGTTGGCGCGACGCAACGCGTGCATATTTGCCCGCGATGACTTGGTCAAAACTTTTCCCCGGTGCAAGTTCGAACGTGGCGGCCAAAGCGTTGCTCGATATGCAGATGCTCATGCCCGGCGAAGAAGGACGAAACACCCGCAAGGCACCGCGGGCGATCCTTGGTCGGCCTCGGCTCTACACGCTGAACACCGAGAGGGTGATGGCTTTCAAGGCGGCGTAATTTGGGCTTAGCGGGGCCGGTCCCACTGGCCCCGTGTTGCAATTACGACAAAGATTTTGCTGTATATTTAACAAAGTGGGTTCTGTCACCTGAAACGCATGAAGCTGGCGTGGCGGTCAGAACGAAACATGGATTTTCGACTAGTTACCGAGCACGCAGTGGTAAATGCCGACATATCAGTTAGAAGCGGCATCTCTGGGTCCAACAGAACAACTATTGCGGTGACGGAAATGGCTTCCATTCGTCTACAGGTTGCGAAAAAGATTCGAGAACACCGGTGCCATCGATGGCGACCGCTATGTGACTGTGACAGGGGGGGGTGCGGCGCCCGTCGATCGCAAGACCGATCCCGACTTCGGTGTAGGGCGGCCACGCACTTTTGGAGCGCTGGTTTGCCTCGTTTACCCAGCGGCTTAACGCCATGCTGTTCGTTGTTATAACTAGAGTGCGCGCTAGCCGAGCCGAACGATAAGTTCTCTGCACAATCCAAGGTCGCGCGGTCGCAGTTTGATCGGATATCTGCCAGCAGACCGACTTATCCATGATCGGCGCATATAGCCAATCGAGCACAGCATTAATGCTGAGCCAGTCGCCAGGATTGTCCCGCGACATGTCAGCACAGATCAGGATCGCTGTTCGCCCGACACCAGGAATCTCAAGCACTGAGAGGCGCTCTGCCGGTAGTGAGTTTTCATGAATGGGATCTGAGAGTGCTTCGCTGGAGGGTCGGTAATATGTTATTCCGAAACGATCCTGCTCAAGGCTCGATAGATTCCAGTGCGAGAGCTTGAATTGTCGAAACTGGGCGGGCTGGTCGCCATTATAGTCGAAAACTGCTGCATAGTTGTGATGGTAACCGCTGGACGGGGTGCGCCCGATGACGCCAGCCACAACGATTCTTAGCTGGCCGACTTGCCCAGTTCGTGCGTAGTAGTCTGCCTGGACTTGAAGAAACAGCTCGCGCATTCGGACATCAAAATCTTCGGGATTTCCTTCGGGCAGAGCCATTTCTGGCAAAAGTAGAATGTGCACTTCGTTCTCAAGTGCTCGGAAGAGTGCTTCTGCGAAGCGCGCATCATCATAATTTAGTTTAATGGCGTATTTGCTGCGACATTTGCTTGCTACGAAGGTGACATCACTTCCGCGTTCAGCAAGAGGCGCGACAGCGATTTTTGGGTCAGGTGGAATCGGCCTTGCCTGTAATACTGAGCTGGTCCACAGTTGGTATCCTGCTGAAATCGGTTTTCCTTCGCGCGTCAGCACGTCTGGATCGTCGCAATCTAGGCGCGAGGGGATATATGTCACAACACGCAAGTGTCGGGCGAACATGCCGAGGTAATCGGTGCTGTCCTCGTCAGCTCGCCAAGATAGCCGTTTGCGAGGCAGAAGTATGGCTCCACCATCAAGCATCAAATAACCGTCGAGATCGAAGGCGTCGCGAATTTCCTCTTGAGCTGTATTCATCGACATGTGCAAATTGGTCGTTGGCTCCAACCAGGCATCGAGGATTTGCGCGCGGACAATGAGCTGCGCGATGCCTTGCGTAGCAACACCCCCAGTTGGGTCACCCGATAGATTTTCTGTAATTTTGTCGAGCTCTTCAATCAGCTTCTCTGCTGACATGGTATGTGCGCTAACGAAAATGTCGTCAAGAACTGCGATTTTTTCTATTTCCGCGTCGAGCCTTAAGTGGTCCGCCTCGAGCTCGCCCAACAGGCCATCGACGCTCGCGTCGTCAAGATGCTTACTCGTGGCCATCTCATCGCTAACTGAAGGGAGTGTAGCCGGATGGGCGCGCCGTCGTCCGTGCATGTCTTGCTCATGGCGTGCGATCTCTGCAAAACACTCCTCTAGGACGCTCACAACGCGAAGGGCGCTTGGATCTTTCAGCATCGGACGTTAAGCTCCCCGTAAAGAATATATTGATCAATTGATGTCAACTGACTAACGATGTGAAGTGTAAGGAAATTTGGAGACGCATGTGGCCAGAGAATGGGCAATTAGTGCTTACAAAGCGCGCTTAGATTCGGCAATCGCAGCAGAACACTGGGACGAAGCAGATCGCGCGCGAGTTGCTGTTATGCGACGGTTGGTTGAAATGATCGGTAAAGGCAGCAGTGAGCAAGAGATCGCTGGTGCCCGAGATGCTTTGTCGGACAGTTTTGATCGATTGAGGCTTTCCAAGCGTGTTCAACTCGCCAAGGGCGCAGTTGGAATGGCGGCACGGATACTGGCCGATGCGGAAACCGCCGGGATTGCCGCAGAGCAGGCTCCACTGCCTCAGGAAATGGCTAGTGACGTCAAGGGACGTATATTGCAGCTACTTTCGCGTGGAAATAGGCGTGCTTGGTCTACAAACGAAATTGCTCAAGAAACCAAACACAGCGTCGAGACTGTCTCTCGCGCGCTTAGCCAGTTGCGCGCGGACCGTAAGATCATCAGCCGCCGAAGTGGGCGCTATGTGCTGCACCGTCTAGCCGAGGTGCAAGCTAATACCTTTTCGAGGGTTGTATACGCAACCGCCAATGCTCCCGTGAGCAGAAGTCATTCCGGGTCGCAAGATTCTAGCTTGATGCCGGTCTTTGTAGTGGCAAAAGACAATTGCGTTTCAAGTTCCGATTGGGAACTGTCGACTAAAGAGTTCTACCTTACTAAGGCCGAGCCTCCACCAGGCATGGAGTCGAACACGTTTGCAGCACTCCAAGACGCACTCGCCATGCCCACCAGTGGTATAAATGAGAAAGTGGCCAGATATGTTAATCAGCGGTTCCGCGCTGGAACGTGATTTGAGCCCCCTCGCATGCAAGACAGGTATGAAGATGTCAGAATCCAAAACCGCCACCATTATTAGTAACTTGCTGCGCGACCTTGGATACAGAGCGGAGATAATCGATGAGGAGGCGGTTGGGTCGGCAGCCTCGGGGCTGATGTTCTATGTTCAGTCCTATGATGCAAGCATGCAGTTTCGTTGCTCTATTGGTCTCGATGGCGGAAATGGTGTTTGGTCGGACTTTATAAATGAATTCAACAAAGATATACGGTTCGCAAAAATCTATCTTGACGACGAGGAACGCCTGATCGCCGAGGCCGACTGGTGGTTAGATCCTACAAGTGAAAACCCGATGGATCGATTTAGAATCGCCCTAGATTTTTGGGAAATTGCGCTTGCAGAAATAAAGGAGCGGTTACGCAATCGCGCCAGACCTAGGGAGTTCAGAGAAGAGTCCGAGTAGTGCGGTTACCCAGCCGTTACAATCCCGCGGCCCTTAAACAGGAATTATACTAGAGTAACCTGAAATCCTCTTCACGTATGCAGCTGATTGCTTACGTGAGGACGCTAAATTCTCAGTATGGCGTGCGGACATCTGCGCCCGCTACGCTAATTTTAATCGATGCACATGTATCTGATCGCCATCCCAGCCAACGTGGCACGATCAATGAAAATCCCGGCTAGGAAACAGCTTCTTCGCCTGTTCTCTTGGGTGGCGCGCGGTTGAGCGCACGCTGCCACCGACGGGTCGTTTGGTCTCGTCCGCGCGGCCGTCGTTTGATGGGATCATCACCGGGCGACCGAGGGTGGTGAGCAAGGTTGAGATATCTTCCACATGCTCGGCGATCAGGTGCATGACCGGGCCGTCGCGTTCGATCCTGCGGGGTAATCCCCCCCGAAAGTAAGGGGCTGCATAAGTAGAATTTTCTCGCCAAGATGAACGAGGAGATTCTGAATGAAGACAAGCAGATACACTGAGGCGCAGATTCTTGCGATCCTGCGTCAGGCCGAAGGCGGTGTGCCGGTGGCAGAGCTGTGCCGCGAGCATGGCATGAGCAATGCGTCGTTCTACAAGTGGCGGGCGAAGTATGGCGGCATGGATGCGTCGCTGATCAGCCAGATGAAGGCCATCGAGGACGAGAACCGCCGGCTGAAGCGGATGTATGCGGACCTGAGCATGCAAGCCGACCTGCTGAAAGAGGCTCTCGGAAAAAAATGACGCGGCCATCTCAACGCCGCGAGATGGCCGAGAAAGCGGTGGCGCGACACAAGGTCAGCATTGCGCTGGCCTGCCGGGCCTTCGGGGTCAGCGAGACCTGCTATCGCTATGGCCCGAAGTTAAAAGCCGAGAACGAAGAGATCGCCGACCTTCTGGTGGGTCTGACCGACGCCCGCAAGACCTGGGGCTTTGGGCTGTGCTTTCTGCATCTGCGCAACGTGAAGGGCCATCCGTGGAACCACAAACGCGTCTATCGGATCTATTGCGCCTTGGAACTGAACCTGCGGATCAAGCCCCGCAAGCGGCTGAAGCGGGACAAACCTGATGTGCTTGCTGTGCCCGAGGCACCCAACATGACCTGGTCCATGGACTTCATGGCAGATCGCCTCGGTGATGGCCGTGCGTTTCGGCTGCTGAACGTGCTGGATGACTTCAACCGCGAGGGGCTGGGTATCGAGGTTGACTTCTCGCTACCCGCCGAAAGGGTCATCCGGAGCCTGGACCGGATCATCGAATGGCGCGGCAAACCCGGCACCATAAGGGTCGACAACGGCCCGGAATACATCAGTGGCAAGCTGCTGATCTGGGCTGAGAGACAGGGCATCACGATCCAGCACATCCAACCCGGCCAGCCGCAGCAGAACGCCTACATCGAGCGATACAACCGCACCGTCCGGCATGAATGGCTCGACCAATACATCATCGAAACCATCGAGGAGGCACAGGATCACGCCACACAATGGCTATGGACATACAACAACGACCGCCCGAACATGGGCATCGGCGGCATCACACCCGCCCAGAAACTGAAAATGGCCGCGTAAGTTCTACGGATGCACCCCGTTAAAAATGGGGGGATTACCCCCCAAAGCATCCGACGACGCGAAGTCCTTACCAGTCCAAACCTCTTGGCACGGCATCGGCACGCCTTGGCCCTTACCAAGTTGCTGCCTCGAATAGCAACGATCTGACTGAAAATTGTAATCGACGAACCGCTTCATGCTGCTACCCCCGAGCAGTTTCAGACTTTGATAGCAGCCCAACGCTATAGGATCGTCTTCTGTGTAGTCCCGGATCACATATTGCTGGACTGAATAGGCTGCGGGTTCCCATTTGCCTTCGGCCCACTTCAAGCCCGTTGAAATGTCCTCGACGCATAAATAAGCGTTGGCGGCTGCCAAGTTGGAGGTCAATAGCCGTTACAGTGGTGGCAAGAATGATCGCCTTAAGCTTCATGTGCATCCCCGCAGTGTTTCTTCGACACTGTCACATGTCGGCTCTCGCTCAAATGGAAAGCTATTGTTGTTTGCGCCGCTGCGTCCGTCGTAGCGTAACCGGTTAGCATAAGCACAGTTCTGCCATAGTGGGGCCAAGCCCGGCCCACCCCCCGGCACCAGTCGGCCCGCGAGCGCTGAAACCGCATCGGAGCGCGATAGAAATTTCCACCGACGCGGAACTTTTGGACTTCCCTTCCGAGTGCTTTCGCCACGGGGAACAGCGACTTAGTTAGGGTGAGGGCGGAGCGAAACGCGGAACGGCGGTCGCTAATATGGCCTCGACGAGCAGTTTTTTGATTGGTGATGACGAGTATGTCTTCACACTTGATGGATTCAAGGTTGGCTCGGATATTTTCAGCGAGTTCTGGACGAAACAAGGAACTGACAATTTGGCGTCCCTTCAGGGAAGTTACGTTCTGAAGTCTTGTGTTACCGCGAATGTCGGCTGCACTGGGGGCGGCGTCGCACCAGTGCCGCTGCCTGCGGCAGGCTGGATGTTAGTGGCCGGGCTTTGCGGCCTTGCTGCGACAAAACGCAAACGCCGTTCTGCATAAAAACTAAAGCTTGACTGCGCCTTACGCGCAGTTTCCGCTCAATCCGGTAAGCCGGCCAGACGCAGGGCATCGGCGGTGAGAGTACTTATAGCATCGTCCAATTTATTTCGATACTCTGAGACGGTCATGTGCGGAAAGATTAGTAGAATCTTTGCCACCTCGGTCCGTGCTTCAGCCAAGCGATCGAGCTTAACATAGCAAGCAGCAAGAACCGCGTGATTGTACCAAAATAAGTTGACCAACCGCGAGATCGCTAAGATTGCATCTTCGTACCGCCCCAGAGCAAGATAAGCGACCGAACGTATATCCCAGTGCCACAACGGCGGGATCGGATCGCGGTGTAGAACCGAATCGAGAACGTCAATAGCGGCTTCGGGAAGCCCCATGTTTACCAGCCGGTCGGCCTCCCAACCCATCGCGGAACTGTCGGCTGGGTTGAGTGCGATAGCCTTGGCCAGATGCACGCCAGCCAGTGTGTAATTCCTTTGAAAGGTTAGAGCATTTCCCAGTGCCCCATGGCAGATCGAATCTCGGTCGTCCAGGGCTACAGCCCGCCGGGCCGCCGCCACGGATCGGTCGATTGCACTAAGATCTTCGGATTGAAGATACCTTACGTAGCAAAGCAGGGACAAATTAGCATGGGCCCGCGCATAGTTTGGGTCCAACTCCAGCGCGCGCATCACATAGGGCATGGCCGTATCGGGATCGTGCAAGTTCAAGTTCTTGCGCGCCAGAAGCACACAGTCATAGGCCGCAAGGCTCGCCACCGGTCGGACACTTGCCTGAGACGCCAGACTGGTTTCCAGCCGCCGCTCTAGCGTCATGACGATGCTGCGCACCACTTCGTCCTGAACGGCAAAGATATCGTCCAAAGCCCGGTCATAGCGTTCTGCCCAAATCTCTTGCCCGGTATCGGCTTGCACAAGCTGTACCGCAACCCGCACCCGTTTGCCGCTGCGCCGCACGCTGCCCGTCAGAATGAAGGCTACTCCCAACACCCGGGCAATCTCGCCCATAGGGGTATCCTTGCCCTTGAATGAAAAAGAAGAGTTTCTGGCAATAACGAACAGGCTGGGAAAGCGCGACAGTTCGGTCAGCACATCTTCCGCAATGCCTTCGGCGAAGTAATCCTGCGCGGCGTCGCCGTTCATGTCGCTGAAGGCCAAAACTGCGACCGAGGCCTTGCTCGGCCGTTCCTTCACTAAAGCTGGTGCGGCTCCGGGCCGAATTTTAAAAATCCGCAATGGGTGCGCGATGTTCTTCAGCTTCTGCTCACCGCCATCGACAAAACTGCCGTCGATCTTGCCGCGCACCTCTCGGTAGACCTTTTCCGACAGGCAAATCCCGCCCGGCTCGGCAAGCCCCTCGAGCCGCGCCGCGACATTCACCCCGTCGCCGTTCAAGTCTTCGCCGTCCACCATCACATCGCCCAGATTGACGCCGATGCGAAAGACGATGCGCTCACCCTCGGGCACCGCCTGATTGCGCACTTCCATCCCCGCCTGCACCTCCAACGCGCAGCGCAGGGCGGCGAGGACCGAGCCGAACTCGACCAGAAACCCGTCGCCCATCACCTTGAAGATGCGCCCCCTGTGCTTGGCCATGGTGGGGTCGAAGAACTCGCGCCGGTGGTGCTGCAGCGCCGCCATGGTGCGTTCCTCGTTCGCCTCCATCAGGCTGGAATAACCCACGACGTCGGCGGCAAGGATAGCGGCGAGGCGGCGTTCGACGAGGTCTTCGGTCATCGGCTACCCTTCGACGAATGACCGGGATGCTAAGCTCCATTTCGCCGGGCGGCAACACATGTTCTGAGTCATTCCGGCAACCCCCCAAGGCGGGAAGCAGATTATCTAACTTGAGTAGAGCTTGATAAATACCAAACATTGCCAGCGTCGTGCTAGGGTCAGGACCTATTGATTTTGCAACGCAGCCGTGATTCAGGCTCCGCAAGGAGACTGAGCAATGAGCAACCTTTACTGGCTGACGGACGAGCAGATGGCTCGACTTAAACCCTTCTTTCCCAAGAGCCACGGGGTGCCGCGTGTCGATGATCGTCGGGTCTTGAGCGGCATTATCTTCATCAATCGCAATGGCTTGCGTTGGTCTGACGCGCCGAAGGAATACGGCCCGGCGAAGACGCTTTACAACCGTTGGAAGCGATGGGGCGACATGGGCGTCTTTGCCCGGATGATGGAAGGGTTGGCCTCCGAGGCGGCGGTCCCGAAGACGGTGATGATCGACGCGACCTATCTCAAGGCGCACCGCACGGCTTCAAGCCTTGGGGTGAAAAAGGGGGGCGCGGTCGTCTGATTGGCCGGACCAAAGGTGGCATGAATACCAAACTGCATGCCGTCACTGACGAAAACGGCCGACCGATCCGCTTCTTCATGACCGCAGGTCAGGTCAGCGATTACACCGGCGCTGCGGCCTTACTGGGCAGCTTACCCAAAGCGACGTGGCTGCTGGCTGACCGGGGTTATGACGCCGACTGGTTCCGAGACGCCCTGAAAAACAAGGGGATCACGCCTTGCATCCCCGGCCGGAAGTCACGCGCGAAGCCTGTCAAATACGATAAACGCCGATACAAACGCCGCAATCGGATTGAGATCATGTTTGGCCGTCTCAAAGACTGGCGGCGGGTGGCAACACGTTACGACAGATGCCCAAAAGTCTTCCTCTCCGCCGTCGCTCTCGCCGCAACCGTCTTGTTCTGGCTTTGACGATCAATGAGTCTGGACCCTAGTCGAGCGGACACTAAGTTTTGTTCGGGTCAACAAGGCAGAGGCGCGGCGTGCGTGCCCATCCTCTAACATTGCCGTGAATCACCCATGCTAGCGATTATTCAATCAAGCCAACAAGCGCAAAAAGGTGGATTTAGGGGTGGCTTTGAGTCCAGAGAAGTTCACGATTCACCCCCACTCAAAAATCAAAAGAGAGCGCTGGAGGCTCCTTACAGCGCCGTCAGCCATTCCTCGCCCCATGAAACCCCGAAGCCCTAACACGCGCCAAGCGCCGCCTCTGGGCCTCTGCAATGCGGGCGCGGCCTTCGGGGGGAGGGCCTGGCCCCGGTGGATTTGCCGCCGTGAAACTTGCTGCGGCGCTTGCCCCGGTGCCGACTTGCTGCGACATTCCCGCCAGTCCGGGTCTTAGCCCTGCCCAAGCGGCGGTGGCAGGCGAAGCGCTGTGTGCTACTGTCACTTAACAGGGCTTAGCGTGAAAGTCGGGCCTGACATTCGAGGGAGGGATTGACTTGCCGCTTCTGATCTTGATTGCAGTGATCCTGTTCTTCGTTTTCGGTTCGCCGGGAAAAACCGTGGCGAACATGTTTTGGAAAAATGAAGCGGCGCCATGGGAGAAAGTGGATGCCTTTTATTACCCAGACAAAACAAACCTGACTGACTTCAATGCGGTTCGCGACCTTGGGTCTGTTCAAGGGTGCCGAGACAGTGTTGCCGCAATGGCGTCAACAAATGGCGACCCCGGCCTTACACGCGGCGATTATGAGTGCGGGATTGAGCGGCATGAAGACTTCGGAGGCGTGGGCGTGTATCGAGTTACGACACGCTAAACTACGGCGAACGTGACAAACAAGCCGAACCCACTTATCTCGCCGCGCTGTTCTGGGAGAAATCAACGCGACTTTCACAAGCCAGAATGCTTATAAAGGCGTGCTGCCCCGGTGCTGCCCAGCTAGGAAGCGTCAACCGCCAAATTTTATATTTTCGTTCAATTTCATGGTGTTAATGGTGCTGCAAGAGAGGATTGAACTCTCGACCTCACCCTTACCAAGGGTGTGCTCTACCACTGAGCTACTGCAGCGCCGGTCGTTTGCGGAACCGTTTGGAACCGCTGGCGTGGCGGCTGAATAGACGCGTTCGCCGCAGGGTGCAAGAGCAAACTGGCGGTTTTTTGCGTGGCCTTGCTGGACGGTTGACGCGCGCTGTATTAGAAGGCCTGATGCGTGAAAAACCTGATGACATTGGCCCGGGCAAGCCCAAATCTCAACGCGAGACTGAGCGCGAGGTGCGCTTGAAGCTGGCGTTGAAGGCGAATATGGGCCGCAGGAAGGCGCAAGCGCGGGCTAGATCGGCAGCGGATTCGGACGGCCCAGGCGCGGGCTTGATCGACGATAACAACAAAAACGAGTGAGGCTGGCAGATGGATTCGATTTTGGTCAAGGGCAATGGGCCGCTGAACGGGGTGATCCCGATTGCGGGGGCGAAGAATGCCTGCCTGACGTTGATGCCCGCGACGTTGCTTTCCGAAGAACCGCTGACGCTGACCAACGCACCGCGGCTGTCGGATATCGCGACGATGACACAGCTTTTGCAGTCTTTGGGTGCGGAAGTGGCCTCAATGCAAAACGGGCTGGTGCTGGCGATGTCGAGCCATAAAGTTGACAACCACACCGCTGATTATGAGATTGTACGCAAATTCCGTGCCTCGATCCTTGTGCTGGGGCCGCTGCTGGCGCGGGATGGTCATGCGATTGTTTCGCTGCCGGGGGGCTGTGCGATTGGCGCGCGCCCGGTGGATTTGCACCTGAAGGCGTTTGAGGCGATGGGGGCGGAACTCGATCTGCGCGACGGTTATGTCCACGCCAAGGCGCCGGGCGGACGGTTGCGCGGGGCGGTGGTGGAGTTTCCGTTTGTCTCGGTGGGGGCCACGGAAAACGCTCTGCTGGCGGCGACTTTGGCGAAAGGCACCACGGTTTTGAAGAATGCGGCGCGCGAGCCGGAGATTGTCGATCTTGCGGTGTGTCTGCGCCGGATGGGGGCGCAGATCGACGGCGAAGGTACCAGCACGATCACCATTCAGGGCGTGGACCGTTTGGGCGGGGCGACGCATCCGGTGGTGACGGACCGGATTGAACTTGGCACCTACATGCTGCTGCCTGCGATTTGTGGCGGTGAGGTGGAGTGTTTGGGCGGCAAGATGAGCCTTGTCGGTGCGTTTGCCGAAAAGCTGGATGCAGCCGGGGTTTCGGTGGTGGAAACCGAGCGCGGGTTGAAGGTGACGCGGAAGAATGGCCGGGTGAATGCGGTCGATGTGGTCACAGAGCCGTTCCCCGGCTTTCCGACCGATTTGCAGGCGCAGATGATGGCGTTGCTTTGCACAGCCGACGGGGTTTCGGTGCTGGAGGAGAAAATCTTCGAGAACCGCTTCATGCACGCGCCGGAACTGGTGCGGATGGGCGCGAAGATTGATGTACATGGCGGCCATGCCACGGTCACCGGCGTTGAGAAACTGCGCGGCGCACGGGTGATGGCGACAGATCTGCGCGCCTCGGTGTCGTTGATCCTGGCGGGCCTGGCGGCCGAAGGCGAAACCGTCGTCAGCCGAGTTTACCACTTGGATCGGGGCTATGAGCGGGTTGAGGAAAAGCTGCGTGGCGTTGGCGCCCAGATCGAACGGATCAGCGGATGAGCGATGCGCGGTTTGAGGATGGCGATGAAGCGCCGTTGCGGCTGGTAGCCCAGGATGCCGAAGGTTTGGCGGTGATCGCGGCGTTGCTGCAGGACGCGGTGTTTCCGATCACTGAAATGTCTTTGGTGCGGCAAAAGCGGCGGTTCGCGCTGATGCTGAACCGGTTCCGCTGGGAATACCGTGAGGCCGCCGAGAAGGCGGGGCAACCGTTTGAGCGGGTGCAAAGCCTGCTGGTGTTTGAAGATGTGTTGGCGATGCGCAGCCAAGGCATTGATCGGGCAGACAAAGACACCATCCTGTCGCTGCTGGATATGAGCTTCACGCCGGGGCCGGATGGCACCGGGTTGGTGACGCTGATCTTGGCAGGGGATGGCGCGATTGGGCTTGAGGTTGAGGCGCTGGACGTCACTTTGCGCGATGTGACGCGACCCTATCTGGCACCTTCGGGTAAGGTGCCAGAGCATGGGGTGTAAGGCTTAAACCTCGGCTTGACCGCTGGGCGCTTAGTCTTTCGGCCCATTGGTATTGATCACCACAGAATTCTTCGTGCTGGGCGTCGCCACGGCGGGCTTGGCCTTGTCTTTCTTCGGCTTTTTCACGTTCTTGCCGGGTTTGCTCATGCCCTTGGCCATTTGGTTTTCCTTACAAGCGGCGGCCATCCGTTTGGCCTTGAGCATCATGCACCTTCGCGGCCGCAAACCCAAGCCCATTCGGCTGGCAGGGCTGCTTTGAACGCTTCATATGCCCGGCAGAAGATCGGCTTAGTTTTGGCCCGGATTTGGAGAAAATTCACATCGCTTTTAGCGGGCTGAGTGTCGTTTTGCAGTTCGGTCGCCGCAGTTTGACTATAGGGGTGCCGCAGCGTTGACGGTTCGGATATTTTTGATAAATATACATAATTCACAATAAGTTATGGTAATTTTTCGATATGCTGAATGCTGCATCGCCGCAGGAAAATGCGGCGATGCAGCAACCACAGGCTGAGAGGGTTGCAATAGATTTTCAATCCTTCGAACCGCCTCCATTTGAAAATTTGAAAGCGCTTTGAAGCGCGAATCGTTGACGAAATGGACCGTTTCGGGCTATTGCCGTGCAAACGCTTCGGGAGGCCGGGTCGCAAGAACCGGAAAAGGACGCGTTTTAGACAGGGCAGCGCCGATAGGGCGCGATCAAAATTATAGGGAGGAAATCCATGTCCTTTGGATTCAAGAGCCGCGCATTGCGGTCGGCTGGTGTTGCAGCACTGATCAGCGCGCTGGGCACGCCGATGATGGCGGAAGAAATCTTCTACGTCTCCGGCTCGGTCGGCAAAGCGGTTGAGAATTTCAAAACGCTGGTGAAGCCGTGGGAAGATGCGACCGGCAATACGGTGACGATGGTGCCGATGCCGGCCTCGACCTCGGACCAGTTCGGCCAATATCGTTTGTGGCTGGCCGCTGGGGCCACCGACATTGACGTCTATCAGACAGATGTGATCTGGGCGCCGCAGCTGGCGGACCACTTTGTTGATCTGAGCGAAGCCGCCAAAGATCTGGCTCCGACGCATTTCCCCTCGATCATCGAGTCGCAAACCGTGGCCGGCAAGCTGGTGGCTTTGCCGATCTTCACCGACGCACCTGCGCTATATTACCGCAAGGATTTGCTGGAGAAATACGGCGTTGCGGTGCCGAAAACCTGGGATGAGCTGACAGCGGCTGCGACCAAAATCCAAGAGGGTGAGCGCGCGGCTGGCAAGGCTGATTTCTGGGGCTATGTCTGGCAGGGCAACGCCTATGAAGGCCTGACCTGCGACGCGCTGGAGTGGGTGAAATCCTTCGGCGGCGGCCAGATTGTTGAATCGGATGGCACGATTTCCATCAACAACGAGAAAGCCGTGAAAGCGCTGGAAACCGCGAAGGGCTGGGTTGGCACGATCTCGCCAGAGGGCGTTCTGGCTTACGGCGAGGAAGAATCGCGCGGCGTCTGGCAGACCGGCAACGCGGCCTTCATGCGCAACTGGCCCTATGCTTATACGCTGGGCAATGGCGACGACTCGGCGGTTAAGGGCCTGTTCGATGTAACCACGCTGCCTGTGGGCGCAGAGGGCGACACCTCGGCGGCAACTTTGGGCGGCTGGAACGTCGCTGTGTCGAAATACTCCAAGCATCAGGATGTGGCGATCAGCTTGGCTTTGTATCTGGCGGGACCCGAGGCGCAGAAGGCGCGGGCGATTTCGGAATCCGCACTGCCGACCATCGTGGCTTTGTATGACGACGCCGATATTGCTGCCGCCCAGCCGATCATCCCGCAGTGGAAAGCGGTGTTCCTGAACGCCGTGCCACGGCCTTCGGCCCCGACGCTTGGTAAATACAACGAGGTGTCCTCAAAGTTCTGGTCGGCGGTGCATGAAACCCTGTCGGGCAATGGTTCGGCTGCCGACAACCTTGCCGGGTTGGAAGCCGATTTGACCGACCTGAAGGGCGACGCCTGGTAATCCTCCCGATATCGGGCACGCCTTGAGGATGGGCGGCGGCAGAGCATCATGCCAACCGCCGCCCATCTTTTACGCTCGGCCTCGGAGGGGGGCCGGTTTAAGGGGGGAAATTCATGACAGCTTCAAAGACTGCCATAGGGCGGGAAAGTGGCCTGAGCCTGCAAAAGCAGCGCCAGAAAGCCGCGTTCTGGTTCTTGGCCCCCATGCTGATCGCGCTATTTTGCGTCGCGGCATGGCCTTTGCTGAGAACGGTTTGGTTCTCGTTGACCGACACATCGCTGAACAATCTGTATGGCGGCAAGTGGATTGGTTTTGACAATTACCTGCGGGTGCAAACCCTGTCGAACGGCACGGTGCGCTACAAAGGCACGCTGGTTGATCCGGCATGGTGGAACGCGGTGTGGAACACGGTGCGGTTCTCGGTGGCCTCTGTGGTCTGCGAAACCATACTCGGGCTGATCGTGGCCTTGGTGCTGAACGCCGAGTTCAAGGGCCGTGGTTTTGTACGCGCGGCGATCCTGATCCCTTGGGCAATCCCCACCATCGTTTCGGCGAAGATGTGGGCGTGGATGCTGAACGACCAATACGGCATCCTGAACGATATGGCGCTGAATTTGGGGCTGATTTCCACCAAGATCGCGTGGACGGCGAATAGTGATACCGCGATGTATGCGGTGCTGATGGTGGATATCTGGAAAACCACACCGTTCATGGCTTTGCTGTGTCTGGCAGGCCTGCAAATGGTGCCGCGCGATATTTATGAGGCGGCGAAGATTGACGGCATCAACCCGATCAAAGTGTTCTTCAAGATCACTTTGCCGCTGATCCGCCCGGCGCTGATGGTGGCGGTGATCTTCCGTATGCTGGATGCGCTGCGGATTTTCGATCTGATCTATGTTTTGACACCCAATTCGGCATCGACCAAAACCATGTCGGTGATCAGCCGTGAGAACCTGATCGAGTTCGATAAATTCGCCTACGGCTCGGCGCAATCGACGCTGTTGTTCGCGATCTTGGCGATCTTCGTGTCGCTGTATATCTGGCTCGGCAAGGTCGATCTGTCCGGGGAGGGCGGCAAATGACCAATAATAAACTGTTGAAAAACATCGCCTTCTACGCGCTTGTCGTGGTGATCGTGCTGTTCTCGATCTTCCCGTTCTACTACGCCATCGTCACATCCTTCGCGACTGGGACGGCACTGTTTGAGGCAAACTATTTCCCGAAAGCCTTCGACTGGGCGAACTACAAGGCGGTGCTGGGCGGGGCGACCTTCCCGCGCAATATCCTAAACTCGGTGTTTGTCGCCACCACCACGGTGGTGCTGGCGCTGTTCCTTGCGGTGACGGCCTCCTATGCCTTGGCGCGGGTGCGCTTCCGGGGCCGGGGCCTGCTCTTGATGACGATTCTTGCAGTGTCGATGTTCCCGCAGATCGCCGTGCTTGCCGGATTGTTCGAGCTGATCACCTACCTCGGCCTGTTCAACTCGCCCTTCGCGCTGATCCTGTCTTACACGATCTTCACGCTGCCGTTCACGGTCTGGGTGCTGACCACCTTCATGCGTGACCTTCCGGTTGAGATTGAGGAAGCCGCGATTGTCGATGGTGCAACTCCGTGGATCATCATCACCAAGGTGTTCCTGCCGCTGCTGTGGCCCGCTTTGGTGACGACGGGGCTTCTGGCCTTCATCGGCGCGTGGAATGAGTTTCTGTTCGCGCTGACCTTCACCTCATCTGAGGTGACGCGAACGGTTCCGGTGGCGATTGCGCTTCTATCAGGCGCGTCACAGCAGGAAATCCCTTGGGGCCCGATCATGGCAGCAAGCGTCATTGTGACGGTGCCGCTGATCATCCTCGTTCTTATCTTCCAACGCAAAATCGTCGCGGGTTTGACCGCAGGCGGCGTGAAGGGCTGAAAAAATGGCAAAAATTGAACTGAAGAACGTCAAGAAGTCCTATGGCGCGGTGGATGTGATCAAGGGCATCGACCTGACGATTGAGAAGGGCGAATTCATGGTGTTTGTCGGGCCCTCTGGCTGCGGCAAATCAACCCTGCTGCGGCTGATCTCGGGGTTGGAGGAGATTTCGTCGGGCGATATGTTGTTTGATGGCGATCGCGTCAACAACGTGCTGCCCAGCCAGCGCGGTATTGCGATGGTGTTCCAATCCTATGCTTTGTATCCGCATATGACGGTCTACGACAACATGGCCTTTGGGATGAAACTGGCGAAAGCCAGCCCCGAGGCGATGAAAAAGCGGGTGATGGAGGCGGCGAAATTGCTGCAAATTGATCACCTGTTGGAGCGTCTGCCGAAACAGCTGTCCGGTGGCCAACGTCAGCGCGTCGCCATTGGCCGCGCGATTGTGCGCGACCCACGGGTATTCCTGTTTGACGAGCCTTTGTCGAACTTGGACGCCGCCTTGCGGGTGCAGACCCGGTTGGAAATTGCCAAGCTGCACCATTCGATGTCGGATGTGACGATGATCTACGTCACCCACGATCAGGTCGAGGCGATGACCCTCGCCGACCGCATCGCGGTGCTGCGCGATGGGCGGTTGGAGCAGGTGGGCTCACCTGCCGAGCTGTATGAACGTCCGAATTCGATCTTCGTCGCGGGCTTTATCGGCAGCCCGAAGATGAACTTTCTGACCGGCAAGTTTGCTGTCGATCATGGCTGCACCACTCTGGGCATCCGCTCGGAACATATCGACGTGGTGGAAGGCGGCTTGTGGACGGGAACAATCGTTCATGCCGAAGATCTGGGCAGCGACAATTATTTGTTCGTCGAAGTCGGCAGCGATGAGCCTTTGATCGTGCGGCGCGAAGGCAAATTAACCATGAAAGTCGGCGATACCGTGTCGCTGTCGGCGAAGGCTGGCCAGTTGCACAAGTTCGATCAGAACGGCAAGCCGATCCGTTGAATTCAGAAAACCATCCGTCGCGCCCCGGCTTAGGGGTGCGGCAGCTATGAAAGGAACATGCGATGAGCATCCGCGTCACCGTTTGGGGCGAGAACGTCCACGAACAGAAAAACAAAGTTGTGTCAGAGGTTTATCCACTGACGATGCATGGCACGATTGCCGCTGCGCTGAATAAGGCCGGGGGCATTTCGGCCGCAACCGTGACCTTACAGGATCCGGAACACGGGATGACGGCAGAAAAGCTGGCCGCAACTGATGTGCTGATCTGGTGGGGGCACGCCGCACATGGCGATGTCGATGATGCGATTGTCGAGCGGGTCTGTAACGCGGTTTGGGGCGGGATGGGGATCATCTTCCTACACTCGGCCCACTTCGCCAAGCCGTTCAAACGCCTGATGGGTGCGCCGTGCAACCTGACTTGGCGGGAAGCGGGCGAACGCGAACGGCTGTGGGTGACCAGCCGCCAGCACCCGATTGCGGCAGGCTTGCCCGATCATTTTGAGTTGGAATACGAGGAAATGTATGGCGAGCCGTTTGGCGTGCCGGAACCCTTGGAAACCGTGTTCATCAGCTGGTTTGCCGGGGGCGAGGTGTTCCGCTCCGGCCTGACCTACAAGCGCGGCGCGGGGAATATTTTCTATTTCCGCCCCGGCCATGAAACCTATCCGACCTATCACGACGCCAATGTGCAGCGGGTGATCTCGAATGCGGTGAAATGGGCGCATAATCCGAATGTGCGGATCGCCAACCCGAATGACGCGCCGAATACGCCTGTCGATAAGGCACTGGAGCCGATCACGGAACGCGGCCCGCGCCTGCATCATGACGGCGAGGCGGGGTATCGGTGATGGCGAAACCAGTTCGTATTCTGATCCTCGGCACCGGGGGCATGGCGGCCAACCATGCCGACTGTTTCAAGGCGATTGAAGGCGTCACGCTGGTGGGCGGCATCGACACGCGCCCTGTGCAACTGGCGGAGTTCTGTGATCGCCACGGCATCGCCGGGCGGTTTGCCTCGATTGACGAGGCGATTGCGTGGGGGCAGTTTGACGCTGTCACCAACGTGACATCGGATGCGGCGCATTACGCCACCACCTTGCCATTTCTGGCGGCGGGCAAGCACGTACTCTGCGAAAAGCCCCTTGCTACGTCCGAAGCGCAGGCCGATGCGATGGCCGCAGCCGCCGCAAAAGCGGGTGTGGTGAACATGGTCAACCTCAGCTACCGCAACGTAGCGGCCTTACAAAAGGCGGCGGCGATGGTGCGCGAGGGGGCGATTGGAACCGTCCGTCATTTTGAGGCGAGCTATCTGCAAAGCTGGCTGACCCAACCGGCGTGGGGCCATTGGGACAAAGAAAGCCAATGGCTGTGGCGGCTGTCGACCAAGCATGGCTCCAAGGGTGTGCTGGGCGATGTCGGCATCCATATCCTTGATTTTGCAACCTTTATCGCCGGGCAAGCGGCGGTCGAAGTCTCATGCCGTCTTGCCACCTTCCACAAAGCGCCGGGCGATCAGATTGGCGAATACCCGCTCGATGCCAATGACTCCGCCACCATGCAGATCGTGCTGGAGAATGGCGCACTGGGCACGGTGACCGCGACGCGGTTTGCCTCGGGCCATCTGAACGACCTGCGCCTGCGGATTTATGGCGACAAGGGCGGGCTGGAAGTGCGCTGGGAGAAGAACGAAAGCTCTCTCCGCGCTTGCCTTGAGGCCGATCTGCAAGCGGGGCAGTGGCATGACATTGACGCTCCGGTTCTGGCGACGATCTACCAGCGTTTCATCGCCGCGATCCGAGGCGAGGGCGTGGCAGAGCCGGATTTTGGGCGCGGCGCAACATTGCAGCGGCTGCTAGACCGGGCAGAGCAATCGGCAGGTCAAGCCGGCGTCAGCCTAAAGGTCTGATCCCGGCCTGCCTGTGGAAAACCGAGGCGTCCCCAGCGCCTCGGTTTGAATTTTGCGCAAACTGATATGAATCATAGGTGACGACGGAAACCAGCTTATATAGCGTATCAAGTCAAATGTTTATGAAGGGACGTTGCATGCCTGATCTCAAAGGCTATTCCGCCAGCCAAATCTTTCTGCATTGGCTGGTGGCAGGGCTGATCTTGTTCCAACTGATCTTTGGCGAAGATATGGGCGGCGCTTGGGACGCCTTTGAGGAGGGACGAACCCCCAATATGACGCTCTGGGTTTGGGCGCATATCGGGGTGGGAATCGCGGTACTGGTGTTTGCGCTGTGGCGGCTGGCTTTGCGGTTCAGCCGTGGCGCGCCAGAAGCTCCGGCCGATTCAGCACTGATGATGCTGGCGGCGAAATGGGGCCATTGGGCGCTTTATGCGGCGATGCTGCTGGCGCCGATTACCGGACTGGTGGCTTGGTATGGTGGTGTGGCCACGGCGGCAGAGCTGCATGGATGGTTCAAGCCGGTGATTATCGTGCTGGTCGCCGGGCATGTGGTGGCAGCGCTGTATCACCATTTTATCGTGAAGGATGGCTTGCTGCTGCGGATGAAACGCCCGCTTGACTAAGGCGCGCGGCCTGCGCCGAAGCGGAAAACGCGGTTTTCCGGCACGATTTTTGGGTTAAAAATTGGTTTGGCGCTTATCTAGGAAGACGAGCCGTTCAGAAACACCCGCACGGCCTGTTCAAATTCGCGCGGGCGCTCGGCGTGCAGCCAATGGCCCGCGCCGGGCAACTTTGCGAAATGCGATTTCGGGAACAGGCTTCGGATGGTGTCGCGATACTCCGGCTTGACGTAATGCGACAGCGCCCCGGTGAGAAACAGCGTGTGGCCGTCAAAACGCCCTGCGGTTGCGGGCCAGCCGACGATCAACGGCATCTGATCTTCCAGCACATCAAGGTTCAGCCGCCAGATCGGGGGCTGTGCCTTTAGGTCCAGCGATTGCAAGAAAAATGCCCGTAGGGCAGGGTCGGGGATGGTCGCACTCAAGCGGCGATCCGCCGCACTGCGCGCGGTCAGGCCCGTCAAATCCAACGCTCGCATCGCGGCAATATACTGCGTCTGGTCATGGCTGTAGGCGACGGGGGCAATATCGGCGACCACCAGTTTGCGCACCAGTTCCGGTCGGGTCAGCGCCAGCTGCATCGCAGCCTTGCCACCCATCGAATGACCCAGCACATCCATCGGAGCGCCCAAAGACGTGATCACCTCGGCCAGATCACCCGCCATATCGGGGTAGCTTTGCGTCGCAACCCTCGGGCTTTGGCCGTGGTTGCGCATATCCACCACATGTACCGCGCGGGTGTCGGCCAGATGCCGGGCGATCACGCTCCAGTTGCGGGCAGAGCCGAACAACCCATGCACGATCAGCAGATCGGGCAAGTTGGGGTCGGGTGCGGTGGCGGGATAGGTGGTGATCGCAAGCATGTGGCTTTGATAGCGCGGATTGAGAGTTTCGGCCAGAGCAGTTGAAGCCCTGCGGTGGCAGCGATAAGGTCCGGCGATGTCAAAAGGAAGTGCTACATGACCGGAGTGCCTATTCAGCAAATGGCCGACCGCGTGGCGGGTCTGATGGAGCAGCGCCTGCGGGTGCGCGGGCAGGGCCTCGGCGAAAAGCTGCGCAAGGGCGGGCGGTTGTTGCCACGCCGGGTGCGCGCGGCGGCAGAGGTTTTGCACACCGGAGCCGTGATGGCGCAAAACCCCAAGCTCTGGGCGCAGGTCGATCAGCAGGTGGTGGCACAGGCCTATGACACCTGCGTGCGGCATCTGAACGGCGTCGATGGCGGTGATCGCCGCAAGGGCGCGGTGCTGGGGATTGCGGCCTCGGTCGCGTTCTCGGTTCTGGCTGTGGCCGCTTTGCTGTTTGCAGTGCTGCGTTGGCGCGGTTTTATTTAGCCGGATGCAGGCCAGAACAAACGGCAACCGCGCCCAATCGCCACGGCTGAGCCCCCTCGGCGCGAAGTGATGGGTGGCTGATCGGGCAGGTGAGGCACGCGGCGCATGTCGGGTGTCATAGTCTGATCACGAAATCGGATTGGCACCAAAACGGTTGCTGCCAATATCACCGGGCACAACATACAGTACAAATTCGAGAAATTGGCCGATAAACGGTAAAAACAGCGCCAGCCAGATCGCCTGCTGCACACTGATATCGTTGGCGCGCCGAATGGTTACAGCGATTTTTGAGCAGACCAACACCCCGACAATCACCGCCCCGGCTATGAGAATCAACGGCACAGTCAAAAGATATGGAGGGCGAGCAAAACCGCCGTCCACTATGCCAGTTGGTACAACAGGTAGCTTTTGCGATTGCGCCGGACCGAGAGACTAAAAAGATATTCAAAGACTGGTTGTGACATGGGCCAGGCGCAAAACTGCATTGCCGTATTAGGCCTGTGATCGCCCAAAATGACAAGAGGGTGGACAGATACCACCCTCTTGCCCGTTTTACAAAGAATCGCGTGACTTACAGTCCCGGATACATCGGGAATTTCTCGCACATGGCTTCAACGCGGGCTTTCACGGCGGCCTCAACCTCGGCGTTGCCATCCTCGCCATTGGCGGCCAGACCATCAACCACTTCGACGATCCATTTGCCGATCTGGCGGAATTCAGCCTCGCCAAACCCCCGCGTGGTGCCTGCCGGTGTGCCAAGACGCACACCCGAGGTCACGGTCGGCTTTTCCGGGTCAAACGGGATGCCGTTCTTGTTGCAGGTGATGTTGGCGCGGCCCAAGGCTTTCTCGGTGGCATTGCCTTTCACACCCTTAGGGCGCAGATCGACCAGCATGACATGGGTGTCGGTGCCGCCAGTGACGATGTCGATGCCACCCTTCATCAGTTCATCCGCCAAGGCTTGGGCGTTCTTGATCACTTGGCCCGCATAGGCTTTGAACTCAGGCCGCAAAGCCTCACCGAACGCCACGGCTTTCGCGGCGATGACGTGCATCAACGGGCCGCCTTGGATGCCAGGGAAAATCGCCGAGTTCACTTTCTTGGCGATATCTTCGTTGTTGGTCAGGATCATGCCGCCGCGCGGGCCGCGCAGGGTTTTGTGGGTCGTGGTGGTCGCAATGTCAGCATAGGGGAAGGGCGAGGGATGATGACCGCCGGCCACAAGGCCCGCAAAGTGAGCCATATCGACCATCAGGTAGGCACCCACTTTATCCGCCACTTCACGGAACTTGGCAAAGTCGATCTGGCGCGGCACGGCGGAACCGCCCGCGATGATCAGCTTCGGCTTATGCTCCAGCGCCAAGGCTTCCAGCTGGTCATAGTCGATGCGGCTGTCTTGCTGACGCACGCCGTACTGGATGGCGTTGAACCATTTGCCCGACTGGTTCGGGGCCGCGCCGTGGGTCAAATGACCACCGGACGCGAGGTTCATCCCCAGAATGGTGTCGCCGGGTTTCAGCAAAGCGTTGAACACGCCTTGGTTGGCTTGGCTTCCCGAGTTCGGCTGCACGTTGACAAAACCGCAGCCAAACAGCTGCTTGGCGCGGTCAATCGCCAGATTTTCAGCCACATCAACGAATTCACAGCCGCCATAATAGCGTTTGCCCGGATAACCTTCGGCATACTTGTTGGTCATCACCGAACCCTGCGCTTCCATCACGGCGCGGCTGACGATGTTTTCCGAGGCAATCAGCTCGATCTCATGGCGCTGACGCCCGAGTTCATTGGTGATCGAGCCGAAAAGTTCGGGGTCACGGGTGGCAAGGCTCTCGGTGAAAAATCCGGTATCGCGGTGGGCGGTCATGGCGTCTCCTGCGGGTGATGGGCCGATTTGCAGCGGTTCTAGGCCAAGGGGGGGCTTTGGGGAAGGCAAGAAACGACGCGGAACGGGTCGGTTACGCCGTCTTGTTCACTATAGGAAACTTGTTACCGCTATCGAAAGCGCGGGCAGGGCTTGAGTTTGGCGGCAGGGCGGGCAAGGCTGCGCATCCAAGCACAAGGATTCTGCGGGTGGTGTTCAAGAAGATCGCGTTTGTGGCCAGCACGACCCCGGCGGCGCAAGAGGCGCTGGCGGAGCTGGTGGGCTTGCATGGGCAGGTGGCGGTAGAGCTTGCAGATGTTGTGGTGGCTTTGGGGGGGGACGGTTTCATGCTGCAAACCCTGCACGAGACGCAGCCGCTGGGGTTGCCGGTCTATGGGATGAACTGCGGCACAGTGGGGTTTCTGATGAACACCTTCTCGGCCGATCTGCTGCCGAAACGGCTGGCGGTGGCGGAGGAGGCGGTGATCCATCCGCTGGCGATGACGGCGGTTTCCTCGAATGGGGCGATCACGCAGGCTTTGGCGATCAATGAGGTGTCCCTGCTGCGGGCGGGGCCGCAGGCGGCGAAGGTGCGGATCTCGGTCGATGGCAAGGTTCGGCTGGAGGAGTTGGTTTGTGATGGCGTGCTGGTGGCGACGCCTGCGGGGTCCACCGCCTACAATTATTCGGCGCATGGGCCGGTGCTGCCGATCGGGTCGGAGGTGCTGGCTTTGACGCCGATGGCGGCGTTTCGGCCGCGACGCTGGCGGGGGGCTTTGCTTCCCAAGTCTGTGGTGGTGCGGTTTGATATTCTGGAGCCGGAGAAACGTCCAGTGCGGGCAGATGCGGACAGCCGGTCCGTGACGGATGTGGTTTCGTTGGAAATCCGGTCGGAACCGTCCATTTGTCACCGGATTTTGTTTGATCCGGGGCATGGGTTGGAGGAGCGGTTGATTGTGGAGCAGTTTGCATGATTTTGGCTTTGTCCACGCGTGGACAGAATTTGATGTAAGGAAAATCAAGGGGTTGCAGGGGTCTGTTCAGGAAGTGTTAACACTTGCCCGCAGCGCAACCGATTTCTGGGGCAGAAATCGTTCCCGATTTTTTGCTTAAAAAATCGCCCTAGCGCTGCGTCCAAGTCTCTATCTTGCGGTAGAGCGTCGAGGGCGACAGTTCCAGCACCCTTGCGGCTTTTGGCACCGAGCCGTTGTGTTGGGCCAGCGTGGCTTCGATCACCAGACGCTCGATCTCTGCCAAGGGGCGGCCCAGCAGCGTGTCAAGGCCGGGCGGTTCTGGTTGGCTCGGCGGCTCGCTTGGATGGGCGGGGCGCTGCGCGATCAGCAGATCTTGCGCCTGCTGCAGCAGGCTGGCGGGCAGCATGCCGGAGGTCAGCACACCGCCATCATGCAGCACGGCGACGTTACGGATCACGTTCAGCACTTGCCGCACATTGCCAGGCCATGGCAGGCGGCGGAACAGCGCGCACACCTCGGGCGACAGGCCGTCAAACTGCTTGCCTTCCTCTTGCGCAAAGCGGGCAAGCGCGGTTTCGGCGATCTCGATCATATCATCGCCGCGCTCACGCAAAGGCGGCATGTGGATCGGCACCACGAACAGGCGGTAAAACAAATCCTCGCGGAACTGGCCGCGCCGCACCGCATCCATCGGATCGCGGTTGGTGGCGCAGACGATGCGGACATTGACCTTCCTTGGCCGGGTCGCCCCCACCGGCACCACGGTCGAGGTTTGCAAAAACCGCAGCAGCTTGGTTTGCAGCGCCGGGGCCATTTCGCAGACTTCATCCAAAAATAGCGTGCCGCCATCCGCAGCCGTCGCCGCCCCCGGTTTGTCGGAAATTGCCCCGGTGAAACTGCCCTTCATATGGCCGAACACTTCGGATTCCAGCAAATCCTGTGGGATCGCGCCGCAGTTCAGCGCGATGAACGGGCCGTTGGCGCGCGGGGAATTGCTATGCACAGCCAAAGCGCACAGCTCTTTGCCGGTGCCGCTTTCGCCGGTGATGAACACCGTGGCCATCGAGCGGGCGACTGAGACGATGGTGGCGTGGATGGCGGCCATCGCCTGCGACGAGCCGATGAAGCCGCTGCCGATCTGGGCTGGCACGGGACTGGCGGTGGCGGGCAACACAGTCAGCGGCGCTGCGGCTTTGGCGCGCGGCTTGGCGGACGCTGTTTTATGGGCATTGGCCACGACATTCAGCAGTCGCGCTTCGTCAAACGGTTTGACCAGAAACTCATGCGCGCCCGCCCGCATCGCTTCGACCGCCTTGCTGATCGAGCCATGCGCCGTCATCACCACGACATGCAGGCCGGGGTGCAGTTGCAGGATTTCGCGCATCAAATCAAGGCCATCGCGGTCGGGGAGCACCAGATCCAGCAAGATCACCTGCGGGGTGGCTTCGTGCAACAACTCTAGCCCTTCGGCGGCCGTGCCGGCCGTCACCACTGCGTAACCGGCTTTGGTCAGTGCTGCGCGGTACAGCAGTTGCAGCGAGGGCGTGTCCTCGATCAGCAGGATAGGGGGCAGAGATGCGGTCACTGCGGCTCCTGCGTGGTGACGGTGGGTGTCAAGTTGAGGGGGCTCACGATCTTCTGGTCGATGAAATGGATCAACATGTCTAATTGTTCAAGGGCTTGCGGCAGCAGAGTGTGGAAGGTGCCGCGATCAGGCACCGGCTGGTGCGCCAAAGTGTTGATCGCCTGCGCCAGCTGATACAGGAAAGTGGCGCCTGCCGTGCCTGCCAGCGCAATCATCACATGGGTTTGACGCCGCACCTCCAACCAGTCGGGACCATGCGCGGCAGCGAGCAGCCCGCGTTCGGCGGTGCGCAGATCTTTTTGCAGATGATCCAGCAGCTCGGCGGCCATTTTTGGCCCGGCCATTTGCAACAACTCCTGAAACTGGCCGGGTTCAACCTGCGGGCCGGCGTGATGGGGGGCTACGTTGCGGCGCAGCACTTGCCCCAGCACTTCGGCGAGGTTCTGGGCATCGAGTACCGGTTTGCACAGCAGGCTATCGGCCCCAGCGGCCAAAATTGCCGCCTTGTTGGCGCGGAGTTGATAGGCGGTAATGGCAAGAATCGGTAGCCGGGCCAGCGCGCCGGGTTGGCTGCGGATGTGGCGGATCACCTCTAGCCCGCTCATCTGCGGCATTTCGATATCGACCAGAAGGGCATCAAAACGGCCGCGCTTGAGGTGGTCAAGGGCTTGCAGGCCATCGCTTGCCGCCGTGACCTGCGCACCTTGGCTGGTGAGCAGTTGGGTCAGCAGCAGCCGACCAGTTTCGCTGTCATCGGCGATCAGCAGGTGTCGGTTCAGCAAGAGTGCGGACGTGGCGATTGGAACAGCGGGCGGTACTGCCGCGGGCAGGAGGGGGTGCAGCGGCAACAGCACAACCACTTCGGCCCCGCCGCCTGCATGGTTGGCGGCGCTGATCTGGCCCCCGGCTTGGCCAACGATCTGCCAGATGATGTGCAGCCCCATGCCTGTGCCCGGTATACTGGCGCTCTCATCGCGGTTGTTGCAGGTGTAAAGCCGCGCCAGCGTGGCGGGGGCAAAGCCCTTGCCTTGATCTTGCACGGTTATGTTCAACTGCTGCGCGGCGGTGATGTGCAATTTGCACGAGATGCAGCCTGTCTCGGCATATTTCAGCGCGTTGTTCAGCAGGTTTGACAGAATCCGCTCCAGAAAAGCCGGGTCCAGCGCCAGCTGTGCGGGCAGGTTCTTGGCCTCAAGCTGAAAGCTGAGACCTTGCTCTTGCGCCCGGGCCGTCCAGCGCAACTTCAGGCTGTGCAGCAGGTGTTCGGTGTGCAAGCGGATCGCGGCGGTTGTCTGATGCAGCGGGGCGTCCTGCAGCAGGACGAGGGCTTGCTCTAACAGCAGGGCGAGGGCTTCGCTGGCGGCACGGGTGCGAGCGATATGGCTGCGCGGTTCTGCAGGCAGCCGTTCAGGGTCGATCAGGCGCAGCCCGCCGATCACCTCGGACAAAGCCGCGCGCAGATCGTGGCCCAACAGGGCAACGGTCTGGGCATCTGGGGGGAGAGGGCTGTTGCGCATAACCCCAAGGTAAGCGCTGCGGCGGCTTTGTCTAGTGTTGGGCTTTGGGTTAGAGCTTTGGTTGTGCCTTGGCGTAGCCGATGGTTTGCAGTGCTGTGCGGATTTCATCCAAGACGGCCGGATCGTCGATTGTGGCGGGCATTTTCCACGGCGCGTTGTCGGCGATCTTGACCATAGTGCCGCGCAGGATCTTGCCGGAGCGGGTTTTCGGCAGGCGGTCGACCACCACCGCGCGTTTGAAATCGGCGACCGGGCCGATTTTGTCGCGCATCAGTTGCACACATTCCTTGACGATCTGCTGCGGGTCACGGGTGCAGCCTTTGTTCAGGCAGAGGAACCCTACCGGGCTTTGGCCTTTCAGATCATCCGCCACGCCGACCACAGCACATTCAGCAACGTCTTTGTGGTTGGCGAGAACCTCCTCCATCGCCCCTGTAGACAGCCGATGTCCTGCGACATTGATCACGTCATCGGTGCGGGCCATGATATAGAGATAGCCGTCGTCATCGACATACCCGGCATCGCCGGTCTCATAATAGCCGGGGAAATGGGTGAGGTAGCTTTTGATGAAGCGATCCTCGGCGTTCCACAGCGTCGGCAGCGTGCCGGGGGGCAGCGGCAGTTTCACCGTGATCGCGCCCAAAGTGCCGGAGGCCACCGGATGGCCACCTTCGTCAAGGATTTGCACGTCATAGCCGGGCATCGCCACGGTGGGCGAGCCGATTTTCACCGGCAAAGCCTCAATCCCCAACGGATTGGCGGCGATGGCATAGCCGGTTTCGGTCTGCCACCAGTGATCAATCACCGGAATGTTCAGATGGGTTTGCGCCCAGTGGATGGTATCAGGGTCGGCGCGTTCTCCGGCCAAGTATAATGCCTTTAGGGCGCTAAGATCATAGCCCGAGGGCAATTCGCCGTCCGGATCTTCGCGCTTGATGGCGCGCAGAGCGGTGGGTGCGGTGAAAAAGGTTTTCACCTTATGCTCGGCAATCACCCGCCAGAACGTGCCCGCATCCGGGGTGCCAACGGGTTTGCCTTCAAACACCACCGTGGTGCAGCCCGCGATCAAGGGCGCGTAGCAGATATAACTGTGGCCGACGACCCAGCCGACATCGGAGGCCGCCCAGAACACATCGCCCACGCCGCAGTCGTAAATCGCCCGCATCGTCCAGTTCAGCGCCACCAGATGGCCCGCAGTCGGGCGCACCACACCTTTCGGCGCCCCCGTGGTGCCTGAAGTATAGAGGATATAGGCCGGATGATTGCCCGCAACGGGCACACATTCGGCGGGCTCTGTGCCAAATTGAAAGCTGTGCCATGCCACATCCCGGCCCGGGATCAGGGCCGCAACCTCTTGCTCGCGTTGCAGGATCACGCAGAAATCGGGTTTGTGGGCGGCCATGTCGATCGCGGCATCCAGCAAGGGTTTGTAGTGGATCACGCGGGACGGCTCGATACCGCAGCTTGCCGCGATGATGGCTTTCGGAGTGCAATCGTCGATCCTGACCGCCAGTTCCGTCGCCGCGAAGCCGCCGAACACCACGGAGTGTATCGCCCCCAGCCGCGCACAGGCCAGCATCGCCTCAAGGGCTTCGGGAACCATCGGCATGTAGATGATGACGCGGTCGCCTTTTTCCACCCCCTTGGCGCGCAACGCCCCGGCGAGCGAGGCGACGCGGCTTTGCAACTCGGCATAGGTGATCGCATGTTTGGTGCGGGTGACCGGGCTGTCATGGATGATCGCCAGTTGATCGCCGCGCCCGGCCAGAACGTGACGGTCGACGGCGTTCCAGCAGGTGTTAACGGTGGCGTCGGTGAACCATTCATACAAGGGCGCGCGGCTGGCATCCAAGGCTTTGGACGGCGGTTTCACCCAATCAATCTTGGACGCGGCTTCCATCCAGAACGCTTCCGGGTTGGCCTGCCAGCCTGCATAGATTTCACGGTATACCATTGTATGCCTCCTCCAAAGCTGCGGCTGTCTTAGGCAAGCCCGCTTGAGTCGCGCAAGGATCGCGACAGGGGTGCGACACTAAGTTTGCATATATTGCGTAGAAGTGGGCGCAAAGTTTTGCAAACTGCCTGCAAATATACGATGTTTGCGTGCAAACCTACGTGGTTTGCAAACCCGACGGGTCGGGTTTGCGAAGTTTGTCTGGGTGAGATATTTTACCCGTAATGCGCGACCGGCGTACCCGCGATGGCCGTCATGTTCAACAATCCCCGCGCGGTGATCGAGGGGGTGGCGATATGGGCGCGGTTTCCCATGCCCATCAGGATCGGGCCAACTTCAAGGCCCCCGGCCTTGAGTTTCAACATGTTACGCGCAGTGCTGGCAGCGTCGGAATAGGCGAAGACCAGCACGTTGGCAGGGCCTTGCATCCTTGATCCGGGGAAGATGCGGGCGCGGAGTTCGGGATCAAGCGCCGCATCGGCGTTCATCTCGCCTTCGTAGATGAAGTCGACTTCGCGGGCGTCGAGGATTTCCAGGGCCGCGCGCGTCCGGCGACCGGAATCGCTGTCAAGGTTGCCAAAGCTGGAATGACTGCACAGAGCCACCTTCGGCTGCACGCCAAAACGCTTGGCGTGGCGGACCGCACCGATCACGGTTTCGGCGATTTGCTCAGGCGTCGGCACGGCGTTGACCTGCGTGTCGGCGATGAACAGCGGGCCGTCTTCAAGGATCATCAGCGACAACGCGCCGCGCGGGTGCAGGCCGTCACGCGCCAGGATCTGGCGGACATAGCCCAGATGCCACAGATATTGCCCGAAGGTGCCGCAGATCATGCTCTCGGCATCGCCGCGATGCACCGCGATGCCCGCGATGGCGGTGGTGTTGGTGCGCATCACGGCACGCGCAATATCTGGGGTGACGCCTTGGCGGGCCATCAACTCGTGGTAGGAACCCCAGTAGTCGCGATAGCGGTGGTCGCTTTCGGGGTTGATGATTTCAAAGTCTTTATCCGGCCGGATCGGCAGGCCTGCGCGTTCGCAGCGGGTGGCGATGACCTCTGGGCGGCCGATCAGAATCGGTTTGTCGGTCATTTCCTCCAGCATGGCGTTGGCGGCGCGCAGCACGCGTTCATCTTCGCCCTCGGCAAAAATGATGCGGCGGCTGACGGTGGCGGCGGCCTCAAACACCGGGCGCATGATCAGCGCCGATTTGAACACCGAGCCGTTCAGCTTCTCGCGATAGGCGTCCAGATCGTGGATCGGCCGTGTGGCAACGCCGGTTTCCATCGCGGCCTTGGCAACGGCGCTGGCGACAACGCCGATCAGGCGGGGATCGAACGGTTTCGGGATCAGGTAATCCGCACCAAAGGTCAGCTTTTCGCTGGAGTAAGCGGCGGCGGCTTCGGCAGAGGTTGTGGCGCGGGCGAGGGCTGCGATACCGTCGATACAGGCCAGTTGCATCTGGTCATTGATCACAGTGGCACCGACGTCTAATGCGCCGCGGAAGATGAAGGGAAAGCACAGTACATTATTGACTTGATTGGGGAAATCGCTGCGCCCGGTGGCCATGATCGCATCAGGCGCCACGGCGCGAACGGCATCGGGCATGATCTCGGGGTTCGGGTTGGCGAGAGCAAAGATGATCGGGCGCGGGGCCATTTTCGCCACCATTTCGGCAGTCAAAACGCCGGGGCCGGAGAGGCCGAGGAACAGATCGGCATCCCTAATCACATCGGCCAAAGTGGCGGCGGTCGTGCCCTGAGCGTAGGCGGCCTTCTGCTCGGTCATCTGCTCGTTGCGGTCTTTGTAGACGAGGCCGGCAAGGTCACAGAGCCAGACGTTTTCACGTTTGACGCCGAGTTTCAGCAGCATGTTCAGGCAAGCGATTCCCGCAGCGCCGCCGCCAGTGGAAACCACCTTGATATCGGCGAAAGATTTGCCCGCGACATGCAGCGCGTTGGTGGCAGCGGCCCCGACCACGATGGCGGTGCCGTGTTGATCATCGTGGAAGACCGGGATTTTCATCCGCTCACGGCACAGTTGTTCAACGATGAAACAATCCGGGGCCTTGATGTCTTCCAGATTGATCGCGCCGAAGGTCGGCTCCAGCGCGCAGACGATATCGGCGAGTTTGTAGGGGTCAGGCTCGTTCAACTCGATATCGAAACAGTCGATATTGGCGAATTTCTTGAACAGAACCGCCTTGCCTTCCATCACGGGCTTCGAGGCCAAAGCCCCAATGTTTCCAAGGCCCAAGACGGCGGTGCCGTTGGTGACAACCGCCACCAAGTTGCCGCGCGCGGTGTAGCGGCTGGCGGTGGCGGGATCGGCTTTGATCTCAAGACAAGCCTCTGCCACACCGGGGGAATAGGCCAGCGAGAGGTCGCGGCCATTGGCCAAGGGCTTGGTCGCGCGGATTTCCAGCTTTCCCGGCTTGGGGAATTCGTGGTAATCTAGCGCCGCCTGCCGAGCGTTATCTTGCCGTGCTTCTTCCATTCGGACCTCCCGCAGATTTATAGTTTACCTTTAAACCAGTTTTTATCTCACGCCAACTGTGGCTTTTTCACACGGTGTTTTAGGCCCGTTTTTTGAAGGACGTCTATGCTTTTGGTTTGAGTATGCGCTGGCAGACTTAAAGCAAACCAAGCCCATCGCAAAGTCAAAGCGGTTTGGTGATAGCTCGTATCACAAGAAATCGCTTGAAATAGAAACTTTAAGTTTGAAATATAGCGTCAACACAATCGCCCAAAGGGAAAAGTTGATGTCTGATATTCGCGCCGAAATCGTGCTGCCGACCCGCGACTTGCGCAAGGATTTGCCGTTCTTTACCAAGACTTTGGGGATGCGGATGGATATGATCTATCCGGCAGACAACCCAGCCGTTGCGGTGATCTCGGGGCATGGGCTGCGGCTGCGGTTGGATGCCGAAAGCAAGGCAGCACCCGGTTTGCTGCGGATTTTGACCGATGAGCCGATTGCCGATGGCGCGAAGGCTTTGACCTCGCCGGGCGGCACGCAGGTTGAGATTGACGAGTTGAACCCGCCGCTGGTGTTGCCGAAAACCGAACATGCGTTTGTGGTGCGCAGGCTTGCCGATCAAGCGCCTTGGGTGATCGGGCGGGCCGGGATGGAATACCGCGATCTGATCCCGACGCGGTTGGGCGGCGCGATGATCGCCAGCCACATCCGGGTGCCGGACGGTCCGGTGCCGGATATGGTGCATTTCCATAAGGTCGGGTTTCAGCTGATCTTCTGCGTCGCGGGCTGGGTCGATGTTCTCTATGAAGATCAAGGCGATATCATGCGGATCGAAGCGGGCGATTGCTTTATCCAGCCGCCGACCATCCGCCATAAAGTGCTGCATTCCGAAGGCGTGCAGGTGGTGGAAATCGGTGTGCCCGCCGAGCATGTCACCGAGATTGACCACGCTATGACCCTGCCGAATGGCGTGATCAACCGTGACCGTGAATGGGATGGCCAGCGTTTTGTGCATAACATCGGCAGCACGGGGGCCTTTGCGCCGTTCCGAATTCCGGGGTTTGAGGCGCGCGATACCACCATTGACGCCAACACCAAGGGGGTGGCGTCGGTGATGGTGGCGCGGCCTACTGGCGTGGCACCTTGGACCAAACACCAAGGCGATATTATGTTTAGCTTCGTGATGACGGGCGAGATGGTGCTGGAGGGCGAGGGCAAAGACCCCTTCCGTCTGGCCCCCGGCGATGCCTTCGTGATCCCGCCGGGGATGGCGACGCGGTATTCCGAATGTTCACCGGATTTGCAGCTGTTAGAGGTTTCGCTGCCCGGAAATCCGCCGACGCAGGTTCTGTAGCGCCCTTGCACTTTGGCCTGAAGCGGCTCACACTTCTGGACCATATGGTCAGGAAGTGGAGCCGCCGATGTCGTTGTTGAGTGCTGCAACCGAGGTGCGGCTGCGCGCCTATGCACCCTATTCGCGGTTCAAGGTGGGGGCGGCGATCCTGTCGGTTGAGGGCAATCTGCACGTCGGCTGCAACGTCGAAAACGTGGCCTACCCGGAAGGCACCTGCGCCGAAGCCGGGGCGATTGCGGCGATGATAGCGGGCGGTGACACAAGGATTGCCGAGATTGCAGTTATCGCCGATAGCCCCGAGCCGGTGCCCTGCTGTGGTGGCTGCCGTCAGAAAATCGCCGAGTTTGCGGGTCAAGACGTGCGCGTAACCCTATACACCACCGATGGAAAATCGAAAGTGCTGACGGTGGCGGAACTGTTGCCGGGGGTGTTTACCTTAGCCCATATGGACGCCACACTTAAGGTTGGGGTGTGATGGACGCCCGCGCCATTATCGTCAGCCTGCGCGATGGTGTGGTGCCCTCGGCTGCCGAATTGCAATGGTTCGCGCAGGGGTTGGCGACGGGTGCCGTGACGGATGCACAGGCCGGGGCGTTTGCGATGGCGGTGCTGCTGAAAGGCCTCGGCGAGCAGGGGCGTGTGGCGCTGACACGCGCGATGCGGGACTCGGGCCATGTGCTGGAATGGGACATGCCGGGGCCGGTGTTGGACAAACACTCCACAGGCGGGATTGGCGATTGCGTGTCGCTGATGCTGGCACCTGCGCTGGCGGCCTGCGGGGCCTATGTGCCGATGATTTCGGGCAGAGGATTGGGCCATACCGGCGGGACTTTGGACAAGTTGGAATCTATTCCAGGTTTCAAAACCGGACTGACCGAAGATCAGTTGCGGCGACAGTTGAAGGATATTCGCTGTGCGATCGTCTCGGCGAGCGCCGAAATTGCGCCTGCGGATCGACGGCTTTATGCGGTGCGTGATGTGACGGGAACGGTGGAATCGGTCGATCTGATCACCGCCTCAATTTTGTCGAAAAAGCTGGCGGCGGGGCTGGAAGCGCTTGTTCTGGATGTGAAATGCGGCTCTGGCGCGTTTATGAAAACACTGGAGGAGGCCGAGGCTTTGGCGCGGGCTTTGGTCGGCGCAGCGCAGGGGGCAGGGTGTATGACTTCCGCTTTGATCACCGATATGAGCCAGCCTTTGGCGACGGCGGCGGGCAATGCGCTGGAGGTGATTGAGGTGATGGAGACGCTGACCGGCACGAGCGTCAACGCGGCGCTCTGGGATATCACCATGGCGCTGGGCGGTGAGGCTTTGGCTTTGGGCGGCCTTGCTGCGGACCCTTTGGACGGGGCAGGGCGGATTGAGCAAGCGCTGGAATCTGGGGCTGCTGCCGAGTGGTTTGGGCGGATGGTGGCGGCGCAGGGCGGGCCGCTCGATTTTGTCGAACGCTGGCCGGACCGGTTGCCCGCCGCGACGGTAATCCGCGAGGTGCCAAGCCTGCGGCAGGGCTTTGTCACGGCGATAGATGGGCAGGGCTTGGGCCTCGCGGTGGTAGGCCTTGGTGGCGGGCGGCAGCGCGAGGGTGACAAGCTGAACCTGTCGGTGGGGCTGTCGGATCTGGCCGGGATTGGCGAGGATATCGGCGCGGGCGATCCCCTGTGCATGGTGCATGCGGCGACCGAAGCGGCGGCGGAAGAAGCAATTCTGCGGGTGCAGGCGGCCTATGCGATGGGGGCGGTGGCCCCGCCAGACCCGGATTTGATCATCAAAAGGATCACTTAGATGACGCGCGCGTTTCTGATCGTGATGGATTCGGTGGGCTGCGGTGGTGCGCCGGATGCGGCGGATTTCGGCGATGCCGGGGCGAATACGCTGGGGCATATTGCGCAGGCCTGTGCTGCGGGGCGGGCAGATGTCGGGCGTTTGGGGCCGTTGCGGATGCCGCATTTGGATCGGTTGGGGCTGGGGGCGGCGATTGAACTGGCTTCGGGGCTGAAGGCTCCGGGGTTAGGGTCTGCGCCTGTTGGGCGCTGGGGGGCTGCGACAGAAGTGTCGCGCGGCAAGGATACGCCCTCAGGGCATTGGGAGTTGGCCGGTGTGCCAGTGCCGTGGGATTGGACGTATTTTCCCGATACAGTTCCGGCGTTTCCGCCCGATTTGGTGGCGCTGGTGTGTAAGCTGGCCGGAACCGAGGGGATTTTGGGCAACTGCCATGCCTCGGGCGTGCCGATCATCGAGCAACATTGCGCCGAACATCTGCGCACAGGCTGGCCGATTTGCTATACCTCGGCGGATTCCGTGTTCCAGATCGCGGCGCACGAGGAGGCGTTTGGGTTGGAGCGGCTGTTGAAGCTGTGTCAGGATCTGGCACCGCATCTGCACGCGATGAAGGTGGGCCGGGTGATCGCGCGGCCGTTTACCGGGGGGCCGGGGGCGTTCAAGCGCACCTCGAATCGGCATGATTACGCGATGGACCCGCCGGGGCCGACTTTGCTGGAATGGGTGCAGGGCGCGGGGCGCGCCACCCATGCGATTGGCAAGATCGGCGATATTTTCTCGATGAAGGGCATTGGCAAGCTGTGGAAGGGCAAGAGTGACCTTGACCTTTTTGGGTATTTGGATGGCTTGGTGGACGGTGCAGAGGACGGTTCCTTGACCTTTGCGAACTTTGTCGAATTTGACACGCTGTATGGTCATCCCCGCGATGTGGCGGGATATGCCCGCGCGCTCGAATGGTTTGACGGGCGGGTGGGGGCTTTGCTGACGCGGCTGCGCCCCGGTGATCTGGCGATATTCACCGCTGATCATGGCAATGATCCGACTTGGGTGGGGACGGAACATACCCGGGAACGGGTGCCTGTGGTCTGTGCCGGGATAGGTTCGGGCAGCTTGGGGCTGCGAGCGTTTGCGGATGTGGGGGCCTCGGTGGCGGCGCATTTGGGGGTGACGGCGCAGGGGCCGGGGAGGAGTTTTCTTTGACGATCAACAGCTTGCCGAAGGTGGAATTGCATCTGCATCTGGAAGGCGCAGCGCCACCTGCGTTCATCAAGGGTCTTGCGAAAGAGAAGAACATCGACATCGCCGGGATTTTCAACGAGGACGGCAGCTACCGCTTTACCGATTTCTGGAACTTTCTGAAGGTCTATGAGGCGGCGTGTGAGCCGTTGAAGGGGCCGCAGGATTTTTATCGGTTGACCCTCGCCGTGCTTGAAGAAAGCGCAGCAAGTGGCGTAGTTTACAGCGAAACTTTTCTTTCGCCAGATTTTTGCGGCGGGCGCGATCTGGGTGCATGGAAGGAATATCTGCACGCGATCACGGAGGCTGCCGCCAAAGCCGAGAAGGATTTCGGCATTACGCTGCGCGGCATCGTCACGCCGATCCGGCATTTTGGACCGGAAAAGGCCCGCGAAACTGCGCGCTGTGCGGCGGAGACCGCGGGCCACTTCATCACCGGTTTTGGTATTGGTGGCGATGAAAAATCCGGTGAATTGAAGGATTTTCTGTGGTCGTTCGATGCGGCGCGCGAGGCGGGATTGCGGATCACCGCCCACGCCGGCGAGTGGAAAGGCCCCGATGAGGTGCGCGCGGCGATGAATGATCTGGGCGCGGAGCGCATTGGTCATGGAGTGCGCGCGATTGAGGATATGGCACTGGTTGAGGAAATCGCCGAGCGTGGCGTGGTGCTGGAGCTTTGTCCGGGCTCGAATGTTGCCCTCGGCATCTACCCCAGTTTCCGCAAGCATCCGATTGGTGTGATGTTTGATCGCGGCGTCAAGGTGACGATCAACACCGACGATCCGCCGTTTTTCCACACCACGATGGCGCGCGAATACGAGATGTTGAATCAAGCGTTTGATTGGGACGAGGGGGTTTTTGCCAAGATCGCCCGCACCGCGCTTGACGCGGCGTTTTGTGACGCCGATACCAAAACCCGCATTCTGAAAATTCTGGAGCAGGCTAATGGCTGAACATCTGACCGTCGTTTCTCACCCATTGGTGCAGCATAAGCTGACGCTTATGCGCGAAAAAGACACCTCGACCGCGTCTTTCCGCAAGCTTTTGCGCGAGATCAGCCTGCTGCTCGCCTACGAGGTGACGCGCGAATTGCCGATGACCACCAAGCACATCGAGACGCCGATTGAGCCGATGGACGCGCCGACGATTGACGGCAAGAAACTGGCGTTGATCTCGATCCTGCGGGCGGGCAATGGGCTGCTGGATGGCATCTTGGAATTGATCCCGGCGGCCCGGGTCGGGTTTATCGGATTGTACCGCGACCCGGAAACACTGCAGCCGGTGCAATACTACTGCAAACTGCCCGATCATCTGGAGGAGCGGGTGTCGATCGTGGTTGATCCGATGCTGGCGACGGGGAATTCCTCGGTCGCGGCGATTACGCTTTTGAAACAATCGGGTGCGAAGAATATTCGGTTTTTGTGCCTGCTCGCCGCCCCCGAGGGCATTGCCCGGATGAAAGAAGCCCATCCCGATGTGCAGATCGTCACAGCAGCAGTAGACAGACAGCTGAATGACCACGGATATATTGTCCCAGGGCTAGGGGATGCGGGCGACCGGATGTTTGGCACTAAATAAAGCTTAGCCCCCTTTACTCGGAAACAATCCTGACGCATTCTTTCCCCAAAACTACTTGGGGGTAGTCATGCTATTGAAAATTGTATCGGTCGCGGTGTTTGCGGTTGTGATGGGTCCGATTGTGGCCTCTGCGCAGACAGTGGCGCAGATTGGCCAACCTGCTGAACGCCCGCCGGCCAGTTTTAAGGGCGCGCAATACGTTGACAGCCGGGGCTGCGTTTTCATGAACGCAAGCTACGCGGGTGCTGCGCAATGGGTGGCGCGGGTGGACCGCAAGCACAAGGTTCTGTGTGGCTATCCGCCGACATTTGGCGCCCGCCCCGCGATTGAAGTCGCCGAAGATGTGGCCCCGGTTAAGGCGGCCCCAGTGATGGTGGCTGCGGCCCCCGTGGTGGTGAAGCCCGCGAAAGCCAATGCGCCGATGGCGACGGTGGCCAGTGCGATGATGCCCGAAGCTGTGATGGTTGCACCCGTGCCGCAGGTGCGGGTCGAACATCCGACCGCAGGTCTGGTGGCGAGTTTGCCGACCCCGGCGCAGGCTTATGAGCGGGCGGCGAGTGTTGGCCCGGCTGCGGGCAAGATCGGCTGCTATATCTCGGCTCCGGTGGCGGAGGTGGTGCGGTTGCGCAATGGCGGCACGGCGGTGGTCTGCACGCGCGGCGACGGCACGCTGACCGGCTGGCGGTCGCCGATCTATCCACGCAGCGCGGGTGTCGGTGCGGCGTTGAGCGCGCCTGTGCAGGTGGCACGGGCGGACAATCCGGGCGTCGGACGGGTGGCGGCTGCCCCCGTATATGCCTCGGCTGCGGTGCCGAATGTGGTGGTGCCGAAGGGCTACAAAGTCGCATGGACCGATGGCCGCTTGAACCCGCTGCGCGGCGTTGGCACGGCAGAAGGGCAGGCGGCGCAGGATCAGTTGTGGACGCAGAAGGTTCCGGCGCAGTTGATCACTGATGTGCAGAAGGCCAAGACCCGCAAGCACAAGCCAGTGGCCTCGGTGACGGTGTCGTCCTCGGGTCAGGCCGAGGTTGCGCCGAAAGCCGTGCGTGGCGGGGCTTGGGTGCAGATCGGCACCTTTGGCGTGGCCGCCAATGCGGCGGGGGCTGCGGCGCAGTTGCAGGCTTTGGGTCTGCCGGTGGCAAAGTCGAAGCTGCAGCGTGGCGGCAAGGATTTGCAGATCGTAATGGCGGGGCCGTTTGGCTCGGGCGCTGATGCGCAAGCGGCGTTGCGGATTGCGCGTGGCGCCGGGTTTGGCGACGCCTATATCCGCTAATGGGATGTGTCGGCTGCTTCCCCCGTTGGGTTATCCTGAAAAGGGATCAACCGTGCAACAAGGAGAAGTGGCCGTGTGTGCAAAGAAGACAGAAAGCCTTGATGATCTTGCCGTGGTCGGTGTCGACATTGGGAAGGATACGTTTCACTTGGTCAGGTTTGATCGCGTCGGCCAATTGGTCATGCGTAAGCAGATCAAGCGGTTGGCATTGCAATCGACATTCGAGCAGCTCCCGCGGTGCATCGTGGGGATGGAGGCTTGCCTCAGCGCCCATTTTGTCAGCCGGACGCTGCGCGGCATGGGTTTCGAGCCGCGGATCATCCCGGCAATTTACGTGAAGCCCTTCAACAAGGGCCAGAAGAATGACTACAATGACGCTGAGGCGGCGCTGCGACCTAACCTGCGGACCGTTTCGGAGAAAGATCAGGATCAGCTCGATCTTCAGGCATTGCATCGGGTCCGGGCGCGGCTGGTTGCGCGGCGCACGGCGAGCATCAACCAGATCCGGACCTTTTTGATCGAACAGGGCATCACTGTGCGCCCGGGTCTGCGGGCGTTGAAAAATTCGTTTGAGGCGATCCTCGAACAGCGGCGGGGCGAGATCGAGGAGATCAGCCGCACGGAAGAGAACTGCGCCAACATCATGACCATTCCCGGGATCGCTCCGATGATCTCGACGGCAATGGTCGCGGCAGTTGGCAAGAGGGAGGCTTTCGACCGAGGCCGGAACTTTGCGGCGTGGATCGGTTTGGTGCCGACCCATGCCGCGAGTGTGGAACGGTCCAGATCAATTCCCTGTCGGCTGTAAATCTGCGCCTGTCGGTAAAGTGGCAAATGGTCGGCGTATTTGGAGACCAGAACATCGGCAACGGTTGCCTCGGTCGGCATGCCGCGGGGGATCAGCCGCGCTGGTGCAGGTGCTTGCACCACACCGTTTGAGCAGGACCGGCAGCCATACTTCGGGCGGTGGGTGACAATGACGCGGAACTGGGCCGGGATCACGTCGCGGCGTTCCGAGACGCCTTCACCGATCTGATGCAGATCACCCCCACAGCCGCAGACCGATACCTCTGGCTCTATAAGCTCTTCGACGCGCAATAGATGCTTGGGCAAGGAATCACGATTGGCGTTCCGGGGCTTGGCTGAGCGTGTCTTGGCCGGATCAACCGCCTCATCTTCAGCATGGATAGCGGCAATCGCGGTCTCGATATCCTCCAAGGCAAGCTCGAACTGATCGGGATCGATCTTCTCGGATTTGCGCCCGAACATCGCCTGTTTGAAGGCTGCAACCAGCACTTCCAGCCGATCAATCCGTTCTTGCTTGCGCTGATCTCGGGCCTCGGCGGCGGCCAACATCGCCTTCAAGGTGTCCAGATCATTAGGGAAATCGGCGGCGTTCAACATGGCCATTCTCTATCAAAACCCACCCCCGGCCGCCTGCCAAAACCACCCCCCGATGGCAGCTATTCCACTGCCATCGGGGGACGCACTTCTGCTGCCCGAACCCGTCGCCAATCCAACCCCGAGAACAGGGCCTCAAACTGCGCATGGCCAAGGCTCATCACCCCGTCCTTGATCGCTGGCCAGGTGAATGTGTGTTCCTCCAGCCGCTTGTAGGCCATCCATTGCCCAGCAGGCGATGCATGCATCACCGAGAGGGACCAAACCCGGTGCCCCTCTCGGTGAATGCGATGCATTCACCTGCCGGCAATGGCTGAACGGATCTTTGTGCAACGCGTTCTTCAGCAAAGCTGCCAACCCGTCATGGCCTTTGCGGAAATCGATCCACTGCCCGGCAGTGCATGCGTGCATGTGCGAGAGGGGGCTTGGTCGCCACCATGATCCGCACCCGGTTCGATGGAAAGATCATCCTGCGGCATTCAATGCGCGAACAATCTCTGCGATCCGCGCCGCAGGGGGGGCGGCATCCAACCGAAGCGTCACCTCGCCCCGGATCACGTCCAAAACATCCGCAAAAGGTGCCGGTTCTGCAACGGGGTCTTGGTGCACAAAGATCGGCGCAAACCCAAAATCCTCGCAACTGCAGGCAAGACCAATCTGCCGGTTCGCGCCAGGCGCCGCCATTCCGACACATGGTTCGGCCGCATATCATACCGCCGGGCAACCGCATGGACCGTCGCACCCTCCACCAACGTCTCCGCCACAATCTGAGCCTTCAGAGCCTCCGACCAATGCCGTTCCCTTTGGGTCCGACAATCAGATCAATCTGACTGAGAATGTCCACTGAGCGCCCCATGGAGAACCTCCAATCCAAATACACGGCACTGGCTGAATCTCAGATCACGAACAGATGCGGAAGCTGGGGTTGGAGCACCGCCTACCAAAGGTGATCATGACGCGTCAGAACAGGTGGTCTGCCTTCAGCTTCGGCCCCTGGCTGGCCGAAGCGGTGAAGCGCATGCCGGGCAACAAGGCAGCCGTTGCGCTGGCCAACAAACGTGCCCGAACCGCGTGGAGCGTTCTGCGACACGGGACCCGGTTCGACGCCCCAAGAGATATGGCCGTGGAAACCATCTGACGCTTTCCACGGTCAAAAGGAGTTCGCGACAGAGAGGGCAGCATGGAACGGAGAAAATACGCCCCCAGAGTCTGACGGCGCTTATGGTCAGCAAAGACCTTGCCGCTAATGAAACCACGGCGCGTGCATAACCCCATCAAGGCCACGGCCCGCGAGCCGATCAACAGGCCGGATACATATCAGCGATTTCCGAAGTCGTGCCAAATTCTCAATTGCCAACAGCAGCTGACACATACATATGGGCTGGGAGTGATTGCGAAGCCCCTCGGTTTGCGCCGGGGGGCTTTTGCTATTTCCAGCTCAGCCGGTGCAGATCGCTTGCAGGTCTTGCCAGTGTTGGGTGGTCAGAACCTCGGGCTCGCTGCCGTTCTGGAACGGGTCGGCCTCGATCAGCGGCAGGGTGGTTTCGCCGGATTTATCCAAGGCATAGGCATAGGGTTGGGCTGTGACTTGCGCCGCAGTGAACGCGGCGAGCAGGGCCTCATCCGATAGTGTGATGGCGGGCGGGCTGAGCAGGCTTTGGCCGTAGCCAACAAGCGCATCGGACGCAATCGCGCCGCTGGCGAGCAGACGTATGGTGGCCATCAGTCCAGCCTTTTCCAGCAATGGCTGCATTGGGTCTTTCAGCGCGGCTTGCCCGGTGGTGGCAAGGATATAGCCTGCGATGATATCCGGGCCCTCGGCGCTTTGCAGCAGCTTCAACGGCAGGATCAGCAGATCGCCGGGTAGTGCCAGCGGGGCTTGCAGCGCGTCGCGCACCACCAGCACATGCGGCGGATGGATGGGGTTCAGCCGCAGGCCCAAAGCCACTGAGGCCGCAGTGCCAGCCTTGCCGGTGCAGGGCGATCCGGTCAGTTTGGTCAGATCTTGCAGCGCCAGTTTGCCCAAATCGTTGCGGGTGGCGGGGGGCAGCATGGCGGCGGTGTAGTCAATCAGCTTGCCCGGCAGCCAGAACACCGCAAGCGATCCGATCACAGCACCAAAGCCGCCCAACAGCACACCGCGCAGGCGGCCCGGCTTGGGGCGGCGGCGCTCTAATGCAGTGCGGACGGTGTCCAGCGCTGCCATCATATCGCGGTCGTCGACCTCTAGGGTTTCGGGGTCATCCTGACCGGGGCTATACAAAGCGGGCAGTTTGCCGGGGTTCAACCGGGTCAGCGCGGGCAGCGACCACTGCGCCAGTGCCATTTCGGTCTTGGGGTCTGACAGCACGATGGTAGCTTCGCGTAAACCTACGACAACCTCGCGCAGTTGCGCCGAGGGGGTTTCGCGCCACAGCCCCGGGCTTTCCAGCCGCAGGTATTTGCGAAGTGCTGTCATTGCGCGGAAGTGTCTTTCCCTACTATCATTGGGTTACGATAGCCACTTGCTGCGCAGGCCACAATCACGCGTCCATCAGTTTCGCCACCGCGCGCAGCTCAAACTTCTGGATTTTTCCGGTCGAGGTCTTTGGAAGCTCGGTAAACACCACATGTTTCGGGGTTTTGAAGCCCGCCAGCCGGCCGCGGCAATGTGCGATCAACTCGGCCTCGGTGGCGCTCGCCCCCGGTTTGAGTTCGACAAAGGCGCAAGGCACCTCACCCCATTTCGCATCGGGCTTGGCGACGACGGCGCAGAGGCTGACGGCGGGGTGATGCATCAACGCGCCTTCGACCTCGACCGAAGACACATTCTCGCCGCCCGAGATGATGATGTCCTTGGCGCGGTCGGTGATTTTCAGATAGCCATCGGGATGCTGGAAAGCGATGTCTCCGCTGCGAAACCAACCGCCCTTGAACGCCTCGGCGGTGGCCTCGGGGTTCTTGTAATAGCCCTTCATCACCATATTGCCGCGCAGCGCGATCTCGCCCAAATGCGCCGCATCGCGGGGAACGGGATTGCCGCTGGTGTCATGCACTTCGGCACCCTCCAACATCGCCATCGCAACCCCGGTGCGGGCTTTCAAGGCGGATCGTTCGTCGCCGGTGGTGGCGTCCCATTCGGTTTGCCACAGACATTCTGTGGCGGGGCCATAGGTTTCGGTCAGACCGTAAACTTGCGTCACGTTGAAACCGAGGGGTTCAAACGCGGCGAGGGTGGCAGCGGGTGGGGGGGCTCCGGCGGTGAAGACCTCAACAATATGGGCAAAGCTGCGGCGGTCTTCGGGTTTGCAGTTGATCACGGTGTTCAAGACGATGGGGGCACCGCCGAAATGGGTGACACCTTCGTCGGCAATCGCATCATAGATCGCCTTGGCGGTAACATCGCGACAGCAGACCACGGTGCCGCCGAGCATCGGTATCATCCACGCGTGGCACCAGCCGTTGCAGTGAAACAGCGGCACGATGGTGAGGTAGGTCGGGAACAGTTGCATCCGCCAGCCGATGGCATTGGCGGTGGTGGCAAGATACGCGCCGCGATGGTGGGTGACGACGCCCTTAGGCCGCCCGGTGGTGCCAGAGGTGTAGTTGATCGCAAGGCTTTCCCATTCATCGTCCGGCATCAGCCAGTCAAAGCCGGGATCGCCCGAGGCCAGCATATTCTCGTAGGTCTCATAGCGACCCGAGGCGGTAAAGCCGTGGTCTACCACCTCGATGATCTGCGGCGCGGGGGTGGTCATCTGGGCGATGGCGGCCTCGGCCAAGGGCAGGAAGGCGGTGTCACACAGCAGCAGTTTCGCGCCCGCATGGCCGAAGATATAGGCGACGGTGTCAGCCTCTAGCCGCGTGTTGATGGTGTTCAGCACGGCCCCGCAGGCAGGCACGCCGAAATGGGCCTCGGCCTGCGCCGGGATGTTCGGCAGCAACGTTGCCACCACATCGCCGGGCAGGATGCCGCGCAGCGCCAGAGACGAAGCGAGTTGGCTGGTGCGGGTGGCATAGTCGGCATAGCTCAGCCGGGTGGATTTCCACACCAAAGCGGTGCGATGGCCGAAGACATTCGCCGCGCGGCGCAGGTGTGACAGCGGCGTGAGCGGCGCGTAGTTCGCCCGCGTTTTGCCAAGCCCGGTTTCATCTGCCAGCCAGCCCATGTTGTTCCCTCCCCGAAACCCTGTGCGGTATGTCGCTTTCTGACGTGCAGAGTGGAAGCGTTCCGGGCAGTTGGAAAGCGGGAAACCGAAGGATCATGCAGTGACCGCGACAAAAGACCATACTTTAGCCGCCGCCGGGCTGATCTTTACCTATGCGATGATCATCGGCTTTACCGATAACTATGTGAGGGTGATCGCGTCCGAGGTGGGCCTGTGGCAGTTCCACTTCACCCGCAGCTGTATCGCGATGATCCTGCTGGGGGCGTTGGCGGTGGCGTTTGGGTTGCGCTTGCGCCCGGTAAACCTGCGGGCGGTGCTGGCGCGCTCAACCCTGCATGGCTTGACGATGGTGATTTACTTTGGCGCTTTGGCGTTTCTGCCGGTGGCCTTGGTGGCCGCAGGGCTGTTCACCGCGCCTATTTTCGTGTTGCTGATCTCGCGCTTTGCCTATGGTCACGCCATTGGCCCGGTACGGATCATCGGGGTGGCGCTGGGGTTTCTGGGCGTGATTCTGGTGCTGGGGCCGGAAGCGATGTCGGGTGCGTCCTTGGCGGCTTTGCTGCCGGTGATCGCCGGCGCGATGTATGCGATGGGCAATATAGCGACGCGGGAATGGTGCCCCAACGAGAGTGCTGAGACGCTGTTGGCAGGGTTTTTCCTGGCCCTGGGGGTGATTGGCGTCGTGGGATTGGCGGTACTGGCGCTGTGGCCGATTGCGGTGCCTTTGGGGACGGATGGGTTCTTGCAGCGCGGGGCAGTTTGGGCCTCGGGTGGTTTCTACTTCTGGACCGTTGTGCAGGCGGTGGGCTCACTGCTGGGGGTGGGCATGATGATCCGCGCCTATCAGCTTACCGAAGCCAGCCGGGCGTCGGTGCTGGAATATATCATCCTGCCTGCGTCGGCATTCTGGTCGTATATGCTTTGGGGCGAGACTTTGACCCCCTTGGCGGTGTTCGGCATGGTGCTGATTGTGGCGGCAGGGGCGATGATCGCGCTGCGGGCGAAGGTGCAGGAAGCTTAATCAGCGACGGCCTCGCGCCAATGGCGGCGGCAGAGCGAAACGTAGGTTTCATTGCCGCCGATCTGCACCTGCTCGCCGTCTTTCAGCGCCCGCCCATCCGGGCCGCGCCGGATCACCATCGTCGCCTTCTTGCCGCAGTGGCAAATCGTGCGGACCTCACGCATTTCATCGGCCCAAGCCAGCAGTGCTGCCGAGCCGGGGAATAAATTTCCTTGGAAATCAACGCGAAGCCCGTAACACATCACCGGCACGCCCAGATCATCCACCGCGCGTGCCAACTGCCAGACCTGTTCTTTGGTCAAAAACTGCGACTCGTCGATGAACACGCAGGCCACCGGACTTTGCGCAAAGCGAGCTGAAAGCTTGGCAAAAAGATCATCCTCGGGCGCGAACGTATCCGCCGCCTCGCCAATGCCAATACGGCTGGCGATCCGACCTTCGCCTGCGCGATTGTCGAATTGTGCGGTGATCAGATAGGTCTGCATCCCGCCCTCGCGGTAGTTATGCGCGGCTTGCAGCAGCAGCGTCGATTTGCCTGCGTTCATGGTGGAGTAGTGGAAATAAAGCTTGGCCATGCGCCGATCTAGCGCATGGCCAAGGGCACTGGCAAGACCGTGCGAGGAAGTCACGGTGGCTTGCCGCAGCGAAACAACGCGACACCAAGAACATACAGGCACGCTGGCAACACACACAAAAACTACACGGCACATACCGGGGTGGGGCCAAAGCAGACCCGCCGCAAATCATCACGCGCGATCAGGCAAGCCCAAACGCAAACTCAAGTGGTAGGCTCGCCGTGCGACCGTGACACTTGCCCCAGATCACCCTGATGGGCCTATGCACGACGGAACCCCACCCACACCAACGCTGGGGGCGCTGGCCACTCACTACGCGTTCCGGTTGCCCGGAACACCTTTATGCATGACAAATCCTTAGGGCGGGATTAATGGGAAAAGATAGAATGAATTCCCCGGCTTAGCCGCAAGGGGAGTGTGGAGCGGATGATGAGTACCGAAAGCTATCTGAAAAAACACACCGAAGCGCTGGTCAAAGATGTCGGCATCGAGGCCGCTTGTGCTTTGACTGGCAAATCGAAGGCGACGCTGGGGCGGTATTACTCGGATTCCGATGAGCATGACGACCGCTTCATGCCGATTGATGTGGTGGCGCAACTGGAATCTGCGGCGCGGTTCCCGCATGTGACCTCGGCCTTAGCCGATCTGCGCGGCATCACGCTCAGCTACGATCCGGAAAAGCGAAATTCGGATGGCAAGGGCGTCAATGGCGATGTGGTGGCGCTGGCGCAGCGCTTTGCGATGCTGATGGCAGAGTATAACGCAGCGATTGGCGATGGGGTGATTTCGGTCAACGAGGCCAAACGGATGCTGCGGGAAACCTTGGCTATTCAACAGGTTCTGCTGGATATGAAGCTGAACTTGGAAGATGAAGTCAGCTAGGTTTTACCTGACGTAGTCTAATGAAAACGCCCGGAGATCATCCGGGCGTTTTTAGTTTTAGCGTGGTGTGCGGGCCACTGCGCTGCGCGGCTTGGCCGCCCCATCAGCCCGGCGTGGCGCAAAGCTGCCGCCTGCGGGCTTCGGTTTGCCCATTGGTTTCGCACCGGGCTTGCCGGGGGCCGCGCGCTGGATCGGCTGCGATCCGGGTTTTTGACCACCACGGCCTTGGCCGGGGCGTTGGCCACGGTTCTGGCCGGGCTTTGGCGCTGCTGCCACGGCGTCAGCAGCCCAAGGCGCACCACCCAAAACCGGGATCGGCTTTTTCAGCAGCTTTTCAACGGCTTGCAATTCGCCCATCTCGGCAGGCGCACAGAAGGAAATCGAGGTGCCTTCCTTGCCTGCCCGCGCGGTGCGGCCAATGCGGTGGACGTAGTTTTCCGGCACGTTCGGCATGTCGAAGTTATAAACAAAGCGCACGCCGGGAATGTCGATGCCGCGCGAGGCGACGTCGGTTGCCACCAGCACGTCCAACTCGGCCTTGCGGAACTCGGTCAGGGTGCGGTCGCGTTGGTTCTGCGATTTGTTGCCGTGGATCGAGCCTGCCTTAAAGCCCCAAGCCACCAGCAGCTTCATCAGCTTTTCCGACCCATGCTTGGTGCGGCCAAACACCAAGGCCTGCTCGCCTGGATGCTTCAGCAGATATTCCTTCAGCATCAGTGCCTTATCGCCATTCGGCAGGTAGTGCACGCCTTGGTCGATGCGTTCCACCGGCTTGCCCGGAGGGGCGACTTGCACCTTGATCGGGTTTTGCAGATAGGTCGCGGCGAGTTCCTCAATATCCTTCGGCATGGTGGCCGAGAACAGCAGGGTCTGGCGTTTCAGCGGGATATGCTTGGCAATTTTGCGCAAGGAATGGATGAAGCCCATGTCGAGCATGTGGTCGGCTTCGTCCAGCACCAGATAGCCGGTGGCGTGGAGGGAGACATCGCCACGCTCCAACAGGTCGATCAGACGGCCGGGGGTGGCGACAAGAATATCCGCGCCACGCTTCAACCGTTCGGCCTGCTTGAACAGCGAGGCACCGCCAACGACCATGGCGACCTTAACCGAGGTGCCTTTGGTGAAAACCTCAAGGTTATCCGCGATTTGCGCGACAAGCTCGCGGGTCGGCGCCAAGATCAAAGCCCGCACGGTTTTCGGCGCAGGCGGGTGGCCCAAATCAAGGATGCGGTGCAGCAAGGGCAGGCCAAACGCGGCGGTTTTACCGGTGCCGGTCTGCGCGAGACCCATCAGGTCTTTGCCCGCCATGATATGCGGGATCGCCTGCACCTGAATCGGTGACGGCATCTTGAGGGTGGTTTTTTCCAATGCTTTCAGGATGGTCTCCGAAAGCCCGAGGTCTGCAAAAGTGGTGGTCATAACAGTCTTTCCGGCAGCCAACAGCCGCCTTCCACCCCCGAAATCAGGAGCGGCAGTGGGAAGCGACACCCCCTCGCATCAGGCGCTTGCCCAATACCGTGGCCGTCGCGGAACCCCTGCGTGCGGTGGGAACCAGTCTCGGGGTCTTACACATGCTCACGCGGCACGGACGCTCCGATTGGGGGGAGATGGCGGATCGGCGGGGATTTGTCAAGGGGGGAGGGGATGCGCACGTTTTGCGATGTGCGCGGGAGCGTGCACACTCCAAAATGGCTATAGTAATTTCGCAGAGTCTACTGGAAGTCCGGCTTGTGAAAGTTCTTTTGCAAGGGACAACTGCCAGCCTCCGTTGGTGTCGATTTCTTTCCAAAGCACGCCCAAGATGTCACTTGGAAGTTCAATTTGGCCCTTCTTAAGTGCACATACTCTTGACCTACCAAGTGCACCAATGAAGTATCCTAACTCTAAGATAACATTTTGCCGCGCTCTTTGAGTCAAAGTATCTTCGCTCACAGCACGGCCAAGATCATCTGCAGTCAGTATGACTACCGCGTAGCTAGCGTTGTCAGCATGATGTTCGAATTTTTCAATGATAGTTTCCCCACCATCCGGCTGTTCTTTTAGGATGATCGGTTGAATGCCTATCTTCTCCAAGAACCTCGCAACTGATTGGAGTTCGGCTTCACCATGGCCATGAACGGTAATCCCCCCCGAAAGTAAGGGGCTGCATAAGTAGAATTTTCTCGCCAAGATGAACGAGGAGATTCTGAATGAAGACAAGCAGATACACTGAGGCGCAGATTCTTGCGATCCTGCGTCAGGCCGAAGGCGGTGTGCCGGTGGCAGAGCTGTGCCGCGAGCATGGCATGAGCAATGCGTCGTTCTACAAGTGGCGGGCGAAGTATGGCGGCATGGATGCGTCGCTGATCAGCCAGATGAAGGCCATCGAGGACGAGAACCGCCGGCTGAAGCGGATGTATGCGGACCTGAGCATGCAAGCCGACCTGCTGAAAGAGGCTCTCGGAAAAAAATGACGCGGCCATCTCAACGCCGCGAGATGGCCGAGAAAGCGGTGGCGCGACGCGGGGCAAGCATTGCGCTGGCCTGCCGGGCCTTCGGGGTCAGCGAGACCTGCTATCGCTATGGCCCGAAGTTAAAAGCCGAGAACGAAGAGATCGCCGACCTTCTGGTGGGTCTGACCGACGCCCGCAAGACCTGGGGCTTTGGGCTGTGCTTTCTGCATCTGCGCAACGTGAAGGGCCATCCGTGGAACCACAAACGCGTCTATCGGATCTATTGCGCCTTGGAACTGAACCTGCGGATCAAGCCCCGCAAGCGGCTGAAGCGGGACAAACCTGATGTGCTTGCTGTGCCCGAGGCACCCAACATGACCTGGTCCATGGACTTCATGGGGTAATCCCCCCATTTTTAACGGGGTGCATCCGTAGAACTTACGCGGCCATTTTCAGTTTCTGGGCGGGTGTGATGCCGCCGATGCCCATGTTCGGGCGGTCGTTGTTGTATGTCCATAGCCATTGTGTGGCGTGATCCTGTGCCTCCTCGATGGTTTCGATGATGTATTGGTCGAGCCATTCATGCCGGACGGTGCGGTTGTATCGCTCGATGTAGGCGTTCTGCTGCGGCTGGCCGGGTTGGATGTGCTGGATCGTGATGCCCTGTCTCTCAGCCCAGATCAGCAGCTTGCCACTGATGTATTCCGGGCCGTTGTCGACCCTTATGGTGCCGGGTTTGCCGCGCCATTCGATGATCCGGTCCAGGCTCCGGATGACCCTTTCGGCGGGTAGCGAGAAGTCAACCTCGATACCCAGCCCCTCGCGGTTGAAGTCATCCAGCACGTTCAGCAGCCGAAACGCACGGCCATCACCGAGGCGATCTGCCATGAAGTCCATGGACCAGGTCATGTTGGGTGCCTCGGGCACAGCAAGCACATCAGGTTTGTCCCGCTTCAGCCGCTTGCGGGGCTTGATCCGCAGGTTCAGTTCCAAGGCGCAATAGATCCGATAGACGCGTTTGTGGTTCCACGGATGGCCCTTCACGTTGCGCAGATGCAGAAAGCACAGCCCAAAGCCCCAGGTCTTGCGGGCGTCGGTCAGACCCACCAGAAGGTCGGCGATCTCTTCGTTCTCGGCTTTTAACTTCGGGCCATAGCGATAGCAGGTCTCGCTGACCCCGAAGGCCCGGCAGGCCAGCGCAATGCTGACCTTGTGTCGCGCCACCGCTTTCTCGGCCATCTCGCGGCGTTGAGATGGCCGCGTCATTTTTTTCCGAGAGCCTCTTTCAGCAGGTCGGCTTGCATGCTCAGGTCCGCATACATCCGCTTCAGCCGGCGGTTCTCGTCCTCGATGGCCTTCATCTGGCTGATCAGCGACGCATCCATGCCGCCATACTTCGCCCGCCACTTGTAGAACGACGCATTGCTCATGCCATGCTCGCGGCACAGCTCTGCCACCGGCACACCGCCTTCGGCCTGACGCAGGATCGCAAGAATCTGCGCCTCAGTGTATCTGCTTGTCTTCATTCAGAATCTCCTCGTTCATCTTGGCGAGAAAATTCTACTTATGCAGCCCCTTACTTTCGGGGGGGATTACCGAACGACAAAGACCCGATTACTTGAGACACTGTTTTCGATTGGGTAGCCGTCAATCTTTCCCACTCTATAGTTTCGTAGTATTTCTAGTGCGTTACCCGGCTTTACAGCCCAATGAGTTCTACTTTTTTCGAAATCAACATCAATTCTGAGTTTGAATCTCATTTCTTCAGAATAGATATTTTCAATAGTCGAGAAATCCTGACGATCATTAATTCGGAATAGCAGGTCCGTTCCAGTAATGCGGAGATCGGAAAGATGCACCAACCTAGCCTTCGAGCTTATGGATTCTTCAAACGCTATTATTGTAGGATAAGACTCTATTTCTCGCTGGTTTACATCCGAGCTTATTGGCGAAAGCCAAGACTTTATAGAATCTTCTGTGTATCCAAAAAGTCGCTCCAATGGAAATCGGCAGTATTCCGAATCCCACTGACTATCATTTCCAGAAATGATTAGATTGAAGCAGTCCATCTACTACCCTTGTAAAGTCCTCACCCCATAGCCCTCACCCCGAGCCTTCATCGCCTCCACAACAGCAATACTCGCCGCAGCGGTGGTGAAATACGGGATCTTGTCCATCAGCGCCACGCGGCGGATGTCGCGGCTGTCGGTGACGGCTTGGGTGCCTTCGGTGGTGTTCATCACCATGGCGATGTCGTTGTTTTTCAAGCGATCCACGATGTTCGGGCGGCCTTCGTAGACCTTGTTCACCAGCGTTGCCTTGATGCCTTGCGCGGTCAGCCAGGCGGCGGTGCCGCGGGTGGCGACGATCTCAAAGCCCAAGCCCACCAGTTCGGCCATTGCGGTGGCGAAAGCGGCGGTTTTGTCCATGTCTTTGATCGAGACAAAGGCGCGGCCTGCGTCGGGCAGGATCACGCCTGCGCCCATTTGCGCTTTCAGGAAGGCCAAAGCAAAGGTGCGATCCCAGCCCATCACTTCGCCCGTCGAGCGCATTTCTGGCCCCAGAACCGGGTCAACACCGGGGAAGCGGGCGAAGGGCAGCACGGCTTCTTTCACGCTGAACCAAGGGGTTATCGGATCGGCGAGGGTGAAGGCATCGGCCAAGGGCAAGGGCGTGTCGGGGCCGACGCCTGCGGGGTAGGGCGCGCGCATCGGGAAGTTCGACATCGGCTCGCCTGCCATCAGGCGGGCGGCGATGGCGGCAATTGCGCTGTCGGTGGCTTTGGCGACGAAAGGCACGGTGCGCGAGGCGCGCGGGTTGACTTCCAGCACGAAAATCACGCCGTCTTTGATCGCGAATTGCACGTTCATCAGGCCCACGACGTTCAGGGCAAGCGCCATCTGCACGGTTTGGTTTTTCAGTTCGGCAATAATCTCGGGCGACAGCGAATGCGGTGGCAGGCAGCAGGCCGAATCACCGGAATGCACGCCCGCTTCCTCAATATGTTCCATGATTCCAGCGACATGCACGTCTTTACCGTCGCTTAACGCATCTACGTCAACCTCGATAGCACCAGAGAGGTAGCTGTCGAGCAGAACCGGGCTGTCGCCGGACACCTGCACGGCGGTGCGGATATAGCGTTCAAGCTGGGCGTCGTCGCGGATGATTTCCATCGCGCGGCCGCCCAAAACGAAGGAGGGGCGGATGACCAAAGGATAGCCCACGTCTTTCGCCACGGCGAAAGCCTCGTCGCGCGAACGGGCGGTGCCATTGTGCGGCTGTTTCAGGTTCAGTTTGTGCAGAAGCTGTTGGAAACGCTCACGATCTTCGGCGAGGTCGATGGCGTCGGGGGTGGTGCCAAGGATCGGAATGCCTTCGGCGTGCAGCGCATTTGCCAGCTTGAGCGGGGTTTGGCCGCCGAATTGCACGATGACGCCATGCAGGGTGCCGTTTTCTTGCTCAACCCGCAGGATTTCGAGGACGTGTTCGAGGGTGAGCGGCTCGAAATACAGCCGGTCCGAGGTGTCGTAGTCGGTCGAAACGGTTTCCGGGTTGCAGTTGACCATGATGGTTTCATAGCCCGCCGCGGTCAGCGCATAGCAGGCGTGGCAGCAGCAATAGTCGAACTCGATGCCCTGACCGATGCGGTTGGGGCCACCGCCGAGGATGACGACTTTCTTGGCGTTCGACGGGCGGGCTTCGCACTCCACGTCGCCCATCGCCGGGGCTTCGTAGGTGGAATACATATAGGGGGTCTGGGCCTCAAATTCAGCGGCGCAGGTGTCGATGCGTTTGAACACGGCATTGACGCCAAGGTTGCGGCGGGCGCGGCGGATTTGTGCTTCGTCCCGGCCCGTCAGCATGGCAAGGCGGGCGTCGGTGAAGCCCATCATTTTCAACTTGCGCAGGCCGTTGGCGTCCAAAGGCAGGCCTTTTGCGCGGATCACCGCCTCGGCCTCGATGATTTCGCGGATGCGGGCGAGGAACCATGGGTCGAAAGAGGTGATCGCGTTGATTTCATCGTCTGACAGGCCGTGACGCATGGCTTGGGCGATGACGCGCAGGCGGTCTGGGGTGGCTTTTGACAGCGCAAGGGTGATCGCGGTGCGGTCGGGGGTGCCTGTAGCAGACACGCCGGGGATGGCGATTTCGTCGAAGCCCGAAAGCCCGGTTTCAAGGCTGGCAAGGGCCTTTTGCATCGACTCGTGGATGGTGCGGCCAATCGCCATCACCTCACCCACCGATTTCATCGCGGTGGTGAGGTTGGGCTCGGAGCCGGGGAATTTCTCAAACGCGAAGCGCGGGATTTTGGTGACGACGTAGTCGATGGAGGGTTCAAACGAGGCGGGCGTGACTTTGGTGATGTCGTTGTCCAACTCGTCCAATGTATAGCCGACCGCCAGTTTGGCGGCGACTTTCGCAATCGGGAAGCCGGTGGCTTTCGACGCGAGCGCCGAGGACCGCGAGACACGCGGGTTCATCTCGATCACCACCATGCGGCCGTCGGCGGGGTTGATCGCCCATTGCACGTTCGATCCGCCAGTTTCCACCCCGATCTCGCGCAGGACGGCGATCGAGCCGTTGCGCATGATCTGGTATTCTTTGTCGGTCAGGGTCAGCGCCGGGGCGACGGTGATGCTATCGCCGGTATGCACCCCCATCGGATCGATGTTTTCAATCGCGCAGATGATGATGGCGTTGTCGGCGGTGTCGCGCACCACCTCCATCTCAAATTCTTTCCAACCGAGCAGCGATTCGTCGATCAGGATTTGCGCCATTGGCGAGGCCTCAAGGCCCGAGCGGCAGATCGCTTCATAATCGTCGCGGTTATAGGCCACACCGCCGCCGGTGCCGCCAAGCGTGAAGGCAGGGCGGATGATGGCGGGAAGGCCTACGTATTCGATGGCGGCCATGCATTCGGCGACGCCTGCGGAAATGTCGTATTTACCTGAGGGCAGTTTTGGGGCTGCGATGATGGTGGCTTTGGGGTTTTCAAGCCCGATGCGGTCCATCGCTTCGCGGAACAATTTGCGATCTTCTGCCATTTCAATGGCCGGACGCTTGGCCCCGATCAGCTCAACATTGAACTTTTCCAACACGCCAAGATCAGCCAACGCCAAAGCGGTGTTCAGCCCGGTTTGGCCGCCCATGGTGGGCAGCAGGGCATCGGGGCGCTCTTTTTCGATGATTTTGGCGACGACTTCGGGGGTGATCGGCTCGATATATGTCGCATCCGCAAGGCCGGGGTCGGTCATGATGGTGGCGGGGTTCGAGTTGACCAAGATCACCCGGTAGCCTTCTTCGCGGAGCGCCTTGCAGGCCTGCGCGCCGGAATAATCGAACTCACACGCCTGACCGATGACGATGGGGCCTGCGCCGATGATCATGATGGATTTGATATCGGTTCTTTTCGGCATGCCCACTCTCCTGCTATTGCGCCCCCAATGCGCAAAACTTTGCGGGTTATAGCCATGCTCCGCCGGGGCGCAAGGGGCGTTGCGGGCGAAATTGGCTAAAGCTGGATGCCCGAGCGGTTGGCGACCCACAGCATCAGCAGATAAAGTAGGAACGTCAGCCCGCAACCAAGCCCGAGCGCCAGCCAAAACCCTGTGCCGTTCCGCAAAAGAAATGGAATGAGCAGAAACATCGGCACCGAAGGCGCGATGTACCAGAGCGTAGCGCTGACATGCGAGGCCATCCGCGCAGGATCATGTGTATCACGCCACAGCCAGATCATCCCCAAGACCGAGATCAGCGGCAGCGATGCGATCAGCGCCCCAAGCCCTGCATTGCGGCGCGCGACCTCAGAGGCAAGGGCGATCAAGACTCCGGAGATTGCGGCTTTCAGTAACAGATACATCATGGGGTTTCCGATGCAGAGGCACGGTAAGGAAAGGGCGGCCAGATGTTCCAGCCGCCCCCCAAATTCAAACTTGCAGCGTTAGGGGCTACTTCTGCCCGACTGCAGCCTCGGCTGCGGCAATCGCAGCCTTGCGTTTTGCAATAGCATCGCCAATCGGCGGACCCTGGAACCGGCGGTTTTCAAACCCAACCCAAATCAAAAGAGCCAGAACGATGAAGCCCAAAGTGATCTCTAGCGCCCAGTCGTTTGGCGGCTGGATGCCGATGTAGAACATGATGGCCATCGAGATAATCGACAGAACGGCCATCAGTTTGTAGGTGCCAACGCCGATATTCCATGGCCCCATGGCGGGCCATTTCGGACCGCCAATCGCAATCAGACCCAGCGTAATCGGCAGGGCGAAGGACAGGAACAGGAAGATGACAGTGCAGGACACCACGATCGAATAGGCCGGGGTGCCGGCAATGGTGATGGCCGACGTCAACCACACGAACAGCACCGACAGGACCGAGGCAGTCCAGATCGCATTCACCGGCACGCGGTGTTTCGGGCTGACGGTTGCCAGTGCTTTTGATGCACCGGGAATGCCGCCATCGCGCGAGAAGGCAAACAACATGCGGCTGGCCGAAGTAACCGTGGCTAGACCGCAAAGCCATTGCGACACGAAGATCGCGACATAGAGCACGGTCTTCAGGGTCGGATTGACGGCGCTGTCCATGCCCCAGAAGAACACGTTCCAGCCTTGCTTGGCAGCGTCATCCATATTCGGCAACATCAGCACGAACGAGCACAGCATGATCCAGCCGAACAGGCCTGACCAGATCACCGAGGAGACCATACCCTTGGGCACCGAAACCGAGGCTTTGACGGTTTCTTCGGCAGTATGGGCCGAGGCATCATAGCCAGTGATGGTATAGATCGGCAAAAGCAGCCCTAGAAGGAAAGCCATGCCGCCGCCGACGGCCACAGGCCAAACCGATGATGCGCCCTCGGTTCCGGTGTAGTTGCTGAAAGTCCAAAGCCGCGAGAAATCCCATGAGCTTGCCGAGAACAGGCAGGCGAAGGTCAGCGCCGCTGCCGTGGCAAGGATCAAAAAACCCGAAAAATCGGTCAGTTTCGCAGTGAGTTTGATGCCGAAATGGTTCACCGCCGCCTGAGCCCCGGTGATCAATGCAACGAAAATTACCCGGTGCGACAGCGTGTCTTCCAAGCCGATCAATGGCCCAAACGAGCCGAAGAAGAAGTAGAAGGTGCCGACGTTGATCGCCCCCAACACGGTGATCAGCCCCAGCAGGTTCAGCCATGCCGACAGCCAGCCGGTAAAGCGGTTCCCCAAGATTGAGCCCCAGTGGTAAAGCCCGCCCGCCGTCGGATAGGCCGACGAGATCTGCGCCAGAGCCAGCGCAAAGACACCCGACATCAGCACGCCCAGCGGCCAGCCAAGGCCAATCGCGGCGCCGCCTGCACCCGAGGTGGCCTGCCCGAGCGAGTTGATCCCGCCCGAAAGAATACAAATGATAGAAAACGAGATCGCAAAGTTAGAGAAACGGCTCATTGAGCGTTCCAACTCTTGCGCGTAGCCCATGCCATGCAGAACTTTCACGTCTTCATGGTGGTCTTTATCGGTATAGTCTTCCGATGCCATTCAGTTACCCTCCGAACCGTTGATTGGTCGTTATTATCGTTGGCGGTGCGACGTTATGCCGTCCCTAGCCGTAGGGAAGCGCGGATTTTACAGTCTGGCAAGCACTGAATAGATATTTTCAGAAATCAGCGACGGGCGGGCCGGGTTGCGATCTGCGACGGACATTTTTGCGTCGCAAATGCGCAAAAGACGGGCGGCCCCAAATTCATAAAATGGCTGGCACTGGATTTGCAGGCAGGGCTGGCCTAGGTGATGCGGCTGGCTTAAATGTCAGGCAGGGCAACAAGGGGCGCGGGCGTGATCCTGATCGAAGATGGACCTCTGGGGAAGCCAGCGCTGTTTGACACTGCTGAAGCGCTGATCGTGGCGCGGGCTGCGGATGAGGTGGCCCCGGCTTTGGCGCAACTTGACGCCATGCGTGCGCAGGGCAAATGGCTCGCGGGCTATATCAGCTACGAGGCTGGCTATGCGTTAGAGCCAAAGCTGGCGGGGCTGATGCCAGCGGCGGACCCCACGCGGCCCTTGCTGGCGTTCGGGGTGTTCGCCGGGCCCAGCGATCCGGCGCAGGTGCTGGCTGAAGCGAAGGCCGAGGCGCGCGGCGTGGCGGTCGCGGCGCTGGAGCCTGCGATCAACCGCGCAGAATACGGCGCCGCTATAGACCGCGTGATGTCCTATATCGCGGCCGGCGATTGCTATCAGATCAACCTGACCTTTCCGCTGCGCACGCGGCTGCTGCAAGGCTCGGCCCTTGGGCTCTATGCTGCGCTGCGGGCGCGGCAGGCGGTGGGGCATGGTGCCTATCTGGATCTTGGCGTGGGGCCGGTGCTGGTCTCGCGCAGCCCAGAATTGTTTTTGCGCACGACGGCGGCGGGACGGATTGAAGCAAGGCCGATGAAGGGCACAGCCCCCCGCGACGCTGACCCCGTGCGCGATGCGGAACTCGCCGAGGCGTTGCGGGGCAGCCCAAAGGATCAGGCGGAAAACCTGATGATCGTCGATCTGTTGCGCAATGATATCAGCCGGGTGGCGCAGATCGGCTCGGTCAAGGTACCGGAACTGTTCGCGGTGGAACATTACGCAACGGTGCATCAGATGGTCAGCCGGGTGGTCGGGCAACTGATCGAAGCCCCCAGCATGACCGCGCTGATGCCAGCCCTGTTTCCCTGTGGATCAATCACCGGCGCGCCGAAAATCCGCGCGATGCAGATCATCCACGAGGTCGAGCCGTTCCCGCGCGGCGTCTATTGTGGTGCGATGGGCTGGATGGCCCCGGATGGCGCGTCGTCGTTCAACGTCGCGATCCGCACGTTGTCGGTGTTTCCAGATGGCGCGATAGAATTGAATGTCGGCGGTGGTGTGGTGCAAGACAGCACGCCCGATGGCGAATGGGAGGAGGCGTTGTGGAAAGCGCGTTACATGCAGGGGCTGGTGCGCCCGGCCTAAAGCTGATCGAGACGTTGTGTTGGGATGGCGCTGCATTGGTGCGCTTGCCGCTGCATCTGGCGCGGCTGTCCGCTTCGGCGCGCAGCTTGGGCTGGGGCTGTGATCCGGCTGTGGCCGAGGCGGCGCTGCGGGCAGCCGTGCCAGCGGCGGCCGCGCGGATGCGGCTGACGTTGGATGCAAGCGGCGCAGTTGAGGTGCAGGCGGCGGCTTTGCCTGCGGGCAAGGCGGTGTGGCGGGTGGGCTTGGCAGCTGACCGGCTGACCTCAGACGATCCTTGGCTGTCGGTAAAATCGACAAAGCGCGCGGCCTATGACGCGGCACGTGCCAGTCTGCCGGATGGCTTCGATGAGGTGATTTTCCTCAACGAGTGCGGCGAGGTCTGTGACGGCTCGATCACCACGGTGTTTTTCGATCAGGGCGAGGGGCTCTGCACCCCGCCGCTCAGCTGTGGCCTGCTTCCGGGCGTGCTGCGCGCCGAAATGCTAGCGTCAAAAGCCGCGCGCGAGGCAGTTTTGCGCAGCGCCGATCTTGCAGATGTTCGGCTCTGGGTGGGCAATTCACTGCGCGGCCTGATCCCAGCGGTTTTTGTGCAAAAGGTCGGGGCGTGACGCCTCGGTGATGTAATCGCGCGTCAGCGGCACTGCATCCTGTCGGTTGGCAAGCTGCATCTGGAACACGCATTGCCGCCCTTCCCGGAAGGTCATCTCAGACGCGATCAGATAATACCGCCACATCCGGCAGAACCGATCATCATAAAGCGCACGGATTTTATCAATATTGGCCTCGAAGCGGTACAACCAGTGCGCCAAGGTCATGGCGTAATGCAGCCGCCAAACCTCGATATCCGTCGGCCACAGCCCGGATTTCTCCATCGCGGCCGACATTTCAGACAGGGCGGGCACATAGCCGCCGGGGAAGATGTATTTTGTGATCCACGGATTGGTCGCACTCGGCGGTGCGGCGCGACCAATGGTGTGGATAAGCGCGATACCATTTGGGACAAGCAGGTTTTTCACTTGCGCAAAATATTCGGGATAATGCGGCACGCCGACATGCTCGAACATCCCAACCGAGACGATGCGGTCGAAAGTGCCGGTCAACTGGCGATAATCCATCAGCTGAAACGACACGCGGTCGGACAAACCAGCTTCGACTGCGCGCTCCACTGATCGTTTGTATTGCTCTTGCGAAAGCGTCACGCCCAGCACTGTCGTGCCATAATCTTTGGCCAGCGTCAGCGCCATGCCGCCCCAGCCCGAGCCGATATCCAACACCGTCATGCCCGGTTTCAGGCATAGCTTTGCGGCGATATGCGCCTTCTTTTGCTGTTGCGCCTGTGCCAGCGTGTCATCAGGATGGATGAAATAGCCGCAAGAATACTGCCTGTCGGCGTCCAGAAACAAATCATAGAGCGCGCCCGACAGATCATAGTGATGCTCGACGTTGGCGGCAGATCGCTGGGTGCTGTTGAACTGCGCCGCCCCGCGCAGCATCACCCGCACCGCATCCTGTATCCGCCGCCACCAGACCAGTGCGCCGCCGCCTTTGGTGTTGGCAATCACCAGCGCCAGCAAACCGCGCAGATCATCCGCGTCGATGGTCAGGCTGCCATCCACATAGGCCTCGCCCAAAGCCAGATCGGGGTTGCGCGCCATGCGGCCGACAAGCGCGGGGTCGATCACCCGCACGGTCACGGAAGGTGCATTGCCGTTGCCATGGCGTTGCGTCGAGCCGTCTGGAAAATGAAGGATCAGCGTGCCTTGCCGGATCAACTGCGCCAACATTCTATTCAAAATGGTCGTCCACATGATCATACCCTTTTTGCGCCCTGTGAGCATGGCTTTGGCACATCAATGGTCTCAGCTTTGGAACCGACACGCGGGCGAAATGGCCCTTAGTTTCCATCGGCAAAGACAGAAATGTGGCTTTGCTCAACGAACCAAGCCCAATTCGGTTCCCAATATATCACATGACCTTGACTTCACGGCATCCAAAGCGACCGTCGACGGCAAGCCAGCGGAGCACGTTGCGCGCATTGTCTTTATCTCGGGTTTGCGGGACTTCGCCCGAAACCCTCGGGAGCGCCCGGTGCAGCGGTCGGCGCGATCCGGGTAGGGCGGCGTTTGACATATCGGGTTTGATGTTGGTTAATCAAACCTAAACGGATACCTGTTAAGTCCTTGATATTGCATGGCGGTGGTCATGCGCCACGCGTGGACAGCCTAAACGCCGCGCAGCTTAGCGACCACAGCGGCGACCAAAGCCTTGCGCTGCCGATTGGCCGGATGGGTGCCCAAAAACTGATCGCCGGGATCGGGCAGCCGATCAAAAAAGCCCGTGCCCTTGACCGGATCATAGCCGGCGTGAAACGCAATCTCGGCCCCGATGGCGTCGGCCTGCAATTCATATTCCTTCGAGAACTGCCGCGTCGCCAGCCCCGCCCCCATTTTTTGCGCCTGCTGAACCTCATCCTGCCCGGCCCCGGAAGCGGCGGCCAATATCCCCGCCATCATCGCGCCGGATAGGGCCGTTTGTTCCTGCTTGGGAATGTGACCCAGAATGTGATGACCGGCCTCGTGGCCCAACACGAAAGCGATCTCATCGGCGTTGCGGGCATCGGCGATCAAAGCCAGCGAGAACGCAATGATCGGCCTGCCTGACTTGTCGACGGTTTGGAACGCGTTGGCGGGCTGGCCGGGGCGGTCGTCGATCACGATCTGAAAATCGCAGCGATGCGCCACATGCTGCGCGCGGCAGTAGGCTTCGGCGACAGGTTCCACCCGCTGCACCACGGTCAGAAAGTTCACCGCCGCCGCCCGCGATGCCAACGCACCGCCAGTTTGCGAGGGTTGGGTCAGCACCTGTGCGGCGCTGTCGCTTGGGGGCAAGGGCGGCATCCCTGGCTGTACGCAACCCGCCAGCAGTGCCGCCGCCAAAATCCATCCTGCCTGCCGCTTCATCACGCTCGCCTTCGCCGCTGTCCTGATACTGCCCATATCAAACCCGTTGCGGTTTCATAGCCCCATCTGGACCCGATCTGGCTGCACTTTCGCTTGAACGTGGCCCGAATGCTTGACCCTGACCACAATGCGGGCTCATCTGCCTGTAATTTGATCCGGAACAGGAGCCTTGCGATGTTCACCATCGAGCATGAATTCGACGCCACCGTGATCACATTGGTGGACGAGGGTGAGCCGGACAGCCCGTTGCAAGAAGACATCACCATAGATGCCTTCGCCGAATGTGTGGTGCTGCGGCAGATGGATCAAATGACCGACGAAGTGGTCGCGATCACATTTTCCATCGCGCAGTTGCGTGACCTTGCGGCGGCGTTGGATCTGCCCGAGGGCAGTTACCGGATCGAGCCGAAGCAGCCCTAATCCAGCCGGAACACCTTGTCGCGCGAGATTGCGCCGCGCAGCAGTGTCAGCCGGGATTTGGCGACACCAAGGGCATGGGCCAGCGCCTCGGTGACGGCAGCGGTCGCCTTTCCGTCTTCGGCCGCGGCGGTGACGCTGATTTTTATCATGCTGCCGTCGCGGGTGATACTGCTGCGGCGGGCGCGCGGCGTGACTTTGCAGGAAAACTCTGTCCCTGAAACCGCCAGCTCTGCCCACGCGCCTTTTTGCATGGGGACAGAGTGCAGAAGCCGGTGTGCAAGGGCAAGCCCACTTGACGAAGGCCGCCCACACCGCCACCTCTGGCGCAAAGGAGCTTTCCATGACGCACGACACTTCCGCTTTGACCCAAGATGCCTTCGATTTTCTGAAAAGCCGGCAATCACACCCGGCCAAGCTGTTCAAAGGCCCTGTGCCAGCGCGTGCCGAACTGCTGGAAATTCTGACCGCAGCCACCCGGGTGCCCGATCATGGCAAGCTGGAGCCGTGGCGGCTGGTGGTGCTGGACCGCGCGGCCATGCTGCGGCTGGGCGATCTGGCCGAGGCGCGGGCTCGGGAGATAGGGGCGGACGATGAAAAAATCGCCAAGGGGCGCGGGCAGTTTGATCTGGGGCAGTTGGCGGTTGCGGTGATTTCGTCGCCGAAAGCCTCGGACAAGATCCCGCTGTCCGAGCAGATATTGTCGGCCGGGGCGCTGTGCTTTGGCGTGCTCAACGCAGCTTTGGCGAAGGGCTGGGGGGCGAATTGGCTATCGGGGTGGCCCTCGCATGATCCGGTGTTCGCGGCGCAGGCGTTTGGCTGTGTGGGCGATGAGACGGTTGCGGGCATCGTGCATATCGGCACGGCTGTGACGCCGATTTCTGACCGCCCGCGGCCTGATTTGTCGAAGCTGATCACATGGGCCTGATCGGCGGCGGCGTGAGCACCGGGAGTATCGGGACATGATCTTCAGTGATTTCGCCAAGGCGTTGAGTCAGCTTGGCGATGGCCGGTTTCTGCGGGTGATGCTGCTGGGCGTGGCGCTTGCGGCGGCGCTGCTGACCGGGGCCTATGCGGCGTTGTTGTGGCTGATTGAGACCTTCACGCCGGGCAGCATCGACATCCCTTTCGTTGGACCGGTTGGCGGCTTGGATACGCTGCTCAGCTGGGGCTCGATCCTGTTGATGGTGGTGCTTTCGGTGTTTCTGATGATCCCAGTCGCCTCGGCCTTCTCGGGGCTGTTTCTGGAGGATGTGGCGCAGGCGGTTGAGGATCGGCACTATCCCAGTTTGCCAGCGCCAGAGCGCCAAAACCTTGGCGACACGCTGATTGATACGGCCAATTTCATTGGCCTGCTGCTGGCGCTGAATACCGGGGCGCTGTTGCTTTATCCGTTTGCGGGGCCGTTCAGCCCGCTGCTGTTTTGGGGCATGAATGGTTATTTGCTGGGGCGAGAGTATTTCACGCTGGTTGCCACCCGCCGTTTGGGGCGGGATGGCGCGCGCGCGATGCGCCGCGCCTATAGTTTGCGGATTTGGGCGGCGGGGGTGCTGATGGCGGCCCCTTTGTCTATCCCGCTGATCAACCTTGCAATTCCTGTGTTAGGCGTCGCTACCTTCACCCATATGTTCCATCGGTTGAATCGTCAGTAACGGTTGGCCCACAGCCCGAACACATCCAGATCGGCGATGCCCCAGCGACCTGAAGTGATCAGCAGATAGAGAATGGCGAAGATTACAATCGTGATCAACGTGGTCAGTTGGGCTTTCGGTTTGATCATGGCTTCGGCGGGGGCAGAACGCGGCGTGCCGGGTTCGACCTCACCCATCTGCGCTTGGCTTTTGAAGCGCAGCGGCAGCACGCAGAAAAACACCATGAACCAAGTGACCGAAAACAGCACCAGTGCGGCAGTGATTGTCATGTCTGCTCCAATTCCACCAAACAGCCGTTGAAGTCCTTGGGATGCAGGAACAGCACCGGCTTGCCATGCGCGCCGATTTTCGGCTCTCCCGAGCCCAGCATCCGCGCACCACTGGCCTGAAGATGGTCCCTTGCGGCCAGAATGTCATCCACCTCGTAGCAAATATGATGGATGCCGCCTGCGGGGTTTTTCTCAAGGAAAGCCTTGATCGGGCTATTAGCGCCCAAAGGATACAGGAGCTCGATCTTGGTGTTTGGCAGTTCGATGAAGATCACCGTGACGCCGTGGTTGGGCTCATCTTGGGGCGGCCCGACTTTCGCCCCCAAGGTATTGCGGTACTGATCCGCCGCCGCGGTCAAATCCGGCACGGCAATCGCGACATGGTTCAGGCGGCCAATCATGGGCAGGCTCCTTGCAAGCTGATGCTGGCCTTATGGATGCAGCGCGGGGTTCCGGCAAGGGGGCGCGCGGTCGCAGGGTGGGTTGAAAAATTTTACCAGCGGCGGTGGCGTTTACGATTTATGCACCAAAACCGTGGAAGACTGGCTGGGTCGATTTAGCCGCAGGTCCGCCATGCCCAGCCAAATGCCCCATGATCCGCCGCTGCCGCCCAGTTTTGCCTTGCCGAACCTTGTGGCGGGGGCAGAACTGCCGCTGCAGGGTGTCACCATTCTGGCGGTGGAGGATAGCCGCTATGCCTGTGAAGCATTGCGATTGATGAGTCAGCGCGCGGGCGCGCGGCTGCGCAGGGCGGATACGCTGGCGCTCGCGCGGGCGCATTTGCGGGTGTACCGGCCTGATGTGGTGATTATTGACCTTGGTTTGCCGGATGGCCGGGGCGAGGGTTTGATCCGCGAGTTGGCGATGGCGCGGCAGCGGCCGCTGGCGGTGCTTGGCACTTCTGGCAATCCAGACGGTCGGGGCGCGGCTTTGGCTGCGGGGGCAGAGGGGTTTCTCGATAAGCCTTTGGAAAGTTTTGCAGAGTTCTGCATGGTTTTGCGGCGGTTTTTGCCGGGGCTTGCGCCGTCGCTGGTCGAAGATTCGGCGATCTGTCCCGATCCATTGGCGTTGCAGGACGATCTTTCGCGCGCGGCAGCAGCGCTTTCGGCAGAGCCGGATGCGGCGGGGCGGCGGTATCTGGCCGGGTTTGTGCTGGGCGTGGCGCATCACGCGCATGACAGCGCCTTGGCGCGGGCGGCCAGTGCTGCGAGCGTGCCGAATAGCGGTGATCTTGATCAGTTGCGCGGCTTGATTGATAAGCGACTGACGGTCGCGAATATAACGACAGCTTTCGCCGCTAAGCCTGAGGCTGTGTGACGCGGCGCAGCCCCGCAATCACCACGGCTTTGGCCAATACGCAACATGGTTTCGCCCCAATCACCGGGCAAAACCGCGCCACCAGACGTTATAGAAAGTGCCATTGATGTCCGCCAAACAACGCTTTCTGCGTGACGAATCGGGTGCGGTTTTTGCGGAATGGGTGGTGATCACCGCCGTTGTGGTGACCTTGTGTATGGTCGCGATCACGGCTTGGCGTGGCGATGCGGATTTAGCTGACAACCGCGCCGTGGCGGCGATGTCCGGTGTTTGATTATAGCAATATCCGGGGGTCTGTGCCCATTTTCAGACCCGGAAACACAGCGTTTTCCAATACGGACTGGTCAATGCCATACAGCCCTTGGATCGCATGGGCCGCCCAAGCCCGCACGTCGGAAGTGGGCATCAGATCGCGACGCTCGTAAAGACTGGCCTCCGACAGCCCCGGCCAATCGCCATAGACCTTGCCGCCGTTCAGCGCGCCACCCGCCATCACCATCACCCCGCCGGTGCCGTGATCGGTGCCCGTCGTGCCGTTTTCGCGCGCGGTGCGGCCAAATTCGGTCATCGCCAGCAGCAAGGTTTTGCCCCAGACTTTCTCTCCCAACCCGGTTTGCAGCCGTAGGATCGCGTATTGCAAGCGGGCGAGAGACTTGGAAAGTCCGCCCGCTTGACCCCGGTGGGTATCCCATCCCGTCATCGAAAACGCAGCAATCCGTGCGTCTTGCTTTAGCTTTCCAGCAGCGTAATCAACCAGTTGCTCGACATCCTGCACCTTCAGGCCGGCCATTTGCGACGGGTCTGCCGCCATGGCCAAGTCGCCATTGCCGGCATCTGCCAACTCCATCGCCTCTTGCGAAGCGGCGTGGAACAACGGATCGGATTCGTAGACCTTGTCAAACAGCAGCCGCGCTTGCGGCGTCAGCAGCAGCGTGGTCTCGGGTGACCAGTTGCGCACCTCAGCGGGGCCTTCCAGCAGCGGCATCGCAACTTGGCCGATGGAATAGGCGGTTTCAGAGGTCAGGCCCTTTTGGGTCTGCAACAGCCGGTTCAGCCAGCCGTCCTTGACCTGATTGAGCGGCACATCCATGCCGGTGCCAGCCTCCAGCATGTCTTGGCCGACAAAATGGCTGCGCTTGTCGCGGTAAGGCGTCGACGTGGCGTGGACAAAGCCCAACTGGCCCGCGCCCCACAGTGGCATCAAATCGCCAAAGGCCGGATGCAGGCGGAAAAACCCATCAAGGTCAGCGGCTTGCGGGTTCAAAAGCGTGGGGCGCAGGGCGGCGTAATCGGCATCGCCTTGCGGCTGCACCACATCCAGCCCGTCCATTGCGCCGCGCAGGATGATCACGATCAACCGATGATCGCCAAGGGCGCGCCCACCATTGGCACCCGCCATCGTCACTGTGGTCAGCATCGGATGCGCAGCAATCGAGCAGCCCAGCACGCCGCCGAGCCCGCGCAGAAAATTCCGTCTGTCCATCGAAGCTGTCATGGCGACCCTCATCTGCGGTTGAATTCGGCGGAGGCCAGCACGAGGCCGACGCCCTGTGTGATATCTTCGGCGCGGGCGGCCCCCCACAGCAGCGGTTCGCTGGCGCGGTCGGCAAGGCAAGATTGCGCCAAGGCAACCGGATCGGGCAGCGGTTCGACCAGCCGCATCGGCACCCGCATCGCCCAAGTGATGCGGCGGGCAAGACCCTGCGGCGTGATCCATTCCTCGGCGGCCTCATCAAAGCCGTTCGGGCCTGCGGGGCGCTTGAACGGTTGACCCATCCCTGCCATCGGGGCCAAGACTTGGCCGCGGAATTGCTTGTAGGGCATTTGCTGAAGCTGTTCGCCACTTACGCCCAAGGCGCGCAGAGAGACGACCATGAAATCAAAGGGCTGCCGCGCTTTTTCGGTGACTTCCACCCATGCTGCGGGGTGATTGAGCATTGCGGCGTAGGTCGCTGTCAAATCGCCGCCCGAACCGCTGTAAGCCGCCGCTATCGCTTTGACGAGATCGGCATCTGGCGTGTCGGAAACGAAATGCACCGCCAGTTTGCGCGCCAGATGCTGGCCGGTCGCAGGCTGAAGTGCCAAATCACGCAGGGCAGCATGGATATTGTCCATCCCCTCCGCGTCATAGGTTTTGCCCAGCAACTCGCGCGGGCCCGGCTCGGCCCGGCGCGGCTGAAACTCCATCAGCAGATCGGCATTCATCGTCAGACCGGCAAGGATTTTCGCCATTTCGGTGACATCGGTCTGGGTGTAATTTGCGCCGACGCCCATGCTGTGCAATTCGATCACCTCACGGGCGAGGTTTTCGTTCAGGCCTTTGTTCTGGTTCTTGCCAAAGTGCGAATTTGGCCCGACCGAACTGGATTGATCGAGATAGCTGAGCATCGCCGGATGTAGTGTGGCTGCCGTCAGCATATCGGCGAAATTGCCAGTCAGATGCGGGCGGATGGCATCATCGACCAAGGCATAAGGAAACAGCGCTTCGAGTTGGCGCTTGGCGATGACCGAGAAATGGTCGGCCCAAAAGGTGGTCAGCCGTTCGCGAAAACCGTCGGCGCTGTCCAAAGCCCGGGCGAAGGTGATCACGCTGGCGGCTTGCGCGGCATCGCTGAAATCCTGTAGCAGCGCATCGCGTTTGGGATTTTTTGCCGTGGCTTTCTTGCCGGATTTCTGGATTTGGCGCAGCTCTTGGATATTGGGGATCAAATCCGCAGAAGCGCGTATTGGCAATGACTGCATCGCTTGATCGGGCCCCGCCAAAAGCGCAAGCATTGTATCTGCTGAATCAGGTGCACCCCTGGGTTGCGGCAGGCCATAGCCAAAACGTATCGCAGCAAGGGTACTTAGCTTCGACATCGTTTTCGAACTCCGGTTCACGCGGCCACAGCCTACCTTTGGGGAAACATAGGCAGGAGTGGGCAGATTACCACCGTTTAGGTATCAAAAATGCGGCGTGAGCATGCGATGGCTGAAGTCTGCGTCCTACAGAGCGGAAAGCCGCCTGTAGGGCTGCGCTGTGAGCCGGATGACCTGCGGGGCAGGCCATCCGGCAGACGGCTGATGCGTTACTCTTTCGGCGTGACGCGCAGGGACAGTTCGCGCATCTGGGCGTTGGTCGGCTCGGACGGCGCCCCCATCAGCATGTCTTCGGCGCGCTGGTTCATCGGGAACATGATGACCTCGCGGATGTTCGGCTCATCGGCCAGCAGCATCACGATACGGTCGATGCCGGCGGCGCAACCGCCGTGGGGCGGAGCGCCGTATTTGAAGGCTTTTACCATGCCGCCGAAGCGCTTTTCGACTTCGGAGTTCGGATAGCCTGCCAGTTCAAAGGCTTTGAACATGATCTCCGGCTTGTGGTTGCGGATGCCGCCACTGATCAACTCATAGCCGTTGCAGGCCAGATCATATTGGTACGCATAGACTTCCAGCGGATCGCCATTCAGTGCGTCCATCCCGCCTTGCGGCATTGAGAACGGGTTGTGGGAGAAGTCGATCTTACCGTCGTCAGTTTTCTCATACATCGGGAAATCGACGATCCAAGCGAATTTGAAGCAGTTCTGCTCGGTGAGGTCTAGTTCACGGCCAATCTCATTGCGGGCACGGCCTGCGATGGATTCAAAGGTTTCTGGTTTGCCACCAAGGAAGAAGGCAGCGTCGCCTTTGTTCAGGCTGAGTTGTTGGCGGATCGCTTCAGTGCGTTCTGGGCCGATGTTCTTGGCAAGGGGGCCAGCGGCTTCCATGCCAGAGCCATCTTCCGCCTCGCGCCAGAAGATATACCCCATACCCGGCAGACCTTCTTTCTGCGCGAAGGCGTTCATGCGGTCGCAGAATTTGCGGCTGCCGCCTGTCGGGGCCGGGATGGCGCGGATTTCGTTGCCGGGTTGTTCCAGAAGTTTGGCGAAGATCGCAAAGCCGGAGCCTGCGAAATGTTCAGACACGTCCTGCATCTTGATCGGGTTGCGCAGGTCGGGTTTGTCCGAGCCATACCATTTCAGGCTGTCGCGATAGGCGATCTTGGTCCAGTCGGAATAGGTTTTCTTGTGTGACGCAAATTCTTCAAAGATACCTTGCACCACCGGTTGCACAGCGGCGAAGACGTCTTCCTGCTCGACAAAAGACATTTCAATATCAAGCTGATAGAAGTCGGTGGGTGAGCGGTCGGCGCGTGGGTCTTCATCACGGAAGCAGGGCGCGATCTGGAAATACCGATCAAACCCCGCCACCATGATCAGTTGTTTGAACTGCTGCGGTGCTTGCGGCAGGGCGTAGAATTTGCCGGGATGCAGGCGCGATGGCACCAGAAAGTCGCGCGCACCTTCGGGCGAGGATGCGGTGATGATCGGGGTTTGGAATTCGGTAAAGCCCTGATCCCACATCCGGTTGCGCATTGAGCGCACCACGTTCGAGCGCAGCATCATGTTGCGGTGCAGCTTTTCACGGCGCAGATCGAGGAAGCGGTAGGTCAGCCGGGTTTCTTCGGGGTAGTCGACATCGCCAAACACCGGCAATGGTAGTTCCTCGGCGGCACCCAGCACGGTGAGGGCGGTGGCGTAGACCTCAATCTCACCCGTTGGCAGTTTGGCGTTGACCAGCGACGCATCGCGGCCTTTCACCCGGCCATCAATCCGCACCACCCATTCGGCGCGCACTTTGTCCATATCGGCAAAGGCGGGGCTGTCGCTGTCGGCGATGACTTGGGTGATGCCGTAATGGTCGCGCAAGTCGATGAACAACACGCCACCATGATCGCGCACCCGATGCACCCAGCCAGAAAGGCGGACGTCATTGCCCACATGAGATTTGTTCAGATCGGCGCAAGTGTGGCTGCGATAGGCGTGCATGGACTTCCCCTTCACGGAGGCTGGATCGGTTTTGCCCGATACACTCTGCCGACCGGGTGAAGTCAAGCCCATGGCATTGCGCTTTGCTATTTCATCTTGGCTCAAATATCCCCGCCGGAGGCTTCTACAGAGGATACGAGGACCGCATGTTGCAGATCGTCGATGTTTTGCGGGATCGTGGCTCGCGTTATGCGGTGTCGGGCGGGCCCGTGCAGGGGCGTGCCGGAATAGAGGCTTTTCTGGTCGAGCTGAAACGCGCCAAGAAATTTGCCAAGGCGACGCACAACACCTGGGCCTGTGTGCTGTCGAAGGAGGGCGCTGTGAAGGGCGATGATGGCGAGGCGGGCGCGGGGGCGGTGATCCTGAAGATGTTGGAGCGGGCGGAGCTGCGCGATCATATTGTGGTGGTGACGCGCTGGTATGGTGGGGTGCATCTGGGCGGTGATCGCTTTGCGCATGTGGTGACTTCTGTGCGCGCTTATTTGGAGGCGCTTGCCAAGGCGTGAGGCTTGCTAAAATCGGGGGCTTGCGCTTGGATGGTTGCCTGAATGGGGGGAGCCATGCGGCGGGATATTTTGCGCGCCGAGGCGCGGCGGTTTGCCAATACGGTGATTTGGTCGTGGGACGGTTGGGTTGCTGCTTGGGCGACGGAAAAGACGCTGCGGCAATGGACAGTGGTGAACCTGCTGTCGGCGGGGCTGGCATTTTCGTTGGATTTGTCGGCGGCCGAGCGCGGTTTGATCCTTGCGCTAGGCCTGTTGGTGCTGGCGGCGGAGTTGATGAACACCGGGTTGGAGGAAGCGGTGGATTACATCTCAAAGGTCGACGATCCGCGCGCCAAGAAGGCGAAGGATTGCGGCTCGGCGGCGGTGGCTTTGACAGCGATAGCGGGTGGCGTGGCTTGGGTGGTGATTCTGATCGGCTAGTGCGATCAGAATCGTGGTGGTTTTAGGGCGGGATTGTGATCGGGTTGTGCGATCAGAAATCGACTTTGGCGGGTTTTTCGTAGATGTCTTCCAACCGCTGCTTGAACTCCTTGAAGCAGGCCCCTGCATTTATCCGCGCTTTCAAGCGATCCCACACCACATCACTGGTCGCGGCGCCCTCAGCACATTGGTTTTCTGGCGTGCCGGTGTTCTGGCAGACCACACGCAAAATGCTGAGTTGTACGGCCAGCGGGCAGTTCACAATCTCATCCAGTTTCGCCAGTTGTTCGGGTGTCATGCCTGAGATGTCTGCGGCTTGGATCAAGTTGCTTTGGTCCTGCACCATTTGCAGCTTTGGCCGCGCGGCATCGGCAAATTCATCGGTGCCATAGCGCGAGTAATAGATCGCGTTGTGGAAATACGGCTCGGCTTTGGCGATGCTGTCAAGGTCTTGCCAACGCAGAGTTATCTCGGCGAGATCGATCCACAGTTGCGGTGCGGTGGGCACTGCTTTCAAGGCGGCATGTAGGCGTGTTGTTATCTCGGCCTTGTCTGCGGGTGTGACGGGACGGTTGGCATATTCTGCGGCATCAAACAGCACGCCAATGTAACGGTGCAGCAGATATGGGTTCAGCGGGTCTTGGAGGAGGGCGTCGTGCAGGTAGGGGACTTCCCGGCTTAACGCGATGGCGAGTTCGGGGTATTTAGCCTCCATCGGTGAGACTTTGTTGATTTGATTGCGCAAAGTGTCGAGCTTGCGTGCCTCACGAGAGGCCATGTCGCCATCGGCCTTGATCTTTTCCAGCAGCACGATGCTGTCTTCTGGGCTCGTCAACCCATCCATCATGTCATTGTAACGGGCATTGTCGAGGATGGGATGGTCGGTGAACATCAAAAGCTGATGGGCGGCCGCGCGTTGGTCTCCATACCAGAAATCGGCATAGTAGACCGCGTCGATGCGGCAGATTTCGGAGCTGTAGTCTTTGATATCGGTGATCTTGGGGGCGTAGCGATCACAGAGCAGGTTCACCTGTTCGGGCCGGCCGCCCCATTGTGGCGCAAGGGCTACCATCGCGCGCATCAAGCTGCCGCGATTGGGCTGGCTGGTCATAATACGTTCCAACTCGCGGGGGATCACCGATTTATTGCCCAAAGTGACGGTCAGGCGCAGCAGGCCATCCGAGGCAGGAATCAGGTCTGGCGCAAGTTTGGTCGCTTGTTTGAACAGTGGGAAGGCAGCGGTGTGGCGCTGCATCAGAGCGGCCATTGCCTCGTCAGTGGTATTGTTGACGCTGGCCCTGCCACGCCAAAAATTGCCCCAAGCGTAAAGATTCCAGCCTTTTGCAGTCAGAGCGCGAGGATTGTCGGGCTGATCACGCGCCCAGTCTTCGGTGAAACTCTGGATCGCGGGATCAGATAGGGCGAAGACGTTGTAGAGATCGCGCTCAGCATCCGGCGTATGAGCGGATGTATAGCTGGTATGGGCGGCTTCAAGGGCCGCGTCGGTCGCTGTGAAATCCCGCGCGAGGACGAGCCTGCGCAGCGCGTCAAAGCTGGTCGGAGGTGCTGGGGGCTGACGGAGCAGTATCAGCGCTGGCGGCGAGAGCAGCAGCAAAGCGGCCAGTTCTATCAGGCGCTTACGCATCGCGTTGCGCGGCCATGAATTGCTGCGGCGCGGGCGCACAATGGGGTCGAACAGGTAGCAGCGGGCTGGGCGTGATCGCGGTGCCTTCGGCGCAGAGCACGGGTTCGGGTTGGGGGAGCGTATGGCCGGGCAGGGGCGGCGGCAGGAACACTAAGTGCAACATGGGGCCACCTCACCGGGGATTTCCGTGCAGGTTGTCAGGCTATTACGGCAGGTCTTTGGCGGCTTCGCGGCGTTTGTGGGCGCGGTAGAGGATGGGGGCCATCAGGTGGTCGTAGAATGCGCAGGTCAGCGGATGGATCAGCGGTAGTGCGGTGATGCGCGCTATCAGTCGCCAGCGTGGCAGTTGCGCCCAGAGGATTTGGAAGGCCGGGATACCGGAGAGCAGTTGGCCTTGGTGCAGCACATGCAGGCGTTTTGCTGCGGCCTCGGGGGTGACGCCCCAAGCGCTTGCTTGGGTCAGGTCGTCGAAGCGTAGCGGCAGATCCTCGGCGAGGGCTGCCTTGCGGTAGTGACCGATTTCAAACCGGCAAACCGGACAGGTTTCGTTGTAGAGGACTCGGGTTTCATCGGTCATAGCGCGAGCATAGCGGATTTTTCGACTGGGGTGGTGTGGCGTTGCGTCTCAGGCGTGGAGCGGCCGCGGGCCGGATTCTGTCAGGATGTAATCCATAGGGATATCATGCGGTTGTGGAAAGATTGTGGGCAGTTGGGCGGCATCTAGCCCGATGCCGATGGCGATGGGCGACGGGGTTAGAGCGGCAAGGGTGCGGTCGAAATAGCCGCCGCCGTAGCCTAAGCGAAAGCCGGCGCTGTCCCAGCCGACGAGGGGAGAGAGGGTGATATGGGGGATGATCTCGGGCCCCGTCGCGGGGGTGGGGATGTTCCAGAAACCGCGCTCCATCTGGGTTTGCGGCGTCCAGGCGCGAAAGGCGAGCGGAGCTTTCGGGGTGAGGATCAGCGGCAGGGCGGCGGTGGCACCGCGGGCCGCGAGGCTGGCAAGCCAGAAGCGCAGGTCAAGTTCGGCTTTGATCGGCCACCAAGCCGAGATGATCAGGCCGCTCAGGCTGGGAAAGCGCTGGGCGAGCAGGCGGTCGAGATGGTTGGCGATGGATTGGGCTGCGGCCTGGCGGGCGGCGACGGAGAGGGCGGCGCGCTCGGCAAGCAAGCGGGTGCGTTCGGCTTTGCGCCAGCGCGCGACGTCGCTGGCTTGCTGCGGGTCGATATGATTGGGGTCGATTTCCTGCGCAAGGCAGGCGGGGGAGGCGTAGGGGCGGGGGGCTTGGGTCATGGCGATGTGAGCCGGGCGAGGGCCGTTTGGGCTTCGCTGAGGATGGTAGCGATGCGCGCGGCGGCGGTGGGCAGGGTGGTGATCAGCGCGGCACTTTGGCCGGCGTAATTGGGCATGGCTTCAAGATCGCCCGTGGTGATGCGGAGGGGGCTGTCGGTGCTGTAGCGCAGCAGGGGGCGGCCATCCTCATGGGCGATGATCTCGTGCGGGAGGGTGTCGGGGTGGTGGCCTGTCAGAGTGTGGCCGATGGCGTCGGTGACGGAATTGCGGAGGACGCGCACCGGGGAGTTCGGCGGCCAGTTCAGCGCGAAGATGTCGGTGTAGACGGTATCCTCGGCTGAGGCGGCCAGCACGCGGGCCTTGTGATCATCATGGGCGAAGGATTCTTCGGTGGCGAGGAAGGCGGTGCCGCAGTGGATGGCTTGCGCGCCCAGAGCACGGGCAGCGATCAGGGAGGCTCCGGTGGCGAAACCACCTGAGGCCACGATGGGCAGGTTGCTGGCACGGGCGACTTGCTCGACAAGGATCAGGGCGGCGGCGGTGCCGTGGACATGGCCGCCCGCCTCGACGCCCTGCACGATCAGGACGTCGGCTCCGGCGGCTTCGGCCTCTAGCGCGGCTTTCAGCGAGCCGACTTGGTGCAGCACAAGGCAGCCAGCAGCTTTGGCACGCTGGATGGCTTCGGGGACGGGGTGCCAAAAGAAGCACATCGCGGGGACTTTTTTGGCGAAGCAGGCGTTGAGTTCGGCGTCGAGCAAAGCGTGGTCGGTGGCGGCGGGGATCAGGTTGACGGCGAAGGGTTTTGTGGTGCGGGCGCGGATGGCGTCGATTTCCCGCGCGATGAGGTCAGGGGATTCGCGGACCATACCGAGGATGCCGTAGCCGCCCGCATTTGCCACGGCAGCGACGAGGTCTGATCGTGCAACGCCACCCATGCCGGCAAGCAGGATCGGGTGGTCGCAGCCGAGCAGGTCGCAGACGGGGGTGCGCAGGTTTTGATGCGCGGGCTGGGAGTTAGGCATGATGAGTCTCGTGCGTTAGGGTTTCGAGCAGCACATCGCGCAGGATCAGCGCGTGGCTGTGATCGGTATCGCGGGCGGCGTAGATCAGGGTGACGGGACCTTTGCGGCACCACTCCAGCGCTTCGGCCAAGACTGCGGGCGTGGCGGTCAGTTCGGCACGGTAGCGGCTGGTGAATTCAGCCCATTTGGCGGGATCGTGGCAGAACCATTCCCGCAGATGCGGGCTGGGGGTGGCGGATTTGAGCCATGCATCCAGCTTCAAATCGGATTTGGCGATGCCGCGTGGCCAGAGGCGGTCGACCAGCAGGCGGGCTCCGAGGGTGGAGGCGCCAGCGCGGATGTCATGGGCGCGGCAGAGCTGGATTTTGGGTGGCTGGATATCGGGGGCGGAGTTGGGCGGCATCGCGGTCACTCTATGACAGAGCTTACGCTAGGCGCGCTGGGCGGGGAATGTAAATGCCGCGTTATCGACGAAGTTTCGTGAAATCCGACATTGGTTTTCGGGGGAGGGTCGGGGCCGGACGCGCTGCGCTGCGGCGGAGGCTACGTCTTGCAGCGGTGATCTGGCGCTTGTAGGAAGCGATATGATCAAAAGAATGTCCTACATCTCACATGCCCGCGCGACGTTGGCTTTGGGGCTGCCGCTAGTAGGCTCGCATCTGGCGCAGATGGCGCTGCATGTCACCGATACCGTGCTTTTGGGCTGGTATGGGGTGAATGAACTGGCTGCTGTTGTGCTGGCGACTTCGACGTTTTTCGTGATTTTCATCTTGGGTGCGGGGTTTGCGCAGGCGGTTTTGCCGATGGTTGCAACGGCTGTCGGGCGCGGCGATGAGGCGCAGGTGCGGCGGGATACAAGGATGGGAATGTGGCTGTCGATTGGCTTTGGCGTGCTGACTTACCCGATTTTCTGGTGGTCTGAGGCATTGCTGCTGGGTTTGGGGCAGCGGCCTGAGGTTTCGATTTTGGGGCAGGATTTTCTGCGCATCGCGGGACTCGGGATGATCCCGGCGCTGTTGGTGATGGTGTTGAAGAATTACCTCGCGGCGTTAGAGCGGACGCAGGTGGTGTTGTGGGTGACGCTGGCGGCGGTGGGGGTGAACCTTGTGCTGGCCTATGCGCTGATCTTTGGCCATTGGGGTGCGCAAGAATTGGGCGTGCGCGGGGCGGCGATTGCTTCGGTGCTGGTGCAGTCTTTGACGGCTCTGGCTCTGGCGATTTATGCCGGATGGCTGCCAGAGCTGCGGCACTTCCGGCTGTTTCAGCGGTTTTGGCGGCCGGATTGGCAGGCTTTGCATCAGGTGTTTCGGTTGGGCTGGCCGATTGGCATTACGTCACTCGCCGAGAGTGGATTGTTTCAGGCGACAGCCCTGATGATGGGCTGGATTGGCACCGTTGAACTGGCGGCGCATGGCATCACCATGGAGGTCGCCGCTTTGTCGTTTATGGTGCATTTGGGGTTGTCCAATGCCGCGACGGTGCGGGCCGGGCGGGCGGATGGCGCGGGCGACCGGCAAGGCTTGCGCGATGCGGCCAAGGTGGCGATTGCGTTGTCGGTTGGCTTTGGTGCGGTGATGGTTGTGCTGTTTCTCAGCTTTCCAGTGGCGATTATTTCGCTGTTTCTGGACGAGTCTAAGCCGCAAAGCGCTGAAATCATTGCCTTTGGTGTCACGCTATTGGCTATGGCGGCGCTGTTTCAGATGGCGGATGCGATGCAGGTGATGGCGCTGGGCTTGCTGCGGGCGATCAAGGACACAAGAGTGCCAATGATCGCCGCAGCGATCAGCTATTGGGGGATTGGGATTCCCTGCGGCTATTTCCTCGCGTTCCACGCCGGGATGGGTGGCATTGGGCTGTGGGCGGGGCTTGTGATCGGGCTGGTGTTTGCCGCCGTCACGATGATGTGGCGGTTCTGGCATCGGGTGCGCTGAGGGCTATTCCGCTGCTTCGCCTTTCATCAAACGCTCGGCCTTTTTGCGCACCAGCACTGAACGCAGGTCGTGCATCGCCAGCAGCAGAAGGTCGGTGACTTCCTCTAGCTGCGCGTCCGTGGCTTTGGATTGCACCCATTGGGTGGTCAGGTTCATGTGGTCGACGGCGCGCAGGATGTCATCGACATCGCGGGCGGCCAGCATGGCTTGGCGCTTGGCAACCCACTGGCTAATCATCGTAACTTCGTCAGGCGTCAGCTTATGATCGCCATGCGGCTTGATGTTGCCGTTCTTGACGTTGACCAGTGCGATTTCTTCCATGTCGATGCGGCGCTGGCGGTTCTCGGTATCCACCCGGAACACGGCAGCGCCGTTGTCACGGATGCGGAAGTAGAACTCGGGCAGATCGGCGGACATTCAGGCGGCCTCGCCAGCGTCACGGTTGTCGATCACGCGCAGAAGTGAGCCGTCTTCATCAACCAGCGCGAACATGCGCGGGGCATTGCCCGGTTTGAAGGTGCCAGTGAGGCGAGGGATGGCTTTGTGGTCGGTAGGCAGTCCGACTTTCTGCCATTCAGCGAGCAGGCCCGCCATGTCGTCAACACGGATGCAGGCAGAGAACCAGCTTGACCATTTATCGACCTCGGGGTGAGCGAAGAACTCCAGCGCCAAACTGCCGCGTTGCAGGATCATCCAGCCGTCATCGCGGAAAGTGGTGCGAAAGCCGAGGCGGGCATAAAACGCCTCGGTTGCTGCGAAATCGCGGCTTGGCAGATTGGCGGTGATCCGGTCGGCCATGACATCCTTCAGGTCAAAGAGGCGCAGAAGGTCTGGATGCGGGTGCAAGCCTCGCGCAGAACCTCGTCAGCGGTAGCGTAGCTGACGCGGAAGTTTGGCGAAAGCCCGAACGCCGCGCCGAACACCACGGCGACGCCGGTTTCTTCAAGAAGCGCGGTTGCGAAGATCTCATCATTGCTGATCTTGGTGCCTGCGGGGCTGGTTTTGCCGATGCAGCCTGAAATGTCGGGATAGACGTAGAACGCACCCTCGGGTTTCGGGCATTTAATACCCTTTGCATCGTTCAGCATCGACACCACAAGATCACGGCGGCGCTGGAAGATCTTGCGGTTGGGGGCAAGAAAATCTTGCGGGCCCGTCAGGGCCTCAAGGGCGGCATATTGGCTGACCGAGCAGGGGTTGGAGGTGCTCTGGCTTTGGATCGTGCCCATGGCTTTGATCAAGGCTGTGGGGCCTGCGGCGTAGCCGATGCGCCAGCCGGTCATTGCGTAGGATTTCGACACGCCGTTGCAGGTCAGGGTGCGGTCGTAGAGTTTCGGCTCAATCTGCGCGGGGCTGGTGAATTCGAAATCGTCAAACACCAGATGTTCATACATATCGTCGGACATGATCCAGACATGCGGGTGCTTCAGCAGCACATCGCAAAGCGCGCGGAGTTCGGCGCGGGTGTAGCCTGCGCCTGTCGGGTTAGAGGGCGAGTTGAAGATAAACCACTTGGTTTTCGGGGTGATCGCGGCGTCCAGCTGCGCGGGCGTGAGTTTGAAATCGGTGTCGATGGTGGCCATCACCGGAACCGGGGTGCCGCCCGCCAGCAGCACCATGTCGGGGTAGGACACCCAATACGGCGCGGGGATGATCACCTCATCGCCGGGATTACAGGTGGCCATCAGCGCGTTATACAGCGTCTGCTTGCCGCCCGTTCCGACGGTGATCTGATTGGGCGCATAGGTCAGGCCGTTTTCGCGGGCGAATTTCTCGCAGATCGCCTTCTTCAGCTCGGGGATGCCATCGACCGCCGTGTAACGGGTTTTGCCTGCATCAATCGCGCGTTTCGCGGCATTGCGGATGTTCTCCGGAGTGTCGAAATCCGGCTCGCCTGCGCCCAGGCCGATCACATCGCGGCCCGCGGCTTTGAGTTCTTGTGCCTTTGTTGTCACGGCGATGGTGGGTGAGGGTTTTACGCGGGCGAGTGTATCTGACAGGAAGGCCATAAGGCGGACTCCGTTGGGCTGGTTTGCAATTTTCGCCTCCCTGCCATAGGGTGGCCCCCTCAAGCAATCAAGCGATATCACCTTATGGAGAGGCAAGATGGCAGAAACCACCAACGAAACATGGTATAGCGAAGCAACAGCAACCTTTGGCGACAGGCTGGAGGCCGCGCGCGAATCCTGCGCGATGAGCCAGATCGAACTGGCGCAAAGATTGGGTGTGCGTGACACCACGATCAAAAGCTGGGAGGCTGATGAGTGGGAGCCGCGTGGCAACCGTTTGCAGATGTTGGCCGGGATGCTGAATGTCTCGTTGATGTGGCTGCTCTCGGGCAAAGGCGAAGGCGTGGCGGCACCAGATGCGCGCGCTCCGCTGGTTTTGCCTGTACGCAGCATGTTGGCCGACATCACGCAGTTACGTCGGAAAATGCAGGTGCTGGGCGTGGAATTGATGCAGGCTGAGCAGAAACTGGCAACTGAATTGCGTGGGATGACATCATGAGCGAAACGCAGGATGCTAGGCTGAAACGCATGTCGATGCGCAGCTGGCGGCGCGGCATGAAAGAGATGGATCTGATTTTGGGGCCATTTGCCGATGTGCATTTGGCTGCAATGTCGGAAGATCGGCTGATTGCTTTCGATAAACTTTTAGAAGAAAACGACCAAGATCTACTGCCTTGGGTTTTGGGGCAGTTGCCTGCCCCAACTTATCTGACTGATTTAATAGTAGAAATTGGCTGCTTCGCGCGAAGGCGACTGACTGCGCGTTAATTTGCGCCAAAATCGTGGCGAGTTTACGATATGTTTTTGTTTTGTGACGATTCTATCCGCAGTTGCCATCGCTCGCGGAGTTAATAAATGAGTTTACATGACCCCCTGCTGGACGGCTCGCAAAAGCTGTTGATGGCGGGCTATCTCGACAATCTGGCGTTGTTGGAGCGGCTACATCGGCTGCTGTTGGACGTGATCAAGGATGAATTTGAACGAATGGCGGTGCTTGAGATCAACTCGGTTCAGGCGCTCTTGTTGTTCAACATCGGCGAGAATGAGGTGACCGCCGGAGAGTTGAAGTCGCGCGGTTATTATCAGGGCTCGAATGTGTCGTATAACCTGAAAAAGCTGGTGGACTTGGGCTATATGCACCATCAGCGCTCGGAAGTTGACCGCCGTTCGGTACGGGTGCGACTTAGCGAAAAGGGCCGCCGGGTGCGTGGGATGCTCACCGATTTGTTCCAGCGCCATGCCGAAGGGCTGGCGAAGCGGGGGCTGGTCGATGCCAATAACATGGAAAATATGAACCAATCGCTGAAGCGGATAGAGCGGTATTGGACCGAGCAAATCCGGTATATTTACTAACCAGCAGGCCAGAAGGTCTTGGTTAACGCCAGAACCGGGAATAGGTGGCAAACCGCCCCTGTAGCTTTGCCAGAAGGCGAAGTCCCAGCCCGGTTGGGGTATAGGTGCCTGTGGCCAAGCGGTGGATCACCACTTCGGGCGGGCAGGGTTTGCGGCTGACCGGATCGTAATAGCGCGGATAGGCGATCAGGGCGGCATGGGCGAGGGCCAAAAGGCTGGGGCGGGGCAGCGGATGGCCGTCTTTGGCTTGTTTGCGCCGCAGAGGAACCGGGCCGAGATCTTGGGTCAGGCCCCATCCGGCGTAGAACGGTGCGCCGAGGCAAGTAACACGCTTGCCGCGCAGCAGGGCCTCAAATCCAAGCAGCGAGGTCATGGTGACGACGGTGTCACAGGCCTCGATCAGGTGAATCGGGTCGGCGTGGTGGGCGATAATGTCGGCTAGGCCGCGCAAGGTTTGGTCGGGAATAGCGCCGGGGCGCAGGCCGGCTTCGACATCGGGGTGGGGTTTGTAGATGATTGTCGCGTTGGGATGCGCTGAACGGGCGGCTTGCAGTAGGGCAAGATTGGTGCGGATGTCCCCCGCGCCAAGGCGGATGGAGGCGTCATCTTCGACCTGACCGGGGACAAGCACGCGCAGGCCATCAGGCAGATCGGGCAGGTTGCCGGAGAGGTTGTATTTCGAGAGGCGCGCGGTGATCAGATCGGCGATGAGTTTCTCGGCGCGGCGGGCGGCATCTGGGGGCAGCGGGGTTTGGATCAGTTGTTCAAGGCGGCTTTCGCGGGTGGGATCGTAGTAAATGCCGAGATCGTCGGTGACGAGGGACAGCGGCGGCACGAGTTCGGCACCCAGGCCCCGCGAGCGTACAAAGCCATCTTCGACGCGGCGGTTGGTCAAGGCTTCGGGCAGATCAGCGGGTTCTTTGCCTGCCCAGACCAATAGGCCCCGGCCCGTCGCGCGGGCATTGGCGATGGCTTTCGCGGGATTATCCTGGAAAATCATCGACTTTTCGCGACCGAATACGGCTTGCAACCGAGCGCGTTTCCACACGCGCATCCCAAGGGCGACATGACCGAAACGGTCTTCGCGGTGGGCGCGGGCTTCGGCCTCGAGTTGATCGACAGCCTCTTCAAAGCTGCACAACCGGTTCCGGCAGGGATCGACCCATGTGGGGGCAAGGATCATCGCGGCTGCGAAAAGCTGGGTTTTGGTCAGGCTGCGTCTACGGCGATCCAGCGGAAAAGCGTCGGCGGTCAGGCCCCATCCGGTGTAGAACGGCTGGCCAAAGACGCTGGGGCGGTGGCCTGCGAGGATCGCCTCAAACCCCAGTTGCGATGATACGGTGTAGACCGCGATAGCGCCCTCCAGCAGGGCCCAAGGCGAGACGGGGGTGGCCAGCAGGCGGATGCGGTCGGTTTGATCGGCAGCGGTGAAATGGCCGCGACGCAGCCCGAGTTGCGTCTCGGGATGGGTCTTGATCACGATGCGGGCATTGGGGTGTTCGCTTTGCGCGGTGGCCAGCATCTCGGCAAAGCGGGTGGCATTGGCCCCGGAATGGCGGATCGAGGCATCGCCTGCGGTTTGATCCACCACCAGCACATAACCGGGAGCGGGCAAGGGGACGTCTAAGAGGTGAAGATTGTATTTTGACAAGTCTAGGGCGCGGATTCTGGCAATACCGTCCCTTGCGCGGGTCAAAAGGTTCGAATCGTCTAAGGGCTGTTTTGCGAGGATCGCCTCTAACGTAGATGGCGTGGCGCTGTCAAAATGCACGCCAAGGCCGTCGATCAGTAGGCCCAAGGGCGCGTCGCCCAAACGACCGGGGCGGATTGAACGCAGGAAAGCATCCTCGATGCGGACCAAGGGCAGGTTATAGCGGGCGGCAATTGCCTCACCGCGCCGCGCGTAAGGCGAACGGCCCCAGACCACCACGCCATCCTCGGGGCCGGGCAGGCCAAGGTGCAAGTCATGCCCGGCGCGCGCGAGTATTCGGCGCAGGTGGGGTTGGCGAAGGAAGCCTGCGTTGAAATAGAAAAGCCGCCGGGGAATGATCCCGGCGGCTTTGGTATTTGGTCCGACTAAGGTCAAGACCGCCTCACTGCCCCGTGGTGGCGATGTTGTTGGCGGCTTGGGTGGAGCCCGAAATCGCGGACAGGGTTTTGGTCCACTGTACAAACGGTGCTTCGGTGACATAGACGGTGTCACCATCGCGGATCAGGAAATCACGCGCCTCAAACATGCCGGTCGGTTGAGTAAGATCAAGCACATAGACCATGCGCTGATCGCCCTTCAGATCGCGACGGCCCAGCACGGAATTGGCAACCTCGGCAGGTTCATTGCGGAACACGAAGACGCCAGTCGGGTCTGCGGTGCCGGTGTTCAGGCCGCCAACTGTGGCCAAAGCCTCAATCGCGGAGAGGGTTTGGGTTTCAAACGGGATCTTGCTTTGCGACCCAGTGGCCCCCATCGCCACGAAAGAGCGGGTGTCTTTCTCGACGGTGATCTTGTCGCCGGGACGCAAGGCGATGTCGAGACCGGGGTTCGAGAACAGATCCTCCAGCCAGACCTTGCCGGATTGAGTGCCGCGCGTGACGCGCACGATGGCGACAGCGGGTTCAATCGTCACGCCACCAGCTTTCGACAGCATCGCCGACAAGGTGCGGGTGGGGCGTTCGATCGGGAACACCCCGTTGGCCCCGGCAAATCCGGAAACCGAGACGGTCGAACCATCGCCAGCCAAGCGTTGCACCGAGATTTGCGGATCAGGCGTCTGGGTGTCGAGCTTTTTGGTGATAATGTTGCGCAAACCGTCGGGCGATTGGCCCGCCGCTTTGATTTTCCCGGCATAGGGCACAAAGATGTAGCCCGCGCCATCGACCTGAATCTCAGTCAGCGCCGATACACGCTGGCCGGTGTTGCCGAGCAGGGGATCATCCTTGACGTTTTCATAGATCGTCAGGCCCAACACATCACCGGGCGAGATCACGTCTGATCCAACCACCCCGGCATTGCGGAAGGCCGAACTGAACCCCAGCGCTGGCGTCACCGCCGTGGCGCGGGTCACCCGCGCGTTGACCGTCACAATAAAGGCGTCGCCCTGTTTCAGGACTGAGCCTTTGTAAATTTCTGCCTTATTGGGGCCAGAGCGCGGCAGGCCACAGGCCCCGACCGCACTGACAAGCGCCACAAGGGCAAGGGCCTTCGCCCCCCTTGATCCGGTAATTTTCACTGCCCGGGCTCCTTTAACTGGATTTGCCTCAAGTTTTGCCTGTAAGGCTACAGAAAGACGAAACAAAATGCCAGTCTTGGTTTCTTTGTTCACTTGACGAGGTGCAACTGTTGCCGTGGTGCCGCTTTGCCCGAGGTGAGTGCATCATAGGGATCTTCAGCTTGCAGCATCATATCTACCACCTGTCGTAGCAATTCCCTGCGCCCGCGCGAACTGTAGAAGCCGCCCGGTACTTGACTGGTTTCCAAGAGATAATGGCGATAATCGCGATAAGCGCGGCTGTCGGGGCGGGTTGGCAGGGTGAAGAAGTCTTTCAGATTTTGGGTCGAGACGAATTCCGGCTTGGCATAGACCGCAGCGCCGAAGGTTTTCAGCGGCAATCCGCGCCACAGAACTTGCTGGGCGGCGGTAGAGTTCACCGTCACAGCGCTGCGGGCGTGGTTTAGCAGGGCGGCTAATTTTCCCCCGCGCACGAAATGCACGCGAGAGGTGACTCTGTGCAGCGCGGCCAAGCGCTTGATTTCATGAGCAACCGGGACACGGCCATCTTCCAGCGGATGCGCTTTGAAGACGATATGGTGATGCGGGGCGGCTCCCTTGGCGAAGCCTTCGATCACCAGCGCCAGAAACTCGGTCATGGTTTTGAACGGCGAATGCATCTGGAAACTGGCGTCATGTTCCAGTTGCAACAGCACAAGATGATAAGGGAAACCGCCGTGTTTGATGCGGAAGGTGGCGGCAATCCGCTCCCACCGATGCACGGGGAGGAGCGCAAAGCGTTTGACATAAAGCCAGAATTCTTGCCCGACGCTTAGCGCACGATGCGGTTTAAAATTGCGATAATCCCAGAATCCGGTCATCACGAACCAATGATAGAGCGCGCCCCAAAACATGTGCTGACGCATATCGCCCCAACGGGCGGGGGCGTCGGGGAGTTCCATGTCCAGAGCCTCCAGCGCCTTTTGCATCTGCGGCACCGTCATCTGCATCAGCCGCGAATTGCCGTTCGACCCCCCCCTTTCGTAGCTGATCCAATAGGGACGCAGGTAGCCTTCCTCGAACACATGTACGGTGATGCCAGCGGCGCGGGCGGCTTGCACAGCTATCGCGTGGATTGGTCGGGTGTCGCCGTAGAGCACGATATCGGTGATTTGCTTTTGTTCCAGCACGCTGCGGAAGGCCAAAGGCCAGTCTTGCAGCGTGCCTTTATAGGCGATGTAGCTGGCCTCGGACGTCCAAAACGCGCGGTCGCCGCGGTTAAACCCCACCCGCCAGACCTGCGCGCCAGCAAGCACCAGCATTTTGCCAAGGCGGTGGAAATAGGGGCCGTGCGGACCCTGAAGAAACAGAAAGCGGCGATCTTGACCTGAACCTGACATGTTACTCGCGTTTTTAGTCTGAATGCGCCGGAGGGTTCCAGAATAGAAGGGGAAAATTGCGGCCTTGTGAACCCTAACACGAGAAGCGCGGCGAATTTGAGGCGATTGCGCAAGCCCGGCGCAGGCGGTAGCTTTGAGGCAAATCATGAGGGCCAAGCGATGTTTACCGGAATTGTCACCGATATGGGCGAAGTGCTGGAGCTGGAGCAGCGCGGCGATCTGCGAGCGCGGATCGGCACGGTCTATGATGTTGCCCGCGTGGATATTGGCGCGTCGATCGCCTGCGAGGGGGTTTGTTTGACGGTGGTGGCGCTGGGGACTTCTCCGCGCAACTGGTTTGATGTGCAGATTTCGGCGGAATCGGTCTCGAAAACCAATCTCGCGGGGTGGAAGATCGGCAAAAGGCTGAACCTAGAGCGGGCGTTGAAGGTGGGCGATGAATTGGGCGGGCATATCGTCTCGGGCCATATTGATGGCGTGGCCGAAGTGGTGCGGATTGTGCCCGAGGGCGACTCTGTGCGAGTGACATTTCGCGCGCCAGAGGCTTTGGCGAAGTTTATCGCGTCGAAAGGCTCGGTTGCGCTGAATGGCACGTCTTTGACGGTGAATGAGGTCGATGGCTGCGATTTTGGCATCAATTTCATCCCGCATACCCAGGCAGTGACGACGTGGGGCGAGGTCAAGCTGGGCGATAAGGTGAACCTAGAAGTCGATACGATGGCGCGCTATGTGGCGCGGCTGCGCGAGTGGGAATAGGCCGTGACGGGCTTAGGGCATAACGGCGGGCCTTCGATGCAGCCGGGGGTGGCGTGGCGGACGCATTGTTGGCGGGCGGCACGTGAGCAGTTGTTGCCGACCCTGCCGATTGAAGTGGTGCGGTTGCGGGTGAAGCGGGCGCGGGATTTGGGTTTGGAGTATAAGACCTACGCCTCGGTCAGGGTGGCGACGGGGCATGATCTGATCGCGTTTCTGTTTTCCTCGAACGCATTGCGATTGGTGCGGGGGTGCGCGAGCTTGCCGCTGGATCGGGCGGAGAAGCTCGATGCGATGACCTGCGCGCGGATTGCTTTGGCGGTGGCTCCGCTGTCAGTCCAAGCCGTGCTGGTGAATCCGCAGATTGATCAAGCGCATCCCGCACCCTTTGCATTGGCGAAATTTGCCGAGGCGCGGGCGGCGGTCCGGGCAGCTTTGGGCAAAGTGCCGGGGGATCGGGTGTTGCTGGTCGGCGATCTGGCTTTGGAACGGGATTGGTGTGCGGCGGGGCGGCTTGCGGGCTATCTTCCTGCAGAGCGGTTTTTCGCGGGCTTTTAGGCTTGGGCTTTTCGACTAAGCTTGGGCTTGTTGACGCCAAGCAGCCTCCGGCGGGAGTATTTTTGCCAAGATGAAGCCGCAAATTTTAGATAAATTTTAGGCCGTCACTGGGCGATTTGCACAAGCACTGTTCGGCAGCGCGCTCTGGCTTTTGGCGATCTTTGGCGCTATTGGCAAAGTGAGAGTTGCAGGAAGCCAGATCATGACCACACGCACGGAATACTCGGACGCTATCTCGTCCGTTGAGGAAATCATCGCAGACGCCCGCAATGGCCGGATGTTCATTCTGGTCGACCATGAAGATCGCGAAAACGAAGGCGATCTGGTGATCCCGGCGGAAATGGCCACGGCTGAGGCAGTGAATTTCATGGCGACGCATGGGCGCGGGCTGATATGCCTGACGCTGACTGGGGCGCGGATTGATGCTTTGGGGTTGCCGCTGATGGCCTCGAAAAACTCCAGCCGTCATGAGACTGCGTTTACCGTCTCGATTGAGGCGCGCGAGGGGGTAGAAACCGGGATTTCCGCCCAAGATCGCGCGATCACGATTGCGGTGGCGATTGATCCGAAATCTGCACCGAGTGATCTGGCGACGCCGGGACATGTGTTCCCGTTGCGGGCGCGTGACGGTGGCGTGTTGGTGCGGGCGGGGCACACGGAAGCTGCGACCGATATTTCCCGGCTGGCCGGCTTGAACCCGTCGGGGGTGATCTGCGAGATTATGAAGGATGACGGCACGATGGCACGGCTGCCGGATCTGGTGGCGTTTGCGCAAAAGCACAATCTGAAGATCGGCACGATTTCCGATCTGATCGCCTATCGGCGGCGGCATGACAATCTGATCAAAGAACGCTCGGTCAAGCGGGTGCAATCCTTGCATGGTGGCGATTGGCTGATGCGGATATTCGCCGATGAGACCCATGGCGATGAGCATGTCGTGCTGACCAAAGGCGATCTGTCTGGCGATGCTCCGGTGCTGGCGAGGGTGCATACGCTGAACGCGCTGGAGGATGTGCTGGGCATTGGTGACGATCATGTCGGTGATTTGCAGGGCGCGATGCGGGTGATTGCTGCCGAGGGGCGTGGGGCGATTGTGCTGTTGCGCGACACCTCTATGAAGGTTGAGGCGGGCGAGGCTTCTCCCCACACCTTACGTCAGTATGGTTTAGGCGCGCAGATTTTGTCGGCGCTGGGTCTGAGCGCGATTACTTTGGTAACAAATTCCAAGGCTCCGAAAGTGGTGGGCCTGGACGCTTATGGGCTGTCGATTGTCGGCACCCGTGCGATTGCGGAGTAGATCATGGCTGCCAGTGAAACCCATTACGCCCTGCCGCTGCCCGAGTTTTCGGCCCCGGTGAAGCTGCTGATCGTGGTGGCACCTTACTATAAGGACATCACAGATCAGCTGGTGGCGGGCGCGCAGGCGGTGGCTGCGGCTTGCGGCGCGACAACTGAGGTGGTCGAAGTGCCGGGGGCGCTGGAAGTGCCGTCGGCGATTGCTCTGGCCGAGCGGATGGCAGAGTTTGACGGCTATGTGGCGTTGGGCTGCGTCATTCGTGGTGAGACGACGCATTACGATACGGTGTGCAATGACAGTTCCCGCGCGATCACCATGCTGGGGTTGCAGGGTGCCGCGATTGGCAATGGCATCCTGACGGTGGAAAACCGCACGCAGGCTGAGGTGCGTGCTGAGGCCGCTGGGCAAAACAAAGGTGGCGGCGCGGCCGCTGCGGCCTTGCACCTGATCGCCTTATCGCGCAAATGGGCGACCGACACCAAAGGGATCGGTTTTCGTCCATGACTTCCAACACCGCCAAGCCTGACAAGAAGCAGATGAAATCAGCCGCCCGGCTTTATGCCGTGCAGGCGTTGTTTCAGATGGAGGCCTCAGGGCAGACCGTCGAGTCGATCCGTCGCGAGTTTGAAACTCATCGCTTCGGGGCGATTTATGATGGCGACGAGATGGCCGAGGGCGATGTCACACACTTCCGCGCCGTCGTTGATCATGCGGTGAACTTTCAGGCGATGATTGACCAGATGACCGACCGCGCGCTGGTGGCGAAATGGCCGATTGATCGGATTGACCCGGTGATCCGCGCGTTGTTCCGTGCCGCCGGGGCGGAATTGACCCAGATGATTACGCCGCCGAAAGTCACGATCAACGAATATGTCGATGTCGCCAAGGCATTTTTCCCCGAGGGGAAAGAGTCAAAATTCGTCAACGCGGTGCTGGACCATATGGCGCGCGAAGCGAAGCCCGAGGCATTTTAAGTTCCTAGGTCAATTAAGTTTCGGGGCCAAATTTTTTCCAAGGATATTGCTTTGGCGCGCGTCAAAGCTTTGTCGGTTGTGAAAGGACTATGCGATGAAACATCTCTGGATGGCGGCGCTGATGCTGGTGGCTTGTGTGGAGACCGGGCAGGTGGGCACCGATTGGGTGCTGGCAACGGTCAATGGCGCGGCGGTGGATTATACCGCAACGCTCAGCTTGGCCGAGCCGGGACGGGTTACAGGCCAAGCGCCCTGCAACCGCTATTTCGCCGATGTGGCGCGGGACAGCGGGGCCTTTGAGCTGGGCATGATTGGCACCACACGGATGGCCTGTTTGCAGATCAAGGGCGAGGCGGAGTTCTTCCAAACGCTTCAGGGCATCGAGATGGCTGACGAAACGCCAACCAAACTTACGCTGACCGGGGCGGGTCATCAGATGGTGTTCGTGCCAGCGACGCAGTGATCCGCCGATACAGAGATTTCGGCGCTGATCACGCGGCTCTTCGGGCTGTTTCTGCGGTTTTCGCGCAACACTGGCATGTTGCCGCTGCAGCGTAGCAGGCGAAAAACTCCCAAATTTGGCCTGTTTAACGAGGCCATCCAAGACCCTCGGGCTGGTTCCATCACGTTTCTGCAATAGTGGCTTTGTTACAGGATTTGGGCAGAACCTCGCCACAAATTTTAGGATTTCGGCGGAAAAATGATGTGAAATCATTTGCTTGGCATCTGCTCTTGAATGACCTTCCCTGATGAAACATTTGCACTGCAGCGCCGGAAAGCTTCGACGCAAGGGATAGATGTTGAAAGGACGGATCATGAAGAACGTAACTCGTATCGCGGCAGTATCCGCATTCGCTCTGGCTGTTGGGTCGCTGCCTGCGGTGGCACAGACAACGCTGCTGGGGTCGTCTGCGGTTGACGATCAGGTCGACGACTTGGCGATCAAAGCCAACCGTGACATGGCGCGTGGCAATGATGAGATGCGCTTTGGCAATCAGGACATGCGCCAAGGCATGTCGGGTTCGGCCTCGCTGGGCTACAGCGGCAAGACCGGCAACAATGAATCGCAAGAGTTTTCGGCTGGGGCGCGGTTGCGTTTCAACCAAGACCGCTTCGTGCAGACCCTCAGCTTTGTGGTTGACTATGCCGATGCCGATAACGTGAAATCGAAAGAAGATGTGTTGGCAGTCTATGACGCCAACTATTACTTCACCGACAAGATTTACGGCTTTGTCTTGGGCCGAGTTAACTCGGACGGTTTGGCGCAAGACGCGGTCGACCCGTCCACCTCGGTGTCGAAAGATGCGTTTTTGGGCTTTGGTCCGGGTTACCGCATCGTGAACAACGAGAACATCGCTTGGCGCGTGCAGGCGGGCGTGGGTATCAGCTATCTGGAATTCGGTGATGACCGCAGCACCACTGAATCAGCGGGCATCGTGTCGTCGCGCTTCTTCTATAAGTTCAACGACAACGTTTTTGCCAGCATGGATACTGATGTCCTGAAATCGGACACCGCGCTGCGCATCGGCAACGACTTGGGCGTGAGCTTTAAGGTGACGGACGCGTTCTCGACCCGTGTCAGCTATCTGACCGACTATAACGACAGCCGCGCGATCCGCGCGGACAACAAACTGGGCGTGTCGCTGGTTTACGGCTTCTGATCTGATTCGAGCCTAAGATGCGGAAAAGGGGACAGCGTACTGTCCCCTTTTTCATGCGCTGGGTAGAAGTGGCGGGCCCGCAGCGGCCGTGACGGCGTGAATTTCCCGAGAGCCTGAGTGTTCAGGTTGGTCGCCAGGTAGCAAGACCAGGATCTTGCCAGAGCCAGCTCCCTCGGAGATGCTTATCGGCCACTGGAAAAGGGCCATACACGAGAAGAGCAGAACCCGCCAAGGCTGAATGTAGGCTTGGGGGGGGCTGATGGCAAGGGGCCTGACGGGCCTTGCGAGGTGTTCACGTTTGGTTCATATTTTGCCGATGGATATGGAAAACCTCTTACCGCCGATGCCCGGCCAGCGCCTTGCGCGTGGGGTGTGTCGGGCCATGCGGCAGTCTGATTTCGTGACAGTGGAAGAACTGGTGCCGACCCCCGGTCTGCGGGTGGATGTGATGGCATTGGGCCCCAAGGGCGAAATCTGGATCATCGAATGCAAATCCAGCCGCGCCGATTATAGGGCGGATCAGAAATGGCAGGGCTATCTGGAATGGTGTGATCGGTTTTTCTGGGCGGTGGATGGCGATTTTCCAACCCAACTGCTGCCAGAGGCGTCAGGTTTGATCATCGCCGATGCCTATGACGCGGCGATTCTGCGAATGGGGCCGGACACGCCACTGCCCGCTGCCCGCCGCAAAGTGATGCTGCAAAAATTCGCCCGCCACGCGGCGCTGCGGTTGCAAACCTACCGCGATCCCGGTGTCAGCGTTTTTTCTTCGGTTTAGCGCCGCCTGCAATCGCCCGCGCGGCTTCGGCGGCCGACATCAGTTCTTCGGCGATTTCCTCGGCCTCGTCGGCATCAAAGTCCAACGGCAGTTCGATGCCGCCATCGGCTTCGATATAGATCCGCACCATGCCCAGCTCGGTTGGGCCGATCTGGATATTGGCGGCGATATCGCTTTGCTTGTCGATGCCCATCTGGCTGTTCCTTTATCTTTGCATTGGGGTAGCAAGTGGGGCAAACTTTGGCAATCCTGCCCTTGCAATCCGGCGAGGGCGGCGTTAAATCCCCACTTGCGTGCCGCGTTAGCTCAGTTGGTTAGAGCACTAGATTGTGGATCTAGGGGTCCCCCGTTCGAGCCGGGGACGTGGTACCATCTCTCCTTTCAGCCTTGGTTAAAGCCCGCTTGGCCCGCAGTGCGGCTCTTGGCCCCAGCGCTTTGCGGCTGTATGGTCGGCCTTCCAAGTGAAGGACCAAGCCATGACCCCCGAAGCGACCCGCCGTATACCCCTTGTTATTGCAGCAGAAATTGGCGCGACTGCGGCGCAGGTGACCTCCGCCATCACGCTGTTGGACGAAGGATCGACGGTGCCCTTCATTGCGCGTTATCGCAAAGAGGTGACGGGCGGCTTGGACGACACCCAACTGCGCAACCTGGCGGAGCGGTTGGTGTATTTACGCGAGTTTGAAGCGCGGCGGGCGGCGATTCTGGGCTCGATTTCCGATCAGGGCAAGCTGACCGATGCTTTGTCCGGGGCTTTGGCAAAGGCCACGACCAAGGCTGAGTTGGAAGATATCTACCTGCCCTACAAGCCGAAGCGCCGTACGCGGGCGATGATTGCGCGCGAAAATGGGCTGGCTCCACTGGCAGAGGCGATTCTGGCGGATCGGGCGGCGGACCCTGCGGTTTTGGCGAAGGGGTTCGTGACCGAAGCTGTGGCGGATGTGAAAGCTGCCTTGGAGGGCGTGCGAGATATTATCGCCGAAGGGCTGTCCGAGGATGCAGCGCTTTTGGGTCGGTTGCGCGGTCATATGAAGCAGATCGGGCGGCTGAACGCCAAAGGCGTGGCGGGCAAAGAGCTAGCGGGCGCGAAGTTCTCGGATTACTTCGCGCATAACGAGGCGTGGGCGGGCGCGCCAAGCCACCGCGTGCTGGCGATGCTGCGCGGGCAGAACGAAGGTTTTCTGACGGTTGACCTAGAGATTGACCCTGATGCGCCGAAGGGCGACAGCCCGGCAGAGCGGGCTTGTGCGGCAGCATTGAACGCCTCGGGTCGGGGCACGGGCGACGCTTGGCTGCGTGAGGCTGCGGCTTGGGGCTGGCGAGTTAAATTGAAAACCTCTCTGACGCTGGATTTAATGAGCGAGTTGCGGGAGCGGGCAGAAGCCGAGGCGATTGCGGTTTTTGCGCGCAATCTGAAAGACTTGCTACTGGCGGCACCGGCGGGCGGTAAGGCCACAATGGGGCTTGATCCGGGGATCAGGACCGGGGTGAAGGTTGCGGTGGTGGACGGCACCGGTAAGGTTCTCGCGACCGATACCGTCTATCCGTTTCAGCCGAAAAACGATCTGCGCGGCGCGCAGGCGGCGATTGCGCAGGCGATTGTCAAGCATGGGGTCAAGCTGATCTCAATCGGCAACGGCACGGCGAGCCGCGAGACCGAGAAAATGGTGGCTGACCTGTTGGCGCTGTTGCCGGGGGCGGAAAAGCCGGTGAAAGTTATCGTCTCCGAGGCGGGGGCTTCGGTCTATTCGGCGTCAGAGCTGGCGGCGAAAGAATTTCCGGGGCTGGACGTATCTTTGCGGGGTGCGGTGTCGATTGCGCGCCGACTGCAAGACCCGCTTGCCGAACTGGTTAAGATCGAGCCGAAAGCCATCGGCGTCGGCCAGTACCAGCACGATGTCGATCAGCACCGCTTGGGCCGCAGCCTAGAGGCCGTGGTGGAAGACGCGGTGAACGCGGTTGGGGTTGATCTGAACACGGCATCTGCGCCGTTGCTGGCACGGGTATCGGGTGTCGGGCCGGGGCTGGCGGAGGCGATTGTCAGCCACCGCGACGCCAATGGACCGTTCGCAACCCGGCGCGAATTGCTGAAAGTGGCGCGGCTGGGGCCGAAAGCTTTTGAGCAGGCGGCGGGATTTTTGCGAATCTCGGGTGGCAAAGAGCCGCTGGACGCAAGTTCGGTTCACCCGGAAGCCTATGATGTGGCACGCAAAATCATTGCGGCTTGTGGCCGGGATATTCGCGCGTTGATGGCGGACCCGGCGGCGCTGAAGGGCCTAGATCCGCGCAGCTTTGTCGATGCGAAGTTCGGTTTGCCCACGGTAAAAGACATTCTCGCCGAGTTGGAAAAGCCCGGTCGTGACCCCCGGCCCAGCTTCAAGACCGCGACTTTTGCCGATGGGATTGAGGATATCAAAGACCTTAAACCCGGCATGATGCTGGAAGGCACCGTCACCAATGTCGCGGCTTTTGGCGCCTTTGTGGATATTGGTGTGCATCAGGATGGGCTGGTGCATGTCAGTCAACTGGCTGACAAATTCGTCAAAGACCCGCATGAAGTGGTTAAGGCGGGCGATGTGGTGAAGGTGCGGGTGGTCGAGGTTGACGTGCCGCGCAAGCGCATTGGCCTGACGATGAAATCCGACAGTGGCGAGGCGCGCGAGCAGGTGCGCGAGCGTCAGCAGGATCGCGCACCGCAGCCGCAGCGCGGAAAGCCTCTGCCAACCTCCGCAGGGTCATCGGGCGGTAGCAGTGCTTTCGCCGATGCGTTGAAGGGCAAGTTCAACAGCCGTTAACGCAGGCCCAACCCGGCTTTCATCAGCGTTTTGCGCACCGGAGCGACGGAATAGAATGCATTCAATGCCCCTGCGCGCAGATCGCGCAGGAATTGGCCCTCGATCATCGAGGCGCGGTTCAGCGCGTCTATGCCGGTCACCCGCGCCTGTACGTCAAAATGGCGGCGGCGGTGGTAGGTATCGAGCATCTTGGCACTGCCGAGTTTGGCAGGATCAGCCTGCGCCAGTTCCAGCAGCACGGCCAGATCGGCGAGGCTCATGTTCAGCCCCTGCGCCCCTATGGGAGGGACGACATGTGCGGCTTCGGCCATTAGGGCAACCCGCTCACCCGCCATCCTAGCCGCGATTTGACTGATGATCGGCCAGGCCGAACGCCGCGAGGCGAGGGTTAGTGGGCCGAGAGTTTGGCAGGACCGGGCATTGATCGCGGCCTCGAAGTCCGGAACAGGCAGGGCGGCGAGGCGCTGTGCTTCTGGCCCGGTTTCCATCCAGACCACGGCAGAGCAGGGCAAGCCAGCGCGATCGGGAAGCGGCACGAGGGTGAAGGGGCCGCCAGAGCGGTGAATTTCGGTTGAGACGTTATCATGCGGGATGGGGTGAGTGACCGCAAAAGCCAGCGCTTTTTGCCCATAGCGGGTGGTTTTAATGGGAATACCAAGGGCTGCGCGCATGGTAGAGGCCCGGCCATCGGCGGCGATCACCAGTTTTGCGCTGACTTTGCGGCTATCAGACAGCGTCACCAAAGCCTCGGATTCGCGGGTCAGCAGGGCAGTCGTGGCGATGCCGGGCAGGAACCTGACACTCTGCAGATCGGCCAACCGGGCGACCATCTCACGCCGCAGCAACCAGTTTGGCAGGTTCCAGCCGAACGGGGCATTGGAGAGGTCTGCGGCGTTGAAGTCTTTGATAACACGCGGCTCGATGGCCTCGCCGCCCGCGTCGATGATCCGCATGATTTGCAGGGCGGCGGCGAAGGGTTCCAGCCGCGTCCACAGACCAGCGGCTTGCAGTACGGGAATCGACGGCTGCAAAAACGCCGTGGTGCGCAGGTCTGCGCCATCGGCTTCGGCATCTGTGACGGGGGGGCTGGGGTCGGCGCAAATGACCGAAAAACCAGCGCTGCCAAAAGCTGCGGCGGCGGCGAGGCCAGCGACGCCACCGCCAGAGATCAGGATATCGGTGGAAATGCGTGTCATGGCGATCCCTTTGCCGATAATTTTAGCGAGATTTTGGCGGAAAGCGAGGCGACAAAGCGTCTCGGGTCTGCCTACACCAGCGTGGCGAGAAAACCTGCCAGATCATCGGTGTGATGCTGAATATGCAGCGCTTTCAGTGCCTTGGGCGCGACATGCACGGTTTTCATCCCTATCTGATGCGGGGCCATCAGGTTGCGCGGATCATCTTCAAACATCGCGGCTGTTGTGGGATCAAGACCGTCTTGCGTAAAGATCGTCTCAAAGGCGGCGCGTTCAGGTTTGGGGCGAAAACCCGCGTGTTCCACACCGTAAACCGCGTCGAACAGGCCCGACAGCCCGCGCGCTTCCAACACGCGATGGGCATAAGGCGCGCAGGCATTGGTGTAGACGATGCGACGACCGGGCAGGGCGCGGATGCGGGCGGCAAGATCTGGATCGGCCGGAAGCACGGAGAAATCGATATCATGCACGTCTTGCAGGTATGGCGCGGGGTCGATGTCATGCTCTCGCATTAAGCCGGCAAGCGTCGTGCCATAACTGTCCCAATAGTGCTGACGCAAGCGGTCCGCCTCGGTCTTGCCGACGCCAAGCGCGTTCATCACCCAAGCCGTCATCCGCAGCTCAATCTGATCGAACAGCCGGAACTGCGGCGGATACAGCGTGTTGTCCAGATCAAAGACCCAAGACGTGACATGTTGAAACTGTTTTTTCATCCTGCAGGGATAGCCTGAAGCTTTCTGCGCAGCAATCGCTTGATCCTACGGCGTGGGCGTTTAGTGTCGCCCGACAAGGAGGAGCCCACGCCGTGCAGAAGGATGCTTACACATTAATCCTCGAGTCGATCGAGGCCGGGATTCACAAACCGGGGGATCGGTTGGTCGAATCGGAGCTGGCCGAGCGGCTCGGGGTGTCGCGCACTCCGGTACGCGAGGCGCTGCAACGGCTGGAAACCCAAGGCATGCTGACGCGGGACGGTCGCAGTTTAATCGTGGCCTCGCTGGATCACAACCAGTTGGCGGAACTTTACGTCGTGCGTACCGAATTGGAGGGTCTGGCGGCGCGGTTGGCGGCCCGTCATGCCTCGGATGAGGAAATCCGGGTGCTACGTGGCATGGTCGAGGAGGATCGCGCGCTGCTGGGCGGTGATCCCCGTGCCCTCAGCCGGGCCAACAAGCGGTTTCATCGGTTGATTCACCTCGCCAGCCACAATCGCTTTCTGGTGCAGCAGTTGGATTTGGTACACCGCTCGATGGCGTTGATGGCGACGACAACTTTTGCGGCTGCCGGTCGTGATGAAGTGGCTTTGGCCGAGCATGATCAGATCGTGCTTGCGATCGAAGCCCATGATGGTGAGGCAGCCTATTTGGCGCTGAAATCGCATATCTCGAAGGCGTTTGAGACCCGGCTGCGGGTGGATTCTGGCGAGTTGAAGACGCGATAATCTTTCAAGACCAATGTGTTATAGGCCAAAATGGCCATGGCTGGTTTTGTCCCAGTAGAACGGTTTTGTCATCAATTCCCACAGCGCCTTATAGGCGGCGAGCGTTGCCAAAGGGTGATAAAGCGTCAGTGTCAGCGCCCACAGCGGATTAAGTCCATGTTTGGTGCGGCGCATCCCTGCGATGTCAAAGAAGATGGTCAGAACAGCAGTCGCCATCATAGCAAGATAAATCGCCTCAAAAGCCGTGCCGCCGATAGCGTTCGGCAGTGGGTGCTGAAACCCGAATGGGATCAGCCACAGCGACCATAGCAAAGGCGCCAGAAGGGCTTGCAGGATCGAGCCTAGGAATTGCACCTGAAAACCGATGAAGCACCGCGGCCCGAGTTGCTGCCACAACAGGCGTGGGTCGCGCATATGGGTGATCCAAGTCATCATATAGCCCTTGATCCAGCGCGAGCGTTGCTTGACCCATGGGAACGAGCGGCAGTTGGCTTCTTCAAACGTCGTGGTGTCGATCAACTCGGTGCGGTAGCCGTGGCGGAACAGCCGCAGGCCCAAATCGGCGTCTTCGGTGACATTTTGCGCATCCCAACCGCCGAGGTCTTCCAAGGCTTTGCGCCGAAAGAACAGAGTGGTGCCGCCAAGTGGGATCGCCATCCCCATCCGTTCAATCCCCGGCAGGAACACGCGGAACCACGAGGCGTATTCGATGGTGAAACAGCGGGAAAGCCAATTGCTGCGCGGGTTGTAGTAGTCAAGCTGGCCTTGAAGGCAGACCACCTCTGGGCCGCGCTGATGAAAACGGTCAACGATTTTGCGGATCTGGTCAGGTTCGGGCGCGTCTTCGGCATCGTAAATTCCGACGATCGCGCCCCTGCAATGATCCAACGCATAGTTCAGCGCCCTTGGTTTGGTTTTAACGGTGCCATCCGGCACCACGATCACCCGCATCCACCCCGGCAAATCACTGGTATTCAGCGCGTTGCGGGTCATCTTGTCTTCTTGTTCGACCACCAGCAGAATATCCAGCAATTCCCGCGGATACTCCAGCCGGTCAAGCCTTGCCGTCAGTTTTACTGCGATGTTGCTTTCGCGGTATAGAGCCACCATCACCGAAACTACAGGCAGATGGGCGATCATGGTGGCGTTGCGCGGCTCTGGCGCGGGCCTGTGCATCAGCACAAGGGCGAATAGCTTCATGATATTGGCGGAAAACATGCCAGTCAGCGCTATGGAAAATACCGCAACCAGTGCCGCAACAGGTTGAAACAGCGCGAAAATTCCGATGATGGCGGCAAGAACTGCGGCCGGTTTCTGCAAGGTGGTGCTGTGATAGGCACGACAGCTTTCCAAAGCGGGAACGCGGGTTTCCGAGGCATGGGCAAGGCGCGCGCCATGCGCCGCCAGTAGAGCGGATTCGATCTGAATCATGGGGGCAACAGCCATCGCCACGGAGCCAAAGCTATCTTCCAACCAAGCGCGGTGGCGGATGAACAGATCAGGATAGGCGGTGACGATCACCGTGGCTTGCCCGACTTTGCGCCAAGGCAGCAGGCCTTCCCGCAGCGCCGTGACATGGTTAAGCTGCGCCGTCAGACGTGGGTCGGGGGGCAGCGCCATCAAATCGACGCGGCCAACGTCCCAGTGCTGGGCGATGCAGTCATAAAGTGCATCCGGCGGCACGGCACAACGTGCCAGCAGCATATCCGCCAGATGCCTACGATGGTGCGTATGCTGGGCGAGCACTTGCAGCATGACATGCGGCTGCACCACTCTGTCTTGCATCAACTTTGCCACCAGCGTCTGCACCGTTGGCCGCGGCAACACCACCGGGTTCGGCGCAGCTATGCCGGGTAGAAAACGATGGATCGGGCGAAGCGGGGTGACGGACATCATTCCTCCGGGCAGCCCGTAAAGACTGCACCGGAAGAATTAATGCTTGGTTAACAGCGCCTGAAAACTTCGGGCTTTAAGCCGTGCGGCGGGCGCGAATGGCTTCGGCGAACCGCTCAAACAGATAGTAGCTGTCTTGTGGGCCCGGCGAGGCCTCGGGGTGGTATTGCACCGAAAAGATCGGCTTGCCATCGACCGCGATGCCGCAATTCGAGCCATCAAACAGCGAGACATGGGTTTCTGACACGCCTTTCGGCAGGGTTTGGCTGTCCACCGTGAAGCCGTGGTTCATCGAGGTGATCTCAACCTTGCCAGTGGTCAGGTCTTTCACCGGATGGTTGGCACCGTGGTGGCCGTGGTTCATTTTGACGGTGATGGCCCCCAAAGCCAGCGCAAGCATCTGATGGCCAAGGCAAATCCCGAACAGCGGCAGGTCGCGGGCCAACACTCCTTGGATCATCGGCACCGCATATTTGCCAGTAGCTGCCGGATCGCCGGGGCCGTTGGACAGGAACACGCCTTCGGGGTTCAGCGCCAGTACGTCTTCAGCCGTCGCAGTCGCAGGCAGCACCGTCACTTCACAGCCAGCCGAGGCGAGACAGCGCAGGATATTGCGCTTGGCACCGTAATCAATGGCGACGACGCGCAAGCCCGCGCCCTCACGCTTGGTATAGCCGTCCGGCCAAGCCCACAGCTGCTCGTCCCAACGGTAAGATTGCGTGCAGGACACGTCTTTCGCCAGATCAAGGCCAACAAGACCCTTCCAGGCTCGGGCTTTCGCGACCAGCGCACCGATGTCAAACTTGCCCTCGGGATCATGCGCCAAAGCCACATGCGGCGCGCCTTGTTGGCGAATCGCACGGGTCAGGCGGCGGGTGTCGATGCCGCCGATGCCGATGCGGCCCTTTTGCAGCAGCCACGCTTGCAGATCGGCGGTGGAGCGCCAGTTCGACGGCTCAGTCGGGTCCCATTTCACCACCATGCCAGCCGCAACCGGGGTGGCCGTCTCGTCATCCTCAACATTGACGCCGGTGTTGCCGATATGCGGGAAGGTGAAGGTGACGACCTGACTGGCATAGGACGGGTCGGTCATGATTTCCTGATAGCCGGTCATTGCGGTGTTGAACACCAATTCCGCCACCGTCTCGCCCACCGCACCAAAGCCGTGGCCGTAGAACACCGAGCCATCGGACAGTGCGATACAGGCGGTCGGGCGCGATGCTTGGTGAGATTCGGAGGCGGTGGACATGGCGGAGGCTCCTGTCGGCAAAATCTGGCGGACACTAGTGGCAGGGGCTTGCAGGGTCAAGGGTTTGCCGCAAAAGGATTCCATCGCAAGATCAATGGCTTGTGGTTTTGGCCTGCGGTTGCGCCAAATCCGGTGGGGGTGTATGGTCTGCGAAAGTTTTAAGGAGTGCGAAAGATGGAGTTGCGTGAGCGTCTGCAAGCGGCAGTCAAAGAGGCGATGAAGGCGAAACAGGCGGAACGGCTTTCGACGCTGCGCATGGTGTCTTCCGCGATCAAAGACCGCGAAATTGCCGCGCGTGGCGAGGGTGCAGAGGTCGGCGAGAACGACATTCTGACGCTGCTGGGCAAGATGGTGAAGCAACGCCAAGAATCCGCCAAGGCCTATGCTTTGGGCGGTCGGGCGGAGTTGGAAGCCAAAGAGCTGAACGAAATCAAAGTGCTGAATGAGTTCCTGCCGCAACAGGTGACGGGTGCTGATCTGGAGGCCGCGATTGCCGCAGCCGTGGCCGAAGCGGGGGCCACCAGCATCAAGGATATGGGCCGAGTGATGGCGGTGCTGAAGGCCAAGTATACCGGCATGATGGATTTTGGCGCGGTCGGTGCGCTGATCAAGGCGCAGCTCAGCTAGCGCGGTCTCAGCCGACAGGGGTGCAAATCTCGATCAGCGTGCCTTCGGGCGCGCGGACATAGGCAAGCGTCTGTCCCCAGAGCATCTCGGTGATCGGCTTGACTAGAACGGCCCCGGCAGAGGTGGCGCGGACAAGGGCTGCAGCCACGTCATCCGTCTCAAATGCCAATTCGTACGACGGCTTGGCGGGCGGTTCGGTGGCCACGTCTTTGCCGATCGTGGCCATCAGAGGGTAATCCCCCCCGAAAGTAAGGGGCTGCATAAGTAGAATTTTCTCGCCAAGATGAACGAGGAGATTCTGAATGAAGACAAGCAGATACACTGAGGCGCAGATTCTTGCGATCCTGCGTCAGGCCGAAGGCGGTGTGCCGGTGGCAGAGCTGTGCCGCGAGCATGGCATGAGCAATGCGTCGTTCTACAAGTGGCGGGCGAAGTATGGCGGCATGGATGCGTCGCTGATCAGCCAGATGAAGGCCATCGAGGACGAGAACCGCCGGCTGAAGCGGATGTATGCGGACCTGAGCATGCAAGCCGACCTGCTGAAAGAGGCTCTCGGAAAAAAATGACGCGGCCATCTCAACGCCGCGAGATGGCCGAGAAAGCGGTGGCGCGACACAAGGTCAGCATTGCGCTGGCCTGCCGGGCCTTCGGGGTCAGCGAGACCTGCTATCGCTATGGCCCGAAGTTAAAAGCCGAGAACGAAGAGATCGCCGACCTTCTGGTGGGTCTGACCGACGCCCGCAAGACCTGGGGCTTTGGGCTGTGCTTTCTGCATCTGCGCAACGTGAAGGGCCATCCGTGGAACCACAAACGCGTCTATCGGATCTATTGCGCCTTGGAACTGAACCTGCGGATCAAGCCCCGCAAGCGGCTGAAGCGGGACAAACCTGATGTGCTTGCTGTGCCCGAGGCACCCAACATGACCTGGTCCATGGACTTCATGGCAGATCGCCTCGGTGATGGCCGTGCGTTTCGGCTGCTGAACGTGCTGGATGACTTCAACCGCGAGGGGCTGGGTATCGAGGTTGACTTCTCGCTACCCGCCGAAAGGGTCATCCGGAGCCTGGACCGGATCATCGAATGGCGCGGCAAACCCGGCACCATAAGGGTCGACAACGGCCCGGAATACATCAGTGGCAAGCTGCTGATCTGGGCTGAGAGACAGGGCATCACGATCCAGCACATCCAACCCGGCCAGCCGCAGCAGAACGCCTACATCGAGCGATACAACCGCACCGTCCGGCATGAATGGCTCGACCAATACATCATCGAAACCATCGAGGAGGCACAGGATCACGCCACACAATGGCTATGGACATACAACAACGACCGCCCGAACATGGGCATCGGCGGCATCACACCCGCCCAGAAACTGAAAATGGCCGCGTAAGTTCTACGGATGCACCCCGTTAAAAATGGGGGGATTACCAGAGCATGTGAGGAAAACGCAAGTTTGGTGGCCCCGGTGATCAACTCGCCATAATCGCCGCCTTCGTGAAGGAAACCGATCTCAAAGCCAAACGCGGCCTGGTAAAATTCAGCGTCTCCGGCACCGAAGCGACATAGAGGATGGTGTAACGGTAGATCATGGCCGAACCCTTCTGTGCATGGCTGCGAGTGTGCCGTGACTAGCGCAGGGCGGCAAGCCGTTTGCGCAAATCAGCTTCCAGTGCCACACGGTCCTCGGGCGGCAGAAACGCCCCGAGTTCCACCTCGCGCCCGTTGCCCGTCAGGGTCAGGTAATCGGGCACAGGGCCTTTGGTTTTGTGCAGCGTAACGCGGACCCAATGCGGGTTGGCCTGCCACTCCTGACGGTTCCCGCGCGGGCCGTGGCGGGTCAGGGTAATCTCTGTGGCTGTGAGGGTCAGATCCTCAAGAATTTCGCCGTCTTTGTAGCTGCGATTGAGCGCCCCCCAAATCCCTGCGATGGCAGCGATCAGAAATGGCAGCATGCCCCAAAGCACTGGCGAGCCGATCAGCACGAGCAGCGGCAAAGCGATCAGGGCAGCGGTTCCACCAATGAACCAAACCATCCCGCGCCGGGGCAGCGAGCGGTAGGGCCACAGATGCAGGCGTTGGGTATTGTCGCCGGAAGGGGGAAGCCATTCGTAGGGCATATCACTCGGTTTTGTTGGGCGAGCAGGGACTATTCAGATCTGGTCCAAACACCTTCAAATGTAACTTCGCCCCGTGATCCATCATCCTGCAACAAATAGTATCTATTGTTGATATGCATGATGTTGCTGAGACCATAGCTGTCAAACAACACCAAGTCCCCTTCGGGGTTCACCGACTTCACCACCGAGTAGTGCGTGAAATCCTCTATACTGATGTAGACAATAGCTGGGCATTTGCTTGGAGAGACAGTTTCTTCGAGCTCGAGCTTTTGTTTGGGGCCTGTCATTTCATTGAAAAGCCAAACAAAGTGTTCTGGATCAATTCCTTCCGCCAAGAGACCTTCGAGAGTTCCTTCCTTACTTTTGGTCAGTGCTTCGTCTTTGGAGACTGCCTTGATACCTTTTCGGAAGATTTTTGCCCCAAGTTTGAAATCTATTTCTCCCTTAGATTCCAAATGCAGGAAATTGATGATCGCATAAAGACTGCAAAGGTAGTCAAGCGTGCCCTGTTGAAGAGGAAACTTGGGGGCCATTTTTCTATCACTCCAATCTATTTAGACTCAATAAAAAGCCCCGCATCTCTGCGGGGCTTTTTCAATGTATATCCGAACCTTAATGGCCGCGGTTGTGGTCCCAGTCGCTCTGCTTGGGAAGTTGCTCGAACGTGTGTTCGGGCGGCGGGCAGGGCAGGGTCCATTCCAGCGTGTCGGCGTATTCGTTCCAGTAGTTGTTCTGGGTGATTTTCTTGCCCCAGAGCAGCGAATAGAACATCACGCCGATGAAGAACACGAAAGACGCGAAAGACAGGAACGCCCCCATTGACGAGATATAGTTCCAGAAGGCGTAGGCCTCAGGGTAGTCGATGTAGCGGCGCGGCATGCCTTGGCGACCAAGGAAGTGCTGCGGGAAGAAGGTGACGTTCGAGCCGATGAACATCATATAGAAGTGCAGCTTGCCTGCCCATTCCGGATATTCACGCCCCGACATCTTGCCGAACCAGAAGTAAATCCCGGCAAAGATCCCAAACACAGCACCCAAAGACATCACGTAATGGAAGTGTGCGATGACGTAATAGGTGTCGTGATAGGCGCGGTCCACTGGTGCTTGGCTCAGCACGATGCCGGTCACGCCACCAACGGTGAACAGGAACAAGAAGCCAAACGCCCAGAGCATCGGGGTTTTCAGCTCAATCGAGCCGCCCCACATCGTCGCGATCCACGAGAAGATTTTGATGCCGGTCGGCACCGCGATTACCATGGTGGCCAGCATGAAGTAGCTTTGCTGGTTCAGCGACATGCCCACGGTGTACATGTGGTGCGCCCAGACCACGAAGCCCAGCACGCCAATCGCGACCATGGCGTAAACCATCGGCAGGTAGCCGAAGATCGGTTTGCGCGAGAAGGTCGAGATCACTTGGCTGACGATGCCGAAGGCCGGGATCACGATGATATACACTTCCGGGTGGCCGAAGAACCACAGGATATGCTGATACAGGATCGGATCCCCGCCACCTGACGGGTCAAAGAAGGTGGTGCCGAAGTTGCGGTCGGTCAGCAGCATGGTGATCGCACCCGCCAGAACCGGCAGCGCCAGCAGGATCAACCATGCGGTCACGAAGATCGACCAGCCGAACAGCGGCACTTTGTGCAGGGTCATCCCCGGCGTGCGCATGTTCAGGAAGGTGGTGATCATGTTGATCGCGCCCAGGATCGACGACGCCCCCGACAAGTGGACTGCAAAAATCGCAAGGTCCATCGAATAGCCAGCCTCTCGCGTGGACAGCGGCGGGTAAAGCACCCAGCCCACGCCCGCGCCCAACTGGTCTTCGCCGCCCGGTGCGAACAAAGATGCCACAGCCAGCGAGGTGCCAGCCACATACATCCAGTAAGACAGGTTGTTCATCCGCGGGAACGCCATATCTGGCGCGCCGATCTGCAGCGGCATGAAGTAGTTGCCAAAGCCGCCGAACAGCGCCGGGATCACCACGAAGAACATCATCAGGATGCCGTGCGCAGTAACGGTGGCGTTCCATACGTGGCCGTTCGGTGTACATTCACGGGCGGCATCCGCGATGAAGCGCATCCCCTCCATGCACATGTACTGTACACCCGGCTCCATAAGTTCGAGCCGCATGTAGACTGTGAAGATCACCGAGATCAGGCCGACAAGGCCCGAGGTGAACAGATAGAGGATCCCGATATCCTTATGGTTCGTCGACATGAACCAGCGCGTGAAAAAGCTGCGTTGCTCATGGTCGTGGCCATGGATGGCTGCGTCGGCCATTGGCGTCTCCCGTTGTCGTTGCATTCTTGCCCGCGCATGGAAAGTCCATGCCGGATTACAAGACGTATCTAGATTGAGGGCGGGGGCAGGGCAATGTCAGAGTTTGATCTGTGTCAATTTTTCCTGCTGTGCCGCGAGGATGCGACAGAGATTACGCATAGAAAGCGTTGGAAATGGCTGACTGTTTTGCAAGGTTATCGCCGTTGTGCCGGAGCCCATAACCTGATGACGTCACGGGAAGAATCGCGGAAATGTTTTCAGCAGGGCAGCGTCCAGATCGGCCATGCTCACCGGTAGGCCCAGATCGACAAGGCTGGTCACGCCATGCGCGCGGATGCCGCAGGGCACGATGCCGGAAAAATGCGACAAATCCGGCTCGACATTGATCGAGATGCCGTGAAACGACACCCAGCGCCGCAGCTTCACGCCGATGGCCGCGATCTTATCTTCGCGCGGGCTGCCATCCGGGTTTGCGGGCAGATCGGGGCGCACCACCCAGACGCCAACCCTGCTCGCGCGCCGCTCGCCCTTGACGTTGAACTCGGCGAGCGTCGCAATCACCCAGTTTTCTAAGGCACAGACAAATTTGCGCACATCGCGGCCACGCTGGTTCAGATCGAGCATCGTGTAGGCGACACGCTGACCGGGGCCGTGATAGGTATATTGCCCGCCGCGCCCGGCCTGAAACACCGGAAAGCGGTCGGGATCGGTCAGATCGTCCAGCTTGGCCGAGGTGCCTGCGGTGTAAAGCGGCGGATGCTCCAGCAGCCAGACGGCCTCGGGGGCGGTCCCTTCGGCAATCGCCGCCGCACGGGCTTCCATCGCGGCCAAGGTTTCAAGGTAGGGCGCAAGCCCCGGAAGATGCTGCCATTGCACGGGATTCATCGGCGCGCTCCTTATCCTTCACGTCACAGATGGCGCGGGCAGAGCCGAAATGCAACCGCTCTGGCCCGCAGGGATCAAACCATGCAGAATCCCCCTTTTCATCGCGCCAGAGTGCGGCTACATAACCGCCACCTTGCCGGATCAAGTGCGGATGTGGCGGAATTGGTAGACGCGCAGCGTTGAGGTCGCTGTTCTTTAATCGGAGTGAAAGTTCGAGTCTTTTCATCCGCACCAATCCGGCAAGGTGGTTTGAGCCAGAGGCTCGCCAAATACTTCAGAGAAATCCCTTTGATTTTTGCTAAAATCAGCGTCTTAACTCAAAATTATGACCTGAACGTTAGGCTGAAGCTTTGCGGCCGATACGCCGCGCAAGCCAAGGCCGATCATGCCAGATTTATCGGCATTTCTCATTACCCGACTTGGCCTTGCACAAGCCCCAGTTGCAGGGCCGAATTAACATGCCCATCGCAACATCCGGCAATGACTCGCTGACGGGCACCGCTTGGGCCGACACCATCTCTGGCCTTGCGGGCAACGACACCATCCACGGCAACGACGGCAATGATGAGCTGTATGGCGGCGCAGGCGCGGATTCGCTTTACGGCGACAATGGCACTGATGCGGTTTCGGGCGGCACCGGCAATGATCTAGTCGATGGCGGGGCCGGGGTGTATAACCTTGTCGGCGGACAGGGCGCTGATGCGTTTTATGGTGGCACCGGCAACGACATGCTGCTGGGCGATGGCCAGTGGCTGACCCAAGCCAGCTATGCCAGTGGCATTCTGGGATTGGGCACCACGCTGACGGTGACCAACTCTGCCGACGAACCGATCTATCTGGAATGGGCCGACTCGTTAGGCAATGTGCAGCAGGTGGCAACCATCGCGGCGGGGCAGTGCTATGCCTTCTCGACCCTCAGCAGCAGCAACTACATCCTGAAAGACGAGGATGGCTGTTTCCTAGAGCCGATCACTGGGGCGTTCAGCCAAACCGTCGCCTACGGCCCGAACTTGGGCGATGTACTCTATGGCGGCGCCAACGACGATTCCATGCTGGGCCAATATGGCGATGACACGCTGTACGGTGACGATGGCAATGACTCGGTCGAGGGCGGCACGAACACCTTGGACTGCAACGGTTTCGTTCCAGTCAGGTGCTCATGTTAGGCAGCCTTTCGTTCGAAGGCCACAGGGCTTTTCCAGCCCAAGGCTGAGTGTTTGCGGCGTGGGTTATAGAAGCCGTTGATGTATTCGAAGAGGGCCTCTTCGACCTCACGCCGGGTTTGCCAGCTGCGGCGCGAGACCAGTGCCGCTTCCAGCGATTTGAAGAAGCTTTCGACGGCGGAATTATCGTAATAATTGCCTTTCCCGCTCATTGAGGGTGTCCGTGCGTGCTTGTGCAGAAGCTTCTGGTCGTCGTGAGCGCAGTATTTGGGATCCACGATCCGTGTGATGAATGCAGCCTTGTGGTGGCCTTCGGATGGTGATCGCCATGTTCAGCGCCCTCAGAGCCAGATCCTGCTTCATACGGTTTCTGATCGCCCAGCTGTTACCCGGAGGGGATTTACGTGCAAATCACGCAGGGCAACCACACGCCTTGAGAAAGGATCAAGGATGACAGCGAGATAGACCCAGCCTTCGCGGGTCCATATGCAAGTGATATCCCCCGCCCACTTCTGGTTTGGCCCGCCCGCCAAGAAGTCTTGTTGCAGGAGATTCGGCGCAATGTTGAAGACATGATCGCTGTCGGTCGTTCGCTTGAACCTGCGGCTGCGAACAACCTGAATGCCATTTTGGCGCATCAGACGACCGACACGACGCCCGCCAACCCGTAGGCCCAACTCGTTCAACTCCTCCGTCATGCGAGGCCTGCCATACGGTGTTCGGTGGCGCGGGCAATGATGTCATCGACGATGTCGCTGGCTCCAGCCAACTTGGCAATGATCTGATCTATAGTGGCAATGACGTTGTTTGGTCGGGCTTGCGCAACCATACGCTTTATGGCGATGCGGGCGATGATTCCCTGTTGGGGGAAGCCAACGACGATCAGTTTTATGGCGGCGCTGGCAATGACACTTTGGACAGTGGTGCCGACAATGATCGGCTATTTGGCGGCATTGGTGCGGATCGGCTCGACGGCGGCAGTGGCAATGATACGCTGAGCGGAGGTGCAGGCGATAACTCCTTAACTGGCGGCACAGGCAATGATCATTTTGCCTTTGATACCAGCTGTGGCCACGATCTTGTTAGCGATTCCGATATGTCGTTGGGCGGCGGTCACACCGCAGGTCAACTCGATGAGTCTGATTTGCACAACGTTGATGGCAGCCCGGTGCGGCCATGGGACATCAGCGTCAGTGACGATGGCCACCATCAAGCGCTGCTAAGCTTTCCGGGCGGCGAAAGCGTGGTGCTGGGCGGCGTCAGCCCTGCTCAAGTGGCGCAAGACGGGGTGCTCCATTCCATGGGGGTGCCCTGCTTTGCTGCCGGCACGCGGATCATGACGCCGCAGGGCGGGCGGCTTGTCGAAGATATAGCGGTGGGTGATCTGGTCTCCACCGGCTCTGGCCAAGCGCTGCCAGTGCTCTGTTACGGTCAGCGCCTGGTTAAGGATCTGGCGATCCAGCCGCAGAATCAACCGATCCGACTGGCGGCTTCGGCAATCACCGCGGTCTGCTGTTGTCGCCGCAGCATGGGGTCTATCTGCTAAAGGCGGCGGGTCTGATCCGGGCGCGCCATTTGGTCGGGATCAGCCCACGCGTGGGGATCGCAAAGGGCCTCCAATGCATCAGCTATCACCACCTCTTGCTGCCGCAACACGACTTGCTGCTGGCAGAAGGCGCGCGGGTGGAAAGCTTCTACCCCGGTGCGATGGCGCTTGCCGCTCTGCCTGTGGTCGACCGTGCTGCGGTCGCGCCGCGATTTTGCGGCTCTGCCCGCTTGGTGTTGCCGACGCATCCGTTGAACTGTCTGCTCCAACTCTGCTTGCAAACCTGACGGGCCGCGCTGGGTGCCGCTGCTTTCCGGGGCCTCCGCGCGGTCCTCTGCGCGCTCAAAACCTGTGCATTTGACGTTACAGGCCCGTCTGCGGGCCGGTTTTGAGAATCAGTTAGCGCTAAGCCTTTCCGCTGAAGCTTGCCTTAACCGGGCCGCTTTCACCGCCTTGCAGCCGATACGACTGCCACATGGTTCATCAACTGCCGTTCTAAGCGGCAAACAGGGCGCAAAATGCCCGATTGAACCAGTTTGCCCGTGCAACCTTCCCGCTGCGTAATCGGGAATTGCCATCCAGTAGGCCATTGCCGTAAGCGTATAGGACAAGCGCAGGAAAACTGCCGGACACATGGGGAGATTGGCGTGGTTGCAACCAGCCCGAACGACGCTTTCGTCGCTTTTGAGCACGTTCAGAAAAGCTATGACGGCGTGTCACTGGTCGTCAAAGACCTGAACCTGTCGATTGGCAAAGGTGAGTTTCTGACGATGTTGGGGCCATCCGGCTCGGGCAAGACCACATGTCTGATGATGCTGGCGGGGTTTGAAACCGCGACGCATGGTCGGATCATGCTGGACGGCACCAATATCAACGAGGTGCCGCCGCACAAGCGCGGCATCGGCATGGTGTTCCAGAACTACGCCTTGTTCCCGCATATGACGGTGGGCGAAAACCTGTCCTTCCCGCTGGAAGTGCGCGGCATGGGCAAGGCAGAGCGTGAGGCCAAGGTCAAACGCGCCCTCGACATGGTGCAGATGTACAGCTTCATCAACCGCCGCCCCGCGCAGCTTTCCGGCGGCCAGCAACAGCGCATCGCTTTGGCGCGGGCCTTGGTGTTTGATCCCTCGTTGGTGTTGATGGACGAACCCCTCGGCGCTTTGGATAAACAGCTTCGCGAGCATATGCAGTTTGAAATCAAGCATTTGCACGAAAGCCTTGGCATCACGGTGGTCTATGTGACCCATGATCAGGGCGAAGCCTTGACGATGTCAGACCGTGTCGCCGTGTTCAACGATGGCCGCATCCAGCAGCTTGCGACGCCGTCAGATCTCTATGAACGCCCCGATAACAGCTTCGTCGCGCAGTTCATTGGCGAGAACAACAAGCTGCCCGGCGTGATCGAATCCATCGGTGACGGAAAATGCACCGTGCGGCTGGAAACTGGCGAAGTGATTGATGCGACGCCAGTGAACGTCTCGGAAAAGGGCGCGAAAACCCTTGTCTCGATCCGCCCCGAGCGGGTGGAATATAAGCCCGAGGCAATGCCCGCCAATGCCCACACCATCGACGCCGAGGTGATGGAGTTCATCTATATGGGCGACATGTTCCGCACGCGTTTGCGTGTTGCCGGATCGGACGAATTCGTGATCAAATCGCGCAATACCTTGGGGCAGCGCATGCTGGCCGCAGGTGAGAAGATCAAGATCGGTTGGGCACCGCAAGATGCCCGCGCGCTTGATCCAATGTGATCCTCCGCAAAGGGGGCGGCCGCAGGGACGCGGCCTCTTAACAAACGTCCTTATCCAACCTGGGAGACCTCGATGAAGAAACTTCTCGTTCTGTCCACCGCCCTGACCACCATCGCATTTGCCGCGCAGGCCGATGTGACGGTGATGTCGTGGGGTGGGGCTTACGGCGCTGCGCAAACCGAAGCACATGTTAAGCCGTTTACCGCGAAAACCGGCATCGCTGCCACAATGACCGACAGCGACAACCCGGCGACCCCGATCAAAGCCATGGTCGAGGCCGGCAACGTCACCGTTGACGTGGCTTCTGTGGAATATGCCGATGCGATCCGTCTGTGTGACGAAGGCGTACTGGAGCCGATCGACCCGGCGTCTTTGCCCGCTGGTGCGGATGGCACCCCGGTTGCTGACGATTTCCTGCCCGGCGCTTTGACCGATTGCGGTGTGTCGACCGATATCTGGGCGACCGTTTTCGCCTATGACACCACCAAGTTCCCCGAAGGCCCGAAAACCGCCGCCGACTTCTTCGACCTGACCAAGTTCCCCGGCAAGCGCGGTCTGCACAAAGGCGCGAAAGCCGTTCTGGAATTTGCTCTGATGGCAGACGGTGTTGCACCTGCTGACGTTTACGCCACCTTGGGCACCCCCGAAGGCGTCGATAAGGCGTTTGCGAAACTTGACACCATTAAAAAAGACGTGGTGTGGTGGGAAGCGGGCGCACAGCCGCCGCAACTGCTCGCAGACGGCGAAGTCGCGATGACCTCGGCCTATAACGGTCGGATTTTCAACGCCGCCATCGGTGAAAGCAAGCCGTTCCAGATCGTTTGGGATGCGCAAATCTTCGAAAACGAAATGTATGTGATCCCGAAGGGCGCACCGCACAAGGACGAGGCTTTGCAGTTCATCGCCTACGCCACCTCGACCGAAGGCATGCAGGCGCAAGCAACGCAGATCTCTTATGGTCCGGCCCGTCATTCGGCCAACGCCACGCCGATCATGTACAAAGACGGCAAGACCTTGATGGGTCCGAACGTGCCGACTGCCCCGGAAAACATGAAAAACGCGCTGCCGTCGTCGTTTGAATTCTGGGTCGACCACGACGCAGAACTGAACGACCGCTTCAACGCATGGCTTGCGGCAAACTGATCTGAATTCCGGGCGCGGTCTATATGCCGCGCCCGGTCTTCTCCCCCCTCGCGCGCCCGGTTTCACCTCGGGCTTGCGCACAAGCTGTTTATCCAGACCGCTAGCCTTCAAGGATGACCAATGGTTGATCTGACCGCTGCCCCCGAAATTTTGCGCACCGCAGACGGTCGCCCGCTGAAGTCCGCTCTGGCACTGGCACAACGCAAGGCCAAATGGCGCGCGTTCTTTCTGGTGCTGCCGCTCTTGGCCTTCGTGGTGCTGACCTTCATCGTGCCGATCCTGAAAATGCTGGAACGCTCGGTCAATCACGACGGCTTTTCCGCAAACGCGCCGACCATGGTGGCATGGTTCAACGACCATCCCGCAGGCGCAGATATTCCCGAAGACGCCTATGCCGCTTTGGTCACTGACCTGAAGCAGATGCAAAAGGACAGAACCGCAGGCGCTGCGGGCACCCGAATCAACTACACGGTGCCTGGCACGATTTCTGTGTTCAAATCCGCCGCGCGTGAGGCTGAAAAGCTGCAACCGCCCTATAAGGATGGGTTGATCGCCAGCAACAAGATGTGGGGCGATCCGCTGGTCTGGGTGGCGATGCGCAACGCGTCTTCGGCCTACACCTCGGATTTCTACATGGTCTCCGCCGATCTGAAGCGCGACGCCAATAACAGCTTGGTGCGGGTTGAAGACAACCAGCGCATCTATGTTTATCTGTTCTTGAAAACCTTCGTCCTGTCGATCGTGATCACTGTCGCCTGCCTGCTGCTGGCCTTCCCGATTGCGCATCTGCTGGCGGTTTTGCCGATGGCAAAGTCGAACCTGCTGATGATTCTGGTACTGCTGCCATTCTGGACCTCACTGCTGGTGCGCACCAGTTCATGGATCGCCATTCTGCAAGAACAGGGCATTATCAATGACTTGATGGTGTGGATCGGTGCATTCAGCGAGGATGGCCGGATCCGGATGATCTACAACCAAACCGGCACCATCATCGTGATGACGCATATCCTGCTGCCGTTCATGGTGCTGCCTTTGTATTCGGTGATGCGGGTGATCCCGCCCAGCTATGCCCGCGCCGCCCGGTCTTTGGGTGCGACCAGCTGGACCACCTTCCGCCGCATCTATCTGCCGCAAACCCTGCCGGGCATCGCCGCTGGCTCGCTGTTGGTGTTCATTCTTGCGGTCGGCTACTACATCACCCCGGCCTTGGTCGGTGGCGCCGATGGCCAGTTGATCTCCAACCTGATCAGCTTCCACATGAACAAAGCCAACTGGTCGATGGCCGCAGCGCTGGCCGCAATCCTGCTGGCCGCCGTGCTGCTGCTGTATTGGCTCTATGATCGCCTGATCGGCATCGACCGTTTGAAACTCGGCTGAGGAGAAACACATGGCCCTTCCCGTCTATGCCTCGCCGCTGGAGCGCGTCTGGTACTACACCTTCCGCATCCTGTGCGCGCTGATTTTCCTGTTTCTGGTCGCCCCGATCCTGATCGTCATCCCACTGTCGTTCAACGTCGAGCCGTATTTTTCCTTCACCCACAAGATGTTAACCCTGGACCCTTCGGGATATTCCTTACGCTGGTATGACACGCTGCTGACCTTGGGCGTCAACGCGCCCGACGATGCCGTGCGGGACAGCACATGGTGGGCCATGGTGTGGGAGCAGGCGACTTGGGTGAAAGCCGCGAAAAACTCGCTGTGGATCGGCATGTGGGCGACAATCCTCGCCACCGTACTGGGCACGACCGCAGCCCTCGGCCTGTCACGGCCCGAGATGCCGTATCGCCGCCTGATCATGGCACTGCTGATCTCGCCGATGATCGTGCCGATCATCATCATCGGCACCGGGCTGTTCTTCTTCTACTCCAGTGCCTGCATCTCGCCCGACAACTGGCTGGGCTGGCTGCTCTCGCCCTTCCTGTCGGCTAAAGGCTGCCTTGCCAACTCGCATCTGGGCATCATTCTGGCCCATGCCACACTCGGCATCCCCTTCGTGATCATCACCGTCACCGCCACTTTGTCGGGCTTTGATCAATCGCTGATCCGCGCCAGTGCCAGCCTTGGGGCCAACCCGCGCACAACCTTCTTCAAGGTGATCATGCCGCTTATCCTGCCCGGTGTAATCTCCGGCGCGCTGTTCGCCTTCGTGACCTCGTTTGACGAAGTCGTCGCCGTGCTGTTCATCGCGGGCCCCGAGCAGCAAACCATCCCGCGCCAAATGTGGAACGGCATCCGTGAGGCGATCAGCCCAGCCATCTTGGCGGTGGCTACCATCCTCGTGATCGTTTCCATCGCCATGCTGGCCACCGTCGAACTCCTGCGCCGCCGCTCTGAACGCCTGCGCGGCGTCACCCCACACTAGGACCCATCATGGCCAACACCTATGACACCGGGCGGTTGAACCTGCCATTCGTCGGGATTTCAACCTTCGGCAAGCGCCCCTACGTTGAAGACTGGTCCAAGATCGACGCCGATGTCGCCGTGATGGGTGCGCCGTTCGACTTCGGCACCCAGTTCCGAGCAGGCGCGCGCTTTGGCCCCCGCTCGGTGCGCGAAGCATCGACCCTGTTCAGTTTCGGCCATGCAGGGGCCTATGATCACGAAGACGACTGCACCTATCTGCCCGCCGCTGTCCGCATCGTTGACATTGGCGACGCCGATATCATCCACACCGACACCACCCGCAGCCATGACAATATCCGCATGGGCGTGCAAGCCATGCTGGCCGCAGGCGCGCTGCCGGTGGTGATCGGCGGTGATCATTCGGTGAATATCCCTTGTATTGAGGCGTTTGAAGGGCAGGGCGATATCCACATCCTGCAAATCGACGCGCATCTGGATTTTGTCGATGAACGCCATGGCGTGCGGGTCGGCCACGGCTCGCCGATGCGGCGTGCAGCCGAAAAGCCCTGGGTCAAGGGGCTGACGCAAGTGGGCATCCGCAACGTGTCCTCCACTGCGCGCGAGGGTTATGAAGCGGCACGGGTGATGGGATCGGATATCCTCTCAGTCCGCCAAGCCCGCGCCTTGGGGGCCGCAGCGGTGATCGCCCGCATCCCAAAAGGCGCGCGGGTCTATGTGACGCTGGATATCGACGGCTTTTGTCCCTCGATCGCCCCCGGCACGGGAACCCCTAGCCACGGCGGTTTCCTGTATTATGAAGTGCTGGAAATGCTGCAAGCGGTGGCGAAAAATCACGAGGTTGTCGGTATGGATCTGGTCGAGGTCGCCCCCGATTACGATCCGACTCAGTCGACGAGCATCCTCGCGGCTCAGATATTGCTGAACTTCCTCGGCTTCATCTTCCACGCGCGGGGCGTCCGCTAGGCCGAATTCCGCCACGGAATTCGTGCACGATTTCCGTCTCCGGAAATCGGCGTCACGGCAGAATGTGCAGCCAGCCCCAAGAAGTGAAAATCGACAGCCCCGTCGCCACCAGCACCGCCGTCGCGCTGATCCGCTTGCCGACGCCATACATACTGGCGAACATATAGGCATTGACCCCCGGTGCCATCGCCGAGGTCACGGTGACCGACCGCAAGCCATTGACATCCAAGCCAAAGCCAAAGCGCCCCAAGCTATAGGCAATCGCCGGATGCAGCAGCAATGAGGCAAAGCACACCGTCGCAATCAACCCCTTATCGCCCTCGGGATGATAGCGCAGCAGCACGCCGCCTAATCCAAACAGTGCCGCCGGCAGGCCCGATTTCGCCATCATATCCACCGCCGCCATGAAGAATCCCGGCTGCGGCACCCCACTCAGGTTCACCGCGAAGCCGATCATCAGCCCCACCACCAGCGGCTGGGTAAACACCCCCCGCAGCACCTGCTGCGCCAGATCGCGGTGACTCCGGCCCCCCAGTTCACGCGAGCGTGCCCATTCCATGAACACGATGCCAAAGGTGTAAATCAGCGGGGCGTGGATCGAGATGATTGCAAAATTCCCGGCCAGGGCCTCGGTGCCATAGGCACGTTCGGTGATTGGCACCCCCAGTAGCAGCGAGTTGGAAAACGTGCAGGCGAACCCAATCGCCACCGAATCCGTCAAGGGGCGGCCAAAGCCAAAGCGTGCCACACAAAACCCGAAAGCATAGCAGACCGCCGCCCCGGTATAGAAGGATATCAGCAGACCCGGCGCGAAGGCGGTGGCCAAATCCAGCGTCGCCACATTCTTGAACAACAGCACTGGCAGCGCGAAACTTTGCGCATAGCGCATCACACCATCGATAGCACTGTCGCTGAACAGCTTGGCGCGCGCCGCTGCATACCCAAAGCCAATCAGCAAAAACACCGGCAGAATAACGTCAAGCAACGCGCTCATACGACATTCTCAAACACCAGCTCCATGCCGTCAAACGCGGGGATCACGCCTTTTGGCAGCTCCGCCAACAGCGTGTCGTAATCCATATCCAGATGCATATTGGTGATCACCGAACGCGCCGGACGCGCCCGATTGATCCACTCCAATGTCAGCGCCAGATGTGCATGAGTTGGATGTGGCTTGCGGCGCAAAGCGTCGATGATCCAGCACTCAAGTCCTTGAAGTTGCGGCCAAACTGCCGCGGGGATAGTCACCACGTCGGGGATATAGGCCAGACCACCAATCCGAAACCCCAAAGCTTCCATCGAGCCGTGATCCACCACCATCGGTTCAAACCGTATCGCCCCGGCAGGTCCCGGCACCTCAAAAGCCCCATGTCCAATGGTGTGCAGATCAAGGATTGGCGGGTAGGGCGAGTCTTCGGGTTGCACAAACGCATAGGCGAACCGTGCCAGCAGCGCCTCTTGCGTCGGATGATCGGCCCAGACCGCCAGCCGCTGCCGCATGTTGAAGACAATTTGGCGCAGGTCATCAATGCCATGGGTGTGGTCGGCGTGCGAATGGGTGAACACCACGCCGTCCAGCGTGCCAATCCCGGCATCCAGCAGTTGCTCGCGCATATCCGGCGAGGTGTCGATCAGCACCCGCGTGATCGCATCGCCCGCCAACCGCTCCACCAAAAGCGAGCAGCGGCGGCGACGGTTCTTGCGGTTCAGCGGGTCACAATCGCCCCAATCACCGCCCAGCCGAGGCACGCCGCCCGACGACCCGCAACCGAGAATGGTAAACCGCAGCGTCGCCATTATGCCGCCTGTGCTTTGCGGGCCGCGCGGGGGAACAGGCGGTCAAAATTCGCGGTGGTGGCGGCGGCGAAGGCTTCTTCCGAAACCCCAAACACCCCTGCTCCGACCCGTGCCGTGAAAGCGGTATAGGCTGGCTCATTGCGGCGCCCGCGATAGGGCGGCGGCGCCAGATACGGGCTGTCGGTCTCCAACAAAATCCGATCCAACGGGGCGCGGGCGAAAATATCGCGCAATTCCTGCGACTTAGGGAAGGTCGCCACCCCCGACATCGACAGATAAAACCCCATCTCAAGCGCCGCCTGTCCCAAAGCCTCACCCGAGGAAAAGCAATGCATGACGCAGGCATAGGGGCGCGTGGCCATGCCTTCGGCCAAAATCCGCGCCATATCATCATCCGCCGCACGCGAGTGGATGATCAACGGCAACCCGGTTTCCTGCGCCGCCTCAATATGGATGCGCAGCGACTTTTGTTGAATTTCGGCCGTCTCGGCGGTGTAGTGATAGTCCAGCCCGGTCTCCCCAATGCCGACAAACTTCGGATCGTCAGCCAGCGCCACCAGATCCTCGACGCTCACCGGTGGATGTTCCGCCGCGCTCATCGGATGGATACCTGCGGCATAAAACACCGAGGGATAAGCCGCCACAATCGCCCGCACATTTGGCAAATTATGCAGCTTCGTGCAGATCGTCACCATCCGACTGACCCCAGCCTCATGCGCCCGCGCGATGATCTGCGGCAACTCGCCCTGAAAGTCGGGAAAATCGAGATGGCAATGGCTGTCAACAATCTCAAAAGCCATGCTGCACCTCTAGGCGAGCTCTGTCGCCGTCTCATTGATATGCAGAACCATATCCATCAGAAGCGCAGCAGGGTCAAGGTTCACCGCCTTGCCGCGCCGCGCGCGCAAGCCCAAATGTTGCGCCACATCGGCCCAAGTCCGGGCATGATCGGGCGACGGCGACAGCCGGGCGATCAGATCACCTTCCCCCTTCGCAGCCTCGGGCGGCAAAATTTGCAGCGTGCCCGCACGAGCCAGACGTGCGAGAAACAAATCCAGCAGTGTGACGATCAGCTCGAACTGTGCTTCCGCGCCCTTGCCCGCCCCCGCCTCGGCCAGGTTTTGCGCGCGGGGGCGGTCCAGCCGGGGCAGGGTGGCAAACAGCCGGATCAGGTTTTCATACAGCTTCAGCCCGTCGAGATTGGTCATCCGAAACGCCTCACCCACCGAGCCGCCCGCCAGTTCCGCCAACGCCACACGATCCGCAGGCTCCACATCGCCGCCCGCTTGCGTCAGCGCATCGGACAAATTTTCCGCGGACAACGGCCCCAACCGCAATTCGCGACAACGTGAGCGGATGGTCGGCAAAAGCTTGGCGGGCTGATGCGAAATCATCAGAATCGTCACCTTTGCGGGCGGTTCCTCCAGCAGTTTCAGCAAGGCGTTGGCAGCAGAGACGTTCATTTCGTCAATGGAATCAATGATCGCCACCCGCCGCCCGCCATCCGCAGCCGACAGCGCGAAGAACGACTTCATCTTGCGCACCTCGTCTACCGAGATCACGCTTTGCAGCCGATCGCCTTTGTCATTCGGCGCACGGCGCAGCAAAAACATCCGCGATTCCGTCAGCGCCGCCATGCGATGCGACACCGGATGGTTGTCCGGTATGTCCAAACTGTCTGGCGGCGGCGGCGCAAACATCCCGCCGTCATCGTCGGGCGTCGCCAACAGAAACCGAGCGATCCGCCACGCCAAAGTCGCCTTGCCGACCCCGCGCGGCCCAGTAATCAGCCAGCCGTGATGCAGTCTTGTGCCGTTGAAGGCTTGCAGAAACGTGGCTTCCGCCTGCGCCTGCCCGATCAACCGCGCGGTATGGCGCGGATGCGGCGCGCCCTCAATCCGGTCGGGTTCGGGCAGATCCTCGCTCATAGCCGCGCCAGAACGGCAGCCAAGACATCCGCCGCCACCACCTCAGCCGGACGCGCGCCAGCGATCACCCGGAACCGCGCCGGATGTGCCGCAGCCAGCGCCAGAAAGCCATCGCGGGCCTTTTCCTGCACTCCCAAGCCCATGCCCTCAAAGCGCATTTCGCGTCCAGCCCGCGCCACGGCCCGCGCCAGCCCTTCGGCGGGATCAATGTCGATCAGCACGGTCAAATCCGGCTCCATCCCGATCATCAGCGCGTGCAATCGGTCGACCGTGTCGCGCAGATCGCCGCGAGTCAGGCCCTGATAAATCCGCGATGAATCCGCAAACCGGTCCGAGATCACCACCTCGTCCCGCGCCAAAGCCGGACGGATGGTCTTCTCCAGATGATCACGCCGTGCAGCTGTAAACAGCAACAACTCGGTCTCGGTTGACCAACGATCCGCCGCGCCCTCCAGCACCAGACGCCGGATTTCCTCGGCCCCGGCACTGCCGCCGGGTTCGCGGGTCAGACACACCACCAGCCCACGTGCGCGCAAAGCCTCGGCCAACAACCGGGCTTGGGTAGACTTACCAGAACCGTCAATGCCTTCAAACGAAAGGAAAACGCTCACGTCGCCGGAGCCTTTTCGCCGGTCTTATCGCCGAGATAATCAGCCTGCAACTTCTGCGCAGCAGCTTTAAGCCGGGTCATGAACCCGCCCGCGCCAACATCGGCCCCGGCCACCAGATCAATTCGGCGATCCGGCATGTCGGGCAGATGCACCAGCAATTCGGCGAGTTTGGTGCCCTTCAGCACCGGCGCCTTAATCGGACTGGTATAACTGACTTCGGCCTGCACAGCCTCGGCAGCCCCCGCCGGGATCAGCAGGCGCAAATCTTCGGCTGGCACCAAGGCCACGCTGGCCGCCTCGCCCATGAACACCTCGGCTTGCGCCACTTCGCTGCCGGCTTTCGCCACAGTTTTCAGCGCAAACTGCCGGAATGCCCAGTTGGCGATATTCTCGGCTTCTTTCGAGCGTTCTTCTGCCGAGGCCATGCCCGAGATCGCAAACACGATCCGGCGCTCGCCTTGTTTGACAGATCCCACCATGCCAAACCCGGCCTCTTGCGTGTGGCCGGTTTTCAAGCCATCCGCACCAATCCCCAAGGCGAGCAAGGGGTTACGGTTGTTGGCATTGGCCGGCGCGCGGTTTTTGTAGTTGAATTCGGTCTGCGAAAACACCGGATAGAGATCGGGATAGGTGGTGATCAGATGCACCGACAGCAGGCCAAGATCCTTCATGCTCATCCGCTGGCCGGGGTCCGGCCAACCCGATGAATTGGCGAAGGTCGAGTTTTCGAGGCCCAAAACCTTTGCGCGTTCGTTCATCTTCTTGGCAAATTCAGCCTCGCTGCCCTCCAACCCTTCGGCGACCACGGTGCAGGCGTCGTTGCCCGAGTTCACGACCATGCCTTGGATCAGATCGCTGACCGTGGGGCGGTCGTTGCGCTGCAAGAACATGGTCGAGCCGTTCAAATCGGTGAACTTCATCGCTTCAGCCGAGACGCCAAAACTGGTGTCCATCTGCACCCGGCCATCTTTCAGCGCCTGAAACAGCATCTCAACCGTCATCAGCTTAGACATCGAGGCTGGCGGCAACGCCTCTTCCCCGTTTTTATCCATCAGCACGGTATGAGTGGTCACATCATAAACCCATGCCGCTATTGCGCTGGTTTCAAACGCCTGACCCGGCAGGCTGGCGGTCAAAAACAAAGCGGCTGCGGAAAATAAACGGAAGATCATTGGGTTAGCCTTTCAGGAAATAGGCGTCCTTGAATCCCGCCTGCTTGATTTTACCCATCAGGGCCTTGTCGCCGCGCGCTGTCACAGACCAGAAGCTTTTGCCTTGGGCCGTTTCTGCGCGGATATCAGCCGTGATCCCTGCGGCTTTCAACTGGTCGCTCGCGCGTTTGGCATTGGCCTCAACCGAGAAGATGCCGACCTGGATCAATCCACCCTTGCCGCTGGCAACCGGAGCCTTAGCTGCCGCCGGGGCAGGGGCCGCCGCCGCAGGTTTTCCGCTGGCGGGCACGGTTGCAATCGGCGGCGCGGTTGGCTTGCCACCCTTCGGTGCTGCGCGGTCAATCGCCGCCGCCGCACCGGGGATCGGGTCGAGCGTTTCGGTCGCCACGGTTTCCGCCGCGTCGAGAATGGGCTTGTTGGCATCGGGTGCTGTCTTCGCCGCTTCCTCACGCCGCAAAGCCGTCACCGAAACCTTGCCCGGTTCGCCCGCGAGCAAGCCCAAAGCCGCCGCCGCATCCGATGAGATTTGCAGCTTCGGTCCCGGATTGTCCAACTCGCGCCGGAACAGCGCGCCGATGACGAATTTGCCGTTGGCGGTGTTGCGCAGTATCACCCGCTCGGGGTCTTTTGCGTCGGGCGAGGCCACCCAGACACCGCCCAGCGAGGGGCGGCCGTCCCACAAAGCCTGATCGGTGGCCTGAAAAATCGACGGGTCTTCCACATCGCGGTCCACCAGCTTGACAGATTTCGATGAGGCCGGAATCTCACCTTGCGCCGTCCCATCCGGTGGAGCCTTGGCGGCCAGCGGGCCCTTGCCCTCTTGGCACCCGGTCAAAATCGCACCCATTGCCACCGCGATCATCAAACGTCGCATTGCCAAACTTGTCATGCCCTGCTCCCCTGCGCGTAGTATTGCTCGCGCTTTCCCACCTTTTGGTGGCTTTGCCTCTGCCGTTGGTCGTTTCAGACCCGTTCACGCGGCATGATACAGTCTGGCGCAAGCGCAGGGAAGGGTGTGCTTTGCCTTGGGCGGAAAACCTTCGTGATCAGCCGAAAATCCGCCAAGCCTGCGCTTCCAGCCTTGCCCGCTGAAACGCGATCAGATCGGCGGGCGGCTGTTGCAGATCAGACATTTCCAGCAGCGGGTCGATCACCGGGCTGCGCGTGCCCAGCAGTTCCTCGACCACGGCGAGCCCGCAAAACGGCACATAAATGTCGGAATAGCCGCCCTCATGTGCCACCACAATCTTGCCGCCACACAGCTCCTCCGCCAACCCAAACACCTGCCGCGCCATCGCCCGAAACGTCTCAGATGTCGCCTGCATCCGCGCCAAAGGATCGACGCAAGAGGCATCGTAGCCCGAAGCCACCACAATCAGATCAGGCTTGAACTCCCGCAGCGCTGGCGTCACCAACAGCTCAAAGGCATCAAGATAAGCCTGATGGCCGCAGCCTGCGAGCAGCGGAATGTTGAGATTTGTGCCATGCCCCGCACCGATACCACGATCTTCCGCCCCGCCATAGCCCGGCGGAAAGCAGTTTTCCTGATGCAAGGATATCGTCAGCGTATCGGCGCGATCATAAAAAATCGTCTGGGTACCATTGCCATGATGCACATCCCAATCCACCACCGCCACCCGCAACGGCCCATGCTTGGCGCGCACCGCCTCCAGCGCCACCGGGATATTCGCCAGCAGGCAAAACCCCATCGAGGCATCAGGCAAACAATGGTGGCCCGGCGGCCGCGACAGCGCGTAGGCCCTTGAGGACACGCCCGTCACCACATCCTCCACCGCCTGCTTCACCAGCCCCGAAGACAGGCAGGCGATCTCATAGCTGCCCTGCCCAAACGGCGCGAAATGCGGCGGGATATTGCCGCCGCCTGTGTCGGACATTGCCTTAAGGCGGTCGAGATAAGCGGCGGTATGCACCCGCAGTAAATCTTCCCGACTTGATGGCGCAGCCGTGCGCACCTCCAGTTGCGGCCACATCCCCGCCACTTCCAGCAGGTTCTTGAACCGCCGTTTCGTCTCAGGGTTCTCCGCAAATCCGGTGGCAGAGGGCGGCTGTACATAGCCACCTGCGGGCATAAACAGCGCCTGCTCGCCGCCCGTGTGCCATAGGCACCGTTCGTCATGGTAGAATGCTGTGGCCATCTCACATCCTTTCGTGCGGAAAATTCTTTTGCAGTAAGAATATGTTTTCCATCTTCTTGCCATAGTGCAAATGCAACAACAGCAGATGCACTGCTCAGGTGGCAGTTAAACTATAACGATAAAAAGCGCGGTTTGTGGCAGAATAGGCCAAAAGACGGCGGAGTTGGGGATCGAGATGTTGGACTTTGTAAAAACCTTGGCGATTGCCGCGACGCTTGCCGCCGCCCTACCCGCCCATGCCAAAGATCGGGTGACGCTGGGTTGGGGCCGCATGTTCACCAATGACGCATTGGGTGACCAAAAAGACCGCTGGCGCACCGGCGGCTATCAGGTCAGCCGCATCCGGGGCTATGCGTGGGATGGCGCTTTGCCAACCACACCCGGCGAGATCCTCGAATTCCGCGGCTCGGCGCAGATCGTAGCGCCCGAAGATCTGGTCTCGCCGCCGCCAACAGACCGCCGCTATGCCGCGCAACTGTCGTTTGGGCTGCACACGCAATTTGACTGGCACGGCAATGATGTCAGCGTCGGCACCGAGCTGGTGCTGCTGGGGCCGCAGACCGGGATCAGCAATTTCCAGAAATGGATTCACAACATGGTCGGGCTGGAGAAGCCCACGGTGATCGACAACCAGATCGGCAATGGCATCTATCCGACGCTGGAGGCTGAACTGGGCCACAAATTTTCACTCGGGGATCGGGCCGAACTGCGCCCCTTCGTGCAGGCGCAAGCCGGGGTCGAAAGCTTTGTGCGCGTTGGCGGCGATCTGGTGATCGGCACGCTGGGCCGCGATGATCTGATGGTGCGCGAAGGCGTCACAGGCCAGCGCTACCGCGCTGTGGAAGGCACGCGCGATCAAGGCGTTAGCTTTATTCTCGGCGGTGATATCGCGCGGGTGTTTGACTCGGCTTTGCTGCCCGCAGATGGCGTGGCCACCCTGACCGAAGACCGCTCACGCCTGCGCGCGGGGGTGCATTGGCAGGGCGAAAAGGCCTCGGTGTTCTATGGCGTCAGCTATCTGAGCAAGGAATTTGATCAGCAGCCGGAAGGCCAGTTGGTTGGCGGGCTGAACCTGAACCTCAAGTTCTAAGCAAATCGAATCGGCCGAAGAACACCGGCTCAACTCAAGGTTGTATAAAGCAACATTCACTTGCTCTGTTGCCTTTTTACCATAGGAATTCGCGTAACCCTCTGTTAACGTTTCCAGATAAGAAACAAAAAAAACGAGCAGGCAAACAGGCATGAAAACGGGCTCTTTGGGCACGTTCGTCATCTCTTGGTCACAAACAGAAGTAGACGGCCTCAAGGCCGCATCCTTGGACTTACTGAGCGTCGGTGCCGCATGGCGCTGGACGGGTGCGGCCGTGCGTGTGGACGGTCCTCAGGGGTTGCTACTTTTGGAACAGGCTGAAGGGGCGGCGGATTTACGCAAACGGGCGGCGCGCATGGTGCGCCGACTGGTGGGTGTAGCGGTGGGTGGCGAGGTTAAGCCGGAATACGAAACAGATCCCTATCCTGATCTTCCCGATCAGGGCTTTATCGTCACCGATGGGCATCAGTCCTTCACGGTAACCATCATTCCGGTGCCGGACACCGGGGCGCATCTGTTGATGCTGGTCGGCGATCTGCCGCCCTGCGATCAGGATTTGTGGGTGGTGCGCACCGCGATTGACCGCACCCATTCCGGGGCAGGGGCGCGCGTCGCAGGCGGGGTGATTTGCTTTACGCCTGATACACGCGTGGCCACGCCCGACGGTGTGCAGCAAATCCGTCACCTGCGCAGCGGTGATATGATCCTGACCCGCGACAATGGCCCGCAAGAGGTTCTCTGGACCGGTCACAGGCGGATGTCCGGCGCGCGGCTTTACGCCATGCCACATCTGCGGCCCATTCGATTTCGGGCAAATTCGATGGGCCTCTACCGCCCGGATGAGGATTTGTTGGTCTCGCCGCAGCACCGGATGCTGGTCAAAGGTGCCGCAGCACAGGCCTTGTTCAACACATCGGAAGTGCTGGTCGCCGCCGAAGATCTGGTCAACGACGCCACCATCGCCGTTGATCATGTGCTACGCGAGGTGACTTATGTGCATATCCTGTTGGAGCAGCACAATATCGTCTGGGCCAATGGGCTGGAAACCGAAAGCTTCCACCCCTCCAACACCGCGCTCGATACTGTCGATCCGGTACAGCGCGAAGGCCTGCTGCACATCCTGCCCGAGATCGCAGAAAATCCGCACGCCTACGGCGATTACGCCCGCCGTAATATCTCGGGGTCCGAGGCCGCCATCCTGCGGCACGAACTGGCGGCATAAAGTGGTCTGCAGCGGTTGACTCTGCTTAGGCCGACTGTATAAGCCGCCCTACGTCCCGGATGAAAGTCCGGGGCTTTTCATTGGTGTTGGTGGACTTCGCAAGAAGAACCCTGTCGAACCTTCGGGTTAAAGGACAACGCCCTTCGTAACTTAAGAAGGAGATCAGAGATGACAAAACGCACCTCTGCCAAGTACAAAATTGACCGCCGCATGGGCGAAAACATCTGGGGCCGTCCGAAATCCCCGGTGAACAAGCGCGAATATGGCCCCGGCCAGCACGGTCAGCGCCGCAAGAACAAGCTGTCGGATTTCGGTACTCAGTTGCGCGCTAAGCAAAAACTGAAGGGCTATTACGGCGATCTGACCGAAAAGCAGTTCCGCAAAATCTACACCGAAGCAGAACGCGTCAAAGGCGATACCGGCGAGATGCTGGTGGGTCTGCTGGAGCGTCGCCTCGATGCCGTCGTCTACCGCGCCAAGCTGGTGCCGACCGTGTTCGCAGCGCGTCAGTTCGTGAACCACGGCCACGTCACCGTCAACGGCAGCCGCGTCAACATCGCGTCGTACCGTGTCAAAGAGGGCGACATCATCGCCGTTCGCGAAAAGTCGCGTCAACTCGCGATTATCGCCGAAGCTTTGGCTTTGACCGAGCGTGATACCCCGGATTATCTGGAAATCGACACCAATAAACTGACCGTGAAGTTCATCCGCACCCCCGGTCTGGGCGACATCCCGTATCCGGTCGTCATGGAACCGAACCTGGTCGTCGAATATTACGCCAAAAACTAAGCTCTGCCCCACTCGGCAGAGGCGAAACCGTTATGATCGGCCCGCCTTTATGGCGGGCCTTTTCTCTTTCATCGGAGCCCGTGATGTCAGACAAACCCACGCTTGAATCGAAGTTTGAACAGGGTCTGTTCGCCAGCCGCTGGTTGATGGCGCCGATGTATCTTGGGCTGGTGGTCAGCCTTGCGATGCTAGTAGTGATTTTCGTAAAGGAATTGGCTTATTACGCGCCACAAGTCCTGACGATGACAGCCGATCAAAGTATCCTTTCGGTGTTGACCCTGATCGACCTTAGCCTTGCCGCCAACCTGCTGCTGATCGTGCTGTTTTCCGGCTATGAGAATTTCGTCTCTAAGCTGGACATCACCAGCGATGACCGACCCGATTGGATGGGCAAGGTCGATTTCTCGGGCCTGAAAATGAAACTGATCGCCTCGATCGTGGCGATTTCAGGTATTCACTTGCTAAAGGTATTCATGGGCTTAGGTAAGCCAGACTCGGCTTATGCCGTCACCCCCGACACTTTGCGCTGGATGGTGATCATCCACCTGACCTTCGTGACCTCGGGCGTTCTGCTCGCTCTGATGGATTGGCTGTCGGCGAAAACCGACAAGCATTGAGGACCTTATGACCTACACCGTACACGCCCGCATCGACGGCCCCTTGGTGATGATCGGCTTCGGCTCGATTGGCCGTGGCACTCTGCCGTTGATCCAGCGCCACATCGATTTCGACCGCGACCAGTTCACCGTGATCGAGCCCTCGGCTGAATTCGCGCCGATGCTGGCCGAACATGGCATCAAACACCTGCAACTGGCGTTGACGCAGGACAACTTCGCCGAAACCCTGCGCAGCCTGTTCCCGAATGGCAAAGGCTTCATCGTTAACCTTTCCGTCGACGTAGATTCCATCGAACTGATGAAGCTCTGCCAAGAGCTTGGCGTGCAATATATCGACACCGTCGTGGAGCCTTGGCCCGGTTTCTATTTCAACTCGCCGCTGCCGAACGCCGACCGTACCAATTATCCCCTGCGCGAAAAGGTCCGCGCGTTGGGCAAAACCTATCCCGGCGGCCCGACAGCAGTCTCCTGCTGCGGCGCCAATCCAGGCATGGTCAGTTGGTTGCTGAAGGAAGCGCTGCTGCGCCTCGCCAAAGATACTGGCGTCAAAACCGACCCCAAGACCCAACAAGACTGGGCCCGGCTCGCGATGACCCTTGGCGTCAACGGCGTTCACATTGCCGAGCGCGACACTCAGGTCTCTGCCCGCCCCAAGCCCCAAGGCACCTTCGTCAACTCCTGGTCGGTCGATGGCCTGCTCTCGGAAGGCTACCAACCCGCCGAACTCGGCTGGGGCACGCATGAGAAAAAACTACCCCCCAACGGCCACAAATTCAAATCCGGCCCCGGCTATGCGATCTGGATCGACCGCCCTGGCGCCGATACCCGCGTGCGCTCTTGGTGCCCCGATGTAGGCCCGCAATTTGGCCTCGTCGTCACCCACAATGAATCGCTGTCGATCCCCGACTATTACACGGTCTGGGACGGCCCCCGCGCCCTTTACCGCCCGACCTGCCACTACGCCTACCACCCATGCCCGGACGCGATCCTATCGTTGCACGAAACCAATGGCGCAGGAAAACTCCCTGAACAAAAACACATCCTGACCGCTGATGAAATCATCGGCGGCGGCGACGATCTGGGCGTGTTTCTCTACGGCCACGCCAAAGGGGCTATGTGGTATGGCTCGCGCCTGACCATCGAAGAAGCCCGCGCTTTGGCCCCTTACCAGAACGCTACCGGCATGCAGGTGACCTCCGCCGTCCTCGCCGCAATGGTCTGGACCGCCGAAAACCCCCGCATGGGCTTCGTCGAAGCCGATGAGATGGACCACGCCCGCTGCCTCGACGTCCAACGCCCCTACTTGGGCCGCATCGAGTGCCACTACACCGACTGGACCCCGCTGCAAAACCGCATCAACCGTTTTGCCGAGGATCGGGACGAAGACGATCCGTGGCAGTTCACCAACTTCCTCGCGGTTTGAGACATTTGCGCAAGGGCTAGCCCCTTGCGCAGCCCGATAGGCCAAATGTTGCTGGCATTGCACCCGCCCCCTCGCTAAAACCCGCGCAACACTTGGGGAATCCGATGAACGACGCAATCCGCCCACAGCCCGGCATCATGGACATCGCTCTGTACGAAGGTGGCAAAGCCGCCATCGCAGGCGTGACCAATGTGCTGAAACTGTCGTCGAACGAAAACCCGTTCGGCCCGTCTGACAAAGCCAAAGACGCCTTCGCCCGCTCGGTCCACAACCTGCACCGCTACCCCAACACAGACCACGCGTCCTTGCGCCAAGCCATCGCCGACGTGCATGGCCTCGACGCCAGCCGCGTGATCTGCGGTGTCGGTTCCGATGAAATCATCACCTTCCTGTGCCAAGCCTATGCCGGCCCGAAAGACGAAGTGGTGTTCACCGAACACGGCTTCCTGATGTATCGCATCTCGGCCCTCGCCGCAGGGGCCACCCCGGTTGAAGTGGCCGAGCGCGACCGCACCACCGATGTCGATGCCATCCTTCGAGCCTGCAACCGTCGGACAAAGCTGGTTTTTATCGCCAACCCGAACAACCCCACCGGCACGATGATTTCTGCCGCCGAGATCGAACGCCTTGCTGCGGGCCTGCCTGCGCAGGCCATTCTGGTGCTCGACGGTGCCTATGCCGAGTTTGTTGAAGGTTTTGATGCCGGCCTCGCCCTGATCGAATCCCGCACCAACGTCGTGATGACCCGCACCTTCTCGAAAATCTACGGTCTGGGCGGTCTGCGCATCGGCTGGGGCTATGGCCCCAAACAAATCATCGACGTGCTGAACCGCATTCGTGGCCCGTTTAACCTGTCGAACACCCAGCTGGATACCGCCGAAGCCGCCGTGCGTGATCAGGATTTCGTCAACCGCTGCCGCACCGACAACGCCCGGATGCGGACGTGGCTTGCGCAGGCTTTGGCCGAGCTTGGCATCCCCTCCGACACCTCGCTTGCCAATTTCATCCTCGCCCGCTTTGCTAGCCCGGAAGAAGCCGAGGCCTGCGATTTGTTCCTGCAAAAGCAGGGCCTGATCGTGCGCCGCGTCGTCAGCTACAAACTGCCGCACTGCCTGCGCATCACCGTGGGGGATGAGGCCTCGTGCCGCCGCGTCGTCCACGCGATTGCGCAGTTCAAGGGTGTGAAATGACGCAAATCTACAGCCGGGTGGCCCTGATCGGACTGGGCCTGATCGCCTCGTCGATGGCCCATGCGATGCGCGCCAACGGCCTTGCGGGGCAGATCGTTGGTCACGCCAAATCGGCTGAAACCCGCGCGACCGCCTTGGAACTGGGCCTGTGCGATCATGTTTACGCCACTGCTGCCGAAGCCGTGCAGGGCGCTGATCTGGTCGTGCTTGCCGTTCCCGTGGGTGCTATGGCGGCGATTGCTGAAGAAATCGGCCCGCATCTTATGCCGGGTTGCACCGTCACCGATGTAGGCTCGGTCAAACAAGCCGTGATCGCCGCCGTCGCCCCCTATATCCCTGAAGGCATTCAGTTTATTCCCGGCCACCCGATGGCAGGCACCGAATATTCCGGCCCGCGCTCGGGCTTTGCGACGCTGTTTCAAAACCGCTGGTGGCTGTTGACCCCGGCACCCGAAGTTGACCCTGCGGCCCTCGCACGCCTGCAATCTCTGCTGATCGGCATGGGGGCCAAGGTCAATTTGATGGACCCGCCGCACCATGATCAGGTCTTAGCCGTGGTCAGCCACACCCCACACCTGATCGCCTACACGATGGTGGGCGTCGCGGATCACCTCGCACAAGTGTCCAACTCTGAAGTGATCGAATATTCCGCCTCGGGTTTTCGCGATTTTACCCGCATCGCGGCTTCTGACCCTACGATGTGGCGCGATGTGTTCCTGACCAACAAAGACGCGGTGCTGGATATTCTGGGTCGCTTTGCCGAGGAATTGTTCGTGCTGCAACGCGCCATCCGCATGGGGGACGGCGATCATCTGCACGATTATTTCACCCGCACCCGTGCCATCCGTCGCGGCATTATTGAGGCCGGGCAAGACACCTCCGCCCCCGATTTCGGTCGCGCCCCAGCTGCGGCAAAGCCCGCAGGCGAGGCCTAACATGCGGGCCATTGGCCCCCTCACACTGATCTTGGCGGTACTCGCTGGGATGGCGATGGCCGAGGCCCCGAAATCCTCCCCCCATCCCGCCCCACGCCCCACCGTTGCGCAACCCGAAACGCCTGTGGTCGCGCCCATCCTCCGCCCCCGGCATCGCCCAACCACACTCGCCGCCGCGCCGCAAACCACCGTGGAGCCAGCACGACAACAAGCCGCCCCAGAAATCGCAGCGGTTGCCCCGACGCTGCGACCCCGGCCTCGCCCCAAGGGATTGCAAGCTGAAGTCGAACAAGTGGCGATGGCCCAGCCCGAGCCGGAAGCCACCCCCAGCCGCAAATCCAAAAAGGAATCCCGCAAAGGCTCCGTCTGCGGCGACCCTGCGATCCGGGGCCAAGAAATCCCCGCCGTCACCTCACGCACAAAAGGCTGCGGCATCGCCGAGCCTGTCCGCGTCACCGCCATCGACGGCATCCCATTCAGCCAGCCCGCCACAATCGACTGCGACACCGCGCTCGCGCTGAAACGCTGGATGCGCGAAGGCATGGCCCCCGCCTTCGGCAACCGTGAGGTGGTGCAGTTGCACATCTTCGGCAGCTACATGTGCCGCAGCCGCAACAACGTCCGGGGCGCAAAAATCTCAGAACACGGGCGCGGAAAAGCCATTGATATCGCTGGGTTTATCTTCTCAGACGGCAAAGAATGGACCGTAGCGCGCGACTACAACAAACAGATCCGTCGTGCCCAGAAAGCCGCCTGCGGCATCTTCGGCACCACCCTCGGCCCTGGCTCCGACGGCTATCACGAAGACCATCTGCACTTTGACACCGCAGAGCGGCGCGGTTCGGCCTACTGCCGATAACCTAAGCCCCGCCCATATTCCGCATCCGGGGCGCAGGCCCCAACGGCAGCGGCCCCAGCACCATGCCGCCATCCTTACAGATCAGCTTGATCTGCAAAACCTCCAAATCGCCGCCCTGCTGTGCCACAATCCCCAGCATCCGCTCCACCGTCGGCGCCACATCCGGCTTCACCAGCCCCAAAGCCACCAAGATCGGCGGCAGCCGCTTCCAGCCTTCCACCCGCAACGCGATCTCGCCTTCCGCCAGCCCATCCGGCCCCGCCGTCAGCACCCCCTTGGCGGAAAACTTCAACGCTCCCCAACTCACCCGTGCATCCGCAATCTCCAGCGCCATCAGTTCAGGCTTGGATGTCACCGCATTGCGGTCCAGCGGCGCGGTCAGCACAGCATGACCATCCAGAAACACCTCATCCACCAGATCGGGCAAATCCGTCGCCGCCAAAGCCTGCAACACCGCAGCATCCGGCGCAATTTCGGCCACCCGCAGCCCCAGCCGATAGGTGTTGGCGCGGGTCACATCCTCGGCCATCGAAACCGAGGCGGTATTGATCCCCAGCGTCCAGCCCGCATCCGAGGTCAGCTTCACACCAGAAGCCTCACCCACCAACTCATTCAGCGCAAGCGCGGTCGAGGGATGCACCTGCACACTCGCCCGCAGTTTCTCAGAGCCAACCGTAACCACCTGATCCGGCAGCGTAATCACCTGACCCGAAGGCAAAGCCGCAATCACATGCCACGGCTTCCACGTCATCGCATAAACCTGCACAAACGGGCTGGAAACCTGCACGCCCTGCGCCGGATCAGCCAGCACCAGATCGGAAACCGTCAGATCAAAGCGGTTCGGGATGCCATGCACCTCCACGCTGGAAGCGCTCACCACCCCCGGCGGTTGCTGCGCAATCCACGCCTTGACCTCGCTTTCAATCTGCGATGCCCCCACCCACCAATAGCCGGTCCACGCCGCCGTAGCCGCCAGCACAATCCACAAAAGCGCGCGCATCCTCGCCCCTTTTCTTTGCTTTGCCCAATGCTTACACCTAAGCCGAACAGAGGGATAGCCAATGCCAGACAGCCAAGAAATACCAGAACCGCTTTGGGTCTTCGGCTATGGCTCGCTGATCTGGAACCCGGATTTCCCCGTCGCCGAGCGCCAAATCGCCCGCGCCACCGATTGGCACCGCAGCTTTTGTATGCGCTCGATCCACCATCGCGGCAGCGTCGAAAGCCCCGGCCTTGTGCTTGCGCTTGATCACGCGCAGGGTGCGATTTGCGATGGCGTCGCCTTCCGCGTCACCCCGGGGGCCGAGGCGGAAACCCTGCAAGCTTTGCGCGACCGCGAGCTGATTTCCTCGGCATATTTAGAAATCACTCTGTCGCTCACTCTGTCAGATGGTCGCATTATCATTGCCTTAGCCTATGTGATCGACCCCGACCATGACCAATACTGCGGCAATCTCCCCCTCACCGAACAGGCGCAAATCATCGCCCATGCCACAGGCGGGCGCGGTCCCAACCGTGATTACCTTTTCGCCACCGCCGATCACCTCGCCGAGCTCGGCATCGCCGACCCCGATTTGACATGGCTTTCCACACAAGTTCGCAATCTGTAAGGGTTTTACTTGGCAGATGCCCGCCGCCTGCTATGCTTTACCCGAGCAGAACATCGGGGCGGAACCGTCTAAATGGAAATATCTAAGGCCGAGCAGTCGACCTTCTTCAGCCAACCCATTCGCCAGATTGTCACCATGCTTCTGGCCGTGGCACTGGTATGCGCAGGCGCGTGGCTGATCCATCGCACCGTGCTTGGCATCATCGACACCAACCCGCTGCTGAATGGCTTCATCATCCTGGTCTTCGCTTTGGGCGTCGTGACCTGCTTCTGGCAGGTCTTCACCCTCGTGCAATCGGTGTCGTGGATTGAGCGTTTCGTGCGCCATGACACCGGCTATGAAGACGCCGCCGCACCGCGCCTTCTCGCGCCCTTGGCGCAGCTGTTGCGCACCCGTGGCGCGCGGATGCAAATCTCCTCCTCCGCCTCGCGCTCGATTTTGGAATCGGTGGAAACCCGGATTGAGGAAGCCCGTGACATCACGCGCTACCTGATCAACCTATTGGTTTTCCTCGGACTTCTCGGCACCTTCTACGGCCTTGCCACCACCGTCCCCGCCATCGTCGAAACCATCCGCTCGCTCGCACCACAGCAGGGCGAATCCGGGATGGAGGTGTTCAGCAAGCTGATGAAGGGCTTGGAAAGCCAACTCGGCGGCATGGGCACCGCGTTTTCCTCGTCGCTTTTGGGCCTCGCCGGATCGCTGGTCGTTGGCCTGCTGGAACTGTTCGCCAACCACGGCCAGAACCGTTTCGCGCGCGAATTGGAAGAATGGCTGTCCTCGATCACCCGCGTCGGCTTCTCCAGTGGCGATGCCGAGGGCGGCGAGGCGGGCGTTACCTCTGCCGTGCTGGATCATCTGGCCGAGCAAATCGAAGTGATGCAAAGCCTGTTCGCGCAGGTCGAGGCCAACCGCTCCGGCGTCGAGCAAGGCCTCGCGGGGTTAGAGCAGGGGCTTGGCGATCTCAGGCAGGGGCTTGGCGACTTGACCGGGGCAGTCGCCCAACTGACCGAGCAAATCGGTGCCGAAAGTGGTCAAACCGCAGCGCTCAACCGCATCGCCGAAGGCCAAGAACGCCTGATCGCCGCCCTCACCGGAGCCGAAGGTGGCGCCCATTCCGACGCCGAAAGCCGGATGCGCCTGCGCTCAATCGACGTGCAACTGCTGCGTATCCTTGAGGAAATCTCCGCTGGTCGGCAAGAAAGCCTCGCCGATCTGCGCGGCGACATCTCGGCGCTGACCGCCTCCGTCCGCCAACTGGCGCGCGGCATCCCCGCGCGGGGCTAAGATGGCGCTGCGCCGCAAACGCGATTCCGCGATGATCTGGCCCGGCTTTGTCGACGCCGTCACCACGCTGTTGATGGTGCTGATGTTCGTCCTCACCATCTTCACCGTGATGCAATCGGTGTTGCGCGACACCATAACCACCCAATCGACCGAGCTTGACAGCCTCACCGCGCAAATCGCGGGCCTTGCCGATGCCTTGGGGCTGGAAAGGCAAAAGGTCAGTGATTTGCAGGGTGAAGTCGGCACGCTCAGCTCCGATCTGACCGCAGCCCAGACCAAAGGCGAGCAACAGTCCGCGCTGATCGCCACCCTCACCGGGCAAATTGCGACCAAAGAAGGTGAAATCGCCGCCGCCCAAACCCGCATCACCAGTTTTGAAGCCCAAGTCGCCTCGCTTCTCTCCGAACGCGACGCCGCACGCGGGCAGGCGACCGCCTTGACCGCCGAAGTTGCCGATCTACAAGCCAAAGGCGCGAAACTTCTGACCGAAAAACAGGCCCTCGACCTCGCCCTCGCCAAAGCCCGCACCGAGCTCGACGCCAGCGCGGAGGCCGCCCGCCTCGCCGCCGCCCCGCGTGAAGCCTTGGAAACTTTGGTGGCCGATCTGAAAGCAAAGGGTGACGCCAGCGCCGCCGACCTCAAAGCCGCCCAAACCAAAATCACCGAGGCCGAAGCCACGCGTCTGGTCGATGCCGCAGCCCTCGCTGCCCTGCGCGACAAGCTGAAAAATTCGGATGCCGAACTGACGGCGATGACCTTGGCGCTGGAAGATCAACGCAAAAAGGCTGAAGACACCCTCACGCTTCTGGCCGCCGCCAACACCAAGGCCGCGCAATCGGCCACCGCAGGCGACAAAAACGCCACCCTGCTTGCCGTGGCTCAGCAAGCCCTGACCGCCGAGCAAACCAAATCCGTTGAGTCCGCCCGCAAGACCGAGGTGCTCAACCAGCAAATCGCCGCCCTTCGTGTCCAACTGGGCGAGTTGCAGGGGCTGCTTGATGCCTCCGCTGCCGTGGATTCCACCAATAAGGTGCAGATCGAAGCCTTAGGCAGCCAGTTGAACGCGGCTTTGGCGCAGGTCGCCTCCGAGCAGAAGAAGCGTGCCGAAATGGAAGCGGCCGAGCGGCTGCGACTAGAAGCCGAGAATGCCGATCTTGCGAAATTCCGCTCCGAATTCTTCGGCCAGCTTTCGCAGCTTTTGGCGGGGCGTGAAGGCGTGCGGGTTGTTGGCGACAGGTTCGTGTTCTCGTCCGAGGTTCTGTTCAACCCCGGCTCGGCCGATTTGGCGCCCGAGGGGCAGGCTCAGATCGCCGATGTGGTGAAGATTTTGGATGAGGTGGCGGGGAAAATTCCGCCGGGGATCGACTGGATCATCCGGGTGGATGGTCACACCGATGACGTGCCGTTGTCGGGGACGGGGGCGTTCAAGGATAACTGGCAACTGAGCCAAGCCCGGGCTTTGTCTGTGGTGCGGTTCATGCAGGACAATCTGGGCTTCCCGCCGCAGAGATTGGCTGCGTCCGGGTTTGGCGAGTATCAGCCCGTGGCTACCGGGGACAGTCCGCAGGCGAGGGCGCAAAATCGGCGGATTGAGTTGAAGCTGACCGAAAGATAGTGTCCGCGCGTGGACAGGGCTGCGGTTTCTATAAAATCAAGGGGTTAAGGGGTGGGCGCTCATCATTTCTTAACTACTGACCCACAGTAATCTCGATCTGCTCACGCCCCAATTCCACCCAGCTGCGCTGCAAAATCGCCTCACCCTGATAGCGGCCTGCTGGCCATTCCGCCGCTTTCAGCTTCCGCCCGACAGCCCGAAACGCCTGCGCTTGCGGTTTCTCGATCACAGAACGCTCAGTCAGAAGCTCGCCCTCAGGCCCCGTCAGCCGGAACAAAGCTGCATCCCCCGCTTGCAGACCGAACAGATAGGCCCAGACCACCAAAGCAGGCGCATCGCTGGGAAGGGCAGGGCTGGCAAGCCCGGCCTTGATCGCCTGATAGTCGGGAATGGCGGCGCTGATGCCAAGGCTGAGCACCCCGCCGGGCTGGTAAGCCAGCGGATGATCCCAAATTTCGGGGCCGGGGGGGCCGCAACTGGTCAGGCTGTCCGGCGCGAAGGGGTCAAGTTCCACGCCGTTATGGCGCACCGACAGGTGCAGATGTGGAAATTCCGCCATGCCGGATTGGCCGATCTGGCCCAGCACCGAACCGGGCACAACTGCGTCGCCCACCTTCACCCGCACAGAACCTTGTTTCATATGGCAATACTGGGTTTCCCAGCCACCGCCATGATCGACCAGCACCCCATTACCGCACTCACGATCCGCCACCGGGGCTACGAAATCGGCCACGCCATCGCGCAGACCCTTCACCGTTCCCGGCGCTGCGGCGAGCACATTCACGCCCGCAAACATCGCAGCGCGGGAGGGCAAAGCGATATCGGTGCCATCATGGCCCTGATACGACAGTGGCCCACAGGTGAAATCCTGCGCGCCGGGGCCGGGGTCGTGATCTACATATTGTTGGATATAGCAGGTATCGCCCAAGCGACAATCAGCGGGGAACGCCAATTCAATGGCCCCCGCCGGGAAGGCGAGGGCCATTGAAAAGGTTAAAGTCTTGATCATTCCGCCGTAAGCAGGGGCGGTTTTTGCCCGGTCAGGCGGGCCTTTTGCGGTTCCTCAAAAGTCAAAGCCAGTTCGCCGTCTTTGACATGGACATGCACCAGACCGCCTTTGGTCAGCTTGCCGAACAACAACTCCTCGGCCAAAGGTTTCTTGATGTATTCCTGAATCACCCGGCCCAGAGGCCGCGCGCCCATTTTGTCATCATAGCCCTTGTCACCCAGCCAAGCGGCGGCTTCGGGGGTCAGGTCAATATGGACGTTGCGATCCATCAGTTGCGCTTCAAGTTGGAGCACAAATTTGGTCACCACTTCCATGATCACCTCTTTGCCCAGGCGGGCGAAGCTGATCACCGCATCGAGACGGTTGCGGAATTCCGGCGTGAACATCCGCTCGATCGCGGCGGTGTCTTCGCCAGTCCGCGCGGCGCGGCCAAAGCCGATCGCCTCTTTCGACTGCTCCATAGCGCCTGCGTTCGAGGTCATGATCAGGATCACGTTGCGGAAATCCACTGTCCGGCCATTGTGGTCGGTCAGCTTGCCGTGGTCCATCACCTGCAGCAGGATGTTGTAGACATCCGGGTGCGCCTTTTCCATCTCATCCAGCAACAGCACGCAATGCGGGTCTTGATCGACGCCATCGGTCAACATACCGCCTTGATCAAAGCCGACATAACCCGGAGGTGCGCCGATCAAACGGCTAACGGCATGTTTCTCCATGTATTCTGACATATCAAAACGCAGCAGCTTGACGCCCAAGGATGAGGCCAACTGTTTGGCGACCTCGGTTTTGCCCACGCCCGTCGGCCCTGCGAACAGGTAGTTGCCGATGGGTTTTTCCGGCTCGCGCAGGCCCGCGCGGGCGAGTTTGATTGCCGAGCACAAAGCTTCCACCGCTTTATCCTGCCCGAACACCACCCGTTTCAGGGTCTTTTCCAGATCGCGCAGGGTTTCGGCATCGTCTTTCGACACGGTCTTGGCCGGGATGCGGGCGATTTTGGCCACCACAGCCTCAATCTCTTTTACGCCCAAACTTTTGCGCTTTTTCGAATCCGCCAGCAGATGCTGCGCCGCCCCGGCTTCGTCGATCACGTCAATCGCCGAATCTGGCAGTTTGCGGTCGTGGATATAGCGCGCCGCCAGTTCCACCGCCGATTTGATCGCATCGTTGGTGTAGCGCAGGTCGTGGTGTTCTTCGAAATGCGGCTTCAGACCCATCAGGATCTTGATCGCATCCGGCACAGATGGTTCATTCACGTCGATCTTCTGGAAGCGCCTGGCCAAAGCACGGTCTTTCTCAAAATGCTGACGGAATTCCTTGTAAGTGGTGGAGCCCATGCAGCGCAGCTTGCCGCCAGCTAAAGCCGGTTTCAGCAGATTGGAGGCATCCATCGCGCCGCCAGAGGTGGCCCCCGCGCCGATCACGGTATGGATTTCGTCGATGAACAGAATCGCGTCGGGGTGATCTTCCATTTCCTTGACGACCGCTTTCAGGCGTTCTTCAAAGTCACCACGATAACGGGTGCCTGCCAGCAATGCGCCCATATCAAGGCTGTAGATCGTGGCATGCGCCAAAATCTCAGGTGTTTGTTTATCCACGATTTTCTTCGCCAACCCTTCGGCAATCGCGGTTTTACCCACGCCCGGATCACCGACCAGCAGCGGGTTGTTCTTGCGACGGCGGCAGAGCACTTGGATCGCGCGTTCCACCTCATCTTCCCGCCCGATCAAGGGATCGACATCGCCCTTCATCGCCTTGACGTTCAGATCCACGCAGTATTTCGACAGCGCGGATTCCTTGGCCTCGCCGGCTTCTGCTTTCGGCGTCTCATGGTGGTGTTCTTCGGCACCCGTGACCGGGCGCGCTTCGCCGTAAGACGGGTCTTTGGCGACGCCGTGGGCGATGAAATTCACCGCGTCATAGCGGGTCATATCCTGTTCTTGCAGGAAATAGGCGGCGTTGGATTCGCGCTCGGCGAAGATTGCGACCAGAACATTGGCCCCGGTGACTTCGGTGCGACCCGAGCTTTGCACATGGATCGCCGCGCGCTGTATGACGCGCTGGAAGGCGGCAGTCGGCACGGCTTCAGAGCCTTCGACATCTGTGACCAAAGTCGACAGATCGTCGTCGATGAAGTCGTTCAGGGTCTTGCGCAGATCATCGAGGTTGACCGAGCAAGCCTTCATGACGCGGGCAGCGTCAGGCTCGTCGATCAGCGAGAGCAAAAGATGCTCCAAGGTGGCAAGTTCATGGCGGCGGGCATTGGCAAGCGCCAAAGCGCCGTGGATGGCTTGTTCGAGGGTCGTCGAAAATGATGGCACTTGGTCGTGCTCCTGTCCTGCGGGTCGGACGGGCGGGTGGCCCTAATCCAACCATGGCCTCATAAGGTAAAGGATCGGTTTTATTCTGCGATCTTCAAGCCCTATTTCAGCAAGATTTCGTAAATTGTCGGCAGTGATGCAATTTGTGATGGGCGCGGTGCTGAAAGGACTCAGAATTTGTCCTTTTGCGCGCGGATTGCGGTGAAGACTTGGGCATCGGTTGCATCAGCCATACCCAGATGAGCCCTTATATGGGGGTCTTGCGCGCGCAGAAAAGGGTTGGTCGCCAATTCTTCTGATAGCGTGACCGGCACGGTGGGGCGGTTTCCGGAGCGCTCGCGCGTCACGGCGCGGATGCGGGCTTGCAGCGCTGCATTCTCGGGATCGACGGTGATCGCGAAAGCAAGGTTGGCGGCTGTATATTCGTGCCCCGAGCAGATCAGCGTGGTGGGGGGAAGTTGTTGCAGCTTGGCAAGGCTTTCAAACATCTGCTGCGGGGTGCCCTCAAACAAGCGCCCACATCCTGCGGCCATCAGGCTGTCGGCGGTGAAGCACAGGCCCGCGACGGGGAAATAGAAGGCGATATGGCCGACGGTATGGCCCGGCACATCAATGACATAGCCGATTTCATCCCCGACCTTCACCTGATCAGCCTCAACCAGTTCGCGGGTCAAGGGCGGCAGGCGGTGGGCGTCAGCGGCAGCGCCCAGGATGGTGGCGGAGGTGGCTTCAACAATCGGGCCGACGCCGTCGATATGATCCCAGTGGTGATGCGTTAGCAGGATTTGATCGAGATGCCAGCCACGGGATTTCAACGCGGCAAGGATCGGGGCTGCCTCGGGGGCGTCGATCAGCGTCGTCTCATCGCTGGCCGGATCATGCAGCAGATAGGCGTAATTGTCTTTCAGGCAGGGGATGGTGACAAGTTCCAGGGTCATGCGGGCAGCCTTTCCAGATTTGCGCCAGAGTGCTGAATAATCAGGCGGCCTACCAGACGGAATTTGAGAAATTCCGTGGCCTTGCCGCAAGCGGTCTGCTTAATCGGCAGGGGATGGGTTTCGGCCATAGCCATACGGACGCATCCGGCTATGATTGCCACGATTTTACCGCCGAGGAAGCCCCGACCCCATGCATCTTGATGTGCTCGATCTGCGCAATTTCTACTACCGCACTCAGTTGGGCCGGGTGGCGCAGCGGGCGATCCGCGATCAGGTGGTCAGTCTGTGGCCACCGCTTGCGGGGCAGACCGTGGCGGGGTTCGGTTTTGCCGTGCCGTTGCTACGGCCCTATTTGGCAGAGTCGCGGCGGGTGATTGGGCTGATGCCGGGGCCACAGGGGGTGATGCCATGGCCTGCCGGAATGGCGAATGTCTCGGTTTTATGTGAGGAAACCCTGTGGCCGCTGCCGACCGGGCATGTGGATCGGCTGGTGCTGATGCACGGGTTGGAGACCTCGGATAACCCCACCGCCGTGTTGGAAGAAGCTCACCGCGTGCTTGGCCCCGGAGGGCGCGCGCTGTTCGTGGTGCCAAACCGCGCAGGCCTCTGGGCGCGCCGCGATGGCACGCCGTTTGGCTTTGGCCGCCCTTATTCCGGCGGCCAGCTTGAGGCGCAACTGAAGGCGCATGGCTTCACCCCAGAGCGCAGCATGACCTCGCTGTTTGCCCCCCCTTCCGAAAGCCGGTTCTGGCTTGGCACCTCGAACTTTTGGGAGGGCTTTGGCCGTAGGCTACCATGGCTGGCGGGCGGGGTGCTGATGGTGGAAGCCAGCAAACAGGTCTACGCCCCGACGCGCGGCGGTTTGGGTGCTGCGGTGCGCAAGCCGCTGCGGGTGCTGGACGGCGTGGGGGCGGCGCTGCCGACGCTGCGTAGCGGACGGGTTCAGGACGCTAACCTGTGCGTTGCAGGCACTATCTCTGACATCTGAGAATCACTGATGTATTGCCAAGGCTCATAGCGCTTTGAAGCGATCACGCCAGCGCCGCTTTGGGCAACCAAGTCTGTTACAAATATATGACGCGTTTGCAGCGGCTTGGAGGGGCATCCCGCGCAAACCCATTGTTTCGCCTTGATAAACAAAGCAATGCCGAAAAGGTGAAGCCCGCGTGATCGACCGCCGCCCAAACCCGCCACCCCTGCGACAAAACCGCCATGCCGATATATCGCACGCGCGCACGCGGATATTGAGTGTCCTTCCCCGTTGCGGGATGGCCAATCGTCTGCTAGAGACGCCCGAAATCGAGAAGACGCATGCCCCAAGTATGCGCCGCAAATGGGTTGTAACCCGGATGCGGTCATTGTGAGGGGCCTAACAGCGGAAGGGTTGACGTGTCCGAACCAGCTTCAATCTCCTTGAGCATCGCTTCGCGCTACGCGCAGGCCTTGTTTGAGATTGCGAAAGAAGAAAACGGTCTTAAAACGCTTGAGGCCGATACCGATGCTTTGGGAGCGGCCTTGGCTGCCAGCCCCGAGCTTGCCAGCATGATCGCCTCGCCCGTTGTGGCGCGCGAAGATCAAGCCAGTGCTATGGCGGCGATTGCTGCCAAGATGGGTCTTTCCACGGTGATGACCAATACCATCGCCTTGATGGCATCCAACCGCCGCTTGTTCGTGCTGCCGCAGCTGGTCAGCGATTTGACCGCCCGCATCGCCGCTGAAAAAGGCGAAGTGACGGCGGAAGTCACCTCGGCGACAGCGCTTTCGGCAGCTCAGGCCAAGGCGCTTGCGGCCAGCCTGAAGGCCAAGGTCGGCAAAGAAGTCAAACTTAAAACCACCGTTGATGAAAGCCTCATCGGCGGTCTTATCGTCAAGCTCGGCTCGTCGATGATCGACACCTCGGTCAAGGCAAAGCTCGCGGCGCTCCAGAATGTAATGAAAGAGGTTGGGTGATGGGAATTCAGGCTGCTGAGATCTCTGCGATCCTTAAGGACCAGATCAAGAACTTTGGCAAAGATGCAGAGGTGGCCGAAGTTGGCCGCGTTCTCAGCGTTGGCGACGGCATTGCCCGTGTGCATGGGCTGGACAATGTCCAAGCCGGTGAGATGGTGGAATTCCCCGGCGGCATCCGCGGCATGGCGTTGAACCTTGAAGTCGACAACGTCGGTATCGTTATTTTCGGTTCCGACCAAGACATCAAAGAAGGCGACACCGTCAAGCGCACCAAGTCCATCGTGGACGTGCCGGTTGGCAATGGCCTGCTGGGCCGCGTTGTCGATGGCCTTGGCAACCCGATCGACGGCAAAGGCCCGATTGCCTCGACCGAGCGTCGTCAGGCTGACGTGAAGGCCCCCGGCATCATCCCGCGCAAATCGGTGCACGAGCCGATGGCAACCGGCCTGAAAGCTGTCGACGCGATGATCCCGGTTGGCCGTGGCCAGCGCGAATTGATCATCGGTGACCGTCAGACCGGCAAAACCGCCGTGGCTTTGGACACCATTCTGAACCAGAAGTCCTATAACGAGGCTGCTGGCGACGACGAATACAAAAAGCTCTACTGCATCTATGTGGCTATCGGTCAAAAGCGTTCGACCGTGGCACAGTTGGTGAAGAAGCTGGAAGAAACCGGCGCGATCAAATACACCATCGTGGTGGCCGCAACCGCGTCTGACCCGGCCCCGATGCAGTTCCTTGCCCCCTATGCTGCGACCTCGATGGCAGAATTCTTCCGCGACAATGGCCGTCACGCTTTGATCATCTATGATGACCTCTCCAAACAAGCCGTGGCTTACCGTCAGATGTCGCTGCTGCTGCGCCGCCCGCCGGGCCGTGAAGCTTATCCGGGCGACGTGTTCTACCTGCACAGCCGTTTGCTGGAACGCTCCTCGAAACTGAACGAAGATTTTGGTTCGGGCTCGTTGACCGCGCTGCCGATCATCGAAACCCAAGGCGGCGACGTGTCGGCGTTCATTCCGACCAACGTGATCTCGATCACCGATGGCCAGATCTTCCTCGAAACCGAATTGTTCTACCAAGGCATCCGCCCGGCTGTGAACACCGGCCTGTCGGTGTCGCGTGTGGGCTCGTCTGCGCAAACCAACGCAATGAAATCGGTGGCTGGCAAGGTCAAACTGGAACTCGCGCAGTACCGCGAGATGGCTGCCTTCGCGCAGTTCGGCTCTGACCTTGACGCCTCGACCCAGCAATTGCTGAACCGTGGCGCGCGCCTGACCGAGCTGATGAAGCAAGCGCAATACGCGCCGATGACCAACGCCGAGATTGTCTGCGTGATCTACGCGGGCACCTCCGGCGCTTTGGACAAAGTGGCTGTGAAAGACATCGGCCGTTTTGAAGCGGGCCTTCTGAAGCACCTGCGCGGCGCTGGCAAAGCTTTGCTGGATGATATCACCGTGAACGACCGCAAAGTTGCGGGCGATCTGGAGAAAGCCATCAAAGCTGAGATCGCGGCATTCGCCAAAGACTTCGCCTAAGGGCAGGGGGATAGACAATGCCCAGCCTTAAGGACTTAAAAAACAAGATTGCGAGTGTGAAAAACACCCGCAAAATCACCAAAGCCATGCAGATGGTCTCGGCGGCAAAATTGCGCCGCGCCCAAGAAGCCGCTGAAGCTGCCCGGCCCTATGCCGAGCGGATGAATGCGGTGATGGGCGGCCTTGCGTCTTCGGTTGGACAATCGGCCAGCGCGCCCCGGCTTCTGGCCGGGACGGGCAGCGACCAAGTGCAACTGCTGGTCGTGATGACCTCAGAGCGCGGGCTCTGCGGCGGCTTTAACTCGACCATCGTGCGGCTGGCCCGTGCGAAGGCGAACGAGCTGATCGCGGCTGGCAAAACGGTGAAGATCCTCACCGTTGGCAAAAAAGGCCGCGAACAGCTGCGCCGGGATTTTGCGGCGAACATGGTGGGCCATGTCGACATGGGTGAGGTCAAGCGCGTCGGCTACGTCAATGCGCAGAACGTCGCGCGTGACGTGCTGGCCCGCTTTGAAGCTGGCGAATGCGATGTGGTCACCATCTTCTACAACCGCTTCCAGTCGGTGATCGCCCAGATCCCGACCGCGTTGCAGGTGATCCCAGCGAAGTTTGAGGCGGGTGCCGCAACGGCGCTTTATGACTACGAGCCCAGCGAAGAAGCCATTCTGGCCGATTTGCTGCCGCGCAGTATTGCCACGCAAATCTTCACGGCTTTGCTGGAAAATGGCGCCTCTGAACAGGGCGCGCGGATGAGCGCGATGGACAACGCAACGCGCAACGCAGGCGATATGATCACCAAATACACCACGATCTACAACCGCTCGCGTCAGGCTGCGATCACCAAAGAGCTTATCGAAATCATTTCGGGCGCGGAAGCGCTCTGAGGAACCGGAGAAACAACATGGCAAAAGCACCGAAAGCAGCTGCCGCGGCAGGCAAGGTGACGCAAATCATCGGCGCCGTGGTTGACGTGCAGTTCACGGGCGATCTTCCCGCAATTCTGAACGCGCTGATCACTGACAACAACGGCAAGAAACTGGTCCTCGAAGTGGCCCAGCATCTTGGCGAAAACACCGTCCGCACCATCGCTATGGACGCAACCGAAGGCCTCGTGCGCGGCGCGCCTGTGTCCGACACCGGTGCTCCGATCCAAGTTCCGGTTGGCGACGCAACTTTGGGGCGCATCCTGAACGTCATCGGCGAGCCGGTGGACGAAAAAGGCCCGGTTGTGGCGACTGAATACCGCTCGATCCACCAGAAGGCTCCGTCCTTCGCCGAGCAAGCCACCGAATCCAAAGTGCTGGTCACCGGCATTAAGGTCATCGACCTGTTGGCCCCCTATGCTAAAGGCGGCAAAATCGGTCTGTTCGGCGGCGCTGGCGTGGGCAAAACCGTTCTGATCATGGAATTGATCAACAACATCGCCAAAGTTCACTCGGGTTTCTCGGTGTTCGCAGGCGTTGGCGAACGTACCCGTGAAGGCAACGACCTTTACCACGAGATGATCGAATCCGGGGTTATCAACCTCGAAGACATGACCAAATCGAAAGTGGCGCTTGTATACGGCCAGATGAACGAACCACCGGGCGCACGTCTGCGCGTGGCTCTGTCGGGTCTGACCTTGGCAGAACAGTTCCGCGACCAGTCCGGTACTGACGTTCTGTTCTTCGTCGACAACATCTTCCGCTTTACCCAAGCGGGTTCGGAAGTGTCGGCTCTCTTGGGTCGTATCCCGTCCGCCGTGGGCTACCAGCCGACGCTGGCGACCGACATGGGCGCTCTGCAAGAGCGGATCACCTCGACCAAAGCCGGTTCGATCACCTCGGTGCAGGCTATTTATGTTCCTGCCGATGACTTGACCGACCCTGCTCCGGCAACCTCGTTCGCCCACTTGGACGCAACCACGGTTCTGTCGCGCGCGATCTCGGAACTCGGCATCTACCCGGCTGTGGACCCGCTGGACTCGACCTCGCGTCTTCTGGACCCGGCTGTGATCGGTGAGGAGCACTACTTGGTGGCCCGTTCGGTCCAAGGTGTTCTGCAACGCTACAAATCGCTGCAAGACATCATCGCCATCCTTGGCATGGACGAACTTTCCGAAGAAGACAAACTCACCGTGTCGCGCGCCCGGAAGATCCAACGCTTCCTGTCGCAGCCGTTCGACGTGGCGAAGGTGTTCACCGGTTCTGACGGTGTGCAGGTTCCGCTGGATGTCACCATTGCTTCGTTCAAAGCAGTTGTGGCTGGCGAATACGATCACCTGCCAGAAGCAGCCTTCTACATGGTTGGCGGCATTGAAGACGTGAAAGCCAAAGCACAGCGTCTTGCTGCGGCTGCGGCCTAAGGGGGCATCATGGCTGGAACGCTGCAATTTGACCTCGTGTCGCCCGAGCGCCGTCTGGCCTCGGTTGTGGCATCCGAAGTGCAAATCCCGGGCGCCGATGGCGACCTGACGGCGATGGAGGGGCATGCCCCCACCATCACCACCCTGCGCCCCGGCGTGTTGAAAGTTGTGTCGGCTGAAGGCGCTAAATCCTTCGTCGTCACCGGCGGTTTTGCTGAAATCAGCGCCACCAGCGTTTCGGTTCTGGCCGAACGTGCGGTGCCGGTTGAGGAGTTGAACGCTGCGCTGATGGATCAGTTGATCGCGGATGCTTCTGAGGCCACCGCCGTTGCGGTTGACAAAGACGCTGCCGACAAGGCGATGGCCGATCTGGTCGCGATGCGCGCCGCTGCAGGTTTCTAAACCTGCTGCGACAGAATGGATCAGGCCCCGCTTTGTCGGGGCCTTTTCATTTCGGCGGGTTTGCGGTTTAACTGCCAGAAGTCCCATCAAAAATCCTGCGATAGCTGCAGCTTTAACCCGCATTTAACCTAGTTTCGCCGAAATTCATTGCTACGTTGCAGTTATAGAATCCGAGTACGCATGAAACGCATCACCTCCAACACCATCGGTATTCAACAGGGCAGCCGCATCCTGTTCTCAGACTTTGCCGATGGCGGTGTGATGTGGACAGGGCAGGGCGCGCGCGAAAGCCGTCATGTGGTGATGTTCAAAGAGGCGTTCACCGAGGCGCCCACCGTGATGGCCTCAATCTCAATGTGGGACATTGATCACAAACACACGTCCCGCGCCGACATCACCGCCGAGAATATAACCGAGACGGGTTTCCATCTGGTGTTCCGCACGTGGGGCGACACCCGCGTCGCCCGCGTCCGCGCCGACTGGATCGCCATGGGCTCGGCGGCGAGTGAGGATGACTGGCAGCTGTATTGAGAGGTTGGAGCGTTGAAGCCTCCGGCGGGAGTATTTCAAAAAGAGCAACTCGGAGCTTAAGTCGCGAATTCGTAAAGATTTCGTTAAAGCGGCCACGCTAACATATTGATACAAAACAAATAAAAAAGGTCCCGAGTTGGGACCTTTCCTTTTTCGGCTTCGGATGATCAGGGCCGCTGATACATGCCCTCATAAATCGGCACCAGTGTATCCGTCTCAAACAGCGACGAAACGCTGGTTCCGTTCCAGATGTTCAAAATCGCCTGCGCGAAAATCGGTGCGGTTGGCACGATCCGAATGTTCGGGCAGTTCTTCACCGCCTCGGTCGGCTCGATCGAATCCGTGATCACCAAGGATTTCATCACCGAATTGGTAACCCGCTCCACCGCAGGCCCCGAGAGAACGCCGTGGGTGATATATGAATGCACTTCCGTCGCGCCATTCTCCATCAACACTTCCGCCGCTTTACACAAAGTCCCGGCAGTGTCGCAGATATCGTCGACGATGATACACTTCTTGCCCTCAACCGAGCCGATCACGATCATCTCAGCAATCTCACCGGCCTTCTCGCGGCGCTTGTCCACGATGGCCAAGGGGGCGTTGATCCGCTTCGCCAATTCCCGCGCCCGCGCCACCCCGCCAACATCCGGCGAGACCACCATCAGATCCTGCATCTGGCCTTTGAAGTGATGCTCGATATCTAGAGCAAAAACTGGCGAAGCATAAAGGTTGTCCACCGGAATGTCGAAAAACCCTTGGATCTGCGCCGCATGCAGATCCAGCGTCAAAACTCGATCCACCCCAGCCTCGGCGATCATATTGGCCACCAGCTTGGCGGTGATCGGGGTGCGGGCCTTGGCGCGGCGGTCTTGCCTTGCATAGCCGAAATACGGGATCACGGCGGTAATCCGATTGGCCGACGAGCGCCGCAGCGCGTCGGTCATGATCAACAGCTCCATCAGGTTGTCATTGGCGGGGTTCGAGGTCGGCTGGATTATATACATATCCTCGCCGCGCACATTCTCGAACACCTCAACGAAAATCTCTTGATCATTGAAGCGCTCAATCCTTGCATCGACCAGATTGACCGACATGCCGCGATGCATCGACATGCGACGGGCGATGGATTTGGCGAGTGATAGATTTGCGTTGCCGGAAATCAGTTTCGGCTCAGTCATAGCGGGCATGGGGATCTCCGGGGGCCAGATTCGGATCGTTGACACCGCTTATCACCCAGCTAGGGTCTTGCAAACCTTGAAGCCTAGGGGGCGCATGAAATGCCGCAGATCGACTACTACTTCGCGCCAATCTCGCCGTTTTGCTATCTGGCAGGCGACAGGCTGGAGGCTATTGCCGCCAAACATGGCGCAACCATCCGTTATATTCCGCTCAACGCCCCGGCTTTGTTCCCGCGCACCGGCGGTCAGGTGCTGGCGGATCGCCACGACTCCCGCAAAACCTACCGGATACAGGAACTCCGCCGCTGGTCGGCGCGGCTGGGGTTGAAGCTGGATTTGCAGCCCGCGCATTTCCCGGTCAACCCCGCGCCTGCGTCTTATGCGATCATCGCGGCGGCCAAGGTCGGCGGTGGCGATCTGGGCGGTTTGGTGCAGGCCTTCCCGCGCGCGGTCTGGGCCGAGGGCCGCAACATTGCCGAGGACGAGGTGGTGCAGGAAATCCTCGCCGCCCACGGCTTTGATCCGAAGATCGCCGACAAATACATGCTGATGGCGGCGGAAACCTATATGGCGAACCTTGAAGAAGCGGTGGCGCGCGGTGTATTCGGCGTGCCGTTCTATATGGTTGGGGAGGAGCGGCTCTGGGGTCAGGACCGCTTGGACGACCTCGACCTCTATCTGTCTGGTAAGCTGTAACCTTGGGAAGTTCTTAATGCCTGAAGATCTGCACCAAATCGCCTTGCCGCCGCATCGTGTCTGGCATCGCGGCGGCACCCATCCGGTACTGGCGCTGCATTGCAGCCTTGCCCATGCCGGGGCGTGGTCGGGGCTGGCTGCGGCCTTGCATGGCGTCACGATTACAGCCACCGACGCGCCGGGGCATGGCCGCGCGCCAGATTGGCTGCCGGGCACTGATATGCACGCACTGGCCACTGCGCAGTCGGTTGCAATGGCGGAAAGCCTAGGGCTGGGTGCAAAGATTGACCTGATCGGCCACAGCTTTGGCGGCACCGTGGCCCTGCGCATCGCGGTAGAGCGCCCTGATCTGGTGCGCAGCCTGACGCTGGTCGAGCCGGTGATCTTCGCCGCAAGCAAGGCCGTCGCCGCCGCCGCCTATGAGCGTTTCCGCGCCGACCACCTTGGCTTTGCCGAACTGGTCGAGGCCGGGGACCGCGAAGCCGCAGCGGCACTGTTCCACGGTCATTGGGGCTCAGACGACTGTTTGTCCAATCTGCCGGAACGCACCCGCGCCTACATGGTGGATCGTATCCATCTGATCGTGGCGCAGAATCCGACGTTGCTTGACGATGCCGCAGGCATCTTGCGCCCCGGTGGGCTAGAAGTCGTTGATGTCCCGGTCCTGCTGATTGAGGGCGCTGACAGCCCCGCTATCATCGACGCGGTGCATCGCGCCTTGGCGCTGCGCCTGCCACAAGCCACGCGGTTGGTTGTGCAAAAGGCGGGGCATATGGTGGCGATCACCCACGCCGCCGCCATCGCCGCAAGCGTTCAGGCGCATCTGGACGCTGCTTAGCCGCGTAGAACGGCCAAGAACTGATCAACGTCCGCCTCGGTGGTGTTCCATGATGTGACCAGTCGCGCGGCCTCCATCCCCGTGCTTGCAGGCATCTGGTAATAGGCCGCCCCCGCAGCCTCCAGTCGCGCATGGGTGCCAAGCGCCCATTCCGGGAACATCATATTGGCCTGCGCCGGATGCTGATGCGTAGCACCTGCGCCTGCGACGCCCTGCGCCAATCGCGCGCCCATCGCATTGGCGTGGGATGCCAGCCGCAACCACAGATCATCCGTCAGATAGGCTTCCATCTGTGCCGACAGGAAGCGGTGCTTTGAGACCAAATGTCCCGCCCGCTTGCGGCGCAACTCGAACTCCCACGCCTTTTCGGGATCAAACATCACCACCGCCTCAACCCCGAGACAGCCGTTTTTGGTGCCGCCAAATGAGACCACATCAATACCCGCCTGCCATGTCATTTCTGCCGCACTGGCCCCGGTCGCCGCCAAAGAATTGGCAAAGCGCGCGCCATCGAGATGGCAAGGCAGGTCCCATTGCTTGGCCACAGCGGTCAAAGCGGCGACCTCCGCAGGCGTATAAACCGTGCCAGCCTCGGTGACATTGGTGATCGAGACCATGCCGCGCTGCACGCCATGCACGCCCACTTCGCCAATCCGGCCAATGGTTTGCGCAAGGCTTTCCGGTGTCATCTTGCCATGATCGCCGGGCACGCCGATCAGTTTCGCGCCATCGGTGTAAAACTCTGGCGCGCCACATTCGTCGGTGGCGATATGCGCCTCGGTATGGGCAAAGACCGCCGACCAAGGCTTGGTGTAGATCGCCAGCGACAGGGCATTGGCGACGGTTCCGGTGGTCACAAGGTAAACCGCGGCCTCGGGATGCTGGAACACCTCGCGCACCTGCGCCGTGACGCGGTCCATGATCGCATCGGTACCATAGCTGCGGGCAAAGCCGTCATTGGCGCGGGTCAGCGCCGCCAGAATCTCGGGGTGCGCGCCCGAGGCGTTGTCAGAAGTGAAATACATCAGAGATTTTCCTGAATGATATAATCGTCCCAATCATCTTCATCGACCGTGACTTCCGAGACGGTCTGACCCCGCATCGATTGGCCAGAGGTATGGGTGGACTCGGGGTCACCCGTAACCAAAGGGTGCCAGTCCGGCAAAGCTTTGCCCTGCTGCAACAGCTTGTAGGCGCAGGTGGCGGGCAGCCAATAGCTGATCTTTTTCAAGGTCTTGGGATTGAGGCGAATACATTCCGGCACAAACTCAAACCGTCGCGCATAGTTGCTGCAGCGGCAGGTTTCATTATCCAGCAAGCGGCAGGCGACGCGGGTGTATTCGACCTCACCGGTGTCTTCATATTCGATCTTGTTCAGGCAGCATTTGCCGCAGCCATCACAAAGCGCCTCCCATTCGGGAGTGGTCATTTTGGCGAGGGGAACGGTTTCCCAGAATTTCGGGCGCAGGTTTGTCATGGCAGCAAAATGACGTGGGCGCGCGGAAAAGGGAAGGGCTAGAGTGTGGTGAGGATGGTGCGCGCTTGGGTGACATCGGCGGCCATTTGCACCATCAGTCCGGGCAGCCCGTCGAATTTCATCTCGGGCCGCAGGTAATCGACAAGGCCGATAGAGACGTGCTGGCCATAGAGATCACCTTTGAAATCAAAGATATAGGTCTCAAGATTCGGGGTGTTTTCGCCAAACATCGGACGCACGCCAAGCGAGGCCGCCCCGTGATAGCTGCCGATCTGCGGCCCGGTCAGCACGTCAACTTTCACCGCATAAACCCCAAGTTTCGGCAGATGTAGCCCCTGCACCGACATATTCGCCGTCGGATAGCCCAATTCGCGCCCACGTTTTTCGCCGTGGATCACCTCGCCATCAATCCGGTGCCAGTGTCCGAGCATCGAGGCCGCATCGCGGGGACGGCCATCGGTCAGGGCTTGGCGGATCGCGGTGGAGGAAATCTCGCGGCCTGCGGTTTTGACCAGATCTGCGATGGTGACGCCGAATCCGTATTGTTTTCCAAGCGCTTGCAGATCAACTGCCTTGCCAGTGCGGCCTTTGCCAAAGCAGAAATCGGCCCCGACGACGACATGAGCGACGCCAAGGCCATCGGCCAGCACCTGCCGCGCGAAATCATCCGGCGTAAAGCTGGCCATTTGGGCGTTAAACGGCAGTTGAAACAACTGCTTAACCCCCAGTTTGGCCAAGCGGTTGCTGCGGGCTTCGGCGTTCATCAACCGAAACGGCGGGGCGTTGGGGGCAAAGTATTCGCGGGGATGCGGCTCGAACGCCACGATACCCAAGGGGCCATGTGGACGGGCGCGGTCGATCACCGATTGATGGCCCAGATGCACGCCGTCAAAGTTGCCCATCGCCACCGAAGCGCCGCGTGTGTCAGGGTCAAGCCCTTGCCAATGCTGGTTTATTTGCATCTTATCCCAGGGTGGGGCGGCAGAGGCCCCTAGTCGAACTTGCGGCTTGGCGCCAGAACCAGCGCTTCGCCTTTCAGAACCACGGTATTGCCCACCGCGCAATGGGTTTCAAGGGTCACGCGGCGGCGAGAATGGTCGATGGCCAGCACTTTCACCACCGCCTCAACGGTATCGCCGGGGCGGACCGGGGCGAGGAATTTCAGAGATTGTCCAAGATAAACAGTGCCATGGCCGGGAAGTTGCTCTCCGATCACCGCTGAAATCAGCCCGGCGGTCAGCATGCCATGCGCGATGCGGCCCTGAAAAATTGTGTCCTGCGCGTAGGAGTCGTCCAGATGCACCGGGTTATGATCGGTGGAAACCTCGGCAAAAAGTTCGATATCACGGTCGGTTATGGTTTTTTGCAACGTGCGCACCATGCCGATTTCAAGGTCTTCGATGCAGATGGTGCCGCGCGGTTGGTTATCCAGCATGATGCGAATCCCTTGGATGTGCTGATGCAGCGTAGCAGATGCTGCGGTGCGGCGCAAATCTAAAGCGCAGTAATTGTGCGCAAAAACGACTTCTAGGGTAATTTTGTTGCTGCGCTAGCGCAGGTGGCCAATGCTATAGCTGGGCGACAGCATCCCCGCCTCTAGCCAATCTTCCAGCAAGTCCTTGTCCGGATTGTTGGAATCTGCACCGAAGCTTTCATGCGCGATGCCCCCGGTGACGAAAAGCGCATCAAGGCTTTCGCCAATCGCGCCCTGCACATCGGTGTGGATGCCGTCGCCAATGCAGAGGATACGCGCGTCTCCTGGGCCACCCAAAACCTGCAAGCGCCGCTGCGCCAGATCATAAATCGGCGGATGCGGTTTGCCGAAATAGAGCGCCGTGCCGCCCATCGCTTCATATTCTTTCGCCAGCGCGCCCGCGCAATACAAAAGCTTGGCGCCCCAATGCACGATGATGTCTGGGTTGGCGCAAAGCATGGGCAGGCCGAGGTTTTTCGCCAGCAACAGGGTGGTGCGGTAGTCGTCGGGCGTCTCGGTCAGATCATCCACCAGACCCGTCACCACAAGGCCCTCGGCGTCTTTGGTGGGCACGCGTTCTATCGGGGGATTGGCAGCGGCAACCGCTTGCAGATCTTCGGCGAAATCGGTGAAGAAAACTTCATCCTTTGGCGCACCGATGAAATGCACTTTATGGCCTACCGCCCCGGTCAGCATGGCATATTGCGCGGCATCGCCCGAGGTCACCACATCATCCCAAGCGTCGCGCGGCACGGACATTTCATCCAACTGTTTGACAATGCTGGATTTCGGGCGCGGCGCATTGGTGAGCAAGATCACCCGGCCACCCTTGGCGCGGAAGGCTTGCAAGGCGGCCACCGCTGCCGGGAACGGGGTGACGCCGTTGTGCAGGCAGCCCCACAGATCGCAAAACACCGCGTCATAACGGGCGGAAATTTGAGCAAGGTTGGCGATGATCTGCGTCATGGGGCGGCCTTTTCGCGGGGATGAGGGCGTACTTTGTCTGTGCCTACCTTGAACACAAACGCAAAAGGGCCGGAGCGGCTCCGGCCCCTTTGGAAATTGCTGCGACTTAAAGCTTTAGTGCCGGGATGATCTGCTTTTTGCGGCTCATCAGGCCGGGGATCAGCACGGTATCGCCCGTCACGATCACGCCAAAGGAAGCCTCAGCCAGCGCCTTCACCAGATCATTCGGCACCAGCAACGTGGCTTCTTCGCGCAGAATGTCGATGACAAACAGCAGCACTTGCTCAGCCCCATCCTCGGCGGCGACACCGGGCATCGCGGCCATCAGCGCCGCCTTGCGGGCCAGCACAGTTGCGGGTGAGGTGGTTTCCAGCACCGAAATCCGCAGCTCGCGCCCGGCGACATTGTATTCCTTGCTGTCCATCCGCAGCAAAGCCGCATCGGAAAACGCCGACACGTCGGATTTCGCGGCGAACATCGCGCTTGCCAGTTCCGGGATCGACACGCCCAGATCAGCCGCCAAAGCCTCGGCCACGGCGCGATCATGCGGGGTGGTGGTGGGAGAGCGGAATTCCAGTGTGTCGGACAAGATGCAGGACAGCATCGCGCCTTTGATTTCACGCGGGCATTTCGCCAGATCGGCGCCCATAATATCGTGCATCACAGTGGCCGTGCAGGCTAAGGGCCGCATCACCACATTGATCGGGGTCTTGGACTTCAAACCGCCGACCAGCATGTGATGGTCGATGATCGCCATGATGGTGGCCTCGTTGATCGAGGGTGGCAGTTCAGCCGGATTGTTGGTGTCAACGATCACAACTTGCTGACCGGGGGCGACATCTTGGATGATTTCAGGCTGCGCAAAGCCCCAGTGTTTCAGCACGAAGGCGGCTTCGGTGTTCGGCGTCCCCAGCAGGCGTGGCTCGGCATCGCCGCCTTTGACATGGGTCAGATACCAAGCCCAGATGATCGCCGACATTGTGGCATCGGTGTCGGGGGATTTGTGGCCGAAAACGAGAGTGGTCATGGGGCAAACCTTCGCGATTGGATTTTGCCCGGCTTATAGGGGCAGGGGGGCGGATTGTCACGGGGTCGCAAGGTCGCGGCCCCCCGCAAACGCAGGGTAGGTTAATGCCACTTGCCCGGATCAATTTCCGACTGGCAGCCATAGGGCGGCAGGGTTTTATCGCCGAAATGGACCTTCAACCGGGTGCAGCCCCAGTCCTGCACGAAACCCGGCATCATCTGATGCAACTCGATGCCCACCTCATCAAACGGATCAGGCGCACCTGCGGTGTTGTTGATCCAAGCGTAATAGCGATAGCCACCGGTCCCGAGAACGGCGAGCGTTATGACAACCACAAACATCAGCAATCGTTTCATAACAGACCTTTATGGAGTAAGCGGTAGCCGGGTGATCGTGTAGCCATCGTCCTGCAACAACTTCAGCACGCCCTGATCGCCCGACAGGTGCAGCGCGCCGAAAGCCGCCAGCACCGGGCCTTTGGCGCTCGCGGCTTCGATCACCGGAATCCAGGACTGGTTGCGGTCGTTCATCATCAGCTTTTCCATCACCGCAAATTCACGCTCGACCCGTTCGGGGGTGAAACCGGGCATTTGCAGGGTTTGCAGCTTGGAAAACTCCCAGATCAGCCGACCTTCTTCGGCGAAATAGGCGTCGGCGAGGGTGACGGCCATATCGGCGGATTTGTCTTCCAGCGCGAGGGCTGAGGTGATCATGTCGAGTTGCTCGGGTTGCGACATATCGCCGAAAATCGAAAACAGCGTGTCGTAGGGCTCCAACGCCTCAACGGGCAGGCCTTGCGCGGTGGCGGCTGCGATCACTTGCGAGTCTAAGCCCTCGGGCATCGTGGCGAGGTCCATGCTGCACGGGGGCATCGCCAACAGGACCGAGACATACCACGGGCGGAATTTCGCGATCATGAAGCTGGGCACACCGCGCGCCGAAGCCGCATCGCGCAGATGTTGCCAGTCTTCGGGCGAGAGCACTTCGGGCAGGGTGGGGCCATCGGTATTGACGATCAAGGATGGGTCGTCGGCCATGCGGGCTTTCAGCGATTCCTGCTCTTTCGGGCCAGCCTCCACCAGCAAGACCTTGGCCTTGGCCAATGCGGGCGCAAGCGCGGCCAGCGCAGAAGCATGGCGCGGATCGTCGAAGTGATAAGTGCCAACGAGGGTGATTTCCTCGGTCCCTTTGGTCGCCAGCCAAAAATTGCCGATGGCGAAGGGTTGCTTGGCGGCCTCGGCGCGCAGGGCGGTTTGCGCCTCAGGCAAGAGGGCGGCAATCAGGTTTCGGCCTTGGCACTCGGCAAGGGCCGGCGTGGTAAAGGCCAACAGGGCCATGACTATAGATAAAATTTGGCGCATGGCGTCCTGCTTTTGGAGGTAGCACAAGGGTTGCATTTTGCAGGCGTAAGGCCAAGCCCGAACCACGCAGCGAAGGCGGAACTTGGCTGCCGATCTGGCCTCTGTCGCAAAAAATTTGCGCAAGCGGGTGTTGACTGTAAGGGGCAGAGGGCCTAACTCAAGCGTCGTTAGCACTCAGGCAATACGAGTGCTAATCTCATTCAAACCTGGAAACTCAAGGGAGTGTAACCAGATGGCATTCACACCGCTGCATGACCGCGTATTGGTCCGTCGCATCGAAGGCGAAGACAAAACCAAGGGCGGGTTGATCATCCCAGATAGCGCCAAGGAAAAACCGGCTGAGGGCGAGATCGTCTCGGCAGGTCCGGGCGCACGCAAAGACAGTGGCGAGCTGATCGCACCGTCGGTTAAGGCTGGCGACAAGATTCTGTTCGGCAAATGGTCGGGCACCGAAGTGAAACTTGACGGCGAAGATCTGCTGATCATGAAAGAAAGCGATATCCTCGGGATCATTTCCTAAGGCATAGGGCTCGGGCCTTCGCCCTGAGCCCGCTTTCCAATCCAACCGATTAGAGGAGTTTGCACCATGGCTGCAAAAGACGTACGTTTTGAGTCCGATGCCCGCGACCGCATGCTGCGCGGCGTGAACATCTTGGCTGACGCTGTCAAAGTCACGCTGGGCCCGAAAGGCCGTAACGTTGTGATCGACAAATCTTTCGGCGCACCGCGCATCACCAAAGACGGTGTGACGGTTGCCAAAGAAATCGAACTGGCGGACAAGTTCGAGAACATGGGCGCGCAAATGGTGAAGGAAGTCGCTTCCCGCACCAATGATGAGGCTGGCGACGGCACCACCACCGCGACCGTTCTGGCGCAAGCGATCATCAAAGAAGGCATGAAAGCAGTTGCTGCTGGCATGAACCCGATGGATCTGAAGCGCGGCATCGACATGGCAACCACCAAGGTTGTGGCTGCGATCAAAGCGGCTGCTCGCCCTGTGAAAGACACCGCAGAAGTGGCACAAGTTGGCACCATCTCGGCCAACGGCGAAGCTGAAATCGGTCGTCAAATTGCTGACGCGATGCAGAAAGTCGGCAACGAAGGCGTGATCACTGTTGAAGAAAACAAGGGTCTGGAAACCGAAACCACCGTTGTCGAAGGCATGCAGTTCGACCGTGGCTATCTGTCGCCCTACTTCGTCACCAATGCTGACAAGATGATTGTCGATCTGGAAGACGTGCTGATCCTGCTGCACGAGAAAAAACTCTCGTCGCTGCAGCCGATGGTGCCGTTGCTGGAAGCCGTGATCCAATCGCAGCGCCCGCTGCTGATCATCTCGGAAGATGTTGAAGGCGAAGCGCTTGCGACCCTCGTGGTCAACAAACTGCGCGGCGGTCTGAAAATCGCGGCTGTGAAAGCTCCGGGCTTCGGCGATCGTCGTAAAGCCATGCTGCAAGATATCGCAGTTCTGACCGGCGGTCAGGTGATCTCGGAAGATCTGGGCATGAAGCTGGAGTCGGTCACCATCGACATGCTCGGCAAAGCCAAGAAAGTCTCGATCACCAAAGACAACACCACCATCATTGATGGCGCTGGCGTCAAGGCCGAGATCGAAGCCCGCGTTTCGCAGATCCGCACCCAGATCGAAGAAACCACTTCGGACTACGACCGTGAAAAACTGCAAGAGCGTGTGGCGAAACTGGCTGGCGGCGTTGCTGTCATCAAAGTTGGCGGCATGACCGAAATCGAAGTCAAAGAGCGCAAAGACCGCGTTGACGACGCTTTGAACGCGACCCGTGCGGCCGTGCAAGAAGGTATCGTTGTTGGCGGTGGCGTGGCGTTGATCCAAGCCGGCAAAGTGCTGGAAGGTATGGTTGGGGCGAACCCGGACCAGACCAACGGCATCAATATCGTCCGTAAAGCACTGGAGGCTCCGCTGCGTCAGATCGCACAGAACGCCGGTGTGGATGGCGCTGTTGTGGCTGGAAAGGTGCGCGAGTCGACCGACGTGACCTTCGGCTTCAACGCACAGACCGAAGAATATGGCGACATGTTCGCATTCGGCGTGATCGACCCGGCGAAAGTCGTGCGCACCGCGCTGGAAGATGCAGCTTCGGTTGCATCGCTGCTGATCACCACCGAAGCTATGATTGCTGATCGTCCGGAGCCTAAAGGCGCTGGCGGCGGCATGGGCGGCGGCATGGGCGGCATGGGCGGCATGGACGGCATGATGTAATCATGCTTGCATGATTTAATCCGCCATTCAGGCATGTTACGGAAAGGGCGTTCCGGTTGGGGCGCCCTTTTTCTTTTGGAGACCGCTGTGGTGATCGGACCGGATACTGTCAGAGAGATGCGGGTGGAGGAGCAAGCGGAAGTCGACGCGCTGCTGCGTGCGGCGTTTCCGACCGGGGACGAAGCCGATCTGGTGAGGAAGCTGCGCAGCGATGGCGTGATGTGGGTGGAATTTGTCTCGCATTGGCAGGGGAAAATCGGCGCTTATGTCGCGATCAGTCGGATGACCGCCCCCGCAGGCTGGGGCTGCGTGGCCCCGGTGGCGGTGCGGCCCGAATGGCAAGATGGCGCGCTTGCGCCGATGCCTGCCCTGACGGGGCAGTATCGTTTAGGTTCGCGTTTGATGGCTTGGCTGCCGGAACTGGTGCGGGTAAAGGCCTCCCCGAAATGGGCTGATAAGGACTTTCCCAGCACTTTGGTCGTGGTCGGCAAGCCGTCGTTCTACGTGCGCGCCGGGTTTTCGCAGGCGCGGGCGGCAGCTTTGATCTCGGAATACCCGTTGGAATACACCCTGATCGCGCGGCCGGGAGATGATGTGCCGACCGACCGGCTGATCTATCCAGCGGCTTTTCCGGGGTTGTGACGCGGTTGGTCAAGGCCTCGCCGCCGCCCGTCGTTACAGGCATGATCTGATCGCGCGGCGTGCCGCCGCAAGACCTTTTAGCGCTTACGCGCGGTGGGCGCTTGCCACGGGCGGCTGGGATGCGGTGACGGTATAGGGCGCTCTGGATGGAGGGCGCAGGGGCGCGGTGCCGCGCCTTTTCTTTTGCCAAAATGCCTGTGTTATGCCCAGACTTCGCCATTCCAATCCTGAAAGGTTTTGACATGGCCGATCCTGCAAAACAGGCAAAAACCAACGCCTATGTGGTGATAGGCATGAGCATTGTGCTGCTGTTCGGGGCGTTCAATGCCATCATGATCACGGCGGATGAGTATGATCCCGAAACGCTGGTCTGGATGAATCTTGGGCTGGATGTTCTGATCACCGCGCTGCTGGGGGTTATTTTAACCCAAGTTGCCAGATTGAACGAACCCGGCGGGCTGAAGACCGCGGCACTGGTGTTGGGGCCGCTTGGCATCATCGCCGGGCTGACCAAACTTGCGGCTCGGTTCTCCAGCGATCATGGCTGGTGGACCGGGCATTTCAGCTATGCGCTGAGTTAAGCGCGCAAAGGTTTCGCCAAGCGGTGCATAATGTGGCCGGTGTCTGGGTCATGTCCGGTGACGCCCGTGGGGGCGAAGCCCATGCGGTGCCAGAACGCGCGGCCGCGTGGGTTGGCCTCTAACACGGCGAGATAGAGGATTGGCGATCCGGCGGCGCGGGCGCGGGATTCAATCTCGGCCAGCAAGATTGGCCCGGAACCGCTGCCACGCAGGCGGGGGGCGAGCAGCATCAGGCCGAGATAGGCATCGCCGGGGTTGGGGAAGCCGAAAGACAGTTCGGCTATTCCGCTGAGTTGGCCGTCATCGAACAGTCCAAGCCGATGACTGTGGGCTGGGTCGCAGTTCGGGGGTGTGTCGGTGAAAAACGCGGCGGCCTTTTGCGCGGGGTCGCAATGGCCGTCGGCGAGCAGCCAGTAATCTTGCGCCTCGGTTTGCAGGGTGGTGAGGATGGCGAGGTCGCGGCTTGGGTCTAACTCACGGATCAGCATGGCTTATTCTCAGGACTTCCAAAGTGACGGCGCCGGAGGGTTTGCGCCATATGACCTCATCCCCCACCTGTGCGCCGATCAACGCGCGGGCGAGCGGCGATTGTGGCGCGATGCGGTGCAGCGGGGCGTCAGCTTCATCCTCTCCGGTAATCTCGTAGGTGGTCTGCTGGCCGTTGTGGTCTGCAACGGTGACGGCCAAGCCGAAAGCGACTTCGGTGAGGGGCAGGGTGGTGGGGTCAATCAAGAGAGCTGTGCGCAGGCGGGCCTCGATGTAGCGGATGTCACGCTCGGCGGCGGCTTCGGGGAGTTTATCGAGGCGCTCGGAACGGGATTTCAAGGTGGCGAGTGTGGTTTGCAAATCGCGCAGGCGCGATTGCAAAGCGGCAAGGCCGCGCGGGGTGACGTAGTTTGGATGTGGCGACAGCGGCAGATCGGGGAGGGGGTCGAGGTCGCCATCGCCTTCTTTGACGAAAGCCCTACTCATGCAAGCGGCTCATCTGACGATGACTTCCAGCGGGTCATAGAGGATGCCCTCGCCCCATGTGGTGGCAATCAAGCTGTCGGGTTTGAAGCGGATGCGGCCTGATTCCAATTCAGCCCGGCTGAAAAACCGCCGCTGGGTGACGACGCCTTCGGGGTCGCGCCAACTGGCGTTGATCGCGCCTGCGGTGATGGTGCAGCGGAAGAAGATATCGACCTGATGAAAGCCTGACACCGGATCGTGGAATTCATTGATCAGCGCAGGCGCGCCGACGATGACAGAAAGTCCGGTTTCTTCATGCACTTCGCGGGCAAGATTGGTGGGCAGCGAGGTGCCGGATTCCACGCCGCCGCCCGGCGCGCACCACAGATCAGAGCGCGCGCCGGGATAGGCGTTGACCAAGAGCAGCCGATCCTCATGCAAGATCAGCGCGCGGGTGGCGAGGCGGGTGGGGCGTTTGGACATGGCGTTAGGCTGAAGCCCCCGTGCCGCAAGGTCAAGGGCCTATACCGCAATGGGATGGTTTTGCCCCTGCCGTTCCGACCACAGCAGATACATCGAGCCCGCAAGGATGAGGGCGACGCCCAACCAATAGGCACCTTCCGGCGCGAAATCCAACACCAGCCAGCTGACCGCGATGTTGGAGAACAGCTTCAGATCGTCAAACGGTTGCACAAACCCCGCATCGGCGGCAGCGTAAGCCAAGGTCAGGAAATGCTGGGCGGCATACATCACCACGCCGCCAAGGATCAGCAGCGCGAGGATGCTGCCGGTTGGAATTTCAAACCCTGCGTGCAGCGAGAACAACCCATTGATCGGCGTCAGCAACAGCAAAAGCCATAGGGTGATCGCGGTTTGCGGCTCGGTCGCGGTCAGCCGCTTGGTGATCAGCGACGCCCCGCCCCAGCAGATCGCGGCGGCAACGGGATAGAGCGTGGCGAGGGTCAACGCGCCCTCCCATGGTCGCAACAGGATCATCGCACCGCTAAAGCCGATCAACGCCGCCAGCCAGCGGTTTGCCGCCACCCGCTCACGCAGCAACAAAGCCGCCCCGATCATTACGAAAAACGGTGAGGTCATCACCAAGGCCACCACATGCCAGGGCGCCATGCCAGCCGCAAAAGCTTGGGTGAATGCCTGCACCCCCAGCACCGACAACACGATCCGCAAGCCATGCAGCCAGGGATGTCCAGTTTTCATACTTGCCAGCCCCTGTCGCCAGATGAACGGCAACGAGAACAGCGTCGCGATGGCATATTGCCAGAACGCATCCGATTGCGGCTTGAAGCCCATCTTATAGGTGACGGTCCAGGTGATCGCATTGGCCGCCGCAAAGGCCATCCCCGCCAGCACCATAAAGGCAGCGCCCTTCAGCGGAATATTCGTCTGATTCATGTCTGTCCTCCTTCAAGACCAACATCAATCAGGGGGACATGACACGCCAACACCCCCCGCAAAACGGTTGAGGCTGCGCGCATTCTCTTGCATCCGGACTATACCGTCGGCCCCGGAGTTACACCGGATCTGCTGACCCCAAGGCCAAAGCCCCGAAAGACCAAAGCCAAAGGCGCTCGCGGGCTATACCGCCGGTGGGGATTTTCACCCCGCCCTGAGAATGCCCGGAACGACCCGGACGCGCAATTTCTACCAGCCACCCGCGCGGACACAAGCCGCAAACCCCGCTTGCCCTGCACATAAGATGCGCTTTAATGCCTGCATGAGAAAAGCGATGGTTTTTATCCTATTAGCGGCGTTTGGACAGAATGACCCCGCTCTGGCCGATTGTGTTGTCCTGTTGCACGGCCTTGCACGCACCGAAACCTCATTGGTCGCGATGCAGGCCGCACTAGAGGCCAAGGGCCACCTTGTGATCAACGAAAGTTATCCCTCCACCGCAGCCCCGATTGCCGAACTCGCCGCCGGAGTAGGCAGCCGCGTCGCCCAATGCCCCCAAGGTGCGAAGGTCGATTTTGTCACCCATTCGATGGGCGGCATCCTTGCGCGTTACTGGCTGGCCAGCCACAAGCCCGACCAAATGGGCCGCGTTGTCATGCTCGGGCCACCCAATCACGGCTCAGAACTGGTCGATACGTTCGGTGAGATCGGCGCGTTTGAGTGGATGAACGGCCCCGCTGGCTTGCAACTTGGCACCGACCCCGGCGCTGTGCCGCAAGAGCTGCCAAAGCCGGATTACCCCGTGGGCGTGATCGCGGGCACGCAATCCTTGAACCCGATCACCTCGGTGGTGATTCCCGGCCCGGATGATGGCAAGGTTTCGGTCGCCAGCACCCATCTCGCGGGGATGAGTGATCAGATCGAACTGCCCGTAACCCACACGTTCATGATGCTGAATCCGGTTGTGATCGCCGAAACCCTGATCTTTCTGGACACCGGGCGCTTTGATCATAACCTCAGCTACACCGATGCGCTGCGCATCGCTTTCAACAAGGAATAACCGATGGCGAAGCTGGGATATGCCGGGCTTGCAAAGGCAGTGTCGCGGTTCTGCGGACGGCCCAGCACCTTCATGCTGGCCTGCGGGGTGATTGCCGTCTGGATCATCACCGGACCGTTGTTCGGCTATTCCGACACGTGGCAGCTGGTGATCAACACCGGCACCACGATCATCACCTTTCTGATGGTGTTCCTGATCCAGAATACCCAGAACCGCGACACCCAAGCCATTCAGCTGAAACTGGATGAGCTGATCCGCGCCACCAACGGCGCGCATAACGCTTTGCTCGATCTGGAAGAGTTGGACGAAAAGGCGCTGGAGGCGTTCCGCATCCGATATGAGGCCTTGGCCCGCGACGCGCGCGATCTGCAACTCAGCGGCGGCTGCGATACAGACTCACCCGAGGCTTAACGCGGTTTGGTGTTATCTGACCCATACTGCTCGCAGGGCTTGGCGTGCCGTTTGAGCCAAGATCACCGCAACCCGTCTTAGGGGCAGAAAATCCAGACCGCAGCGGCCGAACAGAAGACTTTGCGAAAAGCAGGTTTTCGGCTAAACTACAGGCACATTTGAAGAATGGGTTGTGCTGATGTTTGATCGACTCGGGCATTTTCTGCGGCTTTGCCTGTTTGGCATCCTGGCGCTTGGCATATTGCCAGCGGCTGCGGAAGCTGCGGGCCGCAAGCTGGCGCTGGTGGTCGGCAATCAGGCTTACACCGTGCTGCCGGGTCTGAATACCCCGGTGGAGGATGCGCAAGGCGTCTCAAATGCTTTGCGCAATCTAGGGTTTGAGGTGACTTTGCTCACCGATGTCGGCCCTGCGGTGTTTCAGGCGGTGCTCGGCACTTTTGCGGCACAGGTCGATGAGGCCGATACGGTTTTGTTCTTCTACGCGGGCCATGCGTTTCAGAAAGACGGCGTCAACCATTTGGTGCCGGTTAATGCGCGACTGGCGGATACCAAGGCGTTGGATACCGAAACCTGGCGGTTGGACGACATCGCCAAGGCTTTGAAAGGAAAGACTAATCAGCTTTTGTTGTTCGTCGATGCCTGCCGCGACAATCCCTTGCCCGAAGCCGTGCGCGGCGCGGCAGAAGCGGGCGGTCTGGCACAGTTTGACGGCGGCGCTGGCACCTTCGTCGCCTTTGCCACAGCACCGGGGCAGGTGGCTTGGGACAAGACCGAAGGTGCGGTGAACAGCCCGTTTACCGCCGCCTTGCTGGCCCATATCGCCAAGCCGGGGCAGAATATTTCCGATCTGATGATCGCGGTGCGCAATGATGTGGAAACCGCCACGGGTGGCAAGCAAACCCCGTGGGAGCAATCCTCGTTGCGTGAGCAGTTCTTCTTCGTGCCCCCGGCGGAGGTTGCACCCGTCGCCGAAGACGCGCTGCCCGCGTTTGACGTGGTGGCGGATCAAACCACCGCGCTTGCGCCTCCGGGTGGCATCGCAGTGATCGGCCAAGGTGTGGGCGATGATAAGCTGGCCTTATTGGACAGTGACACCCGCAGCCTGAATGCGCCTTTGCCCGAGAATTTGGCTTTGGGCGTGCAAACCGAACTCGACCGCATCGGCTGCTATGGCATGCCGGTGGATGGCGATTGGGGCAACGGCTCGCGTCGCGCGATGGCGGCGTATTATGACGCGAAAAAGGTCGCCCCCGGCGAGATGGAGCCGAGCGAAGCGGTCTATCGCGCGCTTTTGGCCGAGCCGGAGAAGACCTGCAACAAGCCTGCCGTAGCGGTGAAATCGGCCACGAAGACCACGCCGAAAGCCACCACGAAGAAATCAACCACCAAAAAAGCCGCGGCCACCACAACCAAGAAAAAACCCGCTGTTGTAGCGCCGGTGAAGAAAAAGCCGACCTGCAAGTTTATGGTGATCGCAGTGGTGTGTTCCTGAGCCATACTCAAAGCTTAACAAAGTGTGAATGACACCCTGTTAAGTCCTTGATTTCTCTCTAGTGACGGCTGTGTCCACGCGTGGACACTAGGCCTTTCGGATCACCCGATTGACATGCCCCATCTTCCGCCCCGGCCTTGCCTCGGCCTTGCCATACAGATGCACCGCGCAGTCGTTTTCTTTCAGAAGATCCGGCAACCGATCCATATCGTCACCGATCAGGTTCTCCATCACCACATCCGAATGTCGCCCGCCATCACCCAGCGGCAGCCCCGCCACGGCCCGGATATGCTGCTCAAACTGATCGACAGCACAGCCATTCTGCGTCCAATGCCCCGAATTGTGGACCCGTGGGGCTACCTCATTCACGATCAATCCGGTTGGGGTGACAAACAACTCCACCCCCATCACACCGACATACTCCAGCGCGTTCAATATCCGCGCCGCCAGCAAGATCGCATCCGATCGCATCGAGGGTGACAATTTGGCGGGCAGGGTGGTGGTGGCCAAGATGCCATCCTTATGCACGTTCTCGCCCGGATCGTAGCAGGCAACCGAGCCATCCACCCCCCGCGCCGCGATCACCGAAACCTCGTGGCTGAAGTCGATGAAGCCTTCGAGCACGCAAGCCGCCCCCGCCATGCTGGCATGCGCCTCGGCCGCATCCGAGGCGGTCTTGATCCGCGCCTGTCCCTTGCCGTCATAGCCGAGCCGGGTGGTTTTCAAGATCGCAGGCACACCGATCTTTTCAATCGCGGCCTCCAGATCGGGCAGGGTCTGCACGGCAGCGTAGGGGGCACAGGTCAGGCCGAGGCTGGTGAGGAAGTCTTTCTCTAGGATACGATCCTGACTGATCGCAAGGGCGCGGCGATTGGGGCGGATCGGGCGCAGGGCCTCTAAGGCGTCAAGGGCGGCGGTGGGGATGTTCTCGAACTCATAGGTGATCACATCGACTGAGGCCGCGAATTTTTGCAACGCGGCGATGTCGTCATAGCTGGCGCTGGTGACGGCATGTGCGACATCGGCGGCGGGCGGGTTCTGGCTGGGTTCAAAGATGTGGGTCTTATAGCCGAGGCGTGAGGCCGCAACCGACAGCATCCGGCCCAACTGACCGCCGCCCAGAATACCGATTGTCGCGCCGAGGGGTAGGTTATTCATCTTTCGGCTCCTCAGGGATCGAGGCCGACAGGGCCTCGCGCCATGCATCCAGCCGTGCGGCCAAAGCCGGATCATGCAGCGCCAGAATCCCGGCTGCCAGCAGGCCCGCATTGGCGGCACCAGCGGCACCGATGGCCATGGTGGCAACCGGGTAGCCCTTCGGCATCTGCACGATGGAATACAGGCTATCGACGCCCGACAAAGCCTTGGTCTGCACCGGCACGCCGATCACCGGCACGCGGGTTTTCGAGGCCATCATACCGGGCAAATGTGCAGCCCCACCCGCGCCTGCGATGATCACCTGCAAACGACCGGCCGCTGCTTTACCATAGGCCCACAGCCGATCCGGGGTGCGGTGGGCCGAGACGATCTTTGTCTCATACGAGATGCCAAGCTGATCCAGCACAAGGGCCGCTTCTTTCATCGTCGGCCAGTCTGACTGGCTTCCCATGATGATCCCGACATCAACAGACATTGGCGCCTCCGGCTGTTTGCAAGCGCTTCATAGCAATGCAGGCGGGGGAGGCAAGGAAAAGCCAGCGATCTGGTAGCGCGGGCGTCGGTTTTAGCCGAGGGCGTGGCAGATCAGGCGATGATATTCGGGATCAGCAGATCTTCAATCCGCACGATCTGGTCCTTCATCTGCAATTTCTGCTTTTTCAGCCGCCGCAGCGTCAGCACATCAGGACGGCCTGCGGTTTCCAGCGCATAAACCGCCTCATCCAGATCGCGATGCTCGCGCCGCAGCACTTCCAGCTTCACGCGCAGCATGTCTTCAAAGTTCATCTCGGAGGAGGCATTCATGGCAGGATCGAATCCAGTCTTTATGGCTTGGCGTTAGGATACAGTGATTCGCCTGAAATCGGCGGAAAATCTCTGCATCAGGCTTTAAGTTTTCTTGGGCAATCCACCACTTGCGGGCTTGCACCGCTGCCCCCATATTCAAGGGGTCGGGTGCCGCAGTCTGGGCCCGGCTTCAATGTCGCTTGTTGCAAAGGGCATCGGTCATGACGAAACTTACTTTTGGTTCGCACCCCTTTCTGCTGGGGTTTGAACAGCTGGAACGGCTGGTCGAGCGCACCGCCAAAACCGCCTCGGAAGGCTATCCGCCGTTTAACATCGAGGCCACCTCCGAGAACACCTACCGCATCACTTTGGCCGTTGCTGGCTTTCGCGATGAAGATCTGGCGATCACGGTTGAGGATCGTCAACTGGTGGTGCGCGGACGGCAAAGCGATGATCTGGGCGAGCGGGTGTTCCTGCATCGCGGTATCGCCGCGCGGGCGTTTCAACGCTCGTTCGTTTTAGCCGACGGGGTTGAGGTGGCAGGCGCTGATCTGGACCACGGGCTGTTGCATATCGACCTGCGCCGGATGGTGCCCGACACCATTGTGCAGACCATTCGTATTGGCCGCAAATAAGGAGAGATGATGATGGATGTGAAATTCGAAGCATTGCCCGAGGCGGAAAACCGCATCGTTTATGTGCGCCCCATCGCGGTGGAAAGCCTGCCGGAAAAGGTGCGGGCGCAGATCAACGGCATGAAAACCGTTTATGCCGTGCATGGCGAGGATGGCGAACAACTGGCTTTGGTCGCCGACCGAGCCCTCGCGTTTTCGCTGGCGCGTCAGCATGATATGGCACCGGTCAACGCGCACTGAGGCTTAGCCGGGGCGGTCAGCCTCGGCGATGAAATCCGTAAACCGCGCCAGAAATGCCAGTAGGGCGGCGCGGTTTGTGGGCTGGGCCATGTGGGCGACCACATCGGGCGGGGTCAGCTTGCCCAAGGGGAAGCGCGCGAATATATCGGGCGCGAAGCGATCTGACACGGTGGCGAGCACGCGACGCAGATCGGCCAGAACATCCTCCCCCCGATGCGAGGCGTGCAACAGGGCGATGGGTTTGTGGATCAACTCGGGCCGCGACACCAACCAATCCAACGCATTTTTGAAGGCGCCGGGCAGGGCGTGGATATATTCCGGGCAGGCGATGATGAGGCCGTCAACGCTGGCGATGGCTGCGGCGAAGGCTAGCACTGGGGCGGGGGTATCTGCCTCAAAGTCGGGCGAGAACAGCGGAAAGTCGGCCATATTTTCATAGAGCGTGACAGTTTGCGGGGCCGCTTCGGCCAAAGCCCGCAGCAATGCGGTGTTGGTCGAAGCGGAGCGCAGGCTGCCCGAGATGGCGAGCAGGCGCATCGCGCCTATTGCTCGGATTGCTCTTGCAGCCAACGTTCGGCGTCGAGTGCGGCCATGCAGCCCATCCCGGCGCTGGTCACGGCCTGACGGTAGATGTGGTCTGTCAGATCGCCCGCCGCAAACACGCCCGGAATGGCGGTGCGAGTGGAGCCTGCCTCAATCTGCACATAGCCGCCCTCATGCAGCGGCAACTGGTCTTTCACCAGCTCTGAGGCGGGGGAATGGCCGATGGCGACGAAGAAGCCGTGGCAGGGCACGTCTTTGACTTCGCCGGTTTTCAGATTGCGGGTGCGGACGGCGGTGACGGAAGTGGGGGCGTCAGAGCCCAGAACCTCGGTGACTTCCGAGTCCCACAGCATTTCGATCTTCGGGTGCTTGAACAGACGGTCCTGCATGATCTTCTCGGCGCGCAGGGTGTCGCGGCGGTGGATCAGGGTGACCTTGGTGGCGAAGTTGGTGAGGAACAGCGCTTCCTCCACCGCCGTATTGCCACCGCCGATCACCACCACCTCTTTGCCCCGATAGAAGAAACCGTCGCAGGTGGCGCAGGCCGAGACGCCGAAGCCCTTGAACTTTTCTTCCGACGGCAGACCCAGCCATTTGGCTTGCGCACCCGTCGCCAAGATCACAGCATCAGCGGTATACGTGGTACCGGAGTCGGATGTGGCGGTGAAGGGACGGCTCTGCAGATCAAGGCTGGTGATGTAGTCGGAGATCACTTCCGCTCCCATCGCCTCGGCATGCGCCTGCATCCGCACCATCAGATCGGGGCCTTGCACATGGGTGTCACCGGGCCAGTTTTCCACCTCGGTGGTGATGGTCAACTGCCCGCCGGGTTGCAGGCCTTGCACCAAAATGGGTTCCAGCATGGCGCGGGCGGCGTAAACCGCCGCCGTGTATCCTGCGGGGCCGGAGCCTATGATCAGAACTTTACTGTGGCGTGTCGTGGTCATGGCGCATCCCCGGAATCGTGTGGAGCTTGATATATGCGTTGCCCGTGCGCGGGGGAAGGGCTGGCAAACGCATGGCGGAATTGTGCGGCGCGTGGGTGTTTTGCGAAAACATCTTGCGCGGTTGTGAAAGAATGTTGCGCAGGGCGGGGTGTAGGCATAGATACAAGCCAAAAAGGAGGCCCATATGGCCGGCAGCAAACTCGATCCGATTGACCGTCGCATTCTGGCGGAATTGCAGGCGGATGGTCGGATGACCAATGTGGAACTCGCCAGCCGGGTGGGGATTTCAGCGCCGCCCTGCCTGCGTCGGGTGCGCACGCTGGAGGAGGCGGGCTATATCAAGGGCTATCACGCCGATATTGACGCACGCGAGATGGGGTTTGAGGTGCAGGTCTTCGCGATGGTACGGTTGCAAAGTCAGGCCGAGGCCGATCTGTCAACCTTTGAAGGCCGTTGCCGTGCGTGGCCGTTGGTGCGTGAATGCCATATGCTGAACGGTGAGATTGATTTCATTCTGAAATGCGTGGCGCCCGATCTGTCGAGCTTTCAGTCGTTCCTGACCGAACAGCTTTTGAAGGCCGAAAATGTGGCGAACGTGAAAACCTCGTTGGTGATCCGCTGTGCCAAGGACGAGCCGGGACTGCCGTTTGATGTGCTGGAGGCGCGGTTGGCGAAGCACGCCTGAACTGATAGGCGGAGGCGTTTTCTGAAGTCAGAAAACGTGCCGAATTCTGCGACAGAATTCGGTTTGGTGGCCAGCGGTCTGCACAAATGTTTAGGCGGCCCCTTGACGGTGTCAGAGCACACCAGGGCCGCCTTAACTGAGCATCATCCGCAGCCCGACATTTGCCGAACTGGTGCGCCGAGGGGGGAGCCTTTGAGGGGTCTTACCACGCCCGCCACTGCCTGTTTTCACAGAGGGACATCTGTAAGGCCAAACATGGCGGAAACACGCCCTGTTGTCAAAGTTTATTCTTAATTGATATGAAGTTATGACGCGATCTTCATGTTGTTGCCGTTATTGTTCACGCTGGGGATGTAATGCGACGATTGTGCGCTGAAAATGAAAAAAAGCCGGGGTTGTCCCGGCCTTTTTTGCGAATCGGGCCCGAGTTGGGGCGATTGATCAGTGAGCAGCCTGCGCGCGCGGCTTGGCGGCGGCGGCTTTCAGTGCCAGAGCCATTGCCTCGGGGCGGCGGCGTTGGCCGCGAGCCCACGGCAGGGCGACTTGCGGCTCCGCGCTTGCGGCGATGGCGGATTTCATCCAGCGGGGTTGTTTCTTCATGGCCTTGTCCCTTGCAGGTTTGTTCATGCGTTGGAGACAATCTGACGGATCTTTGCGGCAGGGTTTGGGCTGGAAACAGTAGCGATTGAGGTAACTTTGTGCGGCATTGTGGTGAATTGTGGCAGAGCCGACGGCTTTACAGACGGATCACTGACAACAGGCGGCCATAGTCGGCCTCATGCGCATGGGTGGTGCGGCGGTAGGAGTAGAATCGCGAGGCATCCGAAAAGGTGCAGTGCCGCGTCCATTCGGCATGACCGACGTCAGCCGCGCGCAGCCGCCACAACCCATAGCCGGGCAGGTCGAACAACATCCGATCACCTTGGCCTTGGGCGAAGAAGCGGCGGGTTTCGGAGTCGTCGTCGGTGAAGGCTTCAAAGAACTCGGGGCCAACCTCATAGGCGGACTGGCTGATGCAGGGGCCGATTACGGCGGCGATGTTGGCGCGAGAGGCGCCCAAAGCCTCCATCGCCACAAGGGTTGCTTCCAGAACACCGTCTTTCGCGCCGCGCCAGCCAGCATGGGCGGCACCGATCACCCCCGCCTTCGCATCGGCGAACAGCACGGGCTGGCAATCGGCGGTTAGGATGGCAAGGCCAAGGCCGGGGGTGGCGGTGACCATCGCATCGGCTTGCGGGCGCACCCGCAGCGGCGTTGTGACGTGCAAAGCATCGGGGGAATGGACTTGGTGGACCGAGACGAGATGATCGGGGGCAAGATCCAGCGCTTCGGCGACGCGGGCGCGGTTGATCGCCACCGCTTCGGCTTGGTCGGTGGAGCCCGTGCCGCAGTTCAGCCCGGCAAAAATCCCTGAAGAGGCTCCACCCTTACGGGTAAAAAACCCGTGGCGGGGGGCAAGAGCGTCGGAGGTGATGATTTCCAGCATCAGGTGAATCCGGGGGGCTTGGGGGCGTGGGAGGGTGTGATGGCGAGGGCTTTGAACAACCTTCCCATTTCCTCGGGCGCGGTCAAGCGGTGCGTGGCGGCATTGTGCTGGACGAGGGCATCTCCGGTCAGTTTTAACCCCAGTTGGACGGCGCGCTTGCGGATGCCAAGCGCGGTCAGAAGCTGGCCTTGCGTGGTGTAGGCATGAGATGTGCAGGCCGCGGCGAGGGCGGCAAAATCGACATGGGCGGTCAGATCGGCTTCGCCGGGTTCCACGAGGGGATCGGTAAAGCTGTGGGCTTTCAGCGCTTGGAATGTATCGTCGTGCGAGGTCCAATCGCCGTAGTCGAGGATCAGGGCGGCACCGCCATGGGTCTCAATTTGGGCGGCAATGGTCTGCATGATCGGGGCGGCGGCTGGGCAGATTTCGACGATGTCGCCGGGTTTGGTGTCGGTAAGACGATGGTCCAGCTGAGAAATTGCGGCTGGCGCGGATTTTCCCATCGTCAGCTGGCCGTTGCCGACGCCGATCAGGGTTTCTTCCCAGCCTTGGGGAGCCCTGGTGAATTGCCGGATCGGTAGGGCGTCGAAGAATTCATTGGCGAGCAGGTAGAGCGGGGTTTCTCCGGGGGCGAGGTGGTCGGCCCATTGCGCGGGGTGGTCGGCTAAGGTGATGCGCTGGCGTTTGCGCAGGGTGGCGGAGGCTTCCACCAGCAGCACCTGCGCTGCGACGTGGAAGCCCGGAACACGTTTGGTGGCGCGCAGAACATCGGCCATCAAGGTGCCGCGACCGGGGCCGAGTTCGGCAAGCGTGAACCGCGCAGGCGCGCCTTGGTCGAGCCAAGTCTGCGCAAGGCAGAGGCCCAGCAGCTCGCCGAACATCTGGCTGATCTCGGGCGCGGTGGTGAAATCGCCAGCAGCGCCGAAGGGGTCGCGGGTGGAATAATAGCCGTACTGGGGATGCAGCAGACATTCGGCCATATAGTCGGCGAGGGTGATCGGGCCTGTCGCCTGAATACGCTGGATCAGCAGTTCGGCGAGGGGAGTCATTTGGGGTTTGCTGGGGCGGGTTTGGCTTTGGCGATGAACCAGACGCCAGCGGCGATCATCGGGATCGTTAGGATTTGGCCCATGGTCAGGCCATAGCCTGCGACGTGCAACGCCAAGCCCAAGGGATTGCCGTCCGAGACGAATTGCGCATCGGGTTGGCGGACGAATTCGACCAAAAACCGGGCAATGCCGTAGCCTGCGAAGAACAGGCCGGCGATCTTGCCGGGGGTTTTCAGCCAGCTTCGCCGCCAGATCAGATAGCTGAGGACGACCAGCAGCAGCAGACCTTCAAGTGCCGCCTCATAAAGCTGGCTGGGGTGGCGGGCGCAAATGGTCAGAACACCTTCACAAGTCTGCGCGGCTTCCCCGGGAAAGGCGACACCCCAGGGCAGATCAGTGGGGCGGCCCCAAAGCTCTGCATTGACAAAATTGGCCAAGCGCCCCAGCAGCAGGCCGATCGGGGCGACGGCGGCCATCAGATCGGCCAGCGGCAGCATTCGAATTTTCTCGCGCTTGCAAAACCAGATACCCGCGATAGCCACGCCCGCGAAACCACCGTGGAACGACATCCCGCCCTCCCACACCCGCAGGATTTGCAGCGGGTTTTGCAGGAAATGGTCAGGTTGGTAGAAGATCACATAGCCCAGGCGCCCGCCGAGGATGACGCCGAAGATCACCCAAGTCAGCAGGCGCTCGATCGCTTCGGGGGTGAGTGGCGGCGGCCCCGACCACAGCCGCGGCGTGTTGATCATCCAAACGATCAGCTTCCAGCCCGCAAGCAGGCCGACGATATAGGCCAAAGCATACCAGCGCAGGGTCAGCGTCATCGGCCCCAGCGGGATCGAGAAGATATCGGGCGAGAGGTTCGGGAAGGGGATATAGGACATTGGGCTTCCTGCGATTTTCCCCGCGTTGTCGGCAAGCGGCGGGGCGATGTCAACGTGGGATCGCGGCAGATCGCCATCTTGTGCATGGGGCTTTGGCGGCTCATATAAGGCTTAAGCGAAAGGAGGCCCCAGATGACGGCCGGAAACAAATTCTTCGACGACATGTCAAAGCTGATGACCAACGCGATGGGGGTGGCCCAAGGTGCCAAATCCGAGGCGGAAACCGCGATGAAGGGATTCGTCGACCGCTGGCTTGCCGACCGCGATTTCGTCACCCGCGAAGAGTTCGACGCCGTGCGCACGATGGCACAAAAGGCCCGCGAAGAAAACACGGTCTTGGCGGCCCGTATTGCAGCGCTTGAGGCAAAGCAGGGCTAGGGCATTGGGGAGACCAGCCCCACTTCCTGCCTTTTTCTGCAATCACAAAAGCAAATGGCCCACCAAAAGACGGGCCATTTTGCTTTGGAAGTTTCCCCAGATTTACTAGCCGGAGGATTTGGTGGAGCCAGGGAGGAACTCCACCACGGAAATCTAAGCCTTTGAGCAACAACACTAAACAGATGCATGTTGAACGTGTGTCACACCATAGTGTCACACCAAGGCGGTGTTCAAGGCCATAATGCAACGCTAAAACTCAAGCCCGCCACTCATTGAGCATAACCTCTTCCCCCAAGCATTCATGACCGCTAACCTCACCCAAACAGGCGGGGAACTTATGCACATTATTTTGGACTTCGTTTCTGGCATGACCACCGCTTACAAGGCCAATAAGCACACAGAGCTTTCTTATCGCACCTTGCTAAAGAGTTTGTCTGACACCTTGGCCACTATCGCGATCTGTCAGGGTGTCGCATGTTTGGCAGCCGTGCTCTGGATCAGCTTGGCGGCTCCGGCGTTTAGCGAGAACTTTTCATGTCGCATTGGCACTAGCGCAGCTTGCCTAAACTATGGCGATACAATTTGTTCCAGCAGTGGCATGTGTGTGGGGAAAGATGCAGCCTGCTTTGATAGCTATCAGTGCAACTATGAGGGCTTCACCTGCAAATCCAACGTGACTAAAAGTGTGCAGGCCAATGACAAGCTGCTTGGCGAGTACAATGAGCTAGTTGAAAAATACAACAAACTTAGTCGTGCAACAAAAGCGATTGATATCACATTGGAAGAAGTAAGGAATTGCCTGATTAATGCTGCAAACCTAGGGGCTGTGGACATTTAGGATTCCCATTGGGTGGATATCGTGATTCAAGCTTCCTTTTGAGGAGGTATGAATGCGGGCTGAACGTTTTGTCATTTCTGACCGGAGTTGGCGGCTTCTCGAGCCGCTTTTGCCGGGCTCGTTGCGGACGCGCGGGGTGACGGCGAAGAACAATCGGCTGTTTCTTGAAGCCGTCCTTTGGAAGGTCAGGGTTGGCGGTCCATGGCGTGACCTGCCGCCGGGTTTTGGCGCTTGGAACTCTGTGTTCCGGCGGTTTCGCCGCTGGGCGCAAGCCGATGTATTTCAACGTATTTTCGACGCCATATCGGGGGAGCCTGACTTTGAATACGTCCTCGTTGATGGCACCATCATCAGCGCGCATCAGAAGGCGAGCGGCGCAAAAGGGGGACTCGAAATCAAGCGATTGGGCGCTCGAAAGGCGGGCTGACGACGAAGGTTCTGGCGCTGACAGACGCGCTTGGCAATCTGGTGCGCTTTGTGCTTCTGCCGGGTCAGCGCAGCGAAATTACCGGGGTGCCGGACCTGATCGAGGGGCTGAGCTTCAACGCCCTGATGGCCGAAAAAGCGTTTGACGCAAACCACCTGCGCGCCGAGTTGGACCGCAGGCAAGCAGAAGCCGTCATCCCCGCCAAACGCAACCGCATCCTGCACATTCCCCACGACGCCGAAGCCTACAAATGGCGACACCTCATCGAAAACTACTTCAGCAAGATCAAGGAGTTCAGAGGCGTAAACACAAGGTACGACAAAACCGACACAAGCTACCGCGCAACGTGGAGCATCGCCGCAACAATCATTGCGCTGCGCTAAATGTCCACGGTCCCTAGATGATGCGCGCCTTTGCTCGCCTTAGTTTCTGCGGCGTCGCCTTCGGGGAACGGCTATGGGAGTGCTGGTTGTGCCGTCTGACGTGCGTGGGCACGAATGATTGCTTTAGTGACGCGTTCCTTCATTTGCTCCTTAAAGTTTCGTGCTTGGGGTAGGATGCGATCACCCTTAGACCCAAATGTATGTGCTGCCCGTTTCAAGTAGCTGTAGAAAGTCCAACTCTTATAGTCGTCAGTCAACTCTCCCTTTTTCACGCGGCTGAACTTCTGACTAAAGAGTGAATAATTGAAGCTACCAATAAGGCTCGCTGGGCTAGCGGTAGGATTTGCAAGCACATGCATCGTTCCATCACGTTTTGCAGCAACCGACACTTTGCGATAGAGCCGCGATATTGTGCTTTCTCTAACGTAAACTTTCTTGCCGTCGTATCGAAAACCTAAGTACTCTAACCCATTTTTTCCTTTTGGACCAGTTAAGTGCTCAAAGCTCAGTTCGTCGCCAGACTTGGTAAATTTGACAACGCACGTCTTTGCTTCTTTGATCTCAAGAGCTTCACCGTGGTTTTTTATCTCGTTTGTCGCAAAGTTTGTCGCGGCGGTTGCTTCAGCTTCACCACCCGGAACGATTAGCAAAATGTCGTCTGAGTAACGCATATAGCGACCGCCGCGCTCAAGCGCAAAACGGTTCATCTTGGCGTCGAAGTCGATCAAGTAAAAGTTGGCAATCTGAGCTACTCCCCAACTCTTGGACAGATTTCCGGGTGAGTTAAGCTACTGCCTGCCTCTGCTGATCGGTTTCGATTGCGTTGAAGTAGACCACGGCGGGCGGTTGTCCGCCATGGGCGGCGTGGGGCCGCAGGTGGTTGTAGAAGGTGATCCAGCGCCCGACGCCGGCTTTGGCCTGTGACCCGGTTTCCCAGGCGTGCAGGTAGACGCATTCATACTTCAGGGAACGCCAGAGACGTTCAATGAAGATGTTGTCGAGGTAGCGGGCTTTGCCGTCCATCGAGATTTTGGTCTTTGCCCGCTTCAAGCGGTCGGTCCAGTCGAAGGAGGTGAACTGGCTGCCCTGGTCAGTATTCATGATTTCGGGCGGGCCGAACTTGTGGATGGCGTCGTTCAAAGCCTCCAGGCAGAAGTCGGCCTCCAGCGTGTTGGAGATGCGCCAGGCCAGCACCTTGCGGGTGAACCAGTCCATGATGGCCACCAGATAGAGGAAGCCTTTGCGCATGGGCAGGTAAGTGATGTCGGCGCACCAGACTTGGTTGGGTAATCCCCCCCGAAAGTAAGGGGCTGCATAAGTAGAATTTTCTCGCCAAGATGAACGAGGAGATTCTGAATGAAGACAAGCAGATACACTGAGGCGCAGATTCTTGCGATCCTGCGTCAGGCCGAAGGCGGTGTGCCGGTGGCAGAGCTGTGCCGCGAGCATGGCATGAGCAATGCGTCGTTCTACAAGTGGCGGGCGAAGTATGGCGGCATGGATGCGTCGCTGATCAGCCAGATGAAGGCCATCGAGGACGAGAACCGCCGGCTGAAGCGGATGTATGCGGACCTGAGCATGCAAGCCGACCTGCTGAAAGAGGCTCTCGGAAAAAAATGACGCGGCCATCTCAACGCCGCGAGATGGCCGAGAAAGCGGTGGCGCGACACAAGGTCAGCATTGCGCTGGCCTGCCGGGCCTTCGGGGTCAGCGAGACCTGCTATCGCTATGGCCCGAAGTTAAAAGCCGAGAACGAAGAGATCGCCGACCTTCTGGTGGGTCTGACCGACGCCCGCAAGACCTGGGGCTTTGGGCTGTGCTTTCTGCATCTGCGCAACGTGAAGGGCCATCCGTGGAACCACAAACGCGTCTATCGGATCTATTGCGCCTTGGAACTGAACCTGCGGATCAAGCCCCGCAAGCGGCTGAAGCGGGACAAACCTGATGTGCTTGCTGTGCCCGAGGCACCCAACATGACCTGGTCCATGGACTTCATGGCAGATCGCCTCGGTGATGGCCGTGCGTTTCGGCTGCTGAACGTGCTGGATGACTTCAACCGCGAGGGGCTGGGTATCGAGGTTGACTTCTCGCTACCCGCCGAAAGGGTCATCCGGAGCCTGGACCGGATCATCGAATGGCGCGGCAAACCCGGCACCATAAGGGTCGACAACGGCCCGGAATACATCAGTGGCAAGCTGCTGATCTGGGCTGAGAGACAGGGCATCACGATCCAGCACATCCAACCCGGCCAGCCGCAGCAGAACGCCTACATCGAGCGATACAACCGCACCGTCCGGCATGAATGGCTCGACCAATACATCATCGAAACCATCGAGGAGGCACAGGATCACGCCACACAATGGCTATGGACATACAACAACGACCGCCCGAACATGGGCATCGGCGGCATCACACCCGCCCAGAAACTGAAAATGGCCGCGTAAGTTCTACGGATGCACCCCGTTAAAAATGGGGGGATTACCCCAGCGGCTCAAGGCGTGTGTGAGCGAGGCGGAACACCTTGCTTGGTCACAATGGATGTTTGCAGCGATGAACGCCTGCGATCAGATCATGGCTGACCGGGTGCAGTCGCTTGTGGTCCGACGCTGTGCAAACTGATGCACGGGGGCGAACGGCGGCTTTGGTTAAGCGTGCTGCTCGACGGCCTGCGCGATGCAGCAGAGGGCAAGGATCCGTTCTGGCCTTGGTCGCGCGACTTTGCAGAGGTTTGCGATTTGGCCGATCTGGATCCGGGGCGTGTGCTGCTGACTTACGAAATCAGCAAGGCAAAAGGCTGGCTGTTCAAAGTTAAGGGATAGGGTGGGTTGCACCTGCGTCGACCCAGCGCAAAGCAACCGGATTGGGCGGTGAGTGCCATAACCCCGCCAAGGCGCGGCCTTTCCTTTCGGGGGCAGTGCGTCAGGAAGGCTCTGTCACGCGGGACGCTGGGAGAGACAGGGGCCGGGGCCGGGATGGTCCCGGCCATCTTGCAACGCGAGATCAGGTAAAGGTCATCTCCTGATGAAAAATCTGCCAGATGCCTTTTCATATGCTGCGCTACGTTCGCGTTTGCCGACCGCCAGAACGAAGACGATCAGACGATCTTCTACTACTTCATAGACGAGCCGAACGCCGGGATGCTTGAATTTGATCTTGTAGCGATTCGACTTGCCACTAAGTCGATCCATTTCTACACGCGGATTTTGCATCCGTTCGTGAAGCTTTCTTTTGAATCGATCACGAACTTCAGCGTCAAGCGCGCGAAATTCCTTTAGCGCATTTTCATGAAATTCTAGGCTATAGGTCATCCAGCGTTACCTTTACGAACGGACCCTTGGCCCTTTCGTCGGCAATCGCATTCAACTGAGCGTCTTCAAAAGATTCATCTAGTGCGTCGGCAGTGACGACGACATGCTTCGCCGTAAAGCGCCCGCTCATGTATGAACGTGCAGCATACATACCGGACGTGCGCTGCACTTTCTGTGCAGTGTGTATCTTAGCTAAAGTTGTCATGGTTCTTCCTCTGTAAGTAGAAAGTATATCTGCTTAAGTCCAAAATCAATATCGCTGAGAGCGACAAGCGTTATTTTCGCAGCAGTGCGTTTCTCCATACAAATGTTACCCCAAACGTTACCCAGAATGAAAAGAGCCTCGCGTTTGCGAGGCTTTCTTTCATCTAAGTCTTTGATTTGTTTGGTGGAGCCAGGGAGGATCGAACTCCCGACCTCTTGAATGCCATTCAAGCGCTCTCCCATCTGAGCTATGACCCCATCTTTGGCACGACGTTGGGCGCGTCGTGATCGTCTTGGTGGGCGGTGTTTAGGCGAGGGCGCGGGGGGGTGCAAGAGGAAAATGCAAGCCTCCCCACGCCCGGCTTGATCAGCTTAAACGTCTTCCTCGTCGCCGGCCACGTCGGTCAGATCATCCAGCGACACGGTGTCGTCGGCGTCATCTTCCAAGAGCTCATCGTCGAGTTCGGCATCATCGGCGACGCCTGCGACCAGCAGATCATCATCTGCCTCCAGATCATCAACCAGCACCGCATCATCGTCTTTTTCAGGCTGCACACGCGCGATCACGGCGGCAGCCATTTTGCGGCGTGCCGATTCGATGTCCACGACCTCACCCGTGTACGGGCTGACGATCGGGCTGCGGTTCAGGTCGTAAAAGCGCTTGCCGGTGGTCGGGCATACGCGCTTGGTGCCCCATTCTGCCAATGGCATGGTTTTCCCTTTGTTCAGGCTGGCCCTTGCGGGCTGTCAATTCGGAATGTAGCCGCTTGCCACAGGCTTGAGCGACTGTCAAAGGCTTTTGTCAGTGTTACCGCAGTTGCGGCTGCGATGCAGATAGGTATGCTGCGGTCCCATGTCCAGAGGTGCGATTTTGCTGCTTCCCGGCCCACCCCCAATAGAGATCACTCTGCGTCGCAATGCCCGCGCGCGGCGGTTTTCCTTGCGCGTATCGCAGACCAATGGCGCGGTGACACTGTCGTTGCCGACGCGGGCGCGGGAGGCCGAGGCGATGGCCTTTGCTCGCGCGCAGGAACCTTGGATCCGTGCGGCGGTAGCGCGGATGCCGCAGGTGGTCGGGGTTGGTATCGGTTCGGTGCTGCCGTTTGAAGGGCGGGCCTTGCGGCTGGAGAACGGCGCAGGGCGGTCGGTGCGGGTGGAGGGCGATTCGCTGGTCGTGCCGGGCGATCCTGAACGTGCAGCGGCGCGGGTGTCAGCTTTTCTGCGGGTGCAGGCACGCAATCGGTTGGTGGCGGCATCGGATCACTACGCCGGGCTGATCGGGCGTAAGGTTAGTCAAGTAACGCTGCGCGACACCCGCTCACGGTGGGGATCTTGCACCTCGGATGGGTCGCTGATGTATTCGTGGCGGCTGATCATGGCGCCGCCTCGGGTGCTGGACTATGTCGCGGCCCATGAGGTGGCGCATATGCTGGAGATGAACCATTCGGATCGGTTCTGGGCTGTGGTGCAGCACTTGTTTCCGGGCTGGCAGGCAGAACGCGGGTGGTTAAAGCGGGAAGGCGGGGCGCTACAGGCGATCCGGTTTGATGGCGGCGATCTTGATGGCGCTTGACCGCAGCAAGCTCTGGGTGCTTGGCTAGGCCATGATTTCACCCTATCCCATCCCGCCGCGATTGGCCGACCCCAATGCTGCCGCCCATGAGCGGGTGTATCGCAGCCTGCGCCAGCAGGTGTTGCATGGCGAGCTCGCGCCCGGTCAGGCGATGACCCTGCGCGGTATTGCGGAACAATTTGGCGTCTCGATGACCCCGGCGCGCGAGGCGGCGCGGCGGTTGGTGGCTGAGGGGGCGTTTACGATGTCTTCGTCAGGGCGGATTTCAACACCGGAACTTACCCCGGAACGCATTGAGGAACTGGCCGCGATCCGCGCTATGCTGGAGCCGGAGATGGCGTCGCGGGCGCTGCCGCGAGCGCATTTCGCGTTGATCGATCGTTTGGCTGCGATCAATGCGCTGAACCAAGAGGCGGTGATGAACCAAGATGCGGTGGGCTATGTGCGCACCAATCTGGAGTTTCACCGCACGCTTTATCTGCGCGCCCAGACCCCGGCGATGCTGGCCCTGTGCGAGACGGTCTGGCTGCAACTGGGGCCGACAATGCGCGCGCTTTACCAGAAGTTGCGTAGGCGGGACATGCCGCAACACCACCGGATGATCCTCGCGGCCTTGCGGGCAGGCGATGAGCCGGGGCTGCGCTTGGCGGTGCGCACGGATGTCACGCAGGGGCTGCGACATTTGGCGTCCTAGGCGACGGAATCGCTGGCCTGTGGCGTTTCAACTGTGACTTACACAGGAGTTGCTATGCGCCCGCTTTCCACCATCGACCGCCGCACCATCTTGAAGGCGCTCTCACTCGCTCCATTGGCGATGCTGCCCGGCGGTCTGGCGGCGCGGGCTGAAACTGCCGAGTTGATCTCCACCGATGTCTGCCAGTTGCAACAAGAAGTGACGGAGGGGCCGTTCTACATCGACCCCAAACTGCTGCGCTCCGACATCACCGAGGGCAAACCGGGCCTGCCGATGCAGTTGCGGTTGCAGGTGGTGACGGCGGATTGCGTGCCCGTGGTGGGCGCGCGGGTGGATGTGTGGCATTGCGATGCTTTGGGGGTGTATGCTGGCGTGCAGAATATGGGGGACGGCGGTGATACCAGTGGCCAAACTTTTCTGCGTGGCACGCAACAGACGGATAATGCTGGCATTGTGACATTTCAAACCGTGTTCCCCGGCTGGTATCGCGGGCGCACGACGCATGTGCATTATAAGGTGTTTCTGGATGCACAAACCGTGCTGACCAGCCAGATTTTCTTTGATGAGGCAGTCAATGCCGAAATTTATGCCGAGCATCCCGCCTATGCGCGGCAAGGTCAGCGCGACATGCTGAACGCCGACGACCGCATTGCCGCCGATGCCGGGGATGGCGCTTATGCGCGGGTCAAAATGACCGAGCCGGATGGCGCGATGGAGGCGGCTTTGGTGGTGGGGATCAGCCCGGACGATGGCTCTGCCGGGCTGCTGGATTGGCTATGGAAAAAGGCCTGAGACGGCACTCGTCCCTGCCTTACGGGCGATCTTCGCATAAGCGAAGACGCCTGTAAGGGCGGAGGAGCGTGCTTAGGCGTGAATCGCACCGTCGCCACAAGCCAGCGCCGCTTCGCGCACCGCTTCGCTATAGGTGGGGTGGGCGTGGCAAGTCATCGCCAGATCTTGTGCTGACGCGCCAAATTCCATCGCCACGCAGACCTCGTGGATCAGATCGCCTGCGCCCGGGCCGATGATATGGCAGCCCAAGATGCGGTCGGTGGTGGCATCGGCGAGCATTTTCACGAAACCCTCGGCCTGAAACACCGCTTTGGCGCGCGCATTGCCCATGAACGGGAATTTGCCGACCTTGTAAGCGCGGCCCTGTTCTTTCAGCTGTTCTTCGGTGGCCCCCACCGATGCCACTTCTGGCGAGGTGTAAACCACGCCGGGGATGACGCCATAATTCACATGGCCCGCTTTGCCGGCCATGATCTCGGCCAAAGCCATGCCCTCGTCTTCGGCTTTATGCGCCAGCATTGGGCCGACAATCGCATCACCAATCGCATACAAGCCGCTGATATTGGTGGCGAAATGTGCATCGGTCTTGACTTGGCCGCGCGGCAGTATCTCAACCCCCAACGCCTCCAGCCCCAAGCCTTTGATGTAGGGTTTTCGCCCCGTGGCCACCAGAACCACCTCGGCTTCCAGACTGGCTTCGGCGTCGTTTTTGCGCAGTTTGTAGCTGACCTTGGCCATGCCATCCTTGGTTTCCACGCCTTGCACGGCGGCACCCAGAACAAACTTAAAGCCCTGCTTCGTCAGAATGCGTTGGAAGGATTTCGCCACTTCGGCGTCCATGCCGGGGGTGATCGCGTCAAGATATTCCACCACAGTGACTGCGGTGCCAAGCCGCGCGTAGACCGAGCCCATCTCCAGCCCAATCACGCCCGCACCAATCACCACCATGGTTTTCGGGATCGACGGCAGCGCCAATGCCCCGGTCGAGGTCACCACAATCGTCTCATCCACCGTCACGCCCGGCAGGCTGGAAGGCTCGGACCCCGTTGCAATCACGATGTTTTTCGCCTCATGCACCTCGTCGCCGATCTGTACTTTGCCCGGCGCGGGGATAGTGGCCCAGCCTTTCAGCCAGGTGATCTTGTTCTTCTTGAACAGAAACTCGATGCCCTTGGTGTTGCCATTCACAACATCGGTTTTGTAGGACTGCATTTTCAGCCAATCGACCGTCGGCGCGCCACCCATAAGCCCCATTTTCTCAAAGTTTTCATGCACTTCATGCAAGCTATGCGTCGCATGCAGCAGGGCTTTCGACGGGATGCAGCCGATATTCAGGCAGGTGCCGCCCAAAGTCTCGCGCCCCTCGACCACGGCCACGTTCAGGCCCAGTTGCGCGGCCCGGATGGCGCAAACATAGCCGCCGGGGCCAGCACCGATGATGATTGCGTCAAAACTTGCCATGGGTTTTCCTTCGTAGGGTTGGCGTGTGAGCCTGTACAGACTGTGTACAGACGCGTGTGTCAGATCAAAGCCGCCACGATCATGGTGAGGCTGGCGAAAAAGCCCACCGCCCAGATGGCCGAGCGCCATGGCCGCAGCCCAAAGGCATAGGCCGGGACGTAAAGCACGCGGGCGGCGATGTAGATATAAGCGGCGTACTGGGTGACCGCGCTGGATTGGTTGCCCAAGGTCACCACGACGACGGCGAGGGTGAACAGGACCAGCGCCTCAAAATGATTGGTAAGGGCGCGTTGCAGCCGCGCGGTGCGCAGCGACAACTGCCGCGAAGGTGGGCGGTCGCGCGGGCTAGAGGTATAGCCGGTGCCCAGTTGCAGATTGGCCGGGATGGCGAACAGCGCGTATTGTCCGACTTGCAGCAGGCCTGCGAGCGCGAGGGCGGTGAGTTCGGGGGTCATTCTGCGGCCACTTTCTTTGCACGTTTGCGACGTTGATCCCACAGCTTGCGGTTCTCGGCGGTCAGGTAGCTGTCGCGCTGCTGTGCCAGCCAAGCCAGCGCAGTTTTGTGCAAACCGTGCAACTGCAGATCGGCGTCATAGGCGGCCAGACGCGCGTTGACGCTGGGAAGATGGCGCTGGATCGAGCGGTCTTCTCCGGTGGCGCGTTCGGCAATGGTCCACAGTTTTGAGCCGAGCGTGTAATTTGTATGCACGAGCGCCATGCCATCGCCGCGAATGTTCTTCAATAGAAACAAATCTTCAGAACGCACACAATAATGATGAATATCGGCGTTCTGCCACGTCAGCGCAGTATCGTCGATGCCGCGATATTTTGGAGAAGTTGGGTGCGTCAGGCCACGAGTGGGAATGCGGTCGCCTCTGGTGTTTACAGCGATGACTTCGGAAATAAGCGGATCTTTCGGCATGTGGTCAGTGGCTCGGGCAAATCGGTTGGGGCGAAACAGCGATTTGTGAAGGACATGCTGTTCCTCGATCTGGGCGGAGCACTGGGTTTGCTCGGCCAGCAAGCTGCCGCCCTGCCAGACCTGCCGCCCCCCGCTGGCGATAAAGCGCCACGCGATGGCAACCGTGTCACAGGGGCCTACGGCTTGCAGCAGGTCGCCCACCATACCCGCTCCGGTGGTGATATTGAGAAACTCATCCGCGTCGATGTGCAGCAGCCATTCCACATCTGCCATCGCCGGATGCGCCATGGCGCGGGCAAGGCCTACGACCTGCGGTGCCTCGCCGGGGGCGACTTCATTGCGGATGTGGATGACGGGTTCCAGTTCCGCCAACCGATCCGCCATCAAATCCGTGCCGTCTTGGCAGTTATTGGTGACAAGGAAGATGCGATCAAAACCGATGCTCAGATGATAGGCCATCCATTCCAGCACAAACACCGCCTCGTTGCGCATACACACCACAACGACGCGCTTGGTGCGGGGAGAGGGGGCGGGCGGCGGGCCCGCGAGTGAGGTGAATTCGGGGGTCATTTTCTCAATACTACAAACGGCGCCAACCTTCGGGCCTTTGCCAGTTCGGTCGCGTAAGTTGGCGAAATCCCCGCTTCGCTACATACTTCTTTGAGGGGCTTGCCTTCTAAGGCATCTGCAAACTCAATTCCGAACAAATAAATAGCTACAACTTGACCACCAAAGGCAGCAGAGTCGTATCGTTTTTTTAAGATTGCCGCGAGTGAATTAGTTTGCAAAACCACACCTCCATTGGCGGGGTGAACCTCGCCCTACAAGTTGCCCCGTAGGGCGGGGTTCACCACCCCGCCAGTCGATTACAAATCCATCAACAACCGACGCGGATCTTCCAACGCTTCCTTCACCCGCACGAGGAACGTCACCGCCCCTTTGCCGTCCACAACCCGGTGATCGTAGGACAAAGCCAGATACATCATCGGACGGATCACGATTTGGCCTGCGACCACGACCGGGCGATCTTGGATTTTGTGCATCCCCAAAATGCCCGATTGCGGCGGGTTCAGTATCGGCGAGGACATCAGCGAGCCGTAAACGCCGCCGTTCGAGATGGTGAACGAACCACCCTGCATCTCAGCCATCGACAGCTTGCCATCGCGGGCGCGCAGGCCGAGTTCCGAGATTTTCTTCTCAATCGCGGCAAAGCCCATCTGGTCTGCATCGCGCACAACCGGAACCACCAAACCGTTCGGAGTACCGACGGCGACGCCCATATGGACGTAGTTTTTGTAGACCACGTCTTGGCCGTCAATCTCGGCGTTCACTTCCGGGATTTCTTTCAAAGCGTGGGTGCAGGCTTTGACGAAAAACGACATGAAGCCCAGTTTGACGCCGTGCTTTTTCTCAAAGATGTCTTTGTATTCATTGCGCAAAGACATGATGCCGGACATGTCCACCTCATTATAGGTGGTCAGCATGGCGGCGGTGTTTTGCGCATCTTTCAAACGGCGCGCGATGGTGGCGCGCAGGCGGGTCATCTTGACGCGTTCCTCGCGGGCGGCATCGTCAGCCGGAACCGGAGCGCGCGGAATGGCGGCTACGGCTGGGGCGGCGGCGAGCGGGGCCGCGGTTGCGGCACGCGCCACGTCTTCCTTCATCACCCGGCCATCGCGGCCAGTGCCTTGGACTTGGTCGGCCGACAGGCCAGCCTCAGCCATCGCCTTCTTGGCGGAAGGCGCGTTTTCGACGTCGCGCGGGGTCAGCACTTCTGGGCCGGCACCGGGCGAGCCGACCGTTGCGGCAGCGGCAACCGATTTCGGCTCTTCGGCTTTCAACGGGATCGGCGCGGCGGTTTTGGCACCAGCAGCCCCTTCGGTCACAATCGCCAGCCGCGCGTTGGCGGCGACGGTGGTGCCTTCCGGCGCGATGATCTCGGTCAGCACGCCCGACACCGGGCTGGGCACTTCGACCGAGACCTTATCGGTTTCCAACTCGCACAGCATCTCATCTTGCTTGACCACATCGCCGGGCTTCTTGAACCAAGTCGATACGGTGGCTTCCGAGACGCTTTCGCCCAAGGAGGGTACCATTACATCTGTCATTTCAATCTCCTGCGCGTCGGCGCGTTTCTATCGGTCAGCCGAGCGCTTCGTTGACCAGGGTTTGCTGTTCGTATTTATGTTTGGAGGCCAAGCCCGTGGCAGGCGAAGCCGAGGCCGCGCGGCCCGCATAGCGGGGCCGGGTGTTGGTTGCGCCGATATTGGTCAGCAGCGATTCCAGTTCCGGCTCGATATGCGACCAAGCGCCCATGTTCTTGGGTTCCTCTTGGCACCAGACCCATTCGGCACCCTTGAAGCGCGACAACTCAGCCGTCAGCGATTGTTTTGGCACCGGATACAACTGTTCAACCCTGAGCAGATAGGTGTCGGTCAGCCCGCGCGCATCGCGTTCGGCCAAAAGATCATAGTAGACCTTGCCCGAGCACAGCACGACGCGCTTGATCTGATCATCGGCGTTCAGTTTGGTCTCCGAATGACCCTTCTGCGCATCATCCCACAGCACGCGGTGGAAATAGCTGGCTTCGGTGAAGTCAGACGCATCCGAGATTGCCATCGGGTGACGCAACAGTGATTTTGGTGTCATCAAAATCAACGGCTTGCGGAAATCGCGGTGCATCTGGCGGCGCAGAATGTGGAAGTAGTTCGAGGGCGTGGTGCAGTTTGCCACGATCCAGTTGTCATGCGCTGACATCTGCAAGAAGCGTTCCAGCCGCGCCGAAGAGTGTTCCGGCCCCTGTCCTTCATAGCCATGCGGCAACAGACAGACCAGGCCCGACATCCGCAGCCATTTGCTCTCACCCGAGTTGATGAACTGGTCGAACATGATCTGCGCGCCATTGGCGAAATCGCCAAACTGCGCTTCCCACATCGTCAGCGCGTTGGGTTCGGACAGCGAGTAACCGTATTCAAAACCCAGCACCGCATATTCCGACAGCATCGAGTCGATGACTTCATAGCGCGCTTGCCCGGCGCGGATGTGGTTCAGCGGGTAGTGGCGTTCTTCGGTGGTCTGATCGACGAAGGCCGAATGACGCTGGCTGAAGGTGCCACGGGTGCAATCTTGCCCCGACAAACGCACCGGGAAGCCTTCGACTTGCAAGGAGCCAAAAGCCAAAGCCTCTGCCGTCGACCAATCGAAACCGCTGCCAGTTTCAAACATTTTCTTCTTGGCTTCCAGCTGACGTGCGACGGTTTTGTGGATGTCAAAACCTTCGGGGATGCGGGTCAAAGCCGCGCCGACTTCGGCCATTGTCTCGGGCTTGATCCAAGTGTCGCCGCGCTGGTAGTTGTCCAGGTCTTTGGTTTTCATCGACTTCCAGCGACCATCCAGCCAATCGGCCTTGTTGGGTTTGAAATCTTTGCCGACCTCAAACTCCTCATTCAGCTTGGCTTGGAACGCCGCCTTCATATCCTCAATCTCGCCTTCCGGGATCAAGCCATCGGCAACCAGACGGTCGGTATACAGCTGCAAGGTGGTCTTTTGCTTGCGGATGGTGGTGTACATCGCCGGGTTGGTGAACATCGGCTCGTCGCCTTCGTTGTGACCAAAGCGGCGATAGCAGAAGATGTCCAGCACCACATCCTTGTGGAAGGTCTGGCGGAATTCGGTGGCAACTTTCGCTGCATGAACAACGGCTTCCGGGTCATCGCCATTGACGTGGAAAATCGGCGCTTCCACCATTAGCGCGATGTCAGTGGGGTAGGGGCTAGAGCGGCTGTAGGCTGGTGCGGTGGTGAAACCGATCTGGTTGTTGACGATGATATGAATGGTGCCGCCCGTGCGGTGGCCCTTCAGACCGGACAGGCCAAAACATTCAGCAACCACGCCCTGACCCGCAAAAGCCGCATCGCCGTGTAGCAGCACGGGCAGCACCTGACTGCGTTCGGTATCGCCAAACTGATCCTGCTTGGCGCGGACCTTGCCCAGAACGACAGGGTTTACTGCCTCTAGGTGTGAGGGGTTCGCGGTAAGCGACAGGTGAACCGTGTTGCCGTCAAAGGTGCGGTCCGACGAGGCGCCAAGATGATATTTCACATCGCCCGAGCCATCGACATCTTCCGGCTTATAGCTGCCGCCCTGAAATTCGTTGAAAATCGCGCGGTAGGGCTTTTGCAGTACGTTCGAGAGCACGTTCAGACGACCGCGGTGCGGCATCCCAAAGATCACCTCGCGCACGCCCATAGCGCCGCCGCGTTTGATGATCGCCTCCATCGCCGGGATCAGCGCCTCGGCGCCGTCCAGACCAAAGCGCTTGGTGCCCATGTATTTGACATGGAGGAATTTTTCGTAGCCCTCAGCCTCAACCAGCTTGTTCAGGATCGCCTTGCGGCCCTCACGGGTGAAGGCGATTTCTTTGCCATAGCCCTCAATCCGCTCTTTCAGCCAAGCCGCCTGCGCCGGGTCGGAAATATGCATGAATTGCAGCGCGAAAGTGCCGCAATAGGTGCGCTTCACAATGTCGATGATCTGCCGCATCGAGGCCATTTCCAGCCCCAAAACGTTGTCGATGAAGATCGGGCGATCCATATCGGCTTCTTCAAAGCCATAAGAAACCGGTTCCAACTCAGGGTGATTGCCGCGATCAGTCATGCCCAGCGGGTCGAGATCGGCGGCCAGATGGCCCCGGATCCGGTAGGCGCGGATAATCATGATGGCGCGGATGCTATCGAGCACCGCGCGTTGAACCTGCGCATCGGTAAGGGACACGCCCTTTTCAACGGCCTTTTCGGCGATCTTCTTGCTAGCGCCCTTCGGCTCCGCCGCAGCAGGCCATTCGCCCGTCATCGCCCCGGTGATGTCATCCGAAGGCGTGGGCGGCCAGTCGGCACGGCCCCATGACGGCCCGGTGGCCTGCCGCTTGGCATCCATCTCGGGCTCCGCCAAGGAGCGGAAGAAATCGGCCCATTGCGCATCGACCGAAGCCGGATCAGCGGCATAGTTTGCAGCCAGCTGGTCAATATAATCCGCATTCGCGCCTTGCAGGAAGCTAGAGGCGTGGAATTGGCCGTTGGGGGATTGTTCGGTCATGGGGTTACCTCGAAGGGGTTGGGACCGTAGGGATTGGAGTTGGGTTGAGATGGCCGGGACAGGGGAATTGCAAAGCAAAGCAAAGTCACCAGCAAAAAGGGTAAGCCCAAAAACACAGTGATGAAGCCGATGCCAGACAGGTATTCGGTGCTATATATCTGGAGCTGTTCCAAAGTGACGACTACGGTGCCGGAGACAGTGTATGCAGTCAGGGCTGTCAGCATTGTTGCTTGAAATGGCCATTTAAGCCGTGAACCGGTGTCTGCGAGACGGCGAGCCCCTGCGGAAATCATGGCGAGGCTTAGAACAGGAAATACTGCGAACAATAGCGAGTACAACACGGCGGGCTTTTCGAATATTGAACTAACGTCGGCAAGTGCAAAAGTCGTCAAGACCACAATAACCGGCACGGGCGCAAACCACCAGAACTCGGCGCGGGAAGCCCGCCCCGAGAACTGGAAGGACTTGGCAAAACCAGTCCTGATGGCCTGCGCCGGTCCCATGATCAGCCCTTGATCGCTTTCAGCACAGCCTCGCCCAAAGTCGCCGGGCTGTCGGCCACTACGATCCCGGCCATTTTCATCGCCTCGATCTTGCTTTCCGCGTCGCCTTTGCCGCCTGCCACGATGGCACCCGCGTGGCCCATACGGCGGCCTGCGGGGGCAGTGCGGCCGGCGATGAAGCCTGCGGTTGGTTTCCAGCGGCCACGTTTCTTCTCATCGGCCAAGAACTGCGCGGCTTCCTCTTCTGCAGCGCCGCCGATTTCACCGATCATGATGATCGAATGGGTGTCTGGGTCGGCAAGGAACATCTCAAGGATATCAATGTGTTCGCTGCCTTTGATCGGATCGCCGCCGATGCCGACAGCCGAGGTTTGGCCAAGGCCCACGTCGGTGGTTTGCTTCACGGCCTCATAGGTCAGCGTGCCGGAACGGCTGACCACGCCCACTGAACCCTTCGAGAAAATGCTGCCCGGCATGATGCCGATCTTGCATTCGCCGGGGGTCATCACGCCCGGGCAGTTCGGCCCAATCAGGCGGGACTTTGAATTGATCAGCGCGCGCTTGACCTTCATCATATCCAGCACCGGGATGCCCTCGGTGATGCAGACAATCAACTCCATCTCGGCATCAATCGCCTCAAGGATAGAGTCAGCCGCAAACGGCGGCGGCACGTAGATCACCGATGCATTGGCCCCGGTGACCGCGCGGGCTTCGTGAACGCTGTCAAACACCGGCAGGTTCAGGTGGCTGGAGCCACCCTTGCCGGGAGTGACGCCGCCGACCATTTTCGTGCCGTAAGCAATGGCCTGTTCCGAATGGAACGTGCCTTGGCTGCCAGTGAAGCCTTGGCAGATGACGCGGGTGTTAGAGTTTACAAGAACAGCCATGATATTATCCCTTCACCGCTTTGACGATCTTCTGTGCGGCGTCTGACAGGTTGTCAGCGGCGATCACGTTCAGGCCGGAATTGCGGATGATGTCTTTGCCGAGTTCCACATTGGTGCCTTCAAGGCGCACCACCAGCGGCACTTTCAGCCCAACTTCTTTCACCGCCGCGATCACGCCCTCGGCGATGATGTCGCAGCGCATGATGCCGCCGAAGATGTTGACCAGAATGCCTTTGACCTGCGGGTCAGAGGTGATGATCTTGAACGCCTCGGTGACCTTTTCTTTGGTAGCCCCGCCGCCGACGTCCAAAAAGTTGGCAGGCTCGGCCCCGTACAGCTTGATGATATCCATCGTCGCCATCGCAAGGCCCGCACCATTGACCATACAGCCGATTTCGCCATCCAAGGCGATGTAGTTCAGATCGAACTTCGACGCGGCGAGTTCCTTCGGGTCTTCTTCCGTCTCATCGCGCAGGGCGGCAATATCGGGGTGACGATACATCGCGTTGCCGTCAAAGCTCATCTTCGCGTCGAGCAACTTCATGTTGCCGTCGGTCATCACCACAAGCGGGTTGATTTCCAGCATATCCATGTCTTTTTCGACGAACAATTTGTACAGGTTCTTCACGATGCCGACGCATTGCTTGACCTGATTTCCGGTCAGACCCAGTGAGAACGCGACGCGACGGCCGTGGAAATCGGAATAGCCGGTGGCCGGATCGACGCTGAACGACAGGATCTTTTCGGGCGTGTCGTGGGCGACGTCTTCAATCGACATACCGCCTTCGGTGGAGCATACGATCGAGATGCGGCTGGTTTGGCGATCAATCAGCAAAGCGAGATACAACTCGCGCTCAATATCGCTGCCGTCTTCGATATAGATCCGGTTGACTTGCTTGCCAGCCGGGCCGGTCTGCACCGTCACCAAGGTGCGGCCCAGCATTTGACGGGCAAATTCTGCCGCCTCACCGACCGAACGCGCCAGCCGCACGCCACCTTTTTCGCCCGCCTCAGGCTCCACAAAATGGCCCTTGCCGCGACCACCTGCGTGGATCTGTGCCTTGACCACCCAGAGCGGGCCATCGAGTTCGCCCGCCGCAGTCTTGGCCTCTTCAGCCTTGGTCACGGCGCGGCCATCGGACACCGGGATGCCGTAGCTGCGCAGCAGAGCCTTAGCCTGGTATTCATGGATGTTCATGGATTTGTCCCATCAGCTTGGATTTGAAGGCGGTGTGGCATAAATTTGGGCAATAGGAAAACTCGAATTAGGAGGCATCGGCGGAAAACCGACATTTGTGATCACACGCAAAAAAAATGTGATCACATGAAGGGTTTCCTTAAGTTTTTCAGGGCTTGCCGTTGGCGCTAACGCCCGGCATTGTTCACGCACAGGTGTAAAACGGGATGGCAACAGTTCAATGAAACCAACTTGGGCAGTGGTTGCAACCCTGGATGAGCCTAGCCCGCTGGCGGCGGCTTTCGCTGCGCATCATCTCGCTCAGGGGGCCAGTAAAGTGCATCTGTTCCTGGATAAGCCCGACCCAGAGGCCCAAGAGATGCTGGCAAAGCTGCCGGGCTGTGAGGTGACGGTTTGTGATGCGGCGTATTGGGCCACGTCCAAGCGGGGCGCGCGTCCGGGGCAGCACACCAATCGGCAGGTGCAGAATGCGCGGCGGGTTTATGCGGCCTGCGATGCCGATTGGCTGCTGCATTGCGACGGTGACGAATTTATTCGCGATGGCAATGCTTTGCGCGCGGAACTTGCGACGGCCCCGGCGCGGGCGATGTATATGCGCCTGCTGGTGGCAGAGCGGGTCTATCCCAAGGGCGCTGTGGGGGAGACGATTTTTTCGGGGATTTTTCGCCATGAGCTGCCGGAATATAGCCGCAATGGTGCTAAGGTTTATGGCGAGATGCGGGATTTTTTCCACTTTGGCTTGACCGGGCACAAGGCGGGGAAAGCGCTGGTACGGGTGGGGGCTGGCATGGAAATGGGGCTGCACGCGCCGACAGGCAAGCCGGCGCATCGGCCGATTTTGACCACGCGGATGTTGCATTTTGATGGGCTGACGCGGTTGCATTTCACCCTGAAATTGCTGCGCCGGGCCAATGAGCCGCCGAGCCACGCCAGCAACCGCCACGGCGAGGCGCGCACCACGCAGTTTTTGTCGATGTGCGAGGCGATGGCAGAGCCAGAGATGCGCGCGGCGTTGGTGGCAGTGCTGAAAGAGGTGGAGCCTGATCAGATTAGGCAGTTGCGGCGCTTTGGTGCTGTGGACGAGACAGGCTTTGATCCACGCCCGGTTTTGGCCGCAGCGGGCCTTGCGCCGGATCTGTCAGAGGCGGCGTTTGATGCCAGTTTGCGCCTGCGCTATGCTGAATTTTTGCAGAAACACGCGCCGGATTTGGCCTGAGTTAGTTCAGATAAAACGACAGCATCACCGCCTCACCGCCCATCATCTGCTCAAACGCGCTCCAGTTCTGGTCGCTGACAAGCGTGCCTTTTTCCAGATAGGGCACGGCGGCCCAGCCTTGGATCCAGCCTGCCAGATCGGCGGGGCGCGGATCGGTGAAGATCTTGGCAATGTTCACCCCGGCCGCCCCCTGCTGCCGCCAATAGGGCGCGAGTTTGGTACCTTTCAGCAGTCCCTCGGCATCGTCCAGCACCGAAAGCCACACCGCCCCGGTGCCCGGTGGCAGAGTGACCCCCAAAGCCGATTGCTGTTTGTCATTCGGCAACCATTCGGCGGCATTGTCCGTTTCCTGCGCGACGGTTGCCCAGAACCGGCGATTGTCGGCGATCATGCTCAGGAAATGTATTTGCGCACTGGTCATTCGGGTTGCATCGGGTGTTTGTTGCAAAGCGGCAATCGCGATGGCGATCACGTCCAACTCGTCCAGCCCATCGCTTCCTGCACCCGTGAAAAAGCTCGGGCTGACACCGCCGAGGCGTTGCATCGCGGCTCGGGTCTGTAGAATTCGGTCAATTGGTTCAGTCGGGTCGTAGGCCAGCACGACATCGGACACGCCTTGCAACAGATGGGTGTAGGCCGAAAGCCAAGCCGCATCGGCTGCATCGAATGTCACAACCGGGGCGGGGGTGGCAGGGTCACGGCTGGCCCATTGCCAACCCAATAGCATCGGTCCCAATACCGCCATCGCATCCTCGCCTTGGTCGCGGGTCTTGTTGGCATTGATGTCAAACCACAGATCTGCAAAGTTGATCTCTAACTTGAAATCAGAGACATCTGGGATTCCGGCCAGCGGTTCGCGGGCCAGTCCCAACTTGGCGTCGATGCTACGAAACAGATCAGCGATCATCGCGGGCTGGAATGGCTTGGGGGCGAAATTGTACGGCAAAGGCAGGCGCAGGAACGGCAGCATCCCTGTCTGGTCCGTCATCCCGGCGCTATAGCGCAGTTGCAAAGCCGTCTCGACAGATCCCAGAAACCGCACACCCCCCAAAGCAAATCGTTCAGCGTCAGTCGGCGCGGGCAGGGCGGCCAACCGCGTTTCGGTTGCAGCCAGCCCCCTACTGCCAATCTCGGCGCTAAGGGTTTCGGCTTGCAAGGGCGCTGCAAGGCACAGAAGCGGCAAAAGGGCGGGCAGCAGGCGCATGGCAATCTCCACTGGGATTTGGCGTAGGGTGCGCCAGGCGGTCTGCGATGGCAACTGTGGGATTCCAGACCCTAGGCTGGGGTGGCCACGAACAACACCTGCCCGCGCGGTAGGCGGGTTTGGTGTTGATCCACTGCAAAACCCGAAGCGCGGGTCAGCTGCAGAACGTCTTCTGCCAGCATGTGATAGGGCGCGCGGGTATCGTGGGTGACCACGCCGTCGGGTTGTTTGACCGGAAGCAGGCTGGCGCTGGCATCGGGGGCAAGAAAGGCGGTGAACATCAGCTTTTGCAAGGCCGGAAAGCGGGCGCGGATCTGGATCAGCGCCCGGCGTAGATGATTGGTGGGCAAATGAGTGAACACCGCAAAGGCGATGGCATGGGTGATATTGTCGGGCACGCCGGGGAAGTTGAAATTAGCATCCTCAATCAGCTGCGCGGGCGAGAGGCGGGATTTATCCGCGATTTCCGTCTCGTAGCCGCATTTGAGCAGCGCGCCGGACAGATCGGTCGCCCAATAGTGGCCGGGGGTCAGGTATTGCACCGCCTTGCAGCCTAGGCGCAGCGATCCCGCGCCAATGTCGAGCAACCGATGGCCGGGGTCAAGGCCAGCCCCCAGCAAAATCTCCATTTGGATGCGGCCTGTCTCGTCCCAGCGCCCGCCAACGATGTCACGGTGACGGCCTTTTGCGAGGGCATCAGCGTAGAAATTCGGAGCATGATAGGGCGAGATGTGCTGGGCCATGTGGTTTCTTGCCACAAACGCCGGGGGTTTCCCACCCCCGGACCCCCGTGGGAGACTTCGGCGCAGAGGATGAAAATTTGAACTAAGTTTTAGGCTTTGCCGCTTCTTGGACGAGTGCAAGACAGAACGCGGTAGCTTGGCCCATATCCTGCACCGAAATCCACTCCAGCGGGCCATGAATATCCTGCATCCCGGTAAACAGATTGGGGCAGGGGATACCCATCTCGGTCAGCCGCGAGCCATCGGTGCCGCCGCGGATCGGGACAGAGACAGGTTCAATCCCAAGGGAGCGGGCGGCGTCGCGGGCAAGGCCGACAGGGGTCATGTCTTTTTCCAGCCAATAGCGCATGTTGCGGTATTGCGGCTTGATCACGCAGGTGATTTCAGCGCGCGGTTCGGTGGCGGCGACGGCGGCGCAGATCTGTTGCAGCAGCGCGCCTTTTTGGGCAAGGCCATCGCGTTCAAAGTCGCGCAGGATGAATTTGAGGATCATTTCCGAGGAGCCGCCGGTCATATCGGTGGCGTGGATGAAGCCGTCGCGGTCGGACGTGGTTTCCGGAGTGAGCGTGGCTTGCGGCAGGGTTTGGATGATCTTGGCGGCGAGGTGGATGGCGTTGACGAGTTTATCCTTGGCCAAACCGGGGTGGATCGAGACGCCTTTGATGGTGACGACGGCGCTGTCGGCTGAGAAGCTTTCGTATTCGATTTCGCCGACAGCACCGCCGTCAAAGGTGTAGGCGAAATCGGCTTTCAGGTCCGCAGGCAGGTTGGAATGGACGCCGCGACCGATTTCCTCATCCGGGGTGAAGGCGAGGCGCAGGGTGGGATGCAGGATCCCGGGGTTGGTCAGCAGATGGCGGGCGGCGGTCATCAGGATCGCGACGCCGGCTTTATCGTCGGCCCCGAGCAGGGTCGTGCCGGAGGCGGTGATGATGTCGTGGCCTTGTTTGGTGCCGAGGTAGGGGTTGTGCTCGGGCGTAAGGGTCAGGGTGGGGTTGTCGGGAAAGCTGATCGCGCCGCCGTTGTAGCCCCGGATCACCCGGGGTTTGACGCCCGCGGCGTTGAATTGCGGGGCGGTGTCGATATGGGCGAGCAGGCCGACAGTCGGGCCGGGTGCGGTGCCGGGGATGGTGGCGAGGACCGTGCCGTAGGGGGTGAGTTGGACGTCTGACGCGCCGATGTCTTTCAGTTCGGTCTCCAGCAGGCGCAGGATGTTCAGCTGGATTTCGGTGGAGGGCGAGGTGGCGGAGCTGTCGTTGGATTGGCTGTCAATGCTGGCGTAGCGGATCAGGCGGGTTTCAAGCTCGGCGTGGAAATTGGTCATCTTGGCCTCCGGAGGTTTGGGCGGAGTTGGGCGGAGGTAGAGGGGGGTGTCAAGGGGGGATGCGGGGAGGAATTGGGGTGGTCCCAACTCGGGACCATTTTAGTGTGTTTAGAATCAATGGGTTGGGGTGGTGATTTTAAGGATTTGTTTAGGATTGCAGCGGGGGGCTGGCGGCGCGGAGTGGACAGGATCGGGATACCCGCCTAAGCTTGCCCGGCGGACTAGAGGGAGGCTCGGGCCGGTTGCGATGGAGTGTTGTTGCCACAGTCAGTGAGCCTGCGCCGCTAATCATCAGCTTTGTCGCGGCCAGTTTTGCGCGGGGTGCGGCAGAGGTACATCTTTATCTCGACACGCCGCAGCCAGCGCTAGAGGCCGTATTAGCGCGGGTGCCGGGTTGTGTGCTGATCCGCTGCGACGCGGCCTATTGGCGCGCAGCCCCGGAGGGGCGGCCTTGGGCGCCGTCGGATCGGCAGCGCTATAATTTGCAGCGCGCCTACGATGCGAGTGCGGTGGGTTGGCTGCTGCATATCGACAGCGACGAGTTTTTGTCGGCCAGCGGCGATGTCGCTTTGGCATTGGCGGCTTTGCCTGCCAGTTGTCTGGTGGCGCAGGTGGCGGTTGCGGAGCGGGTGTATCTGGCGGCACCCGACCCGGAGAATATCTTTGACGGGGTGTTTCGGCGGCCCAACCCGCCACGGCTACAGGCGCAGGTGGATGCGATTGACGGTGCTGTGGCGCAGTTTCTGCGGCAGGGCATGACCAGCTATCCGTCGAGCAAGGCGTTCTTTCGCACCGGGCGGGGCTTGCAGGCGGATGTGCATTCGGCGCGCAATGTCAGCGTGGCAGAGGTCGGCACCTTACAGGGCTGGCGGCTGTTTCATTTCGACGGGTTGACGATGCAAAGCTGGATCAGCAAGAAACAGCGGACGCTGGCGCAGCAGCCGGGGTGGCAGGCTTTTGCCCCAGCCCGGCGGGCGCAGCTGGCGGCGACTGCGGCGGCGGATGCGACACCGGACGGGCTTGAGGCGCTGTATCTGTCGATCAAGCAGTTGAGCCCGGAGCGGGCGGCGGCTTTGCGGGCGCTGGATTTGATCACGTCGGGGGATTTGGATTTGCGCGGCGATCTGGCGCGGGTGTTTCCGGGGCTGGCGGTGGATCTGAGCGTGGCGGAGTATGACGGCCAGGCAGTCAGCTATGTGGCGCGGCGGGCTGAGGGCTGGTTGGGGCGGATTGGCGCGGGGCTGCGGCGGCGGATCAGGCGGCTGCGGCGCGGGGTTTAGGGGGAAGGTCCCGGATTGGGACTTTTGAAATGTGTTTTTGGTCAAGGGGTTGGGGAGTGGCGTTAGGGGTTTGTTAGGGATTTGAGACAGAGAAGGTGGGGGTTTCACACCCCCAGGCTCTTGGCGAAGGGCCAAGAGCCTCCCCCGTTGGATACTTGAGCCAAGATGAAAGCGGGGGAAGTGAATTGAGGTTGACCCAAACTTGGGTGTTATGATGGGTTGGCGATCTTGGTTGGCACTGAATGGGGGCTGTTTTGCAAGATCGCTACGCCGGTGACGTTGGAGACTTTGCAAAGTTTGCTTTGCTGACCCTTCGGTAACGGGGTCGTCCCAGTCAAGCGGTTTTGCGCATGCGGGATGCGCCGCCGAACTGCGGTTTTGTGCTTTGAGAGCTTAGTCTGCTTCCCTTCTCGGCAGCCTTCGCCTGAGGTCGACCCGGGTGCATGCTTCGGTCCGTGGTCAGCGCGATGGCCGCCAACATGATGCTGGTTCAATGCAATTCCGATATGCCCATCTCATTGGCGTGCTCTGTGTGATCGGCGTCAGTCCTGAGCACGGCATCATCGCAACCGTGTCCCGTCGGGACCTCGAAGGCCCGCGATCAGGCGGGCAGCAGTCTGGAGCTTGTGTCTTCAGCCGGCATGGATCACCGGAGTATCGAAGCGGAAGTCGATGTCATCCTTCCACATGCGGTGTAGGATTACGGCGATACGCCGCGCCAGCGCAACCATCGCGCGCTTGGCACCACGACGGCGCGCAAGTTTTGCGGCCCAGGTTCGCAGCCAGCTCGCCCGCCCACCAATCGTCGGGAAAACAGTCCACCGGACTGTTTTCTGACCCTCCTCATACATCATGACCGTGGCAGCCTGACACAGCGCGCGTCGAAGGTTGACGTCGCCCGCCTTGGTGATCCCACCCGAGATGTCTCGCTCGCCCGACTGGTTTCGCGAGGGAGTCAGGCCGACCCACGGCCCGACCCTCTTCGAGGAAGTGAACCGGTCTGGATCATCGACCGCAGATCGATAGGTCAGTGCCACAACAGCGCCGATCCCCATTGCCCGGCAGGCGATTTGCGAAGCAAATCTGCCGAGAGGGGGCATCGACATCAACCGGCGGCAGACCGGATCTTCCTGCGCGAGTTGACGGACATGGCGTTCAAGGCCCGCCAACTCTCGCCGCAGCGGCAACCGCGCGCTGAGCATGGGTTCGGTTGCCGCTTCCAGCATCGGATTACCGGCCGCCAGCTCGCGGATACGCTGTTCGAACCGGCCTCGCGATATGGTGCCGACCTTAAGTCCGAAGTTCCGAAGCAGACCGCGCAAAGACATTTCCAGCGTGATGAACCCCTGTTGCACGGCCTTTCGAGCAGTGAGCACCGCCCGAACCTCTTGTGCGGACACCGATTTGCAGTGAACAGGCCGGAACCAGCCGAGGTGCAGAAGACGCGCGATACCTTCGGCATCACGGCGGTCCGTCTTGATCGGCATAGCCTTAAGGGCGCCCTTCACTTGCCGGGTTTCCATGAGCACGACAGGCTGCCCAGCCTCGGACAACCCGCGATGCAACCACTGCGACAAGGGGCCAGCCTCGAGCCCGACGGCAGCGATTGCGCCGTCCTGATCGTTGATCCAACGCAACAGCGCCTCGGGTTCGCTCGCCACCTGCGCCTCCTTCACGATCTTCCCATGCTCGCTGATCACGCAGATCGCGGTCTTCTCCAGCGACACATCCAGTCTGACAAACAGCTTCATCCCGCACTCCTCCCTGTGGATCCGATACGGGAATGGCGCCAGCTTGCCCGCGATTCTGCAACGGTAACGGGCGGGTCGCGACGCAGGCTCCGTTACGGCATCTCTTGGGGAAGGCAAAAAGCTGGGAGTGGCTTGGTATCTATACCCGGATGAGGGACACAATTCTGACGGACGGCATACGCATTATCTCAGAGACCATCAAAAATGGAGACACTTAGACTCAGAGCTTTTTGATGCCCTAGGGTCCAGACTCATTGATCGTCAAAGCCAGAACAAGACGGTTGCGGCGAGAGCGACGGCGGAGAGGAAGACTTTTGGGCATCTGTCGTAACGTGTTGCCACCCGCCGCCAGTCTTTGAGACGGCCAAACATGATCTCAATCCGATTGCGGCGTTTGTATCGGCGTTTATCGTATTTGACAGGCTTCGCGCGTGACTTCCGGCCGGGGATGCAAGGCGTGATCCCCTTGTTTTTCAGGGCGTCTCGGAACCAGTCGGCGTCATAACCCCGGTCAGCCAGCAGCCACGTCGCTTTGGGTAAGCTGCCCAGTAAGGCCGCAGCGCCGGTGTAATCGCTGACCTGACCTGCGGTCATGAAGAAGCGGATCGGTCGGCCGTTTTCGTCAGTGACGGCATGCAGTTTGGTATTCATGCCACCTTTGGTCCGGCCAATCAGACGACCGCGCCCCCCTTTTTCACCCCAAGGCTTGAAGCCGTGCGGTGCGCCTTGAGATAGGTCGCGTCGATCATCACCGTCTTCGGGACCGCCGCCTCGGAGGCCAACCCTTCCATCATCCGGGCAAAGACGCCCATGTCGCCCCATCGCTTCCAACGGTTGTAAAGCGTCTTCGCCGGGCCGTATTCCTTCGGCGCGTCAGACCAACGCAAGCCATTGCGATTGATGAAGATAATGCCGCTCAAGACCCGACGATCATCGACACGCGGCACCCCGTGGCTCTTGGGAAAGAAGGGTTTAAGTCGAGCCATCTGCTCGTCCGTCAGCCAGTAAAGGTTGCTCATTGCTCAGTCTCCTTGCGGAGCCTGAATCACGGCTGCGTTGCAAAATCAATAGGTCCTGACCCTAAGCGCTACGGCGTATGATGCTACCCTTGGACGGACAGTCGAAGGAATCGAACGAGCTGCTTTTTTGCAGGGGACTTTTTTCAATGAGCGGTTGCTAACTGCGAATTTGCCACACGGGCAACGATCAGAATGGCGGAAGAATTGGTTTGAAAGGCTTCAAAACAAACTCGCGGAATCAGATTTGGTGTTTGCTGATCCTGACAACGGGCTGATTGATGAAAGTTTAAAGCGGCGATCTCAAAAAAACTTTGGCAAGCAGATGCCGCTGGGCGAAGCTAGGGCGCTGGCCGTGAACAGAACGGCTGTGTTCTATCATCACAACACACGCAGAGCCGGGGGCCATTCGGCAGAGGTTCAGCATTGGATAGAACAGCTTGGCGAAGGGACAGTCGCGGTTCGCGCCAATGCCTATAGCTGTCGCACCTTCTTTATCGTGAATGCAAGTGAGGCAATGAAAGAAAAGGTTCGCGCGTTTTGTCAGAGATGGAGCAAGCACGCGGTAAAATTTCAGAAATAATATTTTTGTTGGCCCGTTTTGTGCATCATTGGGAAGTTTGGTTTCAGCCACCCTACGCCACCCTATCCAAATTCTACCCAGCAAATCGCAAAATGCGCGCCATTTTGAGGCGCGCATTTTAAGGTTGGTGCGTAAAATCACGCACCCTACCCGGTTGCCGATTACGGCTTACCCCAGCGACGGATCAATCGCCTTGCAAGCCGCGACAAGGCCCTTCACGGCGTCGACGGATTTGTCGAACATGGCTTGCTCGTCTGCGGTCATCTTGATGTCCACGATACGCTCAATGCCGCCCGCGCCGATCACGGTGGGGACGCCGACATACATGCCTTTGAGGCCAAGCGCGCCGTCAACGTAAGCCGCACACGGCAGCAGGCGTTTTTGGTCTTTCAGGTAAGCCTCGGCCATTTCGATCGCCGATTGCGCCGGGGCGTAGAAGGCCGAGCCTGTTTTCAACAGGCCGACGATCTCGGCACCGCCATCGCGGGTGCGCTGGATGATGCCGTCAAGTTTCTCTTGCGTGGTCCAGCCCATCGCGACCAGATCGGGCAGCGGGATGCCGCCAACGGTGGAATAGCGCGCCAAGGGCACCATGGTGTCGCCGTGGCCGCCCAGAACGAAGGCGGTCACATCGCGCATCGAGACGTTGAACTCAACGCTGAGGAAGTGGCGGAAGCGGGCAGAATCCAGTACGCCTGCCATGCCGACGACCATGTGGTGCGGCAGGCCGGAGAATTCGCGCAGCGCCCAAACCATCGCATCGAGCGGGTTGGTGATGCAGATCACGAAAGCGTTCGGGGCATGGGCCTTCAGGCCTTCGCCTACCGCTTTCATCACTTTCAGGTTGATGCCCAGCAGGTCATCGCGGCTCATCCCCGGTTTGCGGGGCACGCCTGCGGTGACGATGCAGACATCAGCACCGGCGATATCGGCGTAGGAGTTGGCGCCTTTTAGCGAGGCGTCAAAGCCAGCGGAGGGGCCGGATTGCGCGATATCCAGCGCTTTGCCCTGCGGGGTGCCCTCGGCAATATCAAACAGAATGATGTCGCCAAGTTCTTTGATGGCGGCGAGATGGGCGAGCGTGCCACCAATCTGACCTGCGCCGATCAGCGCGATTTTTGGGCGTGCCATTTGAGTCTCCGAAGGGTTTGTATACTGTGGTATGCTAAACCCGTTTGGCCTCTGAACGCAAGTCGCTGCACTGCGGCAGGGTAAGCTGCTGGCCTGCTTGGACTGTTTGCGCTAAACGGGCGCTGGCAGCTTTGGGCTTCGGCGATAAGCTTGCGATTCAGGGGCCGCCGGGATCGGCAACGCGGTGATCATGGGTGATTCCGCAGGCAGGGGAAAGAGCCATGATGGATGGATTCGCGTTTTGGGCGCTGGCGGTGCTGGCCTCGGTGTTTGTCGGCATGGGCAAGGGCGGTTTGCCGGTGGTGGGGATGCTGGGGGTGCCGGTGTTGGCACTGGTGCCGGGGATCCATGCGGTGACGGCGGCGGGGCTGCTTTTGCCGCTGTATGTGGTGTCGGACATGTTCGGGCTCTACGCCTATCGGCGGGAGTTTGACCGTCGGGTGTTGGCGATCTTGCTGCCAGCGGCGACTTTGGGAATTGCGATTGGCTATTTCACCGCGACTCTGGTGTCAGAGGCTTGGGTGACGGTGCTGATCGGGGTGATCGGTGTGGTGTTCGCGCTGAACCTGTTGATCAAGCGGCGGGTGGTGGTAGAGCCAAAGCAGGCTGAAGTGGCACCGGGGGTGTTCTGGGGGGCGGTGACGGGGTTTACAAGTTTTGTCAGCCATTCTGGCGGGCCACCTTATCAGGTCTACACCATGCCTTTGGGGCTGAGCAAAGCGGTGTTTGCGGGCACCTCGACGATTGCCTTTGCCTATATCAATGCGGTGAAGCTGATCCCGTATTACCTGCTGGGGCAGATCAATTTGGCCAGCCTTGAGAAGGTCTTGGTGCTGATGCCGATTGCCGCAGCCTCGGTGTTTCTGGGGGTGCGGCTGGTGAAATGGCTGCCAGAGAAGCTGTTCTTTCAGCTGGTGACTTGGGCGCTGCTGTTGGTGTCGATCAAGCTGATGTGGGATGGGTATAAGGCGATCTGAACGGGGGCGGCTTCGGCTGCGTGAACGGCGAGGATCAGGCCTGCGAAGCCGAGTGACAAAGCGAAGAAGGTCTTTTCCATTGCAGTCTCCGGTTGGGGTTTGAGCTGAGGCTGCGCGGAAGATGCGAGGAAAGTGTTAAGGCCGCGCACGGTTTTTCTGCGCTGCGGCATTTCTAGGCTTGCCGAAAGTGGCAAAATGGGGTCGGTTGGCGCAATATTGTTGCTGGAGAGAATCATGACCTCTATCTCGTCGGGCCGCCCCTTCCGTTCTGTGCTGTATATTCCGGGCTCGAAAGAGCGGGCGCTGGAGAAGGCGCGCAGCCTTGGGGCGGATGCGATCATCTTCGATCTGGAGGATGCGGTGGCCCCTGAGGAAAAGGCGGCAGCGCGCGAGGTTTTGGCGCAGGCTTTGGCTGAGGACGGCTTTGGTCATCGGGCGCGGATTGTGCGGATCAACGGGTTGGATAGCCCATGGGGGGCCGAAGATCTGGCGGTGTTTGGGGCGCATCCGGGGGTGGAGGCTGTGCTGATCCCCAAGGTAAACCGGGCTGCGGATCTGGATGCGGTGGCGGCTGTGTCGGCTAAACCCTTGTGGGCGATGATGGAAACCGCGCTGGGCATGTTGAACGCGGTGGAAATTGCCGCGCATCCCAGCCTGCAAGGCATGGTGATGGGCACCAATGATCTGGGCAAGGAATTGGGCGCTCGGCACCGGGCGGATCGGTTGCCGCTGCAGGCGGGGTTGGGCTTGTGTCTGCTGGCGGCTAAGGCCTATGGCCGGGTAATCGTCGATGGCGTCTATAACGCGTTCAAGGATGATGCGGGGCTGCTGGCGGAATGTGTGCAGGGCCGCGACATGGGGTTTGACGGCAAAACCTTGATCCATCCGGCACAGCTGGAGATCGCCAATGCGGCCTTTGCGCCGTCGGTGGCGGAGTTAGACCTCGCCCGCCGTCAGATCGCGGCTTTCAACCAAGCACAGGCGGCGGGGCAGGGCGTGGCGGTTGTGGATGGAAAGATCGTCGAAAACCTGCATATCGTCACCGCACAGGCGGTTCTAGGGAAGGCCCAGATGATAGCCGCGCTGTCTGCATAGGATTTTGCGATGATCTGGCTGATTTTGGGACTGGCACTATGGGTGGGCGCGCATTTCTTCAAACGTGTGGCACCGAATATGCGGGCTGGCATGGGCGACAAGGGCAAGCTGGTGGTGACAGGGCTCTTGCTGTTGGCGGTGGTGCTGATGGTGGTGGGCTATCGCGCGGCGGACTGGGTTTCGGTTTACACGCCGCTTCCGGGGATGGGGCATCTGAATAACACCTTGATGTTGGTGTCTTTATTCCTGTTCGGGGTGGGCGGCACCAAGGGCACTTTGTATCCGAAGATGCGGCATCCAATGCTGTGGGGTGCTGTGGTCTGGGCGGTGGCGCATTTGCTGGTGAATGGCGATCAGGCGTCTTTGGTGCTGTTTGGCGGTATCGGGATTTGGGCCTTGGTCGAGATGCTGCTGATCAACCGGGCTGCGGTTTGGGTGGCCCCGACCAATGGGCGCGGCATCAAGGGCGATGCGATGAACCTTGTGGGCACTGTGGTGCTGCTGGGGATTATCGCGATGATCCACGCATGGCTGGGGCATCCGGTGTTTTTGGGGACGTATTCCTGATGCAGCTGTACCGGTTTTTGTCGGACGACGACACGTCTGCGTTTTGCCACAAGGTGAGTTTGGCACTGAGCAAGGGCTGGGTGCTGCATGGCGGGCCGACCTATGGCTTTGATGCGGCGCGCGGCGTGATGCGCTGCGGGCAGGCGGTGGTGAAGGATGTGCCGGGGACATATGACCCCGAGATGAAGCTGGGCGAGGCATAGCAGTGGTGGGTTTCACCCACCCTACGGAGGGTGAGATGGCAGCGGTCAAGACCAATGCGGGGCGGTTTTTTGAGGATTACCGGGTGGGTGAGGTGATCACCCATGCGGTGCCGCGCACGGTTTCGGGCGGGGAACGCGCGCTGTATCATGCGCTGTATCCGGCGCGTCATGCGTTGTATTCCAGCGATGTGTTTGCCCAAGATTGCGGGCTGCCGTTCAGCCCTTTCGATGATCTGGCAGCCTTTCATGTGGTGTTCGGCAAGACCGTGCCGGACGTGTCGCTGAACGCGGTGGCGAATTTGGGCTATGGCGAGGGGCGCTGGCTGCGGCCTGTGTGGCCGGGCGATACTCTGCGGTCTGAAAGCACGGTGATCGGGGTTAAGGAAAATTCGAACGGGCAGTCGGGCGTGGTTTATGTCCGCACGGTTGGGCTGAACCAGCATGAGGAAGCGGTGCTGGAGTATGTCCGTTGGGTGATGGTGAAGAAGCGCGATTTTGGCGCGGCCGCCCCGGTGGCGGTGGTGCCGGAACTGGCTAAGGTGGTGGAGCCTTCCGCGCTGGTGATCCCGCTGGGGCTTGATTTTTCGGGGTATAACTTCGCACTGGCCGGCGAGCCGCACCGGATGCGGGATTATGCGGTGGGTGAGGTGATTGACCATGTCGATGGTGTGACCATTGAGGAAGCCGAGCATATGCTGGCGACCCGGCTGTGGCAGAACACCGCCAAGGTGCATTTTGATGCCACGCAAAGGCAGGATGGCAAGCGGCTGATTTACGGTGGGCATGTGATCTCGCTGGCGCGGGCTTTGAGCTTTAACGGTCTGGCCAATGCGCAAATGCTGGTGGCGCTGAACGCAGGCGCCCATGCGAATCCGTGCTTTGCGGGGGATACGGTGCGGGCGTGGTCGGAAGTGCTGGATATGGTCGAGACGGATGCCAACGGTGTGGGTGCGATCCGGCTGCGGTTGGTGGCGACTCGCGGCGCTGCGGGGGCGCTACGGGCGGCGGATGGCAAATATCTGCCCGAGGTGCTGCTCGATCTGGATGTTTGGGCGTTGATGCCGGTTTAACATTTGCGCGCTAAGCGTTGTCTGGTTTGGCTCGCCGTGGCAGGTTGGCCAAAACTTGGGGGGATCATGCGGCAATTTCTATGGCTGGCGCTTTGGGGCGCGATGGCGACGGGTGCGGCGGCCCAGACGGTGTTTGAGTTTCCCGAGGATGAGGAAGAATCCGCTTTCATCGCCAATGAGGTGATCGCGACCTTCTATCACGAGTTGGGCCACGCTATGATCGACGCGCTGCACCTGCCGGTTTTGGGCAAGGAAGAAGACGCGGCGGATCATCTGTCGGTGATCTTGATGAATGACATCTGGGAAGAAGAAGCGGCGGCGAACATCCTTGCCAGCGATGCCACGGCCTATGCTCTGCTTGCCGCTCAGCGCGAGGCAGGCGGTCAGGAGCCTTCCTATTCCGACGAGCATAGCCTTGATATGCAACGCTATTATACCGTGGTTTGCCTGTTCTACGGGGCAAACCCCGAGGCGCGGCAAGCGCTTGCCGATGATCTGGGCCTGCCAGCGGAGCGGGCAGAGCGTTGCCCGTCGGAGTGGGAGTCCGCTTCGGGGGCTTGGGCGGCGGTGCTGGCAGACGCGACGCCGGGCGGTGAAAATGTCGGGTTGGAGATGGTGCCGGGGCAGGACGGCCAACCGCTTGCCGATCTGATCGCGGACGAGGTCAAGAGTATCAACGAACGCTTCGGCTTGCCCGAACTGATCAGCGTTGTGGTGGCCGATTGCGGCGAGGCGAACGCCTATTACAGCCCCAGTCAACAAACTATTACGATTTGCAACGAATATGCCCAGAACCTGCAAGCGATCTGGGAAGCCTCGCCAGATTGAAGGATTTTGTGATCACATGGATTTTTTGCGTGATCACAAAGCGGAAAAACTGCACCTGATAGCGAAAACATTGTGCAGTTGCGGCGTGGTTTGGGGTGACATGCGTGATATAAGCGCTATTGAAGAACAAAGCCGCGCAGCCGCCAGGCGATTTGCCCTGTATGGCCCCGACGTGGATCGAATGTAAGATCAAGAGGAAGGGAACCGATATGGCCGAGAACAAACGGGTAGTCGAACGCCCACTTTCGCCGTTTATGATCGGCCCGTATTACCGGGTGCAACTGACCTCGGTGACCTCGATCCTGACCCGGATCACCGGCAACGGGCTGATTGTCGGCGTGATGCTGGCGGTGTGGTGGTTGTTTGCGGCGGCGGTGTCGCCCGAATATTTCGCGGTGGCCAATGCGGTGGCGACAAGCTGGTTCGGCGATCTGGTGTTCACATGTTCGGCCTGGGCGGTGTGGTATCACTATCTGTCGGGGCTGCGGCATCTTTATTTCGATGCGGGCCATGGGCTGGAGATTGCCACTGCCGAAAAGCTGGGCTGGGGCATCATCGCGGGGTCGTTTATCTTCACCATTCTCACCATTCTGATCGTGTAAGGGGCTGAATATGCGTTATCTTACCGCGCGCAAACGGGCTGAGGGCAAGGGTGCCTCGCATACCGGCACGGCGCATCACTGGTCGATGACTTTGTCGGCTGTGGCGCTGGCCTTCATGGTGCCGACTTGGGTTTACATCGTCGGCCACGCTTTGGGACAGGATTATGAGGCGGTACGGGCGACCTTTGCGCGCCCCTTCACCTCAATCCTGACTGCTTTGGTGCTGGTGATCGGGATGCGGCATTTCGCGATGGGGGCCACGATGATGATCGAAGATTACGTGCATGGCACGGCGCGCAAACTGTCGATCATGTTTGTGATCTCGCTTTCCACCGTGATTGCGGCCACGGGGCTCTATGCCCTTGTGCGCATTGCGCTTTAAGGGGCTGATATGACTGCTTATCCGTATGAAGTGCATGACTATGATGTGGTCGTGGTGGGTGCTGGCGGTGCTGGTTTGCGCGCGACTTTGGGCATGGCGGAACAGGGTTTGCGCACGGCTTGCGTGACCAAGGTGTTCCCGACACGCTCGCATACTGTGGCCGCACAGGGTGGGATTGCCGCGTCTTTGGGCAATATGGGGCCGGATTCTTGGCAGTGGCATATGTATGACACGGTGAAGGGCTCGGATTGGCTGGGCGACACCGACGCGATGGAATATCTGGCGCGGGAGGCTCCGAAAGCGGTCTATGAGCTGGAGCATTACGGCGTGCCGTTTTCGCGCACCGAAGAGGGCAAGATCTATCAGCGCCCGTTTGGCGGCCATACCACCGAATATGGCGAAGGCCCGCCAGTGCAGCGGACTTGTGCTGCGGCGGACCGCACGGGGCATGCGATTTTGCATACTCTGTATGGGCAGAGCCTGAAGAATAATGCCGAGTTCTTTATCGAATACTTCGCGATTGACCTGATCATGACCGATGGCCGCTGCACCGGTGTGGTGGCGTGGAAGCTCGACGATGGCACGATCCATGTGTTCAACGCCAAGATGACCGTGCTGGCGACGGGCGGTTACGGGCGAGCCTATTTCAGCGCGACTTCGGCGCATACTTGCACTGGCGATGGTGGCGGTATGGTGGCGCGCGCAGGGTTGCCGTTGCAGGATATGGAGTTCGTGCAGTTTCACCCGACCGGGATTTACGGCTCGGGCTGTTTGATCACCGAAGGCGCGCGGGGGGAAGGTGGATACCTGACCAACTCCAACGGGGAGCGGTTTATGGAGCGGTATGCGCCGCACTATAAGGACCTCGCGCCACGGGACTATGTCAGCCGTTGCATGACGATTGAAATTCGTGAGGGGCGTGGGGTGGGGCCGAACAAGGACCACATCCATTTGCACCTGAACCATTTGCCGCCCGAGACTTTGGCGTTGCGGTTGCCGGGGATTTCGGAAAGTGCGCGGATATTTGCGGGGGTTGATCTGCACAAAGAGCCGATCCCGGTGCTGCCGACGGTGCATTACAACATGGGCGGGATTCCAACCAACTACTTCGGCGAGGTGCTGAACCCGACGCATGCGAACCCAGATGCCACCGTGCCGGGGCTGATGGCGGTGGGCGAGGCGGGCTGTGCTTCGGTACATGGTGCGAACCGTTTGGGGTCCAATAGCCTGATTGATTTGGTGGTGTTTGGCCGGGCGGCGGCGATCCGGGCGGGGGAAATTGTGAACCCGAAGGAGCGGGCTGCGGATGTGAACCGGGCGGAAGTCGACAAGGCTTTGGGGCGGTTTGATGCGACGCGGCAAGCCAATGGCGCAATCCCGACCGCCGATCTGCGGCTGGAGATGCAAAAGACCATGCAGGCCGATGCGGCGGTGTTCCGCACCGACAAGACCCTTGGCGAAGGTGTCACCAAGATGACCGCGATTGCAGGCAAGATGGGTGACATCAAGGTGACGGATCGGTCCTTGGTGTGGAACTCGGATCTGATGGAAACGCTGGAACTTCAGAACCTTATGCCGAACGCGCTGGCGACGATTGTGGGCGCTCATGCCCGCACCGAAAGCCGGGGTGCGCATGCGCATGAAGATTACGCCACGCGCAATGACGCCGATTGGCGCAAGCACACGCTGGCTTGGGTTGACGGAAACTCGGTCAAGCTGGACTATCGCCCTGTGCATACAGCACCCCTGACCTCGGAAGCCGATGGCGGGATTTCACTGAAGAAGATCGCACCGGCTGAAAGGAAGTTCTGATGCGTGGCGTCGCCCTGCTGCTGCTGGCGTTGACGGCCTGCGTCGACAGTGGCGCGGCCTCGCAACCTTCGGTGACGGTGGTTGAGCAATGCAGCGCTGAGTCAGGATTTACCGCGCGGGCGGCGGCGGCGCATGCATCCGGGGTGCAGGGCGACATTCCCGGCACGCCCAAGGAACTGGCGGCGATCAATGCTTGCGTGAAAGCGAAAGCCTTGATGGCTCCAAGTATGGCGGGCCGAAGGACGGTCGTGGAAACCCAAGGTAGCAGCGGCGCGATGACCGTTGAAACCTACACCTCGGGCGCATCTGCGCCGAAACCTGCGGCCCCGCCTGCGCGGCCCGTCCGCCAAGCCTGCCGCAATACGTTTACCGGAGGAGATGGCTATGCCTGTTTGCCGATTTAGGGCGCTGAGCGCGCTGGTGGCGTTTGGCCTGCTTGCCGCTTGTGATCCGCAGGTTCTCGCGGATAAAGCGATGCGGCGGACGGCGGAAACCGTGGTGCGTCCGGTTTTGGCGCGCGAACTGCCAGGCAATGTCGCCGAGGCTGCGACGCAATGCGTGCTGGATGCGGCAGGGTCTGATGAAATCCGGGCCTTGGCGCGGGATGTCGGCGTTGAGGCGGGCACTTTGACGGTGCAGAATATCCGCAACCTTGCCACAAGGCCCAGTGCCACGGCCTGCTTTGCACGCAATGGCGTGCCGCCGTTGAAAGGGTAGCCGATGCGTCCAACCCTTGCCTTGCTTGCGTTGTTGCCGCTGATCGCCTGTGGGCCGATCCCGCGCGCGCAGGCCGAGCGCGAGTGCTTTGAGCGCGCCCGTCTGGCCGAGCATCCACGCGGCGAGGTTGGGGTTGGCATCGGCTCGAACGGGCGTAAAACCACGTTTGGCGAGATCACCTTCAGCTCGGATTATCTTCAGGGCAAAGACCCTGACCAAGTTTACCAAAATTGCGTCTATCACCGCTCGGGTGAGATGCCGACGCGTCCCTATAGCAGCATTCCCGCCAAGCGATACTGACGCGGAAAAGAACAAAAGGTCTGAGACATGGTTCAGTTCACCCTGCCGAAAAACTCGAAAATCCGCACTGGCAAGACCTGGCCGAAGCCTGCGGGCGCGAATGTGCGCAAGTTCCAGATTTACCGCTGGACCCCGGATGACGGCGAAAACCCACGGGTGGACACCTATTTCGTTGATATGGACAGCTGCGGCCCGATGATTTTGGACGCGCTGATCAAGATCAAGAATGAGATCGACCCGACGCTGACCTTCCGCCGCTCTTGCCGGGAAGGGATTTGTGGATCCTGTGCGATGAACATCGACGGCATCAACACCCTGGCCTGTATCTACGGTTTGGATGAGGTGAAGGGCGATGTGAAAATCTATCCGCTGCCGCATATGCCGGTGGTGAAGGATTTGATCCCCGACCTCACGCATTTCTACGCCCAGCACGCCAGCATCATGCCGTGGTTGGAGACCAAGACCAACAAGCCTGCGAAAGAATGGCGGCAGTCGATTGAGGATCGCTCTAAACTCGATGGGCTGTATGAATGCGTGATGTGCGCCTGTTGCAGCACGTCTTGCCCGTCATATTGGTGGAATGGCGATAAATACCTGGGGCCAGCGGCTTTGCTGCACGCTTACCGCTGGATCATCGACAGCCGGGATGAGGCGACGGGTGCGCGGCTTGATGATCTGGAAGACCCGTTCAAGCTCTATCGCTGCCATACCATTATGAACTGCACCAAGACCTGCCCGAAGGGGCTGAACCCGGCCAAAGCGATTGCCGAGATCAAGAAGATGATGGTCGAGCGGGTGGTGTAACGGCTTTGTCAGCGCTTGAAAATTACAAAAGGCGTGCCCGGATGGCGCGCCTTTTTGCGATGGTGCTGGCCTGCGGTTTGGGCCTGATCATTGGCCTGCCGTTGCTGCGCGAACTCGCGCGCGCCTTCCCCTGCATCTGGACGCCGGGGCAGTGCCACGACACGGGGGCCTATGCGCAGGATTTCTTCGCGGATCTGACGCCGATTGCGGCGCCCTTGGCCAGCCGACGGTTCTCGGAAGGCGTGGTGCAGAGCAATCTGAACGGCTTTGATTGCACCTATGCCATCGTGGCGCTGGATCAACGCGCGCCGGTCATTCCGCCCGCGCGACGCAAGACTGGCACGCCAGATATGGATTGGGGCGGTGGTTGGCGGGCGGTGACGGTGCTGACTGAAAAAGAGAATCAAGACCTGCGCAGCTTGCTGGCTGTTTGTGGCGGCTATTGGCCAGTTGCACTGCAAAAGCAACTGGCCGAGGCGCTGGCGAACCGTCGGATGCTGATTTCGGGACGGGCCCCCTATCGGCAGGTTAATCTTTACCTGCCACCCGAAGCTGGGGTGGGCTTGGCGGCGCGGATTCGCTTTGGCGACTAGGCAGGTTTAACTGTCAGTCAGCGCCAGCAAAGCCGCTTGGGTTTCCAGCGAAAAGCTTTCAAGCCCTTCGGTCAGATCGTGCAGATCATCGACAATCTGGGCAATCTCGGCGCGCTCGGCGGCGGTGAAATCCGGCCCAGTTTTGGTCACGCCCGCGATGGTGCGCGAGGTTTGCGGCCCCACCGCATAAGTACAGCCGTTGTGCAGCCCATGCGCCAGCGCATCACGGATGACGCCTTGCGGGTCTTGATCGGCGAGGTCCGCCCAGTTGACAGCACCTGTATGCGTCAGCCCCCAATGCACGACCGGGTCGCTGAGCATGAACCCGCGCTCGCTGTAGTGCTCAATCCACGCCTGATCATAGGTTCTGTACAAGATCGAAGGGCGCGTGTAGCGGATGTGGATCGCCAGAGCAAAGCCACTGTCGCAGAGTGCCCGCAGCCGGGCTAAGCGTTCTGCAACTGCAGCCACTTTCGTCATATCCTTCACGATCACTCACCCTTTGGATGCTAGAGGTTGCGAATTACACTTTATCCGGGCAATATCTACGAGACGAGGCTATGACGTGGTAGAGCCCTCGGCAACTGTTTTGAGCATATGACACTTCTGCAGGCGATGAAAAATCAGATCGAACATATAGCCCCGGCGGGTTCTTATGTCGCTTTGCGGGTTGGGTTCTCATTTCCTGAGGAGGAGATGAACAATCTGCCTGACATATGGGTGGAGTTTTACACAACCCATGGCTTAGTTGTGCAGGATCCGGCGATGCGCTGGGTGTATGGCAATGTCGGTGGCATCCGGTTCTCGGAAATGGCCGCGACCGATCCGCATCAGGTGCGCGCCCATGCCGCGGTGTTCGGCTTGGGCCATGGCGCTGCGGTGTCGGTGATGACGCCACGGGACAAGGGTCGACGCAGCTACGGGCTGTTTTTCCGCGATGACCGCGACTTTGAAGATGCCGAGATGGAGAGGCTGCTGCGAATCATGCAGCAGCTGCATGCGGGCCCGGAGGATGAGAAAAGCCTCACAAATGCCGAGGTTGAGGCGCTGAAACTGCAATCTGAGGGCTTGCGGCTGAAACAAATTGCCGCGCGGCTTGGAATTTCGGAAAGTGCTGTGAAAGCCCGGCTTAACAACGTCAAGCGTAAATTGGGCGCGCGGACACAATCCCAAGCGGCTTCGATCGCTGCTGCGCGGCGGATTCTTTAAGCGCCGCTGATAATCCAGCAAATTTTAACTATTGCGACAGTCGCGCTAAATTTGCGGACTGTCGGCAAATACAACTTCCGGGGTATTGTCGCTGTATCAGAAACGATTCAGCATGTTTAGGAGTATCCTATGGACAATATCCGCTTCGATTTTTCCGATTTCCATCGTTACGGTTCGGCATTTTACGACTTTTTGGCTTTGCGCAAGCAGGTGTTTGTCGACCAACTCGGCTGGGATGTGCCGCATAACGCCAAGGTCGAAATGGACCAATATGACACGCCAGTGGCGCATTACTCGTTGGTTTTAAGACACGGCCAGGTTGTAGGCGGCGCGCGCGCCATGGCCACGACCGCAACCTGGGGAGAGCATACCTATATGCTGCGCGATGCCTATTCCGGCAAGTTGCCGCATATTCCGTCTCATGTGATGTCGGTCGAAATCGCCACGCCGCATGTCTGGGAATGTACGCGGTTGGTGATCTCGGATGCGCTGACGACGGCGGCAGAGCGCAGCGAATGTCTGACCCTGATTGTGGACGGTTTGGTCGAAATCACCCGCGCGCAGGGCGGTGAGGAGTTGATTTGTCTCTCGTCACTGACCCTGATGCGGGCTTTGCGCCAGATCGGCTATGAAGTGTCGCGGCTGGGGGACACTTACCGCAATGATGAAGACGGGCGGCAATATGCGGTGCTGCGGATGCCGGCCGAATTCTCGCGTGCGCGGCAGTTGCGGGTCGCCCCGATCCCGTTCCCGGCCCATCGGCTGCGGGCAGAGCCGAGCTTCTTGCAGGGGGCGACGGCTTAGGCCATGCTGGGGACGATGAAAAGGAAGCCCTATGCCGTTGTTATTGCTGGTTCTGCTGGTGTCGGTGTTTGTCTATGCTTGGCTGGCACGCCGCAACTCCACCCTGACGCGCGACTGCCGCTGGCGGTTGGATCGTCGCGCGGGACCCAGCAGCTATCACTGCACCGCCTGTGGCGCGGTCTGTGATCCGGGAGCGGGCCGCGCGCCAAGGCAATGTTTGCGCGCGGCTTGAGGGGGAGGGATTGGGCGTGCTGTCACAATTTGGGAGAAAGCCATGAAACCAGACCAGCCAACTCATGCCGCCCCTGCTGACGCAGAGGCGCGCAAAGCTGTAAAACCGGTGATCTGTTATCCGGTCTCGGGCCTGCCGCGGCCGGATCTGGCACCCTATCTGGCGGCACGGGCCGGGTTGAGCAGGGTGGCCGAAGTGCTGGTGCCGGCGCGCGAGGCGCGGTGTTTTGATGTGCCTAGCGGGCATTTCTTTCGCATCACCAGCGTTGAGGGGCCGCAGGTGGGCGATCTCAATCTGTGGAACGCAGCAGACCTGAATGAGCGGTTTTTCTCGGGCAAAACCCGTGCGTTGCACGGCACGCATGTGTCAGCGGGCGATCGGATGTGGTCGGCGCTGCCTTATCTGCGCGAGATGGCTCTGATCACCGAGGATACGCTGGACTGGTACGGGTTCGATGCGTTTGGCGGCAGCGTACATGACGTGATCGGCACGCGTTGTGATCCCTACACCAGCAATCTGCTGTCGGGCGGGCAGTATCATCATTGCTGCCATTCCAACCTGACGCGGGCGCTAGCCGCGCGCATGGGTCTGCCGCTGTGGCAGGCTGAAGCACATGTGCATGACGTGCTGAACGTGTTCATGTGCACGGGATTTACTCGCGACACCGGGCAGTATTTCATGAAATCCAGCCCGGTGCGGCCCGGTGATTACATCGAGTTTTTCACTGCGATGGACCTGATCGGCGGCCTGTCTGCCTGTCCCGGTGGCGATTGCTCGTCAGAGCATTCCTCGGATCAGGCGGCCTGTTATCCTCTGTTGGTTGAGGTGTTTAAGCCGTCGTCTTTGCCCGCAGGATGGCATCCGGCGGTGGCAAACGGCTATGACCGCAGTCACGGAGTTTAGGCGCTCTACAACCCGGCAGAGCGCCATTTCGATACCTAGCAGTACCGCTCAATCGCCAGCAGTTGATGATCACCGTAACGGTCGCCAGCAGCGAAACCGGGGGGTAGGATGCGGTCAATTTCGGCGTGATCGTCAGGGGTGAAGACGATCTCGGTGGCCTGCGCCCATTGCTTGAGGTTTTCCGCCCTGCGGGTGCCGGGGATCGGGATCAGGTGATCGCCTTTCGCCAGAACCCACGCCAAAGCGGTGGCTGGCGTGGACCAACCGCGCGCTGCACAAAACGCCCGGAACGCATTGATTGATTGGGTGTTTTCGCTGAAGTTTGGTTCCGTGAAGCGAGGGTTCTGCGCGCGAAACCCGTCGGTTGGCTTAGCCAGCGCCACTTCGCCCAACATGCCGCGTGCCAGCGGCGAGAACGGGATGAAGGCCACGCCAAGCGCTTTGCAGGCTTGGATCATGCCCAGTTCGGGCTGGCGGCTCCACAGCGAATACTCGTTTTGCACCGCCATGCAGGGGCGGATTTTATGGGCGGCGCGCAATGTGTCGGGGGCGATTTCTGACATGCCGTAGCCGCCGATTTTGCCCTCCTCGATCAGGCGTGACAGGGAGCCTACCACCTCGGCCAAGGGGCGGCTGCGCTCGCGGCGGTGAATGTAGAACAGCTCGACATGGTCGCGATTCAGCCGCTTCAGCGAGGCCTCCAACTCGGCGCGCAGATGGTGTTCCGAATTGTCGATGCGGCGCGGCGGGCCGGAGACAAAGCTGGCTTTGGTGGCGATGGTGACATTCGGGCGGCGGGTGGTGAGCCATTTGCCGATGATGGTTTCCGAAATCCCCATGCCGTAGATATTGGCGGTGTCAATAAAATCAATACCTTGGTCTAGCATCGCATCCAGACAGCGCAGGCTTTCGGCCTCATTCGTATCGCCAAAGATGCCGCCGAAGGACATAGCACCCAGGCCAATGGCGGATACATTTGGGCCGTTTTGGCCGAGTTTGCGGGTTTTCATGGGCGTCTCCTGCTGAGGGGATCGCAATAGACGCCCACGAATCGGTTAGGTCAAGGGTGCATGTAGTGCAGGCCTTGGAAGTTTTGCCGCAGCGCAGCGGTACGGGGGGCGAGTGTTTCGGGCGCGTTCGAGCGCAGGCCTTCAGCGATCAACGCGGCGAGGGCAGGGGCGTGGTTCGGGGTGACTCCGCGGCGCACCAATTCGGGCGTACCAATGCGCAAGCCGTTGAGATCATTAGGAACCTCCGCGATGGGCAGACCGATACCGCAGGCGAGGAAACCGGCTTTGCGCAGGGTTTTCGAGGCGGTTTGACCGCCGCCAAAGCCTGCCGCCTCAATTGCGAATTGGTGGCTTTGGGTGCCGCCTTTGTCTGCGGCAAAGATCGGCAGGCCGAGCGCGCTGAGTTCTTGCGCCAAGGCCTGCGCCAGATCGACCATCGCCTGCGCATAGGCCGCGCCAAAGTCGCGCCAATCCAGCAGCGACAGCGCGAGGGCTGCGGATTTGGCGGCGTCAAAATTCGCGGTCATGCCGGGATAGGCGATGTGATCGAGGCGCTCGGCAATCGCGGCATCATTGGTGACGATCAGCCCGCCTGCCGGACCGCCAAGCGATTTATAGGTGCTCATCGTCATCAGATGCGCGCCTTGGCTCAGCGGGTTGGCCCAAAGTCCGCCCGCGATGATGCCGCATTGATGGGCGGCGTCGAACAGCACTTTCGCGCCCACCTCATCGGCAATGGCGCGGATTTCAGCGACCGGATGCGGGAACAGATTGAGGCTGCCGCCCACGGTGATCAGCTTGGGTTTAACCTGATGGGCGAGAGCGCGAAGCTGTTGCAGATCAATGGTATAGCCGTCGGCATTGACCGGGGCGGGATGGGTGATCAGCCCGTAAAGCCCGGCACATCCGGCGGCATGATGGGTAACATGGCCGCCGATGGTCGCGGGTGGGGCGATGATCACATCGCCGGGTTTGGTCAGCGCCATGAAGCCATATAAGTTGGCCAAAGCACCAGAGCCGACGCGGATTTCGGCGTATTTCGCTTGGAAAATCTCGGCGGCGAGTTCGGCGGCGATAACCTCAATTTCCTCAATCGCCTCCAGTCCCATTTCATATTTATCGCCCGGATAGCCCAAGGAGGGACGGCTGCCGAGGCCGCGCGACAGGGCGGCTTCGGCGCGGGGATTCATGATGTTGGTGGCGGGGTTGAGGTTGAAGCAATCCTGATCATGGATTTGGGCATTGGCTTGGATCAGCGCTTCAATCCGGTTTGCGACCTGTGCTGATGGCGCGGTGGCGTCACTGGCAAGGCGTTGGATCAGGGCTTCGCAAGCATCAGGAACCCAAGGGCGGCGAGAAAGATGGGGCATGGTGATCTCCTTTTATAGCAGCAGACCAGAGGGGGGGCTTGCGGGCAAATCAGAATTGCGGAAAACTAGGGTTAGAAAAATTATGGTGTGAAAAACTAAGCTTAGAAAAATTGAGGTAATATGGCTGTTGCACCACCCCGCCCGAAAGATCTGCCGCTGTCGGCGTTGCGTGCCTTTGAGGCGGCGGCGCGGCTGGGCAGTTTTGCGCTGGCTGCGGCCGAGCTGGGAGTGACGGCGGGGGCGGTGACGGCGCATGTCAAAGCGCTGGAGGCCGCGCTGGGATCGCCGCTGTTTGCCCGTGCTGGGCGCGGCGTGGTGCTGACGGCGGCTGGGGCGCGGGCTTTGCCCGAGTTCACTTTGGCCTTCGATGCACTGGGGGCGGCGGTGCAGGTTTTGCGCGCCGAAGCAGCACCCCGCGTGGTGCATATCGCGACTTTGCCGTCGATTGCGCAGCTTTGGCTGTCACCGCGTCTGCCTGCCTTGCGCGCTGCGGCCCCCGAGATTGAAATCTCGATCACCGCGATGGAGGCTCCGCCGAACCTGAAGCGATTGCCCTATGATCTGAGCCTGTTTTACGGCGAGGGCGATGAGATTATCGCGCCGGATGTAATTTTTCCTGTGTGTTCCCCGTCACTTGCGGCAAAGTTGCAGCGGCCCGAGGATTTGGCACTAGTGACCTGCCTGACCGACGCCAGTTGGGCGCAGGATTGGCAAATCTGGGCCGATGCCGCAATGCCGGGGGCGAATTTCACCCCGCGTGGACCGATATTTTCGCTTTATGCGCTGGCGGTGGAGGAGGCTGCGGGCGGCGCGGGGGTGCTGATGGCGCATCAGGCTTTGGTCGCTTCGCATCTGGCGGCAGGGGTGTTGGTGGCCCCATTTCAACCGCGGGTGACGCTGCCGGGTGGCTTGCGATTGTGGTCGGCCCGGCCGATGCGGCCGGGTTCTGCGGTGCAGCGCGCCGCGCGGTTTTTGCAGGTGGCAGGCGCGCGGGTTTAGGCGAAAGCGGCCTCCAAGGCCACTTCGACCATCGCGCCGAAGCTGGTTTCGCGCTGGTCGGCGGGCAGGGCTTCGTGGGTCAGGATATGGTCGGAAATCGTCAGCACGGCGAGGGCGCGGCGGTTGTAGCGGGCGGCAAGCATGTAAAGTTCAGCGGCCTCCATCTCAACGCAAAGCGTGCCGTGGCGTTGCAACTGATCCGACAGGTCGGGGCGTTCGTCATAGAAGGTATCGGACGAGAAAATCCCGCCAACATGCACCGGAACGCCGATTTTCAGCGCGGCTTTATGGGCGGCTGACAGCAGGGAAAAATCGGCGCAGGGGGCGAAGTTCAACTCACGAAACAGGCTTTGCGACGGATTGCCGCAGGTGCTAGCGGTCTGCGCCAAAACCACATCGCGGACGTTGACATGAGTCTGCAAAGCCCCCGCCGAGCCGATGCGGATCAGGGTTTGTGCGCCATAATCTTTCATCAATTCATTGGCATAGATCGACAGCGACGGCATCCCCATCCCGGAGCCATGGATGGTGACCCGGTGGCCGCGCCATGTGCCAGTATAGCCCAACATGCCGCGCACCTCGTTCACCAAAACCGGGTTTTCAAGGTATTTCTGCGCGGCCCAGCGGGCGCGGTAGGGGTCGCCCGGCAGCAGCACGGTTTCGGCAATCTCGCCGGGCTTGGCCCCGATATGGAAGGTCATCGCATTCTCCGTTTTCGGCGAAGCTATGACGTTTTGCGGGGCAGGGGAAGCCTTAGAGCAGACCCGCCGCAAAGCTGGTTTTGTTCAGGCAAAACTCGGCATCCGAGGGTTTGGCGAGCACGCCGCGGTCCAGCACCTTGCCGCAGTTTTTGCGGTCTTTGCACTGGCCACAGGTGTAAAGCAGTTCATGGTAGCGATCGTGGTCGGCGCGGACCTGCGCTTCGGTCAGCCCGAAAATCTGCGCCATGGCGATCACGCGATCGGGCACATCTTGCGGCATACGCGCGAAGGCTTCCACCTGATCGCGAGTCATACCCAGATCGTCCAAGTCGCGTTGGCTCAGCTGTGCGATCTCTTTCAGGTCTTGCCAGCGGTGTTTTAGGGCCTTGATCCGGTCAAACATGTGTGTCTCCTCTGCTGTCCGAGGGGTGCCATGAATTGCCGCGGGCAGATTTGATCTAGCGCAAAGCGTGCGCGGATTGACGAAGTTTCGTCATTCGGCCGCCAGCGTAGTTTTGTCGACCAGACCGACGATATCGAGCATGATCCGGTTCAACTCGAAGTCTTTCGGCGTGTAGACGGCGGCGACGCCCATCGCCCGCAGCGCTTTCGCGTCGTCCTCGGGGATGATGCCGCCGACGACGAGCGGGATGTCCGAGAGGCCTGCTTCGTGCATTTTCAACAGGGTGTCGCGGATCAAGGGCAGGTGGCTGCCGGACAGGATCGACAGACCGATGACATGGGCGTTTTGATCGACGGCGGCGGCGACGATCTCGGCGGGGGTCAGGCGGATGCCTTCGTAATGGATGTCCATGCCGCAATCGCGGGCGCGGGCGGCGATTTGTTCGGCGCCGTTGGAATGGCCGTCAAGCCCCGGTTTTCCCACCAGAAACTTCAACGGGCGCCCAAGTTTGGCGGAGAGAATTTGCACAGCCTCGCGGATCGGCTCCAGCCCTTCGGTGCGGTTGGAGGGGTTGCGGGAAACTCCGGTAGGCGCGCGGTATTCGCCAAAGGCGGAGCGCACCATCAGGCCCCATTCGCCAGTGGTGGCACCAGCTTTTGCGGCGGCGATGGAGGCCGGCATGATGTTGGTCCCCGATGCGGCGGCGGCGCGCAGCGCGGTGAGGGCGGCTTGCACGGCAGCTTCGTCGCGATTGGCACGCCATGCCGTGAGCCGTTCGATCTGATCGGCCTCGGCTTTCGGGTCAGACACCATGATCGAGCCGTCGCCAGCGGTCAGCGGGCTGGGCGTGGTTTCCACCCAAGCGTTGACACCAACCACCGTGGTTTCTTTCGATTCAATCTTGGCAATGCGTTCGGCATTCGCCTCGACCAAGCGGCCCTTCATATAGTCGATGGCAGCGACCGCGCCGCCCATCGCGTCAATCTGCGCCAGTTCGGCCCGCGCGCCTTCCTTCAAAGCCGTGACCTTGCGGTCAATCGCCGGGTTGCCGTCGAACAGATCATCATATTCCAGTAGGTCGGTTTCATAGGCGAGGATTTGCTGCATCCGCAAAGACCATTGCTGATCCCACGGGCGCGGCAGGCCCAAAGCCTCGTTCCAGGCAGGCAGTTGCACGGCGCGGGCGCGGGCGTTTTTCGACAGAGTCACCGCCAGCATTTCGATCAGGATGCGGTAGACGTTGTTTTCAGGTTGCTGCTCGGTTAGGCCCAGAGAGTTGACCTGAACGCCGTAGCGGAAGCGGCGGTATTTCACCTCAGTGATGCCGTAGCGGGTCAGGCAAATCTCATCCCAGAGGTCGACAAAGGCGCGCATCTTGCACAGCTCGGTGACGAAGCGGATGCCGGCATTGACAAAAAACGATATTCTGCCGACCATATTTGGGAAATCTTGGTCTGAAACTTTACCTTTCAGATCATCCAGCACGGCACAGGCCGTGGCCAGCGCAAAGGCCAGTTCCTGTTCCGGCGTAGCACCCGCTTCCTGCAAATGGTAGGAACAGATGTTCATCGGGTTCCACTTTGGCAGGTGTTTTTGGGTGTAGGCCGCGACATCGGTGATCATCCGCAGGCTGGGTTTCGGCGGCGCAATATAGGTGCCGCGCGAGAGGTATTCTTTGATGATGTCGTTCTGCACCGTGCCTTGCAGGGCGGCCACATCGGCACCCTGTTCTTCAGCCACGGCGATATAAAGCGCCAGCAGCCAAGGGGCTGTGGCGTTGATCGTCATCGAAGTATTCATTTGTTCCAAGGGGATATCTTTGAACAAGGCGCGCATGTCGCCCAGATGGTTGACCGGAACGCCAACCTTGCCGACCTCACCCTTGCTGAGTTCATGATCGGAATCGTAGCCGGTTTGCGTCGGCAGATCGAAGGCCACCGAAAGCCCGGTCTGCCCCTTGGCGAGATTGCTGCGATAGAGCGCGTTCGAGGCGGCGGCGGTGGAATGGCCAGCATAGGTGCGGAACAACCACGGGGTTTCTTTGCGCGCCATCTCGGCCTCCTGAATCGCATCGGCAATATTCTTGCGTCAGTGCAGCACTAAGCGCAATTTCACGCAAGTGTCAATTCGCTGCGTTGCGGCGAAATCTGCAGGATTTTCGTTGGCCGCGAACATGACAGCCCTTGTCATTGGAAAACGTCCCGCAGTTCCGGCACATCTAAGCCCAGCCAACCTGAACCCAGAGGATACCATGCTGAACACCTCCCTGCGCCTAAGCCTTGCTGCCCTCGCCTTGGCCGCAACCACCTTGCAAGCCGCCGCCTATGACAGGACGGTGCGGATTCACAATGACACCGGGCTGACGCTGGTGCGCTTCCAATCGACCAATTCGGGGGCATCGCGTTGGGGCAGCGATGTGATGGGGTCTGCGACGCTGGCGAACGGGGCCTCGATGAAGCTGCATTTCGACAATGCGCAGGGCTATTGCGAGTTTGATTTCAAGGCGGTGTTTGCCGATGGCACCGTGCTGCAAAAGGCCCGCGTCAATGTCTGCGAGACCGGGGATTACTATTACACCGAATGAATTTACCCGATCTGGCGGCATTTGAGCCAAATTTGACTTTGAAAGACGGCGCTTTTCAAGACGGCGACGGGCTGCCAGTATTGCGGCATGACAGAACCCGTCGCCGTGCCTTTTTGGCTGCTGCTGCTGATCCTTGCTTTCGCGGCGATCACTTTTGCCTCGCATTTCCTGTTCCCCTCGGTGCGCTGGTTTTTCCGCAAACGCGCCGAAAAGGCGCTGTCACGGCTGAACCGCCGCTTGGATCGCCCGATTGAGTTGTTCAAACTGGCGCGCAGGCAGGACATGATCGTGCGATTGTCCTATGATCCGCGTGTGCTAGAGGCTGTGGCCGATCATGCGGCGGAAACCGGAGTGCCGGGGTCGGTGGCGTTCGAGGAATCGCGCCGCTATGCGCGCGAAATCGTGCCGGGGTTTTCGGCGACGCTGTATTTCGGAGTGGCGATCCGGCTGGCGCGTTGGCTGTCGCGGTTGGCGTATCGGGTGCGGATTGGCAAAGTCGATGCGGCTTTGGCGCATATCGACCCGAAGGCCACGGTGATTTTCGTGATGAATCATCGCTCTAACATGGATTATGTGCTGATCACCTGGCTGGTGGCGAACCGCTCGGCGATTTCTTATGCGGTGGGGGAATGGGCGCGGATATGGCCGCTGAGCGCGCTGATCCGCTCGATGGGGGCGTATTTCATCCGGCGCGGCAGCCGCAACACGCTCTATCGCAGGGTGCTCGCGCGTTATGTGCAGATGGCGACGGCAGAGGGCACGACGCAGGCGATTTTCCCGGAGGGCGGGTTGAGTTTGGACGGTCGGGTGGGGGCGGCGAAGATGGGGCTTTTGTCCTACATTGTCTCGGCCTATGAGCCCGGCGGGCGTGACGTGGTGTTTGTGCCGGTGGGACTGGCCTATGACCGGGTGCTTGAGGATCGGATTTTGACCAGTGCGGCGGAGACAGGCACACGCAGGTTTCGCGGCAAGCCCTTGGCGATCATCGGGTTTTTGCTGCACAATCTGTGGCGCAAGTTCCGCGGTCGCTTCAAGGGGTTCGGCACCACAGCGGCTGGCTTTGGCCCGCCCGTGTCTCTGCGCGCCTTTCTGGCCGAGGCACCGAATCGGCCGACCGAGGAGTTGGGGGCCTACCTGATGTCGGAAATCACCAAGGTGGTGCCGGTGCTGCCGGTGCCTTTGGTGGCGGCGGCACTGTTGGGAAAACCTACAGATCGGGCGGCATTGAGCGCCGCAGTGACCGCGTTGCAGGCGCGGCTCTCAGCGCGAGGGGCTGTGCAAAAGCTGCCGCCGCAGGGGCTGGAGGCCAGCTTGAACGAGGGCCTCATGCCGCTGATCAACCGGGGTTTGATCGACGCCAATCTGCAAATCACCCAAGGTTCCGGCGCGCTGATCGCCTTTTACGCCGCCCCGGTGGTGCAGCGATTGGAGGCCTAATCGTAGAATTGCCGCAACGCGGCGGACATAAAATTACAAAATATCTATCAAGACTATTGCAAAGTTGCGCAATGGCCCGCTATCAATGCCGCGACCCGCCCCGATTCTGCGGCGCGGCATTTGTTGGAGGCAAGCATGGCGTTGGATATCAGCACGGCAATCACCCCCTATGAGGCTCCGGTCAAGGATCTCTATGAGATTGGTGAAATGCCCCCTTTGGGTCATGTTCCGGCGAAAATGTATGCCTGGTCGATCCGGCAGGCGCGGCATGGCGAGCCGGATACCGCGATGCAGGTTGAGGTGGTCGACACTTGGAAGCTCGACAGCCAAGACGTGCTGGTCTTGGTGATGGCGGCGGGGGTGAATTACAACGGCGTCTGGGCGGCATTGGGCGTGCCGATCAGCCCGTTTGATGGCCACAAACAGCCGTTCCATATCGCAGGCTCGGATGCCTCGGGCATCGTTTGGGCAGTGGGCGATAAGGTGAAACGCTGGAAGGTCGGCGATGAAGTTGTGGTGCATTGCAACCAAGACGATGGCGATGACGAGGAATGCAACGGCGGCGATCCGATGTTCTCGCCCAGCCAGCGCATCTGGGGTTATGAGACGCCGGATGGGAGTTTTGCGCAATTCACCCGGGTACAAGCGCAGCAGTTGATGCCGCGCCCCAAGCATCTGACTTGGGAGGAATCGGCCTGCTACACCCTGACTTTGGCGACCGCCTACCGGATGTTGTTCGGGCATGAACCGCATGATCTGAAACCGGGGCAGAATGTGCTGGTCTGGGGGGCTTCGGGCGGGCTTGGCTCTTACGCGATCCAACTGATCAACACGGCGGGCGCGAATGCGATCGGGGTGATCTCGGAAGAAGACAAGCGCGCGTTTGTCATGGGGTTGGGCGCGAAAGGCGTGATCAACCGCAAGGATTTCAAATGCTGGGGGCAACTGCCAACGGTCAATACGCCGGAATATAACGACTGGCTGAAGGAAGCCCGGCGTTTTGGCAAGGCGATCTGGGACATCACCGGCAAAGGCGTCAGCGTCGATATGGTGTTTGAACATCCGGGTGAGGCGACCTTCCCGGTCAGCTCCTTGGTGTGCAAAAAGGGCGGCATGGTGGTGATCTGCGCCGGAACCTCGGGTTTCAACTGCACCTTTGATGTCCGCTATATGTGGATGCACCAAAAGCGCCTGCAAGGCAGCCATTTTGCGCATCTGAAACAGGCGGCGGCGGCGAACAAGCTGATGATTGAGCGGCGGCTTGACCCCTGCATGTCCGAGGTTTTCCCTTGGGCAGAAATCCCGGCGGCGCATATGCTGATGCGCACCAACAAGCACAAACCCGGCAATATGGCGGTGCTGGTGCAAGCGCCGCGCACGGGACTGCGGACCTTTGAAGACACGCTAGACGCCAGCCTGAATCGCTGAAAGGGCTTTCCGCCGCATCACCCCCGAGGATATTTGAGCCAATGCGAACCTCTGACAATTTCACATTGGCCTAAATATTCCGGGGGGAGCGTCAGCTGGGGGGCTGGCCTCCCTCGCGATCTCCGGTCGCGCTCGTTTGCAAAGCCCCTCCCCGGCAGCGCTGTTTTAAGGGGCTCGATGCCCCGCGAAACGGCCCTTGGGTTCAGGTCTGGCCCTTGCTCGCAACCTCGCTTATGGTCGCGCCATGACCGAACTTGCCCCCGTGAAGCTGACCTTTTCCGACGATCAGGCCGAAGCCTATGACCGCGTTTCGGCGGAATTGTTCAGCATGGGCATTGATCTGGACAATGGTGGGTTAGAGCCTCGGCCAGAGGATAAGTCTTCCGTTCTAGCGGTGGTCGGCAAGGCGGGCTCGGGCAAGACCATGCTGCTCGCCAGTCTTTACAAGGCTTTGGTGGCGGCGGGGGTTGATCTGGTCTCGGGTGATTACGAGCCGAAAAAGCGCAAAGAACGCCGCAGCTTGGCGATTTTAGCGCCGACCAACAAGGCTGCGTCGGTGTTGCGGATGCGCGGCGTGCCTGCGACGACGATCCACCGGATTCTCTACACGCCGGTCTATGATCCGCAGTATGAGAAAATCGCTGAATGGCTGACCGGGCAGGGCCCGCGCCCCGTTGTCGAAGGGCTGACCGAACTGGCGCTCGACCGCGCCCATGCGTTCTACCAGAATGTTGCCTCGATTCCCGGGGCACTGGCGGCGGCGGGGTTGCGGGGGTCGGATTTTATCAAGGGCTGGAAGCGGCGCGAGGAACCACTCGACATCGGCTTCGTCGATGAATCCTCGATGCTGGATGAACGCGCGCTGGCCGATTTGCGCGAGATTTTCTCAACTTTGGTGCTGTTCGGCGATCCGGCGCAGTTGGCCCCGGTGGGGCTGTCGGGCGAGATGGTGTTTGACCGCCTGGGCGAGGGCCGCAAGCTGGTGCTGAGCCGCATCCACCGTCAGGCTCAGGACAATCCGATTTTGGATTTGGCGCATGCTTTGGGCGACCCAAATCTGGGGTTCGATGAGTTTGAGCGGATGGTGGAGGCAGCCTCTAAGAAGGATGAGCGGGTGGTCTGGGCGGAACGGGTCGATGCCGACCTGATGGCGCGCAGCCCGGTTTTGGTCTGGCGCAATGCGACGCGAATCCGGCTGATTACGGCGTTTCGGGCCGCACATGGCGCGCCGGATGATCAGTTGTTGCCGGGCGAGCCGTTGATTTGTGATGGCATTGAATTGCCGTTGAAGCACCGCAAGAAGCGGATTGATCTGGAGGCGCGTGGGCTGATCAAGGGCGCGCAGGTGATCTACCTGGGGCCGGGGAACCGGCCGGGATTTGCGAAGATTCATGTGGTAGGGGCAGAGGATCCGCAGGTCTCGGCGGCCTCGATCATCAAGATAGAACGCCCGGATGAGGATGAGCCGTTTATCGCCTCGGCGGCCACGATGGGCGCGGCGTTCCTGCATGGCGCGGCGGTGACGATCCATAAAGCGCAGGGGTCGCAGTGGGAGACGGTGCAGGTGTTCGCGCCGGATTTGTATGCGGCGGCGGCGGCGGGGCGATCGGAGGCGGGGGTGCCGCTGTGGAAACGGCTGGCTTACGTCGCGATCACGCGGGCGCAGCATCGCTTGATGTGGGTGGTGCGGCCCCGGCTGGCGCGGCCTTTGCAGGGGTTGACGGTCGAGGATTTGCGGCCTGCTTCGGTGCCGCTGACGCTGACCGGGCAGGGGGATGACTAGACTCTGGCGGGGCTTTCGCGGAAGATGGGAGAAACTTGTGAGGCATCATGATCTGCGTGTTCGTTCAATTTCGCTGCACCCCCGGGAAGACCTATGAGGTCGCCACCGCGATTTATGATCGCGAGGTGGTTTCTGAGTTATATTCCACCTCGGGCGAGTATGATTTGATCGCGAAAATCTATATCCCGGAGGATGCCGATGTCGGGCATTATCTGTCGGAAAAGCTGTTTGATATTCCGGGGATTGTGCGGACTTTGACGACGATGACGTTTAAGGCGTTTTAGGCCGAAGCCGTGTGTCCACGCGTGGACACGGGTGCGGTTTCAGCAAAATCAAAGGCTTAGCATAGCCTTGTTCATCTGGCGTTAACCTTCAAACATCACCGCGAGTTTGTTGCCAGAGGGGTCGCGCAGGTAGGCTGCATACCATGTTGGGCTGTAAATTTCGCGGATGCCGGGGGCGCCTTCGTCTTTTGCGCCAAGGGCCATCGCTGCGGCGTGGAAGGCATCGACCTCGGCGCGGTTGCGGGCGGGCAGGCAGAGCATTTGGCCGTTGCCGGGGGTGGCGGGTTCCTCATTGAACGGCGGACAGACCCAGAATTTGAAGCCTTCGCCAGTGCCACCCTCCGAATAGCACTTCCAGCCGCCGGGGAAATCGGCATGGGCAGACCAGCCGATGGTCTTGAGGACGGCGTCGTAGAAGGCGTGCGATTGCGCGGGGTCATTTGCGCCAAGCGTGATGTAGGCGGGCATGCGGGGAGCCTCCGGCGGGGATATTTGGGCCAATGTGAAATTGCTGGTGTTGGGAGTGGGTGAGACGGGGGAGCGCGCCGGGCGGGAGTATTTAGGCCAAGGTGAAATTACTGGCTTTGCGAGGGGTGGAGCTGTCGGAAGCCTCCGGCGGGAGTATTTCAGAAAGAGCAAATGCTTTTGGGCTCGCGCCTTTTGAAGACGGTGCTAGCGCAGGATCGGGGGGCCGTCTTGAGTAGCGGCTTGGACGAAGGCGGTGATCTTGGTCGGGTCTTTGATGCCGTAGCTGGATTCCACGCCTGAGGAGACATCGACTTGGCGGGCGTTGGTCAACCGGATCGCCTCGGCGACGTTATCGGGGGTGAGACCACCTGCCAGCATCCAGGGTTTCAGCCAACGGCGTTGGGCGACCAGTCTCCAGTCGAAACTTAGGCCATTGCCGCCGGGGAGGGCGGAGTTCTTGGGTGGCTTGGCGTCGACCAGAATTTGGTCGGCGGCGAGCGAGTATTCCAGCAGGACGGCGAGATCGCCCTCATCGGCAACGCCAATGGCTTTCATCACCGGCAGGCCGTAGCGAGCGCGGATTTCGGCGACACGTTCGGGGGACTCATGGCCGTGGAGTTGCAGCATATCCAAGGGCATCGCCTCGGTGATCGCATCGAGCAGGGCGTCATCGGCATCGACCACAAGGGCGACTTTGGCCAGACCCACGGGGGCGGCGAGGGTGAGTTCTCGGGCTTGCGGAATGGTCAGGTGGCGCGGGCTTTTGGGGAAGAACACAAAGCCTGCGTAGGCGGCTTTGGTCGCGGCCACGGCGGCCACGTCGTCTAGGGTGCGCAGACCGCAGATTTTGACGCGAATGTCAGGCATGGTGGACTTTGGGCATTTACTTGGCCTTAGGGCGGTCGAGCAGAGCGATGATGTCGTCTTGCGGCAGCGAGGTGGCGTCGCGCATGGTGGCGAGTTCACGCTCGAGCCGGCTGACTTCGCGGGTTTTGGTCGAGGCGGTGGCGCGGTGTTTGTGTTCGCGCGCCCATTCCCACAGGAAACCGACCAGCACGCCGATGACGATGCCGCCGAACAGCACCACGAACACTGGCAGTTCCATCTGCCATGTCAGACCAAGGAAGGCGGCAAAGTCATCGGGCATGGCTTTGAGCAGAACCGGGGTGCGGTTTGCCAAAGCCACGATCAGCAGGGCCAAGCCAACGGCCGCCAAAGTCAGATAGCGCAGGTAACGAAACATCGGACCGCCTTTTCGCTGGTTCTGCCGCTATATTGCGGCAGAAGCGCCGGGGTGCAATGCGGCTTATTTGGCGTTGAGCCGATCGCGCAGCAGTTTGCCGGTTTTGAAGAACGGAACCTTCTTATCCTCGACGCTGACAGCCTCACCGGTGCGGGGGTTGCGGCCAACGCGGGCATCGCGGGCCTTCACCGAGAACGCGCCAAAACCGCGCAATTCGACCCGATCACCTTTGGCGAGGGCTTCGATGATTTCTTCAAACACCGTGTTGACGATGCGCTCAACATGACGCTGCGTCAGGTGCGGATTTTCATCCGCGATTTTTTGGATCAGTTCAGACCGGATCATCCGCGATATCCCCCTAGTGGTGCCGCGCCCCTTGATGGGATTCTCGGCCGTGCCAACCTGTTACGCATTGGACTATAGGCATAATTTCCAAAGGCACAAACAAAATTGCAAGCTAAAGGTGCCAAAGCAAAGGACCCCGCATTGCTGCGGGGCCCCTTTTCGCTAACCGTAAGGTCAGATCAGTTCTTGTCGCCCTTCAGAGCGGCACCGAGGATGTCGCCCAAGCTGGCGCCCGAATCGGACGAACCATACTGCTCGACAGCTTCTTTCTCTTCAGCGATCTCACGCGCTTTGATCGACAGACCCATGCGGCGGGTCTTCGGATCAATGTTGGTGACGCGCACGTCGATCTTGTCGCCAACGCTGAAACGCTCTGGGCGTTGGTCGGCGCGCTCACGCGACAGGTCCGAACGGCGGATGAAGGATTTCGCGCCGTTGTATTCAACCTCAACGCCGCCTTCTTCAATCGCGGTCACGACGACGGTGATGATACCGCCACGTTTCACGCCATCAACCGCATCGGTGAAGGTGTCTTCGCCCAAGGCTTTGATCGAGAGCGAGATACGCTCTTTCTCGACATCAACTTCGGTGACCGAAGCGGTGACGGTGTCGCCTTTACGGTAGTTCTGGATCGCGTCTTCGCCGCGCTGATCCCACGACAGGTCAGAGAGGTGAACCATACCGTCGATGTCGTTGTCGAGGCCAACGAACAGACCGAATTCGGTGATGTTCTTGACTTCGCCTTCGATGTTAGTGCCGATCGGATGGGTTTCGGCAAACACTTCCCACGGGTTGCGCTGGGTCTGCTTGAGGCCCAAGGACACCCGGCGTTTGGTGCTGTCGATTTCCAGAACCATAACTTCGACTTCCTGCGAGGTCGAAACGATCTTGCCGGGGTGGACGTTTTTCTTGGTCCAGGACATTTCCGAGACATGGACGAGGCCTTCAACACCGGCTTCCAGCTCCACAAAGGCGCCGTAATCGGTGATGTTGGTGACACGGCCTTTGTGCACGGTGCCGATGGCGTAGAGTTTCTCAACGGCATCCCACGGATCGGATTGCAGTTGCTTCATGCCAAGGCTGATGCGGTGGGTGTCTTTGTTGATCTTGATGACTTGCACCTTGATCGTCTCACCAATCGCCAGAATCTCGGACGGGTGGTTGACGCGACGCCACGCCATATCGGTGACGTGCAGCAGGCCGTCAACGCCGCCCAGATCGACGAACGCACCGTATTCGGTGATGTTTTTCACAACGCCGTCAATGGTTTGGCCTTCGGTCAGGTTGCCGATGACTTCAGCACGCTGTTCTGCACGCGACTCTTCGAGGATGGCGCGACGCGACACCACGATATTGCCACGGCGACGATCCATTTTCAGGATCTGGAACGGCTGCTTCATGCCCATCAGCGGGCCAGCATCGCGCACGGGGCGCACGTCAACTTGGCTGCCCGGCAGGAAGGCGACAGCGCCGCCCAGATCCACCGTGAAGCCGCCTTTGACACGGCCAAAGATCGCGCCATCGACGCGGGTTTCGGTCGCATAGGCTTTTTCCAGACGATCCCAAGCTTCTTCGCGGCGGGCTTTCTCGCGCGAGATTTGGGCTTCGCCGCGGGCATTTTCCACGCGGTCGAGGTAGACTTCCACGGTGTCGCCGACGTTGATATTCGGAGCTTCGCCGGGATTCGCGAATTCTTTCAGATCGATGCGGCCTTCCATCTTGTAGCCGACGTCGATGATGGCCTGGCCCGCTTCGATAGCGATAACCTTGCCTTTGACAACCGTTCCCTCTTCGGGGGTGTCAATTTCGAAGCTTTCTTTCAAAAGTGCTTCAAATTCGTCCATAGCTTTGGAGTTCATGTAGTTTGGGTCCTTTTTTCGATATGTCACTGGCCATGCGGTTGGCTCCGCCGGTCTTGGCTGCAATGGGGACAGGGCCGTGGCGTGTGCCCGACCCTGCAATCGTTGGCGTCTTTAGGCGGAATGGCGGGATTCTGCAAGCGTTATAGGGCGGCGCGCGCGCTGGACCGCCGATAAATCGTCGGATTGGCGCGCGGTGGGGTGCCCTACTTCATCGTTGCCAGATAGGCCGCCATATCCTCGGCCCCGCTGGCCATTTTGAAGGCCATTTTGGCGCTCAAAGAAGCATCGCCGGATTCTTCTTTCACCCAAGCGGTCGGGTTGGTGATGTAGGCGGCGAGTTTGGTTTCGTCCCAGACATCGCCTTTGGCGTTCAGCGCCAGCAGGCCGGTGCCGTATTTGAAATCGGGGAAGCTGCCGATCGGTCGGCCGATCACGCCAAACAGGTTGGGGCCGGTCTTGCCGCCCATTTGCAGCTTGGTGCCGTCCGCCGCGATGATTGAATGGCAGGCTTTGCAGCGGTTGAACAGTTTTTCGCCTTTGCCCGCGTCACCTTCGGCGAGGGCGGGGGTGGCGACCAGCAGGCTGAGAGCGAGAAGGGCTGATTTTGGTGCGGCGGCTTTCATCGGGGCGGGCTCCTTTATAGGGCTGGCAAGCGGGGGCGGTGATTGCACCCGCTTGCCAGAACATAGTGCGCGCGGCGCTGATTCACATCAACTTTTGCAGAGTGCTTCAAACAGCCGCGCCACGGCCTCGGCGCCGGGGTCGATGTGGCCGCTGAGGTTGCCCGCGTTGATATAGGCGGCGCGGCCCGCTTTGGCGGTCAGCATGGTGGCGGTGTGGTTGGCCCCGGTGCGCGCGGCATCAGCGGCGGCTTGCAGGCCATCGTCCAGCGCATCAAGCGCGGGTTGCAGCGCGTCAATCATCGTGCGGTCGCCAAGTTTTGCGCCGCCGATTTGCTGCATCCGATCAAGCCCGGCACGCAGGGCGTCGCGCATGGTAAGGCCACTTGACGCGGCATCGCCCGCAGCGGCGAAGAAGATCGCCAGCAGCACGCCCGAGGAGCCGCCCATGGTTTGGCTGAGTTCCAGACCGATGGCGCGGTAAAGCTGGGTGTGATCGGACAGCGGCAGCTGATCGACGGCGTCGATCAGGGCGTGGGCGGCTCCGGCAAGGGTCGATCCAGTGTCACCGTCGCCGGATTTGGCATCCAGCGCGTTCAGGTCAGATTCCAACGAAATCATGATCTGGCAGCATTTGATCAGGAAATCCTTGGTTGGTTGATGGTGCGATGGAATCGGGCGGATCGGGGTTAGACCGTCCGGCAAAGCGCGGGTTTTGACGGTTGTGCAGGGGTGACAGCCGGGCCAGGCGGCGAGCGGCACATGGCAGGTCAGTGCGGCTTCGTCCTCGGGCGTCAGCGGGCAAAGCGAGATCGAAACCCCGCGCATATCCAGCGAGGTCATCATCGCGGCAGGCCCGATGATGTATTTGATCTGCGCGGCCAGCGGGGCGCGCAAAAGCTCGTAGGTCAGCACAGACATTTCCAACACCGAAGCGCCGCCGAGGTTGTTCAACAGGGCGACATAGGGGCCGCTGCCTGCCGCAATCGACAGCTTGTCAATCATCGCGGCCATCGCATGAGCGGCACTGTTGAAATCAACCTGTTCCACGCCCGGCTCGCCGTGGATGCCAAGACCAAGCTCGGCCATACCGGGGGCGATACGGCTTTCCTTATGCGAGCCGGGGACGGTGCAGGTATCCAGCGACATGCCGATGGATTTTGTCCCGGCGATCACCCGTTCCGCGGCCTCGGTGACGGCGGCCAGGTCGTGTCCGTGCTCGGCAAGGTGCCCCGCGATTTTATGCACGAACAGGGTGCCCGCAAGGCCGCGCGACTGCGGCAGGTTGGGGAGGGCGATGTCATCATCGACGATCACCATGCTGACCTTCAGGCCAAAGGCACGGGCGCGTTCGGCGGCGAGGCCGAAGTTGAGGCGATCTCCGGTGTAGTTCTTGACGATCAGCAGGCAGCCTGCGGGGCCAGTGACGGCGAGGATGCCTGCGAGAACGGCATCGACGGAAGGGCTGGCGAACACATCGCCACAAACGGCGGCGGTCAGCATACCGGGGCCGACGAAGCCCGCATGTGCAGGTTCATGCCCAGAGCCGCCACCCGAGACGAGGGCGACGCGGGTTTTGTCCCAATCGGCGCGCAGCACGACGCGGATATGCGGGTAGCCATCGAGCCGCAAAAGCCGCCCGCCCGAGGCCATCAGCAGGCCGTCAATCGCCTCGGTCACGATGTTTTCGCGTTTGTTCATGAATTGGGTCATCGCGGGTTCCTTAAATGCGGGTGCCGTTGGCGTCGAAATAGAGTGGGCGCAGGGGTTGGATCTTGAGAATATCGCCGCTGCGCAGTTGGGTGTGGGCCTCGGTCACGGTGGTCAGATCGTGGTTTTTGAACGACAGATGCAGGCGGGTTTGATCGCCCAAGTGTTCGATGCGTTTCACCAGCGCCTCCTGGCCGTCGCCTTGGTGGACGTGCTCGGGGCGCAGGCCGATATGGGTGGCGTTGGCGGGGGCGGGGCCGAAGATATCGGCGGGCAGGATGTTGATATGGGGTTGGCCGAGGCGACCTGCGGCGTAGATGCTGACGGGTTGTTCGTAGATTTCGCGCGGGGTGCCGAATTGCACGAGTTTTCCGTGGTCGAGCACGCCAACATGGGTGGCCATGGTCATCGCCTCGATCTGATCATGGGTGACATAGAGGAAGGTGGCACCGAGGTTGGCTTGGATGTTCTTGAGCTCGACCCGCAGATCGGCGCGGAGTTTGGCGTCGAGGGAGGAGAGCGGTTCATCCATCAGATAGACGGCGGGGTTGCGGACCAAGGCGCGACCGATCGAGACGCGCTGCATTTCGCCGCCCGACAGGGCTGTCGCCTTATTGTCAAGTTTGTGGGAGATTTGCAGGATCTCCGCGACTTCGGCGACTTTGCGGGTGATCTCGCTGCGCGGGGTGCGCAGCAGGGGGGATTTCAACGGAAATTCCATGTTTTCGCGCACGGTCAGGTGCGGGTACAGCGAGTATTGCTGGAACACCATCGCCACATTGCGCTGGGCGGGGGTGAGGCCTTTGATGGTCTGGCCGTTGATGAGGATGTCGCCAGAGGTCGGGGTGTCTAGGCCGGAGACGAGGCGCAGGGTGGTGGTTTTGCCTGCCCCGGTTGGGCCGAGGAGGACGACGAATGCGCCGTCGGGGATGGTCATGCTGACACCGCTGAGGGCGGGCTGGGGGCCGTAGGATTTTGAGACGTTGTTCAGGATCACCTCAGCCATGGGACAGAACCTTTTGATTAGCCTCAGAGATCAGCGCGTGGCCTGTGGGGTCGAACAGGGTGATGGATCGCGGATCGAAGGCGAGGCCGGTGGTCGCGCCGATGCTGGCGGCTTGGTTGGAGGGGGTGCGGGCCTTGATCGGGCCGTGGGCGGTATCCAGTGTCACGATCTGGGTGGTGCCAAGATATTCGCTGGCGATGATGCGGGCGCGGAATGGGGCGGCATCATCGAGGCGGATATGTTCTGGGCGCACGCCGAGGGTGAGGGGGCCGCTGGCGCCGCTGATCATCGGCGGGATTTTTATGGCGGCGTCGGAGAGCGTGACTTGCGCGCTGCCGTTGCCGACCATGCCGTCGAAATTCAGCAGGTTCATCGCGGGCGAGCCGATGAAGCGGGCGACGAAGGTGGTGGCGGGCCAGTCGTAGATCTCTTGCGGGCGACCGAATTGCTCGACAACGCCGTGGTTCATCACCACGATTTTGTCGCCCATTTGCATGGCTTCCAACTGGTCATGGGTGACATAGACGGTGGTGGCGCGCATGCGGTCGTGCAGGGCGCGGAGTTCAAGGGCCATATGCTCGCGGAATTCGGCGTCCAAGGCACCCAAGGGTTCGTCCATCAGGAAGCAAGCCGGGTCGCGGACGATGGCGCGGCCAAGGGCGACGCGTTGGCGGTCGCCGCCGGAAAGGCCACCGACGGGCTTTTCAAGGATTGCGGTGATACCGAGGATTTCAGCGACCTCGTTGACCTTGGCCCGCACTTGATCGCGCTTCATGCCTTGGCTGACGAGGGGGTAAGAGATGTTTTTGCGCACGTTCATATGCGGATAGAGCGCGAACATCTGGAACACGAAGGCGATGTCGCGCCGGCTGGCGGGCTTTTGGGAAACCTCGGCACCGTCGATGAAAATTTCGCCTGCGGTCGGCAATTCTAACCCGGCGATCATCCGCAGGGTGGTGGTTTTGCCGCAGCCCGACGGCCCCAGCAGCATGAAGAACTCGCCGTCCTCGATGGTGAAACTAGAGGACTGCACCGCCGTGAACGCGCCGAATTCTTTGCGCAGGCTTTTGATGACGATCTGGGCCATCGGTTACTCCGGGAAATGGCTGGTGATGATGAACATCACCGTGCCGACAAGCGTCACCACGAAAGAATAGGTGAACAAAATCAGGGCGAAGGGCTGCATCAGCATGAACACGCCGAGGGCGATCAGGATGGTGGCGAGCATCTCCCATGGGCCACGGCGGAAGTGCAGGATGCCGTTGAGAAAGTTTTTCATTTGCGCACCGCTCCGAAGGTGATGCCGCGCAGCAGGTGTTTGCGCAGAAGGATGGTGAAGACCATGATCGGCAGCAGGAACAGGGTCGCGCCTGCGGCGACGGCGGGCCAATCTTTGCCGCCAGCGCCGATGATGGTGGGGATGAAGGGCGGCGCGGTTTGGGCAGTGCCAGAGGTGAGCAAGACCGCGAAGGCGTATTCGTTCCACGCGAAAATCAGGCAGAAAATCGCTGTCGAGGCGATGCCAGTCGCGGCTTGCGGCAGCACCACTTTGTAGAAGGCCTGGAAGCGGGTGTAACCGTCGATGAGGGCGGCTTCTTCGTATTCGATGGGGATTTCGTCGATGAAACCTTTCAGCAGCCAGACTGAGAGCGACAGGTTCACAGCCGTATACAGCAGGATCATGCCAAGGTGGGTGTCAGACAGGCCAAGCTGGCGATACATCAGGAAAATCGGGATGGCGACGGCGATGGGGGGCATCATTCTTGTGGAGAGGATGAAGAACAGCAGGTCGTCTTTCAGCGGCACTTTGAAACGGCTGAACGCGTAAGCCGCGATGGTGCCTAGGAAAACCGACAGGAAGGTCGATCCGAACCCGATGATCACCGAGTTCAGGAACCGCTCGCCGTAGCGCGAGGCCCCGGTGATCACCATGCCATATTGGCGGACGATTGTGTCATACCATGTGGTCGGTGGGCCGAGGGCGGCAAGGTCTTCTGGGGTGACGCGCGAGCGCGAGGTGAACAGGTTCACGTAGCCTTCCAGCGAGGGGCTAAAGAGGACTTTGGGCGGGTAGGCGATGGCGTCGGCGGGGTTTTTGAAGCCGGTGGCGATGATCCATGCGAGGGGCAGCAGGGTGAGGATGGCGTAGGCTATGACTAAGCCACCGGCGATCCACTTTTGGCGGGATGAAGGCTCGGTTATGGAATAGCTCATCTGTCTTTCACCTTATTCAGCGCTTTGACGTAGATCGAGGCGAGGCCGAAGACGGTGACAAACAGGATCACGGCATAGGCCGAGGCGTATCCGGTGCGCCATTTCTCAAAGGCTTCGCGTTTGAGGTCGATGGAGGTTAGCTGGGTTGTCGCCCCCGGCCCGCCGCCTGTCAGTTGCACGACGAGGTCGAACATTTTGAAGTTCTCAATACCGCGAAAGAGGACGGCGAGCATCAGGAAGGGCAGGGCCATCGGCAAGGTGATGGTCCAGAATTGCCGCCATTTGCTGGCGCGGTCACATTCGGCGGCCTCGTAGATCGACGGTGGGATCGAGCGGAGGCCAGCGAGGCAGATCAGCATGACGAAGGGGGTCCACATCCAAGTATCGACGATGATGATGGCCCAAGGGGCGAGGGCGACTTCACCGATCATGGAAAAGCTGGCGGGGTCGGCTCCGGTCAGGAAGGCGATGAAATAGTTGAACAATCCGATTTGCGGCTGATAGAGAAAGGTCCAGAAATTGCCGACCACGGCGGGGGAGAGCATCATTGGCAGCACGATCAGGGTGGTCCACAGATCATTGCTGCGGAACTTTTTGTTGATCAGGTAGGCTAGGGTGAAGCCGATCAAGACTTGCAGGGTGATGGTCCACACGAGGAAATGGGCGGTGGCTTGCAGCGAGGCCCAGGTGTCGGGGTTGGTCAGGATTTTGCGGTAGTTCTCAATCCCGACCCATTCCACCGCGTTGTTCGGGCGGTTGGTGCGGAAGTTGGTGAGGCTGAGGCGGATGGTCCAGATCAGAGGGAAGATGTTGACGGCGAGCAGCAGGAAAATCGTCGGCGCTACGAACAGCCACGCGATAGTGCGGTCGGATAGCCCGCGAATTTGGTGTGCAAGTTTCTGCGGCGTGGCGGCTGCGACGCGCTGGAAGGGATCGGGCATGGGATTGGCTTTCCTGAGGACCGCTTTAAGCATCATGCGCGAGGCTCTGTTGGCCCTCAAGAGCCTCGCGCGGACCTGCCTTTCAGCAGGGTTGGCTTAGTATTTGCCTTCTTCCTCGAAGGTCGCGTGCCAATCGGCGACGAGACCATCAAGCGCTTCTTTCGCGGTGCCATTGCCTGCCACCACATAGTCGTGGAACCACTTTTGCGACGATTGCATCAGGGTGGCGTAGCTGGGTTCGGCCCAGAAATCCTTCACGATCGCCATGCTATCAAGGAAGGTCTGCGCATAGGGCTGGCTGGTGGCGAAACCGGGGTCTTCGACCACGGCGCGCAGGGCTGAATAGCCGCCGAGTTTCCACCATTTCGCCTGAACTTCGGGCTGGGCGAACCATTTGATGTAGGTCAGCGCCGCGTCTTGTTTGTCCGATGCCGCTACCACCGAGATGCCTTGGCCGCCAAGTTGGGCGAATTTATCGCCGTTCGGGCCAGCCGGGTTGGCGAAATAGCCGGTTTTGTCGCCGCCGACATTGGCATCGGTGTTAAAGCCGGGCCACGTGAAGGCGAAGTTCATTTGCAGGGCGACTTGGCCGGATTTATAGGCATCGACGCCTTCGCCCATATAGCCGTTGGACGATCCCGGAGGCACACAGCAATCGTAGAGCGATTTGTAGAATTCAAGGCCTTTGACAGCGCTTTCGGAATTCACAAAGCCTTCCATATCATAGGGTTTTTCCGGGTTGTCATATTTGAAGCCGAAGGAATACAGCACATCCATCACGCCCATGGTGATGCCTTCGGACCCGCGCTCGGTGTAGATTGAGGCGCCGTAAACCTTTTTGCCGTCAACTTCGCGGTTCTGGAAGAATTCGGCGATCTGCTTCAACTCGTCAAAGGTGGCGGGCGGGGCGAGGTCGTGGCCGTATTTCTCTTTAAATTCGGCCTGAAGTTCGGGCTTGGCGAACCAATCCTTGCGATAGGTCCAGCCGACGACATCACCGAAGGCGGGCAAAGCCCAGTAATTCGGCGTGCCTTTTGGCCATTCGGCGTAGCCGGTGACCGTGGCGGGGATGAAGTCGGACATTTTGATGCCATTGGCGTCGAAGAAATCGTTCAGCTTGATGTATTGGCCGTTTTCAGCCGCGCCGCCGATCCATTGGCTGTCGCCGATCATCAGATCGCAGAGTTTGCCGCCTGAGTTGAGCTCGTTCAGCATGCGATCGGCAAAGCTGGTCCATGGCACGAATTCGAAATGCATGGTGTTGCCGGATTGCGCCTCATATTCCTTGGAAAGCTCAATCAGGGCGTTGGCGGGGTCCCATGCGGCCCAGCATAAGGTCAGGTCTTCGGCTTTGGCGGCACTCATCGCCATCATGGCGACGGTGGCCGTGGAAAGCAGCAGCTTCGCGTTCATTTTATTCCTCCCGGTTGCAGGCCACGGCCTCCTCGCCACGACTCTTTGCTGAGGGAAGGCTAGATGAGGTGCGTACCTCATGGCAAGTGAATTTTGAGGTGCGTACCTCAATTTGATTGCAAGCTGCGGAAATATCGAACAAAAGAATTGCAGGAGAGGGGTGCTAAACTGATGCGACCGACGACGAAGGATCTGGCGATTGCCGCGGGGGTCAGTTTGGCCACGGTGGATCGTGTGCTGAACGACCGATCCGGCGTGCGCAGAGATACTGTCGAGCGTGTCAATCAAGCCATTGAAAAACTGGGGTTTATTCGAAATCTGGTTGCGGCCAATCTGGCGCGGGGCAAGGATTATCGGTTTTTGTTTCTGCTGCCGCGCGGTGGGGATCAATTTTTGTCCGAGGTCTTGGCGCGAATCGAGGAGGCCAATCTGGCCTTCGCACCCGAGATGATGCGGGCCGAGGTCCGCCACATCCATGACAGCGATCCGCATCAGATTGCCAATCTGCTGGGCGGCCTCGACGGCGACCAAGTCGATGGCGTGGCGATCATGGCGCCCGAGTTTCCGCAGGTGCGCGACGCGATGGCGCGTCTGGCCGAGCGCGGCATTGCCACGGTCAGTTTTATCTCGGGCCAGATCAGTTCTGCACCGGAAGATTTCGTCGGCATCGACAACCGGGCGGCGGGGGCGACTGCGGGGCGGCTGATGGGGCGGTTTGCGCCCGGCGCTCCCGGAAAAATTCTGGTGGTGGCCGAAACCATGCATGCGCGGGATAGCCTAGAGCGGCGCTTGGGCTTTGATGAGGTGATCCATGCTGATTATCCGCATCTGACCGTGCTGCCGTCGTTGGAAACCTACGGCGACCCCGAGCGTTCGGCCCGGATCATCCGCGCCAGTTTTGTCAGCCATCCCGGGATTGCCGGGGTCTATGTGCTGGGGCCGGAAGCGCGGGTGCCGTTGGAGATTGTGACGGCGCAGCCAACCCGCGCCACCATTATCGCGCATGAGCGCACGCCGTTCACCGAGGCTGCCCTGCTGTCGGGTGAAATCGATGCGCTGATCACGCAAGACCCCGGCCATCTGGTGCGCTCGGCGATGCGGATTTTGCGGGCGCGCTGTGATCGGCGCGAGATTTTAGCCTCGCAGGAAAAGATCAGGATTGAGATTTTCATTAAGGAGAACCTGTAAGCTGGGGCTTGGCAGGCGGCGTTAAAGAGCGCTTTGTCTGGAGCCGAGTCCGGGGTGGAGGGTCTGATGCTTAAGCATGTATTGCAGATCGGGGGGATGCTGGCGCTGAGTGTCGCTTGGGGCTTGGCGTTTGGAGCGGCGACAGCGGAACCTGTGCCGGAGTGTGGAGAGCAGGGGGTTATCATGGTGAAGCAACAGGTCCCCGTCTGGCTGCAGTGTCAGTTTGAGGCTGCTCAACGCCTCGAAGTGCCGGGGTTTTGCGCGCGGCTGCGGGAGGATTTTGCCCGGCAGTCTGGCCGGGCGCTCAGCCCCGAGGCCGCAGCCCCAGAGGGCGCGCAGGTGCTGGTTGTCACCGTTGCGCCACGCGATGCGCATCGTGCCATGGTGACGCTGGCGGTCGGGCGGCAGGTGCAGGGGCAGTTCGTGGCCTTTGCGACGCAGCAAATGCGGTTGGGCAGCGTGGATGCGCCGCTGCAGGCCAGCTCGGCGGCGGCTTTGGTATATCCGCTGGTCAGCCTGCTGGAAACACTGCGCTGAGGAAACACTGCGCTGAGGAAACATTGGGCTGAGTTTGTGCCGGATGGCGGCATAGACAGACTGTTTGCCGAATGTTAAAATTTTGAGAACGCCCAAGAAAATCCCGTTTGGGGACCATGCTGCTGCTTGCAACCCAATCTGATTGACCTTGAATTTTATTCAAGGCCGCAGATTTTGCGGCAATTTTTGTGTTGAAATAAAGGAGATTTATATGCCTGCCTCCGCCCCCCAAAACTTTTCAATCAGAGATCTAACGACCGAAGATGTGTCAATCCAAGCGCTGCCTCTGCCGCTGGTGGATATCGCGGGCAGCAGTGCGACAACCGCGCGACTCACCCTTGGCACCAGCACCTATGGCACCGTGGATGCCTCGGGGGACCATGACTGGTTTGCGGTCACGCTGGTCGCCGGGCAAAGCTATGATTTCCGCCTGTTCGGGGTGGGGCGCACGCCGCTGCCGGATACGCTTTTGACGCTGCGCAATGCGTCGGGCACATCGCTGGCTTCGAATGACGATGCGGGGGGCGATTTGTCGCTGAACTCGCAGGTGACTTTTACGGCGACAACGACCGGGACGTATTACCTTGATGTCGGCGGTTTTGGCACCAATTCGGGTGATTTCCTGATTTCTGCGGTCCGTCATGAGGCAGCAGGCATGGTGCTGACGGCGGATGAAGTGGCGTGGCAACTGACCAATAATTTCGAGCGCTTTTTCAGCGCGGGGGCGTCACAGAACGTCACTGCCACCGCCTATGATCTGTCGGGCGGGCGCACCATTACCTATAACGTCACTCAGGTGACGGCGGCCGGTGCGTCAATGGCGGTGCAGGCGCTGCAAATGTGGTCGGATGTCAGCGGCATCACCTTTACCGCGACGGCCGGTGCGGCGCAGATCAGCTTTGATGACAGCGATGCAGGCATCAACGCTTACAACAACAACATCACCTTGGCGGATGGCACGATAACAAGCTCGTCCTTGATGATCACCAACGGCTGGCTGACCGAGTTTGGCACCACGCTGGACAGTTACGCCTTTGAGACCACCATTCACGAATTGGGCCACGCGCTGGGCTTGGGGCATGGCGGCAATTACAATGGCTCGGCCACCTTTGGCACCTCCAATTACTATCTGAACGACTCGCAACATCTGTCGATCATGTCCTACATGCAGTCTGACCATGACGAGTTTGCCCGCGATTCGGTGGATTACAACACCTTCGTCAACGCGCAGTTCCGCTGGGTGCTGACGCCGATGATCGCGGATATTCTGGCGATCGGCAATCTTTATGGGCTGTCCACCACCACCCGCACCGGCAACACCACCTATGGCTATAATTCCAACACCGGCAATGCGGCGCTGGATGCGGCGGTGAGTTTGAATGATCCGGCGAATGACAATTATGTCGCCTTCACCATCTTGGACAATGGTGGCACCGATACCGTCGATATGTCGGGATTCGCCGGCGCGCAGGTGATTGATCTGCGGCAGGGCGCTTCGTCAGATGTGCTAGGCGGGCGGCTGAATATGGGCATCGCCTATGGCACGGTGGTGGAGCGGGCGTTTGGTGGCAGCGGCAATGATGCGATTGTGGGCAATGCCAGCAACAACCTGCTGCGCGGCAATAATGGCAGCGATATACTGATCGGCGGCAGCGGCAATGACACGTTGGACGGCTGTGCGGGGGCGGATACGCTGAACGGTGGACTGGGCCGGGATGCGATGACGGGTGGCGCCGCCAACGACACCTATGTTGTCGACAATGCTTTGGACCAGATCACCGAGATTGGCGGTGGCGGCACCGGCGATCGGGTGACGGCCTCGGTCAGTTTCAGCCTCGCTTTGGACGATGATATCGAGTTTCTCAGCACCACCAGCGCTGCGGGGACGCAGGCGCTGCATCTGACGGGCAATAATCTGGCGCAGTCGATCACCGGCAATGCGGGGGGCAACAATCTGGCGGGTTTGGGCGGAAATGATCATCTGAACGGGCTTGATGGGGCCGATCATCTCGACGGTGGTGCGGGCAATGATACGCTGAGCGGGGGGGCCGGAAACGACTGGTATTTTGTCAACACCCAGCAAGACAGCATCGTTGAGGTCGCAGGGCAGGGCACGGCGGACCGGGTCTGGGCCTCGGCCAGCTTTGCCTTGGCAGCGGATGATGACATCGAGATCCTCAGCACGGTCAACGCGGCGCTTTCCACGGTGATCCATCTGACCGGCAATGGTTTGGCGCAGACCATTATCGGCAATAAGGCGGCGAACCAGCTGATCGGGCTGGGCGGCAAGGACACGCTGAACGGGATGGAGGGGGCCGATACGCTGAACGGCGGCACCGGCAATGATGTGCTGAACGGCGGGTTGGGCAAGGATCTGTTGATTGGCGGGGCGGATTTTGACACGTTCATCTTTAGTGCCGCCGCGGGGGTTGCGAATTCGGATACGATCAGCGGCTATGTTTCGGCGCAGGATCGGATTGAGTTGGATGATGTGGTGTTTGGGGTGCTGTCGGTGGGGGCGCTGGCGGCGGTGAATTTCGCGGCGAACCTGACGGGGCTGGCAGTGCGGGCTTCGGATCGGATCATTTATGAGACCGATACAGGGAATGTGTTTTATGATGCCGATGGATTTGGCGGCGCTGTGGGGTTGGTGTTTGCCAATGTCGGTGCGAATGTGCTGGGCTTTGGGGTGGGCGAGTTTTCGATTATTTGATCGGGGTTTGAAGGGGCTGGCCTTTGGGGTCGGCCCTTTTTAGGTGGTCCCAACGCGGGACTATTTTTTTATTGAATTTTGTCAGTGGGTTGGAAGGCGGGTTTAAGGATTTCTTAATGTTTTGGCGCGGCGCGGGTGGCGGCTGCTGGATGCTCCGCAGGGAGTATTTTGAAAAGAGCAATTTGGGAGAGATGTCGCGGTCGGCTCGCGCTGGCTTTTGGGTCAACGCCAGAGATTGCCGAGCCAGTCCGTGAGCGGTTTGGCGTCGATGGGCTTTGTCGTGTCGACCTCGATGCGGGTGGCGAGGCCTGTGGGTTTGGCGCCTTGGGCGAGTGTGACCAGTTCGGGGACATAATCGCCGCCGGGATGACCTGCGGGGCGGCTGCCCAGACGGGCGGCGTAGCGCGCACCGATGGTCTCGGGCGGGGCGTGGCACCAGATCTCGGCGATCTCGGTGAGGCCTGCGCGTTGGATATGGGCTTGCAGAGTCTCGATGGGTTGGAAGCCGAACCACGCGTCGATGATTACGGTGGTGTTGGCGGGGGCGTCGGCGATCAGATCGAAGATGGCGGCGTAAGAGGCACGGCCCAGGGTGCGGTTGAACAGGCGATCGCCGAGCGGCAGGATGGTGAGGAACGGGTTCTTGACGGTGTCTAGCGCCAGGATTGGCCAGCCTGTGGCATCGGATAAAGCGCGGGCAACGCCGGATTTACCGGAAGCTGGAACGCCGTTGACGAAGACCGCGCGTTTGTGGGGGCGGTTTTTGAGCGCGGTGGTGGCCGCGCCGATCACGCCTGCATCGTCGCCTAAGGTGGCGGCGAGGACGGCGGCTTTGAACCATGAGTCGCGCGCCGGGAATTGCGCGAGGGCGGCGTGGGCGGGGGTCCCGGCACCGCCGCCGATCAACACGCAATCGGGGTTGAGGGTGGCGATGAGCGTGTCGATGGCGGCGCGCAGCGGTGCGGCCCAAGCGTGGATCACGGCGCGGGCGTTGGGGTCGGAGCGGGTGAGCAGATCTTCGGCGCGGGTGTCGGGTGGCAAGCCTGCTTCGGCCAGATGCACGCCGAAGGCGGTTCCGGAACTGGTGGTTTCCACGCAGCCGATCTTGCCGCAGACGCATTTGCGCCCTTGGGGATCAATGCCGATATGGCCGAGTTGGCCCGCAGCGCCGCGTCCGCGCAGAACTTGGCCTTGGTCGAGAATAGCACCGCCGATGCCGGTGCCGATGGTCAGCATCACGACGTTTTGCTGGCCTTGCGCCGCGCCATAGGCGGCCTCACCGAGCAGGGCCATTGTGGCATCGTTTTCCAGCGCGACGGGCAGGGCAGTGGCGGATTCGATGTGGCCCACGAAGTCGAAACCCGAAAGGTCGACATAGCCGCCGGACAGCACGCGGCCAGTGGCGGCGTGGACTTGACCGGGGACGCCGATGCCGATGGCGGTGACGGCCTCGTTGCGCACCTTGGCCACCAACTCGAGTACGCGGGCGGTGACTTCAGCCGGGTCGCGGGCGCTGTCGGCACTGGCGCGGGCCTCGATCACGCCGCCCGTCACACGGGCGGCGCGGAGGCGGGTGCCGCCAATGTCGATGCCAATGGCGGTTCCCGTTGTCATGTTTAGGCCTTGAAATGTTTCGCGATAACCGCTTGGATTTCGCGCAGGCGGGGGACGGCGATGGTTTCCAACCGGGTCTTGGTGACGGCGCGGTCCAGCGAAATGCAGTCTTTCCACAGCGAGCGGCCAGCGATCACGCCAGAGGCTCCGTTCGCCATCGAAATCTCGACTTGGCCGAGGAAGGTGGCGTGATCGACGCCTGCGGACAGCACGGCCCACGGCACAGTGCCGCACATTTTGGTGATTTTGGCGCAGGCTTCGGGGGTGCCCGGATAGGGGATTTTCAGCACTTTCGAGCCTGCATCTAGGCAGAGCTTTGAGCCGCCTTCGATCAGTTCGGGGATCTTGGCGGCGTAAGCCTCGGGCGATTCGCCGGGCAAAGCATAGGTCAGGAATTCGACCACCAACAGCAGGTCTTCGGCGGCGAAATCGGCGATGGAGTCGCGCAGGGTTGCCATGTTCGCGGTGTTGGCCGCAGGGGTATCCGAGCGCAGGTAGATCATGATTTTCGCCCCGGTGCCGCCGAATTCGCGGACCCGGCGGGCATTGATGCCTTCGACCATGTTGGAGATCCGGTAGCCCTCGGGGGTGAGATCAAACCCCGACGCGTCTAGGCCGATCAAGAGGCCTGTCGAACGGTGGATGGCGCCTTCATCGACCATTGCGGGCACCGCGCAAAGCGGATCGACCAGCACGCAGCCAGCTTGGCGGGCAAGATAGGCGGTGATGTCCATCTTGGTTTCACCCAAGGTAGCGTTGGAAATCGCGGCCTGTTCCTCGGCGGTTTTCGCCAAAAGCGTGCGCATGCCGCCGCGTTGATCGCAGGCGATCACCATCATCGCGCCATCCTCGCCGCAGATTTGTTGATAGCCGCGGCGTTCGGCGGTTGTCATGCTAGACATCGGGGCAGCCATCGGGAGTCTCCAGATATGTGGCGCGGCGCGGCGGTGACGAAGATGCCAGTTGCCTGAACGCGGATATTGCGGGATAAGCTTGATCTGCGAAACGTGTAACACCTTGCAGAAAGGAATTGCAACCTGTCAATTTCCAGCGGAGCCGTCATCGGTGAAAACCGAGCCATGCTGCACACCGTCGCCAAGCTGCATTACGAGGGGGATCTGAGCCAAGTGCAGATCGCCAAGCAGTTGGGGCTGTCGACGGCCACGATCTCGCGCCTATTGCAACGGGCACGGGCCGAGGGAATCGTGCGCATTGAAGTGCGCGATATTCACGCGCCGGATGCTTTGGGCGGGCTGCTTTCGGAACGGTTGGGGTTGAAGGCGGTGGTGGCGGTGGATGCGCCAGTTGCGGCAGGGGTGCAGGCATTGGCGGGGCCGCTGTCGCGGATGGTGGGAGCGCAGGGGCTGGGGCAGGGATCTGTCCTGATGGTGGGCTGGGGGCGGACGGTCTCGGCGCTCATCGACGGCGGGTTGCCCAGTTTGCCGGGGGTGGCGGTGGTGCCGTCGACCGGGGGGATGAGCCAGCACGCCCAGCATTTCCAGAGCAATGAGTTTTCGCGCCGGGCTGCCGAAGTGACGGGTGGCGTGCCGCATTTCATCCATGCGCCGTATTTGCCTGCGCCTGAGGCGTTGGATTTTTTCCTCGCCGAGCCTGCTGTGCAGACTGCGGTGGCGCTGTGGGACCGGATTGACGTGGCAGTGGTGGGGGTTGGTCTGCCTTACGGCTTGGATCGACCGACGCAAGGGGCGACCGATGTGGGCGACCCGGATCTGGCCGAGGCGGCGGGCGATGTGGTGCGGCATTATTTTGATGCGCAGGGCAATGTCATTCAGTGGCGCGGCGAGGGTGCGATGATCGCGGTGTCTTGTGCGCAGTTGCGCCGTGCGCCTTTGGTGATTGGCGTGGCTGTGGGCGAGGCGAAAGTGCCTTCTATCATTGGGGCGGCACGGGCGGGGCTGATCTCGGGCTTGCTGACCGATACCCGGACAGCGGAGGCGGTTCTGGATGCTTTGGCGCGACGAGATTAGGGCCGCGATTCTGGGTTTGGCTGGAGTCGGCAAAGCAAAGAAAATACTTGCAGCAAAATATTTCTCTTGACGAAGGCGGATGAACGACGTGTTATTCGGGGCATTGGCGGCGCTCGTGTTGCGTGAAACAGCCAACTGCTCTGCCACTTGAGGAGGTGGCCCGGCGGGTATTCAGGGAGGAATATGAATGAAACGGCGTAGTTTTCTGGGCGCGGCTTCGGCATTGGCGCTGACATTTTCGATCGCCAGCTCGGCGGTTGCGGAAGATAAGAAATACACCATCGCGCTGGTTCCGGGTCTGACCACCGATGCGTTCTATATCACCATGCAAAAGGGTGCGCAGGCGGCGGCGGATGCTTTGGGCGTCGAGCTGGTGTTCCAGGGTGCTCCAGACTTCAACCCGGTCACACAGGTTCCGGTTCTGGACGCGGTGATTGCGCGTGGCCCTGATGCGATTCTGATCGCGCCGACCGACAAGGTGCAGCTGATTGAGCCGCTGAAAAAGGCCAATGACGCGGGCATTCCGGTGATCACGGTCGATACGTTCATCGGCACCGGCATCTATCAGACCGGGGCGGGCGATGGCGATTTCCCGCTGTCTTACATTGCTTCGGATAACGTGCTGGGTGGCCGGATGGCGGCGCGAGCCTTGGCCAATGCAATCGGCGGCGAGGGCAAGGTGTTCGTGTCGAACGTCAAGCCGGGGATTTCCACCACCGATCAGCGTGAAGAAGGCTTCAAGGCCGAAATGGCTGAGAATTTCCCAAAAGTCACCGTGCTGGAAACCCAGTTTAACGAGGATGACGCCAACAAAGCCGCTTCGCAGCTGCAAGGCGTGTTCGCGCGCGATCCGGATCTGAAGGGCGTGTTTGGCGCCAACCTGTTCTCGGCTTTGGGCGCAGGCACTGGCGTGCAGCAAGCGGGCCAGACCGGCGTTATTAAGGTTGTGGCGTTCGACGCACCCGGCTCGATTGTCGACAACATCAAGTCGGGTCTGGTCGATGTGGCGATTGCGCAGCATCCGGCAGAGATCGGCTATTACGGCGTGGTTTCGGCCTATGCCCATCTGACCGGCCATTCGATCCCGGTGTCGATTGGCACTGGTTTCACCATCATGGACAAGTCGAACATCGACGACCCGGAAGTTGCGAAATACATCTACTCTGAGTGAGCGATTTTGGGGGAGGGCAGCGTCCTCCCCCATTTTACCTGCCCAAGTTTACAGACCCAAGACGGCCCATCAAGCTGGGTGCCTTGGTGTTGCGCGGGCCGCCATAGGCCTGCCCAAGTTTAGGAATTTCACATGACATCCCCCCCTGTTGCGGCACCGCATGTCGCCCCGCAAGCCGACCATGCCGATAAGGCGCGCACTGTGTTGCAGCGCGTCGCCGATCTGCGGGCTTGGCTGTTTCTGGCCTTTCTGATTTTGGGCTTTGAGCTGTGGTCGCGGCTGGATTTTGGCGGCACCTTCCTGTTCAACCCGTTTAACATCCAGTCGATTGCGGTGTTCGCGGTGGCACCGTTGTTGCTGGCGACCGGGCAGACGTTTGTGATCATCTCGGGCGGGATTGATCTGTCGATGGGCTTTATCATGGGGCTGGCGGCGGTGGTCGCGGCGCATGTGATCAACTGGCTGACGCCGAGTTTGGGGTTTTGGCCTGCGGTGCTGCTGGGGTCTTTGGTGGCGGTGGCGATCTCGGCTATTCCGGGGTTTATCAATGGCTTGCTGGTGGCCTTGCTGAAAGTGCCGCCGTTTATCGGCACGTTGGGGATGTTCGGCGTGGCGCGCGGCGTGGCGTTTTTGCTGGCGGGCGGCACCACGGTTCCGGTGAAGAACGAGGTGTTCGCGGCGCTTGGCAACGGCAAGATTTACGGCGTGCCCTATATCATTCTGGTGACAGCGGTGTTCGTGCTGGTGATGCATTACTTGCTGGGGCAGACGCGTTTTGGCCAGCATAACTATGCGATTGGGGCCAATGCGCAGGCCGCACGGCGGGCGGGGATTAACATCAAATGGCACTTGCTGCGGCTCTATATCCTGTCGGGAATGTGCGCGGGCTTGGCTGGGGTTTTGTATGCGGCGCGGTTCAGCGCTGGGGCTGCGCAAGCGGGTGAGCCTCTGTTGCTGGATTCGGTGGCGGCCGTGGTGATCGGCGGGGCGAGCCTGTTTGGTGGATCGGGCACGATTTTGGGCACGGTTGCCGGGGCCTTCGTGATTGCGGTTATTCAATATGGGCTGGTGTTCATCAATGTGGCGCCGTTCTGGCAGTTTATTTCGGTGGGCGTGGTGATCATCATTTCGGTGCTGATTGACCAAGCGCAACGGCGGTTCTCGGGAGGGCGGCAAAGTGAGTGAGATGACCCCAATCGGGCAAACCAAAATTGGCGAACCGCTGCTGGAAGTGCGCAACCTGTCGAAGAATTTCGGCCCGGTGCAGGCGCTGAATGATCTGACGATGATGGTGCGGGCGGGCGAAGTTGTGGCGCTGGCTGGCGACAATGGCGCGGGCAAAACCACGTTGATCAAGGCGATTTCGGGGGTGTATCAGCCTTCGTCTGGGGAGATTTTGCTGAAGGGCAAGCCTGTCAGTTTTGCCTCACCGCAAGAGGCGCGCGATATCGGGATTGAGACGATTTATCAGGATTTGGCTTTGGCTGATAACCTGACCATCGGCGCGAATATCTTTCTGGGCCGCGAGCCGATGCGCAAGGCGTTTGGCTTCTTGCCAGTGCTGGACCGCGCGAAAATGGCCGAGGCGGCGAAGTCCACCATGGCTGTGCTGGACTTTCATGTCAGCCGTCTGGATGCCCCGGTGTCGAATTTCTCGGGCGGGCAGCGGCAGGCAGTTGCGATTGGCCGCGCGGTGTATTGGAACGCGCAAATCCTGATCATGGACGAGCCGACGGCGGCTTTGGGCGTGCCAGAGCAGCGCAAGGTGATCCAGTTGATCCACCAGCTGAAGGCGCAGGGTAGGGGCGTGATTTTCATCTCGCATAACCTGCAAGACATCTTCGCGGTGGCGGATCGGATCGTGGTGTTGCGCCGTGGCGTGCAGGCCGGGGAGCGCAAGATTTCCGAGACCACGCATGATGAGGTCGTCAAACTGATGGTTGGCGGCTGAGGTATGGCTGCCCAGCGACGGCCCGTGGTGATTGGGTCCATCGGCGAGTTGCTGGTGGAATTTGTGTGTACGCAGAAGGACGGCCGCAACCTTGTGGCCGCCCCCTATGTCGGGCCGTTTCCGTCGGGGGCGCCGGGGATTTTCATTGACCAAGCGGCGCAGGTGGCGGCGGCTTTCGGCGGGCGGGCGGTGTTTGCCGGGGCGGTGGGGGATGATGCCTTTGGGTGGGTGATCTTGGATCGGCTGATGGCGGATGGCGTTGATCCGGGGCTGATCCGGGTTGTGCCGGGGGTGCCGACGGGTTCGGCCTTTGTCAGCTATAACTCCGATGGCAGCCGGGATTTCGTGTTCAACATCGCGCATTCGGCGGCTTCACATTTGCCGGGGTTGGAGGAGATTGCGGCGGGATTTTTGGCGGCAGGCATTTCGGTGCTGCATATCTCGGGCTCGATGCTTGGGGATGCTGCGATGCGGGCGGTGGGGCTTTCGTTGTGTGAAAGGCTTGAGGATCAAGGGGTTGCGATCTCGATTGATCCGAATATCCGGGCGGAACTGATCTCGGATGCGGGATATATCGGGGCTTTGCAGCGGATCATTGCGATGGCGGAATATGTGTTGCCCTCGGACGCCGATGCCGAGGTTTTGTATCCGGGGCAAGATTTTGACACCTGGTCGGGGCGGTTGTTGGCCGGGGCTGCGAAGGTCGTGGTGCTGAAACGCGGCGATCAGGGCTGTATTGGGCGCGATGCGGCGGGCAGTTTTGCGTTGCCTGCGCACCCCGTGACGGTGGTCGATCCGACCGGGGCAGGTGATTGCTTTTGTGCGACCTTGGTGACTCTGCTGGCCGCTGGGCAGGATTTGCCGGGGGCTTTGACGCGTGCCAATGCGGCTGGGGCGCTGGCTGTGCAGAAACTGGGGCCGATGGAGGGGAATTCTTCCCTCGCTGAAATTGATGCTGTGAAAGGATAAGCGATGCCCACGAAACAGGATCGGTTGCTGCGGGTGGGTGTGCTGGGCTGTGGGCCGATTGCCCAAGCCGCGCATTTTGAGAGCTGCACCAAGGCGCGCAATGCCGAGCTTTATGCGATTTGCGATGTGGCGGATGATTTGCGAGATCGAATGGCGGCGACCCATGCGCCGACCCGCAGCTATAATGATTATGCGGCAATGCTGGCCGATCCCGCGTTGGAGGCGGTGGTGATTGCGACCTCGGACGCGTTCCATGTGCCAGCGGCCTTGATGGCGTTGCAGGCGGGCAAGCATGTTTTATGCGAAAAGCCCTTGGCGGTGAGCATTGAGGAAGCCGAGAGTTTGCGTTCTGCGGTGGCGGCTTCGGGGCTTACGTTACAGGTCGGGCATATGAAGCGCTACGACGCCGGTTTGCAGGCGGCGAAGGGCTTCATTGACGGTGAAATGGGGCAGTTGGTGGCGTTGAAGGCGTGGTATTGCGACAACACGCACCGCTATGCGATGACGGATGCGGTGCAGCCGTTGATGGTGACCTCGAAGAACGCCCGCAAGCCTGCTGAGAACCCGAAGGCCGATCTTGACCGCTATTACATGCTGGCGCATGGCAGCCATCTGGTTGATACGGCGCGCTATTTCGCGGGCGAGATCGTTGCGGTCGATGCGCGGTTGTTGAACCGGGCGGGGATACGTTGCTGGTTTGTCGATGTGGAATTCGCCAGCGGGGTGCTGGGGCATCTGGATCTGACGGTGGCGGTGCGGATGGATTGGCACGAGGGGTTTCAGATTTACGGCGAGCAGGGCTCGGTGCTGGGGAAGACCTATAACCCGTGGTATTATAAATCGTCCGAGGTGGATATTTTCAAGGAATCCGATGGTGCGACGCATAGGGTTTTGGGCGCGGATGGGCATTTCTATCGCCGCCAGTTGGAGGGGTTTGCCGATACGATCCTGAATGGGGTGCCGCAATCGGGGGCGGATATTGAGGACGGCATCGCCTCGGTGCGCGCAATGGTGGCGATTGCGCAATCGGCGCGCGCGCGGCGTCCGGTGAAACTGGCGGATGTGGCGGGAGCGCTTTGATGCGGTTGGGGATTTTCGCCAAGACCTTTGCGGGCAGTGATCCGGGCACGGTGCTGGGCGCTTCAAAGACAGCGGGCTTTGCTTGCGTGCAGTATAATATGGCCTGCTCGGGCTTGGCGGCGATGCCGGATGCGTTGAGCGCGCAGGATGTGGCGGCAGTTTCTGCGGCGGGTAAGGCCTCGGGCGTGGCGATTGCGGCGGTTTCTGGCACCTATAACATGATCCATCCTGATCCGGCTGTACGGGCTAAGGGTTTGGCGCGGTTGGAGGTTTTGTTGCGCCATGCGGCGGCGATGGGGACCGGGATGGTGACGCTGTGTACGGGCACGCGCGATGCAGAGGATCAGTGGCGGCATCATCCTGACAATGGCTCGGCAGAGGCGTGGCGGGATTTAGTGGCGGAGATGGGCAAGGCTTGTGCTTTGGCGGAACCTTTGGGGATCAAGCTGGGCATCGAGCCGGAACTGGCGAATGTGGTCGATACCGCGCCGCGCGCACGGGGGTTGTTGGATACGTTGCAAAGCCCGGCTTTGGCGATTGTGCTGGACCCGGCAAACCTGTTTGAGGTGGCGACGCTGGCCGAGCAACGCGATCTGCTGAGCCGTTCGGTGGATTTGCTGGCGGATCGGATTGCGATGGCGCATGCCAAGGACCGCGATGCTTCGGGCGGCTTTGCCACGGCAGGCAAGGGCGTGGTGGATTTTCCGCATTTCCTTGGGGCGCTGAAAGCGGCGGGTTTTAATGGCGATCTGGTGACGCATGGCTTGGCGGCGAATGAGGCGGCGGGCGTGGCGCGCTATCTTTCCGGCGTGTTGGCGGGGCTGTGATGCAGATTTCGGCACTGCAGCGCGATGGCTTGGAACTGGCAGTTTATCGCGGTGGTGAGACGGGCCCGGCGCTGGTGTTTCAGCATGGGCTCTGCGGTGGGTCCGGGCAGATTGCTGAGGCGATGCAGGGGCTTGGCTTGCAGCGTTGGCAGGGGTTGGAGTGTCGCGGGCACGGGATGTCGCCGCTGGGGGATGAGGTTTCCATCGCCTGTTTCGCCGATGACGTGGCGGCGATGATTGAATCCATGTCGGGTCCGGTGGTCTTGGGTGGCATCTCAATGGGGGCGGCGATTGCCACACGGTTGGCGGTGACGCGGCCTGATCTGGTGCGGGCCTTGGTGCTGGTGCGACCCGCTTGGGTGGTGGAGGACGCGCCGGAAAACATGGCGCCGAACGCCGAGGTCGGGATGTTGTTGGAGGTGTTGCCGCTGGATCAGGCGCGGGCGTTTTTCGCCGAAGGTGAGACGGCGCGACGGCTGGAGATCGAGGCACCGGATAACCTTGCGTCGTTGAAAGGCTTTTTCAGTCGTAGGCCGCAGGTGGAAACTGCGCGACTGTTGACCACGATTTCCGCCGATGGGCCGGGGATTACGGCGGATGATCTGCGCGGCCTTCGTATTCCGGTTCTGGTCTGTGGCTGCAGCGAGGACGCTATTCATCCGATGGCCCATGCGCAGGCTTTGGCTGATCTGATCCCGCAGGCGCGGCTGGTGAAACTGCCTGCGAAGGCACGCGATAAAGTAGCGCATCTGGCGGCGCTTGCCGATGCGATGACAGAATTTTTGAAGGAGATTGATGATGCCCCGCCCGCACCCTGACTGGATTTCGGCGCTGCCACGTAGCCGATTGCTCGCGGAATATTCGATGTGGTCGGCCAATTTGATCCGGCTGGCGGATGATCTGGAGCGGATCACGCCGCACGCCGATATTTTGCATATCGACGTGGCGGATGGGCATTTTGCCCCGGCTTTGCTGTTCTTTCCTGATCTTGTGGCGGGGCTGCGCGCGCTCACGGCGATCCCGATCCATGTGCATCTGATGGTGGATGCTGCGGTGCTGCTTTCGCAGATTGACCAGTTTGCCGAAGCCGGGGCCGATCTGATCTCGGTGCATGTCGAAAATGCCAATGCGGGCGACGGCTTGCAGCGGATCGCGGCGCATGGACTGAAGGCGGGGATGGTTTTGCGGGTGGAAACTCCGGTGGCAAAAGCGGCGGAATGGATCAGCCGCTTGGATATGCTGACGCTTTTGGGCACTGCGATTGGAGTGAAGGGGCAGGGGCTTGATCCGACGGCGGGGGCGCGGTTGGGGGAGGCTGCGGCATTGATTGCGGGTGCGGGTCGCCGGGTGATTTTGGCGGCGGATGGCGGGATCAGGGACACCACGGTGCCGCTGTTGCGCGGCGCGGGCGCGGAGACGGTGGTGATGGGCTCGCTGGCGTTTGGCGCGCCGGATTTGGCCGAGCGGATGCGCTGGCTGCATGGGCTGTGACGAAAACCACGAAGCCCCGGCGCAGGGCCGGGGCGGCTTGGGGAATTGGATATGCGTTAGCTGAGATGGAAATCGGTTGGCTGTAGCGGTTTCGGGGCAGGCTCGCCCAGATGCGGGGCGAGGCTGATCTCGGCAGCGCGGCAGATTGCATCCAGCGGCAGGGCGTTGAGGGTGGTGCCGAAGGGATGGCTGAGTTCCTCGGTCACTTCCGCCAGCCCTAGGAAAACATAGGCGACGATGCCGACGAACAACGGTGTCAGCCAGCCGGAGGTGCCGATGAGGGCCATCGGCAGCAGCAGGCAAAACAGGTAGGTGGTGCGGTAGATCAGCAGCGAATAGACGAAGGGCAGTGGGGTTCCGGCGATGCGCTCGCAGCCGGCTTGTTGCAGCGCGATGCTGCCCAAACGGGCGGTCAGAGTGCGCGCGCCGAAGCCGTCGATTTGGTTGTTCGCATAGGCTGCCGCGAGATCGGCATTGATCAGGTTCAGCGCCGAGCAGGGCGGATGTGGGTCGGCCAGCAATTCGGGCGAGCGGGCTTGGGTTTCGGCATCATGCGTCAACCGGCGCAGTTGCGCGCGGTGCAGGTGCAAAAAGGCCAAGGATTGCCGCAGGATACGGTGGCGCAGGGTTTGCTCGGGCAGGAAGACTTCCAACTCACGCGCAAGGCTGCGCAGATCAGCCAGAAGGCCACCCCAGAGCTTACGGGCCTCCCACCAGCGATCATAGGCGGCGTTGTTGCGAAAGCTGAGGAACAGCGACAACGCGATGCCGAAGACGGTGAAGGGGATGCCCTCGATATGTGGCAGCACGCCGAATTGGTGGTCGAGCACCACCATAACGGCGGCGAGGGCGATCACGCCGAGCAGAGGTAGGGCGATATGCGGCAGCACGGAGCCGCGCATCGCAAAGGCCAGCTCCCAAGCGCGGGGTTTGTCGCGGATGATCATTTGCAGCCTTCCTTATCGAGTGCCCACATCTGTTTGAGCCGCCGCGACGGATTTCACAATCGCAAACACGGTTTGGCCGGGGGAGAGCGCAAGCGCCTCGGCAGAGCGGCGGGTGATGCGGGTGAGCAGATGCTCGGGGCCAAGGCCAAGTTGGATCAGCGCGCCGTCGTCGGAGAGGCGGATTTCGGTGATCGTGGCTTGCAGGATGTTGAGGGCGGAGAGACCCTCAGGGCGCTGGCGCGACAGGATCACGTCTTGGGCGGCGATACGGATGCGCAGTTTGGTGCCGGGGGCGGCGGCGATTTTGGGCAGCCAGATCGGCCCGCCATGGGTGTGCAATTGTGTCAGGCCGTCGGGGTTTTGCGCGGTGATGGTGGCGGTGAGGACGGCACCAGCGTCGCGGATGCCCAAGCTGGGGGCGAGGTCGGGGTCAGCCAGCAGATCGGTGGCGGGGCCTGCACGCAGGGTGCGGCCTTTGTCAAGCACGACAATGGTGGTGGCGAGGCGGGCGACCTCGGCGAGGGCGTGGCTGACGTAGAGGATCGGGATCTGGGTGTGGTCGCGCAGGGCTTCGATATAGGGCAGCAGTTCGGCTTTGCGGGTCTCATCCAAGGCGGCGAAGGGTTCGTCCATCAACAGCAGGGCGGGGTTCGACAGCAACGCGCGCCCGATCGCCACGCGAGATTTCTCACCGCCAGAGAGGGCTGTGGGGCGGCGGTTGAGCAGGGCGTTCAGGCCCAAGAGGTCGATGATGTCGTCGAAATTGGGGCCGCCGTTTTTCAGATTGCGGGTTTTGCCGGCGAACCAGCGACCGTAGGCAAGGTTTTGCCGGACAGTCAGGTGCGGGAACAGGCGGGCGTCTTGGAAGACATAGCCGAGGCGGCGGCGGTGGGGGGGCAGGTTTATGGCCGCGCGGGTGTCGAGCAGGGTGGTGTTATCGGCGGTGATGCGGCCTTGATCGGGGTGCAAGAGGCCTGCCACCGCATTGATCACGCTGGTTTTTCCAGAGCCGGACTTGCCGAACAAAGCGGTGAGGCCGGGCGGGGCGGTGAAATTCACCTCCAGCGTAAAGCCGGGAAACTGGTGGCTGAGGGCGACGGAGAGGCTCATGTGCCTTTGATCCGGCGGGCGACGGCGCGGCTGAGGAATTCGGACAGGATCAGCGCGAGCATGGCGACGGCGATGGAAATTAACACCAATCGAAAAGCTTGGCTGTCGCCGCCTGGGACTTGCAGGAAGGTGTAGATCGCTGAGGGCAGGGTTTGGGTCTGGCCGGGGATGTTCGACACGAAGGTGATGGTGGCCCCGAACTCTCCCATCGCTTTGGCGAAGGCCAGCACCGCGCCTGCGATGATGCCGGGCAGGATCAGCGGCAAAGTGACGGTCAGGAAAATCCAGAGCGGCGATGCGCCCAGCGTGCCTGCGGCTTGTTCCAGTTTCGGGTCCACCGCCTCAAACGCCAGACGGATGGCGCGGACCATCAGGGGGAAGGCCATGACGGCAGCGGCCAGCACCGCGCCTGTCCATTTGAAGGCGAGCACGAGGCCGAACCATTGGTCAAGGTATTGGCCGATAAAGCCTTTGCGCCCGAAGGCCAGCAGCAGCAGGTAGCCAGTGACGACCGGGGGCAGGATCAACGGCAGATGCACGAGGCCGTTCAGGATGTGCTTGCCCCAAAATTGGCGCCGCGCCAGCAGGTGGGCGGTGAAGATGCCAAGCGGCAGGCTGAGCACGGTTGCCCATACCGAAACGCGCAGGGACAAAGCCACTGCGCGCCATTCATCGGGGGTGAACCAGTCGGCGGGGGTAAACCAGTCGGGCATCGGGCCTTATTTCAGAACGGTGAAGCCTTCGGCAGTGAACACGGCGGCGCTTGCATCGCTGGATAACGCCTCCAGAAAGCTTTGCGCTGCGGGCTTTGTGCTAGAGGCGAGAGTAGCGGCAGGGTAGACGATTGGTTTGTGGCTGTCGCTAGGGAAGGTGCCCACAACTGTCACCTTATCGCCGGATTCGTCGTCGGCGATGGCATCTGAGGCGTAGACGATGCCGTAGGGGGCTTCGCCTGCGGCGACCAGTGCGAGGGCGGCGCGGACGTTGTCGGATTGTGCGACATTGGCCTCGACGGCGGACCACAGGCCAAGGCTTTGCAAGGCTTCCTTGCCGTATTGGCCTGCGGGGACGGAGGCGACGGTGGCCATCGACAGCTTGCCGTCGCCCAGAAGTGCTTTCAGATCAAGGTCTTTGGAGATTTCGACCGGGGCGGCTTTGCCAGCGGCGACCAGCACGAGGGTGTTGCCAAAGATGTCTTTGCGGCTGTCTTTGTTGATCAGGTTTTCGTCGGACAGGGCATCCATCCACTTTTTCGAGGCGGAGATGAACAGATCAGCGGGCGCCCCTTGCTCAATCTGCTTCGCCAGCTTGGCGGTGCTTTCATAGGAAATCACCACGGTATTGCCGGTTTGTTTTTGCCAATCGGCGGCGATGGTATCGAGGGCGTTCTTCAGGGATGCTGCGGCAAAGACGGTGATTTCTTCGGCAGAGGCGCTGACGGGCCACGCAAGGCTGGCGAGGAGGGCGGCGGTGAGGGCGCTGCGGCGAGTGAAAAGGGTCATGAAGCCTCCGCTGATATGTTTCGACGAACATATCGCTGGGGTGCGGAGGCGCAAGCGTTATTTCTGCTCGGGAATATCGCGAAGCAGGCCCTGCAGGTCTTGCAGGTGCGGCGCGGTGGCCAGTGCTGTGGCGGCCTCAGCCGCACGGTAATGGCTGATCACCGCCAGCCCCGTCGCTGTGACCTGCGCGCCGCCGCCCTTTGCCCCGCCCCGCGCGCTTGTCACCAGTGGATCGCTGAAGGCGGCGTTCATCTCCTCAACCAGCATCCAAGCGCGTTTGTAGCTCATCTCCATCGCGCGGCCTGCGGCGGAGATGGAGCCGGTGTCGCGGATATGCTCCAGCAGCGTAATCTTGCCGGGACCGAGTTTGGTGCCGCCGAAGTAGAAGCGCAGCAGGGTGTGGGGCGTGGGTTTCATCAGCGAAGACTCCCGCCAAACCGCGCGCAATGCAAGGGGCTATGGCGTGAGGGTCTGGCGGTTGGCGTGGGCAAGCTGGGCGGTGAGTTGGGCGATCTCCGTGCTGCGCCGCTCCGGCGACCAAGCTTTGGCGGTGGCGATGATGTCGGCGATGTGGGCGAGGTCGGCGGCGTTCAGCGCGCCGGTGACGGCGAGTGTGGTGCGGCGCAGCACGAGATCTGACAGGTGCTCGACGGACTCAGTGCGGGCGATCCAGTCGATTTCGACCGCGCTGTAGGCGGTTGCGTGGGGCAGTCGGGTGGCGTCGGCGTAGGGCGATTTATGGGCGACAAGGCTGGTCAGGCTGGTGCCGTAGCGGGCGAATAGCTCTGTGGCGCGGGCAAGGGTAAGGCCCCCGGTGGCGGCAGCGCTGGCGATCAGGCGGGATTTGGCTGCGTTGTCAGCGGGATAGGCTTTGCCGCCGCCGATGCCAAGCGCCCGGGTGGAAATGCGGCGAGGGTGGTTCAGGCGGTTCAGGCAGGTGTCGGCGACCTCCTCGGCAAAGCCCCGGAAGGTGGTCCATTTGCCACCGACCAGCGAGATGATCGGGTAGAGGCGCTCGGCGGTAGCTTCCAGCGCCGGTGCGGAATGGTCGCGGCTGATCAAGCCGGGGGTGGCTGCATCTGAGGCGGGCAGCGGCCGGATACCGGAATAGGCGTAGATGATATGCTCATGATCAAACGGCAGACCGGGCAGCAAAGCGCGCAGAGCGGTGAGGAAATAGGCGATCTCGTCATCCTCACAGCGGACGTTTTCGGGGTCGGCGGCTTTGATATCGGTCGATCCCACCAGCGCGCGGCCGAGGTAATCATAGACCAAAAGGATGCGGCCATCGTCGGCCTCAAAATAGATCATCTGGCCGTTCAGCATTTTCAGAAGCTGCGGGTGGTCGAGCAGGATATGCGAACCTTTGGTGCCGCCGATCAGCTTGGTCTGCGCGCCCAAAGCGGCGTTAACGCGGTCAATCCACGGGCCTGCGGCATTGATCACCAGTTTCGGGCGGATGGTGAAGGCGGCGCCATCCTCGCGGGTGAAGGTGAGCGCGGAGCCGTTGTGGGCGCTGATCTGGGTATAGTTCAGGGCTAAAGCAGTTTGGTTGGCTTGCATGCCATCGGCGAGAAGCTCCCAAACCAGCCGCTCGGGACCTGCGATTTTGGCGTCGTAATATAGACCCGAGGCGACGATGCGCGGGGTCATTTGCGGAAATTCGGCGAGGGTTTTGGCACGGGATTTCATCTTGTGGCGCGGCATGACATTGGCGCGGCTGCCGTAGTAATCGTAGATCGTGAGGCCGACTTTCAGCAGCAGCGCGCCCCGGCTGCGGGCGGCGGTGGTCGATCCGAACAGGGTGCGCAGGGCGGCCCAAACCCCCTTGGTCCAAGAGAAAATCGGGATCAGCGTCGGCAGCGGGGTGACGGCGTGGGGGGCGTTTTTGAGCAGCAGATTGCGCTCTAGGGTGGATTGCGCGACGAGGCGGAACTCTCCAGTTTCCAGATATTTCAAACCACCGTGGATCATCCTTGAAGGCGCCGCAGAGGTGCCGCCGCCGAAATCACCCTTCTCGACGACCAGCACGCGCAGGCTTTGTTCGGCGAGGTCGCGAAACAGGCCCGCCCCATTGATACCTGCGCCGAGGATCAGCACATCGGTGCCGTTTTCCGACAGGTCTTGCAGGCGGGTGTCGTATGTCATGGGGTGTCCGTTTCGATCAGATGCAGCCGCACGCCGGCGGCTTTCAGGGCGCAGGCTTCAGCGGCAGGCAGGGCGGCGCCCGTCAGCACGGCGTCAAAGGCGGTGAGGGGGGCCAAGGCGTGTAGGGCGGAGCGGCCGAATTTCTCGTGGTTCAACAACAGGATACGGGCGTTGGCGGCGGCCATCATCGCTTGCTTTGCGCGGGTGACTTGGGCGTCTTGGATGTAAGCCGTGCCGTTCTGCGCGGCCGAGGCCGAGCAGATCAGCACATTGGCGCGCAAGTTGGGCAAAGCGGTTTCGCAAAGATGGCCGATGAAGGCGTTGTAGGTGGCATGATACTGGCCGCCAAGGCAGATCAGGGTGATGTCGTCAGCCCCGGTCAGGGTCTGGATCGAGGCGAGGCTGTTGGTGATTATCGTCAGCGGGGCGATTTGCGGTAGCAACGGGGCGAGGGCGTGGCTGGTGCTGGAGTCGTCCAGCATGACCACTTGGCCGGGCGCAATATAACGCAGGGCGGCACGGGCGAGGGCAGATTTCTCGGCGCTGGCCACGGTTTGACGGTAGCGGAACAGGCTTTCATAGACGCCAGAGGGCAGCGCGCTGACAGCGCCATGCAGTTTGCGCAGCAGGCCCGCTTGCGCGAGTTGGTCGATATGGCGGTGGATGGTCATGCGCGAGACGCCAAAACGCTGCACCAGATCGTCGATTCGGGCCTCACCCTGTTGCAGGACGTAAGCGGCGATTTCTTCGCGGCGGGTTTCGGGGGTCATGGCACGAGGGCTTCGATTTCGGGCCAGAGCGGGGCGATGGCGTCGGTGATTTTAGTGTAAAGCTGAAAGCGTTTTTCATACGCGGCGGCGCGGGTGGGATCTGGCGTGTAGGTCTGTCCCAACAGCGACATATCGCGCGGGTCAGAAAGAGGCGAGGCGTAGAGGCCGACGGCAGCCCCTGCGCAGAGGGCCGCGCCCCAAGCGGCGGCTTCTTCGGTTTGGCTGGTGGTGACGGGCATCCCCAGAATATCGGCGAACATCTGCGCGAAGGTGGGGTTGCGGGCGACGCCGCCGGTCAGGCGGGCCTCGCGTACCGGAAAGCTTGCGCGCAGGGCATCAACGTGGGTGCGGTGATTGAAGATGATGCCTTCCAGCACCGCGCGCAGCATATCGCCGCGAACATGCCAGCCGCGCAAGCCGATAAAGCTGGCGCTGGCCTGCGGGCCGAAGGGCGATCCGTAGAGATAGGGGTGGAATATCAAGGTGTTGGGTTTAGTAAGTGTGGCATCAATCTCGCGCGCAAGTGTCGCGTGAATCGACTCGCCCGACACATCAGCTTCTACCAGTTCCGCTTCACACAAGGTCTCGATGAACCAGTCATAATTCGCCGCAGAGGCGGGCGACAGCGCCATGTTGTTCCATTGGCCGGGCAGAATGGCGTTGCGGCAGAGCCAGCGCGCGTCGGTGTTCGGGGCGCTTGAGACCACTTCATTGATCGAATAAGTGCCCGCGACGATGGCCACCACGCCCTCGGCATGGCCGCCGATGCCCAAGGCAGAAGCCGTCACGTCATGCAGGCCAGCGGCAACCGGCGTGCCTGCGACAAGTCCGGTCAAGAGGGCAGCTTCGGCGGTGATATGGCCGATAATCTCGGCGGATTCGGCGATGTCAGGCAGGGCGTGAGCGACGTTTTCCAGATCAAAAAGCTGAAGCGCATCAAGGGAATAGTCTTGGGTTTGCACATCGGTGAAGGCGGTGGACGCTTCGGTGCGGTCGGTGCCAAGGCTGCCCGTCAGACAAAACCGCAACCAGTCTTTGCAGGCGAGGAATGTGCCAATTTGGGCGAAACGCTCGGGTTCATTATCCCGCACCCAAGCGAGCAGAGCTGCGGGGGAGCAGGCGGGGGGAATTTGGCCTGTCAGTTTCAAGGCGGCATCGGCGCGGTCGGCCCAGCTTTCGCAGATTGCGCCTGCGCGGCCATCCAGCGACAAAATTCCGTTGCCGAGCGGGCGCTTGTCACGGTCGAGCAGATACAACCCGTCGCCATGCGCGGTTGCGGCGACGGCGACGATATCCGAGGCTGGGCGGCCCGAAAGCTGGATCGCTTCGGCAATCGCCTCGGCCGTGGCGTGCCACAGGCCTTCCATATCGCGCTCGACATGATGCGGCTGGGGCAAAAGCTGCGGAATGCGGCGGCGGGCGACGGCGAGTTGCTGGCCCGAAGCGTCAAAGATCACCGCTTTGGTGACGGTCAATCCGTTGTCGATGCCCAACAGGCTGGTCATATGGCTCTCCATCGCTTGAGCTGCTCCGATGAACTGAACATGACATGATGGGATTGTAACGGCAATATGCGTTACAACGCTTCGACCTCGGAGTCAGCTTCGACCCTCTGCGCAGCCTCAGCGGCGACAACAACGTTAATGCCTTTGGCGCGCATCCGGGTGATATGGGCGGCATCGGTGGCCTGATCGACGATCACCACATCAAATTCGGTGAGGTCGGCAAAGGCGTGCAAAGCGCGGCGGCCAAACTTGGTGTGATCGGCCAGCAGGATGCGGCGCTGGGCGCTATCAAACATCGCGCGCTTGGTTTCGACCATATCGGGGGATTGGTGAAACACCATGTCATCGGTGATTGCCGACATCGACATGAACAGCGTATCCGCCCGCAAACGTTTGATTTCATTGATCGTCATCCGACCCATGAACGCGTTGCACCAGTTGTGCAACTGGCCGCCGAGGCCCAGCAGGGTCAGATCGCGGATGCCGTTCAGCTCGTTCATCAGGATCAGCGAATTGGTGATCGCGGTCAGCGGCACCTTGGCGGGCAGGTGGGTGACCATCTGCAACACGGTGGTGGAATCGTCGAAAAAGATCGCCTGACCGGGTTCGACAAACTGCATCGCAGCGCTGGCAATCGCCTTTTTCTCAGCCGATTGGCGGGTGAAACGGTAAACGTCGGAGGCTTCAATCAGACTGGTCGGGGCGGCTGATACAATCCCACGGGCTTTGCGCAAAAGACCGCGCGCGACCAATTCATCCAGATCGCGGTGGGCGGTCATCAGCGAGATGCCGAACCGCTCGGTCAGATCCTCGATCCGCATTGAGCCTTCGGCCATCACCGCCTCGGTGATCAACTGACGGCGGGCGAGTTGGCGGGCGTGGCGGCTGTCCGAGGGCAGTTGCGCGGGTGTGAGGCCAGAGGGCGGTTTCATATCGGTCATTCTCGCCTCCCTCTCCCGTGTAGCGATGCCCGCGCCGATGTTGAAAAGCAAGGGGCGCCGTTGCCAGCGCCCCCCAAGGTCAGATTATTGCGACAGGGTGAACGGGCCGGTGTATTTGTCCACGTTGTCTTTGGTGATCAGCAGGCAATCGAACAGTTGCTTTTCGGTCGCAGCCCCGGTAGCGCCGGTTTTGATGAAGCTATCCGCTTGCTTCACAGCCTCTGCCGAGAACACGGCGACGGGCTGCAACACGGTGTATTGCATCTCGCCTGCGGTGATCGCAGCGACCGCATCCGGCGAGCCGTCAAAGCCGCCGACTTTCACGCCATCGAGCTTGCCCGCTTCTTTCAAAGCCGCAATCGCGCCCAAAGCCATCTCGTCATTGCCAGCGATCACGCCGATGATGTCGGGGTTGGCTTGCAGGATCGACTGCATCTTGTCGTGGCCCTTGGTGCGATCCCAATCGGCGACTTCCTTGGCAGCTTTCACCAGATCGGGATATTGGGTCAGCACGGTTTCATAGCCGTTCGAGCGGGTGGCGGCGTTGTTGTCTGCCGGGTTGCCGAACAGTTCGGCGTATTTGCCGGTCTCGCCCACAGCGGTCACCCACTGTTGCGCGCCCAAAGCCGCACCTTGCGCGTTGTTGGACACCAACTGCGCTTTGGCGAGGCCTTCTTTGTTGATCTCGGCATTCACCAAGAACACCGGAATGCCAGCATCAACCGCCTTTTGCACAGCGCCAACCGAGCCGTCAGCATTTGCCGGGTCAAGGATGATGGCGACGGATTTGTTGGTGATCGCGGTGTCGATCATCGTCGATTCCGCATTGGTGTCGCCTTTATGCGCCGAAACGCTGGCGGTGTAGCCGAGGCTTTCAGCGGTGGCAGCTGCAACATCGCCTTCGGTTTTCCAATAGGGGTTCGCCGGGTCGTTAACGATGATGGTGATCAGGCCATCGGCGAAGGATGCGCCTGCGAGCAGGGCGTTGATCGCAACAGCGGCGAGCAGCGCGCGCTTGGTCATGGTGAACATAGTCTCTCTCCCTTGGTTGATTTAGTCTTTGGTTGCCAATGGTTTGGCGGGTCTTTCCGCAACGGATAGCGCCGTTGCGGCGAAGTTGGTTACGCCTTGGCTTTCGCCTTTGGCTTGTATTGGATCGAGTTCAGCAGCACCGCCAGAACGATCACCGCTCCGGTGAATACGGTCTGCCAGTAGGACGACACGCCGATGATCACGAGGCCATCGGACAGAAAGCCAATGACGAAAGCGCCCAGCATGGTGCCGCGAATGGTGCCTCTGCCGCCCGTCAGCGCCGCCCCGCCGATCACGACGGCGGCGATGGCGGTCAGCTCATAGGTGGTGCCTGCGGTCGGGCCAGCGCTGGTTAACTGCGATGACAGCACCAAACCCGCGATGGCGGCGCAGATGCCCGACAGCACATAGACCGTGATCTGCACCCGCTTCACTGGCACGCCGGAAAGCTCCGCCGCCCGCTCATTGCCGCCCGAGGCATAAAGCCAGCGGCCAAAAGCGGTGCGTGACAGCATCAGGCCCGCGAGAATGGCGAGAGTGGCCAGCACCACGACGCCAATCGGCACGCTCCATTCGCGGGTAAAGCCGAGGCGGTTGAAGCCCAGCCAGTTGAAGCCGGTGTTGCCGAGTTCCGGCTTTCCGCCGAGATTGTTGAACGTTAAACCATTTGTCATCAGCAAGGCGACGCCGCGCGCCACATAGAGCACCCCCAGCGAGGCGACGAAGGCCGGAACCTTGAACCAAGCGATCAAAACACCGTTCACCAGCCCTACAAACGCGCCCAAAACGCAGGTCAACAGCGCCACAGCCCAGACCGGGGGATAGAGAATCACGCCAAAGCTGTCGATCTGCACGCCCTGCATCAGAAAGCCCGCGACGCAGCCCGCAAGACCAAGGGTTGAGCCCACTGAAAGGTCAATGCCGCCGTTCAGGATCACCAGCAACATCCCAATCGCAAGGATGCCATAGATCGCGACATGGCTCGCCATGATCAGGAAATTCGCCAGTGAGAAATAGTGGGGGCTTAGCAGCGAGAACACCACGATAATCGCAATCAGCGCGAAGAAGGCACGGCCTTCCAGCAGCAAAGCAATCGGGTCAAACCCTTGTTTCGCGGCAGGTTTTGGGGTGGATGACATCGCTTGCTCCTAGTGAACCACGGCTTCGCCAGAGGCGGCCATGATCTTTTCTTTACTGACTCTGTGATCAAATTCGGCCGAAATCCGGCCCCGGTGCATCACGATGATCCGGTGCGCGATTGACAGACATTCGCCGACTTCCGAAGTGGAATAAACCACGGCAAGCCCCTGTTTCGCGCCTTCCGCCAGCAGCCGAAACACCTCGGCCTTGGCGCCAATGTCGATGCCGCGTGAGGGTTCATCCAGCACGATCACCTTCGGATTGGTCGCCAGCATCTTGCCGATCACCACCTTTTGCTGATTACCGCCTGACAATGATCCAATCGGCGCTGTCCCCGAAGCATCGGTCTTCACCGTCACTTTGCGAATGGCATCGCTGACCACCGCCGCCTCGGCTTTCCGAGAGGTAAACAGCCCTTTGGTAAACGCGCCAATGCTGGCGAGCGATAGGTTTTGACCGACAGACATGGTTTGCACCAAGCCGTCGCGTTGGCGATCTTCCGGCACCAAAACCAGCCCACGCGTGATGCGTTGCGCGATGCTCAGGCCCGATACATCCCGGCCTTGCAGCATCACACGCCCCCCCGAAGGCGCCAGACGCCCCGCCACACATTCCAACAGTTCTGTGCGGCCCGCGCCCATAAGCCCATAGATACAAACGATTTCACCGGCGCGGACGGAAAGCGAAAGCCTGTCCACCACCGAAAATCCCACCCCTGCCGCATCCGGCACCGACAGGTTTTCAATGCTGAGCGCGGTGTCACCCATCACATAGCCTTCGGGCGGCGCGCCAAGGTCGAAATTCTCGCCAACCATGTTGCGTACGATCCATTCGAGATCAATCTGCGCCCGCTCGGCATAGGCGGTCATCGCGCCATCGCGCAGCACGACGGCATGGTTGGTGATCTGCAAGGCTTCCTCAAGATGGTGCGAGATATAGACAATCGACACCCCGCGCGCGGTCAGATCGCGGATCACCTTGAACAAAACCTCAACCTCGGTGGCACTCAGCGCCGAAGTTGGTTCATCCATGATCAGGATGCGGCTGTTCACCGACAAAGCCCGTGCGATTTCAACGATTTGCTGCTGACCTAACCGTAGCTCTTCCACCGGGGTCAGCGGGTCGATATCTTCCTCGAGCTCTGCCATCAAGGCGCGGGTCTGGCGTTCTTCCTCGGCATAATCGACGCCAGAGCGGGTCATAATCTCGCGGCCCATGAAGATATTATCGCGCACGTTCATATTGGTGGCGAGGCTAAGCTCTTGGTGGATAATCGAAATCCCGCGATTGCGCGCATCGGTAGAATTGGCAAAGGTCACAGGTGCGCCATCGAGCACGATCTGCCCTGAGGTCGGCTTCACCACCCCCGATAAGATTTTCATCAGTGTCGATTTGCCCGCGCCATTCTCGCCGAACAACGTGGTGACCTGCCCGCGATGAATGTCGAAATTCACCCCTTTCAGGGCGTGAATATTGCCGTAAGTCTTGGCGATATTGCGTGCCGAAAGCACCGGTTCTGTTTGTGTAAGATTGGCGGAGGTGTCGAGGCTCATTTTACCTCCAAAGACACCGGGGTGATCATCCAGCTTTTCGGATTCACCAGTTTGAACGCCCCCACCACAGCCACGGTCTTGCCCGTCAAAGCCGTGTTATCTATGCCGTCCAGCACCAGCTTTTTCATCTCTTTGTTCAGCGCCGAGCCAGCATCCTGATATTCGATCTGATTGGTGAACTGGCTGAAGCTGATCTCGCCTGTGGCGTCCCGCAATTCGGTGCCGTTGATCGCGGGGCCGGTCTGGACGCGCAACCGCAACGGCGCCGGAAGCCCCGTAACATCAATGTAATAGATACCGGATTTTCCCTCACCCACCACGCCTTGCAGCTTCACCGAATAGACGCCACCGACAGAATATTTCGCCTCTGCCGCCTTTGGGTCTACCGCAATCGCGGTGGCCAACTCCACCGCATCCACCGCGCGCGCCGTGACATTGGCCTGCACTTTCGGGAAGGTTTCCGCCCCAAACGCCTCGGGCGAAAACACCGCCGCGCGCACGTCGGCATCCGAGCCGATCCGCACCACCGTGGTATCCAGCGCCATCGCGCCCAGCACCGCCACGACCACGGCGGCGGTGATCAGCAACGATCGATTGGCGCGGGGCTGATCGGAATGTGGCGCGGTGTCAGGCTGTTGGCTCATAGTGCTGCGACCTTGGATGTGACGGCGGAAGATGTATCGGCGTATGTGCTGCGCGGGGCGGATGGGAAAAACGCACCCCGTGACCAGCACAAACGGCCCGCCCAGCCGTGATGCGGCTGCAAATTTAGCATGACTCCCCCCCTTTCTGCCGATCCGCAGGGCGATTTCCTCCCGCCGCGCCGATCTGGCCTGTCGCACATCGATAACCGTGATAGAGTTATGGTATCAACTCTTGGTACAATGTTATAAGTTATCGCATCTGTCAATCGAGTCTTTTTCGGGCGTGCTGCCTGTATTCTCAACATTCTGCCCGTGGTTTTCGCCTGCGTGGACCGAGTCGCAGGCGATTTCTGCATCTGCGAAAAGTGCTGCGATGCGGCAAAAGCGTGTGAAAGGTCTGGCAGAAACTAAGCGTAAGTTACTATAATATATAGATAATATGAAATTCTCAATGCTTCGGGCGCTCAAAGGGCGAGGTCCCTCGGCGGCACCCACCTCAAGCGGGCTGCGATCGCGCCGATCTGCCTTGGACTTTGGTTGACACAGAGCAGTTTATCTGAAAGAAATTGCGGTGTCCGTAAAATAATTCACTCACTGTGTTATCTCTCTGTGATAATGCGGCAAGGCCAGTCGGAGGGGCTGGGAATATGTGCGGGCTCAGGGGGAGGCGGTATGGCAGAGCTTTTGATCGGCATTGATTCGGGCACTTCGGTGGTCAAAGCGGTGGCGTTTACCCTGAATGGCGCGCAAATCGCGGCCTTTGCGGTGCCCAACGCCTATATGACGGGCACCGATGGCGCGGCGACGCAAAGCCTTGCGCAGACCTGGGCCGATTGTGCGACAGCCTTGCGTGGCCTTGCCGAAAAGGTGCCGAACTTGGCCGCGCGCACGGCGGCGGTGTCGGTTACGGCGCAGGGAGATGGCACTTGGCTGGCGGGTCCGGGCAACACACCCATCGGCGACGCGTGGCTGTGGCTGGATGCCCGCGCGGCATCTACCGTCGAACGTCTCGCCGAAAGCCCCGCCAATCGCGCCCGGTTTGAGGCGACGGGCACTGGGCTGAACACCTGCCAGCAAGGCACGCAAATGGCGCATATGGATCGGTTCCACCCCGAACTGCTGGATGCGGCTGAGGTGGTATTGCATTGTAAAGACTGGATTTATCTGAATCTCACCGGCGTGCGGGCGACCGATCCGTCTGAGGCCAGCTTTACCTTCGGCAACTTTCGCACGCGGCGCTATGACGATCAAGTGATTGAGGCTTTGGGCCTGAGTGATCGTCGCAACCTCATGCCCGAGATCATCGACGGCAGCCAAATCACGCATCCCCTTACGCCCGAGGCTGCCGCCCAAACTGGCCTGCGTGCGGGCACGCCGGTGAGCCTTGGCTTCGTCGATATGGTGATGACGGCGCTTGGTGCGGGCGTGCATACCGGCGCGGCGGGGGCGGCGTGCTCCACGGTTGGGTCGACGGGCGTGCATATGCGCTCGACCCCGGTGGGCGGCGTGCATCTGAACGCCGAGGGCACCGGCTATGTGATCTGCCTGCCGGTGCCGGGGATGGTGACGCAGGTGCAAACCAATATGGCGGCGACGCTGAACATCGACTGGCTGCTGCGGATGGCGGCGGATTTGATGTCAGATTTCGGGCGGCCCACCAAACACGCCGATCTGGTGCCGCTGATCGAAAGCTGGTTGGCCGCCAGCAAACCCGGTGCGTTGCTCTATCACCCCTATATCTCGGAAGCCGGAGAGCGCGGGCCTTTTGTCAACGCCGACGCCCGCGCGGGCTTTGTCGGCCTGAATTTCACCCACCGTTTCGCCGATTTGCTGCGCGCTGTGGTCGAAGGTTTGGGCATGGCAACCCGCGATTGCTATGCCGCAATGGGCGCTATGCCGTTGGAATTGCGGCTGACGGGCGGGGCCGCGCGATCAAAAGGCCTGCGCGGGGTGTTGTCGGCGACGACGGGTGCGCCGGTGCGGGTGTCCGCGCGTGAAGAGGCCGGCGCTGCTGCTGCCGCGATGATGTCAGCGGTGGCGATTGGCGCATATTCTTCGATGGACGCCTGCATTTCCGAATGGGTAACGCCTTTGCTGGGCGCGACAGAGGCCCCCGATCCGGCGCTGACCGCCACCTATGCCCAAATCTATCCCGCCTATAAATCCGCCCGCGAGGGGCTGACCACCGCATGGTCGCATCTTGCGGACAGCCGCCAAGCCAAAGACAGGACAGCCGAATGAGCCTTAGTAATTCTGACCATAGCAAAACTAACCATAGTTTTTCTGAGCCAAATTTGGTTGATCTGTTCGTCATTGGCGGTGGCATCAACGGCGCGGGTATCGCACGCGATGCGGCGGGGCGGGGGCTTTCGGTGGTGCTCTGTGAGAAGGACGATCTGGCGCAGGGCACCTCGTCGCGTTCGGGTAAGCTGGTGCATGGCGGCCTGCGCTATCTGGAATATTACGAATTTCGCCTTGTGCGTGAGGCACTTATCGAACGCGAGGTGCTGCTAAACGCAGCCCCGCATATCATCTGGCCGATGCGGTTTGTGCTGCCACATTCGCCCACCGATCGGCCTGCTTGGCTGGTGCGGCTGGGTCTGTTCCTGTACGACCACCTTGGCGGGCGCAAGAAACTCCCCGGCACCCGCACGCTGGATCTAATGCGCGATCCGCAGGGCGCGCCGATTATGGACCAATATAAACGCGGCTTTGAATATTCGGATTGCTGGGTGGATGATGCGCGGCTGGTGGTGCTGAACGCGTTGGATGCGGCGGAAAAGGGCGCATTGGTGTTGACCCGCACCGCCTGCACCTCGGCGCGGCGCGAGAACGGCGCTTGGACGGTTGAGACCACCGATCAAAATGGCGAAACGAGGGCGTTTCGCGCGCGCTGTATCGTCAATGCGGCGGGGCCATGGGTGACGGATATCGTCACACGGGTGGCGGGGTCGAACTCGGCGCGCAATGTGCGGCTGGTCAAAGGCAGCCATATCATCGTGCCGAAATTCTGGGCCGGCGATCATGCTTACCTCGTGCAAAACCACGACAAACGGGTGATTTTCATCAACCCCTACGAGGGCGATAAGGCGCTGATTGGCACCACCGATGTCGCCTATGAGGGGCGTGCCGAGGAGGTGCAGGCGACCGAGGCCGAGATCGACTATCTGATTGCCGCCGTTAACCGGTATTTCAAGGAAAAGCTGCGGCGCTCGGATGTGGTGCACCATTTTTCAGGCGTGCGCCCGCTGTTTGACGATGGCAAAGGCAACCCCTCTGCGGTGACTCGCGACTATGTGTTTGATCTGGATGAGACCGGCGGTGTGCCTTTGCTGAACGTGTTTGGCGGCAAGATCACTACCTTCCGCGAACTGGCCGAGCGTGGCTTGCATCGTTTGAAAGCAGTCTTTCCGCAGATGGGGCCGGATTGGACCGCTACCGCCAAACTGCCGGGTGGTGAGATGCCGAATGCCGATTATGAAAGCTTTGCCAATGACTTGCGCATGGCCTATCCGTGGATGCCGCGCAGCTTGATCCGCCACTATGGCCGCCATTACGGCGCGCGCACCCGTGATTTGGCAGGCACGGCAACCAGTTTGGACGGCTTGGGCCAGCACTTCGGTGGCGATCTTTATGAGGCCGAAGCGCGCTATCTGATTGCCCGCGAATGGGCGCAAACCGCGGAAGATATTCTGACCCGGCGTACTAAGCATAACCTGCATTTGACCTCGGAACAGCAGGCGGCCTTCACCACTTGGATGGCGAAAGGGGCCTGAAATGTTAACGCTTTCACTCAACACCAACCCGCTCGTCAACCGCTTCGCCGACCCGGATGACCTGATAAATACCGTCGCCCGCGATCTGCGCATCCGCGATCTGCAACTGACGCATGAGTTCATCAACCCAAGCTGGCCCGCCCCGGTGATCCGCCGCCTGACTCGCCAAATGCACGCCGCGATGCAACGCACCGGGGTCCGCGTCACCTCGGGCATGACCGGGCCCTACGGCCGTCTCAACCACTTCGGCCACCCCGACCGCGACGTGCGGCGCTATTATATCGACTGGTTCAAAACCTTCGCCGAGATCACCGCCGATCTGGGTGGCACGAGCGTCGGAACCCAGTTTGCCATCTTCACCTATCAGGATTTCGACGACCCCAAGCGCCGCGAAGCCCTGATCCAGACCGCGATCGACTGTTGGGCCGAGGTCGCCGAACACGCCAAATCCGCGGGCCTGAAATACGTGTTCTGGGAACCGATGAGCGTCGGTCGCGAGTTTGGCGAAACCATCTCGGGTGCTCTTGCCTTACAAAAACGCCTCACCAATGCCAATATGGCGGTGCCGATGTGGATGATGGCTGACATTGACCACGGCGATCTGACCAGCCCGAACCCGAATGATGTTGACCCCTACGCTTGGGCGCGTGCGACCCCAAAAGTGTCGCCAATTATCCATATCAAGCAAAGCCTTATGGACAAGGGCGGCCATCGTCCTTTCACCGCCGCCTTCAATGCCAAAGGCCGGATACACCCTGAACCGTTGCTCAAAGCCTTTGCCGAAGGCGGCGCAGAGGACAATGAAATCTGTCTGGAACTGTCGTTCAAAGAGCGTGACCCGAACGACCGCGAGGTGATCGGCCAAATCGCTGAAAGCATTGCGTTTTGGGCACCACATATTAACAGCGGCGTTAACGATCTTCACATCTGAGGAGGCTGCCATGTCTGCATTCGCGTTCCTGACCGCCACAGAAATTCTGTTCGGACGTGGGCAGAGGTGGCAAGCGGCGAGCCGGATCAAAGCCCTCGGCACAAGGGTTTTCCTGCTGCACGGCACCCCCGCGCGCGCCGATTGGCTGGCGGAAGCGCTGGCAGGGCAGGGCTGCGATATCACGCGTTTCGTGGTGAAGGGCGAGCCTGACATCGCAATGATCGAGGCTGCGACCCAAGCCGCGAAGGACGCGCAGGTGGTCGTCAGCCTTGGCGGTGGCGCTGTGATTGATGCGGGCAAAGCCGTGGCTGCGATGGTCTCCGCGACGCGCCCTTTGATGGATCACCTTGAAGTCATTGGAAAATCCCTACCGCTGGATCACGCGCCTTTGTCCTTCGTCGCCATTCCCACCACCGCAGGCACGGGCGCGGAAGTCACTCGCAACGCGGTGATCGGCGCGCCGGAACATCAGCGCAAAGTCAGCTTGCGCGACAAGCGGATGCTGCCTGCGCTGGCCCTCATCGACCCCGCGCTTACGGATAATACGCCGAAAAGCATCACCCTCGCCTCGGGCCTCGACGCCATCACCCAAGTGATCGAGCCCTATATCTGCACCCGCGCCAACCGCCTGACCGATGCGCTTTGCCGCGATGCGATCCCGCAGGGGCTGCGCGCGTTGCGGCGGTTAATGGTGAATGAGGATGCGCAAGCCCGCGATGACATGGCTTGGGTCAGTCTCTGCGGTGGTCTCGCGCTCGCCAATGCGGGGCTTGGGGTGATCCATGGTCTTGCGGGGCCGTTGGGTGGGCTGCTGCCAGCGCCGCATGGCGCGATCTGTGGCACGCTGTTACCATACGGGTTGGCGCTGAACGCGGCGCGCGCGGCAGATCCGACGCGCATCCGACAGGTGATCGGTTGGATCGCAGAAGCCTTTGAAACCCCTTATGAAAACGCCCTGCCAACCCTCACCAAATGGTCGCGCCAAAACGGTCTGTCGAGCCTTGCGCAGATGGGCTTTACGCCGCAGCATTTGCACCAGGCCGCCGAAGCCGCTGCCGCATCTTCTTCGATGCAGGCCAACCCGGCGCGGCTTTCCGCCTCTGATCTGGCGATGCTGATGGCCACCGCATGAGCCGCGCGCTTGACCCCGAACAATCGTTGGCGATCCGCGCCGCGTGGCTGCACTACGTCGGCGGTCTCACCCAAGCCGCTGTGGCGAAACGGCTGGGGATCGCTTCCGTCAAAGCCCACCGTTTGATCGCCCGCGCGGTGGCCGAGGGTGCTGTGAAAGTCACCATCGACGGTGATATCGTCGAATGTGTTGAGCTGGAGACCGAACTCGCCGCCCGCTACGGCTTGGACTTTTGTGAAGTTGCGCCAGATTTGGATGAGGTTGGCCTGCCGATCCGCACCTTAGGTGTGGCCGGGGCGGGCTTTCTGCGCCGCCAGATCGAGCTTGGCACCACCCCGGTAATCGGGCTGGGCCATGGGCGCACTTTGGCCGCGATGGTGCAGCATTTGCCGCGCATCGAGGCCCCCGATCTGAATTTTGTCTCGCTGTTAGGCGGGCTTACCCGAAATTACGCGGCCAATCCGCATGACGTGATGCACCGCATTGCCGAGAAAACCGGCGCGCGCGCCTACGTCATGCCGGTTCCGTTTTTCGCCAACACCGCCGAAGATCGTGAGGTTTTGCTGGCACAGCGTGGTGTGGCCGAAGTGTTCGCGATGGCGCAAGGCGCGGGGCTGAAGCTGGTCGGCATTGGCACGGTCGAGGCTGACGCGCAGCTGGTGGCCTCTGGCATGATCGAACCGAAGGAAATCAAAGCGATACAGGCGGCAGGCGGGGTCGGCGAGTTGCTGGGCCATTTCTTTAACGCCGATGGACGCATCCTGCAAACCCAGCTGACGGCGCGGACTTTGGCGGTCAGTTTTGCCGAAGCGGGCGATCAAATCATCGCCATCGCGGGCGGGCCGGACAAGGTGCAGGCGATCCGTGCGGTGTTGTCTAGCCGCCGCCTGAAGGGCCTGATCACCGATGAGGCCACCGCGCGCGCGCTGGTTTTGGGGAAATGAGGCCGGGCTGGCCCACCACGGTCGCCCGGCCTATCGCCAAGCGCTTTGAGGTGCTACCTCAAGGCGCCCTACAGGATCGTTTGGCCAGTGGCCGCCCAATCCTTGGCGAATTGCTCAAGGCCTTTGTCGGTCAGCACATGATTGGCCAAGCTCTTGATAACATTGGGCGGAATCGTCGCCACATCCGCGCCCGCAAGCGCTGCTTCCTTGACATGGTTGGCGCTGCGGATCGAGGCCGCCAAGATCTGCGTCTCAAAGCCGTAGTTGTCGTAAATCTCGCGGATGTCGCGGATCAGATCCATGCCGTCGATGTTGATATCGTCCAAGCGGCCAAGGAACGGCGAGATGTAACTCGCCCCGGCTTTCGCCGCCAACAGCGCCTGATTGGCACTGAAGCACAATGTCACATTGGTTTTGATACCTTTTTGCGAAAAATAGCGGCAGGCCTTCAAACCGGGCAGGGTCAGCGGCAGCTTGATCACCACATTTTTCGCGATCTTCGCCAGATGCTCGCCCTCGGCCACCATGCCATCGTAGTCCATCGAGGCGACTTCGGCCGAGACAGGGCCTTCGACCAAAGCGCAGATTTCTGCGATCACCTCTTTGAAATTACGGCCAGATTTCGCGATCAGGCTGGGGTTGGTGGTGACGCCATCCAACAAGCCATAATCGTTCAGCTCGGTAATATCTTTGATTTCGGCGGTATCGACGAAGAATTTCATCACGCTCTCCTCTGCGGGAATCGATGGGACATGCTTGCGCTAACAGATACAGGAAGTCGTCAATTATCACAAGTAAAAATCACAAAATCACATAAATCGCTTTCCATTGGTGGCCCCTGATGTTAAAAATTGCCAAAGCAGGGGGGAATCTGGTGAAACGCGAAGATCGCAAGCAGGCGATTATGGATTTGCTGGTGGAGCAGCGCGCGGTCGATCTGGATGATCTGGCCGAACGCTTTGCGGTGTCTAAAATGACCATCCACCGCGATCTCGATGATCTGGAGTCCGAGGGTCTGTTGCGCAAAATGCGCGGCGGGGCGACGATTGAATCCGGCACCCAGTTCGAATCCGACTTCCGCTTTCGCGCCCGCCAAGAGGGTGCGGCCAAGGCCCGCATGGCCCGCGGAGCACTGGAGCTGATCGAACCCGGCATGACGCTGATGATCAATGACGGCTCGATGGCGGCGGTCTTAGGTGCGATGCTGCCGGAAAAACGCCCGCTGACGGTGATCACCAACAATGCCGCGATCATGGATGCGCTTAGGGCCGAGCATGGCATCGCCCTGATCGCCCTGGGTGGGGTTTACTCCTATAAATTCAATGGCTTCTTTGGTGTCGTCACTGAAGAAACCCTCACCCGTCTGCACGCCGATGTGGCCTTTATTTCCGCCCCCGCCGTGCAGGGCACGCGCGCGTTTCACATGGATGACAACGCGGTGCGCGCCAAGCGGGCGATGATCGCCAGCGCCGAAAAGACCTGTCTTCTGGTCAACCACCAACGCTTTGGCCGCCAAGCTTTGCATGTGCTGGCCGATCTGTCCGAATTCGACACAATCATCACCGATGCCCAGCCAGAACCCGAAGCCCGGGCGGCTCTGGACCGGGCCGGGATCAGCCTAAGCATCGCAGGAGACCGCGCATGAGCAAACACGTCTGGGTCGGCACCAGTTGGAAGATGAACAAAACTTTGGCCGAGGCGCAGGCCTTCGCCAAGGGCCTGCCGCCCGAGGGCGATCCGCGCATCCAGCGCTTCGTGATCCCGCCCTTTACCGCCGTGCGAGAGGTCAAGGCGATGCTCGCCAATACCTCGGTGAAGGTCGGCGCGCAGAATATGCACTGGGCGGATGACGGCGCGTGGACGGGCGAAATCTCGCCGCTGATGCTGAAGGATTGCGGGCTGGATATCGTCGAACTGGGCCATTCCGAGCGCCGCGAATTCTTCCATGAAACCGACGAAACCGTAGGTTTGAAGGTCGAAGCCGCCGTGCGTCATGGCCTTATCCCATTGATTTGCATCGGTGAAACCCTCGCCGAACGCGAGGCCGGTCGCGCCACCGAAACCCTTGCCGCCCAAGTCACCGGCGCTTTGGGCAAGTTGTCGGAAAGCCAGAAATCGGCGCAGATCCTGCTGGCTTATGAACCGGTCTGGGCCATAGGCGCCAATGGCATCCCCGCGACTTCGGACTATGCCGACGCCCGCCAAGCCGAAATCATCGCCACCGCCGAAGCTATCCTGAACCGCCGCATCCCCTGCCTTTACGGCGGATCGGTCAACCCAGGCAATGCCGCCGAACTCATCGCGTGCCCGCATATTGACGGGCTGTTCATTGGCCGCTCGGCCTGGAATGTCGCAGGCTACCTCGACATCCTCGCCCGCGTCGCCGCAACTTTGTGAAGGAGAATAGGATGAAACTTGCAATCGCTGGCGACAGTGCAGGCGAAGGCCTTGCCAAAATCCTCGCCGACCATCTGAAAGCCACGCATGAGGTGTCCGAGATTTCGCGCACCGAGGCAGGGCCGGATGCCTTCTATGCCAACCTGTCCGAGCGGGTGGCGAATGAAGTGCTGGCTGGCAAATACGACCGCGCCATTCTGGTCTGCGGCACCGGCATTGGCGTCTGCATTTCCGCCAACAAAGTGCCGGGCATCCGCGCGGCCTTGACGCATGACACCTATTCCGCCGAGCGCGCGGCCCTGTCGAACAACGCGCAAATCATCACGATGGGCGCGCGGGTGATCGGATCGGAACTGGCGAAGGCGATTGCCGATGCTTTCCTGAAAGAAACCTTCGATCCGCAAGGCCGCTCGGCCACGAATGTCGATGCGATCAACGCTTTGGATCAGAAATACTCCTAACCTGTGGCGGCGCTTTAGCCGCAGGTTGACAAGCCCGGCTACCTCCTCAGCTGGGCTTGTCTCAATCCCGCAGAGCCGCCATTCTGGCGCAAACCGGAGGCGCAGATGGCACCCACACAAAAACTGATCAACGATGGCAACCGCGCGGTGGATGAGATGCTGGTGGGCGTTCTCGCCGCCCATCCCAACCATCTGACCCTCGCCGCCCCCCGTGCTATTACGGCCAAACATGGCCCACGCCCCGGCAAAGTCGCGCTGGTGATCGGCGGCGGCTCGGGGCATGAGCCGACGTTTTTAGGATTTGTCGGCAAGGGCTTGGCCGATGCCGCGGCGGTCGGTAATGTCTTCGCCTCACCGCCGCCGCAGCCCGCCGTTGATGCCGCAATGGCCACCCACGGCGGGGCAGGGGTGCTGTTCATGTATGGCAACTACGCCGGTGATGTGATGAATTTCGACATGGCCAGCGAGTTGCTGGAGATGGAGGGCATCGAGGCCCGCACCGTGCTGACCACCGATGACATCGCGTCGTCACCCGACCGCTCGAAACGTCGGGGCGTCGCCGGAAACGTCTTTATCTTCAAATGCGCCGGGGCTGCCGCCGATCTAATGCTGCCCTTGGATCAGGTGGAACGCATCGCCCGCCACGCCAACGCCCGCACCTATACGATGGGCGTGGCCCTCAGCGCCTGCTCGCTGCCACAAACCCGCCGTCTGAATTTCGAGCTGCCAGCGGGTGAGATGGAAATCGGCATGGGCATCCACGGCGAACCCGGTATCCGGCGCGGGCCTCTGAAGCCAGCCAATGAGGTCGCAGATGAGATTATGGACGCGATCCTCACTGAGATGGCCGTACCTGCGGGCGCGAAAGTTGCGGTTCTGGTCAATTCGCTCGGCTCCACCCCGCTGATGGAGCTCTACATCCTCTACGCCCGCGTCGCCGAACGCCTTAGTCTCGCCAAACTCAGCGTCCACACCGCCCTTGTCGGCCCCTATTGCACCTCAATGGAAATGGCCGGCGCGTCGATCACGCTCATGCACCTTGACGATGAACTGACCGAAATGCTCGACCACCCCTGCGACTGCGCCATGTTCCGGGTGGGCTAAGTGATGGATTTCACAACCGAAACCTGCACCGCACTGTTCCAAGCCCTTGCCGCCCGCATGACTGCCGAGCGTGACGCCCTCTGCGCGCTCGACGGTCTGATCGGAGATGCCGATCACGGTATAGCGATGGAGCAGGGGATGCAGGCTGCAGCCGCAGCCGTCCCCGACTTGTCCACCCTACAAGACCAATTCAACGCCGCAGCCAAAGCCTTCCTGAACGCCGTCGGTGCCTCCTCTGGCCCGCTCTACGCCACCGCTTTGATGCGCGCCGCCAAAACCGCTGGCTCCCGCGCCGCCATGCCCGTCGCGGAAACCCCCAGCCTGATCGCCGCCATGGCCGAAGGCATCGCCCATCGCGGGAAAGCTGAACCCGGTCAAAAGACCATGATCGACGCCTGGCACCCTGCCGCCGAAGCCGCCAAATCTGGTGCAACTTGGCCCGAAATCGTGGCTGCTGCCCAAGCCGGAGCAGACGCCACAGCGCAAATGCAAGCCACTCTGGGCCGCGCCGCCCGGCTTGGCGCACGTAGCTTGGGCCACAAAGATCCCGGAGCCGTCAGCGCCGGCATGATCATTGAGGAATTCGCCAAGACCCTAGGATAATTCGCTAAAACTTATCTAAAATTTTTCATCTTGGCGAAAATATCCCCGCCGGAGGCATCCGACATTGGCCAAAGCAGCCTCCGGCGGGAGTATTTCAAAAAGAGCAATTACGAGAGTCGCGCCCCTCTTAGCCGTGATGCCCAATCACATCTGCCGAGCGCGCAATATGCGCCTGCATCGCCGCCACCGCCCCCGGCACATCATTGGCGGCGATGCGCGCGATGATCAGCGCATGTTCTTGCAAGGTCACGTCCTCTTTGCCCGACCAATGCAGCAGGGCGGAATGATAATGGAACAGCCATTTCAACATCGCTTCGGACACCGCCAGCATGATCGGATTGCCGGTCATCGCCGCAATCCGGGTGTGGAAGGCGACATCGGCGGCGACAAACGCCTGCGCATCGCCGAGACAGTCGCGCTGATGCGCCAGAATTGCCTGCAGATCCGCCACGTCCACAGCACTTGCCTTCTCGGCCGCCAGCCGCACCATGCCCGCCTCAAACATTCGCCGGGCTTCTTTCAGATGCGCCAAAGCCCCCGGTTCCGCTGACAAAAGCAGCTGCGCCACCGCATCGACCTGTCCCAGCACCGCACTTGCGTTCAACGGCTTGACCCGGCTGCGCTCGCCATGCGCGATGGTGATCAGGCCCATGGTGTGCATCTGCTGCAAGGCCTCGCGCACCGCAGGACGCCCCACTCCAAACCGCTCCATCAGCGCGCGTTCCGACGGCACCACAGCACCTGCGGCCAATTCGCCGGTCAGGATCATCGCCCGCAGCCGGTCAAACACCTGATCCGAAAGCTTGCGCCGGGTGATCTTTTCCGAAACCATCACGCCCCCAATCTTACCACCGCACTCCGTTCCGCTTAGGCGCAAACCCTGCAGTCAGGCAAGCTCCGTCCGCACAAATCTCGCCAGATTTGTTGTCATCTCGGCCCCCGCAAACCGCAACCGCGCCGCGACATTCGGCAGCAATTCGGCCTCCACCGGTTCCCCCGCCCGCGCCGCAAGATCTGCCAGCACACGCGCGAGCGGGTAGCTGCACCCATTCCAATCCATCACCCCGCGCGGCCCGTAAAGCGCCGCCGGAGTCCACACCTCTACCCCGGATCCGACCAGCGCCGCCGCCAATTCCATCGCATAAATCGCGCCAAACTCCGTGCGATGCCGGGGGTCATCGTCGGTCATACACACCAGCGCCAGCCTCGGATTGGGGATTACCCGTGCGCCGTAAGGATTCTGCCGCATCGCAATCGTGCTGGGCCCCAAGCGGTAAGCCTTCCCCCCGATGATCGCGCGGGCCGAGGCGGTGATATGTGGCACCGCCTCCAGCGTCTGCATCACGCCCGCGTCGCTGGCATCATGCACGATTGGGCAAAGGCCGTGGCTGACGAAATCCAGCATCGCGACGGGGGGGCGTTTGCGGTTCAATTCGGGGAAGAAACTGACCATGCCACCGCCCAAGCTTACACCGGGAAAGGCTTTGCGGGCGGCAAGGTAGACCTCCGCCAAGGGCGGGCAGGGCGGCCATTCTGATCCCGGCGGAGTCGATTGTCGGTCCACTGCAGGGCAGACCATGATCGAGGCGACGCGCAGCCCCGATACGGCCAAGTCATAGGCATGGTTGGAAAATTCAAAATCCAGATCGCCGTCGCAACGTGCGATCAACTCCAGATCATAGGCCGCGTCATAAACCGACTGCAAGGCGGCGAAAGCCTGCAACTCTGCCAAGCCGTGCCGGGTTGCATCGAAATGGCAGAGCAGCCGCTGCGGCTTGACGACCGCCAAATCAGCAGGGCGCCGCGCCGCCAGCACAGCCTCCTCGGCGGTGATCACAAGCGCCGTTTGCGGAAAAATCCCGCTGGCCCGAGGATCGGGCAGGGCGGTTTCCGTCACCGTGGCCGCCTGCCAATGCAACCGCACCGCCTGATCAAACCTGGCCTCATCCGCAATCTGATACGGCCAGAGCCGCGCCAAGGGTCGCACATAGGTCTTGTAACTGGCATCGCCCCATTGCCGTTGGTCCTCCATCTCAAACGCATCGCCCTCCATCCGGCACGCAATCTGCCAGCCGCCCAGCCAATGCGTTAGCACGCGCAGGTCTTGAAACGGCTGCCACGGTGCGATCAGCAAGGGAAACTGCGCACGGCGGCGCGTTCCATCGCAGTGCTCCACCAACACAGGCGCACCCGCCACCCCGGTGATCGGATGCAGCACGGTAAAGCCCGCGCGATTGGTCTCAAAATCGCCATCTGCTTGCGCATGGGCGGTAAAGTTCAGCCCCTCGGCAAAGTCGATCACTACAGCCACCATCAAAGCGGCACCTTGGCTTTCAAACCGCACGCGGTAGGAAATCCGTGTCCGTTCAATCACTTCCTCGCTGATCTGCGGCACCAAGGTGCCCCAATCGCGGTCCCTAACCAGATAGGCGATGCCCCGGATCACTTCGACCCCGCCCAAGCAGACCCGCCGCAGCGCGCCGTCCTCGTAGTCGAAACTCAGCGCGCCATGGGTGATCTTCATAGCTCTGCCAACTCCACCATCCGGCCTTCTGCCGCAGAAAGATAGGCGGCCTCCACCAGCGCCAAAGTCTGCAAATTATCCGCACCCGAGGTTTCCGGCTGAGTGCCCGCCGCGATACAGTCCAGAAAATGCCGCTGGATGATCAGCACGCTTTCCTGAATATTGTGCCAAGGTCGGCTCGCCCAAGCCAACACGGGTGGTGACAGATCCTCCACCCGATCCGCCATCACCAACCGATAGCCCGCCTCCAGCCGCAAGCTGCCCTTGGTGCCGTCAATGTCTATCAAACTTTCCGGGAAAGTCTCCGGGCGGCGCTGAGTGGCATAGGAACAATCGACCACGCTCGTCGCGCCCGAGCCATGCGTCAGCAGCATCGTCGCCACATCCTCGCCCTTGATGCCTGGGTTTATCCGCTTGGTCGTCGCCGCCATCCGCACCACGTCGCCAAACAAAGCCCGCGCAATATCAAGGGTGTGGATGCCCAGATCCTCAATGATAAACCGCTTGCCCTCGGCGAGATAGGGCTGGCCCGCGAACACATCAAAGCCAGACCGGAAACTGACCCGGCCAAAGAACACCTCGCCCAGTTCGCCCGACCGCACGATCTCAATCACCCGCCGCACCGCCGATTGCCAGCGAAAATTCTCATGCACCATCAGAGTCTTACCTGCAGCCTCCACCGACGCCACCATCGCCCGGGCATCCGCAATGTTCGCGGCAAACGGCTTTTGGCAGATCACATGCACCCCGGCCCGCGCCGCCATCTCGACCAAGGGCCGATGCGAAGCAACCGTGGTCGCAATATCGACGAAATCCAGCCGCTCGGCGGCAAACATTTCGCCTGCATCGGTATAGGTCCGCGCAATGCCAAACCGCGCGGCAGTCTCCGCCAACCGCACCGCATCGCGGTCGCACAAAGCCACAATCCGCGCGCCCGGCAGATCGGCCCAAGCATGTAGCTGATTTTGTGCGAAAAATCCGCAGCCGATCACGGCACCGATCAGGGGTTGTGGCAAAACAAGGCTCCTTCCAAACTGCATCCAACTTGCCACGCAGGGCGCTTGAATTCAACAGGTATGATGAGTATGCAAGCTACATGTATTCGAGAGGCCGCCGATGTCCGATGATCTGATCAAAGTCACCTACCGTCTGGAAACACCGGGCGATCCGGCTGCGCTGGCGGCAAAAATCGCCTCGGATCAGTCGACCGGAACTTTCACCGACCTGCCGGGGGAAACGGCGGCGGTGAAAGCCCGCTGCGCCGCCCGCGTGCTGTCGATCACCGCTTTGCCCGATAGCAAAACCCCGTCCTTCCCCACCGAAGGCAGCACTTTCCACCGCGCCGATGTGGTGATCGGCTACCCCTTGGAAGCTGTCGGCACCGACATCGCTGCCTTGATGACCATCACCGTCGGCGGCGTCTATGCGATGCGCGGGTTGTCTGGCGTGCGGGTGATGGATTTCGACCTGCCTGCTGCTTTTGCCCGCCACCCCGGCCCGCAATTCGGCATTGACGGCTCACGCAAACTGACCAATGTCTACAACCGTCCGATCATAGGCTCGATCATCAAACCCGCCTTGGGCCTGACGCCTTCTGAAACCGCGTTGATGGTGAGAGATCTGTGCGAGGCCGGCGTTGACTTCATCAAAGACGACGAAAAACTGATGAGCCCCGGTTATTCGCCCTTGGCGGACCGCATCGCCGCCGTGATGCCGGTGATTGATGCCCACGAACAGCGCACGGGCAAACGGGTGATGTATGCGTGGGGTATTTCCTCGGCTGATCCCGATCAAATGCTGGAAAATCATGATCTTGTGGTCAAAGCTGGTGGCAACGCGGCGGTGATCAACATCAACTCGGTCGGCTACGGCGGCATGACTTTCCTGCGCAAACGCTCTGCCTTGTGCCTGCACGCCCATCGCAACGGCTGGGATATCCTGACCCGCCATCCAGGTCTGGGGATGGAATTCACCGCCTATGGCAAAATCTGGCGGCTGCTGGGAGTAGATCAGTTTCAAATCAACGGCATAGCCGCAAAATATTGGGAGCCGGACGAGAGTTTCGTACGTTCGTTCCACTCTTGCCGCACCCCGATTTTCAGCCCTACCGACCGCCCCTTGCCGGTGGTGGGCTCCGGCCAATGGGGCGGTCAAGCCATTGAAACCTATGCCAGAACCGGGCAGACCACCGACCTGATGTATCTCGGCGGTGGCGGTATTCACGGCCATCCCGGCGGCGCGGCTTCCGGCGTCGCCGCGATCCGTCAGGCGTGGGAGGCGGCGGTGCAGGGCGTGGCCTTGGCCGATTATGCCAAAGATCACAAAGAGTTGGCGCAGGCACTTCAGAAATTCGACCAGAAATAAAAAACGCCCCCAACCTTGCGGAAGGGGGCGTCCATTCACCTGAAGAAGCTCAGGTAATTCGTTGAATAGATGCAGTAATCTCGTCCCACTCAAACACTTTCTTCCAGTCATCCCGCATCAGCATCGGCTTGCCGAACTCAATGGCCTTGTTGCAGGCATCCGAGAACACCCCCGGCTGTTCGTCAAAGATCACCGCCGCGAGGATGTTCATATGCCCCAGCAGGAAATCCCGCGCCGCCGCTTGCGGCACCCCGCGCGCCACACATTCGTCCATCGCCTCACGCATCACCACCAGAAGCGAGGCCACAACAGTCTCCGACAACCCCGGCTCCAGCATCGCCATCTGCTCCACCGTGACGCGATGAGAGCGCACCACCGGCGCGAAAATCGCCTGCGCCACTGCCTCCCCCACCGCATAATGCGCCTCTGGCCCCTGCATCAGCGCGTTAACAACGCCCTGCTTTGCCGCCACCCCGCCAAAGAAATCGCGCTTGGCCTCGGGGTCGGTTTCATCGTTGAAAATCGGCGGATGGCAGGGGTGGGTGACGAAATAAGTGATGTCCGCGCGCGGCGGCAAATGCCCGGCAAAGGGTGCGGCCGCATCCAGACAGATCACAACCGTCCCCGGCGCCACCAGCGGCACCACCATTCCGGCGACCTTGCCAATCGCGGTATCCGGCACCGCCAGTACCACCACGTCCGCGCCCAGAACCGCGACCGCAGGCGCCACACACTCCGCACCGATAGCGTCGCGCAAGCGCGCCTGACCCGCCTCGGACACCTCCACATGCGCCACCGTATAATCGGTTTTCGCCAGATTGCGCGACAGCCGCACGCCCATCTTCCCGCCCGCACCAAACAGCGCAATCTTCGTCATAGCTTTCTCCATTCGCCTCTTGCCCAACTGGTATGATGAGATAATATGCCGAGGTCAAGCCGAAGGAACCATAATGCGAGAAATCCTGCCGAACGGCCTGCTGATGACATGGTATGGCGATGATTTCACCGGATCAGCGGCGGTGATGGAGGCATTAACCTTCGCAGGCCTGCCCTCGATCCTGTTCTTCGACACACCGACGCCTGCGCAACTGGCCCGCTTTCCCGGCATGCGGGGTTTGGGAATCGCCTCCACCGCCCGCAGTCATAGCCCGGAATGGATGGCTGCGAACATGCCCGCACCTTTGGCGTTTCTGGCCGCGCTGGATGCCCCCTTCCTGCATTATAAAATTTGCTCCACCCTCGATTCCGCACGCCATGTCGGAAACATCGGCATCGCCATTAACCTTGCGCTGCAAGCCCGCCCGTCAAAGGGCATCCCCGTGCTGACCGCCGCTCCCCGGATGCGCCGCTACCAAGCCTTCGGTCATCTGTTCGCGGGCACCCCGCAGGGGGTGTTCCGCCTTGACCGCCACCCGGTGATGGCGCAGCACCCGGTCACGCCGATGGCGGAATCCGACGTGCTGCGCCACTTGGCGACGCAAACGGATCTGCCATCGGCGCTGCTGGATCTCGAGGCTTTGGCCGATCCGCAAACCGCCCAAACCGCTCTGAACAGCGCGCTGCAAACCGCCCGTCTGCTCAGCTTTGATACGATGACAGCCGAGACAGATGCCGCCGCAGGTCGCTTGATCTGGCAGAATCACGATAATTTGCGGCTTCTCATTGGCTCTCAGGGCGTAGAATATGCACTTATCGAACATTGGCAGCGTGAGGGCCTGATCCCCACCGCTCCCCCTACGCCCTCGGCCGGCGAGTTCGCGCAGATCGTCGCCGTCTCGGGTTCGGTCTCACCCACCACCGCCGCCCAGATTGAATGGTCCGCCGCAAACGGCTTCGGCCTTGTCCGCCTGAACGCCGCAACTCTGCTGACTACCCCCGAAGCCGCCGAGGCTGCAGCCACCCAAGCCGCCCTAAAGCTGATCGACCAAGGCCAAAGCCCGCTGATCCTCACCGCCGCTGGCCCTGCCGACCCCGCCGTCGCCGCCTTCCGCACAGCCCTGTCGCAAAGCCAAATCTCCTCCGAAACCGCCAACCAACGCATCGGTGAAAGCCTTGGCCGGGTGCTGGACGCCACCTTGAAAGCCTCCAAAATCCGCCGCGCCGTGATTTCTGGCGGCGACACCTCCGGCCACGGCGCGCGCCAGTTGGGGCTGTTCGCGCTCAGTGCCCTCGCCCCCACCATCCCCGGTGCTGCGCTGTTTACCGCCCATGGTGACGGCGTGCATGACGGGTTGCAACTGGCGCTGAAAGGCGGCCAAATGGGCAGCGCCGACTATTTCGGCTGGATCAGACAGGGCGGCGGACCGCGCTAAATCCCCGCGCTAAGCCATCGACACCACCGCCAAAATCCCCCACTCTCGCCACAAACTAACCAAGGCCGAACCATGTCGCAAACCGAAAATCTCACCCTGCCAAACGGCCTCTGGCTGGGCCGCATCTGGCGTGCAGGCATCGGCCCCAGCCTTGTAACCCTGCGCGAGGATCGCGTCATTGACATCACCAGCAAAGCCGCCCCGACGATGCGCGATGCGCTGGAACAGACTGATATCGCAAGATTTATCAACAGTATCCAAGGCGAAGACATAGGCCCTCTGTCAGAAATCGCTGCAGCCTCCATCGAGCCCGACCAAAACCAAACCCACCTCCTCGCCCCAAACGACCTGCAAGCGGTCAAAGCCTGCGGCGTCACCTTCGCGCGCTCGATGGTCGAACGGGTGATCGAGGAACGCGCCGCCGGAAACCCCGCCCGCGCCACTGAAATCCGCGCCCGCGTGGCGGATGTGATCGGCAACAGCTTGCGCGATCTGATCCCCGGCTCGCCCAAAGCCGCCGAGGTCAAAGCCCTGCTGCAAGCCGAAAACCTCTGGAGCCAATATCTGGAAGTCGGCATCGGCCCCGATGCCGAGGTTTTTACCAAAGCCCAGCCGATGTCTGCGGTCGGCTACGGTGCATCGGTCGGTCTGCATCCGATCAGCAAATGGAACAACCCCGAGCCCGAGGTGGTACTGGCGGTCAATGCCACTGGCCAAATCGTCGGCGCGACGCTTGGCAATGATGTGAATCTGCGCGATGTCGAAGGCCGCTCGGCGCTGCTGCTGGGCAAGGCGAAAGACAACAACGCCGCCGCCAGCATCGGCCCGTTCATCCGCATCTTCTACGGCGATTTCACCCTAGACACCGTCCGCAATCTCGATCTCACCCTGACCGTCACCGGCGAAGACGGCTTCCACCTGCAAGGCGCCTCCTCGATGCGCCAAATCAGCCGCGATCCCGCCGATCTGGTCGCGCAAACCCGGGGTCGCCATCACCAATACCCCGATGGCTTCATGCTCTACTGCGGCACGATGTTCTCACCGGTGCAAGACCGCGACGGGCCGGGGCAGGGCTTCACCCACCATATCGGCGACGTGGTGACCATCGCCACGCCAGAACTCGGAACCCTGCGCAACACCGTGCGGCTGTCTACCGAGGCCCCGGAATGGAGCTTTGGCACCAGCGCCCTGATGCGCAATCTGGCAGGAAGAGGCCTGCTCTAACCAGACACGGGAGGTCTGGGGGGACGAGTCCCCCCGGCCTTTCTTAAACCAAATCCGCCGGAAACAACTCGGCTGGCAGGTTCTGGAATGCAACCGGACGCAACCAGCGCCGGATCGACAACGTCCCCACAGAAGTCGCGCCAAAATTGGTCGAGGCCGGATAAGGCCCGCCATGCACCTGCGCATCGACCACCTCAACGCCCGTCGGGAAGCCGTTGGCGAGAACCCGCCCGGCCTTGCGCTCCAACACCGGCAACAGCAGCCGCGCCTGCGGATAATCCGCCGGATCAATCTGCAATGTGCAGGTCAACTGCCCCTGCAACGCACTTGCCACCGCCTGCATTTCCGCGAAATCGGCAACCCGCACCACCAGCCCCAAAGGCCCGAACACTTCCTCGCCCAAAGCATGGTTGGCCAGCCAATCCGCCCCCGAAACCTCAAACAGATAAGGCGTCGCCTGCCGCATATCGCAGACCGAGGTCAGCACTTCCTGCACGCCTGCCGATGCTGCGACACGGTCACGCCCGGCGCGATAGGCTTGCGCGATACCGTCCGTCAGCATGGTCTGCGCACCAACTTTAGCCAGCCCAGCCTTGGCTGCGTCGATAAACGCCTGCGCCTCAGCCCCGTCGACCACCACCGCGATGCCGGGATTGGTGCAGAACTGGCCAGCCCCCATCGTCAAAGAGCCGGCCCAACCCGCAGCCAGTGCCGCGCCGCGCGCTGCCACCGCAGCAGGCAGCAGGAACATCGGGTTGACCGAACCGAGTTCCCCAAAGAACGGGATCGGCTCGGGCCTGCGCGCGCAGAGATCAAACAAAGCCCGACCGCCGCCCAAAGACCCAGTGAACCCCACCGCCTTGATCAGCGGATGCTGCACCAAAGCCTCACCGACATCGCGGTTGCCGCCTTGCACCAACGAAAATGCGCCGGGATGAATTCCACAGGCTTTCACAGCCGCATCAATGGCTTGGGCCACAATCTCACCGGTGCCCGGATGCGCCGAATGGCCCTTGACCACCACAGGGCAGCCCGCCGCCAAGGCGCTGGCGGTATCGCCGCCCGCTGTTGAGAACGCGAGCGGAAAGTTCGAGGCCCCAAACACTGCAACCGGCCCCACTGGCACCTGCATCATGCGGATTTCCGGGCGCGGAGCAGGCGCACGATCCGGCTGTGCCGCGTCAAAGCGACGATCCAGATATTCGCCCTTGCGGATATGGTTGGCAAACAGCCGCAACTGCCCGGTTGTGCGCCCTCGCTCCCCCTCCAGCCGCGCTGCGGGCAGCCCGGTTTCCGAAGTGCCAATCGCGGTGATTTCCGGCCCCCGCGCGTCAATTTCCTCGGCGATCTTGTCCAAGAAAGCCGCCCGCGCCTCACGGCTGAGCGCTGAATAGCTGGGATATGCCGCCTCAGCCCCCTGCACCGCCGCATCGACATGCGCCGGCGTGCCGACCGCAAAAGCGAGGGCTTCACCCGTGGCGGGAGAGGACATAAAGGTCGTGTCGCCTGCGACCCAGTTGCCTGCGATGAGGTGTTTGCCTATGAGCATGATGGTCTCCTTGATCGACGGCTGGGGGTTTCACACCCCCAGACCCCCGTGGGATATTTAAGCCAATGTGAAATTAGAAATCAAAAGCCTCGGTTTCAATACGGCAGCCCAAAGTCAGCGCGTCGGCGACGTGGACCATGGGGGCGAGATCAACCTCAGACGCCCCCTGCGCCACCAATTCCGCCATCCGCTTATACAGCGCCGGGTATTCGCCCATGATGGTATTCTCGCCGCCCGCCGCTTTGCCGCCGATCTCCAGCACATTGCCGCCCATCCGCAAAGCCATCGCGCCTTGGTCGGTGTCGACCTCGATATCCCAAGTCTGCGGCCCGGTTTGCCGCCAGTCGAAATCGGCGGTGACATGGCCCGAGAAGGTCAGTTTTGCTGCGATCGGGGTCTGGCGGTTGGCCGGGAACTCCAAACTGGCGGCGGTCAGATGCACCGGGGCGGGCAGGATTTCGGTCAGGATCGAGAGCGCATTGATGCCGGGATCGAACACCCCCATGCCACCCGGCTCAAACACCCAATCCTGCCCCGGATGCCATTTGCGCACATCTTCACGCCAAGTGATATGGGCGCGCAGAATGGCCTTATCCGCCAGCCAAGCCTTCGCCGGAGCCACCGCATGCGCCATCCGGCTGTGCCAAGTGGTGTACAGCGTCAGGCCCTTTGCGCCCGCAAGCGCCTGTAATGCATGAACCTCTGCCAAGGTTGCCCCCGGCGGCTTCTCCAGCATCACATGCCGCCCCGCCAGCAGCGCAGCCTCGGCATAGTCAAACCGAGGCACCGGGGGCAGGCACAACGACACAACCGTCACATCGGGCCGTGCCGCCAAAAACGCCGCGAAATCGTCAAACGCTTCGACGCCGTCAACCGAGCCTTTGCGCGAAACCGTCGCCGCCAACTCCCAATCCGGCGAGTTGGCAATCGCTGGAACATGCTGATCAACGGCAATCTTGCCGATGCCGACCAGCGCGACTTTCATAGGTTTGGGCATCAGTGCGAATCCTTACCCACCGCATTGCCGCGCGCGCCCTTCAGGAAGTCGAGGTCCGCCCCGGTATCGGCGCCCTCAACATGGCGCTGATGCAGCCAGCCGTAGCCGCTTTCATACAAGGGATGGATCGGCACCCATTCCGCCAACCGCGCCGCCAGTTCTTCATCGGAAATGTCCAGATGCAACCGACGGTTCGGCACGTCGAGTTCAATGAAATCGCCGTTCTGCACCACGGCCAAGGGGCCACCAGCGGCGGCTTCGGGCGAGGTGTGCAGCACCACCGTGCCATAGGCCGTGCCCGACATCCGCGCATCGGAAATCCGCACCATATCGGTGATGCCACGGCGCAGGATCTTCGGCGGCAGGCCCATATTGCCGACCTCTGCCATGCCGGGATAGCCTTTCGGGCCGCAGTTTTTTAACACCATGATGCAAGTCTCGTCGATGTCCAAAGCCTCATCATTAATCTTGGCTTTGTAGTCGTCGATATCCTCGAACACCACGGCACGTCCCCGGTGGGTCAGCAAAGCGGCGGTCGCGGCGGAGGGTTTCAGCACAGCCCCCTTCGGCGCGAGATTGCCCTTCACCACCACCACGCCGCCCGATTGCGCGAGGGCTTTGTCGGCAGGCAGGATCACGTCGTCGTTGTGGTTCACCACATCCTTGACCTGCTCCCAAGCCGTTTCGCCCGAAACCGTCAGCGCATCCTTATGCAGCAACCCGGCCTCGCCCAGCCGCTTGATCACCACGGGCAGGCCACCTGCGTAGAAGAATTCCTCCATCAGGTATTTGCCCGACGGCATCAGATTCACAATCGTCGGCACATCGCGCCCGCAACGGTCCCAGTCTTCCAGCGTCAAATCGATCCCCACCCGACCCGCAATCGCGAGCAGGTGGATCACCGCGTTGGTTGAACCACCAATCGCCGCATTGGTGCGAATGGCGTTTTCAAACGCTTCTTTCTTCAGGATATCGGACGGCTTCAGATCATCCTTGACCATCTGCACAATCCGCCGACCCGTCAGTTGCGCCATCACACGGCGGCGAGAGTCCACAGCCGGAATCGCCGCATTGCCCGACAACGCCATGCCCAAAGCTTCCGCCATCGAGGCCATCGTCGACGCCGTCCCCATCGTATTGCACGACCCCGGAGAGCGCGACATCGAGGCTTCCGCGTCGACAAACTCTTCACGCGTCATTGTTCCAGCCTTCACGGCCTCGGAAAACTTCCAAAGATGCGTGCCAGAGCCAACCCGCTCATTCTTGTAATAACCGTTCAGCATCGGCCCGCCCGTCACCACAATCGACGGAATATCGGTGCTGGCCGCCGCCATCAAAAGCGAAGGCGTGGTCTTGTCACAGCCTACCATCAGCACGCAGCCATCCATCGGCTGCCCGCGCATGGCTTCCTCAACCGCCATCGCGGCGAGGTTTCGGAACATCATCGCGGTCGGTCGGAACGCGCTTTCCGAAGCCGAAAACACCGGAACCTCAACAGGAAAACCGCCGGCCTCATAAATCCCATGCTTCACCCGCTCGGCCAGATCGCGCAGATGCGCGTTGCAGGGCGTCAGTTCCGACCATGTGTTCAGGATGCCAATCACCGGGCGGCCATCGAACAAATCCGGCGGGAAGCCTTGGTTTTTCATCCAGCCGCGGTGGTAGATATTGTCCTTCGACGTGCCGCCAAACCAAGTTTGCGAGCGCAGTTTGCGGGGCCATGCGGCAGGTTTGAAGGTCATGTTATCCTCAGAGTTGCTTGACAGTCACCGCGCCCGACTGGGCAGGGGCAACGGCCAAAGTATTGCGCAGCGGCAGACCAAACGCGTCCACCTGAATCTCAAACACATCGCCGGGCAGCACGTTCAGCCCCTCGGCAAAACTCAACGTCGCGGTGCCAAACATATGGACATGCAGATCGCCGGGATGGCGGAACAGATCATATTTGAAATGGTGATGCTCCAGGTTCGCAAACGTATGCGACATGTTCGCTTCACCGGACAGAAACGGCTTGTCAAAGATCGCCTTCCCATCACGCCAAATCCGGCTTGAACCGCGCACATCGTTCGGCAGATCGCCCACCAGCAACTCCGGCCCGAACGACGCCTCGCGCAGCTTGGAATGGGCGAGGAACAGGTAGTTGATCCGCTCGGTCACATGGTCGGAAAACTCATTCGCCAAGGCCCAGCCGACCCGCGCCGGGGTGCCATCCGCATCAATCAGGTAAATGCCCGCGAGTTCCGGCTCCTCACCGCCATCCAGCGCAAAACCCGGCGAGGTCAAAGCACTTCCGGGGGCCACCGCCGTATAACCGTTGCCCTTGTAAAACCACTCCGGTTGCACGCCCACCTGACCCGGCGCGGGCCGGCCATCCGCCAGCCCCATTTGGAACATCTTCATGCTGTCGGTCAGCGTCTCGGCCCCGTCCAGCTTGGCGTGCATCGCATCGCGCGTCGCAGCCGACCCCAGATGCGTCAGCCCGGTCCCGGTCAGATGCATATGCGTGAGGTCAGGATGGGTGATCGGCAGCGCCAGCCGCCCGGCCGCCGCCAAAGCCACCAGATCCACCGCCTCGCCCAGGCCCCGCGCCGCGATCACTTCGGCCAATCCGCGACCCTGCGCCAAAGCCTCCGACGCCAGTGCATAGGTGCTGACAGTGCCGCGCACAACCGCCGCCTCGGAGCCTTCCCGCGCCACCACGCTGATTGAGCCATCCGCATTAAGTATCTGAGACAACAGCATGATATTTCTGCCTTATTTCGCTTTATTGTATACGTCGAAGATCACGGCAGCCAACAGCACCAGACCCTTGATCATCTGCTGATAATCAATGCCGATGCCCATGATCGACATGCCCATGTTCATCACACCCATGATCAGCGCACCGATCACCACGCCGACGATCTTGCCCGACCCGCCGGTCATCGATGCCCCACCGATGAACACCGAGGCAATCGCGTCCAACTCAAACCCGGTGCCGGCTTTCGGTGTCGCCGAGTTCAACCGCGCCGTCACCATCATGCCCGCCAAAGCGGCCAATACGCCCATGTTCACAAAACAGGCAAACACCAGCCGATCCGAGTTGATGCCCGACAGTTTCGCCGCCTTTTCATTGCCGCCTACCGCGTAAATTCGCCGTCCCATCGTGGTGTTTTCGGTGAAAAACGCATAGAGCACGGTCAGCACGATCAGCACCACCAGCACGTTCGGCAAGCCTTTCAGGTAAGCCAACTGATAGCCAACAAAGGCGGTTGCGGCGGCGATCAGCACGGTGCGGCCCATGAACAAAGCCATTGGCTCTGGCTCAATCCCGAACTCGGCATCGCGTGCGCGGGCACGGAACCCCAGCCAGAATTGCGCGCCAATCGCCAGCACCACCAAGATCACCGTCAGCCCATGCGGCTGGCCGATCCCGGTCAAATCCGGTAGGAAACCGCTTGAAATCGCTTGGAATTCTTTCGGAAACGGCCCGATGTTCTGCCCGCCGAGCATCCACATCGTAGCGCCGCGAAACACCATCATCCCCGCCAACGTCACGATAAACGAAGGGATGCGCCAGAATGCCACCCAATAGCCTTGCACAGCACCAATGCAACCGCCGACAATCAGCGTCAACGGAATAACCACGTAGAACGGCAGCCCCAGATTGACCGTCAAATACGCAGCAACCGCCCCAGTGAACGCCGCAACCGAGCCGACCGAAAGGTCAATATGCCCCGACACGATCACCAGCAGCATCCCCAAGGCAAGGATGATCACATGGCCATTCTGCAAGAAGATGTTGGTGATGTTTTGCGGCTGCAAAAACGTTTTGCCCTGATAGGCGAGCAGTATAGAAAACAGCGCCACAATGGCGACCAGCGCCAACAACATGCCGTTTTCACGCAAGCGGTCGCCCAAAGCCGAGCTGGATTTTTTCTCTTGTGCCATTATGCAGCCTTCCCTTCGCCCTTCAGGATCAACGCCATGATCTTCTCTTGGCTGGCCTCGGCCCGATCCAATTCCCCCACGATGCGCCCCTCATTCATCACATAAATCCGGTCACACATCCCCAACAACTCGGGCATTTCCGAGCTGATCATCACGATAGACCGGCCCTGTTCGGCGAGTTCCTTCATAATGGTGTAAATCTCAAACTTCGCACCCACGTCGATGCCACGGGTGGGCTCGTCAAGGATCAGCACCTCAGGCTCGGTGAACAGCCATTTCGACAACACCACCTTTTGCTGGTTGCCGCCCGACAGGTTCACCACCTTCTGCTGCACCCCCGGTGTGCGGATCGCGAGTTGCTTGCGATAGCCCTCGGCCACACGGGTTTCGCGCCGCTTATCCAGCACGCCGCGCATCGCCACCCCGGCCAAATTGGCGAGAGTGATATTTTTCACAATCGGTTCTTCAAGGATCAGCCCCAGCCCCTTGCGGTCTTCGGTGACATAAGCAATCCCGGCTTTGACCGCTTTCGGCACGGTGGACACATCCACTTCAGCGCCATGCATCTTGATCGAACCTTTATGGCCCTGCCCATAAGATTTGCCAAAGATTGACATCGCAAGTTCGGTGCGCCCGGTGCCCATCAGCCCGGCAATGCCAACGATCTCGCCCTTCCTCACGTTGAACGACACATCCTTGATGATCTGCCGCTCGGCCTGTTCGGTGTGCCAGACATTCCAGCCCGCAACCTCCATCAGCACCGGCCCCGGATTGGGCGTGCGTTCCGGGTAGCGATGCGCCATATCGCGGCCGACCATATCGCGGATGATGCGGTCTTCGGTGATCTCATGCTTGTCCATCGTCGAGACCGAAGCGCCATCGCGGATCACGGTGATCCGGTCCGCCACCCGAGAAATCTCGTTCAGCTTGTGGCTGATGATAATCTGCGTCACCCCCTGCGCCTTCAATTCCAGCATCAGGTCGAGCAGTTTCTGGCTGTCATTCTCCTGCAAAGCCGCGGTCGGCTCGTCGAGGATCAACAATCGCACATCCTTGGCCAAAGCCTTGGCAATCTCAATCAACTGCTGCTTGCCAACGCCCAGCTTTTCGACCTTGGTGGTCGGCAGTTCGTTCAACCCGACCTTCTTCAACAGCCCCTCAGTGCGCTGATAGGCCTCGCCCCAGTTGATCACACCGTTCTTCGCCACCTCGTTGCCCAGAAACAGGTTCTCGGCAATCGACAGCAGCGGCACCAGAGCAAGCTCTTGGTGAATAATGATAATCCCGCGCGCTTCGCTGTCGCGGATGTTGCGGCAAGCCAAAGTCTCGCCGTCATAAATGATATCGCCCTCGTAAGAGCCAAACGGATAAACCCCCGACAGCACCTTCATCAGCGTCGATTTGCCTGCGCCATTCTCGCCGCAGATCGCGTGGATCTCTCCCGGCTGCACGCTGAGCGACACGTTATCCAACGCCCGAACACCCGGAAAGACCTTACTGATCCCCCGCATTTCCAACAATGCTGTCATGGTTCCCCCCTAAATCCCGTGCCCGCCTCAGAGAGACGGGCACGGAGTTAGCTTACTTCAGCTGATCAGCGGTGTAATAACCCGAAGTCACCAGCACAGCTTCGTAGTTGGTGGCGTTGACCGGCTGGCTTTCCAGCAGATACGACGGCACAACTTTGACGCCATTGTCATAGGTTTTGGTGTCGTTGATTTCCGGCTCAGCGCCCGACAGCACGGCATCGACCATCTTGACGGTGACTTTCGCCAGCTCGCGGGTGTCCTTGAAGATCGAGGAATACTGCTCGCCTGCGATCATCGACTTCACCGAGGGGATTTCGCAATCTTGCCCGGTGACGATCGGCATTTTCAGGTCGCCCGAACCGTAGCCAACGCCCTTGACCGACGACAGAATCCCGATCGACAGACCATCGTAAGGCGACAGCGCGCCATGTAGCACTTTGTCGCCGTAGTTCGACGACAGCAGGTTGTCCATGCGCGCCTGAGCGACAGCCGCATCCCAACGCAGGGTGCCGACCACCTTCATACCAGACTGACCCGACGGAATGGCAATATCGCCCGCATCAATCAGCGGCTGCAACACCGACATCGCGCCATCATAGAAGAAGAACGCGTTGTTATCATCCGGCGAGCCGCCGAACAGCTCAACATTCCACGGCTTGGTGTCCGCAAAACGCTCTTTCAAGCCTTCAACCAGCGAAGTCGCCTGCTGCACGCCAACTTTGAAGTTGTCGAACGTCGCATAGTAATCGACCGAGCCGCTATCACGGATCAGGCGGTCATAAGCGATGATCTTGATGCCAGCCTTGTTGGCCGCATCCAAAGCGTTCGACAAAGTGGTGCCGTCAATCGCCGCAATCACCAGTGCTTTGACGCCATTGGTGATCATGTTTTCAATCTGGCTCAACTGGTTCGGAATGTCGTCTTCTGCATATTGCAGATCAGCGGTGTAGCCCGCTGCGGTGAACTGATCCACCATCGACTTGCCGTCCGAGATCCAACGCGCCGACGATTGCGTCGGCATGGCGATGCCGATGGTGCCTTTGTCTTGCGCGAAAGCCGGCAGACCGAACACCGAAGTTGCAGCTGCAGCGCCGCCCAGCGCCAAAAGCGCCCGTCTTGAAACTTGCATTCTGTATCCTCCCAAGCGGCACATTGGCCGCGATAACCCGACGGATCGAAAAGGTAGGCCCTCCCGAGACCGTGCGGCACTCTTGCAACAGCGAAATATATCGGTCAAATGATGAAATCGTATAGACATATGGCGGTATTGATATGCCAAAGCCCCTCAGTGCCGATCTTCTGGCCCAGCGCGGCCTGAAACTGAGCCATTTGCGCCTGCTGGCCGCCTTGGCCGACACGGGACAGATCAGCCTCGCCGCAGGTCAGATCGGCACCACCCAACCCGCCGCCTCGCGCCTGCTATCCGAGGTGGAACGCATCGTCGGCCAACCCGTCCACCACCGCACCGGGCGCGGCATGTCGCTCACCGCCGTAGGCCAAGCCCTCGCCGCCCGCGCCCAACGCATCCAGATGGAGCTGCGCGACGCCGCCCGCGATATGACCGAAGTGGCCTCTGGCAGCACCGGCCATGTCCGCATCGGTTCCGTCACCGGCCCCGCCATCGACCGCGTGTTGCCGACTTTGCGCAACGCCCGCCTCACCGCGCCGCTGGTGACGGTTGAGGTCGTCGTCTCGCCCTCGGACCTGCTCTGCGAACAACTCCTTGCCGGACGCTTGGATTTCGTCATAGGTCGCCTTCCCGAAGGCCCGACCCGCGATCTGTTCACCCTGACCGCCATCGCCACCGAACCCGTCAGCCTCGTCGTGCGCAAAGGCCACCCGCTTGCCAATCACCCCCACCCCACACCGACAGACCTGATGTCCTACGATTGGGTGATGCCGCCGCCAGACTCGCTGCTGTCGCGCGCCGTCCACGCCCGCCTGCGCGCCAGCGGCATGCCCAGTCCACCGCAGCGCCTCTCCACCGCATCCTTCCTGTTGATCTTCGCTCTGATCCAACAATCCAACGCCATCGCCCCGCTCGCCCGCGCCGTGGTCACCAGCTTCTCCGCCCACCCCGACGCCCCCTACACCGAACTCGCGATTGATCTCGGCATCGAGGTCGAACCCTTCGGCCTCGTCACCCGCGCAGGCAGCATCCTGCCGCCGGTGGCCGCAAGGCTGGCAAGGGAGATTCAGAATATGGTGACTTTATGACTCCGTCAGCGTGGTCAAGATTTTCTTGTATGCTACGCACCAAGCCGCCAACACCGTGGTTTCACACCCCCGGACCCCCGTGGAGTATTTTCGCCAAGATGAAAGCACCAAGGGGGGAGAGCAGGAGAGGCCAATGCTTAAGTTCCAACCAATCCCATAAAATTTAATTCAAATTTGCTTTCACATTGGCTTAAATATCCTCGGGGTCTGGGGGAGAGCCCCCAGCCGCCAGCCCAAGACGCTTAAGCTTCCGAACAATCTCCGCCACCACAGCCTCCAGCGGCTGATCAATATCCACGACCACGGCCTGCTCATCCGGCGCGGGCACCTCCAAAGTCGCAAACTGGCTGTCGAGCAAAGCAGGCGGCATGAAATGCCCCGTCCGCCCTCGCATCCGGCCTTCAATCACCGCCCGCGATCCCGACAGATGCACAAACACCACGCCGCCACCCGCCTCCGCGTCGATCAACTCCCGATACGACCGCTTCAAAGCCGAGCAACCGATAATCCCCGGCGCGCGCAAAGCCTGCCCCACCAGCGCCAGCCAAGGCCAGCGGTCCGCATCCGTCAAAGCCTCGCCCCGGCTCATCTTGGCGATATTCTCTGCCGGATGCAGATCATCGCCATCGCGGTAGGGCAGGGCCAGTGCCTCCCCCAACACCACTCCGACCGAGGATTTCCCGCACCCCGCCACCCCCATCAGAACGATCTTCATCAGCCCTCACCCCCGCCTCACAAACTGGCGGTAATCCCGCCATCGACATACAAACACTGCCCATTCACGAAACTCGACGCCGCCGAGGCAAGAAACACGCAAGCCCCCACCAGTTCCTCGACCCGTCCCCAACGCCCGGCAGGCGTGCGCTTTTCCAACCATTCGGTAAATGCCGGGTCCGCGACCAGTGCCGCATTCAAAGGCGTATCAAAATACCCCGGCGCAATCGCATTGCATTGCAACCCATGCCGCGCCCAATCGACGGCCATGCCTTTGGTCAGGTTCCCCACCGCCCCCTTGGTCGCGGTATAAGGCGCGATCCCCGGCCGCGCCAAAGCCGTCTGCACCGAGGCGATGTTGATGATCTTCCCCGCGCCCCGGCGGATCATATGCCGCGCGCAGGCCTGCCCGACATTGAAAACGCTGGCAATATTCGTCTGCAACAGGCGCTGAAACGCTTCCTCCGGGAAGTCTTCCAAGGCCCCGCGATGCTGCATCCCGGCATTGTTCACCAGAATATCAATCGCCCCCACCTCGGCCTCAAACCCATCCACCGCCGCCCGCGCAGCCTTGTAATCCGTCACATCAAACGCCAACCCGCGCGCCCCCGGCACCTCAGCCACAGCCTTTTCCAGCCGCCCCGCATCCCGCCCGTTCAGCACCACCGCAGCCCCCGCCTCCGCCAGCCCCTTTGCCAGCGCCAGCCCAATGCCCTGCGACGCCCCGGTGATCAGCGCGCGCTTGCCCGTCAGATCAAACAGCCCCATCCGTTCCCCCTCGACACCCCGCCCGCGCCCCAGTTAGGTAGCGCAAACCCCTGCTGTCAACCGGAGGCCAAAATGCCCAAACCCCACATCCTCCAGATCGCCAGCTACCCCGCATCGGACCAAACCGCCCTCGACGCCGCCTACACCGTCCACCACCTCGACCAAAACCCCGATTTCGGCCTGATCGAAGCCATCGCCACCAACGGCGGGGCAGGGGTCGCCAGCGAAGTGATCCAAGCCTGCCCCAACCTCAAACTCATCGCCATCTACGGCGTCGGTTACGATGCCGTCGACCTCTCCCTCTGCGCAGCGCGCAACATCCAAGTCACCAACACCCCTGACGTCTTAACCGGAGACTGCGCCGACCTCGCCGTAGGCATGATGCTCGCCATCGCACGCCAGATCCCAGCCGCCGACCGCCACGCCCGCTCCGGCGCATGGGCCACCGCCAGCTTTCCCCTCCAACGCCGCGTCTGGGGTGCCAAAGTCGGCATCCTCGGCATGGGCCGCATCGGCCAAGACGTCGCCCAACGCCTCATCGGCTTCGGCATGGACATCGCCTATTCCGCCCGCAGCGAAAAACCCTTGCCCTACAAATACATCCCCGACGCCATAGCGCTGGCCACCCACGCCGATTTCCTCATCGTCACCGCCGCAGCCACCTCTGAGACCCACCACATCATCAACGCCGAAACTCTCAAAGCCCTCGGCCCCGATGGCTTTCTGATCAACATCTCCCGCGCCGCCAATATCGACGAAAACGCCCTCCTGCACGCCCTAGAAACAAACCAAATCGCCGGAGCCGCCCTCGACGTGTTCGACAATGAACCTCAGATCAACCCCCGCTTCGCCCCCCTGACCAACACCCTCCTACAACCCCACCACGCCTCCGCCACCCTGCAAACCCGCCGCGCCATGGGCCAGTTGATGCGCGACAACCTCGAAGCATATTTCGCAAGCCGCCCCCTGCTCACCCCAGTGATTTGAGAACCCCCGTCCCAAAACCGCCCGCACCCGCCACCCAATCTTAACCAAACCACGCTCCAATCCGCCAAACCCAGCGGAGCACGACATGACCCCCCACATCCTCATTCCCATCACCGAGATCGACGCCGAAGCCCTGCCGCGCGACCGCACTCAGCTTGACGAGGACGCCCTGCAAGAGCTCACCACCTCCATCGCCACCTCCGGCCTGCGCATGCCCATCGAGGTCTGGAAACTCTCGCAACCCACTGAAACCCACCGCTACGGCCTGATCTCCGGCCTGCGCCGCCTCACCGCCCACCAGCGCCTCACAACCCTGCGCCAAAACGGCAGCTTCACGCAGATCGCCGCCTTCCTGCGCACCCCCGATACCATCCCACAAGCGATGGCCGATATGGTGGCTGAAAACGAAATCCGCGCCGAAACAAGTGCTTGGGAGAAAGGCGCGACCTTATTGGCCGCCACCCGCGACGGTATCTTCGACACCCTAGACAATGCCACCCAAACCCTACACGCCTCCGCCACGCGTCAAAAACGCGCCCGCTTGCGCAGCTTCGCCGAGGTCGTCGAAGACCTAGAAGACGCCATCGCCACCCCCGAACGCCTCACAGGCCGCCAGATGCACCGCCTCAGCGCCGCCCTGCGCGCCGGCCTGTCCGAGCTGATCCACCTGACCCTGCGCGACCACCGCCACTCCGCCTTGCCCGCCCAATGGCAAGCCCTGCTGCCGATCCTCTCCGAGTCGCTCGATCCCACCGAGGAAGCCACCGCCGCCACCCCCGGCCGCCCCAGACGCCTGCTGCAGCTGAAACAAGGGTTAACGATCAGGCGGGAAAAATCCGGTGACGGCTGGATCATGCGCTTCTGCGGCCCGGAAGCCCGCTCCGGCGCTCTTATCGACGATGTGATGGATCACATAGAGCGCTACTTCCAGCCCCACTAACCCCGCCCACCGTCCCTTGCCTTGCCCGATTTGTTCGAAAACAAATCGGGCCGCGCCTGCCTGCCCATGGGCAGGCGCGAAATGCGCCCACCCAGTCAGGCGCGCCCCGATTTCCCAAACCCCAGCCTGCTGCCCCACACCCCTTGCCCAACGGCTTTCAGCCTTATGGCCAACAAACCGATCTGAAAACGCTCCGCAGGAGCGTTTTCAGATCGGTTTGAAGAAAAGCCGCGCGCCGCTGATCTGACAAAAAACGAAATATATCACAAAGATGAAGGTTCATTTTTTAGGTGCCAACCATGCACTTACCCATTCAATTATTTGAAGAACCATTCCAAAGCCAAACGCCAGTGGCGCTGTGTAGAGCGCTAAGAAATGAACTACATACCTCTTTCCAACGTCAAAATGCGGTAAAGCATTGAAATAATCAATGTATATGCAAATCATCTGCATCGCGATCACGAGCAATGCTATTCTGACCTGCTCTCCAGTGATTTTCATTTTGCTCCCCAGCTTCACTCTTTCAAAAAGATCACGCAGTCATTGCCTCACGCCATTTCGCTGCAAAATCCTTAAAATTCCCTTAACAACCCCCACCTAACCCCTTGAAATCCCTAACCCCCACCCTCTGTCCACACGTGGACACTACTCCGCAGCCGAGCCTGCCTCCCGGTTGATCAGCGCCCGGGCGGCCCGCTGGAAGGCCCCGAAAACCTGCCCCCTAACCGGCTCGACCACCCCCACGTCCTGCAAAGCCTGCCCCATTAAAGTCAGCCAATCCTCGGCATCCTCGGGCCGGATCGGAACATGGGCGTGCTGCTCCTTCAAACTCAGCGCCCCCACCCGTTCCATATAATCCCGCCGCCCACCCAGAAAGCCGCACAGAAACTCAAACTGCGCGGCTCTCACGTGAGCAATCCCATGCCCCCGGAAATGCAGGTGCAGGATCTGCCGCCCCTCGGGCACGGTCTCGATCAGATCATAGAACCGCTCCACCAGCGCCCGAACCACCGCCTCGCCGCCGATCCGATCGATCACCGAGGACATGCCCACCCCCTACGATTGCGGACGTGTTTTCTTCGGATCGTAAGCCGAGGTTGCCGTAATCACCGCAGGCAACCGTTTCTGCTGCCCGTCGAGTTTGCCGACCTCCACCGCCGTTCCGACCGCCGCATGGGCCATATCAACGCGGGCGAGCGCGATATTCTTGCCCAGCAAAGGTGAGCGCATCGCCGAAGTCACCACCCCAATCTGCGCGCGACCAATATGGATGCAGTCGCCGTGCCCAACATCCACCGCCGCATCAATCTCCAGCCCGACAAACTTGTCGCGCGGGTTTTCCTTGCGGCGGATCAGCGCGTCGCGCCCGATGAAATCATCGGTTTTCGATTTCAACGGCACAGTAAAGCCGATGCCAGCCTCGAACGGATCGGTCTGGTCGCTGAAATCGTAGCCCGCAAAGATCAACCCGGCTTCAATCCGCACCATATCCAGCGCCGCGAGGCCCATTGGCCGCAGGCCCTGATCGGCACCATTCTCCCACACCGCATCCCAGACCGCCGCCCCGTCTTTCGGATGGCAGAACACCTCAAAGCCCAACTCGCCGGTATAACCGGTCCGCGACACCACCAGCGGCACGCCGTTCGGCCCACCGAGACGCGCAGGCGTCAGGCGGAACCAGCCGAGTTCTTCAATCGTCGGCTGGTGCGGCGCTGTCCAAACCATCCGCTTGATAATCTCGCGGCTGTTCGGCCCCTGCACCGCCAGATTGTGCAGCTGATCGGTGGAACTCCGCACCATCACCTTCAGACCCAGCTTTTCAGCCTGCTCACGCAGCCAAATCCCCGAGTAATCATCGCCGCCAATCCAGCGGAACTGATCCTTGCCCAGCCGGAACAGCGTGCCATCGTCGATCATGCCGCCATGCTCGTAGCACATCGCGGAATAGACCACCTGACCCACCGACAGCTTCTTCACATCCCGCGTCAGGCAATAGTGCAGCAACGCCTCGGCATCCGGGCCGGTCACTTCGAATTTGCGCAGCGGCGACAGATCCATCACCACGGCCTTTTCGCGGCAGGCCCAGTATTCCTCAATCGCGCCGTTCGAGGCATAGGTCTGGGGCAGCCAGTAGCCCTTATATTCCACCAGATTGCGGGTTTTCTCGGCGATCTTGGCGTGGAAAGCGGTCTCTTTGGTCATCACAGGCTCCGATGTCGGGGTGGGGCGGTAGGCGATGGACCGCTGGAAAGTTTCGGCACCGTCATAGGTGCGCACATGAATATCCGAGAGATACCAACCGTTTGCGGGTGAGGTATCGTCGGGGCAGGCGGAATTCACGCAGACCAGATCGGTCAGAGCACGCAGCAGAACATAGTCGCCGGGACGCGACCACGGCTCGTCGGTGACCAGCACACCATGCGCGTCAATCGCGGTGTTGAAGAACAGGTTCACCGCCATCCAACCCGGGCGGGCGGTGACGCCGTGCGGGGCGAGGACAGCGTTGAAATTGTCCGAGCAGTTGACATGGCCGGGATAGCCGATGTCGTCATAGTATTTTGCCGCACAGGCCATCGCAAAGGCGTCGTGGCGGCCCACGGTGTCCTGAATGACCTCGACCAGCGGCAGCCAATCCTGATCGTAGTATTTCGCGTGCAGACCGGGCATGGAATAGGCATGGCCCATCAGTGTGCGCGAGGTGGTCACATCCAACGGATGCTCCAGCCCCTTATCCAGCTTGCGGGCGGAAAAGCATTGAAAATCCGTGCATTGGCGACCTTCTACGTCAATGATCTGGATATAATCGCCAGCCTTCACGAAATAACTTTCCGCCGTTGCCGACTTCACTCGCAGATCCAGCACTGGGGTTGCCAACGGGTCGGGCAGTTCAAACTTCTTGATCCCGAGCAGGGTGGAGCGTTGCACCCGCACGCCGATGGGTGTCACGGTATCCTGCGCCTCGGGCTGCATCGCGGCACCCGGAGCGGCGATGATCAACACACCGTCGCGGCTGGCAGTGAAGCTTTCCTCATCCCCGGCGGGCGAGGCTTCGCCAAAGCAGGCAATGGCTTGCGCCGCAGCAAGATTGATGCCGCGCCGTTCGATCCCCAGTCGCAATCCCACCATGCCGGATGCGGTGCCAGCCGCCAGCAGCGCCTTCAGCCCCGCCGCATCCGAATTGCCGCTGGCACCCAGAATCCCCGGATCGACGCGGCCTTGATCATCGGCAGCGACCAACTCGGCGCGCTGACCGCCCTCAAGGTTGATCACCGTCACGCGGTCGCCCGCGCCCAAGGCGATCAGCCAAGCGCCACCGCCCGGAATCTCAAACTTCTCCAACCCTGCGCGCGCGCCAAAGGGTTCGGGCGTCAGAATCTGGCTGGGACGCGGCGGGCCGGGGCGAACAGTCGGGTATGAGTCGAGCATCAGAGCCTCACTTTTTGCATACACGGCAAATTTGTTTCTTTTAAAGAATATCGCAGATAGGGATTTGCGCAAGAGTTTTACGCGGCTAGTTTGCCGCAGGCCACAAACCGGAGGAATGTTGTGCAATCGCTGATGCTTGGACTTTTGGCGGCGCTTCTGTGGGGGCTGCATGACTTCACCGTGCGCAAGATCGGGCCGAAAGCTGATGCGGCGGCGCTGTATCTGATCGTCTTGGTGGTGGGGGCGGCTTTGCTGGCACCTGTGGCGATTTTCGCGGGCGGCTGGGCGACACTGACCGCGCCAGTGCTGCGGTTGACTCTGGCCGCGGGTCTGGCGGCGGCCTTGGCGGGCTATGGCTTGTATCGGGCGTTTGCGATTGGTCCGGTACGGTTGGTCGCGCCGATTTGCGGCGCATTTCCGCTGCTCTCGGTCGCTTTCGCTGTGGTGCGCGGGGCCGAGGCGGGGCCGCTTGTCTGGCTGGGCGTGGCTGCTGTGGTGGGTGGTATTGCCATCGTGGCACGGGGAGAAGGCGATGGTACTGCGGGCAACATGCGGGCCGCCGTGGCGTGGTCACTGCTGGCCTGCGTCAGCTTTGCCGCCACATTCGGTCTGCTGCAATGGGCGGCAGAGCAGGGAGCGGATTTGCCAGTTTCATTGGTGGCACGGCTCGCAGCTTGTGGCGCGATGCTGATGTGGGTCGTCATGCAACGCATTGATCTAAAATCCGCTTTTATATTCTTGCCGCAGCTTGCGTTGATGGGGGCCTTGGATGTCACCGCGCTGACCGCCGTGACCATTGCGGGCGGGTTTGCGCGGCCCGAGTTCGCCTCGGTGGCCGCGTCGATCTTCGGTATTGTCACCATCGTGCTGGCGTGGCGCTTTCTGACTGAGGCCATGACGCCGCTGCAATGGTTTGGCGCAGTGATTGTCTTTGCAGGCATCGCCGCGTTGGGCCTTGTCTGAAACGAAGGGCTGCTTGTCGGGAATGAAAGCACACCACCCGCAACTTCGCGCCATATTCAGCCTCAGCAGGACATAGGAACACCACATGCGCTATTCGGGTTTTAGGGTGATTGCCGAGGCTTTGACCGGGCATAAAGGCTGGAAACCAGCGTGGCGCGATCCGGCTCCGCAAGCCTCATATGACTATATCATTGTCGGTGGTGGCGGGCATGGATTGGCCACCGCCTATTATCTGGCGAAAGAGTTCAAACAGGCGCGGATCGCGGTGCTGGAAAAGGGCTGGATCGGCGGCGGCAACGTGGGGCGAAATACCACGATTGTCCGCTCGAACTACCTGCTGGATGGCAACGAGCCGTTCTACGAATTCTCGATGAAGCTGTGGGAGGGGTTGGAGCAGGACTTCAACTACAACGCCATGGTTTCTCAGCGCGGCATCATCAACCTGTTCCACACCGATGCGCAGCGCGATGCCGCCACCCGGCGTGGCAATGCGATGATCATGCACGGCGCGGATGCCGAGCTGTTGAACAAGGATCAGGTGCGGGCGATGTATCCGTTCCTGAACTTTGAGAACGCCCGCTTCCCGATCAAGGGCGCTTTGATGCAGCGGCGTGGCGGCACGGTGCGGCATGATGCGGTGGCTTGGGGCTACGCGCGCGGGGCGGACAGTCGCGGCGTGGACATCATCCAGAACTGCGAGGTTTTGGGGATGCGGATTGAGAATGGCCGCGTGCTGGGGGTGGACACCTCGCGCGGGTTCATTGGTGCGAAAAAGGTTGGCGTGGCGGTGGCTGGATCGTCTTCCAAGGTGATGGCCGGGGCGGGGATGCGCCTGCCGATGGAAAGCCATGTGCTGCAAGCCTTTGTATCCGAAGGGCTAAAGCCGCTGATCGACGGCGTGATCACCTATGGCGCGGGGCATTTTTATGTCAGCCAATCCGACAAGGGCGGCTTGGTGTTTGGCGGCGACATCGACGGCTATAACTCTTACGCCCAACGCGGCAACCTGCCTGTGGTCGAGGATGTGGCCGAAGGCGGCATGTCGCTGATGCCAATGATTGGCCGCGCCCGCCTGCTGCGGATGTGGGGCGGCATAATGGATATGTCGATGGATGGCTCGCCGATCATCGACAAGACCCATATCGACGGGCTCTATTTCAATGGCGGTTGGTGCTATGGCGGCTTCAAGGCGACGCCTGCGAGCGGCTTTGTCTTCGCACATCTGTTGGCCAAAGATATCCCGCACAGCACCGCCACCGCCTACCGATTTGATCGTTTCGCCAAGGGCCTGATGATCGACGAAAAGGGCCAGGGCGCCCAGCCGAATTTGCACTAGGAGCAGACTATGATCATCAATCATCCGCTTTTGGGGCCTCGGGATTCGCAAGAATTCGTCTACCTCGGCGATGCCGCTTTGATCCACCGCCCGGATGGCATGGCCGAAGGTGCTTTGGATAAGTTCATTGATTACACCTACTTGCGCGATAACCCCGCCGGGGCACACCGCGAGTTGTGGTATCACGAACAGGGCGACCGCTCTTGGCTGGTCGTCACCCGCAACACCGTGACCCACGAAATCACCGCCGTAGAACTGGCCCGCGACGTGGCCCGCACAGAAGGTCGCAGCAAATGAGCCGTATCTCTGGCGGTCAGATCGACCGCAGCAAAACCCTGCGCTTCAGCTTTGATGGCGTTTCCTACAATGGCCATCCCGGCGATACTTTGGCCTCGGCATTGCTGGCCAATAACGTCCGCCTGATGGGCCGCAGCTTCAAATACCACCGCCCGCGCGGGGTGATTTCGGCGGGGTCCGAGGAGCCTAACGCGATTGTCGAGTTGCGCACCGGCGCGCGGCAAGAACCCAACACGCGGGCGACGGTGATTGAGTTGTTCGATGGCCTCAGTGCACAAAGCCAGAATCGCTGGCCGAGCCTCAAATTTGACGCGATGGCGATCAACGACCGCCTGTCGCCGTTCTTCGCGGCAGGCTTCTACTACAAAACCTTCATGTGGCCGGCCGCGTTCTGGGAAAAGATCTACGAACCCATCATCCGCAGCGCTGCGGGCCTTGGCAGCCTGTCCAAGCAAGACGACCCTGATGATTACGACAAAGGCTTCCTGCACTGCGACCTGCTGATCATCGGTGCTGGCCCCGCGGGTCTTTCCGCCGCTTTGACCGCCGGACGGGCAGGGGCGCGGGTGATCCTCGCCGATGAAGATTTCTGCATGGGGGGCAGACTGAACGCCGAAACGCTGGAGATCGGCGGCGTTGCCGGGGCGGATTGGGCGGCGAAAACCGTGCTGGAACTCGCAGCCCTGCCGAATGTCCGCCTGATGACTCGCACAACCGTGATCGGCGCTTTCGATCACAGCATCTATGGCGCGGTTGAACGTGTCTCGGACCATCTCGCGCAGCCGCTTCCCGGTAAACCGCGGCAAATCCTGTGGCGCATCTACACCGCCCGCACCATCCTCGCCGCCGGAGCAACCGAGCGCCCGATTGCGTTTGAAAACAACGATCGCCCCGGCATCATGCTGGCGGGTGCCTTGCGCGCCTATGCCAACCGCTGGGGCGTGGCGGTGGGCGAAAAGGTTGCTGTGTTCACCAACAACGACGATGGCCTGCGCACGGTTTCTGATCTGAAAGCCAAGGGCCTTGATGTCACCCTGATCGACGCCCGCAAAGGCGATGAAGTCATTGATTCCGCAGGCCGCTTGGGTCTGAAATCTATCACGGTCCGACGTGGCAACGGCCAAACCGAAACCCTGCAAGTCAGCGCCCTGGGCGTCTCGGGCGGCTGGAACCCCAACCTCAACATCGCCTCGAACCATCGCGGCCGTCCGATCTGGGATGACAGTATCGCCGCCTTCCTTCCCGCGCCGGAAAGCATCGCGGGCCTGTCCTGCGTGGGCGCTGCGGCGGGTGCCATGTCCACCCATGCTGCCCTCACCACTGGGGCTGCGCAAGCTGTGGCCATACTCGCCGACCTTGGCATCAAAGCCAGTGCCGATGTGCCAAAGGCCGAAGACGCACCCCTCAACCTGTCCCCCGCATGGTATGTCCATTCCGGCAAAGGCCGCGCCTGGGTCGATCAGCAGAACGACGTGACGGTCAAAGATGTGAAGCTGGCCAAGCAGGAAGGTTTCGTCTCGGTCGAACACCTGAAACGCTATACCACCCTCGGCATGGCGACCGACCAGGGCAAAACCGGCAATGTGCTGGGCCTTGCGGTGATGGCCGAACTGACCGGCAAGACCATCCCGCAAACCGGCACCACGATCTACCGCCCGCCCTATACGCCCGTCGCGATGGGCGCACTCGGGGGGCGAGCACGCGGTCATGATTTCAAACCCACCCGCCACGCGCCCAGCCATAAATGGGCCACCGAGCAGGGGGCAATCTTTGTCGAGGTCGGCTACTGGCTGCGCGCGCAATGGCTGCCCCGCGCGGGCGAGACCACATGGCGGCAATCCGTCGACCGTGAGGTGCTGCAAACCCGCAAATCGGCGGGGATCTGCGACGTGACCACCTTGGGAAAAATCGACATCCAAGGCACCGATGCGGGCCTGTTTCTGGATCGCGTCTACGCCAACACCTTCGGCAGTCTGGCTGTCGGCAAGGTCCGCTACGGTCTGATGCTGCGCGAAGATGGCATGGTGATGGACGATGGCACCACGGCGCGGATGGGGCAAAACGAATATGTGATGACCACCACCACCGCCAATGCCGTACCGGTGTTCCGCCATCTGGAGTACTGCCGCCAAGTGCTGTGGCCTGATCTGGATGTGCAACTGATCTCGACGACCGAGGCTTGGGCGCAGTATTCCGTCGCAGGCCCCAACGCGCGGAAACTTCTGGAAAAGCTGGTCGATCAGGATATCTCTGACGCCGCCTTCCCCTACATGGCTTGCGGCAATATCACCGTGCAAGGCACTCGCGCGCGGCTGTTCCGCATCAGCTTCTCGGGCGAACGCGCCTATGAAATCGCGGTGCCGACCCGTTATGGCGACGCGATGATCCGGGCTTTGGTTGAAGCTGGGCGCGAGTTTGACGCGGTCGTTTACGGGACCGAAGCCTTGGGCGTGATGCGGGTTGAGAAGGGCCATGTCGCGGGCAATGAGCTGAACGGTCAATCTTCGGCGCTGAACATGGGCCTTGGCAAAATGGTGTCGCGCAAGAAAGACAGTATCGGCATGGTGCTAAGCCAACGCGAGGGCATGACCGCGCCCAATGGCTACCGCCTTGTCGGCGTCAAACCGGTTAACCCAAGCGACGCCCTCACCGCAGGTGCGCATTTCTTGGCCAAAGGTGCCGAAGCGGTGGCGGCGAATGATGGCGGCTGGCTCACCTCGGTGGTCTATTCGCCGCATCTGGGCCATTCCATCGGCCTCGGTTATCTGAAATCCGGCGATAATCGCAAGGGCGAGCGGCTGCGCAGCGTCAACCTGCTGGCGAAAACCGATGTCGAAGTCGAAATCATCAGTCCGCATTTCTTTGATCCTGAGGGGGAGCGTCTCCGTGGCTAATCCATTGAAATCCCTCACCCCGTTGGGTCATGACAAACCGATCACCGAAATCATCGGCGCGGTGACGATCAGTGAGAATGTAGGCACTGCGCTTGCCTCGCTGGCGTCCCGTAGGGGCCGCGAAGCCGAAGTGGCAGGCGCCGCCCAAACCGCAGGCATCCCGCTGCCCGGCCCCGGTCGATCACAAGCTGCCGCGACCTACAGCGCAATCTGGCTCGGCCCCGAGCAATGGATGATTGAGGCCCCCTTCGCCACGCATGAAGACATCAGCGCTATCCTGAAACCGATCTTCGGCGAGGCGGCTTCGATCACCGAGCAGACCGACGCCTGGGTGCGCTTTGACCTCACCGCCGCTGACCTGCCCGCGCTGTTTGAACGGCTGTGCAACTATGATCTGGGCCGCGCCGGGGTAGGGGCCGCCACCCGCACTGTGATCGACCACTTAGGCTGCTATGTGGTGCGCAGCAGCGATGTCGAAGTTTCCATTATTGGCCCGCGCTCATCCGCCCACAGCCTGCATCATGCACTGACGACCGCGGCGAAATCCGCGTTCTGATCGGGCTGCAGAACTTTATCCGAGAGGGGGGGCGGGGGATGCGTAATCCCCCGCCCTTTGCGCAAATCACGCCCTAGTCGTTCGGTGGCATCGCCCCTGCCAGCCCCCGCAGGCCGATCAACCTACGGCGCTCGTCATTCGGATTGACGCCAAACGCTTCAGCGTAATGCTTGGTCATCGGCGTCGAGCTGGCATAGCCGACCGATTGCGCGATCTCGCGGATGCTTTGGGTGGAATACAGCACCCGCTGCCGCGCTTTGCGCAGCCGCATCAGGCGGTAGTATTTCAGCGGGCTTTGCCCCGTCGCCTGCTTGAAGCAGCGCTCCAGATGCCGCTCTGACATCGCCAAAGCCTCGGCCACGTCAGCGATCTGCAACGGGTCTTCGATATTCTCGCCAAAAATTGCAATCGCCGCGCGGACCGTATCTGGCAGCAGATCATCGGTGCCGCCCTGCTTTTGCACCGGCACCTTCTGCGCCGCATCTTCGGTGCGCACAAACGGATGCTGAAACCAGCAGGCCACCTCTGTCATCGTATCACGGCCCAACCGCTCCTCGATCAGCCGCAGCATCAGATCGAACACCGCCCCGGCCCCCGAAGCCGTATAACGCCGCCGATCCCGCAGGATCACCGCCTGTGACGCCTGCATCTCGGGAAACTCGCCCTTGAACGCGGCCTCATAGCACCAATGCACCGACACCGCATGTTTCTCCATCACGCCAGAGCGCACCAGCGGAAAGATTCCGCCCGAAAACCCGCCCAGCACCACGCCCGAACGATCCAGCCAGCGCACCTGCGCATTGCCGCGCTTGGGGTTCTGAAACTGCGCGGTCGGGGCTGAGAGGAAAAACAGGTAATCCAAGCCCACCGCATCACTCAACGTCACATCCGGGTCAAACCGCACCTCGGCGGATGAGCGGATCGGGCTTGCCGCCTCGCCGATCAGCTTCCAGCTGAACTCTTTCCGCCCAGTGATTTCATTCGCCGCCCGCAAGGGTTCGATCGCCGAAGTCAAACAGGCCATCGGAAAGCCAGGGAACAGCAAAAACCCCAAAGTCGCAGCGGTATCGCGGTGCATATTCATCGTCGGGAATTTTCTGTTGAGTGAGAATCTGTTTCACGGTAGTAAACAAGAGCAAGTGTCATAGCGGATGGAGCCTTATTGATGGACATCGAAGCTGACGAACCCAACCTGCCACGTTCGAAACCGGCGTTTGACCAAGATCCGCACCGGGTGCGCGAGTTGTCCGAGCGCAATCTGGAGATGGCGATTGGCCGCTCGGTCCGGGCTTTCCGCCGTGCGCAGGGCATGACGGTGGCCGATTTGGCAGGCGTCACCGGGCTGTCGATCGGCATGCTGTCAAAGATCGAGAACGGCATCACATCGCCCTCGCTGACCACCCTGCAAATCCTGTCACACGCGTTTTCCACCCCGGTCACCTCGTTCTTTCGCGGCTTTGAAGAGCGCCGCGAAGTGCAGCATGTCAAGGCCGGCGACCACATTGAAATTGAGCGGCGTGGCACCCGCGCAGGCCATCAATACCACCTTTTGGGCCATATCGGATCGAATGATTCGGGTGTTTTGGTCGAACCCTATCTGATTACCCTCACCACCGAATCCGACACCTTCCCGGCTTTCCAGCACGACGGGATCGAACTGCTCTATATGCTGGAAGGAGAGGTCGAATATCGGCATGGCGATCAGCTTTTCCATCTGAAACCGGGGGATAGCTTGTTCTTTGACGCCGACGCCCAGCATGGGCCAGAGGTTCTGGTGAAACTTCCGGCCCGCTATCTGTCGGTGATTTCTTACAAACAGGCGTAAGGCGTTTTGCAACTTCGGCCCTCGCACGCGCCCGGAGATTGAGCGCATACGAAGGCGGTATTTGTTCGGAACACGAACCCCATCAGTCCGGCGCAAACCCCAGCGAGGTCGGCTGTCCGTCGTCAAACTGCGCCAGATAGTCCAGCATCAGCGGCTTGTTGCGCAGAAAACCCTTATAGGTCGCCAATTCATCCGGGATATCCCGCACCACCCGGTGCAAACGCCGCGCCCATTTCGGCACCGTCACCAATTCCTCAAACCGGATCAGATAACAGCGAATCGGGAACACGATGGCATTAGAGCGCGGCAAACGGTGCAGCGTCTGCAACTCCACCCGAAGATGCTGGCGGTGACCGATGGTTTCCGGCGTCATCGTGGTTTTCGACGGGCCCCATTTCGGGTAATTCTCGGGGCTGGTGTCCAGCAATGGATCGACGGTCATCGTCCAGTTGAACCGCCGCACGGGTGCGCCATGCTGCAGCTTCAGCAGGAATTTCAACGCGCGATCAAAGATCCCCATTTGGCCAGCCAAAGGCACCGGCGCGTGCCATTGCTTGAAGCTCATGCCAATGTCGAAATCCAACGACCAGTCGGCTTGGGTGGTCACCATCCCGGCCTCAATCCACAGATCATCATCGCGCTGATCTTGCAGGGTAAAATCGCCTTGCGTCTGCCGGGTGATATATTCCAGCGGCCCGTAGGGCAGGGTGGAGGCATCCATGAAGGTAAAGCGCTGCTCAATCTGCAGCGGCTTGTTGATCCAGTGCCAGTTGTTGCCATCCTTGTGCAACTCGAACCAATGCGGATAATCCCGCGCCTTGCTCTCCATGATCAGTTCCAGCAAGTCCCAGCCCGCCAGTTCCATGTGCGGCAACGACTGGCAACGCAGCGGATCGTCCGCAAGCACCTGCGCGCGGTCGCGCATTTCCGCCACATAATGCTCGTCCACGTCGAACATATGCTCGAAAATGCTGCCCACAGGTCCGGGCACATGCGGCTCCATATTCACCGAATACATGTAGCTGTCTTCGGGGAACGGAAACGGAAAGCGCTTGATCGCTTTTGCCGAATTCTTGAAGGTATAGTCGCCCCGAAAGGTTTCGTCGTTGAAATCCAGTGACATAGGCTCCCCCCTATCGGTCGAGGATCAGGGCAGCGCCCCGAAACCGCGACACGCATGGCATGATTTTCGTATTCGCCGCTTTCTGATCATCGGTCAGCCAGTGATCGTTATGCTCGATATGGCCGTCGCAGCGCAGCACTTCCGTCTCACACTGCCCACAAGCGCCGCCGCGGCAGAGATAAGGCGCCTCCACCCCCGCCGCCTCAATCGCCTCCAGCAAGGATTGGTTCGGCTGGACGGTGAATGATTTGCCCGAGGCCGCAAGCTGCACGTCAAAGGCCAGACCAACCGGGGGTGCCAAGAATTCCTCGGAATGAACCGCGCGATCCGGCCAACCCATCGCCTTTGCCGTGGCATGGACCCAACCGATCATCCCTTTGGGGCCGCAGACATAGATATGGGTGCCAAGCGGCTGCGATTTCAGCAGGGTTTTCAGATCAATCTGCTGTTTAAGCTCGTCAAAATAGACATGCACGCGCGGGCCATAATGCTGTTGCAAGCGGTCCACATAGGCCCCCAAAGCAGGCGATCGCACCGAATAATGCAGCTCAAACCGCCCGCCCATCGTCTCAACCTGCGCCATTTGTGCGACAAACGGCGTGATGCCAATACCACCCGCGATCATCAGATGTTTCTTCGCGCGCGCATCCAGCGGGAACAGGTTGACGGGTTGGCTCAGCACCATCGCCATCCCCGGCTTCACATGATTGTGCATATAGAGCGAGCCGCCCCGCCCGACCTCGTCCCGGCGCACTGAGATTTCATAACCCATCGTGTCGGCAGGATGGCTCATCAGAGAATAGGGGTTCATCCGGCGGGTGCCGTGGTCGTCCATCTCAACCACCACATGCGAGCCGCCCGAGAAGATCGGCATCGCGGCACCATCGCGGCGCACAAAGCGGAAGCGTTTGATCAGTTCATTAACTTCGACCACTTCGGCCACAACAACGGGGATTTTGGGGGCACCAACACTCATTTGAACCGCTCCACCGAAGCCGGAACCAATCCGGGGTCTTCCGCATCAATATTCACGCCCTGAAACGCCGCAATACGGCGCGAGAAGTGATCGCGCACGAACAGGCTCAGGCCGCAATGGCTGCACACGAAGGGATCAAGCGTGACATTCTCGGTCACGCCCTTGCAATGCACGCATTGCACCCGCCGCGCGAGGCTGCCGCGATGCTCCATCTGCACCGCCTCATAGGGCAGGCCAGCCGCTTGCGCCGCCGTCGCCACCTGCGCCATCAGCCCTTCGGTGCCTGCCGCATAAACCTGCAATCCCATATGCGCATCGGCCAACACCTTGGCCAATCGTGGCTGTGCGGAGGCAAAACTCGGCGCGCGGTAGAACTGCGCCACCCCCAAAGCCTGCAAAGCCGCAGACCTATCGCAGCCATTCGCCCCCGGCATATAGATGATGTGGCTGGCCGATTTCATCTCGGCTGCCTCAGCCTTGGCAAACAGATCGCACACTGCCTCTGCGCCCTCACCATCAGCGACAAACAAATGCGCCGAGCCCACGCCGGGCGAAAGCACGCCGTAAACCGGGCGGCTGGTGATGGAAGGCTCGAACATCGTCTTCGTCATAGTTCCGTCAATCCCTGAACGATCTGCCCTGCACGATTTCATCTTGGTCCAAATACTCCCGCCTGAGGCTGCTTCGGCTACTGCCGGATGCCTCCGGCGGGAGTGTTTTTGCCAAGATAAAAGCCTTAGCCCTTCGCCGTCCGCCGCTTTTTCTCGACATCAAAGAACGGCATCGCATGCGTGGTGGCGGCAATCTCGCCATGCGTGGCGCAGTTGACCACCAGTTTGGTGCCGTTGTTGGCGCAGTCGACGGGCAGGCGGGCGATGGCGATGGTCCAGTCGTTCAGCGGCGAATACATCGCTTGCGTCACCACGCCGACCTTGTCCTTACCCTTGAACACTGGCGCGCCATTGCCCGGTACATTCTTGCCCTCAAGCTTCAGCCCCCAGATTTTGAAGCGCTCGCGTCCTTTCAGACGGTAATGCTCCTCCGCACCGCGGAAGCCGGTCTTGCCGGGTGATACGGTGAAATCAAGGCCGAGTTCCCACAGGGTATCGCCGGGGCCTTCGTTCTCAAACGGATACATTTCCGAGTTATCGAACGGGAAGAACAACAGATAGCTTTCGGTCCGCAGCATGTCCAAAGTGGTAAACCGGCAGGGAATGATCCCCATCGCAGCACCTTCCTCCAGAATCCGATCCCAGATCATCGGCGCGTCTTGGCCCCGGCAGAACAGCTCATAGCCACGCTCGCCGGTATAGCCAGTGCGCGAGATCATCACCGGCTTGCCGAACAGCGAGGTCTGCATATGGCTGAAATACGCGAGGTCCCGGATGCCCGGCACATGCTTCGCCAGATAATCCACCGCCAGCGGCCCTTGCAGCGAGAGGTCGTGCAGGTTGTCGTCAAACCGTACCGAGACATCGCGCCCATGCGCCGCCATCGTCAATTGCTCAAAGCCGCCACCCGAGCCATGCACCACCATGAACGCATTCGGCCCGGTGCGGTAAATCACGCAGTCATCGACGAACTTGCCCGCGTCGTTCAGCATCGCCGCATAGACCGAGCGCCCCGGCATCAGCTTCTCAATGTTCCGCGTCGTCGCGCGCTCGATCACATGGCTGGCGCCGTGCCCGGTGATATGCACCTTCTTCAGCCCCGACACGTCCATCAATCCGGCTTTGGTGCGGATCGCCATATATTCGGCATCCGGGTCGCCCTTCTCATAGGACCAAGCCGTACCCATGCCGGACCAGTCTTCCAGATTGGACCCCAACGCACGGTGACGGTCTGCGAGCGTGGAGAATCGCCAGGAATTTGTCATGTAGCCCCCCTAGAGCGGATAATTTTCTGGCAACAGTCTGCGACCGGTAAATGTTAAAATCAACCTTCTTGTGCAAAATTATTTCCTGTCAGGGAATAATTTCGACCTTTTCTTGCGTGCGGGCGGGGAAATACAAACGGGCGGCCCGAAGACCGCCCGTTTGCACAATTTAACAGCAGTTCAGGCCGCGACAGGCAGCACGAAGAACCAGTTCGCCCACAGCACCACCGCAACCCCGGCAACCAGCGCCAGATAGGGCAGCATCCCGGCCTTGCGCGGCCCCAGATCGCCGTGATCGGTGAGACCCAGGTCCTCCATCGCTTCCTTCGGGAAATGGCCCTTGTCCTGCACATAGTGGCGGAACCAGAACACCGGCAGGATGAAGGCGGCAAACACCGCACCCGACCACAAGGCGTTTTCATAGCCCCAGACCTTAGCACCCGCGCCCAAGAACAGCGCGTTCACAAAGGCCAGCACGGTGTTGACGCCAATCAGCCAGTTTGGCGCTTTCCACGGACGGTTCAGATGGCCCGAGTCAATCCGGTGAATCCAGCCTGCATTCAGGTTGAGGAAGTTGAAGATGATGTAGCCGACGTTGGAAATCGCCAGCACATAGAAGTAACCGCCGATATCCGAAGCCAAAGCCAGCAGGATGACGTTAAAGCCGAAATCCGTCCACATCGCCCCGACAGGCGCGCCGTGGCTGTTGGTTTTGCTCAGATACTTCGGCAGCCAGCCATCACGCGAGCCCTGATACAAAGTCCGCGAAGACCCGGCCATTGCGGTCATGATCGCCAGAAACAGCGCGAGGATCATCAGGATCACGAAGATCTGGATGAAGATCGGGTTCGAGCCAACCATCGCACCCAAAGCCTCTGCCACCCCTGTGCCGTCGATCACGCCGGGGGTCAACATGCCGCTCAGGCCGTAAACACCTTGGAACGAGAACGGGATCAGGAAGAAGAACACGATGCACAAAAGCCCCGAGTAGAAAATCGCCCGGAACGTATCGCGCTTGGGGTCTTTCAGCTCGGCGGTATAGCAAACCGCAGTCTCAAAGCCGTAGGTCGACCAAGCGGCAATATACATGCCACCCAGAAACAGCGTCCAGCCGCCGACATTCCACTCACCATTTACCCCAGAATAGCTGGAAGTTGGCGGCACGATGCCCGTCACGTTCATCGTGTTGATCTCGCCGGTCAGGATCGGGATCAAGCCCACCAACAGCAGCGGCACCAAGACCACCACCGCCAGCACCTTTTGCGCAGATGCCGTGGTGGCAATGCCGCGATGCTGGATCGCCAGCATGATCAGCATCAGCACGACGCCGATTACGAAGGTGGAGTTGAAGTGCAGCACACCCAGACCTGGAATGTTCAGCGCATAAGCCTCCCACACCCGGAACGCGGGGGTCAGGGCCGCGACGCCATCGGCAGAAGCCACGGCTTGAATAGCTGCTTCGGGCGCGGTGCCTGCGTTGGCTGTGATATAGTCGACGACTGCGGGCGTGGCCGCGGTGTAATCCGCCAGATGCGCCGCGACCCATGCCACCACTTGCGGTGCCGTATCGAGGGGGATCGGGAACAACGCGTTCAGGATATAACCCGCCGCAATCGCACAGCCGAGTGACAGCACGGGCGACCATGCGAACCAGTTGCACCAGACCGACAAAGGCGCGATCAGTTTGGAATAGCGCAGCCAAGCCGTCGCGCCATAAACCGAGGTGCCGCCGGATTTATTGCCGAACATACCCGCCATTTCGGCATAGGTGAAGCTCTGCGAAAAGCCCATGATCATCGACAGCATCCAGACCACGAAGGCGGCTTGCCCGGCCACCCCCGCGATACCGCCGATGGAAAACAGTACAAGGGGCGGCACCCCTGCGGCGACCCAGAAGGCGCCCTTCCAATTGAGCGTGCGATGCAGATCGCCCGCTTTGCTTTCTGTAGACATCAAGTGTTCCTTTGTCCCTGTTGCTGTCCGGCCTTGCTCTGGCCGGATCGTTTGGTTGTGCCGGATCGGTTGCTTTAGATTGCGACACATTGAAGCGGCGCAGGCCAAGCGCAAAGCGATTTTTCACCTGCGAGGAATAATTTTTAACTTTTGATCCGATGCGGATTTGATTTTCCGAGTCTCTCCCACAAGTTTTGCCACAAAATCGGGCGATCAGCTGGCTTTGCCATGCCGCCAAATCTCGAATCGGATACGCGCGGTTTTGTAGGCATCGATCATTGCCAGCGCCCAGACGAACAAGCCGCCTGCCAGTTTGCCGACCAGTGACACCTCGGAGCTTGCAGTTTTCAGAGTGAACGCGCCGAGCAGGATGATGAAGAACACAAACGTCAGCCCCCGGATCGGCTGACGGTTCAGCACTTGGCCAGACCCCGGCAGGATCGTCGCGGCCAGCAAGACCAGACGGGGATTCAGAGGTTGGCTCATGGCAACTCCTTCAGATCATCGCGCAGCGCCAGCAATGCGGCCAGCAAAGGTTCTAACAGGGCAGGGGCCAGCGGCACTTTGCCCATCTCCGCATCACGGAAGGCCAGATAGCGGGTGCGGTCGGCTTCCTCGGCCAGCCACACCAGCCGCAAGCCCTTGGGTGAGATCACCAGCTCTTTCAGCAAATCCGCATCCAGCCGTTCCAGATGCTTCAGCACCAGTTCAGCAGGCGGCGCAGCCTTTGGCGCATCGCTGCGAATAGCACAATCCTCAGGAAACCCCGGCGGAGTGGCAATCTGCACCGCCAAATCCCGAAAGTTGCTGAACGGCTCCACCCCACGCGGGCGCAGCATCACATCCAGCGTAGCACGGACAGGGGTGGGTTCCGCCAGCGTCACCAATAGCCACAGCGCAGGCAGTTTACGGTAGGTCAGCGTATCCGGCACCACTTGCAGATCAAACAGCGCGCCCTGATAGCGGCCAGAGAGGCGGGGAAATCCGGTCGGGGCAAGCGCGACAATCGGCGCATCAAACAACGGTTCAACAGCCGCGAAATATCGCCCGCGCACGGCAAACCGCTTGGCGCTCTGCCCGCGCAACCGCACCGCAATGCCGCAGCCGATCGCAATCACCAAAGCCCAGATCAGAAATTTCATGCTTTATCCCAAAAATGATCCGGCCCGCCGATCAGGGCGGGCCGGAAGCTGTCTCAATACCCGCGCGGACGTGGCCACGGCATGGTGAACTGATCGGCGCGTTTTACAAAGCGATAGCGCCAGAAGTGGAACCACAGGCTGACCACGATATAGAACCCGATCATCGCAATCAGCTGCGTGCCATAGCCGAGGAACACCGCGAAATACGTCACCGAACACAAAGCCATCAGCGAGATCGCCGGCAGCGGGTGCAAAGGATGCTCATAGCCGCGCTTGATGGTATCCAAAGGCCACTTCTTGCGGAACATGATCATGTTGATCGGCATGAACGTATAGCCGAGCAGCCCCGACAGGATCGAGAAGGTGATCACCTGATCCAAAGGTGCGCCCAAAGCAAAGATCAGCGCGATCGGCACCAGAAAGATGATCGCGCGGTAGGGCGTGCGATAGACCGGATGCACCGCGCCAAACCACGCGGGCAGATAATGGTCGCGCCCCATCGAGAACCAAGCGCGCGAGGCATCATTGATACAGCCGTTCGCCGATGCCAAAGTCGCAAACAACGTCCCGATCCCCAGCAACCAAACCAAGGCCGACGACCCGGAAATCTGCGCCGCCGAGAACAATGGTGCCACAGCCCCGTTCACCCCGTCACCTAAGTATTCCCACGGCATCAGCCCCGAGCAGATATACCAGGTCAGCGTCGCGGCAATCAGCAGCGTCATGATCCCGGCCAAGGTGCCAAACGGCAACGACCGCGCAGGCGAGCGTACTTCTTCCGCCGCCTGCGTCGTCCCCTCGATGCCGAGATAATACCACAGACCAAAGTGCATCGCGGCCAAGATCCCGAGCCAGCCGTAAGGCAATGACGCCTGACCGCTCATCAGATCTTTGTGCAGCATCTCGCCGGCCCCCAACAACGGTGAGGTTGCCAAGAAAATCGTGATGATCGCGCAAAACGCAATCGCGGTGATCACAAGGTTGAACGTCAGCGTCGCCAGCACCCCGCGATAGTTTAGCCATGCCAGAAACATGATCGCCAGCACGATGAATGGCCGTTGATCTAAGCCGCCTTCATGCCCGGTCATCCCCGCCACGGTATCCACCAAGAACCCCAAGGTGATCGCGTTGCCCGCCTCCAGCATCGTATAGGCGAACACCAGATAAAGCCCGACGTTAAACGCCATCAGCGGCCCGATGATATGCTTGGCTTGAGTATACTGGCCCCCAGCGGCGGCCACTGTTGATGTCACTTCCGAGTCAATCATCGCCACGCAGGAATACAAAATCCCCGCGAACCAGCAGGCGATCAGGGCTGCATAAGCCCCGCCTTTACCCACCGCAAAGTTCCAGCCCATATACTCGCCGACCAGAACGATGCCGACGCCAAGCGCCCAAACATGCGCTGGCCCCAGCACCCGCAACAGCCCCATCGACTGGCCATGCGCGGTGTGGTCCACGTCTGTATCAGAGTGTGCCATCTCCGCCCTCCAGCTTATGTTTTTCGGTCATCGCTTCCAACACGCCTTCGCGCGACGAGGTCAGCATTTCTTCCGAATAGGTGGTGTCGATCTTGATCCAGTCGATCACGATCAACAGCCCGAACAGCGCGGACAGTGCCCAAGCGCCGTATTCGATGTAATTCCAAGTATCCATCATGCGCCCCTATTTCTCGCCAAACTTCTCAGCGATCACTTCGCGGTATTCGATGTCGGAAAACCGGATCATCATCACGAAATAGCCGACGATCACGATCACCATCACCGCCAGCGACACCCAGCTGAAACTGTAGTCATAGCGCGCCGTGATCATGTCATGCGCCGAGGCCGCATCGGGAAAGCCCAGCTTGTTCCATTGCTGCACCATCACCGGGTTTTGCCCCAAACTCTCCCAAGTTGGGTTTTCCACCGGAACCGGCAGCTTGGCGGAACCTGCAAGCCCCAGCCACAACGGCAAGAACAATGCGCCGACCGACAGCACCACCAGCACGATCACGTCGATGATCTGGCCCAATTTGCTTTGAACGGGGGGGATATAGCGTGCCATCTATTTCCCCTTTGCCGCGCGGGCCGCATCCATGAACTGGATGTCCAAGCCATACATAAAGTCGCGGTCCTCGCGGTAATGCCGCAGCATCGCCATGATCGCGGCGGTGTTATAGATCAGCACCAAAGCACCGCCGATCAGCAGCATCACCCGCGCGCCACCCGAAGGCGCAAGGTCCCAAGTGCCATAGGCCACAAAGCCAATCGCCAGCCAAAGGCCAATGACAAAAGCCCACGCAATCCGCGTGTCGCTTCGATGCATCGCCTCGATCCGTGTGTTCAGATCAGACAAGATTTCCTCCCAAGGCCCCCTCCACCTGACAGCGCCTAGGGCCATAGCGCAGCAGTCGCAGCGGGTTATTGTCCCGCTTGATTTCCCAGATGATTTCTCTGCGTGAACTTTATTTTCTGACAGGAAACACCCCCTGCGACATTCTGTCAAAGCATTTGATGAGAAAACAGGCAAAATGAAAATCATTACCCACGGTGAAAAAAAGTTTCTTCACAGTTGACGGAATATTTTGCCGTGATAGCGTAACGCCATATCCACACGACAAGGAGTCGTCGCCATGTGCGGAATCGTCGGGCTTTTCCTAAAGGACCCCAAATTACAACCTCAGTTGGGCGCAATGCTGACTGATATGCTGATCACCATGACCGACCGCGGCCCCGATAGTGCCGGAATCGCGATCTATTCCCAAGGCAAAGTCGGCCACGGCAAGCTGACCGTGCAGTCGGCCACGCCCGAGATTGATTTCAAAAACCTCGACGCCGATCTGAAAGATGCGCTGGGCACCCCGGTGCTGATGCTGGTGAAATCCACCCATGCCGTGCTGGAAGTCCCCGCAGGCCAGTTGGATGCGGCGCGCTCGGCTCTGGCGAAAATCCGCCCCGGTATGAAGATCATGTCCTCTGGTGAAGGCATTGAAATTTATAAAGAAGTCGGCCTGCCGAAAGACGTGGCGGCCCGCTTTGAGGTTGCCAAAATGCACGGCACCCACGGTATCGGTCACACCCGCATGGCCACCGAATCCGCTGTGACCACCATGGGCGCGCATCCGTTCTCCACAGGCCCGGATCAGTGCTTGGTCCACAACGGCTCGCTCTCCAACCACAACGGCGTGCGCCGCGTGCTGAAGCAAGCGGGCATGACGTTCGAGACTGAAAACGACACCGAAGTCGGTGCGGCCTTCGTTAGCCACAAACTGCAACAGGGTGAAACCTTGGGGCAGGCGCTGGAAGCCACGCTCACCGATCTCGACGGTTTCTTCACTTTCGTGGTCGGCACCAAAGATGGCTTCGGCGTGGTCCGTGACCCAATCGCCTGCAAACCCGCCGTGATGGCCGAAACCGACCAATACGTCGCCTTCGGTTCTGAATACCGCGCCCTCGTCAACCTGCCGGGCATCGAATCCGCCCGCGTCTGGGAACCGGAACCCGCCACCGTTTACTTCTGGGAACGCTGAACATGCAGACTTTCGACCTTGAAGCGCAGGGCCTGCGCGCGCTGAACCAAGCGCTCCACAACCTCAAAGGCCAGACCAACGAGACTTCATGGGAAGTGGTCAACCCCAAGGGCAGCCACGCGATTGCCGTCGGCGTAGACGCCCCGATCGACATCACCGTGCGCGGATCAACCGGCTACTACTGCGCCGGGATGAACAAACAAGCCACTATCCGCGTCAAAGGCTCGGCTGGCCCCGGCGTGGCGGAAAACATGATGTCCGGCACCGTGATCATCGACGGCGACGCCTCGCAATACGCAGGCGCTACCGGGCGCGGCGGCCTTCTGGTGATCAAGGGCAACGCCTCGTCGCGCTGCGGCATCTCGATGAAAGGCATCGACATCGTCGTGCATGGCAACATCGGCCATATGTCCTGCTTCATGGCGCAATCCGGCAACATCCTTGTGCTGGGTGACGCAGGCGACGCGTTGGGTGACTCGCTGTACGAGGCACATTTGTTCGTGCGCGGCACGGTGAAATCTCTCGGCACCGACTGCATTGAAAAAGAAATGCGCCCCGAACACCTCGCCATCATCGCCGACCTCTTGAAGCGCGGCGAAGCCGACCACCTCGCCAAGCCTTCGGATTTCAAACGCTACGGCTCCGCCCGCAAACTCTACACATTCAACATCGACAACGCGTCGTCGTACTGAGGCATATATGAGCGATTTTCCCCATACCCCGCCGAAGCAAAGCTGGACCTATTCCAACGACGTGAACGCCGAAATCCGCCGCGCCGCAGCCACCGGGATTTACGACATTCGCGGCGGCGGTTCCAAACGCAAACTGCCGCATTTCGATGACCTGCTGTTCCTCGGCGCGTCCATCAGCCGCTACCCTCTCGAAGGCTACCGCGAGAAATGCGCCACCGACGTCTGGCTCGGCACCCGTTTCGCCAAAAAACCGATCCACCTCGACATTCCCGTCACCATCGCAGGCATGTCCTTCGGCGCGCTCTCGGGTCCGGCCAAAGAAGCCCTCGGGCGTGGAGCTTCCGCTGCTGGCACCTCCACCACCACCGGTGACGGTGGCATGACTGAAGAAGAACGCGGCCATTCCAACACCCTCGTTTACCAATATCTGCCCTCCCGCTACGGTATGAACCCAGACGATCTGCGCCGCGCTGACGCCATCGAAGTCGTGGTCGGCCAAGGTGCCAAACCCGGCGGCGGCGGTATGCTGCTGGGTCAGAAAATCTCCGACCGCGTGGCCAAAATGCGCAACCTTCCCAAAGGCATCGACCAACGCTCTGCCTGCCGCCACCCCGATTGGACCGGGCCGGACGATCTTGAAATCAAGATCATGGAGATCCGCGAGATCACCGATTGGGAAAAGCCGATCTACGTTAAGATTGGCGGCGCACGCCCCTATTACGATACCGCCCTCGCCGTCAAAGCCGGTGCTGATGTGGTGGTGCTCGACGGCATGCAAGGCGGCACCGCAGCCACCCAAGACGTGTTCATCGAAAACGTCGGTATGCCGATCCTCGCCTGTATTCCGCTCGCCGTGAAAGCCCTGCAAGACCTCGGCATGCACCGCAAAGTGCAACTGATCGTCTCGGGCGGCATCCGCACCGGCGCTGATGTCGCCAAAGCCATGGCGCTAGGCGCAGACGCCGTCGCCATCGGCACCGCCGCCCTGATCGCTTTGGGCGATAACGATCCTAAATGGGAATCCGAATACAACAAACTCGGCACCACCGCAGGCGCCTATGATGACTGGCACGAGGGCAAAGATCCCGCAGGCATCACCACCCAAGACCCGGAACTTTTCAACCGTTTCGACCCGATTCTCGGTGGCCGTCGCCTGAAAAACTACCTCAAGGTGATGACGCTGGAAGCGCAAACCATCGCGCGCGCTTGTGGCAAGAACCATCTGAACAATCTGGAACCCGAAGACCTCTGCGCGCTGACCATCGAAGGCGCTGCTATGGCGGGCGTTCCACTTGCGGGCACCTCATGGATTCCCGGCAAGAACGGGTTCTAACTCATGGGCCGGTCTGAACATTCAGACCGGCTTTTACCTTACAGACGACAGGGAGCGACCTAAATGGTCAAAGATCTAGCCGCCTATGCCAAGGAAAAAGGCGTCAAATACTTCATGATTTCCTACACCGACCTGTTCGGCTCGCAGCGCGCCAAACTGGTGCCAGCCCAAGCGATCAACGACATGGCCGTTGCGGGCGCGGGCTTTGCAGGTTTTGCCACTTGGCTCGACCTCACCGCCGCCCACCCGGATATGATGGCGGTGCCGGATGCCTCATCCGTCATCCAACTGCCGTGGAAAAAAGAGGTCGCATGGCTCGCCTCTAACTGCGTGATGGAGGGTCAACCCGTCGCCCAAGCCCCGCGCAACGTGCTGCGCAAACTGGTCGACGAGGCCGCAAAAGAGGGCCTGCGCGTCAAAACTGGCGTCGAGCCGGAATTCTTCCTGCTGACCCCGGAAGGCGACAAAATCGCCGATCCCTATGATAATGCAGAGAAACCCTGCTACGATCAGCAAGCTATGATGCGCCAGTATGACGTGATCGCCGAGGTTTGCGATTACATGCTGGAACTCGGCTGGGAAGCCTACCAGAACGACCACGAAGACGCGACTGGCCAGTATGAGATGAACTGGAAATACGACGACGTTCTGCAAACCGCCGACAAGCACAGCTTCTTCAAATTCATGATGAAATCGGTGGCTGAAAAGCACGGGCTGCGTTGCACCTTCATGCCAAAGCCGTTCAAAGGCCTGACGGGTTCGGGTTGCCACGCGCATATCTCGGTCTGGGATCTTGCGGGCAAGAAGAACGTATTCTCCGACGATTCCAAAGAGTTGGGCCTGTCGGACCGTGGCCGCAGCTTCCTCGGCGGCATCATGAAACACGCCAGCGCTTTGGCCGCGATCTGCAACCCAACCGTCAACAGCTACAAACGTATCAACGCGCCGCGCACCTCATCCGGCGCGACGTGGGCACCCAATACTGTGACATGGACAGGCAACAACCGCACCCACATGGTCCGCGTCCCGGGGCCGGGCCGTTTTGAGTTGCGCCTGCCCGATGGCGCGGCGAACCCCTATCTGATGCAAGCCGTGATCCTCGCCGCGGGCCTCGACGGTGTGCGCACAAAGGCCGATCCCGGCCCGCGCTATGACATTGATATGTATACTCAAGGTCAGACCGTCACAGGTGCGCCGAAACTGCCGCTGAACCTGCTCGACGCTTTGCGCGACTACGACAAAGACACCACGCTGAAGGCCGCGATGGGCGAAGAATTCTCCGCCGCCTATCTGAAACTCAAGGCCAAAGAGTGGGACAGCTACGTCAGCCATTTCTCGAAATGGGAACACGAAAACACCCTCGACATCTAACCAAACCAAAGGGAGTGCCGGGCAAACCCCCGGCACTCCCTAAACCCAGCACTCCCTAAACAATTTCATCTTGGCCTAAATACTCCCGCCGGAGGCTCCCCTTGCGGCCCCAAGTGCCGGATTTCCATGAAAATCCTGATCTTCCAACACCTCGTCTGTGAGACTGCCGGGATCTTCACCGAACTCTGGACAACCGACGGCCACGAGTTGCACGTCATAGCTTTAGACGAAGGCGGCCAAATCCCAGCTCTAGACGCTTATGACCTGCTCGCCGTGATGGGCGGCCCGATGGATGTCTGGCAGGAGTCCGAGCACCCATGGCTGATCGCCGAAAAAGCCGCGATCAAACATTGGGTCGAAACCTTGAAACGGCCCTATTTCGGCATCTGTTTGGGCCACCAACTGCTTGCCGTCTCCCTTGGCGGGCAAGCCCACCCAATGTCGCGCCCTGAAGTCGGGCTCACCCAAATCACCCAAACCGGGGCAGGGCGCTCTGACTCGATCTTTGCCCAACTCCCGGTCGAGATGACCACTTTGCAATGGCACGGCGTTGAGGTCACAACCGTGCCGCCTGACACCGTCGTGCTGGCCTCCAACCCCGCCTGCGCCGTGCAAGCCATGCGTGTCGGTCGCCATGCTTACGGCGTGCAATATCACCTCGAAATCTTGCCCTCCACCGTCGCCGATTGGCAAACGATACCAGAATACCGCGCCGCCCTGCACGCCGCGATTGGGACAGTGGCTGCCGAAAGGCTAGAAGCAGCGGTGACTCCGCATTTGCCCGAGTTTCGCAAGATAGCTGTGCAAATCACCGAAGGACTTAAGGCTTTGGTGGCCTGATCCTCTGGCAGCGGCCTGCATTTGACCAGAGCCGCTGGTGGAGATATTTGAGCAGAGAGGATGCCCCAAGACAGCGTATTCGTTAATTTTTTCTTAACACCACCTCGCAATGCGCTGAATATAAACACAATAAAAAAGGTCCCGAGTTGGGACCAGCAAAAAGGCCCCGGGAATTCCGAGGCCTTTTTCCTTTCCTCAGTTCCGAAGGTAAGCTTCCAAACTATCCTCCAGCGCATCCTTCCAAGGCGTATGATGCACCGGGGCCATCGACCCGGTAATCACCGACCGATACGCGTGGTTGCGGAAGGTCATGATCCCGGCTTTCTTGTGGTCCTTCCACTCAAAGAACGCCTCGCAGGCCCCATCCACGTCAAAGCTGGGATAGTCAGTTTCCGCGATCAGTTCCTTCACATAATCGCCCTGATAATGGATCGCATCATGCGCGTCCTGCCCCGCATCCTCGCGCGCCACCCGGTCCACCACATCGGCCAGCAGCACCGCGTTATCCGCTGGCACCGCAATCCGCCCCAAGATCACATCCCGCACCCACCACGCCTGCGCGTCAAACATGTTAAAGGTGAACCACTGGTCCTGCATGCCGACATAGAACAACTTCGGGTTATTCACCCAAACCACCCCCTTGTAGAGATCCGCCGCAGCCAAACGGTTCGCGGTTTTCAGCCGCAGATCATCGGGCAAGAACGGGAAGTGATGCTTATACCCGGTGCACAGAATGATCGCATCGACCCGTTTGCTGGTGCCATCTTTGAAATACGCGGAGGTCTCATCCACCCGCACCAGCGCAGGCACCTCGACGAAATTCTCCGGCCAATCATAGCCCAAAGGCGCATTCCGGTAGGCGACGGTGATCGTCTTCGCGCCATATTTCCAGCACTGTGAGCCAATATCTTCCGCCGAATAGCTCGACCCCAGCAGCAGGATATCCTTGCCATTGAACTCCATCGCGTCGCGGAAGTCATGCGCGTGCAGCACCCGGCCGCCAAATTTATCAAAGCCCGGATATTCTGGCACGTTGGGGGTTGAGAAGTGGCCAGAGGCGACGATGACGTTGTCAAATTCCTCCTCATACATCCGGTCGGTTTTCATATCATGCGCGGTGACGGTGAAATTGCCCTTATCTTCATTGTATTTCACAAACCGCACCGGGGTCGAAAACCGGATCCAATCGCGCACGCCCGCCTTCACCACCCGGCCTTGAATGTAGTCGAACAACACGGCGCGCGGAGGATAGGAGGCGATTTGCTTGCCGAAATGTTCCTCAAAGGAATAATCCGCGAATTCAAGACCTTCCTTCGGGCCATTCGACCACAGATAGCGATACATTGAGCTGTGAACCGGCTCGCCATTCTCGTCCAACCCGGTGCGCCAAGTGTAATTCCACAAGCCGCCCCAGTTGGATTGCTTTTCAAAACAAACAATTTCGGGGATTTCTGCGCCCTTCATCTTGGCCGATTGAAAAGCCCGCAGTTGGGCCAGACCAGACGGCCCTGCGCCGATCACTGCCACACGTTTTGTCATGTCTTCCTCCGAGTTGTCCGCGCCCGGTTCGGGCTGCATTCCTGTTGGAAAACAGGCTAGCGATACAGGCGCGCTGCTGTCAAATTATTTTCCTGTTGGGAAAAAGATGAAACAGATGAATCTTTCGGCCTGCCTGAAAAATCGGCAAAGCCGTGGCAGACAAAGCCCTTTCCACGGATCGCGGCTTGCGGCTAAGCTGGACGCAAGCTTTGGGAGAGATCGCAGAAATGTCCAAATTCAATCAACCGCTTGGCGGCAATGAGATGGCGCGCTTTGGCGGCCCAGCCACGATGATGCGTCTGCCGACGCAAGACACCGCAGCCGGGCTGGATGTGGCTTTCATCGGAATTCCGATGGATATCGGCACCTCGAACCGTTCGGGTACAAGGCATGGGCCACGCCAAATTCGCGACGAATCCCGTATGCTGCGGCCGTTCAACATGGCGACGGGGGCTGCGCCGTTTGACCATCTGCAAGTCGCCGACATTGGCGATGTGCCGATCAACACCTTTGATCTGAAAAAAACGGTCGATATCATCACCGACTATTACAACGGCGTGCTGGCGCATGGCGCCTTGCCGTTGACTTTGGGCGGCGATCACACGCTGACGTGGCCGATTTTGCGGGCGATTAAAGCCAAACATGGCCCGGTGGCGCTGATTCATGTCGACGCTCACGCCGATGTGAATGACACGATGTTTGGTGAGAAAGTCGCGCATGGTTGCCCGTTCCGGCGGGCTTGGGAAGACGGCTGTTTGCAGAATGATAAGGTTTTTCAAATCGGTTTGCGCGGCACCGGGTATAGCCTTGAAGACTTCGACTGGGGCCGCAAAAACGGCTGGACTGTGGTGCAGGCCGAGGAGTGTTGGTATAAGTCGTTAAAGCCACTGATGGCGGAAATTCGCGCGAAAATCGGCGACGCGCCGGTGTATCTGAGCTATGATATTGATAGCCTTGATCCCGCCTTCGCGCCGGGCACTGGCACGGTGGAGCCGGGCGGGCTTACCATCTGGCAAGGTCTTGAAATCGTGCGCGGATGTGCGGGTCTGAACATCGTCGGTGGCGATCTGGTCGAGGTTTCGCCGCCCTATGATCCGTCGGGCAATACCGCGCTGATCGGGGCGAATTTGCTGTATGAAATGCTCTGCGTTTTGCCGGGCGTGCCGCAGGGAAAGCACATTGGCTAAAGCCCTTCGACCATGGTGATCATCACGCGCGCGGCACCGTCTCGCTCGGCTTTAGCGGCGCCATATTCGGGCGAGGCGTAGCAGGCGCGGGCGGTTGCCAGATCGGGAAATTCGATCACGACATGGCGTTCAAATCCGGCACCTTCGGGGTTGTCAGACGCCCCGCCACGGGCCAAAAATTTTGCGCCAAATTTCGCAAAAGCCAGCGGGGCGAGGGCTTGGTAGCCCTTGTACCGCGCGGTGTCGGTGTCGGTGACGGTGACATGGGCGATCCAATAGGCGGGCATTACTTGGCCTCTTTCAGCAGGCGGTGGGCGATTTTGGCGGCTTCATCGAGATGATCGCAGACGGCTTGCGCGGCGCTATCGGGGTCATTGGCGCAGATCGCCGCACAAATCCGCGCCATCCGCACCGGGCCAGAAACGCGGCGGTCGGTGGTGGCCAAAGTCATCGCGCGCAGGCGGCTGATCCGGCCGTTCAGCCGCTGCACGACCTCCCACGCGATCTGATGCCCTGCGGCGGTGAAGATGATCTCGTAAAACCGGGTTGTGGCGGCAATCAGAGCGGGGTTTTCATTGGCGGCAGAGGCGGCCTCGATGGCATGGGTGGCCGCTTGTAGCTTGGCTTTCACTGTGGCGTCAGCGGCTTGAGCGCAGGCAGCGGCAGCGTTTTGTTCCAAAAGTAGCCTGATTTCATAGATTTGCTCGGCCTGTGTCCAATCCATCCGGGCCACCATCGGGCCTTTGTTCGGCATGATTTCGACCAGACCTTCGGCCTCAAGATAGCGGATCGCCTCGCGCACCACTGACCTGCTGACGCCGAGTTGGTCGCAAAGCGTGCGTTCGACCAACCGTTCGCCAGAGGCAAAGCGGCCTGACAGGATCGCGCTGCGCATCCGCTCCAGCACAATCTCGCGCAAGGTCTGCGGCGGGTGGGTGATTTTCAGGTCATCAAGCGGGTTCATAACCAGACTGTAGCGAAAGCACAGTATCACCGCAACTGGTTCTTGACATGCGGTCATATGGTATACCATCATACCACTAGAGAAACCCAGCGATTCTGAGGCCCCAATGCCAGCCGTTATCCGCAAGACCCTGCTCCATATTGAAACCACGCTGATCGAGGGCGGCAAAGCGGCCCCGGTGCCGTTGAAGCTGATCGCGGCGGCGGCGGTGGTGAAAAACCCTTGGGCCGGGATGGGCTTTGTTGAGAACCTCAAGCCCGCGATCCATGATGTTGCCCCCGATCTGGGCGCGCTGCTGACCGCGATGATCCTGGAGGCTGCGGGTTCGGGTGAGGCGATTGAGGCCTACGGCAAGGCCGCGATTGTGGGTCTGGATGGCGAGGTCGAGCACGCCTCGGCGCTGATCCACACCTTGCGGTTTGGCAATCATTATCGCACGGCGGTCGGGGCGAAATCATATCTGGCGTTCACCAATATCCGGGGTGGCGCGAATACCCCGGTGATGATCCCGCTGATGGATAAAAACGACGAAGGCCGCCGCTCGCATTACCTGACGATCCATTTCGCCATCCCGGATGCCCCGGCGGCGGATGAGATTGTGGTGGCACTGGGGGCTTCCATCGGCGGTCGGCCGCACCATCGGATTGGTGATCGTTATCAAGACCTTAAGGATCTGGGCCATGACGCTGCAAACCCTGCGGCTGTCTGACGGACAGCAAATCAGCTATCTGGAGTTGGGCCAGGGCGAGCCGTTGGTTCTGCTGCACGGCGTCGGCATGTGTGCCGAGGCTTGGGGGCCGCAGATCGCGCATTTCGCCAAAACCAACCGGGTGATAGCGCTCGATATGCCGGGGCATGGGTTGTCAGATTTGCTACCGGGGCAACCGGATCTGAAGGATTATGTGGCTTGGGCGGCGAAAACCCTGCGGCAGTTGGGCTGTAGTTTTGTCAATGTCGCGGGCCATTCGATGGGGGCGCTGATTGCGGCGGGGTTGGCAGTGGATCATCCTGATCTGGTGCTGCGGCTGGCGGTTTTGAACGGGGTTTATCGCCGCACACCCGAGGCGCGCGCGGCGGTGCAGGCGCGGGCTGCCGCTTTGGCCAACGGCGCGAATGACATTGACGTGCCGCTGACGCGCTGGTTTGGCGACACCGCGGCGGATCAAGCGGTGCGCGCACAGGTGGCGGGTTGGCTGCGTATGGTTAAATTGCAAGGCTATGCGGCGGCTTACCGCGCCTTTGCCAATGGCGATATGGCCTATGCGGAGGCTTGGCCGAAAATCCATAGCCCCGCCTTGGTCTTGACTGCTTCGGGGGATGCGAACTCTACCCCTGCGATGGCAAAAGCGATGGCGATGGCGGCGCCGATGGGGCAGGCTGTGGTGATTGAGGGCCACCGCCATATGGTCAATCTGACGGCCCCGGCACAGGTTAATACGGCGCTTGCGGCTTGGCTTGCGGTGCCGCTGCTGGCCGCTAAAAAGGGAATACGCGCATGACATTGGAAAACCGCCGCCTGCTGCGCGATGCGTTTGGCACCTTTATGACCGGCGTGACCGTTGTGACCACGCTGGATGAGGCGGGCGCGCCGATTGGCTTTACCGCCAATTCGTTTTCTTCGGTGTCGCTGGACCCAGCCCTTTTGCTGGTGTCCATAGCGAAAACTTCCAGCAATTATGCAAGGTTCATGGCGGCAAAAGGATTTGCCATCAACATCTTGTCGGAGAGCCAGAAGGATGTGTCGAATACCTTTGCCAAGCCGGTCGAGGATCGTTTTGCCAGCGTGCAATGGCAACTTGGCCCGCATGGCGCGCCCATTCTACACGGGGTTTCGGCTTGGTTCGATTGCTGTCTGCATCAGGTGGTCGATGCAGGAGATCATGCCATTCTGATCGGTAGGGTTGAGGCGTTTGAGGCATCGGGGCAGGCCGGTTTGGGCTATTATCGCGGCTCGTATTTCACCCCGGCACAAGCGGGCGCGGCTTTGGCGAGTGGGCCTGCGGTGGTCGTTTCGGCTTTGATTGAGCAAGATGGCCATGTGCTGTTGCAAGACGATGGCCGCGGCGGGCTAAGCCTTCCGACGGCGCGCGTTGGGGCGAACGGGGCGACGGCGACCTTGCAGGCGCTAATCGAGGCTGCGGGCGTGCAAGCGGTGCCGGGCTTCATCTATTCGGTCTATGAAGATGTCGCGGCGGGCCAGCAGCATATTGCGTTTCTCTGCCCCAGCACGGGCGGCACCCCCAGCATGGGTGGCTTTGTTGAACTTACCCCCAACGGCTTTGATGACGTGACCGATCCCGCCATGCGGATCATGCTAGAGCGGCTGGCCGATGAGGCGCGTGTCGGCGATTACGGCATCTATTTTGGCAATCAGAACTCTGGCCGGGTTGCCCCGGTTGCGGCAAAAGGCGAAGGAAAAAAGCCATGAAATTCTCACTGTTCGTGCATATGGAGCGGGTCAGTGCCGATGAGCCGCAGCAGCGGTTGTATGAGGAAATGCTGGAACTCTGCCAGATCGCTGACGAAAATGGCATGCACGCGATCTGGACGGGCGAGCATCACGGTATGGATTTCACCATCGCCCCGAACCCGTTTCTGAACCTTGTTGACCTCGCGCGGCGCACCAAGAATGTGCGGCTTGGCACTGGCAATGTGGTGGCACCGTTCTGGCACCCGATCCGCTTGGCGGGCGAGGCTGCGATGGCCGATATCATCATGGATGGCCGACTTGATCTGGGCATCGCGCGGGGAGCCTACACCTTTGAATATGACCGGATGAGCCCCGGATTGGACGCTTGGACCGCTGGCCAGAAAATGCGCGAGCTGATTCCGGCGATCAAGGGCTTGTGGGCCGGGGATTATGAGCACAACGGCGAGCATTGGCAGTTTCCGAAAACCACTTCCGCCCCCAAGCCAGTGCAGCAGCCGTTCCCGCCGATCTGGGTGGCGGCGCGCGATCCGAACAGCCACGATTTCGCGGTGGCCAATGGTTGCAACGTGCAGGTGACGCCGCTGCATCTGGGCGATGAAGAAGTGGTCAGTCTGATGGAGCGCTTTAACACCGCCTGTGCCGCCCACCCGGAGGTGCCGCGCCCAAAGATCATGGTGCTGCGGCATACCTATGTGGCGGATAGCGAGGCGGATGCCGATCTTGGTGCGGAAGAATTGAACTTGTTTTACAACTACTTCGGAGCTTGGTTCCTGAACAAGCGCCCGATCTCGCAGGGTCTGATTGAAACACTGACACCCGAAGAAGTGGCGGCGCATCCGTTCTATTCAGCGGCTGCGATGCGCAAGAACAACATCGTCGGCCAACCCGCCGAGGTGATCGCGCGGATCAAAAGCTATCAGGATTTGGGCTATGATGAGTTTAGCCTGTGGATCGACTCTGGCATGAGTTTTGCGCGCAAAAAGGCGTCACTGACGCGCTTTGTGCAGGATGTGATGCCAGCTTTCGCCTGACCAAATTTCGCCCAAGGGGATATGATGCAGCGATTCCAACAGTATATCGGTGGGGTTTTTGAGGATGGCGCGGCCAGCTTTGAAAGCCTTGATCCGGCGACGGGTCAGCCCTGGGCGGTGATGCCAGAGGCTTCCGCTGCCGATGTGGGCCGCGCTGTCGATGCCGCGTGGGATGCGTTTTGCAGCACTGCTTGGGCGGGTTTGACCGCCTCGGCGCGGGGGAAATTGCTGTATAAGCTGGCGGATCTGGTACAGGCAGCGGCCCCACGTTTGGCCGCTTTGGAAACCCGAGACACCGGCAAGATCATCCGCGAAACCTCTGCCCAGATCGCCTATGTCGCGGAATATTATCGCTATTATGCGGGTCTGGCTGACAAGATCGAGGGCGCGCATCTCCCCATAGACAAGCCGGATATGGAAGTCTGGCTTAGGCGCGAACCTATTGGCGTGGTGGCGGCGATCGTGCCATGGAACAGTCAGTTGTTTCTGTCGGCAGTCAAGCTTGGCCCTGCTTTGGCTGCGGGCTGCACGGTGGTGTTGAAGGCGTCCGAGGACGGTCCCGCGCCGATGCTGGAATTTGCAAAATTGGTGCATGAAGCGGGTTTCCCGCCCGGAGTGGTCAATATCCTCACAGGTGGCCCAGCGGCGGGTGCAGCCCTTACCACCCACCCGAAGGTCGCCCATATCGCCTTCACTGGTGGGCCGGAAACCGCGCGGCATGTGGTGCGTGGTTCGGCGGAGAACCTTGCCTCGATCTCGTTGGAGCTGGGCGGCAAATCGCCGTTCATCGTGTTTGAAGATGCCGATCTGGACTCGGCGGTGAATGCGCAAATCTCGGGTATTTTCGCGGCGACCGGGCAGAGCTGTGTGGCAGGATCACGCCTGATCATTCAGGCTTCGGTGAAAGACGCGTTCCTCGCCAAGCTGAAGGCCAAGGCGGAAGCCATTCGGATTGCTGCCCCCGATCAGATGACCACCGAGGTCGGCCCGCTTTGTACCCAGCGGCAACGCGTGCGGATTGCCGACCTGGTGGCGCAAAGCCTAGGGCAGGGGGCCAAATTGGTAACGGGCGGCGTGGTGCCGGAAGGCCCCGGTTTCTACTATCCGCCGACAATCCTTGATTGCTCTGGCCTGCCAGATGTGGCGGGGTTGCGGCAAGAATTTTTTGGCCCGGTGCTATCGGTGATCAGTTTTGAGACCGAAGCCGAGGCTTTGGCGCTGGCCAATGACACGGTTTATGGATTGGCTTCGGGCGTATTCACTCGCAGCCTGACGCGTGCGCATCGGATGATCCGAGGCATCCGCTCGGGGGTGGTTTGGGTGAACACCTATCGCGCGGTGTCGCCCATTGCCCCTTTTGGCGGCCACGGCATGTCTGGGCATGGTCGGGAGGGTGGCTTGGCGGCGGCGTTGGATTACACCACGGTCAAAACGGTGTGGCTGCGCACCTCGGATGATCCGATTCCTGACCCATTCGTGATGCGCTAACGCGGGATCGCCACCGCAGGCCGCCCCGCCACATGCTCGGCGGCAGCGTGCGAAGCCGCAGCACAAGCCTTCTTGAACCTCGTGTCGCCCACCAGACAAGCCGCCAGCGCGCCAATAAACGCATCGCCTGCGCCGTGCGAGCTGACCACTTCGATCTTCTCGGCGGGGATCGAGAAATGCTCATCCTCAGCGCTCCACGCGGCCAGTCCCAGCGAGCCTGCGGTGACGATCACGCTTTCAAACCGATCCGCAAGTATTTTGGCGGCTCCCGCGGCGGCTTTCAGGCTGGTGATGGGTGCCGTGCCCATCATCATCTCGGCTTCCACCGCGTTGACCACCAACACGTCGACCAAACGAGCGAACGCTAGCGACATTGGTCGGCTCGGAGCGGCGTTCAACAGGGTGCGGATGCCACGCGCGCGCGCGGCTTTCGCGGCGGCTAGATTGATTGCTTCGGGCACTTCATTTTGCAGAACCAGCAGGCGGACATCCTGCCAAACCTCGGGATTTTGCAGGGTTTCGGGGAGGATATGCAGGTTTGCGCCCGACACAATCGTCGCCGCATAATCGCCGCTGGCGTCCATGATCGCCACGCTCATGCCCGATGCCACCCCGTCGCAGGTGGCGACAAAGCGGTGATCGACGACTGAACTCTGCAACCGTGCCCGCAGGAACGCGCCGAAATCATCCGCTCCCACCGCACCCAGCATCCGCGCAATCGCGCCATGCGCCTGTGCCGAGACCGCCTGATTGCCGCCCTTGCCGCCGAACTTCGGATACCAGCGCGATCCCACCGCTGTCTCATCTTTGCGCGGCAAATGATCGGCCTCGACCATGATGTCATAGTGCAGGCTGCCGACCACAAGGACGGTATTTCCGGTCTGGCGGATGGGCTTGGTCATCTTGGCCTCATTGTCTGCGTTTCGACTGCACGGCGCGCATGGTGCGATCCAGATTTTGATCGGCGGCGGCGCGGTCGCGCTGTGCTATCGCTACAAACAACGCATCCAACAGGTTCAACTGCGCGATCCGCGCCGTGGCGTTTTCGCCGAGCAGCGGCGAGTTCTGCGCGGTCGAGCACAAAACCACATCGACCAACCCGGCGAGGGGGCTTTCGGCATAGTTCGTCACGGCGATGATCCGCGCGCCATTGCGCCGCGCCAGTTCCACCGCGTCCAGCACCGACGCCGTGGTGCCGGAATGCGAAAACGCCACCACCACGTCATCGGGGCCCAGCAGAGCCGCCGACATCATCATCATATGGGCGTCATCGAACACGCTTGCCCGGATGCCGATGCGCAGAAACTTATGCGCTACATCGCGGGCGATCTGTGCCGAGCCGCCAAGGCCGTAGAAATCGCGTTGCGTGGCACGGTGCAGGTAATCCACCGCCCGCTCAAACGCCGCCAGATCAAGGATGGCAAAGGTTTCCTCCAGCGCCTGCATCGCGGTGCGGAACACCTTTTGCACGATTTCGCCAGAGCCGTCTTGTTCCGAGATTTCAGAGTGCAGCGCGGCGGTGTCAGATTTGTAGTAATCTACAAGGCCCTGACGAAACTCACGAAATCCAGCAAAGCCCAGTTTTTTGGCGACCTTCACCACCATCGCATCTGAGACAGCCGATTTCTCAGACACCTCCCGCAAGGGTGTTGATGCGTCAATATCCTTGCGCGCCAGAATATCGCTGGCGACTTTGCCTTCCAGCGGCGTCAGGCTGGGCAGCTTCATGCGGACCTGTGCGGCCACGGCTTTTGGATCGCCCATATTTCCCTCGGATCTCCATCACGCGTTCCATCCGCTTATCGTGCACAGGGCTGTATTCAGGACAACACGATTCAGCACAAGTACACGTATTTTTGTAAAGTTAATCAGATTACTGTTTTACCCGCCAGCGCAAGTCGGGCGATTTCTTGCGCTGCAATCGGGTCTTGGCGGCTTTGCGCATCGGCGAGGCGGTTGTCACCCGCCATCACATCCACCGCTGCCAGCATCCGCCGCACGGTGCGGATATTGGCGGCACATTCCGCCACCGGATCAAGGCCAGAGGCATCTGGGAAAGTGTCAAAATAAATCGCGCCATCAAAGCCGCCGCGTTTGACCTCGCGCAGCAGTTCCAGCGTCGCTTGTTCGTGTACTGCGGCCACCATCAGGCCATCATCGCGCTTGGCGTAGCCGTCGTTCAGGTGCAAGCCAAGCAGGCGGCTGTGGCGCTGGATCAAAGCTGCGGCAAAGGCGGGCTGTTCATCGGCGTAAAGCGCATGGGCGAAGTCGATGGTGACGCCAAGGTTTTTAGCACCCACCTCTTTGATCGCCAACAGCGTGGTCGCAGCATCAGGAAGAACGCTGTAAGCCCTCGGTTCATTGGGCTTATACTCGATAGAGATCAGGCAGTCCGCATCATGTGCTGCGACTTCGGCAATGCCTGCAATCTCATCTTGCCACAGTGCGGCGTAGTCGCATTGGAAGGTATAATCAAAGCCATCCTGCCCCAACCACAAAGTCATCATCGGCGCCCCGATGGCGCGGGCGGCATCAATGCCGCGCTTGGTCAGATCAATTGCCTCGCGCCGCACCGCGCGGTCCGGGTTGGTGAAAGCGCCGCGTTTGAAGGCTGGGTTGGTGTAATAGCGCATCGCCAGACCGCTGACTGAAAGCCCGCAATCCGCCACCACTTTGGCGATTTCCGAAGGCTCTGCACCGACGTGATCGGGGTAGTTGAGGTCCAACTCGGTCAGCCCGTCAACCGTCGCCGCGCGTTGGATGATTTGTGCCAGCGAGGGCTTTTCTGTCAGCGCAGGCCAGTAATCCGAAGCCCCTGAGGCAAACGAATTGATCCGGGTTGCGAAACGGCTTCCGAGCATGTGATTCTCCTCTTACTTCACAAATACTATATTTTTTATAAAGCATGAAGTGAATTTATCCCTTGCACACGCACGGATCGCCTCGGATTTGCGGTGTTCGGCTTGCCGCGTGCACCACGCCTCACGCCAGCGGCGGAAATTTCACCTGGACCAGCAGACCACGCCGCTCAGCCCCGCGTTGCAACTGAATTTCGGCGTCAAACAGCGCGGCGATTTCGGCGGTGATCGCCAGACCCAAGCCAAAGCCGGTTTCCTGATCAGCCGACAGCGCGCGAGCAGGGGCATTGGTGCCGCGTTTGCGCAAGACCGCGCGCTCGGTCTGCTCGGGCGACAGGCCGGGGCCGTTGTCTTCAACTTCAAGCACCACGGCATCACCCAGCCTCTGCACCCGCACCGTCACCACGGCCCCGCCGCCAGCATAGGCGATGGCATTGGTCAGCAGGTTCTTCAGCAACTCGGCCAGCAGCACCGGTTCGGCCAGCACCACCGCTTCCGTCGCCCCCTCATAGCCAAGATCGATGCGGTGGCTCAGCGCCAGCGGCACCATTTCGGCGGTCACATCCTTGGCGACCGCGACGATATTGACCCGTTGCAGAGCTGCGGCCCCGGTTGCGGCATCGACCCGCGCCAACACCAATAGCTGCGCCAAAACCCGCTCGGCCCGTTCCAGCGCAGTTTTCGCCTTATCCGTCGCCGCAGTGGTCTGCGCAGGCGTTGCACTGCGGTCAATCAGCGCCAGTTGCGTGCGAACCACGGCGAGCGGCGTGCGCAACTGGTGGCTGGCATTGCCGGTAAAATGCCGCAGAGCCTCCAGCACTGTATCCAGACGTTTCATGAAAGAGTTGATCGCCAGCACCAGCGCCTCGACCTCTTGCGGCGTATCGGCGGTCACCGGGCGCAGATCGTCGGGCGAGCGTTCGGCAATGGTGGCCCCAAGCCGGTCCAGCGGGCGCAGCGCCAAAGTCACCGCGATCCAGACGATGCAGGCGACGCCAAGGATCAACACCGCCAGCCGCAACGCCGAGCGTAGCAGAATCGCGCGGGCCAGTTCCGCCCGCGCCCGGGTTGATTCTGCAACCGTTACACTGAAAGCAATCGAGCGCGCCCCGGTGGACACTTCGCGCATCAGAGTGGCGCTGCGGATACCTACCGTGCCGTGCATACCATCCGCAAAGGCCACCCCGCCCGCAGGTGCCGGGTTGACCGCCAGATCGTCATAGCCGGTCAGAAAGTGGCCGATCGGGCCATCCACCCGGTAAAACACCTTGTCCTGTGCGGTTGAGGTCAGCATTTCCAGCGAGGAATACGGCAGATCAACCTCTAACTCCCCAGTTTCATCCACCGTCACCCGTTCCGCAATCGCCAAGGCCGAGCCGACCAGCACCCGGTCTGACACGCTTTGCGCGGTGCGCAGCGCCTCGCGCCAAGTGTCCAGCAGGGCGATCAGCCCCAGCAGAGCCGTCGCCAGAAACAGCCACAGCAGCAGACGACGGCGCAAAGAATAGGGTTTCATCGGCTGTCCGGGGTTTTTTCCAACAGATAGCCAATGCCGCGCACCGCCCGCAGCCCTAGGCCAAAGGGCGCAATGCGGCGGCGCAGACGTGAGATATATTGCTCGATGGCATTGTCCGACAGCATATCGTCGAGTGAGGTTAGCGATTGCACGATGGCCTCTTTCGTCACCACTTTTCCGGCGCGGGTCAGCAGCAGTTCCAGCAAAGCCCGTTCGCGCGGGGGTAGGTCAAGCGGTTGATCTGCCGCTGAAAACTGTCGTGTGGTTAGGTCCAAGGTGACAGCCCCCAAAGTGACGGTGGCTGAACGCAGGCCCGCCTGACGCCGCAACAGCGAGCGCACGCGGGCCTCAAACTCGCGCACATCGAAAGGTTTGGCCATGTAGTCATCAGCGCCCAGATCCAGGCCGCGCACCCGGTCTTCGGCGGCACCCCGCGCGGTCAGGATCATCACCGCTGCCGGATTGGCCCGCGCCCGCATCGCGCGCAGCAGCGACAACCCGTCCATCTGCGGCAGGTTGAGATCAAGGATCACCAGATCAAATTGTTCAGACGCCGCCAGCGCCTCGGCAGATGCGCCATCATGCACGCAATCCACCGCATAGCCCGACGAGGTCAACAGCGTCACCAAGGATTCCGCCAAGGGCAGATCATCTTCAACCACCAATAAGCGCATATCCGGCCTCCTCCTCACGTCAGGCTAGGCGGAAAGCGCAGAGTTGTGAACGCAAGTTGCATCGGGCAGAGTGAACTGATGCGAAGAATGTTCGGTTTGACCTTGTTTTGCGCTGTCCTGGCTGGCCCGATCTGGGGCGAGGTGGTGGACTATCCCGCCCCGGATGGCCCCGCCGGGTCAGAATTGGTGATCTATTCGACGCTCGACAATCACTTGGTGAACCCGCTGATTTCGGCGTTTCAGGCCGGGCATCCGGGGGTTGCGGTGCGCTACGAAGACCTGCTGGCGGGGGAAATTTCGGCGCGGGTGGTGGCGGAGACAGAGGCCGGCCAGCCCACAGCGGATTTCGTGTTCTCCTCGGCGATGGATATGCAGATCAAGCTGGCCAATGACGGCTATGCGCAGGCGGTCGAAGTGCCCGCCGCGCGCAACTGGCCGGAATGGGCGAATTGGCAGGACACGGCTTTTGCGATGACGTTTGAGCCGGGGGTGCTGGTCTACCACAAGCCCAGCTTCCCGAATGGCCCGCCGCAATCTCGGCTGGAGTTGATGGATTGGCTGCGCCACGCCCCGCCCGCGATGCACGGCAAGATCGGCACCTATGATATTGAGCGCTCTGCGGTGGGTTATCTGTTTCTCGCCCGCGATACCGAGCATTTCCCCGATATCTGGTCTTTGCTGCGCGAGATGGCGCAGGCCGGGTTGCAAACCTATCCGACCAGTCAGGACATCATCGATCGGGTGGCGGACGGCCGATTGGTGTTGGGGTATAACATCTTAGGCTCGTATGCCGCCGATCAGGCCCGCAATGCGCCCGATCTGGGGTTGGTGCTGCTGCGGGATTTTACCGTGGTGGTGTCGCGGGTGGCGTTGGTGCCGCGCGCGGCTGCTTCGCCCGAGATGGGGGCGGAGTTTCTGGATTTTCTGATGAGCAAGCAGGGCCAGACCCTGCTGTCGGAAAAGCTGCGGATGCCTGCGGTAAGCCTAGAGGTGTCGGGGGCCAACAGTGGCCGCGCGATGCAGGCGGCTTTGGGCGATCAACTGCGGCCGGTTTCGGTCAGCCCCGGCGTGCTGGTCTATCTCGATCAAGCCAAGCGGCAGCGGTTGTTCCGGCTATGGCGCGCGGCTTTGGCCCTAAAGTAGACGCGCAGGGCCACTGTCAGCCAGATGACAGGATTATGTGCTGAAATTCTAAGCAGGGACGGCACGAGGAGGTGCCGCCCAGAAGAAATGGCACAAAATCCGTGCCTTGGGAGGAGAATCAGAATGAAACACACGCTTTTGAGCGCGTTCTTTGTCGCGGCCTTGGCGGCTCCGGCGTTTGCGACCGATTATATGATTATGGCACCTGCCGCACCGGGGGGGGGCTGGGACAGCACCGCGCGTTCGATGCAAGAGGTGATGCAAGCCGAAGGCATCTCGCCTTCGGTTCAGGTGCAAAACGTCCCAGGCGCGGGTGGCACCGTGGGTCTGGCGCAATTCGCCTCGACTGCTGCGGGCGATCCCAGCCAGTTGATCGTTGGCGGTTATGTGATGGTCGGCGCGATCCTGACCAATGAATCGCCAGTGACTTTGGCAGATGTCACCCCCATTGCCCGTCTGACCGGCGAAGCCGAGGGTATTGCTGTTTCCGCCTCGTCGCCGATCCAGACCATTGGCGAGTTGGTCGAGATGATGAAGGCTGATCCCGGCTCGGTGTCTTGGGCAGGCGGCTCGGCAGGCGGGGTGGACCATATCACCGTCGGTCTGCTGGCCAAAGCCGCAGGCATTGATCCGACCAAGATCAACTATGTCGCCTTCTCGGGCGGTGGGGAGGCACTGGCCGCGATCCTTGGCAATCAGGTCACCGTTGGTATTTCCGGCGTGGGCGAGTTCCTGCCGCAAGTCGAAGCTGGCACCATGCGGATGCTGGCCGTCTCGACCGCTGAGAAATGGCAGGGCACCGATGCTCCGACGCTGATGGAATCGGGCTATGACGTGAACGTGCAAAACTGGCGCATGGTCGCGGCGGCTCCGGGCCTGTCGGCGGAACAAAAAGCAGCGGTTGCGGCGGATATCGACAAGATGGTGAATTCGGCAGGCTGGAAGACCTTGTTGGAAACCAAAGGCTGGGCCAACACCTACCTTGCCGGTGCTGATTTTGACGCGCAACTCGCCAAAGAAGTCGACTCCACCACGGCTGTCCTGAAGGACATCGGTCTGGTGAAATGAGCGAATTTTACACAGCAACCAAGCGTCGCCCCAATGGGGCGGCGTTCGTCGTCGCAGGCGCGCTGGCGGCCTTAGGGGCCCTGCTGATCTGGCAAGGCTTCGCCATTCCCGACAAGGGCGGCTACGCGGGCATCGGCTCGGGCGCATTGCCGAAATTCGTCGGCTACGGCCTGCTGGTGTTGGCTGCACTGCATGTGGTCTCTGGCCTGCGCGATGCCGCCCCCGCCATGGCGCGTCCGCATTGGACCCCGGTGCTGTGGATCCTTGTCGGACTTCTGCTGCAACTGATCTTGTTGAAGCCGCTGGGGTTTGCCATCGGCTCGGCTCTGCTGTTTGCCTGCACGGCTGCGGGCTTTGGCAAAACCAAACTGGTGCTGACCTTGCCCATCGGCCTTGCGCTGTCGTTGCTGATCTATGGCGTGTTCGACCAGCTGCTGCGGCTGAAACTGCCAGCGGGCGTGCTGGAACACCTGATTTTCGGGGGCTGAGATGACGACATTCGACTTTCTGCTACACGGTCTTTCTGTGGCGATGGACCCGATGATCCTGTTTTACGCGCTGATTGGGGTCACGCTTGGCACCGCCGTGGGCGTGCTGCCCGGCATTGGCCCGGCGCTGACCGTGGCGTTACTGTTGCCTGTCACCTATGGCCTTGATCCCGCGGGATCATTGATCATGTTCGCCGGGATTTACTATGGCGGGATGTATGGCGGCTCCACCACCTCGATCCTGCTGAACACGCCGGGAGAAAGTGCCTCGATTGTCACAGCACTTGAAGGCAACAAGATGGCGCGGGCAGGGCGGGGTGGTCCGGCTTTGGCCACCGCTGCGATTGGCTCGTTTGTGGCGGGATTGCTCGCCACCCTCGCGCTGGCCTTCCTTGCGCCCTACGTGGTGAAACTGGCGCTGGTGTTCGGCCCGCGCGAGTATTTTGCGCTGATGATGCTGGCGTTTGTCACCGTCTCGGCGGCGTTTGGCGACAGCGCGATGAAGGGGCTGACCTCGCTATTCGTCGGCCTTGCTTTGGCTTTGGTGGGGATTGACCAGTTGACCGGGCAAGCGCGGCTGTCGTTCGGGGTGCCCGAACTGTTGGACGGGGTAGAGGTGACCACGCTTGCGGTTGCATTGTTCGCCATCGGCGAGGCGCTGTTTGTCGCCTCGCAGGGCAACACTGGCGTCGACAAGATTGAGGCGGTGAAAGGCTCGGTCTGGATGACACGCTCGGATTGGGCGCGTTCGTGGAAGCCGTGGCTGCGCGGCACTCTGATCGGTTTTCCGATCGGCGCGATGCCCGCAGGTGGCGCCGAAATTGGCACGCTGCTGTCTTACGCCACCGAGCGGCGGCTGTCGAAGAACCCCGAGGAGTTCGGCCACGGCGCGATTGAGGGCGTAGCTGGCCCCGAAGCCGCCAACAACGCCTCGGCCGCAGGCACTCTGGTGCCGTTGCTGACGCTGGGCCTGCCGACGTCCGCCACCGCTGCGATCATGTTGGCGGGGTTTCAGCAATTCGGGCTGCAACCGGGGCCGCTGTTGTTTGCCACCTCGCCCGATTTGGTATGGGGTCTGATCGCCAGCCTGCTGATTGCCAATGTCATGCTCTTGGTGCTGAACCTGCCGCTGGTCGGCTTGTGGGTGAAATTGCTCACCATCCCGCGCCACTGGCTTTATGCCGGGATTTTGCTGTTCGCCACGCTGGGCACCATCGGCATGAACCCCTCGCCCGTTGAGCTTGGCATGTTGCTGATCTTTGGCATCATGGGCTTTATGATGCGGCTTTACGGCTATCCGATTGCCCCGGTGGTGGTCGGTTTGATCCTTGGCCCGATGGCCGAGCAACAGCTGCGCCGCGCGCTGGCGATCTCACAAGGCGATTGGACAACGCTGGTGGCAACCCCGGTGTCTGCAGGTATCCTGCTGGTTGCAACCTTAGCGCTGGTGGTGCCGCTGATCATGCGGATGCGCGGTCAAGGCGCTGTGCTGTCCCAGATCGCCAGCGACGAGGATTAAACCAAGGGGGCTGCGTTCGCGCGGCCCCCTTGGTGTGTGATCGGCACTGATGCATGACGCATGCTCTCGGTCGGGGCCAGAGATTTCGGGCAAGAGCGGTTTGTGCCATCAGCACAAGCCCATCCAAACCCGCAACCATTCAAGGATTTAAGTGGTGCCGGAGACGGAATTGAACCGCCGAAACGCGGATTGCCGATACCTGTGTCGTTAAGGCTGAGACGTTGAGGAAATGCAACCTGCCAAGCTGAAAAACTCTCTACAGTGTCAATTACCCGTATAAGTTCAATGAGCTAAGGGCGTTATGTGGGTTGCGTCAACTAGGTCAATTTTCGCAATGTTGCAATTTTGAGGATAAGGTCCAGTGGATGTTTGTGTCCCTTCTATGTTGCGATGGCAGGTTGCAAGGAAAAGAGATGACTAAGTTTGAGCTTACAGTGAATAGCCCCTAGTTTGCTAGACGCCTTGCTTGGTAAATTTGGAAGCAGGCAGGACGAGATGTCCGGAGCAAAATTCACAGACGAGTTCAAGCGCGATGCGGTGCGCAGGTCGATGATCGGAGCTAGGAGGCGTGCGGGTCCGGTCGATATGGCACGTTGCCATCTGCAAGATCCCAGCATGGCCAAGTTTACCAAATCGCATCTGATGCGGGTGCTGCGCGAGGCTGGCGTGATCCGCCGCAACGCGCCGAAAGGCCGGGGCCGGACGCGCAGCCTGCGCCGCGGCGATCTGGACAGCCGCTTTCCGGGCTTGCTGGCGGCGATCCTGTCTAGCGCGCCGCCCAGCGACGGGCCCGATTTCAATTGAACAGATGCCCAAGCGGCACGTCGGTTTGGCCCAGACTGTTAAGTTGAACCGAGCGCCGAGTTGCTTTGAAGTTGGGCTGGCTGCACGACCCCGATAACGGTCAGTGTGCGGCGCTGATTATTGCGGGTATCCCAATAAAACGCGGCACCTTCAGACAATCCCAAGAGCGCGACGCCGATCGGAGTCATGATGGAAATCCGATGGCGCATGATGTCGGCGCTTTCGGGGTAAACCAGTGTCACAGTCTTATTCAGACCCGTTGCTTCATCCCGATATGTCACGCTGCTGCCGATAGATACGACATCGCGAGGCATTTTGTTCGGTTTGACGATCTGCGCGCGGCCAATTTCCTCCATCAGGCGTTCAGCTAGTGCGGGATTGCGATGCATGGCGCCTTCTGCCAGCGCCTCAATGTGACCAAGTTCGTCTTCATTGATCACAATTTTGGGCGTGCGCATGTGGGTATTTTTTGCGGGTCTGGTCAGTTGGATTGTCATGGGAATTGTGTCCTTGAATGGATGAGATGTGGGATTGGTCCCGGTCCGAAGACCGGGGTATCCCATTGATTGGGAAGGATGTGCCTTAAGCCGTCGGTGCGACGCTCAGGACAGTCAGCGAACTGATAGCGCCGTCCTCGTGAAGCAGTGGCGCACGTTCGCCAACGCGCATCCCGATCAGCGTCGCCCCCAAAAGTGAACAGACCGGAATGACACCACTGTGCGCGCCGTTTCTTGCCCGGTGGCTTAGAAAACCTATTTGGGCGGGTCCGCCATCCAACGCGTAGCTCACACAGGACGCGCCAGTGACAACATCCTTTGGCACCTCACCCCGCGGCGGTCTGGATGCCGTGATTTTATGGCGCAGAACATGATCAAGAAAAGGTCGCTGCGCGATGTCCGGCTGCTTTAGATGTCGCTGAAGGTGCTGGCAGTCGTCGTCGCGAAGTGTGAACGTCCGCAACATGCCGGTTTTTTGCGTGCGCTGCGTGTCGATTTCTGCCGAAGTGGATTGAATAATGTTGCTCATTGCCTCTCCCCGGACGCCAAGACGTCGCGTGTTCAATTCAAAATTGTGAGGAGGCCCCGGGAGGGTTGGCGGGCGCAGACGCGCCTAGACCGCCCGGGGAAGCAGGCGGTTCAGCAGAAGAAATCGGAAATGATCCAAATGTGCTAACATGGGTTAAACTTAGGAATGCATCTGGTCTGTGTCAATTGGGGGTCAGCCTGTTTACGGGTGTGGTTGTGTGGGTGTCGCATAAATGGCCCCCTCGTAGGCGTTTTCGCGCCCAAAGGTCGCAGATGGGGCGCGGGCTGATTGAAACCAGCACCTGCAAGTTACATATTTGCAGCATGATGATGTTCAGCTTCCATACGAGGTTCCTGCTTTACGCGGGAAACAGACTGAACCGCCGGTAACCCCAGGCGGGGACGGCGCTTTGCGCCGATCGCTGACCTGGGGCTCACACAGATCAGACCAGAATTGATGGAGGCAACGCTGCCGTCTCGGCCAGATGTGTTCAGTCTGGCTTGCGGGCCGCTTTGCAGCTTTTGGCGCATGCTGGGTCTGCTTTTATGCGGCGAGATTGAAACCCCTGCTGCGAAAATCACAGACCCGCGCTCGCAAATAGCGACGGGCAGGGCCTCCACGTCCTAAATCTCTGACGCGCCTGATCGGCGGCTTTTAACCCATTATATCTGTTCACAAAATGACTATGGCCTTCCTAAAACAAACAGCTATGGTCGATGCGCTGTCAACGGATGACAGTCGTTTCAAAGGAGAGAAAACATGGCCCAGGGCATGACCAAACGACGACGTGACGAAAAAAAACCGAAGAAGGAAGTCGTGAAAACCATCGCAGCCGCCCCCAGTATGAAAAACGCTGTCGCCGTAACAGCGGCAAAACCAAAGTCTAAGTGATGCGACAGATCGGCGGCCACTCCGGGCTGACATGTCAGAAGACGATGTTGACCGGACATGCTGCCGATCCTTGCTCCAAAGGCAGATGGCGGCGCAACAGGCCTGCTGATCTTTGCTTTCGTCAAGTGCGATGGGGCAGACGATTGTATCCTGCATAGCCATCGAGCGACAGGATGCCGCCAAAGCCCTGCAACGGCGTCAACGCAGCGCGCTGCCGTTTTGCGCGAAGAAGCAAAGCCTGTCAGCCGGGAAGAAAGCTGTGACTTCGTCACCCGTCGAAGGTATCGGTTCTCAGGGATCCATGGCAGACAGAACTTGTGCCATTGATTTTGGCGTGATGCGCCACTGCGCCGCACCCGCCATCTGTAGCGCGCTCAAAAAATCGCCACACCGCGCTTGACATAAGGTAAATCATGGCTTCATAAGTTGTAGGAACAACCCTACAATTAAGTGGTGCAGCAGATGCTCTCCCATTCCTCGGAAATACCGCGCATCCCGCCAGAATCTCTTCCCGCCGTCGGCTTGCCCATTCGTCGCCTGCGGCATCCGGGGCGCTGGCTTTCCGGCGCGGCGGTGATGCTGGTGCTGGCGTTGCTTATCCACGCCTTTGCTGTCGGCAATATCCGGTGGGCCATCGTCGGAGAGTTCCTGATCGCCCCAGTCATCGTGAAGGGCTTTGGCTGGACACTGCTGATAACCTTTTGCGCGCTGGCGCTTGGTGTCGTGCTTGGCTTTGGGTTCGGCATGATGCGGCTTTCGGCCAATCCGGTGCTGCGCTTCGCGTCCGCGCTGTATGTCTGGATCTTCCGCGGCACGCCGGTGCTGCTGCAACTTCTAATCTGGTTCAACATCGCGCTGATTTTTCCGCGGCTCTATTTCCCCGGCCTGATTGATGCGCGCATGGTGGATGTGGTCACGCCGTTTGTCGCCGCCGTGCTTGGTTTGGGCGTCAATGAGGGGTCGTATCTGACCGAGGTGGTCCGGGGTGGGATCAATTCTGTCGATCGCGGGCAGATTGAGGCGGCCAACACGCTTGGCATGACGCCGGGTCAGGCGATGCGCCGGATCATCCTGCCGCAAACCATGCGGCTGGTGTTGCCGGTTTTGGGCAACAGCGCGGTGGGGATGCTCAAATTCTCGTCTCTGGCTGCGACCATTGCCATGGCGGAGATGCTCAATGCCGCGCAACGGATTTACTTCATCAACGGTGCCGTCATCGAACTGCTGTTTGTCTGCGCCCTCTGGTATCTGGCTGGCACCTCGGTGCTGTCGGTCGGGCAATATTACCTTGAGCGGCATTTTGGCCGCAGCGCGGGCGGCGCGGCGCCGCGCCGCAGCTGGTTCCGCAAAGCAGCGACCGAGGGCGAAGCATGACACTCGCAGTCAAAACAGTTGGTATCCGCAAGCGCTTTGGCGGCAACGAAGTGCTGAAAGGCATCGACCTTGAGGTGAGCCATGGCGAGGTGCTGTGCATCCTTGGTCCCTCGGGCAGCGGCAAGTCGACGCTGCTGCGCTGCATCAACCATCTAGAAGTGCCCGATGGCGGCTATGCTTGGGTCGATGGCCAGATCATCGGCTATGCGCTGAAGGGGGGGCGGCTGGATGAACTGCCGATCAAGCGGTTGCGTATCCAGCAAAGCCAGCTAGGCATGGTGTTTCAACACTTCAACCTGTTCTCCCACCGCACGGTTCTGGGCAATGTGATCGAAGGTCCGATGATCGTGCGCCGCCACTCACGCGAAAAGGCGGTGGCGCGGGCGATGGAACTGCTCGACATGGTCGGCATGTCGGGCAAAGCCGACGCTTATCCGGCTCAGTTGTCCGGCGGACAGAAGCAGCGAGTCGCCATTGCGCGCGCGCTGGCGATGGAGCCGCGGGTCATGCTTTTCGACGAGCCGACAAGCGCGCTTGACCCGGAACTGGTCGGCGAGGTGCTTGAAGTCATGCGACGGCTTGCCGCCGCGGGCACCACGATGATCGTCGTCACCCATGAGATCGGCTTCGCGCGCGAAGTGGCAGACCGCGTGGTGGTGATGATCGACGGCGAGATCCGCGAGTCGGGGCCCGCTTCCGCCGTTCTATCGAACCCCGACGACCCCAGGGTCAGAACCTTCCTCAGGCGCGTTTTGGCCTGAGACCACTGCAACATCAGATCAATAGTGAGGAGACTATCGGAATGACGATGACACTGAATTTGCTGCGACCTGCTGCCGTAGCGGCGGCGCTGATGCTGACCGTCGCCGCCCCGGCTTTTGCCGAAACCGATGCGGCCGCGGCGGCGCTGCTGCCCCCGGCCTATGCCACGGCTGGCAAGCTGAACGTGGTGATCTCGCTGGCCTATCCGCCAATGGAATACAATGACGCGGGTTCGGAAGAGCTGAAGGGTTTCGACATCGACCTCGCCCGTGCTATTGGCGACCGGCTTGGCCTTGCCGTCGAGTTTCAGAACGTCGAGTTTCCGCAGTTGATCCCGCAGGTGGTGACGGGTCGCTCCGACATGGCGATGACCGCCTTCTCTGACAAAGTGGAGCGTCAGGCACAGCTTGATTTCATCGACTATTTCAACACCGGCAACGTGTTCTATTCAACCGTCGACCATAAGGCCGAAATCACCGATGAAAAATCGCTTTGCGGCAAGACCATCGCGGTCGCCACAGGCACCAGCTGGGTGACTTGGGCCGAAGGTGTCGGCAAAGCGATCTGCCCGGCCGATCAGCCTTACAACGTGATCCAGATTCCGACCCAAGCGGAACATATCATGCAAATCCGTCAGGGGCGGGCGCAGGCTTCGGTGATCGGGGTTGAGGGACTTGCGGATCTCGTGTTGAACGAGCCCGACCAATTCTACCAGATCGGTGTGCCGGGCGAGCCGAACCCCTATGGCATCGCATTCGAGAAATCGAATACCGGGCTGCGCGATGCGGTTCTGGCGGCGCTGAACAGTCTCAAGGCGGACGGTACCTATTTGGAAATCGCCAACCGCTATGCGCTGGGGGTTGGTGCTGTCGACGCGTTCGTCATCAACGGTGTCAAGTAGTAAGCACGGCACCACGTAAACAAGAAGCGAGGCGGTAAGATGGCGGGATCGGGCGAGGACGGACGGCAAACAGAGGATGATCCTCTGGCGAAGGTCGCGCTCGATCTCTATTCCAGCGAACAGCTTTACCGCCAGCTTTACCGATCTTTGCGCGCGGCGATCTTGTCGGGCGCTTGGAGTGAAGGCGAAATTATCCCGTCCGAGAACGAACTGCGCGACCGTTTCAGCATCGCCCGCACGACCGTGCGCAACGCCATGGCGCTGCTGGTGCGGGAGGGGCTTGTCCGGCAGGTGCGTGGCAAGGGCACAATGGTGTCGCACCGCCCCGTCAGCCACAGCGTCTGGAACTTCGGAAGCTTTACCGAACTTGCCCGCTCCAGCGGCAAGCGCCCGGTCACGCGGGTGATTGAGCACCGCATCGAGGCTGGCGATCTCGTGCTTGTCCGGGCACGCGGGTTGGGCAGCGCCGAGCGTGTCGATTGGTTGAACCTCGACACATCTTGGCTGCCGCTTGACCTGTATCCGGGGATTGATCGCTACGATTTCGCGGCGCAGTCGCTCTATGAGGTGCTGCGCCGTGACTATGGCCGCGACCCGATGCGCTCTGAATTGCAGTTGTCGGTGGTGCCGCCGACGCAACAGTTGCTGGAGGTGTTCGGCCAGACCCCGACTGTGCCGGGCTATCTGTGCGCGGCGGGCGACGTGCTTGACGGAGAAGATCGGCGGGTCGAGCGGACCTCGATCGTCTACTCCCCGAACGTCGAAATGAAATTCGCGACCCGCTGGGGCCATGGCACGACTGGCCGGGCCGCATCCGATGAAACAGGAGACGAGAAATGACGACGCTGAGCAGCGTATTTCCGATGCCAAAACCCATCCTTGGGATGTTGCATCTGGGCGGTGACACCCCTGAAGATCGGTTTTCGCGCGCGATCGAGGAAGCCCGGATCATGGCGGGCGAAGGCATCGACGGGCTGGTCGTCGAGAATTATTTCGGCGATGCCGATGACGTCGAGCGTGTTCTTGATCGGCTGAGCGGGCTGGGGCTTGGCCCGCAGATCGGCATCAATGTGTTGCATGACAATGATCGGGCCTTTGCGCTGGCCCACAGCTATCCCGTCGCCTTCATCCAGATTGATTCTGTCTGCGGTCATCTTCCACCCGAGGCGGACACCGACTTCGCGGCCAAACTTGCCGCCGACCGCGCCGGGGTGACGGCGCTGTTGCTGGGCGGCGTGCGCTTCAAGTATCAGCCGGTGCTTTCGGGGCGGAGCGAAGCTGAAGATCTTCGCCTAGGTGCCGCGCGGTGTGACGGGCTGGTTGTGACCTCGGATGCAACCGGGCAAGAGACTGCACCCGAGAAGACCCTGCGCTTCCGCGCAGCGACCGGCGGCACGCTGCCGCTTTTGATCGGCGCGGGTATGACCGAAGCCAATGTCGCCCAGCAACTCGCGCTGGCCGATGGCGCTATCGTCGGAAGCTGGCTGAAGACAGGCCACTCGGACAAGGGCCGGGTCGAAGCCACGCATGTGGCGCGCTTTATGGCTGCGGTCCGCAACCTGCGTGAGATGGCAGCATGACGGGGCTGGTGGTCACGCCTCAACCGCTGACCGCAGCGGCTTTCGCCACCTTCGGCCGGGTCTTTGAGCTGAACGGCAGCGCTGCCGAGGGCGTGGTGCCGATGTCGGGTGAGGGTTGGAGCGACAGTTTCACCCTCAAGCCGCTGATCGACAGTGCGGGCCATCTTGGCATGACGCAGGGGCCGGGGGCCCCGTGGCAGTGCCAGTTGATGGAACGCCATCCGCGCACAGAAGAGGCACTGTTCTGCGCCGGGGCGCCGATTGTTCTGGCGGTCGCCCCGGCCGGTCCAGCCGCGGCCCCCAGCGCCGAGACGATTGAGGCGTTCATCATCCTGCCGGGTCAGGTCGCGGTGATGCAGCGTGGGGTCTGGCATGACGCGTGTCGCGGGCTTGATGGCCCGACCCCCTACTATTGGATGGCAACCTGCGGCCTTGGCCCCGACCCATGGGTCGCTGTCGCCGGTGGCCCTGTCGAGGTGCGGGCATGACGGCTTTCTTCATTGGCGATGTGGCAATTGATGAATACTATACCGCTGACCGCTGGCCGGGTCGCGCCGACAAGGGCTTTGTCACAGAATTGCCCGCCGAATGCGGCGGCTCGATCGCCAATGCGGCGGTGGTTCATGCAGCCCTTGGCGGCGCGCCAGAGTTCATCTCGCTTCTGAACGCAAGCCCGCTGTCTGAACGGCTTATTGCCGATTTGACCGCGAACGGGGTGTCGACCCGTCACATGCTGCGTGACGCCGCGATCCCAGAGTCGCGCAACCTGATTTTTCTGGTCGATGGCGAACATGTGGTGTTGACGGTTGAGATGGGTCAACAGCCGATGTGGCTTGCCGCCGACACGCTGGCGGCGCTGCGTCAGCCCGGCTTTCTTTACACCACGCTTTATCGGGCGCGGCGCCTGCACAGTGCCACGCCAGCGGGCACGCTCGCGCAAGCGGCGCTGCTGGCCGATCTGCGCGCGCACGGGCGGCAAACCATCTTCGATCTGGACGTTGGCGGTGCCGCGGCCGCCGATCTGCCTTATCTGCGCGGGGCTGCGGTGGTGATCTTCAACCAGATTGGGTTTCAGATCACATTCGGCCATGATGATATCGAGCGTGTCGCGGGTTGGATGCACGACAACCAGATCGCCTGCGTGGTGCGTACCAAGGCCGAGGATGGTGCCGAGGCCCTGAACGCAACCGGGGTGATCCGCACCAAGGGCCACAGCGTCGATGTCGTCGATGTCACCGGCGCGGGCGACACCTTTGGTGCCGCGCTGACTTGGGGGCTAGAGCAGGGCCATGATGTTGCAGAAACGCTGGAGTTTGCGGTCGCAGCCGCTTCCCGCGCCGTCACCCGTCACGGCCCCCGCGGCGGCAAGGCGACAGTGGCGGAAGTGGAAGACTGGCGGGCGCGTGAGGTAACCAGCGCTATCAGATGAAATCCCAGTGAACGGGCAAATTGTGTTCCGGCCCTTTAGAGCCTGTCTGAGTTATACTTGCTATGTTGCGTCGCTGATGAACAAGTGAGGTAACGAATTTGCGCATCAAACGCACCATCGCGACGCCCGGAAGCGCGCGGCCGATTATCAGCGCCTGGACCTGCAGCGGTTTCGTTCCGGTCAGGTGCTCATGTTAGGCGGCCCTCTGTTCGAAGGCCACGGGTGATTTCCAGCCCAGGGCAGAGTGTTTTCGGCGCGGGTTGTAGAAGCCGTTGATGTATTCGAAGATGGCGACTTCGACTTTGCGACGGGTTTGCCTGTTGCGGTGCCAGACCAGTTCGGCCTTCAGCGACTTGAAGAAGCTTTCGACGGCAGAATTGTCATAGCAATTGCCTTTCCCGCTCATCCGCTGCCCGGCAGCGGATGTTTACATCCGTGAGAGGGGAGGGCGTCAGCGCGTGCTTGCGCAGAAACTTCTGGTGGTCGTGGGCACAGTATTGCGAGCCGCGGTCCGTGTGGTGAATGCGCCTGGCGGCGGTCTGCGGATCGCGATCGCCCTGTTCAGTGCGCGCAGAGCGAGGTCCTGCTTCATACGGTTGCTGGGGAAGGTAATCCCCCCTGGAAGTAAGGGTCTGCATAAGTAGAGTTTTCTCGGCAAGATGAACGAGGAGATTCTGAATCAAGACAAGCAGATACACAGAGGCGCAGATCCTCGCGATCCTGCGTCAGGCTGAAGGCGGCATGCCGGTGGCCGAGCTGTGCCGGGTGCACGGCATGATGCCATTGCCCGGCAATGGTTTGTCTTCAAACCATGAGAGGGAACGCGTCATTCTATAAATGGCGGGCGAAGTATGGGGGCATGGATGCGTCGATGATCGCCCAGGCGAAAGCCATTGAGGAAGAGAACCGGCGGCTGAAGAAGATGTTCGCCGAGTTGAGCATGCAGAACGAATTTCTGAAGGAAGCCCTTGGAAAAAAGTGACTGGGCCGTCTCAACGCCGTGAGATGGCCGAGAACGCGGTGGCGCGACGCAGGGTCAGCATAGCGCTGGCGTGCCGGACTTTCGGGGTCAGCGAGACGTGTTACCGCTATGGCCCGAAGTTAAGGGCCGAGAACGAAGAGATCGCCGATCTGCTGGTCGGTCTGACGGATGCCCGCAAGACCTGGGGGTTCGAGCTTTGCTTCTTGCATTTACGCAACGTGAAGGGCCATCCATGGAACCACAAGCGGGTGTATCGGATCTATTGCGCGCTTGAACTGAACCTGCGGATCAAGCCGCGCAAGCGGTTGAAGCGGGACAAACCTGACGCCTTGGCGGTGCCAGAAGCGCCGAACATGACATGGTCCATGGACTTCATGGCGGATCGGCTGGGCGATGGCCGTGCGTTTCGGCTGCTGAACGTGCTCGACGGCTTCAACCGCGAGGGCTTGGGCATCGAGGTTGACTTTTCCTTGCCCGCCGAGCGGGTGATCCGGAGCCTGGACCGGATCATTGAATGGCGCGGCAAGCCAGGCGCCATTCGGGTTGATAACGGCCTGGAATACATCAGTGGCAAGTTGCTGATCTGGGCCGAGAAACGCGGCATCACCATTCAGCACATACAACTCGGTCAGCCGCAGCAGAACGCCTATATCGAGCGCTACAACCGCACGGTTCGGCACGAATGGCTGGATCAATACATCATCGAAACCATCGAGGAGGCCCAAGACCACGCCACGCAATGGCTCTGGACTTACAACAACGACCGTCCGAACATCCCTTTCATGGTTTGCAAGCAAACCATTGCCGGGCAACGGGGCATCGGCGGCATAACACCCGCCCAGAAACTGAAAATGGCCGCATAAGTTCTACGAATGCACCCCGTTAAAAATGGGGGATTACCAAACAAGCGAAACATGCGCGTTATAAAAATGATCGTGCCGAGCAGGCTGGCGGAAAGCAGTGGTTCTATAACTGGGTCGTCAGAATCATGATGGAGCGCTCGACAAACTACTGCGCCGACAACGCGATCAAAAAGTTCGGCAAGGCAGCGAAGCTCAAGGTCCTGTTCAGCGCGCGCGGGGGGCACTCTTATGGCCAAACGAAAGCATACTGGGAGCTTCTGCGCGCCAAGAGCATGGTTGGACGGACCTTCCTTCCTCTCTACGAGATGCGGCACGACATCTTGAGCTTTGGGTTGGTCGATTATGTGCCGCACTATATGCATGCTGGCTTGCAACTGGCTGACATCGCCGCCAGCGCGTTCCACCAAGCCATCGAAGACAGATCGCCGCGATGGTCAACAATGTGCGCAAAGGCACTTGACCCAAGAGTAGCATCTCGCAACAAGATCGCTGCTGATGTTGGTCTCGTTTTACAGCCGCATCAGATCAAACAAATTGGTCTATCGATGATGCAGAAAGAGATATTCAGTTACTATGGTTATGATTTCGGGGGGAGACAGGTGCGGGCCCCGGCTTGTGTTGATCTGTCGCCTTAGGCTGAAATCCGATGTTCAACCGTCAACAAACCCGTGAGCTACTCCCCAACTCTTGGACAGATTTCCGGGTGAGTTAAGCTACTGCCTGCCTCTGCTGATCGGTTTCGATTGCGTTGAAGTAGACCACGGCGGGCGGTTGTCCGCCATGGGCGGCGTGGGGCCGCAGGTGGTTGTAGAAGGTGATCCAGCGCCCGACGCCGGCTTTGGCCTGTGACCCGGTTTCCCAGGCGTGCAGGTAGACGCATTCATACTTCAGGGAACGCCAGAGACGTTCAATGAAGATGTTGTCGAGGTAGCGGGCTTTGCCGTCCATCGAGATTTTGGTCTTTGCCCGCTTCAAGCGGTCGGTCCAGTCGAAGGAGGTGAACTGGCTGCCCTGGTCAGTATTCATGATTTCGGGCGGGCCGAACTTGTGGATGGCGTCGTTCAAAGCCTCCAGGCAGAAGTCGGCCTCCAGCGTGTTGGAGATGCGCCAGGCCAGCACCTTGCGGGTGAACCAGTCCATGATGGCCACCAGATAGAGGAAGCCTTTGCGCATGGGCAGGTAAGTGATGTCGGCGCACCAGACTTGGTTGGGCCGGTCGATCCGCAGCCCACCCAGCAGATAGGGGTAAGTCTTGTGCCCCTTCGCAGGCCTGCTGGTGTTGGGTTTTTGGTAGATCGGCATCAAGCGCATAAGGCGCATCAGACGCCGGATGCGCTTTTCGTTCACGGCATGACCTTCATTCTGCAGGTGCCATGTCATTTGCCGGACGCCATAGAAGGGCGTCTCCAGAAACTGCTTGTCGGCCAGCAGCATCAAGTCGAGGTTCATCGCAGTCTCTCCTTGCGGCGCGTAGTAGAACGACGACCGCGAGATCGATAGCAGTCGACACTGCGCCCCGACCGACAGCGTGGGGTGGGTCCGTTCGATCATGCCACGCCTCACTTCCCGGTCCAGGGCTTGAGCTTTCTTGCCAAAAAATCGTTGGCGACCGCCAGTTCTCCGATCTTGGCATGCAGCTCGCGGACCGTATCCTCGGCGACCTCAGCGGTGGCGACCGCCTTGCTACCGCGCTCAAAGATGCCCGTGGCACCTTCCAGAAGTGCCTTTTTCCATTGATGGATCATCGTCGGATGGACCTCATAGGCGGTCGCCAATTCCGACACCGTGCGCTCACCCTTCAACGCCTCCAACGCCACACGCGCCTTGAAGGCTGCGTCATGGTTCCTGCGTTTCGACATCTCTGTTCTCCTCGTGCTTGGAGACCAGCAGACTTCAGATCGTAGCTTCCGTCACTGTCCGATTTTCGGGGGGTAGCTCAGTTGCCATAGCGACTTCGATTGGATTGGTTGCTGCCAGAGCCACAGGCACATCAGAGCCTTGGGTGCTTTCAGCGGTTGGGATGGTGGTCGCATGTTATTTGATTGCTGTTGCCGCAACCGGTTGGTCGTTTCTTCGCCTGCGAGATCGGCTGAGACAGCAGTGGCGGACCCGTTTCTATCGTTTTGTGCCAGAGTCTGACTATGTAGCCATGGTTGTAGATCCTGCTCGATCGGCAACAAAAGCCTACAATCTAGTTGGGGTGATAGCGATAATCGTGGCTCTGGCTATCTTTGCAGCAGCAGCCACGAACTGGCTTTCCACCGAAAGCAACGCAAGCGTCTCAAAAGCGACAATCGAGGAGCTTGGCGCGAATAGCCCAGTAGTTCCTACTAGCGAAGCTCAGACGGTTTTGCCCCTCGAGGATAGCGGTGCCGGGGTAAAAGAAGCTGAGCACGACATGTCGCAGCCCACCAAGCAAACACCATAGACCTAATTGCGACTGGGCTTTTTCTTGACGTCGCCGCCCAAACCTGAAAATCGCGTTGCTGCAGACTCTGCTGTCAAATTGTGCAAACTTTGCTGTCACGCCACACAGACGCCGCCCTCAAAACTCGGGTTTTAGACCTCACCTGAGTCCTGCCCGCCACAGTCTACAGCTATATGCAGTATCTGCGATCAACCCCCTAGGCGAAGGCTAGGCAATGGCGCTAGGGTCTGTGGATAACTCGGCAGGATAGCCGGGACCGAGGCAGTAACAAATAACAAGCAAGGAGGGAGCCGATGCGCTGCCCATTCTGCGGAAACGTCGATACGCAAGTCAAAGATAGCCGCCCTGCGGAGGATCACGTTTCGATCCGCCGCCGTCGGTTTTGCCCGGCCTGCGGTGGGCGCTTCACCACCTATGAGCGCGTGCAGTTACGTGATCTGGTCGTCGTCAAAACCTCGGGCAAGCGGGAGGATTTCGACCGCACCAAGCTGGAACGCTCGATCCGCATCGCGATGCAAAAACGCCCGATTGATCCTGAACGCATTGATCAGATGATTTCCGGCATCGTGCGCCGCTTGGAATCTTTGGGCGATACCGACATCTCGTCGAAGGTGATTGGTGAGATCGTGATGGAATCTTTAGCGCGCATCGACACGGTCGCCTATGTCCGGTTTGCCAGCGTTTACAAGAACTTCCAAGCCGCTGATGATTTCGACCGCTTCGTGTCTGAACTCCGCCCCGGCACCGCTGCGGACGAGTGAGCGACGCAGACCATATGGCCCATGCCTTGCGCATCGCTGCGCGGGGCTTGGGTCGTACTTGGCCCAATCCGGCCGTCGGCTGCGTGATCATAAGGCAGGGCGTGGTTGTGGGCCGAGGCTGGACCCAACCGGGGGGGCGCCCGCATGCCGAGGTGATGGCCTTGACACAAGCCGGAGAGGCTGCGCGTGGGGCCACGGCTTACGTCACGTTGGAACCCTGCGCGCATCACGGCAAAACCCCGCCCTGCGCCGAAGCTTTAATCGCCGCAGGGGTGGCGCGGGTGGTGAGTGCGTTGCAAGACCCCGACCCGCGTGTATCGGGCAAAGGCCATGCCATGCTCCGTGCCGCTGGCATCGCAGTCACTGAAAACATTCTGCTAGCTGAGGCCACCCGTGCCAACGCAGGCTTCCTGAAACGCGTGACCCAAGGCTTGCCCTTGGTCACCCTGAAACTCGCCACCACTTTGGATGGCCGCATCGCCACCGCCTCAGGTGAATCCCGCTGGATCACCGGACCCGCGTCCCGCCGCGCTGTCCATGCCATGCGGCTGAGCCATGATGCAGTGTTGATCGGTTCCGGCACCGCCCGCGCCGACGATCCTGATCTGACGGTGCGCGAGCTTGGTGCCACGCACCAACCAATCCGCATCGTGATGGACAGCCGCCTCAGCCACAGTCCCGACAGCCGCCTTGGCCAAACCGCCAAAACCTCGCCGGTCTGGCTGCTGCACGGCCCCGACGCGCCACCGGAAAACCGGGATGCTTGGACAGGGCAGGGTGCGGCCCTGCTGGAAACCGCCTGCGAAAACGGAACCATAACCCCCCGCGCGGCGCTGCAAGCCCTCGCTGCCCAAGGCCTCACCCGGATCTTCTGCGAAGGCGGCGGCACCTTAGCAGCCGCGCTGATCCGCGCCGATCTGGTTGACGACCTCGCCCTATTCACCGCAGGTGCACTGATCGGCGGCGACGGCCAAGCCAGCCTCGCCGCCCTCAACCTCACCGCTCTCAAAGACGCCCCCCGTCTCACCCTGCGCGAGACCAAAACCATAGGACCAGACGCCTACAGCCTCTGGTCCTTTTGACTGTTCAATTTCTTAACCATTCACATTGGCTCAAATATCCCCGCCGGAGGCGCAGATTTCAGCCTGCACTCCCGGCGGAAATCCTCACCAACTCCCGGTATTGCCCATCGACGCCCAAGGCTCCGCCGCAGCCAAGGCCTCCCCCTTCTGCAAAATCTCAATCGAGACATTATCCGGCGAGCGCACAAACGCCATATGGCCATCGCGCGGCGGGCGGTTGATCAGCACACCATTGGCCGCCAAATGCGCGCAGGTGGCGTAAATGTCATCGACTTCGTAAGCCAAATGCCCAAAATGCCGCGAATCCGACGGCAGACCCGCATCGCCATCCCAGTTATAGGTCAGCTCCACCGGACACTCCGGCTGACCGGGAGGCGCCATGAACACCAGCGTAAAGCGGCCCTTGTCATTGGTATAGCGCTTGGTCTCCTCCAGCCCGAGCAGGCGGTAGAATGCCATCGAGGCATCAAGGTCCAGTACCCGGACCATGGTGTGCAGATATCGGATTGTCATGCGCGTCTCCTTTGTTCCGGTGCAACTTAGCAGGCAAACCGGGAAAGGCGAGGGGGTCAGAACTGCGAGGTGATCCCCACCGAGATATTCACCCCATTGCTCTCAAAGCGGCTGACATTCGATTGTGTGGTCGTTTTTGACACACTCAGCGTCGGCGAATAGCCCATCAAGCCGATGTTTTGAAACGTCATATCGACGCTGAGGTCAAACTGCGTGTCGGTGCGCCCCTTGGTCAATTGCGCGCCCAAAAGCTGATAGATGTCGTAATGGCTGTTGGCCGCCGTCAGAGTGGTCGCCAGCGTGACAGGCCCAATCGGCTTGTCAAAACGGTAGCCCAAACTGGCCGAGCCGCGATTGTAGCTTTGATTGATCGCCGTGCCCGCCACATCGCTGACCGCCAAGCCCCAGTTGATCGACCCAGCGCCCAAGCGATACTGCCCCTCCAAGGATAACGCATTGGCATTTATCGTGGAATCGCTGCGCCAAGCCCGCTGCGTGGTGGCCTCCAGTCGGATCAGCGCATGCTCGCGCTGCAGCAGCGGGGTCGAGATTTGCGCCCGTGCATAAGGCCCCGCGACGCTGCCCGCTGCCCAGTTTTGCCCCAGCGCCAAGCTGAGGCTGATCGGGTGCTGGCTCTGTGGCCACAGGAAATCCTGCGTCACACTGACTTCCGCCGCACTCTGATCCAGATCTTTGCCGCGCAGATCGGGGGCCAGCAGTTTGGCCTCATCCGACAGAAAATTGCGCGATGCCGCCGCACTAAAGCCAAGGCTGGTCTGCGATTGCGCTGAGGTCCGCAACAGGTAAGTCAGCCGCAGCCGCGCATCCGTTCGCACCCCGGACAGCGCCTGCGCCGAGCCGGACAAAGTGCCCAGCACGAACCAATCATCAATCGACAGATATTTGCTCGACGCGCCGTCGTTCAGATTGTCGCTGGGCGTCACCGAAAGGTCTATCGCATAGCGCAGCCGGGAATTACTGCGCAAAGCCTTGTAATCACTGATCGTCTGCGCACGGGCTTGCGGGGTGGGCGCGGTATCAACGGCGCGGCGCAGCCAGAATTGCGTCGGCAAAACCCGCCCCTCTTGCAATGCCGCCAAAGCGGTGTAGCGGGCGATGTCATACCGCAACCCGTCCGGCAAACCGCGCGCCGCCGTCCAAGCCGCACGCCCCGCCTGCCGCCCCGCCGTCGGATTGCCCAACTGCGTCTCCGCCGCCGTCAGGATCAGCAACGCATAGGGATCATGGCTGTCCGCCTGCAACAACCCTTTGGCTAAAGCCCGCGCCAAAGCCGAATTGCCCGCCATCAGCGCCTGCCGCGCGATGATCCGCCCTTGATCCAGCGAAAGCTTCACCGTCTCCGCCCCCGCTACAGGAGCAAGCGCAACCGCCCCGGCCACGCAAAGCCCAAGCCAAACCGCCCGAGCCCGCCGCCGCACGCGTGTCACGGCAATGGGTTGGGGTTGCACAACGGCGACTCACCCGCAAGGCCACAACGCGGCAGGTTGAACACGCCATGTTCCCAGATGCCGTCATTACCGGGGATTGGATTGATCACGATGGCACCCGCCACATCCGAGGCTTGCACACCGCCAAACACCCCGTTGACCGTGCCAATCGCACTGCCGGCATCCGGTACGTCCGGTGCGACCGAAACCTCAACATCGCCGAGGAACTGCCCATTGGCGGTGATGGTCATTTCCGGGAAAGTGATATCTACCAACTTGTCGTTATCATCCACCACGCCATCGGCATTCAGATCAATTTTGGCGCCACTTGCGTCCAGCAGCCAGCGATTGACCACGCCACCATCCACCTTACTGTTGACAAAGCTGGCGTTCATCAAGGCATCGCCCTGCACCCGATACGGATTGTTCGCCACCAGCCCAGCCGGAAGATCGCTTGAGGCATCACCGGGGGCAAAAATTCCGGCATAGGTGCCAGCATAAGAGAACGTGCCCGTTGTCGGCGCGGTGTAGACATCCAGACGCGCGAACGTGCCGCCGCCGAAATGGCGGTTAAACTGTCCACCGTCCGAAACCGCAGAAGCTAGCAGCGATCCGCGCGCGTTGTTGGCGACCAAAGCGATATAAGACCGCTGGGTGGTCCGGTTTTGGTAGGTATAAGCCTCGTAGCCTGCCACATCCAACGCGCCATCGCGGATAAACGGCACATTGGCATTTTGACCAGCCAATCCATTGATATTCATCGTCAGCGACCCTGCCCCGCTGGGGTCATAAATGATCGAGCGCAAATCCACCGCGACCTTTGCATCAACCGTAACTGGAGCGTCGGGATTGGTCGGGTCGGTCGGATCGGGCGGAACCACCACTGGGTCTTCAACAAACGGGTTGCCACCGCAAGCCGCCAAAGTCAGCGCCGCAGCAAACAGCAGATAAAACGGTTTCATCAACGGGCCCACCCTAAGCAAAATCACATCAACTTTGCGTGCAAAACCCATGAAAGTCAAAGCAGATTCGATTTTATCGATCAATCTTTCACCGCTGTGCCCACACCGCATCACTCCCCATGCTGCCGCTTCGGTCTTGGCGCGGAGCTGCGAACCTGTCTATATATAGACAAACCACCCGAAAACCTGACAACAGCTTGTCGCGCGCTCGTAAAACCAAAACCCTCAAGCCAAACGGAACACAGACGTGCAAACCTATCTCGACGCATTGCGCCGCGTGCTGGCCGAGGGCCAAACCTCGACCGACCGCACCGGCACCGGGACGATTTCGTATTTTGGCATGCAGAGCCGCTACGATCTTTCGCAAGGCTTTCCTCTGGTCACCTCCAAGAAATTGCACCTGAAATCCATCATCCACGAGCTGTTGTGGTTCCTGAATGGCGACACCAATATCGGCTATCTCAAGGCCAATGGCGTCGGCATCTGGGATGAATGGGCCGATGAAAACGGCGATCTTGGCCCGGTCTATGGCGCGCAATGGCGGCGGTTTCCGAAATTGACCCCGGCGGGCGACGACCCGCAAGGCCGCCCACTTTACTACGCCGACAGCGTCGATCAGATCGCCGATCTGGTCACCGCGATTCGTAAAACCCCCGACAGCCGCCGCCTGATCGTCTCGGCCTGGAACCCTGGCGAGGTGCCCAATATGGCGCTGCCGCCCTGCCACACCCTTTGGCAAGTTCGCATCGTCGGGCGTAAACTTCATCTGCAACTCTACCAACGCTCGGCCGATATGTTCCTCGGTGTGCCGTTCAACATCGCCTCTTATGCGCTGCTGCAAAGTATGTTGGCGCATGTCACGGGCTACGAGCCGGGCGATTTCATCCACACCATGGGCGACGCGCATATCTATACCAACCACATGGAACAGGTGCAGACCCAACTCGCCCGCAGCCCAAAAGCCTTGCCAACCCTGCGGATCAAGCGGCAAGTCAGCTCGATTTTTGATTTCAAATATGAAGATTTTGAGTTTCTGAACTACGATCCCGATCCCGCCATCAAAGCCCCCGTGGCTGTGTAAGGGGGCCGATCTGATGCTCAGCCTCGTCGTCGCCCGCGCCCGCAATGGGGCTATCGGCAAAGACAACCTGATCCCATGGCACGCGCCCGAGGATCTGGCGTTCTTTCAACGCGAAACCACCGGAGGCGCGATCATCATGGGCCGCAAAACCTGGGAAAGCCTGCCGTTCAAGCCGTTGAAAAACCGGCTGAATTGCGTGGTCTCGTCTGACAAATCCCTGACCGAGCATGTCTTCGCAACTCCCGAAGCTGCCCTCACATTTGCCCGCGCCAGCGGCTATGCCCGCTCCTATGGCATCGGTGGCGCAGGCATCTACCGCGCGCTGCTGCCCCTGGCGGATCGCCTGCTGATCACCGAAGTCGCGCTAGATATCCCTGATGCCGACGCCTTCTTCCCGGATTTTGACGCAAAAGACTGGCAGCAACTGTCCTCGATCCCATTGCGTGGAGAGGCTCCCATTTGCACCGCCACAGAATACCTCCGCCGCTGACTCTCTAAAACTTATCTAAAATTGTCATCCTCTGCGCTCAAATATCCTCGGGGTCCGGGGGGGAGCCCCCGGGGTGTCCCACAATCCAACCCTTACAAAACCACCACCGCCCCGCCAGCCTCCGCCGCATCCTCGGGATCATGCGTCACCATCAAGGTCGCAATGCCGCGTGCGCGCAGATGGCCGAACAAGAACCGCCGCATCTCACCGCGCAAACCCGCATCCAGCTTGGAAAACGGCTCATCCAACAGCAAGGCCAAAGGCTCGGCCAACAGCGCCCGCATCAAAGCCGCCCGCGCCCGCTGTCCACCGGATAGCGTCGCGGGGTCACGCAGATACATGTCTTGCAGCCCCGCTTGCGCCAAAGCCGCCTCCACCGCCGCCCGCCGCATTGCCCGGCCCCTCACCGCAGCAGGTAGCCCAAACGCCAGATTGTCCCCCAGCGACAAATGCGGAAACAGCAGCGCGTCCTGAAACATCACCCCGATCCGCCGCGCCTCGGCGGGCAGGGTGGTCATATCGCGGCCCTGCACCAGCACGCGGCCCGTGCAGGAAAACCCATGCGCCAGATGGCCGCCAATCGCATCCAGCAGGGTCGATTTGCCCACCCCAGACGGTCCCATCACCGTCGCCACCGCCCCACAGGCCACCTGTAATGACAAGGGCGCGAACAACGCTACCCCCGCCCGCTGCACCGAAAGCTCCACCAGTTCCAGACTCACACCCCACCTCCGCGCAGATCGCGCCTGTTGCGATGCCACCACGCCGGGATCAGCGCCGCCAGCGCATAGGCTGCAAAGGGCAGGGCGGCTTGCAGGCTGGCATACACCGCCGTCACCCGGCGATCTGAGCCCGACGACAACGTCACCGCCTCGGTCGTCAGTGTCGCAATCCGCCCCGCGCCCAAAAACAACGTCGGCAGATATTGCGCCACCGACACCGCCACGCCAATCGCGCCTGCGGTCATGATCGGGCCAAGCAACATCGGCAAGCGCAGTGTGAACAACCGCCGCCAGCGCCCCGCGCCCAAAGCTGCCGCCACCCGCAGCAACCGCGCATCCAAGGCCCGCCACGGCTCTGACAAGGCGATCATCACATAGGGAAACACGAACAAGGCCTGCGCCCAGACCACTGCTATATAGCCGCCCGAGATGCCCGCCCGCAAAAACACCACGTTCAGCCCATAGAGAAACCCAATCTGCGGCATCAGCAGTGGCAGATAAATCAACGCCTCTGCCCAAGCTGCGCGCGTGAGGTCTTCTTCCGCCTCCAACCAGAACACCGCCAGCAGCAGCGACAGCATCATCGTCACCCCCGACAAAATCAGCGTATTCATCAAGGCCTTACTCCACATCGCGCTCATCCAAAGCGCGCCAGACCAGCGTTCGGGCCAGATCATCGGATAAGACCACCGCCAGGTCAGCGACCACACCAGTAGCGACAGCAGCGCTGCCAAAGCTAACCCCATTAGCCCCCACACCCCAACCCGCGCCACCTGCAAACCCGGCGCCCAAGACACCCCCCGCCCGCCGCGCCGCAACCACCAGCGCCCGATCCCGCGCAGCACAACCTCCGCGCCCCAAAGCGCAGCAATACAGCCCACCACCAGCCCCGCTTGCAATAGCCCCCCCGCCGAGGCAGGCAGGATCATCGCCACATCGGCCGCATTGAACCAGCGCAGCACCGCCACCGCCAAAGTTGGCGGGTTCGACGGCCCCAGAATGATCGCCATATCCACCACTGACAGCCCGTAGGCCAGCACCACCCAAACCGGCAGCCGGATCAGCGGCCAAAGCTGCGGCAAGATCAGCTTGATCCACGCCACCCCCGGCCCATAGCCCATCGCCCGCCCCGCTGCGATGTGATGTGCCACCGGCAGTTGTGCCAGCCCCGACGCCATCACCAACAGCAAAAACGGCAGTTCCTTCACCACCAGCCCCAGCATCAGCGCCAGCCCCCAACCGTCATGCACTGTCGCCAGATCCGGCGGCGAAGCCCATCCCATCACCGGTGCCAAAACCCGCGCAATCCAGCCCGAGGGGGCCAAAACAAACGCCAACCCCACCGCCATCGCCGCGTGTGGTGTCGCCAGAAACGGGGCCAGCCAACGCATCCGCCCCGGCACGCTGGCACAAAACCCCATCGCCAAGGCCAGCGCGATCAGGGTCGAGCCCAGCCCCGTCACCAGCGTCAACCGCACACTACTCGCAAACCCCGGCTGGGCCAGCAGCATCCGCCACGGCTCCAACGACCATGCGCGTAACCCCAAAGCCGGCAACACCCCAAAGGCCGCGCGCGCGGTTTCGGCCAATCCCACCACAATCGGCGCGATCAGCCCCAGCAGTACCACCGCCAAAACCGCGCCGCGCAACTTGCTCATTTGGTGTAACGCTTGGCCCATTCCGCGACCAGCCGCGTCATCCAACTGGCATGCGGCTCCAACAACACCGGCCCCAGATCCTCCAACGCAGGCAGGGCCGCAGCCTGCGGCAAAGCCGCAAACCCGGCCTTGCCCGCCGCATCCAACCGCGCCGGGTCCAGCACCGCAAACGAGCCCAAAACCGTAATATCCTGCATATGCGCTTGCGTGGCGGGCTCTAGCAAAAAGTTCGCCACCACCTCCGCCCCCGCCGCATGGGCCGCATTATAGGGGATAGCCACGAAGCTGATATTGCCAATACTGCCCGCTTTCGGCACGAACACCCGCGCGGTCTCGGGCAATGTCCCTTCGGCAATCGCCGCCGCGGTCGAGGCCGGATCAAACGACATCGCAATATCGACCTCGCCATCATTCAGCATCTGGCTCTGCACCTCACCACTGGCCGGAAACGTCGCCCCGCCCTGCCACAGGTTCGGCCGCAACGCGTCATACCACGCCCAAAGCGGCACCGTCGCCGTAGCAAACGCTTCCTCGGTCACCGGCTGCTGCAACACGCTTGGGTCAGGCGCGAGCTCAATCAGCGCCTGCTTCAGAAACGTCGCCCCCATGAAATTCGACGGGTCCGGATGCGTCATCCGGCCCTTATGCGCCGCCGCCCAATCGACAAATCCGACCATATCCGCAGGCACCTCCGTCACCTTGGCGCTGTCGTAGCTGAACACAAACTTCGCCAGCCGCCACGGGCTTTCCATGCCATCCACCGGCACGGTAAAATCTACCGAGGCCGCCGACGCAGACCCCAAATCGAGATAACGCGCATTCGGCAGACCCGCCAAAAACGGCCCGTGCAGCAAACCCTGCTCTTTCATCGCCAGAAAATTCGGCCCGTTGATCCAAATCAGATCGACCGAGCCATCCGTATCCTGCCCCGCCGCTTTCTCGGAAATCACCCGCGTCACCGCCTCCGCCGTGTCGGTCAGCTTCACCTGCTCAACCTTCACATCATACAGCGCCTCGGTCTGCGTGCCGACCCAAGCGATAAACGCATTGGTGCGCGCATCGCCGCCCCAAGCGTTGAAATACACCGTTTGCCCCTTCGCTTCGGCCAAAGTCTGCGTCCAATCGGCAAAGGCAGGCGAGGCGAACAGCAGCCCAAGGGTGGCAACCAGCGGCAGTTTCATGGCAACTCCAATGTCAAAAATCATATCATATCAGCAAGATATAGCCCGCGCGCATTAGGAGGCAAAGGCCTGCCAACCCATCCGCCACCGCAAAGCCGTGGTCAGACAACAGGCCGCCGCATAGCCATAAGCCAGAACGGAAAACCACGCAGGAAACAACGCCATCGCGGCAAAGACCGCAATGGTTTCAAAGCCTTCTGTCAAGCCGCCGAGATAATAAATCCCCTTGCTGGGATAGTCCGCCGCCGTCAAACCGCGCCGCGCCGCAATGCTGGCAAAGGCCAGAAACGATGATCCGGTGCCGACAAAACTGGCGATCAGCACGGCGGCGGGCAGGGCATTCACTCCCGGATCAGCCAAAGCAAACCCCAGTGGAAACAGCGCGTAAAACACGAAATCCAGCGCAATATCCAAAAACGCCCCGCGATCCGTCGGCCCGATAAGCCGCGCAACAGCACCATCCAAGCCATCCGCCAACCGGTTCAACAGCAGCAAAGCCAGCGCCAGCCCATAAAGACCAAACGCCAAGGCAGGCACCGTCAGCGCGCCCAAAGCAAACCCGGCGAGCGAGACTTGATCCGCCGTGACCCGGCGCGCAAGCCCGCGCGCGGGCCGTTGCAACAGCCTGTGCTGCAACGGCAAAAGTTTGGCGTCGATCATGCGTGCCCCCATATTTCGTCGCCAGCATAGGAGGTTACGTCGATCCGCCGAGCGTTTTTCACACCAATGCCAAAAACGTGAGCATTTTGCGCGATTGCCGCGAAATCGCCCTCTCTCAGGGGGGGGTAAATGCGCTACACACCCGTGACCGATTTGCCAGTCACCACCGGAGTTGCCCGTGCTACCATTGGACCGAGCCACCAATCCCAGCCTGCGTGCGCTTGAAGCTCTGCGCGGCTATGCCTCGGTCGTTGTGGTTTTGCACCATTTCGCCTTGGGGTTCTTGCCCGCGTTCAAGGCCCAAATGTCTCGGGGCTTGCCCGCTTACAGCTTGGGCTGGCTGCTCAACGGCACCGGAGCGGTCTATGTGTTCTTCTTGCTGTCGGGCTTTGTGTTGACGCTGAAGTATTTCGAAAGCGGCGATGCCAAAGGGCTGATCGGTGCCGCAATCAAGCGCTTGCCCCGGCTGTGGCCACCCGCCGCTTATGGGGTCTTGCTGGGCTATCTCGCCCTGCGGTTTCAGTTGAATTACAATGGCGAAGCGGCGATTTTGGCCGGGTCTGACTGGTTGGAAAAATTCGCCTATACCGATCAAACCCAAGACATCAGCCTGCTGCGTGCGGTGAAAGAAAGCATCACGGTGTTTCTGCGCTATCGCACTTTGCAGTTCAATTCGAACCTATGGACCATGGTTGTCGAATTCTATGGCAGTCTGCTTGCGCTGTTTGCGGCCTTCGCATTGGCAGGTCTGTTCCGCCCCCGTGTTTTGGCGCACAAACGGCAATGCCTTATCAAAGCGGGCCTGATGTTGGCTGTGATTGCGGTCAATCTGATGATTCCGCACGGATATGGCTGGACGTTCACCGTCGGGGCCGGGCTGGCCTACGGCTACAGCCACCGCTATTTTTTGCCAAAACCGCTGGCGATTTGCATGGGTGTGCTGGGGTTGATCTTGGTTGGCTCTCCGGTTGCCGGACAGTCGATGCTGGGTGCGGCTTTGATCGTGCTGTGCGTCACCACGCCCAGTGCCACGCCGGGGTTTTTGCTCGGGCGGATCGGTCAGTTGTGCGGCCGCTGGTCCTTCCCGCTCTACATCAGCCACACCATCGGCGTGCTGACCCTCGGCAGCTTCGTTTATGTGAACGCCGCCAGCCTTGGCGCACCGCTGCAACTGATCGCCGCTTTCATCGCCACCTGGGCTTTCGCCATCACCTTCGCCTATCCGGTTTTGCGCTGGGAGGCGTGGTATCTGCCACGGCTGAATGGCCAAATCCGGCGGCTGTTTGCGGCAAAACCTTAATTTTCCGTTAAAACGACCCAGTTAACGCCTTGATATTAAACGCATCCAAAAGGTCCCGAGTTGGGACCCTCCGAAAACCCCTCGCCAAACTCACCCCGCAGCCTACCTTCCGGCCAAAGGAGAGCCCCATGCAAATCGCAACCCTCTATATCCTGACTGCGCTGATCTTCCTAATCCTCGATGCCGTGATGCTGACCCTGCACATGCAGCCGTTGTTCCGCCGCCACCTCGGCGATCAACTACTACCCGAAATCCGCTACCTTCCCGCCGCTGCCTTCTACGCCGCCTATATCGCGGGCCTGTTGTACCTGATTTCAATCCCCGGCCTGAAATCCGACACCCCCGTCGTCCTGCCCGCCGCGATCTTGGGCGCGATGGCCTACGGCACCTATGAATTCACCAGCTACGCGGTTATGAAAGCCTGGAGCCCCGAGATGGTCGCGACTGATCTGATCTGGGGCACCTTCCTGACCGCCGCCTCGGCTTGGGGCGGGGTCTCTTTGACCAAGATGATATTCAAAGGCCTGCAATGATCCTCTACGGCATCTCCACCTGCGACACCTGCAAGAAAGCCCTGAAAGCGCTGGAGGCGGCGGGCAAATCTGTGACCTTCCGCGACGTCCGCGCGGAACCGCTTTCCGAGGCCGAGATCGACAAGATCGTGATAGAATTTGGTGATCGCGCGGTGAACAAGCAGTCCACCACCTATCGCGGTTTCAACGATTTCCTGAAAGCCTCGGACCCCGAGGCACAAATTGCAGCCCAACCGGCCGTGATGAAACGACCAGTGATTGAGGCCGATGGCAAATACTACCTCGGCTGGGATGACGCGGTGCAAGCGGCCCTGCTGTAAGGAAAACGGCCCCCTGAAGGGCCGCTTTCAAACTTTAAAGCAACCGCAGATCGCCAGCGGATTCCTTGCCGTCACGACCAGATTGCAGCTCGAAGCCGATCTTCTGGTTGTCATTCAGGCCCTTCAATCCGGCGCGCTCGACTGCCGAGATGTGAACGAAGATATCCTTCCCGCCATCATCGGGCGCAATAAAGCCGTAGCCCTTTGTGCTGTTGAACCATTTTACGGTGCCGGTTGGCATGCCGTCTCTCCTATCTCAACCCTCCCGAGGCGATATTACCCCGGGCCGTGCAATCCAGGTCTTCCGGGCCAAGCTAGGCGTTCAGAAAGTCTGTCGTCACTGATGAAATCATGCCAAACCTTAGGCGAAAATCAAGCACGGAGATTCGGGTGAGAAACGCTGCACTGACTTTAGGCTTGATTGGCGGCGTTTTGGCCATGATTGTTGGGTTTTTTGGCTATGGCTATACCGAGTTCGTGGCCAGCCACGGCGCGATTGGCGATTTCGGCAACCAAGTCGATCATCCGATGGTGATCAAAATGGCCAGCTTTCTGGCCCCGATCCTTGCGATTGCAGGGGCGGCGATGGCGCGGTCGCAAAATATTCCAGCGGGGGTTTTGATGCTGGCCTCGGCGGTGGGGATCTATGTCGCCTTCGGATTCAACGTCTTCACGATGTTCCCGATTGCGATGTGCGGCCTTGGCGGCCTGTTGGCACTGGCCGCGCGGCAACCGGATACCCATTAAACAGGGGCCGCCTCGGGTGGTGGGAGGCGGATCAGAAGACGCGCTGGGCGCGCGATTTCCGCCGAGCGGAGCCACCACTCAGCGGCGCTGCCGGGTCTTGGATTTGCTCTTTCTGAAATACTCCCGCCGGAGGCTTGCGCGGTTTCGGCGGAAGCCTCCGGCGGGGATATTTAGGCCAAGATGAAATTGAGCAGGTTTCAGTGCCCCGACGGCGGCAAAGCGGCAAAGCCAAACTCGGCCAAGGCCTGATCCAAGCTAAGCGTCTCGGTGCGGTTGTCACCCAAGCGGCGCACAGACACCGTACGATCTTCGACTTCTTTCATCCCAACTGCAAGGATCACCGGAACCTTGCCGACAGAATGTTCGCGCACCTTGTAGTTGATCTTCTCATTGCGGGTGTCAGCCTCGGCCCGCACCCCGGCTTTGATCAAAGCATTGGTGATCTCATGCACGAACGGGTCGGCATCGGACACAATCGAGGCCACCACGACCTGACGCGGCGCCAGCCAGAACGGCAGTTTTCCAGCGTAGTTTTCGATCAGAATGCCGATAAAACGCTCGAATGAGCCGAGGATCGCGCGGTGCAGCATGTAGGGGCGGTGCTTTGCGCCATCCTCGCCGACATACTCCGCATCCAGCCGCACCGGCAGGTTCGGATCAACTTGGAATGTGCCACACTGCCATTTGCGGCCAATCGCGTCGGTCAGTTTGAAATCCAGCTTCGGGCCATAGAACGCGCCTTCACCCGGATCGACCTCATAAGCCACGCCTGCGGCCTTGATCGCGGCCTCCAGCATGCCCTCGACCTTATCCCATGTCTCATCCGAACCGATGCGGACATCCGGGCGGGTGGAGAATTTGATCTCAAAGCCGTCAAAGCCGAGGTCTTTATAGACGCTGGCCAGCAGCTTGATGAAGGCCTCGCACTCGCTGCCGATCTGATCCTCGGTGCAGAAGATATGCGCATCGTCTTGCGTAAAGCCCCGCACCCGCATCAGGCCATGCATGGAACCTGACGACTCATAACGGTGGCAGGAGCCGAACTCGGCCAGCCGCAGCGGCAGGTCGCGATATGACTTCAAGCCTTGGTTGAAGATCTGCACATGGCAGGGGCAATTCATCGGTTTCAGCGCGTTGATGCGCTTTTCCTTCGCGCCTTCCTCGTCAACTTCGACGATGAACATATTCTCGCGGTAAGCTTCCCAATGGCCGGATTTCTCCCACAGCACACGGTCAACCACTTGTGGCGTCTTGATTTCCTTATAGCCCGCCGCCTTTTGACGCCCGCGCATATAATCTTCCAACTGACGGTAAACCGTCCAGCCATGCGGATGCCAGAACACCATGCCCGGCGCTTCGTCTTGGATGTGGAACAGGTCCATCTCACGCCCGAGCTTGCGGTGGTCGCGCTTGGCGGCCTCCTCCAGCATGGTCATATGGGCTTTGAGGTCGTCGCGGTTCTTGAACGCCAGACCATAGATGCGCTGCAACATTGGGCGTGAGGCATCGCCGAGCCAATAGGCCCCCGCCACATGCGTCAGCTTGAAGGCATCGGCGGGGACTTGGCCGGTGTGGGCGAAATGCGGGCCACGGCAGAAATCCTGCCAATGCCCATGCCAATACATCCGCAGGTCTTCACCCTCGGGGATGCGGTTGATCAGCTCGACCTTGAACGGCTCGTTCTTGTCTTCGTAGAATTTGACAGCGCGGGCGCGGTCCCAGATTTCGGTGCGCACCGGATCGCGGGCGTTGATGATCTGCTTCATCTTCGCTTCGATCTGGCCAAGATCCTCCGGCGTGAACGGCTCGGCGCGGTCGAAATCATAAAACCAGCCGTAATCGCGCACCGGACCAATGGTGACTTTCACATCCGGCCAGATTTCCTGCACCGCGCGCGCCATGATGTGGGCGGCATCGTGGCGGATCAGCTCCAGCGCTTGGGCACCATCGGCCAAAGTGTGGATGGCGATGCTGGAATCGGCGTCGATCGGCCACTGCAGGTCGTAATGCGCGCCGTTGACCGTGGCGGAGATGGCTTTCTTCGCCAGACCCGGTGCGATGGACATAGCCACCTCGGCAGCCGTCACGCCGGCGGCGTAATCGCGCTTATTGCCATCAGGGAACGTCAGGGAAATCTGGGACATTTCGTCCTCCTCGTCGTTTTGGCGCCTACGAAACGCCCGGTTGCGGGTTATGTGAGCGGGGTTTTGCCTATCGCCCGTGGCCTTGTCAACCGCAGGCGGCTAAGGTGAAGAAAAAGTGAGGCAGCATGACCGAACCGCACCAGTTGACCACGCCGCAGGGCCGCCGGATTGCCTATCATTTCACCAAGGGGCAGGGGCCTTGCGTGGTGTTTTTGGGCGGTTTCAAATCGGATATGACCGGGACCAAGGCGGTGTATTTGCAGGATTGGGCTGAGGCCGCTGGGCGTAGCTTTCTGCGCTTGGACTATTCCGGGCATGGAGTTTCCTCGGGTGATTTTCTCGACGGCGCGATTGGCGATTGGTTCGAGGATGCTTTGGCGGTGATAGAGGCGGTCACTTCGGGGCCGCTGGTGCTGGTGGGCTCGTCGATGGGCGGCTGGATTTCGCTGCTGGTGGCCAAGGCGATCCCAGCGCGGATTGTCGGTCTGGTCGGCATCGCTGCGGCACCTGACTTTACCGAAGACAGCATGTGGGCGGATTTCACCGACGCGCAACGTGCTAATATCATGGACAAAGGCCAGATCGGCTTGCCGTCGGACTATGCCGACAGCCCCTATATCATCACCCGCCGCCTGATCGAGGAGGGTCGCAATCGGCTGGTTCTGCGCACGGCTTTGCCGCTGAATTTCCCCACCCGCTTGCTGCAAGGCACCGCTGATATTGACGTGCCGCCCTCGGTCGCGCTGCGTCTGCTGGATCACGCCACGGGCGAGGATATCCGCCTGACTTTGGTGAAAGATGCCGATCACCGCTTTTCCACCCCCGCTTGCCTTGCCTTAATCACTGACGCCATCGCCGATGTGCTGAAGGCCACAAACTGATGCCGCATCCCGAACCCTTGGTACTGATCCCCGGCCTGATGGCCGATGCGCGGCTGTTTTTGCCGCAGATGGTGCGCTTAGGGGCGGCGCGGGCGATGCAGGTGGTGTTGCCGACCAAGGGCGAGACGGTGGAGCAGATGTCAGAGGCCGTCCTGCCCGGCCTGCCCGAGAAATTCGCGCTGTTGGGGCATGGCTTGGGCGGCGATATTGCGCTGGATCTGATCCGGCGGGTGCCAGATCGCGTCACCCGTGTGGTGCTAATGGCGACCGATCCTTTGTCGGAACCGCCACAAGCCGCCGCCGCCCGCGAAGCCCGGATTGTCGCCGCGAAATCGGGGCGCTTGGCCGAGGCGATGCGGCAGGAGATTCCGCTTTCGGCGATTGTCGAGGCCGATTGGCGCGACGAGATCATGGCCTTGGTGCAGGATATGGCGTTGGGCTTGGGCGAGGGCGTGTTTTTGCGGCAATCGCGCGCCTTGCAACGTAGGCCCGATCAGCAGAAAACCATGCGGCGAGTGAAGCTGCCGGTGTTGGTGATCGCAGGCCAAGCCGATACATTGGTGCCGATGCGTAGGCAGGAATTCACTGCCAATCTGATGCCCTATGGCAAACTGTTGGTGATCGAGGCCGCCGGGCATTTGGCGAGTTTGGAGCAGCCCGAGGTGGTGTCCAAGGCCATTGAGGAATTCCTCGCCGGGCCGATGATGCTGCGATAGGAAAAAGGCCCGAAGGTTTCCCCTCGAGCCTTTGTTGCAATAACAAGTCGTTAGCGCCTGGACTTTACCGAAGACAGTCGGGTGACGTTCGCAGCCGCGGCTGAGGTGACGGGTGTTTCGGCAACTGGCGCTGCGACAACGGGTGTTTCGGCAACTGGCTCTACTGCAACGGGTGCTGCGACAACCGGCGCTGCAGCAGCAGGCTCTACTGCAACAGGTGCTGCGACAACAGGTTCTTCAATATCTGCTGCTGCAATCGGTGCTGGTGCCACGGGCGCTTGGACAACGGGTGCTGCCCCCGAATTGGCGTCGATGAACGACAACACCAACGGCCGGATGTTCAGCCGCCAGCTTTTGCCCGCGAAGATGCCGTAATGGCCCGCGCCGGGTTCAAGGTGTTGCGCCTTCTTGCTGTCAGGCAGTCCGGTCAGCATATCCAGCGCGGCGACGCATTGGCCGGGGGCGGAAATGTCATCATTCTCGCCCTCAACCGTCATGACCGCAACGCGTGTGATCGCCCCGATATCGACCTTTTTGCCCGCAACGATGAATTCATTCTTCGCAATCTCACGGTTCTTGAAGATCCGCTCGACGGTGGAAAGGTAGAATTCGGCGGTCATATCCATCACCGCCAGATATTCGTCGTAAAAGCGGTTATGCGCGTCGTGATCCGAGGCATCGCCCTGCGCCACCCGCATGATCTGATCGCTGAACGCTTTCGAGTGCCGCTCAGAATTCATCGACATGAAGCTTTGCAGTTGCAGCAAACCCGGATAGACCAACCGGCCGACGCCTTTGTATTTGAAGCCGACGCGCTGGATCGCGATCTGCTCCAACTGGCCCATGGTGATTCGGCGGCCAAAGTCGGTCACATCGGTCGCGGCCGCATCGGGGTCAATCGGCCCGCCGATCAGGGTCAGCGAGCGCGGCTGTGCATCGGGCTCTTCCGCCGCAAGATAGGCAGTCGCTGCCAAGGTCAGTGGCGCTGGCTGACACACCGCAATCACATGGGTATCAGGGCCGAGTGCCCGCATGAACTCGACCAGATACAGCGTGTAATCTTCAATATCGAACTTGCCTTCCGACACCGGAATGTCGCGGGCATTGTGCCAATCGGTGATATAGACATCGGCGTCCGGCAGCAGGCTGGACACGGTCGAACGCAGCAGTGTGGCATAATGTCCCGACATTGGGGCCACCAGCATCACTTTGCGGGCCATCGGCGCACGGCGGCGCACTTTGAACTGCATCAGGCTGCCAAAAGCACGCTCCACCACCGGCACCACATCAACCAAATGGTCTTGCGCATCGGGCCCCGGAATTGAGCGGATGCCCCAATCGGGCTTGACCACCATGCGGCCAAAGCTGCGTTCGGTCACCTCGCCCCAAGCAGCCATCACATTCAGCATCGGGTTCATCGTCATCGAAAACGCCGGATAGGATGCCATGGCGCGCGCGGTGGCGCCCATCCACTCATTGGTGTTACGAATGCTTTCCATAAGGTCGTAGGTCGCCATATACTTCATCACGATTCCTTGCGGGGGTAGGGCCCCGGCCCAATCGTCGTCGGGCCCTTGTGGCGGGGCGACGTTATGCTGCACAGCAGAAAGAATAGGGGTTAAAAATTAACATGACAACCGAAGACACTGCTGCAGGTGCAAAATTAGAGAAGATGACTGCTAATCTTGCCAAAATTGAAGCATTGTCAGCGCGTTTGATGGCGGCTTTGGCGAATAAAAAGTCTTCCGACCCCGGCGTGCAAGGTCCGGGGCAAGACATGTATATGAAAGCCGCCGCAGCCTATCTGGCCGGGATGATGCAGAATCCGGCCAAGGTGCTGGAGCATCAGGTCGCCTATTGGGGCAAGACCATGAAGCATTATGTCGAGGCGCAGCGGGCCCTCGCCTCGGGTGAAATCCGCGCCCCCGCCGATCCCGGCCCAAAAGATCGCCGCTTTGCCAATCCGCTATGGGATACCCATCCGGCGTTCAACTATCTGAAACAGCAGTATTTGTTCAACGCTGAGGCGGTGCGCGATGCCGTCGGCGATATGGAATCCATCGACCCCGGCGACAAAAAGCGCGTCGAATATTTCACCAAGCAGATTGTCGATATGCTGTCGCCGACCAATTTCCTTGGCACCAACCCGGATGCTTTGGAAAAAGCCGTGGCGACCGATGGCGAAAGCCTCGTGCGCGGGCTTGAGAACCTTGTCGCCGATATTGAGGCCAACAATGGCGAACTCGCGGTGACTTTGGCCGACCGTGAGGCGTTCGTGCTCGGTGAAAACATCGCCACCACCCCCGGAGCCGTGGTGTTTCGCAACCGGATGCTGGAACTGATCCAGTATTCCCCCAGCACCGAAACGGTTTTTCAAACCCCGCTGCTGATCTTCCCGCCGTGGATCAACAAATTCTACGTGATGGATCTGAAGCCGCAAAACTCGCTGATCAAATGGATCGTCGATCAGGGTTTCACACTGTTCATCGTCTCATGGGTCAACCCGGATGCCTCTTATGCTGATGTTGGCATGGATGATTACATCCGCGAAGGCTACCTCACCGCGATGGCCGAGGTGCGCCGGATCACCGATCAAAAACAGATCAACGCGGTCGGCTATTGCATCGCGGGCACCACCCTCAGCCTGACGCTGTCGCACCTGCACCGCGCGGGCGACACTTCGGTGAAATCGGCGACCTTCTTCACCATGTTGACCGATTTCTCTGATCCGGGCGAGGTCGGCGTCTTCCTCGACAACGACTTCCTCGACGGTATCGAACGCCAAAGCATCAGTGATGGCATGTTGTCGAAAACCTTCATGAGCCGCACCTTCAGCTATCTGCGCTCGAATGATCTGATCTACGGCCCGGCGATCAAAAGCTATATGATGGGCGAAGCCCCCCCGGCGTTTGACCTTTTGTATTGGAACGGCGACGGCACCAATCTGCCGTGCAAAATGGCAATCGAATACCTGCGCGGGCTTTGCCAGGATGATGGGTTGGCGCAGGGTACATATAAAGTCTTCGGTCATAACGTCAGCCTGAAGGATATCCAGATCCCGGTTTGCGCCATTGCCTGTGAAACCGATCATATCGCGCATTGGCGCGGCAGCTTTAACGGCTTCAAGCAGATGGGGTCGACCGACAAAACCTTCATCGTCTCGCAATCGGGCCATGTCGCGGGCATCATCAACCCGCCCTCGAAAGGCAAATACGGCCATTACACCAATGCGGGCCCCGTTGCAGGCGCACCGGATGACTGGATGGCAAGTGCCACCTTCAACAGTGGCAGTTGGTGGCCGCGGTGGGGGACATGGCTCGCCGCACAAGCGGGGGGGCAGGTGCCCGCCCGCATCCCAGGTGATTCGGTCCATCCGGTGCTTTGCGCCGCACCAGGCACCTATGTGTCGCAACAGCCAGATTCGCCAAAAGGTTGAGTTTGCAGGGCTTTCCGTAAGGTAAGCCTGCGCGCGCCCTGCGACACTGTCATTGCCGCGTTGCAGAAAATTCACTTGCAATGCTGCACTGCAGCATTTATATCTGGCTCATCGAAAAGCGGGGCTGTCTCCCGCACACCTGTAGGAGCATACAATGACCAACGCGAATGACTTCACCAAAGTTATGCAGGACATGATGGCAAAGTTCCCGGTAGACGCTTCGGCGTTCCAGAACGCTTTCAAAACCCAAGCTGCTTTTGGCGAGAAACTGTCGAAAGTGGCTCTGGAAGCTGCTGAAAAATCGACCGAAATCTCGTCCAAATGGGCAAAAGAGACCATCGCCAAGCTGTCGGGCGCTGCCAAAGCTAAATCCGAGCCGGCTGACTACACCAAAGCCGTGACCGACTTTGCTTCGGCTGCTGCCGAACTGGCTTCGGAAAACATGGCTGCTTTCGCTGAAGTGGCGAAAAAAGTGCAGATGGAAACCGTTGAACTGATGCTTGCTGCTGGCAAAGACGTTTCGGCTGAAGCTTCGGCTGTTGTCAAAAAAGCCACCGACGAAGTGACCGCTGCGACCAAAAAAGCCACCGCGGCGACCGCTGCCAAGTAATCCGCAAGGATAGCGCATCCCAATTTCCTCCCTAAGTGGGGATGTGCAGGGCGGGCCATTGTGCCCGCCCTTTCTTTTTATGCTGCACTGTCCTAGACTTTCTCTGCACTGCAATATCTCGGGGAGAGAACTATGGCCGAACCTGCTAAGCCGCTGTTGATCAAGCGCTATGCCAGCCGTCGTCTCTATAACACCGAGACGTCTGATTACGTCACGCTTGAAGACATTGCGGGCTTCATCCGCGCGGGCCGCGAGGTGCAGATTGTCGATCTGAAATCCGGTGATGACCTGACCCGGCAATATCTGTTGCAGATCGTCGCGGAACACGAATCCAAGGGCGACACCGTTCTGCCGACCAATGTGCTGACCGATCTGGTGCGCAGCTACACCACCAACATTCAATCCGTGGTGCCGCAATTTCTCGCCGCCAGCTTTGAGATGCTGCGTGATGGTCCCACCAAGGTCATCGAGAACATGAACGCGATCCCGAATCCGCTGACCGCGATGCCGGGGTTTGATCTGATGCGCAAGCAGCAAGAAGCCTTCATGAAAACCATGATGGGCGGCGTTCCGGGCTGGTCAGGCTCTGGCCCAGCCAAAGAAGATGCCGCGCAAGACCCGGCTGAGGAATTGGCCGAGATCAAAAAGCAATTCGCCGAGCTGCAGAAAAAGCTGTCGAAGCTGTAAATGCCCGTATTTTAGATGGCAGAACAACAGGGACGCGTCACGCTTTGGGGGATCGAGGTTTTCCTCGCCGTCGCCGAAGAAGGCGCGATTTCTGCGGCTGCGAAACGCTTAGGGGTCAGCCCCTCGGCGATCAGTCAGCAGCTGACGGGGCTGGAAACGGCCCTCGCCGCCGTGCTGTTAGACCGCTCCGCCCGTCCGATGCGGCTGACGCCAGCGGGCGCGATGTTTCGTCGCCACGCCCAAACCATCCTGAACGCCGAAGCAGAGGCCCGCGCCGATCTGGCGGTGGCGGATCTTTCTGGCCTGACCACCCTGCGGCTGGGCATGATCGAAGATTTCGACGCCGAGGTGACGCCCAGTCTTTTGTCAGCCTTGGCGGGGGAGCTCAAAGGCTGTCGTTTCCTGCTGGAAACCGGGGCCAGCCACCGCCTGCTGGATCAGCTGGAAACCCGATCACTGGATATTGTCGTCGCCGCTGATCTCGACTCCGACACCGCCGATCAAGGCTGGCGCGAGGTGCATCCGCTGCTGGCCGAACCCTTCCTCGCCATTACCCCAAAAGGTCGCAGCCATACCGATCTGCCCTTGATCCAATACACCGCCAGACATGTGATGGGCCGCCAGATCGCGGGCCATCTGGCGCGGCAAAACCTGCGGTTGGCGCATCGCTTTGAACTCGACAGCTACCATGCGATCTTGGCAATGGTCGCGGGCGGGCAGGGCTGGACGATCCTGACCCCGCTGGCGCTGCACCATGCCGCCCGTTTTCACGCGGCGATCGACGTCGCCCCGCTGCCGTTTGAACCCCTGCAACGCACCCTCTCGCTTTCCGCCCGCGAAGGCGTGCTGCGTGAGATGCCGCGCCAGATTGCCAGCCGTCTGCGCGGCCTGATCGCGGCGCAAATCGTCGCCCCGGCGCAGGCGGAATGGCCTTGGCTGGGTGAGACGCTGCGGGTGCTCTGACCCGCTTTGTGCTGGCCTTTGCTGGATGCGGGGTCTAGGGCTGGAGGAAACCAAAGGATATATCATGGCACTTTCCGATCTTCTGGCCCGCGCGGGCAATGCTTGCGAATTCTGCGGCGCAACAGCCGATCTGGCTGCGGTCGATGTGCCGCCTGCGGGTGAGGTGGCACTTTGCCCCGCCTGCCGCGAAGATGTGCCCGCCGATGCCTCGCATTGGCGCTGTCTGGAGGGTGCCGCTTGGTCGGCAGAGCCTGCGGTGCAATTGGCGGTCTGGCGCAAATTCGGGCAGTTGGCCGAGCCTTGGGCGGTTGAGGCGCGCGAGGGCATGGTGTTGTCGGATGAGGTGCAAGGGTGGACGGAAGTTGCCGCCAGTGTCGAGCATCGCGACAGCAATGGGGTTTTGCTGGCCCACGGCGACTCTGTGATGTTGATCAAGGATCTGGTGGTGAAGGGCGCGAATTTCACCGCCAAGCGGGGCACTGCGGTGCGGCGGATTTCTTTGGTGGCGGACAATCCCGAGCAAATTGAAGGCCGGGTTGAGGATCAGCGGATCGTGATTTTGACTGCGTTTGTGAAGAAGATTTAGGGCGGTCCCAACTCGGGACCTTTTTGATATGAAGTAATATCAATATCTTACAAGTCGAGATTCAGACTTTCTTAACGTTTGAACGTATAAACCCCGCACCATCTGGCGCGGGGTTTCATGTTAGGGAGCACGATTTTTCTCAAAAATCGGCCGGGTTCATTCCAACTCGACAAGCAGATCCTTAGCATCAATCTGGCTGCCCGGATGCACATGCAACGCCTTCACCACAGCGGCGCGGTCGGCGTGGATGCCGGTTTCCATCTTCATCGCTTCAATGGTCAGCAGCAAATCGCCCGCGCTGACTTTCTGGCCTGCCACCACGGCGACAGATGCAATCGAGCCGGGCATCGGCGCCCCGATATGGCCCGGATTGCCCTCAACGGCTTTCGGCTTGGCCGCAACTTTCGCTTTGATCGCGCGGTTAGCCACCTTGATCACGCGGGGTTGACCGTTCAGCTCAAAGAACACCTTCACTTCGCCGTCATCGGTGGTCTCCCCCACCGCTTGCAGGCGAACTTCCAGCTTTTTGCCGGGGTCAATCTCGGCGGTGATTTCTTCGCCGGGGATCATGCCGTAAAAGAACGTCCGCGTCGGCAGCGTGCGCACCGGGCCGTAAGCCCTATGGCGGCCCATATAATCGAGGAAGACTTTCGGATACATCAGGTAGCCGTTCAGATCTTCGTCGTCGATCTTGAAGCCGCCAAGTTCTTCGGACAGTTTCGCCCGCACCGCCGCTAGGTCAACGGGTGCCAAGCTTTCGCCGGGGCGGGCGGTTGAGGCGACTTCGCCCTTCAGCACCTTTTTGGAAATCCCCGCGGGCCAGCCACCATGCGGCTGGCCGAGGTTGCCTTTCAGCATATCGACCACCGACTCGGGGAAGGCGACGTCGATCTTCGGGTCTTCCACCTGCTTGCGGGTCAGACCTTGCGCCACCATCATCAGCGCCATGTCACCCACGACCTTCGACGAAGGCGTGACTTTCACGATATCGCCAAACATCTGGTTGGCGTCAGCGTAAGCCTGCGCCACCTCATGCCAGCGTTCTTCGAGGCCCAGCGAGCGCGCTTGAGCTTTCAGGTTGGTGAACTGGCCGCCGGGCATTTCGTGCAGGTAGACTTCTGACGCGGGCGCGGGGATACCGGATTCAAACGCCGCGTATTGGCCGCGCACGGCTTCCCAATAGTTGGAGATTGAGCGGATCGCGGCCATATCAAGACCCGTATCGCGGTCAGTGTGGCGCAAAGCCTCGACAATCGAGCCCAAGCAGGGCTGCGAGGTGCCGCCCGAGAACGCATCCATCGCCGCATCGACGCAATCGACGCCTGCATCCGACGCCGCAATGATCGTGGCTGCGGCTGCACCCGAGGTATCATGGGTGTGGAAGTGGATCGGCAAGCCGACCTCTTGCTTCAGCGTCTTGATCAGCAATTTGGCGGCGGCGGGTTTTAACAGCCCCGCCATATCCTTCAGCCCCAGCACATGCGCGCCTGCGACTTTCAACTGTTTCGCGGTATCGACGTAGTATTTCAGGTTATATTTGGCGCGATCCGGGTCAAGCATATCGCCAGTATAGCAGACGGTGCCTTCGCAGACCTTGTTGGCCTCCAGCACCGCATCCATCGCGACGCGCATGTTTTCGACCCAGTTGAGTGAGTCGAACACCCGGAACACATCGACGCCGGTGCTGGCCGCCTGCTTCACAAACGCCTGCACCACATTGTCGGGATAGTTGGTGTAGCCGACGCCGTTAGAGGCGCGCAGCAGCATTTGCGTCATCACATTCGGCATCAATGCGCGCAGATCGCGCAGGCGCTGCCACGGACATTCCTGCAGGAAGCGGTAGGCGACATCAAAGGTCGCCCCCCCCCAACATTCGACCGAGAACAGCTGCGGCAGGTTGGCGGCGTAGGCGGGGGCGACCTTGATCATATCGATCGAGCGCATGCGGGTGGCGAGCAGCGATTGGTGGCCGTCGCGCATGGTGGTGTCGGTCAACAGCAGCTTTTGCTGTTTGCTCATCCAGTCGGCAACGGCTTGAGGCCCGTGTTGTTCCAGCAGGTTGCGGGTGCCCATTGCTGGCTCGACCAAGGCTTTCGGGGCCTTTGGCGTGCGGGCCTCGGCATGGGGTTTGTTGCGGCCAGCGGTTTCGGGATGCCCGTTGACGGTGATATCCGCGATATAGGTCAGGATTTTCGTCGCACGGTCGCGGCGTTTCTTGAACTGGAACAGCTCGGGCGTCGTGTCGATGAATTTGGTGGTGTAGGTGTCATCGAGGAAGGTCGGGTGCTTCAGCAGGTTGATGACGAATTCGATGTTGGTCGAAACCCCGCGAATACGGAATTCGCGCAACGCCCGGTCCATCCGCGCGATGGCGGCTTTCGGAGTTTGGGCGGTGGCCGTCACTTTGACCAGCAGCGAATCGTAATAGCGGGTGATCACGCCGCCCGCGTAGGCAGTACCGCCATCCAGACGAATGCCATTGCCGGTGGCAGAGCGGTAGGCGGTCAGGCGGCCATAATCCGGGATGAAGTTGTTTTGCGGGTCTTCGGTGGTGACGCGGCATTGCAGGGCGTGGCCGGTCAGGTGGATTTCTTCTTGGTTGGCCTTGCCGGTGGCTTCGGCCAAGGTTTTACCTTCGGCAATCAGGATTTGCGCTTGGACGATGTCGATGCCGGTGACTTGTTCGGTGACGGTATGCTCGACCTGAACGCGTGGATTGACCTCGATGAAATAGAACTGCTGGTTGTCCATATCCATCAGGAATTCGACGGTGCCGGCACATTCATAGCCGACATAGGCGCAGATCCGGCGACCCAGATCGCAAACCTCGGCGCGCTGGGCGTCGGTCAGATACGGGGCAGGGGCGCGCTCGACCACCTTTTGGTTGCGGCGCTGTACGGTGCAGTCGCGTTCATAGAGGTGATAGATCGCACCATGCTTGTCGCCAAGGATTTGCACCTCAACATGCCGCGCGCGGATGATCATTTTTTCCAGATAACCTTCGCCGTTGCCAAAAGCGGCCTCAGCCTCACGACGACCCTCGCGGACCTTATCGACCAATTCGGATTCCGACAGGATCGGCCGCATGCCACGCCCACCACCGCCCCATGAGGCTTTCAGCATCAAGGGATAGCCGACCGCAGCCGCCTCTTTCTTGATAGCATCGAAATCATCGCCCAGAACTTCGGTGGCCGGGATCACCGGAACGCCAGCGGCCATAGCCACCCGGCGGGCAGAAGCTTTGTCGCCCAAGGCGCGCATGGTGTCGGCTTTCGGGCCGATAAAGGTAATGCCGGCCTGATCGCAGGCATCGACGAAATCAGGGTTTTCCGACAGCAAACCATAGCCGGGGTGGATCGCATCGGCACCACAGGCCCGCGCCACCCGGATGATCTCCGGGATCGAGAGATAAGCGCCGACCGGGGACAGGCCCTCACCGATCAGATAGGCCTCATCCGCTTTGAAACGGTGCAGGCTGAGTTTATCTTCCTCGGCATAGACGGCGACGGTCTTTTTGCCCATCTCATTGGCTGCCCGCATCACGCGGATCGCAATTTCGCCGCGGTTGGCGATGAGGATTTTCTTGAATTCGGTCATAAGGCTGCTCCGGGTAACGGGGGAGTGGGCGTGATCGAGTTCGTACACTAGCCACGCTGCGGTGCAGCGCAAGGGGCGGAAACGCCATGATATGACAGATTTGCGATATGTCGGGCGCTAACATCCGACCGTTGCAGAAGGGACGATTCGTTGCCTGAAAAATGGGCGATATGCGAAGATGGCGCGGGGTTTTTGGCAGAATGGCTGAAGCCTTGGGCAAAGTGCTGAAAATCGCAGCGCAACAGAAGCGAGATAAACGCAAAAGTTTCCTGTGAACAATGCGGGAACACTGCTTTATCTTGGCCGCGAACCCGGCTAAGTTAGCGCGATGAGCTGGACCGATGACGAAGATGCTTTTGCGGCGGCCGTGCCGCTGTCACAGCGCGCGCTTGGCCGAGGGGCAGCGCGGCCAGCACCCTATCTCGACGATCTGAACCCGGCGCAGCGTGAAGCGGTCGAGGCTTTGGACGGCCCGGTTTTGATGCTGGCGGGGGCGGGGACGGGCAAGACCAAGGCGCTGACCTCGCGGATCGTGCATCTTTTGAACAAGGGCAAGGCGAGCCCGCGTGAGATTTTGTCGGTGACCTTCACCAACAAAGCCGCGCGTGAGATGAAGCTGCGGGTCGGGCGGTTGCTGGGCGATGTCGCTGAGGGCATGGCGTGGATGGGCACTTTCCACTCACTGTCAGTGAAGATCCTGCGCCGCCATGCCGAACTGGTGGGGTTGAAAAGCAACTTCACCATTCTGGATACAGATGATCAGTTGCGGCTGCTGAAGCAGTTGATTGCGGCGGCGAATATCGACGAAAAACGTTGGCCCGCGCGGATGTTGGCCTCGATGATTGATAGCTGGAAGAACCGCGCGATGACGCCGGACCGGGTGCCGTCGTCGGAAGCTTCGGCCTACAACAACCGTGGCACGGAACTGTATGCCCAGTATCAAGAGCGGCTGCGCACCCTGAACGCCACCGATTTTGGCGATCTGCTGCTGCATTGCGTGGTGATTTTCCAGAAGCATGAAGATGTGCTGGCGCAGTATCAGCGCTGGTTCAAATACATCCTCGTCGACGAATACCAAGACACCAACGTTGCGCAATATCTCTGGCTGCGGCTCTTGGCGCAGGGCCATCGCAACATCTGCTGCGTCGGCGATGATGATCAGTCGATCTACGGCTGGCGCGGGGCTGAGGTTGGCAACATCCTGCGGTTTGAGAAGGATTTTCCGGGCGCCAAGGTGGTGCGGCTGGAGCAGAATTACCGCTCGACCGCGCATATTCTCGCCGCCGCCTCGGGGATTATTGCCGCCAACGCCGACCGTTTGGGCAAGACGCTGTGGACGGCGGGCGCACAGGGCGAAAAGGTGCGGCTGATCGGCCATTGGGATGGCGAGGAAGAAGCCCGCTGGATTGGCGAAGAGATTGAGGCCACCCAGCGCGGGCGGCGCGGCATTGAAGCGACCTCGTTGAACGGTATGGCGATTCTGGTGCGGGCCTCGCACCAAATGCGGGCGTTTGAGGATCGGTTCTTGACCATCGGGTTGCCGTATCGGGTGATTGGTGGGCCTCGGTTCTATGAACGCCAGGAAATCCGCGACGCGATGGCCTATTTCCGGTTGGCGGTCTCGCCGGAGGACGATCTGGCGTTTGAGCGGGTGGTGAACCTGCCGAAGCGCGGGCTTGGCGACAAGGCGCAGCAGGATATTCAACGCGAGGCGCGCGGGCAGGCGCTGCCGCTGCTGGATGGCGCGCGCAGTCTGGTCGCGCGCGGTGGCATTGGCGGCAAGGGGGCCGGGCAGTTGCGCGGCTTTGTTGAAGGCGTGGATCGCTGGCACGCGGCTTTGACCGGCGCGCGGGTTGTGCCGCCCGAAGATGCGCTGATCGAGCCGATGCTGCCGGATACGCCGCCTGCGAATGATCTCAGCCATGTGCGGCTGGCCGAGGTTATTCTTGAGGAATCCGGCTATGTCTCGATGTGGCAGAACGACAAAACGCCGGAAGCGCCGGGGCGGTTGGAGAACCTGAAAGAACTGGTGAAGGCGTTGGAGCAGTTCGACAGCCTGCAAGGCTTCCTCGAACATGTCAGCCTGATCATGGAGAATGACAACGAGGAAGCGGCGGAGAAAGTGTCGATCATGACGCTGCACGCCGCCAAGGGATTGGAATTCCCGGTGGTTTTTCTGCCCGGTTGGGAGGATGGGTTGTTCCCGAGCCAACGCTCGATGGACGAATCCGGCAAGAAGGGTTTGGAGGAAGAACGCCGTCTGGCCTATGTCGGCATTACGCGGGCGGAGGAACTCTGCACGATTTCCTTTGCCTCAAACCGCCGGGTTTATGGCCAGTGGCAAAGCCAGTTACCCAGTCGGTTCATTGACGAGTTGCCGGAAAAGCATGTCGAGGTGCTGACGCCACCCAGCCTGCATCGCGGTGGCTATGGCGCCGCGGCTCCGTCTTATGGCGCTGCGCTGGAAGATCGGGCGGTGAAGGCGGATGTCTATAACTCGCCGGGCTGGAAGCGGATGCAGGACCGCTCGGCGCAGCGTGGGGTCAGCCAACCGCGTGAGGCGCGCAATGTGACGATCGACGCGCAGGCTTTGTCATCTTACATCATCGGCGACCGGGTGTTTCACACCAAGTTTGGTTATGGCGAGATCATGGGCATTGAGGGCGATAAGCTGAGCATCGAGTTTGACCATGCCGGATCAAAGATGATCGTGGCGCGCTGGGTGGTGCCGGCGCATCAGGTCGATGACGTGCCGTTTTAGGGCGGACCGGTTAAAGCAGGGCGGAATTTGAGAAATTCCGGCACGAAATTCGTGGCGAATTTCGGTTTGGTGTCGAGGTTAGGCAGTAGGCTTGAACCGCTCCAAAGCATAAACGGCCAGACCTGCCAGCAAGCCCCAGAAGGCGGCTCCAATCCCGAAAGCGGCGACTCCTGATGCCGTCACTGCCAAGGTCACCGTCGCGGCAAAGCGGGTGCGCGGTGGGGTGAAAGCCCCGGTCAGCGCGCCCATCAGCGGCCCAAGCAGCGCCAAAGCCACCAAAGCTGTCATTAACGCGGGTGGCAGGGCGGCAAGAATCGGCAGGATCACCGGGCCGAGCAAGCCCAGCATGACCCAGAATCCAGCATAGACCAGGCCGACCTTCCAGCGCTGGGTGCGGTCGGGGTGGGTGTCGTCACCGAGGCAAATCGCCGCCGTGATCGCGGCCATGCTGATGGTATGCGCGCCAAACAGGCCGGCGACGGCAGAAATCCCGCCGGTGGTGATCAGGGCGGGGCCGACGGGGGGCTCGTATCCGGCGGCGCGTAGGGTGGCGAAGCCGGGCAGGTTTTGCGAGGCCATCGTCACCAGATACAGCGGCAGGCCGAGGCCCAACAGCACATCCAGCCGGAACGCTGGCGGGATGAAAGTCAGGGTCGGCAGCGGCAGGGAAAGCTGCGGCAGGTGTGCTGCTCCGGTCACGAAGGCGAGGATCAGCCCGGTGGTGAGCGCCGCCAGCACGGCAAGGGCGGGGTTTTTCAGCCGCACCAGCAGAAACACCGCGATCATTGGGAACACCAAGCCGGGCAGGCTTTGGGCGGCGAGGCTGCCCTTCAGGCAGAACGGCAACAGCACGCCTGCGAGCATTCCTGCGGCGACTCCGTCCGGGATCAGGGCTACGAGGCGACCCAAGGGGCGCAAGGCTCCGGTCAAGGCGATCAGCACGCCTGCGAGCACGAAAGCACCCACAGCCTCGGCCATGCTGATGCCGCTGGTGGCGGCGATCAGCGCGGCGCCAGGGGTGGACCACGCCAGCACGACGGGGATGCGGTTTGCATAGCTGAGATAGGCCGATCCCACTGCCTTGGCGATGCAGATTGCGAACACCCAGCTGGCGGTTTGCGCAGGGCTGGCGCCGAGGGCTGCGGCGGCGGAAAGCACGAGGGCGATGGTAGAGCCGTAGCCGACCAAGGCGGCCACGAGCGCCGCTGAAAGCATAGAAATCCGCATGAGCCCGCCTGTTTTGCCGCAGCCAGAGTATCGTGGGGCGGATCGGCGGATGCAAGGGGATGAGGAAGGCGGCACCCTAGGGAGGAGGAGTATCCGTCTTGGTCAAGTCGGTTTTGCGGCCCATTTTCTATCGTCGCGCAGCAGAGCATTTGCTAACACAAGAAGCTTTCGCATGACGGCTGTGATCGCGACCTTCTTTTCTTTCCCCGCAGCGATCAGGGCTGCGTATTTCAGCTTCATATCCAAATTGAACCTGATCGCGACAAGTGCGGGCATAAATATCGCATGGCGCAGGTTGGGACGTCCGCCCAAAATCCGCGCCTTGCCCTGCCATTTCCCCGAGCTTTGTGACATCGGAGCAAGACCCGCGAGGCTGCCGACTTGTTTGTTGGTCAGGCTGCCAATCTCGGGCATGTCAACTAAGATCATGAGCGCCGTATTTATACCGATCCCTGGTATGCTGATCAATTGCTCCATCCGCTTTGCCATGTTCTGATCTTTGCTGGCCACTTCCAACATTTGCGCATCGATCTTGCCGATGTCGTCTGCGATCTGGCGCAGCCTTCTGTCGAGTTGGACCTTGATCAACGCTACGGTGCTGGTCGCTCTTCGCGTCTTGGCGGCAGTCCGATCCTTGATCAATGCCCGCCGCGCTGCCAGTAACTCTTTAAGATCATACAGATTTTCCGCCTGTATTGTCTTTGGCGTCAACTGTAACGCCACGCCCATCCTTGCCAGCATTTCGCTGTCAACGCGGTCCGTCTTTGCCAACTTGCCGCTGGCTTGGGCAAACCGGCGTGCCTGCTTTGGGTTCACTTTTACAAAGGACAAAGCCTTTGCCCCAAGTCGCCGTTCAAGCTGTCGATGATATGCACCCGTCGCTTCATATATTACCAAGGGCAATGATGGCAGCGTCTCAAGCCATTTGAGCAATTTGCTATGGCCAACTGTCCCATTTGGAAACTGGCGGTTTGATCCATCTGCAAGCCGATGGACGTCAAGCGTGTCTTTGGAAACATCAATTCCGATGATATCATCCATGTGTCTTTTCTACCTTGTCTTGTCATACGGGCCCAAGGCCCCAGTATCCGTTCAGGTCAAGAGAAAAGACGAAGGCGACCATACTCCTCCACGGTCCAGCACGACCAAGCGGGAAACGATCCGACCCCCGTCGTTGCCCGGCATAAATGCCGTGCCGGGCAACGGCTCCAGTATCGCACAAGAGCTGGATTCAGGATAAGACAAGAGGGTGCCGCCAAATCGTGCAGGCCAGGGAGGAGGTTGGCCGCTCGAACTTATGATGCGCTGCCCGGGAGGAGGTGGGCCGCGTCATCGTCATCTCCGGCCCGGGAGGAGGTGGGCCGGGGAATTAAAGCGGCAGCGACCCTAGGGAGGAGGTAAGGACCGCTGCCTGATCACACAGGCCCGGGAGGAGGTGGGCCGCGCGAATAGGGTGCGACGATCTGAGGGAGGAGAACAGATCGCCGCGTGTCCGAGAGCCTAAGGGAGGAGAAGGCTCATCGAAGAAAATAGGGTGGCGGTGATCCAGGGAGGAGGTTGGATCACCGCCTGATCACACAGGCCCGGGAGGAGGTGGGCCGCGCGAATAGGGTGGCAGCGATCCCAGGGAGGAGGACGGGATCGCTGCCGGATCGACAGGGCCAAGGGAGGAGGTTTGGCCCGACGAATAGGGTGCGACGATCTGAGGGAGGAGACCAGATCGCCACCGTCGGATTTCGTTTTTGCCATAAGTCAAACACGAAACCCGATTTCCGAGAGCCTAAGGGAGGAGAAGGCTCATCGAAGAGAATAAAAAGGCGACGGCGCAAGGGAGGAGTTGCGCGCCGCCGCGCCGTGAAACCAAACCGCTGGGAGGAGGTAGCGGCCGGTTCAGGGATTACTTGCCGTAAGCTGCCTCACGAGCGATTTCGGTGATCAGCGAACGGGCGATGCCCAGATCGGACAGCTCACGGTCGGTCAGCTGACGCAATTCGCGGATGGTGCGGTCATAGACCCGACGGCGTGCCAGCATTGCCGAGATCGAAGCAAAGATGCCCGAGATACGGTCGGTTGCCGATACTTGGACGGCGCGGGTTGAATTCACATATGCCATGATAGCCTCACTTTTTGTTCTGCGAGCGGTTGGTCTTGGCCGGATGCCTAAACCCTTCTGTTCCGCTGTTATCGATAACATGGGGCAAATGCTGCAACTGCACAATAGTCTGAGTGATCAATGCTGCCATGCGGCACACGCATGGCTTGGTGTCGTAAAATATTCATACTTAACAGGCGCTTCGCTGAATATTTGAGCGTTTGGTCAACAGGGCTTGCCCTTTCCGGTAAAGCGCACAACTTTGTGGTGCGCAACTGCTAATTTAGATAGCATACAAACTAAAATGCGGGCGAAGGAAAAACAATGAGCGTGACTCGGGATGAGGTGATGGCGGTTCTGGCGCGGGTGCAGGTGCCTGGCGGCACGCTGGTGTCGCGCGATCTGGTGCGGGCGGTGATGGTCGAAGGTGGCCTCGTGCGATTCGTTATTGAAGCGCCGACGCCTGCCGAGGCGCGCGATCTGGCCCCGGCGCAGGTGGCGGCAGAGATGGCGGTGAAGGCGCTGCCGGGGGTGACGGATGTGCAGGCGGTGATGACGGCGCACGGCCCCGCGCCGAAACCGGCTACGGCGGCACCGCCAATGTTGGGTGCAAATCCCGGCGCTGTGAAGATCGGCCAGCACCCGACGCCGCATCAGGGCGGCCCTGCGCGGATTGCAGGCGTGGACCGGATTATCGCGATTGGTTCGGGTAAGGGCGGGGTGGGCAAATCCACCGTGTCTTCCAACCTCGCGGTGGCTTTGGCGAAACAGGGGCGGCGGGTAGGCTTGCTGGATGCTGATATATACGGCCCCAGCCAGCCGCGGATGATGGGGGTGAACAAACGCCCGGCCAGCCCTGATGGCAAGATTATTGAGCCGTTGCACGCGCATGGCGTCACCATGATGTCCATCGGCCTGATGCTGAAGGAAGATGAGGCGGTGATCTGGCGCGGCCCGATGCTGATGGGGGCGTTGCAGCAGTTGTTGGGGCAGGTGGCTTGGGGTGAGTTGGATGTGCTGATCATCGACCTGCCACCGGGGACGGGCGATATTCAACTGACGCTGTGCCAGCGCACCCATCTTACGGGCGCGATTGTGGTGTCCACCCCGCAGGATGTGGCTTTGCTGGATGCGCGTAAGGCGCTGGATATGTTCCAAAAACTGAAAACCCCGGTGCTGGGGCTGATCGAGAACATGTCGACCTATATCTGCCCGAACTGCGGCCACGAGGAACATCTGTTCGGTCATGGTGGCGTCGCGGCAGAAGCCAAGCGGCTGGACCTGCCGTTCTTGGGGGAATTGCCGCTGTCTATAGATGTGCGTCTGGCGGGGGATGCGGGGGTGCCGATTGCGGTCGGCGACAGCCCGCATGCGCAGGCCTATGCGCGCTTGGCGCAAAGGCTGATTGCGGGTGGCATGGCCTAGGCTTGGGTTTTCAACGTACCGAGCGCGGTATGGTGACGAGGCTGGGTTGAATCCCCAGCCTCCGCCGATCCCAAATGGGACTTCATGGGAAAGCCGCTGCGGCGAATCACTTCATCTGGGAAATCATGGGAAAACCGGGGGAAACTCCGGTTTTTTACGTTTCTGCGTTGTAATCAACCGTCGATTCGGCCAGCTTCTGCGCAACATCTGGGTGATTTCTGCAAGCACCCGAAAATTTTTGGGAAATCATGGGAGCCTGCGGAGAGATTTTTGAAAATCTATATCTAGTGTTCACGCCGCTGTGAAAGCGGCGTTACTGCCTAAATTTAGCATCCCGAACCACAAGATGCTGTTTTTCGCTCGACCCGAAAACAAGATATTCCCCACATTCACCCAAAGATTTCCATTGCTTCCCATGAAATCCCATGGCATCCCTATCTCACGAAGACGGAACGGCGGGACAAAAAAGCAGGGGCGGCTGAAGACCCCGAACAAGGCGAAAAAGACAGGCTCATACAGGCACCCCGCCTTTCCAACTTTGACAGATCCGGCGCGCGAGCGAGCAGACATCTCCCCCAGGTGGCAAGCGCAGCAGGACGCCCAGCGATGGGACAGACGGCGGATCGAGCAGTGGCAGCAGCTCGGTCCGCCTTTTCTATTTCAGGGGTTGAAAAACCCCAAAAGGAGCCGAAAGGCCGATGGTGAGTGAGGCGTTCAGAGGCGAGTTCTACCAGAAGGTAGACAGCAAGGCGCGGGTATCCATCCCAGCAGCCTTCCGCCGCATTCTGGAAGCAGAAGACCCCTCCTCCGATGATGCACGCCCCAAGGTCTACATGGTTTACGGCGGCAAAAGCCGCAATTTCGTCGAGTGTTACTCGAAGTCTGGCGCCGATGCATTGGCCGCCAAGATCGAAGCGATGGAACTGGGTTCGGACGACCGCGACAAGGCAGAGCGCGATTTGATTTCGCGCTCGGTGATGGTCGAGATTGAGCCCGATGGCCGGATCGTTTTGCCGCTGAAAGTGCGCGCCAAGATGGGCTTTTCGGCAGACGATATTGCTGGTGAGGCGGCTTTTGCGGGCTACACCAACCGCTTCAAGCTGTATCGTCGTGAAGTCTACGACGCCGAATTCAATGATGACGACGATGATGGTGTCGATCCCTTGGCCCTTGTCGGCCGGGCTGCGCGGGCGGGCTGACATGGACCCGATCCGCGACCAGAACATCGGCCGCTCTCCGCATATCCCCGTATTGTTGCGGCCTTTGTTGGCCGCTGTCGCCCCTGTGCGTGGGCTGTGGCTGGACGGCACCTTTGGGGCAGGCGGCTATACCAAGGGTTTGCTGGAGGCAGGCGCCGATTGTGTGATCGGCGTCGACCGTGACCCTTTGGCGCTGGAAATGGCGGCGCCTTGGGCGGGGGAATACGGTGACAAACTGCGGCTGGTGGCGGGGAATTTTTCGGACATGGATCAACATGCCGGGGAATTGCTCGATGGCGTTGTGCTCGATCTCGGCGTGTCGTCGATGCAGATTGATCAGGCCGAACGTGGATTTTCGTTTCAGAAAGACGGCCCCCTCGATATGCGGATGAGCCAATCGGGCGAGTCGGCAGCGGATATCGTCAACACCGCCACTGAGCAGCGCCTCGCCGATATCCTCTATCATTTCGGTGAAGAACGCGCCTCGCGCCGGATCGCCCATGCGATTGTCGAACAGCGCGCCGAGCCGATTGTCACGACGTTGCGGCTGGCCGAGATTGTCGCGAAATGCCTGCCGCGCCCGAAGCCGGGGCAAAGCCACCCCGCCACGCGGTCTTTCCAAGCCCTGCGCATTGCGGTGAATGAGGAATTTACCCAACTGGTGCAGGGGCTTCTGGCCGCCGAACGCGCACTGAAACCCGGTGGGCTGCTGGCCGTTGTCACCTTCCATTCGCTGGAAGACCGCGTGGTGAAACGCTTCTTCCAACAGGCAGCGGGCGAGGAGCCGAACTCCAATCGCTATGCGCCCGTCAAAGAAAACACCACCGCGCGGTTTGAATTGGTCACCCGCAAGGCGATTGGCCCGGATGACCTTGAACTCGAAGAAAACCCGCGCGCGCGTTCGGCCAAGCTGCGCGTCGCACGGCGCACCGCAGCGCCTGCCAAAGACATTGAAGGTGCGGCGCTGAACGCCCCCGATCTGCCGAAACCTTCCAACAAAAAAGGACACCGCTAAGCCATGCGCCCTGTGCTTTACGTTCTGTCGTTTCTCGCCGTGATGGCGTTGGGGTTTTGGGCCTATCGTGAGAATTACGCGACCCAAGCCGCATTGCGCGATGTGACTGATTTGCAGAACGAAATCGGCTCTCTGCGCGAAAGCCTGTCGATCGAGCGCGCCGAATGGGCGTATCTCAATCGCCCCGAACGGCTGCGCGATCTGGCGACGCTGAACTTTGACCGCCTTGGCCTGCTGCCTATGGTGCCGCAGCAATTCGGTGTCACCGCACAAATCGCCTTCCCGCCAGCACCTTTGATCACCAATCTGCCGATTGCGGGCGGTGAAATGGTGTCTGGCACGCTTGCCGCGACAGAAGGGGAGCAAACGCCATGACCCGCACGCCTTTGCGCCCACTGGCCCGTATTCTGAACGCCCGCCAAAAGGGTGAGAACCCCGACAGCATCGAGCGTGAAAACCTGCGCCTGCGCCACGAAGTCCTGCGCGACAAATCCCGTGGCAGCGCTCAGGTGCGCCTTGTCATCCTCGCCTTGTGCTTTTTCGGCGCCTTCACCCTGATCGGCGCGCGGATGGGCACGATTGCGGCCTCGGAACCGGTCGAGCCGCGCACGGCTTCCGCAGGGGCGGAAATTGACGCAGGCCGCGCCGATATCGTTGACCGCAATGGCCGGATTCTGGCCACCAACATGCTGACCCATGCGCTGTACGTCCAAACCCGCGATCTGATCGACCCGGCGCGGGTGGCGAAAGAACTCGCCGCGATCTTCCCCGATCTGGATGAAAAAGCCCTGCTGCGCCGCTTTACTGATGGCCGCAGCTTCCTCTGGGTGCGCAAAGTCCTTAGCCCCGAACAAATGCAACTGGTGCATGAAATCGGCGACCCCGGCCTGCTGTTTGGCCCGCGTGAGATGCGGCTTTATCCCAACGGCACGCTCGCGGCCCATGTTCTCGGGGGCTCGTCCTTTGGCGCAGAGGGTGTAAACAGCGCCGAAGTGATTGGCACGGCGGGCCTTGAGAAATTCGAAGACGCGCGGCTGCGTGATCCGGCGCAAGCGGGCACCCCACTGGTCACCTCGCTGGATATCACCGTGCAGGCGGCGGTCGAGGATGTGCTGGGCGCGGGCATCACCATGATGAACGCCAAGGGTGGCGCGGCGATTCTGATGGATGTGAACACCGGCGAAATCGTGGCGCTTGCTGCTGGTCCGACCTTCGATCCGAACGACCGCCCCGCCAACCCGACCTCGGGCGATCCGTCTGACAGCCCGTTGTTCAACCGCGCGGTGCAAGGCGTCTATGAGCTGGGCTCAACCTTCAAAATCTTCGCGGCTTCGCAAGCGATTGAGCTGGGTTTGGTGACACCAGAAACCCTCGTCGATGCCAATGCGCCGATGTATTACGGCAAGTTCAAGATCAATGAGTTTGAGGGCCACAACTACGGCCCGCTGCTGTCAGTGTCTGATATCATTGCGAAATCCTCCAACGTCGGCACCGCCCATATCGCGATGATGATCGGCGGCGAGCGTCAGCAGGCCTTCCTGAAATCTTTGGGCCTGTTCGATGCCTCGCCGGTGGAACTGGTCGAGGCGAAGGGCGCGAAACCTTTGCGCCCGGCGCGTTGGCCGGAAATCGTCACCATCACCGCCGCCTATGGCCATGGTATCTCGGGTAGCCCGCTGAACCTCGCCACCGCCTACGCCAGCATCGCCAATGGCGGCATAAAGGTGACGCCGACGCTGCTGAAGCGCACCGAGCCGATGCAGGGCGAGCGGATCCTGTCGAAGCGTGTTGCCCTTCTGGCCGTCAGCATGATGCGCCGCGTTGTCACCGAAGGCACCGCCAGCTTGGGCGATGTGCCCGGCTATGCGGTGGCAGGCAAGACCGGCACGGCTGAGAAAACCAAGCGCGGTGGCGGCTATATCAAGGATAAGGTCGTCAACACTTTTGCCAGTGTGTTCCCGGCCAATGATCCGAAATATGTGCTGGTGGTGACGCTGGACGAGCCATCGGAAAACACCGGGTCAAAACCGCGCCGCACTGCCGGTTGGACCGCCGTTCCGGTGGCCGCCGAGATCATTCGCCGTGCCGCCCCTTTGCTGGGGATGCGGCCACAGGTTGAAGCTGCCAGCTTGGATGGGCTAGTAGCCGTCAAGAATTAAGCTTGGGGGCATGTTGTGGCAGATCGGACAAAAACACTCGCAGATCTGGGCCTGACCGCCCGCGAAGGCCGCAATCCGGCACTGCGCGGCATCACGCTGGACAGCCGCGCGGTGGAAGACGGATTTCTGTTCGCCGCAATGCCGGGGGCGGCGGTGCATGGTGCTAAGTTCATTGCGGGCGCTTTGGCCAAGGGTGCCGCTGCGATCTTGACCGATGCCGCAGGGGCGCGGTTGGCGGCAGAGGCTTTGGCCGCCTCCGATGCGGCGCTGATCGTCGCCGAAGACCCGCGTGAGGCGATTGCGCGTGCGGCGGCTTTGTGGTTCGGCAATCAGCCCGCCACGATGGTCGCGGTCACCGGGACCAATGGCAAAACATCCGTGGCGACCTTTGCGCGGCAGATCTGGATGGCCTTGGGCCATGCCGCGATCAACATCGGCACCACCGGCGTTGAAGGCGCATGGTCGGCTCCCTCTGCCCATACAACGCCCGACCCGATCACTTTGCACCGGATGCTGAGCCTCGCGGCGGCAGAGGGCGTCACCCATGCCGCGATGGAGGCTTCCTCTCACGGGCTTGATCAGCGCCGGATGGACGGGGTGCGGCTGAAGGCGGCGGGTTTTACCAACTTCACCCAAGACCACCTCGATTATCACCACACGTTCGAGGCTTATTTCGCCGCCAAAGCTGCCTTGTTCGACCGCGTGCTGCCCGAAGATGGCTGCGCTGTGATCAACATGAACGATCCCAAGGGGCATGAGGTGGCGCTGATCGCGGTGGCGCGGGGGCAAAGCCTAATCTCGGTCGGCACGGGCGAGGGCTGCGATCTGAGGATCCTTGGCCAGCGCTTTGACGCCAAGGGGCAGGATGTGCGCTATGAATGGAAGGGCACGCCCTACCAAGTGCGCCTGAACCTGATCGGTGGCTTTCAGGCTGAGAACGTGGCTTTGGCCGCTGGCTTGGTGATCGGGGCAGGCGAATCCGCGCGCGATGTGTTCGCCGTGCTGCCGCAGCTTTCGGGCGTGCGGGGCCGGATGGAATTAGCAGGTACGCGGCTGAACGGCGCGTCGGTATTCGTTGATTACGCCCATACCCCCGACGCCCTGCAAACCGCCCTGCGCGCTTTGCGCCCGCATGTGATGGGCCGGGTGATCGTGGTGTTCGGCGCAGGCGGCGACCGCGACACCACCAAACGCCCGCTGATGGGGGCCGCTGCGCAGGCCAATGCCGATGTGCTCTATGTCACCGACGACAACCCGCGCTCTGAAGATCCCGCCCTGATCCGTGCCGCCATCATGGCCGCTTGCCCCGAAGCCAACGAGGTCGGTGACCGTGCCGAGGCGATCCTGTTGGCCGTCGATGCCCTGCAACCCGGCGACGCTTTGCTGGTCGCAGGCAAGGGGCATGAGAGCGGTCAGGTGATCATGGGCAACATCTACCCGTTTGACGATGTGGAACAGGCCAGCATCGCCGTCGCCGCACTGGATGGATTGCTATGACCACAAAACTAGATCCGCTTTGGACCTCTGCCGACGCATTAACCGCCACCGGCGGGCGCTCAACCGCCATATGGACCGCCAGCGGCGTTTCAATCGACACCCGCACGATCCAACCCGGCGATCTGTTCGTGGCGCTGAAAGACATCCGCGACGGCCATGATTTCGTTGCCACCGCCTTGGCGAAAGGTGCCGCCGCAGCGCTGGTTTCCCACATCCCCGACGACGTTGTCCCCGATGCGCCCTTGCTGATCGTCGATGATGTGCTGCAAGCGCTTGAAAAGCTGGGCGCTTTCGCCCGTGCCCGCACCCGCGCCAAGGTGATCGGCGTCACCGGATCGGTCGGTAAAACCTCAACCAAGGAAATGCTCCGCCGCATCCTCTCTGGCCAAGGCAGCACCCACGCCGCCGAGGCCAGCTACAACAACCATTGGGGCGTGCCGCTGACCCTCGCCCGGATGCCCGCCGACACCGACTTCGCGGTGATCGAGATCGGCATGAACCACCCCGGCGAGATCGCGCCCCTCGCGCGCCTCGCCGACCTCGACGTCGCCCTGATCACCATCGTCGCCCCGGCGCATCTGGAGGCGTTCAACGATCTGGAAGGCATCGCCCGCGAGAAAGCCGCGATCTTCGACGGCCTGCGCCCCGGTGGCACCGCGATTTTCCCCGGCGATCAAAGCATCACCCCGATCCTGCAAGCCAAAGCCGCCGCAGTCGGGGCCAAAGCCATCACTTTTGGTGCCAACACCACCGCCGACTACCGCCTGAGCGATGTCACCCTCTGCGACACCGCCACCATCGTGAAAGCCACCCGTATGGGCACCCCGAGCCTGTTCAAAGTCCTCTCCCCTGGCCGCCACTTCGCCGCCAACGGGCTTGGCGCTTTGGCCGTCGCTGATGCGCTAAACCTTGACCCGATGATTGCCGCCTCTGACCTCGGCCAATGGAAACCACCCGCAGGTCGTGGCACGCGGGAACACATCCAGCTTGATATTGTTGAGGAAACCAGCTTCGATCTGATCGACGATGCCTTCAACGCCAACCCGACCTCGCTGGCCGCCGCCTTGGATGTGCTGATCGCCGCCACCCCGCAAGACGGCATTGGCCGCGTCGGCAAGGGCCGTCGCATCGCCATTCTCGGCGATATGCTGGAACTTGGCCCCACCGAAATTGCCCTGCACGAAGCCATAACCCAGCACCCGCATCTGAACAAAATCGACCTGATCCACTGCGTCGGCCCCCGGATGAAAGCGCTTTACGTCAAACTGCCGCGCGCCCAGCGTGGCGAGTGGGTGAGCGATGCGCGCGACCTTGCCGCCCGCCCGCGCAGCCTGATTGATGCTGGGGATATTCTGCTGGTGAAAGGCTCGAAGGGTATAAAAGTCAGCCTGATCGTTGACGCCCTGCGCAAATTGGGGCACCCAGCGCCCGACACAAAGCAATAAGGCGCGTGGTCATGCCGTCCCGCGCGCAACAAGGAGAAGCGTAATGCTGTATTGGCTCACCGAGTTTTCGGATGGCGGCGACGTCTTCAACCTGTTTCGCTACATCACCTTCCGCGCCGGTTGCGCCTTTGCCACCGCCCTCATCTTCGGCTTCATCTTTGGCCGACCCTTGATCGACCTGTTGCGCCGCAAACAGGGCAAGGGCCAACCGATCCGCGACGATGGCCCGCAAAGCCATTTCATCAAGGCAGGCACCCCCACCATGGGCGGGCTTTTGATCCTGTCGGCGCTGATGGTCTCGACCCTGATGTGGGCGCGCCTCGATAATCCCTATGTCTGGATCGTGGTGCTGGTGACGCTGGCCTTTGGGCTGATTGGCTTTGCCGACGATTACGCCAAGGTCACCAAACAAAACACCAAGGGCGTCTCGGGCCGGGTGCGGATGCTCGCGGGCCTCGCCATTGCCGCGATGGCGACCTATGCCGCGTCCAGCTTTCATCCGCCCGAGCTCACCAACCAACTGGCATTGCCACTGTTTAAAAACGTGTTGCTGGATTTCGGCGTGTTTTTCATCCCCTTCGGCATGATCGTCATCGTCGGGGCCGCCAATGCTGTGAACCTGACCGATGGGCTTGATGGCCTTGCCATCATGCCGGTGATGATTGCGGGCGGCACCTTGGGGGTGATCTCCTACATCGTCGGTAACTATAATTTCGCCGAATACCTTGGCGTGCATTTCGTTCCCGGCACCGGGGAGCTGCTGGTTTTCGCCGCCGCTTTGTTCGGCGGCGGCCTCGGCTTTCTGTGGTACAACGCCCCCCCGGCGGCGGTGTTCATGGGCGACACCGGCTCACTCGCCCTCGGCGGCGCCCTTGGTGCCATCGCCGTCTGCACCAAACACGAAATCGTTCTCGCCATCGTCGGCGGCTTGTTCGTGGTCGAGGCGCTGAGCGTGATCATCCAGGTGCTGTATTTCAAACGCACCGGCAAGCGCGTGTTCCTGATGGCCCCGATTCACCATCATTTTGAGAAAAAAGGCTGGGCCGAACCGCAAATCGTCATCCGGTTCTGGATCATCAGCCTGATCCTCGCGATGATTGGCCTTGCGACGCTGAAGGTCCGGTAAGACGGCACGGCATGGGTAGGGCGGGGTTCACCCCACCGCCCTTCGCCACGGCATCGACACCCTACAAATGAAAACGCCTGACGATCCGATCGTCAGGCGTTTTCATTTATGCTGCTGACCAGATCAAAGCCTGCAAGTCACGACCCCGGCAGCAGGTTGAACAGGCTACGGTCGCCAAACATCAACCCAGAATTCGCACCAAAGTTATAGGTCGCGCCAATCTTGGCATAGGTTTCCGATCCCGCATCGGTGTTCAACGCCCCAAGCTCCGCGAACATTTTTGAGCTTTCGCCCAAGCCGAACGAACCGCGCAAACCATAGCGTGTCAGCGACGTGCCATCAAACGAGCCGTGATCGAGCGACCCGCCAATGCCCACGCCATTGCCCATCACCATGCCGCCGCTGACACCCAGCACCGTGCCGCTGCCACCATCGTCTTCGGCATGCGCGACATAGCCCTGCACACCGCCAGTGCCAAAATTCTGCGCCGCCTCAAGCCCATAAATATCCGTGCGCCCGCCGTTCACCGCATCCATGCCGTAAAACGCGCCAAGGGCCGTGCTGTCGCCCAGCTTATAGGTGCCGTGCGTCACGAAATTCGTGGCCGTCTCATCGGCGAAGTTCAGCATATTGACGCCCAGATCCATCTGCATGCCAAACTGCGGTCCAAACGCCAGCTCGACTGAGCCGCTGATATTGGTCTTGGCCACCGAGAAATCATCGGTAAACCCCGATTGCGACAGCTTAACCTGCCCGCCTGTCATCTCGGCCTGGGCGGCTGAGCTTGCCAGAACAAGGCTAAGGGCGGCGAGGGTGTGCTTGCTAACAACCTGCATAATGGTCACTTTCTTATTTTTGACTGCTTTGGTCAGCATAGAGTCACAGCGAGCGCGTCACCAGCTTTGAAGGGCAAACGCCCTGAGGTGGTGCGATAGTGTTGCGGTGGAGACTCACCTCAGACGCCTTTGCCAATCATAGGGCGGGGTTCACCCCGCCACGCCGGGAAAAACCTAACAACCTCTTAACGCCTCACCCCTAACCCCTTGATAAACCACACCCCGCCCCTCTGTCCACGCGTGGACAGATGCCGCCTTGCCCCGCCCCCCCGGCTCGGGGCATTGTCTGGGCGAGATAAAACCGGAGGCTGCTATGATTCCCGTAAAAGGCTATGAGGGCCAAAAAGTGGCCGTGCTGGGTCTGGGCCGCTCCGGCCTTGCCACCGCCCGGGCCCTGACTGCTGGCGAGGCCGAGGCGCTGATCTGGGACGACAGCCCCGAGGCCCGTTTGAAGGCCGAGGCCGAGGGTTTCACCTGCACCGACCTGACCCGAGCGGGCGCTTTTGACGGCGTGCTGGCCCTGATCACCTCTCCCGGTATCCCGCATCTTTATCCCACCCCGAACAAAGTGATCGCGCGGGCCTTGGAAGCCGGGGTGCCGCTCGACAACGATATCGGCCTGTTCTTCCGCAGCTTTGCGGGACCGGAATGGGATGATTTCGACCTCACCCCCCGGGTGATTTGCGTGACCGGATCGAACGGTAAATCCACCACGACGGCGCTGATCCATCATATCCTTGAGGTGGCCGGACGGGCGACGCAGATGGCGGGCAATATCGGCCGCGGCGTGCTGGATATCGAGCCCGCACAGGATGGTGAGGTGGTGGTGCTGGAACTGTCCTCCTACCAAACCGACCTCGCCCGCAGCCTGACCCCGGATGTCGCGGTGTTCACCAATCTCTCGCCGGATCATCTGGACCGCCACGCCGGGATGGGCGGCTATTTCGCAGCGAAGCGGCGGCTTTTCTCGGAAGGCGGCCCAGATCGCGCGGTGATCGGGGTGGATGAGGTCGAGGGGCGGTTTCTGGCCAACCAGATGTCGGAAGGCCCGCAGGATGACCGGGTGATCCGGATTTCCTCGGGGCAGAAGCTGGAGCGGTTTGGCTGGGCCGTGTTTGCCCGCAAAGGCTTTCTGGCGGAATGGCGGCGCGGCAAGCAGGTGGCCTCGGTGGATTTGAGGGAAGTGGCGGGGCTGCCGGGGGCGCATAATCATCAGAATGCTTGCGCGGCCTACGCGGCCTGTCGCAGCCTTGGGATCGGGCCGAAGCTGATTGAGACGGCGTTTCATTCGTTTGCGGGGTTGCCGCACCGCAGCCAGTTGGTCGGTGAGAAGGCCGGGGTGCGGTTTATCAATGACAGCAAGGCCACCAATGTCGATGCGGCGGCCAAGGCTTTGCAGGCGTTTCCGAAGATCCGCTGGATCGCGGGCGGGATGGGTAAGGAGGGCGGGATTGCGGGGCTGGTGCCGCATCTGGGATCGGTGGTGAAGGCCTACCTGATCGGACATTCGGCGCGCGATTTTGCGCTGGAATTGGGCGACACCGCCTATGAGATTTGTGAGACGATGGAGCGTGCCGTTTCTCGGGCAGCTGAGGAAGCTGTGGCGGGGGAGGTGGTGTTGCTGGCCCCGGCGGCGGCCTCGTTTGATCAGTATCCGAATTTTGAGGTGCGGGGCGATGATTTTGCCGCGCGGGTGAAGGCTTTGGTGAGGTGATGCCGGGGGGGTAACTCGGGGCCATTTTTATTATGTTTTATTTCAAATGGTTATGGGTCGACGTTCAGAAAGTCTTAACTTTTCTGCCCAATTGCTCTTTTTGAAATACTCCCGCCGGAGGCTTCGGGGGCTGGAGGCGCGTGCCTCCGGCGGGGATATTTGAGCACAGAGGATGACCTTAAGTGGGTGGTTTTGACGCTGGGTGGCTTGCTTACAACCTGCGGAAGGTTGGCACCGGACCGGAGTTGTCGAAGAACGGCACGCCGGGTTGGGTTTGGCCGCGCAAAAGGGCGGTCACTTCGGCGAGGACGACCTCGGTGATGAAGGGCAGATCGAGCGCGCGGGCGGCCGCGAGGCCGATCCAATGCAGGTGCGACAGCTCGGTCAGGGTGTCGGAGAAGGTTTCGGTGTCGCCCGCAACACCTGCGGCGGAGGTCAGGAAAAACCGCGCGTCAAAGCGGCGCGGGCGACCCGGTGGGGTGATGGCGCGAAACATGAAGCGCAGGGCACCGGGGGCGGGACCCGGCAGCGAAAGCCCGGTTTCCTCGGTCAACTCGCGCAGGGCTGCGGTCGCAAGCGTGCCCGGTGTGGGGGCATCTGCGGGGCAGTTCAGCGTCAGGCGGTGGGCGCAATCGACAGTGAGGCCGGGCAGGGTATCGGTGGCATCCTCGGCATCAACGCCGCCACCGGGGAATACGTACTTTGAGGGCATGAAGGCGGCAGCATGGCCGCGCTGACCCATCAGAACCTCAAACCCCGTGGCCGCAGGCCGCCACAGCACGATGGTGGCGGCGGGGCGGATGGTCTCGGCGGCGTTGCTCACAACTGCTCGGGTGTGGTGGCGGTGGTGCGGCCAAAGCCGTGCATCCGCTTGGCCCATTGCAGCGCCACCAGCGCGCCTTTCAGCCGGGGCAGCAGATACAGCGACAGCGCCACGGTGCCGATGGAGAATATGGTGAACAGGGTGGCAGGCTCGGGGCGGTATTTCACGAACACAAACATCAACAGCGGTGCCATCACATGCCCGACGATCAGGATAGTGAGGTAGGCCGGGCCATCATCGGCGCGCTGCGGGGTGAAATCCTGCGCGCAGACCGGGCAGCTTTCACGCACCTTGAGATAGCCTTTCAGCAGCGGACCCGCGCCACAATTCGGGCAGCGCCGCGCCCAGCCCCGGCGCAGCGCGGGCCAAGTTGGTCGTTCGGCAAAGCCATCGTGATCATGGGCGTGGAGATCAGCGGCCCCGTGGTCAGGGACAAGGTGCAGGGCGGCGTCGGTCATCGGAAAATCCTGAATGCGAGAGGCATGTTCTAACCGATGTGGGGACGAAAGTTGAGTGCTTACACGGGGGGGCGGTGCTTTGTCGCAAGCGGGGCTGAAAAAATCCAGCGGCGCTGCGCGACGGAAACCGAAAGCTGCGGCGTTTATCTGGGTATGAACGCCATGGCAGAGGCTGCGGCGAGCTTGAGGAGAACAGCATGCTTAACAGCAAAACGGCGATCAACAGCAAAATGGCGCGCTACAGCACACTGGCGGGCAATCCGAAACTGGCAGGGTCGGCCTTGATTCTGGTGGCGGCTTTGATGGGGGCTGCAGCCTATGCGCAGGATGCCACACCGCCGCAAACGCCGCATGGCGGGTTTGATTTTGCCACTTTGGATGCGGACAAAGACGGCAAAGTGACCAAAGCCGAGGTAGAGGCGTTCCGTGCCGCCAAGGTCAAGGCGATGGACGCCAATGCGGATGGCAAGATCTCGGCAGATGAGCTGGCGGCCCCGCGGATTGCGGCCTCGACAGATCGGATCAAGGCGCGCTCGGCGGAGATGGTCAAGAAGATGGACTCGGATGGCGACGGGTTGTTGAGCGCGGCTGAGATGGCGGCGCGTCCGGGGCCGGAGATGCTGTTTGATCGGATCGACGCCAATGCGGACGGGGCGGTCACCCAAGATGAGGTCGATGCCGCGCGCAAGGCGATGCATGAGAAGCATGGCAAGGGCCACGGCAAACACGGCAAGCATGGTTCTGCGATGGAGGATGACATGATGGGCGGGCCGGATGGTGGGGATGATCCGGCGAACTGATCAAACCTGATCTGGTGCCCTGATCTGGGTTGGGGTCGATGATCCCCAGAGGCTTTGGCCGGGATCGGGGCGTCAGGGGTGGGGTTTGCGGTTGTTGCCGCAGACCCCACGTCACAGCGAAACCCAGATCTGTTGCGAAACATTGCCAGCCCGGAGCAAGCCGGGTAAGCCCGATCACAGGATGACAATGCCGCGCGATACCCTTGCAGACTTGGCCGATGAGGCGCTGGTGGTGCTCTATGCCCATGGCGACCCCGATGCCGCACGGCTGCTGGCTGGGCGGCTGTTGCCACGGGTTTTGGGCTATGCCGGGCGGATGCTGGCGGATCGCATTGAGGCCGAGGATGTGGCGCAAGAGGCGATGCTGCGGCTGTGGAAGGTGGCGCCGGAGTGGCGGCAGGGTGAGGCGGAGGTCTCAACCTGGATTTACCGGGTGGTGGCCAATCTGTGCACGGATCGTCTGCGGGCGCGCAGGCGGCGGCGGGCCGAGGCGTTGGATGATGTGGCGGAACCTGCGGATGGTGCTGCTTCGGTGGTGGCCGGGATGATGGAAGCGGACCGGATGGCGGCGTTGGACTTGGCTTTGGCGGCCTTGCCCGAGCGACAGCGGGAAGCGGTGGTGTTGCGGCATATTGAGGGCTTCAGCAACCCCGAGATTGCCGAGATTTTGCAGATTGGCGTGGAAGCGGTGGAAAGTCTGACGGCGCGGGGCAAGCGGGCACTGGTCGCGCTTTTGTCGGGGCAGCGGGCGGCTTTAGGCTATGAGGAGGCGGAATGATGGATGATCTTGATGATCTATTGGCCGGGGCATCGCGGGTTTTGGTGCAGCCTTCGGAGGCGCTGATGGCGCGGGTTTTGACGGATGCGGCTGATCTGCAGGCGCGGCCAGTGGTGGCGGTGGTGCCGCGTGCAGGCTGGTTGGCGGGGCTGGCGACATTGTTTGGCGGCGCGGGATCGCTGGTGGGTGTGGGTTCGGCTGCGGTGGCGGGGTTGTTTTTCGGCTTTGTGCAGCCCGAGGGTATGGGCGCGGTTGCGGAGATGTGGGCGGGGAGTGCGGTCGATCAGGTCGATCTGATGCCGCAACTCGATGTGCTTTTGGCAGAGGAATAGGTGATGAGCGGAGCGGCTGTGGGGAAAGTGCCCGGCAAGGGGTTGCGGATCGCGCTGGCGGTCTCGGTGGCGCTGAACCTGGCCGTGGCGGGGCTGTTTGCGGGCTCGTTTCTGAAAGATCACGAGGATGGCGGGCCACGTGGGGTGCGCGAGATCGGCTTTGGTCCGTTTTCCGAGGCGTTGAGACGGGAGGATCGCAAGGCGTTGCGCAAGGCGTTGCTGGCGCGGATGCCTGAGATGCGGCAGGCGCGGCAAGAGGCAGGCCGGGATGCGCAGGTTTTGCTGGGGGTGTTGCGGGCGGAGCCGTTTGATCCCGGCCAGCTGGCGGCAGTGTTGGAGGCGCAAAGGCTGCGGATGGCGGGGCGGTTTGAGGTGGGGCAGGGCCTGATGCGCGATTTGCTGGTGGCGATGACGCCCGAGGCGCGGCGGGCGTTTGCGGATCGGCTGGAGAAGCGCTTGCAGCAGGGTGGCAAGGGTGGGCCGGATAAGTTCGGCGATGAGGGGCCACCGCCGAAGCCTTAGGGATCTCGGTTGGGGCCGGGGCGTGGCGATACTTCGATCTTTGTTATGCGGCGGTGCGGCTGATGGTGACTTGGTTGCGGCCCGCCGATTTGGCGTAAAGCAAGGCGCGGTCGGCGCGGTCAATCAGGTCTGACAAGGTGTCTTTGACGCTGGGGGCGCAGGCATCGGCTGAGGTGGCAAGGCCAATCGAAACGGTGACCTGAAGGGCAGCAAAATCGCCGATCCGTACCGGGGTTTCTTCGATGGCGTGGCACAGGCGTTCGGCAATGCTGCGGGCCTCAGTAAGCGAGGTTTCGGGCAGAGCGATCAGGAATTCTTCGCCACCGATGCGGGCAAGCAGATCGCCCGCCCGCAGATTGCGGTTCAGCCTTTCTGCCACCTCAATCAGCACGGCGTCGCCTGCGGCATGACCCCAGCGGTCGTTCACCGATTTGAAGCGATCCAGATCGACCACCATCACGGCAAATTCCTGCCCCGAGCGGCGGGAAATATCGGCGATGGCGGCGAGTTGCGCCATGCCGTAACGGCGGTTGTGCAAACCCGTCAGGCTGTCGATCATCGCCAAGCGCAATCCGTCTTGCACCGAGGCCCGCATCGCATCGGCTTCACGCTTGCGCACCAGCAGCCGGGCCAGACGCAGCGCGAGTTCTTCGGCGGGGATGCCATCTGCCACCAGATCATGCGCCCCAAGATCAAACGCCACCGCCGCCGCGATGGCCGAGCCGAGGCCGGATTGCACGCAAAACGCGGCATGGCGGCTGTGGGTGCGCGAGCGCAGTTCTGACATCAACCGCAGACCAGAGCCCGGACCGTTGAAATCGGATTCGATCAGGAAAACGTCGGGTGTGGCACCATGATGCATGCCTTCGGTCATCGCCTCTTCTGCCGTCATGGCAAGCACGCGGTCGGTTAGATGCGGGGCCATATCGCGGCGCAGTTTCAGCGCCACTTCGCTGCGTTGGGTGATCAGGGCGATCACGCCGGGTTGGTAAAACGTCGCCGGGGCTTCGGCCAGACCCAGCATGGCGATGCCGTCGTGATGCGGTGCGAAACCTTCCACCTCATCGCGGGCGCGCATGAAGCTGCGGATACGCGCCAACAGGCTTTGATCATCCAGCGGTTTTTGCAGGAAATCATCGGCCCCGGCGCGGAAGGACTCGCAGCGGGCTTTGGCATCCAGCACAGGTGAGCAGATCACGATCGGCACATGCCGCAATGCGGGTTCCGCCCGCAATCGTTCCAGCAAGTGCAGCCCCGGCATATCTGGCAGGGAGAGTTCAAGCAGAATCAGATCGGGCGCTTCGGTCAATGCAAGTTTCAGACCGGCCGCGCCATCGGCCGCCAAAAGCGGCGTGTAGCCAGCAGCCGTCAGCCTGACCTTCATGACGATGCGATTTGTCGCAACATCGTCCACAATGAGTATCTTGCCGACCATTGTCGAAACGCCTGAGTTAAGTGTTAAGCTTGTGTTTCCAGTGTGCCGCCGAAAGGGTTAAGAAATCCTTTCCAAAACCAATATCTCAGATGCGCAATTGTCGCGTGACCTGTGCAAAACCTAGGAAATGCGGCATGAATAGGCGGGAATCTGCTGAAACTCTGGCTTTGCAGGCGTTTGCTTGGCTTTTGGCGCAGGATGATCTGGTGGGGGTCTTCCTTAACGCGACGGGCGCCGGGCAGGGGGAATTGGCCGCCCTTGCGGGTGATCCGGTGTTTTTGGGCGCGGTATTGGATTTTCTGATGGAGGATGATTCGCGGGTGATCGGATTCTGCGATGCCGCAGGCCTGCCCTATACGGCGGTGATGCAGGCACGGGCGGCGCTGCCTGGGGGCGAATTGCCGAACTGGACCTGATTGCGTTTTCGGTTTCGGCGCGGCAGGGTGCGGGCCAAAAGCGGACCCGCTCAGCGGGCTGACCTAATGGAGACGAGCATGATTGAGGCGCTGATTTTCGACAAGGACGGCACGTTGTTTGATTTCCGCCTGAGCTGGGGGGCGTGGACTCGCAACCTGTTGGCCGAGTTGGGCGATGCCGATGGGCGGTTGGCCTCGGTTCTGGGCTATGATGCGGCGCGGAATGATTTTGCCGCCGACAGCCCGGTGATCGCAATGACCACGCCCCAGATCGCCGATATTCTGCTGCCGCATTTGCCGGGGCTGGGGTTGGAGGAGTTGTTGGAGCGGATGAACCAGCTTTCCGCCGATGCGCCGATGGTGCCTGCGGTGGATTTGCCTGCCGTGTTGGAGGCATTGCGGGCGCGCGGGTTGAAGCTGGGTTTGGCGACCAATGACACCGAGCTGCCTGCGCGGCGGCATTTGGCCGGGGCCGGGGTGTTGGAGTTGTTCGATTTCGTGGTCGGCTGCGATTCCGGTTTTGGTGGCAAGCCTGCGCCGGGGCAACTTCTGGCTTTCGTTGCGCAGTGCGGACTGACGCCGGGGCGGGTTGCCATGGTGGGCGATAGTTTGCATGATCTGGATGCGGGCCGGGCTGCGGGGATGCAGGCGGTGGCGGTGCTGACCGGTATCGCTGTGCGCGCCGATCTTGAGGCGCATGCCGATGTGGTTTTGACCAATATCGGCGAATTGGCGGCCTGGATTGACGGTTTGGCTGCCGCCTAACCGGGGCGTCGGATAAAAACGACACATTTGCGTCGGGAACGTGGTGCGCTAAGGCGCTGCGTTTCGTTCATCTTAGGCACCAGCAGCGGCCACGGTTGTGGTTGCAGGAATGGAGACGCCAGATGAGCGATGACGCAAGCCGCAAACGCATTCGTGCCGGGGGTCGGGCGGGCAACAAAAGCCGGGCGGGCTCGGCGGTGATTGACCAGATGCCGTGGCGGATTCCGGTCAACAACGACCGCCCGATTGAGCCGTTGGACGCCGATGGTGTGCAGGCGGTGCACAAAGCGACGATGCGGATTTTGAAGGAAATCGGCATCGAGTTTCTGAACCCGGAGGCGGTGGCTTATCTCAAGCAGGCTGGCTGCGTGGTGAATGGCACCAACGTCAAGATGGACGAAGATTTCGTCATGGAGATGCTTTCGCATGCGCCGGAAAGCTTCACCATCACGCCGCGTAATCCGGAGCGTGAGCTGATCATGGGCGGCAAGCATATGCTGTTTGTGAATGTGTCTTCTCCGCCCAATGCCTGGGATCTGGAGCGTGGCAAGCGGACTGGCGACTTTGAGACGTTCAAGGAATTCATGAAACTGACGCAGTATTTCAACTGCATCCATGTCGCGGGCGGCTATCCGGTGGAGCCGGTGGATATTCATGCCTCGGTGCGGCATCTGGACTGTTTGTATGAAAAGCTGACGCTGACCGATAAGGTGGTGCACGCTTATTCGCTGGGAGCCGAGCGGGTTGAGGATGTGATGGAGATGGTCCGCATCGCGGGCGGTCTTTCGCACGACGAATTCGACGCCAAGCCGCGGATGTATACCAACATCAACTCGGTCTCGCCGTTGCAGCATGATTATCCGATGCTGGATGGCGCGATGCGGTTGGCCAAACGCGGGCAACCCGTTGTGATCACGCCGTTTACCTTGGCGGGGGCGATGGCACCTGTCACCATGTCGGGGGCGGTGTCGCTGTCTTTGGCGGAAGGTTTGGCCGGGGTGGCCTTGCTGCAATATATCAATCCGGGCTGCCCGGTGGCGTTGGGGACGTTCACCTCGAACGTCGATATGAAATCGGGGGCGCCGGCGTTTGGTACGCCGGAATATATGCGCGCGACGCAGATGACCGGGCAGTTGGTGCGGTTTTATGGGCTGCCGCTGCGCTCGTCTGGCACCTGTGCGGCCAACGTGCCGGATGGGCAGGCGATGTGGGAAACGTCCAACAGCCTGTGGGCGGCGGTGCAAAGCCGCACCAACATGGTCTATCACGCGGCGGGTTGGTTGGAGGGCGGGCTGATCGCAAGCCCCGAGAAGTTCATCATGGACTGTGAAGTGTTGCAGATGATCCAGCGCTATTTTGAGGATGCGGTGGTGGCGGTGACGCCGGATGATCTGGCGTTTGACGCGATCAAGGCGGTTGGCCCCGGCGGGCATTACTTTGGTTGCCAGCACACGCAAGACCGCTACGCCACGGCGTTTTATGCGCCGATCGTGTCGGATTGGCGGAATTATGAAGCGTGGCAGCAGGATGGTTCGATCTGGACGGTGGAGCGCGCGCATCGGATCTACAAACAGATCATCGCGGAATTTGAAGCACCCGAGATGAACGGCAATGATCAGGAAGCGCTGCGGCAGTTTGTGGCCAAGCGCAAGCAAGAGGGTGGCGCACCGACCGATTTCTGATTGCTGGTAAGGGGTTAGGATGGGCCTGTGCGGATTTCCGCGCGGGCCGTTTTGCGTTTTTGGCGTGTGCTTGTGCCGGGGTGGCAAATCGGGGCTTGCTCGGCGCAAGCCTTCGGGCATTTGGCAATTATTAATGCCCTGCGCTTACAGTCGGGGAGAATCATTTGCGAGTATCCCGATGCACGGCCTGATCAACCGCTCGATCCAGTGTTTTCTGCGCGACACCTATGGGGCGGCCAGCTGGTCTGCGATTGCGCGCATGGCGGGGCTCGGCTTTGACAATTTTGAACCGCTGCTGATCTATGACACGGCGCTGACCGAAAGCGTGATTGACGCCGCCGCCCGACATTTGCAGCGGCCCCGTGAGACGGTGTTAGAGGATTTGGGCACTTATCTGGTGTCGCATCCCAATCTTGAGGCGCTGCGCCGGCTGTTGCGCTTTGGCGGGGTGAGTTTTCAGGATTTTCTGCACTCGATGGAAGATTTGCCGGAACACGGCCGCTTGGGTCTGCCCGACCTGGAGGTGCCGGAATTCACCCTGATGGATCAGGGCGAGGGGCGGTTTTTGCTGCATGTCTCGCGGCTGATTGAGGGCGTGGGGCATGTGACGGTGGGGCTTTTGCGGGCGATGGCGGATGATTATGGCGCGCTGGTGGTGTTGGATCATGCAGGCGTTGAGGCGGGGCGCGAGGTGGTTGCGGTGCATCTGCTGGATCACGCTTTTGCAGAGGGGCGGCGGTTTGAACTCGCCATGCCGGAGGCTTAGGTGATGCCGGGGGTTGTGTTAAACAAAGCGGCACTGTCGCGATTGATGCCGATGCATGTTGGGCTGAACGCGGCGGGCAAAATCAACTCGATGGGGCCGACCTTGGTCAAGCTGATTGAGGGGCCGCTGCCGTTGGGGGTGGGGTTTCTGAAAGTGTTTTCGGTGCGCCGACCTGCCGGGATCATCTCGATGGAGGATCTGCGGGCGCGGGCCGGGGTGCGGTTGCATGTCGATCTGCGCGGCAAGGGCGATACGTTTCGTGGGCTGGCGATGCCAACGAGTGATGGCGGGATGCTGCTGAATCTGTCGTTTGGCATCCGGTTGATTGAGGCGGTGCGGCAACATGCGCTGACCGATGCGGATTTTGCCGCGACCGATATGGCGGTGGAAATGCTGTATCTGGTCGAGGTCAAGCAGGCGGTGATGACGGAATTGCGGCGGCTGAACCTGAGCCTTTTGGGCGCAAAGGCAACGGCGGAGGAACAGGCGCTGACCGACACGCTGACGGGCTTGCGCAACCGGCGGGCGCTGGAAGTGTCGCTGCCCGCGCTGATCGGGCAGGGCGTGGCGTTTGGGTTGATGCATATTGATCTGGATTACTTCAAGCAGGTCAATGACAGCTTGGGCCATGCGGCGGGTGATGTCGTGCTGCGCGAAGTGGCAAAGGCTTTGGTCGAGGAAACCCGCGCTTCGGACATGGTGGCACGGGTGGGCGGCGATGAGTTTGTCGTGCTGCTGCCGGGGTTGTCTGACCCGGCGCGCTTGAAGCAGATTGCGCGGCGGATCATTGAACGCTTGACGCAACCGATTGATTTTGAAGGCTCTCCATGCCGGATTTCGGCCTCGATTGGTCTGACGATTTCGACACTGTATGATCCGCCCGAGGCCGAGCGGATGCTGAGCGATGCCGATGCGGCGCTTTATGCCTCAAAGCGGGCAGGGCGGGCGCAGGCGCAGTTTTATCAGCCGACAGGGGATGATTTACTGTCGGCTTGAGGCTTCTGGCGGTCAGACTGCCAGAAATTCTTTCACGAAAGCCGTGGCGGGGCGGGCGCGGATGTCTTGCGGGCGGCCAATTTGTTCAATCCGGCCCATCGACATCACGACGACCAGATCGGCGAGTTCCATTGCTTCGTCTTGGTCATGGGTGACGAAGATTGTGGTCAACCCGGTGGTGTCGTGAATCTCGCGCAGGCCCGCGCGGAGTTCTTTGCGCACGCGGGCGTCTAATGCGCCGAAGGGCTCGTCGAGCAGCAGCATCCGGGGCTCGATGGCAAGCGCGCGGGCGAGGGCGACGCGTTGGCGTTGACCGCCGGAAAGCTGGCTGGGATAGCGTGCGCCGATGTCGGGCAGTTGGATCAGCTCCAGCAGTTTGGTGACGCGGCGGGCGATTTCGGCCTTGGCGGGTCGCCCGGCGCGGGGGCGGGCACGCAAGCCGTAGGCGATGTTCTCGAATACTGTCATGTGGCGGAACAAAGCGTAGGATTGGAACACAAATCCGGCGCGGCGGTCTTGCACGGTGAGGTTGGTGGCGTCGGATGCGTCGAACAGCACCCGGCCTGCGGTGGGGAATTCGAGGCCGCCGAGGATGCGCAGCAGGGTGGTTTTGCCGGACCCCGATGGGCCGAGCAGCGCCACCAAAGCGCCCGAGGGGATCGACAGCGAGACGGGGTGCAGGGCTGCCGTCGCGCCGAACTCTTTGGAAATCTGATCAATTTCGATTTGCATGGTTTGGCCTTTCAGGGACGGTGTGCGGCGGCAAGCTGATCGGCAAAGCGCCATTCCAGCAGGGTTTTCAGGGTGAGGGTCAGCAGCGCCAATAGTGCAAGTACGGCGGCGAGGCTGAAGGCAGAGACCGAGAGATATTCGTTGTACAGCATCTCAATGGTGATCGGCATGGTGGCGGTTTGGCCGCGGATTTTGCCCGAGACCACGGCGACTGCGCCGAATTCACCCATGGCGCGGGCATTGCAGAGCAGCACACCGTAGAGCAGTGCCCCGCGGATGTTGGGCAGGGTCACGGTGAAGAAGATGCGCCAGCCGGAGGCTCCGAGGGTGAGGGCGGCTTCCTCCTCGGCCTTGCCTTGCTCGATCATCACCGGGATCAACTCGCGGGCAACAAAAGGGAAGGTCACGAACATCGAGGCGAGGATGATCGAGGGCAAAGCGAAGACGATGGGGTAGCCATGCGCGACCATCCAGCCGCCGACGGCGGTGTTTGCGCCGAAGGTAAGCACCAAGCAGAGGCCCGCGACGACCGGAGAGACCGAGAACGGCAGGTCGATCAGGGTGATCAGCAGAGCTTTGCCGCGAAAGTCGTATTTGGTGATAAACCATGCCGCTGCGATGCCGAAGACGGCGTTAAGGGGGACGGCGACGGCGGCGACGATGAGGGTGAGTTTGATTGCAGAAGACGCCTCGGGGTTGGCGAGGGATTTGACGGCTTCGATGGCACCTTTCGAGAGGGCCTCGGCGAAGACGGCGACGAGGGGGGCGAACAGCAAAAGCGCGAGGAATAGCACGACGACCGCGATCAGGCCGAAGCGGAAGCCGGGGGATTCGGTGGTGACCGGGCGATGCGCTTGCGAACCTGTGGGTTTCGGCAAGTGGTGGGTGGGGGTGTCAGACATAGCCAATCCTCCGGCGGCTGAGAACTTGGATGGCGTTGATCAGCAAAAGCATTGCGAAGGAAATCACGAGCATGGCGATGCCGATGGCGGTGGCCCCGACATAGTTGAATTCTTCGAGTTTGATGACGATCAGCAGGGGCGCGATCTCGGTTTTCAGCGGGATGTTGCCCGCGATGAAGATTACCGAGCCATATTCGCCAACCGCACGGGCGAGTGAGAGGGCAAAGCCTGTCATTGCGGCGGGGGCCAGCATGGGAAGGACGACGCGGCGCAGGGTGTAGGCGCGGGTGGCGCCGAGGGTGGCGGACGCTTCTTCTACCTCACGCTCGATTTCTTCGACGACGGGTTGCACGGTGCGGGTCACAAAAGGCAGGCCGACGAAGATGAGGGCGATCAGGATGCCCCATTGGGTATAGGCGATCTTGAAGCCGAGGTCTTTGGCGATGGAGCCGAACGCGCCGTTTGGGGCGTAAAGGGCGGTCAAAGCGATGCCTGCGACGGCGGTGGGTAGCGCGAAGGGGAGGTCAACGGCGGCGTCGAGAAGGCGGCGGCCGGGGAAGCGGTAGCGCACCAAGACCCAGGCGAGGGCGACACCGATGACTAGGTTGATCAGGGCGGCAATGAAGGAAAGTCGGAACGACAGGAACAGCGCGCCCCAGATGCGGGGGGTGTTCACCTCGGTCCACAGGGCTGGCAAACCGGCAGTGGCGCCCTTCAAGAGAAGGGCGCCGATTGGCAGCAAGACCACCAGAGACAGCAGGGTGAGGGTGATCCCGGCACTAAGGGCCATGCCGGGAAGCGGGGATCTGTTGATCAGCGGTCTGCTCATGGGGCGTTACTTCGCGGTGTAGATTTGATCGAAGGTGCCGCCATCGGCGAAGTGGGTTTTCTGTGCTTCTGCCCAGCCGCCAAAGTGGCTGATGTCGACAAGTTCCAGTTTCGGGAAGCGGGCAACGTCAGCCGGATCGGCTTTCGAGGTATCCCAGCCACGGTAGTAGTCTTTGAAGATGATGGCTTGGGCTTCGGGGGTGTAGAGGAAGTTCAGGTAAGCCTCGGCCAGTTTGCGCTGATCGTCGTTGTGAATATTGGCCTCAACCAAGGCGACGGGCGGTTCGGCGAGGATCGAGAGCGAGGGCACGACGATATCAAACTGATCGTCGCCAAGCTCTTTTTCAGCCAAGTAGGCCTCATTCTCCCAAGCCAGCAGCACATCACCGATGCCGCGCTGGGCGAACGTGGTGGTGGCGTCGCGTGCGCCTTTGTCCAGCACAGGCACATGTTCCAGCAGGGTTTTGACAAAGGCTTGCGGGTCTTGGCCGTTCTTTTCTGCCCAAGCCCAAGCGGCGAGGTAGTTCCAGCGCGCGCCTCCGCTCGTTTTCGGGTTCGGGGTGATCACTTCAACGCCATCTTTCACCAGATCGCCCCAGTCTTTGATGCCCTTCGGGTTGCCTTCGCGGACGAGGAACACGATGGTCGAGGTATAGGGTGAGGAATTGTGCGGCAGTTTCGACTGCCAATCGGCGGGCAGTTTGCCTTCCTTGGCGATCTTGTCGATGTCGGCGGCGAGTGCCAGCGTGACAACCTGCGCATCCAGACCTTCGATCACGGCGCGGGCTTGTGCGCCGGAACCGCCATGGCTGGCCTCAATCGTCGGAGCCGGGTTGCCTGCGGCGGTGTAGCTTTCGATGAAGGCGGCGTTCAGGTCTTTGTAAAGTTCGCGCGTTGGGTCGTAGCTGACGTTCAGCAGGGTTTCGGCGCGAAGCTCTTGGGCTGCCGAGAAACTGAGATAGAGCGCCGAAAGCGCGACCAGCGCCGCCTTGCCCAGCCAGTTTTCGCGCACCGGGAAGCCTACGAACTCGCGCTCACCGGTGGTGATGGTGACGCGGCCATCTGCATGGCGCTGGGTGAGGGTGCCTTGGGCCGTCACGGTCCCTGCAACGGTGATGGTGGTGAGCATTGGTTTCTCCTGCGGGATGGGATGGCGTTTCGCCGGGAAAGGAAGGGCGGGGATGAACCCGAGAATGGGGGCGGTCATCTTGCGTAGGGGTCCAAGGGCTCGACGCGGGTTTCCCACAGGCGGGCATCGCGGCCGTCGAGCAATTCTTGCACCGCAGCTTGCGGATCGCGGGTGAAGCGGACCAGCGGGCTGCCCGAGACGCGGTGGGCGCGTCCGGTGCGGCGGTCGATCAGAGAAACCTGATAGGCGCAGGACATCGGCGCCGCATGGCTGAAGACTGATTGGGGTGCTGCGAACATGGTGGTCTCCCTCTGGATTAGTTGGGTAGGGTCGAGTGTGTCGATACCCTTAATAACGACAGAGTTAGTCGAGTTTAGCAACGGAAAAATAACGCTCTTTTTTGTCGTGATTTTAGAAGAAAATTCTCTCTGCTTTATTCTCAATGGGTTGAGGGGATGAAGAGATGGTTTTTGTAGATATAGTTGTTTTAAAACAATAGTTTATCGTACTTTTGAAATATATCACGATAAAGATGGTAGACATTTAGAATTTTTGCCACATCCTAGGCGCAGAACCAGAAGGGGAACGGCTATGGCCGAACTTGATCAGATTGATCGCAAGATTATCGCCGAGTTGATGCGCGATGCGACGCTGCCGGTGGCGCAGATTGCCGACCGGGTGGGGCTATCACAGACGCCATGCTGGAAGCGGATTCAACGGCTTGAGGCCACTGGCATTGTCACCGGACGGGTGGCAATGGTGGACCCGGCGCGGCTTGGCTTTGGCCTGACGGTGTTTGTCGAGGTCGAAGCGGTGGATCATTCTGCCGAGTGGCGCGAGGCGTTCATGAAGGCGACCGAGGCGATCCCTGAGATCATGGAAGTCTACCGGATGGCCGGAGAGATGGATTATCTGCTGCGGGTTTCGGTCGGCGATACGGCGGATTTTGACGGGCTTTACAAGCGACTCACTGACGCGGTGGCGATCAAGAATTTCACCTCACATTTCGTGATGGAGCGGATGAAGTATGGCACCGCCTATCCGGTGGATACGCAGCGGCGTTAGGTAAGGCTCGTGCGCAGGAAGGTTTCGGCCAATGCCACGCCCGCAGGGGTGATGGTGTGGCCGACGCCGGGCAGCAGATGGAGGGTGGTCTGCACGCCTGCTGCGGTCAGGGCGGCTTCGGCTGTGGTGGCCTCGGTGATCGGCATCACCGGGTCGCTGGTGCCGTGGATCAGCAGAACCGGGGTTTTTAGCGCTGGCGTTAGCGGCGCTGGGCTGGCGAGGCGCAGCGAGAAGGCGACGACTGCGCCGACGGGCCAGCGGCCCGAGGCGACGGCATCTAGGGCCATGATGGAGCCTTGCGAGAACCCGATTAGTGCGACGTTATGGAGTTGGTTTTGCAGGCCGTGGGCGGTGATGATTTCGCTGAGGGTGGCGTCGAAACTGGCACGGGCTGCGGCGACCCGAGCGGGGCGGTTGGCCTCGGTGATGCCTGCGATTGAGAACCATTGGCGACCTGCGCCGCCTTGATCAAAGCGGTGCGGGGCGTCGGGGCTTTCGGATTGCGCGCCGATGTTTTGCGCAATGTGTTGGCCGATTGGGGCCAGATCGGCGCCGCTGCTGCCGACACCATGCAGCATAATCAATAGCTTGCTCATGCTTTGTCCCACGGCAGTAGGGGGCCGACGGGGACAAGGCCCAGCGGATTCAAGGTTTTGATCGAGTAGTAACCGCGCTTGATATGGTCGATGCTAACGGTATCGCGGACGCCGGGAAGCGCGAGGATACGCAGCATATAGGCTTGCAGGTTGGGGTAGTCGGCGATGCGTTTCAGATTGGTCTTGAACAAGCCGTGGTAGGCGGCGTCAAAGCGGATCAGGGTGACGAAGGCGCGGATGTCGGTTTCAGTGAATGGCGCGCCGTGCAGGTAGGGGCGAGCATCCGACAGGCGGGATTCGAGGTTGTCGAGCGTAGCGAACACGTCGGTGAAGGCTGCTTCGTAGGCGGCTTGGGTGGTGGCAAATCCGGCGCGATATACGCCGTTGTTCAGGGCGGGGTAGATCTGGTCGTTTAGCGCATCAATCTCAGACCGCAGGGCTTCGGGGTAGAGATCGGGGCCAGAGGCGAGATCTCCGAAGCCGGAGTTGAGCATCCGCACAATGTCAGCCGATTCGTTGTTCACCAGCGTGTTGGTGTGTTTGTCCCACAGCACCGGCACAGTGGCGCGCCCCGAGACATGGGCATCGGCACGGGTGTAGATCTGGTGCATGTAGGTGGCGTTGTACAGATGGTCCGGCGTGCTGCCGGGGTAGTCTCCGAAGCGCCAGCCTTGATCGGTGAGGGTCGGTTCCACGACAGAGACGGTTATGGCGGATTCTAAGCCTTTGAGTTTGCGAGCGATTAGAGTGCGTGACGCCCAAGGGCAGATCAGGGCGACATAAAGGTGATAGCGTCCGGCTTCGGCTTTGAAGCCTGAGGAACCGTCAGCGGTGATCCAGTTGCGAAAGCTGGATTGCTGGCGCACAAAACCGCCTTCAGCGTCTTTCGCCTGCACGGGTTGCCAGTTCTCCATCCATTTTCCATCGACAAGCATGTTACACCACCTTCGCTGACAGAGTGATCGGGGTGCCCCACGGGTCGGTCAGGGCTTTGGGCAGTTTGGCACGCAGGGCGGCGAGGGGTACGGCATCGGCCAAGATTTCAAGATCGGCAAGGCCGGTGGAGGGGAAGGCGCGCTTGCCTGCGCCGCGGCTGTTCCAGATGTTGGTGGCGATGTGGTGGTGGTAGCCGCCCGCGCCGTAGAAGGCGGCACCGGGGTAATGGGTGGTGATCGCAAAGCCAAGTTCGCCGTTGTAGAAGGCTTCCGCCTCGGGGACCGATCCGGTTTGCAGATGGACGTGGCCGATCACGGTGCCCTCGGGACTTTCGGTGAACGGGGCTTTGGCGGCGGCGGCGAGGTTGTTCAGATCAAGGCCGTTGGTGGCCATTTGGATTTGGCCGTTTTGGGTTTTCCATGCAGAGCGCGGACGGTCGATATAGACCTCAATGCCGTTGCCCTCGGGGTCTGACAGATAAATCGCCTCACTCACAAGGTGGTCGGAGGCACCCTCTAGCGGCAGTTGGCTGTCAGAGGCGTGCAGCAGCCACGCGCCAAGGTCGGCGCGGGTGGGCAGCAGGAAGGCAGTGTGAAACAGGCCCGCTTCTTTCGGGCTGCTGCGGCGGGCGGTTTTGTCGGCGCGCAGTTCCAGCAGGGGGGTGTTGCCCGCGCCAAGGCGCAGGGTTTCGCCATCATTGCTAAGTTCAGTCAAGCCAAGTGCTTGTTTGTAAAACGAACCGACACGCCCGATGTCATTCACCGTCAAGGCGACGCGGCCGATTTCCAAGGGTGCAGATGCAGTGGACATGTCGGTTCTCCGAAAGTTTTGGGGTTAGCTGCGGCGGCCAAGCGATGCGGCACCGTCGCCGAGCAGGGATTGCACCACAAGGGCGATGATCCAGAATGCGGGATATTCCCAGCCACCGTTCTCGTTGGTGAAGAAGAAACCAGCGGCGAAATGCACGGTGACGATGGCCCCGAGCAGCACAGGAATCAGGGCGAGAGAGACGATGCGGGTGCGGTATCCGGCGATCAAGGCGAGGCCGCCGAGCACTTCAACGGCGATGATCAGATAGGCGAGCGGGCCGGGCAGGCCGATGCTTTGGAAGAAGCCAGCGGTGCCAGCGGGGGTGAAGACGAAGATTTTCAGGCCAGCATGGGCGAGGAACAGGCCGCCGAGGGCGAGGCGCAGGATCAGGGCGGCGAGGTCGGTCTGGCTGGTGGATTGGGAAGGTAGGGCGGTCATTGCGGTTATCCTTTGGGTTTGGATTGATTATCGCAATATGGCTCTTTCTGATTGGATTGATAATCTTGCCAAATGGAAGATCATTCCGTCCGATTTGGAAGGGGTGTGCTGGGGTGCGGCAGATGTTGCACCAGAAAATCAATCAACACCCGCATCTTCAACGCCAGATGCCGACCGGAGGGATACAGCGCAAACACCCCCATCGGCGGTTCTTCATAAGCGGCCAGCAGGCGGACAAGGCGGCCACTGGCAAGGCTATCGGCCAGAACAAAATCGGGCGAAGACGCGATGCCAAGCCCGGTTTCAGCGGCGATCATACAGGCGGAGGCGTTGGAAAACGTCAACCGCCCCGTGACCGCAACTCGTTGATTCTGAGTGAAGCTCCAGCGCTGCGGGTCGCGGTAGTTGGTGTCGATCAGACAATCATGCCCGGTCAAATCTTGCGGTGTTTGCGGAACACCCCGTGCGGCAAGATAGGCTGGGGAAGCCGCCACGATCAGTTGCGAGCTGCACAGTTTGCGCGCGATCAGCGTGGTGTCGCGGGGCTTGCCGACCCGGATTGCCATATCGAAGCCCTCATCGACAAGGTTCACAAGGCGGTCCGAGAAATTCACGTCCAGCGCAATCTCGGGATAGGCCTTGGCAAAATCGGCAAGGCGGGGGGCAAGTCGGATGGTGCCAAAGCTGAGCGGCGCGCTGAGCCGGATCTTCCCGCGTGGCAACAGGGCGGCGTTGCGGGTTTCGGTATCGAGCGCGTCAAATTCATCGAGCAGGCTGCGCAGACGGTCGAAATAGGCCTGTCCGGCTTCGGTCGCGGCCAGCGCGCGGGTGGTGCGGTGCAACAGCCGCACGCCAAGCTCGGCTTCAAGCTTTGACACCAGCTTGGAGGCTTGGCCGGAACTGGTGCCCAAGCGCTGTGCTGCGGCGGCAAAACTGCCGGTTTCCAGCACGGTGACGAACATCCGCTCGCTGATCAGCCGATCCATTGGCACACTTTCGCTGTGGAATTCAGTGAAGACTAGTGCGATTGCTGCGGTTTTGGAAGGAAGATGCTTAACTTAACGGTGAAGCCCAAGCGATGGGTTTCATTCATAAATTAAGGGAAGTGGCAGCCCGTAGGGGAGTCGAACCCCTCTTACCAGAATGAAAATCTGGTGTCCTAACCGATAGACGAACGGGCCACTGCGGCGGTTCCTAAGCGGTTGGCGCGCGGGGTTCAAGAGGGGAAAACCGATTTATCGGTCGATTTTTGCGCCCATCAGCGCGATGGCCTGCTGGTAGACCTTGGCGGCGTTCCATTCTTTGATCACCGCGAAGTTCGGCTCGCCTTCCTGATAGCCCAGCCCAGGTTGCCAGCCCCTCTGGCGCAGGTAGTTGGCGGTGGTGGAGAGCGCGTCGGTGAGGTTGGTCAGATCAATCCGGCCATCGCCGTTGCCGTCCTGACCATATTGCAGCGCATTGCCGGGCAGGAACTGGGTGTGGCCAAGTTCACCATGTTTTGCTCCGACAGATTTGGCGCTGATCGAGCCTTGATCGACCAGCAGCAGCGCGCCGATCAGATGCGGGCGGAAGAAATCTGTGCGGCGGCAGTCGAAGGTCAGGGTGGCGATGGCCGAGACGACATTGGTGTCGCCCATGAAATTGCCAAAGCCGGTTTCCATCCCGTGGATGGCCAGCAAAACGCCTGCGGGCACACCATATTGTGCCTCAAGCCCGGCGTAGAAATCGGGGTTCTTCTTTTCGCGCGCGCGGCCCTGCGAGATGATCGCATCAGCACCGCGCACTGACAGGAATTTTTGCAGGGTGTATTTGAAGCTTTTCTGGTTGCGATCCGCCGCAATGGTGGCCTTGGAATAGCTGGCGCTCAGCAGTGCGGCGCGGCCCGCTTCGCCGACGCCCTCGGCTTTGGCCTCTTGCGCCATATCGGCCTTCCACGCGTCAAACCCGGATGCGGTGTTGCCGCAGGTGGCAGCCAAAGCGGGGGCGGCCAAAGTCAGCGAAAAAAGCAATGCGGTCAAAGATTTGGTCAACACTGTCTGCATCCAACAAGGAAAGGTTGTGGGCAGAATAGCTGGGCTGTCGCCCGGCGCAAGGGGGCTGAAATTATGCAGAGATCTCAGGGTGTTGGGAAAAGTGGCAGCCCGTAGGGGAGTCGAACCCCTCTTACCAGAATGAAAATCTGGTGTCCTAACCGATAGACGAACGGGCCACTGTGGTGCGGCGGTGTTTAAGGGCAGATTTGGCGCTTCGCAAGAGGAAAAATCAGGCTTTTGCCGCATCTTCCAGACGAAATTGCACCTTTGTGCGACCGCCCCATGTGTTCAACTCTAGCCGCCCGGCCAGATGAAAGCGCTGGTGGCCGGGGTTTTCCAATGCGGGGCCGAGATCGGTGTCAAAAGCGCCAAACGCGATGCCTTCGAGGCGGGCACCCATGCTGTCGCCGAAGCTGATTTTCAGGTGTTTCTCGCCGATGCGGCGGGTGGTGATGTTGGTGTCGGCGAAGGCAAAGTGCGGGGCTGGGGCGGAGGCTCCGAACGGGCCTGCGGACTCAATCTGTTCGACAAATCCCGGGGTTGCGGCGGTGGGCATCAGCAGGCTGTCGATGCGCAGGTCTTCGCGACCGCCCGCACCTGCGCCTTGTTTGGCGAGAAGTTCAGAGAGACGTTCCATCGCGGCTTCGAGTTTATCGCGCGCCACCGTCAGGCCTGCGGCCATTTTGTGACCGCCGCCTTTCAGCAGCAGACCTTCGGTGGTCAGACGATGAATCGCCGCGCCGAGATCGACGCCGGTGACGGAGCGGGCGGAACCTTTGCCTTCGTTGCCATCAAAACCGATCACCACGGCGGGGCGATGACTGGCTTCTTTCAGCCGGGCCGCGACGATGCCAACGACGCCGGGGTGCCAGCCGTCGCCTGCGGCCCAGACCAAGGGGCCGTCCAAGCCGCGCATTTCGGCTTGCGAGAGGGCTTCTTCTCGCACCCGGGCCTCGATATCGCGGCGCTCGGTATTCAAGACGTCAAGTTTTTCGGCCAAGGCGGTTGCCTCGGTTGGGCTATCTGTGGACAGCAGACGCGCGCCAAGGTCGGCTTGGCCAATGCGGCCGCCTGCGTTGACGCGGGGGCCGAGCAGGAAGCCAAGTGCGTAGGGGGTGGGGGCTTGGTCCATGCGGGCGATATCGGCGAGGGCGCGCAGGCCTGCACGTTCGCGGCGGGCCATCACCTTGAGGCCTTGGCGCACGAAGGCGCGGTTGACGCCGATCAGCGGGGCGACATCGGCGACGGTGGCGAGGGCGACAAGATCAAGCAGCGCCATCAGATCAGGGCCTTGGCTGCCGTCGGCGCGCAGTTGGCGGTTGGCCTCGACCAGCATCAGGAACACCACGGAGGCAGCGCACAGGTGGCCGAGGTCGCCGTCCTCATCCTGACGGTTGGGGTTTACCACGGCGAAGGCGGGGGGGAGGGTTTCTGCGCCGAGGTGGTGATCTAAGACCACCACGTCACATTTGGCGGCGGCGATGGGATCAAAGCTGAGGGTGCCGCAATCGACGCAGAGGATCAGGTCGTGTTTGCTACCCAGTTCGGCCATGGCGGGCACGTTGGGGCCGTAGCCTTCGTCAATACGGTCGGGGATGTAGAGGGTGGCTGTAGCACCCATCGCGCGCAGCCAGATGATGAGAAGGGCGGCGGAGGAGCCGCCATCGACATCATAATCGGCAAAGATTGCAATGCGTTGGCGGGCTTTCACGGCGTATAGGAAGCGGGCGGCGGCCTTGGCCATATCGCGCAGTTTCAGCGGATCTGGCAGCAGATCGCGCAGTTGCGGGGCGAGAAAGGCCGGGGCGTCTTGCGGCGTGACGCCGCGCGCGACAAGGGTGGCGCAGAGGGCGATAGGCAGGCGGGTGAGTTGCGCCATCGCCTCGGCCAGACGTTCGGCCTCGTCACCGGGGCCGATCCAACGGCGCTGGGTCAGCGAATGGTCAACCGAGAGAAAGGCGCGCTCTGTCATAGTTTGGGTGTGCCTGACAGAGTGGCGCGGAGCAAGGCGGAATTTGAGAAATTCCGGCACGATTTCCGTATCGGAAATCGGTTGCGCCCTTATTTCATTGGGCTTTTGTACAACATCCGGCGCACTGATCCGGTTTTCGAGCGCATCAGGATCGTCTCGGTCGTCACCCATCCCGGTTCGATCTTGATGCCTTGCAGGATCGAGCCTTGGGTGACGCCAGTGGCCGCGAAGATCACGTCGGCGGTGACCATTTCGTCGCGGGTGTAGATGCGGTTCAGATCGGTGATGCCAGCCTTGTAGGCGCGGGCTTTTTCGTCGTCGTTGCGGAACAACAGTTTGCCGTAGATTTGGCCGCCCATGCACTTCAGGGCGCTTGCCGCGAGTACGCCTTCGGGGGCACCGCCCGAGCCCATATACATGTCGATCCCAGTGATTTCGCTTTCTGCGCAATGGATAACGCCTGCGACGTCGCCATCGGTGATCAGGCGGATGGCGGCCCCGGTGGAGCGGACTTCGGCGATCAACGCCTCATGCCGGGGGCGCTCCAAGATGCAGACGGTGATCTCATCCGCGGCCACGCCCTTGGCGCGGGCGAGGGCGCGGACGCGGGCAGCGGGCGGCATGTCGAGGGTGACGGTGTCGGGGGCGTAGCCGGGGCCGATGGCGAGTTTTTCCATATAGACATCGGGGGCGTGCAGCAGGGTGCCGCGCGGGGCCATCGCGATGACCGTCAGTGCGTTCGGCATGTCTTTGGCAGTCAGCGTGGTGCCTTCCAGCGGATCGAGCGCGATGTCCACCGCCGGACCGTTTCCGGTGCCGACTTCTTCACCGATATAGAGCATCGGGGCCTCGTCGCGTTCGCCTTCGCCGATCACCACAACGCCGGCAATATCCAGCAAATTCAACTGGTCGCGCATGGCGTTGACCGCCGCCTGATCCGCCGCTTTCTCATCGCCGCGCCCGATCAGCTTGGCGGAGGCCAAAGCTGCCGCCTCGGAGACGCGGGCGAGGCCGAGGGAAAGCAGGCGGTCTTGGAATTCGGTGACGTCGGCCATGAGATATCCTTGCGGGAAAATGGGGTTTTCCCTCGTCTAGCCGGGGGCGGCGTAGGCGGCAAGGATGGTGGCGCTAACAGTTTGAGGGCGCTGAGGTAATCTGCCGAGTTGCAAGGTTTTACGGCGTATTCTCGCTGTGCTTTCCCCGTGCTGACGCGGGTCGGAGGAAACCAGCGTGAATCAAGCCTTTGCGAATCGCGGTCAGACTTCCTCGATGCGCAACGCGACGGGGGCGCCGACCATGACACCCGTGGCGGCAAAGCGCCCGGTGGCGTGGTCGATGTCGGCGCGGGTGGCTTTGTGAGTGACGATCAGCACGGTGGCTTTGTCGCCTTCGTGGTCATATTGGCGCATCTGGTCGATGGAGACGCCGGCGTCGCCGAGGCAGGTGGCAATTTTCGCCAGTGCGCCGGGTTTGTCGAGCAGGGTCATGCGCAGGTAGTAGCTGGCGGGTGTCGCGGATTGCGCGGCCTGTGGTTTTGCCAAAGTGCTGGCAGGCTGGCCGAAGGTGGGCAGACGGAGGCCGCGCGCGATGTCGAGCACGTCGGACATCACGGCAGAGGCGGTGGGGCCCATGCCTGCACCGGGGCCGCGCAGCACGATTTGGCCGACAGAATCGCCTTCAAGGACGACCATGTTGGTGCCGCCTTGCAACTGGCCCAGTGGGCTGTCGGCGGGCACGAGGCAGGGGGTCATGCGTTGCTCGAGGCCTCGCCCGGTCATTTGCGCCACACCCAACAGTTTGATGCGGTAGCCCATGTCGGCGGCGAGTTTGATGTCGTCGATCGAGATCGCGCCGATGCCTTCGAGTTCGACCGCATCGAAGCTGACTTGGGTGCCGAAGGCGATAGCGGCGAGGAGGCTGAGTTTATGGCCCGCGTCGATGCCGCCAACGTCTAGGTTTGGGTCGGCCTCTAAATAGCCAAGCTGTTGGGCGGCGTCGAAGACCTCGGCGTAGGACAGGCCTTCGTTCTGCATCCGGGTCAAGATGTAGTTGCACGAGCCGTTCATCACGCCCATCACGCGTTTGATCTGGTTGGCGGCCAACCCTTCGGTCAGCGCCTTGATCACCGGGATGCCACCTGCGACGGCGGCTTCAAAGCGGATGACGCGGCCTGCGGACTCAGCCGCGAGGGCGAGGGCTTGGCCGTGGTGGGCGAGCAGGGCTTTGTTGGCGGTGACCACATCTTTGCCTGCGGCGATGGCTGCCTCGGTTGCAAGTTTGGCGGCGCCTTCGTGGCCGCCGATCACCTCGACAAACACGTCGATATCGGCGCGTTGGGCCAGCGCCACGGGATCGGTTTCCCAAGCATAACCAGACAGATCAGCATCGCGGTTCTTGGATTTATCGCGGGCGGAGACGGCGGTGATCTGCACGGCGCGTCCAGTGCGTTTGGCGATCAGATCGGCGTGCGCTTGCACGATCTTCACCACACCAATGCCCACGGTGCCAAGACCAGCGAGACCAATGCGCAGGGGTTTGGCAGACATGAGGGGACTCCGTTTCAGATTGCTTGCGCCGGGTGTTAGCCGATGGCGTGGCGCTGCGCAACGCGGGCGTTGTGAGGTTATTGGCTGGGGCTTTCGGCGCGGAGGGTTGCGGCGCGGGCTTTCAAGAGCGCGACTTGGCCAGCCAACGGATCGGCGGGGCCTGTCTGATTGGTGCCAGCGATCAGTTGATCGGTGGGGAGCAGGGAGGGTGTGGGCAGATTGGTGCGGGCGCCTGCATCCACTTCAGGGAATTGGGCACAGGCGGAGAGGGCGAGGATCAGGAGGAGGGCGCGCGTCATGCCGGGGAGCATAACGCGCGGTTGGTTCAGGTTCAATGCGCAGGCTGAGCTGCTAGAGCGGTTTGCGTTTATCTTGAATCAGAATTCGCGCTAAGACCTGCGCGAATTCTGATACCCTTTGCGTCAGATAAAACGCAAACCGCGTTAATGCGCAGGTTTGATGAAGGTGCCATTGCGCAACTCGGTCATGGCTTGTTGCAACTCGGCTTGGGTATTCATCACGATGGGGCCGTGCCATGCGACGGGCTCTTGGATCGGCGCGCCAGACACCAGCAGGAAGCGGATGCCGTTTGGGCCAGCTTGCACGGTGATTTCGTCGCCGCGGCCAAACTCGATCAGCGTGCGGTTGCCGGAGAGATCGCGGATGTTGAGTTCCTCACCCTTATATTCCTTTTCGAGCAGCACGCCGCGCGGATTGGAACTGTCGGCGAATTTACCGGCACCTTCAAAGATATAGGCGAAGGCGTGACGGCGGGTGTCGATCTTGAAAGTCTTTTTCTTTTCTGGTGGCACATAGACGTCAAGGTATTGCGGATCGGCGGCGATGCCATCGACCGGGCCGGTTTTGCCCCAGAACGAGCCTACGATCACCTTCACGATGGAGCCGTCGTCATCCATGATTTCCGGGATGTCGTTGGATTTCACGTCTTGGTAGCGCGGTGGGGTCATCTTCAGACTCGAGGGCAGGTTGGCCCACAGTTGGAAGCCATGCATCTGGCCCTTGGCGTTACCTTTCGGCATTTCCTGATGCAGGATGCCGGAACCCGCCGTCATCCATTGCACATCGCCGCCTTTGAGGGTGCCGCGATTGCCAAGGCTGTCGCCATGCTCAACCGCGCCCGCAAGGACATAGGTGATGGTTTCAATGCCGCGATGCGGGTGCCACGGAAAGCCCGCCATGTAATCACGCGGGGTTTCGCCGCGGAAATCATCGAACAGCAGGAAGGGGTCGAATTGGGTTGGATCGCCAAAGCCGAAGGCACGGTGCAGATGCACGCCTGCGCCTTCGATATGCGGCTGGGCTGTGGATTGGCTGAGAACGGGGCGGAGGGACATGGCAGGCTCCTTTGATTGCGTTGTCCCCAAGGTAAGTCCGGTGCGTATTTGCAGCAAGGCGTGAACGCACAGGTCTTATGTGCAGATTTGCGGAGGATGTTAGGGGTGATCGGGTTTAACGATCAGGAGCAGGTTACACCCGTCATGCACAGCTTGGGGATGAAGCGCGGGCGTGTCACTACGAATTGCTTCAGTACTTCATCATTCATGCCGACGTCGAAGGCGGGGTGATAGCTGACCTCGGTTTCGACGATGATCACGCGGTCGCCATCGGCCATTTTGGGGATGCGGTAGGCGTAATAGGCGATGGTCGTGGTGGTCAGTTGCAGCATGGCGCCATCGGGCGAGCGCGACCAGTCGACCTCAAACCGCGCGTTGACGGCCGACCATGTCACCTCGGTGACGCGGATTTTCACGGTTTGATCGCCGTCGATCAGGTAGCGCATCAGATCGCGCATCCCGGTGACGTAATTGGTCGGCAGGGTGACCATCTCACGCGAGATCATATCCGAAATGGTGTAGGCGGCCTTTTGCGCGGTGTTGACCGAGCGGAAAGCATCCCAATAGACGAACAGCGCGAGGTAGGACCAGAGCATGAAGGGCAGCACGATGATGGCCTCGGCCATCAGCACGCCGCTTTCGTCGCGGCCAAAACGGCGGAACATGTTGCGGAGCGATTTCATGATGTTCCCCTCAACTCGGTTCGGTCACAAAGGCCGAAGTCGCAATCACGCCATAGCCGCCGTGACCGTCTTTCGGCAGGCCAAGGCCGATACCGGTGGTGGGAAACAGCGCGTCCTGCACAACGCAGACCCGAATCAGCATGATGTCATTCTGCTGGCCAATTTGCAGCGCCGTGACGGGCTGGATATCTTCTGAGCGGTTGATGCAAGCGACGCCAGTGGTGGGCAGCGCCCAGCTTGTGGTGCTGATCCGGGTCATCTCGATGGTGATGTTGGCCTGACAATCCTTGAAGATCACCGTGCGTTTGCAAATCTCGGTTTTCAGCAGTGCGGCGTCGGGCAGGGTGTAATGGCCCAAGCGCAGCTCTCGCATCGTCATATCGACGGATTGTTCCAGCATGATCGAGCGGATCATCAGCAGGCCACTTTCAAACGAGGCCATGAAGATGGTGATCAAGAGCGGCACTGCGAGGACGAATTCCAGCGCGGCGGTGCCGTCCTCGCGGCGAAACGCATGGCTTAGGCGTTTGAACCAGCGGATCATTGCGTCAACCTCAACTGGCTGATGTTGCTGGCAATGGCACGGAAGGCGGTGCGGATTTGCAGGCCAGAGGCATTGAAGTAGTGCGCTGCCGAGGTCGAACAGTTCCGGATCTGGGTCTGGCCGTTGGTTGGCGCTTCAAACGCGATGCCATAGACGATCACGCCCTGACCTTTCGCCAGCCCGCAAATCTGTTGCAACTGGCTGTCCATCGTGGTGGTTAGGGTTTTGCTGCGGAAGAGGTCCATCCGGTTGGTGTATTCGGTGTTGCGCGCCGTTGTGGTGCTGCCCAAGGCGCGGGCGTAGAACTGCCATGCGACATAGCTGAGGCGCATCGCGCCCCAGACCTGCGGCCAAGTTTGTTGGGTGTAGGTGCCACTGTTGGTCGAGTTGGTCCACGGAACAGCTTGGAACTTGCTCAGATGCGGCACCCAATATTTGTTGCTGGCCAAGCTGGCATGATAGATTGAATAGTTACCGTCGCTGTTGCTTTTGTAGATGTCGGACAGCCCGCTTTTGTAGGCCCCGTTGACGCGTTCTTCGGCGAAATGCTCACCATCGGTCATCAGCACGATCACCTTCATCGCCTCGGGATCGGTGAAGCTGAACGGACGCCCGCTGAGATCGCCCGCCATTTTGCCTGTGGCAATCAGCTGGGTGTACATGGTGGAGGCGGATGGGTCCATCAAAGCCAGACCCCATTTCAGCCCAGCATTGATTGAGGTCGCCCCAACCGCCGTCAGGCCGTTGATCTGCCCTTGAAGGGTTGAGATCGTCTCGGCGGGCAGGCGGATGATGTTGCCGGCGATCGGCGGGCACCAGACGTTGCCGTTGTTGTTGGTGGCATGGTATCCGATGGCATAGTTGGTGTCGGTGTAAGCCACCCAAGAATTGGTCTGGTTGGTGGCGGAATAGGTGTCGGCGTGGGCGGTCATCGACATTACTGTATTGGTCGGTAGTGCTGTAGCATTGTAGACGGTGCTGGGCATGTCCACGCATTGCACGTTGGTCACGCCCGGATCATCGGTGAGGCCAGTGTATTTCGCGCGCAGGTTGGGGCCGATGTTGACCTGTCCGTTGAATGGCACCAGCCCGATCGAGATTTTATGCTCGGCATCGCTGGACAGCACGGTGTCGACGAATTCATTCGCAGCGGTCTTCAGGTTGACCAACTTGCTGTTGGAGGCCATCGAGCCCGACACGTCGAGCACCAGCATGATCTCGACATTGGTGACGCGTTGCTCGGCCATCGAATGGCCCAGAGCATCCAACTTGTCCTGACCGATCAGATGCAGGAAATAGGGGTCGGTGGCGGCGGCGGCATCGGCGGTGACGTTTCGGAAGTTCATGCCCTCGGACACGGTGACGCCTTTGAGATATTTGTCCATTCCCGCCTTGGTGAAGTAATCTGCCACCACGTTCTTTGGGGTTAGCGTTTGGGACAGCGAAGCCGAGGCCAGCGTGGCGCGGTCGAGGGTGTTTTGCAGCGTGGTGCGGGTTTGCTCATAGCGCATCAGGTCGACCGCGAGGCCTCCCATCATCACCATCAGCAGGAACAGGGTGAGCGCCAGAATGGTCAGCGATCCGTCTTGCGCCACCCAAAAACGTCTCAACACCGCAATGCGCGGTTTGATTTGGCCACAACCCTGATTTCCAACGTTCGCTCTGAACATGGACATACCCCAACTCCGGCTCGCGGCTTGCGGTGCGGGGCACCGGGCGGCGAAGCATAGAAACACACCTTGAAACGGCATAAAGCGCGTGGGCTTGGGCAAAACTATGGCTTTGGTGTTTCAGATTGTGGGCAGCTTGTGGCGAAATCCACGATTCCGGCGACAAACTGCGCCGATGGGGGGGGATTGTTGAGTGGTTTGGCGCAATGGTAGGAAGATTAGACACAATCGTAGATAGAATGACCCAAATTGGCTTTTACGATTGCCGAATGGACAGAGCCAAGCAGTGGACGGTGCGAATCGGGGCTGATGAATGACTGGGGCATTGGTTTTGACCGATGCGGAAAAGGAGTGCCCCCGATGCCGGGATCGGGGGCGCTTGTGTTATTGCGTCAACTTCAACTGGGTCAGATTCGAGGCGATGGTACGGAACGCAGCCTGAATCTCGGGCCCGTTCTGTGCGTCGAAGTAATGGGCCGCTGAGGTGGAGCATTGCAGGATCTGCGCTTTGCCATTGCTGGGCGCCTCAAACGCGATGCCATAAACCAGCACGTTGTTCTGCTTGGCCTGTCCGCAGCTTTGTTGCAGTGAGGCGTTCATGCCGCTGACAGAGTCATAAGTCTGCACCATGTCGTCCATCTGATTGGTGTAGATCGTGCTGCGCGCGGAGCTGGTGCTGCCCAAGGCGCGGGCGTAGAATTGCCATGCGACATAGCTGACCTTCAGATTGGTCCAAACGGTTTCCCAGTTCTGCTGCACACCGCCATTGTAGGGGGTGGCCGACCAGCTGCCCAAATGCGGCACCCAGTATTTGTTGCCAGCATGCGCGGCCTGATACACCGAATACTGACCATCGGCGGCGCTTTTATAGATCGGCGAGGGGCCGGTCTTATAGCTATCGGTGACGCGGTTGTGGGCAACATGCTCGCCATCGGTCATCAGCACGACGACTTTCATCGACTCGGGGTCGGTGTAATTGAACGGGCGACCTGCAAGGTTTGCCCCCATCTGGCCCGCGCCGATCAGCTCATTATACATGCCGCGCGCCGAAGGGTCGAGCAGCGACACGCCCCATTTCATCCCCAAAGTGATCGACGTGTTGCCGCCCGCGACAAGGCCATTGATCTGGGATTTCAGCGCGGTGGCGTTCTGGCTGGGCAGGCGCACGATATTTGCCGGCTGCTTGGTGCAGAAGACGGAGGCATAGTTCGGCAGTGCAGAGCTGGAGGTTGGCGAGACAGCAGCATTGGTCTGGCTGGTGCCATAATTGTGGTCGGCATAGGCCATCATCGGCAAATCAACATTGCGCGGGATGCCGGGGGCGCTGAACACCGACGACGGCAGCTCAAGGCAGTTCACATCAGCCACACCATGTAAGTTGACCGCCTGATACTTGGAGCGCAGCACGGAGCCGAGGTTCACCTGCGCATTATACGGCACGATGCTGATCGAAATCCGGTGATTGGGATCGTTGGCCAGCATGTTGTCGACAAACTCGGCAGCAGCGATCTTGAGGTTGGCGATCTTCGCCCCGCTCATCGAGCCTGACACGTCCAGCACCAGCGAGATTTCGACATTGGTGATGGCTTGCTCGGCCGCCGAGGTGCCAAGGGCGTCAAATTTGTTGATGCCAATGAGGTGCATGAAGAATGGCTTGGTATCGACGCGGCCCTTCGAGACGACGCTGCGCGAATTCAACGCCTGAGTCACCATCACGCCTTGCAGATCAGCCCCAAAACCGGCTTTGTCGACGCAATCCTTGACCACTGATTCAGGATCGAGTCTCTGGTCAAGGCTGGCCGCCATCAGGGTGCAGCGATCCAGCGTGTTTTGCAGAGCGGTGCGCGTCTGCTCATAGCGCGTCATGTCGACCGCAAAGCCGCCGATCATCGCCATCAGCAAGAACAGCACCAGCGCGAAAATGATCAGAGAACCGTCTTCGTCGCGGCGAAACCGCTGGCTGCAATTAACCAGATTACGCATCAGAGCGCTGGGGGAGGGGGCCAAAATCACGGTCTTATCCTTTACAAGCCACATCGGATGCTGCCCCCGCAAACACATCCTTTCGCCACTTTGCTGCCCAGAAGTTATGGCAAAATTGTGGCAACCTTGGCAAGCAGTGGGCATTGTTGACGGTGATGGAAACACTGGCAATGTAGGGGGTTTACTGTGGCGAAACCGACGACAGTGTGCTTTCGCATAGGTTGTATGGAGCGCCACACTATCGCCCAAATTGTACAATTCCGAATCACTTTTGGTCAAAAGCGGCTCAAATCTGCCTACAATGTTTGCTGGTTTATTGAGCAAATGGCGGTAGGTGTTGGGGGAGCGCAACGGGCGCTCTGCCGGGAGAGAGACGGCATTTTGGGAGGACGACCATGAGCGTTGCAGGCGAGCCGAGTTTTCGCGAATCCGTAGATATGATGTTCCGGCGGGCGACCGCGCTGATGGACCTTGGCCCAGGTCTTCAGGAAAAAATCCGGGTGTGTAACTCGACCTATACCGTGCGGTTTGGGGTGCGTTTGCGCGGCAAGATTGAGACATTCGTGGGTTATCGCTCGGTGCATTCCGAACATATGGAACCGGTGAAAGGTGGCATCCGCTATTCGTTGGGGGTCAATCAAGACGAGGTTGAAGCGCTGGCGGCGCTTATGACCTATAAATGCGCTTTGGTGGAGACGCCGTTTGGTGGATCGAAGGGCGGGTTGTGTATTGATCCGCGTGCGTGGGATGAGCATGAGCTGGAACAGATCACCCGGCGGTTTGCCTATGAACTGATCAAGCGCGACCTGATCAACCCGGCGCAGAACGTCCCCGCCCCGGATATGGGCACGGGCGAGCGCGAAATGGCGTGGATTGCCGACCAATACGCGCGGATGAATACCACCGATATCAACGCCAAGGCCTGCGTCACTGGCAAGCCGCCGCATGCGGGCGGTATTCAGGGACGGGTCGAGGCGACAGGGCGCGGCGTGCAATATGCTTTGCGCGAATTCTTCCGCAACCCGGAAGATGCGGCAATGGCAGGGCTGTCGGGCGATCTGGATGGTAAGCGGATTGTTGTGCAGGGCTTGGGCAATGTGGGCTACCACGCGGCGAAGTTCCTGTCCGAGGAAGACGGCGCGAAGGTGATTGCGATCATTGAGCGCGACGGTGCTTTGGTGAGTGAAGACGGCATCGACGTGGAAGATGTGCGGCAATGGATGAACCGCAATGATGGCTTGCTCGCGGCATACCCCAAGGCGAAGCATGTGGTTGACGGTGCCAAGGTGCTGGAGATGGCCTGCGATATCCTGATCCCGGCGGCGCTTGAGGGGGTGATCAATCTTTCCAACGCAGCGCGGATTCAAGCGCCGTTGATCGTCGAAGCAGCCAATGGTCCGATCACCTATGGTGCGGATGAGGTGTTGCGCGCCAAGGGCTGCGTGATTATTCCCGATATGTATGCCAATGCGGGTGGCGTCACGGTGTCTTATTTTGAATGGGTGAAGAACCTGTCCCACATCCGCTTTGGCCGGATGCAGAGGCGCGCCGAGGAAGGCCGCTCGCGGATTTTGGTCGAGGAGTTGGAGCGGCTGTCGAATGATCAGCATCTCGGCTGGCAGTTGACGCCGGATTTCAAGAAGAAGTTCCTGCAAGGTTCGGATGAGTTGGCGCTGGTGCGCTCAGGGCTCGATGACACCATGCGCACGGCCTATCAGGCGATGCGCGAGGTTTGGCACGGTCGGCCCGAAGTCGGCGATCTGCGGGTGGCGGCTTATATCGTGTCGATCGGGCGGATTGCGGCGACCTATAAATCGAAGGGGCTGTAAGGGCTTTCGTCTTGGCTCAAATATCCCCGCCGGAGGCTCCTTTGGCCAAGGCTAGAGCCTCCGGCGGGGATATTTAGACCAAGATGAAACGCTGAAGGCTTGATAGGCTTGCGACACCATTTGTCGCGGATGGCACAGTTATTCGGGTTTGGCTGTTGAATAACCCACGCAAAGCGGGTTCACTTGCCCGCAGCTAGGCAAGGAGCCACCCCATGCGTTATTCCGGGTTGAAGGTGATCACCGAAGGGTTGTTCGGCAACAAGGGCTGGGGGCCGGCGTGGCGTAATCCGGAACCGAAGGCCGAGTATGATGCGATTATCATTGGCGGCGGCGGGCATGGGCTTTCGACCGCCTATTATCTGGCGAAGAACCACGGGCTGACCAATATCGCGGTGTTGGAAAAGGGCTATCTCGGGTCAGGCAATATCGGGCGCAACACCACGATTGTGCGGGCGAATTACTACATGCCGGGAAATTCCGAGTTCTACAGCCATTCCTTGAAGCTGTGGGAAGGGCTTGAGGCCGAACTCAACTATAACGTCATGCACAGCCAACGCGGCCAGTTGATCTTGGCGCATTCGGACGGGCAGCGCGATACCCTCGCGCGGCGCGGCAATGCGATGATCAATCAGGGCGATGATGCTGAACTCTGGACGCTGGATCAGGTCAAGGATTTCGCACCCTATTTGGACTTCGCGCAGACCCGGTTCCCGATTTATGGCGGGTTGATGCACAAGCGGGGTGGGACGGCGCGGCATGATGCGGTGGCTTGGGGTTATGCGCGCGGCGCAGATCGGCGGGGCGTTGATCTGATTCAGAACTGCGAAGTCACCGGGATTGATATTGAGAACGGGGTTGTGCGGGGCGTGCAGACCACGCGCGGGGCGATCCGTGCCAAGAAGGTTGGGATGGTTGTGGCGGGGCGGTCTTCGCAGGTCGCGGCGATGGCGGGGATGCGGTTGCCGATTGAAAGCCATGTGTTGCAGGCTTTCGTGACCGAAGGGCTGAAGCCGATCATTGATTCTGTGATCAGCTTCGGGATGGGGCACTTCTATATCAGCCAGTCCGACAAGGGCGGCTTGGTGTTCGGCGGTGATCTCGATTTCTATTCCAGCTACGCGGCGCGGGGCAATTTGCCGATGGTCGAGCATGTGATGGAAGCCGCGATGACGTTGATGCCGATGATCGGACGGGCCAAGGTGCTGCGGTCTTGGGGCGGGATTATGGATATGACCCCTGATGGATCGCCGATCATCGACAAGACCCATGTCGAGGGGCTGTTTGTCGACGCGGGCTGGAACTATGGCGGCTTCAAAGCGGCTCCGGCGAGTGGCTGGTGTATGGCGCATCTGATGGCTACCGGGGAAAGCCACGAGGTCGCACGGCGCTTCCGGCTGGATCGTTTCTGCTCGGGCCATGTGATCGACGAAGAAGCCACCGGCAGCCAACATAATTTGCACTGAGATGAGTGTGATGTATTGGTCTTTACCCTTGGCAGCGTTGGTTTTTCTCGCCAGTCCAGCGACGGCGATTGCTGAGGTTTGCTTGGAAGGGTCAGGCGAATTTGGGAGCAATGGCGTGTTTGATTGGTGCCGCACATCGGTTGAAATTCGTAGCGTCGTGGGCGGCGACAATTCTACTGTGGCACGCTCTCCTAACCCTGTTCTTGGCGGCGATTCTGAAACAGGCCCGATCGCACGCTACGAGATTGCACTGCGTTCAGACGCGGGTTCGGTGCCTTCAGAGGGCAGACTTGCGTTGTTGAACACCACGCTGACCCACAGGGTTTGCAGCAGCTTCGATCTTCGTCAGTTCATAACTTCGGGCGCAACTGTGGTTTTTGATCTGCTGATTGTCACGAAACCGCAGAACCCGTTGAATTTCGAAGATCGAAAACTTGTTTCATCTGTCACCGTCGCAACCTGTGAGGCCCTCTGATGCGTATACCTTGCCCCCTTTGTGGCACTCGGGATCGGCGCGAGTTTTATTACTACGGGTCCGAGGACTATCTGAAGCGGCCCAGCGACCAAGGGACGGTCGAGGATTTAGATAACCATTTGTTCCTGCGCGATAATCCGGCGGGGGTGACGCGGGATCTCTGGTATCACGAGGCGGGCTGTGGGGCTTGGATGGTGGTGACGCGGAACACGATTAGCCATGAGGTTCTGGGATCAGAACTGGTTGCCAAGCAGAAGGAGGCCTGAACATGCGGATTGCAGGTAAGGGGCTGATTGATCGGACAAAGCCAGTTTCGTTTAAGTTTGATGGCAAGGCCTATCAGGGCTTTAAGGGCGATACGGTGGCTTCGGCTTTGCTCGCAAGTGGGGTGAAGCTGGTCGGGCGGTCGTTCAAATATCACCGCCCGCGTGGGGTTTTGACCGCTGGCTCGGAAGAGCCGAATGCGATGATTGAGGTGGTTGGGGCGTCGAACCAGACCCCCAACGTGCGCGCCACGGTGCAAGAGATTTTTGAGGGGCTGAACACGCGCTCGCAGAACCGTTGGCCCAGCTTGCGGTTCGATGTGATGGCGGTGAACGATATGGTGTCGCCGTTCCTGTCGGCGGGGTTTTACTACAAGACCTTCATGTGGCCGCGCGCGTTCTGGGAGGCGATTTACGAGCCGATCATTCGGCGGGCGGCGGGGCTGGGCAGCCTGTCGGGCAAGCATGACGAGGGGCATTACGAAAAGGCCTTTGCGTTTTGCGATGTGCTGGTGATCGGCGCAGGGCCTAGCGGTTTGATGGCGGCGTTGGAGGCGGCGCGGGCAGGGGCGGATGTGATCTTGTGCGAGGAGGATCGGCTTTTGGGCGGTCGTCTGCTGGCCGATGACGCGCATCTGGATGGCAAGCCTGCGGGCGAATGGGTGGCGGCGGTTGAGGCTGAGTTGAAGGCGCTGCCGAATGTGCGGATCATGCCGCGCACCACGGTAACGGGGGCTTACGACGGCGGGCAATTCTCGGCGGTTGAGCGGGTGGGGCTGCATAAGGGGCCGCGCCCGGATTTGCCGCGCGAGTGTTTCTGGCGGATCACGGCCGCGCGGACAGTGCTGGCGGCCGGGGCGTTGGAGCGGTCTATCGCCTTTCCGATGAACGATCGGCCGGGGATCATGCTGGCTTCTGCGGTGCAGACGTATCTCAATAAATTCGGTGTGGTGCCGGGCAAGCGGGTGACTTTGTTCGCCAACAACGATGGTGCGCGGGCTGTGGCGCGGCAGTTGATGGCGGCGGGCGTGACGGTTGCGGCGATTTTGGACAGCCGGACGGATGCATCGGCAGTCGAGGATTGCCCGGTGTATCTGGGTGCTCAGGTGACTGATACCAAAGGGCGGCTGGGGTTGCGAGCGATCACGGGCACCCATGTTGGTGGTGAGTTTTCGTTGGAAACCGACCTGTTGGCTGTTTCGGGCGGCTGGAACCCGACGCTGCATATCACCTGCCATCTGAACGGCCGGCCTCGGTGGGAGGCGTCTTTGGCGGCGTTTGTGCCTTTGGCAGATGCGGTGCCAAACCTGACGGCGGCGGGGGCTTGTAACGGTGTGTTTGATACTCTGGGCTGTCTGAGCGAGGGTCAAGCGGCGGCGCGGGCGGCGCTGCGTGGCCTGAATATGGCGGCGGCGGATGCGGCTTTGCCGACTGCAGAGGGGATGCCTTATGTGATCGCGCCGCTGTGGCAGGTGGCGGGCAAGGGGCGGGCTTGGCTCGATTTCGCCAATGACGTGACGACCAAGGATGTGAAGCTGGCGGCGCAAGAGGGGTATTCTTCTGTCGAGCATATGAAGCGCTACACCACGCAAGGCATGGCGCCGGATCAGGGCAAAAACTCGAATGTGGGGGCTCTGGCGGTGCTGGCGGATACCACGGGGCGCGGGATTCCCGAGACGGGGACAACGACGTTTAGGCCGCCGTTTATTCCCACGTCGATTGCGGCGATGGGGGCGGGCGGGCGCGGCAATGGTTTTGCGCCGCAACGGTTTTTGACCTCGGATCAGGCCAGCCGCGACCGGGCTGCGCCGATGATTGAGGCCGGGTTGTGGTATCGGCCCAGCTATTTCCCGAAGCCGGGCGAGACGAGTTGGCTAGACTCCTGCAATCGTGAGATTGGCTATGTGCGGGGCGCGGTTGGGGTCTGCGATGTCTCGACCTTGGGTAAGATTGACATTCAGGGCAAGGACGCGGGGCGGTTCCTAGATCTGGTTTATACCAATACTTTCAGCACCTTGTCGGTGGGTCGGGTGCGGTACGGGCTAATGCTGCGGGCGGATGGCTATGTGCTGGACGATGGCACTTCGGCGCGACTGGGGCAGGATCACTACCTGATGACCACGACCACGGCGGCGGCGGGTCTGGTGATGCGGCATTTGGATTTCGTGCATCAAAGCGAATGTGCCGATTGGGATGTGCGGTTTATCTCGGTGACGGAGTCCTGGGCGCAGTTTGCGGTGGCAGGACCGATGGCGCGGGCTTTGCTGAACGGCTATCTCGATCAGCCTTTGGGCGACTTCCCGTTCATGGCGACGGGGGCGGTGACAGTGGGCGGCGTGCAAGCGCGATTGTTCCGCATCAGCTTTTCGGGCGAGGAAGGCTATGAGATTGCGGTGCCGACGCGATATGGTGAGGCGTTGTTCCGTGACCTTGTGGCACGGGCCGAAACCATGGGCGGCGGGCCTTACGGGATGGAAGCGCTGAACGTGTTGCGGATCGAAAAGGGCCTGATCACTCATGCCGAGATTGATGGCCGGGCGACGGCGTTTGATATTGGCGCAGCGAAGATGCTGTCAGCGAAGAAGGACTGCATCGGGAAATTGGCGGCCTCGCGCCCCGGATTGATTGGGCCTGAGCGGGCGCAGATGGTGGGGTTGAAGCCGTTGTCGGCAGAAAAGATCACCTCGGGGGCGCATTTGTTCATTCCGGGCGCGGATTTGAACCGCGTGAACTCGCAAGGTCATATCAGTTCGGTCGGCTATTCGCCGATGTTTGACCGCGATCTGGCCTTGGGCTTTCTGGTGAATGGTCGCGCACGGCATGGCGAGACGGTGCGCGTGGTGGACCGGCTGCGCGGCATTGATGTGCTGGCCGAGGTTTGTGATCCGGTGTTCCACGACAAAGACGGGGAGAAATTGCGTGCCTGAATTGATCGCAAAGACCGCTTTGGCGGGGAAGAAGCTGGTGGTGTCTGGGACGGTGCTGGCCGAGGTGGATCATGGTATGGTCAGCTCGATTGCGCCCTATCCAGGGCAGGAGGATGTGGTCGGTAACGCTTTGAAGCCGCTGGGCTTTGGCTTTCCTGCGGTGAATAGTTTTGCGATGAACGGCGTGGCGATTATCGCTTGGGCGGGGCGTGAGCAAGCGTTTTTGGTTGGCGCCGATTGCCCGGATTTAAGCGGTTTGGCGGCGGTGACGGATCAATCCGGTGGCTGGGTTAGTCTGTCTTTGCAGGGGCCGTTGGCGGTGCAGGCATTGGCGCGCTATGTGCCGATGGATTTGCGGCTTGTCGCATTCCCGGTGGGTATGGCGGCGCGCACCCCGCTTTACCATATGTCGATGGTGCTTTTGCGGGTGGCCGAGGATGGCTTCCGGCTGATGCTGTTCCGCTCGATGGCGCGGACGGCGTGGCACGAGATTGAGGTGGCACTGAAAACCTTGGCGGCGCGGGCGGCGTGATGCTTTCTATGCAGGATTTGGCTGAACTCACGGCGTTTAGGCAGGAGTTGCATCGGTTTCCCGAGGCGTCGCGCGAGGAATTGGCAACTGCGGAGCGAATCGTGCAGGCTTTGCAGGCGCTTGGCCCTGATCACGTGGTGACAGGGCTTGGCGGGCATGGGGTGGCTGCGGTGTTCAACGGTTCGGCCGATGGTCCGACGGTTTTGTTCCGCGCCGAACTCGATGCGCTGCCGATAGAGGAACTGTCGGAGGCTGCGCACCGCTCGACGATTCCCGGCAAGGGGCATCTGTGCGGGCATGACGGGCATATGACTTTGCTGATGGGGCTGGGGCGGCTGATCGCACGTCAAAGGCCCGCGCGGGGCAGGGTGGTGCTGATGTTCCAATCCGCCGAGGAGGATGGCTCGGGGGCTGCTGCGGTGGTGGCCGATCCGCGCTTTGCGGTCTTGCGGCCAGATTGGGCGTTCTCGATCCACAACATGCCGGGGCTGCCGTTTGGGTATTCCGCGTTGAAAGCGGGGGCAGTGAATTGCGCCTCGCAGGGGCTGAAGATCACGCTGACGGGCAAGACTGCCCATGCGTCTTTGCCGGAAACTGGGCTGTCGCCTGCATTGGCCTTGGCGCGGCTGATCCCGGCGATTTCGGCTTTGGGGCGGGGTGGGCCGCTTGGGCCTGAGTACCGACTGGTCACGATCACCCATGCACGGCTGGGGGAGGCGGCGTTCGGGATTGCACCCGGAGAGGCGGAAGTCTGGGCCACCTTGCGCACGATGGAAGATGGTCAGATGGCGGCTTTGCGTGGAGCCGCGATGGATCTGGCGCGGGCAGAGGCAGCCGCGCAGGGGCTTGGTATTCGGTTCAGCCACCACGATGATTTCGCGGCCTCGGTGAATGATGTGCAGGCGACGGGGCATTTGGCCCGCGCGCTGGAGGCTTTGGCAATGCCCTATGATGCGGGCGATTTGCCGATGCGGGCGTCGGAGGATTTCGGGCGGTTTGGGCAGGGTGGCACCCGCTCGGCGATGCTGTTTCTGGGCGTGGGGGAGGATCATCCGGCGCTGCATAACCCGGATTATGATTTCCCTGATGCGCTTACCCCGCTGGGGGTGCAGATTTTTGATCGGGTGCTGCGCAATCTGCTGGGCTGAACCTGTGTCCACGCGTGGACAGGTGGGCCTCTTATATGAATCAATGGGTTACCGGGGGGTTGTTCAGACTCTCTTAAGCTTTGTCCGCAAAAGGTTGCGTGCGCCACGCCGTGCCCCTTCAAACTTTTGCCAACGCTGCGCCCTGCACTGGACAGCGCACCCATCAGACCTGATATAACGGGGCATGAGTCTGCCACCCGGTTTCCTTGACGAACTGCGCACCCGCGTCTCGCTGTCCTCGGTTGTGGGCAGGAAAGTGACGTGGGATCCGCGCAAGTCCAACCAAGGCAAGGGCGACATGTGGGCGCCTTGCCCGTTCCATCAGGAAAAATCCGCCAGCTTCCACGTCGATGATCGCAAGGGGTTTTACTATTGCTTTGGCTGCCATGCCAAAGGCGACGCGGTGACCTTTATCAAAGAAACCGACAACCTTGGCTTCATGGAGGCGGTCGAGGTTCTGGCGCGCGAGGCCGGGATGCCGATGCCTGCGCGCGATCCACGCGCAGCACAGGTGGCGGACAGGCGCACGCAACTGGTTGAGGTGATGGAGGAGGCGGTGAAGTGGTTCCGCCTGCAGCTGCGCACCTCTGCGGCATCCGAGGCGCGGGCGTATCTCGCCAAGCGCGGCCTGTCGGTGGAGGCGCAGGATCGCTGGGAGATCGGCTTTGCGCCGGATCAGCGGCAGGGGCTGTATCTGGCGCTGCGGCAAAAGGGCGTGGCGGATGATTTGATTGTGGCGTCAGGGGTTTGTGCCAAGCCGGATGATGGCGGCGCGCCTTATGACCGCTTTCGAGGGCGGATCATTTTCCCGATCCGCGATGGCCGGGGCCGGGCGATTTCCTTGGGCGGGCGGGCGATGGACCCGAACGCACGGGCGAAATATCTGAACGGGCCAGAGACTGAGTTGTTCGACAAGGGGCGCAATCTGTTCAACCATGCCCCGGCGCGGGAGGCTTCCGGCAAGGGTGCGGCTTTGGTGGTGGCCGAGGGCTATATGGATGTGATCGCGCTGTCGGAGGCCGGGTTCAAGGCCTCGGTCGCGCCGTTGGGCACGGCGGTTACGGAAGATCAGCTGCGGCTGATGTGGCGGATTTCGGATGAGCCGATCATTGCTTTGGACGGCGATACGGCGGGGATTCGGGCGGCGTTGCGGGTGATTGATCTGGCGTTGCCGCTGTTGGAGGCCGGGAAGGGTTTGCGCTTTGCCGTGCTGCCGGGGGGAATGGACCCGGATGATTTGCTCCGCGCGCAGGGGGCGGGCGCGATGAAAGCCGTGCTGGATCAGGCGGTGCCGATGGTCAAACTGCTGTGGCAGCGCGAGATTGAGGGCAAGCAATTTGACAGTCCCGAGCGCAAGGCCGCCTTGGACAAATCCCTGCGCGCGCATCTGAAGCGCATCGCCGATCCGTCGATCCGCAACCATTATGGCGAGGATATCAAGCAGTTGCGCTGGGAGTTGTTTGGGCAGCGTCCGCGCGCAGCCAGACCCTTCATCGCGCGCCAGCCGGGGCAGAAGGGGCGCTTTGAGTCGACGGTTGAAATGCCGCCTGTAGCGTCTACCAAGGATTCCATGCTCGCCGCTGCTCCCGAACGCGCCGAGGAAGTCTTGCGCGAGGCGGTGATTTTAGCGGTGCTGATTTTTCATCCCCGGCTGATCCGGCGCTTTGAATCTGCGCTGGAACGCATGGAGTTGATCGGAGACGGCCACCATGCCCTGCGGGGCCAACTGCTGATCGGGCATGATGCAGAGCCTGCCCAGCTTTATGACCAAATTCAGCAGGCAGCGCCCGCTGCCCTTGATGCGCTGCTCGCCCGCCCCCATGTTCAGATCGCACCGCCGGTCAGAAACCGCACCGACAGCGAGCTTGCCGAATTTTGCATTGCCGAGGCTCTGACGCATCTGGAAGCCAGCCGGGGCGCGCAGCGGGAGATTGCCGAGGCAATGGAGGATATCGAAGGTTTGGCCGATGAAGGCCTGACTTGGCGTCTGTCCCAAGCCAATGTGGCGCGGTTTTCGGCCTCTGCTGGCCCGAAAGGCAAAACGGCCGAGGCGGTTATGGCCAGTAATGGCGTGCAAATGGATAAGGACGAATTGGAAGGGGCTCGCAGCTTGTGGGACAGCATCCAGTTCTCTAAGGACGGCCCGAAGCGTTAGATCACGGGGATTTCACTGATTCGGCTTTCCCCCGCCGTGATTCGCGCTATTGATTCGAATTGATTGACTCTGATTCGCTACCACGACCCCGACCACCCGTTTTGACCTAGGAGCGCTCATGGCCTCGAAAGACACCGACGACGGCAAACCCGAAGCCGATGAGGCGGACGTTTCCCTTGATATGAGCCAAGCGGCCGTCAAGAAAATGATCGCCGACGCGCGTGAGCGGGGCTACATCACCTACGAGCAGCTCAACAATGTGATGCCGCCGGAACAGGTGTCGTCCGAGCAGATCGAAGATGTGATGTCGATGCTGTCCGAGATGGGCATCAACGTCATTGAAGATGAGGATGTTGAGGAAGGCGAGGCTGTGGTGGGCGGCGATCTGGTGGAAACCGGATCGGGCGCGCGCGATGTGGCCGTTGTTACGACGACGACCGAGGCACTGGATCGCACCGATGACCCGGTGCGGATGTATCTGCGCGAGATGGGCTCGGTTGAACTGCTGTCGCGCGAAGGCGAGATCGCGATTGCCAAGCGCATCGAGGCGGGCCGCAACACGATGATCGCCGGGCTTTGTGAAAGCCCGCTGACGTTTCAGGCCATTATCATCTGGCGCGACGAACTTTTGTCGGAAGACATTCTGCTGCGCGACGTGATTGATCTGGAGGCCACCTTTGGGCGGTCTTTGGATGGCGAGGAAGGTCTGGTTGGCGCTGATCTGGAAGGCGTCGATGTAGAGGCTGCTCCGCGTCGGACTGGTGGCGACGAACCGGAACTGGACGCCGATGGCAATCCGCTGATGCGCTCGGATGACGATGACGACGAGGATGATGGTACCTCGATGTCGCTGGCCGCGATGGAAGCGGCGTTGAAGCCGAAGGTTCTGGAAACGCTTGACCTGATCGCGCGCGATTATACCAAGCTGGCGGAAATGCAGGATCTGCGGATGTCGGCGACCTTGTCGGAAAAGTCGCGGTTCTCGGCCACCGAGGAAACCGCCTATCAGAAATTGCGCAGCGAAATCGTGGTGTTGGTGAACGAACTTCATCTGCACAATAACCGGATCGAAGCGCTGATTGACCAGCTTTATGGCATCAACCGCAAGATCATGGCGATCAACTCTGGCATGGTGAAGCTGGCCGATGCTGCCCGGATCAATCGTCGCGAGTTTATCGACGAATACCAAGGCTACGAGCTTGACCCGAACTGGCTGGACAAAATGGCCGCCAAAGCGGGCCGGGGCTGGCAGGCGCTGATCGAGAAAAGCCGCGACAAGGTGGAAGATTTGCGGGCTGAAATGGCGCAGGTCGGCACCTATATCGGCGTGGATATCTCCGAATTCCGCCGCATCGTGAACCAAGTGCAGAAGGGCGAGAAAGAAGCCCGTCAGGCCAAGAAAGAAATGGTTGAGGCGAACCTGCGTCTGGTGATCTCGATTGCCAAGAAATACACCAACCGCGGGCTGCAATTCTTGGATTTGATTCAGGAAGGCAATATCGGGTTGATGAAGGCGGTCGATAAGTTTGAATATCGCCGGGGTTATAAATTCTCGACCTATGCGACATGGTGGATCAGGCAGGCGATCACGCGCTCGATTGCCGATCAGGCGCGCACCATCCGTATTCCGGTGCATATGATCGAGACGATCAACAAGCTGGTCCGCACCGGTCGGCAAATGCTGCACGAAATTGGCCGCGAGCCGACACCGGAAGAATTGGCTGAAAAGCTGCAAATGCCGTTGGAAAAAGTGCGCAAGGTGATGAAGATCGCCAAAGAGCCGATTTCCTTGGAAACCCCGATTGGCGACGAAGAAGACAGCCAACTGGGCGACTTCATCGAAGACAAGAACGCGATCCTGCCGCTGGATTCGGCTATTCAGGAAAACCTGAAAGAGACGACGACTCGGGTTCTGGCCTCGCTGACGCCGCGCGAAGAACGTGTGCTACGGATGCGGTTTGGCATCGGGATGAACACCGATCATACGCTGGAGGAAGTTGGCCAGCAGTTCAGCGTGACTCGCGAACGTATCCGCCAGATCGAAGCGAAGGCTTTGCGCAAGCTGAAACACCCGAGCCGTTCGCGCAAGTTGCGGTCGTTCCTCGACCAGTGACATCGGTTGGCTTCATATCCAAAAGCGCGCCATGATCGGCGCGCTTTTTCTTTTTGTGCTGGGCATGCTGGGCTTCATGCAGGCTCCGGCATGGCTTATTTTGCCCTTTGCCGCCGCGATGGTCTTGATCTCGCGGTTTATTCCGCTGATCGGGCGCATCGGCTGGATGGGCAGGGCGATAATCTCATTGGCGATCACTGCAATGGTTTACGGTGTCGGGGCCTCGCTTGGCGCAGGGCCGTCGGGTTGAAATTTCTAAGGAATGGTAGGTCCGGAGGGACTCGAACCCCCAACCAAGGCGTTATGAGCGCCCTGCTCTAACCATTGAGCTACAGACCCATTCTGCCTTTGCCTATCAGATGCGGGGGCGGGGTCAAGGTTTGGGGTGACAAAACCGTGCCAGAGTGCGGCGCTTGCGTTGCGCGCGCGAGCCGGATGGCTTATGGGGGCGGCAACTGCCTTTCAGCTTGGGGAATCTGCGCATGAGTACCGGACACAATGGCCTGACCTATGCCGATGCGGGCGTGGATATTGATGCGGGCAATGCTTTGGTAGAGCGGATCAAACCTGCGGCAAAGCGCACGCAACGACCGGGCACGATGTCGGGTTTGGGCGGCTTTGGCGCGCTGTTTGATCTGAAGGCGGCGGGTTACACCGACCCGATTTTGGTGGCAGCGACGGATGGCGTGGGCACCAAGCTGCGGATTGCGATTGATACTGGCCGCGTTGACACCATCGGCGTTGATCTGGTGGCGATGTGTGTCAACGATCTGGTCTGTCAGGGGGCCGAGCCGTTGTTGTTCCTGGATTATTTCGCCACTGGCAAGCTGGACGTTGAGGAAGCGACGCGCATCATCAACGGCATTGCGGCGGGCTGTGAGGCGAGCGGTTGCGCGTTGATCGGTGGCGAGACCGCCGAGATGCCGGGGATGTATCACAAGGGCGATTTCGATCTGGCCGGGTTCGCGGTGGGCGCGATGGAGCGCGGGGCGGACTTGCCAGCGGGCGTCGTTGAGGGCGATGTCCTGCTGGGATTGGCCTCGAACGGGGTACATTCCAACGGCTATTCCTTCGTGCGCAAGGTAGTGGAATTGTCGGGGTTGGGCTGGGATGCGGCGTCGCCGTTCTCGGACGGGACATTGGGCGAGGCACTTCTGGCGCCGACGCGGCTTTATGTGAAGCAGGCTTTGGCTGCGGTTCGCGCTGGTGGGGTGCATGCCTTGGCACATATCACTGGCGGTGGTTTGACAGAAAACCCGCCACGGGTGATCCCGGAGGGGTTGGCGTGTGAGATTGATCTGTCGACTTGGGATCTACCGGGTGTGTTCCGGTGGCTGGCTGTGACCGCCAATATGAGCGAGCCTGAACTGTTGAAAACCTTCAACTGCGGCATTGGGATGATTGCGGTAGTGGCGGCTGATCGGGCTGAGGCTTTAAGCAATTTGCTGCGGGCTGAGGGGGAGACGGTTGTGGTTATGGGTCGCGTTGTTGCGGGCGAGGGCGTGATCTACAAGGGCCGTCTGCTGTGAAACGCGTCGCCGTCCTGATTTCTGGGGGCGGCTCTAACATGCTGGCACTGCTGCGCGATATGGTGGGGGATCATCCGGCGCGCGCGGTGTTTGTAGGCTCTAACGACCCAACCGCGCCGGGGTTGCTGCACGCGGCTGCGATGGGGGTCGCGGTGGCGGCGGTGGATCATCGGCCTTTTGGTCGGGATCGAACGGCGTTTGAAGCTGCTTTGCTGGAACCGATTTTGGCCTCTGAACCCGACATTCTCTGCCTTGCTGGCTTCATGCGGGTGTTGACGCCGGAGTTTGTACGCCGCTTTGAAGGGCGGATGCTGAACATTCACCCCTCGCTGTTGCCGAAGTATCCGGGGCTGCACACCCATGCCCGAGCTTTGGCGGCGGGGGATGCTGAGGCGGGTTGTTCGGTGCATGAGGTGACGGCGGAACTCGATGCCGGGCCGATTTTGGGCCAAGCGCGGGTTGCGGTTTTACCTGGTGACACTGAGGCCGATCTGTCGGCGCGGGTGTTGATGCTGGAGCATCGGTTGTATCCAGCGGTGTTGCGGCGGTTTGCGGCTGGGGATCGTAGCAGGCTGGACCTGTAACGGGGAGCCTTCTCGGGGGGCATCGAGCCCCCGCTCGAAGGCTTTGACGCGGGTTGTGGGACTTGAGTTTTTCCTGTGGCGTGGTGCGAGCTGTGGCTTGGGATGCCTCCGGCGGGAGTATTTCGAAAAGAGCAAAGGCTTGTTTGTTCGCGATTTGGCGAGGCAGCGCGGGTTTGGGGTGTCACCTTTGGCGTTGGGGCTGTGGCGCTGGAGCCTTCCTTCCTAGTATTTGGCTACCAGCAAGCGCTTGGGCTTTTCTTGCTCTGCAATGCTGCCTATAGCGGAAGGGCGGGATACCCCCGTGAGCCCTTTGCGAAAGACGCCCATGCGCACGATCACCACCACCGAAGACCTCGCCGCTTTTTGTGCAGCCGCGAAGTCAAAGCCCTTCGTCACCATTGATACCGAGTTTCTGCGCGAGCGGACCTATTGGTCAAAGCTGTGTCTGATCCAGATGGCTTTGCCCGGTAAGGATGGCGATGCGGTGCTGATCGACCCGATTGAGGGGTCTGCGATGTCGATGGAGCCTCTGTATGATCTGTTTCGCCACGAGGCGACGGTCAAGGTGTTCCATGCTGCGCGGCAGGATCTGGAAATCTTTTTCGTGGAAGGCAATGTGTTCCCGAAGCCGTTGTTTGACACACAGGTCGCGGCGATGGTCTGCGGCTTTGGGGAGCAGGTGGGCTATGAGACTTTGGTGAAAAAGATCGCCAAGGAGAATTTGGATAAAACCTCGCGGTTTACCGATTGGTCGCGCCGGCCGCTGACCTCGGCGCAGAGCGAATATGCTTTGGCGGATGTGACGCATTTGCGGGTGATCTATGAGTTTCTGGCCGCACAACTGGCGAAGAACGGGCGGCAGGCGTGGGTGGAGGAGGAGCTTTCGGTTCTGACGGATCCCGCGACCTATACTGTGCATCCCGAGGAGGCTTGGTTGCGGGTGAAGACGCGCACCACCTCGGGGCGGTTTCTGGGCGTGGTCAAGGAATTGGCGCGGTTTCGCGAAAAATATGCGCAGGGCAACAACGTACCGCGCAGCCGGGTGATGAAGGACGATGCCTTGTTGGAGCTGGCCTCGACCCGGCCGACCAATGTTGAGGAATTGGGCCGCTCGCGGTTGTTGCTGCGTGAGGGACGCAAGACCGAGATTGCCGAGGGGATACTGGCGGCGATCAAGGCGGGAATGGAGATGCGGCAGGAAGATTTACCGAAACCGGATCTCTCAAAAGATCAGATGCAGGTCAATCCGGCTTTGGCGGATTTGCTGCGGGTGTTGTTGAAGGCGAAATCCGAGAGTCTGGGTGTGGCGCCTAAATTGATCGCCTCTGCCTCGGATTTGGACGCGATTGCCGCCGGAGAGCGTAATCTGGAGACGCTGAAGGGCTGGCGCGCCGAGGCGTTTGGCGATGACGCGATGCGGCTCTGCCGGGGTGAGATTGCGCTGTCGGCGAAGGGCAATGACGTGCGGGTGGTGCGGATTTAACCCCGCACCCTCAGCTTACCTGCTGCTGGCGCGGGCATTGCTGGCACCTTGCACGACGATCTGATTGATCTGTTGCAGTTTGATGTCGGACAGGTTGTAGGCCACGGTAATCTCGCGCGATTGTTGGTTGACCACGGCTGCCGACCCCACGGGTGGGAAGACGTGGAATTCCAGCACCAGCGTGCCTTTTTCGTCCAACGGCTGCGGCACCAGTTCGGCACTCCAGAAGCCTTGCGTCGGCGGCAGACCGGTGGCACGCACAATCGCTCCGCCGGGATAGGACTCGATCTTCATCGACAGTACATCGGCGACCAGCGGGCGTGGATCGGCAGCGGCCTCAGTGCTGACTACTTCGGCAGGGGCCGAGCGTTTGAACCATTTGAATGGGTTCAGGCGGCTTGAAAAACCACCACAAGCGGTCATGGCGGTCAAAGCAAGAATGGCGATGGGCAGGCGAAAGCGCATATGGGCATCCCTTTGGCGTTACAAGATCGGTAGCCGATTGACGGCGGTTTGAAAAGCCCGCTTGGGCTGGACGTTTGGGCTGGGGCGCACTACCTCGGGGGGAGAGATGGAGAGACGCATGGCCACGCCCGCCTTTGAAGAAATCGCCGAGACCTTTGAGTTCCTTGATGACTGGGAGGAGCGCTATCGCCATGTGATTGATTTGGGCAAAGCGATGCCGCCGTTGGACGACAGCTTTAAGGTGCCCGCGCTGAAGGTTGATGGCTGTGCCAGTCAGGTTTGGCTGCGTCCGATGATCGCCGAGGGGCGGTTTGAGTTTCAGGGCGAGTCGGATGCGATGATCGTGCGCGGCTTGATCGCGGTGCTGCACGCGCTTTATGCGGGGTTGCCGCTGGCTGAGGTGGCACAGGTCGATGCCCATGCAGAATTTGGGCGGCTGGGGCTGAACGATCATTTGTCGTCGCAGCGCTCGAACGGGGTGCGGGCGATGGTGGAGCGGATCCGTAAAGTGGCGGCGGAGGCCTAGATCTTTTCGACTGCGGCCAGCGTCACCTTGTCGGGGTAGAAGGCGAGGTGGCCTGTGATCTGTTCCATGCCGGGGATTGGCGCCTCATAGGACCAGACGGCGTTTTCGAGCAGGCCTTGCGGCGTTTTGACCGCGTAATAGCTGCACAGGCCCTTATGCGGGCAGGTGGTTTCGCGCGTGGTTTTCACCAGCAGTGTCATATCAACATCGGCGCGCGGGATGTAGAGGACGGGTGGGTAGCTGCCCTCTTTCAGCTCAAGTGCGTTGCGGGTTTCGCCTAAGCGTTTGCCGCCCGCTGTGATGGTCAGCGGGCGATCTTGCGGGGTGATCGTAATGTAAGCCATGCGCGCCTCCTGCGGTTGGCAGAAGGGTAGCGCGATTTTTGGGCTTTACAATGCGGCGCAGGCGGATTGGCACCATGCGAGGGCGTCAGAGGACAGGCGGGGGGCCAGTTTTTCTAAGGTTTCGGCATGATAGGCGTCGAGCCAATTGCGATCACCGGGGGACAGTTCGGCGGTCAGGATCAGGCGGCGGTCGAAGGGCACGAAGGTCAGGGTTTCAAAGCTGAGCTGGCTGCGCTCATCATCGCCGCCGACGAGCTTGGGCGCGGGCTGCACCACGATCAGGTTTTCAAGCCGGATGCCAAACTCACCCTCGCGGTAATAGCCCGGCTCGTTTGAAAGGATCATGCCGGGTTCAAGGGGGACTTCCGAGATGCGGCTCAGCCGCTGCGGGCCTTCATGCACCGACAGGAAGGCACCAACGCCATGGCCGGTGCCGTGGTTGAAATCCTGCCCTGCCAGCCACAAAGCATAGCGCGCGAGGGGGTCAAGATCACGACCGGCATAGCCTGCGGGCCAACGCACACGGCTGATCGCGATGGTGCCTTGCAAGACGCGGGTGAAGCAGGCGCGGGCGTAGTCGCCGGGGTCGCCGACGGCAATGGTGCGGGTGATGTCGGTGGTGCCGTCGAGATATTGCGCCCCAGAATCCACCAACAGCAATTCATTGCGGCCAAGCGCGCGGTTGGACTCTTCCGTGACCCGGTAATGCATGATCGCGCCATTCGGGCCCGATCCGCAAATCGTGTCGAAGCTGATGTCATGCAGCACATTGGTGGCACGGCGGAAGCCTTCCAATGCGCGCACCACGTCAATCTCGGACAGGCCGCCTTTCGGGGTCTGTTGATCCAGCCAGCAGAGGAATTCTACCACCGCCGCGCCATCGCGCAGATGGGCTTCGCGCATGCCCTCGATTTCGGCGGCGGTTTTCTTGGCTTTCGGCAGACGGCAGGGATCGTCGCCCCAAGCCACGGCGAGGCCTGCCTCGGTCAGTTCGGTTGAGACGGCCAGTGGGGCGGTGCCACGATCGACCCGGACGGCACCCAGCAATGTGCGCAGGGCGGGCACGAAGGCCGAAACCGGGCGCAGCAGCACATCGCTGCCCAGATGGGCGCGGGTGGCATCGTCGAATTTCTCGGCATCGGCGAATAGAGTGACATGGGCATTTTCATGCAGGATGGCAAAGCCGTGCAGCACCGGATTGCGCGGCACATCCGCGCCTCGGATGTTCAACAGCCAACAAAGGCTGTCGGGCAGAGTGATCACCGCCGCTGTCTGGCCTGCCGCGTGCAAGCTTTCTGCCAGCCGCGCGCGTTTCTGCGCGCTGGTTTCCCCTGCAAGGCTGTCGGGATGCGCAAAGGCGCGGCCGAGCGGAGCCGTCGGTTGATCTGGCCAAATCCGGTCGATCTGGTTGGTGCAGGCGCGCAGGATCACCCCGGTGCCATCCAAAGCGACCTCAATCTTGGCAATTTCATCGGCGGTATGCAGCCATGGGTCAAAGCCCACCACACCCTCGGTCAGGTTTTGTTTCAGCCATGCCCCGGCGCTGATCTCGGGCCAAGGCACTGGGGTGAAATGCTCAAGGTCAACCTGACCCTTGACCTGCGTGCGATAGCGCCCGTCGATGAACACGCCCGCGATATTGGGGAGAACGATGCAAAACCCCGCCGATCCGGTAAATCCGGTCAGCCATTGCAACCGCTCATCCCGGGCGGCGACATATTCGCCCTGATGCACATCGGCGCGCGGCACAAGGAAGCCGGACAGCCCCTCGGTGGCCAGAACCTGACGCAAAGCCGCCAGACGGGCGGGGCCCTGCGCTGGCGAGGCGTGGGTGTCGAAGCTTTGAAACATGGTTGGTCCTCTGTGCTCAAATATCTTCGGATGCGCGCGGGTGAGCGGCCTTACCCGGCCCGACGCATCCCCAGCGCCTTAGCGCGTTTCCTTGGATCAACCTCAAACAGCCCGGCGAGTTGTTCGGTCATTGCCCCCGCCAGTTGTTCGACATCGGTGATGGTGACGGCGCGTTGATAATAGCGGGTCACGTCGTGGCCGATGCCGATGGCGATCAGCTCGACCGCCTTCTTGCGCTCGACCATGGCGATCACGTCGCGCAGGTGTTTTTCGAGGAAATTCGCGGGGTTCACCGACAGCGTGCTGTCATCGACGGGCGCGCCGTCCGAGATCACCATCAGGATGCGGCGGGCTTCGGGGCGGGCCATCATGCGGCGGTGCGCCCATTCCAGTGCCTCGCCGTCGATGTTTTCTTTCAAGAGGCCCTCTTTCATCATCAGGCCCAAGTTGGGGCGAACCCTGCGCCAAGGGGCGTCGGCGGATTTGTAGATGATGTGGCGCAGATCGTTCAGTCGACCCGGTTGTTGGGCGCGGCCCTGTGCCAGCCACCGCTCGCGGGATTGGCCTCCTTTCCAAGCCCGGGTGGTGAAGCCGAGGATTTCGACCTTGACCGAGCAGCGTTCCAACGTGCGCGCCAAGACATCGGCGCAGATCGCGGCGATGGAGATTGGGCGGCCGCGCATCGAGCCGGAGTTGTCGATCAAGAGTGTCACGCAAGTGTCGCGGAATTCGGTGTCTTTTTCCTGTTTGAAGCTGAGGGGGGTGGTGGGATTGGCGATGACGCGCGCCAGACGGCCCGCATCCAGCGTGCCCTCTTCCAGATCAAACAGCCATGAGCGATTTTGCTGGGCTTGCAGGCGGCGTTGCAACTTGTTTGCCAAACGGCTGACAGCACCTTTCAGCGGGTCCAACTGCTGGTCGAGATAGGCGCGCAGGCGTTCGAGTTCGGCAGGTTCGGCCAGATCCTCGGCTTTGATTTCTTCATCAAAATCCGTGGTGTAGACGGTGTAGTTCGGGTCTGCGTCGGAATAGGGCGCGGGGGGCGGGGGATCAAGCGGGGCTTCGCCTTCGGGCAGTTCGGCCTCGTCACCTTGCTCCATATCCGCCGAGTCTTCCATGGTGACTTGGGCTTGGGATTGGTCTTGCTGGTCTTCCTGCGATTGCTCGGGCGAGGCTTCGCTATCTTCCGAATCCTGCTCCTCGGATCCTTCCGAATCCGGTGCGTCTTGATCCTCTTGCGCTTCGTCGCCAGACTCGTCCTCGTCCGGCTGGTCGGGGTCGTCGCCTAGCTGGTCGCCATAGCCCAAATCCGCGATCACCTTGCGGGCGAGGCGGGCGAAGGCGGCTTGATTGTCCAGCACATCATCGAGATTGTTCAACGTACCCGAGGCTTGGCCCTCGATGAAGTCGCGCCACATCTCCATGACATTGGCGGCGCCTTTCGGCATGTCTCGGCCTGTGGCCAGATGGCGGACAAGGTAGCCTGCGGCGACGGAAAGCGGGGCATCCTCACGCTTGGTGATCTGGGAATAGCCTTTGCGATCCGCTTCATAGGCGATTTTGGCGTCAATGTTGCCAGCGGTGCCAGGCATGGCGCGGGCGCCGACGGCTTCGCAGCGGGCGGTTTCCATCGCGTCGTAGATTTCGCGCGCCAAGGGCCCGGTGGGGGCATATTTCGTTGCGGTGGATTCGTTATGAAACTTGCGGCGCAGCGCGAATGCGTCGGCGGTGCCACGGGCAAGCAGCACCTCGTCCCGCGTCATGCGGCGGCTGACTTGCGGCAGGCGGATGCCTTCTTTGTTCATGCCGGCCGGATCGACCGAATAGGTCACCGTCATTTCCGGATCGTTGGCCATGGTCTTTGTGGCCTCGGCGAGGGCCTTTTTGAACGGATCGGCGGGGTTGTCGGTGGGTTTGGTCATGATCCGTCCAAGTCGTAGGATGAGGTTTTGCCCCATCGCTTCGGGAAGGTGGGGTGAAACCCCACCCTACATTATTTCATCGCCATGCTGGCCGCAGACTCCGGCAGTTCTTCTGCAAAGCAGCGCTGGTAGAACTCGGCCACCGTCTGACGCTCCAACTCATCGCATTTGTTCAGGAACGACAGGCGGAAGGCGTAGCCTACGTTGCGGAAGATCTCGGCATTTTCGGCCCAGTTCAGCACGGTACGGGGCGACATCACGGTGGAAAGATCGCCGTTCATGAAGGCGGTGCGGGTCAGGTCGGCGACGGTGACCATCTGGCTGATCACCTTGCGGCCTTTCTCGGTGTTGTAGTGCGGGCGCTTGGCCAGAACGATGGCAGCTTCGGCGTCGTGGCTGAGGTAGTTCAGCGTCGCGACCAGCGACCAACGGTCCATCTGGGCTTGGTTGATCTGCTGGGTGCCGTGGTAAAGGCCTGTGGTGTCGCCCAAGCCCACGGTGTTCGCGGTGGCGAACAGGCGGAAGGACGGGTGCGGGGTGATGATTTCGTTCTGATCCAGCAGCGTCAGCTTGCCGTCATGCTCCAGCACGCGCTGGATCACGAACATCACGTCGGCGCGGCCTGCGTCGTATTCATCAAACACGATGGCTACGGGGTTGCGCAAAGCCCACGGCAGGATGCCTTCGTGGAACTCGGTCACCTGCTTGCCGTCGCGCAACTTGATCGCGTCTTTGCCGATCAGGTCGATGCGGGAGATGTGGGAGTCGAGGTTCACCCGCACCGTCGGCCAGTTCAGCCGCGCGCCGACCTGTTCGATATGCGTCGATTTGCCGGTGCCGTGATAGCCTTGGATCATCACACGGCGGTTGTAGGCGTAGCCTGCCAAAATCGCCAAAGTGGTGTCGGGGTCGAATTTATAGGTAGGATCAATCGCAGGCACCCGGTCGGTGGCTTCGGCAAACCCTTTCACCTTCATGTCGGTGTCGATGCCAAAGACCTCGCGAACCGAGATTTCTTCGGTGGGTTTCATAATCGTATCTGCCATTTGCCCGTCGCCCATATCAAACTGGCGGGCTTTGGCCCGCGATCCTATCCGTTTGTGGAACATAACGGGCAGGGCCGCAAGGGCAAGGGATCACGCGATTTCCGTTCTGCTTCGCTTCTGCGTGAGAAGATGAAACTTATCGGCGTGGGGGCCCGTTGTTAGGATACAATCCCCGGACCTAAGAGGAGAAATGCCATGCGCCGCCGCAGTTTTCTAGCCTCCGTTGCCGCCCTCGCTTTGGCCTCGCCGCTGCGGGCTGAGACGTTTGAAATCACCCTGAGCGAGGCCGAATGGCGGGCCAAGCTGAGCGATATGCAATATCGCGTGCTGCGTGAGGCTGAGACCGAACGGGCGGGGTCAAGTCCGCTGAACGATGAACACCGCAAGGGCACGTTTCTCTGCGCTGGCTGCGATTTGCCGCTGTTTGCGTCTGAGGCGAAGTTTGATAGCGGCACCGGCTGGCCGTCGTTTTTCCAACCGTTGGAGAGGGCGATTGGCACTCAAGACGACAGCAGCCTTTTCGCCACCCGTACCGAGGTACACTGCCGCCGTTGTGGCGGGCATTTGGGCCATGTGTTTGACGATGGGCCGAAACCCACCGGATTGCGCTATTGCATGAACGGGGCGGCGCTGAAATTTGTGCCCGCGTGAGACGGGCGGGGAAATTTCGCGCGGCGTGCAGCGCGTAGGATAGACAGGGCAGGGCTTGCCCGCTACCGATAGGGCCAAGCGGGAAGATGCCCGCGCCCCAGCGGAGTGCCTAAATTGGCCAAACCAGCCTCGCCCCTGACGATTTCCGCCACCGAAACCCTAAAGCGGTTGCTGGATGGCCCACCGGATGCGGCGCGGCTGGAGCAGGCGTTTCGGCATCTGGCGAAGTGGCGGTCAGAGTTGATTTCCAACACTCTGGTCGAACGCTCTGGCACCAAGGTGTTGTCGGGACCGTTCAAGGGCATGGACTATCCGGTGCGGGCCTCGGAAGGCTCGCGTTCCGCGCGACTTTTGGGGGCCTATGAGGCGAGTTTGGCTCCGGTGATTGAGGAGATTGTCACCAAAGCCTATCCTGTGGTGATCGACGTCGGCTCAGCAGAGGGCTATTACGCCGTAGGTCTGGCGCGGCGGTTGCCAAAAGCGCGGGTGCTGGCGCGCGATGCCAATCCGAAAGCGCAGGCTTTGTGTGCCGCACTGGCAGCGGCGAATGGCGTGACGGATCGGGTGGAGATCGGCGGGTTGATGGAGCACGCCGATTTCGACTTGTGCCGCGCGCAGAAAACTCTGGTGATTTGTGATATTGAGGGCGCAGAGGGAGAGTTGCTGGACCCAGTGCGCGCGCGCGGTCTGCGGGCCGCCGATATTCTGGTCGAGTCGCACGATTGTCTGCGCCATGGCATCAGTCATCTGATCGTCGAACGGTTCAAGGCCACCCATCATATCCGGGTGATCGGGCGGCGGCTGGACGATTCCGGTTTGCCGGACTGGATGGAGGCGCTGAGCGACCTGGATCGGTTGGTGGCGCTGTGGGAGTGGCGCTCGGGCCCGACGCCGTGGCTGTGGATGGTGAAGAAATGAGTGAGGCAGCACGAAACGCCGCGATCTGGTATGCACAGGATGGCTTTGACCCCACAGCCAAGGGGATCAATGGGCGGCGGGTGGCGGGGGAATCTTTCCTCAAGGGCTTTTTGCGTCATGCGGATGTCGATGAATTCGTGCTGCTGTCGCATGGCGCGGGGGAAATCGAACCCGTCAAGGCTTTGGCGGCAAACTTGCGCCCGGGAAAAGCTGTGCGTCACGCGCCGTTGTTGCGGCCTGCCAGCATCGCCCCCGTGCAGACGGTGTTTTTCCCCAGCCCGAATTACATCACGGAAAGCTGGCGTCGTGCACCTTACGGCACGGGAGCGTGGTCGATTTGCGGCATTACCCACACCACCTCGACCCATGCGGTGATGCAGGGGTTCTTTGATCTGCGGATGGCACCTGTGACCGCATGGGATGCAGTGATTTGCACCAGCCAGTCGGTGCTGGCCTCGGTCAGCTATCAGATGGACCGGATTGACGACCACATCCGCGCGCATCTGAAAGCCACGCCGCCCCCCCGCCCGATGCTGCCGGTGATCCCCTTGGGCGTGCATTGCGCCGATTTCGCGCCAGATGCGGCGGCGGGTGCGGCTTTGCGCGCGAAGCTTGGGGCAGGGCCAGAGGATGTGGTGTTCACCACCATCGCCCGGCTGACCCCGCATGAGAAATTCGACCCGCTGCCGATTTATCTTGCCATGCAAGCGGCGCAGCGGCAACTGCCGGGGCAAAAGCTGTTCGTGGCGTTTTGTGGCCAGTTCCGCGATGATTATTCGCGAAAGGTGTTCACGGAAGGTGCGGCGAAACTGATGCCGGATGTCGGTTTCGCCCTGCTGGATGGGGCATCGGCCGATGACCGCAAGGCGGCTTTGTCCGGCGCGGATGTGTTCATGTTCCTGATTGATAACATTCAGGAAACCTTTGGCTTGGCTCCGTTGGAGGGCATGGCGGCGGGGCTGCCGCTGCTGGTGTCTGACTGGGATGGCATGAAAGATACCGTCTCTAATGATGTCGGCTTCCGCATCACCACCCGCACCCTGCCGGGGCAGTATTACGCGCAAGAGGCTTTGCGCTATCAGGGCGGCACTGACAGCTATGTGCAGTATTGCGCCTCAACCTCGGCGCTGACCGAGCTGGATTTGCCCGAACTGACGGCGCGGATTTTGCAACTGTCGCGCGATCCGGATCTGCGCCGCCGCATGGGCGCCGCTGGCAAAGCGCGGGTGCAGGCCATGTATGATTGGGCGCAGGTGGTGCCGCAGATGCAAGCACTTTGGGGCGAGCAGGATGCGCGTCGCAAGGCTGGCACCGCACAATCGCTGCGCTACAAGGCCGACGTGCTGCCGATTGCGCCCTCGCCGATGCATCTGTTCGGCAGCTATCCGACCGAGCAAGTCACCTTTGAGAAAACCCGGCTGGTGCTGGCCGACCCGACCGGGCGGCCCAGCCTGACCGATGTTTTGGCTACCCGGAATTATCAGGGGCTCAAGCGCGTATTTGCCGCCCCCGACCATATCGCGCAAGTGCTGCGAGCGGTGATTGCGGCGGGACCTGCGGGCTGTGATTTGGCGCAGTTAGAGGCCGGATCGGGGCTGAAAGGTGCGCCCGTTGAGCGGATTGCGATCTGGCTTTTGAAATATGGCTTCGTGCGACGGGCGTAGAGCCCGCCGTCACTCCTTAAAGTAACGGCTGTCTTTGATCTGATCCCAAGCCCAAACCACTTCCTGCAAGCGGTCCTCATCCGAGCGGTCGCCGCCGTTCATGTCCGGATGAAGATCCTTCACCAAGCCTTTGTATTGCTTGCGAATCTCCGTCTTCGTCCAAGTATCGCGGGCATCCAGAATCTCCACTGCTTTACGCTCGGTTGCGGGCAGTTTGCGGGTGGCGTTTGAGGTCGGTTTGCCGGGGTTGCGGGTGGCGTTGTCGCCCAGCAGTGACATAGGGTCATCGACGCCAACACGGTGCCAAGCGTTGCCGTCGTCTTTCTTGCTGAACGGTTTTGTTTCGCGTTCCCACAGACGGTCTTTTTCCAGCAGTTTCTGGAATTCTTCATCCGTGGCATTGCCAAAGAAATTCCATTTCAGGTTATATTCGCGGATGTGATCGCGGCAGAACCAGAAAAACTCGTCCAAGTGATCAGGCGATTTGGGCGCGCGGTAAGCCCCCTTATCTTTGCAGCCGGGAAAGTCGCAGGCCTTGTTCGAGGTTTCAAACGCCCCCGACATGCCCCGGCGCGTGGTTTTGCGCTTGGCTTTGTCTGACGAGACGCGGATATCAAACTCAAATGGCGGACGAGTGGACATGCAGAGGCCTTTCCGAACTGAAGGCAAGACATTAGAGGTTTGAGCGGCAGATAGAAGGGGCAAAGGCGAAAAATGAGCATTGAGAGTGAGTTGATTGCGCGGTTGACGATCACTTTTTCACCAAGCCGGCTGGAGGTGGTCAATGAAAGCCACAAACATGCGGGCCATGGCGGCGATGATGGCTCGGGCGAGAGCCATTTTGCGGTGCTGATCCGGGCGGATGCACTGGCCGCTCTAAGCCGGGTGGCGCGGCATCGGGCGGTGCAAAAGGCACTGGGCGATTTGAACCAGCGCATTCACGCGCTGGCTTTGGATATTGGCTGAGCTTTGGTTTCACCGCCTGCTCGTCGCTCCCTTGCGGCCCCTTTTCGCTGAAGCGAAGAAAGCCGCAAGGCTTGATGAGCCGCCCGTCAGCCGCGCGCCTTCAACTGCAGGCGGCGGGCGTGCAGCACGGGTTCGGTGTAGCCCGAGGGCTGTTCACGCCCCTTGAACACCAGATCGCAGGCGGCTTGATAGGCGATGCCGTCAAAGCCGGGGGCCATTGGATGATAGGCGGGGTCGCCCGCGTTTTGGCGATCAACAACGGCGGCCATTTTTCGCATTGCGGCATCGACTTGGGCTTCCGAGACGATGCCGTGATGAAGCCAGTTGGCGATGTGTTGCGCGGAAATCCGGCAGGTGGCGCGGTCTTCCATCAGGCCGATGTCATTGATGTCAGGTACTTTTGAGCAGCCGACGCCCTGATCAATCCAGCGCACCACATAGCCCAAAATTCCCTGAGCGTTGTTCTCGACCTCCCGCAGCATTTGCGCCTCGGTCCATTTTTGATAGGTCGCCAGCGGAATTTCCAGCACGGTTTCGACATAGCCTCGCCGCCCGCCTGCTTTCAGCTTGGCCTGAACGGCGGCCACGTCAACCTTATGATAATGCAGCACATGTAGCGTGGCTGCCGTCGGAGAAGGCACCCAAGCGCAACTGGCCCCGGCCTTGGGGTGTTCGATCTTCTGCTCCAACATCGCTGCCATCAGATCGGGTGCCGCCCACATGCCTTTGCCGATCTGGGCGCGACCTTGCAGGCCACATTCCAAACCAATATCGACGTTCTGGTTCTCATACGCGCCGATCCACGATTTGCGCTTGATGAAGTCTTTGCGGCTAAACGCGCCAGCTTCCATCGAGGTGTGAATCTCATCGCCCGTGCGGTCCAGAAAGCCGGTGTTGATGAAGGCGAGACGGTGGCGGGCAGCACGGATGCATGCCTTCAGGTTGACCGAGGTGCGGCGTTCTTCATCCATCACGCCGAGTTTGACGGTGTTCGCGGGCAGACCTAGGATGGATTCAATCTTACTAAAACACTGATCGGCAAAGGCAACCTCCTCTGGTCCGTGCATCTTGGGTTTGACGACATAGACCGAGCCACATTGCGAGTTGCGCAACCCTTCGGTCTTTTTCAGATCATGCATGGCGATCAAGCTGGTGATCAGCCCGTCCATCAGTCCCTCAAAAATCTCGGACCCATCGGGCAGCAGAATCGCCGGATTGGTCATCAGATGGCCGACATTGCGGATCCACAATAGCGCGCGGCCTTTCACGGTCAGCGTGCCACCATCGGGCGCGGTAAAGATGCGGTCGGGGTTCAACGTGCGGGTGATTTTCCGGCTACCTTTATCAAGGTCAGCCGTCAAGGTGCCCTGCATCAGCCCCAGCCAGTTGGCATAGGCGAGGGTTTTATCCTCACCATCGACGCAGGCCACCGAATCCTCGCAATCCATGATCGCCGACAGCGCGGATTCCAGCACCACATCGGCGAGTTGTGCCTGATCGCGGCTGCCGATCGGGTGGGCGCGGTCGAACACCAACTCGACATGCAACCCATTGTTAACCAACAACACCGAGTCCGGGGCTTTCGGATTACCCTTGTAGCCCGCGAATTTTGCAGGATTCGCCAGTGGCAGATCATCGACCAGCAGCGCACCGTTGGAGACATAATAGCGCCGCACATCGGCGTGGCTGGTGCCTTGGATCGGAAAGGCCTCGTCCAGAAATACCCGCGCGCGGGCCACGACACGGGCGCCACGACCGCGGTCATAACCGCCAGCGGGCGCAGGGCTTCCCATCGCATCGGTGCCATACAGCGCGTCATAAAGGCTGCCCCAGCGCGCATTGGCAGCGTTCAAAGCGTAGCGGGCATTGGTGATTGGCACCACCAACTGCGGGCCAGAAATGCGAGCGATTTCGGCATCCACATTTTCGGTGTCGATCTGAAAATCATCACCCTCTGGCAGCAAATAGCCGATTTCGCTTAGGAAATCCTTATACGCGACCGGATCATGCGGGGCGTTGCGGTGGCTGTGGTGCCAGCGGTCGATCTGGGATTGCAGCGTTTCGCGCTTCGCCAGCAACGTGCGGTTCACAGCCCCTTCGGTTTGGGCCAGATCGGCCATGCCCGCCCAAAACTGATCCGCCGAGACCCCAGTGCCCGGCAGGGCATGCGTTTCAAGGAAATCCGCCAGAACCTGATCCACCTGCAAACCGTGCCGTGTGACGCGCGTAACCATCGGACCCTCGCTAATTGGCTTTCTCTAGCCGATAGCAGAAATGCTGCGGCTGGGAAAGTTTTGTGGGCCGAGATTTTCTCGGAAAAGGCGAAAACACTTTTCGGGAATGCATGGCAATGGCAGGATTTCGCGTAATGCTTAGTGATATAGCTAAGTTTATCTTTGCGTTCTGCCAGAGGCATGTTAGTTAGCCATATGGCTAAACATGATCCCGACCTTTCGCTGATTTTTCAGGCTTTGTCCGACCCGACCCGGCGCGGATTTCTGGCGCGCTTGGGCCAAGGGGCGGTTCCGGTCTCGGAACTGGCGCGCCCGACGGGTTTGGCTCTGCCGACGGTGATGCGCCACCTTGGCGTACTGGAAGACGCCGCCCTGATCCGTACCGAAAAGACCGGGCGCACCCGGATGTGCCATGCCCGCCCGGAAACTTTGGCCGCCACCGAAGGCTGGCTGGCCGATCAACGCGCTTTGTGGGAGGCGCGGACTGACCGTTTGGAAGCTTACGTTGCTGAATTAATGAAGGAATCCTGAAGATGACGCCCGACTCCAAGCTTGAATTGAACCCCGAAACCGATCTGGTGCTGGTGCGCGAGATCAATGCGCCGCGCGAAATCCTATATACCTGCTGGACCACGCCCGAGCATCTGGTGCATTGGTTCGTGCCGAAACCGCATAAGGTCACGGCTTGCGCCTTGGACGTGCGGCCCGGCGGCAAGTGCAACACCACCTTCGATGTGGATGGCACCGAGATGGAAAACAACGGGGTTTACCTTGAGGTGATCCCGAATGAAAAGCTGGTGTTCACAGATACTTATACCGAAGGCTGGAAGCCTAATCCCGAACCCTTCATGACCGCGATCCTGACCTTTGAAGATATTGGCAATGGCCGCACCCGCTATACGGCGGTGGCGCGGCATCGCAACAAAGAGACGGCGGAAAGCCACAGGCAGATGGGGTTTTATGACGGCTGGGGCACGGTGGTGACGCAGTTGGAGGAATATGCGCAGGGGTTGAAATGATGGACGATCGCACCATGGTCATCGAGCGGGTGATCAAGGCTCCGGTTGCAGTGGTCTGGGGCGCTTGGGTCAATCCCGCCAGCCTGCCGCAATGGTGGGGACCGGATGGATTTTCCTGCCGCACCACCCGGATTGATCTGCGCACGGGGGGCGAGTGGGTGTTCGACATGATCGGCCCAGATGGCAAGGTGTATCCCAACCATCACCTGTATGTGTTGATCCAGCCCCAAAGTCGGATCGAATACACATTGCTGTGGGGCGAGAACGGGCCGAAACACGCGGATGCTTCGGTTGATCTGATCGAGGTGGAGGGCCAGACCAAGGTGACGATGCGGATGGTGTTCATCACCCCGGAAGAATGTGCGCAGGCCAAAGGCTTCGGGGCCGAGGCGCTGGGGCTTCAGACATTGGGCAAGCTCGCCAAAGCGGTCGGCGCGCATTAATCAGGCCCGGGGGCTGCGCTGCGGCCCCCTTTGGTTTTATGGCAGGCGTCAGAGCAGTATTTCACCTGATCCCAAGTCTTTTCCCAAGCCTTGCGCCAGACCATAGGACGGCCGCAGGCGGCGCAGATTTTGACGGGCAGATCAGATTTCTTGCGCATTTTTGGCATTAGAGGTCAAGACTGAGCTGGCCGTGACTGGGCTGCACGCGTTTGGGCGCGCGGGAGGCGTGACGCTCGATAATCTCAACAACTTCGGCGCGGGCAACGGGTTTGCGACGCATCCCCCAGACCGCCTCGCGCGCGTCGCGTTGCGCGGTGGTGACATCGACAATCGGCTCGGGATAGCGGCGGCCCAAGATACGTCCAGCCCCTGACCACCGCCAAGGGGCTTGCAGATAAGCATCTGGAACGGCTGATAATTCGGGAATCCACCGACGCGTGAACGCGCCCGTTGGGTCTTGATCGAATCCCTGTTTCACCGGGTTATAGATGCGCGGCGTGTTGATGCCCGTGGTGCCCGATTGCATCTGCACCTGCGGCCAGTGGATGCCGGGTTCATAATCGGTAAACCTGCGGGCAAGCACCGCCCCCGTCACCCGCCAATCCAGCCACAGGTGATATGACGCACAGGCCATCACCATGGCGCGGGCGCGGAAATTCAGCCAGCCGGTGGCCGAGAGGTAGCGCAGGCAGGCATCCAGAAACGGCAGGCCGGTTTCGCCATTCTCCCAAGCGTGAAGTCGGGCCGGATCGCTGCTGCGGCGCAGCAATTCGGCAGACGATTGCAGGCAGCGGGTCTCGATATTCGGTTGATCTTCCAGCTTTTGGATGAAGTGATCGCGCCATGCCAGGCGCGCCTGAAAGCTGCTGAGCGCTCCCCCCCAGCGCCCGCCGGGGTATTCGGCTGCGCGGGTTTGCGTGGCCTGCACCACCTCGCGCAGCGACAGGCTGCCGAGGGCGATGTGCGGGGAAAGTCGCGAGCATGCACGCTCGGCGGTCAAGGGCGAGGACATCGCCGAGCGGTAGGGTGCGCCGCGGTGAGTGAGGAAAGAGTCGAGAAGATCAATGCCTTGCACCCGCCCCCCGAGTTGGCGATGCGCGCATTTATCCTCGGTCAACCGCAGGGCGCGGGCGGTGGGGATCAGGCCGGGTTCCAACCCCGGCAGGGCGTTCAGGGCGGTGGTTTCAAGTTGCGCTGCAGCCATGAAGGTGTCGCGACGGCTTTGCCACTGATCACGGCTGGCAAGGCGACGGATCACACCGGATTGTGGCACCTCATCCCAGATGATGCCCGCGCTGCGCGCCCATGTCGAGATGCGACGGTCGCGGGCATAGGTGAAGGCATTGCCGGTTTCCTCATGCGACACGATGCGTGTGATGTTGTGCTGGCGGCACAGCCGTTCCAGCACGTGCTGCGCATCCCCGACGCGTACAAGCAGCGGGGCACCAAGTTCGCCAAGTTGACCGCGTAAATCTTCCAGACATTCTGCCGTGAACGCCCATTGTCGGGCAGAGGTGTCGGGCAGCGCCCAGTAATCCGGCTCGACAATGTACAGCGGCAACACCGCCCCCAGCCCCGCCGCATGGGTCAGGGCGGGGTGGTCATGGGCGCGCAGATCGCGTTTGAACCAAATGAGAACATTCATGGAACATAGAGATAGCGGAGGAATTGGCGCTGTAAAGGGAGGACGCGGGGGAGGGAGGGGTGTGCATTGGTTTAATACGCTGAAATCATGAATACTTTCGGATATGTCATCAGTATTTTATGCGTCTGATTTCTGCACATACGCTCTATGGCGGGTTGGGATTGGGCATCGGCGTTAACCCTAGGTCGCGAATCGGGGGGGTGGGGACGTGGCGCAGAATGAAAAGGAAGTGGCCAAAGGCTAATCGGAAAGCATGCACTCATGTCTGGATATTTTGGCCAATGTGAAAGCATGAGAGGGCGCGCTTGGCTCTTGCGCCTCCCCGACGATTGCGAAACCTTGGCGCAAAGGAGACCACCATGCCTGCAGATGATCCACGCACCATTCACTTGGCCGACTACCAACCCTACAGCCATCTGCTTGATCGGGTGGAGTTGACGTTCAAGCTGCATCCAACGGCCACGCGGGTTTTGGCCCGGCTGCATTTGGCCCCCAATCCGGCGGCGCGGGCAGGGCAGGATTTGCGGCTGGATGGCGAGGGGCTGCGGCTAATGTCTTGCGTGGTGGATGGCAGGGCGGTGCAGGCGAGCCTCGATGCAACCGGATTGACGCTGGCGGCGGCCTTGCTGCCTGCGGGCGCGTTCGTGCTGGAAACCGAGGTCGAAATCGCACCCGAGGGCAACACTGCGCTGGAGGGGCTTTATATGTCGAAAGGCATGTATTGCACCCAATGCGAGGCGGAGGGCTTTCGCAAGATCACCTATTACCCTGACCGCCCCGATGTGATGGCGCGGTTTCATGTGCGGATTGAAAGCGATTTGCCGGTGCTTCTCTCGAATGGCAATCCGGTGGGGCAGGGCGCGGGATGGGCGGAGTGGGATGATCCCTGGCCGAAGCCCAGCTATCTGTTTGCGCTGGTGGCGGGGGATTTGCGTGCGCATCCTGGAGCATTTACCACGATGGAGGGGCGGGATGTGGGCCTGAATATCTGGGTACGGCCAGGGGATGAGGGGCGTTGTGCTTGGGGGATGCAGGCCCTGAAAGCCTCGATGGCTTGGGATGAGCGGGTCTATGGGCGCGCCTACGACTTGGACATTTTCAACATTGTTGCCGTCGATGACTTCAATATGGGCGCGATGGAGAACAAAGGGTTGAACATTTTCAACTCTAAGGCCGTGCTGGCCAGCCCCGAAACCGCGACGGATGATGACTTTGCGCGGGTAGAAGCGATCATCGCGCATGAGTATTTTCACAACTGGACCGGCAATCGCATCACCTGCCGGGATTGGTTTCAACTCTGCCTGAAAGAAGGGCTGACGGTGTTTCGCGATCAGCAGTTCTCGGGCGATCTGCGCAGCCATGCGGTGAAGCGCATTGAAGATGTGCTGATGCTGCGGGCGCGGCAGTTCCGCGAGGATGGCGGCCCCTTGGCGCATGCGGTGCGGCCTGACAGCTTTGTTGAGATCAACAATTTCTACACCGCGACGGTCTATGAAAAGGGCGCCGAGGTGATCAGGATGCTGAAACGCCTCGTCGGTGATGCCGATTATGCGCGCGCGCTGGATCTGTATTTTGACCGCCATGATGGGCAGGCGGCGACGATTGAGGATTGGCTGACGGTGTTTGAAGACACTACTGGCCGCGATTTGAGCCAGTTCAAGCGCTGGTATACCGAGGCCGGGACGCCTCGGTTGACCGTGAGCGAAGATTGGGCGGATGGCACCTATACGCTGACCTTGGCGCAGGAAAATCCGGCCACGCCGGGGCAGGCGCAAAAGGGCGCGAAGGTGATCCCGGTCGCGGTGGGGCTGTTGAACCCGAACGGTGATGAGGTGGTGCCGACGACGGTGCTGGAACTAACCGAGGCCAAGCAAAGCTTTGCGTTCAAGGGCTTGGCCTCGCGCCCAGTGGCGTCGATCTTGCGGGGGTTTTCGGCTCCGGTGATCTTGGAACGCAGCGTGCCTGCGGCAGAACGGGCGTTTTTGCTCGCACACGACACCGATCCGTTCAATCGTTGGGAGGCCGGGCGCAGTCTTGCCAAAGATGTGCTGGCACGGATGATCGTCGATGGGGCCGCGCCGGGGGCAGATCTGCTGGATGGGCTGGCGCGACTGGCGTTTGATGAAAGCTTAGACCCGGCATTCCGGGCGCTGTGTTTGCGGCTGCCGGGGGAAGACGACATGGCGGCGACTTTGTACGCCGCTGGCCATGTGCCTGATCCAGCACAAATTTATCTGGAACGGCGGGCGTTGCAGCAGGCTTTGGCGCAGCGCTTGGCGTCTGGGTTGCCGGGGTTGGAACTGGCGTGCCGGGTGCCGGGAGCGTTCTCGCCGGATGCGGCGGCTGCGGGCAAGCGGGCGCTGCGCTTGGTGGCCTTGGGGCTACTGGCGCGGCTAGATGACGGGACAGGCGCGCGGGCGGCTTATGCCTCGGCGGACAATATGACCGAGAGTTTCGGCAGTTTGGCGATTTTGCTGGATATTGGCACCGGAGGAGCCGAACTCGCGGATTTCGCCGCCAAATGGCAGGGCGACAGGCTGGTTTTGGACAAATGGTTCGCGGTGCAGGTCGCGGCGGCGGACCCCGAAGCGGTGGCGGATGTGGTGCGGCGCTTGACGGCGCGCCCCGATTTCGACTGGAAAAACCCCAACCGCTTCCGCGCGGTGATTGGCGCGCTGTCGGCCAATCACGCAGGTTTCCATCATGCCGCTGGCGAGGGTTACGCCCTGCTTGCCGATTGGCTGATCAAGCTGGACCCCCTGAACCCGCAAACCGGCTCGCGGATGTCAACGGCGTTTGAATCTTGGCCACGCTATGATGCCGACCGTCAAGCGCTGATGCGCGGCGCGTTGCAGCGGATCATGGCAGCACCGGGGCTGTCGCGCGATCTGTCTGAAATGGTCGGTCGGATGCTAGGTTAGGCCCGCTTGACCTCTCATAAGCCATTCGGCAATCTGCAGAAATAGCCACGATGGAGTGATAAGTGCCGTTTGTTCTTGGTTTGGTGGGTATCATCGTGGCCGCTTATTTCTGGTCAGTGCGGGCGCGCAACGCCCGCGTGGTGGCCGAGGATCTGGTCGGCATGGCAGGCGATGTGATGATCGCCGCGCTGCGCTTCGGTTTTCGGCAGCGGGCAAAGATCCATCCTGTCGAGGCGCTCGACGATGCCGATGCGGCCATCGCTGCGGTGGGGATCGCGTTTCTGGAACTGGGCGGCTTGCCCCCGGTCGAGCAGCAAAATGCGCTGATCCGCAGTCTGCAAAGCCATCTGGGGCAGGGTCATGATCAGGCGCAAGAGGCGGTTATTCTGGGCCGCTGGCTGGTCAGTGAATGTGGCGGCGCGCAGGCCGGGTTTGATCGCTTGGCGCGCAGGCTTTACAAATTGCGCGGCCATGCCGGGTTTGAGCCTTTGATGCTGGTTTTGCGCGATGTGGGGCAGGCGGCGGGCAATCGTCACCACGGCAATCTGAGGCGCTGGCGCAGCTATCCTCGGTGTTCCGGCTGCGTCAGGTTAAAGACAAAACCCCTTAGCCGCGATCTTTCTGCGATTGTGAGGCGGCTGCGCGTTTGACTGGCATCGCGCAATACGCCTGTTTGCCTGTCCATGCCGCGATATCGGCGCGCACCTTGGCCTTGCTCATCGGGCCCCAATCGCGGGCCACGCCCCGGTTGCCCTTGCCCGAAACCATGCCATCGCGGCCAACTTGCCGGGCGATGATCTTCACCGCACAGTCGAGATTGGCAGCCCCGCTTTTCAATTCTTTCCCGGTATTCGCCTCACAGCGATAGGCATTGGCGGTCTGGGTCGAAATCTGCATTAGCCCGAAATAACGCCCGGCCCCTGCGGCCTTCGCGTTATAGCCGCTTTCGTATTTCGCCACCGCCGACATCACGCCCACCCAAAACGCGCGGCGGTCGTCCATCGAGGCGCTCTCGTAGCCGGGGCACCATGTCTGAATATCATCGGGAACTTGGGCTGCCAATTTGCTGTCGTATTTCTCAACCGAGACCAGCGCCGCATTGGTCCAGCTTGCCGCTTCGGGGACGTGATCCCAGCGCATTTTTGGCAAAACCTCGGCCATCAGGGCCGGAGCGAAGCCGAAAAACAACAGGGAGAAAGCCGCGCCGAAGAGGGAAGTGATCCGCATTAGTCCGTCACAAGTTGCGCCGCACCAGCATGGCGACCTACCGCGTATCGGGGCGAATCGGGCATCCGGCAAGTTTTGCGAGCGTGTGTCGGCCAATATCGGCAGGTTTCCGCCCGCGCCACCCTTGCAGCAACCGCCCCGCCTGCCTAAACAGGGGGCGAAAACCACGGAGACCCGCCATGCTTGATCTGACTTATGAAGCGCCGAAACCGAAGCTGATAGCGGGCGTCAAGCATGATTGGGAGCTGGTGATTGGCATGGAAATCCATGCGCAGGTGTCGTCCAACTCCAAGCTGTTCTCGGGGGCTTCAACCCAAGTGGGGGCCGAGCCGAACTCCAACGTCGCCTTCGTTGACGCCGCGATGCCGGGGATGCTGCCGGTGATCAACGCGTTTTGCATTGAGCAAGCCGTGCGCACCGGCTTGGGGCTGAAGGCACAGATCAACCTGCGCTCGGCCTTTGACCGCAAGAATTATTTCTACCCCGATTTGCCGCAGGGCTATCAGATTTCGCAACTTTATCACCCCATTGTGGGCGAGGGCGAAGTGTTGGTTGAACTGTCGCCGGGCGTGGCGCGTCTGGTGCGGGTCGAGCGGATTCACCTTGAACAAGACGCAGGCAAGTCGATCCATGACATGGACCCGACAATGTCTTTCGTCGATTTCAACCGCACCGGCGTGGCGCTGATGGAAATTGTCAGCCGCCCCGATATTCGTGGCCCGGAAGAAGCTGCCGCCTATGTCGTTAAGCTGCGCCAGATCCTGCGCTACCTCGGCACTTGCGACGGCAACATGCAGAACGGGAATTTGAGGGCCGATGTGAACGTCTCGGTCTGCCGGGTTGGCCAGTATGAGAAATACCAAGCCAGCCAAGACTTTAGCCATCTCGGCACCCGCTGTGAGATCAAGAATATGAACTCGATGAAGTTCATCCAACTGGCGATTGACTATGAGGCCCGCCGCCAGATTGCGATTTTGGAGGATGGCGGTTCGGTCACGCAGGAAACCCGGCTCTATGATCCCGACAAGAACGAAACCCGGTCGATGCGCAGCAAGGAAGAAGCGCATGACTACCGCTATTTCCCTTGCCCCGACCTGCTGCCTCTGGAGATTGAGCAGGCATGGGTCGATGACATTGCGGCCGCGATGCCGGAACTCCCCGATGCCAAGAAAGCCCGCTTCATGGGCGATTTCGGCCTGACCGATTACGACGCCAATGTGCTGACCGCCGATCTGGAAAGCGCTGGCTTCTTCGAGGCTGTGGCGCAGGGCCGCGATGGCAAGCAGGCGGCGAACTGGGTGATCAACGAGCTGTTTGGCCGTTTGAACAAAGAGGGCAAGGCGATCACTGACAGCCCGGTGTCCACCGCGCAACTCGGTGGTGTGCTGGATCTGATCGCCAAAGGCACGATCAGCGGCAAGATGGCCAAGGATTTGTTCGAGATCATCTGGACGGAGGGCGGCGATCCGGCGGAAGTCGCGGCAGCGCACGGGATGCAACAAGTCACCGATACCGGTGCGATTGAGGCGGCTTTGGATGCGCTGATCGCGGCGAACCCCGATCAAGTGGAAAAGGCCCGCGTCAATGCCAAACTGGCGGGGTGGTTCACCGGGCAAGTGCTGAAATCGACCGGGGGCAAGGCCAATCCGGCTGTGGTCAACGCGATGGTGGCGCAAAAACTCGGACTCTGAGCCTCGGCTTTATGATTCGTGCGGTCGGGCACAACCAAGCGGTATTTCTTCTAGACATCTAACGCCTCCAATTTATATTGATATCAATCTAAATTGGAGGCCAGCATGACCGCGACCCTGTTTTACTCGCGCAATCCCAACCCGCGGCTTGCCGTGGCCGTCGCGCGGCATCTGAATTCGGATGTGGTGTTTGAATTTGCCTCGCCGTTTAGCCCGGCGCAGAGCGCGAAATTTCGCGCCCTGAACCCCAGTTTGCGCATCCCGATCTTGCTGGAAAACGGCCATTCTTTGTGGGAAGCGGACGCAATCGCCTGCCGTCTTTCAATGCAGGCAGGATCAGATTTTTGGCGAATGGGCGATGAGATGCCCGAGATGATCCGCTGGATTTCTTGGGGTAAAGCCTATTTCGTGCAGGCCTGCGACGTGGTGCATTTCGAGCGCGGCACCAAGCAGCGCTACGGTTTTGGCCCGATTGACCCGGCGGTGCTGGTGCAGGGCTTGGCGGATTTTAACGAACATGCAGCACAACTCGATGCGCATCTGGTTGGCCGGGATTACCTGCTCGACAGCGGCCTAAGCTATGCCGATTTCCGCATGGCAAGCTATCTCGCGTTCAATGATGTGGCTGACTTACCAATGGCGGATTACCCGCAGATTGACGCCTGGTATCGGCGGATTGCCGCGCTGCCTGCTTGGGCTGATCCCTTCGCGGGGCTGGATGCACCAGAGTTGCCGCCGATTGCGGGCAAGGGCTAGCAGACTTTGCGCAAATGCCCACTGCATCTTGTGCTGTGGCGAAATCCGCGCGCGGTTGGCAGAATGTCCTTTCTGTGATTGGCCTTACCCGGCGTTGTTCGTATTATGCCACCCATATCTTCAGGAGCGACCCGATGCAGCGTTACGAATACAAAGTGATTCCCGCCCCTCGCCGGGGCGAAAAATCGCGCGGGGTCAAAACCATTGAAGACCGCTTTGCGCTGACCTTGACGCTTGTGATGAACGATTTGGGCCGTGACGGCTGGGACTATGTCCGCGCCGATACGCTGCCCGTTGACGAGCGGGCAGGCTTCACGGGTGGGACGAAAACCACCTTCCAGAACGTGCTGGTGTTTCGCCGTCTGATCGAGGCTGAGGCCTCGACGGCGCGACCTCTGCTGGCCGTGGAGGAAATCTCCGCCGTGCCGCGTTTGGGCCCGGCTGAGGTGCCTGTAGGCCCGGCTCCGGCTTTGGGGCCAGCGAATGGCCTGGCACCTGCCGCACCCGGCTTGGCGGCTGAGTGATCAATCTGCGGCTTTAATGGCCTCTGGCAAGGCGGCTTCAAAGGCCGCGAGGGCGGCCTCATCGCCCAGACTGACGCGGATGCAGCGGTCCAGCGGGGCCACCCCCGGCATCCGCACAAAAATGCCGCGCGACAGAAGTTCGGCGAGGACCCGGCGGGCGTAATCGCCGTCGCGGCCACAATCCATCGTGATGAAATTGGTGGCCGAGGGCAGCGGGATCAAGCCGTTGGCGCGGGCGATGCCGTTCAGGCGGGCGCGGGCGGTGGCGACCTTGGCGCGGATTTCGGCCAGGTAGGCTTGATCCTGCAAGGCGGCTAAAGCCCCCGCTTGTGCCACGCGGCCCAGCCCAAAATGGTTGCGAACCTTATCGAAGGCGATAGCCAGCGGGGCCGAGGTGATCGCGTAACCGACCCGCAGGCCTGCGAGGCCGTGGGCTTTCGAAAACGTCCGGAAGCGGATCAGGTTGGGTGTGTCGGCGGGGATTTCTGGTGCGGTGCCTTCCGGGGCAAGGTCGATATAGGCTTCATCCAGCACCAGCAGGGTCTCAGAGGGCAGGTTTGCGAGAAGGTCTTTGATCGCAGTTCCGGGGTGGTGGCTGCCCATCGGATTGTCGGGATTGGCGAGGTAGAGCATGCGGGCTTGGGTTTGCCGCGCCAGATCCAGTAGGGCCTGCGGGTCTTCGTGGTCAGCCCTATAGGGCGCGCGATGCAGGCTGCCGCCGTAGCCTGCGACGTGGAAGTTAAAGGTGGGATAGGCGCCGAGGCTGGTCACCACGGGGGTACCGGGTTCAACGATCAGGCGGGCGAGGTAGCCGAGCAGGCCGTCGATGCCTTCTCCGGCGACGATGTTTTCGGGGGCGCAGCCGTGATGTTGGGCGAGGGCGGCTTTGAGAGCGTGGACCTCGGGGTCCCCGTACATCCAGGCTTCCGAGTCCGCTTTTTGCATGGCTTTGATTGCGGCGGGGGAGGGGCCGAAGATCGACTCGTTCGCTCCGAGGCGGGCGATGAAAGGGTGGCCTTGGCGGCGCTCTTGCGTCTCGGGTCCGGTGAAGGGGACGGTGGAGGGCAGGGAGGTGGCGAGCGGGGTGAGGATGGGGGCTTTCATAGCCGGGATTTGGGGGGATTTTTGCGGGGCTGGCAAGGGGGATTTGGCGATGGAGGGGGATGGTCCCAACTCGGGACCAAAAAATGTTTTGTATTATCAGACGGTTGGGGTGGTCACGTTAAGGGATTTTTAATGATTTGCTGACGATTGGTGGGTTTCAGCCACCCTACCGCAGAAATTTGCGGCGGGCTTCTTCTGCGATGGCTTGGCGCATTTCGATCTCGGCGAGTTTCGCCATGGCAGCTTTGCGCTGTGCCTCATCACTCAGGGAGGCGAGATGGGCGCGTTGTTCGGCGGCTTGCTTTTTCAGGGTGATTTCTTCGGGCAGAACGCCGGCTTCGGCCATGATGCGGAAGCCTACGGCATCGCCCGCACTGACAAAGGCATCGCCGGGGCGGTCGGGCAGGGGCTGACCTTCGCCCTTCAGGCCCTGAAGTTCGCCCTTGGCGCGGGCCTTGGCGATTTGGCGTTCTGCGAGTTTGTTGAGCCAGGACATCGGGGCCTCCATCCTGGAAAATGTAGGCGCTTGGGTGGAATGTGGAAAGGGGGGCTTTGCGCCCCCCTTGAACCCCCTGCAGGATATTTGAGCGCAGAGGATGACCTTAGCCGAGTTCTGCCAGACGTTTCAGCGCGGTTTGCAGTTTGGCGGCTTCGTCCTCGCGCGCGGCGAGGTTGGCGCGGGCTTCATCGACCACGTCTTCGGGGGCGGAGGCTGCGAAGTTGGGGTTGTTCAGGCGACCTTTCAGACCACCGATTTCCTTTGCCAGTTTGTCCATGGTCTTGGTCAGGCGGGCTTTTTCCTCGGCAATGTCGATCAGGCCCGCCAGCGGGATGCTGAGGCTGGCACCTTCGACCGCGACAGAGATGGAGCCTTTCGGGGCGGGGCCTTCGGTGAGGGTGTCGATGCGGGCCATGCGTTTGATCAGCGCCTCATTCCGCGCCCAAGCGGTGCGGGCGGCGGGGGAGAGGTCGGTCGCGACCAGATCGCATTTCAGACCTACGGGGACGTGGACCTGCGCGCGCGCGGAGCGGATTTCTTCGATCAGGGCGGTGACGAAGCCCATTTCGGTGGCGGCGTCCGTGTTGATCAGATCTGCGCCGTAGGTCGGCCAATCGGTGTGGACCAGCAGTTTGGCGCGGGTTCCGGTGGTGGACCACAGGTCTTCGGTGATGAAGGGCATCATTGGGTGCAGCAGAATCATGCTCTGATCCAGCACCCATGCCATTGTGGCGCGGGTTTCGGGCGCTTCGGGGCCGTCGAACAAGGGTTTGGCGAATTCGACATACCAGTCGCAGACCTTGCCCCAGACGAATTTATAGAGCGCGTCGGCGGCGTTGTCGAAGCGGTAGTCTTTCAGGGCGGCGTTGACTTCGGCCAGTGCTTTGGCGGTTTCGCCGATGATCCAGCGGTTCGCGGTGGCGGTGGCTTTGGGAGCTTCGGTTTGGGTCGCGTGCCCCTCCCACACGCCGTTCATTTCGGCGAAACGGCAGGCATTCCACAGCTTGGTGCCGAAGTTGCGGTAGCCTGCGATGCGGGCGGTGTCGAGTTTCAACACGCCTCCAAGGCTCGCCATCGCGGCGTTGGAGAAGCGCAGGGCGTCGGCACCGAACTCGTCGATGATCTCCAGCGGGTCGATGACGTTGCCGAGGGATTTCGACATTTTCTTACCCTTGGCGTCACGGACAAGACCGTGCAGGTAGACGGTTTTGAACGGCACTTCATCCACCACGGCCAGCTGCATCATCATCATGCGGGCGACCCAGAAGAAGATGATATCGGCCCCGGTGATCAGGGTCGAGGTGGGGAAATATTTTTGCAGTTCAGGCGTTTGCTCGGGCCAGCCAAGGGTGCCGATCGGCCAGAGGCCGGAGGAGAACCATGTGTCGAGCACGTCGGGATCGCGGTAGATGGGGTAGAGAATAATGTCACTGTCGGTCTGCTTACGCAGCAGAGCAATGGCTTCGTCGCGGCTTTGAACCACGGTAAAACCAGCGATTGTGTGGTTGCTCCCGGTGCCAGTGACCCGAAGTTCGGCGGCTTGGATATACTTTGAAACCTGCTCAACCGCCGTTTCTTGAGACGGCGCGCAGAAGGAATGCGTTGCAAAATCCGTTTTGCCAGCAAGCACGTCGATGCCCAATGGTAGTTTTGGGTTTAGCCCCGCCGCTGAGAGGTCAGTCAGGTCCGGCCCATACCAAACCGGAATCTGGTGGCCCCACCACAACTGCCGCGAGATGCACCAAGGCTCGATATTCTCCAGCCAGTGGAAATAGGTTTTCTCGCCCGATTCCGGGATGATTTTGGTGGCACCCGAGCGCACGGCATCCAGCGCGGGGCCGACGATTTTGGCGGTATCTACGAACCATTGGTCGGTCAGCATCGGCTCGATCACCACCTTGGAGCGGTCGCCGAAGGGCTGCATGATCTTTTTCGCCTCGACAAACGGCTCTCGCGTCAGGTGTTCAGAGCCGGTTTCGGGGTCGATTTCTGAGTGCAGGGTCGAGACGCAGAGGCCAAGCGCGTTGATGTCGGCGATGACTTGTTTGCGGGCCTCGAACCGATCCAGCCCACGGTATTTTTCGGGCACGAGGTTGAGGGCATCGACTTCATTTTCGGCCGTAGGCGAACCCGCCGCGATTTCGCGCGCGCGCTTCACCGCGTCGGCATAGGGGGCACCGTCGGCGCGCATCTGGGCGCGGGTGTCCATCAGGCGATACATCGGCAGGGTGTTGCGCTTGGCGACCTGATAGTCGTTGAAATCATGCGCGCCGGTGATTTTCACCGCGCCCGAGCCGAAGCTGGGGTCGGGGTATTCATCGGCGATGATCGGGATCAGACGGTCGCAGAGCGGCAGGTGGACCATCTTGCCGATGATGGATTGGTAGCGCGCGTCAGAGGGGTGCACGGCCACAGCGCCGTCGCCGAGCATGGTTTCGGGACGGGTGGTGGCGATGGAGATGTAGTTGCGCATCTCGCGCAGGATTATAGTGCCGTCTTCGTCTTTCTCAATATATTCATAGGTTTGCTTGTCGGCCAGAATATATTTGAAATGCCACATATGGCCTGCGACCTCGATATTCTCGACCTCAAGATCGGAAATTGCGGTTTCAAAATGCGGGTCCCAGTTGACCAGACGCTTGCCGCGATAGATCAGGCCCTTGTTGTACATATCCACGAACACCTTGATCACGGCGTCGTGGAAATTGCCATCCTCGCCTCCGGGCGCACCGGGGGCGCCGGACATGGTGAACGCTTCGCGGTCCCAATCGCAGGAGGCGCCAAGGCGTTGCAGCTGCCCGATGATGGTGCCGCGCGATTTGACCTTTTGCTGCCAGACCCGGGCGAGGAATTTTTCGCGCCCCATGGTGCGGCGGTTGGGTTCTTGATGCAGGGCCATATCGCGCTCGGTCACCATTTGGGTGGCGATGCCGGCGTGGTCGGTGCCGACCTGCCAAAGCGTGTCATGGCCTTGCATACGGTGCCAGCGGATCAGGATATCCTGCAGCGTGTTGTTAAGGGCATGGCCCATGTGCAAGGAGCCGGTGACGTTCGGCGGCGGGATCATGATGGAAAACGCTTCCGCGCCTGGCTTGGCATTCGCGCCGGCGCGGCCGACCTTTTGGTCGATCCACAGCGCGGATATCCGGGCCTCGGCCTCGGCGGGGGAGAAGGTCTTTTCCATGGGCATTTTGGGCATCCTTAAAGCACTGGCTTGCCATACATAATCAAGCGGACAAGGCCAAGCGCCAGATGGCTTGCTGTTTTGAAAATACTCCCGCGCGGCGCGCTTCTCTTGCAACCCAAAGCGCAGCACTTGTCGGCATATGGCGGCAGCGCGGCTGAGAGGGGGCTCGATGCCCCCCGAGGCCGCCCCTGTTTCAGGTCAAGCCGGACCCACCAGCGCAAAACCTGCGCCGCTGGGGTCGGTGCAGTGGATAATGAACGCGCCGCCGGGGACTTCGGCGGGGCCGTGCAGCACTTGGCCGCCGGCGGCTTTGACGGCCTCAACTGCCGCGTTCACCGACGGGATGCCGAAATACACCGTCCATGCTGCCGGGCCTGCTTTGCCCGCCTCGGTGAAGATGCCGCCGATGTCCTGGCCGTCGCGGTTGATCACGGTATAGACCATATCTGGCCCCATCTGCATCGCACGGGTTTGCGCCCAACCGAACAGCGTGCCGTAGAAAGCCAGAGCGACTGCGCTGTCGGGGGTGGCGAGGTCGTGCCAGTTGCCATGGCCGGATTTCTTCTGATCAAACGCGCCGCCTGCCGTGCCATCTGCCATCGGCTGCGGTTGGAGGATGCCGAATGGAGCCCCCTGCGGATCAATCAGCACCGAAAACCGTCCGGTGCCGGGAATATCGGTGGGCGGCACCACCACGCTTGCGCCCAAGGCCTTGGCCTTTGCCACCGTGGCATCGGCATCATCGACGGCGGTGTAAGCGGTCCAAGCCACCGGCATACCGGGATCTGGCGCAAACAGCCCTGCCACCATAGCGCCATCGCGCGAGGCCAGCAGATAGGTCATCCCCGGCATCCCGCTGTCGGCCCATGTCCAGCCCAGAAGGCCCGCGTAGAAACCCTTGACGGTATCAAGATCGGGGCTGGCCAGTTCGTACCAGCAGGGCAGACCGTGAAAGGACATCGGAACCTCCGTTGATTGTTTGATATCAATGTAAATGTATTTTCCACTTCGGTGCAATCTAATTCCCCACTCAGCGTGGCGGATGCTCGAAAACCTGCCAATCCGAACGGGTGGTGATTGTTCTGGCGGGCTGTAGGGGCGTGGCTTAGGTTGTGACGAGTGCGGCTTGGAGTTGGACAAGAGGCGTGGTGCTGGGTTTGCCCAAGACTGATGTGGAGCGTTTGCGGCGGCGGTTCAGCCTTCTGAAGGCAGGCCTGTTTGGCGTGGCGGTCTTGGCTGTGACGATATTTCTGACCACAGGCAATGTGATCCGCGATCTGCGCACGGGCTGGGCGTTACAGTTTGACGGTGAGGACGCGACTGGACAGGTCACGGGGTTAAGGACGCAAGCCAAGACTTGTGAAAGCCGGTCAGGACGCTACCCCTGCTATGACTTGTTTGTTGCCTATGCGTTTAGCATAGAAGGGCAGCGCTTTGACGGTGAGAATTTGGTGGCCCATACCCTGTTTCAATCTTTGTCAAAGGGCGACCCCATTGCGCTGCGCTATGCCAAAGATGACCCGCATCTTTCCGCGATCACTATTTTTGGCGAGCACCGTGGGCTGCGCGCATTTGGGTATTGTGTGTTGTTCTTGGTGGCTATGGTGCTTTTGCTCGCAGCGCTATCCAGCAAGATAGAGGCTTCGTATCGCATGAGCTATCTGCGCAAAGTGGGGGTGCGACGCTCTGCTGTGGTGATCTATCATGCCAATGGACTCGGCTTTTCTGATGGCAGTTTCTCCAGCATCGTCTGGCAAGACGAGAAGGGTGCCGCAGGACAAAGTCGGATGATGAGAGCCCGCTTGCCGAATCTGGGTTCAACGATCACCGTTTACGCTGATCCAGAGGAGAAATTGCCCGCCATATGGGACGGCGAGTTTGGCAAACGCTAAACCGCCCTGTCCAGCCTTGTGCTGAGATGGATGAGGCTTTCCGACGATTTCACCCCGGTCAGCGCCCCGATCTGGTCCAGCACCTGATCCAGCAGTTGCGTATTGCTGGCTGCGATTTGCAGCAGCAGATCAAAGCGGCCCGAGGTGGTGAACACCCGCTCCACCTCGCCTATGCCCTTGAGGCGGGTGAGAATGGCAGCCTGAGAGCGCGGCTCGATGGTCAGCAAAACGCTGGCCCGCAGGCGGCCTTGGCGGGCGGCTTCGCCGAGTTTCAGCGTGTAGCCGGCGATGACGCCGGATGTCTCCAACCGCTCCAGCCGGGCCTGAATGGTGGAGCGTGCCACCTTCAAACGCCGCGCCAAAGTCGCCACCGACATGCGTGCATCCGCCCCCAGCAGGGTCAGAATGTTGCGATCCAGCTCATCCATACAATATGTATCCTTTTTTGGTTATTATAACGAAGAAATCCAACAGTTATATAGTTTTGTTCGGTGAAGTTGTACCGCATATGCGGCATCCTAAGTTGCAGGAAAAGGGCGGCTCATACGCACCTGGCCTGGTTGGAAAACCTTGCTGGTGCCCGTGCCTTGGCCATTGATTTGGCGGCAACGAAAGGGGACTCGCATCTTGTTGGCAGAAAGGAATACGCCGATGGGACTGTCCAAAACGATCTGGACCAATCCGACCGAATATCTGCGCAATCAGCAGCCGGAGAATCCCGTGCTGTTCTTTGCACCGCAGGCTGTCCAAGCGGTTGCCCGTAAATTTCTTGATGGATTTCCGGGGCTTGTGACCTATGCGGTCAAATCGAACCCCGGTGAGGAAGTCATCGAAAACCTGATCGCCGCGGGCGTCAAAGGGTTTGACTGCGCCTCGCCGTTTGAGATCGACCTGATCCGGCGCTTGGCGCCCGATGCGGCGATCCATTACAATAACCCCGTGCGTTCGCGTGCCGAGATCGCCCATGCGGTGGCGCGGAAGGTGAAATCCTACTCGGTTGATTCGGCGAGCGAATTGGCCAAGTTGATTGAGATGGTGCCGACCGACAACTGTGAGATTTCGGTGCGCTTCAAGCTGCCGGTGGCGGGCGCTGCCTATAACTTCGGCGCGAAGTTTGGCGCGACCGAGGATGTGGCGGTTGAGTTGCTGAAAGTGGTGGCGGCTGCGGGCTATATCGCCTCGATCACCTTCCATCCCGGCACGCAATGCACCGATCCGGCGGCTTGGGCATCGTATATCCGTGAAGCTGCGGTGATTGCGAAGCGTGCTGGCGTGAAGATCGCGCGGCTGAATGTTGGCGGCGGTTTTCCGAACCATCGGGCTGAGGGCGTGTTGCCGCAGTTGGATGAGACCTTCGCCACCATTGACCGGGTGGCGACTGAGGCTTTTGGCGCCGAGCGCCCGATGCTGATCTGCGAGCCGGGGCGTGCGATGTGCGGCGATGCGTTCACGCTGGCGGCTAAGGTCAAGGCCGTGCGCGACGATATGCATGTGTTCCTGAACGACGGTGTCTATGGCTCGCTGTTTGAGCTGGGCCAGATCGGCATCATCGACCGGATCGCGGTGCTCTCGCCGGAAGGGCAGCGCCGCACGGGGGCGATCCTGCCGCGGATTTGCTTCGGGCCGACCTGCGATTCGGTGGATCGGCTGCCCGGCGATGTGCCGTTCCCGGCCGATATTGCCGAGGGTGATTATGTCATCGTGCATGGCATGGGGGCCTATTCGACGGTGACCAACAGCCGCTTCAACGGCTTTGGCGAATTGGGCATGGTGACGGTGCTGTCACAAAAGCTTTAACTTCGCCGTAATCTCGTTAACCTACGCTCTCGGCAGGGAAACTTGCCGAGAGCGTTTTGGTTTTTTGGGGTTACAGGAGGCGGCACTGTCGCTGTTCAACCGGATCAGACATTGGTGGCGCGGTCATCCGACCGTTGAGACCGAACCCGCAGCACCACCGCCACCGGGGCGCAAGCGCGGGGTGGTGGATCATGTGATCATTCTGGATGGCACCCTTTCGTCGCTCGACGATGGGCAGGAGGGAAATTGTGGATTGATTTTCAAGCTGTTGACCGAAAATGGCCACTCTGCGCATCGCACGGTGTATTACGAGCCGGGTATCCAGTGGCAAGGTTGGCGGCATGGAATGAATCTTGTGCAGGGGCGCGGCATCAACCGCCAGATCCGCCGCGCTTATGGTTGGCTCGCCAGTCGCTACCGCGAGGGCGACCGGATTTACCTGATCGGCTATTCGCGCGGGGCGTTTGCCGTGCGATCTTTGGCGGGGGTTATCGACCGGGTCGGGCTTTTGAAACGCGAATATGCCACCGAGCGCGGCGTGACCTTGGCCTATCGCCACTACCGCCTCGACAGCCATCCTCGGGCCAGTCAGGCGTTCTCGCACCGGTTTTGCCATCTGGAGGCGCCGATCCAGATGGTCGGGGTGTTTGACACGGTGAAAGCTTTGGGGCTGCGCTTGCCGCTGTTGTGGATGCTGACCGAGCAGCAGCACCAGTTTCACAACCACCATCTGGGCAGTTCCATTCGGCATGGATTTCATGCGCTGGCGATGGATGAAACCCGCGCGGTGTTCGAGCCGGTGCTCTGGGAATGTCCGCCGGGTTGGGAAAGTGATGTGCAACAGATGTGGTTTCGCGGCGCGCATGGCGATATTGGCGGCATGATCGGCGATGATCTGGCGGCCCGACCTTTGGCGAATATCCCGCTGGTCTGGATGCTGGAACGAGCAGAAAGCGTTGGATTGGCCCTGCCGGAGGGCTGGCGGGCGCGGTTTCCCTGCGATGCGAACGCCCCGATGGTGGGCACGATGCGCGGCTGGGGGATGTGGTTTCTGCTGCGCCACCGCCGCGCGATCGGGCGCGATCCATCCGAGCAGGTGCATCCTTCGGCGCAGCAGCCAAGGCGGGCGGGTTGGCTGCCGTGGCCACTGGCGCGCGGGCGATAAGCGGTTTGCCTTTGCCGCCGTTTTGGCTTTGCCTGTTTGGTTTTGATCAAATAGCTTGGGCCAAAATGGAGAGCCCAAATGCGCCCTGTCACCGTCGCCGCCACGCAATTTGCCTGTAGTTGGGATTTGCCCACCAATGTGGATCGGGCCGAGGCTTTGATCCGCGCGGCGGCGGGCAAAGGCGCGCAAGTGGTTCTGATCCAAGAGCTGTTCGCCACCCCCTATTTCTGCATCGAGCAACTGCCGCAGTATTTCGCGCTGGCGGCTCCGATGGAAGGCCATCCGCTGATCGCGCGGTTCTCAGCCTTGGCGCGGGAATTGGGCGTGGTGCTGCCCTGTTCGTATTTTGAGAAGGCGGGGCAGGCTTATTTCAATTCGATGGCGATGATTGATGCGGATGGTCGTGTGCTGGGGAATTACCGCAAGACCCATATTCCGCAGGGGCCCGGCTACGAGGAGAAGTACTATTTCTCGCCGGGCGATACTGGTTATCGGGTGTGGGATACCGGCTTTGGGCGGATTGGTGTGGGGATTTGCTGGGATCAGTGGTTCCCGGAATGCGCGCGCGCGATCGCGCTGATGGGGGCCGAGATGCTTTTGTATCCCACCGCGATTGGTTCGGAACCGCCGAGCCCCGGCTATGACAGCCAGCCGCATTGGGAGATATGTATGCGTGGTCATGCCGGGTCAAACATCATGCCAGTGATTGCCTCAAACCGGATCGGGCGCGAAGTGGCACCGGGCGGGCGTGAGGTGACATTTTACGGGTCGAGTTTTATCTCGGACCACACCGGGCAGATGCTGGCGAAAGCGGGGCGGGAGGCCGAGGAGGTGCTGACCGCCACGTTCGATCTGGACGCGATTGCCGATTTGCGCGCGTCTTGGGGATTGTTCCGCGATCGTCGGCCTGAGACGTATCGGGCGGTGGCGAGCTTGGACGGCTCAGCCTAGCTGGGCATAGGCCCAGACGAGGCTCAGTAGAATCGGCTGATGAATGAGGTAAATCAGCAGGCTGTGCTGACCGGGCCAGCTTAGGATTTGCACCCATTTTCCCGAAGGTTTGCCCGCCAGCCTTGCCCAAAGTCCGGTTTGGCTGCCGGTTTTGCCCAAGGCGATGCCTGCGAGAACCGCACCAAACCATGGGAAGATCGGCTCAAAATCCATCGTGGTCGCGGGGTCAAGGCTTAGACCAATGAAGCGCAAAAGTGGGGCGGTCAGCGCCTGGGTGTGCCAGTGGTAGCTGCCGTAGATGAACACAGCGGCGAGGGCGGCGGTGACGATGGCGGGCAGGCGGAGGGTGATCAGGCCGAGCAGGCTATAAAGGGCTATGGCATGTAAGATGCCGAAATAGACGTAGAATTCCGGCATGGCGATACGGGTGGCGATGCTGACCAGCAGGGCTGCCCCGGCGATTTTGGCAAAGCGTCGCCAGAAGGCGGGCCAGCGGATCGCTTGGCCATGCGCTAGCCAAAGGCCGATCCCAGATAACAATAGGAAGCTGCCCGCGACGATTCGGGCGTGGAAGTAGAAGGTGGGGGTTTGGGCATATTCGTAGGGGATCAGGCCGAACATCAGCAGATCATAGCTGAAATGGAAGGCGGCCATACCGATCAGGGTCAGGGTGCGGGCGAGATCAAGCAGCGGAATACGGTTGGTTTGCGGCATGGGACCCTCAAAAATCAGGGAATACGTCGCAGTTTGGCCCGCAAGTGGCAAGGGCGGCTTGCGCCGCCCTTGGGTCATTCAGCGGTGTTTCACATCAACGTAATCGCGCTGTTTTTCGCCGATATAAAGCTGACGCGGGCGACCGATCTTTTGGTTTTTCTCGGCGATCATCTCTTTCCACTGCGAAATCCAGCCGACGGTGCGCGAAATCGCGAAAATCGGCGTGAACATCGAGGTTGGGAAGCCCATCGCATCGAGGATGATGCCGGAATAGAAATCGACGTTCGGATACAGCTTTTTCGAGATGAAATAATCATCCGACAGAGCGATCCGCTCCAATTCTTTGGCGACTTGCAGGGTCGGGTTGTTATGGATGCCCAAAAGCTCCAGCACCTCATCCGCCGATTCCTTCATCACCGTCGCGCGGGGATCGAAGTTTTTATAAACGCGGTGACCAAAGCCCATCAGGCGGAAGCCCGAGTTCTTGTCTTTGGCCTTGGCGATATATTCCGGGATGCGATCCACGGTGCCAATTTCGCGCAGCATTTCGAGGCAGGCTTGGTTGGCGCCGCCATGTGCCGGACCCCAAAGGCAGGCGATGCCAGCGGCGATGCAGGCGAAGGGGTTGGCGCCCGAAGACCCGGCCAGACGCACGGTCGAGGTCGAAGCGTTCTGCTCGTGATCGGCGTGCAGCATCATGATCCGGTCCATCGCTTTGGCGAGAATCGGGTTCACATGATAATCTTCCGCCGGAACAGCAAAACACATGTTCAGGAAGTTGCCCGAGTAGGACAGGGAATTCTTTGGATAAACAAAGGGTTGTCCGACAGAGTATTTATAGGCCATCGCGGCAATCGTCGGCAATTTGGCGATCATGCGGATGGCTGCAACCTCACGCTGCCATTCGTCATTGATGTCCAAGCTGTCGTGATAGAACGCCGACATAGCCCCAACCACGCCGACCATGGTGGCCATCGGATGCGCATCGCGGCGGAAGCCGCGGAAGAAGTTGTGCATCTGTTCATGCACCATGGTGTGACGAGTCACGCGGCCTTCAAAATCAGACAGTTGCGCGGCATTCGGCAACTGACCGTAGAGCAACAGGTAGCACATTTCGAGATAGCTCGATTTGTGCGCCAGTTGTTCGATCGGATAGCCGCGATGCAACAGCTCGCCCTTATCCCCGTCGATATAGGTGATCGCACTTTCGCAAGCGGCGGTCGAGGTAAAGCCGGGGTCAAAGGTAAAGACATCAGCTTGGTCATAAAGCTTACGGATATCAACAACATCCGGGCCCAGAGTGGGCGAGTATACCGGCAGGTCGTAGGATTTTCCGTCAAGGCTTAGCGTGGCAGTCTTGGTCTGTTCGGCCATCTTTCATCCCCCAATAAAAGCCATCCCTACGGCAGAGGGCTGGCCCGCGTTCCGGTTCGGCGGGGGAAGCGCGGATCAAGCCGCCGCATCCTCCAGCCGGGCAATCGTCTCATCCTGACCGATGACCAGCATCATGTCATACACACTCGGCGTCACAGTACGCCCCGCCAAGGCCGCGCGCAGGGGGCTGGCAAGTTTGCCAAAACCGATCCCGTTTTCTGCGGCAACTTGGTTAAGGATCGGCTCCAACGCATCCTTTGTCCAGCTAGCATTTTGCAGCTGCGGCGTCAATGTTTTCAGTATACCACGGGATACCGTATCCAAAGATTTGCCCGAAGCCTCATCGGGTTTGACCGGACGTGAAATCAGAGAAAAGTGAGCCTTTTCAATCAGTTCCGGGAAGGTCTTCGCGCGATCTTTGACGCAGTAGAGTGCGGATTTGAGCAGGGTGTTCTGCGTATTTGTGAGGGCAGGTTTACCTGCCGCCACCAGATAAGCCGTCAATTCATGCAGCAGTGCAGCATCGTCGCTCATCGCGATGTGATGACCGCAGGTATTTTCCAGCTTTTTGAAATCAAGGCGCGCGGGCGAGCGACCGATGCCGTCCAGATCAAACATCTGCAAGGCCTCAGCGGTGGTGAAAATCTCGGCATCGCCATGCGCCCAGCCTAGGCGGGTGAGATAGTTGCGCATCCCCGCCGCCGGATAGCCCATCGCTTGATATTCCTCGACCCCGGTCGCACCATGGCGTTTCGACAGTTTCTTGCCATCCGGGCCATGGATCAGCGGAATATGCGCCCAGACCGGAATCTCCCAGCCCATCGCATCGTAGATCATTTGCTGGCGGGCGGCGTTGTTCAGATGGTCATCCCCGCGAATGACATGAGTGACGCCCATGTCGTGATCGTCGACCACCACGGCCAACATATAAGTCGGCGTAGCATCGGACCGTAAACAAATCATATCATCGAGCGAAGAGTTCTGGATCACCACGCGGCCTTGCACGGTGTCTTCGATCACGGTTTCGCCCGTGCGCGGAGCCTTCATGCGGATCACATAAGGCGCGTCGGGGAAGGTGGCGGGATCGGCGTCGCGCCACGGGCTTTGGAACAAAGCGTAAGAGCCGCGCGCTTCGGCCTCGGCGCGAAAGGCGGCGATTTCTTCCTGCGTGCTGAAGCACTTATAGGCGGTGCCGCGTGCCAGCATCGCATAGGCGACCTCGGCATGGCGGTCTTTGCGGTCAAACTGGCTGACCACATCGCCATCCCAATCCAGACCCAGCCAGGTCAGCCCGCGCAGGATGGCTGCGGTGGCTTCGGGGGTGGAGCGCTCGCGGTCGGTGTCCTCGATCCGCAGCAGGAATTTGCCGCCCCGGCCGCGCGCGTAAAGCCAGTTGAACAAAGCCGTGCGTCCGCCGCCGATGTGCAGATAGCCGGTGGGCGAGGGGGCGAAGCGGGTGACAACGGGGCGGGACATGGGCGGGTTAACCTTTCAGAAACCTTATCGGCAGTAGGATCGCGGCAGCTTTAGGCAAATGCGAGGGGCAAAACAAGGTGGTGGCACGCCCGGTCAACGTTCTGAACATGTTGCTGTGGCCGCTGCATGCGCTGGCAGAGGCGCGCGGGCTGCTGTTCGCGTGGGTGCCGGTGTTTCTGGGCTGCGGCATTGCTGCATGGTTTGCGCTGCCGTTTGAGCCTGGTTTGGCGTTCTACGGGCTTTGCGCGGGCATGGTTCTGGTGCTTATCCTGCTGCATCGCTTTGGGCCGGAGTTGTGGCATCCACCGCTGGTTGCGCTAGCTTGTGTGCTTGTGGGGATGCTGGCGGCGGGTGTCCGGGCGCATCTGGTGGCGGCCCCGATGCTGGAGCAGCGCTATTATGGCGCGGTGCAGGGGCGGGTGATCAACATTGACCGCTCGCAGTCGGATGCGCTGCGGATCACCTTGGATCAGGTGGTTTTGCAGGATTTCCCCCCGGCGAAAACCCCGCTGAACGTACGGATTTCCCTGCATAGTCAGGATGTTAAATTTAATCCGGGGCAGGTCGTTTTGCTGACCGCCTCGCTGGCCGCACCCGAGGGACCTGCCGAACCGGGTGGCTTTGATTTCCGCCGTATGGCGTATTTTCAGCAGTTGGGCGCGGTCGGCTATACGCGCAGTCCGGTATTACTCTGGGCCGAAGCTGCCCCCGGCACGCAAATAATCAACCGACTGCGCACCGACCTTACCCGTGCGATGATTGCGGCGGTGCCGTCTGAGGCGGGGGCGTTTGCGACGGGTGCTATGACCGGGGATCGCTCGGCGATTTCCTTGGAGACTGTGCAGGCGCTGCGCGATTCGAACCTTGCGCATTTACTGGCGATTTCGGGGATGAACATGGCGTTCATCACCGGTTTTGTGTTTGCATTGCTGCGCTACGGGCTGGCGCTGATCCCGCCCGTGGCGCTGCGGGTGAATTCGAAAAAGGTCGCGGCAGTGGCGGCCTTTGCGGTGGCGCTGTTTTATCTGCTGCTGTCGGGGGCGAATGTGGCGACGGTGCGGGCGTTTTTGATGGTCTGCGTGATGCTGGGGGCGGTGCTGTTGGACAGGCGAGGCTTGACCATGCGCTCGGTGGCGTTGGCCGGGGTGATCTTGCTGTTGGCGCAACCGGAAAGCTTGCTGGAGCCGGGGTTTCAGCTCTCATTTGCCGCGACTGTCGTGCTGATCGCAGGGTTTTCGGCCTTGGATCGGCAGATTTTGCGCGAAAAGCTGCCGCGCTGGCTGATGCCGGTGTTCACGTTGGTGCTGACCTCGGGGCTGGCGGGGCTGGCCACCGCACCCTTTGCTGCGGCGACTTTCAACCGGTTTACCGATTACGGCCTGCTCGCCAATCTGCTGACCGTGCCGGTGATGTCGGTGCTGATGGCGGCGGGGGCGATGGCGGCGCTGCTGGCTCCGATTGGTCTGGCAGGCCCGGCCTTGTGGGTGATGGAGCAGGCGGGGGCTTGGATTTTGTTTGTCGCGCATTGGGTGGCAAAGCTGGAAGGCGCGGTGACGCCGATTGTGCAGCCGGGGCCTGTGGTGATGCCGCTGATCACTTTTGCAGGCGTCTGGGCTGTGCTTTGGCGCGGGCAGGCGCGTTGGGCGGCAGTGGCACCGCTGGTTTTGGGGCTGGCGCTGTGGGCCACCACCACGCGGCCTAGCTTGCTGATTTCCAGCGATGGCGCGCTGGTTGGGGTGATGGGCGAACAGGGCCGGGCGCTGTCAGTGGCGCGTGGTGCGGGGTTTGCCGCCGAGAATTGGCTGCAAGACGACGGCGATTTGGCTGTGCAGACAGAGGCTTACGCAAGGGCGGGGTTTTCGGGGCCAAACGGCGCACGGGCGTTTGACTTGGGCGGTTGGCGGGGGGTGGCGCTCAGCGGCAAGGCGGCGGGGGAGGCCTTGGTCGCCGCTTGTGCGCAGGCAGATCTGGTGGTGATGCCCGCAGCGGTGATCCCCGTTGTTCCTAAGCCGAAGGGCTGCATCGTCATAGATCGAACCATGCTGGATCAAACTGGGTCTTTGGCGCTTTCGGTGCAGGATGGGCGTTTGCTCGTGCAGCCCACTCGTGCCGCCCAACGTATCTGGATGGCAGGAAAACCAATCTGGCAGGACCGCAGCCTTGCCAAACCGGGCGCGCTTTTGGCGCGTCAGTAGCTGCGGATCAACCCGACAAGACGACCCTGCACCTTGACCATATGATCCGGGAACACACGGGTTTCATAGGCGGGGTTTGCGGCTTCCAAAGCGATCATGCTGCCGCGACGGCGGAAACGCTTCAGCGTGGCTTCAGCATCCTCGACCAAAGCGACAACGATGTCGCCATTCTCAGCGGTGATCTGTTCGCGGATCACCACGATATCACCATCGTTGATCCCAGCCTCGATCATCGAATCGCCTTTGACTTCAAGCGCATAGTGTTGGCCGTTGCCCGAAAGCATCGACCCCGGCACCGCCACATGATGCGAAATGTGCGAAATCGCCTCAATCGGCACGCCAGCGGCGATACGGCCCATCACCGGAATTTCCATCGCGTAAACGCCCGCAATCGGCATCGCTTGGCGCGGCGGATCGACCTTGTCGCCCTTGATCAACTTCGGCGAGAAGCCGGGTTTTTCCATCGCTTCTGGAAGTTTCAGAATTTCCAAAGCGCGGGCGCGGTGGGCAAGGCGGCGAATGAAGCCGCGTTCTTCCAGCGCCGTGATCAGCCGGTGGATGCCGGATTTCGAGCGCAGATCCAGCGCGTCTTTCATTTCATCAAACGACGGCGGCACCCCGTCTTTATCCATGCGGGTTTTGATGAAATCCAGAAGTTCCAGTTGCTTACGCGTCAGCATGCCACAGCCTTTATGCAGGTGTTGTTGCTATGTTCTGCCCGTGTTCTTGCTTTGTGTCAAGCGGTTTGCCGCACCGCGCTAGATTGCGATGTAGTTCACCATCTCACCCGCGCCGCGCGGCCCATCGCCCATCGGGCGGATCAAAAGCGCGTTGGCCTCGGTCAGAATCGTCAGCAAAGCGGAATCCTGACGCTCAAATGCCGTCACGGTGGGTTGACCGTTTTCGACCGTGAGCCGCGCGCGCATATAGTGGTCGCGCGGGCCATTGGCGGGTTGATCTGTGCCGAGGCGGGCGCTCAGGACCTGCGGTTCGGGGGTAAGGCCGAGCATGGCTTTCAGCATTGGCACCATGAACAGATGGCCGCAGACGATGGCAGAAACCGGATTTCCGGGCAGCCCAAGCATCGGGATTCCCAAGACTTTCCCGGCCATCAGCGGTTTGCCGGGGCGCATGGCGATTTGCCAGAACGCGCGCTCCAGCCCAAGATCGGTGGCAACTTTGCCGACCAGATCGTGATCGCCCACCGACGCGCCGCCAATGGTGACGAGCAGATCAGCGCCTTCGGTCAGGCCGAATACCGTGCGCAAACTGGCTTCGGTATCGCGGGCAATCGGCAGCATCCGCGCTTCCCCGCCCGCCGCTTCGACCAGTGCGGCAAGGGCAAAGGTGTTGGAGGCGATGATCTGGTCGGGGCCGGGGGTCTCGCCGGGCATCACCAATTCATCCCCGGATGCCATCAACGCGACGATGGGGCGGCGGCGGACGGTAACGTCAGGCACGTTCATTGCGGCCAAGAGGGCGAGGTCGTTGGGGCGCAGCAGGCGCGGCGATAGGGCTTGGCCGCGCAGGAAATCTTGGCCACGCGGGCGGATATTGTCGCCGGATTTGGCGGGCTTGCTTAGGGTGATTTGGTCGCCATTGCGGCTGATGTCTTCTTGGATCGCCACGCTGAGCGCCCCTTCGGGTAGCGGAGCGCCGGTGAAGATGCGGATGGCTTGCTGAGGTTGGACCGCGCCTTGGAATGCGTGACCTGCGCCGGATTCACCGATGACGGTGAAGCTTTCACCGGGCATGGCGGGGCGGCCCAAAGCGTAGCCATCCATTGCCGAGGCGTCGAAGGGCGGCTGTGTCAACTGAGCAGTGGCAGCCGTCGCCATCACGCGGTTATGGGCGCGGCGCAGGGGGACGGTTTCGGTGTCGGTGAGGGCTGCAAGCGCAATGCAGCGGGCGAGCGCGTCTTCAATCGATATCATAGCTTTGTCTCATAACGTCCTGATTTTCCGCCATCTTTCAGGATCAAATGGACACCTTCGATCGACATGGATTTCTCGACCGCCTTGACCATATCGTAGATCGTCAGGCAGGCGATGGAGACAGCGGTCAAGGCCTCCATTTCAACCCCGGTTTGGCCACCGGTTTTCACTGTCGCCTCAACCACGATACCCGGCAGGCTGGCATCGGGAGTCAGATCCAGTGACACTTTGGTGATCGGTAATGGGTGGCACAAAGGGATCAGATCGGCGGTTTTCTTCGCAGCCATGATGCCCGCCAGACGGGCGACGCCCAGCACGTCGCCCTTTTTGGCGCGGCCTTCGGTGATCAAAGCCAAGGTCTCGGCGGACATTTTCACCGCCCCCCGCGCCACGGCAATGCGGGCGGTCACGGGTTTGTCGGAGACATCGACCATATGGGCGCGGCCTTGGTCGTCGAAATGCGTGAGGCCGGTTTCTTGGCTCATACCCCGGCCTCTGAGGTTAAGGGCTTGGTCAGAATGGCTTTTGTGGCTGCGGTTACATCGTCTTGCCGCATCAAAGCCTCACCGATCAGGAAGCAGCGCGCACCGTAGGCGGCGACATCGGCGAGATCGCCGGGGGTGAACAGGCCGGACTCCGAGACGATCAGCCGGTCGTCCGGCACATAGCGGGCGAGTTGGCGGGTGGTGTCCAGCGTGACGTCAAACGTATGCAGATTGCGGTTGTTGATGCCCATCAGCGGGGATTTCAACAGACAGGCGCGGTCCAGTTCGGCGCGGTCGTGGACTTCCAGCAGCACATCCATGCCTTGCTCGAAAGCGGCGGCCTCCAATTCGGCGGCTTGGGCGTCGGACAAAGACGCCAAGATGATCAGGATGCAATCGGCGTGCAGGGCGCGGGATTCGACGACTTGGTAGGGGTCGTAGAGGAAATCTTTGCGCAGGCAGGGCAGAATTGTGGCCTGTGACGCTTCCGTCAGGAAGGCATCATCGCCTTGAAAGCTGGGCGCGTCGGTCAGCACCGAAAGGCAGGTTGCGCCGCCCGCCTCGTACGCCTGTGCGAGTTCAGCCGGATGAAAATCGGCGCGGATCAAGCCTTTGGACGGGCTGGCTTTTTTGATTTCGGCAATCAGGCCATAGCCTGAGATTGCGGCATCCGACAAAGCCTTGGCAAAGCCGCGCGGAGGTGGTGCCGCGCGGGCGGCTTGTTCGAGGTCTGCCAACGCGACTTGGGCCTTGCGGTCAGCAATTTCGTCCAGCTTATAGGCTTTGATGCGGTCTAGAATGGTGGTCATATGCGCCCTATTGATTGGTCAGACGCTTCAGCGCCTCGATTTTGCCGCGCGCGGCACCGGAGTCGATGGAAACCCGGGCGATTTCAACGCCTTCTTTCAAGCTAGTGGCTTTGTCTGCCACCACAAGCGCTGCGGCGGCATTAAGTAGCACCGCATCACGGAAGCCACCTTTCGCGCCATCGAGCAGGGCGCGAAAGGCGACGGCATTTTCGGAGGGCGTGCCGCCTTGGATCGCCTCGAAGGGGTAGATCGAGAGTCCCGCGTCTTCTGGGTGCAAGGTAAACTCGCGCACAGCGCCATTTTCGAGTGCAGCTACGGCGGTGGGCGCTGCGATGGAAATTTCATCCGAACCGTCACCACCATGCACCAGCCATGCTTTTTCGCTGCCCAAAGCCAGCAAAGTTTCGGCCATCGGGCGGATCAGGGCGGGGGAGAATGCGCCCGTGAGCTGGCGTTTAACGCCTGCCGGATTGGTCAGCGGGCCAAGGATGTTAAAGATCGTCCGCGTGCCCAACTCGGCGCGCACCGGCATGACATGGCGGGTGGCGGGGTGGTGCATCGGAGCCATCATAAAGCCAATGCCCGCTTCGTTCAGACAACGCTCCACCACTTCGGGACCGACCATGACATTCAGGCCCATCTCGGTCAACGCATCTGCTGCACCGGATTTCGACGACAGGTTGCGGTTGCCGTGTTTGGCCACGACTACGCCCGCGCCCGCGACCACAAAGGCGGTGGCGGTTGAGATGTTCAGTGTGCCTTTGCCATCGCCCCCGGTGCCGACAATGTCGATGGCCCCTTCGGGTGCACGCACGGCGTTGCATTTGCTGCGCATGACGCTGGCGGCTGCGGCATATTCATCTACCGTCTCACCACGCACCCGTAGCGCCATAAGGAAACCGCCGACTTGCGCGGGGGTTGCCGCACCGTCAAACAGCGCGCCAAACGCGGCTTCGGCCTCGGCACGGGTCAAAGCGCGGGTGGCGGCCACGCCGATCAGCGGTTTGAGAATATCGCTCATGCGGGCACACGCGCCCGAGCGGAGTCGAGGAAATTCTTCAGCAACTGATGCCCGTGTTCCGAGGCGATAGATTCGGGGTGAAACTGCACGCCCTCGATCAGCTTTTCTTTGTGGCGCAGGCCCATAATGGTGCCGTCTTCCAGCCAAGCGGTGACCTCAAGGCAATCGGGCAGGCTTTCTTTCTCGACCACCAAGGAATGATAACGGGTGGCCAGAAACGGCGAGGGCAGGTCGCGGAACATGCCGCCACCGTGGTGATGCATCGCACCCATCTTGCCATGCACGATCTCGTGGCAGCGGATCACCTTGCCGCCAAACGCCTCACCAATGGTCTGATGGCCCAGGCAGACGCCCAAAAGCGGCACGTCGGCCATTGCGGCGGCTTTGGTCAGAGGGATGCAGATGCCCGCCGAAGCCGGATCGCAGGGGCCGGGCGACAGCACGATCAACTCAGGAGCCAGCGCAAGCGCGTCTTGCACCGACATCGCATCATTGCGCACCACGCGCACATCCGCGCCCAACTCGCCCAAGTAATGGACGAGATTGTAGGTAAAGCTGTCATAGTTGTCGATGAGCAGGAGCATCTTGCAAGGTCCGGACGGAAAAGGGGATGAAGGCGGCGGCGGTTCGGTTTATAGAGGGGCCAAGGTTTGCGGGCCCCCGATGGATGTCGGCTATAGATGGGCCTAGCGGCAAAGCGGCGTCAAGGGCAAGTGGCGCTCATAACGGGTGGAGACAGGTATGATCCGGAATTTCGTGACAGGGATCGTCGTAGGTGGCGTGGTTGCGGGGGCTGGGCTGGGGGTTGTTTCGCAACTGACGCCGCTGCCGCACGGGCGTGCGCAGCTGGTGGCGGATCAGAGCAAGCCTGTGGTGGCCGCGCCAGAGGCTGCGATGGTGCCCAAGCCAGAGGCGGTGAAGCCTGCGCCGACGGATGCGGCTGGGGTGATAGTGCCAGAGTCGGCACCTGCGCCAAAGGCGATGCCTGTGACAAAGCCTGCTGCGGAAACGATGCCTCTTGCTGAAGAGACACCGCCTGCACTGCCAGAGCCGGTGGCACCCGCACCCAAACCTGCCGCACCGGTGGCCGAGGCGCTGCCCCCTTTGCCCGAAGCGCCGCAACCCGAGGCTGCGGCACCTGTGGCCGCGAAGACCAGCGCTGAACTGCCCGATATGCCTGCCAAACCCCCGGTCGCGAGTGTCGAGGCCCCGGCGGCGCTGAACGATCCCGGTTCTGCTGCTGCGGCACCTCAGGTGCAGGCGGGGACAGAGACCGCCCCGGCTCCGGCCAGCCCGGGCGCTTTGGCGGGGGATATCGGCACCGATGCAGCCCCGGCTCCGGCCGATCTGCCGCCGCCCGCGCCGCAAGAAGCCGCCGAGACGCTGCTGACGCCCGCGCCTGCTCCCGCAGAGCCCACATCGCCGTCGATGCTGGTGCTGGATCCGGCACCCGCTGTCCCTGAGGTCGCCGTGGTGGTGCCAGAGCCTGCGCCGGAGGCTGCCGCGAATAACTTGCCAAAACTGCTCGACACCAGCCAGCCGGAAACTTTGGCCCCAAGCGTTGGGCTCACCAAATCCGTCGATGGCGTGACGGTCGGGCGGCTGCCGAGCATTGCCGAGCCCGCGCCGCCCGCCGATCCGACCGCGGCGGCGGAACCTGTGCCTGCCACTGACACCCGCCCCATCGCGCAATATGCGGCGGAGTTCAGCAATGATCTGGGCAAGCCGTTGTTTGCGGTACTGCTGGTCGACAGTGGGGCCGCCGATCTGGACCGGGCCAAGCTGGCGGCACTGCCGTTTCCGGTCAGTTTCGTGATTGATCCGCTCGATCCGGGGGCGGCTGCTGCGGAGGCTGTGTATCGCGCGGCGGGCAAAGAGGTGGTGATGCTGGCGGCGGGGATCCCGGCGGGGGCGACTGCGGGCGATCTGGAGCAGACCTTTCAGGCCAATGCGGCGGTGCTGCCCGAGGCGGTCGCGGTGATGGATATTGGCGCGCAGGGCTTTCAGGACAACCGGCCGCTGGCGACGATGGTGGTGCCGATCATCAAGGATCAGGGCCGTGGTCTGGTGACCTTTGATGCGGGGCTGAACGCGGCGGATCAGGTGGCGCGGCGCGAGGATGTGGCGGCGGCGGTGATCTTCCGTGACTTGGACGGCGCGGGCGAGGATACGCCGCTGATCCGGCGCTATCTGGACCGCGCGGCGTTCAAGGCGGCGCAGGAGGGCCGGGTTGTGGTGGTGGGCACCACGCGGCCCGAGACGATTGCGGCCCTGATAGAATGGTCGATTGAGGGCAAGGGGGCCGCGGTGGCTTTGGCTCCGATTACGGCTGTGCTCGCGGTAAAATAGGGCCGTCCACGCGTGGACATCTGCCTCATTCATGAGAAATCAATGGGTTAAGCGAGGGCTGTTCACGCTTTCTTAACATTTGTCCGCGTGCTTGGCATCAGCGTCGGATACCTCCGGCGGGGATATTTAAGCCAATGTGAAATTGCAGAGCCAATATCGGATTTGCTCTTTCTGAAATACTCCCGCCGCAGGCATCCCAGGCTTGTGTGCAGCACTGCCCTTGCCGAAAGTTTCCCCGGCAGCGCCGCAGAGTGAGGTTTGAGGCGGATTATGAAACGTGCTGGGGGCACGTTTCACCGCCGAATGGATGGCCCCCGAAGCGGCACCTGTTTTCAGGTCAGAGGTTGCCTTTGCGCACGAACAGACCGGCATCTTCGGCGGCGCGGCGCAGGGCGCGGGATTTGTTGACGGTTTCTTGGTATTCGGATTCGGGGTCGCTGTCGTAGACGACGCCGCCGCCCGCTTGGATGTAGAGCGTCTCATCCTTCAGCACGGCAGTGCGCAGGGCGATGCAGAAATCCATCTCGCCATTGCCCGCGAAATACCCCACCCCGCCGCCGTAGACGCCGCGCTTTTCGGGTTCCAGCTCGTCGATGATCTCCATCGCGCGGACTTTGGGCGCACCAGACACTGTGCCTGCGGGCAGGCCTGCGAGCAGGGCTGACAGCGCATCTTCACCGTCGGCGATTTGGCCCACCACGTTGGAGACGATGTGCATGACGTGGCTGTAACGCTCAATGATGAATTTCTCGGTGGGGCGGACGGTGCCGACTTTCGCCACCCGGCCGACATCGTTGCGGCCGAGATCAAGCAGCATCAGGTGTTCGGCGAGTTCTTTTTTATCGGCAAGCAGGTCCAACTCCAGCGCCTTGTCTTCTTCGGGCGTAGCCCCGCGCATCCGCGTGCCTGCGATGGGGCGCACGGTGACTTCGCCGTCGCGCAGGCGGACGAGGATTTCGGGACTTGCGCCAATGACTTGGAAGCCGCCGAAGTTGAAGAAGAACATGAACGGCGAGGGGTTGGTGCGGCGCAAGCTGCGATACAAAGCGAAGGGCGGCAGGGTGAAGCTTTGCGCCCAGCGTTGGCTTGGCACCACTTGGAAAATGTCCCCGGCGCGGATGTAGTCTTTCGCCTTTTCAACGGCTTGCTTGTAGCCTTCATGCGTGAAGTTCGATTTCATTTCCCCCACGGTGGCGGCTTCGCCCAGATCACGTTGGGCTGCCGGGGCGCGGTCGAGGTCGCGCAGGGCGTCCATCACCCGCTCGGCGGCTTGGGCATAGGCGGCGCGGGCCGACAGACCCGAGGCGGCCCAAGCCGGGGCGACGAGGGTGACTTCGCCTTTGACGCCATCCAGCACGGCCACCACCGAAGGGCGCATCAGCACGGCATCGGGCAGGCCCAAGGGATCGGGATTGATGTTGGGCAGGTGTTCGACAAGGCGGATCATGTCATAGCCGAGATAGCCGAACAGGCCGGAGGCAATCGCGGGCAGGCCTTCGGGCAGATCAACGCGGGATTCGGCGATCAGGGCGCGCATACTGTCGAGCGGCGCACCGGGCAAGGCGGTGAAGGCTTGCGGATCAAACCGGGCGTCGCGGTTGATCGAGGCGGTGGTGCCGTGGCATTTCCAGATCAGATCGGGCTTCATGCCGACCACGGAATAGCGCCCCCGCACTTCGCCGCCCGTCACCGATTCCAGCATGAAGGTGTCGGTGCGGGCTTCGGCCAGTTTCAGCATCAGCGAGACGGGGGTATCCAGATCGGCGGCCAAGCGGGCGTAGACCAGTTGGTTGTGACCCTGCGCCCAGCCGCGTTCAAACTGTTCAAAGGACGGCAGAAGGTTCATCGCAGGGCCTTGGTTTAAGAACGGGTCTTGGGTTTGATCTGGTCTTAGTTGTTCATCTGGGTATGGACCGCGTTGATCGCGGCTTGGTCCAAGGTGATCCCGGCAGAGGCGGTGAGGGCCGCCGTGTACAGCGCCATCACATCGTCGGAAATCGCGCGCCCCGCGTTGACGTTGATGGCGTCGCGCAAGGCGGTGGCATCTTCGCCCGTGGTGGCGGCAGCGCTGATGGAGTTGAGTTGCACCACGGCGGCGAAACCGGGAGCCTTAATCACCCGCAGATCGTTCGGCTGCATCTGGAACACCGCTTCGAGCAGGCTGGGCGGGGTGTCTTTCACAACACCTTGACGGTCGATCTGACTGGTCCGCGATACGATGCCGAAGCCGCCCAAGCTGGCACCGCCTTCGACCGCCGACTTGATCCGGGTGGCCTCGTCGCCTAGCGCTTTGGCGAGGGCGTCGGCTTGCGCAGCAGCGGTGACTTTTTCTTTGACCTTGTCGAAGGGCAGCGGCGCGGGCGGCAGGGTGCTGTCGAGTTGCATCGCCACGAGGCCGCCGTCGTCCAGCACGATGGCTTCGGGGAAATCGCCCTCGGCCATGCTGGCGGCGGTGTCGCGGAAGCCTTTGTAGGCGGTGATCGGGTCGTTGTCGTCGGCACCGGCGGCATAATCGGTGGTCGCCAAGGTCAAGCCCTGCTCTTTGGCGACATCGGCGAGGGTCGCGCCGCCTGCAAGCGCGTCATCGACCGCTTCGACTTTGCCCGAGATTTCCTTGCGGGCGGATTCGAGTTGCTGCTCCAGCGCCAGATCGGGCTTGGCTTGCTCAAAGCTGGTTTCTTGCGCGGCAAGGATCGCATTCATGCGGAAAAGGGCCGGGCCGATCGAGGACGGGAACGGGCCGACCACGCCGGGTTCTTTCAGCGCGAAGACGGCGTCACCTGCTGCGGCAAGTTCCTTTTGCGACACGTCACCCATGTCGACATCGTCAAGGCTCAGGTTACGCTCTTTCACCAGATCATCGAACGAAGTGCCTGCGTCGATGCGGGCCTTTGCGGCAGCCGCATCGGCTTCGGTGGCGAAGGCGAGGCGCTCGACAAGGCGTTTTTCCGGGATGATATAGGTGGAAAGGCGCGCCTCGTAGGTGGCTTTGAGGGCCGCTTCGTCCAAGGGCATGTCTTTGGCGAGGGTATCCGGCAGCAAGGCGACATAAGTGATGCGTTTGGCCTCGGGCCGGGTGTAGCTGTCGATATGGGCTTGGTAATAGGCTTGCAGATCGGCATCGCTCAGTGGCGGCATCAGTTTGGTCAGGGATTTTTCGGTGAGGCGCAGCATCGAGAAGCCGCGCTGCTCACCGGCCCAAGCGGCGATGGTGTCGGTCAGGGTTTGCGGCGGGGTGAGGCCGCTGGAGATCGCGGTTTGCAAGAGTTGCCGGGCGGTGTCGGCGCGCAGGCCTGCCTCAAAGCTGGATTCGGTCAGGTTGTTCTGGCGCAGAACCTCGCGGTAGGTGGTGCGGTCAAAGCCATCGACGCCTTGAAAGCTGGGGATCGCCGAGACTTTGCTGGCGACCGAAGCATCACCGACCGACAGGCCGATGCGATCAGCTTCATTGTCCAACGCGGCGCGGTCCATCACCTGTTGCAGCACTTGGCGATCGAGGCCGATGGCTTGGGCTTGTTGCAGGGTGACGGGTTGGCCGATTTGCTTGGAGAAGCCGTCCATGGCTTGGCGCAGCGAACGGGCATAGTCGTTGACGTCGATTTTGCGATCCCCGACCGTGCCGATCGAGGCGGTGCCGCCGCCGAAATTGGTGACACCAAAGCCGCCCAGACCGCCGACGATCATCGCAAGCAGCACCCATGCCATAACGGACCCGCCCCGGCGCTTTTTCTGCGGGGTGTCGTCGGAGGTATTAGGTGTCTTGGCCATGGGTCTGCCTGCTTACAAAGGTTTGGCCGCTTGTCTAAGCGGTTGCGGGGATGGGGGCAAGAGTGGGGTGGGGGATGAGTTAGGAGACAGGCTTACGTCGCATCAGGGGTGATACGTCGACATCGCAGCCAAATTCATGTTTTATATCAGCCTCAAGCGCGCGCACTCGCGCCTTTGCTGCCGCGTCGATTGCACCGAGATCGGGAATATCCCCCGAGGCATTGGCCGCTTGCATCGCGGCGTGCATTTGGTTTCCAGCATCCGTTCCTATGACTTTGACCCGCGCTTGAAGTGCGACATGGGCCGCGTTTGCGCGCGCTTCGGCTTCGGCAGCATCTGTCGTGATGGTGCAGCGGTAGATCAGGCTGCTTCTGCCGGAATTTGTTTCCAGTGCGATGATCAGTTGCGGGCCAGAGGTGAGCCACCAAATGATCAGCGCCAGTAATGCGGCACCAGCGGCTGCAACGAGGGTTTTATTGCGCATATTCAGCCCTTGAACGCTGCCAGCCTTCGGAATGTCTCGGCTATACCCGCTTGATCGACATTGGCGAAGGCGATGCGGATTTGACGTTTGCCGTCTGGCGAGCCTTCTGGTTGGAACATGGTGCCGGGGAGCATCAGGAGGCCAGCCTCAGCCACAAGGCGTTTGCAGAGGGCGTCTGATGCCAGCGGGTAGGGGTGTTCGACATAGGCGAAGTACGCGCCGCAGCCGAGCAGTTTCCAGTCGGGCAGGGCGGAGAAGCCTGCGACCATCGCGGCGCGGCGGGCGAGGATTTCGGCGCGTTCGCCTGCGAGCCATTGGGCGAGGTTTTGCATGCCCCAGAGGGCGCCGATCTGGCCCAACTGGCTGGGGCAGATGGCTACTGTGTCGAGGAATTTCTCAATCTGGAACAGGCGTTCGGCGGAGGCGGTGACGGCCCCGACGCGGTGGCCGGTCAGGCGGTAGGCTTTCGAGAAGCTGTAAAGTTGGATCAGGGTGTCGTGCCAGTCGGGGTCGGTGAACAGATCATGTGGGCGGCCGATGCGGCTGTCGAAGTCGCGGTATGTCTCGTCCACGATCAGGGCGATGCCCTTTGAGCGGCAGAGGTCGCGGAAGGCGGTGAGGGTTTCGGCGGGGTATTCGACGCCGCCGGGGTTATTGGGGCTGACGAGGACGATGGCGCGAGTGTGCTCGGTGATAAGCCGCTCGGCGGCTTCGGCTTCGGGGATCAGGCCGGGACCAGCGGCAAGGGGGACGGTCTTAACCCCTTGCATATCCAGCCACATTTTATGGTTGAAATACCAGGGGGTTGGCAGGATTACCTCATCCCCTGCGCCAGCAAGGGTGGACATCACAGCACAGAAGGCTTGGTTGCAGCCTTGGGTGATCGCGGTTTGGCTTTCCAGCACGGTGCCGCCATAGGCCGCGGACCATTGTTTCGCAACCTCGGCGCGCAGGGCGGGCAGGCCTAGCACTGGGCCGTAAAGATGGGCGTCGGGATTGTTCAGTGCGGCATCGGCCAAAGCCTGCCGCAGACCCAACGGCGGGCTTTCGACGGGGGCGGCTTGGCTGATGTTGATCAGCGGGCGCTCGGGCGGGAAGGTCACACCGGCCAGCCAGCGCCGCGCCTCCATCACCGGCGGCGGATCGGTGGCAGCCATGGCTGGGTTGAGGGGGTGGATCATCTTGGGTGCCTCCTTGCCGGCCCCGCTTCGGCGGGCGTCATTGCTTTGCGCCGCAGTGTTGACGGATGCGGGCCTGAGTTCAAGCGAGAAGCGTTCGCGCGGCACTGTCCCTTATCCCCTCGCCGCCCCGGCCTTGAGCCGGGGCCTCCTGCTCTTAGGCAACCGACGCCGCCCCGGCTCAGGGCCGGGGCGGCGTGGTTATAGGGGCAGGTCTTAGAGCGCGGCGGCCTTGGCGCTGCGCTTGACTTTCAGGGCTTTGTATTCCTGCCAGACCAGTGCGATCATCATCAGATCGAAGAACGCCAGCAGCAGCAGGAACGGCGAGCCTGAGTGCTGAAACTCAAACAGTTGGTAAATCACGAAGCCCGACAGCACCACCATCGCCGCCGGATAAGCCCAGAGGATGCGGGCCCAGAGCATCACCACCATCGCCAGTTTCAGCCCGCCATGCAGCAGCAGATACCAGCCGTAGAAGTCTTGGGTGGCAACCGGAAAGCCCTCCATCGCGCGTTGGGTCCAAGCGGCGAGGGTGTCGGTGGGGTGCTCGGCGATCTGGTAATGGGTCAGCCAGTAGAGCAGCCGCGCTATGGGGGCATTTGGGGTCAAAAGCAGGCCGAGGCCCGCCAGAAACTCGGCGGAACACAGCAAGCCCTTGATCGCAAGGCTGGTCTCGAACAGCCAATGCAGCACGCGGGCTTTGCTGGGGCGGGCGGGGGCTTTCATGCTTAGAGGCCCTGCGTCTGCCGGAACTGTATCAAGGAGGCGCGCACGGGGCAGGGGCAGACGAGCATGAGGCGGCCTTTCCGTTGCCCAGAGGTTGGGCACGCGGATATGGCGCAGATAGCGGTGCGGTTGCAAGCCCTGTTACAAAGGCTTCAAGCAGCCGTCATCTGGGGTTGGGGGTCAGTCTGCGCCGCGGAAGGGCTGGACGTATTGCAGCGCCATATCCCACGGGAAGAAGATCCAAGTGTCTTGGCTGACCTCGGTGATATAGCTGTCGACCTGCGGCTTGCCGGAAGGTTTGGCGTAGACGGTGGCGAAATGCGCGTTGGGGTAGAGTTTGCGCACGACTTCCAGCGTTTTGCCGCTGTCGACCAGATCATCGACGATCAGAATCCCGGTGCCGTCACCCATCAGATCCGCTTGCGGGGCTTTGATTACTTCCGGCACTGAGCCTTGGGTCTGGTGGTTGTAGCTTTTGATCGAGATGGTATCGACGCGGCGGATGTCGAGTTCTCGCGCAACAATCATCGCAGGCACCAGACCGCCGCGGGTGATGCCGACCACGGCTTTCCACAACCCGTTGTCCGGCCCCTTGCCATCCAGCCGCCACGCCAACGCGCGGCTGTCGCGGTGCATCTGATCCCAACTGACGTGAAAGCCTTTTTCATGCGGCAAGCGGTCGTTCATGGCGGGCCCTTTCAGGTGGCGGCGATCTTGAGGCCAAGGATGGCAAGCATACCACCAAAGCATCGGTCGATGATGGATTTCAGGCTGATATAGGCGGCCTTTGAGCGGTGGAAGGAAAAGATGCGGGCCACAACCGTGTTCCAGATCGTCTCATTCAGGAACACCACTGTGAGCAGGGCGGCGTAGACCCAAGCCGGGGTGTGCGGCGGTACGGTGCCGACGAAGATCGCCGAGAACAGAACGGCGGGCTTGGGGTTGGCAAGTTGGGTAATCAGGCCGAGGCGGAACGCCGACCAAGCGGTGCGCGGCGGGCGCGTGGTTTCTGACATGTCCAGCGGCTGATCAGCGGATTTCCACATGCCCCAGGCCATGTAGATCAGATAGAGCCCGCCCACGATTTTCAGCGCGTAAAGCAAGGCGGGAGCGGCTTGGAACACCAGGTTCAGGCCAAACAGCGCCGCCATCGCCCAGATAACGCCACCAATGCCAATGCCGCAGGCTAAGAAAAACCCGGTGCGCAGGCCCTCGATCACACCAGTGCGCGCCGACATCAGCACGGCGGGGCCGGGGCTAATGGCCACCATCAGATGCAGGAAGGCGACGGCGAGGAAGGCGGTGAGGGTCATCGGTTTGCTCCCTATGGGTTGCGCGGGCTTAGTCCTTACGGCCGGTCACTACGTCAATATCCGGGGCATCGACGGCTTTCATGCCGACGACATGATAGCCCGCATCGACATGCAGGTTCTCGCCGGTGGTGCCAGAGCCGAGATCGGACAGCAGGTAAAGTGCCGCCTTGCCGACTTCCTCTTGCGTGACATTGCGACGCAGCGGGCTGTTGAGTTCGTTCCACTTCATGATGTAGCGGAAATCGCCGATGCCACTCGCGGCCAAGGTTTTGATCGGGCCTGCCGATATCGCATTGACCCGGATGCCATCTTTGCCAAGGTCTTCGGCGAGATATTTGACGCTTGCCTCAAGGCCCGCTTTGGCCACGCCCATCACGTTGTAATGCGGCATGACTTTTTCTGCACCGTAATAGGTCAGGGTCAGCAGAGAGCCGCCTTGGTTCATCATCGCGCAAGCGCGCTGGCAGACGGCGGTGAATGAATAGACCGAAATATCCATCGTCATCAGGAAGTTAGCGCGGCTGGTGTCAACGTAGCGACCGCGCAGCTCGGCTTTATCCGAGAAACCAATGGCGTGGACGACGAAATCAATCTTGCCCCACAGCTCGGCCAGATGGGCGAACAAAGCGTCAATCGACGCCTCATCCGAGACATCACATTCGACGAAGGTGTTCATGCCGATCGAGGCGGCGAGCGGTTCGACGCGCTTTTTCAGCGCCTCGCCCTGATAGGAAAACGCAATTTCAGCACCTTGCGCGGCAATGGCTTGTGCGATGCCCCAAGCGATGGATTTGTCATTGGCCAGCCCCATGATCAGCCCACGTTTGCCCGCCATAAGCGGGCCCGTCACGAGTCCAGTTGACATTCGGTCTTCCCCGTCCACCTTATTTCCTGAAAAAGCTGTGTAGGCGAAAGGTTGCTCTGCATCAAGAGAGAGCGTCAGGGCGAAGTTTGGGCCGCAGGTTTGGGCCCCGGAAGGAAAGATCATGGACAGAAGCGGAATTTTTGCGGGCGATGACCCGTTTGCGCTGGCGAAAAGCTGGTTGACGGCGGCGGAAGCCACCGAACCGAACGATCCCAATGCGATTGCGCTGGCGACGGTGGACCCGGACGGGTTGCCGAATGTGAGGATGGTTTTGCTGAAGGATATCGAGCCTGACTCTTTCGTGTTTTACACCAACTATGGCTCGGCCAAGGGCCGCGAATTGGATGCTTCCGGCAAGGTGGCCTTTGTGCTGCATTGGAAAAGCCTGCGCCGTCAGATTCGGGTGCGCGGTTTGGTCAGCCGTGAGGAGGGCAAGCCTGCGGATGACTATTACGCCAGCCGCAGTCTGAAGTCGCGGTTGGGGGCTTGGGCCTCGGATCAATCGCAGCCACTTTCCTCCCGGCTGAGTTTGATGGCAGAGGTGGCAAAAGTCACCGCCGCTAAGGGTGCAAATCCCACACGCCCGCCGTTCTGGGGCGGCTTCCGCATTGTTCCTTTAGAGATGGAGTTCTGGGCTGACGGCAACTTCAGGTTGCATGATCGCTTTCGATGGTCACGTCAAGCTATTGATAAACCGTGGGAAATTTTGCGCCTTAACCCGTAAATTTCACGAAGCGTGAAATGATCTGTGCATAAATGCAGAAAAAATAGCACTTGCAACGCCGGGGAATATGACCGCATGACTAGGCCTTAAGGGGCTTTATCTGGGGAAACGGCCTTCTATGAATGATGAAGAAATGGACGTGCAAATTCTGCACGGCCTCGTGAAGTGGTTCGATCCAGCCAAGGGTTTTGGCTTTATAGTCGCAGAGGGACACTCTGGGGATATATTGCTCCATGCCAATGTGCTGCGGAATTATGGGCAAAGCTCGGTCGCTGATGGCGCCGGGATCACGGTAAAAGTGCAACAAACCCAACGGGGTGTGCAAGCGGTGGAGGTCGTGAAGATCGAACCTCCGGCTGGGTCGGTGTTTCCCTTGGGGGAAGATACCGAGCATACAACGCCGGAAGAAATCGCGATCCTGCCGATGGAACCGGCGCGGGTGAAGTGGTTCGACAAGGGCAAAGGCTTTGGCTTTGCCAATGTGTTTGGCCGCAACGAAGATGTTTTCGTGCATGTCGAAGTGCTGCGCCATTCCGGTTTTGCCGATCTTTCAGCGGGCGAGGCGGTCTGCCTGCGCATCGTTGAAGGCAAACGTGGGCGTATGGCGGTGCAGGTGTTGTCATGGGAAGCGGCGGTTCATCTCTGATCGTGTTGGCTTTGGTGTTTGGGGGGGCTGCCCATGCGGGTTGCGCCCCTGATACCGTTGAGCTGCGCGGGCCCTCGGGCGTGCAGCGGTTTTCGGTGGAAATCGCCGATTCCGAGGCAGAGCGCAGTCAGGGCTTGATGTTTCGCGAAAAGATGCCCGCTTCGGCGGGGATGCTGTTTGTTTATGAGCAGCCGAAACACGCCTATTTCTGGATGAAAAACACCTTGTTGCCGTTGGATATGGTGTTCGCCGATGCCTCTGGGCTGGTGACGGCAGTCCATAGCGACGCCGTGCCGATGGACGAGACGCCGATTGATGGCGGCGCGGGCGTGGCCGTGGTGTTGGAGATCAACGCAGGCTTGGCCAAGCGGATGGGGATTGCGCCGGGGGTGGTGCTGCGCAGCGCGGCTTTGGATCAATCTGTCGCGGCGTGGCGTTGTTCGGACGAGTAAGCCGTTTCGCTGATTTGCAAATCAAATGGCTTTGACACGGCTAGAAGTGCTTTAGCGACTTTTCAATCCCGATAAAGCGCGTTATGAGGCTGGCAGTCGGGGCGTAGCGCAGTCTGGTAGCGCATCTGGTTTGGGACCAGAGGGCCGGGGGTTCAAATCCTCTCGCCCCGACCAATTTCCCAAAATTGCCAATGTCTTCTCAATATTATGATGCGAACAGCGCGCAGGGCATCTGATGTGTTGCCTTGTCCGAGCCGAGCGGGCAGGCCATATCTGTGGCAAAGGAGCCCCGCGATGATCCAGTTTGACAATTCCTATTTGCGCGATCTGCCCGGCACATATCTGCGGCAAGCGCCGGATGTGGCGCCTGCGCCCGCGCTGGTGGTGCTGAATGAGCCGCTGGCGGCGGAATTGGGCCTGATGATCGAGGATCCGGCAGGCTGGTTCTCCGGTGCTGTGGTGCCGGAGGGCGCTGAACCTGCGGCTTTGGCCTATGCCGGGCATCAGTTTGGCGGGTTCTCGCCCAGTTTGGGCGACGGGCGGGCGCATCTGCTGGGCGAGTTCCTTGGGTCAGACGGGCGGCGCTGGGATTTGCAGCTGAAAGGCTCCGGCCGCACGCCGTTTTCGCGCGGCGGCGATGGCAAGGCGGCGCTGGGGCCGATGCTGCGGGAATATCTGATTTCCGAGGCGATGGCGGCGTTGCGGATTCCCACGACTCGGTCGCTGGCGGTGGTGACGACGGGGGGACAGGTTTTGCGCGAAGCGGGGCCGTTGCCGGGGGCGGTGGTGGCGCGGGTGGCGGCCAGCCACATCCGGGTCGGCACGTTTCAATTTTTCCACGCGCGCGGCGAGGTGGATAAGCTGCGGGCCTTGTTGGATTATACCATCGCGCGGCATTATCCGGGGGTGGAGGGCGCGCTGGGACTGTTCGATGCGGTTGTGGCGGCGCAAGCGCGGTTGATCGCGCAATGGATGGGGGTGGGCTTCATCCATGGCGTGATGAACACTGATAATATGGCGCTGTCGGGCGAGACGATTGACTATGGGCCCTGCGCGTTCATGGAGGCCTATGCGCCGGGGACGGTGTTTTCCTCGATTGATCGGCAGGGGCGCTATGCCTATGCCAATCAGCCGCTGATTCTGGGCTGGAATCTGGCGCGTCTGGCCGAGACTTTGCTGCCGTTTTTCGATGTGGATGCCGAGCGCGCGGTCGATCTGGCGAACGCGCGGCTGGAGGGGATCGCGGAGATTTATCGGGCGGAATGGGTCGCGGTGATGCGGGCCAAGCTGGGGTTGCTCGGCGAAGATGCGGGCGACGGCGCGCTGGCGGATGATTTTCTGCTGGCGATCCAAGGGGTTGATTGGACGCTGGCGTTTCGGCGTCTGGCGGGGGCGGTGGAGGATGAGGCCGCCCTTTTGTCCTTGTTCGAAGATGGCGCGGCAATCAAAGCTTGGCTGCCACGCTGGCGTGCACGGCTGCAGGAGGACGCGGCGGTCGCGATGTTGGCGGTAAACCCAGCCGTTATTCCGCGCAATCATCTGGTGGAGGCTGCACTGGAGGCGGCGACTTTGGGCGATCTGGCACCGTTTCAGGCGCTGTTGGTGCAGGTGCGCGATCCGTTTGCGACGGAAGCGGGGCGCGAGGGGTTCACCCTGCCCGCACCGACGGGGTTTGGCCGCTATGTCACCTATTGCGGCACCTGAGCCCGGCAGCGTGACGGGGGGGCGGAATTCGCGCGAATTCCGGCACGATTTCCGCGCGGAAATCGGCGTGGTGTGGGCTGGGGCGTTGACGGATGGCTTCTGTCTAGGCAGGGTAGCACGATGAATCCGAGGTCTGATATCCATGACAGGTTGGCGGCCTCGTTGCGTGAGGCGCGCAAGGCGCGTGGGCTGAGCCTTGATGCCGTGGCCAAGCTATCCGGGGTCAGCCGATCCATGGTCAGCCAGATTGAGCGGGGGGAATCCTCGCCGACCGTGGCGACCTTGTGGAACCTGACGCAGGCCTTGCAGGTGGATTTCGCCGGGCTTTTGGAGGGGCGGCCTGAGGTGGGGATCGAAGTGATCCGCGCGGGTGCTGCTCCGGTGATCGGCGGCCGTGGTGTTGGGGTTTCCATCCGTATCCTGTCGCCTGCCGATGCGGTGGGCGAGCATGAGGTGTATGATTTGCGCTTGGCTGCCAATGGCTTGCTGGAATCCGAGCCACATTCTGCGGGCTGCCGCGAGCATCTGACGGTGATCGAAGGCCAGATCCGGGTGCGCTCGGGTGAGGATGAGCAGGTGTTGGGGCCGGGCGATACCGCGCGTTATCCGGCGGACCGCGATCATGCGATTGCGGCCGAGGCGGGTGCTGCGCGGGCTTTGCTGATCGTGCAGGATAGTTGAGGCGGGCGGGGGCTAGCCCCCGCACCCCCAGGATATTTAGGCCAATGTGAAATGGAATCCGGTTGAGCGGACGGATTTCCGTTATGTTGACTTTCACTTTGGTCTGCGGTTATATCCGTTAAGTTGGAGGAAATTCTGCCATGACAGATACAGGCTTTCTAAACCATTTGCGCACTACGCTTGCCGGGATTGAGGCCGATGGGCTGATGAAACGGGAGCGGTTGATTGAGGGGGGGCAAGGCGCGCGGGTGCGGGTGGCGGGGCGCGAGATGCTCAACCTTTGCGCCAACAATTATCTGGGCTTGGCGGATGATCCTCGGCTGGTGCAGGCTGCCAAGGCGGCGATGGACAGCCACGGCTATGGCATGGCCTCGGTGCGCTTCATTTGTGGGACGCAAGATTTGCATCGCCAGTTGGAGACGCGGATTGCGGATTACCTCGGGATGGAAGATTCGATCCTGTTTGCCGCCTGTTTTGACGCCAATGGCGGGCTGTTTGAGCCGCTGTTGGGCGAGGCGGATGCGATTGTCTCGGACAGCCTTAACCACGCCTCGATCATTGACGGCGTGCGGCTGTGCAAGGCCAAGCGCTATCGCTTTGCCAATAACGACATGGTCGATCTTGAGGTGCAGCTTGCGACCGCCGTGAGGGATGGTGCGCGGTTTATCATGATTGCGACCGATGGTGTGTTTTCGATGGACGGCACCCTCGCCAACTTGCCCGCGATTGCGGCTTTGGCCGAGAAATACGGCGCGTTGACCATGGTGGATGATTGCCATGCCACCGGGTTCATGGGGCCGCAGGGGCGGGGGACGCCGTTTCATGCCGGGGTGAAGGTTGACGTGTTGACCGGGACTTTGGGCAAGGCGCTTGGCGGGGCTTTGGGCGGCTATATCGCCGGACCGCAGCCAATGGTTGATTTGCTCAGGCAGCGGGCGCGGCCATATTTGTTCTCTAATGCCTTGCCGCCTGCGGTGGTTGGGGCGGCACTTGTGGCATTGGATATTGTGGAGGGCGCGGATGATCTGCGCGCGCAGTTGTTCCACAATGCCGCCTATTGGCGAGCGGGGTTGGAGGCGATTGGCTTCCGTCTGCTGCCCGGTGAGCATCCGATTGTGCCGGTCATGTTGGGCGATGCGCCGCTTGCGCAGAGTTTTGCGCGGGCGCTGGATGCGCGCGGGGTGATGGTTTCGGCGTTTTTCTATCCGGTGGTGCCGCATGGTGGGGCGCGGATAAGGACGCAGATGAACGCTGCGCTAACCGTGGATGATTTGGATTTTGCGCTGGCGGCGTTTGAGGCGGCGGGTAGGGAAGTGAGGGCGATCCGATGAAGGCTTTGGTCAAGGCGAAGGCGGAAGTTGGGCTTTGGATGCAAGAGCGTGCCGTGCCCGAGATTGGGCCGGAGGATGTGTTGATCAAGGTGAAGAAGACCGGGATCTGCGGCACCGATATTCACATCTGGAACTGGGATGAATGGGCGGCTCGGACGGTGCCTGTTGGCCTTGTGACCGGGCATGAGTTTGCTGGCGAGATCGTGGCAAAGGGGACTTTGGTTGAGGGGCTGGCGATTGGTCAGCGTTGTTCGGGCGAGGGGCATTTGATCGGGAAGTTGTCTCGCCAGTCGCGGGCGGGGAAGTTCCATCTTGATCCGGCGACGCGCGGGATTGGGGTGAACGAGCCGGGGGCGTTCGCGGAATATCTGCGGCTGCCTGCGTTCAATGTGGTGCCTTTACCGGATAGCATTGATGATGAGATTGGCGCGATCCTCGATCCGCTGGGCAATGCGGTGCATACGGCCTTGAGTTTTGATCTGGTCGGCGAGGATGTTTTGATCACCGGGGCGGGGCCGATCGGGATCATGGCAGCGGCGGTGGCGCGGCATGTTGGGGCGCGGCACGTGGTGATCACGGATATTAATCCGGCGCGGTTGAAGCTGGCGGCGGAAGTGGCGGATGTGACGCCGGTGAATGTGGCTTCCGAGGATTTGAAGGATGTGATGGCGCGGTTGAAGATCGTGCAGGGCTTTGATGTTGGCATGGAGATGTCGGGCAATCAGCGCGGCTTGGATCAGATGATTGAGGCCATGGTGATGGGCGGCAAGATCGCGATGTTGGGGATTCCGCCGGGGAAATCTCCGGTGGATTGGAGCCGGATCGTGTTCAAGGCGATCACGATCAAGGGTGTCTACGGGCGTGAGATTTTTGAGACCTGGTACAAGATGATCGCGATGCTGGAGAATGGGCTGGATGTGCGAAAAGTCATCACCCACCGTTTTGGGATGGATGAGTTTCAGACCGGGTTTGAGGTGATGAGATCCGGGCAGTCGGGCAAGGTGGTGCTGGACTGGGCGTGAGCTGTCCGCGTGTGGACAGGCTGTCTGTCTGTGGAAAATCAAGGGGTTAAGCGGGGCTTGTTCAGACCTTGTTAACCGTTGTGCGGGTTTTGCGTTGGGGAGGGGAGGCGGAACACGCCTCCCCTTCGTGCGTTTATTCGGCCTGATCGGCGGGTTTGGCGTTGAGCATGGCGTATTTTTCTTCGCCCAGACGGCCCAGCAAACCAAGCTGAGTTTCCAGAAAGTCGATGTGGCCTTCCTCGTCTGCGGTCAATTCGTCAAACAGCGCGCGGGTGACGAAATCGCCGACCTGATCGCAGTAGCGCCGCGCCTCGATATAGAGGGTGCGGGCCTCATGCTCGGCGGCAAGATCGGCTTCCAGCGTTTCGCGCGGAGTTTGGCCGATGCGCAGGGAGTCGAGCTTTTGCAGGTTCGGATGGCCTTCAAGAAAGATGATCCGGGTGATCAGCCTGTCAGCGTGGTGCATCTCTTCGATGCTTTCGGCCCGGCTTTTCGCGGCCAGATGGCCCAGGCCCCAATCATCTTGCAGACGGTAATGCAGCCAATACTGGCTGACGGCGGTCAGTTCAGAGCGCAGCGCCGCGTTGAGATACTCGATGACTTTGGGGTCGCCCTTCATCGGACATTCCTTTCACGCTGCGCAAATTCGGCATCTGATGGCCAGACGCCACCGCCGACACAACCCCGAAATTCGCAGATTGTCGCATCGTGTCAAGGAACAAGGGCATACAGCCGCCGCAGTCGGCGCGTTTGCCCAAGGCATGATAGATTTTTCCCGGCGTGATGATGGTGTCGGGATCGGACGCGCGCATCCAATCGACGGCGGCGCGGATGTCATGGTCCGAGATGGTTTGGCAGTGGCAGACGATCACGAGGGACACCGTATGTCGAAAGGCTTGCTGCGATAACCTAGCGAAACGGTAGGGATTGTAAACCTGATTCTTTTACTTGGGGATTGTTGATTAAAGCTTTGGCGGCAGAGCAGTGGCCTTGCGTGCCGTGCCGGCCTAAACCAAAGTCTCAGGCGTATCGCCTTGGCGACAACTGCCAGGATGATGGCGCGGCCCGTGCCGCAGGATGAACCGCGACAGCGCAATCAGGAAAGCCCGACCGTGACAGATATTGCTCAGTTGTTTCAGGATCAGTTGGCGCAGGCGCAGATCTGGCAGGCGTCGATTCAGCGCATGCTGGATTTGGCGGCGGCGGCGGTTTTTGCGGTGACGGGGGCGCTGGTCGCGTCGCGCAAGCAGATGGATATCGTGGGATTTCTGTGGCTTGGGGTAGTGACAGGGGTGGGCGGTGGCACCTTGCGCGACCTGCTGCTGGGCGTTCCGGTGTTCTGGGTGATTGATCCGGCCCCGGTTGCGGTCTGTCTGGCGGTTGCGGCGCTGGTGCATTTTGGCGCGCATCTGCTGGGGTCGCGCTACCGGGTGGTGCTGTATCTCGATGCGTTCGGCATGGCTTTGGTGACGATTGCCGGCACCAGCAAGGGGTTGGATGCGGGGGCGGGACCGCTGGTTGCGGTGGTGATGGGGGTGATCACGGCGGCCTTCGGCGGCATTATCCGCGATTTGCTGGGACAAGAGCCGTCGATTCTGCTGCGGCGGGAAATCTATGTATCGGCCTCGGCAGTGGGCGCGGTGCTGTTTGTCGGGCTGATTGCGCTTGGTTTTTCGCGCGATGCGGCGATGGCGGTGGGATTGACGGCGGCTTGCCTGATCCGGGTTCTGGCCATTCGCTTTGACTGGGCGCTGCCAGTGTTTCGCCCGCGCCCCGAGCGCCCACCGCTTTGATAAAGTGTCAGGATTTCGGGGAACCTATGGAGGCGGGTATCGGAATCGAACCGATCTACATGGATTTGCAATCCAGCGCATAGCCTGCCTGCCCACCCGCCTCAATGTTTGGGTGAGATAGGGGATATGGGCGGGGGGTGCAAGGGGTTTATCGGGTTTTGGCGGCTGCGGGTTGTGGTTGGCGGGGTTGTGGGTGTGTATTCTGAGTGAAACAGTCAGATAAAGCACTGTGATGCAGTTTGTTGGAACCTTTGCCACGCCGAACGCCTCGAAATACTTGCAGCAGTTGTGCAAGCATTTTGCTCATAAGATTGAGGTCAGTTTTGATGAAACCTCTGGGCGGCTTCCGTTTACTTTGGGCGTGGCCGAGGTGCGTGCCACGGCGGAGGCGTTTGAGGTGCGGTTTGCCGAGGTGGTCGATGATTGGCGGGCGGATGCAAAATCGGTGATTGATAAGCATCTGGAGCGGTTTGCGTTTCGTGAAGGGTTTACCGCGATGGAGTGGCAGGATTGAGCGCGATCAAATCGGGCCTGTAAAAACCAAAAAGGCCGCTCGGGTGAGCGGCCTTTTTGATACTGGAGCGGGCGATGAGATTCGAACTCACGACCCTAACCTTGGCAAGGTTATGCTCTACCCCTGAGCTACGCCCGCACTCCGTGAGGGGTATTTAGCGAGGTGTGGGGGGCGGTGCAAGGGCTAATTCAGCGGAAATTTGCGCGGGGTTTGGTGAGAGACGTGTGCCGTTTTTCCAGACGCCGTTGAGGCCCCAGTTGGCATCGAAATGCACCAGATCGGCTGGGGTGCCGGGGCGGAGTTGACCGGCGCTTGCACCGATCAGGCGGGAGGGGATGCTGGTGGCCATGGCCAGCGCGCGGGTGGGGGCTTGGCCGAGTTGGGTGATCAGGAAGGCCACGGCTTGCGGCAGGCTGAGGTCGGCTCCGGCGAGGGTGCCATCGGCGAGCAGAAGGCGGCCGTTTTGGCGTAGGATTTTGCGGTGTCCGAGGGTGAATTCGGTGAGGTCAGTGCCCGCGACCGCCATCGCGTCAGAGACGAGGAACAGCCCGTCTGGCCGGGCGGCGAGGGCCGTGCGCAGGGTGGCGGGGTGGACGTGCAGGCCGTCGGCGATGATCCCGGCGTGCAGGGTGCCAGACAGCACCGCACCAACAAGGCCGGGCTCGCGGTTGCCGAGTTGCGACATGGCGTTGAACAGATGGGTGACGCAAGCCGCACCGGCTTTGGTGGCGGCGGTGGCTTGGTCGTAGGTGGATTCGGTGTGGCCGAGGGAGATTATCGCTCCGGCTTGGGTCAGTTTTGTGATTTGGGCGAGCGTGACCGAGGCGGGGGCGAGGGTCAGCATCAGGGCGGGAAGCTGGGCGGCGGCGGCGCAGAGTTCGGCCAGATCGGCGTCGGTCATTGGGCGGATCAGCGCGGGGTCGTGGGCACCTTGGCGTTTGGGGTCGAGGTGGGGGCCTTCAAGATGCAGGCCGAGAAAGCCGGGGGTTTTGGCCTTTGCGGCGGCGATGCCTGCGGCGATCACGGCGGTGGTGGCGGCGGGCGTGTCGGTGATCAGGGTGGGCAAGATACCCGTCGCGCCAAGGCGGGCGTGGGCGGCGCAGATGGTGGCGATGCTTTGGACGGTGGCGGTGCCGTCGAGCATGATCCCCGCACCACCGTTGACTTGCAGATCAATCAGGCCGGGGGCGAGGGTGCCGCTGAGAGTTTGGCGTGGGCCGTCGGGGGCTTGGGTGATGGGCAGGAGGGCGGCGATCTCGCCTGCCTCGATCACCACGGCATGATCGGGCCGCATTTCGGTGCCGTCGAACACTTGCGGGGCGGTGAGGATCAGGCGGGTCATAGCGTTTTCGTCACTTTGCGCAGATGCGGCGGGGTGTCGGGGTCGAAACCGCGGCGGCGGGCGAGTTGTTCGACAAAGTGGTAAAAGCTGACGCCGGTGACGAGGGGGGCGACGAGGGGGTGCAGGCCGCGGGCGGCGGGCAGGGTGGTGCAGCCTGCGGCGGTTGCTCCGGTGAGGAAGACATCGGCACCTTGGGCGGCAAGACGCTCGGCTGTGGCGGTGATTTGCGGCAGGGCGGCGTCTTCGACGGCGAGGGCGAGGACGGGGAAGCGTTCTTGCACGATGGCGGAGGGGCCGTGCAGGACTTCGGCTGCGGAATAGCCTTCGGCGTGGAGGCCGCAGGTTTCCTTGAACTTTAGCGCCACTTCGGAGGCGATGGCAAAGCCGGGGCCACGGCCTAGCACGAAGGCTTGTTGCGCGCGCGAGAGGCGATTGGAGAGGGCGGACCAGTCTTGTTTAAGCGCCTCGGCGAAGGCGCGGGGCAGGTCGGCGACGGCTGTGCGCAGGTCGGCGTCGTTTTGCCACTCGGCCAGCAGCGCAAGGCCTGCGACCACAGAACTGACGAAGGTTTTGGTGGCGGCGACGCTTTTCTCCTCGCCTGCGGCGAGGGGCAGGCAATGCGCGGCGGCTTGCGCCATTGGGGCATCGGCGAAGTTGGTGATGGCGATGGTGAGGGCACCACCGGCGCGGGCGGCTTCGGTCATTGCCACGATGTCGGGGCTTTTGCCGGATTGCGAAATGCCGATGCAGGCGGCATTGGCCAAGTGCAGTGGGCGGCCGTAGATTGAGGCGATCGAGGGGCCGACCGAGGCGACCGGGATGCCTGCCAAGAGTTCGACGGCGTATTTCAGGTAGGTGGCGGCGTGATCCGACGAGCCGCGTGCGACGGTGACGATCAGCTGGGGGTTGGCTTGGCGCATCGCTGCAGCGGCGGCTTGGATTTGGGCGGCGCTTTCAGTCAGAAAGCGCTGGGTGGCTTCGGGGATTTCGGCCACTTCGCGTGCCATGTGGGTTTCAAGGTTGGTCATGCGCTTGGTCCTTCGTCTTCGGGGCCGATTTGAAGTTCGGCTGCAAAATCATAGGCATCGCCGCGATAGATCGAGCGGGTGAACTCGACCACCGCGCCGCTGGCGAGGTAGGAAATCCGCTCAATGCGCAGGCCAGCAGCGCCCACGGGCACATGCAGCAGATCAGCGTCGCGCTTGCCCAGATTGGCGGCGGAAATGCGTTGTACGGCGCGCACTGGGCGGTGGCCGCGCGCGGTGAGGGTGGCGTAGAGCGAGCGTTCAACCGAGGCGGGGTCGGGTAGGATGCTGGTGGACAGCGAGGCGCGCTCGATGGCCATCGGCTGGCCGTCAATAGTGCGGACGCGTTCCAGCCGGGCGACGCGGTCTTGGGCGGCAAGGCCAAGCGCCATGACTTCTTCTGGGGTGGGCAGGAACAGGCCGCGTTCCAACCAGCGGGATTCAGAGGTCAGGCCGCGCCGGGCCATGTCTTCGGTGAACGAGGTCAGGCGCGACAGGGATTGCTGCACCCGGCTTTGGCGGGGGGCGATGTAGCTGCCAGAGCCTTGCTTTTGCAGGACAATGCCCTTGTCGACCAGATCGGCAATCGCCTTACGCACGGTGACGCGGGAGGTGTCGGTGAGCGCGGCGATCTCGCGTTCGGGTGGCAAAAGCGTGTCGGGGGCGAGAAAACCGCTTTCGATGCCGCTTTCCAAGCGCTTGCGCAGTTGCACATAGAGCGGGCCTGCGGCGGGATTGAGCCAAAGTTGCGGGCTGAGAAATTCGGCGACGTTCATCGTGCCGCCCCCGATGCGCGGGCGGCCAGTGCAAGCGCACCGTCCAGCGCCGTGCCTTTGGCGGCAATGGTGGGCAGGTCTAGCCAGTGGGCATAGGCGGGGCCGAGGCCGCCGGTGAGGCAGAGGGCTTCGGTGGGGTTCCAGCCGACGACTTTGAGTGCCTTGCGGATATAGGCGGCCCCTTCTTGCATCAGGCGCGCACCGAGCGGATCGCCCGCTTCGGCGGCGGCGACGACATCGCGGGCGAGGCGGGCATAGTCGGAGGGCTGCGAGTTCAGCGAGAACATCACGATTTGCCCCGGATCATCGCCATGTTCTTTCAGGATAGCGCGGCTGAGGTCGGTGTGGGCGGCGAAGCCGTCCACCGCCAGCATGACTTCCTCAAGGCAGCGGCGCAAAAGCCATGCGCCCGAGGCTTGATCGCCGATGTAAAAGCCCCAGCCGCCGACACCGTGGATTTTGCCTGCGACCTGCCGCCCGATGAACGATCCGGTGCCGATGGCGGCCAGCGCGCCGTCGGCTTCGCCCAGCGCTCCGGCGATTGTGGTGGGGCGGTCGTCGGTGACGGTGACATGGGCGAAGGGCAGGTGGGCGGCGACCCGGGCGGCGATGGCGGGGCTCATCACCCCGGCAAGGCCGAGATGGGCGGTGGCGGTGGAGAGATCGGCCATGCTCAGGCCCGCGCGCTCGGCCAGTTGCGCCAAAGCGGCGTTGATGGTGGCCAGCGCTGCGTCAAAATCGGTGGAGACATTGGCTGGGCCTAAGACCACGTCATATCGGGTGTTTGGGCCTGCCAACAGGGCGGCCCGACAGGAAGTGCCGCCGCCGTCGATACCGATCAGCAGGGGGCCGATCAAGAGGGATTCTATCTGTGCCATTCAGATACCATTATGATACCTTTAAAAAAATGCAACGGTTTTATTTTCATAAATGAGTAGAAAAAGCGGATAGAGCGTGAATTTATCGGACTTAGAAGATTTTATTGGACAAGAGGTATTGAATAGGTATCTCATGGCAGGATCGAGGGAGATTCGGATGACGCTGCCTGTAACGGAACTTCTGCATCCTGCCGCAATCGGCTTGGACACGCTACCCGGTGTGGCGGTGTTGGGGCATTTGTTGGCGGCTCAGGCCTCTGCTGTGCAAGCGGTCAGCTCGGCTTTGCCGCAGATTGAGGCCGCGGCGGTGCTGATGGCGCAGGCTTTGCAAGGCGATGGCCGCTTGGTCTATGCCGGGGCGGGGTCTTCGGCACTGATGGCGGTGGCCGATGGGCTGGAACTGGGCGGGACGTTTGGTGTCGCGGCGGACCGGGTGCTGCTTTTGATGGCGGGTGGTTTGCCAGTAGATGCGCGGATGCCGGGCGATACCGAGGATGATGCGGATGAAGGCATGCGGGCGGCAGAGATTTTGCGCGCGGGGGATGTGGTGATTGCGGTGACGGCTTCGGGTGGCACGCCTTATGCTCTGGCTGTGGCCAAGGCGGCGCGGGCGCGCGGGGCTACGGTGATCGGGATTGCCAATGCGGTTGGGGCCAAGCTGTTTGACCATGCCGATGTGGCGATTTGTTTGCCAACACCGCCAGAAGTGATTGCAGGCTCGACCCGGATGGGGGCTGGGACGGCGCAGAAGGTGGCGTTGAATATGATGTCAACGCTGATGGGAATACGCTTGGGCCAAGTGCATGATGGCATGATGGTTGGGCTGGTGGCGGATAATGACAAGCTGCGCGCGCGGGCGGCCACGATGGTGGCGCGGATCGCGGCGGTGGATGAACTGCTGGCAGCGCAGGCCTTGGTGATGGGGCAGGGTGCGGTGAAATCCGCGGTGCTGATTGCATTGGGGCAGGCGCCAGAGACGGCGCTGGCTTTATTGAGCGAGACCAAAGGAAATCTGCGCGCGGCGATCGCACGCAGCGATAAAAACGGCAACTGAAGCCGGTGATTTTAACCAACAAAGGGAGATTCCCATGACCAAGACCAAACTGATCGGCGCTCTGCTGGCCAGCACTCTGCTGGCAAGTGCGGCCTATGCCGAGGATGTGACGCTGACCATCGAATCCTGGCGCAATGACGATGTGCTGATCTGGCAAGACACCATCATTCCGGCGTTTGAGGCCGCCAATCCCGGTATCAAAGTGGTATTCGCGCCGACGGCTCCGGCGGAATACAATGCGGTGCTGAACTCGAAGTTGGATGCGGGATCGGCGGGCGATCTGGTGACCTGCCGTCCGTTTGATGCCTCGCTGGAACTTTACAAGAAGGGCAATCTGGCGGACCTGACCAGCTTGGCGGCGATGGCGAATTTCTCGCCGGTGGCTAAATCGGCTTGGCAGACGGATGATGGGGCGGCGACGTTCTGCGTGCCGATGGCTTCGGTGATCCACGGTTTCATCTACAACAAAGACGCGTTTGATGCACTTGGCATTGCAGTGCCGACCACGCGTGACGAGTTCTTCGCGGCGCTGGACAAGATCAAGGCCGATGGCACCTATATCCCGATGGCGATGGGCACCAACGACCAGTGGGAAGCCGCGACGATGGGCTATAACAACATCGGGCCGAATTACTGGAAGGGTGAGGAAGGCCGTTTGGCGCTGATCGCAGGCACGCAGAAGCTGACCGATGCCGATTGGGTGGCCCCGTTCACCGAGCTTGCGCGCTGGAAGGATTATCTCGGCGACGGGTTTGAAGCGCAAACCTATCCTGACAGCCAGAACCTGTTCACCTTGGGCCGCGCTGCGATCTATCCGGCGGGTTCGTGGGAAATCTCGGGCTTCAATAAGCAAGCGACGTTCAAAATGGGGGCATTCCCGCCGCCGGTGCAAGCGGCAGGCGATACCTGCTATATCTCAGATCACACCGATATCGCGCTGGGGATGAATGCGAAAACCGCGCATCCCGATGAAACCAAGAAGTTCTTGGAATGGGTGGGCTCGCCCGAGTTCGCCACGATGTATGCCAACGCGCTGCCGGGCTTCTTTAGCCTGAACTCGACCCCGGTTGCGATGGAAGATCCGCTGGCGCAAGAGTTCGTCTCGTGGCGCAGCAAGTGCCAATCGTCGATCCGCTCGACCTATCAGATCTTGTCGCGTGGCACGCCGAACCTCGAGAATGAGACCTGGAACGCCTCGGCCAACGTGATCAAAAGCACCGAGACGCCGGAAGCTGCTGCGGCCCGTCTGCAAGAGGGCTTGGCCAGCTGGTACGCGCCGCAGAAGGCCAAGTAAGCCTGCGCTTGATTGAAAACGCCGGGGGGCTACAGCGCCCCCCGGACCCCTGCTTGGCGCGCATCCTGCAAACGCAAAGGCCGAACGCATGTCCGACCGCAAACCCTTCCGCTGGCATATTCTGGTGTTTCTGGCGCCCGCTGTGCTGGTCTACACCGCCATCATGATCATCCCCTTGTTCGCGACGCTGAACCTGTCTTTGTTCACCAAGGTGGATCGGGTGTCGCAGTTCAACGGCTTGGGGAATTTCCGCACGCTGTTCGGTGATCCGCGCTGGTCGGCGAGTTTCTGGAATGCTTTGGGCAATAACACCTGGTTCTTCATCGTGCATATGCTGGTGCAGAACCCGATTGGGATTTTGCTGGCGGCGATCTTGTCGAACCCGCGGCTGCGTGGGGCTGCGTTTTACCGCACGGCGATTTTCATCCCGACGATCTTGAGTTTCGTTGTGGTGGGTTTTGTCTGGAAGCTGATGCTGTCGCCGATCTGGGGCGTGGCGCCGGATTTGCTGAACGCGGTGGGGCTGAAATCCCTGTTCGCGCCGTGGCTTGGGAAAGAGGCCTATGCGCTGACCACCTTGGCGCTGATCTCGGTTTGGCAGTTTGTCGGTATTCCGATGATGCTGATTTATGCGGCGCTTTTGAGCATCCCCGAGGAGGTGATTGAGGCTGCTGAGATGGACGGCGTCACCGGGGCGTCGCAGTTCTGGAAGATCAAGCTGCCGCTGATCCTGCCGAGCATCGGGATTATTTCTATCCTGACATTTGTCGGCAATTTCAACGCCTTCGATCTGATCTATTCGGCGCAAGGCGCGCTGGCGGGGCCGAATTTTGCCACCGATATTCTGGGCACGTTCCTCTATCGCACCTTCTTCGGCTTTCAGTTGCAGCTGGGCGATCAGAACATGGGGGCGACGATTGCCACCGCGATGTTCTTCATCATCCTGATCGGCGTCTGCATCTATCTGTTCGCCATCCAAACGCGGCTGCGCCGCTATCAGTTTTAAGGGGGCCGCGATGTCCGTCTCACGCCATTCTCCCGCCCGCAGCGTGGCCGCCCATGCCGTGCTGATCACCTACACGCTGATCGCGCTGTTCCCGGTTTTTGTGATTGTGATCAACGCGTTCAAATCCCGCAAGGCGATCTTTGCGCATCCTTTGGCCTTGCCGAATGCCGAGACTTTGGATTGGGTCGGTTTCAAAACCGTGCTGAAACAGGGCGATTTCTTTCAGTATTTCCTGAACTCGATGACGGTGACGGTGGGCAGTCTGTTCTTCGTGCTGCTGTTTGGCGCGATGGCGGCGTTTGCACTTTCGGAGTACCGTTTCAAGGCCAATACCATGGTGGGCCTGTATCTGGCGTTGGGCATTATGATCCCGATCCGGCTGGGCACGGTCGCGATCTTGCAGCTGATGGTGGCCAGCGGGCTGGTCAATACGCTGACCTCGCTGGTGCTGGTTTATACCGCGCAGGGCCTGCCTTTGGCGGTGTTCATCCTGTCGGAATTCATGCGGCAGGTGTCGGATGATCTGAAAAATGCCGGGCGGATTGATGGGCTGTCGGAGTATCGCATCTTCTTCCGGCTGGTGCTGCCGCTGATCCGGCCGGCGATGGCGACGGTGGCGGTGTTTACCATGATCCCGATCTGGAACGATCTGTGGTTTCCGTTGATCCTAGCGCCTGCGGAAAGCACCAAAACCATCACTTTGGGCAGTCAGGTGTTCATTGGCCAGTTTGTGACGGACTGGAACGCGGTGCTGGCGGCGCTGAGTTTGGCAATTCTGCCAGTGCTGGTGCTGTATTTGATCTTCTCGCGCCAACTTATTCGCGGCATCACCGCTGGCGCAGTTAAATAGGGACCTGTTCAATGACCATCAAAGTTCTCGTCGCGGGCCTCGGCAATATGGGCCGCAGCCATGCGCTTGCCTATCACAACGACCCGGCGTTTGAGATTATCGGGTTGGTGAACCGCTCGAAGGTCGATCTGCCTGCCGAGTTGCAGGGCTATCCGCTGCTGACCGATTATGCGCAGGCTTTGGCGGCACTAAAGCCCGATCTGGTTTGTGTGGCGACCTATTCCGACAGTCACGCCGAGTATGCTTGTGCGGCTATGGCTGCGGGGGCGGATGTGTTTGTCGAAAAACCGCTGGCCACCACCGTGGCCGACGCGCGGCGGGTGCAGGCGATGGCGGTTGAGACGGGGCGCAAGGTGGTGGTCGGCTACATCCTGCGGCATCATCCGAGTTGGATCCGGCTGATCGCCGAGGCGCGGGCGTTGGGCGGGCCGTATGTGTTCCGTCTCAACCTCAATCAGCAATCCTCGGGCCCGACATGGGAGGTGCACAAGGCGCTGATGCAGACCACGCCGCCGATTGTCGATTGCGGCGTGCATTATGTCGATGTGATGTGCCAGATCACCGATGCGCAGCCTGTTGAGGTGCGCGGCATGGGGCTGCGGCTGTCGCAGGATATCGCGCCAGATATGTATAACTACGGGCATTTTCAGGTGATTTTCGCTGATGGCTCGCTGGGATGGTATGAGGCGGGTTGGGGCCCGATGATGTCGGACACGGCGTTTTTCGTCAAAGATGTGGTCAGCCCGAATGGCGCGGTTTCGATCAGGATGCCGGAGTCTGCGCGCTCGGACGATATCGACACCCACACCAAAACCTCGCTGTTGCGGGTGCATAAGGTGGCAACGGGGGACACCGATATTTCGATGGCGGACGAGCCGGGGCATCAAGAGTTGTGTGACCGTGAGGCCGCTTACGTTGCCCGCGCGATCAATGAAAACCTCGATCTGACCCGGCATATGAATGACGCGGTGCAATCTTTGGCGATCTGCCTTGCGGCGGACGAAAGCGTGCGATCCGGCCAACCTGTCAAGCTAGGAGCCTGAAATGGGCAATCTGACCCTTTCCAATGTTACCAAAAGCTTTGGTGCGACAGACGTAATCAAGGGCGTCAATTTGACGGTGGAAGACGGCGAGTTCTGCGTGTTCGTCGGCCCCTCGGGCTGTGGGAAATCGACGCTGCTGCGGATCATCGCGGGGCTGGAGGACTCCAGCGGAGGTGAGATCAAAATCGACGGGGTTTCGGTGAACAACACCCCGCCCAGCAAGCGCGAGATCGCCATGGTGTTCCAATCCTACGCGCTTTACCCGCATCTGACGGTGCGCGACAATATGGGGCTGGGGCTGAAGCAGGCGGGGTCAACGGCGGCGCAGGTGGCGCAAAGTGTGGCGCGGGCGAGTGGCATGCTGTCGCTGGATGCGCTGCTGGATCGCCGCCCTGCCGAGTTGTCGGGCGGGCAGCGCCAGCGGGTGGCGATTGGCCGCGCGATTGTGCGCACGCCGAAGCTGTTCCTGTTCGACGAGCCGTTGTCGAATTTGGATGCGGCGTTGCGGGTGAACACGCGGATCGAGATTGCGCGGCTGCACCGCGAGTTGAAGGCCACCATGGTCTATGTGACGCATGATCAGGTCGAGGCGATGACCTTGGCCGATAAGATCGTGGTGCTGAATGCGGGGCGGGTCGAACAAGTTGGGCGGCCGATGGATCTCTATAACGATCCCGACAATGCTTTCGTGGCGGGCTTTATCGGCAGCCCGAAGATGAACTTCCTGAAGGCGCAGGCTTTGGGCGAGCAGGGCGAGACGGTGGGTGTACGGCCCGAGCATCTGGCAATCTCACGCGATGCAGGGGTGATTGCCGGGCGGATCAGCCATGTCGAAAAGCTGGGCAGCGAGACGCTGATCTATGTGCGCGCGGAACCGCATGGCCTGCTGACGGTGCGGCAGTTTGGCGAGCAGGATTTCGCGGTGGATGAAGCGGTGTATCTGACCCCTGACGCGCCACGGGCGTTCCGGTTTGATGCGGGCGGTTTGCGGATGCGGTGAGGCAACCCTCCACGCCGCCCCGGCTCAAGGCCGGGGCGGCGTGGAACCTTATATCAAGACAGCAAAAAGCGCCCGAAAGGGCGCTTTTTTCATGCAGGTTTTTGGATTTCCGATGGAGCGGGCGATGAGATTCGAACTCACGACCCTAACCTTGGCAAGGTTATGCTCTACCCCTGAGCTACGCCCGCAACCGTCGGATGGCGGTGAGATAAGCGAGCGGCGCGGCGGCTGCAAGGGGAAAAATGCAGTCGCCGCGCGGATTTATCTGTGGCGGTTACGCGGAGGCGATGGCGGCGGTTTTGGCCGGGGCTTTCACCGTCGCGGCGGCATGGATCAGCGCCTCGGCGATGTAATCGAGTTCAGCCTCGGTCAGCCGGGTTGGCAGGCGGACGTCGCAGGCGCGCATCAACATCGCACGGGTCTGCGGCAGATCGGGGGCGGGGCCAAGGAATTCCCAGTTCCAGAACGCGCGGGCATTGCCTTCGGTCAGACCAAAGATCTGCACCGAGACGCCGCGCTGTTTGGCATGGGCTTGGAAGGCGAAAGCCTGCGCGTCGGTCCAATCCCCGCCGAGGTTAAACTGGATCGAGTCGGGCGCGCGCTGTTCAGGCGGCAGGGCGGGTGGCACGGTCAGGAACGGGCTGGCGTTCAGCTGGTCCGCGACTCGGTCATGCCCAGCGCGGCCCTTGGCGACGCGGGTGGCGACTTCGGGCAGTTGCGGGCGGATCACGGCGGCGGAGAGGTTCTGCATCCGCATGTTGTAGAGCGGCAACTTGTTTTGCCACAGCATGTAGCTGTTCTGCATGCCGGGATGCTTCTTCCAGTTCTGCTCATAGGCGCCCGACATGATCACGCAGCGGGCGGCAATCTCGGGATCATCGGTGATCAGGATGCCACCTTCGCCTGCGTTGACCAGCTTGTAGGATTGGAAGCTGAAGCAACCGACCTTGCCAATGGTGCCGATATTCTTGCCGTTCCAAGTGGTGCCCAAAGAGTGGGCGGCGTCTTCGATCACCGGGATGCGCTTGGCATCGCAGAGGGCCATGATCGCGTCCATATCGCTGGTATGGCCGCGCATGTGGCTGATCAGAACGGCGGCTGCATCGTCAAGTTTGGCGGCGAAATCCACCATATCGACGCGGTAATTCTCGCCAACCTCAACCAGAACCGGGGTGCAATCGGCATGGACGACGGCAGAGGGGACGGCGGCGAAGGTGAAGGCGGGGATCAGGATGTTTGCGCCGCGCGGCAGGTCCAGCGCTTTGATTGCAAGGAATAGGGCGGCGGAACACGAGGCGACGGCGAGGGCGTATTTGCTGCCCAGAAGGTCGGCAAATTCCTGTTCCAACAGGGCTACCGGCGCGCCTTCGGCGGCGGTGTAGCGGAACAGGTCGCCCGAGCTGAGCAGCCGTTCAATCTCGGCGCGTGCGGCTTCCGGGATCGGTTCGGCGTCGTAGGTTTGCGGGGCGCGGGTTTGTCCGTCAGCAGCCATGATCACAGCTTTCCTTAAACTCTTCTTCAGGAAAGCTTTAAACGTAAGGTCTGTGACAGGCTAGTGACAATCGCGGGCTTCGGGCGAAATCCGCCTATTTGTCAGGCAGATTTTGCTTTGCAACAGAGACTTGGCAACACAGCCCCGCTGCGGGGGGCGGTCTTTGGAGATGAAATCGCTTATAGGCCGAGGCGGTCGCGCATGCTATACCACGTCATCGCCAGCACCAGCATCGGCCAGCGCAAAGCCGCACCGCCGGGGAAGCGCGGTTGCGGCAGGCTGGCCATCAGATCGAAACGCTCGGATTGCGCTGCGGTAGCTTCGGCGAGGATTTTACCCGCAAGGGTGGCCATCGCGACGCCGTGACCGGAATAGCCAGAGGCGGAGAGGGTGTTGGGATAGGGCCGGGTGAAGCAGGGCATCCGGTTCATGGTGATGGCGAGGGTGCCGCCCCAAGCGTAGTCGATCTTGGTGCCTTTGAGTTGCGGATAGACCTGAAGCATCGGTTTCGACACGGTTTTGATCAGGTCGGGGAAGCGATAGCCATAGGATTCACCACCGCCAAACAGCAGGCGGTTGTCTTCCGACAGACGCCAATAGTTGACGACGAATTTGGTGTCGGCGACGGCTATGGGTTGCGACAGGATGTCTTTGGCAAGGTCGCCCAAGGGTTCGGTGGCGAGGATGAAGTTGTTGATCGGCATGACTTTTGCCGCGACTTTCGGCGCGAGATTGCCGAGATAGCCGTTGCCCGCAAGGATTAACTGTTTGGCGTGAACACGGCCTTGGGCGGTGTGAACAACGGGCTGCGCGCCGTGGTCGATCTGGGTGACTTCCGAGAGTTCGTGCAACCGCGCGCCGGATTTGGCGGCGGCAGCGGCAAGGCCAAGCGCGTAGTTCAACGGGTGCAGGTGGCCCGCGTCATGGTCGATCTCGCCGCCTTTGTAGACCTTGGAGCCGATCAGGGCTTGGATGCCTGCGCGGTCCAGCGGTTCTAGGTGGTTGTAGCCGTAGTCACGGTAAAGTTTTTCGGCATAGGCATGGCTGTCGCGGACCTGTGCCTCTGTCCAACAGGCGTGGGCGATGCCGGAGTGGAAGCTGACGGGCATGTTATGCGTTTGGATGAGGTTTTTCACCAAATCCTTTGATTCTTCAGCTAAATCCCATAGTTTATGGGCGGCTTGCCCCCCCACTGCCTTCTCGATCCAATCCTGATCTTGGCGCTGGCCGGAGCCGACTTGCCCGCCATTGCGCCCTGAGGCGCCGAAGCCGAGTTTATGGGCTTCCAGCAGCAGCACATCATAGCCCTTTTCGGCCAGATGCAGCGCTGCGGACAGGCCGGTATAGCCGCCGCCGACGATGCAAACGTCGGCGCGGGTCTCGCCTTGCAGGGGCGGGAAAGGGGCGAGATTGGTGCGGGTGGCGGCGTAGTAAGACGGGGGGTAGGCCCCCGTCTGATCATTGGCGTGCAGAAGGTTCATCTTACACGTTCAACAGCAGGTGTTCGCGTTCCCAAGGGCTGATGACTTGCAGGAACTCTTTGTATTCATTGCGCTTTACAGAATCGTAAACCGCGACGAATTCTGGGCCCATCACCTCGCACAAAGCTTTGTCTTCTTCCAACAGGTCAAGCGCATCGCCCAGGTTGACCGGAATATCGTCGCTGTCGATATAGGCGGAACCGGAGAATTCCGGGCGCGGGTTTTTCTTTTCCATCAGGCCAAGATAGCCGCAGGCCAAGGTGGCGGCGATGCCAAGGTAGGGGTTGCAATCCATCCCCGGCAGGCGGTTTTCGACGCGACGGCCAGCGGGGCTGCTGATCGGGATGCGGATACCTGTGGTGCGGTTGTCGCGGCCCCATTCAAGGTTAATCGGGGCTGCAAAATCCGGCACATAGCGGCGATAGCTGTTCACATAGGGGGCCAGCAAAGCGATGGCCCCGGTCAGGTGGTTCTGCATCCCGGCGATGAAATGCAGGAAATGTTCTGTCTCGCCGCCCTTTTTGTCGGAAAAGATGTTCTTGCCGGTTTTGCTATCGACCACCGAAGTGTGGATATGCATCGCCGAGCCCGGTTCGCCTGCGATGGGTTTGGCCATGAAAGTGGCGAAACAATCGTGGCGCAGGGCGGCTTCGCGGATCAGGCGCTTGAAGAAAAACACATCATCGGCCAGACGGATCGGGTCACCGTGGGCGAGGTTGAGCTCGATCTGGCCCGCGCCGCCTTCTTGCAGGATGCCATCAATCTCTAAACCTTGCGCCTCGGCGAAGTCATAGATGTCGTCGATCACCTTGCCGTATTCGTCAATCGCCGAGAGGCTATAGGCTTGCTTGCCCGCAGCCCTGCGGCCCGAGCGGCCCATCGGCGGGATCACTGGCTGGTTGGGGTCGATGTTGCGGGCGGTCAGGAAAAACTCCATCTCGGGTGCCACAACCGGGGTCCAGCCTTGCGCGGCATACAGGTCCATGATCCGGCGCAGCACGTTGCGCGGCGCGAAGGGCACGAGGTTGCCGTCTTGGTCCTTGGCGTCGTGGATGACTTGCAGCGTCACATCGGCTGTCCAGGGGGCGGCGGTGGCGGTGGTGAAATCGGGCTCCAGAATCATATCCGGCTCGGTGAAAGCGTCGAACGGGTTGTCGGCCCACTCGCCGGTGATGGTTTGCAGGAAGATCGAATTGGGCAGGAAGTAGTTGGCTTGATAGGCGAATTTCGCCGCTGGCATCGCTTTGCCGCGCGCCACGCCTGCGATGTCACCGATCACACATTCGACTTCATCCACCCGGCGGTCACCGATGTAGTTGCGGGCTGCCTCTGGCAGTTGGTCGGTCCATTTGGACATTTTTTCACACTGTTGGTTGTCGGGTTATTCCCCGGCGAGGCTGGGGACTTAGGGTCTTTTGGCCTTGAAGAAAGCAGCGATCTGCGCCGCCATCGTCTGGTCTTGCATCGGGTCTGACAGCCGGTCTGCGGCTGCCGCCATGACCTCGTCGGGGACCAGACCTTTGCCCCGAGTTTGCATTAATCCATCAATGAATTCAGGGCGAAATTCAGGATGGGCTTGCACGGTCAGCATCCGATCATCATAGATGAGTGCTGCGTTGGTGCAAAAATCGTTTGTTGCCAGAACCGTGGCATTGGCGGGCTTTTCGGTGACTTGGTCACGGTGCCACGCGTTCAGCGTGAGGTGCTGGCCGTTGAAATCGTAATCGGTGGCACCGACAGCCCATCCGCCTGCGTAACGTTCGACCTTGCCGCCCATCGCTTGGGCGATGATCTGGTGGCCAAAGCAGATACCAACCATCGGGACATGGGCGGCGTAGACATCTCGGATGAAGACCTCCAATGGCGGAATCCAAGCATGATCTTCATAGGCGCCGTGGCGTGAGCCGGTGATCAGCCAGCCTTCGCACTCTTTAACCGAGGCCGGAAATTCACCCTCAACCACGCGGTAAGTGCGGAAGCTAAAGCCGTTTCCCGCCAGCAGGCGCGCGAACATATCCGGGTAGTCGCCGGAGGTTTCGACAAGCGCGTCAGGGGCAAGGCCGGTTTGCAGGATTCCGATAAGCATGTGCTGTCCACGTTAGGTAAGGCGAGGGTAGCGCAGCACCCCCCCGGTCGGTCAAGGGGGATGCTGAAAGGGTTTGATCAAACGCTAGGAGCAAGGCGATTTCCGCGCGGAAATCGTGGACGGAATTCGCGCGAATTCCGGCTTAGACCGTGTCGAGGTAAAGCTCGATGCGCTCGGCGTCGGTGAGTTCGCCGATGTAGTGATGCTCTTGCCGTTTGGTCGAGATCAGGTTCTTGATCAGCTCGGGGTGGATGAAGCGCGCGACGATTTCGGATTGCTCCATCGCGTCAATCGCGGCTTCCCAACTGGTCGGGATCTGCGCAAGGCCTTCAACGGCGTAAGCGTTGCCGACAATCGGGCTGGGCGGCTCCATCTGATTCTCGATGCCGTCCAACGCCGCACCCAAGATCGCGGCGAGCATCAGATAGGGGTTCACATCGCCGCCCGCGACGCGGTGTTCGATGCGGCGCGCGGCGGGGTTGCCTGCCGGGATGCGGATCGCGGCGGTGCGGTTTTCATAGCCCCAAGCGATGGCAGTGGGGGCGTGTTTGCCCGGTACCAGACGCTCATACGAGTTCTGGTGCGGCGCGAAAATCAGCGTGGAATCGTGCATTGCATTGAGACAGCCTGCGACGGCGTTTTTCATCATTGCGGTGCCTTTCGGGCCACCGCTGTCGAAAACGTTGTCGCCCTTTTCATCGATCACGCTGAAATGGGTGTGCAGGCCGGAGCCGGAATATTCGGGGTAGGGCTTTGCCATGAACGAGGCCGCAAAGCCGTGGCGGCGCGCCAAGCCCTTGACCAGCATCTTGAACAACCATGCATCGTCGGCGGCGCGCAGGGCGTCGTCGCAGTGCATCAGGTTGACCTCGAACTGACCCAAGCCGGTTTCCGAGGTTGTGGTGTCGGCGGGAATGTCCATCGCTTCACAGGCGTCGTAGAGGTCGGTGAAGAAAGTGTCAAAAGCGTCAAGTGCCCGGATTGACAGGGTTTCTGCGGCTTTTCGCACCTTGCCGGAACGCGGTGAGGCGGGGGCTTGCAGGGTTTTGCCGCTATCGTCGATCAGGAAGAATTCCAACTCGATCGCGCAAACCGGGGTCAGGCCCCGGGCTTTGAACCGATCCACCACAGCGCGCAGGGCGTGGCGGGGATCGCCTTCATAGGGGGTGCCGTTTTCGCGGAACATCCAGATCGGCAGCAAAGCGGTGGGGGCTTCCAGCCATGGCATCGGCATGAAGCCGCGCTCGGTCGGCTTCAGGATGCCGTCTTGGTCGCCCTGTTCGAACACCAGCGGGCTGTCGTCAATATCTTCGCCCCAGATGTCGAGGTTCAGCACGGAAAACGGGAAGCGCGTGCCGTTCTTGACCACGTTGTCGGCAAAGCGCGCAGGCACGCGTTTGCCCCGGGCTTGCCCATTCAAATCCACCGCCGCCACACGAATCGTGCGCACGTCAGGATGCTTTCTCAGCCAGTCTTTCATCATTACACATCAGGAAGGCACGAAGCCGCCCACACTTGCCGCAATGGCCAGCGGACAGATCAGATCATGCCCTTGATCCTATCCTTTTTTGTGATCCCGGCGGCTGCCACGATAGCAGTCCCGCAATTTGATCAAATGTAGGTTACTATCGGATAAGCTGAGGACGCAAGCGAATTCTGTTGCGGATGTTTTGCGGCAGGTGGCGGTTGAGATGAGCATTGATGCGGCCAAACAGCCAGATCACCGCCAAGGTCAGCAACACGAAGTAGAAGGCGACGATGGGATAAGGGATGAACGGGTTGAAGGTTTTGTCGGCGAAGTAATTGGCGTAGTAGAGCGCGTCGCCCTGTTGGCTGAGCGCGGGGAAGCCCGAGAAAAACACCAACGTCGTAGACTGAAACAGGAAAATCGCCTCGTTGGTGTAACTGGGCCAAGCGAGGCGCAGCATGGTCGGCCATTGGATGCGACGGAATTTGGCGAAACCGGTGATGCCATAGGCTTCCGCCGCCTCTAGGTCGCCCTTGGGAATGGAACGCAGGGCGCCGTAGAAAATCTCGGCGGAATAGGCGGCGGTGTTGAGGAACAACACGATCAGCGCACCCGCCCAAGCTTTGGTCAGCCAGGATGAGGTTAGGGTCAGGCCGAATATCTCGATACCCGTGCGCGGCAGCATCACGAGCATTTCGTAGGCGAGGAAGAACTGGATGAACAGGGGCGAGCCGCGGAAGACGAAGACGAACCATTCGGCGGGTTTGCGGATGAAGGGGTTGTGGGCGATGCGGGCCAAGGCGAGGGCATTGGCGAGGAAGAAGCCGAACAGCAGCGCCAAAGCGCCGAAATAGACGTTCCAGATCAGGCCGGAGCCGATCAGAGTGAATTGTTGGCAAATGGTGAAATCGGTCTTCGGCAACAGCTTTGCACCGATACCGATCGAGCGCAGCGCGTAGTCGGTGAAGGTTTCCCAGCAGCTCATATCGCGGCCTTTCGCATGGCTTCGCCTGCGGCGGTGGCTTGGCCTTTGGACAGGCGGTTGGAGATGCGGGTCAGCACGATTTCCGAGAGCTTGGTCATCAGAAGATAGAACACCAACAGGCCAAGGAAGTAATACAGCCGCCAATCGGCGTGCGGGTAGTCATAGGCTTGGGTCTTGGTGCCGCCCAGCTCGCGGGCGTAGTAGACGATATCCTTGACCGAGAGCAGGAACAGCAACGGCGTGGCTTTGATCAGGATCATCCACAGGTTGGTCAGGCCCGGCAGCGCGTAGGTCCACATTTGTGGCACCAGCACGCGGCGGAAGACTTGGCCGTGCGACATCCCGTAGGCCTCGGCGGTTTCCAGCTGGGCATGGGGCACGGCCTGCATCGCGCCATATATTACATTGGCGACGAAGGCACCGAACACGATGGCGAAGGTGATCACCGCAAGGCCAAAGCTGTAGGCTTGGAACATGAAGGGTGATGCGGTCGCGGGGGGGACTTTGGCTTCGGCGCAGACGTGGAATTCGAGGCCTCGGAACACTGGTTGCGACAGATCTTCACAGACGCGCAGGTGGTTGAGGTATTCGATGCCTTGGTCCAGCGCGATCACGAAGAACAGGAAATACACGATGTCGGGCACGCCGCGCACCATCGCGGTATAGGCTTTGCCGATCCAACGCAGCGGCGCGATCTGGCTGCGCGCGGCCATCGCCCCACCAAAGCCCAAGGCCATCGCGACCGGGGCGGTGATCGCCAGCAGCAGCAGCACGGTGACAAAAGACCAATAGAAATCAAGGTGCTTGCCCGAGGTCAGGTAGCACATGGCCCAAGTCAGGCCCTCAATCGCTTTGGGGGTGGCGCAAACTGCGAACATCAATATCGGTCCGATGGGGCGGAAAAAGCCCCCCGATTTGCACCGGAGGGCGTTTGAGTGATTAGAATTTCAAGCCTTCCGGGCCGAAATACTTCTCAATCAACGCGTTCAGCGAACCATCGGCTTTCATCGCTTTGATCGCGGTGTCGAGTTTGCCTTTCAACTCGGTATCCGATTGGCGCAGACCAAGTCCGACGCCGCCACCGATGGAGATATCTTCGCCGACGAAGACCAAAGCGCCATTGGACTCGGTCGCGAAGGGACGCAGGTAGTCTTTGTCGGCGAACACAGCCGCAGCCTCACCATTGCGCACGGCGGCGACGGTTTCATCCGGGGTGGGGAATTCCAAGAGGGTGGCACCGGATTCAGCCACATAAGCGGCTTGGATGGTGCCGACTTGCGCCGAGACAATGCCGGTTTTCACATCGGCATCCGCCGAGGCGGCAAGATAGGCCGAAGCGGCTGGCGGGTAGTAGTTGTCCGAGAAGGTGATGACCTTGGAGCGTTCATCGGTGATCGACATGCCGGCGATGATCACGTCGTAGTTGCCCGATTGCAGGTTGGGAATGATGCTGTCCCATTCATTGGTGGTCCAAGTACATTCCAACGCGGCCCGCTTGCAGACCTCATCGCCAAACTCGCGCTCAAAGCCCGCGACTTCGCCCTTGTCGTCGATGAAGTTGAACGGAGGGTAAGCGCCCTCGGTGGCCAAGCGCACCACGTCAGCCGAGGCAAAGCCTGCCGATAGGGCCATGAGGGCGGTGGCGAGAAGCAGTTTTTTCATTGGAGTCTCCCAGTTGGTTTTTGGTTTGGTGTTTTTGGTCTTAATGCGCGCCTGCGGAGAGAAATCCACGCAGACGGTCGGTCTTGGGGTTGCCGAACAGCTCGGACGGCGGGCCCTGTTCTTCGATTTTTCCGAGGTGCAGGAAGATGACGTGATCGGACACGTCGGCGGCCAGCTTCATATCATGAGTGACGAGGATCATCGTGCGGCCTTCCTCGGCCAGCGCCTTGATCACACGGATCACCTCTTGCTCCAGTTCGGGGTCAAGGGCAGAGGTCGGCTCGTCAAACAGCAAAGCGCGGGGTTCCATGCACAAGGCGCGGGCGATGGCGGCACGTTGTTGTTGGCCGCCGGACAGCATCGCGGGCCAAGCATCGGCTTTGTCGGCAATTCCAACCTTGGCGAGGTATTCGCGGGCCTTCGCTTCGACCTCTTTAGGGTCACGCTTCATCACCGTCACCGGGGCTTCCATGACGTTTTGCAGGATGGTCATATGCGACCACAGGTTAAACTGTTGAAACACCATGGAAAGATTGGTGCGCATCCTTGTGACTTGTGCGCGATCAGCCGGGTGGCGGCCAAGCCCTTGGCCCTTCCAGCGCACCGGTTCGCCTTCAAAGCGGATCTCGCCCTGTTGGCTGTCTTCCAAGAGGTTGCAGCAGCGCAAGAGCGTGGATTTGCCAGAACCCGACGAGCCGATCAACGAGACGACATGCCCGCGCGGGGCGATCAGATCGACGCCTTTCAACACCTCAAGCGCGCCATAGCTTTTGTGTAAATCGTGGATCGCGATGACGGGTGTATCGGCAGATTCGTTCACTTGGGGGCCTTAGATGAGGGCAGGTGATTGAATAGGCCGCAGAATTGGTGCCATTGCAACGGGTTTTGCAGCGCATTTTGGCGTGTGCTTGGGCGTTTTGCCTAAAGGTTGTGCGCAATCTGTTCAGGTGAGGCAGGCGTAGGCACCGCAAGATAAGCGCTGGCCGGGATCGCGATCAGGCCTTTCAGGTGCAATGTGGCCTTATCTGCCGCGCTGAGGGCGGCAATCGCGGTTGCGGTGATGCGGAAAAAAACTGCTGCATCGTTTGTTTTGGCGGTGATATAGGGCAGCACCGGGGTTGGCGGCTGGGTGCGGGCTATTTCTTTCAGGCGGGCGGCGAAGGGCTCGTATTGGGACAACAATTCCCATGTCAGCGCATCAATCGCGGCGATGTCGGCGCGGGAGTCTGCCACGGCAAGCGCAGATAGTCGGTGGCCGTCGGTTTGCAGGCTGGGCGGGAAATGCAGGCCGTGGGTAGCCGCGTGGTTTTGCGGTGCTGCCCAGCCGGATTGGCTGAGGTCTTCGTTATAGGCGAAGGGCGCGTCGGAAAATTCGTTGAGGGTGCTGCGCGGGTCGTCTTTGCGGGCAACGAACACCGAGTTGTAATGGCCGGGCGGGCAGCCGGGCAGGCCATAATCCGGCGTGCCGATCAGGGTGACGTGGTTGTGCAATTTGGCGCGGAATGGAAAACCGCAGGTTTGTGAGAACACCAGATCGGACGATTGCCACGCATCCCAGTAGGCGTGCTCGCCTCGGGTCAAAGCGTCGGGGGCTTGGATACCTTCGGCGCGCAAACCGTCGCGGATATTGGCCCAGAGCCGATCATTGGCGGCGGCGGTTTCCGGGCGGTCATACATGCCAAGGCTCGCGATCATGTGCGGGCGGCTTTCTGGCGGGCTTGCGCGGATTCGACGTCCGAAAGGCCCAATAGGCTGGCGAGCAGGCGCATTTGCTGATCTTCTGATGCATCGCGTTGGCCATCGGCGAGGGCAACTGACCACAGGGCCTCAACCAATCCGGCGCGATCTTCTAGGGGCACGGCGGCTTTGAGGGCGCGGGTGAAGCGGACGGTATCGGGGGCTTGCTGCTCGAAATCCTCGGCTTTGGCGCGCAGGGCGGCTGCCTCAAACGGGTCGAGGCCATTGCGGGCCATCAGGATTTTCTCAATCCGCTCAACCTCTTCAACGGCATAGAGCCCGTCGGTTTTGGCGACCCTGACCAACAGGGCAGCAAGCGCCAACCGCGCGTCGGGGTCGGCCATGCGGGGCGGGGCGGGAGCCAGAAGGCTGCGGAGGATTTCTGCGAACATGCAGGCAGGATAGGCGGGTGCTCTGGCCTTGCCAAGTGGCGTTGCTGGCCCTGAAGCGCACGAAGCGGTTACGGGCGGCGGATTTTTCCCGAACTGATCGGCACTGCGCTGCCTTTGATGCGGACGGCGATGAGGCCTTTTGTGCTGGCCTCAATGGTCAGGCCGATGCTGGAGGGGCGCCCCATCTCGACGCCTTGGCGTAGGGTCAAGCTTGTGCTGCCCAAGGGGATCACGCCGGTGCGCCAAAGCTGCGAGGCCAGAATAGCGCTGGCTGACCCGGTGGCGGGGTCTTCGGCGATACCTGCGGTGGGCGAGAACATCCGGGCTTGGTAATCGCAGGTCGCATCAGTGGCGGCGGCGCCGGGCGTATAGAGATAGGCGCTGTCCACGTCCGCCAAGGCCATCAGCACGGACCAATGCGGCTCATGCGGTATGGCTTGGCCGAGGGTGGCGAGGGTGTCGATGGGGACATAAAGGAAGCGCGGGCCACCTTGATGGGTGGCGGGGCGGTGGTTGGCAAAGCCGATCTGGGCGGAGGTGAGGCCAAGGCTGGCGGCGATCAGATCAACCGACAGGTCAGTTTTCACCGGGAAGGGCAGCACCGGGGCTACGAATTCGGCCTCAATATGGTTGCCGTGGCGGATGACGGTAACGGGGACGAGGCCTGCTTCTTCTTCAAGGGTGATCAGGGTTTCGAAATCGCCCGTGTGTCTGGCGCAGGCGAGATGGATAGCACAGCCGATCGTGGGATGGCCCGCAAAGGGGATTTCAGCGGTGGGAAAGAAGATGCGGACGCGGGCGGTGTGGGCGGGGTTTTGCGGCGCTTGAACGAAGATTGTCTCGGACAGGTTGAACTCGCGCGCGATGATCTGCATTTCGGCGGGGGGCAGGGTGTCGGCGTTGAGGACCACGGCGAGCGGGTTGCCCGCGAATGGGGTTTCGGTGAACACATCGAGAGTGTGAAATTCCAGCATTTGAAGATTCCAGCCTTTGAGAAATCTGACCTTTATAGTGCCTTGAAATGCGCCTCAATCCGGGCGGCTTCTTCGGCCAGACCGTAAGGCGGATTGAGGATGAACATGCCCGAGCCTTCCATCCGATGCCCCTCCCGCGCCGGAGGGAAGCGGACTTCCGTGCGCAGCGCATCGGGGAACTGCGCTTCGAGGGCTTTCAGCATTGAGCCATGCGGGCCACCGGTCAAAAGTGGATACCACAAAGCGATGATCCCGACGTTCCATTTGCGGTTGATGTTGGCGATGTGCTTGGGGATGGCGTCGTAATCGGCCTTCACCTCGTAGCTGGGGTCGATCAGCATCAAGCCGCGGCGCGGGGTGGGGGGCGTGATGGCGAGGGCGAGATCGAAGCCATCTTTCTGGTAGATATGTGCGCTCCACGGGTTCAGAGCGTGGCGCAGGTGTTGGTGTTCTTGCGGGTGCAGTTCCGCCAGATGGATGGTGTCTTGGTCACGCAGGGAGAGGGCTGCGATCAGGGGGGAGCCGGGATAGGCCATCGGGCCGTAGCTGGCGCGGACCTCGTTGAGGCGGTTGCGGTAGGGGTGCAGGGGCGGGAACCACGCCTCGGCGATGGCGATGCCTGCCGCGGCCTCCCCGGTTTTCAGCGCCTCATCCGCCCCCAGATCATAGAGACCCCGGCCCGCGTGAGTCTCGATATAGGTCAGCGGTTTGTCTTTTTGGGTGAGGTAATCGAGCATGACGGCCAGCAGCGCGTGCTTCTGGACATCGGCGAGGTTTCCGGCATGGAACAGGTGTTGATAGCTGAGCATGCGGGTTTATAGGGCGGGAATTTCGGCGGGGGAAGGGGATTTGCGCAAGGTCCCAACTCGGGACCTTTTTTAGTCGTGTGATTTCAAGGGGATGGGGTGGCGGATTTAAGGATTTGTTAAGGTTTTCGGCTATTTCCGCAGGCAAGAACTGCCGTCGGTTTTGAATATCCCGCTGTGGCGGTAGTTCTTCAGCGCGGTGCGGGCGGCGAGGGTGATCAGGCAGTCCATCTCATCCTGCCGATCGGGGTTTGGGGTTTGCAGGGTGGCGGTGATGCCGAAGGCCGGGGTGCCTTTGTAGGGGATCTCGTAGGCTTCGGGCGAGATGCCGACGGTGGCGGAAATCGTGTACAGCCAGACCCGGTTTGCGCCCGTGCCGACCCAACGGCCCACATCCGAGTCGGGTTCGACATTCACCACCAGATCGGCGCCGGGACCGTTTTTCGCTTTCAGGCCCGATTGCGCCATCACCTTGGCCAAGGGCGGCAACAGATACTCGCCATAGCCCGAGCTGTATTGGGTCGAGGACAGCTGGATGATGTAGCTTTTGCCCGCCAGCGGATCGGCTGCGGCTTGGGTGGCGAGCAGGGCGAGGGCGAGGGCTAGGCGGGGCATATGGGCACCGGGGTTGTTCAGGTCAGGATAGGCGTGGCGGAGGCTTCGGGCAAGGTCGGCGTTAGCGGTTGGTTAAGGATGATGCGGGAGAGTTGGCGGGAGGGCTTGATTGGATATAGCGAAAAGGGTATATAGCGGAAATGCAATGGTCGGTGGAAACACATGATGGTGTTGATGATGAGATAGAAGCTTTGCCGGATGGGCTACGGGCCAAGCTGATGCGACTTTTGGCGATGATTGAAGGCTATGGATTGGAGCGGATGCATGAGCCGCATGTGAAGCATCTGGACGGCAAGCTGTGGGAATTGCGGGTGAGTGCAAGCGAAGGCATCGCGCGGGGGATTTATGTGACGCTGACCGGGCGGCGGGTGCTGGTGCTGCATGTGTTTGAGAAGAAGGCGCAAAAGACGCCGAAGCGGGCGATGGACCTTGCGCTGAGCCGAATGAAATCGAGGATGACATGACCAAACTGGCGGACCTACATGCGAAATTCATGGCTGATCCCGCATATGCGGCCGCCTATGCCGAGGCGGATGCGGAGTATTCGGTGATTGAGGCGATGATCTCGGCGCGGGCTGCGGCGGGGCTGACGCAAGAGGCTTTGGCGGAGCGGATGGGCACAACGCAATCGGCGATTGCACGGCTGGAGGGCGGGCGGGTGTCGCCCTCGGTTGAGACCTTGCGGAAGTATGCGAAGGCGGTGGGGAAAAGGTTGCGGGTGGAGATGGTGTGAGGGGTAGGGTGGTTTTTTAACCCACCTTGGCGCGTGGATGGTGGGTTGGAAACCCACCCTACGGCGCGGACGGGGTTGTCGCAGGCGGAGTTTGCGCGTTCGATTGGGGTGAAGAAGGCGACGTTGTTGAATTGGGAGCAGGGGCGGCGCAAACCGGACGGCCCGGCGCGGGTGCTGCTGGCGCTGATCGCCAAGGAGCCGGGGATTGTGCAACGGGTTTTGGGGGAGGGGTAGTTTTCGATAACCTTTGCGCGACTTTGTGTGAACTTGGCGGCTGAACCTCACTCTACTGTTTGGAAGAGTGCTGAAGCGGCACAGTAGAAAGGCCTTGAACATTCAGATCATTTGATCTAATTTGAGCAAATGATCCATATTGATCAGCGGGAGCTTAAAATGCCGGAATTTCGAAAATTTGAAGATGGCGCAAGAACTTATGCTAGAGCGCAGCAGGCTTGGCAAATATTGACTGCGTATGTGCAATTTAAGCTGGAGCTGACGAAAGAGGAAATTAGCTCAAGCGTCGACCTTGAACGCCTTGGTCCCGGCGTTATCACTTATGGGAAATTGGGCAAGCTAATGGGTTTTTCAGATCAAACTGCTGGAAGGCAAGCCATAAAGCCTGTTCGGCACATCTACCGATTTTGCGAAGCAAACGGTTTACCTTTGCTAAGTGCAATGGTCGTTAGGAAAGATACCGGACTTCCTGGTTGGGACTATATGGTTCCCGACCAAGCGGCATTGGATAGAATAAAAGCCGACGTTCTCAGTCATAACTGGTTCGAAATTCGGACACCTTCCGCGAGTATTTTTAAGAACTATCCATTAAGTGACGGCGTAGAGTAACTCTAATGCTACGCACGTAAAAGTGCGTAGCCCACACCCTCACACTAACCGCTCAACTTCCTTGGCAGCCCGCACGAAATCCGCAAACAACGGATGTGGCGCGAACGGCTTGGATTTCAATTCCGGGTGGAATTGCACGCCGATGAACCATGGGTGGTCTTTGACCTCGACGATCTCGGGCAGGCGGCCGTCGGGGCTCATGCCGCTGAAGATCAGGCCGCATTTTTCCAGCTCGGTGATGTATTTGGCATCGACCTCGTAGCGGTGGCGGTGGCGTTCCTCGATCGTGGTGGTGCCGTAGATTTGGGCGACGTGGCTGCCGGGGGTGAGGGCGGCGGTGTAGGCGCCGAGCCGCATGGTGCCGCCTTTGTCGTCGGTGGTTTTGCGGGCGACGACGTGGTTGCCTTGGATCCACTCTTTCAGGTGGTAGACGACGGGGGTGAAGCGTTTGGCGCCGGCCTCGACGTCGAATTCTTCCGAGCCTGCGTTGGCCACACCTGCGAGGTTGCGGGCGGCTTCGATCACCGCCATTTGCATGCCGAGGCAGATGCCGAGATAGGGGATTTTCTTTTCGCGGGCGAACTGGGCGGCTTTGATTTTGCCTTCGGTGCCGCGCTCGCCAAAGCCGCCGGGGACGAGGATGGCGTGGAAGTTTTCAAGATAGGGCGCGGGGTCTTCGCGTTCAAAGATTTCGGCGTCGATCCATTCGGCTTTGACGCGGGTGCGGTTGGCCATGCCGCCGTGGGTGAGGGCCTCGGCGATGGATTTGTAGGCGTCTTCGAGCTGGGTGTACTTGCCGACGATGGCGACGCGGACCTGGCCTTCGGCATGGGTCAGACGGTCCATCACGTCGATCCAGCGGGCGAGGTTGGGCTTGGGCGCGGGGGTGATGCCGAAGGCGTCCAGCACGGCTTGATCGAGGCCGGCGCGGTGGTAGGCAAGCGGGGCTTCGTAGATGGTTTTCAGATCATAGGCCGGGATGACGTGTTCTTTGCGGACGTTGCAGAACAGGGCGATCTTTTCCAGCTCGCGATCCGGGATCGGGTGTTCAGAGCGGCAGACCAGCACGTCAGGGGCGAGGCCGATGGATTGCAGCTCTTTGACCGAGTGCTGGGTGGGTTTGGTTTTCAGCTCGCCGCTGGCCGCAAGGTAGGGCAGCAGGGTGAGGTGCATCAGGATGGATTGTCCGCGCGGGCGTTCGTGGATGAACTGGCGGATGCTCTCGAAGAACGGCAAGCCTTCGATATCGCCGACGGTGCCGCCGATTTCGCAGAGCATGAAATCGACTTCGGCGTCGCCGATGCGCAGGAAGTCTTTGATTTCATTGGTGACGTGCGGGATGACCTGGATGGTTTTGCCAAGGTAATCGCCGCGGCGTTCTTTCTCCAAGACGTTGGAGTAGATGCGGCCGGAGGAAATGGAGTCGGTCTGGCGGGCGGACACCCCGGTGAACCGCTCGTAATGGCCGAGGTCGAGGTCGGTTTCGGCGCCGTCATCGGTGACGAAAACCTCGCCATGTTCAAACGGGCTCATCGTGCCGGGATCGACGTTCAGGTAGGGGTCGAGTTTGCGCAGGCGCACCGTGTAGCCACGGGCTTGCAACAGCGCGCCAAGGGCGGCGGAGGCGAGGCCTTTGCCGAGCGAGGACACCACGCCGCCGGTGATGAAAATATAGCGTGCCATGTGGGGGCCCCCGTGAATTTGGTTAAAACGGCTCTGATTCGCAGCTTTGGAATCACAGCATCACGGGAGTTGAGCAATAGCTTAAGCAAAGCGAGAGCGCAACCCGACCGCTAGATGCTGTCGGTTGGCGGTGTTGCGCTGCAACAGTTGGTGTTAGTTCGAGGCCGGAGGTTCTGCCGGAGCAGGTGCCGGGGTAGCCGGAGCCGCAGCATCCGGGGTTGCCGGAGGCGCTGCGGGTGCGGTGGCGGCCGGTGGGGCTGCCGGGGTGCCATCGTTGGATGGTGGCAGCAGATCGCCGCCTGCGGGGAGTGCCGGAGCCGGGGCTTTCACGGCGGGTTGCTCGGCACCGATCTGGTCGATCACCGAAGCGGTCGAGGCAGAGCGCGAGGCGAGGATGGTCATGGTGATCGAGGTGACGATGAACATCGCAGCCAGTACCCACGTCACTTTGCCCAAAGCCGTGGCCGCCGCGCGGCCAGAGATTGCGCCCCCCGACGAGCCCATGCCAAGGCCGCCACCTTCCGACCGTTGCAACAGCACCACGCCGATCAACAGCAAAGCGAGGATGAGGTGGACGGTGAGAACGACGTTTTCCATACGGGCGGGGCTTTCTAAGAGGTCGCGGTCTATCTAGGCGGATGCAGTCAGGCGTGCAAGCCCTTCGGCGGCTCTTGGTCATCCTCTGCGCTCAAATATCCAAACGGATTGCTTGCAATCCGGTCGCCGGAGGCATGCGACATTGATGTGGGAAGCCTCCGGCGGGGATAATTAAGCCAATGTGAATGGTTGTGGCGGGGCGCTATTCTGGCGCAGTGCAGACGGCGGAGAGTTTGTTGCCGTCGGGGTCGCGGACGTAGCAGCTGTAGAAATTCGGGCTGTAGCGCAGGCCGGGGGTGCCTTCGTCGCGGCCGCCGTGGCTGAGGGCGGCTTTGTGGAAGGCATCGACGGCGGCGCGGGTTTGGGCTGCGAAGGCGGGCATCGAGCCGTTGCCGACGGTGGCGGGGTTGCCGTCATAGGGCGGGTTGATCCAGACGAGGGGGCTTGCTGCGCCGGTGGGGCCGTAGCCAATTTCACTGTCAAACTCGCCCATGAAATGCAGGCCTATGGGGGCGAGGGTGGCGTCGTAAAAGCGTTTGGCGCGGGCGATATCGTTGGTGCCAAGGGTGATGTAGAGCAGCATTATTCCTGCACCTCGTCCACCGTGGCTTGGCCCGACAGCCGCTGGCGGATGATGCTCCACGACAGACCGATGCCTAGGACGACCGAGAGGGCGAAGATGCCGAGCCACAGGTTGAGGGAGGGGTTTTGCAGGGTGAGGATTTGGTAGTCGATCAGCACCCAGACGAGGGCGGCCACGATGGCACCAACCAGAATGATGCCGAAGGCGCCGATCGAGCGCAGGGTGGCACCGATGTAGATCATGTAGCCGACGCCGAGCAGCAGGCCGAGCAGGATGGTCAGCGGCATTTGGGTCTGCCAGTTTGCCTCGGCCCAGCGGGTGAAGTTGATTTGGGTTGGGTTGTAGGTGGCCGATAGCAGGATGAATGCCCCAAGCCAGCGCAGGATAATGCCCATGTTTTCCCCCTCGTTTGGTCTTTGGTGGCGTATCTGCGGCGGTCTGTCCAGCCGCCCGCGTGATTTAGCGGTTTCATCGCGGTGCAGGTGTCGCTATAGGTCGCGCGGTTTTTCCAAAACGCGAAGGATATGCCGTGGCCAATGTTGTTGTCGTCGGAGCCCAGTGGGGCGACGAAGGTAAGGGGAAAATCGTCGACTGGCTCTCAGAGCGGGCCGATGTGATTGCGCGTTTTCAGGGCGGGCATAACGCCGGGCATACGCTGGTAATTGATGGCAAGGTTTATAAGCTGTCGCTGCTGCCCTCGGGGATTGTGCGCGGCGGCAAGCTGTCGGTCATTGGCAACGGCGTGGTGGTTGATCCGTGGCATCTGGTGACCGAGATTGAAAAACTGCGCGGGCAGGGCGTTGATATTACACCTGAAAATCTGATGCTTGCCGAGAATGCGTCGCTGATCTTGCCGGTTCATGGCGAGTTGGACCGGGCGCGCGAGGGCCAGACCGGGGTGGCTAAGATTGGCACCACTGGGCGCGGCATTGGCCCGGCTTATGAGGATAAGGTGGGTCGGCGCGCCATTCGGGTGGCCGATCTGGCGGATGAGACGACGTTGGCGACGCGGGTGGATCGTTTGATGGGCCACCATGATGCCTTGCGTCGGGGGCTGGGGATCGCGCCGATTGACCGCGCGGCGCTGCTTGACGCATTGCGCGCGATTGCGCCGCAGGTTTTGCCCTATGCGAAACCGGTGTGGAAGGTGCTGACCGAGGCGCGCAAGGCCGGAAAACGGATTTTGTTCGAGGGCGCACAGGGGGCGTTGCTGGATATTGATTTCGGGACTTATCCGTTTGTGACCTCATCCAACGTGATTGCGGGGCAGGCGGCGACGGGCACGGGGTTAGGGCCGACGGCGATTGATTTCGTGTTGGGCATCGTGAAGGCCTATACGACCAGGGTCGGTGAAGGCCCGTTCCCGGCAGAGCTGTTCGATGCCGATGGCGCGCGTTTGGGCGAGCGGGGCCATGAATTTGGCACCGTGACCGGGCGTAAGCGGCGTTGCGGCTGGTTTGATGCGGTGTTGGTGCGGCAGACCTGTGCAACGTCAGGCGTGTCGGGGATTGCGCTGACCAAGTTGGATGTGCTGGATGGTTTCCCGGTGCTGAAGATTTGTGTGGGCTATGATCTGGATGGGGTGCGGCTGGATTATTTGCCGACCGCTGCCGATCAGCAGGCCCGTTGCACGCCGATCTATGAGGAAATGGAAGGTTGGAGCGAGAACACCGCAGGCGCGCGGTCTTGGGCCGATCTGCCGGGGGCTGCGATCAAATATGTGCGGCGGATTGAGGAATTGATCCAATGTCCGGTGGCGCTGCTGTCGACCTCGCCTGAGCGGGACGATACGATTCTGGTGACCGATCCCTTTGCGGATTGATCTTGCGGTTTAGCTTACACCACGCCCCCTGCTGTCGTGCAGGGGGCGTTTTGGTTTCAGGAGATGGCGATGGCGCTGAGTTACAAGGCCCGTAAGCGGTGGTCTTTGCTGATCCTTCTGGTGGGGATGCCGATTTATGTCGTGGTGGCGGTCAATCTGATCGACAAGATTGATCGATTGCCAATCTGGGCTGAGGTTCCGGCCTATCTGTTTTTGGGCGTGGCGTGGATATTGCCGTTCAAATCGGTGTTTTTGGGGGTGGGCCAGCCCGATCCTGAGGCTAACCCCGCGCCTGACGCCCCTATTGATCGTAAACTCTGATCAGACATGAAAACAGCCGGAACATTCCCCAATGTTCCGGCTGTTTTGTGGGGCGCGAGTGGCAGCCTCGGCCCTGTTCTCTTGGCTTAGGCGGTAAAGCGAAGCGCTTCCGCCAGCAAGGGCGAACGCTCAGTCATGGCAAATTGGCCACGCTTAATTTTCGCGATGCGACCTTGCCGCAGCAGGGTGCCGAAAGCGCGCAGACAGTCTTCGCGTTGGTGATCTGGTTCGTCGATCAGGGAGTCTAGCTGGCGTATCACAAGGGGGCGGCTGAAGTTCGGGCGGCCCAGCACTTGCGTGCAGTAGACAGCTGAGGCTTCCAGAAGTTCGGCCAAGGAATTTGCGCCAAGTTTCTCGGCGAAATCGGCGAAGTTTTGGCCCTCGGCGAAGAAATTGCCCTCATCTTCGGCGGCGAGCAGGTCTTCGTCGTCCAGATCGTCAGTTGCGTCGCCGATCAGGCTGTCTTCATCGGGCATCGCTTGCATCGCGGCCATGCTGGCGGCACCACTGACGCGGCGCGGGCGCACCGGCATCACCACGCGCGGGCTGGCCGGGGCCGAGGGCGTCAGGATCGCGGGGGCCACAAAGGCGGCAGTGGCCACAAAGGGGGCGGCGGCGGGTTTGGCGCGATCAATGCGCTGTTCGGAGACGAGAACCAGCGGCGTCAGGCGTTCGGCATTGGCTGCGGCGCGGGTTTCGATGCTGCTGTCGGCGGGCTTGGGGCGGACAACGCTTTCCAGATCGTGGCGATAGATGTCTTGGCGATCGGGTTGTTGGCGACCGGGGTTGGCGGCTTTGATCTGGCGTTCGGCCTCAGTCGCGGCGACGGCGGCTTTCAGATGCGAGATCGCCGAGTGGCGGCGGCGGCTTTCTTCGTCGTCCATCACGGAGTTGGTGGCGGCCATCAGCCGGGTGACGGCATCGTCATCCGATTCGGTTTCTAGCAGTTTGCGACCTTCGGCGTGATGCGCCGGCTGCGGTTGGGCTTCGGATTCAGTAGGTGTTTCGACTTCTGCGGGCGTGGTGGAGGCCAGCAGTGCCGCGACGGCATCCGCTGCGGGGGTGATCTCTGGCAGCATTTCTGCGGCTGGCGCGTCAGCGACAGGCGCATCGGCCAGGGCGGCGGCGAGATGATCGTCGTCGTCAAAGCTGGTTTCAATCGGGCGCGGCGTCAGGTGACGCACGGGGCGGGTCGGGCGCACTGGGGCGGATGCTGCCGGGATCTCGGCCTCAAGCGCGGCGAGTTCGGCTTGTAGTGCTGCCTCGGCCTCGGGGGACAGCAGCGAGGTTTGCGGTGCGGTTTGAGCAGGTTCGGCTTGAGCAGTTTCGGGTGCGCGCGGTGCATCGGCGCGGCGGATTTTGATTACACGGGCGCGGGCCCGCTGGATTTTCTCGCCGGGTTCGCGGGCGGTTTCTGGGAAAGCTGCCGCGGCGGCTTGGGTTTCTGGTTCCGGTTGGATTTCCGGGGCGACAGAGATTTCGGGGCTGACTTCTGCGGCTGTGGGCAGGCTGGCGAGCAGGATGTCATCTTCCGCATCGTCTTCTGCTGCATCAACAGCTTCTGGCAGTGCGTCTTCTGACAGGGTGTCTTCAGATACTGCATCGGAAACCGCGATCAGCGGCTCTGATATGGGTGCGACTGCATCAGTTTCGGGCTGGATTAGATCGTTCTCGGCGATCAGAGCGCCAAGTGAGGCCAACATGTCTTCATCGGCATAGGCCGCCGCTTCGGCAATCGGATCGTGTTCGGGCAGCAGATCAGCGAGGATTTCGTCGTCATAGTCTTCGGCGGCGGGCGCGTCTTGCACAGCCGCTGCAAAATCTTCGATCACCGGGTCTTCGACAGCGATCAGGCTTTCGGTGGTGATCAGGCTTTCGGCTGCGGGCAGATCATCTGCGAAGGCGGCGGCAAGATCGGCGGAGCCGTCGTTCTGCAAGGCAGGGTCTTCGTCATAGCTCTCTTGGGCTGCGGGCAAAGCTGCGCTGGTGTCTGCTGCGGTATCCAGGGGGGCGGCGTTGGGGCGTGGCGCATCCAACGCGGCGAGGTCGGCAAGATCTTGCGGCTCGATCTCGGATTCTGATGCATCTTGGTGATCAGGCGTGATTTCTGCGGCGATCAGATCGCCGGGTTCGAGAGCGTAGCGCGGCTCGGTTGTATCCGCTTCGACAGGGGTTTCCGAGGGAGCTTCAGGCGCTGCCAAAGCGGCAATATTGGCCAGAATGTCGTCGGAATGTTGGTCTTCGCTATAGCTGTCGTCGGCGATAGCGGCGGCTTCGGCGATGTGGTGAATGGTGGGTTCGGCAGCCATCGGAGCGGATTGGGCGGCGCGCAGGCGGGACAGGCGTTCGGCGACGGATTCGCCATTGGCATCCAGGTTCGCGGCAGCGGTGACTGTCGGGGGGGAGATGGGGGGGGCAACAATCGGGGCGGCGAGCGCAGGCGCTTCGGTATCACCAGCCCGCAGGATCACGCCATTGTCTTGGATTTTCGCCTCAACCCGGCGCTGGATTTCGCGCTCGGCAATGCGGTGCAGCATGGCGGCATCGGGGGTGGGCGGTTCGGCGCCAAAATAGCGGTCTTCGGCGGCGAGATCACGGAAATATTCGGCGATGGCCTTCATGGTGTTGAAAGGCTCATCGAACCCTTCCAGCGTGCAGCTGAAAGTTCCGTAAGAAACGGTAAGAATTTTACTTGCACCGATCATCGGGATGCCGCCTTTACAAAGTTCACGTCGCCAACCTGCACTGCGCTTTGTTCAATTCCGTGGACAGAACAGGGTAATTTGAAGGATTGATTGTGTTCACCGCACGGGGTTTGTGCCGCAATTAGAAGAACAGTATCGGGATTATGCAGGTGATTGTCGACTCTTTGCAGGGGGTAACTTTGGCGGGCGGTGGGCCGTTCGGCAAAGCGCAGCTTACCCGTGCGCTGCGGTTAGCCCCAAGGATTGTTGGGGCTGATGGCGGGGCGGACCGGCTTTTGGCGCTGGGGGTGGAGCCTGAAGCGGTGATTGGCGACTTCGATTCGATCAGTGCTGCAGCGCAGGCGCGGCTGGCGGGGCGGTTGTTTCCGATTGCCGAACAAATAACCACCGATTTTGACAAGGCTCTGCGCTCGATCCGGGCACCGTTCGTGCTGGGGATCGGATTCGCAGGGGCGCGGCTGGATCATGGCTTGGCGGTGCTGAACGCTTTGGTGCGCGCGCCCGATCAGCGCTGTCTGGTGCTGTCGCCGCAGGATGTGATCTTTTTGGCGCCTTTGCAGATGCAGTTGAATTTGCCGCTGGGCTCGCGGTTCTCGCTGTTCCCGATGGCGCAGGTGACGGGGGAAAGCGAAGGGCTGCGCTGGCCGTTGCAGGGTTTGGATTTCGCCCCGGATGGGATGATTGGCACCTCGAATGAGGTGTCAGGCCCGGTGGAGTTGCGGTTCTCGGCGCAGAAGATGTTGGTGATCTTGCCGATCAAATCTCTGGCGGCAGCACTGAACGGGCTTGGTGTAGCGTGATCCGCTCGCGGTGGATGATGTAAAGGCCAGAGGCGACGATGATCACGATGCCTGCCCAAGTCAGCGCATTGGGGAAATCACCGAACACCAGATAGCCGAGGGTCACTGCGGTGACGATCTCCAGATAGTGCAAGGGCGCGAGGGTGGAGGCGGGGGCGCATTTCAGTGCCACGGTCATGCACATATGGCTTGCCGCCGCCCAAAAGCCGACGCCGAACAGCCAAAGCCAGTTCAGACCCTGCGGCATGACGGGATCAAGTTCGGTGATGCCAGTGCCATTGGCCCACAGCATCACGGGCAGGCAGAGCAGGCTGCCAGCGATCGAGGTGTGCAACTGTTGGGTCACGGGATGCATCCCAGTGGCGATGGCCTGGGTGATCAGCATGTAGAAGGCAAAGCAGAACGCCGAGACCAGCGGGTAAAGTGCGGCTGTGCCGTAATGGGTCAGCGAGGGCTGGATCACCAAGAGCGCGCCTGCAAATCCCACGACAGAAGCTGCGATGCGGCGGGGGCCGACCGGGTTGCCGAACAGGACATAGCCGAGGATCAGCAGGATGAACGGCTCGATGAACACGATGGCGAGGGCATCGGCGATCGGCATGACTTGCACGCCTGCGACAAAGCCGTAGGTCGAGGCGATCAGAAAGACCGCGCGCAGAGTGATCAGCGCGGTGGTTTTGGGCGAGATACGCAAAGGCAGCCGCATCAGCAAAGCAATGGGCAGCATCAGCGCCCCTTGCACTAGAAAACGCGCGGTGGTGATTTGACCGACCGGGATCGCGGCGGTGGCAAGTTTTGAGGCGGTGTCGAGCAACGGGGCCAGCACACAAAAGGCGAGCATTAACAGGATGCCGGGAAGGATGCGGTCGTTTGTCATGCGTTATCGCTAGACGGGCGAGCGGGATGCGTCCTGTCTGAAAACGACTATGGATGGCGCTGCGGGTCTGGGAGTTGCTCTTTTGAAAATACTCAATAACTTCCCGAACCCCAAGCGCAGGGTCTCAATCTTATCGCGGCGGCAGCCCCTTCATCCCGGCGGGAAGCCGGGGGAAGGGAAAACTCTTGCCGCTTTGCGGCTCTACCAGATCACCTTCTCAGCAGTTTGGCACGTTGACAGCAAGGCCACCCAGCGAGGTTTCTTTGTACTTCTCATGCATGTCATTGCCGGTTTGGCGCATGGTCTCGATGCAGACATCCAGTGACACCAGATGCTCGCCGTCGCCGCGCAGGGCGAGGGAGGCGGCGGAGACGGCTTTGATCGCACCCAGACCGTTGCGCTCGATGCAAGGCACCTGCACGAGGCCAGCGACGGGATCACAGGTCATGCCGAGGTGATGCTCCAGCGCGATTTCGGCGGCGTTCTCGACTTGCATCACCGTGCCACCCAAAACGGCGGCAAGGGCGGCGGAGGCCATTGCGGCGGCGGAGCCTACTTCGGCTTGGCAACCACATTCCGCACCCGAGATGCTGGCGTTGTGTTTGCAGAGGCCGCCGATGGCGGAGGCGGTCAGCAGGAATTCGGCGATTTTCGAGGTGGAAGCGCCGGGGACGTGGTCAAGGTAATAGCGCAGCACGGCAGGCAATACGCCAGCAGCCCCGTTGGTGGGGGCGGTGACGACTTGGCCGCCGGCGGCGTTTTCTTCGTTTACCGCCATCGCATAGAGGCTCATCCAGTCGTTGATGGTGTGGGGCGCGGTCATGTTCAACCCGCGTTCAGCCAGCAAAGCGTCGTGGATGCCTTTGGCACGGCGGCGGACTTTTAGGCCACCCGGCAGGATGCCGGTGCCCTCCATGCCGCGCGAGATGCAGTCGTTCATCACTTGCCACAGTCGGGCGATGCCTTGGTCGATCTCGGCTTTGGAGCGGAATTTCAGTTCGTTGGCGAGTTTCATTTGCGCGATGGAGAGGCCAGACGCCTTTGCCATCGCCATCATTTCGTCACCCGTTTCAAAAGGGTAGGGCACGTCGGCTTTGGTCTTGGCTTTGCCAGCGCCTGCCTCCGTCAACTCACCAGCACTCAGCACGAAGCCGCCGCCGATGGAATAGTAGGTTTCCTGCAAGATCACGTCGCCTTGGGCGTCGGTGGCTTTCAGCACCATGCCATTGGCGTGGCCCGGCAAAGCTGGGCCGTAATCAAAGGTCAGGTCGGCTTTGGGATTGAAGTGCAAAGGCGGCAGGCCGTCTGCGTGGATGGTGTGCGTCTCGCTGATCGCCGCAAGGGTGGTTTCGGCTTTCGCGGCGTCATAGGTGGCGGGGTGGAAGCCTGCGAGGCCCAAAATGGTGGCGCGATCGGTGGCGTGACCGATGCCGGTGAAGGCGAGGCTGCCGTGCAACGAGGCTTTGACGCCGCCGAATTTGAACGGCGAGGTGCGCATCAGATCGAGAAAGCGAGCGGCGGCAACCATTGGCCCCATGGTGTGCGACGAGGACGGGCCGACGCCGACTTTGAACATGTCGAAAACGGAGAGGAACATAGGGGCGGTCCGATCAATAGGGGTTCGAGAACATCATGTCGCCCAAGCCTTCGGCCTGCGCGCAAGCAATGGCTGCGGGGCGGGTCTCCAAGGCGAGCAGGATTTTGTGCAAGGCGGGATAGTCGGTTGCGGGGCACGGCTCGAACAGCCAACGCATCAGCACGGCGATGTAATAGCCAAGGATGGAAGGGGCGGTTGAGAGCCAGTCGGGGGCCTCTAGGGCGACCATGTCATCAAGGGTCTTTACCAGCGATTTCAGGGTCGCAGCGGCTTGCGCCTTGGCGGCGTCGGCGTTTTCCGGGCCTGCGACGCGATGCGGGTAGTAGTAGACCATCGCAGTTGGGTGCAGGTTGCTGGAGGTGAAGAACAGCCATTTCAGGAATTGGCCGCGTTCGGGCGTGTTCGGAGCGGGCGCGAGCTTGCCAGTGATTTCGGACAGATGCAGCAGGATCGCGGCGGTTTCAAACATGGTGCCATCGGGGGTTTCCAGCGCGGGGATTTTGCCCAGGGGTTGCAGTTTACGGTAGCTGGGGCTGTCGAGCGCGCCGCCTTCGCGGTCGAGCGAGGCGATCTGGTAGGGCAGGCCGAGCTCCTCTAGCACCAATCGGACGATCAGGGCTGCCGAGTCGGGTGTGTGGTGCAGAACATACATCGCGGGCTCCTCATTTCGCCGCAGTATGGCGGAAGGCGGGAGGGATACCATGCGAAAACCGACACTTTTTGGTGTGCAGCGGCGGCGGCGGTTCTGATACGGGGCGTTCTGCCCAAAGGTTCGCGGGGGTTTCACACCCCCGCACCCCCGTGGGATATTTTCGCCAAGATGAAAGCAAATTTTAGATAAGTTTTAGCAATTTGGCTGTGGGCTAGCTGATGAAATCCCACAGCAGTTTGGCGTTCAGCGCGATGATCACCACGGCGATCAGGATGGCCAGCGCCACCAGCCAGCGTGGGGCGGCGAGCGCACCCATTTTGGCGCGGTTGGCGGTGAACATCACCAAGGGCACCACGGCGAAGGAAAGTTGCAGCGACAGGATGACTTGGGTGAGGATGAGCAATCGCCCGGTGCCCGCGCTGCCGTAATAGAGAGTCACTCCGGCGGCGGGGATGATGGCGATGGCGCGGGTGATCAGGCGGCGCAGCCATGGCGGCAGCCGGATTTGCAGGAAGCCTTCCATCACGGCTTGACCTGCGAGGGTGGCGGTGACGGTTGAGTTTAAACCACAGGCCAAGAGGGCGATGGCGAATAGGGAGGGCGCGATGCCAGAGCCGAGCAATGGGCCGAGCAGTTGGTGGGCGTCGCCGAGTTCTGCGACCTCGGTCTGGCCTGTGGCATGGAACGAGGCGGCGGCGAGGATCAGGATCGAGGCGTTGATCAACAGCGCGAAGCAAAGAGCGACGGTGCTGTCGATGGTGGCGAATTTCAGCGCCTCCCGTTTTTCCTCGATGCTGTCGCCGTAATCGCGGGTCTGCACGATGGCGGAGTGCAGGTAGAGGTTGTGCGGCATCACGGTGGCCCCGAGGATACCCAGCGCAAGATAGAGCATTTCTGGGTTGCGCAGAATCTCGGTGGTGGGGGCGAAGCCTTTGATCACGCCTGCCCAATCGGGATCGGCCATCGCGATCTGGAGCCCAAAGCAGACGGCGATCACGCCCAGAAGCGTGATGATGAAGGCCTCCAGCCAGCGGAAGCCTTTGGTTTGCAGCCAGAGGATCAGGAACACGTCGAGGGCGGTGATCAGCACGCCGAGTTCGAGCGGGATGCCGAACAGCAGGTTCAGACCGATGGCGGTGCCGATCACCTCGGCAATGTCGGTGGCGATGATGGCGATTTCTGCGGCGAGCCAGAGCGGGATTGAAACAAAGCGCGGGAAGGCGTCGCGGCAGGCTTGCGCCAGATCACGACCCGAGGCGATGGCGAGGCGGGCGCAGAGCGATTGCAGCACGATCGCCATCAGGTTGGAAATCAGCGCCACCACCAGCAGGGTGTAGCCGAATTTGGAGCCACCCGCGAGCGAGGTCGCCCAGTTGCCGGGGTCCATATAGCCCACCGCCACCATATAGCCGGGGCCGAGGAAAGCGGCGAAGCGGCGCCATGTGCCTTTCGGCAGTTGCACCGAGCGGTGGACGTCAGCGAGGGCGGCATCGCCGCGCGGTTGCTTCCAGTCGTTGCGCAGATCGAAGAGGGAGTTCATGGCGGCTTTCTGACATTGAGAATTATTCGCAATGTAGCTTTGCGGGCGAGTCTGTCAAGGGCCAAGTGATTCCCCTCTCGCCCCGTCGGGCGGGTTTGCCTATAAGGGCGCAACAGCCCAAGCAGCCCGCGGCCCAATGGGCGCATCAGACTGAGGAAATCACATGCCAGCCGATCTTTCCCCCATCGACAAAGCCAAATTCGTTGCCGCCAAACGGGCGGTGGATTTCATTGAAAGCGGTATGAAGGTGGGCTTAGGCACCGGATCGACCGCCGCATGGATGGTGCGCTGTCTGGGCGAGCGCGTGCGTGAGGAGGGGTTGAAGATTGTCGGAGTGCCGACCTCGACCCGCACCGCCGAGTTGGCGCGGCAGGTGGGGATTCATGTCACCTCGCTGGATGAGGCGAAGTGGCTCGACGTGACGATTGATGGTGCGGATGAGTTTGACCAGAACCTTGCGCTGATCAAGGGCGGCGGGGCGGCGTTGCTGCAGGAGAAGATCGTGGCGACGGCATCCGATCTGATGATCGTGATCGCCGATGCGGCGAAGGAAGTGCAGCAGTTGGGGGCGTTTCCGCTGCCGATTGAGATCATTCCGTTCGGCTGGCAGACCTCTAAGGCTTTGGTCGAGGAAATGCTGGTGTCGATGGATGTGCTGGCGCGCGATGTGACCCTGCGAATGAATGGCGACCGCCCGCTGGTGACAGACGAGAGCAATTACATCCTCGATCTGCATCTGAAGCGGATCGGCAATCCGCGTCAGTTGGCCTTGGTGTTGAACCAAATTCCGGGTGTGGTTGAAAACGGGCTGTTCATAGATATCTGTGACATCGTGATCATTGGCCACGGCGATGGCAGAGTGACGGTGCGCGATATCAACTCGGGGTCTGAGACGGACGAGCGGATTTTGTTTGCACCGACGGACAATATCTTCGCTGATCTGGGGGAATAACGTGTTCGACTACGATCTTTTCGTCATCGGTGGTGGCTCGGGCGGGGTGCGGGCGGCGCGGATTGCTTCTGCGGAGGGTGGCGCGAAGGTGGCGCTGGCCGAGGAAAGCCGGATGGGCGGGACCTGTGTGATCCGGGGCTGTGTGCCGAAGAAGCTGATGGTGTTTGCCTCGGAATATCCTGAGGAAGTGCAGGATGCGCGGGCTTACGGCTGGGATGTGCAGGTCGGCGCGTTCGACTGGACGCGGTTTCGCGGCACGCTGGACAAGGAATTGGATCGGCTGGAGGGCGCGTATCGCAGCACGCTGCTGAATGCCGGGGTGACGATCTATGATGCCCGCGCGGTGGTGGTCGATCCGCATCGGGTGCGGTTGGCCTCGGGTGAGGAGTTCAGCGTCAAGCATATTCTGATTGCCACGGGCGGGCGGCCTTTTGTGCCAGCGGTGCCGGGCGGTGAGTTGGCGGTGACCTCGAATGAGATGTTCCACCTTCCGGCTTTGCCGAAGCGGGCGCTGGTGGTTGGCGGGGGCTATATCGCCAGCGAGTTCGCCTGTATCCTGCATGGTTTGGGCGTGCAGGTGACGATGATGTATCGCGGGGCGTCGATCTTGCGCGGCTTTGATGATGAGGCGCGGGGATTGGTGGCGGCGGCGATGGGCGCGCGCGGGATTGATATTCAATGCGGTGTCGATGTGGCGCGGCTGGAGCAGGGGGCGGACGGCATCGTCGCGCAGGGCACCGATGGCAAGGCGCGCGAGGTTGATCTGGTGATGTATGCTACCGGGCGGAAGCCTAATTCGGGCGGTATGGGGCTGGAGGCTTTGGGCGTTGACCTTGGCGCGCGCGGGCAGATTTCGGTCGATGAGTGGTCGCAGACCGCTGTGCCGTCGATCTATGCGGTGGGCGATGTCACGGACCGGATTAACCTGACGCCAGTGGCGATCCGCGAGGGCCATGCTTTTGCCGACACGGTTTTCAGGGGTGTGCCGACCAAGGCCGATCACGAACTGGTGGCCTCGGCGGTGTTTACCCAGCCGGAACTGGGCACCGTGGGGCTTTCGGAAGAAGCCGCCAAGGGGAATGGGCCGATTGAGATTTTTTCAGCCAGCTTCCGGCCGATGAAAAGCCTGTTCGCGGGTCGGCAGGATCGGGTGTTGATGAAGCTGGTGGTGGATCAGGCGTCGCAGCGGGTTTTGGGCTGCCATATCGTGGGCGCGGGCGCGGGGGAGATGATCCAGCTGGCGGCGATTGCGATCAAGATGGGTGCTTCGAAGGCGGATTTTGATCGCACGGTGGCGGTGCATCCGACGGTGTCGGAAGAACTTGTGACGATGCGAAAGCCGGTAAGAGTGGTCTGATGCGGCAATTTTCGCGGTCTATCTGCTTGATTTCCGCGTCATTCATGCCCAATTCAGCAGCAACGTAAAAAACGAAAGGTTGATCAATGGCGGGTAGTGGCGGCCCTTGGGGCGGAAATGGCGGTTCTGGTGGGGATGACCGGAATGGCCAGCGGCCAGAGGGCGACCGTCCGGGGCAGCGTCCGGGTGGGCGCAAACCGGGCGAGGGTCCGCAGATGCCCGAAATTGATGAACTGATGAAGAAAGGCCAGGAACATCTGCGCGTGCTGATGGGCGGGCGCGGTGGTGGCAATGGTCGTGGGCCTGCGGGCGCGGGCGGGCCGGGTGGGGCGATGTTCACCAAGCAAGGCTTGGCTTTGGGCGCGATTGTGGCGCTGGGCGTCTGGGTTTATGCCTCGGCCTATTCGGTGAAGCCGGAAGAACAAGCGGTGACGCTGATGCTGGGCAAGTTCAGTGGCGTGACCGAGGAAGGCCTGCATTTCGCGCCTTGGCCGGTGATGACGGCGGAAATCGTTGAGGCGCGCAAGCAGCGCACCACTGATATTGGCAATGGCGTGGCGGGCGAGTTGGATAACGGTCTGATGCTGACCCGCGATCAGAACATCGTCGATATCGAGTTTCAGGTGGTCTGGAACATCGCTGATCCGTCGAAGTTCCTGTTCAACCTCGCCGATCCTGAGGACACCATCCGCGCGGTTTCCGAATCTGCGATGCGCGATATCATTGCGCGCTCGGAACTGTCTCCGGTGTTGAACCGCGACCGGGGCGTGATCGCCTCGGAAGTGATGACGGCGATTCAAGGCACGCTGAACAGCTATGATGCCGGGATCAACGTGATCCGGGTGAACTTTGACAAGGCCGACCCGCCGCGCGAAGTCATCGACAGCTTCCGCAAAGTGCAGGCGGCGCAGCAAGAGCGCGACCGTCTGGAAAAAGAAGCCGACGCTTATGCCAACACGATTGGCGCGGCCTCACGCGGGCAAGCGGCGCAGTTGTTGGAAGATGCGCGTGGTTATCAGGCGCAGGTGGTGAACAACGCCGAAGGGGAAGCAAGCCGCTTCTCGTCGATCTACGCCGAATATATCAAGGCCCCGGAAGTGACGCGCAAGCGGATGTATCTGGAAACGATGGAGAAAGTGCTGGGCGGGATGAACAAGGTGATCCTGGATGGCGTCTCGGGCAAAGACGGGCAGGGTGTGTTGCCCTATCTGCCGCTGGAGGGTCTGACCAAACCTGCAACCCCAACCGGAGGGTCGAACTGATGCGTGCGATCTATATTCTTCCCGGCCTGATCCTTGCAGGGGCCTTGCTGTTGTCGTCGGTGTTCATCGTCGACGAGCGTGAAAAAGTGCTGGTTTTGCAGTTTGGTGAAGTGAAGCAAGTGGTGGACAAGCCCGGACTGGGCTTCAAAATCCCCTTCGTGCAGGAGGTTTACCGTTACGACGACCGCATCCTTGGCCTGCCGACGCAGCCTTTGGAAGTCACACCGCTGGATGATCGCCGCTTGGTGGTCGATGCGTTTGCGCGCTGGCGGATCGTTGATCTGGAAGCGTTCCGCCGGGCCGTGGGTTCGGGTGGTATTGAGGCTGCGCGCAGCAACCTTGACAAGATCATCAACGCCGAAATCCGTGAGGTTTTGGGTGGGGTGAACAGCCAGAAGGTGCTGTCCGAAGACCGCACCTCGCTGATGAACCAGATCCGTGACAATTCGCGCGCCAAAGCGGCAGGGCTTGGGGTCGATGTGATCGACGTGCGGCTGACGCGCACCGATCTGCCGGAACAGAACCTTGAAGCCACCTTTGCGCGGATGCGGGCCGAGCGGGATCGCGAAGCGGCAGACGAGATTGGTCGTGGTAACGAGGCGGCACAGCGGGTGCGGGCTGCGGCGGAACGCTCGAAGGTTGAGATCGTCTCGCAGGCCAGCAAAGAGGCCGAAGTGATCCGCGGTGAGGCAGATGCAAAGCGCAACGCGATCTATGCCGAAGCCTTTGGCAAAGACCCGGAGTTCTTCGCGTTTACCCGGTCTTTGACCTCGTATGAACGGGCGTTGCAGGCGGGCAATTCGTCGATGGTGATGCAGCCGGACAGCGAGTTCTTTGAATATCTGCGCAGCGAGAAGCCGCCGGTTGCGGCTCCTGCCGCCCCGGCTGCGCCTGCGGCAGAACCGTAAGCGCGGCCTGCGACAGATCGACTTGAAAGGGCTGGCGTCTGCGCTGGCCCTTTTGCGTTGTGGCGAGGATTGGCGCAATGTGCCGATGGCGCTTGCACTCGGGCTCACGCAGGTGACAAATTCATTCACGCAGGGTTGAGGCGGCGCGATCTGGTTTGCATTGCGCATTTTGGCCCGTAAATGAATATGCGGATGTGATCCGATGCGGCGGGCGATGTGGATCGCGCCCCGCACTACGAAAAGGAGTTCGGACGTGCTTCAACTTTCTAATGCCCGTAATGTTTTGACTGGGCGTGCGCTGACGGTTCCAGCCATCGCCACCCCCAAGCGTCCCCGGTTGATGCTGGCCCTTGGGCTGGGCCTCTCACTGGCACTGGCCGCTGGGCCTGCGCATCAGGCGCTGGCGTTTGGCGCGCCGGATAGCTTCGCCGATCTGGCGCAACAGATCAGCCCTTCGGTCGTCAACATCACCACCTCGTCGATGGTGGCTTCGGCCACAGATGGCGGGCCGATGGTGCCGCCGGGTTCACCGTTTGAGGATTTCTTCAAAGATTTCATGGACCAGAACGGCCAAGGTGGCAACGAGCCGCAACGCTCGGAGGCCTTGGGTTCGGGTTTTGTGATCTCGGCTGACGGCTATATCGTGACCAACAACCACGTCATTGAGGGCGCGGATGACATTGAGATTGAGTTCTTCTCGGGCAAGAAGCTGAAAGCCAAGCTGGTTGGCACCGATTTGAAAACCGACATCGCGGTGCTGAAGGTTGAAAGCCCCGAGCCGCTGCCGTTTGTGGCCTTTGGCAATTCGGATGCGATGCGGGTCGGTGACTGGGTGATGGCGATGGGCAACCCGCTGGGGCAGGGGTTCTCGGTCTCGGCCGGGATCGTCTCGGCACGCGGGCGCGAGTTGAACGGCGCTTATGACGATTTCATCCAGACCGATGCGGCGATCAACAAGGGCAACTCGGGCGGGCCGCTGTTTAATATGGACGGTCAGGTGATTGGTGTGAACACAGCCATTCTGTCGCCGACGGGTGGCTCGATTGGCATTGGCTTCTCGATGGGCTCCAATGTGGTGTCGCATGTTGTGGATCAGTTGAAGCAGTATGGCGAGACCCGGCGCGGCTGGTTGGGCGTGCGCATCCAAGATGTCACGCCGGATGTGGCCGAAGCGATGGGTCTGACCGATGCCAAGGGTGCCTTGATCACCGATGTGCCGGAGGGCCCGGCGAAAGCCAGCGGGATGCTGGCGGGCGATGTGATCTTGAGCTTCAACGGCAAGGAAATCACCGATGTGCGCAGCCTGACGCGGACGGTGGCGGATAGCCCGATTGGCGAGGAAGTGCCTGCCGTGGTGCTGCGCGATGGCAAGCAGCAGACCTTGCAGATCAAGCTGGGGCGTCGTGAAACCGATGAGGCCGGCAAGCCTGTACCTGCGGCGCAGAAGGACACTCCGGTCGAGCCGCAAAAGGCCGAAGTGCTGGGGCTGACCTTGGTGCCGGTGGATGATCAGGTGGCCAAGGATCTGAAGCTGCCTGCTGGGGCGACCGGGCTTGCGGTGACGCATGTCGATGGTGCGTCTGAGGCGTCTGAGAAAGGCGTTACGCCGGGAGATGTGATTGTTGAGGCAGGGCAGCAGAAGGTGATCAGCATCAGCGATCTGCAAGACCGTTTGTCCGAGGCGAAAGCGGCGGGGCGCAAGTCGATCCTGCTCTTGGTGCGGCGCGAGGGTGATCCGCGGTTCGTGGCGCTGTCGGTCGAGTAAGCGCTTAGACTTTGCGATGAGGGGCGGCGGGGAAACCTGCCGCCTTTTTATCTGCGCGGCAGCAGCCGGGCTTGGGCGCGTGCGCCTAAGGCAAAACCGGTGCAGGTGATCAAAGCGCAGGTGGCATAGGCAAGGGCTGCGACAGTGAGGATCGTCAGCGGGCTATGGGCCAGCATCCGCGCCGTCTCGGCAGGGTCTTGCCCGATCCAGAGCCGCAGGGCGATGCTGTGCAGCAGGAAGACAATCAGGGCGAGCAGGGCAAGCCACGCGCCATAGGCCAGCATTGGTTTGATCCCGGCGGGTGTTTGGTGGTGAGTGACCCAACTGTTGCCACATGACCGCGCGGCGACCAGCAGCGGCAGCACGACGACAAGGGCCGTGCCAAAACTGAGTTGGGCACGGATCATCGCCTCGAACATGGTCAGCAAGGCGATGGTGGCGGCGGCGGTGAGCACCAAGATCAACACGAAGCGCAGCGAGAGCTGGGTCCGCATGGTCTAGCCGATCTCAAACAGCAGGCGGGTGCGGAACGACAGCATCCAATCGGCGCGCTCTATGGCCATGGCGCGGCCGGGGGCAGTTTGCATGGTATCGACCAGTTTCAGCAGTTTGGTCTCAATATGATCGAGCGCATAGGCACGGTCATCGCGTGGACGCTGCAGCGCCATCGGGTCTTCGGCATCAAACAAACCGCCGCCCATAGCCCCCGAAACATGAAACATCCGGGCAATACCGATGGCGCCCAAAGCCTCCAGCCGATCCGCGTCTTGCAGCACGCGGGCCTCGGTGGTCATCGGGGTGATGGCGGCGGAAAAGCTATGCGCGGCAATGGCATGGCCGACGGCCGAGAGTTTGGCCTCGGGGAAAGCATCCAAGCGCAGGAAATGGCAGGCGGCCTCGGCAGATAGCGTTGAGGCACGGGCGCGCTCGGGATGGGATTTCGGCAGGTTGACCAGATCGTGGAAGATGCAGGCTGCTAGTAGGATCTCCAGATCACACGGCTCATCCATAGCGATCAATTTGGCGCGCGCCCAGACGCGGCGCAGATGGCCCAGATCATGCGCGCCATCGGCAGGATGCGCAGACCATTGCCGTACTACTTCGGCCTCGTAGCGGGATTGGGTGGCTGAAAGCGTCATATTTTTGAGACATCCGTTGCGATGATGCCAAGCTCTTTGGCGGCGGAAAGCGAAAGTTCTGGGCTGTCGAGGCCACGATCGGCTTGGAATTGCCGGATCGCCTCGGCGGTGGTGGCGTCCATCACGCCCGTCACTGGGGCCATATAGAGCCCGCGTGCTTTCAGCGCACGTTGCAGGGTGGCCACGAAATTCACCGTCATATCCTGCGGGCATGGCGCGCGGAACCAGACCTCTTCATGGTCTTGCAGCAGGCGCTGATGGGTTTTGGTCTGATAGGTGGCGGGCGAGGTCACTTTGCCCAGCGCATCGCGCTGCTCATCAGTAACGACAAGCTGCTCCGTGGTGGTTTCAATCACGGCGGGGGTGGTGTCTTTCGCCCAGCACGCGCCTTCGGTGTGCGGCGGACGCTCACCTTCCTTCAGCCGCACAAGGTCAATGCCAAGATTGCCGACGACGGGGGCGGTCACCGAGACCTGCTGGGTACAGCCAGCCAAAATCACAGCACAGCCAAAAATCAGACGAAAAATCATGCCATGCCCGTATTGTCCCCCGGTTGCTCCGGGTCGTGTTGCGGCGAAGCTTAACCGCAAATTGGGGCTGTGCAAAGCGGCTTGGGGCGAGGGGGGCTGCGGGTGATCGGGGGTGGTGACGGAATTGCACCGAACTGTGACGGTGCTGCACTGGCAAATGCCGTGGCTTTGGCCTATGTCGGCGGCAGAGCCGTTGGGCACGAGAAACAGGGAAAGCAGCATGGCGAAAATCGTTTACGTCGAATTTGGTGGCAAGGAACATGTGGTCAATGTCTCGAACGGCCTGACGGTGATGGAAGGTGCGCGTGACAACGGCATTCCGGGCATCGAAGCCGATTGCGGCGGGGCCTGCGCTTGTTCGACCTGCCATGTTTATATTGATCCGGCTTGGGTGGACAAACTGCCGAAGAAGGATGCGATGGAAGAGGATATGCTGGATTTCGCATGGAATCCCGATCCGGTAACGTCGCGTCTGACCTGCCAGATCAAGGTCAGTGATGCGCTGGACGGTTTGCGCGTGCAAATGCCTCAGAAGCAGATCTGAGCATTTGCTCTTTTCGAAATACTCTGGGGGTTTGGGGGCTAGCCCCCAATGAAATTCGGCTTTCTATGAATTTCGGCTTCCACTCAGAACGGATGCGCCTGGCCGTCCCAGGTCTCAAAACACCCGGTTGTCGCCAGTGACAAGGCGGCAAACCGGGCAGCCAAGCCCTGCGCGGATTGGGCTTCGGTGATATCCGCGCCCGCGCCGCCCATCTCGGTTTGCACCCAGCCGGGGTGATAGATGCCCACCGCGATCCCTTGCGGTTTCAGATCACTGGCAAGGTTGCGGCCAAGGTTCAGCGCGGCGGCCTTTGAGGCGCGGTAGATATAGCTGCCGCCGGGCGCGGTGGTGTCCGACGCCATTTGCGAGGAAATGATTGCGATTTTGCCGCCCGTTCTGCGCAAGGCAGGCAGCAGGGACTGGATGGTCAGGAACACGCCGACGACATTGGTGTTAAAGCCCTCGGCCCATAATGCGGGCGCATAGCCGTCATCCAGCCGCTGGCCGCGATCTGGATAAACGCCTGCGTTGCAGATCAAAAGATCAAGCGTTTCAATGCTTTGCCCCAAGGCGCGCTGGCCCGCGGGATCGGTCACGTCTAACGTGGTCAGCCCCGGCGTCGGGTTGCGGGCGGTGCCGATCACCACGGCACCCGCCGCTTGATAATGCAGCATCAGGGCGCGACCGATGCCTCGGGTTGCTCCGGTGATCAGGGTGGTCATCAGTTGGCCTTTCGGGGCGGCATGAAGGGCAAGGGGGCCACGTGCACGCCGTCTTCGATCAAAGCGCGGGCCTCGGCGGGTTTGGCCTCACCATAAATCGCGCGCTGGTCGATATCGCCGTCATGCATGCGGCGGGCTTCAGCGGCGAAGTTCAGCCCGACATATTCCGAGTTGGCCTCAACCTGACGGCGCAACTCGGCCATGGCGGCTTCCAGTTCGGTTGCGGGCTCGCTGAGTTTGGGTTTGGCCGGAGCCTCGCCTGCTTTGCGGGCAGGGCGCACGGCGGGGGCCATCAGGGTTTTCTCGACCGCGCTATCGCCGCAGATCGGGCAACTGATCCGCCCCGCACCAAGTAAGCTTTCATAGGCCCCAGCAGACTGAAACCAGCTGTCAAAACTGTGGGCATTGCTGCAACGAAGGGAATAGTGGATCATGCCTTGGCCAAAACGGGAGAGGGTCTTTACCTAAGCAGGCTGCGCCGCTTTTCAAGCCGTTGCAAGCGCTTGCTCGACCATAAGCTCTGGCGGTTCGACAGAGAAATTGGCGCTGAGGCCCATCAGCAACCGACGCAGTTGCGGCTCATTCACCCTGCGGGCGGCTTTTTCGGCGGCAAACCACTTGCGGCGACGCTCTTTGCGCTCGGGGAATTTGTCGACTATTTCGGAGACGCGCAACGCAAACACCTGCACGACACATTCGCAACTGCGGTTGGGCGACAGCAATTTGACGTAGTTGAACTGACCGATCGTGGTTTCGGCAATCTCACCGAGCACCCCGGCTTCTTCCCACGCCTCTTGCTGCGCAGCCTCAGCCGGGGAACGTTTGTCCATCGGCCAGCCCTTGGGGACCACCCAGCGGCCGGTGTCGCGGCTGCTGATCAACAGCACCTCTACCTTGCCACGGTGCATCCGCCAGCAAATCGCGCCATATTGCAACGGCGACGGTATGACCTCGTCCAGAGGCGTTATGGCAAGGGTTTGGTTCATCTGCATCGGCCTTCACTCGTACGTTATAAAGTTGCGGTTCTTCAGAGCCGCATTCAAGAGCATCTATCGCATATTGTTTAAGATTTGCATAGCATTGCAACGACTTCCTCAGTCAAAATCTGTTACAAAAACGTTACAATTCGGTAACGGCAGTCAAAAAGGCGGGAATGGCAGTGACTGCTGCAGTGTTCATCGGATCAGAGATTTATCGCGGGTCCAGCTATGGTGGCGCGCATCCCTTGCGAGTGCCGAGGGTGTCCACTGTGATGGATCTGGCGCGGGCTTTGGGCTGGCTGGAGGGGCGCTATCGCGCCAGCCCGCGCGCCAAACCTGCGGCACTGATGGCGTTTCACACGGCGGAATATATCGCGGCCTTGCAGGCGGCAGAGGCGGGGGAGATCGACGCGGCGGCAATGGCGCGGCATCACCTTGGCACTCTGTCCAATCCGATCTTTCCGCAGATTTACCGCCGTCCGGCGACGGGCGCAGGTGGGGTGTTGCTGGCGTCGGAATTATTGGCGGGGGGCGGTGCCGTACATGTGCCGGGCGGCGGCACGCATCATGGGCTGCCCGACCGCGCCAATGGCTTTTGCTATCTGAATGATCCCGTGCTGGCGATCATGGCGTTGCGCCGGATGGGGTTGCGGGTAGCTTATGTTGATCTGGACGCGCATCATTGCGATGGGGTTGAATTTGCCTTTGCGGGCGTGCCCGAGGTGCTGCTGATCTCGGTGCATGAGGACGCGCGTTGGCCATTTACCGGGGCCTTGGGGGTGGCAGCGGGAAATTGCGTCAATCTGCCGGTGCCTGCGCAGTATAACGACAGCGAGGCGCGCATGGTTTTGCATGAGATGATTTTACCACGTTTGCAATGGTTTGCGCCGCAGGTGATCGTGCTGCAGGCGGGTGCGGATGCGTTGCTGGAGGATCCGTTGTCGCGGCTGGCTTTGTCGAACAATGCCTATGTCGAGGCGCTTCGGGCGATCAAGGGACTGGCGCCTCGGCTGATGTTGCTGGGCGGCGGCGGCTATAATCCGTGGTCGGTGGGGCGGTGCTGGACTTTGCTGTGGGCGGAGTTGTCGGGGCAAGCGGTACCCGATCTGTTGCCCGAGGCGGCGCAGGCAGTGTTGCGGGCTTTAAGTTGGGGTGGCGGCGGGCGGCCTTTGCCTGCGCCCGCGCTGCTGACGACTTTGCGGGACGCGCCGCGCGAAGGGGCTATCAGGGATGAGTTGCGCGAGCGGGTGGCGGTTTTGGCGCGGGCCTAGGCTGGGTTTCGCGCCGCTGGGGCGGGTCAAGTTGCGGTTTGTGCAGCCTTGCGGTAAAGCCGAGCCTACCTCAAGCTGGAGAAACCCGTGTCAGAAAATGTTGTGCCAGCCCCGCTCGTGAAGGTCGCCTGCATCACCACGGTGCGCAATGACCGGATCTTTCTGCGCAAATGGATCGACTATTACGGCGGCAATTTCGGGCGGCAATCGCTGTTTGTGATCATCGACGGCTTGGATGAGACAATCCCGCAAGGCTTTGAGGGCGTGAACTTTCTGCACCTGCGCCACCGCGATTGGGCGGCAGAAATCAGCAACACTCCGATGCGGCGGGTGGTGATGGAGCATAACCGTTCGCGCGCGATTTCCGATCTTGCGCGCACGCTGTGGCGCTATGATTACGATGCGGTGATCGCCACAGATGTCGATGAGTTTCTGGTGGCTGACCCGGCGCGGCACGCCAGTTTGAACGCGTTCATTCAGGGCCATCAGGCGCGGACCTCGACGCTTTCCGGCTTGGGCTTGGATGTGGTGCAGGATTTGAAATCCGAGCCTGCGATTGACCCTGCGCAGCCGTTTCTGGCGCAAAGGCGGGTGGCGGTGGTCTCAAACGCCTATACCAAGCCGGTGTTGGCGTTCAAGCCCGTGACATGGGGCGCGGGTCTGCATCGGGTCAAGCGGCGGAATTTCCACATTCATCCGGACCTGTTCATGTTCCATTTCGGTATGATTGATTATGAGACCGCGATGGGGCGGGCGAATGATCCCAACCTGATCGCGGCGGGTTGGGGCCCGCATATGCAGCGGCGTGAGGTGCTGTTTCGCATGGTCGAGGCGGCGACTCCGGTGGAGGGCGAGCCTTTGTTTGACAGTGCCCGGCGGCGGATGACTTGGGTGCGCAGGCCTTTGGCGTGGAATAAGCCCGCGAAACTGCCGGGGCCGCCGGTGGTGATTATTCCGGAGCGGCTGAGGGCGGTGCTGTGAGCCAGCCGATTGATGCAGTGCTGACATGGGTCGATGGCGAAGACCCCGCCCATGTCGCCAAGCGCCGCGCCTATGATCCGGGGTTTGGAGCGGCGGGCGTGGAGGCGACGCGTTTTGCGAGCCGCGATGAAATCCGGTTTAGTCTGAGCGCTTTGCTGAAGTTTGCGCCGTGGCTGCGCCAAATTCATATCGTCACCGACGGGCAAGTGCCGCGCGTGGTGCAAGAATTGTGGGCTGACCCGGTGATGCGGGAGCGGATCAAGATCGTTGACCATAAGGTGATCTATCGCGGGCATGAGGCTTTGTTGCCGATATTCTCGGGCCGCACGATTGAGACGGCGCTCTATCGCATCCCCGATCTGGCGGAACGGTATATCTACCTGAACGATGATTTCTTCTTGATCCGCGCGGTGCAGCCTGCGGATTTCTTTACCGAAATCGGGCCTGTGCTGCGCGGCCATTGGATGACGCGGGCCTATGGTTTGGTGCCATGGCTGCAGCTGGCGGTGGGGCGGCTGAATGGTAGGGGCAAGAATTGGCAGCCGGTGGGATTTAAGCTGCAACAGTTGCGCGCGGCGCGGCTTGTAGGCGCGGGCCTGCAGTTTTTCAGCATCGGCCACACGCCGCATCCCTTGCGTCGCTCGACCTTCCAGGGGTTTGAGGCGGCACATCCGGGTGTGATCGAGGCGAATATGGTGCCGCGCTTCCGGCATGGCAGCCAGTTTAACCCGGCGAGTTTGGCCAATCATCTGGAACTCGCAGCGAGAACGGCCACGATTGCCGCTTCCGATAACACCGTCTATTTCCGCGCTGATGTCGACAAACCGCAGCGCGTGCGCGAGAAGATCGCCGAAGCAGAGGCGCGGCAGGATGCTTTGTTCATCTGCGTCAACAGTCTGGATCAGGCATCGCCGCAGGTGCAGGCGGATATTCTGGGCTTCCTGCGGCGGCGGATTCTATAGCTCAGGCGGACGCTTGCCGGGCCAATCGGTGGCCAGATGATAGTCTTGGCCCATCGCGAGGATCTTGGCATCCGCGCCAACGGGACCCGCAATCGTCATCCCCATCGGCAGGCCATTGGCGCCAAACCCGACCGGCACGTTCAGCGCGGGCAGGCCGATCAGGCTGACCGGGATCACCACCTCCATCCAGCGGTGATAGGTGTCCATCGCGACGCCATTGATGCTTTGCGGCCAGCGTCCCTCGACCGGGAACGGCCAGACTTGGGCGGTCGGCAGAATAACGGCGTCATATTTGCTGAACAGGCGGGCCATATGGGCGTAGTAGCGGCTGCGGATCGTGCTGGCCTCATAGACCGCTTGGGCAGTCAGATCGCGACCTTGCTCGATTTCCCAGATGGTTTCGGGCTTCAACTGCAGGCGCTTGGCCGGATCGTCGTAAAGTGGCTTCATGCCACCCGCGTTCAGCATGGCGCGCAGGGTGGTCCACGCCTGCCACAGCTTCTCAGCAGGGAAGGGCGCGGCAATGGCTTCGACTTTGGCACCCCGTTCGGTGAACACGCGCAGGCCGGCTTCGCAGAGGTCGAGAATCCCCGGCTCGAACTGATACGCGCCACCCCAATCACCAAGCCACGAGATGCGTTTGCCTTTCAGGTCGGTGGCAAGCTGGCTGGCGAAATTGCTGCCCGCGCGGCCAAACGGCACTTCTGGGTTAACCCCGGCCTGCACCGTCAGCAGATTTGCCACGTCCTCAACCGTGCGCGCCATCGGGCCTTCGGTGGCCAATGTGGCCAGATGCGTGTCGCCCTCGGCGTCTCCGGGCACGAGACCCCACGTCGGGCGGAAACCGTAGACATTGCAGAACGCCGCCGGGTTACGCAAAGATCCCATCATGTCCGAGCCATCCGCCACTGGCACCATCCGCGCGGCCAGTGCTGCGGCAGCACCGCCCGAAGAACCGCCAGCCGTGACGGCCAGGTCATAGGGATTTCGGGTGACGCCATGCACCGGGTTGAAGGAATGGCTGCCATGGCCCCATTCCGGCGTGTTGGTTTTGCCGATGAAGATCGCGCCCGCCGCGCGCATCCGGGCGGCGAGAAGATCGTCCTTTGCCGGGATGAAATCGGCAAACAGCGGTGAGCCATAGGTGGTGCGCAAGCCCTTGGTGGCACAGAGATCTTTCACCGCCAGCGGCAGGCCGTGCAGCCAGCCTGCGGGCGTAGCATCATCGGCGCGCTTTGCCTCAGCCAGCAATTCATCGCGGTCCCGCAGCGAAATCACCGCGTTCACCGCAGGATTAACCGCTGCGATCTGGTCGAGGTGTGCTGCCATCACTTCAGAGGGGGCCACCTTGCGGGCAGCGATCATCCGCGACAGCTCGGAGGCTGACAACTCATGCAATGCCAATTTGGTCATCCTCTGGCTCAACTACCCCAAGGCGATATGCGGGGGGAGGTTTGGAGGGGGCGGAAAGCCCTCTCCATTCTTGCGCGCAAGCGCTTGAAACAGGAATGCGGGGGTTGTGCACCCCCGCATCACTCTCAGATCACGCGGGTTACTTTTGAAGTTCGGTCCAGATTGCGGTGATATAGTCTTGTGCCTTGCCGGTGCAGGCGGGCAGGAAATGCCCCGCCGCCTGGAACTCGGCTGGGATCAAGATTTCCGGTGCGGTTTTCATGTCTTCGGGCATGAAAGCCTCAGACCCTGTTATGCCGTTGGCATAGCGGGCATAGCTGGAAATCAGCGCGGCATTTTCCGGCAAGCTGATGAAATCAAGGAACTTATAGGCCTCCTCGACGTTCTTGGCGTCTGTCAGCAGCGCCACCTGATCCATCCACTTGATATAGCCCTCTTTCGGGTAACCATATTTCACATCCGGGTTCGCCAGACGCACGCGGAAGATCGCGCCGTTCCAGTATTCCGACGCCATCACGTCATTGCTCGACATTTTCTCGGTCATGCCATAGTCCATCGAGCCCCATTTCGGCTTGGCCTCCAGCAGCTTGTCGCGGACCTTTTTCATCAGCTCAGCGTCTTCAGAACAGGGCTCGCCGCCCATATACATCGTCGCCAGCGCCAGCACGTCGTTCATCTCGGGCGTCACGTTGACCTTGCCGACCAGTTCGGGCGGCGGGTCCAAGAAGATCGCGCTGGTGTTCACATCGCCGGAATAGGCTTTCTGGTTCACTGCCATGCCGGTGGTGCCCCACTGCCACGGAATGGTGAATTTGCGGCCCGGATCGTAAGGCACGTCCATCCATTCCGGCGCGATATTGCTGTGATGCGGTATCTTGGTCAGATCAAGCTCTTGGATCAGGCCCTTTTCGGCGAAAATCGGCACATAGTTGGCCGAAGGCACCACCAGATCGAAGCCCGAAGCGCCGGCCTCAATCTTGGCCAGTGCAGTGTCGTTGCTGTCGTAATCGGTGACCGTCACCTTGATGCCGGTTTCTTTTTCAAACTTCGCCAGCAGTTCGGGGCTGGTGTAATCGCCCCAGTTGAACAGTTGCAATGTGCCTTCAGCCGAGGCCAGCGAGGTGCTGGCGAGCAACAGAAGGGTGGCTGAGAAAAGTTTTTTCGCCACGCTTGTTTTTGTCATTGTCGTCTCCCTTGGTTTCAGTCTCGTGTTATTTCTGCAAATCGGTCCAGATCGCCGTCATGTATTCCAGCGCCTTGCCAGAGCACGCTGGCATGAAATGCCCCGCCGCTTTGAACTCGGCCGGGATATTGACCTCGGGCGCGGTTGCCATGTCTGCGGGCATGAACTCTTGTGAGCCGGTGATGCCATTGGGGTAGCGCGCGAAGGCCGATATCAGGGCGGCATTTTCCGGCAGGCTGATGAAGTCGAGGAATTTATAGGCCTCATCGACGTTCTGAGCGTCGGTCAAAAGTGCCACCGAGTCCATCCACAAAGGGTAGCCCTCTTTCGGATAACCATAGACCACGTTGGGGTTTTTCAGCCGCGAGCGGAAGGTTTCACCCGACCAGTTCACCGATGCCGCCCAATCGCCATTGGCCATATGTTCGGTGGTGCCGTAATCCATCGAGGTCCAGTATTGCTTGCCGTTCATCAGCGCGTCATGCGCCTTTTTCAGCACGGCGACGTCCTCGGTGCAGGGCTTGCCGCCCGCCCACATCACCGCAAGGCCAACAACCTCGTTCATCTCGGGCACGACGTTGATCTTGCCCTTCAGCTCATCTGGCGGATTCAGGAACAGCTCTGACGTGTTCGGATCGCCCTTGTAGACCGAGGTATCCACCGAAATCCCGGTGGTGCCCCATTGCCATGGAATCGTATAGTTGCGGCCCTTGTCCCATTCCACATCCATCCACTCGGGCGCGATGTTGCCGTGGTGCGGCAGGCGGGTCAGGTCGAGCTTTTGGATCAGGCCTTTCTCGACATAGATCTGCACGAAATGCGCCGAGGGGACCACAAGGTCAAAACCGCTGCCACCTGCCGAGACTTTCGCAAGTGCTGTGTCATTGCTGTCGTAATCGGTGACGGTGACCTTGATCCCCGTCTCTTTTTCAAACTTTTCCAGCAGTTCCGGCGAGGTGTAATCACCCCAGTTGAACAGGTTTAACTGGCCTTCCGCGAGGGCCGGCAGCGCGGTGGTCAGCAGCAAAGTGAGGGTAAGAGCGGACTTTTTCATACGGGGGAGGCTCCGATGTTTGGGGTCAATCGTTTTTGCGGGTCAGCAGGAAGAACGCGGTCAGCAGCACGACGGTCAACGCCAGCAGCATCGAGGAAATCGCGTTGATTTCAGGGGTCAGCTGACGGCGCATTTGGCCAAGCATATAGGTCGGCAGCGTGTCTTGCCCGCCGGATTTAACGAATTCGGTGATCACCACGTCATCAAGGCTGATCACGAAGGCCAGCATCGCGCCTGCGATCACGCCGGGCAGCAGCAAGGGCAGGGTGACATGGCGGAAGGTCTGCCAAGGCGAGGCGTAAAGGTCGGCGGCTGCGGTTTCCAGCGTCAGATCCATGCCCTCAAGCCGGGCGCGGATCGGCAGATAGGCGAAGGGGATGCAGAAGGCGGCATGGGCGAAGATCACATAGCCGATGCCTTGAATACCCGTCGCCTGTTTGATCATACCGAAAAAGATCAGCAGGGAAACAGCGGTGACGATTTCCGGCACCATCAGCGGCTGGTTGATCATCACATAGATGAAGGTTTGGCCCTTGAACGCCTTGCGCCGGGTGGTGCCCAAAGCCGCCATCGTGGCGACGGCGGTGGACATCACGGCGGCAGAAACCGCGATGATCAAAGAGCGCATGGTGGCGTCCTTGACCTGATCATTGTTCCACGCCTTGGTATACCAATCCAAGGAAAACCCGCCCCAGACCGCAACCGATTGGCTGGCGTTGAAGGAATACGCCACCAGCGTGAAGATCGGCAGATACAGCGCTATGAACACCAGCACGGCGGTGGTGGTGAAGCCGGGCAGTTTGGCGACTGAGAAGGTTTTAGTGGCCATGAGCGGTATCCCGGTTTGCGTATTTCACATAGATCAGCAGGGCGGCTGTCACGATCACCAGCAGCGTCAGGGACAGCGCAGCACCCAGTGGCCAGTTGCGGCCCTGACCGAATTGCAAATCAATAAAGTTGCCGATCATCATCTGCTTGCCACCGCCGAGCACGCGGGGAGTTACGTAAGCGCCCAAAGATGGCACGAACACCAGAATCGAGCCCGCGATGATCCCCGGTTTCACAATCGGCAAGATCACCCGGCGCAGCACCTGCATCCGGCTGGCGTAAAGGTCATAGGCTGCTTCCAGCAGTTTCATGTCAAAGCGGTCGATGGCCGCGAACAAGGGCAGCACCATCAGCGGCAGATAGACATAGGCCATGCCGATGAACACGGCGGTATCGGTATACAGCAGCTGGATCGGCGCCGAGATCACGCCGAGTTTCAGCAGCAGAGTGTTCAGCAGGCCTTCATTGCGGATCACCTCGTTGATCGCATAGGTGCGGATCAACAGGTTGGTCCAAAACGGAATGGTAATCAGAAATAACCACAAAGCTCGCGATTTGGTGGGACGGGTGGCGATGAACCAAGCCGTTGGAAAGCCCACCGCGAAGGTCAGCATTGTGGTCAGCACCGACAGTCTGATCGAGCGCCAGAAGATCGTCACATTGGCATCGGCCAGCCCGTAAGTGTCGTCAAAGATGTCCTTGGTCCACAGGATGCCGCGCCAGCCGTCCAACGAGAACTGCCATTCGACATTGCCGTATTGGCCGGGGGCGAGGAAGGAATACACCGCCACGATCATCAAGGGGCCCACTGCGAACAGCGTCAGGATCACCAGCGCCGGGGTTGAGAGCAGCCAGCCATTGCGGGTGGATTGCGCGGCTTGGGCTTTTTCAGCGGCGCTCATTCAATCCTCCACGATCTGGGCGGCACCGGGGGTAAACCGCACACCGACCTGTTGGCCCTGTTGCAAGCCAACCTCACCGGTGGCTGGGCTTTGCAGGCGGGCGACCAACTCTGATCCGTCTTGCAGCGCAAGGTAGCAATGGGTGTCGGTGCCAAAATAGACGAGGTTTTTGACGGTGGCGGCGATGGCTCCCGGTTCGGACGCATCGACAAGGCGGACTTGTTCCGGGCGGACGGTTACGGTGACCGGGCCAGAGCGGGCAAGCCCCGGCATCTCGACAACAGCACCGGTGGCCAGACGTGCTGCGCCGGGTTCCGCGGTGGCGCTGAGGAAGTTGGTCTCACCGATGAAGCTTGCGACAAAGCGGTTGACCGGGCGGGTATAGATGTCTTTTGGCGCGCCGACCTGCTGCAATTTGCCCGCCGACATCACGCCGACGCGGTCGGACATCGTCAGGGCTTCTTCCTGATCATGCGTCACGAACACAAAGGTGATGCCGGTCTCGGTTTGCAGCCGCTTCAACTCAATCTGCATTTCCTTGCGCAGCTTAAGGTCAAGCGCCGACAGGGGTTCGTCCAGCAGCAGCACTTTCGGCTGCGGTGCCAGCGCGCGGGCGAGGGCAACGCGCTGTTGCTGGCCGCCGGAAAGCTGGCTGGTTTTGCGGTTGGCCATCGGCTCTAGTTTGACCAAAGCCAGCATCCGCGCCGTGGTTTCTTTCACCTCGGCGGCGGGGCGGCCCTGCATTTGCAGACCGAAGCCGACGTTTTGCGCCACGGTCAGATGCGGGAACAAAGCATAGCTTTGAAACACCGTGTTCACTGGGCGCTTGTTTGGCGGCAGGTAGGTGATGTCTTGGCCATCGAGCAGGATGGTGCCAGAGGTTGGCATCTCAAACCCGGCGATCAGGCGCAGAAGGGTGGTTTTGCCGCAGCCGGACGGCCCGAGCAGGGTGAAAAACTCACCCTTGCGGATTTCGACAGACACATCGTTCAGTGCGCGGACGGAGTTATCGCCTTCTCCGAAGGCTTTGACGGCATTGCGGGCCTCGACGGCGTTGGTTTGGCTCAAGGTGACTCGCTCCCGTTGGTTTTGATCATATTGTGCAGCCGGGACGCGCGGGCGCAACATAAACTTCGCTCGAGGTGCCGAAAGACTAGGCAGTTGCCGCTTAGGTTGTGCAACTGCCTAAGCACACGGCAGGATGATAACGCGCGCAAAGGCTTAGGCTTGGCAACGCTTAGGCGCGGCTTAAGCCATTGCCGCGCGGCGGGCTGTCCAAGGTGCGGCAGATTCGATTTCGGCACAGAGTGCGATTAGTTCTTCATCATTGCCGTAGGGAGCCGCGAGGTGGATGCCGATTGGCAAACCGCTGGCCGACTGTGCCAAAGGCAGTGAAGCCGCAGGCTGACCGCTGGCGTTGAACACCGCGCAAAACGGCGAATAGGAGAAGATGCCGCCGGGGCCTACGCGGTAATTCACATAGTCGTCGCGGTTGTGATGATAGCGGCCGACGCGGGCGGGCGGCTCGGCAAGGGTGGCGGACAGCAGAATGTCGGGGCCACTGGCAAAGTATGAGGCCATCTGGCGGCCGAAGCTGTGAATCTCGCCGACGGCCTCCAGATAGCGGGTGGGGGGCAGGGTGGCGGCATAGGCGCAGGCGGAACGACCGATACCTTCGACCAGATCGGGCGTCAGATCACGCCCGTTCAGCGCCTTCTGGATCGACAAAGCGGTGCCGACACCGACAATATCGGTCCAAGCCCGCATCATCATCTCGACATCGGCGCTGGGGCGACCGGGTTCAACATGATGGCCGAGGCTTTCCAGCAGTTTCGCGGTGTCGCGTACAGCTTGCGCCACTTCTGGATCAATCGCCTCGCCTGTGAAGGTGGTGTCGCAGAGTGCGATGCGCAGGCGGCGCGGCGGGCGGCTGATCGCGGCGGCATGGCCGTGGGCAAGCGGTGGGGCAACATAAGGCGCGCCAAGGTCAGGGCCTTCGCAGGCGTCCAGCATGATTGCGGTATCGCGCACCGAGCGGGTCAGAAAGCCATCAATCGCCATGCCAGCCCAGCCTTCGCCGGAATAGGGGCCATCGGGCAGCCGGGCGCGGGTGGATTTGAAGCCGAACAGCCCGCAACTGGAGGCCGGAATACGCACCGATCCGCCGCCATCCGAGCCATGCGCAAACGCCACGATCCCCGCCGCTACCGCAGCGCCCGCCCCGCCAGAGGATCCGCCCGAGGTGTGATCCAGATTCCACGGGTTGCGGGTCGGGCCACCATAGACGGCGGCTTCGGTGACGGTGCCAACACCGCCCTCGGGGCTGGTGGAGCGGCCAAAGTTAACCACGCCCGTGCCCCGGATACGCTCCCATATCGCGGAATCGCGGGCGTAGGTGGTATTCATCAGCAGGCGAGAGCCGTTGTGGCCGGGGAAATCCACCGCCTCGCAACCAAGGTCTTTCAGCAGGAACGGCACGCCGCGGAACGGCCCGCGCGGCAGGCCATTGGCAATGGCGCGGCGGGCGGCGGTTTCTTGCACCAGCACCACAGCGTTGATCGCGGGGTTGCGGGCCTCGACGGCGGCAAGGGCTGCGTCGAGCAGTTCGGTGGGCGTGACTTGCCCCGATGCCACCATCCCCGCCAGTTCGGTGGCGTCGCGCGCACCCAGATCACCCATCATGTCGATTCTCCTGCTTGTTTGGCGCAGTTGACGCCGACAAAGCGGTGGCGTCCCGCCCGGGACGACCAGCGATGTCGCAAACAGGCGTCCGCTATGCCAAGGGGGCAGGGCGTGTCAGGTGTTTGGCAAGGCCAAGTCGCAGTGCCTGCATCGTCAGCGGTTTGGTCAGATAACCGTCCAAGCCTGCAGAGAGATACAGCGCGCGGTCGGCGGCAGAGGCATCCGCCGTCATCGCCACCACCGGCAAATGCGGCCCCGGCAAGGCGCGGATCGCGGCCAGAGTCTCGATGCCGGACAGGCCGGGCATGTGCAGATCCAGCAGCACCAGATCTGGGCGCTGTGTTGCGATGGCTTGCAGGGCTGCGGCACCGCTTGCAACCTCATCGACGTTGACCGCCATCCCGCGCAGATAGGTCGCGGCAACCAAGCGGTTGGTGGCGATGTCATCCACCACTAAAATTCGATGCCCAGACAGATTGGCCGCATACGCAGACAGCTGCGTGGGAGTCGTGACCGGGCGGATCATCACGCTGAGCCGGAACAGTGCGCCGATCTGGCTGGGCAAATGCACCAGATCGCCCTGCATTTGCTGGGCGATGCTGCGACTGATCGCCAGCCCAAGGCCGGTGCCGCTATGCGCGCCCGCACCACGTTGGAAGGGTTGAAACACGAGGTCGCGTTCATGCGCGGGAATGCCCTTGCCAGTGTCCGAAACATCAATCTGCAACTGACCAGCAATGGCTTGGCTCGCGTGGGGCAAAAGTTGTGCGCGGTAGCAGACCCGCAACGTCGCACCGCCGGTTTCGGTGAACTTCAACGCATTCGACAAAAGGTTTGACAGGCATTGCCGCAAGCGCTGCGGATCAAACTCGGCGGTCTCTGGCAGATCAGGGGTAAGGCGGCCATCGGGCAGGCGAGGGGCGGTAAACTCTAGCCGCAGCCAAAGTCCGGCTTTGGCAAAGACCGGCTGGAACAGCGCCACCGTTGCCTCGATCACCTCTTTCGGTCTGGCGGTGACGGGGCGGAGCGGCAGTTGATTTTCCTCAATCGCAGCCATTTGCAAAATGTCATCAAGGATCGCTGCCAGATCCAGCGCCGAGCTGACCAGAGTGTGCATCCGCGCCTGCGTGGCAGGACTGGGCGTGTGCAGCAGTTCCGCCTCGCCCATACCAACAATGGCGTTGAGCGGCGTGCGCAATTCGTGGCTCATCTGCGCCAGAAACCGGCCCTTGGCGCGGTTGGCGGCATCCGCCCTGATGCCGCGACTGCTGATTTCCACATGCAGCGCATGATTGGAGCGCATCGCCCCCAAGCCATAATAAATTGCAGCAAGCAGAGCTATCGAAGAGACGGCAAAGCCCAGCCAATCCTGTTTCTCCAGCCAGTAAAATCCGTTACCAATGAGGGCGGTGAGGGTTGCCGCAGTCAAACCTGCGATGCCGAAGGGCATATGAATCGCGCGCACCGTGCTGAGTTGAAACAACGTCATGCTGAGCAGGCCCGCAGCCGCCGCTTTGGCAAATTCGGTATCTTGCTGCCAGATCAACACGCAACCCAAAACGTAAAATGTCTCGGTCAGAAACACAGTGGTCACGGCGGCGAGATAGCGGCGCGGCTGGCTGCTTGGATCAAGCGCGCGCATCAGTTGAAGGTTCAGCCCCTCTAGCGCCATATCCGCCCCCAGCGCCGCCAGCACCAGCCACGGCGGCAGAAACAGTGCCATCAGCGCAAACGCTATTGAGGTACTAAGCAGACGTGTGGGTTCGACCGCCGTAAGCATCTGTAATTGAGTGCTGATTTGCGCAGCTGCATCGGGGCCCGGCATTAAAAACCGCAACATCTTCATCGCGCGGGCATCCTCAAACTCGGTCTGGTTCAGCAAAGATCACTGGCTGTATCTGGTCAAGACAAAGCTTGGTTTATGGCGTGGGAATTGGCGCTACGGCGATCTCTTGCTGCAACGTGCCTTGCGGCGTGAAAATCAGGATGCGGTTGTCGGTGGTGACAACGCCGATCCAGCCGGGGGCCATGGTGATCGCCTGCGCCGTGGCCCCGGCGGGCATTTGCAAGCTTGCCGGCAGGGCAGGGCTCAGGCTGTTTGCGTTCGGCATACGGGTGACAAGCAGGCCGACCACGGTTATGACACCGCCAATCATGGTGATCATCAGCACGATCACCAGAACTTTCAACAAGCGGAGCGAGGGCGGCAAGCCCGGCTCGATCGGAGTGTCAGACATGGCGAGCCCTTATGAAGACGAAGACGCTGTGGATGGCGATGTGGCGGGCAACCGTCTGATCATCGTGATTGGCGAAGACGCGGCCCCTCGTCTTGATAAGGCGCTTGCGGCGGCGGTGCCAGAGGAAGCTGCCCTATCCCGCTCGCGTTTGATGAAGATGATCGACGAAGGCGATGTTTTGCGGAATGGCGTGGCAGTGACCAACCCCAAGACCAAGGTAAAAGAGGGCGAGGTCTATACGCTGATCCTTGCGCCTGCGGTGGATGTGGCGACCTTGCCGGAAGATATTCCGCTGTCGGTGATCTGGGAGGATGGCGATCTGATCGTGATCGACAAGCCTGCAGGCATGGTGGTGCATCCCGCCCCCGGTACGCCCTCGGGCACCTTGGTCAACGCTTTGCTGCATCACTGCGGCGACACGCTGTCGGGTATTGGTGGCGAACGGCGCCCCGGCATCGTGCACCGCATCGACAAAGACACCACCGGCCTCTTGGTGGTGGCGAAATCCGACCGCGCGCATCATGGGCTTGCTGCGCAGTTTGAGGCCCATACGGTGAACCGCCGTTATCTGGCGGTGGTGAATGGGGTGCCCTCGGCCTATGATCCGCGCATCCGCGGCCTGAAGGGCATCACGTTCGAGGCCGGTGGCATCCTGAAAATCGCCACCCATCTGGAGCGTCATAAAGCCGACCGCCAACGCCAAGCCGTGGTATGGAACTCGGGTCGCCATGCGGTGACCCGCGCGCGGGTGATGGAGGATTTTAAGGGCGGGGCTGCGCTGATGGAGTGCTGGCTGGAAACTGGGCGCACCCATCAGATCCGCGTTCATATGGCCTATGCGGGCCATGGTTTGGTCGGCGATCAGACCTATGGCGGCAAGAAAAAAGTCTCGCCCAAACTGTTCGGGCCGGAAGTGGCGGAAATGGGCAACAGCTTCCCACGCCAAGCCCTGCACGCGGCGACCCTTGGCTTCGCGCATCCGGTGACAGGCGAAATGCTGGAATTCACCTCGCCTTTGCCCGCTGATCTAGAGGGGCTGCTGGCGGCGCTCCGCAAAGGGCAAGTCTGAACTCTGATCCGTTCACATTGGCTCAAATATCCCCGCCGGAGGCTTCCTTAGCGTGCCGAGTATGCCTCCGGCGGGGATATTTGAGCACAGAGGATGACCAAAGTGCATCTGATCTAACATTCCCGTGACCGGAATGTTACAAACCTTCCGCTACGACGGAAGTGGAACCATCTTTCGTTAAAGAAGTTGTGTGTAAGATGCTTGAAGCCTGCATCTGGCATACATAAATTCGACTGCCCCGGGGGCGAAACTGCACCGGGCGAATGAGGGAGCGTCAAACATGAGCACCTATGCAAATCTGCCAGCCCCCAGCCCGGAACAGGGGCTGAACCGTTATATGCAGGAAATCCGCAAGTTTCCGCTGCTGGAACCCGAAGAAGAATACATGCTGGCCAAGCGCTGGGTCGATCACCAAGACAGCCCGGCCGCGCACCGCATGGTCACCAGCCACCTGCGTTTGGCGGCCAAAATTGCCATGGGCTATCGCGGCTACGGTCTGCCGCAGGCGGAAGTGATTTCCGAAGCCAATGTCGGTCTGATGCAGGCGGTCAAACGCTTTGATCCGGAAAAAGGCTTCCGGCTGGCCACTTACGCGATGTGGTGGATCCGGGCCAGCATCCAAGAATATATCCTGCGCTCGTGGTCTTTGGTGAAGCTGGGCACGACATCCGCGCAGAAAAAGCTGTTTTTCAACCTGCGCAAAGCCAAAGCCAAGGTCGGCGCGCTGGAAGAAGGCGATCTGCGGCCTGAAAACGTCACCCGCATTGCCACCGATCTGAACGTGTCGGAGCATGAAGTCGTCGATATGAATCGGCGTCTGTCCGGCGGTGATGCTTCGCTGAACGCAACTGTTGGTTCGGACGGTGAAGGCACGACGCAGTGGCAGGATTGGCTGGAAGATGAAGACAGCGATCAGGCCGGCGATTACGAGGCGCGCGACGAATTCGACATTCGGATGGACCTGCTGCATCAGGCGATGTCGGCGCTGAATGATCGTGAAAAAGACGTGCTGATGAAGCGCCGGTTGTCGGAAACCCCGATCACGCTGGAAGAGCTGTCGGAAATCTATGGTGTCAGCCGCGAGCGTATTCGCCAGATCGAAGTGCGTGCGTTTGAAAAGCTGCAGGAGCGGATGCGGTCTTTGGCCGTTGGCAAGGGCATGGTGATACCGGCCTAAGATATTCCTTTGGGCGCATCTTGCGCCCAAAGGTTGCGCCACGCTTGCGCAAAGGCTAAACAGCTGGATCAAACTGATGCGCCATAAAAGGGCCACCCTATGACCATGCTGGAAACCTTTCTGAAACCGATGCACCGCGAGGGCTATAAGTTTGTCGGCATCTTCGCCGTCATCACGCTGGTGCTGTTTTGGATATGGGATCCGTTGGGTTGGCTCGGCGTTGGCGCAACCGTCTGGTGCTATTACTTTTTCCGCGACCCCAAGCGCTCGGTGCCGCAAGGGCGCGGCCTGATCGTTTCGCCTGCAGATGGCGTTGTCAGCTTGATTGAACGCGCAGTGCCGCCGCCGGAGCTGGGCGCGGGCAATGATGCTTTGACGCGGGTTTCGGTGTTCATGTCGGTGTTCAATTGCCATGTGAACCGCGCGCCGATTGCCGCACGCATTGCCAAAATGGCGTATCGTCCGGGTAAATTCCTCAACGCTTCGCTGGATAAAGCGTCAGAAGACAATGAGCGGAATAGCCTGCTGTTGGAGCTTCCCGATGGCCGCCAGCTGATCGTGGTACAGATCGCGGGCCTTGTCGCCCGTCGCATCGTGCCGTTTGTGTCGGAAGGCCAGTCCTTGCGCACGGGTGAGCGTTTCGGCCTGATCCGTTTTGGCTCTCGCCTGGATGTTTATTTGCCGGATGGGGTCGAGCCGCTGGTGGCTTTGGGGCAAACCATGGTCGGCGGCGAAACCGTGCTGGCCGAATTGGACCGCGATATGCTGCGCCGCGCGGCAGTGCGGGAATGAAGGTGCCCGCCGAACCGCAGTCAGCCGAACCGCAGTCGGAAAAAACCGGGCGACGTCCGCGCAAAAAACTGCATATCGTGCAGTTGATCCCAAATTTTATGACCGTGGCGGCGCTGTGTGCGGGGCTAACGGCGGTGCGCTTTGCGATTGAGGGGCGGTTTGGTCTGGCCGTCGCCCTGATCATCGCGGCGGCGGTGATGGACGGGCTTGATGGCCGCCTTGCGCGGTTTTTGAAAAGCGAATCCGATATGGGGGCTGAACTCGACAGCCTCTGCGATTTGGTGAATTTCGGAGTGGCTCCGGCGCTGATCACTTATCTTTGGGCCTTGCAGGGCATGCGTGCCGAGGGCTGGATCGCCTGTCTGATTTACGCCGTGGCCTGCCTTTTGCGGCTTGCCCGCTTCAATATCGGCAATCGCCAGCCTGACAACGATTCCAATAGCTTCCAAGGTGTTCCTTCTCCGGCTGGAGCGCTATTGGTGATGCTGCCGATGTTTCTGGCCTTCGCGCTGGGCGACGGTGCCCCCCATGCCACCGGGTTGGTCGCCCTTTGGATGGCCTTGGTGGGCGCGCTGATGGTGGGGCGGTTTCGCACCCCGTCGTTCAAGCGTGCCACGATTTATGCTGAGAATGTCAGCTTTGTGCTGCTGACCTTTGTCGCGCTTGTTGCGGCCTTGCTAACCTATCCTTGGATCACGCTGGCCTTGGTCGATTGCGCCTATCTTGCGGCACTCGGCTATACGTTCATCAAAAAACCGCGCAAAGCTGTGGAAGACGCCACCCCCGAGGCCTAAGCGATTGCGCTAACATGTCAGGCCCGCTAGTTTCGCCGCGAAGCATAGGGGATTGATGAGATGAAGCCAGTGCGTTGGGGTATTTTGGGGGCGGCGAATTTCGCCAAAGAGCAGATGGCTCCGGCTATTCATGCGGCAAAAGGCGCGGAGCTGGCGGCTTTGGCAACCTCTAGCCCAGAAAAAGCTGCCGGGTTTCAGGCGTTTTGCCCCGGTTTGAAGATCCACTCGACTTACGAGGCACTGCTCGCCGACCCCACGATTGACGCGGTTTATGTGCCACTGCCGAACCATTTGCATGTCGAATGGACGCTGAAAGCGCTGGCGGCGGGTAAACATGTGCTGACCGAAAAGCCGATCGCGATGCAGGCGTCTGAGATCGATCAGATCATCGCCGCGCGGGATGCCTCGGGCTTGCTTGCGGCAGAAGCCTATATGATCGTGCATCATCCGCAGTGGCAGTTGGCGAAAAAATGGCTTGAGGCTGGCGAGATCGGCACCCTGCGCCATGTTGATGCCGCCTTCACCTATTGCCTGACCGATATGGAAAACATCCGCAACCGGCCCGAAGCGGGCGGCGGCTCGTTGCGCGATATCGGCGTCTATACCTTTGGCTCGGCGCGCTTTGTCACCGGATCAGAACCCGTTGATATTGCCGCGCGGCTGATCCTTGAGAATGGCGTCGATACCTTCGCGCAAGTGTCGGGCATCATGGACGGCCCGCATGGCCGCTTCACCTACGAGTCGATCACCTCGATGCGGCTTTACAATCGGCAAGTGGTGACCTTCCAAGGCGACAAAGGCATGATCCGGCTGGATGGCGGCCCGTTCAACGCCAATTACAACGATATTGCCGAGATTGAATTGCACCAGAACGGCAACAAGGTGATCACCGAACGCTTCCCAACCGCGAACCATTATGTGCTGCAAGTCGAGGCGTTTGGCCGCTCGGTGCGCGACGGCGTCGCCTATCCCTGCCCACTGGAATTCATCCGCGGCACCCAAGCCATGATCGACACCGTGTTCAAGGTTGGGGTTGAGATCACCCTGTGAGCATACCCACCGCGTTCCCACTCAGCTTCCATGTGCCAAAACGGCTGCTGGACTCTGCTTGGGAGCGCAGGCAGGCTTATGGCCCGCTTATGCAGGCGCTGACGCCGCTGGGTGCTGTCTGTGAATTGCGACCCCACAACCGCGACACCGCATTGGCGCAAATCGACGCGGATCAGGCATTCCATATTTTTGATCGCGGTGAAATCCAGCACCCAAGGGCGCTGAACTTCGGCTCCGCCTATATCGCGCCTTATTACTATCTTGATCCGGTCGGCACCCGCTATCTGTCGTCGATTGCAGCTGAACAGTTTGACGCGGCGGAGATTGATTGTTTCGCGGCGAAACAATTTCAGGCAGACCTCTATGCCACCACCGCCGCCAAGCGCAAATCGCGATATGATCAGCCTGTTGAAAAGCTGCCTTTGCCGCACGGCTGCATCGCCGTATTTCTGCAAACCGAAAGCCATCGCGGCGTCACTGAGGCGCTTTACGTCACGATGCGACGGATGATCAAAGCCTTGTTATCTCGCGCGGATCCGCGTCCAATCATCGTGAAACCGCATCCGATGGACATTAATTTTGACACATTTGGATGGCTGGTACGTCAAAGCCAAAAAGACGCGCGGCTTCAGATCAGCTATGCCAATGTCCACGATATTCTGGATGCCTGTGCGCTTGTGGTCACGATCAACTCTGCCGTCGGGATTGAGGCCATGGTGCATGACCGCCCAGTGATCACCTGCGGGCAGGCGGATTTTCACCATTGCACCGAAGTTGTGCGCAGCAGGCATGATTTTGATGCCGCCATCGCCCGTGCCGAGGCCCGTGACTGGCCATATGCAGAATTTCTCTATTGGTTTTACAAGCAAAACTGCCTGTCGCTGAAATCCCCAAGCCTTGGCGAAGACGTTTTGGCCAAGATTGCAGCAACAGGCTACTTTGCGCAGCGTTAGTCTTCCATCGCTTCCAATTCATCAATAAAGCCCGCGATCATCGACAAGCCCTTATCCCAGAATTTTGGATCGCTCGCGTCCAGCCCAAACGGGGCCAACAGTTCCTTGTGGTGCTTCGAGCCGCCCGCTTTCAGCATCTCGAAGTATTTCTCTTGGAAGTCCGGCAGGCCATCGGCATAGGCGGCATAGAGTGCATTCACCAACCCATCGCCAAACGCATAGGCATAGACGTAGAACGGCGAGTGGACAAAATGCGGGATATAGGCCCAGAAGGTTTCATATCCATCTGCGAAATCAAACACTTCGCCCAAAGACTGCGCCTGCACTGACATCCAGAGTGCGTTGATGTCGTCCGGCGTCAACTCGCCTTCCGCCCGCGCGGCGTGGAGTTTACATTCGAAATCGTAGAACGCGATCTGGCGCACCACGGTGTTGATCATGTCTTCCACCTTGCCCGCGAGCAGGGTTTTGCGCTCGGAAGGCGTTTTCGCGCCGTCGAGTAGTTTGCGGAAGGTTAGCATCTCGCCGAACACCGATGCGGTTTCTGCAAGGGTGAGGGGGGTCGAGGAGAGCAGTTCGCCCTGACCCGCTGCCAGCACCTGATGTACCCCGTGGCCCAATTCATGCGCCAGCGTCATCACATCGCGCGGTTTGCCGAGGTAGTTCAGCATAACGTAAGGATGCACTGTGGTGACGGTCGGATGCGCAAACGCCCCCGGAGCCTTGCCGGGTTTGACGCCCGCATCAATCCAGCCATCGGTAAAGAACGGCTTGGCGATTTCGGCCATGCGGGGATCGAAAGCGGCATAGGCGGAGAGCACGGTTTCCGTGGCCTCGGCCCAGTTCACCAAACGCGGCGCTTCGGTCAGCAGTGGTGCGTTACGGTCCCAGGTTTGCAGACGGTCAAGGCCCATCCACTTGGCTTTCAGTTTGTAATAGCGGTGGCTGAGCTTGGGGTAGGCGGCGACAACGGCATTGCGCAAAGCCTCAACCACTTCGGGTTCGACATGGTTGGCAAGGTGGCGCGAATATTGTGGGCTGGGCATCTTGCGCCAGCGATCTTCGATTTCTTTTTCCTTCGCCAAGGTGTTGTGAACGCGGGCGAACAGCTTGATATGTTTGTCAAAGACGGCGGCGAGAGCATGGCTAGCGGCCTCGCGCTTGGCGCGATCGGCATCGGTCAGCAGGTTCAGCGTGGCTTCAAGGTTGAGGTCCTCTTCCTCACCTGCCACGGTGAACATCAGGCCTGCCATGGTTTCATCGAACAGCTTATTCCAAGCTGAGGCACCGACAACCGAGGCGTCGTGCAGGTATTTCTCCATCTCATCGGACAACTGATGCGGGCGCATGGCGCGCATGCGGGCGAACACCGGATTGTAGCGGGCTAGGTCTGCGTTCTCGGAGGTTAGTTTTGCCAGAAGATCGTCGTCCAAGCGGTTGAACTCAAGGCTGAAAAACACCAAAGGCGTGGTGAAATTGGTGATGTTGTCCTGCACATCGGCCATGAATTTGGCGCGCTCTGAATCCATCGTATTCTGATAATAGCGCAGCCCCGCATAAGACCCGATCCGGCCCGCGATCACGTCAATCGCCTCATACTCCGTCACACAGGCCAGCAGTTCGACGGCGCTCAGACCCGCCAGTTTGCCCTCATACTTGGCGGCAAAATCAGCGCAAGCCTTGTCCAGCCACGCCATATCGCGCGTCAATTCCGGCGCATCGGGGGCAGGGTAAAGGTCGCTGAGATCCCAATCGGGCAGATCGCCGAATGTGTTTGAACCACTGCGGGCGTCAAAAACCGGGCGTTGTTGGCCGGGGCGGGCCAAGGGGAGCATTTGGGGAAGCGACATGGGAACCTCTTTGCTTGTTGGATGTATCTAGGGGGCAAAGGGGGCGTTGTGCAAGGCGGCGCGCGGAAAGGTGAGCAAAGCGGTTTGCCTATAATTTAGGCGGCATATTGCGGTTATTTCGGGCGGATATGTGAAAATCGAAGCGCTTTCAATCTTCTGCCCTTTACGGCGCAAACGCGGCAGCCTTTACTTGGGTTAATCAGCACGAAAAGGCGGCACGGCATGACCCCTTATTTCAACGAAATGTTCCAGAATAACGCGGTGCGCCCGCCTTATGCCGGTTTGGAAGGCTGGAGTGCGGATATGCCGGCCGATATCCGGCTGGCCAAGCAGGCGGAAGCTGAGGCTTTGTTTCGCCGCATCGGTATCACCTTTGCGGTGTATGGAGAGGGCGGCGACCCGGATCGCTTGATCCCGTTTGATATGTTCCCCCGCGTGTTCACCGCCAATGAATGGGCCAAGCTGGAACGCGGTATCAAGCAGCGCGCGCGGGCTTTGAACGCGTTTCTGGTCGATGTCTATGGCCGCGGTGAGATCGTGCGAGCGGGCCGCATTCCGCGCAAGCTGGTCTATCAAAATGCGGCCTATGAGAAGGCCGTCTGCGGCTTTATCCCGCCAAAAGGCGTGTATTCCCATATCGTTGGCATCGACATCGTGCGGACCGGACCGGGCGAGTTTTATGTCTTGGAGGACAACTGCCGCACACCGTCCGGGGTCAGCTATATGCTGGAGAGCCGCGAAATGATGATGCGGATGTTCCCCGACCTGTTCCGTGAAAACCGCATTGAGCCGATCGACAGCTACCCCGATAAACTGCGCCGCACGCTTGCCTCCGTCGCGCCCGCCAAATGTGATCGCGAGCCGACCGTGGTGATCCTGACGCCGGGGCATTTCAATTCGGCCTATTACGAGCACAGCTTCCTCGCCGATCTGATGGGCGTTGAACTGGTCGAGGGCCAGGATTTGTTCGTTGACGGCGCGTTTGTCTATATGCGCACCACCGAAGGCCCAAAGCGCGTTGATGTGATCTACCGCCGCTTGGATGATGACTACATCGACCCTTTGTGCTTCCGCCCCGATTCCATGCTGGGCGTGCCAGGGCTGATGGATGTGTATCGCTCTGGCGGGGTGTCGATTTGCTCGGCACCGGGGGCGGGGGTGGCCGATGACAAGGCGGTATACACCTATGTTCCGGAAATGATTAGGTTTTATCTGGGCGAAGAACCGATCCTGAGCAACGTACCGACATGGAAATGCGGCGAGGCGTCGGATCTGAAATATGTCACCGAGAACCTGCATGAGCTGGTGGTGAAGGAAGTTCACGGCTCGGGCGGCTATGGCATGTTGGTGGGGCCGAAATCGACTAAGCAGCAGGTAGAGGATTTCCGTGGTTTGATCCTTGCCAATCCGGGGAACTATATCGCCCAGCCGACCTTGGCGCTGTCTACCACGCCCACCTTTGTTGAAGAAGGCATCGCGCCGCGTCACGTCGATCTGCGCCCCTATTGCCTCGTCGGCGAACGCATTGAACTGGTGCCGGGGGGGCTGACGCGGGTGGCTTTGCGCGAAGGCTCGCTGGTGGTGAATTCCTCCCAAGGCGGCGGCGTCAAAGACACTTGGGTATTGGCGGAGTAGATCATGCTTTCAAGAACCGCTGACAACCTTTATTGGATCGCCCGCAATATGGAACGGGCTGAAACCGCCGCGCGTCTGCTGGAAGTGGGGGCGCGGATATCCCTGCTGCCCACCGCGCAGGGATATCGCAACGATTGGGACAGTTTGCTGCGGGCCTCGGGTAACGCCAATGGCTATGCCGCGAAATACGGCGCGCCTATGCAGTCGCAGATCGAGAGCTATCTGTTTTTCGACCGCGACAACCCGAACTCGGTTGCGTCCTGCATCACCAATGCGCGCGAGAATGCCCGCATCATCCGCACGGCTTTGACCACGCAAGTCTGGGATGCGCTGAACACCGCGTTTCAGGAACTGCGCCAGCTTTCGGCGCAGACCACGCCGCATGAACTCTCGCGTCTGACCGATTGGGTGACGCGTCATACGGCGATGGTGCGCGGCGCGATTGATGCAACCCAGCTGCGCAACGATGGCTATAACGTATTGAATATCGGCTATTATCTGGAACGTGGCGATAGCACCGCGCGCCTGATGGATGTGAAGTATTACGTTCTGCTGCCACGCGCCGATTACGTCGGAAGCGGCCTCGACAATGATCAATGGTCGATGCTGTTGCGCGCAATGTCGGCAAATCGGGCGTTTCATTGGGCTTACGGCGGTGAGATCACCTCTGGCAAGATCGCGCATTTCCTGATTTTGAACCCGCAATGCCCGCGCAGTTTGATCACCTGTATGGCGGGGGTGAACAACCATTTGACCCGTCTGGCGAAACTTTATGGCCGCGAAACCGAGGCGCAATCGGTGGCGGCGCGGCTGCTGCATGATCTGGAGAATCAGTCGACCGAGCAGATTTTTGAAGAAGGTCTGCACGAGTTTCTGACCCGCTTTATCGGTGAGGCGGCGGGCTTGGGCGCGATCATCCACAATTCTTATCTCTCGGGGGATATGCAATAATGTTGCTCAGCGTCGAACATGTCACGGTGTATCGCTATGACCGCCCGGTGCGCGGCGTGGTGCAAAGCCATCGCTTGATGCCGTCGAAATTTGACGGCCAAAAGGTGCTAGATTGGTCGGTGACGATGACCGGCGGCGAGTTGGGCAGTGCGTTTCGCGATGGCGCGGGCGATTGGGTGCAGGGCTGGACGGTGGCGGGCCCGGTGGATGAGATCGAGGTGCGGGTGTCGGGGCGGGTGTTGACCACCGATTTGGCCGGGATTTTGCGCGGTCATAAAGAGCTGGTGCCACCAGAGGCCTATCTGCGCGGAACTGAAGCGACCTTCGCTGATGCAGCCTTGGCGGAACTGGCGCAGATTATTGTGACCGCCGATACGCCGCTGTCAGGCTGCCACGATCTGACCGATGCGATTTCGGATGCAATCGCCTACAAACCCGGCTCTACCCGCGCGCGGACCACGGCGGCAGAGGCTTTGGCGCAAGGCGAAGGCGTGTGTCAGGATCACGCGCAGGCGTTGATTTCTGCAGCCAGAGCGGCGGGAATTCCGGCGCGCTACGTCTCGGGTTATCTGCAATCGGGGCAAGACGGCATGGATCACGAAGCGGCGCATGCTTGGGGTGAGTTATATATCGCAGGCATCGGCTGGATCGGTTTTGATCCGGCGAACCGCTGCTGCCCGGATGATCGCTATATCCGGCTGGGATCGGGCTTAGACGCACAAGATGCAGCGCCGATTCGGGGGATTTCACGCGGCTCGGGTTCGGAAATCTTGTCAGTGACGGTTGCGGTCCAGACGCAGGAGCAATAGGTTCCCCCGACTTGAATCGGAGTGTGCCATGACCTATTGCGTCGGACTTTTGTTGAATGCGGGCATGGTGTTGCTGTCGGATACCCGCACCAACGCGGGCTTGGACAACATCGCGACCTATCGCAAGATGTTCCATTTTGAAGAACCGGGTGAACGGGTGATCTCCATCGTCACTGCCGGGTCGCTGTCGGTGACGCAAACCACCCTCGCACGCCTGCGTGAGGCGATTGACGATCCGGACGCGTCTGAGACCACCTCAATCATGAAAGCGCCGACCATGCTGAAGGTCGCGTTGATCATTGGCAATACGCTGTCCAGCGTGCGGCAAGAGATTGATGAGAAGATGGCGACGATGAAGCAAAGCGCTTCGGCCAGCATGATCGTCGCCGCACAGCGTCGGGGCGGGGCGATGCGGCTGTTCCTGATCTACCCTGAGGGCAATTTCATCGAAGCCACCGAAGACACGCCGTTCCTGCAAATCGGTGAGCATAAATATGGCAAACCGATTCTGGACCGGGTGGTGAAGCCTGCAACCTCGCTGGCGGATGCCGAAAAGGCCGTGCTGCTGTCGATGGATTCAACCCTGCGCTCGAACCTTTCCGTTGGGATGCCGCTGGATCTGTGCGTGATCGAGAAAGACGCTTGCCGGGTTAGCCGCAAGCGCCGGATTGAAGCGGGGGACGAAAGTTTCCGCGCGATGTCCGAAGCGTGGTCCAAAGCCCTGCGCGATGGGTTCACGCAGATTACCCTGTGAGGCTAAGACCACGATTACTTTGACGAAATCCGGGTATTGGATCAGCGATGTTTCAGATAAAGCGCCGTTGAAGTATCGAAAAATCGGCTGCGCGATGCTGCGCGTTCCATCAGAACTTCATGTTCACTGCCGGGGTAAATATCCAACCTCCCGTCTGGCCAGATTGCCATCCGGGCGTGAATCGGCGCGGTATCGACAATCTTTTCTTGTGCACCAAGCGCGGTGATGGTTGGCACTTTCGGCGAAGGCAGCAGGGTCAGTGCGTGACACTCGGTCAGCGCCGCTTTCAGCCAGCCAAGGCTTGGGCCGCCGAGGCTCAGTTCGGGATGCGCCAGCGCTTGTCGGCGCATGTAATCCCACATCTCGGCATCGGTGGTCAGCGAATTGCCGGTGAAGGGGGCGGTCAGCACATAGGATTTCGCCCCGGTTCCCGGTGCATAGCGGTCGTCAAACTTGAACCAGCGTGAAGCGGTGGTCAGCGCCACGGCCATCGGCCGCATCCAAGCGGCGATGAGAATCCCCCACATTGGGGCCGAGAATGCGGCAGCCTTCACCGGCGCGCCGCGTATCAACGACCGCAGGCCAATGCAGCCGCCCATCGAATGGGCCATCATGTAATACGGTTCGGGCAGGCCCTGGGTGCGGGCGAAGCTAACCATCTCGTCAAAATCAAGCTGATATTCAGCGAAATCACCGACATGACCGCTCATCGGATCGTCAAAGCCGCGGTCGGCGAGACCCTGACCACGCCAATCAATCACTAAAGTCGCAAAGCCGCGCGCGCGCAGATCGCCCGCTGCACGGCCATACTTCTCGACATACTCGGTCCGCCCCGGCAACAAAAGCACGGTACCTTGCGCGCCATCATGCGTCCACAGACCCACGCGCAACCGCACGCCATCCGCGGCGGTCAACCAAAAGCCGCGCCCGCCCGCAGGCCCTTCGGCAATGTCGTAAAGCGGAGCCTCGCTCACGACATCGCCGCGCCGAGTTGCATGGCAAGGCCCATGCTGCCTTCGACTTTCAGCTTGCCGGTCATAAACGCGGTGGTCGGGTTGATCTCGCCTGCCAGCATGGCTTGAAACACTTCCGGCTCGGCGATCAGCGTCACATCCGCCTCTTCATCTCCCGCCCGCGCGCCGTTCGGGTCGACCATAATCGCGCCTTCGCCCACCAGCACAAACTTAGCCACGCCATCAAAGCCATTCGGCAGCTTTTTCGCCAAAGCCGCCACGGCGGTCGAGATCACATCGCTCATCACATTCTCCGATCTGTGCAGGCAGGGCTGGAATTCCCTGCCCGTTGCGTTACCTATACCCTTATGAAAGCGCATCATTCGTTACACAATCGTATCGTTGCGGCATTTATGCTGGTTTTTCTGTCATGCCTGCCGGTTGCAGCACAAACCGACAAACTGGATGGCCTTTTCGCCCGTCTGCAAAAGGCGGATGCGGCGGAAGCGGAACAGATCGAATCTGATATCTGGATGGAATGGTCGAAATCCGGCTCGCCTGCGATGGATTTGCTGTTGCAGCGCGGCAAGGATGCGATGGCGAACGGTCAACCTGACGTGGCGGTGCAGCACCTGACGGCGCTGGTTGATCATGCGCCGGATTTTGCCGAAGGCTGGAATGCGCGGGCAACCGCCTATTATCAACTTGGGCAGTTTGGTCCGGCGATTGCCGATATTGGCCATGTGCTGACGCTGAATCCTCGGCATTTTGGCGCTCTTTCGGGCTTGGGCTCGATCTTTGAGGAACTCGGCAAGCCCACGCAGGCGTTGGAGGTCTATCAGGCGGTGCTGAAGATCGACCCCCATGCGCCGGGGGTGGTGGAAGCTGTAAGCCGGATTGAAACCGAGCTTCAGGGCAAAGACCTATAGGGCAGGGCCAAAGAGATGATGGCTGCCGGACAGGTGACGGCGGTGCTTGGGCCGACCAACACCGGAAAAACCCATTACGCGATAGAGCGGATGCTGGGACATCGCACTGGGGTCATCGGCCTGCCGCTGCGTCTGCTGGCGCGCGAGGTTTATGACCGGATTGTAGCCTCGCGCGGGCCATCAGTGGTGGCACTGGTGACGGGCGAAGAACGCATCGTGCCCGACCGCGCGCAGTATTGGGTCTGCACGGTTGAGGCGATGCCGCAGGATATGGGCGCAGATTTCGTGGCGGTGGATGAGATTCAACTCTGTGCTGACCCTGAGCGCGGCCATGTGTTCACCGACCGTCTGCTGCGGGCGCGGGGGCTGCATGAGACGCTGTTTCTGGGCGCAGAAACCATGCGTCCGGCCATCGCGGGGCTGATCAAGAATGTGCAGTTTATCAAGCGCGAGCGGTTTTCAGAACTGACCTATACCGGGTCGAAAAAGATCAGCCGGATGCAGGAACGTTCTGCAATCGTTGGGTTTTCTGTAGAAAACGTCTATGCGATTGCTGAGTTGATCCGGCGGACCAAAGGCGGTTGTGCTGTGGTGATGGGCGCACTGAGCCCGCGCACCCGCAATGCGCAGGTGGCATTGTATCAGAACGGCGATGTCGATTATCTGGTGGCGACCGATGCGATTGGCATGGGGCTAAATCTGGACATCAAGCATATCGCTTTTGCGGCAACGTCGAAGTTTGACGGGCGGCGGATGCGGGCTTTGTATCCGCAGGAGCTCGCGCAGATTGCCGGGCGGGCGGGGCGCTATCAAGAGAACGGCACGTTCGGGGTGACGGGCGAGGTGCGCCCGATGGACGAGGAAACCGTTGAGGCGATCCAAGAGCATCGCTTTGACCCGGTGCGCAAGCTGGAATGGCGCAATCATGATCTGGAGTTCGGCAGCGTTGAACGGCTGGTGCGCTCACTGGAAGCCCCGACGCAGAACAAATGGCTGGCCCGCGCCCGCGATGCCGATGATGTTCTGGCGCTGAAATATCTGTCGGAACTGCCCGAGGTGCGCGAAAAGCTGAACACCCCGCAGCGCATCAAACTGCTGTGGGAGGTCTGTCGCATCCCCGATTTCCGCAATGCTTCGGGCAATGAGCATTTCACTTTGCTCGCGCGAATTTTCGATTTCCTGACCGGGCGCGGCCTTGCGCAAACCCGCATCCCATCGGATTGGCTGGAAAAGGCCATCGCGCGGATAGATAAAGCCGGTGGCGACATCGATACCATCTCGAAACGGCTGGCCTATATCCGCACCTGGACCTATGTTGCGCAACGCAAGGGCTGGGTTGAGAACGAAAGCCATTGGCGCGCCGAGACTCGCGCTGTAGAAGACCGATTGTCAGACGCATTGCACAGCGCCTTGACGCAACGATTTGTTGACCGGCGCACGTCTGTGCTGTTGCGGCGGTTGAAGCAGAAGGAGACCCTCGTGGCCGAGGTGAATGACAAAGGCGAAGTGACGGTTGCAGGCGAGTTCGTCGGCCGTCTTGAGGGGTTCCGTTTCCGTCAGGATGCGACCACTTCCAATGAAGAGGCGGCAACGCTGCGGCAAGCGGCCTTCGCGGCGCTCAAGCCGGAATTCCATCTGCGGGCGGATCGTTTTTATAACGCACCCGACACCGAACTGGATTTCACCGAGCAGGGCGGCCTGATGTGGGGCACCCAAGCGATGGGCAAGCTGATCAAGGGCGCTGAACCCGCGCGCCCCGGCGTCGAAGCGTTTGTCGATGAAGAAGCTGGCCCGGATGTCGCCGACAAGGTGCGCCGTCGTTTGCAGCATTTCATCGACCGCAAGGTCGCCGCGAACTTCGAGCCTTTGCTGGCGATGGGCCGCGATGAAACCCTGACCGGGCTGGCACGCGGCTTTGCGTTCCGCTTGGCCGAAGGTCTGGGCGTGATTCCGCGCGAAAACATCGCCAATGAAGTCAAAGAGCTGGATCAGGAAGCCCGCGGCGCGTTGCGCAAGCATGGCGTGCGCTTTGGTCAGTTCACCGTGTTCCTGCCCGCACTGCTGAAACCCGCGCCGACCCGGCTGCGGCTGGTGCTGTGGTCTTTGTGGAACGGCTTGGATGAATTCCCCGAAAGCCCGCCTCCGGGTCTGGTGACGATACCGAACATCCCGGCAGTGCCGAAGATGCACTACACGCTTGCGGGCTATCACCCGGCAGGCGCGCGGGCGATCCGCATTGATATGCTGGAGCGTTTGGCCGATATCCTGCGCACCAAAGACAGCCGCGCGGGGTTTGAAGCGACGCCGGATATGCTGTCGATCACCGGCATGACGCTGGAGCAGTTCAACGATCTGATGGGCGGTTTGGGCTACAAGGGCGAAAAGGCCGAGCGCGCCAAGGTCAAGGCGGCACCGATCCCGGTGGCAGTTGATCCTGACGCCCCGGTGCAGCCGATCCCCGAAGGCGAATCGGCATTCGTGCAGCCCGACCCGGAAGCGGTGCCAGAGATGGAGTCGTTCTATACCTTCACTTGGGCACCAAAACCACGCCCCCGCCCGGAACGCCCCGCGCGTCCTGAGCGCGCGCCCCGCAAAGAAGGCGATGCGCCTGCGGCTGAGCGTGGACCGCGCCCGGATCGTGGGCCTCGGCCTGATCGCGGCCCGAAGAAGGAAGGCGATGCGCCAGCTGGCGAGCGTGGACCCCGTGCTGATCGCGCGCCGCGCGTTGAAGGCGACAAGCCTGCTCAGTCTGATCGTGGCCCGCGCCGTGAGGGCGAAAAGCGCGAAGGCTACAAGGGCAACAAACCGCATGGCGGCAAGCCCAATGACCGCGACACCAAGCCAAAAACCTACGAACAGCGCCCACCGCGCGCTGAAAAGCCGATTGATCCCGACAATCCCTTCGCCGCTTTGATGGCGTTGAAGGCCAAGCTCTGATCTTCGGGATCTGATTGGCCGGGCCGGGGGCAAAACCACAAAAAGATGTTCAGCCGAAACTTCGGCTGGACAAATGGCTTTTCGCGGCACGGTTCTTCAAGAATAGGGAGCTTGCCGCTCAAGTGATCGAAAGCGGCCATCTGCGGCTGAACGGGCAGCGCTGCAAAAAGCCGGGGCATAGCGTTATGGAAGGTGATACGCTGACTTTTTCGCAGGGCCGCAGTCTGCGGGTGGTCCGCGTGCTGGCGCTGTCGGAACGTCGGGGCCCAGCCCAAGAAGCCCAAGCGCTTTATCACGATCTTGCACCAACCGCCGATGCACCGCTTGAATGATCGCGCCAGCTTTCGTAGTAAGGCGACGCTGAAACAGGAGCCTGCCCCATGACCTACGTTGTGATCGACAACTGCATTGCGTGCAAATACACCGATTGCGTCGAAGTTTGCCCGGTGGATTGCTTCTATGAAGGCGAGAACATGCTGGTTATCCACCCGGATGAGTGCATCGACTGTGGTGTGTGCGAGCCGGAATGCCCGGCCGACGCAATCCGCCCGGATACCGAGCCGGATATGGACGCTTGGGTCACCTTCAATCGTAAATATTCCGAAATGTGGCCGGTGATCGTCACCAAAAAAGACCCGATGCCGGGATACGAAGACCGCGATGGCGAAACGGACAAGCGTGAGAAGTATTTCTCGGAAGCGCCGGGGCAGGGCAACTGAGCCAATGATGCATTGCTGATTCGGTATAGCAGGCGTCACGAATCAGGTACAACCCGGAAAATACCGTGATTCCAATGGGTAAAGCGCATGCGTTGATCTGCTGCGGTGGTTGGAATCAGTGCATTTTTGTGTTATACAGAAGTTACAAATAAACACGGATGCCTGCACAAACCTCAAAGCTGCCCGCTTGGGGTGAAAATCTAGCCGAAAATAGAAGCCGTTGTTCGGGGTGATTTCCCGGAGCGGTCATATTTTTTGCGGAACAGACTCCTGCTCGAGGAAGCGACTGAATGACCAAATCGAAGAAGCCTGATTTTCGTCCGAATGAGTTCGTTGTGTATCCTGCCCATGGCGTTGGCCGCATCATCTCGATTGAAGAACAAGAGATCGCTGGGTTCGTGTTGGAACTGTTCGTGATTTCCTTTGAAAAAGACAAGATGACATTGCGGGTTCCGACCCATAAGGCCACGGATGTGGGCATGCGCTCGCTGTCTTCGCCGGATCTGGTCACGAAAGCGCTGGATACCCTGAAGGGCAAGGCCCGGGTTAAACGTGCGATGTGGTCACGTCGGGCGCAGGAATATGAACAGAAGATCAACTCGGGCGATCTGATGGCGATTGCCGAAGTCGTGCGCGACCTGCATCGCAGCGATGATCAGCGCGAGCAGTCTTATTCTGAGCGTCAGCTGTATGAGGCGGCACTGGAGCGTTTGACCCGTGAAGTTGCCGCCGTCTCTGGCGTTGATGAAGCTGGTGCGCAGAAGAAGGTCGGCGATGTGCTGATTGGCCGCGCTGCCTGATCTGGTTTGAAATTTCGGAAAAGGCGGTCTTCGGGCCGCCTTTTTTATTGCTCTGCCAGTCTGTCGCGTGGCTCATCCATATCGGGGAACAGCATGGCCTCCATCACCTCGGCGGGTTCCTCTGCAGCCATCGGTTTGACCTCGTGTAACTCCTCCATCAGCGCAATTTCCAGATCGCGGTCGAGCTGTTTGGCACGCGCGATATAGGCGTCGTTCAAATGGGTGGGCTGGCCGGGCACCCAGACTTCGGCCAGATCGCGCATCGCCCCCCTATCGACACGGAAATAAGCCTGAGAGACTTTCGCAGCCTCGTATTCGGAAAATCCCATGTTTTCAAGCACATATCGCCCGGCCCGGATTGAGCTGTCGAAGGTTTCGCGCACGATGTCATTGGCACCGGCCTGATACAGCTCATAGACATGCACACGATCCCGCGCCCGCGCAACGATGTGAATATCGGGGCGACGTGATCTGGCATAGCGCACGATCCGCGTGGCGGTATCGTGATCATCCACCGCGATGACGATCACCTGCGCCTCTGACAGACCCGCCGCTTCGAGCAATTCGGGCCGCGCTGGATCACCGAAAAAGCCCTTCACGCCGAATTTGCGCATGGTTTCAATCGTGGTCATATCGTTGTCGAGCACCACCGTTGGAATGCCAGAGGTGCGCACCAGCCGATTGACCACTTGGCCGAACCGCCCGATCCCGGCGATAATCACCTGACCTTTTTCGTCAATCTCATCGGGGGCTTGATCTGGCGTGCGGTGGGCAAAACGCGCGGTCAACCAGTCGTAACCGATGAACAGTAGGGGCGTCAGCAGCATCGACAGGCTGATCACCAGCAGCCCCATTTGGCCAGCCGCCAAGGGCAACGCGCTTTCGGAGCGCGCAAAGCTGACGATCAGAAAACCGAACTCGCCGCCCTGCGCCAAGCTGAGCGAAAACAGCCAACGGTCTTGCCGCTTCAGCTTGAACACCAGCGAAATCGCCACCAGAATCAGCGCCTTCAGCAGCATCAGCGCAAGGGTTAGCCCCAGCACCATCATCGGCTCGCGCGCCAGCATTTTGAAGTTGATGCCGACGCCGACGGTCATAAAGAACAGCCCCAGCAGCAGTCCTTTGAACGGTTTGAGATCAGCTTCCAGCTGATGCCGGAATTCCGAGTTCGCCAGAACCACGCCGGCCACAAAGGTGCCCAAAGCCGGGGAAAGCCCCACCAGCATCATCAGAAACGCGATGCCCAGCACCATCAGCAGGCTGATAAATGTGCTCATCTCGGGCAGTTTGGCGGCGTGGACAAAGCGGAAAATCGGACGGCTCAGATAATGGCCCGCGAGCACGATCCCCGCGACAATCGCCAAGGTCAGCAGACCCGCGCCCCAACCCGGCAGCGATTGCACCGTGGTGATCAGTTGTGAGGTTGCGGCCTGTTCGACCAATTCCTGCGGATTGCTGACGCCGTAGACCTCGGCGGTTGTGCTAACCATTTCCGGCAGCGCCAGAAGCGGAATGATCGCCAGCATCGGGATCACTGCCATATCCTGGGTGAGCAAAACCGAGAAAGCCGAGCGCCCGCCCATGGTGCGCATCAGGTTCTTTTCAGACAGGGTTTGCAGCACGATGGCGGTGGATGACAGTGAAGCCATCATGCCGAGAACCAAAGCCACCGCAGGCGTAACTCCGAACCAAATCAAGCCGATAGCCACGCTGCCCGTGGTCAGAACCACCTGTGCGCCGCCCATGCCCAGCAGTTTGTGCCGCATCTCCCACAAAGATTTCGGCTCGAGCTCCAGCCCGATCAGGAACAGCATCAGCACCACGCCGAACTCGGCAAAATGCTGCAGATCGGCGGTCTCGGCACCTGCAATGCCCAGAATTGGACCCATCAGTATCCCGGCCGCCAGATAGCCCAGCACCGAGCCCAAGCCCAAGCGCACCGCCAAAGGCACCACGCAAACGGCGGCACCAAGGTAGATTGAGGCTTGCAGCAGAAAACTTTCCATCACGCACTTTCAGATTGGCAGGGGCTTTACATCAGCAACACATTTAGCTCGGCAACAGCTTTAAGTTGGCAGCGGGGCATCGGCCTTGAATTGGTCCATCACAATCTGGCTTTGCACCCGCGCCACCGCTGGATGCGGCAGCAAAAGCGTGTGGATCACTCGGTTCAGATCCGGCAGATCGGCGCACCAGACCCGCAGCAGGTAGTCGGCCTCGCCGGTCAGCGTCCAAGCCGAGACAATCTCGGGGCAGGTGGACACCAGTGTACCAAAACTGCGCGCGGCATCGGGCGAATGGGTTGCCATCTGCACCTGCACAAAGGCCTGCACCGTCAGCCCAACCTTGGCGGGCGACAGCCGCGCCGCATAACCCACCACAAAACCCTCGGCCTCCAACCGCTGCCTGCGCCGCGCGGCTTGGCTGGGCGACAGGTTCAACCGCTCGCCCAGTTCTTGCGCCGTCAGCATCGCATTGACCTGTATCTCGGCCAGCAGACGTGAGTCGATAGCGTCCAGCATGCGGGTTTCTCGCGTCAAATTCATATATCCCGCGTGTATCGCGCGCCGATTGCCACAATACAATCCAACTACGCGCAAACAGCGTGTCACTAATGCGTTATTATGACGAAACGCAGTCAAAAGAGGCACGCCATGGGACCGTTTCCGCATTCCGCCGCAAAAGCCAGCATCAGCGCCGCTAACCCGGCTGGCACCGATGGTATGGAGTTTGTCGAATTCGCCCACCCAAATCCGCAAGAGTTGCGCGATTTGTTCACCCGCATGGGCTACAGCTTGACTGCGCGGCACAACATCAAAGCGATCGAGTTGTGGCAGCAGGGCGACATCACCTATATCCTGAACGACGAACCCGGCAGCCATGGCCGCAATTTTGTCGATCAGCATGGCCCCTGCGCGCCCTCGATGGGCTGGCGGGTGGTCGATGCGAAGCAGGCGTTTGCCCATGCGGTGGCCAATGGGGCCGTGCCGTTTGAGGGCGCGAAGACGCTGGAGGTTCCGGCGATTGTTGGTATCGGCGGCTCATTGATCTATTTCGTCGATCAATATGGCGCGGCGAACCCCTACAAGGATTTCACCTTCACCGATCATCAGCCCAAGGGTGTCGGCTTTTACTATCTCGATCACCTCACCCATAATGTCCACAAGGGTAATATGGACAAGTGGTTTGATTTCTATGGCAGAATCTTCGGCTTTAAGCAGATCCGCTTCTTTGACATCGCGGGCAAACACTCTGGCCTGTTCAGCCGCGCGCTGACTTCTGCCTGCGGGCGTATTCGCATCCCGATCAACGAAGATCGCGGTGAGACCGGGCAGATTGTCGAATATCTGAAGCGTTACAACGGCGAAGGCATCCAGCATATCGCGGTCGGCGCGCAGGATATTTACGCCGCCACCGATGAGATCGCCGCACGCGGGTTGAAGTTTATGCCGAAGCCGCCGACCGCCTATTATGAGCTGTCGAAAACCCGCGTGGTAGGTCATCAGGAACCGCTGGAGGCGATGGCGAAATATGGCATTCTGATTGATGGTGAGGGCGTGGTCGATGGTGGCGAGACCCGCATCCTGCTGCAAATCTTCTCAAAAACCGTGATCGGGCCGATATTCTTCGAGTTCATTCAGCGCAAAGGCGATGATGGCTTTGGCGAGGGCAATTTCCGGGCCTTGTTCGAAAGCATCGAGCAGGATCAGATTGATCGAGGCGTGCTGACGGCTGGCTGATTAAGGCGGTTTGGGTCTATCTGACGCAGAACCATCACGCTGCGCGCAGGTCTTGGCGCGCAGTGTCGTTCAAGCAAACCGCAAATCGCCTAGCCCTTGGGCATCGCCAAGGCCACCAGACGGCCGCCTTTTTGATAGCGCACTTCGGTGGCGGTGATCGCAGCGACGCGGCCGCCGCCGTCAATCGTATCCCCGACACGGACCTTCTTATAGCGCCCTGCGGCTGTGCGCACCAAAGCGTAACGCTTTGATTGCGTGCCATAAACCCCGATCAGGTTCAACTTTGACAGGTTGATCGCATTCTTGAACGTCGCCTGCTTTGCTACCGTCGCCTTGGTCGGGATTTTCGGTGCTGCCGAAACCACATCCGGCTCGCCATCAGCTTCGGCGCTGGAATTCTTATCGGGAACCGCCGCCAATCGCGGCTGCGGCTCTGCGGCGGGTTCTGGCTCAGGCTGCGGTTCACGGGCGACGGCTGCGACAGCGGCTTCCACGGCGCGGCTCAGGTCACGCGGGCGCGCGGCAGGCTTGCGGCTGATCGCCACTGCCAGCTTCGACCCGCTGGTTAAGGCCGCCTCTTGGTTCAGCGCTTCGGCCTGTGCGGTCAGCGACGCAGCAGCCGAGGCTTGCTGCGCTTGGCGTCCCGCCGACAGGATGCTGCTGGGGCGGGCGGTTGGGCGCAGCCCAGCAAAGCGGCTATCGACCTCGGGTGCCAAGGCGCCCTGACCGGCTGCAGCGGGCGGCGTCAGCCCCGCGGGCCGGGTTTTTGGCTTTTTGCCCGCCAAGGCGGGATCAGCATAAACAGGCGGCGCAGCTGCGGGGGGCGCCGCCGCATCGGGCTGGGCTGCTGCTGCAACCGTTGGGTTTGTCGCCGCCGCCGCCGCGATCACCGCTTCGGTGCGCGCGGTTGGCACCCGAGACGGCTTGCCCGCCCGTAGAAAAACGCCCTCGGGCGTGATGATCCCCTCGGGCGTTGGCGTGATCGCGCCATTGGCTTCAAACTGATACACCGTGCCAAACGGCGGCGGCGCAGGCTGTGCGGCGGGCATCTGGTCGCCCTGCGCCAGTGGTTGCACCAGCGACAGCGGATCGGGCGGCAGGGGTGCGGCATCCATCGAGGCGAGGAAAATCTCATCATCGGTGCCAGCCGTCGGGTTCACAGGGGCTGTGGTCTCAGCGGCGACATCCAGCGCCGGCGCAGGCTCGGCGCTGGGGCCACTCAAATCCGCCGCATCGGGCGAGGCCACTGCGCCTTCAACCGAAGGCACGGCTGGATCGCTGGCCGAAGCGGTATCCGACAACTCTGCCGGGTCCTGCATATCGGCCAACATCTCATCATTGGCATCCGGCATCTCTGCCGCAGGAACGTCCGTGCCGTCTGGATTGTCCGCGCCAACCTGCACCGGCGCTTCTGCCCCGGTGTTCCAAGCGCCAAGCGAATAGGAAGACCAAGCCGCAATCATCGCCAACAGGAACAGCAAGACCACCGTCAGCAGCAGCCCAAGATAACGCGGTTTGCCGCGCACCGGTTCGCGGGCCGCAAAGCCACCGGGGCCGCGAGCCGCGGCGGGGCGCGTCACTTGCGGCTTGGGCAGGCCTGCACCCGCAGCATCGGTGGATTTCAGCGGCGGCAGGGCTGAAGGGATCGCGACCTTGGTGCGGGGTTTGGTCGCAGCGGCACTTGAGCCCGAGACCAAAGCCGACAGACCGCGCAAACCGGGTTTGCCGGGCTTTGTCGGTTTCGCCGCCAGATCCGGTTTTGCGATTGGCGCGCGCGCGATCCCCGGTCCTTGCGTCTCCAAGCCTTGCGCCCCAAAGCCTTGAATCGCAGCCAGCGGCTTTGCAGCGGTCGGGCGCGGCACTCCAGCTTTTGCCGCCCCGAGCGCCGGGGCTTTGTTCAGCAGCGTCTCATTGCCCTGACGGCGGCTGGAGAACGCACCCAAAGCCGCAGCCGCAGGCATCGGCGGCAAATCATCGGCGATGATCGGATCAATCACCCGTGCCGCCTTGGCCGAAATCGCGGCCCGGATCGCATCAGCGCCCTGCGGCTCGACCTCATCAGCCTCAGCCGCATCATCAGAGACGTCCAAAGCCATCGGCGCTTCTTCCACCTCGACCACCGGCTTGCGCGGCGCAGGCGGAGCGGGGGATGGTGGCGCAGGCTGCGGGATCGGCGCCGACAGCGTATCGGCGAGGGCCGCAATCAATGCATTGTCGTCATCTAGTGGCGAGGCGGGCCGCGATGGCATATGCGGCGCGTCATCTTCATAGGCGGCGCGCGACGCATAATCGGCAGGCCGCCAAGTTTCTTCCGCCGCAACCGCTGCAGGCGGGATATCATCGGCGGCTGCAACATAGGCTTCGGGGGCTAACACAGCCTCCGCCGCAAGCAGATCTTCGGGCTCGGGGCTAATTTCCGTCTCGGACAGATCGTCTGGTGTGATGACAGCTTCCGGTTCAACCACAACTTCCGGCTCAACCACAGCCACAGGTTCCGCAACCACTGGCTCCAAAACCTCAGGCTCACTCACAACCTCAGACTCTGGCGCATTCTGCAGTATCGGTGCGAGCGCTTCAACCGGCGTCTCAACAACAGCTTCGACCACTTGCGCCGCAGCGCCAAAGCTGCGCGCCACGATCATCACCGGGCGACCGTCGCGCTCGACCTTTGCGCCTTTCGGGATCAGCGAAGGGGCCAGCGACGACAGGCCAAACCAAGGCTCTGCCGCAAAGCTGTCGGGCTCGGGGGCCGCGACGAAGGCAATCGGGTTTAGGCGATGCTCGGCGGCAAAACCTTCCGCCTCGGCCAAGGTCTCTTTGGCGATCACCGCCACCTGCACCTCTGGCCCGGAGCCGGTGTAATCAAACGCCAGATCGGCGACATCATAGGGCGTGCGGCCTTCAAGCGCCGCCACAACCTGCGCGTGGCGCGTGGCCTCATCCGGCCCCGGTGCATGGACGGTCAGGTACAGGACCTGGTCATTCGGGATCACCAGCTTGGTGGTCATCCCGCGTGGCGACAGGCCAAGGGCTGTGGCGCGCAGATAGCCCAAAGCCTCGGTCAGATCGGGCGTGTCAAGCGGAACAGCCCCCACCAACTGCCAACCACCGCCAGAGCGGTGCAGCAAGCTGATGGTTTCATCCCGGAAGTCGAGTGCAAAAGCTGGTTTCATTTCACGGGTCTAGCACATTGGGGGCACCGCCGGAAACGCTCTACGGCTGGTTTTGCCCTTCCTATAGCAGCTTTTTGCCGAAGGAAAGAAAAAGGCAGGCGTGCCGCCAAGGAATGGCTTGCGGTCAACGTCATAGCATTACACCTAAGACGCATAACATTTGGAGGTTCCCATGCGTGTTCTTAATGCCCTGCTGCTGTCTGCTGCTCTTGTCTTGCCGATTGCGGCTCCGGCACTTGCCGATAATGTGATCACCGTGACAGGTGAGGGCACAGTGCAAGTCACGCCCGATATGGCGACGATCTCACTTGGGGTCACAACCGATGGCGCTTCAGCGGCCGAAGCAATGGCGGCCAATTCGAAGGCGCTGCAAACCGTGATGGATCGGCTTAAATCGGCGGGGATCGAAGACCGCGATCTTCAAACCTCGAACCTGTCGCTGAACCCGAACTGGGTCGGCTATGATGCGGGCCAAACCCCGAAAATCGCAGGCTATGTGGCCTCAAATATGCTGAGCGTGCGAGTGCGCGCATTGGACACCTTGGGCACCGTGCTGGATGCCAGCATCACCGATGGCGCGAACACGCTGAACGGCATCACCTTCGATCTCGCGGCCCCGCGCCCCGCGCAAGATGAAGCCCGCAAAGCCGCCGTCGCCGATGCGAAAGCACGCGCTGAACTGCTTGCAGGGGCGGCTGGGGTGAAACTGGGCAAGATCGAGACGATCACCGAAAGCGCAGGCTACGGCGCGCCGATGCCGATGTTCCGCGATGAAGCCAAAGCGGCGTCTCCGGTTCCCGTGGCTTCAGGCCAGATCGGAATGACGGCTTCGGTGACGATCACCTATGAGATCATCGAGTGATCTTGCGTTTCACATTGGCCTAAATATTCCCGCCGGAGGCGTCCGACATTAGCCTCAGAAGCCTCCGGCGGGAGTATTTCAAAAAGAGCAAGCCCGGACTGGATAGCGGTCTGGGCTTGCCGGTTTTTACGACGTAGCCGCCGCCAAGGCCTGATCCAGATCGGCGATGATATCCTTCACATCCTCGATCCCGATCGACAGCCGCACCACGTTCGGCGCGGCCCCCGAACGGATTTTTGCCTCGTCGTCCAACTGGCTGTGGGTGGTCGAGGCCGGATGGATGATCAGGCTGCGGGTATCGCCAAGGTTGGCGACATGGCTGAACAGTTTCACACTGTCCACCAGCTTGACGCAGGCATCATAGCCGCCCTTCACCGCGAAGGTGAACAAGGCCCCCGCGCCTTTCGGGGTCATCGACTCCGCGCGTTTGCGGTAGGGCGAGGAATGTAGCCCGGCATAGGTCACGAACTCTACCCGAGGGTCTTGCTCCAGATATTCCGCGACGATCTTGGCATTCTCAACATGGCGCTGCATCCGCAGGCCAAGGGTTTCGATCCCCATCAGTGTGTAATGCGCGCCTTGTGGGTTCATCGTCATACCCAGATCGCGCAGGCCGACGGCGATGGAGTGGAAGGTGAAGGCCATCGCGCCCAGTGCCGCATGGAAGGTCAGGCCGTGATAGGCGGGTTCGGGTTGGCTGAGGCTGGGGAATTTATCGCTCGCCGACCAGTCGAATTTGCCCGAGTCGACCACGACCCCGCCCGTCACGGTGCCGTTGCCGGTCAGGTATTTGGTGGCCGAATGGACCACGAGGGTGGCGCCATGCTCGATGGGTTTGCAGAGGTAAGGCGTGGCGGTGGTGTTGTCGACGATCAGGGGGATACCAGCTTGATCCGCGATACGGGCGAGTGCGTCGAGGTCAGAGACATAGCCGCCGGGATTGGCGATGGTCTCGCAAAAGATCGCGCGGGTGTTCTCATCAATCGCGTGTTCGACGGCGAGCAGATCATCGGTGTCCACGAATTTTGCCGACCAGCCGAAGCGTTTGATGGTCTGGCTGAACTGGGTGATCGTGCCACCGTAGAGCCGTGACGAGGCGACGATGTTCAGGCCGGGGCCCATCAGCGGGAACAGCGCCATGATTTGGGCTGCATGGCCCGAGGAGCAGCAGATTGCCCCGGCACCGCCTTCTAGGGCGCAGACCCGGTCGGCCAGCGCCGAGACGGTGGGGTTGGTCAGGCGGGAGTAGATGTAGCCGACTTCCTGCAGGCCGAAAAGTTTGCGGGCGTGCTCGGCGTCGCGGAAAACGTAAGCGGTGGTTTGATAGATCGGAACCTGCCGCGCGCCGGTGGCGGGGTCGGGGGCGGTGCCTGCGTGGATGGCAAGGGTGTCGAAGCCTAGGGGTGCGGTCATGGTGTCCTCCGGGAATGAATGGGCGCAGGGTAGGCTGGCCAGCAGAGTCGGGCAACGGGAAAGAATGACGCGGTCCCGCGTTGGGACCGTTTGGAAAATTGTTGTTTTTCAATGGAGTGGTTTTAGACGTTTAGGGTTTGTTAAGGCTTTGGCGGATGCGGTTTGTTCTGCGCCGGGGGCTTTCGCGGTAAGGGCCGATGCCGCCGGCGGGGATATTTGAGCCAAGATGAATGCGATAGAAACGCAATCCAGCGGAGGCTTTCGCTTTGATGCCGAAGCCTCCGGCGGGAGTATTTCTGCCAAGGCGAATGGTTAAGGGCGCAGCAGATTTGTCAGCGCAGCGATCAGGGTTTCGGTGCCTGCCAGCGTGGTCAGGTTGCCGGGAGAGAGCCGCAGGGTTTGGCTGCGGGCATCGGTGGTGATGCCTTGGGCGCGCAGTTTGTTGACCACTTCGGCGGCGTTATGACTGTCGGGCAGGCGCAGCATGATCGAGCCGCCGCGTTTTTCGGGCGCGCGGGGGGTGAGTAAGGTGAGGTTGAGCGCGTCGGCGGCCTCAATGAGGCGGGCGGTCAGTTGGCGGTTGTGGGCCAGGAGCGCGCTTTGGTCTTGGGTGGCGTGCCAGTCCAACGCGGGCAGGCTGGCGAGGGCGGCCATCGTGCCGGGAGTGCCACTGTCGTAGCGCCGAATGTCGGGGGCGTATTGGAACGCGGTGATGTCCCAGTTGAACGGGTTGGATTGGCTGAACCAGCCGCGCTGCTCGGGGTGGCAATGCGGGGTCAGGCGGGGGCTGACATATAGGATACCTGCGCCGGGGGTGCCACACATCCACTTCAGGGACGTGCTGACGGTGAAATCGACCTCGGGGGCCATCACGTCATAGGGGATCAGGCCTGCGGCTTGGGTGATATCGGTGCCGATCAGGCTGCCCATGCGGCGACCGTGGGCGACCATGCGTTTGAGATCAATACGGTGCGAGGTAAGTGAGGACACCCATGTCAGTAAGGCGAGGCCAACGTCTGGGGTCCATGCTTCGATAAAGTCTTCATCTTCGACATAGCCCATGCCTTGGCGCAGGGGCACGGTGTGCAGGGTGAAACCGTATTTCTCGGCCATGCCATTCAACAGGAAGTGGTTGGAGGGGAAGCAATCGGCTCCGACCAGCACTTTGCGACCTTTAAGGTGAGATTGAGGCAATGAGGTCAGCAACGCATGGAAGGCGGCGGTGACGTTTTCGGTGGCGGTGATCGACTGCGCCGGGGCGTTCAGGATCGCACGCCAGCGATCGATGAAATTCTGGCGTTTGCCTAGCGCATAGGCCCATTGGCTGTCATCTGGCTTGCCCCAGACCCCGGCAAATTCGGTCATCGCATGGGCGAGATCGGCGGTTTTGCCAGGATACATGCCGATGGAATGGTAGAGGAAATAGGTGTCAGACATGGGGATCACCGGATGAGATGTGGGGCGGGGGCGTAGCGGGGTTTCAGCGCCTCGGGGGCTTTTGCTGCGAGGGATTGTAGGGTGGTGACGACTTTTGGGGTTGTGTGAAGGGCTAGGGCAACGAACGGGCCGCGCGGGAAGTTGAGGCCCAATTTCATTGCGGTGTCGATGCCTTCGGGCGTGGTGCCGCCTTCATTGAGCAGCCATGCGGCTTCGTTTATTAGAGTTGCCTCAATGCGAAGGGCGATTTCGGGGTTGGCTTTTGCAGTGGTTTGCGCGGGGTATAGGAAGCCTTGGCCGGATTTGCGGCCTAAGTTTCCGCTGGCGACTTGGGCTTTGAGGGCTGCGAAGACGTGGTAGCGGGGGTGGTTTTGCATAGCCGCGCTGAGGCCCTCGGTGGCCGCAAGGTTGATGTCAGCGCCGATCAGATCAATCAATGCGAAGGGGCCGAGGCGGTATCCGGCGGCCATCATCGCGGCGTCGATTTCTTCCGCCGGGTGGCCTTCTTCCAGCAGGGCGAGGGCTTCGCCGTAATAGGGTCGCGCACAGCGGTTGACGATGAAACCGGGGCGGTCGGGGCATTGGATCACGGTTTTGCCTGCGGCCTCGGTGATTTCGCGGGCGAGGGTCAGGGCTGCTGTCGAGGTGCCCGCGTGGGGTGCGAGTTCGACCAGCTTCATCGCGGTGGGCGGATTGAAGAAGTGTAGGGCGAGGATGCGGTTTGGGTGTTGCGCGGTGCTGGCTATGGCGGCGACAGGAATCGATGAGGTGTTGGTGGCGAGGATGGCATTGGGCGCCAGGATGGTTTCGAGTTCGCTGAACAGCACCTGTTTGGCATCGAGGCGCTCGATGATGGCCTCGATCACCAGATCGCAGGGCGCGAGCTCGGCGAGGCTTGCGGTGATGTGCAGATTGGACAGCGTCGCATCGCGGGCCTCTGGGGTGAGCTTTCCGGCAGTGACGCGGGCGTTCAGGGCGTCGGACATGCGTTGACGGGCACTGGCGCGGGCAGGCGGCTGGGCATCGGTGGCGACGGTGAAAAAACCAGCCTGTACAAAGATTTGCGCGATCCCTAAGCCCATTGTGCCGAGACCGATGATGCCGATTTTGGGGCTGGTGTTGGGGGGCATCATGCGCCTGTGAAACTGGGTTTGCGTTTGTCGCGGAAGGCGCAGATGCCTTCGGCTTTGTCGGTGGTATCCATTAGGGATTCGAAACCTGCACGTTCAAGGGCGAAGGCGCGGGGGGCTTCATCGCCTGCGACAAGGGCGGCTTTGGCGGCTTGTAGCGCGAGGGGGGCGCGGAGGGCAATTTTGCTGGCGAGGGTGGTGGCATCCGGCAGGGCGGAACCTGTAGCGAGATAGGCGGCGATGCCCCATTGGTGGGCGGTTTGGGCGTCGATGATCTCACCCGTCAGGATCATGCGGGAGGCGCGGGCGCGACCTATCAGGGCGAGCAGGCGCTGGGTGCCGCCCGCACCGGGGATCAGGCCGAGGTTGGTTTCGGGCAGGCCGAGTTTGGCGGTCTCGCCGAGGATGATCAGGTCGGCCATCAGGGCGAGTTCTAAGCCTCCTCCAAGCGCGAAGCCGTCAATGGCGGCGATCAGCGGTTTTGGGAAGGCGCGGATGGTGGCCCAATGGGCTTTGCGGGGGTCTAGGGCGGCCTCGGCGGTGGTTTTGGTTTCAATTTCGGTGATGTCGGCTCCGGCGGCGAAATTGCCTTCGGTGCCGGAAAGGAGGACGGCGCGGATATTGGGATCGGTGGCGGCTTGGGTCAGCGCGTGGGCCAAAGCCGCAAGCGTCGCGGTGTTCAGCGCGTTCTTCGCCGCGGGGCGGTTCAGCGCGATGTGCAGCCAGAATGGGTGCTGGGTGAGGATCAGGTTTTCCATGATTGCACTATGCGGGGTGGGCGGAAAATTTCAAGCGAGAAATTTCAAGCTTGAAATTGTTTTGCCGTGATGGCAGGCTGAACCAAACGCATTGGAGGGGTTGCCATGAAGGTTCTGTGTTTGGGCGGTGGTCCGGCGGGCTTGTATTTTGCGATCTCGATGAAGTTGCGGGATGCCAGCCACGAGGTTGTGGTGATGGAGCGCAACAAGGCCAATGACACCTTCGGCTGGGGCGTGGTGCTGTCGGATGACGCGCTGGGGCGGATGGGGAAGAATGATCCGGTCAGCACTGAGGCCATTCGCAGCCAATTCGCCTATTGGGACGACATTGCGGTCGTGCATAACGGCGTGCGGACCGTTTCGGGCGGGCATGGCTTTGCGGGGATTGGGCGGAAAGCGCTGCTGATCTTGCTGCAGGCAAGGGCGCGGGAGTTGGGCGTCGATCTGCGGTTTGAGGCCGAGTTCAAGTCAGCCGAAGAATACCGCAAAGACTATGATCTGGTGGTGGCGACGGATGGCATCAACAGCCTCGTGCGCCGCGAATATGCGGATGTGTTCAAGCCAGATATTGATGTGCGTAAGTGCAAGTTCGTTTGGCTTGGCACCCATGCCAAGTTCGACGACGCCTTTAGTTTCATCTTCGAGAAGACCGAATACGGCTGGGTCTGGGCGCATGTCTACCAGTTTGACAAGGATACCGCGACCTTCATCGTCGAATGCCATCCCGACACATGGGAGTTGTGGGGCTTTGAGACGATGACCAAAGAGGAAACCGTTGAGACTTGCCGCAAGATCTTTGAACGGCATTTGGGCGGCCATGATCTGATGTCGAATGCAGCGCATTTGCGCGGCTCGGCGGTGTGGATGCAGTTCCCGCGGGTGATTTGCCAGCAGTGGTATCACGAGAATGTCGTGCTGATGGGCGATGCGGCGGCGACGGGGCATTTCTCGATTGGGTCGGGGTCGCGGCTGGCGTTCGATAGTGCGATTGCTTTGGCGGAATACCTGCACTCGGAACCGACGATGCAGGCGGCATTTGAGCGCTATCAGGCCGAACGCCGCGTGGAAGTGTTGCGGCTGCAATCGGCGGCGCGCAATTCGCTGGAGTGGTTTGAGGAGGTCGAGCGTTATCTGGACATGCCCGCGCCGCAGTTTGCCTATTCGCTGCTGACCCGATCGCAGCGGATCAGCCACGAGAATTTGCGGATGCGTGATCCGGCTTGGCTGCGTAGTGCTGAGGATTGGTTTGCGGCGCAATATGGTGGCGCGCCGGGCCGCGCGCCGATGTTCACGCCGTTCCAGCTGCGCGGCATGACGCTGGAAAACCGCGTGGTGGTGTCGCCGATGGCGCAGTATCGCGCGGTCGAAGGCGTGCCCACCGATTGGCATTTCGTGCATTACGCCGAGCGCGCCAAGGGCGGCGCTGGGCTGGTGTATACCGAGATGACCTGCGTTTCCGCCAATGGCCGGATCACGCCGGGGTGCACCGGGCTTTATACGCCGAAGCACGAATTGGCGTGGAAGCGGATCAACGATTTCATCCATGCCGAGACCAAAGCCAAGACCTGCTGCCAGATTGGCCATTCGGGCCGCAAAGGCTCGACTCAGGTCGGCTGGGCGGATGCGGATGCACCGTTGGTGTCGGGGAATTGGCCGCTGCTGTCGGCTTCGGCGATCCCGTGGCAGGCGGGCAATCAGGTGCCGAAGGCGATGGACCGTGACGATATGGACGCGGTGTTGCGTCAGTTCATCAAGGCCACGGAAATGGCCGAGGGCGCGGATTTCGACATGATCGAGCTGCATGCAGCGCATGGGTATTTGATCTCGTCCTTCATCTCGCCATTGTCGAATGTGCGGGAAGATGAATACGGCGGCAGCTTGGAAAACCGGATGCGTTATCCGCTGGAAGTGTTCCGCGAGATGCGACGCTATTGGCCGGGGCATAAACCGATGTCGGTCAGGATTTCTGCGCATGACTGGGCAGAGGGCGGGGTGACGCCCGCGGAAGCTGTGCAGATAGCCCAGATGTTCGCGGCAGAAGGCGCTGATATTATTGACGTATCGGCGGGGCAGACCTCAACCGAGGCCAAGCCGATTTATGGCCGGATGTTCCAGACGCCGTTCTCGGATCGCATCAAGAATGAGGCCGGACTGGCGACGATGGCGGTGGGCAATATCACCGAGGCTGATCAGGTGAACCAGATCCTGCTGGCCGGTCGTGCCGATCTGGTCTGCCTCGCGCGGGCGCATCTGGCCGACCCCTATTGGACTTTGCATCAGTCGGTGGCCTTGGGCGATACGGGCACCGAATGGCCGAAGCCTTACCTTGCCGGACGTGATCAGGCACGGCGCTTGGTGCAGAAATCGGAAGGCACAATACGGGTATGAACGGGCCGGGTATGACACTCGCAGGCAAACGCGTTCTGATCACCGGGGGCGGCTCGGGTGCGGGAGAAAATCTCGCGCTGGGCTTTGCGCAGGCGGGGGCGGAAGTGGTGATCGCGGGGCGCAGGCTGGAGGCGTTGCAGGCGGTGGTTGCCCGCGCGCCGGGGTTACGGGCGGTGCAGGCGGATGTGACCGATGAAGCCTCGGTGCGGGCGATGTTTGCCGCCGCCGGGGCTTGCGATGTGGTGATCGCCAATGCCGGGGCGGCGGATTCGACGGTAATGGCGAAAACCTCGCTGAAGCAATGGAATGCGATGCTGGCGGTGAACCTGACGGGGGTGTTTTTGACCCTGCGCGACGGGCTGAACCAGATGCCGGGCTGGGGGCGGCTGATCTCGGTCGCGTCCACGGCGGGGCTGAAGGGCTATGCCAAAGTGGCCCCTTATGCTGCGGCAAAACATGGGGTGATTGGGCTAACCCGTTCTTTGGCTTTGGAAATCGCCAAGCGCCCGGTGACGGTGAATGCGATCTGTCCGGGCTTTCTGGATACGCCGATGACGGATCACTCGGTTGAGGTGATTGCCGAGAAGACCGGGAAAACCTTGGTCGAGGCGCGGGCGGTTTTGGCCGGAATGAACCCGCAGGGGCGGCTGATTGCGCCCTCGGAAGTCACCGCGATGGCGTTGTTTCTCTGTGGGGCGGGGTCGGAGGGCGTGAACGGGCAGGCGTTAACCATTGCGGGGGGCGAATTGTGAGCGAGTTGTCGAAACGCCGTCTGAAGATGTGGATCCGGATGCTGGGGGTGACTCGGGCCTCGGAGTCGCATCTGCGCGAGTTTTTGCGGGTGAAGCACGACACCACGTTGCCGCGTTTTGACGTGCTGGCGGCGCTGTATCGGCGGCGCGATGGTGTGACGATGAGTGAATTGTCGCGGATGCTGCTGGTCTCGAATGGCAATGCGACGGCGGTGGTGGACCGGCTGGAAAAAGACGGCCTCGTTCTGCGGACCCAAAGCGATCAGGACCGCCGCACGGTGTTTGTGGCGCTGACGCCACGCGGTTTGGCGGATTTTGAGGGGTTGGCGGCGGATCATGAGCGCGCGGTGGATCGGATGTTTTCTGGGCTGACCGAGGCGGATTTGGACGCGCTGACCGAGATTTTGAAAAGGATGGCTAAGGCATGAAACTGGCGGATTTTAAGCCTGCGCATTTTCTGTGGGAAGTCACCGACCGGGTGGCGGTGCTGCGGCTGAACCGGCCCGAGCGCAAGAACCCCTTGACGTTTGAGAGCTATGCCGAGTTGCGCGATCTGTTCCGCGATCTGGTTTATGCCGAGGATGTCGATGTGGTGGTTTTCGCGTCCAATGGCGGCAATTTCTGCTCGGGCGGCGATGTGCATGACATCATCGGGCCGCTGATCGGGCTGCCGATGAAAGACTTGCTGGCGTTCACCCGGATGACCGGGGATCTGGTTAAGGCGATGATTTCCTGCGGGAAACCGGTGATTGCGGCGGTGGATGGCGTGGCTGTCGGAGCGGGGGCGATCCTTGCGATGGCGGCTGATCTGCGGCTGGCGACGCCGGAAGCGAAATGCGCATTTCTGTTCACCCGGGTGGGACTGGCGGGCTGCGATATGGGGGCTTGTGCGATGCTGCCACGGATCATCGGGCAGGGGCGGGCGGCGGAATTGCTCTATACTGGCCGGGTGATGACGGCTGCCGAGGGTGAACGCTGGGGGTTCTGGAACGCTTTGCACGGGGCGGATGCGTTGGAAGCCGAGGCGCTGGTTCTGGCGCGGCGCTTGGCGGCGGGACCGTGCTTTGCGCATGGCGTGACCAAGACGCAACTGCTTCAGGAATGGGATATGGGGCTGCTGACGGCGATAGAGGCGGAAGCGCAGGCGCAGGCGATCTGTATGCAGACGAAAGATTTTGAGCGCGCTTATCGAGCGTTTGTAGCTAAGGAAAAGCCGGTTTTCGCGGGGAATTAAGGCGCTTGCTGCAAGCCCCGGGGCGCTGCCCCGGACCCCGGGATATTTGAGCGCAGAGGATGAGCTATGTCGGATCAGAGTTTCCTAAGCTGGCCGTTTTTTGAAGACCGCCACCGGGCGTTGGTGGTGGCTTTGGAGGCTTGGGCAGGGGCGCATCTGCCCGTCGATCATGGCGATGTCGATGCGGCTTGCCGGGGGCTGGTGGCGATGCTGGGGGCGGGCGGATGGTTGCAGCACTCGGGGGCTGCGCTAGGCGAAAAGCTGGACGTGCGGAGCCTGTGCCTGATCCGCGAGACTTTGGCGCGGCATGATGGGCTGGCAGATTTTACCTTTGCGATGCAGGGACTTGGCATGGGGGCGGTGTCGCTGTTCGGCTCAGACCTACAGCGCGAATGGCTGGTGCGGACGCGGGCGGGGACGGCGATTTCCGGCTTTGCGTTGACTGAGCCTGCGTCGGGGTCGGATGTGGCGGCGACCTCCACGACGGCGGTTCTGGGGCCGCAGGGCTGGCTGTTGAACGGCGAGAAAACCTATATCTCGAACGGCGGGATTGCCGATGTCTATGTGATCATTGCGCGCACGGGCGAGGCTCCGGGTGCGAAAGGGTTGTCGGCGTTTTTGCTGCCTGCGGATACGCCGGGGCTGTCTGTGGTGGAGCGGATTGAGGTGATCGCACCGCATCCTTTGGCGCATCTGGCTTTGCGCGATGTGATGTTGCCGGAAACCGCGCTGATTGGGCGGGCGGGGGATGGCTTTAAGATCGCGATGTCGGTGCTCGATGTGTTCCGCTCCACCGTTGGCGCGGCGGCTTTGGGCTTTGCACGCAGGGCGCTGGATGAGGCTTTGGCACGGGTGCAATCGCGGCGGATTCAGGGCGCCGCCTTGAGCGAGTTGCAGATGGTGCAGGGGCATTTGGCGGATATGGCGTTGCAGGTGGATGCCAGTGCCTTGCTGATTTACCGGGCGGCTTGGGTGAAGGATCAGGGCGCGGCGCGGGTCAGCAGGGAAGCCGCGATGGCCAAGCTGTATGCCACCGAAGCAGCGCAAAAAGTCATCGACATGGCGGTGCAACTGCATGGTGGCGACGGCGTGCGGCATGGTTTCGCGGTGGAGGCTTTGTACCGCGAAATCAGGGCGTTGCGGATTTATGAGGGCGCGTCAGATGTGCAGCGCATCGTGATCGCGCGGAGTATTTTGGGATGACATACACCCGCGAAATTCAGATTGAGTTCAACCACTGCGACCCGGCCGGGATCGTGTTTTATCCGCGCTATTTTGAGATGACCAACTCGGTCGTTGAGAACTTTTTCAACGATGTGGTCGGGCGCAGTTTTGCCTCGATGCATCGGGGGGCGGATAATGGCGTGCCAACTGTGGCGCTTGCGGCGGAGTTTGTCGCCCCCTCGCGTCTGGGCGATAAGGTGTTGTTTTCGCTTGGGGTTGAGAAGTTGGGGCGATCTTCGATCAGCCTTATGATCGAGGGCCATATGGGCGCGGAATTGCGGCTGCGGGTGGCGCTGACTTTGGTGTGGATTGACGGCATGAAATCGGCGGCTTGGCCCGACGCGATGCGGGCGCGGCTGGTGGCATATATGGAGGACGCGGCATGAGTCATGAGGTTTTGCACCCGAAAAACTGGAAGCCGGCGCGGGGCTATGCCAATGGCATGGCCGCCTCGGGGCGGATGGTGTTCACTGGCGGGCTGATCGGTTGGAACGCGGATCAAGAGTTTGAAACCGATGATTTCGTAGGCCAGGTTGAAGCGGCTTTGCGGGGCATTGCTGAGGTGCTGGCCTGTGCCGGGGCCAAGCCAGAGCATCTTGTACGTTTGACCTGGTATGTCACCGACAAGAATGAATATCTCAGCAATCTGAAGGGCTTGGGCGCGGTCTATAAAGACGTGATCGGGCGGCACTATCCGGCGATGGCGTTGGTGCAGGTGGTGGCTTTGGTCGAGGATCGCGCGAAAGTTGAGATTGAGGCAACGGCTGTTATCCCGGAGGGTATGTGATGTCCGAACACTCAAAACTCGGGCCGTCAGGACATAGCGATACGTTCACGCGGGATCGGCTGCCGCGCCTCGATCAGCAGCCCGAGTTTCTGTTGGAAGGTTTTGACTACCCCGAATATCTGAATGCTGCTGTTGAGTTGACCGATAAAATGGTCGAAAAGGGCTTTGGGGACAACACGGCGTTGATCGGCAACGGGCGGCAACGCACCTATAAAGAACTGACCGATTGGTCGAACCGCCTGGCTCATGTGTTGGTTGAAGATTACGGCGTAAAGCCCGGTAATCGTGTGCTTATTCGATCCGCCAATAACCCGGCGATGGTGGCGTGCTGGCTGGCGGCTACCAAGGCGGGCGCGGTGGTGGTCAATACCATGCCGATGCTGCGGGCGGGCGAGCTCGCGCAGATTGTCGATAAGGCCGAGATCGCTTTGGCGCTGTGCGACACGCGGCTGATGGAGGAACTGGTCAGTTGCGCCAAGACCTCGGGCTTTCTGAAAACCGTGGTGGGGTTTGATGGCACGGCGAACCACGATGCGGAGTTGGATCGCGCGGCTTTGTCAAAATCGGTGCGGTTTAGCCCGCCGCCGGTCGGGCGCGATGATGTGGCGCTGATTGGGTTTACCTCTGGCACCACCGGAGAGCCGAAGGGCGCGATGGCGTTTCACCGGGATATTCTGATCATCGCGGATGGTTATGCGAAGGAAGTGCTGAACGTCACGCCGGAGGATGTGTTTGTGGGCAGCCCGCCGTTGGCGTTTACCTTTGGGCTGGGCGGGCTGGCTGTGTTTCCGTTGCGGTTTGGTGCTGCTGCGGCGCTGTTGGAGCAGGCGACGCCGGGCAATATGATTGAGTTGATCCAGACTCATAAGGCGACGGTGTGTTTTACCGCGCCGACGGCGTATCGGGTGATGTTGAAGGCGATGGCGGAGGGGGCGGATTTGTCCTCTTTGCGCGCGGCGGTTTCTGCGGGGGAGACTCTGCCTGCGCCGGTCTATGAAGAATGGATGGCGAAGACCGGCAAACCGATGCTGGATGGCATTGGCGCCACCGAGATGCTGCATATTTTCCTGACCAATCGGTTTGAGGATCATCGGCCGGGCTGCACCGGGCGTCCGGTGAACGGCTATGAAGCGCGGATTGTGGGACCCGATATGGCAGAACTGCCGCGCGGCGAAGTGGGGCGGCTGGCGGTGCGCGGGCCGACCGGGTGTCGCTATCTGGCGGATGATCGGCAGGCGAAATACGTGAAGGACGGCTGGAACCTGACCGGGGACAGCTTTTGGCAGGACGAGGACGGGCGGTTTCATTTTGCCGCGCGCTCGGATGATATGATCATCTCGGCGGGCTATAACATTGCCGGGCCAGAGGTAGAGGCGGCACTGCTGTCGCATCCCGATGTGCTGGAATGCGCGGTGATCGGGCGGGCGGATGAAGAGCGCGGCCAAATTGTCGAAGCGCATGTGGTGCTGGCGCAGGGCCGTGTGGGCGATGCTTTGATGGTGAAGGCGCTGCAAGATCACGTCAAACGAGTGATTGCGCCCTATAAATATCCGCGTTCCGTGCAGTTCGTGCAGGCTTTGCCGAAGACGCAGACTGGCAAAATCCAGCGGTTCCGGCTGCGCGACGGGGCTTAGTGCAGGGCGGCTTCGCGCCGGATCGGCCAGCCGGGGCGCGGGATAGGCTGCGATGGGTTTTGCGCAGCTTGTTGTAACACGGCGCAAAGGCTGGCCTCGCGCGCCTGCAGGCGCGCGACGGCGGCGCGGATTTCGCAGAGTTCATCGGCGGGGCTGAGGTTTTGCATCGGATTCTCCTGTTGCGGCTGTGCAGGGAGAGGATGCAGCCGGATGGGTTAATCATGGGTTGCGATCCGGGCTTACCGGAAAAATTTCTTTGAAACAGCCGTCGATAAATTTCCTTGCATTGCAGGCCTGCTCGGCAAATTCTGGCCCGGTTTTAGGCAGTTCATTTGGAGACGGATATGTGGGATTTTTCGATGACGCAGGCGCTTGGCCTGATGCGCAAGACAGCACCTTTTGTGCTGTTCCGAGTGATCGTGTATTTTGGCATCTCGGCAGCGTTCATTCTGGCGACGGGCACGGGGGCGGGGATTGGTTGGGGTGTCGGCGCGTTTGGCGATGGCGATTTTCAGATCAATTCGACCTTTTACGGCGGGTTGTTTGGCTTTGCGGCGACGGCGGGGGTGCTGTTTTTCCTGCGCGACTACATTCTTTACATCGTGAAGGCGGGCCACATCGCGGTGATGGTCGAGATCATGCAGGGCGGGCAGGTGCCGGGCGGGCGCGAGCAGATTGAACACGCGACGGCGGTGGTGAAGGCGCGGTTTGGCGAAGCCTCGGCGCTTTTTGCGCTGGATCGGTTGATCAAAGGCGTGGTCGGGGTGATCACTGGGCTGATCCAAGGCATCCTGAATATCCTACCGATCCCCGGGGTTGATCAGATGATGGGGGTGGTGCGCGCCTACCTGAAAGTCTCGGTCGGGCTGGTCGATGAGGTGATTTTGGCGCATGGGATCAAGACGCGCGCCGAAAATCCTTGGGCCTCGGCGCAGGATGGTTTGGTGCTTTACGCGCAGAACGCCAAGCCCTTGTTGATCAATGCGGCTTGGCTGACCCTGTTCAGCTATGGGCTGTCGTTCGTGGTGTTTCTGGTGATGCTGGCCCCGGCGGCTGTGGTGGTTTATCTGATCCCCGGATCATGGTCGGCGGGCGGATTTGTGTTTGCCATTCTGTTCGCTTGGGCGGTGAAAGCGGCGCTGATTGAGCCGTTTGCGATTGCGTGTCTGTTGCAGGTGTTCTTCGAGGTGACCAAAGGCCAGCAGCCTGATCCGGTTTGGCGGGGCAAATTGGAGGCTGCAACTGTGAAATTCAAAGAGTTGGGGACACGGGCGGCAACTTGGGCGGGTGCCAAATTTAGCGGCGCACCCGCAGTCTAACGGGCAACACCCCGTCACAATCTATGCGCGGATGCGATGGGGCGTTGCTCTGTCGGGTCAGATGTGGCAAGACAAAAGAGACGCAATCTAGACTGGTGAGTTTAGCCATATGAGCGATTTTTCTGCCCGCCGCGTGATGATGGTCGACACTCAGGTGCGCCCCTCCGATGTCACAAAATTTCCGATTATCGCAGCGATGCTTGCGGTGCCGCGCGAGGCCTATGTGCCGCACTCAAAATCCGAGGCGGCGTATGTCGGGGAAAACCTTGAGATTGGCGCGGGTCGGGTGATGGTGGAAGCCCGCACTTTGGCCAAGATGCTGGACGCGCTGGACGTGCAACCCACCGATCGCGCTTTGTATATCGCGGGTGGTTTGGGCTATGGCGCTGCGGTGCTGGGGCGGATGTTGGCCTCGGTGGTGATGGTTGAATCTGATGCAGGGCTGGCGGGTGCGGCGCAGGCGACTTTGGGCGCGGGCAATGTCTCGGTCGTCACGGGACCGCTGGAGGCGGGCTCGGCGGGGTCGTATGATGTGATCCTGATCGAAGGCGGGGTGCAGGATGTGCCCGAGGCCCTGCTTGCGCAACTCGCCGAAGGCGGTCGGATTGCCGCGATCTTCATGCAGGGCGCGCTGGGATCGGTGAAGATTGGGCATAAGGCAGAGGGCCGGGTGACGTGGCGGTTTTCATTTAACGCCACGGCGCCGATCTTGCCGGGATTTGCCAAGGCTGCGGCCTTTGCGCTGTGAACAATAGACGTGGCGGCCGGACCGGGTCTGGCCGCTGACAACAAGCGCAAAACGCGCAGCTATATATGAGGTCGTGATGCAGAAGTTCTGGGCAGCAGTGGCGGTGACGGCGGCGATGGTGGCGGCCCCCGCCGCGCGGTCCGAGACTTTGGCGGATGCGCTGATCTCGGCCTATAAAACCTCGCATCTGCTGGATAAAAACCAAGCGGTGCTGCGGGCCGCGGATGAAAGCGCTGCGGTGGCTTTGGCGCAGCTGCGTCCGGTGATCAGCTTTGCGACGCAGGCGACATGGACCAAGCTGGATTACGCCTTTTCTACCGACCGCTTTGGCACGCGCGGGCCGTTTTATACCGCATCCACCGATGCCTCGGCGCAGCTGAGTGCGACCTTCCTGATCTATGCGGGCGGGCGCGGCAAGATGGCGGTCGATGTGGCGCGGGAAAGTGTGCTGTCGACGCGCGAAGCTTTGGTGAATGTCGAGCAACAAGTGTTGTTGGCCGCAGTTTCGGCCTATGTCGACATGCGCTTGCAGGCGGAAATCGTGGCATTGCGCGAATCCAACGTGCGGCTGATCAGCCAAGAATTGCAGGCGGCAAAAGACCGCTTTGATGTGGGCGAAGTCACGCTGACCGATGTGTCCTTGGCCGAAGCGCGCAGGGCGGCGGCGCAATCGGGTCTGGCTGCGGCGCAAGGCGCGCTGGAAGCCGCGCGGGAGCGCTACAAAGCGACGATTGGCCATTACCCCGGCAAGCTGGCTGGCCTGCCGAAACTGCCGTTTGCCGCCAAATCCGAAGAAGCCGCACGCGCGGTTGCGGTGCGCAACCATCCGGTGATCAAACAGGCCGGGCATGAGGTGAAAATCTCGGACATTCAGGTCAAAATTGCCGAAGCCGCCTTCCTGCCGACGGTCAGCAGCTCTCTGACGGTCAACGAGGATTGGCAGTCGGGCTCGGGCAATACCGTGGCTGGCATCAGGTTCAGCGACACAATCTATCAGGGCGGCGAACGCTCGGCTTTGTATCGGAAAGCCTTGGCGGGCAAAGAGGCCTCGTCTGCGGCGCAGTTGCAGGCGGTGGTCGAAGTGTCGGAAGCCGTCGGCAATGCATGGTCGAATGTGATCGTGCAGCAGGCCTCGATCCAAGCCGGGGGTTTGCAGGTGACGGCGGCGCAAAAGGCGTTTGACGGCGTGCGCGAGGAAGCCACTTTGGGCGCGCGCACCACTTTGGACGTGCTCGACGCCGAGCAGGAACTGCTCAGCGCGCGCGCCGACAAGCTGCAATCGGAAGCCAGCCGCTATGTTGGCGTCTATCAGCTGCTGTCCACCATGGGGCAGTTGACGGCGGATCAGTTGAACCTTGGCATCACCACCTACGATCCAGAAGCCTATTACAACGCCGTGAAGAAAGCCCCGCTGACCTCGACGCGCGGCAAGCGGCTGGACAAGATCCTGGAAAAAATCGGCAACTGAGCCGTTTCAGATCTGCTTAAGGTGTAAGCGGCCCCTGCCCGGATGCGGTGCGGGGGCCGTTTTCGTTAAACTCGTCGGCAGTCTATCCGCTTGATCGTTCTCGGTAATGCGCCAATTCCTTGTCATGCGTGGCTTCTGTCGCTAGACTGACGATGAATAGCTGAGTTTGAAATGCGTAGGGCGCCGTTGATGTCAGAGCCGTTGAGTTCGACCGAGATTGAGGATGTGTTGTCCTCTATCCGCAGGCTGGTGTCGGATGACATGCGGCCCACCCCAAAGCTGGCGGCTGCTGCGGGGGATAAGCTGATCCTGACCCCGGCGTTGCGGGTGGTGCAGACCGAGGCGGACCTGCCCGATCCTGTGGCCGAGCCGCTGCCGATGTTCGTGGCGGTGCCGCGCTCAAACCTGATGGATGCGCCGCGCAGTGGTTTGGGCGATGTCGTTGCCAGCGTTGGTGCTGCCGTGGATGCAAGCCCGGATGATTGGGAAGCGGAAATCGGTGACTCTGCGCCGCAACCGGATATGGCTTCAGCCAATCCATGGTCACTGCCTGCCGATGACGTGTTGGTGGATGAGCCGCTGGCGTCGGATGACGCGGGCGCTGAGCCGCATGATCACTTTGTATATCACGCGGCTGAGACGGCGGCCCCTGCGCAAACTCCGGCTTGGGCGCAAGAAGATGAGATCGCGCAAGACGATGAGGCTGAGGCCGCCGCGGCCCCGCTGCACGGCACGGTAGAGCCTGATCCGGTCTGGGCCGATGCCGCCGAAGCCAGCGTGCTGGCAGCACTTGCCGAGCCGGATGCGGCGGACGACGACTCGTTCGATCAGGCGATGCGGTTTGACGAAGATGTGCTGCGCGAATTGGTGCGCGACATGCTGCGCGAAGAGCTGGCGGGCAAAATGGGCGAGCGGATCACCCGGAATATTCGCAAGCTGGTGCGGGCGGAAATCGCACGGGCGCTGGCGGCGCAAGAGTTTGAATAGGCTCAGGTTGAGCGGGCCAAGTTTGAATAGGCTGGGGCTGACCGCAACCCAATGATGCTAAATAAAAAACGCGCCAAAAGGCGCGTTTTTGTATTCTTAAGGCAGAGACGGCTTACGCCGCTTCTGCATGCTCCAGCTCCAGCGCGTGACGGCGCTCGGATTCTTCGCGCGACAGCGCAACCGAGGTGCGCACGCCCTTCGAGACAAATTCCATCAGCCCTTTGACCACCCGTTCGTTCGGGTCAATGCCCGAACAGGACAACACCTCGCGGCCATCGCGCGAACGTGCCCAACGGGCGATTTGATCGGGGCCGTTGCCATATTTCTTGTCATCTGCAATGGCATCATCCAAAGCAGCCAAAACCACCGCCGCAAAAAGCTTGCGCGCCCGCTGGCCTTGCTCAAAGTTGAAGGCTGTGCTGTCAACCGTATCCAACATCACATCGTCCTTTTTTCTTGCTCTTGTATTTCCGTAACTTCCGCGCTTGTAACGTTTTGATAACGATTCGGGGGGCCAACTTTCGCATATCTGTCATGCGCTAACAGCATGGCTGTCGAGAGTATCTACCGTATCTAGTCGTCTTGCTTGCAAACGTAACACGCTATATAGGGGGCGCTTCTTTAACTTCAACCTTTTGATAAGGTTTTACCACAAATGCCGAAGATCAACGGAAACGAAATCAAACCGGGCTTCATCATGGAGCATGACGGCGGACTTTGGGCTGCGGTCAAGGTCAACCATGTCAAACCGGGTAAGGGTGGCGCTTTCGCTCAGGTAGAGCTGAAAAACCTGCGCGATGGCCGCAAGTTGAACGAGCGGTTCCGTTCGGAAGACAAGGTTGAAAGGGTCGAGTTGGAGAATAAGGACCAGCAGTTTCTGTATGAGACCGACGGCCGCTTGGTGTTCATGGACTCTGAGACTTACGAGCAAGTTGAAATTGATGCCGAATTGCTGGGCGACCGTCGCCCCTTCTTGCAAGATGGCATGATGGCGACGGTGAACTATTACGGCGAAGAGCCGCTGAACGTCAGCCTGCCGCAGAAGGTGCGCTGCAAGGTGGTCGATACCGAGCCTGTGCAAAAGGGCCAGACCGCGGCGAACAGCTTCAAGCCCGCGATCTTGGACAACGGCGTGCGCATCATGATCCCGCCGTTCATCGGCCCGGATGAAGATATCATCGTGCATACCGAGTTGATGGAATATTCTGAGCGGGCGTAAGGTCTGGCGATTGTTTGGTGAAGGATTTGGGGCCGTCCTTTTGGGGCGGCCTTTTGTTTTGGGGGCTGCGATGGATGTGATTTTGCAAGCGGTGCGGGCGGCGGGCAAGGCGGCGGTGTTGCCGCGATTTCGGACCTTGGGCGCGGATCAGATTTCTCAGAAAACCGATTTTGCCGATCTGGTGACGGTGGCAGATACCGAAGCCGAGGCTTTGATTGGGGCGATTTTGGCAGAAACTTGGCCAGAGGCGCGCGTGCTGGGCGAAGAAGCGGTTGCGGCTGATCCAAGCCTTCGCGCTGCGATGGCGGGTGCGGGGTGGCAGGTGATCGTCGATCCGGTCGATGGCACGTGGAACTTCGCCAAGGGCATCTCGACCTTTGGCATGATCGCGGTGGCGGTGCAGGACGGCGTGACGCAATATGGGCTGCTGTATGATCCTTTGCTGGATGATTGGGTTGAGGTGAGGGCGGGCGGGCCTGCGCGGTTCGTACAGGCGGATGGGCGGGCGCAGGTGTTGGCGGTGTCTGGGGTCAGCGATCCGGCGCAGATGTGCGGCTTCATTCCGGTGGGGCTGTTTGCGGCGGATCGAAAGCGGGCGGCGGTGCTGGCGGGGTTATCTTATGGCCGCGTGACCAGTTTGCGCTGTTCGTGCCATGAGTATCGGCTGATGGCGCAGGGGCATGTCGAGTTTGTGATCTCGGGGCCCCAGCCGCATCCCTGGGACCATGCCGCAGGCGTGCTGGCGGTGCAGGCGGCGGGCGGCGTGGCGCGGTTTCTGGATGGTGCCGCGTATGATCTGGCGCGCAGGGCTGGGGTGTTGCTGGTGGCCAATTCGGAAGCGACTTGGAGCCGGGTGGCAACGGATTATGCGGCGTTGGCGGGTTGAGGCTTGGACGCTGGCTGTGGCCTAAGGTGCCTCCGGCGGGGATATTTGAGCACAGAGGATGACCTCAGGGCAGGATTTTATAGCGAGATTTTGGCGCTGCGTGCGGTGAGGTTTTCGGCGCGATCAAAGCGCAGGTAGGCAATGGCGCGGCCTTGGCTTTGCGTGAACAAAGTGCCTGCGGGTTTCTCGCCTTGCAGGATCGGCGTGCCTGCCGGGGCCTCGCCCTCAATGCTGACGGTGATCAGGCCCTTTTTCAGCTCGGTCTTGTGCTTCATCCGGGCGGTGACTTCTTGGCCGACATAGCAGCCTTTGCGGAAATCGACGCCGTGCAGGCGTTCAAAGCCGGATTCCAGCAGGTAGCTGTCGTCGGGGACCAGCTCGATGCCAGTTTCGGGGATGCAATGGGCGACGCGGATGGCGTCCCAGTCGATGCTGGGGGCGGTGCCTGAGGGTCCGTAAGCACGCCAGCCGAGGGCGGGGTGGCGCGGGTCGGAGAGGGCATCCGCTTGGGCCTCACCCAAGCCGCGCGTCACACTCAGTTCGGTGGCCGCAAACTGCACATCGGCGCGCAGGCGGTACATCGAGAGGCGGCGGATTGTGGTCTCGGCAATGCTGTCTTTGATGTCCAACAGCAGGCGGTCGCCTTGCGCCACCAGCAGGAAATCGGCGAGGTACTTGCCTTGCGGCGTCAACAGCGCCGCCCAAACCATGCCATCGCCGCGCGCCAAAGGCAGCACGTCATTGCTGACCATGCCTTGCAGGAAGGTCAGCCGATCCGCCCCGGTGACGGTATAGACGCGACGGTCGGCGGCGGTTTCGCCCAACATAGGTTAGTCCTTGAATTGCAAGCGGTAGAGCCCGGCATAAAGCCCGCCCTGTGCCAGAAGTTGGTCATGTGTGCCGGTTTCCGCAACCCTGCCATGGTCCATCACCACGATTTTGTCGGCATCTCGGACGGTGGCGAGGCGGTGGGCGATCACCAAAGTGGTGCGGCCTTGGCTGCCAAGCGCGAGGGCTTCGGCCACGATGGACTCGGATTGCGCATCCAAGGCCGAGGTGGCCTCATCCAGCAGCAGAACCGGCGCATCCTGCACCAAAGCGCGGGCGATCGCCACGCGCTGACGCTGGCCGCCCGACAGGGCAGAGCCGCGCGGGCCGACCGGGGTATCAACGCCGCGCGCCAGCAAGACCAGAAAATCCGCGACATGGGCGGCGCGCAGGGCGGCGTCCAACGCATCGGGCGCGACTATGCGGCCCAAAGCGATGTTCTCTGCCAAAGTCTCATCAAACAGCGCCGAGTCTTGCGTCACGGTGGCAAACAGCGCGCGTTGATCGGCCAAAGCGAGGCCAGAAGCGGCCACACCGCCGATGCGGATGAGGCCACTGGCGGGTTCCAAAAGGCCAGTCAGCAGGTGGAACACCGTACTCTTGCCTGCCCCAGACGAGCCGACCAGCGCTGTGGTCTTGCCCGCCTCGGCGGTGAACGAAAGACCGCGCAGCACGGCTTGGTCGCCATGCGCGAAGCTGACGTCCTCGAAGCGGATTTCCGGCGCCCCGGGGGCGGGCAGCGCAAGGCTGACTGCGGGGCGGGGATAGGCGGGGCGGGCGTCAAACAGCGCGTAGATCCGCTCCAGACTGGCGGAGGCGACTTGCCAGGTGCCAGACATCTCACCCAGGCGGCGCAGCGGTTGGAAGGTCAGCGACATCGCGGTGAAGAACGACATGAAATCGCCGGTGGTGCGTTGGCCGGAGGAAATCTCATCCCCCGCCATCAGCAGCACAGCGAAAAAGCCAAGGCCCGTGACCAGATCAATCATCCCCGGCATCAGGCTGCGCGCGAAGATCGAGCGTACCTCGGCGCGGCGGATCGACTTCAACACCGTGCGGAAGCGTCCGGTTTGGTAATCTTCCATCCGGTTCAGCTTGACCGCATTGATGCCGTGAAAAATCTCGTCCAACCTTGTGGCGCGCTGGCCTGCCTGATCGCGCAACTCATTTGATTTGCGCCGGACATAGCGCTGCAACATCGCGGCGGGCAGGATCAGCAAGGGTGCGCCGATCAGCGCTGCCAGTGTCCAGCGCAGATCAATCGAGACTGCCACGGCCAGCAATGTGACCAGCCCCAAAAGATCGCGGCCAATGCCGGTGACCAAGGCGCTCCAGATGCCTTGCACCGCACCTGTGTCGCCCTGTACGCGCTCGATCAGCACGCCGGGCGGGTTGGTTTGAAAGAACGGCGCGTCCAGTGTCAGGATATGGCGCAAAAGGTCGGATTGCATTGCCGCAGAAACCCGCTGCGAGATCGACCAGATCAGCGTGCGCGACACCACCACGGTGAAGGCGCGGGTGGCAAACAGGCCAAAAATCGCAAAGCCGACGCCATAGAGCGCCGCCTCGCCCCCCGGGGTGAACACCACGTCAAACAGCGGTTTCAGCAGGTAAGATAGGCCGCCAAGCGCGCTGCCCTCGATGATCATCAGCAAGAGACACAGCAGGATGCCCCATATGTGCTGATGGATATAGCTTGACCAAAATCGCCGGAGCAGGCTGGGCCCATGCTGACTGGGATTGGTTTTGGTCAAGACAGGCACTTTCGATTGCGAATGGCTGGTTTGGTCTAGCTTGCGCAGGCGGTGAGGGCAAGCGTAGCTGCGGCTGCGGGCGGGGCGTTGCCGCTGGCGATTGACGCGGCATATCGGTCCGGGTAGCCATGTCAGGTTTGTATTTGGAGCCTGACATGACCCTAGCCAACGGCCGTCCTTACCTTGCCATTCCGGGCCCTTCCGTGATGCCCGACCGGGTGTTGGCCGCGATGCACCGGGCGGCGCCGAACATCTATGAGGGGGCTTTGTATGATCTGGTGGCCTCGCTTTGGCCCGATCTGAAGGCGCTGGCGGGGACCAAAGCTTCGGTTGCGGCCTATATCGGCAATGGCCATGCGGTCTGGGAGGCGGCGAACGCCAATATGTTTTCGCGCGGCGAGAAGGCGTTGGTGTTGGCGACCGGGCAGTTTGGGCTCAGCTGGGCGAATTCGGCGCGGGCGATGGGGATTGATGTGGAAGTGCTGGACTTCGGCAAATCCACACCGGTCGATATGGCGCGTGTGGAGGCGGTGCTGCGGGCGGATAAGGCGGGCCGGATCAAGGCGGTGCTGACGACGCAGGTGGATACGGCCTCGACCATTCGGACGGATATTGCGGCGTTGCGAGCGGTGATGGATGGCGCCGGGCATGGCGCGCTGTTGGCGGTGGATTGCATCGCGTCGCTGGGCTGTGATGAGTACCGGATGGATGATTGGGGTGTCGATGTCACGGTGGCGGCGAGCCAGAAGGGGCTGATGACACCGCCGGGGATGGGGTTCATCTGGTTCTCGGATAAGGCGCGGGCGCGGACTGTGGGCGCGGATTTGCGCACGCCGTACTGGGATTGGACCCCGCGCGCGGATGGTGAGGAGTTCTGGCAGCTGTGGAACGGCACCGCCCCGACGCATCATCTTTATGGGCTGCGCGAGGCTTTGACGATGATTGGCGAGGAGGGGCTGGCTGCGGTCTGGGCGCGGCATGATTGTCTGGCGCGGACGGTTTGGGCGGCGTTTGACTGTTGGGCGGCGGGAAATCCGGCGATCGGGATGAACGTGGCCGATCCTGCGGATCGCGGGCGGTCGGTGACGGCGGCGCGGTTTGGCGCACCCCATGCGACGCGGCTGCGGGAATGGTGCGAGCACCGCGCCGGGGTGACTTTGGGGATCGGGCTTGGCATGGCTCCGAGCTCGGACCCGGCTTATCACGGTTTTCTGCGGGTGGCGCATATGGGGCATGTGAACGCCCATATGACTTTGGGGGCGCTGGCAGTGATGGAGGCCGGGATGATCGCTTTGGATATCCCGCATGGGGGCGGGGCCTTGGCGGCAGCGGCGCGGGTGGTTGCGGCGGGGGCCGGGGTTTGAGGGCTGTCCACGCGTGGACAGGTTTGTGCGTATGGGATTTCAAGGGGTTAGCCTTGGGTCGTTCACATAGTCTTAACCTTTGCTGGGCGTGACCTGAACCGGGGGCGGTCTCGGCCCCCATCGAGGGGGCGCTCGACCGCGCTGCCGGAGGGCGGGTTTGTGGCCTTGCGATTGGCATTGAGGGAGGCCGCTCCGCGGGGAGTATTTGACAAAGAGCAAATGCTGGCGAGATTGAGGGCTTTGGTTTTATTGTGTCGGGCTGGGCGGCTTTGGGTTTCACGGAAAGCACAGGGGTCGAAAAATGCGGTCGCGGGGCGTGCGGGGCCGCGTTTTTCGATTTCTGAGAATCCTCAACCGCTCTAACCTGTTGGCACGCAAGGGGAGTTGGTGCGATGACGCATGAAGCGGGCGGGATGTTGGATGCGGCCTGCCATTGCGGGGCGGTGCAGTTTCGGCTGCGGCTGAGCGATGGGGTTGCCAGCGCGCGGCGCTGTGATTGTTCGCTGTGCCGAATGCGCGGGGCGGTTGTGGTCTCGGCGCAGGTTGGCGAGATTGTGTTTGTGCAGGGCGAGGAAAATTTGAGCCTTTACCAGTTCAACACCAAGGTGGCGCGGCATTATTTCTGCAAGACCTGCGGCATCTATACCCATCATCAGCGCAGGTCGGACCCCGGACAGTTTGGCGTCAATGTGGCCTGCATTGCGGGGATGTCGCCATTTGATTTCGCTGAGGTTTTGGTGATGAACGGGGTGGCGCACCCTTCGGATGCTGGCGGCGGCGACCGGATGGCGGGGGTGTTGCGGTTCTCAAAGACCTGAGCGGGTGTTTGAGACGGCGGGGCGGCCTCGGCCGCCATCGAGGCGGCGCTCAGCCGCGCTGCCGGGCGATGGCTGCGGAGCGAGGGGTTTTGACGTCATGGGCGAGCCTCCGGCGGGAGTATTTCTAAAAGAGCAACTCCTGGAGTTGGTTTTTCCGGGCAGCGATGCAGGTCTTCAACTGTCAGGCTGGCGGCGTATCTGGGAGCCTGCAGAGAGAGGCAAGTTCTGGTGAAAAGCTATATCATCTGTGGCACGCCGCGCAGTGGCAGCACGTTGCTGTGTGATGTGTTGGCGGCGACGAAAGCGGCGGGCGCGCCGGATTCGTTTTTTATGCGCGATGTGGACCCGGTTTGGGCACGGGCTTGGGACTTGCCGGAGCGTGGTGATCTGAGCGACGCGGCTTATGGTGCGGCGTATTTGGCCGCTGCGATCAAGGCGGGTTCGGGGCAGACCGGAGTGTTTGGCTTGCGGTTGATGCGGGAGAATCTGGGCGATGTGTTGCGGGTGATTGACGCGGTTTATCCGGGGCTGGCTTCGGACCGCGCACGGCTGCGGGCGGCGTTTGGCGAGGTGCTGTTTGTGCATCTGACCCGCGCGGACAAACTGGCGCAGGCGGTGTCGTTGATCAAAGCCGAGCAGACCGGGTTGTGGCATATCGGGCCGGACGGGGTGGAATTGGAGCGGCTTTCACCATCGCAACAGCCGCAGTATGATTTTGCGCGGATCCGGGCGAGGGTGGCGGAGCTTGAGGGCTACGATGATGCTTGGCTGCACTGGTTTGCGGCGCAGGGCATTGCCCCGTTGCGGATTGAATATGACAGTTTGTCGGCTGACTGTGGCGCGACGCGATCTTTGGCGCGGAATAGCATAGCCTTTGGCGCGGAAATCTTTGCGGAGCGTTAGAAGATTGCGGTGATCATCCGAGCGTCAGACTTCCCTAGAAATCGGTGCGCCACAGTGGCTGCACGCCCTTGGCGCTATGACCACCTTTTCGCGGATACCAGACGCGGACCGACCCCGCTGGACAATCACACGATCCTCCCAGCAATAGCCCGATCCATAGTGGCAAATGATCCCCGGTACGCCTTGCTTGCGGATGCGCTTGATGTGGCTATCGACGGTGCGCTCGGTGTAATAGCCCGCGCTGTCGCCATACATCGCATCCATCATTTGCTGGCGCGAGAACAGCGCGCCCGGTCGGCGGGTCAGCAATTCGACAATCGCGAACTCGCCCTTGGTGAGCCGCTGACGGGTTTCCCCGACTTCGACTGCCTTACAGCACAGATCGAGAGTGAGTGTTCCGAAATGCCGGATTTCGTGGCCGTGCCGAATGGTCATCGCCATGTCCCTCAAAAAATCGCCGTGATCATCACGAAGCCGGGACCGCCTGCGCCGCCAGCTCCGCCCGTCACACCGGCCCCGCCACCTCCGCCACCTGAGCCGATGGACCCGTCACCGCCCTTGCCACCTGTGCCGTCGTTGTTCGACCCGCCGCCCATGCCGCCATGCCACATGCTGCGATCCGGGTAGGCGATGCCGTTGATACCAGCCCCACCGTCGAGCGCGCCACCGTTCTGCGAGGCTACAATCGGACCGCCGGTCAGTTGGCCACCCCGGAAGTCAGTCGTGGTGCAGCCACCGCCACCAGAGCCGCCGCTGGTCGTTCCACCTTGCCCGCCAAACGTGATCGCAGAGCCGTTGCCACCTGTCTGCGCGCCACCAACGCCGCCAGCTTGGCCCTGCGCCATCCCGCTCGTGCCGAGTTGAGCAAGAGGTTGGTTGGCCGCAGTGGGCACAGCGCCAGCAGCACCGGCGGCACCGCCCGCCGCCGCCGTTCCGTTGCCGCCATTGGCCCCACCCGCAGCTCGGCAAAGGATTGCTTGTGCAGAGGTATCTTCGGCGATGCAAACGTAGCTGATGTTGCCGCCCGACGGGTTGCCGGAGAAAACGCTCAACGTGGCCTGTGCGATCTTTGACACCAGCACATCCACATTGGAAATCGCACCGCCGCCCCCACCTCCGCCACCGCCAGCGGGATTGCCCGCCGCGCGCGAGAAGCCTGTGCCGCCGTTACCGCCCGGCCCGAGCGCGCTGATCCGCAGCGATTTCGCTCCGGCGGGGATGGTGTAAGTCTGCCACCCGCCGGTGTTGTAAAAGAGGGTGGTTTCGGGCGCGCGGCCAGCATCGACATAGGCCTTGTTCGCCGCGTCTCCTGAATTTGTAGGCGTCGGCAGATTTACTGCTTTTGCGGACCCTTGGAAGTCGAGCGTGGATAGGACTGGCTTGGCCATTTAGCCCACCACGATTGCGCGCAAGCCGTTCAGAGCGGGCGGGGCAGCGAACAGCAAGGTGATCGAATTGGCCGAGGTATACTGCACCTCGCAAATCACCTCGCGGATAGAACCGCCTGTTTCGCGGACGGTGGTCACCACATCCAGACTGTTGAGATTGTGGGTGATGACGTAGGAGGTGGCCGACCCATCGCCAAAGGTGGCCGCATATCGTTTGGCGCGACCCGACCAGTTCGCAAGTTTCTGCGGAGGGACAAAGCGCTGGTCATCCGTGCCAGCATCGGTTTCGGCCTGCGTGGCCATCTCGGCAATGCCCGAGGTTGTTTCGGTGGCCGCAGGCGCAGATGTGCCAAACGCCACCCACGTGACCGTCGTGGAGCCGATGGTGCCGTTAACCGCTGTTTGACGGAACGTCGCCGCTGCGGAGGTTCCCTCCTCAACAGTGGTGACCGCCTGTTCGAGTTCTGGGAATGTGTTGGCGTCCAGCGCGCGGGTCGCCGGAGTGGCCGCGCCGTTCCAAATGTAGATGCCGTTCTCGGCACCTGCCGTCTGCGCACGCGGCAGAAATCGATCATTAACCGCCATCGCGATACCGTCGATGGTTGCACCGGGTGCTGACAGGTTGATGTTGCCCTGCGTGGCGACCCGCACAGAGTCCTTCCACGCCAGTCCCTCGACCGCGCTGTCAACATAGCCCTTTGTGACTGCATCGCCGGTCGCGGTGGGATTGGGGAGATTTGTAACCTTGGCCACACCGCCGAAATCCAGATCGACGAGAACTGCTTTTGCCATTTGAGGCGCTCCTTATGTGACGACCGCGAAACCGGCGGTCGGTATGACGAACAAAATCTGTGTCTGATTGAGGGAGGTTGAGACAACTTCACCTTCGATTTCCACGCCGCCCACAGAATAGGCGGTGACAGCGACTCGGTGGCCAAAGTTGTGATTTATGGTCCAGACGGAAGCGGGCGCGGCTTGGGTGTAGATGAGGCGCTCGCCGTCACCCGGCGGCCCCTGCACGCCGACCGCCGCCAGCACGATCTGCGGGCGGGCGAGTGCCTGAAGCACCAGTGCCGGGCCAGCCTCCCGCTGTATGGTCAAGACTGCGTAGCGCGGTGTGATTGAGAGGTTGCTCACGATTGCACCCGCAGTTTGATGGCGGGCCAAGCGGTCGCAATTCCAGCTTGGGTCAGCATCAGGCGCAAAGGCATGATGATGTCGCGCGGAAAGTCCTCCGACCATTTGACGGTGCAGATGAACGCCCCAGCCGCCGCATCGGTGACGGTCAACGTCACCTGCGCTGCCAAGACGGGTGGGGGCTCAAACACCGACAGGGTCGCTCCGGTGATATTGATTGGCCCTGCCTCATCCGTCAGAACGCCGTTAAAAACGAGATCGGAGCCGGGGTTTATAACGATGAGATCGGTCATTTGCGGGATTTCCTAACGCTTTTGGTCGAGGGGGAAGGTCGCGCCAAAGGTCACGATGGCATCGACGGTTCTGCCGTCGCTGGGGATGATCTGCAGGAAGGCATGTCCCTGGCGCAGTTGCAGCCCGCCCATGGGCACGAGGTCGCCTGCGTGGATGGCAAATGTGCGGCCATCGCCGGGGTAAAGTGCCACGCCTGCGAAGGCTGCGAGTTCGCCACTTTTCCAGCGGATAAGCGGTAAGGCTGCGGTGGCCGAGAGGGAGAGCCTGCCGAAGCTGTTGCGATAAATTCCACCTGACCAATCAATCCGAGAGCCTTCCCATGTCAGGAAAACGCCGGGATTACTTTCCTCAAACGGAATCTCTGCGCCGATGTGGTTTGACCCGAAAAGAATTGAAACCCGGTCAGGCTCGGCAGAAGAAACGGTGGGCAGAAGGCACAGCATGATGGCCGCAAAGACCTTCATCACGACACCCTATTGAGTTGTTCGAAGGTGCAGATAAGATTTTCCAGCGACGTAACCGCTGTTCCACTTACAGTTCTCCACGCCGCAATTCCGTATTCGTATAGTGGACTTGCAAGGAATCCGGTGCTCATAAAGCCATCCCGATCCACCAGCCGCATTATGTTCTGATTCACAAGCGTCAGATTCCCTGTGTCCATGACAACCCATGCACCCGGTCCAGCAATCAACCTGCGCCGCAGCACATAAAACAAACCCGGTAAACTGCCGACCACACCCACGACGGTGTCATAGGTCAGTGTCACCATGACCGGGTTAGTCGGTTGGCCGTCCGAACCGTTGATGTACGCTGCCGGTTCAAAGGCTACCGCTGGACCCACGGTGTCAGGTGAAGCCGAGTTGGTCGAAGTGATCGCGAGAGACGCGCGGCGCGTAATAAATGCTTTCCGTCCGACGGCACCCGCAGCGATCATATCTTGCCGCACGACCAGATTGTTGAACTCGGCTGCGCCCGCGTCCGTGACGCGCCAGCCGGATACGCCTGCGACATAGCCAGTGGATTGCAAGGCCCCACCAAAGATCGCCATGCCAGTGACGGCAAACAGCCCATCCACCAAAAGCGATGCGCCCGATTTCTTCTGAACCTTGAGGCCACCCGCCCGAGCAGCGCCGGAGCCGCCAGCAGCGCGCGTCAGCTTGAATCGCGCACGTCGCGCAGTTGCGCCGACGAGGAGGCTGATACTGGACAAAAGCCCGGCATAATTCAGATCTGTTCTGGCCTGCACCACATTCGACGTCACCACCGAAACGGCCCCGGCTGCGTCAACAAGGCCTGTCTCAATGGTCAGCGTTGCCGTGCCTTGACCTGCCGCCGATGATGCAAGGAATGCAGCCCCGGAGACCAGATATTCCGTGTTTGGCTCCACCGCAAACCAGCCGGTATCAACCGATTTCGCAGCTGCATTGGACGCGATATTGAGGAACTGCCGCCCAAGTGTCGCTATGGCGGTACCAACAAAGGTGAACACGGCGCCATCTGTCGTGCTGTAGAAAAGCGGGTCCAGCATGTCGAAGTCGGGATAGATATTGCCACTGTCAGAAATCCGCACCGACGAGGCCAAAATGTCGACGTGCTTGGCTGACATCTTCACGGTGGACGCCGGGCCGCTGACCGGGTTGTCCGTGGCGACGATCTCAAACCCAGCCGAAGCGCCGCCCGCACCGATTCGCAGGCTGTAGCTGGCTGCAGCATTGCCGTTCAGGGTCGCAACCGCAGAGGTTTGCGATGTTATCCATGCCGAACTGCCACCAGCGGAAACACCAAGCTGTGTAAGGAGTGTCGCAAGGGCCGTGCCAGTCAGCGCCGACACATCGACGGCCTGAATTGCAGTGATGGCCGCCTGCAAGCTTGTGTCGGTCGTTATGTCCTCAATCTCAATCCATTCCACCTGCTGCACGGCGCTATTCATGCCGGAAAGCTGCACCATCATGCGCCAGCTCGCGCCCGTCGCTGCGTAAGCGCCCTTGAGGGTCGCAGGCTCAAAGACAACCTCTTTGACAACCCATCCGTTTGCCACAACTGTAGACGTGAAGTCGGCCACCATAGATCCTAGGCCCAGATGCGCCCCAGCGCTGTCTGTCATGGCGAAGAATAGCCGCGTCGAGTGAAGGCCCGTCATGGGGTTGGTGGTGAGGCGCATCTTCATGCGGAAGCGCATTTTCTGGCCCGGCACGAAGGGGCGGTGCGTCCGCTCGCTCATGTTGCGATATGCCGTGTAAAGGCCAGCTTGCAACACCATGCCAAGCCCGGCGACAGCGGGCAGCGTTACCTCTGGATATGCGACGGATGGATACTGCGCGGCGGGCAATGTCGCCACCGACTGCGTGTAGTTTGCCGCCCAATAGAAATCGCCAAACCGAAAATCAGAGTGGAGCTTTTGCGTTTGATACGGCTGAATGCTTGCGGAAAGCTCGGTTTTCACCGCCGCAATGGCTGAATTCGTGTCTGTGGCGGTAAGGTAGTTTGTCGCAAGATCAGATCGAACGCCGCCAACCTGCGACGTGATGGCGGTATTTACCGCCGTTACTGCCGCGCCAATCCCCCGCACGGTTTGCGTTGCGCCAACAGTCGCGCTGGCGACAGTGTAGAGTTGCCCGGCGTCAATATCTGCCTGCGCCGCTGCGCGAACTTGCAGCAAATGCCAGACCGATTGATGCGCCTCTGTGCCGGAGCCTGCCTTCACCGCAAGGACAAGCCGAACGTAAGCGAACGTCCCGGCAGGGCGCTTCACCAAAACCTCCAGGCTCTGCAAGATGCCGGGGTTTAGGGTCAATCCGTGCTGCGTGAAATAGCCGAATGGAACCGCCGCGCCCAGCATATCGCCGCGCGTCCAGCTCGTGCCGTCTGACGACCATTCGAGCCGCAAAGCGCCAAGCGTCAAATCCCCGGCGGTGAAGTCCACGATTGCTGAAAGCACCAAGAAAGGATCGTCAGGATTTGCGCCCTGCATCCCGGCATCACTGCGCGCAATGATGGTCACAACCGCCGATCCAGAAGGCGTTACAACCGACATGGCCGAACCGAACAGGCCCGCCACTTTTGTTGCATAAGTCGCAGTTCCTGCCCGAGAAAACCAATTCGCAGCTGTCAAGTTTCCAGAAGTCCAGCGTGAGAAGATCGGGTCCAAAAGCCAGCCTTTAAGGCCTGCTTTCGTGCGTGCCTCAATGGACGCCAAAGCGCCGTTCACATCAGTGACAAGCCCCGCTGTCAGCTGGTCCAGTTCGGCCTGCGCCGCAGCGGCCGCGCCGACAACATTGTTGATTGTGGCATTCAGGGCCGTCGACAAATCTGCCGAAGATATTCCCACCGAAGGCGCGATCACATCGACCCAAGCCGTCCAGGTGGTGGCCCGACCCGGTGCCACAGGCATGCCCCGCGCCTGATAGGTGACACCCTGCACAATCGCCTCGGTCAGTGGAATGCGCCCGCCCGCCACATCGGCCACTGTGCCGATCTTGACGATGATCCCGGTGTCTTTGACACGCACCTGATACTGCACGGCCTCGACGGCATCCATATCAATGGCAGACCAGGTCATCACGATGCCCGGCTTCCGTGCGGTGCCAGTGCCATCGCCGACCGAGAGCGGCTGTACATCCCATGAGGCGAGCGTCTGTGCGGCTGGGGTGACCGGACTGGGCGACGGCGTCGGTGCCGGGATCAGGCTGCCGGTGAAGACGAAGTCCGCCGCATTGACCTCGCGCACAGAAACCCGTTGCAGCGCCGTATTTACGTCATCGGCCAGCTGCGACAGGTCGAACTGCTTGGCGGTGTAGCTGTTGCGCGCCGAGGTCCAGCTGATCACATCCAGCGGTTCCAAAATCGCGGCATCAGGCGGCAGGGTCATGTTGTGGCGACGGAATCGGCGCTCGTCGGCGATATAGGCGTCCATGATCCGCTGCACTTGGTCCGGGTATGGACAGGCGGGCAGATCAAGGCTGGCGACACGGCGCTCACCGTCTTCCAATTCCCATGCCGCGTTGTAGCGCGGGGGCGCACTTTTCGCGACCCACATCACTGCCGGATCGGGGTATTTGGCGTCAATGCCGTTCTGACGGCCATCGGCTTGCGGAAAGGGATCATAGTCTTGGGCTTTGCTGACGACGATATCGTCGTCCGTCAGGAACATCACCGGCATACCCGGCCCACCGACACGGACCTTGAACTCGCCGCCAACCTCGGCGATCTGACCCGCGCAGCCCTTCAGCAGCTCCTCCATCACCGCCGCAGGTTCCATATCGACCCGGACCTCATAGCCCGCACGATACTGCGCCACCGCAGGTGTGCCCGCCGTGATGTCGCAGGTGTTCATCCCCGAAAACCAAGAGGCGTTCGGCAGATCGACCGCCTCGATCTCGCCGCCCCAGACGCCCAAACCTGCAATATCGATGCCCCGGCTGATATTGTAAGCCATCACAATCGGGTTGACGCTTGACTGATAGGTGGCGGGTTGGCCCCAGCGGTGCGCGCCAGAGCCGCCGATGGTGCTGTCTTTGCGCGGATCGTAGAGCTTGATACCGCCGCACTGGACGAGAACGGCCGGGAATTCGGTGAAGACCTCGCGGTTATACCGGAAGGTGAAAATCACATAAGGAATGCCGGTGCCGATCATATCGGACAGCCAGGGCCGCTCGGGATAGCTGCCATATTTGGCCAGCAACATCGGATCGGCGACAGTCTGCGAACCGTCATAGTATTTGACCCAAGCATAGCTCGCATAGATGCCCGTCAGATCATTGCCGTAATCGCCATTCACGGTGGCAGCGATATCCACCCACGCTCCATTGATCGCCACCCGTTCAAGGGTTTGGCCCGCGACATCGCCCAAAGCGATCACATAAGTGAGGTAAGCATTCGGAGTTTTGTCGACCTTGCCATGCGTCATCGGCGGCGCGACCGCATCACCGGCTGTCGCGTAAGACCCCAGCACGAAACCTACCGGGTTGGTGCCGCCAGTGGCGGTTGATGACGTGGTGATGCCAGAGGCGTTCTGCTTGGTTTTTGGCCCCAAGGCGCGCTGCAAGGCGCTCAGCGCGACGGATGACAGCAGCCTTCCCGCAACGGTGGACAGAAATCCACCAAGCGCAGTGGCGCTGACCGCAGCACCAAAACCCGCCCCGGCCGATAGGGCCGCAAAGAACACGGGTCCTGCCGAGGCTTCAGATACCGTCAGAAAATAGGCCAATAAAGCCCAATAAAGCGTCAGGAAATAGCGCATCATGGCACCCGATACGCGGCGCGAGCATGCGTGAGAGGCAGCATGCCCATGCGAGACTGCGTCAAAACATAAACCCCTTCGCCTTGGACAACGCCAAGCACAGCACCCTCTGGGCCTTCAATGACCGCCAGATCACCGGGAGCGGCGAAGGCAGGCGCGATCTCTTCAAAATGGACAGCGGCAAAGGCCAGATGATCGGCAAAACCTGCGCGTTTCAGGGCCGTTAAGCCGCCCTTTAACGTGGTGTATTTGCCGCGCCATTTCGCCGCGAGATCAACGTCCGTCATCGCGTTGACGCACCCGGCGGCGAACAGCGCGCAATCGTGCTGGCCGTATTCAAACGGCAGTTGCGCGCATGCACCGACATGGTCGATCAGGCGGGATTTCCAGTCAGGACGTCTCATCGGTCGCTCCCCTTCGCCGGCTTCATGGGCGGCCGGGGCGGTGGAGGCGGCCCCCCCGCCTTAATCTCGCCCCACGAGGTTTTGACGCCGCCTGTCACATCCTTGTAGCGGTAGAACCGATCCCCGCCGCGCTGGCTTTGCACTGCGTCACTGCGGGTCAGCGTCATGCCATGCGTCAAGCTTTCCGCCGCACTGGCGAGCGTAATATCGACCTTGCTTTCGCCGCCAATCGCCGCCGTCTGAATCGGAGCCTTGTCGATCACGCCCTTCCACAGCCGTTTCGGCGTGGCGATCAGCGCGCCGGTCGTGGGGTTGAAGAAAGCGCGGTGGATCTCGGCGGGCGCGCGCCAAGCATCCATGCCGCGTAAAAGCAGGTTGACCTCGTCGAACAGCGGCGACAGTGCCACACGCTGCATCCGCACCACGAGGCCCGCCTGCATCACAATCGGGTCGACGCCTTTGAGCGCGCCACCACCGAGATATAGCCGCGCCTCGCCACCAATGGTGAAGGTCGCGTCTTCTTCGCCCGTCCAAAACCCAATGCCCGCCCGCAGTCCCGTCGCCCGGTCGCGGGGGCGCACCCAGAACAGCGCGCGCGCTTTCCATTCGTCGCGGGCTTGCAGGTAGGTCAGCTCGGCTGCTGTGTAAGACCGCATCGCTACCTCAGACTCTGTTGAAACTTGAACGCCATGCCATCGTTGACGGTTTTGGACGTGGTGCCGGTGTCGATTGAGCTTGGGACAATCACCGCCTTGCAGGCCGCTTTGATCAACGTCACCGCTGCACCGACAGCAGCCCCTGCGCGCAGAGGGGGGGTGATTTCAAAGGTCGGGGTGATGCCCGTGCTTGCCGTCGTCACCGAGGCTGTGAACACCCGGTGCAATGCACGGCGCACGGGAGATGTGCTGTAATCAAAAGCCAGATAGTCGCCACGGCTCAGTTTGTAACCGATGGGCAAACTTTGCAGGCGGATGTCGCGGTTGTTGGCCCCGACGGTATGCAGAGTGGGGGCCGATGCACCCAGAATACTGCCGGTCGGGTCCAGCAAGGGGGCTGGGCGGCGGGTGTCATAGGCATAAAACGACCGCGCTGGCCCGCGCAACAAATCCAACAGACCCTGCGCCATTGCCGCTTCTGTCAGCAGCATCGTGCCAAGCCGCACATCGCCGGTCCAGAGCATCGGGGCGAGATCGGCGCGCAGCAACTCGCCGCCGCCCGTGGTGTTCATTTCGACCAGCTCAGGACAGTCGAATTTGAGGCTCTTGATCAGCAGCTGATCAAAGAAGGTCGCGGTATCGAGGGGAAAACTGACGGCCATTTCTTAACGCCCTTGCACACGTTGATTGTCGATCACGTCCATCACACGGGTGGGCAAAATCTCGCGGTCATGCAACTCGATGCCGTATTGAACGCCCTCGGCCACCATCTGACGGATTTCGGCATTGCCCGTGGCCCCATGGATATGGATGTGCTGCTCCAACACCCGCTTGCCAGACCCTGACCCGGTCGCATCACTGCCGTCTGCGTTAGACGACGCGGCACTGGACGCGCGCCACGACATCGGGGCCGATGATCCGACACCGATTCCGCCGCCATCCGCAAAGGCCCGAGGACGATTGGCGCCGATGAAGTCGATCAAGCTGCCAATCGGCACGCCCGCGTTGATCGCCTCCAGCAGAGGTAGGGCATTAGCGGTAGCAGCGGCGTTGACGATGTATTCCCCGGTTGAGACCGCGATCAGGTGGTTGTCCTCACGCGGGCCACCAACACCGCCAATCCGCCCGCCATCGGCTTTCTTGGGCGCGCCGCCAAAGATCGAGCCCACCAGGTTGCCAAGCCACCCGCCACCGCCTTTGCCCCCAGACCCGGAAAAGATCATATCAAAGGCCGAACTTGCAGCCATTTCGGCCATTTTGCCGATGATCTGGCCAAGCGCATCCTTGAAGCTGTGTGCGCCGGTGATCCAGCCGGTGAAGGCGGATTTCATGGTGGATTTCAGCTCGTCCTCTGCCTGCTTCACCGCATCCAGAGCGGTTTTTTCGGCCATGCGCGTGCGGATCAGCGCCTCAAGCTCCGCCCTCTGCTTCGGCGTTGCATCCGTAAGCTGTTTGGACTTTTCCAGCAGCTCACGCTTCACCGGGTCCGTCTCGCGCAGCACGGCCAGCTCGCGCTCTTCAGCCCGGATCAGTTCAAGAACGCTGTCGGTCTCGGCCTTCTTGCCACCGCCGCCGCCACCCGTTTTGCCAGCGCCGCCGCTAATGATTGGCGGCGGCTCATAACGCCCAGGAAGGTCGGACAAATCGCCAAAGCCAAGGCCACCACTGCCGTTGACACCAACCGCGCCGACACCGCCAAAGGTGTAGCGCGATGATCCAGTGACTGCTGTAGGTCGCTTTGACGCAAGACCCAGCAAGCCAATAGCATGTTGCAGCGATATCCCAAGGTTCGCAGCCAACATCTGAGCCTGTGCAGAGGCCGCACCGATTCCCGCAGCCATATTGACCGAGGCAATGCCGCGCGCCGCGTCCCATGCCTGCATCAATTCATCGGCTTGGGTGCCCGCGATACCCTGCGAGGCCAGCAGCGCCACCTGTGCCTCACGCTCGGCACCAGCCCGAGCATAAGCGACCTCAAGGCTGTCTGCGCCATATTTAGCCGTCAGTTTGACGATCTCTGCCTCTTGCTGCAGGGACGTAAGCAAGGTCGTTGCTGCGGTCTTTGCATCAGCTTGGCGCTGCCGCTCAATCAGTGCGATCTGACTCTCAGCCGCCGCTCGCATATCAATGGCTTGATCGCCTTGCCGCGCGATGTTGAGCCGCTGAATTTCCGCCTCAACGGCGGCGCGGATTTGCTGCGCTTCAACAGCCCGCACCTGGACGCTTTGCGCTCCATAACGCAGCTTGGCTTCGGCCAGCGCATTTTCGCGCTCGGCTGCAGCGATGGATTCGGCAGCTGACTGCCGTGCCGCCGCTGCCTGCAACCGCGCCCGTGCATCCGCAGCCGGATCGCGTTTCAGCCGATCAAGGGCGGTCGGGCCACCCATGCGGTCGTTTTCGATCCCCGCCGCACGCTCAAGCTCAATGCGCTGGCGGTTCTGTTCCGCCTCGGCTGCTGCAATGCGATTAACCGCAGCCTCCGTCTGCAGCAGCTTTTCATAGTAGGAGGCCTGCGCCCCGGTCATCTGACCGATGCTGCCTGCGGCTGCGACCAGTTCCGCCTTGAGCGCCTGAACCGCTGCGAGTTGGCTGCGCGTGCCATCGGCAGTGCCGAGAGCAGTTAGCCCTTGCTGAAACCGCTGGATGGCAGGATCAATGTAACCCTCGCCGCCCGTCGCGCGGGTGCGGACCTGCTTGACGCCAAGCAGATCGCCGACATTACCTTTTTCGGTCGAATTCCAGCCTGCCGCCAACTCGTCCTTCAGCGCGGCCGTCGTGGCCCCCAGATCCTGCAACGCTTTAATGCGGGCGAGCGCCGTCAGGTTTTCCTGCAACCTGACGATCTCCGCGTTCAGCCCACCAAAATCCTTGGTGACGTCGGTAACACTGCGACCGGCAATCTGAGAAAACGCGCCAGCCGATTTGGTGAGGTCTTCAATGGCGTCTTCTGCGCTTTTGGCCTCGCCCACCATGCCGACAAGCGCGGAAACCACCACTGCGCCTAGCGCAATGGCCCCCATCGTCACGAGGTTCATCGGCGACAGCATCCCCAAAAGAGCGGCTTTCAGGGATTTGCCCACGGGCTCGCCCTTCGCCTTCATCGAATCGAACACTTGGGTGATCTGGGTGCCTTGCTGCACCGCCAGCATCAACGGGTTTTGACCCGCTGCGAGCATGACACCAATGTCGTTGAACTGGAAACCAAGCTGGGCGACCGACTGTGCGGCGCTGCCTGCGTTCCTTGAGACGCCCGCCAAAACCGGAGACATGCTTTGCGCCGCCCGCGCCCGCGCTTGAGCAGCACCAGTGGCTGTCAGCGCGCCGTCACGCTCCGCATCCGCAATTGCCAGCAGTTCCTGCTCGTAACGACGGCTGGCTGCAAATAGCGGATCAAACCGCGCACGGGTCTCGTCAAGGGCGCGACCGTGTGCCAGCTCGGCCGCCACACTGGATTGCGTGGCCGATGCCAAGCCGGTGGAAACCGCGATCATCTGTTGCAAGGCGGTGGTCTGCTGCGCTACCGCCGATGTAGCCGAGGTCGAGGCCGCGGCGAGCTGGGTGATACCAGCCGCACCGCGCCCTGTGGCTTGACCCGCCGCCGTTGCACCCGCACCCAGTTTTTCGATTTCACCGCGCAGGCCAGCGGCTTCAGCACGCGCGGCGGCGGCTTTAAGCTCGACAAACATACTAACGCGCATGTCACCCACGGCGGTTTAGCTCCTCAATAGCGCCGCCCTCGATGGCGCGCACATCTGCCCAAGTCTCGGGCGTTATGGTCAGTCCGGCGAGATCGAGCCCATCGCGGGCAGCGCCATAGTCGAGGCCGACCCAGATCACTTTCGCCCCGCCGGGCCCAGAAAGCGGGATGCTGCGCCATTGGCTCGACACCGCACACCACGCCTGCCACCCCGGCAAATGATCCTCCCAAAGCCCATCGGCGTGCACGGCATCGTCGGTTTCAATCGTCAGGCCAAAAGCGCGGGCGGATTCGGCCAGACGGTCCTGATCTGTGGGGCCGCGTTTGTCGTGGGCGAAATCACCGCGCGCCCAACCGGCACCCGCCCAGATCAGTTTCCCCGGCGCAGGCCCGCGAGCTCCTGCGCATAAGTGTCAATGATGGCCCGACGCACGGCCATGTCGCTCAGCAGGGCCGCCCGATTTTCCGCGTTGACATCGAAAGGTGCGTCAGTGCTGTCGACCAGCCCTTCCCAGCCGGTGAACATCTTGTCGATGTAAGCATCTTCGCCCTCGACAGTACCGAGCTTCAGCTCCTTCAGAGCCCCACGATCCAGCGCCACAAAGTGACCGACAAAGCTGTCGTCAGCGGCAGCGTCACCGGGATAAACCACTTTTACAGTGGCCTTAAACGGGCGGTTTTTGACAATTTTCATGGGGCGATCCTTAGGTAAAAGCCAGAGACGCTTGGTCGTTGCCAGCGGCGGCGACGGGCAGCGGCACGCCAGCGAGGGTGTTTTCGACGATGCCGTCCTGATCATCGAGCCCTTCAGGACGCTGGATCTGAACAGCCGGCATATTGAGCGTGCAGATCTTGCCCGCCCCAGTGCCGTGGACCAGCACGATTGCGGCCGTGCTTGCCGCTGCTGCCAGTGCAACTGGGTTGAAGGTGCCAAGCGCCGGGGTCTCGATGGTGAACTTAATCGACTCTTTGGCATCGGTGATGATGATCGATTCCGACCCGATCAAGAACCTCGGCTTAACCTCCGCGCCCGCGTCGAAGGTGAAGCTGCGCAGGACGAGCGATATGCCGCCAAAGGTAAAGGTCGGGGTATTGGCCGAGGTTGCGACCTGTGGGATTTGGGTCAGTTGCGTGCCCAGCGTGACGGTTGGGATTGCCACCGCTGTGGGTGCAGCCCAGAGACCTGTCATCTCGAAGGCCAGCACGACGATGCCCTGCGCATTCAACTTGTAAGTGAAGGTGCCACGCGCCCCGACCAACTTGTAAAGCTGGCCGTCCAGGTACCAATAGATCGTGCAACTTTCTTGCACCCCAGAATGCGGGGTGTAGGTCACCGAAATGACGCCGTTGATCACCTGCGCCCATTTGCAGGCGCGGATCAAAGGACCGAAAGCCGGGGGCGTGCCCGCGACACCAGAGCCTTTCAGTTCAACCTCAAACGAGATCGACATGTGCAAGCCGACCGGCACCGTCGCATCGGCGGCGAAATATGGCCGATCATAGTCGCGTTTTACGTCCGTACCCTTCATCGGGTTGATCTTGACGTTCTGCCCAAGGATCGCGTTGGCAGCGCCGGTTGGGACCGGGTCGGTGCCGTAAACCGTCTCAGGCTTCACCAGAAGGGCTTGGAGCCGCATGAACATATCAGACTTCCTTTTCGGTCAAAGCCGGGTCAGCGACACGGGCAGAGCGGGCGGGCTTTGTGGGTGCAGCCTCAACCGGAGCGGTTGCGACGGCTTCAGCTTCGGCCTCTTCGACAATCGGGTTGCCTTCCTCATCGACACGGGTCAGCGAGCCATCGGCGTTGCGAATGTAGCTGCCGCCCGAAGTGGGCAGGGGATGGTCGGGGGTGTTCATGGTTGGGCTCCGATCAGATAGCGGCTGGTTTGCCACGTTTGGATGTAAAGGCTGACGCCATTGGGCAGGCCCGAGCCTTCGCCACTGGTGAGCGAACACGGATCGCCCCCTTCGGCGGGTGACCAGCCTGCGAGGGTCTGTTCGACCTCGTTTTTCAGGGCATCGAACCGCAGGGCGCGCTCGATGCCGCGCGGATCGCCATGCTGGCGAAACACCATCGCGACGAGGAATTGCGCATCGACCTTTTGCATATGACCGCCGGTCGCATAGCGTGGAGCCATCGCCCGTTCGCGGTAAGGCACCACAAACAGCGCGCCGTCATCGGCGGCGGTGGCGCGGCCCGCGATGGCCTCAACATCTTCGGAGATGCCAACCGAGATGAATTTCCCGCTGTCGAGCAGGCGTTGATACAGGATGTTCAGCACAGCCAGTCCCTCAAACCAGAGAAATGGGGCGATGGCACATCCGACAGAAAGCTGCCCGAGGTCGGGGTGGGTTCAGTTCCTGACGCATCAGGCAGCGCCACCAGACCGCGCGCCACATCCTTCAACCCACTGATCGCGTCCTTATAATCGGCGGTGACATATTCCGGCGGGCCGTTGCGGTGAAGAAAATGCCGTGCGATGGAAACCGCCCAGGTGCGCAAAATCGGCGGGGTCGATGACAGCGGCAGGGTGTATTTCGTGCGAACGTAACCGTTGACGATATTGTCCGCGTGCATCAGCGCCGCATCGACAACCGGCGCATCCGGTGTGCCATCACGGTCGCGGTCAGCGGTTTGGCGGATTTCGTCCGCGCCCGCCCGATCAATCAGGTCACTGAGGGATGCATAGGTCATATCAGCCCACCAAGCTGCACACGGCCGGAGAGCCGAGTTCGCCATCGCAAGCCACACCGCCAACCCGACGGCCGTTCAAGGCATGCGCCAACCAGCGCGCCCGAAAATAGCCGACGTTCGGCGCGATGCGTAGGCGGTAGGCCGCGCGCATTGAGGCGATCCAGCTGCTCAGAAAGCTGAACAGCCGGATAATGATCCTATCGATGTGGCTAAAATCGAAGATGAAGAACCTCATTCGGTCGCCTCTGCGGATGCGTTGACAGCCGAAAGGCGCTCGCGCAGGGCATAACCTTCAAGCGGCCACATCTGGCGGATCGCATCTTCGCGGGCGAAACGGCGACCGACTTCGGCGTCAAAGTTGCCAGCGTCGGCTGGCGCGCTTTTGCCAACCAGCGAAAAACCGTTCTGCAACACGATCACGCAAATCGTGAGGTGGGGCATCGCCGACGGATTGAAGAATTCTTCCTTTTCGACCTTCGCGAGCATTCCCTCCAGCGTGACCCGATTTGCGGTCTTTTGAACGGAAGCGGCCAACGCATCGCCGACTTGAAGACTATCCATCAGATACCTGCCTTTGACGTTTGGGGGAAAGTGGCTGGGACCGAAGGGGACAACGGCCCCAGCCAAGGTGCTGTCGTTGAACGATCAGCTAATCGCTGCGCCCTTTTTGCTGGCGGTCTTGGCGACGGGGGTATTCACGATGACAGCAGGTGCTGCCTGCAAAGCGGCGATGTCGGCCTCGGCAACCGTCAGCTTTTCGGCCAGATCGGCAGAATTCTGACGCTCGGCGGTGAGCAGCTTGCCGGTTTCATCAAGGCGCGACAGAAGTTCAACCGCTTTGGCGTCCGCTTCGTCCCGCGCCATGGTCAACGTTTCGACGTCGATCACCAGTTGTCTTGCCTCGGCTTGAAGGTCTTCAACGGCAGACTTGAAGGGTTGCACGAGCTTGCCCGCCTCGGCAACGACAGCAGCCTCAAAGGCGTCCTGGTCGAAAGACGCCGCAGCCGGCTGATCAGGTGCAACGTCAGCGACAGGAGCAAGCGACACGATCACACCCGCCTCTTTGAGAAGCTCGAGCTCAGCCGCCGAAACCGACTGAACACCGGCCATTAGGACGCGCAGGTCCACCTTGGTCGGTGAACTCAGGGTAACTTCGATCCGGTCATCCATCAGACTGAAGCCCCCGTGAACAGGAAGCCACCCTCAGCGCCGGTGATGTAGGCGCGGCGCTCGGCTTTGATCGGGTAAATCCAGCTGTCGTTGTTGCGCTCGGCGTAGGGCACTTCGACGTGCGGATAGCCCTTCAGCTCGTAGGTGTAGCCATAGGACGGCACTTGATAGGTGTCACCGGCCATCGGCACATAGGCGAGGATCGCATCCAAGCCCCAGATGTCGGTTGCCATCACCGAGTCGTCCGCCGTCTCGGGCAGGTAAACAGCGGTGCCGACGACCACCTTTTTCAAGTTGAAGAACGCCGCCAGCATTTCAGCCGTGATGCTTTCTTTCGAGGTGTACTTGAACTGGTCTTTGACCTTCGGGTGGCGGCACAGCGCGTTGAACACCTTCGGGCCGAGCGTCAAGGTGTTGGCGTAGCGCCCGATGGAGCCACGGATCGCCTCGTTGGCGTTGGTGATGTCCGCCGCCGGGTCCGAGGTGCCGTCCGACCACTTCGCCGCACCAGCGAGGGTCAGTTTGTGGTTGGCGTCATAGTTCGCGACGTTGCGCGCCATGGTGGCGCAATCATATTCAAGGCCGAGATCGATGGCATCCATCACCATGTTGATCGCTGCAGAGCCCAAGTCGATGCCCGGCACGCCAGCGGCTTCCTCTTGGTGCTCGAACGGCACGACGCCCTCCAGAGCGTCTTGGGTCAGTGAAACACCGTCGGAGGCATAGCCATATTGCACACGCTTTTTATCAGCGCCGGGCGCACGCTTGGTGTTCAGCATGCGGAAGGCTTCTTTGCCAAACCGGATGATGCGCATCGAGCGGTTGGGGATCGTCACGCGCGGGAACAAGAACTGCGCGACAAAATCGGCATTGCGATAACCGCGCGCGTGGGTCGACAAGATCGGGTCGATGACGGCGGCGGTCCGGGTATTTACGGGAGCCATAGGGGTTCTTCCTTAGCTAAGTTTGAGAACGGTGACGAATTCGCCGTCGGCTGCGGCAGTGAGCGCGCGACCGATGGGATTGGCGGGCGTGGCACCGACGACCTTCACGCCACCGGCAGCGGCAGACATGACGCGCGCACCAAGGGTGATTGCGCCCACCGCTTTGACGCACAGTACGCCCAACGCGATGATCCCGGTCGGTTGACCGATTTCGGTGCTGGGGCTTTTCGCGCCACCCAGCACGAGGGCGTCATCGGCGGTGACTTTTGCGCCATCAAAGCCGATCAGGTCATAGGCGTTGAAAAGGCCGGTGGAGACGACGGTGACCGTCAGGACTTCTTGATAAAACTGCATGGGTTCCTCGGGGGTTGCGGGTCAGGAAACGGCGCGCACGGCGGCGAGATATGCGGTGCCGGGATGCTCGGCTTGGAAGCGAACCGCCTTGGCATGCAGCTCGAGCCCGGCGCTATCGACGGCCTGACCGTCAGCCGAAAACGCAGCTTCGCCGACTTGCGGGGGCGCATTGGACAAATCGACTTCGCCGAAGTTGACGATCTTCGGCTGTTCCGACAGGATCTGGCGCAGAGCCGCACCGGGGGTCAGCTTCTCGCCACCCTCGGCAAAGCTGACAGCGGCATGACCGGGCAGCACGTTCAAGACAGCGATCAGCTTGTCCTTCAGCACGGGCAGCAAACGACCATCGGTGACGAGGTTTTCGGCGAAGGTGGCGTTTTCGGATTGGGCAATTTCTGCCTCGCGGGCCAGCAAATTGGCTTCGCGGGTGGCAAAGTCAGCCTCGCGCGCGGCGAAGGCGGGATTGGGCTGGGTCACAGCAGGCTCCTTAGGTTTGGGGGGAATGACGACGGGAGCGGTGAAGCCGACGCGACCGTCTTGGCCGGTGATTTCCATGTCGCCAAGCCATTCAATGCGATAACCGGGCAGCGCCTTGTCAGCGTCTTCCATGCCGAATTTCTCAATCAGGAACTCGCGGATTGCCCGAAACAGGCTGGCGGTTTCCTCAAACCCACGCTCGCCGAAGGCGGCGGCAAAGGTGACGACATCAGCCGATTGCGCGAAGGCCACATTCTTCAGGCCAGCGACGGCCGGGGCGGCACCACCGAGAAAACCGACGTGCTTGGGATACCAAGTGCCGGGCACCGGGTTTGCCGCTGCTGTCGGCGGGAAGAATGACATGCTGACCTTTTTGTAGCGACCAGCCTTCACCGCATCGGAAAATGCCGGGTCGATCTCGCCGACATTGGCGAACAGACGATCCTTGGCGGTATCGAAGTCAAACGACTGCACCCAGCCATAGGCGGGCGCGTCGGTGGTCGGGTGACCTACGACAACCGGCACGGGGGCGTTCTCAAAGTCATAGGCATCCGCGACAGCGCGCAAATCGGCGGCAGAATAGGTCAGGGCAGCGCCCTGCATCGGCGTAAAAGTGCCGGGGCGGAAAACCTCAATACGGGCAGTCAGGGGTTTGGGGGGCATCGGTCCATCCAGCGGTTACTGGATCAACCATGCAGGGTCGCGCGAAGCAAAACGCCCGGACACGAGGTCCGGGCAGAATGTTTCTTTTTGCAGCTTTGGCAACAGGATGACAGACGCGGGCGGTCGGTCAAGCCCGAACATGGGCACAGCGCGTTTCTAACGGGGGGTTAACGGGGGTATTGCCCTGTGCGCGGGGGATTGCCGCACAAGCATTGCCGCCCGCGCCCTGTGGCGCGCTTATCGCAGCCCCGATTTACGCCTCGCCAAGCCATGCATCTGCCAATTCAATGATCTCGGCCTCGTCAGCTTCCGACACCCCGATATACGGTCGCGCCGGGATGTCTCCCCATGGCAAGTGATGGAAATGATCCCGGCCCAGCTTGTCTTTGCCCATGAACGCCCCGAACGCACCTTGCGCCGCACCAAGCTGATGAACGCCAGCGTATTCGACCGGCGAACCGATTCTGACGCCACCATCCTCGATCTGATAACGGATCGATGCGCTAAGGCGCTTTGATACAGTGAGGATTTTGGTCGAAGTCTGTCCCAGCTTAATCCGACGTTGCAGGGTCGATGGCCGCAATGGCTGCCAAGATGTACCATCAGGCGCGGCTTCACGGTCAAAGTTCGACTTGGCCGAGTTGACCAGGTGCTCGCCGACCGCTTTGTAGAACGGCGTCGGATTTTCCATGCGATCAACCAGATCGCTGATCCGCTCGCGGGCCGCCAGTTCATCAATCTCAACCGTGAAGGTCACGCCTGCCATCTTGAAATTCCCTTGGTTTTGGCCTATTTTAATTGTGTCGGCAACGCGGCGAGTGGTGATCCTCCTGGGAGCTCCCCGACATGACGGTCCAAATCACCTTGGGCCGTCATTTTCTTTTCCAGATCAGCTTGCCACCACGGCGCACATCAAGCCCTTTGAACGGCTCACCGGTTGACCCTGCTGTGGGATAAACCGTGGTTTCTTCCCACCATTTCCGACCGATCTGGAATGCGGCCATAAAGCCCAAATCCGGGTAAGCCCGAATGTAGCGCCGATCCAGCCAGATATCCGATGCAGCCCGGTTTGCCGGGTTGGCCTTTTCGATCAGGCCTATCCAGATTTCGTCGGGATCAAGGATTATCTCGGCCATCAGCGCCGCATAGATTTCGCGCCCGCGCTTCAGGGCCTTGAATTCGCCATCGCGGGTCCGCAACATTTGATCCGAAATCGGCATCCGCACGCCCGCCGCATCGGTGAACAGCACACCCCGGCCGATCTCCGCGCCGAAAGGCTTCAGGAAGGCCGTCACATAGTCTTCGACCGGCAAATCCGGGGGCAAGAGCATGGCGGCGGTTGGTCGTGCGCGCGCAAGCAGGTCGGCAATCGGCTCCGGCGTGTCGATGGACACCAACTGGCGCAGACCAGGAGCGGCACCACCCGCCTCGTCGATCAGCGCGGATGGCACCAAGCCACGTTCCCACAGATTGCCGGGCATGTAATCCCAACCATATCCGATTCCGGCGGGCTGCATGATCATCTGCCTAGAGGCGGGGTCGATCACCGGCATCACCGCATCACGCGGGGCTTCATCGGGGCCATCTTTGCCAAGGCGGCGCAGATCGCCGCGCGACAGCGACTTCACGCCACAGCTGCACAGCCAGTCATTCGGCGGGAAATGGGTATCCCACCACGGATCATCCCAGCGCAAAACGAGGCCATTCCAATCAGTGTGCAGCTTGCGCGGCGTCACCGGAATGCGGCTATCGGCATGGACATACTGCCAAAATGGGCGCAGCTTCACCACATCCGGGTCGCGCATCTGCTTCAGGCGACCGGCCATGAAGCTGGTGCGCATGTTCGTCTCGAAAATCGTGCGGATGCGCCAATCGCGCTCGCCGCGATAATCCCAGCCATACTTTTCGACAAGGCGGTCAAAATCAGCAGCGAAATCTTCAACCCGACCGCCATTGGCAGCATGACCCGCCAGCGCATCCTGAAACTCCTCAAGCATCGCCACATCCGTTGCACCCGCGATGACGAAGGACCGATCATGGTTGCCTTGCAGCGTGTCGAGCCATCCTTTGCTCGGCGTCGGACGTTTTTGCCGTAGGAAATCGACCTGTTCGCGGAAGGTCAGGCTGACGGCCGTCGCTGCAAAACTTGCAGAAGCCTCGCCATCCTGAAACGCGGCTTCGCGCCCGGAATAGGCGGCAAGCTCCATCGCTTCTGACAGCTGCTTTGCCAGCGCATCGGGCGTCCAGCTCGCCGCCAAGGTCACAAGGTTGGTGCGCGCCTGATCAAGAGTGTCGGCGGTGACCGCCTGACGGATCGCCTCGATGCGCTTGCCAAAGAGGCGCTTGGTCTTCTGAACCAGCTGGTCGGTGATCAGATCAACTGGCCCGTCCTCGGCGGCAAAGCAGCAATGATCATGCTGCGGGAGTTTTTTTTTGAGCCGTCGGCAAAGGCTGCGGGATTATCGACTGAGCCTGCGGGCGGTTTTGCCCCGCGCGACGGTGTAGCGGAGGCAAACGCCCTACGTGCGATCACCAGTTGGTCGATTGAGGCTTCGGCCATACGGGTGACAACCTCGAAGCCCATAAGGAACTCGCGCGCTTGGGCGTCGTCCTCGATGCGCGCGGCCAAAGTCAGAATCGCGACCAGCGTATCAACCTCGGCGGCTTCCGCTTCGGCCATCGCCTTGCGGGCGGCAGCGCGCGCGGTCGCACTTTCCTGACGCTCCCGGCTGACCTTCGGCACGCCAGCGCCGGGCACGTTATACTCGACGATCCATCGGATCAGCGTGTCACTCAGGCTGTCGGTCAGCAAATCAGCATCGCTGTCGACCAGCATGTCGAGCATGTCGGCATGGGTTTCTGACGCCGCCTTTGATCCCGATTTTCCTATATCGGTGGTCAGCGTCTCGCCGGTGACGCAGATCGAAATCTGCTTATCCCAATAACTGAGGAATTCCTGATAGCTCACCGAGCCGCCCCGTGCGGCCTCAAGGAAGGATACGTCGGTGCCGATGGGCACGGTGATCGCCGAACTGGTGCGGATCGACGTCAGAGAATTGAGCAAGCGGCGCTGTTCTTCGCTGATCGTGCCATAGGGTGTTTTCCCAATGACCGTGGGCCCAGCGAACTTGTCGAGAAAGTGCAGCCAGAACGCCACCCCTTCACGCTTAAACAGCACCGGCCAGAACAACCGAGAACCGACCCCGAGGCCATAGGGATTGTTGCCTTTGACGCCATGCCGGTGAACGATGAACTTGCGTTCCGGCAATTCGATACCGTCGCGCATGTTTGCCCAGGTGAGCAAGCGCGGTCGCCAGTCCTGCCCGAACGCAAAGCGGCGCTGATCGTGCGATTTGACCTGGGCGGGCACAATCCGATTGCCCTTGCGCGCCCAGACCACTTCCGAGATCGCAAAGCCCTTCAAGGTTGCATCAAGCAGGTCTTCGCAAATCCGGTCAAACGGGATCGATGCCAGGATTTCGCGCACCACCTCGACCGCCTGTTGATCCAGTTCGGAATCGGAGGCGGCAGTAACGGCCCATTCCCGCGCCGTCAGGCTGGAGCGGCGCTTTTGCAGCATCGCCCCGGCATGGGGGTCTTGTGCCACCTCGTCATAGATCTTCAGGCCTTTGCCGCCGCCGCGCTTGATCAGCGTATCGTCGGCATGCTGCAAAGCCCCGTTGAAAAACGGGATGGTGATGTCGTTGGTCGCGTTGGCGATCATCGTGCGGGCTTCAACCGGCAAATTCGTGCGGGATGTACCTGCAGCAAAAGCGGCGTTGCGGCGGTCTTTCTTGCGGCTCATAGCCTGTAATCTCCGTATGAATCGCGCGCGCTGTCATTAGCCGTCAACAGATGCCCGCCGCCGCCCGCCGAAGCCCCGCCCGAATAGAGCAGGGCATTCTGCCAAAGCATGTCGAGCGCATCTGGGCCGTCGTCGTGATCGGCATTCGGCCATTGCTGCAACTGGTCGATCAGGGTTTGCTGTGTCGGATGCAGCCGGATCAGCCCGGCCGAGATCGGCGGCTGCAGCCGTTCGATGCGCAGGTTCTTGTCGCTGTTCGGGATGATCGGGATTGCCGAGATGCCGACGCCCTGCTTTGCCGCCTCGATCATCAGCGTGGTGCGCAGAAACTCTTGGAACTGCACCGATTCCACGAACCAAAGCAGGCACCGATAATCGCGCTGCATTTTGATAGTGTCAGAAATGATGATGTCCGGCAGGCGCTTGCGGATAGATGCCTCCACCACATCCATCTTACCGGTCAGCCGATCCATGCCGCCAATCAGGATTGCTGACGGATCGCGGCCATTGCCCTTTTTGCCCAGCGACGGGTCGATCGCGCCGAAATGCACCCATTCACGCATCGGCTGGACCCAATATGTCAGCTTGCCGAAGGGGTTTCCCTCACTCAGCGGCTTGTTCTGGTATTCGGTCTGGAAAGCATCGTGCGAGGCCGCGCGCTCCAGCATCAGGAACAAGAGGGACTGGATGCCGGGCCAGTTGACGACAGCGCCCGCGTCCATTTCCGCCTGATTGGCGTGATAGAAGGCGGTGGCGGCTTCTTCGCCGTCGTTGTTGTAAGCCTCTTCAAATTGGTCCCAAAGGTCCATGCGATCCGGCCATTTGACCACGGCTTGGAACTCGGTCACCCGCCAAACTGGCGATTTGGCGGCGCGCACCAGCACCGCGTCGAAATGCAGCACGGTGCCAACCCAGATCACATGCATAGACCCATCGGGCGGGCCGACCTTCAGCGCCGCCCTTGAAATCCATGTTTCCAGCTTTTTGCGCTGATCCGGGTTGCGCACCGCCTCGTCGTTTTCCAGATCATCGAAAAACATCAGATCGGGGCGATATGGACCATGCCGTCTGCCTCGGATCTTCTGCAAAGCACCCAAGCCTTCGACGCGGATGTGGGTGCGGGTGACGATTTCACCCTCACGCCACACGCGGCCTTGCCCACAAGCGTCAGGAAAATCATGGCTCAGGCGCGGGTTGGTGGTGAGTTCGGCCTTCAGCGCCTCAATCAGCAGTGCCGCCTGCGCATAAACATCGCAGACCTCAAGGCAATAGCGGGTCTTGCCGAGCACGATGCAATAGAGCGCAAAACCTAACGACAGGTGGGTCGATTTGGACGAACCACGCGGGGCTATGAACAGATCCCGCACGCCCTTCTTGCTGGCGAGGATTTCCGGCACGCGGGCGAAAATATGCTTGTGAAACAAACTATGCTCGCCGCGAACATAATGCGGCAGATAGGTTTCCAAGAAATACTGGAAACCATCTTCAGCGCGCACGCGGCGCAACCGTTCAGCTTTGGCGGCGGCATCGGCGGGGAAGTCATCGACGCTGAGTTCAATCCAGCGGGAAAAATCGCCTGCCATGGCGGCGAGGCGATCTTTGAAATCCTTCTTGCTGACAGCCGCCTTCAGCTGCGGACGCTTCATGACGTGTAAAGCCCAGCCAAACGTTCACCGAAAGGTTCGATGATCTCCAAGATCGCAGCGGCGTGCTGCGGGAAATTCTGACGCACGAACTCCAGCAAGTGCCCCATCACATCCTGGGCGACACCAAGCTCGGAGATTTTCGGAGCCAGCTTGCGCGCAGCCGACGTCATCTTGGTCATCGCGTCAGCCAGCGCCACCAAGTGCTGAACTTTGGCTGCGGTGTTGAGTTCGGGATTGTCGCGGATGTCATCCAGCAGGGATTGCGCCATGATCATGAAGTCTTCGACAACCGAAGACACCACGGTCTCAATGCCTTCACCGGCGATCACCGAGGCGGTGCGCGCCTTATCCCAATCATCGCCGTCATCCTTGGCAGCTTTCTTCCAACGCCCGAAGGTCGCTTCGCTGATGCCATAAGCAATCGAGATCGTGGAACCGGTCATCCGGCGATAGATGTAATCGCCGCGCGCTTTGCGGCGGGCGTCTTCACGCGGCGTCATTGAAATCCACCCTTCAGTGCAAAGGTCAGAGCGGCCAAGATCAGTGCGCCCGCAACCAAGCGAATGACCCAAGTAATGCCGTCCTGAATTTTCGTGAGCGACTTTTCGATGTTCACTGCACGCACCTTCTCCTCGGCGGTATTGACTTCCAGCCGGTTGATACGCCCATCATGCAGGTCTAACCGCTGATGGGCATTTTGCAGCCGCTCTACGAATTGCGAAATATCAGTCACTTAAGAGCCTTTCTGCTCGATAGCGGCCTTCAGGCCGTCTTGCCGTTGCGGTGGTCTTCCACCCGCGCTTGACCCACACGCCACGATTGCCAAGCGATGAAGATGCCCGCTGCAAGGATCACGCAGCCGCCGATCAACCCGTGATCCGCAAACAGCTTTTGAATCGCGTCCGATTGCCCGGTGATCTGCGACACAGCGCCGGTGAGCTGATCGATGACGGCAATCGCGCCGCCGCCGCCGACCAGCGTGCCGACGACCGCGTTGGCAATCGACGCGCTGGCGATCCGGCTACCACCCGCCGACAGGCTGGCCAGCGTGGCCATAGCGCGCTGCGGCGCAATGACACGGCGCTTGGCGACCAGCATCGCCTCACGCGACAATGCGCCAAACACGCCGTCAGCAATCAGATGGTTGTCGGCTTGAAAAGCCAAGACCGCCGCCCGCGTGCGCGCGCCGAAATCACCATCAAAAGCCCCGGCGAAATAGCCCAAGCGCGAGAGAGATTGCTGCAAATCGGTAACCAGGTCACCCTTGTTGCCCAATAGAAGGGAAGCCAGTTTGGTTTCCAGCACCTCGATCCCGTGCCCGTCAAGTGTCGGAATGGCCAGTTGTTTGGCGAAGCTGGCGAACGCGACCGTTGGCAACATGCCCTTGCTGCTCAGTTCCAAAACATCGCGGTAGCTGTAGACCGGGCAGGCCTTGGCGGCGACTTCGCAATGGCCGTGGAAGGACACACGCCCCTGATAGGCCGCATTGATCTGGTGGCAGAGCCCCCTCAAAGTGGCAAATTGAGCCTCAGTGAACTTTTCGACCGACAGGCCATGCAAACAGATCGCAATGGTGCCGACGTTGTTACTTTCCTGAGCAGCCGGGATTTTCTCGATATCGCGGCCGAGTTCGAGCGTGCCATCTTTGCGGATGAAATAGTGATAGCCGACGCCGGACCAACCCCGTTCTTTATGCCATGCATCCATCGTGGCGACGTTGTCATGGGCGGGATTGTCGGATGCCGAGCAATGCACGAAAACACGATTGACCGAACGGGCGGGCTTTTTGAAGGTGTAGGACACGGGTGGGCAACCTTGATCAGAGGGAAAGCGCTATGATCGGGGTATGCCTCGCGCGTGGGGTGCGAGTTGCCCGGACATCAGGTCCGGTCTGATGATTATTCTGAAAAAAGATCGGGTTGGCGGTTATCATCGCGGCGATTTGCCACCCGACGAACGTGTCGGGTAGAGACGCCCAAAGCCCGCGCAATCGAAGCGCGATCCATGCCGCGCGCTTCCATCCGCATCACGTCGGCCCGCACCGATTTTGGCGCACGGGCATGGGGGACGTAGATCTGGTTCCCCGACAGGAACTGGCATAGCGCAAGCGCATCGGTTTCACCAAGAGCCAAAATGACGGGATGGTCGGCCTTGGGTGCAACCGGAAACTTCACCTCCAGCCCGCCGAAGTGCTGGATCAATGCAAGCGCCACCCGCATGCCAAGCGTTTCCGCGACATCGACCAGCGACATCGGCAAAGCGTCAGCATTGATGGGCAGCTGCTGTGTCATTCCGCTGCAAACCTCATACCGAAGGTGCTGCGAGCGGTGACTTCCGTGGCTGCATCGCGGGCCATAATCTGGCCCAGCAACTGCTGGCGGTAGGCATCCAGCGAAATGGGGTGGTGTTTGCCCTTCGAGCGCTTCGGCAGCCCGTAGCGCCGGGCGCTTTGACTAACACTCGCATCTGGACAGCCATAAAGCGCGGCAATATCCGCAACTCGCACATTAGCCTGCCAGAGTGGCGCGAGCATTTCGCGGGGGATGACTTCCCGCCGACCTTCCGGGCGTGCTGGCAGTTGCAATTTTTTGGCGCGCGCCCATAGCCCGACCCGCGACAGACCAACCGACCTCGCAGCCTCGGCCGAGCTCATCGACAGATCCAGCCAAGCGCGCCGGATTTGGACGTCAGGAATTGCCTTATCCATCGGCTCGCCTCTTGGCTTTGCCGCGCTGTTCCATCTTTTTCAATGCTTCGATGATCGGCGTGGCCTGCGCATAATCCAGCATGTCAGGATCGACCGCGACGGAAGCATCGCCAAATGCCACGAACCGCTTGCAGAATGCCCGCAGCGCCGGGCGCGATGCATCTTCGATCACACCCAACTGATAGCAGGATTTCCACAGCGCATGGATCAACCGCACATAGGGCTTCACCGAGGCGGGCAGTTTGCGCCCACCCGATTTTACGCGGAAACCGAGGCGCTTCAATTCGTCAAGAACGTCAAGTTTCTGACGCTCGGTCATGACGCGCAAACTAGCCCTACCCGTCACGCGGGCAAGCATGGCGCGATAATCGTCCTCGACCATGTCCAGCTGGGCCTTGGCGATGTTGATTATGGCGGTGCTGTTCATGCGCGGCCCTCCGGTGCCGGAAGTGCCAGAAGGCGTGGCCGTTTTGTTTTTGCGGCGCGGAGTGCTTTGATCGCGCCCTGAAGCCTGTCCAGTGCCTCAATGGCATATCCCATTTCAACAGCAGAGCTGAATGTGACCTCCAGTTTCAGAGTATGCAGGCCCGACCGTGATCCCGCGCTGAACGACTTCAGCTCCCCTGCGCTTTCCGAGTGAAGGCAGAAGTATCCTGAATCGAAATCTGTCATTCTTGCACCTTAACTGCGCTGGGGGCTGCTGATTTAGGGCGGGCAAACTCAATCGCCGCTGCCAAATCCTTCTGAAGCCAAGGGTTTGATATGCTGGATAAGGCCAAGCGCCCCGCCTTGACCAGACGGCGCACGGACTCCTCCAATAACAACTCGCGATCAGTCACGGCTGCACCGCGCGCAGGTGTCGGGGTGAGAAATTGACGGCACGAATGGCGTGCGGCACATTTTGCACGCGATCTGACCGCCGTCCGCCAGATGCTTTTGCAATGCGCGGCATTGCTGGCCCCAGACCGACCGCAACTGACCCGTAGTCAAGCCGAAGCTGGGGGCGATCTCGCTGACCTTTTCGCCGCTCACGATGCGCGTGAAAGCCTCTTCCAGTTGGGCCTCCGTCATAGGGGGCGAAACGATCATGGGTGCTACCGCACGCGCCTTCACGACCGCCACTTTCGGCTTTGCCACAACCGCAGGCAAAAGCGTCAGGGGGGAGGCCATTACCGCCTCCACCACCTCCAGAAGCGCAGCCTGCGTCTCGCCTTCAGCCGCAGCCGCATCACGCAGGGCCTGACCGAAGGACGCCGGGCCATCCTCAACCAGCTCAACTTCATCTTCCTGAAGGAAGAACATCACCCGCGATGCCACATCCTTTTCGGGGAAAATGCCGACGAGGATCGGCCGCGAAAGCACGATCTCAAATTGCCCATCCGGGCGGTCACGCAACATATAGCTCATCTCTGCCTCCGGGCTGCTCATCAGGACACGGCCACCACGCCGCACCGACCGCCGCCCGGTTTGATCCGGGCGGGGTTTCGCATTTCAGGTAACCTCGGTCGGGAATATCGGCGCGGCGGTCTCTGCCCCCAACGCAGTCATCGCTTCAATGATTTTCCTGACTTCACTCGAGCGCACGCGCGGCACGTCGGCGCGCTCGCGAACCCGCTTCACGAAGTCGTCGGTGATATCGGACGACATTTCAGGCCACCTTTTTCGGGGATGGCTTGAAGGTCAGTTTGCGGCTTTCGCGGATTTCCATCGGAACGCCGGTTGCCGGGTTACGCCCCGTACGCGCCGGGCGCGCCTTCACCTGAAACTTGCCGAAGCCGATCAGCGAGATGGTATCGCCCGCTTCGGCACGCGCGGTGATTTCATCAAGAAACTGCTCAATCGCATCCTTGACCACGGCCTCGGGGACGCGGCTCTTGGCGGCGATTTCGCGGATAATATTGCCTTTATTGACAGTGCCCATAGGTTCCTCCTGGGGATTATCCGGCCAGCGATGTGCTGGACGGGGTAGTCTCGCTGGGCAGCGTCAGCAGCCCGTCGATTTCGAGTTGTTGCGCGCGATGGAGCCATGTGCGGGCTGCCCATAGCCAATCCGAGCCGTGCGGCAGGCTTTGAATGAGGGCCGCACCATTGGTAGCGTCCCGGCGCTCTTCGTCGGTCAGTTCTGCCGGGAGCGGCTCGCCGAAAAAGTAAAGCCGCTCGGCTTGCAGCGCGATCCAGTCAGCGCGGCGGATTTCCAAGCTCATCGGTTGCGGGGCGCAAGACCACGCCGCACCGATTGCCCTATCCACGCGGCCCTTGGCATTGTTGATCGCGTTCTGGACCGCGACCGGGCTGCCGGAAGCACAGATCAGCTCCAAGGCAGGCGTCGAGATGTCGCCGAGGAAAGCTTCATGCGCGTCGTGCAGCAACGCCCAACCTTTCAGCGCCTTGGTGGGGCACAGCGCCTCCACCAGCACCGAATGCGCCGCCACCGACCAAGGCAAGCGGCTTTGGCCGGTGAAGCGGTTGATCTTGGAGAGCGCCTCGGCGATCATCGAACCGGCAAAATCACCTGGTCGAAGCATCGCCAGATCAACCGTGCCGCGCGAGGTGTGAAACGGGATTTGCATGGTCATCAGGCTTTCGCCAGATTGATGGTGACCTGCTTCCAAGCCGCGCCATAGTCGGCTCGACGTTCGATCACGACGTAGGATTTAGACCCGATCAGCACCCGACTGTCGGTGATCGCGCGCATCGCCTGTTCCCAGACCGGATGGTCAATCTTGAGGTTTTGCAGCCCGTAAACAGCGTCAGAATTTACCACGCCGGGCTTTTCCATGTGAAAAGCATGGGTCAGCAGCGGCATGATTTCATCGGGGATACGGTCCCGGAATTCCTCAATGTATTGATCGACCAGTTGCTTGGCGATTTGCAGCTGGGGGCCAAATGCCACCTGATCTGCGATGCTGATTCTGACGCGCTTCAGGCCGTCAAAGCTGGTCAGGGTGATATTACCCTTCTCGCCGCCGCGCTTGACGCCATACTGCTCGGCCAGAAGCGCGACCGTGGTGTAGACGTCGTCATAGGTGTGGCCCTTGAACCGCTCAACCTGACCGTTCAAATCATCGGCAAAGCCGTGGATTTTATCGACGGTTTGCGAGATCAGCTTGTCCGCGTCTTTGACGTTGGCGACAGGCACCGCGCGCCCCTTGCTGTCGAGCATATGGGTCGGATGGTCGCCAGTGATAATGAAGTCAGCTGCCATTTCAGGCCTCCTTTTTGATGGGGGTGAAGGGGTTGAGGGGGCACGCGCGGCATGCCGCCCAGAATTTCAGTTGGTCCGGGCTGGACATCATCATCGGCGCTGCTGCGTGGCGCTTGCAGACGTCGATGCCGATGCCGGTGCGGAGGTGGGGGCAAAGAACCTGACCACGAAACAGCGAGACAACCTTTGCGGCGTATTTCGCTGAAACCTTGTCGAGCCCAGCCGGATATGTGCCCGCCAACAGCATCGAAAGCGAAGGGCGTGGCATGTCGATGTCACGGGCGACTGCTGCAATGCTGCGGCGCTTTACATCGACCTCCGAGCGCAGCAGCTGCACCCACTCAGGATCGGGAAGATCAAGGCCAAGCGCTACTTTTTGCATGGCGTATCCTTCCCGGTATTCGGGTCGCGGATGCAGCCATGCTCTACGCTGTGGATTGGCGCGGCCATGCCGGTATTTTGCACCAGTCGAAAACGCAGCAAGCCGTTGCTACCATGAACTTCAGACGGGTCTCTGCGGGGTTCGCGGCGGATGTAGCCTGCCGCCTCTAAGGCGCTAAACCATTTATAGAGGCTATGTTCGGCACCAGACCTATCCTTCGACGCTAAAGCCGCAACGCCGCGAACTGTGAACGGTGATTGGATACGCATGACGTTCCAAGCCCGCTGACGCAAAGTGCCCCGCACGGGCGCACGGCTTGCCCTCTTTGTGGTTGGCGACCCGAAGGGTATGAAACCGTGCTTTTCCAGTAGGTCGAGCCCGAATTTCGTGGCGGAGTAACAACCCTTTTCGCGCCGTTCCACGATACCGCGAAGAACCATGCCAGACAGAGACCGCACCAAAAAACAGCGATGATAGCCTAAAGCCGTGGTCAGTTCGTCGATGTTGAGACATGCGCATTTTGTTGCAGCAATAATCTCCGTTTGAACCCTTGCCTCTTTCATCTCAGCGCCCCGGCACAAAGATTTCACGACCCTTGCGGTCATTGGACAGCAGTTGCCCGGCCATTTCGCGCAAGGTCAGGCCCTTCGGCTCTTCCGGTGCATTGCGCTGGCCAAACCGTTCGATTGCTCGGATCGCTTCGAGAATTTCGCGATTGAAACCACGCGTGGCCTGAGTGACGAAAGCCGCCAAATCTGGAGCCACCGGAATCTCGCATTTGGCGGCGAGAAATTGCGAAACGCCGTCAAGATCAGCCGGTTGAAATTTCACATAGCGACTGACGCGACTCGCCGTCGCCGGGTGCTTTGTGAGGTTGTCCCGGATACTGCCCATGCCAACGAGGACGAAGGGCACATGCGTCAAATCAGTCAGATCGCGCAGGTTTTCGATCAACGAGCCCTTGGATGAGACGTGATCGGCTTCGTCGATGATGATGGCAAATTGCTGACGGCTTGTTTGAGCAGCCAACCGCCGTTCACCCAGCGCGCCGATGCAGGCGCGGAAACGATTTTCATAGCCGTTTGGTACTTTTTGGACGCCGAGCCCCACAAGCAGTTCGCCCAGCATCCAATAGGGCTTCCACTCGGTCTTTGCGCGCAAATAGACGCAGGTTTCCATTGCAGCCCATCGTTGCAAAATGGTAGTTTTGCCCAAGCCCGGCTCTCCATCAACGATGACGAAAAGGCATTCATCCGCGCCACGCGCCTGCATTGCGGTCATAGCCCCGATGAACTCGAGGTAGTTTCTGGTTTCAACAAAGGTCGGTCTCATGTAGTCTGTCCTCTCTTCTACTGCTCGTCAGTGATCAGGCGGCGGACCTCAGCAGGTCGTCCAACATGGCAAGGTCCACGCCTGATATTCTCAAAAGTTCACGCCCCGCCCGGCCCGCCGTTAGCTCCAGCAAAAGCTGACGCCGCCCACTGGTGAGCTTCGACGGGTCGGCCAGCACATCAAATGCCAGTTCGACATCGGGGTGCTGCGCGCGCGGCACTGCCTTCGGTTTCGGGAAGTGCATCGGGCGCGCCATCTCGGCCAGCTCCGGCTCCGGCGTGAGGAACGGCATCGGCATGACGACGCCAAGATCAATCAGGCGGTCATCATCCAACTGCTCAATGATCTGCTGGCGCTTCTTGTCGACGCGCTTCAGCTGACCTTTGACACGCTTCTCTTCAGCCTCGCGCTGATAGGTTTGCGGGATGTAACGCTCTTTGTTGCCCGAGAATTCGGCCACACAGATCAAGCGACCCGGCTGACCATCCTCTTCCTCGAACTCACGCACCCAAACCTTGTCGGCTTGATGCAGATCATAGCCGACCCAAACCTTGCGGCTGTGCCAAGCCTCGAGATCGATGTGAAAATACTGGTTTTTGTTCCACTCAACCAAGGCACGGCGGCAAATCCGCACCTCGTAGGGTCGGAACAGGTCATCTTCCTCGTCGGTGTCAACCATGACCGGCTCAAATCCGGATGCGACATGCGAGGCCCAGCATTCATTGGGCGACATATGCCGCATCTTGCCTGTGGCAGGATCTTCGATCTTCGGCAGGCCGCTGTGCGGCGCATCGTTGTATTCCGCGACCGTCTGTTCGCACATCGCAAGGAAATGTTCCCACGTCGGCAGGCTGTTGGATCGACCGAACTGCTTGATTTCCGAACGGGTCAGCTTGTGGATTGCGTTTCCGGCCTGCTTATCCATCGTCTCGCCGATGTAGGTGGGGAGACGGCGGGCCAGCGGGTTCCAACAGGTGCCGTTGAAGCGTTCGATGATGCCCTTCGCCTGCGAATTGTAAGGCAGGGCGTGCATTTTGGTGATGCTGAGACGACCCATCAACCCGCCAACATCGCCGTCAACCGTCTTGTTTTTGTATCCCGGACCACGATCCGTGTAGAAAATGGCACAAATGCCGTTGCTGGTGCAGGACCGACGCAGCGCCTCAACCACCGCTATGACGTTTTCCTTGCGCGAGATCGCGATGCCGACACATTTGCGGGTGGCGACGTCCAGCACCGAGGTGATTTCCGGGCGGATAGCGTTGCCGCTGACCGGATCGGCGATTTCGGCGTCAAAAGTTTTGCCATCGGCAGTGTAAATCGTGGTCGGCCAAAGGCCCTCGGTCGTCCGCTGGATGTAGGCCATGCGCGACCGCAGCGTCAGCAATCCTTCACGACCGACGTTCTTTTCGATGTCGTTCAGCTTGACCTTCAGAGTGTGGCGCACCTGATCAATGGTCAGCGGAAACGGTGGTTTGGTGTCCAGATAGGCGGCGAGCGCCTCGGTCGCGTGTGGTTTGGAGCCGATGGCATAGTGCTTCAGGAAATCCACAAAACCCGGAGGCACGGGATCGGCTTCTTTACTGACGACCGGAGCAAGACCCGCAACGCCGCGTGCCTCACGGGCTGCAAACCAACGCTGGATGGTGCGAGTGCTGATCAAGCCATCACCTTTGGATCGGTCATTGGCCATTTTCAGCACTGCGTCAGACAGACCGAACATCTCGGGATCAGTGAGCCAGTGACGAAATTCTTTCTGCGCCAAGTCAAAATCGCGGACCGCCGATGGGCGCGATTTATTGTCAATGTTTTGATAGGCTTCAATCGCGAGCAGAACCTGCGACCGCGCCTCCATCACCCCGCGCTGATTGGCCGAGAGCGAGGCGGTTTTCAGGGCTGCGAGCTTACGACCGTCAGATTCCTGACGCTGCAGGATTTCTGCAGCCCGATGCACTTTCATATCTCTGCTGGCCAAGGCCTGCTGCAATTCAAATGGCAGCAGCGATTGATGATATTCGCGCCCACCGCCGCCAGCCGTTCCTACCCGTTTGCGGCAAAGGTTCGGTGGTAGATCACTCCATCCCTCTCGATCCGCGTAAATTCGAACGCCGCGTTCGCTTTGTGGGAAGGCGATAACCCCACGCTTGGTGGCGATCTCGGCCAGCTCGCGCGCTGTGAAGAAAACCTGCGTCATTTCCGCACCTTCCGACGCGCTGAAAGCACTTGCCTGCGCGACTGCATTTCTTCGATATGCTCGTCCAATAGCTGCTCTTCGATCATTTCAGCGTATTCGCTTTCAATGACGGTCAGCCCGAACTCACCCGGCACAAAGCCCAGCAAATCCTGCGCGCCTGTGGCATCAACAAGGGCGATGAACGCATCCAGTGGAATACGGTGATCTTCAGAGCCTTCTGACGACCATTTGTTCAACATTGCCTCTGAAACCGTGCGCCCCAGATACAGCGACATGCGGCCTGCAATATCAGCGCGGTCCAGTCGCCCCTCTGCTCTGGCATCGCGCAGCGCACGCGAAATCAGCCGCGCAATCTTGTTTTCCAAGGCACCGCGCCCAGCAACATCAGGACCATAGCCAACTGCCACCTTAGGCGGCTGCCAACTGAACAGGTCTTTTGTCAAAGGGTCGCGGTGCCGGGCCATCAGATGCGGCCCTGACGCTGCAAGGACGCGACGATGCGCTCTTCGTTGGCGGCGATAAGGCGATCAAGCACCGGATCGGCCAACTTCCCGAAAACCTTGTTGGCCGTCAGGAATTTGCGCTCAATGTCATCAAAGATGACGCCATTGTTGAGCAGCCCCATCGCATCGGCCACCGAGGAAACACGGGCATTTTGCGCCAACAGCTTGTCGAGGATTTCTGCTTGCCGTTTGGGCTTTTCGCCGGAGAGCAGCACAAGTTCCGACTGCTTTTCCGCCCAAGACGTGCCTGCAAGCCGCTGGCGGCTGTCGGGCGTCAGGTCGGACCAGATTTTGACACCACGCATAATCGAGCGCCACGACAGTCCGATCTTATGCGCTGTCACCTCCGCAAAACCGAATACCTCCGGGGCTTTCTGACCGTCCGTGCCAAACTGCCAAGTTGGCAGTTTGCCTCCCGTATGCTGGTTCCCATGATCGCCACCGCGCTTGGCTTGGGGATACATCCGCTCCCAGACTTGCTTCAATTCGTAAAGGTGATGGCAATGATCCAGAGCGATGGGTTCCGCCCGCCCGAGGTTTTCCATCACCTCCTCCAAACGTGCCTCGTCGTCTGATTTAGCAAGCGAAAGCGTTGCGGCGATTTCGTGAAGGTTGAGCAGGCGGTAGGCTTCAAGGCGTACCCGGCCTGCGATGAGGCGGTAGGTGTTGCCAATCATTCGAACACGGATCGGATGCTGCAATCCTTGCTTTGCAATGATCGCGGCCAAGGCTTCCGCCCATGTCGGGTCAAAATCCCGCGCACGGTCGGACGGGACCTCGATCTGATCGAGGGGAAGACAGAGTAAGTTGTTCATTCAGGTGCCTGTAAACACGAATTAATGCCTGCGCGTTGGCCGCGCAGTGCCATTGTTATTTTAGGTTGGTAAGGCCATCCCCAGGGGGAAACTCAGGCCAAATTCCTCGTTCGACTGGGCAATTTCGAGGCATCTCGACAGGACGGCGACGACGTCATCCCACGTTTGAGGGCGTCCATGGGGCCACTGCGGCCCGCCATCAAATTCACCCGTAATTTGCTGAAAAATCAGCATTTGAAGATGAGCTTGCTGCGGTGTCATTTTCATCGCGCCAACCCCGCCGCCAGATGCTGGCCCCATGCCGCGTCAAAGACCGAAATCCCGATCACGCAGACCAAAGCAAACAGGCCGATGACGTACATTTCGCGCTTCTCACGTGCCCAGCAGGCATCTTCGATCTTTTGGCGGTCCAGCACCTTCAAGACATGCCGCGCCCGCTCTTGATCGACCCAGTCGCTATTGTCGCGCAGCCAGATACATGCGGCGCGCATCATGCTTTCGGTATGCTGGTCGGGTCGCGCCAGCACCGCCCGCGCGGTTTCCGTGTTGGTTTCACGTGGCACGAGGATCACGTCGTCATGCCCGAGTTTGATGGCTGGGACGCGCAGCTGCAAAACCTCACCCATCACAGCACCGCCCGTTCTTCGCGGGCCTTGATTTGCGATGCGTAGGGACTGGGAAGCAGCGTCACAGTACGACTATCGATGGCGCGACGGATCAACTGTTGGCGGGCACGATCTTCGCACTGCCGCAGCTTGGCCTTTAGCAGTTCGGCCTGATCGATCAGCCAGCCACGATGGATACGAAGAGCGGATGCACGAGCACGAACCGCTGCCGGAGGGGCAGAGACGCTCGCGTTGATCATGCCGATTACCTCGCCGATCTCGCCAGCCGTGCGGGTCAGGTCGGCAATCGCATCGCGCAATTCGCCCGAATTCATGTCAAAGCCGCAGCGGTTTACTGACAAACGGAGGGTCATGCTGCGGCCCTCTTGTCAGCGTCCGGTTGTGCTTTTTGACTCGCCATTGGCGGATATTTGTTGGTATCGAGAATACGAGGTTTTCCCTTGGGATAGCGGTCGGGCCAGAGCGCCTCGGGTTTCAACTCGAGGAACTCAGCAATGACCTTCTGGCCCTTGTAGTTGGTGCGATCTTTGACCTGCCGACAGACGGCAGCGTGAAGGCCACTCCGGCGGGCAAGTTCAGTCAGGGTCATACCCCGGCGGTGGAGCTCGGCGACAATGCCGGGCCAGTCCAGCGCCGGGCTCGGGCGTTGGTTCATTGGAATTCCTCCAGTGGAAGGCGGGTGCGCGAACACCCGCTTTTTATTGGTGACACATGGACAACAGCAGCGGCTAACAGGCGGCTGCATACAGTGAAGTTAGGTTAAGATATTGATTTCGTCAACGCCAAAAAATCAAGATATTGACAGGGGGGGCAGGATTCGGTCTGAACGTGAGAGGCTCGGCTACACCCTTGTGGATTTTGCCGCAAAAACAGGCGTTTCAAAGGGGTCGCAACGGCTTTACGAGAAGGGAAGCGCGCCGACCTCTGATTATTTGGTGAAAATTGGGGATATTGGAGCAGATATTGTTTTTGTCCTGACAGGGCGTATTGCTCAAGATATTGATCCACGAGTAGGCACAAAGGTGCGCCGGGCTGACGGAACTATCGTCGCGACCTACGAGGGGGCATCAAAGCCGGTCAGTAAGACCGATCCAGCAATCAGCGATCTTGAACGTGTAGATTTCATACGCTTGCCGCGCTATGAAATAAGCGCCTCAGCTGGCCCTGGAGTAGCTTTGCAAGCGGAGCACCAGATTGATGTCATCGCCTTCGACCGTCAGTTTTTGCGCGACAAGGGCGCATCACCAGATCACTGCACCGTGATCAAAGCGCGCGGCGACAGCATGACGCCAACCATTCCAGACGGATCATTACTTATCGTGGACCACAGTCAGCGTGAGGTATCCAACGGCTACATCACTGTGATCGGTATCGGCGATGATTTGCTGGTAAAACGCATACGTCGACGCCTAGACGGCATGATCGAATTGGCCTCGGACAATCCTGCATATCCCATCGAGACCATCCCAGCCGAACGCCTTGATCATCTGCGCATCATCGGTCGTGTCATCTATTTTTGCCGAACACCCTGAAAGGTTATCCATGTCACGTCATATTCTTCGTTCAACGCTCCCCGTAATCGCTTTGGCAATAGTATCAGGGTGTGGTGGTCAGATCGGCGGCCAAGGTCAGTTAAGTAATGGTGAGCCGCTCTCTGTGCTGATGGATGTTAGCCCCGCCGCCGCCGGGACGACGATAACCTTGGACATTGCAAGCCCCGCCGGATGGAGCTGCCGCAGCGTATTTGAGAACGGACCTGCTGGCCAACCTGTTCCCGTGCGCAGAACTTTCCCGATGAACTGCTCGGACGGAGCTAAGGGGACAATTCTCGTGACTTGGGATAATATCCAACTGCAGCAACACGGGGCATTCAAGCTGGACAACGGCCGCACAGGAAGTGTGTTGTTCGACTTCCGGCGCTGAGTATTTGCACACCGCTTCTTGGCTGACATGATCTACTGTTCCTGCTATGTTCTGGGTAACCCAAATCATGCAGGACAGACATGAACGTGCCCTTGACCAACGTCGAACCGACAACCCCCGTCGCCCCTTGGCTGGGCGGAAAACGCAATCTGGCGAAGCGCATATGCGCGGTTATCGACGCCACGCCTTGCACCACTTATGCAGAGCCATTCGTCGGCATGGGGGGCATTTTCCTGCGCAGAACCCAGCGCCCCAAGGCCGAGGTGATTAATGACTTTGGTCGGGATGTTGCGAACCTTTTCCGAATTCTTCAGCGCCACTATCCGCAATTTCTCGAGGTGCTGCGGTTCCAGTTGACCACGCGGGCTGAGTTCAACCGCTTGGTCGATACAAACCCGGAAACCCTAACCGATCTCGAACGCGCCGCGCGCTTCCTTTACCTCCAGCGCACAGCTTTCGGCGGCAAGGTTTCAGGCCGCAACTTCGGCGTGTCAAAAGACCGCCCCAGCCGCTTCAACCTGACCACTTTGGAGCCGATGCTCGAAGACCTGCACAGCCGCCTCTCTGGCGTTGTGATCGAGTGTTTGGACTGGTCTGACTTCATCCGCAGATACGACGGGCCGGGCACGCTGTTTTATTGCGACCCACCCTATTGGGGTTGCGAAACGGACTACGGCAAGGCGATGTTCGACCGCGCCTGCTTCGCGCGCATGGCCGACCAGCTCGGCCACATCCAAGGTCGGTTCATCCTCTCGATCAACGATGTGCCCGAAATCCGCGAGATATTCGCCGCCTTCCATATCGAGGCGGTGACGACCACTTACAGCATCGCCAACCGAACTGGCGACGGCAGTGATCGGGCCGAACTGCTGATTTCCAACTGGCCGCTGGGCGTTAGAAACGCGGCGCTTGGTTGAATTTCTAACGCTTGGCCTGTTCCGACCTCACTAAATTTATCGCTCGCAAGGTAGTGCGTTTTTATTAAGCCTATTCAATGGCTTGCCCAAGGTCGGAACTGGCACCCCAAGGTCGGCACGAATTTCCGACCTTGGGGTGCCAGTCGCCGCTGCTAAGCCTCCCTCATGCGCGCCTGTGCCATCAAGTTTGCAGCCGCCCATTCCCGCCAATCCCCTTATTTCATTGAATGTTAGCCGGGTGCTAGGCAATGCGCGGACTCTGCCAGCACAATGAAAGATTCTGCGCGCTAGATGCACAGTTTCCCCGCATTTTCACCCACCATCTTTCATCGCCACACACGGCCACCGTCAGCTTTTGCCGCCTTTATATCTGTCGTTATCAATGGCTTGGGTAGCCGTGGGCTCTTTTCACTTGAGATGACAAAGGTAGTCCCCCCCTACAGCAAGGCGATGTTCGACCGCGCCTGCTTCGCGCGCATGGCCGACCAGCTCGGCCACATCCAAGGTCGGTTCATCCTCTCGATCAACGATGTGCCCGAAATCCGCGAGATATTCGCCGCCTTCCATATCGAGGCGGTGACGACCACTTACAGCATCGCCAACCGAACTGGCGACGGCAGTGATCGGGCCGAACTGCTGATTTCCAACTGGCCGCTGGGCGTTAGAAACGCGGCGCTTGGTTGAATTTCTAACGCTTGGCCTGTTCCGACCTCACTAAATTTATCGCTCGCAAGGTAGTGCGTTTTTATTAAGCCTATTCAATGGCTTGCCCAAGGTCGGAACTGGCACCCCAAGGTCGGCACGAATTTCCGACCTTGGGGTGCCAGTCGCCGCTGCTAAGCCTCCCTCATGCGCGCCTGTGCCATCAAGTTTGCAGCCGCCCATTCCCGCCAATCCCCTTATTTCATTGAATGTTAGCCGGGTGCTAGGCAATGCGCGGACTCTGCCAGCACAATGAAAGATTCTGCGCGCTAGATGCACAGTTTCCCCGCATTTTCACCCACCATCTTTCATCGCCACACACGGCCACCGTCAGCTTTTGCCGCCTTTATATCTGTCGTTATCAATGGCTTGGGTAGCCGTGGGCTCTTTTCACTTGAGATGACAAAGGTAGTCCCCCCCTACACTGACCCGGTGGCAGAGGTGGCGCGGATTTGCGCGGCTTTGGGCGTGGCGGAGCCTGTCGCGGGCAGTCTGCGACCGGGGGTGGAGAAGCTGGCGGATGCGGTGAGTGCGGACTGGATGCGGCGGTATTGGTTGGATTTGGCGGCGCAGGTTTGAGCATGTGGCAGAGGCTGCGCTGCTGTGGGATTGGATTTTAGCGGGGGTGTTTGCGGGGAGGTGCGCCACCTGCTAACCGGAATGCTTTGGCATTCCGGTCTGGGTATTTGCGCCAATGTGAAAGCCGGGGCGGTTTTTTTGGTATTGATATTGTTTTAAATATCAATATCTTGCGGATTTATCTTTATGCATTACATGAGGTAACTATGGCTGCTCTATCGCGTCGGGAGTGACTCGGTTACGCTCGGTCATTGTGATGTACAGCGCGCAGGCGATCAGCACGGCGACGCCGAGGAAGGTCAGGGCATCGGGGAAATCGCCGAAGAAATACCAGCCGACGGCGGTGGCGACCACCATCTCGGTGTAGGCCAGTGGGGCCAGCAGTGAGGCCTCGGAATAATCATAGGCGCGCACGATCAGGTAGTGGCCGAAGGTAGCGATGGCGCCGAGGCCTGCGCACATCAGCCATTGGCCGGGCGTTGGAGTGTGCCAGATGAAGGGCATCGCGAGGCTGAGAAACACCGCACCCACCGCATTGGTTTGGAAGGTGGTGACCATGGCTGGGGCGCGGCCCGAGATGTGGCGGGTCATCACGAAATAGATCGCAAGGAAGGTGCCTGCGGCGAGGGCCAAAAGGCTGCCGGGGTTCAGCGCGACAAAGCCGGGGCGGATGATGATCAGCGTGCCGATAAAGCCCACGGCGACGGCGGCCCAGCGGTTGCGCGGCACGGCTTCTTTCAGCACCAGCGCCGACAGAACGGTGACCACCAGCGGCTGCACAAAGAAGATCGCCAGCGCATCGGCGATGGGCAGGAATTTCAGCGATAGAAAGAAGCAGAAGGTGGCGAGGATCAGGAAGGTGGCACGCAATCCGTGATAGGCTGGGCGGTCGGGGATCAGGCCTTTTGGGCCGCGATGGCTGAGCGCGAAGGGCAGGGCCACCAGCGCGCCGACGCTGAGCCGGGCCCAGACGATTTGCAGCACCGGCACGCCTTGCTGGCCGAGGAACTTGGCGAACACGTCGATGAAAGGCAGGCTGGCCATCGCCCCAGCATGAAGGCAACGCCAATCAGCGGCGCGGTGGGCGGGCGGGGCATGGTCTGGCGTCCTGCAGCGGGATTGCCCGGAGGGGCGTTTGGCTCTGTCTAGGGGCGCGGGCTGCGGCGGTCCAGCCTGTTTGCGACATTCTGCCGGGGATGGGCTTGGGTTGAAACTATAGATTCCGGTTGTGGCGGATGGCTGTTGTGCTGCGGTTTCGGGCGGTCTGCTGAAAAATCACGCGGATTTGCGGATGGAGCCCGGTTGCGGGGAGTTTCGGCCTTCACCCTGCCGGGGGCGCTGCTATGATAGGGTGAAATTGCAATGCAGGCCCGTCATGCCCTCCGCTACGTCAAATGCCGCGCGCCGCCCCGTTGTCGGGATCATCGGCAACGCCCATACCATGAACGAGCGCTATGAGGTGCATGCCGCCGGGCACATCAACTCGGAAGCGGTGGCGGAGGTGGCGGGCTGTGTGCCGCTTATCGTGCCGGCTGATCCTAGGTTTGTCTCGGTCGCTGATCTGATGGCGGTCTGTGATGGGTTTTTGTTGACCGGCGGGCGGCCCAATGTGCATCCCGATGAATATGGCGAGCCGGAAACTCCGGCGCATGGCGCCTTTGACCGCGGGCGCGATGCGATCACTTTGCCGCTGATCCGGGCTTGTGTTGAAAGTGGCCAGCCGTTTTTGGGTGTGTGCCGGGGGTTTCAAGAGGTCAATGTCGCAATGGGCGGCTCGCTTTACCCCGAGATCCGCGATCTGCCGGGGCGTTTGAACCACCGGATGCCGCCGGATGGCACGATGGAGGAGGTGTTCGCGCATCGCCATGTGGTGAAATTCACCGAAGGCGGGGTGTTTGCGCGGCTGATGGGGGCGTCCGAAGTGATGACCAACACGCTGCACGGGCAGGGTGTGGCGCGGGTGGGCGGCCGGATTGTGATTGACGGGGTGGCACCGGATGGCACGCCGGAGGCTTTGTATGTGCAGGGCGCGCCGGGGTTTACGCTGTCGGTGCAGTGGCACCCGGAGTGGAATGCAGCGAATGATCCGGTGTCGCGGCCTTTGTTCACCGCGTTTGGCGATGCTGTCAGGGCTTGGGCGGCGCGGGGATAGGCGTTTAGGATTTATTAACCAAAGCGCGGCAGGATGTTTGCATGTCCGCTTTGCCTCCGATCAGTGCGCAGCAGTTTTTCTTGGAGCTTTTTGGCTCGCAAGCTGCGGCGAGTGGCGCGATCATTCGGCGCAAGGTGCGCGATGTCGAGCGTTACATTGGACGTGAGGCATTTCTGAGCGAAGCCAAGCGGCGGGGATTTCCGGTGGTGGAAAATGCCGGGCAGTTTGTGATTTTCTGCAACAATGAACCGATCCGGCGTTTAACGTAGGCGATTTTCGCGCGAAAATCGTGCCGGAATTCGCGCGAATTCCGCGCCCGGTTTGCCGTTGTTGGCGCAAACATTGGCGGTATACTGCGGGCAGATTCTTGGGAGGGTGAAGATGAAGCGGTCGCGTATCAATGAGATTATGGCTGGGGCAGAGGATATGGTGCGCCAGTATGGCTTTGTCTTGCCGCCGTTTGCCAACTGGTCGCCGGGTGAGTTCAAGGCCAATAAACCGATTGCATCGCGGGTGATTGACGGGCGCTGCGGCTGGGATATCACCGATTATGGCCAAGGTCGGTTTGACCAGATGGGGCTGTTTCTGTTCACCCTGCGCAATGGCTCGCTGGCCGATCTGCAACGTGGCGGCGGCATGTGTTATGCTGAGAAGCTATTGATTTCGCGGCAGGACCAGCTGTCGCCGATGCACACCCATGTCATCAAAGCCGAGGATATCATCAACCGGGGCGGTGCGACTTTGGTGGTTGAGCTCTACGGATCGGATGATGCGGGCAACTGGGCGGCGGATCGCGGTGGGCTGGTGCGCTGCGATGGGATTGAGCGGCCTTACAAGCCGGGCGACAAGCTGAAACTCGCGCCGGGGGAATCTGTGACGTTGATGCCGGGCGATTGGCATGCGTTCTGGGGCGAAGGCGGTGATGTGTTGATTGGCGAGGTTTCCACCGTCAATGACGATGTCACCGACAACGTGTTCCGCGAACCGATTGGGCGCTTTGCCGATATTGAGGAAGACGTCGCGCCGGCGCATCTGCTGGTCAGCGATTACGATAAGTGGTTGTGAGCCTGTCGGAAATCTAAGCATGAAAAAACCCGCCTCAGTCTGAGGCGGGTTTTTTTGTTGGCTGGGGTGTTCCGCTTACGGCTGTGGGCAGAGGCCGTTGACCAAGGGCACGGCGCAGACGGCAGGGGCTGGAGCCGTCACCGCAGGCGCGGTTGTCGCTGCCGGAGCGGTCACTGCTGGCGCTGTCGCCACGGGAGCGGTTGCATCTGGCGCTGTAACCACCGGAGCAGTTGCCGCCGGAGCGGTGGTCGCTGCCGCAGGGGCCATCGTCGCGGCGGGAGCCATGGTCGCATCCGGGGCCATGGTTGCGGCAGGCGATGCCTCAGCCGGGGCAATCGTCGCCGCAGGTGCTGCGGGCAAGGTCGTGGCACCCGGCAGCATGGTTGGGGTCGCGCTCAGCACGGGGGCCACGGCCTCAACCGGGGCGGGTGCTGGTTTTTTCTTTTTCGGCGCAGGCGGCGGCAGTTTCAGTTTGTCGGGATAGCTGCCGTCGGCGTTCAGCACCACAACCTTGGCGCCATCCTGCACGCGGTTGTAGAGATCCATCACGTCTTGGTTGATCATGCGGATACAGCCGGACGAGGCGTTTTTGCCGATCGAAAACCATTCCGGTGTGCCGTGGATGCGGTAGCCGTAATCCACCCCATTGGTGGTCAGATACAAAGCCCGCGCGCCCAACGGGTTGGTCGGCCCGCCGGGCTGGCCCTTTTCCCATTTCGCAAGCTCGGGGTGACGGTCGATCATTTCTGGCGGCGGCGTCCATTTCGGCCAATGCGTGCGGCTGGTGATATTGGCGACGCCTGCCCATTGGAAGCCCGCCCGACCGACAGCGATGCCGTAGCGCAGCGCGGTGTTCTTGCCGTTGACATAATAGAGGTGGCGCTCTGACGGCGCGATGATGATGGTGCCGACCGCTTCGGCGCTGGTATAATCGACCTGCTGCACCTGGAATTCCGGCGGCACTTTCTCGACCGGCACCGTCGGCACAGTTATGCCGTCATCGCTGACGCCCGCATAATGCAGCGCATTGTCGGTTGGCACCGGGGCTTGTGCGACAGCGGCGGGCGCTCCGGGAAGGGTTGTGCCCGGCACGCAGGCCGCGAGTGTCAGCGACAAAGCTGTCGCTGCCAGAAGTTTAACCGTCAAAAAACGCATCCGTCAGCCTATCACAAAATGGGGCGGCAGAGAGGTGCCGCCCAGATTCTCTTGTAAAGACGCTAGTGGAGCTGAAAAGCAAGGTCAAAGCCCTTGTTTCCAATATATGTATAATCACAAGGTCGTGGGATGGCTTGCATCAGGGCCGCGCCACAGGCTCGAGCATATGGTGCGCCGTTACAGAGTCGTGCGCAGATGCCAGAGTTCGGGGAACAGCTCTACATCCAGCATCCGGCGCAGGTAACTCACGCCGCCAGTGCCACCTGTACCGCGTTTCAACCCGATGACGCGTTCAACCGTGGTCACATGATTGAAGCGCCAGCGGCGGAAATAATCTTCGAAATCGACCAGTTTCTCGGCCAGTTCATAGGCCTGCCAGTATTGCGTGGGATCGCGGTAGACGGTTTCCCACACCCGCTGCACACCTTCATGCACCACCCAAGGCTGGCGCAGATCGCGGTTCAGCACGTCTTCGGGCACCGGCAGGCCCGCGCGAGCGAGGTGGCGCAGGGCTTCGTCGTACAGGCTGGGGCGGGCGAGTTCGGCTTCCAACAGGGCGGTGAGGTCGGCGCGGTGGGCGTGCGGTTTCAGCATCGCCAGGTTGCGGTTGCCGACGGCGTATTCGATCAGGCGGTATTGCCAGCTCTGAAACCCCGACGACTGCCCCAAACCTTCGCGGAACGTGGTGTAATCCGACGGCGTCATGGTGCGCAGCACGTCCCAAGCGTTGTTCAACTGCTCAAAAATCCGGGAAATCCGGGCGAGCATCTTGAACGCTTCCGGCGCGCGGCCTGCGGCGATGGTTTGGCGGGCGGCGTTCAACTCGTGCAGCGCCAGCTTCATCCAGAGCTCGGAGGTTTGGTGCTGGATGATGAACAACATCTCGTCATGCGCCGGGGTCAGTTGCCGCTGGGCGGATAGGATCTGGTCGATGTGCAGATAGTCGCCGTAGGACATCCTCCCGTCGAACGACATTTGCGCGCCTTCGGTTGCCGGGTTGTAGGGGGCCGGATGTATCGGGCAGCCGGATTTTTCGTCGGTGGATTTGGGATCGCCAGATTTTGGATTGGGGGTCATGGTCATTCTCTCCTGTCATTTGGGTTTTCCCCGAATGGGGCGTCAGGCGCAGGAATGAGTTTGGCAGTTCAGCACCGAAAGATTGCCAATGGTGCGCCACTGGGCGATCCAGCCAGCGGGGCGGCAGAGGGCTGCACTTGTGGCTCTCACATTGGTCAAAATATCCCCGCCGGAGGCTTCGGCGATGGGCCGGGGAGCCTCCGGCGGGGATATTTTTGCCAAGATGAAAGCCGAAGGCATCAGGTGACTTTCGCGCGGGTTTTGTAGTCTGGGCGGTCCCAGAGGTTGTTTTGCATGATGTCGGCGATTATGGCGATGGCTTTTGCCACGTCGGCTTCGTCGATGAACAAGGGGGTGAAGCCGCAGCGGATGATGTCGGGGGCGCGGAAGTCACCGATCACGCCGCGCGCGATCATGGCTTGCATGATGGCGTAGCCTTCCGGGTGGCGGAACGAGACTTGGCTGCCGCGATCTTGGTGGTTGCGGGGCGTGGCGAGGGTCAGGCTGGGGCAGGCGGCTTCAATGCCTGCGATGTATTGGTCTTGTAGTTTGAGAGAGGCTGCCCGCAGGTCCTGCATATCCACCGTGTCCCAGATATCCAGCGAGGCCTCTAGGGCAGCGAGTTGCAGGATCGGCGGAGTGCCGACGCGCATCCGCTCGGCCCCCGTCGCGGGGCGGTAGTCGAGATCGAAGGCGAAGGGGGCGGCGTGGCCTTGCCAGCCGGATAGGGCGGGGCGGGCGGTGTCGGCATGACGGGGGGCGACGTAGATAAACGCCGGGCCGCCGGGGCCGGAGTTGAGGTATTTATAGGTGCAGCCGACCGCGAAGTCGGCGTTGCATTTGGCCAGTTCGACTTGGAAGGCCCCTGCGGAGTGCGCCAGATCCCAGATGGTGAGCGCGCCATGCTGGTGGGCGCGGGCGGTGATCGCGGCCATGTCGTGACGGCGTCCGGTGCGGTAATCGACTTCGGTGATCATGGTGACGGCCACGCTGTCGTCGATTGCGTCCAGAACGTCCTCGGGGGCGACGGTTTTCAGCGTGTAGCCGTTGCCCAAGGTGCGGCAGAGGCCCTCGGCCATGTAGAGATCAGAGGGGAAGTTGCCGGTGTCCGACAGGATCACTTTCCGGGTCGGGTTCATCTCCAAACACGAGGCAAGCGCCTGATAGACCTTGATTGACAGGGTGTCGCCCATCACCACATGGCCAGCCTCGGCCCCGATCAGGCGCGCGATGCGGTCGCCGACGCGCATCGGTTTGTCCATCCACGCGGCTTTGTTCCAAGCGGTGATCAGCATCTCGCCCCATTCGGCGGTGACCGTTTGCGCCACCCGTGCGGCTGTGGCGCGCGGCAGTGGCCCCAGCGAGTTGCCGTCCAGATAGATCATACCCGCAGGCAGTTGGAACTGGGCTTTGGTGGCGGCGAAATCGGTCATGGCGGCTCCTGTGCGGGCAGGTTGCAAGTTTGCTTTGCGCGAAGCAATAGCTGGGAACGGTTGAAATTTCAAGCTTGAAATGATTTGCGGACGGGCGCTCGCCACCTGGACCGAGCATGTTTGCGCTATCAATGATTCTGATACCTATGCCGTTGATTTTGTGAGCTTAACCAGAGGGCGGGAAAAATGTCTGCGCTTCTCGCTTCGCGTGGAAAAATCGACCTGCACGCTCGTGCGCCCGTGGGTTTTCGCGCCGCAATCGCCCATTGCCGACAGGTTTTTCACCGGAAGCGGCAATCAGACGTTGATCTCTGGGCCTGCAATGTTAAGGCTCGGCAAGGATTTGGCGGTCACGGTTGCTCCTTGAACCGCGCAAACTACGGGGGAACACAGTGAAAATAGGTGCGTTGAGCGAGATTTTTGCAGGCGAGAACCGGGTGGCGATGACCCCGGATTCGGCGCTGCAACTGGTGAAACTGGGGCACACATGCGTCATTCAGGCCGGGGCGGGGACGAAGGCGGGGTTTTCCGACGCGCTTTATGCCAAGGCAGGGGTTGAGGTTCTCGCCTCGGCTGCCGATGTGGTTGCCGCCGCCGACGTGCTGGTGAAGGTGCGCGGGCCGGAAATTGCCGAGGCGCAGGCTTTGCGCGAGGGCCAGACGCTGATCTCGATGTTCTGGCCAGCGCAGAACCCGGAGCTCTTGGAAATCGTCAAGGCGCGCGGTGCAACCGTGGTGGCGATGGATATGGTGCCGCGGATTTCGCGCGCCCAGAAGATGGACGCTTTGTCGTCGATGGCCAACATCGCGGGCTATCGCGCGGTGATCGAGGCGGGCTCGAATTTCGGGCGGTTTTTCACCGGGCAGGTGACGGCGGCGGGCAAGGTGCCCCCGGCGAAGGTGCTGGTTGTGGGCGCGGGCGTGGCGGGGTTGGCGGCGATTGGCACCTCGGTGTCTTTGGGCGCGATTGTGCATGCGTTTGACGTGCGCCCAGAAGTGGCCGAGCAGATCGAGTCGATGGGCGCTTCGTTTGTCTATCTGGAGTTTGATGCCAGCGAATTGCCGGATGGCGCGGCGACGGGCGGCTATGCGGCCCCCTCCAGCCCCGCGTTTGCGGCCAAGCAACTGGCGAAATTTCGTGAGTTGGCACCTGAGATGGATATCGTGATCACCACCGCGCTGATCCCCGGACGGCCTGCGCCGAAGCTGTGGACCGCCGATATGGTGGCGATGATGAAGCCGGGTTCGGTCGTGGTGGATTTGGCCGCCGAGCGGGGCGGCAACTGTGATCTGACGGTGATGGATCAGAAGATCGTGTCGGATAACGGTGTGACGATTGTTGGCTACACCGATTTCCCCAGCCGGATGGCCGCACAGGCCTCGACGCTTTACTCCACCAATATCAGGCACATGCTGACCGATCTTACACCAAAGAAAGACGGTGTGATTGATCACAATATGGGTGATGACGTGATCCGGGGCGCGACTGTCGCCAAAGATCACGAGATCACCTTCCCGCCACCGCCGCCGAAAATCGCGGCGATTGCGGTGCAAAAGCCGAAGGAAAAGGTCAAGGAATTGACCCATGATGAAAAGCGCGCCGCAGAGGTCGTGGCGTTCAAGGCGCAGACTCGCTCTCAGGTTGGCATGTTGGTGATCGGCGGCGGGTTGATCCTGCTCGCCGGGCTGTATGCGCCTGCCGCCTTTATGTCGCATTTTATCGTGTTCGTGCTGTCGGTTTATGTCGGCGTTCAGGTGATCTGGAACGTTTCGCACAGCTTGCACACGCCGCTGATGGCGATCACCAATGCGATTTCATCCATCATCATCTTGGGCGCGCTGATGCAAATCGGCTCGGGCAGCTGGCTGGTGATGGTGCTGGGCGCGCTTGCGGTGTTCATGGCGGGGATCAACATTTTCGGTGGCTTTATGGTCACCCGGCGCATGCTTGCCATGTTCCAGAAGTCGTAAGGGAGCGCGGAAGTCATGGAATATGGATTCACCACGGCGGCCTATGTGGTCGCAGCCGTTTTGTTCATTCAATCGCTCGGCGGGTTGTCGGGGCAGGAAAGTGCGAAGCGCGCGGTTTGGTATGGCATTGTCGGCATGGCGCTGGCGGTTGCGGCGACGTTGTACGGGCCGGGTGCGAGTAACTGGCTGATCTCATTGGTTATGATCGCCGCGGGGGGGGCTATTGGCTGGGTTGTCGCGCAGCGCGTGCAGATGACCGAGATGCCGCAGTTGGTCGCCGCGATGCACTCGCTGGTTGGTTTGGCTGCGGTGTTCATCGGCTATAACACCCATATCGAGATGGTGCGGGTTGGTGGCTTGGATGAGGCTGCACGGGCGTTGCTGGATGGTTTTGCGGCGGTCATCGCGCATAAATCCGGGGTCGAGGTGTCGATCCTGCGGGTGGAAACGTTCTTGGGCGTGTTCATCGGGGCGGTGACCTTTACCGGCTCGGTGGTGGCCTTTGGCAAGCTGGCGGGCAAGGTCGATGGCAAGGCGAAAAAGCTGCCGGGCGGGCATCTGCTGAACGCCACGGCGGCGATTGTCTCGCTGGTGCTGCTGGTGGTTTACCTGCAAACCGGATCGACTTTTGCGCTGCTGGGCATGACCGTGGCTGCGCTGTTCATCGGCTATCATTTGATCATGGGCATCGGCGGCGCGGATATGCCGGTCGTGGTGTCGATGCTGAACAGCTATTCCGGCTGGGCGGCGGCGGCGATTGGGTTCTCGCTGTCGAACGATTTGCTGATCGTGGTGGGGGCCTTGGTGGGTTCCTCGGGTGCGATCCTGAGCTACATCATGTGCAAGGCGATGAACCGTTCGTTCATTTCGGTGATCTTGGGCGGCTTTGGCGGCACCACGGGCCCGGCGATGGAAGTCACCGGCGAACAGGTGGCGATTGATGCCGAAGGGGTTGCGGCGGCTTTGAACGATGCGGACAGCATCATCATCATTCCGGGGTACGGCATGGCGGTGGCGCAGGCGCAGCAATCGGTCAGCGAGTTGACGCGGAAGCTGCGGGCGGCGGGCAAGACCGTGCGCTTTGCCATTCACCCGGTTGCGGGGCGTTTGCCGGGGCATATGAACGTGCTCTTGGCCGAAGCGAAGGTGCCTTACGATATCGTCATGGAGATGGACGAGATCAACGAGGATTTCCCGACGACGGATGTGGCGATCGTGATTGGCTCGAATGACATCGTTAACCCGGCGGCGCAGGAAGATCCCAATAGCCCCATCGCCGGGATGCCGGTGTTGGAATGCTGGAAGGCAAAGCAGGTGTTTGTCAGCAAGCGGGGCCAAGGCACCGGCTATTCGGGGATCGAGAACCCATTGTTCTATAAAGAGAACACCCGGATGTTCTATGGTGATGCGAAGAAGTCGTTGGACGCGTTGTTGCCGATGATTGATTGAGCAAGGTGCGTGCAAGCATGCACCCTACCCATGAAGCCCCGGCCTTTGTGCCGGGGTTTTGCTTTTCTGCAACAGCGTGGGTGCATACCCCGGTATTCTGCGAAAATGCTGGCCCTCGCGGCGCCGACGCGCCCAAATGGGTCACCTCTACTGACGTAAGGTTTAACTATGACGACCGATCACCCCCTGCGCTATGCTTTGGTCAACGAGTTGCACGCGCGTCCTTTCCCGGCATTGGCTGCGCCCTGCGTGGCGGCCTATATCGCGATCAAGGAACCCGTTGAGGCGCAAAACCGCGACCGGGGGGCAGACCGCGCGCATTTGCTCGCCCTGCTGGACCGCAATGGATCGGCGCATCCGCAGCCCGATGCGACGCATTTCTCGGGGCCTTTGGGGCGGGCGGATGTGAAATGGGAGAGCCATACCGAGTTCGTCACCTATTCCGCCTTCACGCCAGTGCTGTCGGCGCGGGCGTTTGACCCTGCCGAGATGGAGGTTTTTCCTGAGGATTGGGTTGAGGCGGCCCCCGGCAAGCGGGTGGCGGCGGTGCTGATCCGGGTGGAGATAATGGAGGACGAGGCCGCCATGCTCGCCAAGTTAGAGGAATGGTTTGTGCCCGAAAGCCTTGCGGTGGCGCGGGTGGTGGATGGTGCGGCCCTGATTGCCGGGGATTTTCGGATTGATCCGGCGGGGAATATGCGGTTTGCGGTATTCGTGCGCCCCGAGGCGGGTGCGCGGCGGATTGGCCGGATTGTGCAGCGTTTGTGCGAGGTTGAGACCTATCGCGCCATGTCGATGCTGGGGCTGATGCGGGCGCGCGGGCTGACGGGGCGGCTGAACGCTTTGGATCCACGGCTGTCAGCTTTGGTTTCAGGCTTGGACGGGGTGTCGCGGCCTGCGGAAGCGGCTTTGCATGAATTGCTGGCGATTTCGGCGGAATTGGAGTCTCTGGCGGTGCAGCATAGCTTCCGGTTCGGCGCGACCGGGGCCTATGAGGCGATTGTGAACCAGCGGATTTCGGCCCTGCGTGAGGAGCGCGTGCAGGGACGGCAAACCTTTGGCGAGTTCATGATGCGGCGCTATGATCCGGCGATGCGGACGGTGAAATCTGCCGAGGCGCGGCTGGGCTCGATGGCCGAGCGGGCGCAACGGGCGGCGGAATTGCTGCGCACGCGGGTCGATGTCGAGCGTTCGGCGCAGAACCAGAAGCTGCTGGAAAGCATGGATAGGCGCGCGGATCTGGCCCTGCGCTTGCAGCATACCGTTGAGGGATTGAGCGTGGTGGCGATCAGCTATTACGCAGTGTCTTTGGCGGGTTATGTCGCCTATCCGCTGATCGAGGGTTTGGGGGTGTCCAAGGGCGTGGCGATGGCGGTGCTGACGCCCTTGGTGGTGCTGGCGGTTTGGGGCGCGCTCCGGCGGATCAAGGCCGGGATGCACTGACCTCACCGCAGAGCGTGCGGGCGAGGGCGGCTTGGCGCTGGTCTGCAGGCAGGCTCAGCACATGTGCAAGTTTGGTATAGGCGGCCTCGGGGGTCATATCGCGGCCGTCGATCACACCCGCCTCCAGCAGCAGATTTCCAGCGGCATAGGTGCCCAAAGCGATGCCGCCCTTGGGGGATTGGCTGATTGCGATTACGGGCGTGTTGCGGGCTTGCGCGGCGAGTAGGCCTGCGCGCAGGGCGGGGGTTTCGGGAATGGTGCCCGCGCCGAACACCCGCAGCACCACGGCATCGAGGGTGGTTAGGGCATGAGCGAGGTACGCTTCGGACTGGCCGGGGGCCATGCTGAGAATGCCGGTCTCGGCGGGCTTGTAGGCGGTGAAGCTGGGGGTTTTCCCGGGTTGCAGCGGCGGGACCGCGCTGCGGCTGGCGGTGAAAGCATCCAGCGCAGAGCTATGGGCTTTGCGGACCCTCGCGCCGTGCAGCAGTTGGCCTGAGAACTGCACCCAGATGCCGGGCGGGGCGGTTTCGGCGGCTTTCAGCGCGTCTGACAGGTTTTGCACCCCGTCCGATTTCTCCACCGTCAGCGGGCGCATCGCCCCGGTCAGGATCACCGGACGCTTCAGGCCTGCCAGCGCAAAGCAGAGCGCACTTGCGGTGAAAGCAAGCGTATCCGTGCCATGGGTGACGATGAAGCCGTTGTAATCATTGTGATTGTCGAAGATCTCTGCCGCGATGCGGTTCCAATCGGCGGGCGTCGCTTGCGAAGAATCAATCAGCGGCAGCAAGGGCAGCAGCGTGACATGGCTTGCGCCCAGATCGGCCAAGGCGGCCTCAATCACGCCTTCAGCGGGGGCGAAACCTGTCGGCGTCGCCACCATGCCAATGGTGCCGCCAGTGTGGATCAACAGTAACTTCATAGAATATCAGCGCCCCCGGATGCGCGGGTCCAAAGCGTCGCGCAATCCGTCTCCGATATAGTTCACCGAGAGCACCGTCAACGAGATCGCAAGGCCGGGCCAGATCACCCGCTCGGGGTAGACCTGCATGTAGCTGAGCCCATCGAACAGCAACCGGCCCCATGTTGGGAAATCTGGCGGGAAGCCGAGGCCAAGGAAGGACAGTACGGATTCGGTGATGATTGCCTCAGCAATGCCCAAGGTGGCGGCGACCATCACCGGCGAGACGACGTTGGGCAGGATGTGCCTTGTGATGATGCGTCTTGAAGCCGAACCGATGGAGCGCGCGGCGAGGACATATTCGCGTTCCTTCAGCGCCAACACCTCGCCGCGCACGATGCGGGCGGCTTGCATCCATGAGGTGATGCCGATGGCGAACACGATCAGGGTAAACGCGCCGAGTTCCGGGCCAAGGATGCTCGCGGTGCGGTCGCGGAACAGCATCATGATCACCAGCAGCAGCGGCACCAAGGGCAGAGCGAGGAACATATCGGTCAGCCGCATCAGCGGCCCGTCCAAGCGGCGGTAGTAGCCTGCCAGCACGCCGATCAAGGTGCCGAAAATGATGGCGATCATCATGGCGACAAAGCCCACGGCCAACGAAACTTTGCCCGCTGCAATCATCCTTTGCAGCATGTCGCGGCCTAACTGATCGGTGCCAAGCGGGAAGCGCAGGCTGGGGCCCTTGTTCTTGGATTTCAGCGCCTCAACCACGGTCAGCTTCTCGGGGTGCCACAGGTAGGGGCCGATCACCACGGCGATGATCAGCAAGGACAGCACGATAAGGCCGAACACCGCGCCCTTGTGGGTGCGAAATTGGTGCCAGATCGCGCGCAGCGCACTTTCGGGTTTCTCGATGGCGGTGATCACCTCAGTCATAGCGAATCCTTGGGTCGAGCAAGCCGTAAAGCACATCGGCAATCAGGTTGAAGCTGACGATCAGCACGGCGAAGATGAAGGCGAGGGTTTGCACCATTGGCAGGTCAGAGGCATGGATCGCGCCGATCAGCGCGGCGCCGATGCCGTTCACGCCGAATAGGTTTTCGGTGATAATCGCGCCGCCGAAAATCGAGGGGATGCCCAAAGCGATCACCGTGACCACCGGGATCATAGAGTTGCGCAGCACATGTTTCAGCACCACGACGCGTTCAGACATGCCCTTGGCCCGCGCAGTGCGGACGTAATCCATCCCCATATTGTCGAGCATAGATGATCGCATATAGCGGCTGATCACGGCGGCATTCGCCAGACCCAAAGTCATCACCGGCATCGCCATTTGTTGCAGTTGCTTGACGAAACTCGCCCAGTCAGTGACATGCAGGTTGGTGTCATACTTGGTCGGAAACCAACCCAAAGTGACGGCGAAGATGATGATGATCAGGGTGCCGGAAAAGAACGTCGGCACCGAAAAGCCAATCATCGCGAACAGCGTGCCCAACTGGTCGAACAGCGAATATTGACGGTAGGCAGAATAGATGCCGATCGGCAGAGCGATCAGAATGCCGACAAGATAAGCGGTGCCGATCACGGTCAGGGTCTGCGGGATGCGCTGGCCGATGATGGTGAACACCGGCGCGCGCGATTGCCACGACAGGATGCGTTGCTCACCGCCCGCCCAGTTGGTGCCGAACCAACCGTCGAACAAAGTGGCAGGTTCCACCCAAAAGAACTGCCGCAGCCACAGCACATAGCGCACGAACACGGGCTGATCGGCGCCCAACGCCTCAATCATTTTGCGGCGCACGTCGGGCGGGACGGTCAGCGGGATTTCCGACATCGGCGAGCCGGGGGCGAGATCGACCAGCAGAAAGATCACCAAAGAGATGACGAAAAGCGTCGGGATGGCCAGTAATAACCTGCGGAGCGTGAAGGTGAGCATACGCGGCGACGCCTTTGGTCAGATCTTAGGGGAGGGGTGAGCAGAGAAGTTTGCAGCAAATGCACCAAGGTGGCGGGGCCAATCACTGGCCCCGCCAAAAGGCATTTACTTCACGCGGAACCAGTCTGCGACGTTCCACATTTCCGAATCCCAAGCGTTGATTTTCACGCCGCCAAGGGTGTTGGAATGGGCCGACAAGGTGCCGCGGTGCACCAACGGGATCACGGTCATCGAGTCTTTCGTCACCATGTCGTTGAGTTCCTTGGCGATTTTCTGACGCTCGGCCACATCAACCGTGGTGGTCAGAACCTTGACCTTGGCATCATAGGCCGGGTCACAGTAGCGGTTCATGTTCTCACCCTGCCATTGGTTCTCAGGCGAAGGCGCGTTCACGCATTGGTATTGCGAGAGATAGGTTTCCGGATCGGTGCCGTCCGAGTTGTTGGCATACATCTCAACATCGGCATAGAACTTCTGGAACGTGTCGGGCGAGCCCGCATCACCGCCGAAGAACACCGACGGGTCGATGGCTTTCAGCTCAACATCCACACCCAGCTCGGTCCACCAGTCTTTGACCAAGGCTTGGAAGTCTTGGCGAATCGGGTTGACGGTGGATTGATAGAGGATGTGCAGCTTCTTGCCGTCTTTCTCACGGATGCCATCGGCACCGGGAACCCAGCCTGCCTCATCCAGCAGTTTCTTCGCGCCTTCCATGTCTTGCGCGATGCAGCCGGTGTTGTCCGAGGCCCAAGCATCCGGCGCGGGGACCACGTTGCAGGTCGGCTTGCCGCCTGCGCCATAGCCGACATCCGACAGGATCTGACGGTCGATGGCTTTCGACAAAGCGGTGCGCACCTTGATATCAGACAGGATCGGGTGGGGGTGCTTTGCGGTCGCACGCTCGCCCTCCGGCAATGCCGGATCGGGGTCGGTCATGTTCATCTCGATGCGCTCGACCAGCGTGCCGAAGGCCACCACGAACTCACCTTTACCAGCGGCGGTCATCGAGGCTTGGCTGTCGGGCGGAATTTGGGTGTTCCAGGCGTAGTCGAACTCGCCGGTTTCCATCACGGCGCGTGCCGAACCTTCAGCATCGCCGCCGCCTTTGATCACAGCCGAGGCAAACGCGGGTTTCGCCGGATCGCGGTAGTTTTCGTTCATCGCCAAGGTCACGGTGTCATTGACGGTAAAGCCGGTGACTTTGAACGGGCCAGTGCCGATGGGCATGTTGTTCGGATCGGTGCAGGTCGGGGCAGCAGCACCTTGGCAAGCCGCGAATTGTGCCTTTTGCAGGATCGGCGACAGCGCGCCCACGAAAGCGGTGTAGGGGTTCGGTTTTGGCCCGGTGAAGGTGACTTTCACGGTCGAGGCATCGACAGCCTCTACCTTCGCCACGCCGTCGAACTTGGAAAGCTGCGCGCAGCCGCCTGCCGGGTCCATGCAATAAGCGGCGGTGAACACGGCGTCATCGGCGGTGACGGGCGAGCCATCCGACCATTTCAGATCGGGCAGCAGCTTCCAAGTGATGCTGGTCAGATCGGCCGAGATGCCGCCGTTTTCCAGTGTTGGGATTTCGGTGACAAGTTTCGGGATGATAACGCCATCGGCGTCAAAGCCCGCCAGCGGTTCCAGCACGAGGGACGCGGCATAGACGTCCTTGGTGCCCGAGGACAGGAAGGGGTTCATGATCGAGACCGCCTGCGGGAAGGTGAACTTCACCTCGCCATCGGTGCCACGATCTGCGAAAGCGGCGGGCGCGAAAGACAGCGCGCAGGCCGCCCCGAGAAGGGCTGTTTTCAGCTTCATTTATACTCTCCTTGTTGAATGTGCTCTTTGGCCTCAAGTGTTCCGGTTGATCCGGTTTGGCTGGCGTAGAGGAAGCAGGCGACGTGGCGGCCCGGTTCAACCTCTTGCAATTCGGGTTTTTCTTCGTGGCAACGCGCGAAGGCTTTTGGGCAACGGGTGGAAAAGTTGCAGCCTTTCGGGGGCCGAGCTGGCGAGGGCACATCACCTTTGAGGATAATGCGGGGACGGCGGGCCAGCGAAGGATCAGGTTCATTCACCGCTGACAGCAAAGCCTCGGCATAGGGGTGCAGCGGCTTGGCGAACAAAGCATCGCGAGGGCTAAGTTCGGCAATCCGGCCCAGATACATCACCGCCACGCGGTCGGCGATATGGCGGACCATGGAAAGGTCGTGGCTGATGAACAGATAGGTCAGCCCCAGCTTTTCTTGCAGGTCTTCCAGCAGGTTGACCACTTGCGCCTGAATGGAAACGTCCAGCGCCGCGATAGGTTCATCGCAGACGATGAATTTCGGGTTCAAGGCGAGAGCGCGGGCGATGCCGATGCGCTGACGCTGACCGCCCGAGAATTCATGCGGGAAGCGGTTGGCAAAGCGGCGGTTCAGACCAACCGCATCCATCAACTCATAAACCCGCTCAAGGCGGCGGTCGGCGTTCCAGTTGGTATGCTCGATCAAGGGTTCCGAGATAATGTCGGCCAAAGTCATCCTTGGATTCAGGCTGGCCTGCGGGTCTTGAAACACCATCTGCATCGTCGGGCGTTTGCGACGCAAAGCTTCCGGCGTAAGCTTGGCAATATCCTCGCCCTCAATCACCACAGCGCCCGCCGTGGGTTCATAGAGCCGCAACAGCGCGCGGCCTACGGTGGATTTGCCGCAGCCGGATTCGCCCACCAGACCGAGGGTCTCCCCGGTTTGGATGTCGAACGACACCCCATCCACGGCTTTCACATTGCCGGTATGGCGGCGCAGGATGCCGGAATAGATCGGGAAATACATCTTCAGCCCGTCAACCTGAACCAGCGGTGCGGTGGCGGCATCAAACATGGGCAGTCTCCGCTGGGACGGGGGCTGCGACCCAATGGCAGGCGACATCATGGCCTTGGCCCAAGGGCAGCCGATCAATGCCGTGGCGCTTGGGGTTTTCCACCTCGCAGCGGTCAAACGCATGGGTGCAACGCGCACGGAAAGCGCAGGCACTGGGGGCGGTGGTCATGATCGGCGGCTGGCCCTCGATCACCTGCAACCGCTTTTCGCGCACCCCGGTCAGCGAGGGAATGGTTTTCAAAAGCGCCCGCGTATAGGGGTGCTGCGGATTGGCGAACAGGTCTTTCACCGGGGCTTGTTCGACGATCTGCCCGCCATACATCACCATTACCCGATCAGCGATGGCGGCAATCACCCCCAGATCGTGGGTGATCCAGATGATCGCCATGCCGAGTTTAACTCGCAACTCCTTCACCAATTCAAGGATCTGCGCCTGAATCGTTACATCCAGCGCGGTGGTCGGCTCATCCGCGATCAACACATCAGGATCACAGGCCAACGCAATCGCAATCATCACCCGCTGCCGCATGCCGCCGGAAAACTGATGCGGATAATCGCCCAAGCGCTTGGCGGCATCAGGGATGCCAACCAGTTCCAGCAGCTCCACCGCCCGCGCCTTGGCCTGCGCTTTGTTCATCCCCATGTGGCGGCGCAGGGGTTCGGCAATCTGAAAGCCGATGTTGAACACCGGGTTCAGGCTGGTCATCGGGTCTTGAAAGATAAAGCCAACCTTGTCGCCGCGCACATTGCGCAACTGCTCCGGCGTGATCTTTAGCAGATCAAGATCGCCCAACATCACCGAGCCTGAGCGGATTTCTGCGGGCGGCGAGGGCAGCAAACCGATCAGCGACATCATGGTCACCGACTTGCCAGAACCACTTTCGCCGACAACGCCCAAAAGTTCACCGCGTTCCAAATGGAAGCTGACATCATTGACGGCGTGAATCTCGCCTCCACGGGTGCGGAATACGGTTTTCAGCCCCTTCACATCAAGGACGGGCGCGGCCCTATCGGGCATATGTAACTCCCCAGGTCGTTGTTATTCTTTGTTTTTGTCCGAAGTAGGTCGATGCCCCTCCGGTTGTAACGCCAAGTCTTGACGATTTCGCCTTAGCTATCAATCCTGAATTTTCGCCGCGATACAGATTGTTTTTCCGGCGATTTGTAGTGTTGGGGCGGCATTTTGCTGGGATTGACAGGGGCGGTGGCCAAGGCCACGTTCGCCCACAACATATGGGGGCTAGAAATGATCGAACTGACGCCGCGTCAAGTGCTGGACCACCTCGTCGGCTTCCCGACGGTGAGTCGCGGCAGCAATCTCGATCTGATTGATTGGCTGGAAGGCTATCTCGCCAGCCATGACATCGCCTCGCATCGGCATTGGAATGAAGATCGCACGAAAGCCGCCTTGTTCGCGCATGTCGGGCCGTGGGAAGCGGGCGGCGTGGTACTGTCGGGCCATTCCGATGTGGTTCCGGTGGATGGTCAGGCGTGGTCGTCGGACCCTTGGGTGGTGACGGAACGCGACGGGCGGCTTTACGGGCGCGGCACCTGCGACATGAAGGGCTATGTGGCGCAATCGGTCTGGGCTTTGGTGCGCGCGCAAAAGCAAGGGGTCAGCCGTCCTTTGCAACTGGCGCTGTCTTATGACGAGGAACTCGGCTGCACAGGTGCTCCGCCGATGATCGCCGCGATGCAGGCGGTGTTGCCGCAAGCCTCAGCTGCGGTGATCGGCGAGCCTTCCGGCATGAAGCTGATCCACGGCCACAAGGGCGGCACCGGCTATCATGTGCATGTGAAGGGGTTTGAGGTGCATAGCTCGCTGCTGCCTTACGGCGTCTCGGCGATTATGGAGGGCGCGCGGCTGATCGCTTGGGTCAACGCCAAGAACGCTGAAATTCAGGCCCGCCCGGCCTCCGCCGTAGCTGCGACCTTCTATCCGCCGTTCACCACGTTGCATGTCGGCATGATTGCAGGCGGCACCGCGCATAACATCACGGCTGGCGATTGCACATTTGCCGTCGAGATGCGGGTGGTTCCCGGTGAGGATATTGACGCGTTGGCGGCTGAGTTTGAGACCGAAGCCGCCCGCTTGGACGCAGCGCTGAAAGCCGTGCGGCCTGAAGCTGGCGTGCATCTGGAAAAGTTTTTCGGCGTGCCGGGGTTGAAACCTGAAATCGACGGCGCTGCCGAACATCTGGTGCGGCAACTCACGGGTGATAACAGCACTGGCGTGGTATCTTACGGCACCGAGGCCGGGCAATTCCAAGAGGCGGGCTATTCGGCGGTGGTCTGCGGCCCCGGCGATATCGCGCAAGCGCATCAGGTCGATGAATATCTGGAATTGTCGGAATGGGACGCCGGATTGCGCTTTATGCAGGGCCTGTTGAAGGAACTCGCCTGATGCGATTTCCGATTTCCGAGGCCAATAAACCACGCTTTACCAGTGCGTTACCTGCCGCCTGCGATGTGGTGGTGCTGGGCGGTGGTGTGATTGGCGTCATGACGGCGTGGCATCTGGCCGAGGCCGGATTGAAGGTTGTACTCTGCGAAAAGGGCCGGATTGCCGGCGAGCAAAGCAGCCGCAACTGGGGTTGGATCAGGCAGCAAGGCCGCGATCTGGGCGAGTTGCCGATCATGATCGAATCGCTGCGGATCTGGAAATCCCTGTCGCAAGAGTTCGGCGCGGGCTTGGGGTTTCGACAGGAAGGGGTGATGTACCTCGCCCGATCCGAGGCCGAAATGCAGGGTTTTGCCGATTGGCTTATTCATGCCAAAGCCCACGGTCTGGACACCATGATGCAGACGCCGGGGCAGGTGCAAGCGGCGATCAAAGGTGCCGAAGCGCCATGGGTTGGCGGCTTGTTGACGCCCTCCGATGCGCGGGCCGAGCCTTGGGTGGCGGTGCCAATGCTGGCGGAAGGTGCCGTGGCGCGCGGCGCGGTACTGATCGAAGGTTGTGCGGTGCGGCGGTTGGATCGGGCCGGGGGCCGCATCACTGGGGTCTATACCGAAAAGGGCCGCATCGCCTGCGATCAGGTGGTGGTGGCGGGCGGCGCGTGGTCGTCGCTGTTCCTGCGCGCCGAGGGCGTGACCATTCCGCAACTGGCGGTGCTGGCAAGCGTGGCCGCGACTGAAGCGATGCCCGAGGTCTATGCCGGTGACGTGGCGGATGATCGCTTTGCCTTCCGCCGCCGTTTGGATGGCGGCTATACGATTGCACCGGGGGCCAGCCATGATTTCTTCAACGGCCCGGATGCTTTCCGGCATATGTGGGCCTATATTCCTGTTTTGAAAAAAGATTTCACCTCGACCAAATTTCGCCCGGCGGCGCCGAAAGATTACCCGGACGCTTGGGGAACAAGGCGCAAATGGCAGGCCGATCAGGTATCACCGTTTGAACGTCTCCGCGTGTTGAACCCAAGCCCGAATATGAAAGCCCTGTCGGATGTGCAGGACAATTTCGCCAAAGCGCTGCCGGAATTGGGTCGCCCGAAACTGAAAGCCGTCTGGGCTGGGATGATCGACACTATGCCCGACGTGGTCCCCGTCATCGATCGGGTGGCGGCGATCCCCGGCCTTGTGATCGCCACAGGGATGAGCGGCCACGGCTTTGGCATCGGCCCCGGCATGGGGCGGGTGGTGGCCGATCTGGTGGCAGGCAAGACCGAGGTGCACGATCTGACGCGCTTCCGGCTGACGCGATTCTCGGACGGCAGCAAGATCGCGCCGGGGCCGAGTTTGTAAGCACCGCGCTGGTTTACGCGTAGAACGCTCCGCAGGGGATATTTAAGCCAAGATGAATGGCTTAGCATTTCACATTGGTTTAAATATCCCCGCCGGAGGCATCCACGCGTGGTGAGGCGCGAAAGCCGATCCAAAGCAGCGTAGGGTGGGGTTTTACCCCACCGCTCCGTTCAATCACTCCGCCGCGATTTTGATCACCGGCTCCATCGAGGCCAGCAATTCGTCGCTCAGGTGGCATTTGATCTGATGGCCGCCCTCCAGCGTCCGCATCGGCGGCATCTCGATATCACACAGCCCACCCGGCACCTGAGATTTCCAGCGGCAGCGGGTCTGGAACGGGCAGCCGGGGGGCGGGTTCATCGCCGACGGAATATCGCCTTCCAGCACGATGCGTTTGCGGATGACTTTGGTGTCGGCGATCGGCACGGCGGACAGCAACGCCTCGGTATAGGGGTGGTAGGGCGGCTGGAACACCTGATCGGTGGTGCCCATTTCCACCACATGGCCGAGATACATCACCATCACCCGGTCAGACAGGTAGCGCACGATGGAAAGGTCATGGCTGATGAACAAGAGGGTGGTTTTGTTCTCGCGCTGAATATCCATCAGAAGGTCGGTGACGGCGGCTTGCACCGACACATCAAGCGCGCTGACAGGTTCATCGGCGACCACAACCTTGGCTCCGCCCGCAAACGCCCGCGCGATGCCGACGCGCTGCTTTTGCCCGCCCGACAACTGACGCGGCATCCGCTCGGCAAAGGCGCGGGGGAGTTTCACCAGATCGAGCAGTTCCAGCATCCGGGCGTGGCGTTCCTCGTCCGACTTGCCCTGCTTGAAAATCTCCAAGGCGCGGATGATCTGGCGGCCGACATTCATCGAGGGGTTCAGGGTGTCGAACGGGTTCTGGAACACCATCTGCACCGAGGACACTGTATCGGTGTTGCGCTGCTGGATCGGGGTGGATTGCACGTTTTCATCGAACAGTAGGATCGAGCCCGACGTCGCGGTTTCCAGCCCCATCAGCACCTTGGCGAAGGTGGATTTGCCGCAACCAGATTCGCCGACGATGGCGAGGGTTTCGCCTTCGCGGGCCTCAAACGACAGGGTTTCATTGGCCTTCACCACTTTTGTCGTGCCGCTGCCAAAGCCGCCCGAGGAGACGGAATAGTATTTCTTCAGATCCTCCATCTTCAGCACGACTTTGCCGATCGGGGTCTTGGGCTTGCTGGCCTTCAAGGTCATGGGGGCGTCCCAGTCGATCTCGGTCCATTTGATACAGCGGGTGGCGTGACGGTCATCGCCCGGCACCGGGAACATCGGCACTTCGGCGGCGTTGCAGCGGCCGTCTTGGAAATAATCGCAGCGTGGGCCGAAATTGCAGCCCTTTGGCCGCTCATGCGGCAGCGGGAAGTTGCCAGGAATGGCGACGAGGGGGTGGCTGTTTTTGTCAGCCCCCGGCAGCGGGATCGAGCGGAACAGGGCTTGGGTATAGGGGTGGCGCATCTTGTCGAAGACTTCGATCACGTTGCCGGTTTCCACCGCTTCGCCGGAATACATCACGCAGAGGCGATCACAAACGTCGAGGATCAGGCCAAGGTTGTGGGAGATAAACAGCATCGAGGTGCCGTATTTATGGCCCAAGTCCTTGACCAGATCGACGATGCCGGCCTCAACAGTCACATCCAAGGCGGTGGTCGGCTCATCGAGGATCAGAAGGGCGGGTTTCGACATCAGCGCCATCGCGATGACGATGCGCTGTTGCTGGCCGCCGGAAAGCTGGTGCGGATAGGCTTGCAGGATGCGGTCGGGGTCGGGCAGGCGGACATCGGCGACGATTTGACGCGCGAGTTTCCACGCCTCGTCCTTGGCCATGCCCTGATGGATCATCGGCACTTCGGCCAGTTGCGCGCCGATCTTCATCGCGGGGTTCAGCGAGGCCATCGGCTCTTGGTAGATCATCGCGATTTCAGAGCCGCGAATGTGGCGCAGCTCTTCGTCGTTCATATGGGTCAGATCGCGGCCCTTGAATTTGATGGTGCCACCAACAATCCGCCCGTTCTTGCCCAGATCGCGCATCACCGCCAAGGCGACGGTGGATTTGCCGCACCCAGACTCTCCCACCAAGCCCATCGACTCGCCCGCCATCACTGAGCAGGAGAAATCCATCACTGCCGGGATTTCGCGCAGCCTGGTGAAAAAGCTGATCGAGAGGTTTTCGATCTCAAGTATCGGTTTCGATGGATCCCAGGTGGTGTCAGTCATGGCAGCCTCGCTTTGACGGGAGGGATAGGACCGGGGGCTAGCCCCCGGACCCCCAGGATATTTGAGCACAGAGGATGACCAAAAGGGTCAGTCCTTTAGGCTTTCTTCGCGCAGACCATCGGCCAGCAGGTTCAGACCCAGCACGAGGCTCATCAGTGCAAGCGCAGGGGTGATGGCGGGATGCAGGTAGAGCGACAACAGTTTGCGGCCATCGTCAATGGTGGACCCCCAATCCGGACTTTCCGGCGACACACCCAGACCGAAGAAACCCAGGGTCCCGAGCAGGATCGTAGTATACCCGATCCGCAGGCAGAAATCGACGATCAAAGGGCCCCGCGCGTTGGGCAGGATTTCCCAAAGCATGATGTACCACGCAGACTCGCCCCTCGTCTGGCCAGCGGCGACGTAATCGCGGGCTTTCAGATCCATCACGATGCCGCGCACGATGCGAAACACCGTGGGCGAGTTCACGAACACCACCGAGACAAAGACGTTCAGCAGGTTCGGGTCCATCGACCACACACCCAACGGGTCCAAGTTGAAGGCGAGGCCGAAATAGGCCCAGAGCCCGATCACCAGTGTGACGCCGACATAGAGGTTGCGTTTCGGCGGGTTGGTGAAGAAGCGCGAGTTGAACAGGGTGCAAAAGAAGATCACCGGGAAGATGAACAGCACCGCCGCCAGCACCACCGGAATGCCCGTGTTGCGGATTTCCGGCGTGACCAGCAGGTAGAACAGCAAGATCACCGGGAAGGCCAGCACGAGGTTGGCGAGGAACGACAAAGCGATGTCGAGCTTGCCGCCGAAATAGCCCGCAGGCAGGCCCAACGTCACCCCCATGATGAAGGCGAAGGTGGTGGCGGCTGGCGCAATCGTCAGCACCCGGCGCGCGCCCATCACCACGCGAGAGAACACATCGCGGGCAAGGTGGTCGCCGCCCAGCAGGAAGTAGGCGTATTGGCCGGGTTTTGGATCAATCAGCGGCGTGCCGGGCAACGGGTTTTTCACCCGGCCAAATTGCGCAATCGGGTCCATCGTGACGATGACATCGGCGAAGATCGCGGTATAGACCCAGAACATCACCAGCATAAAGCCAATCATGCCCACCGGGCTGTCAAACAATTTGCCGTAAAGCCCCAGCTTGCGTTTGTAGCGGATCGAGACGGTGAAGGTGATGATCAGCGCAATCCAGACGGGCAGGAATTGCTGAAGGATGCGGGCAATGATCTGGCCCCAGGATAGCAGTTCGGTGTTCATTCTTGCCTCATGCCAGCCGGATACGGGGGTTCAGGAATACATAGCCAATGTCGGAGATCAGCTGTGTGACCAGAACGACGAGGACCGCGACCACCGAACAGCCGAGAAGCAGGTCGATGTCATTGTTGCCAGCGGCTTGCACCAGCGTCCAGCCGAAGCCTTTGTAGTTGAACAAAGCCTCGGTGATCACCACGCCGTTCAGCAGCCACGGGAATTGCAGCATGATCACGGTGAACGGCGCGATCAAAGCGTTGCGCAACGCGTGCTTCAGCACCACATCGCGGAACCGCACACCTTTCAGCCGCGCGGTGCGGATGTATTGCTGGGTCATCACCTCGGTCATGCTGGCGCGGGTCATCCGGGCGATATAGCCGATGCCATAAAGCGCGATGGTCAGCACCGGCAAAGCGAAGTTCCAAAAGGTGATCTTGTCCATGGCGCTTGTCGCGGTGCCAAGGAACAGCGTCTTGCCGCTGATCCAGCCCCATTCATGCAGAAGCGGCGATATCCCTGCGGTGGCGCTTGCGAAGATCGCCACCAGGATCACACCCGAGACATATTCCGGTGTGGCTGTGGTGGCGATGGCGACAATCGACAGGCTGCGGTCAAGCCGTGAGCCTTCGCGCATCCCCGACAACACCCCCATGATCAGCGAGACGGGGACCATGACGATCATCACCCACATCATCAGCCAACCGGTGGAGCCCAGCTTTTGCAGCACAGATTCCAGCACGGGTTTCTTGAACACGGTAGAAAAGCCCCATTCGCCCTGCAACACGCCGCAGTATGTGGCGGCGGTGGCGGGGTCCGCGTTGTTCTGGATGCAGCGGCCGCGCGTGACACCCTTGCCATCGGTTAGCTTCCAGCCGGGGGCGACGCCAAGCCACTGCGCATAGCGGCCAAACACCGACCCACCATGGCCGTTGTTTTCGATCCAAGAGGCCACCGCCTGATCGGTCATCCGAACCGAGCCCTCGGTGCGGGCCAGCTTCTCAAGATTCGGCGGCAGGTTGGTCAGGTAGAACACGACAAAGGTCAGCGCCAGCGCAGTCAAGACCATGACGCCTAAGCGCCTTGCCACGAATTTCAACATCAATGGTTCCCCTATGCGCCAAACGATGGGCCGCTGACTGTGCGTTGTTGCCTGCGTTCAGTCTTTTATAAGTCCGGGTCGAGTGTAGTCGGGACGAAAAGGTCCGGGCACCTGAGGTGCCCGGACCGGTATCAGCTTAGGACAGCGACCACTTGTAGTGGTGATGCTCGAACGACGGATGCATCTCGACATTCACGCCTTCTTTGGCGTGGCGGAACAGCGAGCGCCAGTAAGGCTGAATGATATAGCCTTCGTCTTGCAGGATGGTTTCCAGTGTCACCATGACTTCACGGCGGGCGTCAGCGTTGTCCAACGCCAAAGCCTTGGTCATTGCCGCGTCGAAATCCGGGTTCGCCATACCGGATTCGTTCCACGAACCGGTCGAGGTATAGGCCAGCGACATGTTCTGCACGGCCAGCGGACGGTGGTTCCAGGTGGTCGAGGAGAACGGGTATTTCTGCCAGTCGTTCCAGAAGGTCGAGCCCGGCATCACGGTGCGCTTCACCGTCGCCCCGGCGTCGCGCAGCTGGGCTGCGACGGCATCGGTGGTGGCGGCTTCAAAACCGTCGTCCAGCGAGATGATTTCGAACTCGGTCTTGTCAAGGCCAGCAGCGGTCAGTGCAGGCATCAGACCAGCCGGATCAATGACTTGCGCCGGGATCTTGGCGTATTCCGGGTGGATCGGGCAGGCGTGGTGGTTTTCTGCGGTGGTGCCCAGGCCGTTATAGCCAAGCTCCAGCACAACCTTCGGATCAACCGCTTTCTGGATCGCTTGCCGGACGGCTTTGTCCTTGTAGAGATCGCCGTTGGCCGAGTTCATCCGCACCACGATGGTCGAAGCGGTAACGGCTTCGATTTTCTTCCAACCCAGACCATCCATCTGCTCGATGAAGTCGCCAGTGGTCTCGTAGTTGGTGTCGATCTCATCCGAACCGGCAAGCTGCACCATGGCAGACGGGTCGGTGCCGAAGTCGATGTAATGCACTTCGTCAAGCGGAGCAGTGCCACCCCACCAAGTGTGGTTCGGCGCGCGCACCAACACGACCTTTTGGCCGACCGAGACTTCTTGCGGGATGTAAGGCCCGGTGCCGATCGCATTGGTGGACGGGTCCGAGCCATCGACATAGGACGAGTGCACCACAGCCGCCGGATAGTCGGCAAGGTTCGCTACAACGGCGATGTCAGATTGCGACATCACCAGCTTGACTGTGGCGTCATCCACTTTGACCAAAGCGCCATCGCGCAGCTTGTTGATCATCACGGCAGCGCCGGCTTCGTCTTTCTTATCGGTGCCATCGGCATTCTTCGCAGCCACCGACTCGACCAGACCGGCAAAGCGCGACGCCATCGCGTTTCCATCGACCGAACCATCGGTCCAGCGGGTGAACATGCGCACCACGTCATCAGCCGTGAATGCGTCGCCGTTGTTCCATTTGACGCCCTGACGGACTTTCAGCGTGTATTCGGTCGCATCCGCATTGGCTTCCCAGCTGTCGAGCAGGCGACCCTCGAAGGTGCCGTCAGCGTTATACTGGATCAGATATTCCAGCCAGCCGCGATAGATGTTGGCGATCTGCGGCCAATCCGCGGTGCGCGGGTCTTTCTGGGCTTTGACTTCCATGGCGCAGCGCAGAATGCCGCCAACCTTGGCGTCTTGTGCCTTAGCGGGGGCAGACAGCCCGAGCAGGCCATAAGCCGCAGCGGCGGAAACGCCCAAAGCGGTGGTGCGCGACAGAAACTCACGACGGCTCAGCTTGCCGTCCTGAACTTCCTGCGCGTGCATGTAAGCAGCCGGGTGCAAGGCGCGCTCGGTGGTGCGGGTATCGGTCATCGGTATCTCCCTGTAAGGCTAAAGCCTTTACGTTTTTTTGGCCGTTTCTAATCTGGCGATGCGCTTGAACCGATGCGGCTTTCGGTGGCCCTTCCCCACGACGGGCACCCGAAACTTCCGCAACGGCATTGATGCGTCTCACGCCCCTATTCGGCACCTTTTCCGCCAATCCGTCAACGGCTGGATTCGCCCTTGCATGTAACGTTAGCGACATTGCCCTGCCGGAATCGGTGCCCAAACCGCTGCAAAAACCGGCATCGCCCCGGCATACCATAGTGTGCCATGACTTCCGCCCCACGCGGAACATTGTCCGCCATCGCGGACGAATCGTTGCAGTCACGACAGCTTTCGCGCCAAAGGCGTCGATTGGGTCAAATCGCGCGGCGAAAAGCGCTGGGGGAAGACCCGGTCAGATGCTGAAACGCGCGGGTGAAATAGGCGGGCGAAGTAAAGCCAAGGCTGGCTCCGATCTGCCCCACCGCCATGTCGGTTTCCGCCAGCAGACGGCGGGCCTCAAAGATCCGGCGATCCTGCAACAGATCAATTGCCGAGCGCCCGCAGGTCTCGCGACAGCAGCGCGTCAGATGAGTGGCCGTGACACCCAGATCGCAGGCCAATTCGCCCACGCCCTTGCCGCGACGAAATTCTTTCTCCAGCAGCGCGGTGAAGCGCCCGACCAAGCGCTTGGCCGCATCCGGGCGCGGGGTTTCAGCGCTGGCTTTGCTGGTTTGGCGCTCAATCCACACCCCCAAAAGCCCGAGATAATGCCGCGTCGCGCGATCATGCGCAGGGGTGTCGCTGTCCATCTCACGCTGGATCATATCCAGCGTGACATTGACCTCTTGCTGCGCATGCACTTCACGGATGCGCAGATGCAGCGGCTCCGCTGGCAAAGTAACGGTGGAGTTTTTGCCGAAAAATACCGCTGTGCCAAACACTTGCGGACCAACCTCAAAGCCATGCATCACGCCGGGGGGAATGTAGATCGCGTTGTTGGCGGTATAGCCCCGGGTCTGGCCTGCAATGGTGATGCGGCCCTGACCCTTGGTGAACCACAGAAAACAGCCCTCAGACAAAGACCGCATCGCCTCGACCCGCCAGCGCCCGCCCGCCGCCAGACGTGGAATCGCGATCAACCGCATTTGATCGGTATCGGGACCAGACTTCGGGCCAGCTTTGGGGTCAATTTTCGGGCCAGTTTTGGGTTGAGGGGTCTTCATGATGCGCTGCCTGCTTTTGTATTTTTCCAACATGTAACCGAGGGTTGCAACACAACCCAAGCGAAAAGATGGCAGGCAGCGGAAGTTATCCACAGCGGGCGCGGAAAGCTGTGGAGAACTCTGTGGGCGGAAATCAAGCGCTCAGGGCAGGGTGATTTCGCGCCAGTGTTTCATCCGCGACCGGAACCAAGTGCGCTGGCGCTTGGCATATTGGCGGCTTGCCAAAGTCGCGGCCTCTGCGGCATCGCGCAAGCTGATCTGGCCGCGCAAATGTGCCACCAACTCCGGCGCACCAATCGCCTTCGCCCAAGCCTGTACGGGCTGCCAATGGGGCAGGGCCGCGCGCACCTCGTCCAGCGCGCCCTCGGCCAGCATGATCTCAAACCGCCGTGCGATTCGCGCATCGAGCCAAGCCACATCGGGCCGGATCACCAGCGCTTCCACCCCGGCCAGCGGCAAGGTCGCCGGCCCGGTCGCGTCCTGCCACGCAGCCAAACCCCGCCCGGTGCTCGCCTGCACCTCCCAAGCCCGCTGCACCCGCGCGGGGTTCAACGGATCAATCCGCGCCGAAGTACCTGGGTCCAACTCGGCCAGTAGGGCCGCAATCCCCTCCTCCGCCAACCGCCGATCCGCCAGCGCGCGCACTTCAACCGGAGTCGCGGGTATCTCGCTCAACCCTTCGGTCAAAGCGCTGAAATACAGGCCCGTGCCGCCCACAATCACCACCGGACGATCCAGCACCGCCTGCACTTCCCGCAGCCAATGCCCCACCGAATAGGCCTGATCGCGGCCGACATGACCATAAAGCGCGTGTTCCGCCACCGCCTCATCCGCGCGCGATGGCCGCGCCGACAACACCCGCCAGCAGTCATAAACCTGCAACGCATCGGCATTGACGATGATGCGGCCATCCCGTGCCGCCAATTCCAGCGCCAAAGCGGATTTGCCACTCGCCGTAGGTCCGGCAATCAACACCGGAGCCTCGCGCGAAATCCGGCTCACATCACAACTCACATCAGCCCTTTCACATTGGCATAAATATCCCACGGGGGTTTGGGGGTGTGAAACCCCCAAGCGGCTAGCGCAGCAAAGCGACGCCCCATGTCGCTTCCCCCGTTGAACCCGCCCCCGTTTTGCGACATTTTAGCCGCCAGTCAATCCGGCCCATCCATTCCTGCTATTAAACCTAAGGATACCCCATGTCTCACCCCGGCGAGCCAAAAGTGACCTACAACCGGGTCATGCTGAAAATCTCCGGTGAGGCGCTGATGGGCGACCAAGGCTATGGCCTGCATCCGCCCACCGTGCAACGCATCGCCGAGGAAGTAAAATCCGTCCGCGATCTGGGGGTCGAGATCTGCATGGTGATCGGCGGCGGCAATATCTTCCGCGGTCTGGCAGGCAGCGCTCAGGGCATGGAGCGGACGACCGCCGATTATATGGGCATGTTGGCGACGGTGATGAACGCCCTCGCCATGCAATCGGCACTCGAATCCATCGGCGTCTTTACCCGCGTCATCTCGGCCATCCCGATGGATCAGGTCTGCGAGCCCTACATCCGCCGCCGCGCCGTGCGACACCTTGAGAAAAAGCGCGTCTGCATCTTCGCCGCAGGCACCGGCAACCCGTATTTCACCACCGACACCGCAGCCACCCTGCGCGCCAATGAAATGGCCTGCCAAGCGATCTTCAAAGGCACCAAGGTTGACGGTGTCTATGACAAAGACCCGAAGAAACACGCCGACGCCAAGCGCTACGACACCGTGACCTATGATGAAGTGCTGCAAAAACACCTCGGTGTGATGGATGCTTCCGCCATCGCCTTGGCGCGCGACAACGACCTGCCGATCATCGTGTTCAGCTTGGACGAACCCGGTGGCTTCAAAACCATCCTTGCGGGGCAGGGCACCTACACAAGGGTGCATGGGTAGGGCGGTGTTCACCCCGCCACTGCCTAAACCCCTATACCTGCCAAACCACTTGCTGTTATAGAACGGCAAAAGCCCAACCACTTTGGGCCGAAGACACGAAGGAAGACCCTATGTCGGACGATCTTGAAATTGACCTCGACGCCATCCAGCGCCGGATGGACGGTGCGATGAACGCGCTGAAGGTGGAATTTGCCTCGCTGCGCACTGGTCGCGCCTCGGCCTCGATCGTCGAGCCGATCATGGTCGATGCCTACGGCCAAATGACCCCGATCAACCAGCTGGGCACCGTCAACGTGCCGGAACCGCGCATGGTGGTGATCAACGTCTGGGATAAGGCGATGATTTCCAAGGTCGAAAAAGCCATCCGCGAAAGTGGTATCGGCATCAACCCGGTGACCGATGGCCCGCTGATCCGGCTGCCGATCCCGGAGCTGAACGAAGAACGCCGCAAGCAGTTGAGCAAAGTTGCCGCAGGCTATGCCGAGAACACCAAAGTCTCGATCCGCAACGTGCGCCGCGATGGCATGGACCAGATCAAAAAGGCCAAAGCCGCTGGCATGGGCGAGGACGACCAGAAGATGTGGTCGGATGAGGTGCAAGACCTCACCGACAAAGCCATCCTTGCCGTCGATCGTGCGCTGGAACACAAACAAGCCGAGATCATGCAGGTTTAACGCCTTGGCGCGCAGGCCAACTGCGCGCCACATTCTGTACAAATTTCCAGCCCATATTCGGGCGACTTCACAAGGTAGGGCGCGGTCCTTGGGCGATAAATCCGACACAAAGACCCGCGAGGCAGCGCATGTCGCCATCATCATGGATGGGAACGGCCGCTGGGCCACCAATCGCGGCTGGCCCCGGCTGGTCGGTCACCGCAAAGGTGCCGAACGGGTCAAACAAATCGTCCGCGCCGCCCCCGAAATCGGCATCCAATGGCTGACGATCTACGCGTTTTCCACCGAGAACTGGAAACGCTCCACCGAAGAAGTCCTCGGCCTGATGTCGATCTTCGCCCGTTACATCGAACGTGAGGCCGATCGTCTGGCGGCTGACGGCGTGCGGATGCGCTTCATTGGCGACCGCAGCAAGCTTGACGCCAAATTGCAACGCCTGATGACCGGGATTGAGGCGCGCACCGCTGGCCTCACCCGGCTGAACCTCACCGTGGCGATCAATTACGGGGGCCGCGATGAGATCACCCGCACCATCCGCGCGCTTGCTGCCGAGGCGGCTGCTGGCCGCATTGACCCGGCCCAGATCACCGACGCGACGATCAGCCAGCACCTTGATACCGCCAATATCCCCGACCCTGATCTGGTGATCCGCACCAGCGGAGAAACCCGCACCTCGAATTTCCTGCCATGGCAGGCCGCCTATGCCGAATACGAATTCACCGAAACCCTGTGGCCGGATTTCACCATTGATGAGTTGGTCGCCATCCTTGCCCGCTTTGGCCATCGGGACCGCCGTTTCGGCGGCGTGGCAACGGCATGAGCCTGCAATCCGCGCAATGGGGCGATCTGAAGCCACGCGTGCTGTCGGCGGCGGTGATGCTGGCGGTGGGCGCGGTGGAGATTTGGCTGGGGGGGTGGTGGTTCCTGATCCTGATCACGCTGCTGACGGCGGTGATGATCTGGGAACTCGCCCGGCTGTCGCAGCCCGCTGAACCCCGCCTCGCGCTGGCCATCGCCGCGCTTGCCGCCCTCTGCATGATCGCGGATGAGGGTTGGCCCTCGGTTTCGGCGTGGATCGTATTTCCCCTCGTGCCCTTGGCTTTCATGGCCACACCGCGCCGCCAACAAAAAGCAGTCGCGGCGATTTCGGTGGCGGTTCTGGTCTCGGGCCACGGCTTGTTCGTGCTGCGCGACGAGCAGGGCACCATCGCCTTTCTGTGGCTGCTGGGCGTGGTGATTGTCTCGGATGTGATGGGCTATTTTGCGGGCCGTATCTTGGGTGGGCCGAAATTCTGGCCCGCAATCAGCCCGAAGAAAACATGGTCTGGCACCATTGCGGGCTGGATCGGCGCTGCAGTTTTGGGCGCTTGCTTCGTTGTGGCCGGGCACGGCAGCGTCTGGCTGATTGTGTTGTCTCCCTTTGTTTCCTTCGCAGGCCAGATGGGGGATATTGTGGAAAGCTGGCTGAAACGCCGGGTGGGCGCGAAAGACAGCTCTGCCCTGATCCCCGGCCATGGTGGCGTGCTGGATCGTTTTGACGCGTTGACCGGGGCAATGGTGCTGGTGATGATCCTCACCAGCAATCGTTTCTTTGATCTGCCGATTGGGGGCTAGATGCGCTCGATTTCGGTCTTTGGTGCCACCGGATCGGTGGGGGAAAGCACATTTGATCTTTTGATGCGCGAGGGCGGGGCGGAAGCCTACCGCACGGTCGCTTTGACAGGGGGGCGCAATGTGGCGCGACTGGCGCAGATGGCGATTGCCCTGCGCGCCGAAGTCGCGGTGACGGCCTTTGACGATTGCCTGGCCCCGCTGCGCGACGCTTTGGCAGGCACGGGCATTGCTGTGGCCGCAGGCACGCAGGCCGTGCATGACGCCGCCGACCGCCCCGCCGATTGGGTGATGAGCGCGATTGTCGGCGCGGCTGGTTTGGTGCCGGGGATGCGCGCCTTGCGTCACGGCGGCAAGCTGGCGCTGGCGAATAAGGAAAGCTTGGTGACGGCTGGTCAGTTGCTGATGGCGACGGCGGCGGCCAATGAAGCCACGGTGCTGCCGGTGGATTCTGAGCACTCCGCGATCTTTCAGGCGCTGGTCGGCGAAGATCTGGCGGCGGTAGAACGCATCATCCTGACCGCCTCGGGTGGCGCGTTGCGCGATTGGCCGCTGGAGCGCCTCTGCGATGCCACCGTGACCGAAGCTTTGGCGCATCCGAACTGGAGCATGGGCGCACGCATCACCATCGACTCGGCTTCGATGTTTAACAAAGCCTTGGAAGTCATTGAAACGCGCGAGTTTTTCGGCGTAGATCCCGCGCAGATCGAGGTGATCATTCACCCCGAATCGATCATCCACTCGCTGGTCGGTTTCCGTGACGGCGCGGTGATGGCCCACCTAGGTGCGCCCGATATGCGCCACCCGATCGGCTATGCCTTGCACTGGCCCCATCGCCAAACCCTGCCCGTGGCGCGTCTGGACCTTGCCGCTTTGGGCGGTCTGACCTTCCGCGCGCCCGATGAGACCCGCTTCCCTGCGCTGCGTCTGGCGCGCGAGGTGATGGCCACACGCGGTCTGGCAGGGGCCGCCTTCAACGCCGCCAAAGAGGTCGCCTTGGATCATTTCATCGCAGGCGGGCTTGGCTTCATGCAGATGGCTGCCGTAGTTGAGGCTACACTTAACCGTGTTTCGTCAGATTGCAGCCTTGGAATCGCCGCCCTCACCCTTGAGGATGTGCTGCAAATGGATCATCTGGCACGGATCAGGGCCGCCGAGGCGGTGAAAATGGTAAAGGGCAGCTAGCGTGGATTTCAGCAGCTTTGCGGCGTCATTTGGCGGTGCGGTTTGGTCGGGCTTGTTCTTCATCGTCGCGGTGGCGGTGATCGTCGCGGTGCATGAATACGGCCATTACATCGTCGGGCGCTGGTCTGGCATCCATGCCGAGGTGTTCTCGTTAGGCTTCGGCCCGGTGGTGTATTCTCGGGTCGATAAACGCGGCACCAGATGGCAGATCGCGGCGCTGCCGATTGGCGGCTATGTGAAATTCCTTGGCGATAAGGATGCAGCCTCTGCCCCCGATCAGGCGGCTTTGGGGGGCCTGACACCCGAGGAAAAACGCCACACCATGTTTGGCGCACCACTTTGGGCGCGTGCCGCCACCGTCGCCGCGGGGCCGGTCTTCAACTTCATCCTCGCGCTGATCGTGTTCATCGGCCTGATCACCTACACCGGGGTTGCTACCGAAGTCCCCGTGGTGGGCCACGTCAATGCCTCGCCCTTTGTTGGTGAGACCATCCAACCCGGCGATAAAATTCTGGCGCTGAACGGTACCGCCACCCCCGATATCGAAACCTTCGCCAATACCGCCAACGCGCTGCCCCCCGCAGCTGCCGTCACCTACAGCATTGAACGCGCTGGCAAAACGCTCGACGTGCAAGGCGCGCATCCGTTCCTGCCGATGGTCGGTGCGGTGATGCCGCGCAACGCGGGTGGCGATGCAGGCATTCAGGTTGGCGATGTGATCATCCAAGCCGCTGGCCAAGATGTGACCGCCTTCAGCCAGCTTCCCGCTTTGGTTGAAGCCAGTGCAGGCCAACCCATCGCGCTGAAAATCTGGCGCGCAGGCCAGATCATCGACATTACCCTGTCCCCCAACCGCCGCGATCTGCCGAAAGACGGCGGCGGCTTTGAAACCCGTTGGATGATCGGCCTGTCGGGTGGGATGTTGTTCCAGCCGCAAACCCGCCAGCCGGGGCCTTGGGAAACTGTCACCCTTGCCGTCGATCAGGCTTATTTCACTGCGAAATCCTCGCTTTCCGGGCTGTGGCACATCGTCACCGGCCAAATCAGCACCTGCAACCTCTCTGGTCCGGTCGGTATGGCCGAGGTGATGGGCGACGCCGCCCGCCAAGGGTTAGAGCAGTTCGTCGGCTATCTCGGCATGATGTCGCTGGGCATTGGCCTGCTCAATCTGTTCCCGATCCCGGTGCTTGATGGCGGCCATCTGGTGTTCTTCGCCTATGAAGCTGTGTTCCGCCGCCCGCCGGCACCTGCCGTGATGAATATCCTGATGCTGATCGGCCTTGTCGCGGTGCTTAGCTTCATGTTCTTCGCTTTGGGCAATGATTTAACCTGCAAATAAGGCCGGGCAAAGAGCGCCGGCCCCCCCAACCAGCCACAGTACTGCCACATTCCCGGCGTAGATTTTCCCCATCATCTGATGCGGAAAGGGCAAGACCATGCAAGCAGTCATGAAAAGCTACAAAGGCCTGTCGCTGCTGGTCTGGCTGAACTGGGACCGCCTGTTCACCGTCGGCACCGTGGTTGTCGGTCTGCTGGCAGGTGCCTTCCTGGGCACGGCGCTGTTTCACCGCTGATCTTGGCGCAAAACTGCGGCCCAGATTATCCTCGCATTGCTTACGATTTTCCCGGCCATCCTTTTGACATTGCTTGCGGTTACAGGTAGTCAGATGCACAGGATTTAGTGCATTCAGGAGCGGCTCATGCGGGAAACAGCAAGCGCAGGTATCACGCGCAAGGGGATGCTCCGAGGCCTCATGCGCCCAACCCTTGTTGCAATTCTGCTTTCCAGCGCAATGGTTTCTGAACCGTTCCTCACGCTTGCCCATGCCGAAAGCTACAGCTTCAGCAGCGTCACCGTGGAAGGCAACGCGCGCGTCGATGCCGCCACGATCCTGAAATATGCGGGAATCGCCCGCGGTGAGACTTTGCAAGCCGGGCAGTTGAATGACGCCTACCAACGGATTTTTGCCTCGGGATTGTTTGAAACTGTTGATCTTGTGCCACAGGGCAGCACCCTGTTGATCAAGGTCAAAGAACTGCCGATGCTGAATGTTGTCGATTTTCAGGGCAATAAACTGGTCAAAGACGAAAAGCTGACCGAACTGGTCAAATCGAAATCGCGGCTGGTCTACAATCCGGCGCAGGCTGAGGCAGATGCAGCACAGATCTCGGAAGCCTACCGGGTGCAGGGCCGTCTGGCCGCCACGGTTGATCCAAAAATCATCCGCCGCTCGGACAACCGCGTCGATCTGGTGTTCGAGATCACCGAAGGCAAAGTCGTTGAAAACGAAGGCATTTCCTTTGTCGGCAACCGCTCTTTCAGCGATCGCCGCCTGAAGCAAGTGCTGCAAACCAAGCAAGCAGGTTTCCTGCGTCAGTTGATCAAATCCGATACTTTCGTGCCGGAACGGCTGCAAGTCGACAAGCAGATGCTGCGCGATTTCTATATGTCGCGTGGTTATATCGACGTGCAAGTGGTGGATGCCACCGGGCAGTTGTCACGCGAACGCGATGCGACCTTTGTGACCTATACCGTCAAAGAAGGCCAAAGCTGGAAGATCGGCAAGGTCAGCACGGTATCCGAGGTTGAAGGCGTCGATGCTGCCGAATTTGCCGCTGTGCAAAAGATGCGCACGGGCGTCACCTATTCGCCCTCGATCATCGACAACAACATCGCCCGGATGGAAAATCTGGCTTTGCGCAAGGGGCTGAACTTTGTCAGCGTCGAGCCGCGTCTGATCCGCAATGAGCGTGGCCAGACTTTGGATGTCGAATATGTCATCAAGCGCGGTCAGAAGGTCTTCGTTGAACGCATTGATATTGAAGGCAATACCACAACCCTCGACCAAGTGGTGCGCCGTCAGTTCCGCACCGTCGAAGGCGACCCCTTCAACCCGCGCGAAATCCGTCAGGCCGCCGAGCGCATCCGCGCGCTTGGCTTCTTCACCGATGCCAAAGTCGATGCCAAACCCGGCAGCAACCCGGATGAGATCGTCGTCAACGTCGATGTCGAAGAAAAACCCACCGGCTCGATCAGCTTTGGCGCAAGCTTTGGCACCAGCTCGGGTTTGGGTCTGAACCTCGGCTTCTCGGAAACCAACTTCTTGGGGCGCGGGCAGGCTTTTGCGGTCAATATCTCGACCGCCTCGGATACCAAAGACAGCGGCATCTCGTTTGTGGAACCGGCTTTGCTGGGCCGCGATCTGAAGCTGAAACTGGGTGCTTCGTATAACGAAACCAACAACGCCAGCGCGCTCTATGACACCCGCGCTGTCGGGATCACCACCGGGCTTGAATTCCCGCTGTCCGAGCAGTCGCGGCTGGAATTGCGCTATAAGGCGTTTCAGGATACCGTGAAGGATGTGACTTCGACCTCAGCGTTGCTGATCGCCGAGGGCGAGCGTGGCGCTGAATTCGGCTCGGGTCTGGGCTATAGCTACACGTTCGACAACCGCGTCACCGGTCTGAACCCGAAAAGCAGCCTGTTGTTCCGCTTCGGGCAGGATTTTGTCGGTCTGGGCGGCGATGCGAAATACGTTGAGACCACAGCGTTGGCTGTGGCTGAAACCAAGGTTTTCAACGAAGACGTCACGCTGCGTGCGGTGTTTGAAGGTGGTGCGGTCAACAGCTTTGGTGGCTATGACACCCGCGTCACCGACCGCTATTTCGCTAACGGCAAAATGCGTGGTTTTGACACCAACGGCATCGGCCCGCGGACGGCGGCAGGCGATGCCTTGGGCGGCAATTTCTACGCCACGATGAAGCTGGAGGCCGAGTTCCCGCTGGGCCTGCCGGAAGAATATGGCATCACCGGCGGCGTGTTCTACGACATGGGCTCGGTCTGGGGCTTGGATAACAACCCCGACGCCGTAGACGACAGCGCCCATCTGCGCGCCGCCGTCGGTGTTTCGATCCTGTGGACCACGCCAATCGGCCCGCTGCGGTTCAACTTCTCGAATGCGATCAAGAAAGAAAGCTATGACGAAGAACAAAGCTTCGATCTGACCATCGCGACGAAATTCTGATGCAACGGCAGGCGGCAGGGCTGGCTTTGGCGCTGCTGCTTGGCGTGTTCCCGCAGGCCTCAACGGCGCAAAGTGTGGTGCAAAAAACCGCCATCGTGACGCTGGATCAGGATCAGTTGTATCTCGGCACGCAATATGGCCGCGCTTTGCAGGCCAAATTCGAGTCCGAATCCGCCGCTCTGCTGGCCGAAAACCGCAAAATCGATGCGGCGCTTGAGGCTGAGGAACGCGACCTGACCACCAAGCGCGCCACAATGACCGCGCAAAACTTCCGCCCCTTGGCAGAGGCTTTCGACAATAAAGCCAATGAGTTGCGCAAAGCTCAAGACCTGAAATCCACCGATCTTGCCAAGTCACGTGACGCGGACAGGCAGGCGTTCTTTCAGGCCGTCGCCCCGATTTTGGGCGATTACATGGTGGAACGCGGCGCAGTCGCCATCTTGGATAAATCCGCCATCGTGGTCAGCCTCGGTTCGATCGACATCACCAAAGAGGTGATCGCCCGCATCGACACAAGACTGGGTGACGGCAGCAAACCAACGGCTCCCAATCCCCCGCCACCCAATCCCCCGCCACCCAATCCTCCGACCCCCGCGCCCTAAGCCTTACGGCCGCAGGCTTGTTTCACCCGGCGGTTTTCGCTAGTCAGATCACATGCCCCGCCAAGAGGGCCGCACCCTCGGAGATCCCATGACCGACCAACCCGCAGCCCCGCTGTCCGCCGACCTCGCGCTGATCCAGCGCATCATTCCGCACCGCTATCCCTTCCTCTTGGTCGATAAGGTGCGCGACATTTACCCCAACAAATCCTGCGTCGGCATCAAGAACGTCACCTTTAATGAGCCGCAATTCCAAGGCCATTTCCCCGGCATGCCGATCTTCCCCGGCGTGATGATCATCGAGGCGATGGCGCAAACAAGCGGCATCCTCGTCGGCCTGTCGATGGACCTGGTCGATAAAAACGCCACCGTGTTCTTCATGGGCGTCGATGCGGTGAAATTCCGCCGCAAAGTCGTGCCCGGCGATGTGATGGAACTCCATGTCACCGCCCTGCGCGGCGGCGGTCGGGTGTGGAAATTCGCCGGTCGCGCCATGGTCGATGGTGAACTCGCCTGCGAGGCCGAATTCATGGCGATGTTTGACGTGCCGAAGAAAGCCTGAGCATGGCCATCCACGGAACCGCCCTTGTCCATCCATCGGCCTTTGTCGAGGAAGGTGCCACGATTGGCCCCGATTGCTTCATCGGCCCTTTCGCGTTGATCGGGGCCGAGGTCACTCTGGCCAAAGGCGTCACCGTGAAATCCCATGCCGTGGTGACGGGGTGGACGGAGATCGGCGAAGACACCACAATCTTCCCCTTCGCCTGCGTCGGCGAAGTGCCGCAAGATCTGAAATTCAACGGCGAACGCACCCGGCTGATCGTCGGCGCGCGCTGCAAAATCCGCGAAGGCGCCACCCTGAACACCGGCACGGCGGGTGGCGGTGGCATCACCCGCATCGGCGATGATTGCCTGTTGATGACAGGCTCGCACATCGGCCATGATGCGCAGCTCGGCAACCGTATCGTGCTCGCCAACCAAGTCGCCATCGCCGGGCACTGCCAGATTGGCGATGATGTGATCATTGGTGGGTTGTCGGGCATCCACCAATGGGTGCGCATCGGGCGCGGGGCCATCATCGGCGCTGTCACCATGGTCACCAATGATGTGCTGCCCTATGGCCTCGTGCAAGGCCCGCGCGGCGTGCTCGATGGCCTGAACCTCGTCGGCCTGAAACGTCGCGGCGTCGAGCGCAGCGACATCTCCGCCATGCGCGCCGCCTATCAGGCTTTGGCGCAGGGCGAGGGCTCTTTCCTCGACCGCGCCCGCCGTCTGGCCGATGAAACTGACAGCGACTACGTGCGTGAGATGACCGATTTCATCCTGTCCGCCACCGACCGCTCGTTTCTGACCCCGAAATGAGCAAGCTTGCGATCATCGCAGGGCAGGGCGCTCTGCCTGCGGCTTTGGTCGCAGCCCTACCGGATCACCCGATGATCTGCGCGCTGGACGGTTTTGCGCCCGAGGGCCTAGAGGTCGATCAAATCTTCCGCGTCGAACGCCTCGCTCTGTTCCTGCGCCTGCTCGAAGACCAAGGCATCACCGAAGTGATCTTTGCAGGCGCGGTGCAACGTCCCCGCCTCGACCCCTCACTGTTCGATCCGCAAACCGCGCAAATGGTGCCGCGCCTGCTCGCCGCCATGCAGGCAGGCGATGACGCCACCCTGCGCGCAGTTATCGCGATCTTTGAGGAAGCGGGCTTTGAGGTGGTCGGCGTCGAGGCCATCGCCCCCGCCCTCCTCCCCGCCGCAGGCGTGCTCACCGGAACCCTCACCCCGCAGCACGAATCCGACGCTGCCCGCGCCGCGACCATCACCGCCGCCCTCGGCGCCGTCGATGTAGGCCAAGGCTGCGTCGTGGCCCTTGGCCTCTGCCTCGCGGTCGAGGCGCTGCCCGGCACTGATGCCATGCTCACCAGCCTCAGCCAAATCCCCGCCAGCCTGCGCCCGAAAGGCGGCCTGTTCTATAAAGCCGCCAAACCCGGCCAAGACCGCCGCATTGATCTGCCCACCATCGGCGTCGAAACCATCCGCCTTGCAACGGAGGCGGGCCTGTCCGGCATAGCCTTCCAAGCAGGCTCGGTGATCTGCCTTGATTTGCCGCAAATGATCACGGCAGCGCAGGCAAACGGCCTGTTGCTATGGGCGCGCTAAAGCTGTTCTTGATCGCAGGCGAACCCTCTGGTGATCGCCTCGGCGCGGCCCTGATGGCAAGCCTGAAAACTCTACACCCCGAGGTGAGCTTTCAAGGCGTTGGCGGCCCTTTGATGCAGGCCGAGGGGCTGAACAGCCTGTTCCCGATGGAAGAACTCTCGATCATCGGCATCGCGGAAGTGCTGCCGAAATACTTCCACCTCAAACGCCGTATCCGCGAGACCGCCGCCGCCGCCCTCGCCGCCAGCCCCGTCGCCTTGATCACTATAGACTCCCCCGACTTCTGTCTGCGCGTCGCCAAAATCGTCAAAGCGGCGAACCCCAAGCTGCGCACCATCCATTACGTCGCGCCTTCGGTCTGGGCATGGCGTCCGGGACGTGCCGCCAAAATGGCCAAAGTCATCGACCACGTTCTGGCCCTGTTGCCGTTCGAGCCGCCCTATATGACCGCCGCAGGTATGAGTTGCGATTTCGTCGGCCATCCGGTGGTGTCAGAACCCCTCGCCACGCCAGCGGAAACCGCCCAACTCGCAGGCCAGGGCCCGCTGATCCTAACGCTTCCCGGCTCGCGCAAAGGCGAAGTCACCCGCCTCGCCCCAGTAATCGGCGAGGTCCTCGCCCTGATCAAAGCCCAACACCCCAACGCCCGCGTCGCCCTGCCCACCGTCCGAGGCGTCGCCGATCTGGTCCGCAGCCTGACCGCCACTTGGCCGATCCAACCACAGATCATCACCGACCCCGCCCTGAAACGCGCCGCCTTCGCTGCAGCAGACGTGGCGATTGCCGCCTCTGGCACCGTCTCGCTGGAACTTGCGGCCAACAGCTGCCCGATGGTGATCGCCTACGACATGCATCCGCTCACGCTCTGGCTGATGCGCCGCGCCGCGCTGATCGACACCGTGACGCTGGTCAACCTCGTCTCAGAAACCCGCACCGTCCCGGAATTCATCGGCGAAAACTGCAGAGCCGCTCTGATCGCCCCGGCGCTGCTCAACCTGCTGGAAAACCCGCACAGCCAAGACGCAGCGATGCATCTCACCATGCAGCGCTTGGGGCAGGGCTTCGAGCCCCCCGGCCTGCGGGCCGCAAAATCCGTCCTCGCCGTGCTGCCAAAGTAGCTAAACTTTATCTAAAATTGCTTTCATCTTGGCGAAAATATCCCACAGGGGTCCGGGGGTGTGAAACCCCCGGCTAAGGCCAGCCAAAGGCGCGAAAACTGAGAAATTTTGTTAACCAAGAACCCGTGTCACCGAAATAACCCAATATTATCAATGGTCCCGAGTTGGGACCCTCACCGCCCCCGCCAAATCCAGCCGCCGCCAAACACCCGGCTGCCCTCAGGGGCATAAAACACACAAGCCTGCCCCGGCGACACCCCATCCTCTGGATCGAGCAATTCCACCATCGCCTCGGTCGCGGAAATAGGCCGCACCACCGCGGGCCGAGGTGGCCGCGTCGAGCGCACCTTCACATTTAAATGCCACTCATCGCGGCTTTCAAACGGCTCATCCCCCAACCAGTTGATCTCGCGCAGCGGTATCACCCGCGTCGACAAAGCCTCCTTCGGCCCGACAATCACCTGCCGCAAAGCCGGGTCCAGCTTCACCACATACAAAGGATCACCCAACCCGCCAATCCCCAGCCCCTTGCGCTGCCCGATCGTGTAGTGAATGACCCCGCGATGCTGCCCCAGAACGCGCCCCGCCTGATCGACAATATCGCCCGGATCAGCTGATCCCGGCCTCAGCTTTTCAATCACCGCCGCATAATTGCCATTCGGCACGAAACAAATATCCTGACTGTCCGGCTTATCCGCCACCGACAGCCCATACTTCGCAGCCAAAGCCCGCGTCTCGGCTTTTGAGCCCAAATGCCCCAACGGGAACCGCAGATAAGCCAACTGCTCCACCGTGGTTGAGAACAGGAAATAGCTCTGATCCCGGTTCGCATCCGTTGCCATGTGCAACTCTGGCCCATCGCCAACTTTGCGCTGAATATAATGCCCGGTCGCCATACAATCCGCGTTCAAATCCTTCGCAGTGGCGAGGAGATCCTTAAACTTCACCCGCTCATTGCAGCGGATACAGGGCACCGGAGTCGCCCCCGCCAGATATGCGTCGGCAAACTCCTCAATCACCGCCTCGCGAAAGGTGTTCTCGTAATCCAACACATAATGCGGAAACCCCATCAGTTCCGCCACCCGCGCCGCATCATGTATGTCGCGCCCGGCACAGCACGCGCCCTTTTTCGCCAGTGCCGCGCCATGATCGTAAAGCTGCAAGGTGACGCCGACCACGTCATAGCCTTCCTCGGCCAGCTGTGCGGCCACGACCGAACTGTCGACGCCACCAGACATAGCGACGACCACGCGGGTCTCCGAGGGCGGCTTGGCGAAACCAAGCGAGTTCAGCGGCTGATCAAACATCGAAAATTCCGGGGAATGGGGCGGCATTAAGGCCATTAGATCGCAATATAGGAAAATGCCACCTACTCTCAACCCCCGGCTTTACGCTTGTTTAAGCCCGTTCCGCCAAACTGGCTTGGTATGAACGAGGAACCCAAGATGTATCTCAAGAAAGTTGACGGCCCCCGGCAGGTCACTCTGCCCGACGGCAGCATCCTGTCGCGCGCTGATTTACCGCCGGCCGACACCCAACGTTGGGTGGCCAGCCGCAAGGTCGTGGTGGTCAAGGCCGTGATCTACGGCCTGATTTCTGAGGCTGAAGCCTTGGAACGCTACGCCTTATCGGAAGAAGAATTCGTGCTCTGGCGGCAAGCGGTTGAAACCCATGGCGAAAAAGCCCTGCGCGTCACAACACTTCAAAAGTATCGACAACTTTAGATTGTTTTTGGGATTCATATGGTCACAGTAACGTGTAGTTAACCATTGCCAGCCAAAGTCATTAACGAACAAGACCCTGTGACCGGAGCCCCCAGAATGCGAATCTTATTGGTTGAGGACGATCCCACCACATCCCGTAGTATCGAATTGATGCTGACCCACGCCAACTTGAATGTCTATTGCACCGATTTGGGTGAAGATGGCATCGATTTGGCGAAACTTTATGATTACGATCTGATTCTTTTGGATCTTAACCTGCCAGATATGTCCGGGCATGAGGTGCTGCGGCAACTCCGCCTTGCGCGAATCGAAACGCCGATTTTGATTCTCTCGGGGTCTGACGATACCGAGAACAAGATCAAAGGCTTTGGTTTTGGCGCCGATGACTACCTCACCAAACCGTTCCACCGCGAAGAATTGGTGGCGCGCATTCATGCCATCATTCGTCGCTCCAAAGGCCACAGCCAGTCGATGATCAAGACCGGCCGGGTCAATGTGAACCTTGATGCCAAGACGGTGGATGTCGAAGGCTCGACGGTGCATCTGACCGGCAAAGAATATCAGATGTTGGAGCTGCTTTCGTTGCGCAAAGGCACCACACTGACCAAAGAGATGTTTCTCAATCATCTCTATGGCGGCATGGACGAGCCTGAATTGAAGATCATCGACGTTTTCATCTGCAAGCTGCGCAAAAAGCTGGCAGAGGCGACCGGTGGCACCAATTACATCGAAACTGTCTGGGGTCGCGGCTATGTGCTGCGCGATCCGAGCCCAGCTTTGGCTCCGCGCCTCGCCGCCAGCGCTTGATCGAGCCTTTGCCTGCGCTTGCCCATTTCCGGCCCGCCGCATAACTTGGGCGAAACGGAAATGGGGGCGGCAATGGCGGTGGATCTTGAGCAGTTGACCGAGGCCGAAGCTCGGGCGGAACTCGCCCGGCTGGCTGAAGCGATTGCGGCGGCCAACCGCGCCTATCATACGCTGGATGCGCCCGAGATGTCGGACGCCGAGTTTGATGGGCTGAAACGTCGGAATCTGGCGCTTGAGGCGCGGTTTCCGGCCTTGAAACGCAGCGATAGCCCGTCCGAGCAGGTCGGCAGTGGCGTGGCCGATGGCTTTGGCAAAGTCGCGCACGCGGTTCGGATGTTGTCGTTGGAGAATGCGTTTGAAGACAGCGACATCGCCGATTTTGATGAACGCGTGCGCAAGTATCTCGGCAGCGATAGCGCTTTGGCCTATACCGCCGAGCCCAAAATTGACGGTCTGTCGCTGTCCTTGCGCTATGAAAATGGCGTGCTGGTGCAGGCGGCCACACGCGGCGATGGCGAGGTTGGCGAGAATGTCACCGAGAATGCCCGCACCATCGCGGATATTCCGCAGCAGCTGACCGATGCCCCACAGCTTTTGGAAGTGCGCGGCGAGGTTTACATGAGCCACGCCGATTTCGCCGCTTTGAACCAAAGACAGGCGGCAAAGACCGACAAACTGTTCGCCAATCCGCGCAATGCCGCAGCGGGCAGTCTGCGGCAACTGGACGCCAGCATCACCGCCGCGCGCCCGTTGCGGTTTTTCGCCTATGCTTGGGGGGCCTTGTCAACGCCGCTGGCAGCTACCCAATTTGGCGCGATTGATCGACTTAACCAATTGGGATTTCAAACAAATCCTCTCACCGTGCTTTGCGCAGGCCCCGATGAGATGTTGACGCAGTATCGCCATATAGAGACCAATCGGGCGACTTTGGGCTATGACATCGACGGCGTTGTCTACAAGGTCAACGATCTTGGCTTGCAAGCGCGGCTGGGGTTCCGCTCCGCCACCCCCCGCTGGGCGATTGCGCATAAATTCCCGGCGGAACTGGCATGGACCCGGCTGGAGGCGATTGACATTCAGGTGGGTCGGACTGGCGCGCTGTCGCCTGTGGCGCGGCTGCAACCTGTGACTGTCGGCGGCGTCGTGGTCGCCAATGCGACGCTGCACAACGAAGATTACATCGCCGGGCGCGGTGCCAAGGGCAACCCGATCCGCGAGGGCCGCGATATTCGCGTCGGCGATTGGGTGCAGGTGTATCGTGCGGGGGATGTGATCCCGAAGATTGCCGATGTCGATCTGCTGCGTCGCCCCGATGATGCGCAACCTTATGTTTTTCCTGACATTTGCCCGGAATGTGGCTCGGTCGCGCATCGCGAACCCGGCGATGCGGTGCGCCGCTGCACGGGCGGTCTGATCTGCCCCGCGCAAGCGGTCGAGCGGTTGAAGCATTTTGTCGCGCGCGGTGCTTTTGACATCGAAGGCCTAGGCGCGAAGCAGATTGAAATGTTTTTTCATGATGCAGATCTTCCGGTGAAAACCCCTGCCGATATTTTCACGCTGGCGGCGCGGGATGCGGCCAATGGTCTGAAACGGTTGAAGAATCGCGATGGATTTGGCGAAGTTTCGGCGAAAAAGCTGCTTGCTGCGATTGAGGCCAAGCGCACCATTCCGCTGGATCGGCTGATCTTTGGCCTTGGCATCCGCCATGTCGGCGAGGCCGCGGCAAGCCTGCTTGCGCGACATTATTCGACATGGGACGGCTTCGAGACCGCGATCACCCATGCTTTGCCGGGCAGCGCGGAATGGGCGGAACTGATTTCGATTGACGGAGTGGGGGCGGTGCTGGCGGGTTCGCTGGTGGCGGCATTTCAAAACAGCTCGGAACGCGCGGCGATTGACGCTTTGGTGGCGCAGCTTGACGTGCAAGCGGTGCAAGCCCGTGCGCCGGTGGACAGCCCGGTCGCCGGGAAAACCGTGGTGTTCACGGGCACGCTGGAAAAGATGACGCGGGCCGAAGCGAAAGCGCGGGCCGAGGCTTTAGGGGCGAAGGTTGCGGGCTCGGTCTCGGCCAAAACCGATCTGTTGATTGCCGGACCAGGGGCGGGATCGAAGGCGAAAGATGCCGAAAAATATGGGGTTACGGTGATTGATGAAGATCAATGGCTTACCCTGATAGGTCAGGCATGAGCCGCCCGGAAATTCTGTTTCCGCTGTTTGCCGGGTTAGAGACTTTGGACGGCGTCGGCCCGAAAACCGCGCAGGCCTTTGCGCTGTTGGGGGTGGAAAAGCCGAAGGACCTGCTGTTTTTGCTGCCACATTCCGCCGTGGACCGCAGCCGCAAAGCCTCACTCCGCGATGTGGTGCCGCCCTGCACGGTGACGGTCGAGGTTGAGGTCGGCAGCCATTTCCCGCCCCGGCAAAAGGGCCGCCCCTACCGGGTGATGGTGCGCGATGCGGCGCTGGAATTCCAACTGGTGTTCTTCCACGCGCGCGGCGACTATCTGCAAAAACTACTGCCGACTGGCCAGCGCCGCTTGGTATCCGGAAAGGTGGAAATCTTTGATAATATTGCGCAAATGGTCCACCCGGATCATGTTTTGCGCCCCGAGGAAGCCGATGATCTGCCGCTGTTTGAGCCGGTCTATCCGCTGACCGCTGGCGTCACCCAACGGCAGGTTGCCAAGGCTGCGGCCTCGGCGCTGGCACGGGCTCCGCTGGTGCCAGAGTGGATCGACCCCAACCTGAAGGCGCGTGAGGCATGGCCGGATTGGCGCACGGCGTTGGAAACCGCCCATGCGCCGCAGGATCAAGCGGGCTTGGCGTTCACCCATCCCGCCCGGCAACGTCTTGCTTATGATGAACTTTTTGCCCATCAACTGACCCTGTCGCTGGCCCGAGCGCATCTGCGAAGGGGCAACGGCGTGGCAAGTATCGGCACCGGGGCGCTTCACGCAAAAGTCTTGGCCACGCTGCCATATGCGCCGACTGCGGCACAAACCCGCGCCGTGGGCGAGATCACGCAGGATATGGCCCAGCCGCTCCGGATGAACCGCTTGCTGCAAGGCGATGTCGGCTCGGGCAAAACCTTGGTGGCCTTCCTTGCGCTGCTGACGGCGGTTGAGGCGGGCGGGCAGGGCGTGCTGATGGCGCCCACCGAGATTTTGGCGCGCCAGCACCGTGAGGGCCTGCTGCCTTTGGCCGAAGCCGCAGGCATCCGGTTGGAGTTGTTGACCGGGCGCGACAAGGGCGCAGATCGTGCGGCCAAACTGGCGGCATTGCAGGATGGTCAAATCCAGATCCTGCTGGGCACCCATGCGGTGTTTCAAAAGGATGTGCATTTTCAAGATCTTCGCCTTGCCGTGGTCGATGAGCAGCATCGCTTTGGCGTGGCACAACGCATGGAACTGGGCGCGAAGGGGCAGGCGGCGGATGTGTTGGTGATGACCGCCACGCCGATCCCGCGCAGTCTGGCGCTGGCGAGTTACGGCGATATGGATGTCTCGGTGCTGGATGAAAAGCCCTCCGGGCGCAAGCCGATCAAGACGGTGATGATTTCCGGCGCGCGGATGGATGAGGTGGTGGACCACCTCGCCCGTGCGGTCGCCGAGGGGCGGCAGGCCTATTGGGTCTGCCCTTTGGTCGAGGAATCCGAACTGGTCGATTACGCCAGCGCGGTCGAGCGGTTTGAAACCCTGCGCGCGGCTTTGGGCGATGTGGTGGGGCTGGTGCATGGCCAGATGCCGGTGGCCGAAAAAGACGCCGCGATGGCGCGGTTTGTCAGCGGGGTGACCAAGATTTTGGTGGCCACGACGGTGATCGAGGTCGGGGTGAACGTGCCGAATGCCTCGATCATGGTGATCGAGCGCGCCGAAATCTTTGGCCTTGCGCAGTTGCACCAATTGCGCGGCAGGGTCGGGCGCGGCAGCGTGGAGTCTACCTGCTTGCTGGTCTATCAAGCGCCGCTTTCGGAAAGTGGTGAGCGGCGGCTAAAAGTGATCCGTGATACCGAGGACGGCTTTCGCATCTCCGAAGAAGACCTGTCGATGCGCGGCGCGGGTGATCTGATTGGCACCGCGCAATCAGGCTTGCCGCGCTTTCGCGTCGCGGATCTGGAGCGGCAAGCGGGGTTAATGGCGGTTGCACAATCAGACGCGCGGGCGTTGTTGGCGATTGACCCCGATCTGAGCAGCCCGCGCGGCAAGGCTGCCCGAGTGCTTTTGTGGCTGCTTGATCAAGATCGTGCGATAAAACTGATTTCTGTCGGCTGAAACCTCACAATCTTGTGTCTGTGGTCTGGGAACCAAAGCACCGCACGTGGGCTATGTTCTCCTAAGTTCACAAATGTTCCCATAAAGTTCTTTACAGGTGGTAAGGAGTGTGAGAACAATATGGCAACAAGCAAACGGAGGTCGCAATGTTCACCGAGATTATCGAAATCCTGAAACGCTCCAACACCAGCCTTGTCGCTGATGCCGTTGGCGTCGTGTCGCTGTTTGCCCTGCTTTTCGCCGGATTGGGAATGTCTGGCACGCTTTGAAGGTTCTGCCTGCGGTCTTGTTGAACCGGGCCTGCGCATTTGTCCCCAAGTGATGCGCTGCGTGGCTGCCCTGCCACTGCCTTGGTGAAAGAACGCCACTTTCCGCCGCCATCCGATGGGATGCGCGGCGGTTTTTTTATGCGGCTTCTGCTTGGGCGGCAGCTTCGCAGGCGGCGTCCAGCGCCAAAAGAATGGAGGCGTGGCGATTCTTATATTCGCGCGCCGGGATTAATACTTCGTAACCGTCAAACGGTGCTGCAGGCACCGGGCCATTGTCTTTCAACATCGCCAGCAGCATCTGGCGCGCGGCAATAAGCTCGGCAAGGCTGCGACCCAGAATCACCCCGCCTAAAATCGCAGCCGACGCTTGGCCCAACGCGCAGGCCTTCACATCCTGGGCGAAATCCGCAACCCGCCCCGCTTTCATCACCACATCAACCGTCACGGTTGACCCACACAGCGGCGAGCGTTTGCGCGCGCTTCCCGTAGGGGCGGGCAGGCGGCCCAAATGCGGAATCTCGGCCGCCAGCGCCAAAATCCGCCCCGAGTAGAGTTTGACGAGATCGCTGTCGCTCATGGCTTCCCCTTTTCTTGCCCACAAGATAAGCCGACAGCACGCCTTCGCCAAGGAGCAGCCGATGCAATTCGACCCCACAACGCTGACTTACGATGCCAACGGCCTGATTCCCTGCATCGCGCAGGATCACGCCTCGGGCGAGGTGCTGATGATGGCGTGGATGAGTGCGGAATCGCTGGCCCGCACCCTGAAAACGGGGGCGATGACCTATTGGTCGCGGTCGCGAGCCAGTTTTTGGGCGAAAGGTGAAACCTCCGGCCATGTGCAGCGTTTGGTGGAGCTGCGGGTTGATTGCGACCGCGATTGTCTGTTAGCGCTGGTGACGCAAGTGGGTCCGGCCTGCCATACCAATCGGCGCAGTTGCTTTTACACGGCGGTGCGAGATGGCGTTGACGTGGTGATTTCTGAGCCGCTATAGCCCGACCATCCGGCGAATATCTGCGGGCGTCGCGCCCTCTGTCCGGTATTTCGACAAAGCGCGGGCGTCGTCGCGCTTGGCCAAACGCTTGCCCTGATCATCACGGATCAGGCGGTGGTGGTGGTAGATGGGGGTGGGCAGACCCAGAAGCCGTTGTAAAAGCGCATGTATTTTCGTATATTCTGTTAAATCAGCTCCGCGTACCACATGCGTTACGCCCTGTGCTGCATCATCCAGCACCACAGACAGGTGATATGATGTATTTGTATCGCGGCCTGCGATCACAAAGTCGCCGACAAAGACTCCAAGTTCTTCTCTTGAAAATTCAATAAGACCACGAGTCAACTGCGGTCCAATTCCCGTTTCATGGTAGCAGGCATAACTCTGCCAATCATTGCCCACGCCGCTGGTTCGATGTTCAAAAACCGAATCGGCGACGCGATCGAGTTCAATTCTAAGCGTCGTATTAGTTGGTCTTGGATACTGTTCAGGAAAGCGGCGTTCGTAGGCCATCCGGCTGCGACAGGTCCTAGGATAGGGCATACCGTCCAGCCCAAAAAGCAAGCTGGCGCCCTCTTGGGGTGCAGCTTGTGCTGTCTCGATGTCGCGGCGGGAGCAAATACAAGGGTAGATCAGACCAAGCGCCCATAGCTCATCTAACGCTTTCTGATAGGTATCGCGGCGATCTGATTGGCGCAATGGCACAGCATCCCACCGTAGGCCAAGCCACTGCAAATCATCATAAATCTGGCGTTCCCACTCGGGCCGACAGCGGCTGCGGTCGATATCTTCGATCCGCAGTAGAAATTTGCCGCCCTCTGCCCGCGCCATATCATGCGCCAGCAGCGCCGAATAGGCATGGCCCAGATGCAACGGCCCGGTGGGCGAGGGGGCGAAGCGGGTTACGAAAGCCATGCCGTGAACGATTCTTTCGCGCGGTCGGTGTAGGCTTTGTAGCGATCTTTGCGCCCCTTGCGGCCCCCGCGCGCGTCAATCGGCGGAAACAGCCCGAAGTTGACGTTCATCGGTTGGAAGGTTTTCGCCTCGGCCCCGCCGGTGATATGGGTGATCAATGCGCCCATTGCAGTGTCGGGCGGCGGCGGCGGTAAAACCCGCCCCTGCAATTCGGCGGCGGCCATCCGGCCCGCCAGCAGACCCATCGCCGAGGATTCGACATAGCCTTCCACCCCGGTGATCTGGCCTGCAAAGCGGATATTGGGCCGCGATTTCAGCCGCATCTGATCATCCAGCAAGGTGGGAGAGTTGATGAAGGTGTTGCGGTGGATGCCGCCCAACCGGGCGAAACTGGCTTTGTGCAGCGCGGGAATCATTTTGAAAACAGCGGTTTGCGCGCCGTACTTCATCTTGGTTTGAAAGCCGACGATGTTGTAAAGTGTGCCGAGTTTGTTGTCGCGGCGCAGTTGCACCACGGCATAGGGCTTCATCGGGTTATGCGGGTTTGTCAGCCCCACCGGCTTCATCGGCCCAAACCGCAACGTCTCACGCCCGCGTTCCGCCATCACCTCAATCGGCAGGCAACCGTCGAAATAGCCTGCGGTTTCGCCCTCATGGAATTCGGTTTTCTCGGCGGCCAGCAGGGCGTCGATGAAGGCGTAGTATTCGTCCTTGGTCATCGGGCAATTCATATAGGCGGTCTGCTCTTCAACCGTCTCGCCCTTATCGTAGCGACTTTGCATCCAAGCCAGCGACATATCCACCGACTCGGCATAGACAATCGGCGCGATGGCATCGAAAAACGCCAAAGCATCAGCCCCGGTCGCGGCACGAATGCTTTGCGCTAAGGCGCTAGAGGTCAACGGCCCGGTGGCGATGATCCAACTGCCTTCGTCGGGCAGTTCGGTCACTTCCTCAAACGAGGAAGAAATCAGCGGATGCGCGTTCAGCTTTGCCGTCACAGCCTCGGCAAACGGGTCACGGTCCACCGCCAGCGCGCCGCCTGCGGGCAAACGATGCGTCTCGGCCATCGCCATGATCAAACCATTGGCCGCTCGCATCTCCCAATGCAAAAGCCCGACCGCATTGCGTTCATCATCATCCGAGCGGAACGAATTTGAGCAGACCATTTCGGCAAAATTTCCGGTCCGGTGCGCGAAAGTACCCACCTGAGGCCGCATCTCGTGGATCACCACGCGCACGCCTTGTTCCGCCGCTTGCCAAGCCGCTTCTGATCCGGCCATGCCGCCGCCGATGATGTGCAATTCTTGTGTCATAGGCGCGATGTAGCCCTGCACGCCGCCTAGATCAAGGCGACACTAGATCAGAGCAATGCGTTCGCGTTGTGCTGCATCGGGGAAGCGGCGATAAAGCCCAACCTCAATCTGCGCGATCATCTGATGCATGTGGTCATATCGTCGCTCGGCGGCTTCATCCGGGGTGGAGAGCGCTGCGAAAGCCGCATCGAGGTCGGCCAAGCCACCGACGTCAATTTCCAGCAGGAAATCGGTATGCATCCCAGAGGCCAGTCGGAATTTTCGCCGCAACAACCGCCAATTCAGGATCAACCCTTGGGCTTGCAGATAGCTCATCCAAGCCTCAACCGCCGCCGCAAAGGCCAAAGCGCGGGCGCCGTCTTTCAGCTCGATCATGCAATGATAGATGTTCATGCTGCCTCCGATCGCGATCAGAAACGCAGAAATTCCTTGCCAAGCCGTTAATCCGGAATGAAAAAGGGCCGGGGTTTCCCCCGGCCCATCCGCCAATTTTCGCCAAATTTAGCGCTTGTCGACAGCCACAGCGCCCGCGCCATGCGCGAACAGCATCAGAAGACCGCCTGCAATCGCGAAGTTTTTCAAGAAGTGGGTCATTTGGTTCTGGTCCGCGAAGTTGTTGTGATACAACACAGCCGCGACGATGCAGAAGCCAGCGCCCAGCAGCGCCATAATCCGGGTCTGGAAGCCGAGAACAATCGACGCACCCAAGGCCAATTCGAAAATAATCGCAGGCCAAGCCAAGATCGTCGGCAGGCCAGCCGAGGCCATATAGCCTGCAAATCCGGCAACGTCGCTCAGTTTGCCAAAGCCAGCGATCAAAAACAGTGCGCCGATCAAGATGCGGGCAACCAGCGGGGCGTAGGGAGAGAGTTTATCCATGATTAATCCTGATATCCGTTTGCTAGGGCCAAGCCCCATATTGGGTTTCGGCATTTGAATGGGCTTAACCTGCAGCAGTTATGCATTAAATAGGTATCAGCGCGCTTGTGATCTGCGCTGATGCACAGAGAACCGGTCAGTTTTTGGGGCGCGCCCAAAGCTTCAGGCGATGCTGTTGCACAAATGCTGCGGGATTATCGCCCAGATCATATCCCAGACTTGCGGCTTTCTCGAAAAAACCGGGGGCGGGCAAGCCTTGCGCCAACCGCCCCGCGCAGAGCGCCGCACGCAACGGTTGGTTTGCGGCGGCATCGGTTTCCATCAGGATTTCAAGCGCTTGCGTTAGTTTGGCAATCGCGCCGGGGCCGGGAATCGCCAGATCGCGCGCCAGTGCGCCGTAGGTGCTGGTCTGCTGAAGCGCGGCCAGTTCGGCCAGCCGCGCCTCAAGATTATTCATCGCCCTGTTCTGCAACCCGTGCGACGGAAACCACTTCTTCACCTTTTCCGGTGTTGAATACCTTCACCCCGCCTGCGGAACGCGAGCGGAATGAGATTTGATCAACGGGCACCCGGATGGATTGCCCCGTGGAGGTTGCAAGCATGATTTGGTCTGACAGATCGACCGGGAACGAGGCCACCAGCGGCCCGCCACGCATCGCACCGTCCATGGCTTTGACGCCCATACCGCCCCGCCCGCGCACCGGATAATCATGGCTGGAGCTGAGCTTACCGGAACCAGAGGTGGTGATGGTCAGGATCAGGTCCTCGGCCGCAGACATTTCAGCATAGCGTTCGGTGGAAAGCTGGCCCACCTCTACCGCTGCTTCGTCGTCATCTGCCTCAACCTCATCTACAGCACCCGCCATCAAGCGTCGTTGCTTGAGGTAAGCCTCGCGTTCAGCCGGATCGGCCTCAAAATGCCGGATGATCGACATCGACACTACTTTGTCGCCCGCGCCGACCCGGATCCCGCGCACACCCGTCGAGCCGCGCGATTTGAACACGCGGATTTCCGTGGTCGGGAAGCGTATCGCGCGGCCCAAGGCGGTGACCAGCATGATATCGTCGTTCTCATCGGCAATCGCGGCGTTCACCAAGAACACGCCTTCGGGCAGTTTCATCGCGATTTTGCCGTTGCGCATCACATTGGTGAAATCCGACAGATCGTTCTGCCGCACATCGCCGTCGCTGGTCGCAAACACGATTTGCAGGTCTTCCCATTCGGCTTCCGGCGCATCCACCGGCATCAAAGCCGCAATGCTAACTCCTTGGGTGATCGGCAAAATGTTGACCATCGCCTTACCCTTCGCCGTCCGTCCTGCCAAGGGCAGCCGCCAGGTTTTCAGCTTGTAGACCATGCCATCGGTGGTGAAGAACAAGAGGTTAGTATGAGTGTTGGCGACGAAAAGCGTCGTTACAACGTCGTCTTCTTTGGTCGCCATCGAGGACAAACCCTTGCCGCCGCGGTTCTGGCTGCGGAATTCGATCAGCGGGGTGCGCTTGATATAGCCGCCAGAGGTGATGGTGACGACCATATCTTCGCGCTCGATCAGGTCTTCGTCTTCCATATCGCCGGCCCAGTCGACGATTTCGGTGCGACGTGGCACCGCAAACATCGCGCGGACTTCGCGCAATTCATCCGAGATGATCGCCATGATGCGTTCGCGCGAGCCCAGAATCTCAAGGTAATCCTTGATCTTACCCGCCAGTTCTTGCAACTCGTCGGTGATCTCTTTCACACCCATCGCGGTCAGGCGTTGCAGGCGCAGATCCAGAATGGCGCGGGCTTGTAGTTCTGACAGATTATAGGTGCCATCGTCGTTGATCGGGTGGGAGGGATCATCAATCAACTTGATATAGGGGATGATTTCTCCCGCAGGCCAACGCCGCGTCATCAGCCGTTCTCGTGCTTCTGCCGGGTCAGCGGAGGATCGGATGGTTGCCACGACCTCATCGACGTTGGAAACCGCAACAGCCAGACCGCACAGGATATGGCTGCGTTCACGGGCGCGGCGCAACTCATAGGCGGTGCGGCGCGCCACAACTTCCTCGCGGAAGGTTATGAAATGTCTAAGGAAATCGGCCAAAGTCAGCTGTTCAGGCCGCCCGCCATTCAGCGCCAGCATGTTGCAGCCGAACGAGGTTTGCATCGGCGTGAAGCGATAGAGCTGGTTCAAAACCACATCCGCCGTCGCATCGCGCTTGAGTTCAATCACCACCCGCACGCCGATCCGGTCGGATTCGTCTTGCACATGGGCGATGCCTTCGATCTTCTTCTCGCGCACTTGCTCGGCGATAATCTCAATCATCCGGGCCTTGTTGACCTGATAGGGCACCTCGTCGATGATGATCGCAAAGCGGCCAGACCGAATTTCCTCAATCCGGGTTTTGGCGCGGATAATCACCGAACCACGGCCCTCCAGATAGGCCTTGCGCGCGCCAGCCCTACCTAAAATAGTTGCCCCCGTCGGGAAATCCGGGGCAGGGATGATCTCCATCAACTGCTCAATGCTGATGTCGGGATTGGCGATCATCGCCAAGGTGCCGTCAATCACTTCGCCCAAGTTATGCGGCGGAATGTTGGTGGCCATGCCCACGGCAATACCGCCCGCGCCATTGACCAGCATGTTGGGAAAGCGTGCCGGCAGAACGGTGGGCTCACGGTCTTTGCCGTCATAATTGTCTTGGAAATCAACGGTGTCTTTGTCGATATCCGCCAAAAGGAACGCCGCGGGCTTGTCCATCCGCACTTCAGTATAGCGCATCGCCGCCGCGGTATCGCCATCCATGCTGCCGAAGTTGCCTTGCCCATCCAGCAGCGGCAGGCTCATCGAGAACGGCTGCGCCATCCGCACCAGCGCATCATAAATCGCAGAATCGCCGTGCGGGTGGTATTTGCCCATCGTATCGCCAACCGGGCGCGCCGATTTGCGGTAAGGCTTGTCGTGGCCGTTGTTGGTTTCGTGCATAGCGAACAAAATCCGCCGATGCACCGGTTTCAAGCCATCGCGCAGGTCAGGGATCGCCCGCGACACGATCACGCTCATCGCGTAATCGAGATAGGCGGTTTTCATCTCGGCGGCGATGTCGATCTGCGGCCCGTCATGGTGCATGCGGATCGGTTTTTCGTCTGCCGTTTCAGGGGTTTCCGGAGTGTCGGTCACTGGGGCCGCGCCTTCCTGTATAGGGTCTAGATATGGTTGCCGCTACCTTACACTATCCCGCATTTGGGGTGCAAGGCAGGTGCGTAAATGGCTTTGGCAGCAGGGGTGTGTGAGTGATAACATACTGTTTTTATTGAAAATTAATATGTATAGCGCAGGATATGCTTGTGGGCTTTGGAAAGGCAGGCAACCCATGCACGCCACTGAGACGGAATTGATGCTGAAAGGTTACGGGCTGACAACAGCAGAGTTATACTACCGGATGCCAGATTATCGCAATGTTCTCAATAGCTTCACTTGGCAAGACTATGATCTTGCCCCGGATTATCCGCAGCTTTTCGGCTTTATCGAGTTTTGGCAAAGCCAGATCGAAGGGCCGCTGCATTCGGTGCGATTCACCCATCGCAAGCTGATTGCTCCGGGCGAATGGCGCAATGTTGTGGGCGAATTTCGGCTGCATTAGGCGGACTTGCCATTCCGCCCCGGCGCGCGGATAAGCGCCGCTGGAGTTTTGCAGGCGGCCACAATGACAATTCTGCCACAGCGCGCCCTGACGCGGGTTGAAGATCTTATCGAGGCCGGGCTCGCCCCCGCCGATCAGGCCAATGCCTTGCAGCAGGTCGCTGAGGCCTTTCGCATCCGTGTCTCGCCCGAGATGCAGGCAGCTATGATCCGTGCCGATGACCCAATCGCTCGCCAATTCCTGCCCGATACGGCTGAGTTAACCATCCGCCCCGAGGAACTGCACGACCCGATCGGTGACACCACGTACAGCCCCACCCCCGGCCTGACCCATCGCTACCCGGATCGCGTGATCCTCGCCGCCACCCATACCTGCGAGGTCTATTGTCGCTTCTGCTTCCGCCGTGAGGCGGTGGGCGAAGAAGGCGCCTTGCCCGAGGCCGATCTGGAAGCGGCGCTGGCCTATATCGCCGCCACCCCCGCGATTTGGGAAGTGATTTTGACTGGCGGCGACCCCTTGGTGCTGTCGCCGCGCCGCCTGAGTGCGCTGATGCTGCGGCTATCCGCCATTCCGCATGTCGAGATTATCCGCTTTCACACCCGCGTGCCGGTGGTCGCCCCCGCACGGATCACGGCGGAGATGATCGAAGCTTTGCGCGCCCGCCCCACCACTTATCTCGTGCTGCATACCAACCACGTGCAGGAAATCACGCCAGCGGCTGAAGCTGCCCTGAAACGTCTCGCCGATGCCGGGATTCCGCTGTTATCCCAAACCGTTTTGCTGAAAGGCATCAACGACGATGCCGCCACGCTGGAAAGCCTGTTCCGCACTCTGCTGCGCCATCGCGTGACGCCCTATTACCTGCATCACTGCGATCTTGCCCGTGGCACCAGCCATTTCCGCACCACGATTGCGGCGGGTCAGGCGATCATGGCCGCCTTGCGCGGCAGGCTGTCCGGCATTGGCCTGCCGACCTATGTGCTGGATATTCCTGGCGGATTTGGCAAAGTGCCAATTGGACCAGGCTATGTGGAGACCACAGGCGACGCCTACCAAATCACCGATTGGCAGGGCAGGCGGCACCGCTACAGCGATCCCGCTTAGCCCGCGCGCAAGATCATTCCGAACAGATCGCGCGGATCATCGGGATCGGCGATCATATCCAACTGGGTGAACAGCCCGGTTTCCGCCAGTTTGGAGCGCACATACCGCAAAGCTGAGAAATCCTCGACCGCAAAGCCAACGCTGTCAAACAACGTGATCTCGCGCGCGTCCGTCCGCCCCTTGGCCTGACCGTTGATCACCTGCCACAACTCGATCACTGGATGATCGGGCGCAAGCTGTTGAATCTCGCCCTCAACCCGGGTCTGTTCGGGGTATTCGACGAAGATCGAAGACCGCAGCAGGATATCCTTGTGCAGCTCGGTCTTGCCGGGGCAATCGCCGCCAACTGCGTTGATATGCACGCCGGAACCCACCATATTATCCGTCAAAATCGTCGCATATTGCTTGTCGGCGGTCACCGTGGTGATGATCTGCGCGCCCAAAATCGCATCTTCCGGCGTCGTACAAGCCACCACCTTCAAACCACGTCCCGCCAAATTCGAAGCACATTTCGCCGTCGCCGCGGGATCAATGTCGTACAACCGCACCTCGGTAATCCCGCAGATCGCTTTAAAGCCCAAAGCCTGAAATTCCGACTGCGCGCCGTTGCCAATCAGCGCCATCGTAGTCGACCCAGCCGGAGCCAGCCACTTCGCCGCCATCGCGCTCGTCGCCGCCGTGCGCAAAGCCGTCAAGATGGTCATCTCGGATAACAGCACCGGATAACCCGTCGCCACATCGGCCAAAAGTCCAAAGGCTGTAACGGTTTGCAAGCCTTGCTTCATGTTGCTGGGGTGGCCGTTGACATACTTAAAACCATAGGTTTCGCCATCCGAGGTCGGCATCAACTCGATCACGCCGACATCGGAATGGCTGGCCACCCGCGGGGTTTTGTCGAACAACGGCCAGCGGTGAAAATCGGCTTCAATCTCGGCGGCGAGGTCGCGCAGAACCCGCTCGACCCCCAGATGCAGCACCAGTTTCAGCATGTTATCGACAGAGACGAAGGGCACATAGGCCTGATGCGACGGCGTGTTCATGGGGCTTCCTTAGCTCCGAGGTGTCAGATGGATACCAGCGATCATGCAGCGCACCGATCCCCCGGCAAGTTCGATAGTGGGCACCTCTAGCGGCACCAAGGGCAGCAGCGCATCAATGCGGTCGCGGTTCACCGGGGTCAGGCTGTCAAAAGCCGTGCGCGACAAAGCCAGAAAGCGGCCATGGGTGCCGGAAAGTTCAATCGCATTACCGGCAAAACCGGCGATTTCGGCGGGCGACAGGTCAATCACTTCACGCCCACCCTCGGCCAGACGCTGCGAAATCTCGACCCGCCGTGCCGGATTCACCACGCTCGCCAGCCCGACCATCGCCAGTTCGGTGCCGATGCACATCAGCACATTGGTGTGGTAAATTTCGCGGCCCTGTTCGTCATGCGCGTCAAACACCATCGGCTCGTAGCCAAAATGTGTGCAAAACCGCTCGAGCGCCACCGGATCGGCGCGGTTGGATTTCACCGTATAGGCGATGCGGCCAACATGGTCCAAAACCATCGCGCCGGTGCCTTCCAGCGCAATCCCATCCGCCTCCAGCCCCGAGTAATCTATCACATCCTGCACGCGATATTTCGCCTTCAGCATCTCAATCACATCGCTGCGGCGCTCACGACGACGGTTCACCGCATGCATCGGATAGATCGCGATACGGCCGCCGATATGGGTGGAAAACCAGTTGTTCGGGAAGACGGAATCCGGCGTGTCGCGGCTGCCGTCATCCTCGAACACATGCACCACAACGCCTTGATCGCGCAAGGTTTTCACCGACAGATCAAACTCGGCCAAAGCGCGAGCCGCAAGGACGCTGGCCGCCCCGTCGCCCTTACGCTGAAACGCATTATCGGCGGCGGTTTCGGGGTTGGAATGGAAAGCGTGCGGGCGGATCATCACCACCGCTTCGGGGGCTTGCAGCAGATTGCGGCGCATCAGAAGCTCCGGGTGGGACGGTCGAAGACTTTGCGACCCATCAGGCTGCCCACCAAGTCGACCATCAGTTTGGCGGTGCGGCCACGCTCATCGAGAAACGGGTTCAACTCGACCAGATCCAGCGAGGTCACCAGTGCGGATTCGTGCAAAAGCTCCATCACCAGATGCGCCTCACGGAACGTCGTGCCGCCCGGAACGGTGGTGCCCACCGCGGGCGCAATCGAAGGATCGAGGAAATCTACATCCAAAGACACATGCAGCATGCCGCCCGCATCGCGCACCATATCCAGAAATTCGCGCAAGGGGGCCACGATGCCGCGTTCATCCAGCACCCGCATGTCATTGATCGCAATGTCATGTTTCAGCAGTGCCGCATGTTCGGCAGGATCAACCGAGCGGATGCCATAAAGACAAATCCGCGCTGCAGGGACCGGTGCGGGGAAGGGCGGGAAGGCCTCAAATCCCTCACGACCTGCGATATAGGCCACAGGTGTTCCGTGCAGATTGCCGCTTTGCGTGGTCAATGGAGTGTGAAAATCCGAATGGGCGTCTAACCACAGCAGGAACAGCGGACGATCCTGCCGCGCGGCAAAGCTGGCAGCCCCTGCAACCGAGCCCAACGCCAAAGAATGATCGCCCCCCAAGACGATCGGCAAACCACCCTGAGACAAAGCATCGTCCACCTTATCGGCCAACACTTCGGTCCAGCCCAGCACTTCCGCCAAGCTGTGCACCGCCGGGTTCGGGCATCTGACCGCCTGCAACGCGGGCAGCATCATATCGCCCCAATCTTCCACGCCATGGCCCAATTCGCGGATGGCTTGCGCCAATCCCGCCACGCGGTAAGCGGTCGGCCCCATTACGCAACCGGGACGGCGTTGGCCTTCGTCAATCGGCGCACCGATCAGAATGGTGTTGGGCATGAGATTCTCCTTTGGCGCGATACTCTTTCCATCTTGCGTCGAATCATACAGATATTTATGGCGATCCGCATAATCCACCTCGCATAATGGCAGGAAAATTGACCATGTTGGACGAAACCGATACCCGCCTGATTGCCGAGTTGCGCCGCGATGGCCGCGCGGCTTTGTCCGACCTTTCCGAACGCTTGGGCCTGTCGCGCGCCACCGTCCGAACCCGGATGGAGCGGTTGACTGCCAAGGGCGAGATCGCGGGTTTCACCGTGCTGACCCGCTCGGATGTCGCCGAAGCGCCGGTGCGCGGGCTCATGATGATCATCATCGAGGGCAAGGGTGGCGAAAAGGTGATGGCGCGGCTGGCGGGTATCCCTGCGGTGATGGCGGTGCATTCGACCAATGGCAAATGGAGCCTGATCGCCGAGATTTCTACGCAGACTCTGATCGAACTGGATGAGGTGATCAACCGTATCCGCAACATCGACGGTGTGCTGACCTCGGAAACCAACCTGTTGTTATCCACCCGCAAGGCGGGGCGGCGTTAAACCCCGCGAAACTTCGCCGCACGTTTCTCGAGAAACGCCGCGACGCCTTCGCGGAAATCTTCCGTCGCCCCACAAGCGCCCTGCAACTGCGCCTCGAGCGCCAGTTGCTGATCCAGATCATTGCCAAACGACGCCCGCAATGCGGTTTTCACCCCGCGATAAGCCAGCGTCGGCCCATTCGCCAAACTCAAAGCCCGCGCCTGCCAATGCGCGCTAAACTCCTGATCCGGCACACATTCATAGATCATGCCCCAATCCGCCGCCTGCCGCGCGCTGATCTTGTCGGCAAACAAAACCGCCCCCATCGCGCGGGCAAGGCCGATCTGACGCGGCAACCAGTAACTGCCGCCGGCATCCGGCACCAAACCAATCCGGGTGAACGCCTGAATGAACGACGCACTCTCGCAGGCAATCACCACATCCGCCGCTAGCGCCAGATTCGCCCCAGCCCCCGCAGCCGCCCCCTGCACTGCAGAAATCGTCGGGATCGGGCAATCGGTGATCGCCTTCAGCAGCGGTACATATTCCTCGTTCAGCACCCGCTCCAGATCGAGCGGCCCAGACGCATCGCCCAAATCCTGCCCCGAGCAAAACGCCCGCCCGGCCCCGGTGATCACCAAAACCCGCGCCTCAGCGCCCGCGCGCAACACCGCCGCCAGCATTTCGGCGCGCAAAAGCGAGGATAAAGCGTTCATCACTTCGGGGCGATTGAGCGTGATCACCGCCACGGCCGCCTCGACCTGATAGGAAATCGTCTGATACATCAAAGCCCCCTGATTGCGCCTACACTATCAGGGCAGGGGCATCGAGCCAGTGAAACCCAGCGTCACTTGTCCAGCAGTTCTGCCAGCCGCGTCTTATCGGCCTCGGTCAGACCTTCCGCCTCAGCCGCCACCGCGCGGCGGCGGCTCATCGCCAAAGCAATCGCAGCCCCGGCCAGCAGCATCGCAGGGCCCGCCAGCCACAAGATCAAACTCGACCCTTCCGCGCGCGGGGTGAACAGCACAAATTCGCCGTAGCGCGCCACGACGTAATCGACCACCTGCGCGTCACTGTCGCCCGCCACCAAGCGTTCGCGCACCGCCAGCCGCAAATCCCGGCTGATCGGGGCGTTGGAATCGTCGATATCCTCGCCCTGACACACCGGACAGCGCAGGTTTTGCGAGATCGCCCGCGCCCGCGCCTCTAGCCCCGGATCTTGTAGCATTTCATCGGGTTGCACCGCAAAGGCAGGCGAGGCCACCAGCAGCAACGCCAAGAGAACCGCCCGCATCATTCCGCGGCCACTGCGATGGCCTCAGACCGCCGCGCGCCAGCCGCCACCCTGAACCGCCGATCTGACAGACTGAGCATCCCGCCCAATGCCATCAGCAACGCGCCGCCCCAAATCCAATTGGCAAACGGCTTGATGTAGCTGCGCACCGCATAGCCACCGTCGTCTTGGGCATCGCCGATCACCAGATAGAGGTCACGAAACACCCCTTGATCAATCGCGGCCTCGGTCGTCGGCATCCCCGCCACCGGATACATCCGCTTTTCGGGATGCAAGCTTGCCACCTGCACGCCCGCCTTGCGCACGATCATATCCGCCATGGTCGAGTGGTAATTCGGCCCCTCGACCTTGTTCACCGCCTGCAAAGTCACGTCATAGCCGCCCAAGGCAAAGCTTTCGCCGATTTTCACGGTGCGAATATCTTCGGTCACCCAAGCCGTCATCGCGGCGACGGCGAAAATCGTCACCCCCATACCGGAATGCGCCAGCATCTTGCCCAGATCAGCGCGGGGCAGGCGGGTCAAACGGCCCAGCCGCGCGGAAACCGAACCCCGCCCCAGCCGCTGCCAAAGGTCAATCAGCGCGCCCATCACCACCCAAGCGCCCAAGGCAGCGCCCACCGGACCCAAAGCAGATTTGCCGGTCTGCACCGCATAAACCAGCAGCCCAACCGCCAAAGCCAGCACCAAAGCGCCACGCAAAGGCCGGATCGCCCGCCGGATTTCCGCGCGTTTCCACGGCAGCATTGCCCCCACAGGCAGAATAACCGCCAGCGCCACCATGAACGGCGTGAACGCTGCATCGAAAAAGGGCGGTCCCACCGACAGTTTGCGCGCGAACACCAACTCGGCGATCAGCGGCCAGATCGTGCCGGTGAACACCACAAAGGCCGCAACCGCCAGCAGCAGGTTGTTCGCCACCAGCGCCGTCTCGCGGCTGACCACGGCAAACACGCCTTTGGCCTCTAACACGCTGGCGCGGAACGCGAATAGCGTCAGAGATCCGCCCATGAACACGCCGAGGATGCCCAGAATAAACACCCCCCGCGCCGGATCATTGGCAAAGGCATGCACGGAGGTGATCACACCGGAGCGCACAATAAACGTCCCCGTCAGCGAAAACCCAAACGCCAAGATCGCCAGCAGGATCGTCCAAGCCTTCAGGCTTTCACGTTTCTCCACCACAATCGCCGAATGCAACAAGGCCGCCGAGATCAGCCACGGCATGAAGCTTGCGTTCTCCACCGGGTCCCAAAACCAGAACCCGCCCCAGCCGAGTTCATAATAGGCCCACCACGACCCCATCGCGATGCCGATGGTCAGGAAAATCCATGCCGCCAGCGTCCAGGGTCGCACCCAGCGGCCCCAAGCCGCATCGACACGACCCTCCAGCAGCGCGGCAATGGCGAAGGAAAAGCTCATCGAAAGCCCGACATAGCCCAGATACAAAAACGGCGGATGAAACGCCAAACCGGGGTCTTGCAGCAACGGATTGAGATCATTGCCATTCATCGGTGGGTTTTCCAGTCGCACGAATGGGTTCGAGGTCAACAGCATGAACGCCATGAACGCCACGCCAATCGAGCCCTGCACGGCCAACACCCGCGCCTTCAACCGCATCGGCAGATTGCCGCCAAACCAAGTGGCACAAGCACCAAACCCCGACAGGATCAGCACCCAGAGCAGCAAAGACCCCTCATGATTGCCCCAGACGCCTGCGAATTTATACAGCATCGGCTTGGCAGTGTGCGAATTCTCCACCACCAGTTTCAGCGAAAAGTCTGAGGTGACAAAGCCATAGGTCAGCGCCGCAAAGCTGGTGGCGATCAGCAAGAACTGTACCACCGCCGCCGGATCGCCCAGCGCCATCAACCGCGCATCCCCGCGATACGCCCCCCAAAGCGGCAAGGTGGATTGCACCAGCGCCACCATAAAGGCCAGCACCAAGGTGAAATGTCCAAATTCAATGATCATCGCGGCCTCCCGATTGGCTATCGGTATAGGCCAGATCGCTGCTGGCGGAAATGGCCTGCGCGAACGTGTCGCGCAGGCGTGTTCAGGGGCATTATGCGGGCTTTTGGCGTGCTTTATCCGACTGACGCCAAAACGCCGCGTTACACCCCGCGCGACAGTGCCGCCACCCCGGTGCGCGCCATCTCACGCAGCCCCAAAGGCCGCATCAATTCGGCAAACGAGTCAATCTTCTCGGGCGTCCCGGTCATCTCGAACACGAAGCTTTCCAAGGTGCTGTCCACCACATGCGCCCGGAAAATCTCGGCCAAACGCAAAGCCTCAATCCGCGCCTCGCCCTTGCCTGCGACTTTCAACAGCGCCAACTCGCGCTGCACAGCGGGGCCTTCGACCGTCAGATCATGCACCTCATATACCGGCACCATCCGCGCCAGCTGCGCCTTGATCTGCACGATCACCTCTGGCGTCCCCGTCGTCACCACGGTAATCCGGCTGCGATGGCTGGTATGATCCACTTCGGCCACGGTCAGGCTGTCGATGTTATAGCCACGCGCGGTGAACAAGCCGATCACGCGGGCCAAAACCCCCGGCTCATTCTCGACGATCACCGCCAGCGTATGGGTCTCAATCACCGGCGCATTCGGGTCGCGCAGCTCATAAGCCGAATGGCTGGAAGCACTTTTCTTGATGTTTAGCGGAGACATCTTTGGTCATCCTCTGTGTAAAAATATCCTCAGGGGTCCGGGGGGCGAGCCCCCCGGTACGACATCTCAAACCAGAACCGCGCCCTTGGCACCGATCACGCCTTGGGTATCCGCATCGCCCAACAGCATCTCGTTATGCGGCTTTCCGCTCGGGATCATCGGGAAGCAATTCTCGTGCTTCTCGACCCGGCAATCAAAGATGAACGGCCCGTCATAACGGATCATTTCCATGATCGCATCATCCAGATCCTTGGGGTCAGTCACCTGAATACCCTTGCAACCAAAGGCTTCCGCCAGCTTCACGAAATCCGGCAATGACTCCGACCACGATTGCGAATAGCGCTCGCCATGCAGCAATTCCTGCCACTGCCGCACCATCCCCAGCCGCTCGTTGTTCAGGATGAACTGCTTGACCGGGGCCCGGAACTGCATCGCGGTGCCCATTTCCTGCATGTTCATCAGCCACGAGGCTTCCCCAGCGACGTTGATCACCAAGCTGTCAGGATGCGCAATCTGCACACCAATGCTCGCGGGCAAACCATAGCCCATCGTCCCCAAACCGCCCGAAGTCATCCAACGGTTCGGCGCCTCAAAGCCCAGATATTGCGCCGCCCACATCTGATGCTGGCCGACTTCGGTGGTGATGTAGCGATCCATGCCTTTGGTCAGCGCTTCCAGCCGCTCCAGTGCATATTGCGGCTTGATCACCTTGGTCGAGCCTTTGTAGCCCAGACATTTCACCGCCCGCCAAGTGGCAATCTGCGCCCACCACTTCGCAAGGCCGGCTTTGTTCACACGGCTCCCGCGCGATTTCCACAAAGCCAATGCCTCCTCCAGCACATGCGCAATATCTCCAACGATGCCCACATCGACCCGGATCACTTTGTTGATCGAGGATGGGTCGATATCGACATGCACCTTCTTCGAATGCGGGCTGAAATCAGGAATCCGCCCGGTGATACGGTCATCAAACCGCGCACCGATGTTGATCATCAGATCGCAGCCATGCATCGCGAGGTTGGCCTCATACAACCCATGCATCCCCAGCATCCCCAGCCAAGCGGTGCCGCTCGCGGGATAAGCCCCCAGACCCATCAGGGTCGAGGTGATCGGAAACCCTGTCGCCGCCACAAACTCACGCAGCAAAGCACTGGCCTTCACGCCCGAATTGATCACGCCGCCGCCGGTGTAGAACACCGGACGCTCAGCGGTTTCCATCATCTCAACCATCGCCGCAATCGCCTCAGGGTCGCCTTTCACGCGCGGCTGGTAATGCGACACTCGGGTTTTTTCCAGCGGCGTATAAGTGCCAGTGGCGAATTGCACATCTTTTGGTATGTCGATCAGCACCGGGCCGGGGCGGCCATGCGAGGCCACATGAAACGCCTGATGGATGGTTTCCGACAGCTTCTCGGTGTCCTTCACCAGCCAGTTATGCTTGGTGCAGGGCCGGGTGATGCCAATGGTATCGGCCTCTTGGAACGCATCGGTGCCGATCATAAAGGTCGGCACTTGCCCGGTCAGCACCACCAGCGGGATGCTGTCCAAAAGCGCATCGGTCAATCCGGTTACGGCATTCGTCGCCCCCGGTCCAGACGTCACCAAAGCCACGCCCACTTTACCCGTGGACCGCGCATAACCCTCGGCCATATGGATCGCGCCCTGTTCGTGGCGCACGAGGATATGGCGAATGTCGTTCTGCTGGAAAATCTCGTCATAGATCGGTAGCACCGCGCCACCCGGATAGCCAAAGACAACTTCAACACCCTGATCCTTCAGGGCTTGAACCACCATTCGTGCTCCGGTCATCTGACGCGTCATGATCTTTTCCTAAGTTTGGGCCTTAGGCCCTTTGGTCAATAGAAGTTCGGGCATTCGCCCTTGCGGCCAACAAAAAGCCCCCGGAGATTACTCGGGGGCGCATGGGAAACCTGATGGTCAAACCGTTACCGGCCCATGCGCTTTATCCTTACGACGACTAGAATGCTGAGCATTACAGACCCCTTGAGCTTCGAGGGGGAAACTAGGGCGGCGGGACAGGGCCGTCAACTGCAAATCGACATGAAATATGTCGCCAGAGGCTAGTTTTTTGAACTTTAATTACAAATTAGCGGATCAATGGGTAATTTTCGCAACTTTTGCATCTCGCGCCGCCCGCTGCCCCTCCCGAGTCGCCACCACCCGTGTCATGAAACCGATTTTTGGCAGAAACATCCTGGCCCCCGCATCAAGCGGTGCAAAGATTAACAAAGCCTGAATGGGGGCGCACAAGCCCTTGATTTTCTTAGCGCCTAAATCTGTCCACGCGTGGCGCGGCTAAATCGGCTGCAGCAAATCCCAACGGTTGCCCCAAGGATCGCGCCAGACCGCCACCGTGCCGTATTCCTCTACGCGCGGGTCTTCCTCAAACACCCCACCCGCCGCGACAATCCGCGCCGCATCACGGGCAAAATCATCGGTGTGCAGGAACAGCCAGACCCGCCCGCCCGCCTGATCCCGCACTGCAGCACTTTGTCGCGCCCCTGTCGCCCGAGCCAGCACCAGTTGCACGCCGCCACCCGCAGGCTGCACCGTCACCCAACGCTTGCGGCCCTGATCTATGTCGGCGGTGAGTGTAAACCCCAAGCCGTCGCAGAAGAACCGGATCGCCTGATCATAATCCGGCACCACCAGCGCCAGCGCTCCAATCATTCCCGCAGTACGCTGCGCGCTTCGGGCAGAGTGATGCGGGCGACTTGCTCGGCAATCGGGTCAACGGACAGGGGATGCAACTCGGCCCGGTGATCGGCAGGATCGCCTATATCCTGCCAAGCCCCGTGCTTGAAAATCTCCAGCGCGTTGAAGCCGGCCTTGTAACCCATCTTGCGGCTGCCCGGCACCCAATAGCCCAGATAGACATAGGGCAGGCCAGCTTCGCGCGCGATGGCGATATGGTCGAGGATCGCAAAGGTGCCCAAAGACAGATCAATCATATCCGGGTCATAAAAGCTGTAGACCATCGACAGTCCGTCATCGAACACGTCGGTCAGCGCGACGCAGGCGAGGGGCCGCCCGCGCTCGCCCGGACCCGCCGCACGGGTATATTCGATCACCCGGCTTTTGATCGGGGTTTCCTCGATCATCGCGGCAAATTCAAACACATCCATATCGGCCATGCCGCCATCGGCGTGGCGGGCATCCAGATAACGCCGGAACAGGCTGAACTGATCTTCGGTCGCCCAAGGGCTGGTCGCGTTGCGGCGCAGATGCGCGGCGTTCTTCATAATCTTGCGCTGGGTGCGGCTGGGTTTGAAATCGGCAACCCTGATCCGGGCCGACAGACAAGCCGAACATTCCGCACAAGACGGCCGATAGAGCACATTCTGCGAGCGCCGGAAGCCCTGTTTCGACAGCGAGTCATTCAACCGTTGCGCCTGATCACCCTGCAAGGCGGTGAACAATTTCCGCTCCATCCGCCCCTCCAGATAGGGGCAGGGCTGCGGGGCCGTGACATAGAATTGGGGCGCAATCGGAAGGGTGTGGCGCATTATCTCGGGCTGCAAGGTTAGGGATAGCGTACCCTAGCAAGGCTAAGCTCCGCCGCCAAGCGCAATCAGAAGCGCGATCCGCGCCGGGCAAGCCAGCGGAAACCTTGCGCAAACAAAAGCCCCCCGGCGCAAACCGGGGGGCTTTGGGGTCAGACGATCCGCCCGAGGATCAGTATTCGCCGGGGCGTGCCACTTCGGTCGGTGCGGCAGGGGCAGAGGCGGCACGCGCGCGGTCTTCCATAAAGCTGTCGAATTCCGACTTGTCCTTAGCTTCGCGCAGACGTTGCAGGAAGGACTCGAATGCGGTCTGCTCATCCTCCAGACGGCGCAGCATGTCGGTCTTGTAGGCGTCAAAAGCGGCATTGCCCGAGGGGCGCATCGCCGAATGGTGGCCGCCCCAGTGATGCGCGTGACGCTCAAAGTGGCGGGCGCGGCGTTCCGCGCAAGAAGAACGGCTGAACATACGTTTGCTCCAGATCATATAGGCCAGAAAGGCCAGGCCCACGGGCCAGATGAAGATGAAGCCAAGCACCATGGCGGCGATCCAGGCAAATCTGCCGCGATCATCAAGCCAGGCCTCGGCGCGGCGCAGGATAGAAAAGATTCCGCCGGAGGAAGGGGCGGTGGTCGAACTGGTATTCATCGGCGGACTCCCGTGTTTCGGTTGTTGTGTCAGCGTATCACCCTATGTGAATGCCTTTCACATGAGCCAAGATGCGCTGTGTCGGGTTCGCTTTCAAGGGCTATGTGAATGATATTTACATAAGACCGGTTCGAGCATCAAAAACACGCGAAAACCCGCCTAATCCATGCCGCCGCCGCCCGGGCTTGATCCGGGGCCTCAAAGTGGAAGGTCACAGGAGGAAAAGAGGCCCCGGATCAAGTCCGGGGCGGCGGGGGGTATTGGGACCGTTCAACCCACCTGACCATTAAGCGGTGAACTCCGCCACAATCGCCCCGGTGATCTGCTGCAACTGCGCGGGCGGGATCGCGAAAATATGCCGGGGCGTTCCCGCCGCGGCCCATACGGTTGCGTAGGTGAGCAAGCAAGGGTCCATCCACAACGGCAGCGGCGTCAGATGTCCCAAGGGCGACACCCCGCCAATCGCAAACCCCGTCACCGCGCGCACCTGATTGGCATCGGCGCGGCCCAAACCCTCGCCCGCCAAAGCGCTGGCCTTCGCACCATCCACCTGATTGCCGCCCGCGGTCAGAAACAGATACAACCCGCGCTGGCCTCCAAAGATGATCGACTTCACAATCTGATCCAAGCCGCAGCCCGCAGCCGCAGCCGCTTGCGCTGCGGTCCGGGTTTCTCCCGGCATTTCAAGCGGAGTGCCCGTGACCCCCGCCGCCTGCATGGCAGCCACCACCCGCGCTAGACTTTTGCTCATCACCGCCTCCGTTTTCCGGCTTTATCGACAAAGCTCCGCTGCAGAGCAAGTCTGCCGGTTGACCCCGCCCGCAACCCGCCGCAAATTACCGCCATGAGCCAGAATTTCGCCGCCCGCATGACCCGCCAGCCCATCGCCTTTGACCGCGATCAGGCCGCCGATATTGCCACCAGCTTTGCCGACCTCGCGCCCGATCTGCGCGGTCTGCTGGCCAATACCGCTGGGTGCAGCCCCTATCTGAAAGCCCTGATGCTGCGCGAGGCGCAATGGCTGCGCGTCGCCCTTAGCCTCGCGCCGGAAACCGCCTTTGCCGGGGTGCTGGTGGCGCTGAACGACGTGGCCCTCGAGCAACTGCCAACCGAGCTGCGCCAAGCCAAGCGCCGTGCGGCTTTGCTGACGGCGCTTGCCGATCTGGGCGGAGTGTGGTCGCTGATGCAGGTGACCGGGGCGCTGACCGATCTGGCCGACCGCGCCGTTGACCTCGCGATGCAGCGCTTGGTGGCTGATGAAATCCGCCGCGGCAAGCTGCCCGGCGCCACCCCCGACGATGCGGCCACGGCGGGCGGCATGATCAGCTTGGCGATGGGCAAGATGGGGGCGGGGGAGTTGAATTACTCCTCCGACATTGATCTGATCTGCCTGTTCGATCAGGACCGCTACGGCGATGATTGGCAAGACGCCCGGGCTGCCTTCATTCGCGTCACTCGCAAAATGGCCGCGATGCTGTCAGAGGTTACGGCGGAAGGCTATGTCTTTCGCACCGACCTGCGCCTGCGCCCGGATGCCTCTGTGATGCCGGTGTGTCTCTCGATCGCCGCCGCCGAGGCCTATTATGAAGCCCAAGGCCGCACATGGGAGCGCGCCGCCTATATCAAAGCCCGCCCCTGTGGGGGCGATATTGCGGCGGGTAATCGCTTTTTGAAAACCCTGACACCGTTTGTCTGGCGCAAACACCTCGATTTCGCCGCCATTCAAGACGCCCATGACATGCGCCTGCGTATCCGCGAACACCGGGGCCTGAATGGGGCTGTGACGGTCGAAGGCCACAATATGAAACTTGGTCAAGGCGGGATCCGTGAGATTGAATTTTTCACCCAAACCCGCCAGCTGATCGCCGGGGGCCGTGATGTCGCCCTGCGCGACCGCACCACCTTAGGCGGCTTGGCGGCCCTCGCGGCGAAAGACTGGCTGCCGCCCGAAGTCGCCACTGACCTCTCCACGCTCTATATCCAACACCGCGAGTTGGAACACCGCATCCAGATGGTGAATGATGAGCAGACCCACAATCTGCCGACCTCCCCCGAGGGCATCGCCCGCATCGCCGCTTTCTGCGGTCAGGACGAAGCGAACTTCCGCGGAAACCTGCTCGACCGCTTGGCCCGCACCGACCGCCTCACCGAAGGCTTCTTTGCCCCCAGTGCTGTGGAATCCGGCCCCGACCTCTCTGATCACGCGGCCCAGATCGTCAAAGGCTGGAGCAGTTATCCCGCCCTGCGTTCTGACCGCGCCCAAGCGATCTTCCTGCGTCTGCGCCCGGTGCTGCTGAAACGCCTGACCCGCGCTGCCAACCCCGATGAGGCCCTCGTTGCGCTGGATGGCTTCCTTGCGGGCCTGCCGTCCGGCGTGCAAATCTTCTCGCTGTTTGAGGCCAACCCGCAACTTGTCGATCTGATTATCGACATCGCAGGCACCGCCCCCGCCTTGGCGCGGTATCTGTCGCGCAACGCAAGCGTGCTGGATGCGGTGATCGGCGGCTCGTTCTTCGCGGCTTGGCCCACAACCGCTGCCCTCACCGCCGAACTGTCCAAACGCCTCGACGATATCCCAGACTATGAGCGGAAACTCGACGCCGCGCGGCGCTGGATGAAGGAATGGCATTTCCGCATCGGTGTCCACCATCTGCGCGGGCTGATTGATGGCTTTGAGGCGGGCAAACAATATGCTGACCTCGCCGAGGCGGTGATCGCGGCGATTTGGCCCGTGGTCTGCACCGATTTCGCCGCGAAGCATGGGCAGGCTCCGGGGCGAGGCGCGGTGGTTCTTGGCATGGGCAGCCTGGGCGCTGGCCGCTTGAATGCAGGCTCCGACCTTGATCTGATCATGATCTACGACGCCGCTGGAGTAGAGAGTTCCGACGGCAAACGCCCCCTCGCAGCTAGGCCCTATTACGCGCGCCTGACGCAAGCGATGGTCACGGCCTTGTCGGCGCAAATGGCCGAAGGGCGGCTTTACGAGGTGGACGTGCGCCTGCGTCCTTCGGGACGGCAGGGCCCGGTTGCGACCTCAATCGAGAGTTTCCGCAACTACCAGAGTAATGAGGCTTGGACATGGGAGCATCTTGCCCTGACCCGCGCGCGGGTGCTGGCGGGGGAGCCTACGCTCGCTGCCGAGGTCGAAGCGTTTCGCCGGGAAACCATCGCCAGCAAGGGGCAGGGGGCAACGGTGCTGAAAGACGTAGCGGATATGCGCGCCCGTCTGGCCGAGGCGAAGCCGGGAGCGGGCGGTTGGGATGCGAAATTCGGCCCCGGTCGGATGATGGACATTGAACTTTTGGCGCAAACCGTCGCCCTGCAAACCGCCAGCCCAGCGCGCGGGGTGGAACGCCAGATCGCGGCTGGAGGCCAGATTGCAGGCAAAATCACGGGCGGAACGCTGGCTAAACTGTCGCATTCGGATCAGTCGGCGCTGCTCGACGCCTATAGGCTGTGCTGGCAAATGCAGGCGGCAAGCAAACTTTTGTCTGACAAGGCGCTGGATCCCGCAACCTTGGGGCTCGGCGGCGTGGCTTTTTTGCTGCGTGAGGCGGGGGAAACGAGCACCGAGGCGCTGACCGAACTGCTGGTGCGGCGGGCAGCGCTTGCAGAGCAGGTAATTTCGGCCCATCTGAACGGGTGATGCATGGGGAGACGCGCGGTGGATCTATCAGAAGCAGACCCGAAAGGGTTGGTGCGCGAAAGCTACAACATCGAGGGCATCAGCTATGGTGAGTGCGGCCAGATCTTCATCGACTGGGTGCTGAGCCTGCCTGCGGTGGTCAACACGCCCGATTGCATCCGCGCCTTGCTGGCGCATTACGGCATCCCCAACCCCGACCACCCCATGACACGCGTGCTGACCGAGGCTTTGACCGCCCCCGAACACCCCAAACGCCGGGGCGGTCGTGCGGCGCGGTTTCCATCGAACCCTTAGCGCCCATCTAACCCCGAGCGGCAGCTTCCAGCGCGGCAATGTCCAGCTTGACCATGCCCATCATCGCCTGCATCGCCCGGCCTGATCTGTCTGCCGTCAGCAATCGCGGCAGCGCGCGCGGGATGATCTGCCACGACAGACCAAACGGGTCGGTCAACCAACCGCAGCGGCTTTCCACGCCACCCCCCGCCAGTAGCGCAGCCCACAGCCGATCCACCTCGGCCTGCGTGTCGACAGTGACGCTGATCGAGGCGGCGGGCGACAGCTTGTAATGTGGCCCGCCGTTCAGCCCCCAATATTTCTGCCCGATCAAGGTGAAGGCGACCATGAACGCACCTACCGCTGGATCGCGGCCTTTGTAGGGTATGTTGGTGATCTCGGCGTCATCAAACAGACTACAATAGAGCCGCGCCGCCAGCTCGGCCTGATCGTCAAACCACAGACAGGTTGAGATTTCCGGGTCGTGTTTTGGATCAAGCATCATTGGCCCCGTTTCATTGCGACAAGCCTTCGCGTGTTTCCGACCGCGCCAAGCCCGCAAAATAGACGCGGGCGGGCGTGATCAATTCGGTGCCTTGCGTGCCATGCAGATAAATTCCGATTTTGAAGTAATTCGGTTTCGGTGCCCCGAGCGAAATGTTGCGACCTTGCAGCACGGCTGCCTTGCGTCCATCGACAAACACCTCCGCCAACCCGTCGCTACCCGCGCTCCATTTGATATGAGTCTCAAAGCGATGCCAGCCACCCCGCAAAGCCGCCGCATCCCCCAAGCCAATGCACTGCCCCGGTCCGTCGAAAACATTGTTTTGCAAGAACAGTTTTGTCGAGTTCTCTGCCACACCAATATCCAGATTGGGGCATTCGCCATTGTGCCAATAGGCGAAAGAATAGGTGCCGCCAGCCTGCTGCGCCTTGCCTAAAGGAAAGCCAGCGTCCAGATAGATCCACCAGCCATATCACGCCTCGGTTGGCTGCCTTTTGCCGTTTTCACAGGCTTGCGCGCACAGAATTGAAGCTGCAGTCGCTGTTGCCGTTGCTGTATTTTTTGCCAGAACACGCCCCCGCGTCGATCACAAAGCGATGCACTTTCGCCGTAGGGCCTGCGCCGGTTGGATCGGCAATCACTTTGTAACTACCGGGCGCGTTGATCGGTTCTTTCAGGAATTTGCCTAAGCCACCGAAGTCCTGCGCGGTTGCTGGCAAAGCGAGATTCGCAAGAAACAGAGCCGCGCAGATCTCGCGCGCGCGCCCTAAAATATTCTGGCGAATTTGCGCCATGGCACCCCCCAACCCGCACATTCTATGGCAAGGTTAGGAGGCTGACTTTTGCATGTCAAAACGTATTGTCTAACCACGCAGAGCAGCCGCCTCGGCAGCCAGCACCGTGATCGCCGCCCAATCGCCCTTGGCCATCGCCTCTTTCGGGGCAACCCAAGAGCCGCCGACACACAGAATGTTCTTCAAGTTAAGGTAATCCCGTGCGTTTTTCAGACTGATCCCACCGGTTGGGCAGAACGACACCTGCGGAATGGGGGAGCCGATGGATTTCAGATAAGCCGCACCGCCAGCCTGCTCGGCTGGGAAGAATTTCTGCACCGTGTAGCCCTGTTCCAGCAGCGCCATGATCTCGGACGCCGTCGCAGCCCCCGGCAACAGCGGCAATTCATATTCTGCACAGGCGTCCAACAGCCGTTCGGTCGCCCCCGGAGAGACGCCAAATTTCGCCCCCGCCGCTTTGGCCGCTTTCACATCCGCAGGCGTCAGCAAGGTGCCCGCGCCAACCACACCGCCCGGCACTTCGGACATCGCCCGGATCGCATCCAGCGCGCAAGCAGTGCGCAGGGTGACTTCCAAGGCGGGCAGGCCGCCCTTCACCAAGGCTTCGGCGAGGGGTTTGGCATGGGCCATATCGTCGATCACCAGCACCGGCACCACCGGGGCAAGGCCGCATATTTCGGCAGCAAGGCGGGATTGTTTGCTCGGTTTCATTGTCGTCTCCATCCCCATCTTGCGGGGCAGGTTGAAAGTGAGGATGCCTCCGGCGGGGATATTTGAGCGCAGAGGATGACCTGCTGTTTCTCAAATACTCCCGCGCGGCAGGCGAAAACTTAGATTACCACGGCAGCACCAGTTTCCGAGGTGCCGACATTGCGGCGGAACGCCTCGAACAACTCGCGTCCCATGCCGTGACGGTTAGCGGACAGATCAGCGGTGACAGGCTCGCGGGCGTCGAAATCGGCGGCCAACACCGACAAAGTGCCCGCCACCGCATCCAGCCGCACAATATCGCCATCGCGCAGCCGCGCAAGCGGCCCCCCCTTGGCAGCCTCGGGCGAGACATGGATCGCCGCAGGCACGCGGCCAGAAGCCCCCGACATCCGGCCATCCGTCACCAAGGCCATCTTCAACCCGCGATCTTGGCAGACCGACAGCATCGGCGTCAGCGAGTGCAATTCCGGCATCCCATTGGCTTGCGGACCTTGGAAGCGCACGACGACAATGGTGTCAGAAGTGAACTCGCCAGCCTTGAACGCCGCTTTCACATCGTTCTGATCGTGGAAAATCCGACAAGGTGCCTCGATGATATGGCGCTCTGGTGCCACAGCAGACACCTTAATCACGCCGCGCCCAAGATTGCCGGACAGTTGACGCAACCCCCCGGTCGGTTGGAACGGATCAGAGGCGGGGCGCAGTATTTTGTCATTCAGCGTGTGGTTCGAACCCGGCGTCCAGGTCAGCCGCCCATCGAGCAACTTCGGCTCGGTCCGGTAATGCCGCAAGCCTTCGCCCGCCACCGTCTTGGCATCGCCATGCAAAAGCCCGTGATCCAACAGCTGCCCGATCATATAGCCCAGCCCGCCCGCCGCGTGGAAATGGTTCACGTCGGCCAGACCATTCGGGTAGACCTTTGCCATCAAAGGCACTGCTTGGCTGATCTCATCGAAATCCGCCAGATCGAGCAGCACGCCCGAGGCGCGCGCCATCGCAGGCAGATGCAACACCAAATTCGTCGAGCCGCCCGTCGCCATCAGCCCGACCAGACCGTTGACATAGGCGCGTTCGTCCAGAACCTCTCCGGCAGGGCGGAAATCATTGCCCAAAGCGGTGATCGCCACCGCACGCTCCACCGCATAAGTGGTCAAAGCCTCGCGCAGCGGCGTATTGGGATTCACAAACGACGCACCCGGCAGGTGCAGGCCCATGAACTCCATCAGCATCTGATTGGTGTTGGCGGTACCATAAAACGTGCAGGTGCCGGGGCCATGGTAAGAGGCCATTTCAGCCGCCATCAGCTCCTCGCGCCCGACGGCCCCGATGGCAAACGCATTGCGCACCTTGGATTTTTCGTCATTCGGCAGACCCGAGGTCATCGGCCCCGCAGGCACGAACACCGCCGGGATATGGCCGAAAGCAGCCGCCGCCATCACCAGACCGGGGACGATCTTATCGCACACTCCCAGAAATAAAGCTGCGTCAAAAGTGTTGTGAGACAAAGCCACGCCCGCCGACAATGCAATCACATCGCGTGAGAACAGCGACAGCTCCATCCCGGCCTGCCCTTGGGTCACTCCGTCGCACATCGCCGGAACCCCGCCCGCGACCTGCGCCGTAGCGCCAGCCTTGCGGGCGGCGTCGCGGATCAGTTTGGGATAGTCCTCATAGGGCTGATGCGCCGAGAGCATGTCGTTATAGGCGGTGACGATGCCAATATTCGGCACCCGGCCCGCCGCCAAAGCGTCTTTATCCGCCCCCATCGCCGCATAGGCATGCGCCTGATTGCCGCAAGACAGATGCGCGCGCGCCGGACCCTGCGCTGCCGCTGCTGCCAGCCGTGTCAGATAATCGCCGCGTGTTTGAGCCGACCGCTCGCGGATGCGGTCAGTCACGCGGTCAATGGTAGAGTTCAACGACATCGGGCACCTCAGGCTTGGCAAGAAAGCTGCAATAGCGGCGTGTTTTAGCTGTAACAGATGCTGTTAGCGCTAACAACCAGGTTCTGCGTCAGCCGCGCACAAATTCTGACCGCGAGGGTAGGGCGCTGACCGCAGGTCATTGGCCCGATGCAATCCGGCCAAAGTCGCGAAAGCACCTGCATCATACCTTGCTTTTGCGACAACTTCACCAAAAACCCGCCACATTTGCAGGGCTTTATTTGGTTAACGCCGGGGGGCAAACCAAAAGGGTGAAGCTATGAAGATGACTTCGATTTCCATTCTTGTGCTGACCTTGGCTCTTTCGGCCTGCGCGCAAACCGCCTCTATGTCGACGCAAAACCAAGTGTCGTCGGATCTGTCGCAGGCCTCGCGCCTGCCGCAAGCCCCCGGCCCGCATGGCCCGGTGATGCTGCAAGCGGAATATGATGTGAAGGCCGTCAATGTTTCGGTGCCACATTCGCTGCGAGTGTCCGAGGCCAACACCTTCCACCCTTCAGCCGATATTGTCTGGCGCGGCGATCTGCCGGGCGACCGCTATGCCCAAGTTAAGGCGATTTTCGATGACGCCGCCGCCCGCAGCACCGCCACGATGCGCACCGGCGAGCCTGTCGTGGTTGATCTGGAGGTGGTACGCTTTCACTGCCTGACCGAGAAAACCCGCTATACCGTTGGTGGCGTCCACTCGCTGCATTTCATGATGACGGTGCGCGACGCTGCAACCGGAGTCGTGCTGCAGGGCCCGCGCCTGATTGTCGCGGATGTGAAAGGTGCAGGCGGCAACCGCGCTGTGGCCGAAGAACAAGCGGGTCGCACGCAAAAGGTGGTGGTGACCGACCGTCTGACCGAAGTGCTGCGGCGTGAGCTTTCCGCGCCGATCACTGTGCTGCCCGCTGATGCGGTGGTGACGCGGTTTGACGGTACTCCGGCGCAGCTGGCCAGCCTTCAATAACCGATCGCGCTGAAAAACGCAGGCCTTTTCACAGACGCAATATCTTAGTATGGGGGGGGCATGAGCTCCCCCATTTCGCATACACCCGCCCCGAACACCTCCGATGATGCCGCCGACACCGGTTCTGAGACCGTCTCGCGCCGCTATCCTATCGTCCGCCTGCGTCCCAAGGCCGAGGCCCGGGCGTTGCGCCACGGCTTCCCATGGGTTTACGCCGATGAACTGGTGACGGACCGCCGCACCAATAACCTCGCCCCCGGCGCTTTGGCGATTTTGGTGGATGGAGATCGCCGCGATCTGGGTCTGGTGACGGTTAACACCAACTCCAAAATCATCGCTCGGATGCTGGATCGCAACCCCGAGGCGGACCTCGATCAGGCATGGTTTGAAGCCAAACTGACCCGCGCTTTCTCGCTGCGGGACCGCCTCTATGACCAGCCGTTCTACCGTTTGGTGCATGCCGAAGCCGATGGCCTGCCCGGCATCGTCATCGACCGTTTCGGCGATGTGGCGGTGATCCAACCCAACGCCGCTTGGGCCGAGGCGCATCTGGACGTGCTGGTCGCGGCCTTGCAGGCGGTGACGGGCGTTCAAACCGTGGTGAAAAACGCCACCGGACGCTCGCGCGGGCTGGAAGGCTTGAACGAGGAAAATCTGGTGCTGGTGGGGGGTGTTTCCGCGCCGATCCAAGTGCCGATGAACGGGGCTATCTATCTGGCGGATGTCACCGGAGGCCAGAAAACCGGGCTGTTCTTCGACCAACGCCCGAACCATGCTTTCGCGGCGGGCTTCGCGAACGGTGCCAAAGTGCTGGATATGTTCGCCCATGTCGGCGGCTTTGGCCTTGCGGCTTTGGCCCATGGCGCGGCTTCGGTGCTGGCGGTGGATGCTTCCGCTCCCGCATTGGCGCTGGCAGGGCTGGGTGCAGAGGCTTCGGGCTTTGCCGACCGCTTCACAACCCGCCAAGGCGATGCGTTTGACGTGCTGGAAGCGCTGGGCGCAGACCGCAGCCAATTCGATCTGGTGATCTGCGACCCGCCCGCCTTCGCCCCCGCCAAACCCGCCTTGGAAGCCGGTCTGCGCGCTTACGAACGTATCGCCCGCCTTGCAGCACCTTTGGTCGCCCCCGGTGGCTATCTGGTGCTCTGCTCGTGCAGCCATGCTGCGGATCTGGCGTCGTTCCGCAACGCCTCCGCGCGCGGCATCGGACGCGGTGGCCGTCGTGGGCAACTGCTGCACACGGGTTTCGCTGGCCCCGATCACCCAATGCTGCCGCAACTGGCGGAAAGCGGCTATCTCAAGGCCCTGTTCTTCCGGCTCGACTAGATGAAAGCCGTCCTCGACGCCTGCGTCTTATACCCCACCGTCCTGCGGGAAATCCTGCTGGGCGTGGCGGCGAAGGGGCTGTACGAGGCGCTGTGGTCCGATCGCATCCTGCGCGAATGGACCCGCGCCACAGCAAAACTCGGCCCCGAAGCGCAGGCGCTGGCGGAAACCGAAGCCACCCTGCTGCGTGTCGCCTTCCCGCGTGGTTGCGTGCGCGAGCAGCCCAATATCGAATCCCGCCTGCTATTGCCCGACCCCAATGATGTGCATGTGCTGGCCATCGCCATCGCGGGCCACGCCGATTGCATTGTCACCTTCAACGCCAAGGATTTCCCGCGCCATCTGCTGTCCGAAGAAGGGCTAGAGCGCCGCGACCCTGACGGCTTGCTCTGGCAGCTGTGGTCGTTCCATCCCGGTGACGTGGCCGAGGTGGTAGCCCACGTCCACGCCACCGCCGAAGCAATGAAGGGGGAAGCTATCCCCCTGAAATCCCTGTTGAAACGCGCGCAACTGCCGAAGCTCGCCAAGGCGATTCTCGCCGATGTGTAGGATGGGTTTTTAACCCACCTTGCGGAATGGTGGGTTTCGGAACGGTAGGTTGAAACCCCACCCTACGCCTCCCGCCAACGTGCGTCCAAAACCTCAATCGCGGCGATCCGGTCATCGGTTTTCGGATGGCTCATAAGCCAAGCCGGGGTGCCCGCCCCCGCAGCGCCAGTCAGCGCCGAAAGCTTGCGAAACAGCGACACTTGCGGCCCCACACCAATCCCCGCCTTCACCAGCAAAGCCGCCGCATAGGCATCGGCGTCAAACTCATCGCGCCGCGACATATGCGCCATCAACGCGCCCGAAATCATATTAGCGATCCATACCCCAATCCCCGGCAGGAACCTATTTAGCAGCGCCGACAGCATCACGAACACCGCATTTTGCCCGGTGAAATCAATCATCCGCCGCCGTGTGTGACCCAACGCCACATGCCCCAACTCGTGTGCGATCACCGAGGCAAGCTCGGCATCCGAAACCTCACCCTTCGCCTTACGGTCCAAAAACCCCTGCGTTAGATAAATCTGCCCATCCGGGGCGGCGAGCCCATTCACCGCTTCAATCTGATAGACATTGACCTTGATCTGCGGCAATTCCAACGCCACCGCCATCTTTTGCGCCAAAGCCAACAGCCCTGGATCGCGCAAAGGCTGGCTTTGCTCGGCCAGCATCTTTTTGGTGCGCCAAACCGAAAAGCGCATCATCAGCAGGCCATAGCCAATCGCCAGCAGAAAGGGGAGAAACTTCAACATGCCTCCAATATGGCGCAAGCCGGTTTCTGCGCAAGGCCGGAGCGCCGCGTCTTAGCGCAACGCCTTGATGCCGCGAGAGATCCCGTCCAGCGTCATCGGCACCATCCGGCCCGCAAAAATCTGCCCGATCAGCCGGATCGACTGGGTATAGCCCCAGTGCGCTTCCGGCACCGGGTTGATCCACAAATGGTTCGGCCAGCGGTCACAGGCGCGTTGCAGCCACGTTTGGCCGCTTTCGGCGTTCCAATGCTCTGACGCGCCGCCGGGGTGCAAAATCTCATAGGGGCTCATCGAGGCATCACCGACGAAAATGCATTTGTAATCAGCGCCATAGGTCCGCAATACCTCGGCGGTCGAAGTCTGCGCATCCCAACGCCGCGCGTTGTCGCGCCACACGCCCTCATAAAGGCAGTTGTGAAAATAGAACGGCACCAGATGTTTGAACTCGGCGCGGGCGGCGGAAAACAATTCCTCCATCACCTTGACGTAAGGGTCCATCGAGCCGCCAATATCAAGGAATAACAAAACCTTGACAGCATTCCTGCGCTCGGGTCGCACCTGCACATCTAGCCAGCCATGCTCGGCGGTGGCGCGGATTGTGCCGTCCAGATCCAACTCCTCAGCCGCCCCGGTGCGCGCCCATTTCCGCAAGCGCCGCAGCGCCACTTTGATATTGCGGGTGCCAAGTTCCACCTGATCATCCAGATTGCGAAACTCGCGCTTGTCCCAGACCTTGACCGCGCGCTGATGGCGGCTTTGGTCCTGCCCGATCCGCACACCTTCCGGGTTATAGCCATAGGCGCCGAAGGGCGAGGTGCCCGCCGTGCCGATCCATTTATTGCCGCCCTGATGACGGCCCTTCTGTTCGGCCAGACGCTGCTTCAAGGTCTCGATAAGCTTATCAAAGCCACCCAAAGCCTCGATGGCCGCGCGTTCCTCAGCCGTCAGATGCTTTTCCGCCAGCTTTTCCAGCCAAGCGGCGGGCAGATCCAAAGCCTGCAAAACCTCCGATTCAGAAACAGCCTCCAACCCACTGAAACTATAGGAGAAAGCCCGATCATAGCGGTCAATATGGCGTTCATCCTTCACCATGGTCAGACGACCCAGATGATAGAACCCGTCTGCGTCATAGGTCACCAGACCCGCAGCAAGACCTTCCAGAAACGCCAGATATTCGCGCAAAGACACCGGCACGCCTTCTTTCCGCAACGCTTGGAAGAAGGGCAGGAACATCGACTAGCCCGCCAAAGTCCGGTGCAGATAGATCGTCAGGAACAGCCCGATCAGCGCCAGCATGATCGCATAGGCCGCGCCATATTGCAGCATATCCAACCCGCGCCCGCCGCGCCGTTTGGCACTGAAAGCGCCATAGATCGCACCGATCAGTAACCCAGCCAAAACGATCACGGCCTGCCCCTTTGCTGGGACAGGCCGCAACAGACCAATGCCCCGAAATTATCCCCGATGCCCGCGCGCGCCCAGATTGGCAATTTCAGCCATCCGCCCGCGCACCTGACGTTCCGAGCCGAAGCCATAACGCGCCCAGCCCAGACTGTCGAGACGCAAGCCCCGCGCTTCCGCGACACGCCCCTCGTTCTCCAACGCCTCAGCCTTGATCAGCATCAGCGTCGCCAGCAAGGACGCATTCTCGGCCCGCTTCACCACCGGCATGGCGCGATCGGCAAAGGCAATCGCCTGATCCGACTGACCTGCGGCCAAAGCAATCGCCGCCAGTTGCATATCGACATGCGCCACATGCACCTGCGCGCCCGGAATGCTGCGATAAATCCGCCCGGCTTCTGACAAGGCCACGACGGCCTGTGCCGGGTCCGAACTCGCCAGCGAGCGCCCCACCGCATAATAGCTGAACGCGAGGCGGCCATCATGCCAGCCCTGCGCCATCGCGATCGACCGCATCGTTTCAGCCGCGCGCAACCGGGCGGCGTTGCCGCCACGCGGACCAAATGCACCTTCGACCGCCGCCACCCACGACCGCGGTGCGATGGATTTGATGTCAGGCACACCGCCCGCGCCACGCGGATTCATCTGCGCCAGCAGAGCAGGCACATGCTTGGCGGCCTCCGCCTCATTCATACCGTTGCGCAGGGCGGGGGCGTAGTGCATCCGCAGCATCAGCATATCAAACCCGGTCAGCACCGAGTTGAAATTGTCATCGTTAAATACCGAATCGGGGAGGTGATAGAGGTCGTTCAACGGCCCCATCGCTTGGGCGGTTTCCTCGTTCAGACAGTCGCGGATCTCTTGCGGCGCGGCATCCGAGGGCACGAAAATAGCCACATGCTCGCGCGAGGTCATCGTGGTCCAATCCACCTTCGGACCATTGCGCTCGGTCTTATATTCCGCCCAAGACTGCACGCGCGGCACCACGAAACAGGCGGCCATCGGCACGACCCGTGCCATTTGGGCGCGCGGCTGGAATTCCAAGGTGATCGAGGCATTGTCCTCAGGCTTGGCGAAGCCGATCGGCAGTCCAGCTTCGGCGCGGAAGCGGTTGATCAGACGTGACATTTCGGTATTGGCGGTGGCAGGCACATCGCCGGTCAGCCGCACGGTGATCGGGCCTTCAAAGCGCGAAAAGCTGGGGATCGCCCGCCCGCTTTCCATGCGGAATTCCAGATCGAGGAAATCGCGGGCAATTTCGGCATTGGGGCGGGCGGTCGCCGTTGTGGCTACCGCGCCAAAGCTTTGCAAAGCGGGCAGGCCGAGGCCATTGCCCCCGGCTTCAGTGTAATTTTTCGACACCTGCGCTTGTTGGGCAGGCATACAAGCGGAGAGGCCGATAACGGCGATCAAAGGTAACAGGCGCATGGGCTGGCAGACCATTCATACAAGGTTTCAAGGGCCGCAGCGGCCCCATCTCAGTTGGCGAAGCGTGGCGGGACGCGCGCAAAACGCTGATCAGACCTTTGACGACAAATGCCCCCGCATCCGCCGCCAAAGCCTTGCCTGACCGGCTCAAAGCTCGCGTATCCCCCGCGCCGTCACTCCTCGTCCCAAGCCACGCGCGCCGGAGCAGACCGACGGTTGTGGAGGGATGAGAAGCCCGGTTTGGCAAGCAAAACGCGCGTCCCGTAGCGCCTCTGCCTTCCGTCATGGGCCTCCTGCCTGCAATGATCGCCAATCCACCGAGCAGCGGCAGATTGGCCTGACCTTTGCTCTGCGCCGCGCGCATCCGGTGGCAGATCACCGAAGGCACAGCCGCTTTGCCCAACGCCCGCTGCCCATTCAGGACGGCTTGGCAAGGGAACAAAGGCAGGGCGTAAGTCATTTGAACTCATTGCAGTTAGGAAGCTCACTCTAAAGGCGAGACAACAGGCTTGCAGTGTCGGTTTTCGGGCATGATCATGTCAATCTTTAGGATTCCGCACAAAATCATCGAAACTACCTATGGATGGTTGCCGAAGCGGAAACGCCATATTATCCACAAATCGCTCGCCATATATTTCAATATGTTACATAAAATTGAGTTTTCGTTACTATATTGTGGCAAGACTATGTCTAAACTACGGCAGAATCGCCCGATTCTCGATTCTGGCTACACAATTCGGAAACCAAACCCCGATTGTCGCTAAGAGTGAATATTGCCTGCCACAATCACCCCGCCGCCCCGGACTTGATGCGAAGCCTCTGGCTTACACCCACAGACGAGGCCCCGGATCAAGTCCGGGGCGGCTTGGGCTATGCGAAGACCTGCGTTAGCGTTGACCGCGCGCCATAAACGCCAGTCGTTCAAACAGATGCACGTCCTGCTCATTCTTCAGCAAAGCGCCGTGCAGTTTCGGCAGGCTGTGCTTGCCCTCGCGCTTCAAATCCTCGGGGGCAAGGTCTTCCGCCAGCAGAAGCTTCAGCCAATCCAGCACTTCTGAAGTCGAGGGCTTCTTCTTCAAGCCCGGCGTCTCCCTGATCTCAAAGAACTGCGTCAGCGCGGTGGTCAGCAGCGCAGGCTTAATGTCAGGGAAATGCACCTTCACAATCGCCGCCAGCACATCCGCGTCAGGAAAGCGGATGTAGTGAAAGAAGCAACGCCGCAAAAACGCGTCCGGCAGTTCTTTCTCGTTGTTCGAAGTGATGATCACCACCGGGCGATGCAGCGCCTGAATGGTCTCGCCGGTCTCATAGACGTGAAACTCCATCCGGTCGAGTTCCTGCAACAGATCATTGGGAAATTCGATATCGGCCTTGTCGATCTCATCAATGAGCAAAACCACGCGGGCAGTGGCGGTGAACGCTTGCCACATCTTGCCGCGCCGGATGTAGTTGGCCACGTCATGCACCCGCGCTTCGCCCAACTGGCTGTCACGCAAACGGCTGACCGCATCGTATTCATAGAGGCCCTGCTGCGCCTTGGTTGTGGATTTTACATGCCACTCAATCAGCGGCATCTCTAATGCACGCGCCACCTGCCGCGCGAGTTCGGTCTTGCCCGTCCCAGGCTCACCCTTCACCAACAAAGGCCGCTGCAAGGTCACCGCCGCATTGACCGCAATCGCCAGATCGTCGGCAACAATATAGCGGTCGGTTGAGTCAAATTTCATAAGATTTCCAAGCCACTGCATAAAGGTCGGACAAACCTTAAAGCCCACGCGAATTTGTCGCAACCGCTAGTGACAATCCTTTCCGATTCCTTTAGATGCACGCCCATGCAGGAGCGCGTCATGACCACAGCCCACCTGGCAGCGCATCCTGAGAAATGGGAGAGTGCCGCAATGAAAGCCGAAACCTTCTTGCCAGACGATTATCGTCCTGCCGAGGATGAGCCTTTCATGAACGACCGGCAGCTGGAATATTTCCGCCGCAAGCTGCTGACCTGGAAGCAAGAGCTGCAGGGCCAATCCGCCGAGACCATCGACAATCTGCAAGACTCTGGCCGCAACGTGCCTGACATTGCCGATCGTGCCTCGGAAGAAACCGATCGCGCGCTAGAGTTGCGCACCCGCGACCGTCAGCGCAAATTGGTGTCCAAGATCGACGCCGCTTTGCGCCGGATTGACGCCAACGAGTTCGGCTATTGCGAAATGACCGGCGAGCCGATCAGCCTGAAACGTCTGGATGCGCGTCCGATCGCCACCATGACTCTGGAAGCGCAAGAAAAGCACGAGCGCCGCGAGAAGGTCCACCGCGACGATTGAGCCGCTTGCGGCCCGCGCGTTGATACGAAACAGATAGCGCCAGACCGCAGGGTCTGGCGTTTTCGTTTGGGGGGCTTGGGATGAGCATTGTGGGGCAACCGATCACGGTGTTGGGCGCGGGCGTCGGCGGTCTGGCCGCAGCCCTCGCACTGGCGCAAAAAGGCGCGGAAGTCACCGTGCTGGAACAAGCCGACGCGATCCGCGAGATCGGCGCGGGTCTGCAAATCTCGCCCAATGGGGCTGCGGTGCTGCGCGCATTGGGTCTCAGCACGGTCCTTGATGCCGCTTCCATGCGTGCGCAAGCGGTGGAATTACGCGATGGTCGCGACGGCGATCTGGTTTTGCGCCTCGACCTCGCCCGCCTGCGTCCGCAACAGGGGTACCATTTCCTGCACCGCGCCGATCTGATTGACCTGCTCGCCAAAGCCGCCCGCGCCGCTGGTGTGCAAATCCATCTGCTGCAAAAGATTGAAACCGTCGATCTGTCTGGCCCCCGCCCCCGCCTCACGACCACCCTCGGGACTGAATCCCAGCCAAGCCTGCTGATCGGTGCCGATGGCCTGCATTCGAAAACCCGCGCCGCGCTGAACGGCAAAGTAGCCCCCTTCTTCACCCGCCATGTCGCTTGGCGCTGCATCATCCCCGCCGAGCCCGACGCCGCCCCGGTGGCCGAGGTCCACATGGGCGCGGGTCGCCATCTGGTCAGTTACCCTCTGCGCGGCGGCACCCTGCGCAACATCGTCGCGGTCGAAGAACGCAACGCCTGGGTCGAAGAAAGCTGGTCGCTGCGTGACGATTCGATCGAGATGAAACTGGCGTTCGAGGACTTCAGCCCCCGCGCGCAAAGCTGGCTCGACCGCGCAGAAGATGTCTATGTCTGGGGCCTGTTCCGCCACCCTGTCGCGCAAGTCTGGAGCAAAACCCTGCCCGAAGGTGCCGCCGTGATCCTCGGCGACGCCGCCCATCCAACGCTGCCCTTCCTCGCGCAAGGGGCCTCGATGGCGCTGGAGGATGCATGGCTGCTGGCGGATCGGCTCGCAAAGCTGCCCCTCGCCGAGGCTCTCACCGCCTACCAAATCGCCCGCAAACCCCGCTGCACCCGCATCGTTGCCGCCGCAAATGGCAACGCCAAAGCCTATCACCTGTCCGGCCTGCAGCGCAGCATCACCCATACCGCCCTCCGTCTGGGAGGCCTGATCGCCCCCAACCTCGCCCTCAAGCGCTTCGACTGGCTTTACGACTACGACGTGACGCAAAGCTGACTCTTAGGTCATCCTCTGTGCTCAAATATCCCCGCCGGAGGCTTCCTCTCCCAACCTAAGGAGCGCGCCGCGCTGGAGTATTTTTGCCAAGATAAAAGCCGCTTAGCGCTCCCGCCACCAATCTTGCACCTGCAATTTCCAATAGGTCGCCTGCGCCACAGCCAAGCCCAAAGGCCCGCCCGCCCAGTCCAAACCGAAGCCCGCGAACATCGCCAAGCGGTCGCTTTCGCCCAAGATGGACTCGGCCAGCACCTTGCCAGCCACCGCCGTGGTGTTCAGCCCATGCCCGCCAAACGCCGTGATATGCCACGCGCCCGGCTCCATCAGGCCCACCTGCGGCATCAGATGCCGGGCGTAACCCATCTGCCCCGACCAACTGAGGTCGGTTTTCAACGCCGCAAGTTGCGGAAACGCCCCGATCATTTCACGCCGCAACTCCTGCGCCACACCTGCTGCCGAGGCCGCCCGTGTGGTGATCCGCCCGCCCCAGAGCAGCCGATTGCCGCCTTCGATCACCCGGTAGTAATCCGACGCGCGGCGATCATCTAGCACCGCCTCGCGGGTCCGAATGGCGCTGGCGATCAGATCGGGGGCGACGTCCGACACCATCATATACGTGGCAATCGGCAGTACCGCGCGCTTCAGCCGTGGCACCAGCCCATCGGTATAGCCCCCGGTCGCAAACACCACGCGCGGCGCGCGGGCCTCGCCTTGCGCGGTCGTAACCACCTTCGTCGCGGCCTTGAATCGCGCCTGTGTGGCGGGGGAGCCTTCATAAATCCGCCCACCCAGCCGCTCCAACTCCGCAGCCAGCCCGCGCAGATAGTTCAACGGATGGATGTGAAACGCCTGAGCATCCGCCAACCCATGAAAATAGCGATCACTCACCAACCGCTCGCGGATCGCGGCGCGGTCGAGATAGGTCAGCTCATAGCCAAAATCCTGCGCGAATTCCGCCGCGTAAGCGTGCAGATCATCGGCGCGGTCAAAGCGGCGCAGGTTCAACAGGCCCGAGATCGGATCGGCCCCCGTGATACCCAGATCGCGGATATAGCCCCGCACCCGATCCACGCCCTCAATCGTCAAACGATGCAGCGCGCGGGCGGCCTCTACGCCCACCCGCGCCGTAATATCTTCCGATCCGCAGGCAAACGCGGGCGAGACGATACCGCCATTGCGCCCCGACGCGCCCCAGCCCACCGCCTGAGCCTCCAACACCAGCGGCTTCAACCCGCCCCGCGCCAGTTCCAGCGCCGTTACCAACCCCGCCAGCCCACCGCCGACCACGATCACATCGGCCTCCTCAACCCCGCGCAGCATAGGGCGGGCGCGGCTCTCGGACAGGCTTTGCGCGTAATAGGTCGTAGGGTAGGGCAGGGTCATGGCATGTTCCTTCAAGTTGCACAGGTTGTTGCCCTCTGGCCTGTGCGTGTCAATCGGCCCTGATGCTGCAACAATGCCAATGCCTTGGGCAAAATGGCAGGCGTGATGGCCCGCGTTGCACGGCACGGCAGTGATCTGTTTCCAGTTGCTTTCAGGCAAGCTTGCGCTAGCGTTTTGCCCAACGCTCCGCTTTGAACCCCAATTCCCTTTGATCCCCTAGCGCAGAGGTGACGCGATGCTGCGGTTTCTGGCTTTCCTCGCTTTGGCGGCCTGCGGCACCGTGGATTACGACCACGCCCCGGTCGGCAAGCTGAGCGGCACCGTATTGGTGATGTGGGTGGGCGATACCCAAGCGGGTGAAGGCGACGGCCGTTTCGTCTATGTCCCCTCCGCCACGCCTTTGCGGTTTGAGCGTGCTAACCCCTCGGCCACGCTGAAAACCATTCAACCCGAGATGATGTATACCGACGGCGGCTCGATCCCGGCTTTGGCGCAGGTGTTTAAGGGGTTTTCGCCTTGGGGCTATGCGCCCGCCTATATCCTGCATGACTGGCTGTTCGAGGCGCGCAAATGCGTCAACGACAACAGCGCCAATCCCGATCAGGCAGTCGTGACACAGATGCCCTTCGCGGAATCGGCGACCGTCGCGGCAGAGGTGATCCAGACCCTGATCGCCACCAACACCGTGGCACCAAACGACGTCGCCCCACAGTTGATTGCCTCGGCAGTCGCCGGTCCCATCGCCAAATCCCGCTGGAAAGAGGTTGGAGCCTGCGCCCGAAACAAGGTCAAGCCCGCGCATATCGACATGATCCGCCGCGCTCTGCCGACACTTTCGACCGCACGCACGGGTCAACGGCTGGCAAAAGGCCCGGTGGCGCAAATCGTGCAGGTGATCGACTTTGGCCCACCCTAAAGTCGCTCAGGCGTCAAGTTCAATCCAGACCGGCACATGATCCGACGGCTTGTCGCCCGCGCGCACCTGTTTGTCGATCTGGCAGTCTTGCAGCAGATCCGCCGCTTGCGGTGACAGCAGCAGATGGTCAATGCGGATGCCGTTATTGCGCTCCCACGCCCCCGCCTGATAATCCCAGAACGAATACTGCCCCGGCGATTGGTTGCGCGCCCGAAACGCCTCGGTCAGCCCAAGGTTCAGCAGCCGCCGCAGCGCCGCACGGCTTTGCGGCAAATAAAGCGCGTCCTCCAGCCACAGTTCGGGCTTGGCGGCATCCTCGGCCTGCGGGATCACGTTATAGTCGCCACAGAACACCAAAGGCTCCTCCAGCGGCAACAGGCTTTCCACCCGCGCCTGCATCCGCGCCATCCATGCCAGCTTGTAGTCATATTTCGGCCCCGGCGCTGGGTTCCCATTCGGCAGATACAGCCCACACACGCGCACGGCCCTTGCCCCGATCACCGTCGCCTCAATCCAGCGGGCCTGCGCGTCGTCCGCATCCCCCGGCAAGCCCCGCGTCACATCCTCCAGCGGCAGTTTCGACAGAATCGCCACCCCGTTGAACGATTTCTGCCCGTGGGTTTCCACCCGGTAGCCCATCGCCTCAAACACCTCGCGCGGAAAACCTTCATCCACGGATTTGATTTCCTGCAAACACACTACATCCGGGGCCGCCGCCGAAAGCCAAGCGGGCAAAGCCTCAATCCGGGCCTTGATGCCGTTGATGTTGAAGGTGGCGATTTTCATAGGAAGCCTCCGGGTTACGCCCAGTCATAAGCCCCCGTCCCGCGGCAAACAAGCCAGCCAAAGCGCATCGAGGCGGTCAATCTCGGCCACATCATAGGCCGACAGATCCTCCCAATACCGCCCCGAGGGCGCAAAATACCCCAACTCCGCCTCGCGCGCCTGCGCCGCAGCCACCCGTCCTGCATCAAACGCCAACGGGCGAACCACAGCCAGATCCGACAAAGCCGCCCGCGGGCACAACAACCGAGACGGCCCCACTGACAGATTCACCACCGCACATCCCTGAAGCGCTGCCAGCACGATCAACCGCACTGACTTCGCTTCCAGACTGCGCAGCGTGATGTCGCGACGCAAAGGATCTGGCGTCCCAACCCCGTAGAAATGCGTCTGACCTGCCGGATAATGCATATCACAGCCAAACACCGCCAACACTCGAGGCTTCAGCGCATCCAGTGCCCAATACGCCGCCGTGTAAGCCATCGTTGCGCCCGCATAAACGAAGCCGCCGTATCGGTTTTGCGCGGGCACGAAGTCCGCTTCGGTCACAAGAGCCTGATGCTGACCCGGCACCGCGACCCGGTCTGGCGGAAAATCCCACGGATAGATCGAAAAGTCCCAATCAGCGCGCACGCGCCACGCATTGTTGATCGCCACAAGGGCATCAAAGGCGCGCGGCCAATGTGCGGCCTCGGTAGCCATCGGGGCGGAGCCCAGCATCAGCACAAATGTCATTTTTGCTCCCAGATCAGGAGCTTGAACTAGATTGTCTCAGAATGAAATCCAGCCCTAAACGGAAAACGATGTACCGCATCCGCAAGCACTTGCCACATTCGGGTTTTCAATCACAAACCGCGCGCCGATGATCTCATCGCTGAAATCAATCACCGCATTGGCCAGAAACGGCAACGAGACCTGATCGACCAGCACGACCTGCCCATCGCCTTCAATCACCAGATCATCGGCCGCCTTCTCATCCAGTTTGATATCATACTGAAAGCCCGAGCAGCCGCCGCCCTCAACCGCGACCCGCAACGCCTTCTTTTCGCCAGTCATTTCGGCAATCTCGGCAAGTCGCGCAAAGGCGCGGGGCGTGACACGAGGGGGCAAGTTCAATTCCATGGCATTTCTCTATCCATTGGCGGTTGAATCCGAATATAGGGGAACCCAACGCATACAACAAGAACGGCCCCGCATATGCTTGCCCCTTTCGCCTGCCAACCTGACCAGTCCCGAGGCCGCCTGCACCAAGAGCGGATGTCGAGCTTCCGCTCGCCGTTCCAACGCGACCGCGACCGTATCATCCATTCCTCGGCCTTCCGCCGCCTGAAACACAAAACCCAAGTCTTTGTCGAACACGAAGGCGATTATTACCGCACCCGGCTGACCCATTCGATCGAGGTCGCACAAGTTGCCCGCACCATCTCCGGAGTCTTGGGCCTCAACACCGATCTCGCCGAAGCCATCGCCCTCGCGCATGATCTCGGCCACACCCCGTTCGGCCACACCGGAGAAGATGCGCTTGCCCTGCTGATGGCCCCCTATGGTGGCTTTGATCACAATGCCCAAGCCCTGCGCATCGTCACCCGGCTGGAGCGCCATTACGCCGATTTCGACGGCCTAAATCTGACGTGGGAGAGCCTCGAAGGCATCGCCAAGCACAACGGCCCGGTGACTGGCCCCAATGCCGATGAGAAACACAGCGGCCCCTTGCCCTATGCCTTGGCCGAAGTGAACGCCCAGTGGGATCTGGAACTGCACACCCACGCTAGCGCTGAAGCCCAAGTCGCCGCCATCGCCGATGACGTCGCCTATTCGCATCACGATCTGCACGACGGGTTGCGCTCGGGTCTGTTCGATGAAAACGACCTGATGCAACTCCCCGTCACCGGCCCCGCCTTTGCCGAAGTTGACGCCCTCTATCCCGGTCTGGATAAAATGCGCCGCCGCCACGAAGCCCTGCGCCGGGTATTTGGCCGCATGGTCGAAGACGTGATCGCCGTCGCCAAAAACCGCCTCGATGCCGCGCAACCGCAATCGGTCGAAGAAATCCGTGCGATGGGTATGACGATCATCCGGTTTTCCAAACCGCTCTACCAAGAACTGAAAGCCATCCGCAGCTTCCTGTTCCACCGCATGTATCGCGCGCCCTCGGTGATCGTGATGCGCAAACAGGTCACCGAAGTGGTGAACGGCTTGTTCCCGCTGTATCTCGCCCAACCCGAAATGCTGCCCGAGGAATGGCGCACCGACATCACCGCCGCCCAAACAGAGACCGAACTCGCCCGCCTTGTGGCCGATTACGTCGCAGGCATGACCGACCGGTTCGCCCTACAAGAGGGGCAACGACTGCTGGGCTAAGCCTACACTTAGGTCATCCTCTGTGCTCAAATATCCCCGCCGGAGGCATCTCAGGCCAGCCTCGAATGCCTCCGGCGGGGATATTTAAGCCAATGTGAAAGCTAAAGCCCCAATCCTACCGCAGCAGGTCTGCAACCGCCTGATGTCCCGCCTGCACCGCGTAATCGAGCGGCGTGGCATGGGCAAAACCTTCATCGCGCAAAGTCGCATCTGCCCCACGCGACAGCAGCACCTCTACGACCTCGCCCAACCCCAAAGCCGCCGCCACATGCAGCGGCGTCAGTCCTTGGGCCGATGGCGCGTTGATTGCAGCCCCAGCATCAAGCAAAGCCACAATCAGCGGCAGCGGGTCTTCGGGCGTAGCGTCATATTCATCCAGTACAGCGGCACGCTCGACCGCCGCCTGCAACACGGATCGTCCGTCCTTGTCGGTGCCGTCCAGCGCCACGCCCTGCACAAGAAACCAGCGCAGGCTAGCGAGATTGCCCAGATCAATCGCATTGAACAACCAAGACTGGCCGACAAAGCTGTCTGAACTCGCGGCAAATCCCGGCCCCAACCGCGCCAAAAATCCGGTATTCCCGGTTTGCAGCGCCTCAATAATCTGATCGTAGTCCGCGACCACCGCCGCATCAGCCGTCACAAGGGCAGGGGCTTTCCGCCGTGATAGCAGGGCCAAAGCCCGCCCAGCAATCCGCCAAGCCAGCCGCGCGAAAAAGCCCAAACGGGCTCGCCAAGCGCGGAATCGGGCAGAAAATGAGGGCGGATGTTCAGGCATGATCACACCTTGCCACGCGTATCAAAACTTAACAAATCCTGAATGGGCATCTGTAAGTCATTGATTCCACGTCACGCAAACCCTGACCACGCGTGGACACTCAGCTTTTCCGCGCAGCCAGGCCCCAGACCCCCGCCAGTCCAGCGGAAATAATCGCGTTCCACCCCGCCATCGAGATCCCCAGCATCGCCCACGGCACCGCATCGCAACGCACCGGTTTTCCGACCGAAATATCCATGTTCAAAAGATCCCCGCCGCCGATCCCCTGCAAAGTATCGACCGTGCAGGTCGCCAGCCCCGCGAACCAGCCCAGCTCGACCCCGGCATGATAAAACCCGATCCCTGCCGTGACCAGCAGGGCAACCATCCCCAGCAGTGGCAGCGCCCCCCCTCGACCCCGCAGCGCCAGCAGCCCGATCAAGATCGCCACCCCATGCGGCCAACGCTGATAGATACACAGCACGCAGGGGATCAACCCGCCGAAATACTGGAACGCAAACGCCCCGCCCAGCAAACCCACCGAGCCCAGCGTGGCAATCCAGATCAAAGAAGTCCGCGTCATCAAAGCCTCACATCATCCGCGTCGCAAGCCAGATCAGCCCGCCAACCACCACCAAGCCGCCCACAATCAGCGCCAACCGCCGCTCAATAAAGCCCGCCATTACCGCCCCGTAGCGCTGCAACAGATAGGCCAGCAGATAAAACCGCCCCCCCCGCGCCACAATCGCCGACAAGATGAACCATTTCAGATCGAATGACACCACACCTGACAGAATCGTGACCACCTTCATCGGCGGCAAATGCGACAGCCCGGAGGTGACCAGCATCACCAAAATGGCGGTATCGCCGGTCTGCGCCTTCAACGCCTCAAACGCGCCAAGTTTGCCGTAGAATTCCAGCGCCGGGCGGGCCAGCAGATCGAAGGCGTAATGCCCGATCAGCCAGCCAAAGATGCCGCCCAGAACCGAGGTGATCGTGGCGATCAACGCGTAACGCCACACTCGATCCGGCCGCGCCAGGCACATCGGAATGAACAGCACATCCGCCGGGATCGGAAACACCGAGCTTTCCACAAAGGACACCGCCCCCATCGCAGGTTCGGCATAGCGCGAGCCTGCCCAGTGCAGCGTCCAATTATACAGCTTGCGAAACATCAAGGCTCTCCGCGCTTTTGCGCTCAATGGCCACGCGCGGGGCTCGGGGTCAAGAGGGCGGATCGGCGCAACCCGATTGCACTTCACGCGTTGAGAGTTAGATTGACCAAAACAGGGTGGAGTGAAGTCATGGAATGGCGTGGACGCAGAGGCAGCGGCAATATCGAAGACCGGCGCGGCGTCCGGGGCACGCGTGGGGCCAGCATCGGTGGTGCGGGCGGGATCGGTGTGATCGCGGTGGTGGTGATCGGCTATTTTCTGGGCTTCGATCTGACCCCGCTGCTCAACGACAACCAGACGCAAACTCAGCAGACGGGCGCTCCGGCTGAGATGAGCGATGCCGACAAGCAGGCCGGGCAATTCGTCTCGGTGGTGCTGGCAGATACGGAAGATATTTGGGCGACGGTGTTCAAGCAGCAGTTGGGAGAGACTTATGTGCCTGCCAAGCTGGTGCTTTTTAAGGGTGTGACAAACTCGCCCTGCGGTGATGCTTCGGGGGCGACGGGGCCGTTTTATTGCCCCGGTGACAAGAAGGTCTACCTAGACACAGATTTTTTCACCATGATGTCGCGCCAGTTGGGCGCGGGCGGCGATTTTGCGATGGCCTATGTGGTGGCGCATGAAATCGGCCATCATGTGCAAGACGAGTTGGGGATTCTTAGCAAAGCCAATGAAGTTCGTGCGCAATCTTCCGAGGCTGACAGCAATGAGATTTCGGTGCGGATCGAATTGCAGGCGGATTGTCTGGCCGGGATTTGGGCGCGTGAAGTGCAGCAGACTTATGGCACCATCGAGAAGGGCGATTTTGAAGAAGCCGTCAACGCTGCCAAGCAGATTGGCGACGACACCCTGCAGCGCAACGCGGGACAGGTGCCGATGCCGGAAAGCTTCACGCACGGCACCTCAGCGCAACGCTCGAAATGGTTTATCACCGGGCTGAACTCTGGCCAGCTGAGCGCGTGTGACACGTTCAGAACGAATAACCTTTAGCGATGATTTGCTTGCGCAAATCCTGTTGACGCGGACAAGAGGCGCGGCTAAACCGCGCCTCGGATCAGTGAAGCACTGGTCCTGACACTTCGGATCGCTCTGCGGCCCCTACCAAGAAGTGTGAACTGTGCGGGCGTGGCGGAATGGTAGACGCGACAGACTCAAAATCTGTTTTCGCAAGGAGTGCCGGTTCGAGTCCGGCCGCCCGTACCATCAAACTTCCCTTTATAAATGGCCATCGCCACCCTGCGCACGCGCAGATTGTGGCAAAGCTAGGGCGATTCATCGTTAACATCAAGAATCACCCCGCAGTTCACTCGGTTTTATAGTTAATTTTGAGCATCTTACTGGCGAAAATCAGCAGCCGATTCGCAGGATCGCCTCGGTTGACCTAGCGTCATCCTGAACAGTTTCCGCCAAACCGCAGAATTGACGCCGTCTCGGCAACAGCGTTTGGAGATTGTGGTGAAAGAATGGCAAATAATCTCTCTGATGGTTAAGGTAGTATAGGGGTTTTGGCTGGTTTCCGTTCTGGAAACAGCGGAGCGGCTTGCGGGCGACGAAGCGTCGCAACTTTCGGGTCCTAACGCCTGATAAGCCTGCGTTTTTCAAGATGCCCACTGTTTTCAATCTCGAAACCCCGCGTCTGATGATACAATCAGGGCGTGTGAGCGCCATTTTGACAGGCAGTGATTGTGGCAGAACGATGCCCGAAAGCTGCCGCAATTAGGCCTTTTTTTACTTTGCGCCCGGCATAACTGGCGGTATTCAGATCAAGTCTTACTGGGAAAGACAAAGGCCGTGGGGGCGGTCGTTCAGTGGTGATGTGTCGCAAGGCATGTGTGGTGTGAGAGATTTGCTGCCTTAGCCTTGGGTTCTGCGACCAGAGGCTTGTCATGAAAATTGTATCTTTTTGACCGGAAGCCGTTGGTTTCCGAACAGCATCGCTTTCGCTTCACCTCAGACGGCAGGCAACTAGGCGCTGGCCTCGGATGAAACCGGGTTTGCGCCTTTTCGGGGTCGCTTCACAGCGATCTGGGCTTGGGTCGACGAGAGACGGAATTCCGTCTCTCAGGTGAAATGAGGGATATGACATGCCGGTTTTTGCGCAATTTAATTTCAACGACGTTGGCAGCAACGCCTTGGACAGCGCGCCGGCGTTGGGCGATCAGCTGGGCACCTACCGCAACGGTGCGACCTCGGTTGGCGGGCAAGCCGTGCTGGACGGCCAAGACGACATCGTGAAGATTTTTCAAGATCCGGCCTATCAGATGGATCAGGGCACGCTGGACATCAAATTCACCTTGGCCAATCAACCGCTGACCGCGACGCAGACGGTGCTGTCGCGTGACAGCGTCGGCGACACGGCAGGCGGTTACCGCATTGAAATTCAAGCAGATGGATCGGTGGTGATCAGCCATGAGACCGGCGCTGGCACCGAAACCTTCGGCACCGGACCGGGTTTTGCCAATCCGGGCGACGAGATCAGCCTGTCCTATTCCTGGGATCAGGGCGGCGCGGGCGGTCAGTTGCATATCGACAACGTGACCAGCAGCGACAGCTTCCAAGACACGGTGCCGAACACCCTGACGATGGATATGGGAGGTCTTGATCAGCCTTGGATCGTCGGGGCAGGGCAGGCGAGCTCGGATGCGGGCACGCTGGACAATATTGATCAGCATTTTGCGGGCTCGGTCGATCTGTTCCAACTGTCGGATAGCGTGGACAACTGTGATCCGCGCGATGGCTATGTGGATGGCACTGCAGGCAACGATCTGATCGACTTCAACTATACCGGCGACCCGGATGGTGACTTCATCGACCATAGCGATGCGATTTTGGACAATGACGGTCCGAATGATGACCGGGTGCGGGCAGGCGCCGGCGATGACACGGTTTACGCTGGCTTGGGCGATGATTTGGTCGATGGCGATCTGGGCAATGACGTGCTGTACGGCGAAGCGGGCGATGACACGCTGAACGGTGGTGCTGGCAATGATGCGCTCTACGGCGGGCCGGGCGACGACTCGCTGCGCGGTGGCGATGGTGACGACACGCTGATGGGCGGCAATGGCAATGATCTGGCGTATGGTGGCGAGGGCAATGATGTCATCGACACTTCGGGTGGCGGTGCAACTCCGCTGCCGGATCAGGGTTATCCGGGGCTTTACCCTTCGGACTGCGACCCGAGCAACGATCTTGATACGGTTTACGGTGGCGTGGGTGATGACACCATCCGCACCGGCGATGATGCTGACGTGATCTATGGCGGCTTCGGTAATGATCTGATCGACGGTGGCTTCGATAACGACACCATCGACGGCAACCAAGGCAATGACGTGATCATCGGCGGCGAGGGGGCCGATCTGATCGACGGCGGCCAAGGTGATGATCTGATCTATGGCGGCTATGGCCCCGGTGTGCCGGATGCGGTGAATATACCGGACGCGGCGGGCGATCTGCTGCCGAACAACGGCAATGACAGCATCGTTGGCGGCATGGGCAATGACACCATCTTCGGGATGGACGATGATGACACCCTTGATGGCGGTCAGGGCAATGACCTGCTCTATGGCGGCGTTGATGATGACAGCATCCGGGGCAATGTCGGCAATGACACCATTATCGGTGGTGAGGGGGCGGATTCGTCCGAAGGCGGCAATGACCGCGATACGTTCCTTGTCGGCTCGGCGGCGGATGGTGCGGGCGATGTGATCGACGGCAACGAGGGTGGCGACGACTATGACACGCTTGATCTGACCGGATCGGGCCCGCTGCACATCATCTATGATCCGAACAATGCCGAAAACGGCACGGTTCAGTTCCTCGATGCGGATCGCAACGTCACCAGCACGCTGACCTTCACCAATATCGAGAACGTCATCCCCTGCTTCACCCCCGGCACGCTGATTGCGACGCCGAAGGGTGAGGTTCCGGTTGAGATGCTGAAAGCCGGTGATCGTATCATCACCCGCGACAATGGTATTCAGGAAATCCGCTGGACCGGGCGCAAGGATATGGGCTGGCACGATCTGGTGGCAAACCCACATTTGAAACCGGTGCTGATCCGTCAGGGTAGCCTTGGCAATGGGCTGCCCGAGCGCGATATGATGGTGTCGCCGAACCACCGTGTGCTGGTCGCCAATGATCGCACAGCACTCTATTTCGACGAGCATGAAGTGCTAGTTTCGGCCAAGCATCTGGTGGCGGGCAAGGGCATTGATAGCGTGAATGCGGTCGGTGCAAGCTATATCCACTTCATGTTTGACCGCCATGAGGTTGTGCTGTCGAACGGTGCTTGGACCGAAAGCTTCCAGCCGGGCGACTACACTCTGAAAGGCATGGGCAACGCGCAACGCGGCGAGATTTATGATCTGTTCCCCGAGTTGAAGACCGATGCGGGTCTGGAGGGCTACCATTCGGCCCGCCGCACGCTGAAGCGTCACGAAGCCATGCTTTTGGTGAAGTAAAGGTTTATGCAGCCAGGGCGGGGTCTTCCCCGCCTTGACAAGAAGGGGGTCCTTTTGTGGCCCCCTTTTTTATTGGATTGAGGGCATCACCGCTCTGCCCAACCTAGGGACCGTGGACATTTAGCGCGGCGCAATGATTGTTGCGGCGATGCTCCACGTTGCGCGGTAGCTTGTGTCGGTTTTGTCGTACCTTGTGTTTACGCCTCTGAACTCCTTGATCTTGCTGAAGTAGTTTTCGATGAGGTGTCGCCATTTGTAGGCTTCGGCGTCGTGGGGAATGTGCAGGATGCGGTTGCGTTTGGCGGGGATGACGGCTTCTGCTTGCCTGCGGTCCAACTCGGCGCGCAGGTGGTTTGCGTCAAACGCTTTGTCGGCCATCAGGGCGTTGAAGCTCAGCCCCTCGATCAGGTCCGGCACCCCGGTAATTTCGCTGCGCTGACCCGGCAGAAGCACAAAGCGCACCAGATTGCCAAGCGCGTCTGTCAGCGCCAGAACCTTCGTCGTCAGCCCGCCTTTCGAGCGCCCAATCGCTTGATTTCGAGTCCCCCTTTTGCGCCGCTCGCCTTCTGATGCGCGCTGATGATGGTGCCATCAACGAGGACGTATTCAAAGTCAGGCTCCCCCGATATGGCGTCGAAAATACGTTGAAATACATCGGCTTGCGCCCAGCGGCGAAACCGCCGGAACACAGAGTTCCAAGCGCCAAAACCCGGCGGCAGGTCACGCCATGGACCGCCAACCCTGACCTTCCAAAGGACGGCTTCAAGAAACAGCCGATTGTCCTTCGCCGTCACCCCGCGCGTCCGCAACGAGCCCGGCAAAAGCGGCTCGAGAAGCCGCCAACTCCGGTCAGAAATGACAAAACGTTCAGCCCGCATTCATACCTCCTCAAAAGGAAGCTTGAATCACGATATCCACCCAATGGGAATCCTAAATGTCCACAGCCCCTAGGATAGCAGCAGAAAATTGATCGCTTTGACCTGCGGTTGCAACGTGGACAGGCACCAAAATGATGCCGTTATTTCGCCGGGTTCCTGTCCGCAGTTACCGCAAATTGACCGTTTTGCCGGGCTAGCGCTGCTGCTTGAAAGCCTTGGTTTCTAACCTTTCGTGGGTTGGGATCGAGGCTTTCATTTATCGAGTCTTGTCTGTTCTTGGGTCAGCCCGCTCAGCCTTCCGTGCAGATCAGGCGCTGATCTTGTTGCTTTCGGGCGTCAGGGCGGCGTCGGAAGTTGCTTCACTTTGTACCAGTAAAGGTCTGATATCATGGCTATTGCGAGTGAACTGACGATCAACACGGCCGCCACAGCGCTGGATATGGCCAATGCGATTTTCGGAAATGGCATCACCGTCACTTCGGCAACCTATAACGGATCTACGGTTTCTTCAGGCGTCTACTCGGGTGGGCTGACCACGATTGCGGGGTGCTCGCCGACAGATACAGGCGTGATTCTATCGACGGGCAACGTCGCGATTGACGAGGTGAACGCGGGCAAAAACCGTAACCTCTATCATGACAACACCTTGGATCAGTTCAACACCGAGATGGACGGTTTCACTATGTGATCTCGCTCAAGGCCCCGGTGAATGCGGGGCAGGTCAACACCATCAAGATCGGCATCGCTGATGCCAGCGATACGGCTTATGATTCCAACCTGCTGATCATGGGTGACAGCGTTCAGACGATTGCGCTTGCGATTGATGACAAGATTAACATCACCGCCAACGGCACCCGCACCTTTGATATTCTGGCCAATGACCGCAACGCGGCGGGCACGACGCTGACCATCACCCAGATCAACGGGGTGAATGTGGTGGCAGGGCAAACAGTGACGTTGTTCACCGGGCAAACCTCGCGGCTGAACGCCGATGGCACCACCACCGTGACGGCCAATGGCACCAACGGGGTTGAGAATTTCACCTATACCGTCAGCGATGGCACCAATACCAACGTGGGTTATGTGACGCTGACCTCCTCTGGCTCGGCCTCGCCGGATGGCATCGTGTCGGGCACCTCGGGCAATGACACCATCGACACCTCTTATGTTGGCAACCCAGATGGCGATAAGGTTGATAACAATGACGGGCTGGGGGTGCAGGGCACCACGGGCAACGCCGATCTGATCTATGCGGGCGCGGGCAATGACAGCATTTTTGCTGGAGTGGGCAATGATATTGTCTATGGCGGCTCGGGCAATCATACGGCGCTGGGCGGCGCGGGTGACGACAAGATTTACGGTGACGCTGTCAATGACCTGGTTGCCGCGGCGGCGGGCAACGACTCGGTTGAGGGCGGCGCTGGCAATGACACGCTGTATGATGGGGCGGGCAACGACAGCTTTGTCGGTGGCAGCGGGGCCGACAGCCCGTTCGGTGGCGATGATCGCGATACATTCTTCGGTGGGGCTGGCGATTGCATAGACGGTGGTGAGGGCGGTCACGATTATGACGTGCCCGACCTCACGGCCTACGGGTTTGCGGCCACAAATTTCCTCTACGACCCGCTGAACCACGAAAACGGCACGGTCAAGTTCTTGGATGCCACGGGTCATGTGACGGGTACGCTCAACTTCAACCATATCAAGAAGGTCATCGCCTGTTTCACCCCCGGAACTTTAGTGCTGACAGCGCACGGCAAGGTCGCGGTTGAAGATCTGATGGTGGACGATCTGGTGCTGACCCGCGACAATGGTTTCCAACCAATCCGCTGGTTCGGGCGTCGCGATCTGTCGGCTGCCGAACTGGCGGCTGCGCCACAGTTTAACTCGGTGCGGATCGCGCAGGGCGCAATGGGACGTGGTCTGCCAGAGCGCGATGTGCAGGTCAGCCCGCAGCACCGGATGCTGATCAACACCTCGCGCGCCGATCTGTTGTTCGGCGAGCCTGAGGTGTTGGCAGCCGCGATGCATCTGATCGGCATGCCCGGCATCACCCGGGCCACGCCGGGGCGGATCAGCTATTTCCACATCCTGTTCGATGGACATCAATTGGTCTGTGCCGATGGCGCTTGGAGCGAAAGCTTTCAGCCGGGCCAGCACACGTTGGCGGGGCTAGAGCGCGGACAGCGCCAAGAAATCTTAGCGCTTTTCCCAGACCTGAGTGCAGGCGTGTCCTATCCAGCGGCGCGCGTGATGTTGAAGTCAAAAGAGGCACGCATGTTGCTGCATCATTGAACGCCCAGAGGGCAACACTCATCAGTATGTACGCGCAGGGTAGCGGGCATTGTCCTCACAACAGAAACATACCCCAGTCTGGCCACATTTCGACCATGCGGAAGGGGTATTCCCAGTCTTAGAAATACTGGAATGGGCCCGCTTTGTGGTTACCTGTCGCAAAAAATTACCTCTGTGTCCCTGAGCGCCCGCCTGGGTTGCAGGGCCTTAAGGAACGTTGATCATGGCTGTGTTGAACTCTGGTCTCGGCGGCACCTCGGGCTACGGTGAGCAATCCTTCAAGACCACGGGCGGTTATACCGGGTCTTTGGATGACGGCTCGCGGTTGGTTGATATCAGCGGGGTTTTCGGCACCGGCGGCATGGATGTCTATGGCAGCCGCTTTACCTCTATTTATATCAACACCAATGGGTTGATCACCTTCACCTCGGCACAGCCGAGCTATACTCCAGCGGCCCTGACCATGCTGGGTCAGCCCAGCCTTGCGCCGTTCTGGACCGATATCGACATCTCAAAAGGTGGCGATATCTATTGGGATATCGACGCCACCACGGGCAAGATCACCATCACTTGGCTGAACGTAGCACCCTATTCTGGCACGGGTACGAACAGCTTTCAGGCGGTGATCACCAATCTGGGCGGCGGTGATTTCGGCGTTGATTACCTTTATAACTCAATCGGCTACACCAACGGCTATGCGGGGCAGGCAACGGTTGGTATCTCGAATGGCACCACCTCGCAGACATTGCTGGAAGGCTCGGGCGATCCGGCTTTTCTTGCCACTTATGCGGGCAATGATTTCGACACCAATGATCCGGCTGGCGTCTATTCGATGCAGTTCGAGGCCGGGCAGATGTTTCAGGGCGACGGCGTGGTCGATGGCACCGCTGGCAATGATCTGATCGACACATCCTACACCGGGGACCCGGACGGCGACCGCATTGATGCCAATGATGGCACAGGATATGCAGGCACCACGGGGCAGGCGGATTATGTGCTGGCGGGCGCGGGCAACGATACCGTCAATTCCGGTCTGGGCAATGACATCGTCTATGGTGGCAGCGGCAATGACGTCGTCAATGCGGGCGTCGGGAACGACACCGTATATGGCGATGATGGCAATGACAGCCTAGATGGCTCCAGCGGCAACGATGTCATCTATGGCGGCGCAGGCGATGACACGATCTCGGGCGGCACTGCCACCACAGGCACCACCTATACCCCGGTTTACACCGAAGTTACCGCCGCGTTGCAATCGGTTGCTGGCACCAACGGCCGCCCGAATTTCACCGTCAACACCGTATCGGGCGACAATGATCTGACCACCGGCACCTCTGGCACGTTGACTGGGTTCCGGCTGGGCAACACCGATGCGGTAGAAACCCACACCCACACCGCAAGCTCGCAGCTGGCTGGCGGGCAGATCCTGTTCAACGCCATCAACGGCAATGAAACGATGACCATCGTCATCGACGGTGTCACGATTAATCTGAACACCGCCATTGCCTCGGGTATGGTGACGTTCAACGGCAATGCGGTCTATGCGGTCTATGCGATCAACGCTTCAGGGCAAGTGATCCGCATCGGCGGTGGCGCAAGTTCGACCACCAACGGCACGCTGACGATCAACGTGCCCTTTACCAGCCTTTCGCTGACAGCAGGCGGCACCACGACCGGGACTGCGGCGGGTTTTTACTACGAGTTTTATGCCAACACCAACCCGCTGAACGTTGCAGCCGAGGCGGCGGGCGATGATTACCTGTCGGGTGGTTTGGGCAACGACAGCCTGCTTGGCTATGATGGCAATGACACTTTGTTCGGCGACGAGGGCAACGATACGCTCGACGGTGGCAACGGCAATGATAGCCTCAACGGCGGTATCGGTGATGACAGCCTGCTCGGGGCCGCAGGCAATGACACGCTGGCGGGCGGCGATGGTCGCGACAGCCTCTATGGCGGCGCGGATGCCGACAGCCTGACGGGCGATGCGGGCAATGACCTGCTGTACGGGGGTGACGGCAACGACACCCTTGATGGCGGCGCTGATAACGACACGCTTTATGGCGACGCTGGGAACGATAGTCTGCTCGGCGGCGCGGGCAACGACCTGCTGTACGGCGGCGACGGCAATGACACGCTGGATGGTGGCGCTGACAACGACACGCTCTACGGCGATGCGGGCAATGACAGTCTGCTGGGGGCTGCTGGCAACGACAGCCAGTTCGGCGGCGCGGGGAATGACACGCTTTACGGTGGCGATGGCGATGACAGCCTTGATGGTGGCACCGAGGCCGACAGCCTCTATGGCGATGCGGGCAATGACACGCTGAACGGCGGGGCTGGGGCTGATGGGCTCTACGGTGGCACCGGGATGGATTATGCCGATTACTCGGGCTCGGGTGCTGCGGTAAACATTGACCTTGCGGCGGGAACCGGGCTTGGTGGCGACGCGCAGGGTGATGTGCTGAACAGCATCGACGGTATTTTCGGCTCGGCGTTTGACGATACTCTGCTAGGCTATGACGGCGAAAGTACGCTGCCGGGCGATCTGTGGACCAACGTGCTGTATGGCGCTGTGGGCAATGACTACATCGACGGGCGCGGCGGTTCGGACAGCCTCTATGGCGGCACCGGCAACGATACGGTGATCGGCGGCGCGGGCAATGATCTGGTTGATGGCGGCGATGGCAATGACAGCCTGACCGGAGACGCGGGCAACGACACCCTGACGGGTGGCCTTGGCGATGACCGCCTCTACGGCGGCGCAGACAATGACACGCTGTCGGGCGATGCGGGCAACGATCTGCTCTATGGCGGCACCGGCAACGACAGCCTGCTGGGCGGTGCGGACAACGACACCCTCTATGGCGACGATGGTGCAGATACGCTTGATGGCGGCGCGGGCGCTGATCAGCTGTTTGGCGGGGCTGGCAATGACAGCCTGATCGGCGGCACGGAAAACGACTCCCTGAACGGCGACGATGGCAACGACACGCTGCTGGGTGGCGCGGGCAACGACAGCCTGCTCGGCGGTTTGGGCAATGACTACCTGCTGGGTGAGGCGGGCAATGACACGCTTCTTGGCGGCGATGGCAATGATACGCTGGATGGCGGCACCGAAGCTGACAGCTTGCTCGGCGAGGCTGGTAATGACAGCCTGATCGGCGGCGATGGTGCAGACAGCCTTTACGGCGGCGCAGACAATGACACCTTGTCGGGCGATGCGGGCAACGATCTGCTCTATGGCGGCACCGGCAACGACAGCCTGTTGGGCGGCGCTGATAGCGATACGCTCTACGGCGAAGACGGTGCGGATAGCTTGGACGGCGGCGCGGGCAACGATCTGCTTTACGGCGGCAATGACAATGACACGCTGCTGGGCGGCGTGGACAATGACACGCTTTACGGCGATGCGGGCCATGACAGCTTGTTCGGCGGCGCTGGGCTGGACCAGTTGTTCGGCGGTGATGGAAATGACACGCTTCTCGGCGACGATGGCAACGACACGCTGTCGGGCGATCTGGGCAATGACAGCCTGTTTGGCGGATTGGGCAACGACCAGCTTTATGGCGGCGACGGCAACGATACATTGTTCGGTGATGCGGGCGAGGACACGCTGGAAGGCGGGCAGGGCGCTGACAGCCTCGACGGCGGCGACGGCAACGACCTTCTCGACGGCGGTGCAGGCAATGACACCCTGCTTGGTGGCGCGGGCAATGACACGTTGCTGGCCGGGGCGGGCGACGACTCGTTGGTTGGCGCAGATGGCAACGACAGCATAAATGCCTCGCTTGGCAATGATACCGTCGATGCCGGGGTGGGCGATGACAGTGTTGATGCAGGCTCTGGCAATGATCTGGTCTATGGCGGCGACGGGCAGGACAGCATTTTCGGCGGTGACGACACCGACACGCTTTATGGTGGCGCGGGCCACGACCTGATCTTTGGCGGCAACGGTAATGATCTGGTCTACGGCGATGCCGGCAATGACACGCTCTCAGGTGATGCGGGCAATGACACGCTTTATGGCGGTGTCGACAACGATCAGCTTTCCGGCGGTGATGGCAATGATCTGCTGTTTGGCGGACTTGGCAACGACGTGGTCTACGGCGATGCGGGCGACGATACGCTTTATGGCGATGCCGGGGCAGACACGCTCTACGGTGGTGCGGGCAACGATCTGTTCGTTGTCGAGGGCAATTCCAACGCCTTCGGCGATGTGATTGTCGGCGGTGAGAATGTCGGCGACAATGACGTGCTCGATCTGACCAGCTGGGGTTGGGCGCGAACCAACATCATCTACGATCCGATGAACCCCGAGAATGGCGCGGTCGAGTTCCTTGATGGCGCGGGCCATGTGATTGGCACGATGACCTTCTCGAACATCGAGAAAGTCATCCCCTGCTTCACCCCCGGCGTGATGATCACTACAGATCGTGGCGATGTGGCAGTTGAGGATTTGCTTGCTGGCGATCTGCTCGTCACCCGCGATCATGGCTTGCAACCGATCCGCTGGATCGGTAGCCGCAAATTGGGGCTGGGGGATTTGATTGCCCAACCGCGCTTGCAGCCGGTGAAAATCGGCCAAGGCGCGCTGGGCGAGGGTCTGCCGCTGCGTGATACGCTGGTCTCGCCGCAACACCGCATGCTGATCGAAGGCGCTTTGCCAGAAATGCTGTTTGGCGAGGCCGAGGTGCTGGTGGCCGCCACGCATCTGACGGCCTTGGCGGGGGTCGTACAGATTTTGCCGCCGGGCGTGACTTATATTCACCTCCTGTTGGAGCATCATGAGATCATCCGCGCCAATGGTGCTTGGACCGAAAGCTTCCAACCCGCCGAGCGGATGCTGGATGCGTTGGAGGACGGACCACGCGCGGAAATCGCCGAATTGTTTCCGAAGCTGATGCTGGATCATGCCGATTACCCGGCGGCGCGTCTGACGCTGAAAGCACATGAGGCCAAGGTGCTGCTCTCGGCGTGATTTCTCGATTTCCGTCACGGAAATCGTGCCGGAATTCGTGTCGAATTCCGCCTGCTAGCCTTGTCGCCCCGCGCGCCACGCCGCCCAAGCTTCCGGCGTATCGAGATCCGTCAGCGCGTGCTGATCGGGCAGGGCGATCAGCCGCACGCGGTCGTGGTGCCGGATCAAAACGCTCCGCGCCCCCTCATCGCCGCGCAAGTCCTGTAATACCGCCCGCAAATCTGCCGAAAAAATTACCGGATGCCCCGGCCTGCCATCCGCACTTGCCCCGCGCAGAATGGCATCAGGCCTCTGATCGAAAGCCTCGATCATCACCGTCAAATCCGCTGCATCCAGCTCAGGCATATCCCCCGGCAGGATCATCAGTGCGCCCTGCGCCGCAGCCGCCCCGGCACGGATTGAGGCCGCCATGCCCTCGGCAGCATCCGCCAGGGGCAGCAGAATCACATCCAGCCCCGCCAAGGCGGCGGTCCGCGCCAGATCATCCCCCCGCAGCGTCACGATCACTCTGTTGCACACAGATCTTGCCAGCCGCGCCTGCCTGCGCAGTATCGGCTCTGCGTCTAGCAGTTCCAGTAACTTGTCGCCACCGCGCATCCGGCGGGCGGCCCCGGCGGCGGGGATCAGGATGGTCAGGTTCATGGAGTGAGGGTGACGCAAACAAAAACGCCGGTCAAGCGACCGGCGTTTTCTGTTTTATCAAACTGGACCTTAGCCACGCATCCGCGCGCCATCACCGTCAAACAGCGGGGCGAGATGCACCACAGCTTTGCGGCGTTCGCCCAAGATTTCGATGTGGCACTCCAAGCCATCCTGCACTTTGTCGGCAGGCAGGAACCCCTGCGCGACCGATTTCCCGGTGAAATGACTGAAACCACCGCTGGTGCAGAAGCCAACCATCGCATCCTCCAGCCAGATCGGCTCCCATGCCACCACGTCCGCATCCGATGCATCGACGATGAACGACACCAGCTTGCGCTTCGGACCTGCGGCTTTCTCGGCGGTGGCCGCCGCTTTGCCGATCCAGTCGGCATCTTTGTTCCAGCGAATGAAGCGATCCAGACCCGTCTCGCAGGGAGTGTAATCCGGCGAGAACTCACGCCCCCACGATCCGAACCACTTGTCCAACCGCAAGCTCATCATCGCCCGCATCCCGAAGGCGCGCAGACCCAGATCGCTGCCCGCTGCGTTCAGCGTATCCCACAAATGCCGCACGGACATGTGATCGCAGAAAATCTCGTAGCCCAGATCGGCGGTGTAGCTGACGCGTTGCACGATGCAATTTGCCATCCCCACCGTCATCCGCTTCACATCCATGAACTTGAATGCAGCGCCCGACACATCCGAGCGCGTGACGCGGCTCAACAATTCCCGCGCATTCGGCCCGGCAATCTGGAAGCCCGAGCGTGCGTCCGAGACGTTTTCGACCGTCACCCCGTCCATCGCATTCTGCTCAAACCAGCGGTAATGCCAGCCCTGCGCGCCATAGCTGGCGGTCAGTTGGAATTCGGTTTCCGACAGGCAAGACACCGTGAAGTCACCGATGATCTTGCCGGAATGCGCCAGCATCGGCGTCAGGCTGAGGCGGCCAACCTTGGGGATATTCCCCGCCATGATCCGATCCAGCCAAGCCCGCGCGTTCGGCCCTTTGACGATATACTTGCCGAAGTTCTGCAACTCGTTGATGCCGACGCCCTCGCGCACCGCCATCACTTCCTGCCGCGTCGCCTCCCAAGCGTTGGAGCGTTTGAAGGTCGGCTCCTCATAGGTCGGTTCACCCGGCAGAGCGTAGTAGTTGACGACCTCAAGCCCATATTGTTGACCCCAAACCGCATTCAGGGCATTGTTGGTGTCATACATCGGCGTGGTGCGGAACGGCCGCGCCGCCGGACGCTCCTCGTTCGGATAGCCGACCGAAAAGCGCATCTGATAATTCTCGATCACCTTGGGCACGGTATAGCCGGGCGTCGTCCAAGTGCCAAAACGCGAGACATCAAAGCCGCGCGGGTCACGCTCGACCTCGCCCTCGATCATCCATTGCGCCAGCGCCAGCCCCATGCCGCCGCCTTGGCTAAAGCCCGCCATCACCGCGCAGGCCGACCAGTAGTTCTTCAAGCCCTGCACCGGGCCGATCAGCGGGTTGCCATCGGGGGCAAAAGTGAACGGCCCATGGATCACCCGTTTTACGCCCGTGCGCTCTAACACTGGGAAGCGGCGATAGGCGAAGTTCACCGAATCCTCGATCTTGTCAAACTGTTCGTTCAACAATTCATGGCCGAAATTCCACGGGGTGCCGTCCAAAGACCATGGCTCACAGGGTTTTTCATAAAAGCCAATACACAAACCCCGGCCTTCTTGGCGAAGATAAGACTCGCCACCCGGATCCATCACATGCGGGAATTCCTTGCCCGATTTCAGGATATCCATGATTTCAGGAATGTCATCGGTGACCAAATACTGATGCGCCATCGGCAACAGCGGCAGATAAACCCCCGCCATCGCGCCAATTTCGCGGGCCCAAAGCCCGCCTGCGTTCACCAGATGCTCACAATACACCGTGCCCTTTTCGGTGACAACTTCCCAACCCTCAGCGGTCGGGTTCGTCTCCAACACGCGGTTGTGCAGAACGATTTCCGCCCCGCCCATCCGTGCGGCTTTGGCATAGGCGTGGGTCGTCCCCGACGGGTCCAAATGCCCATCCAAGGGATCATACAAAGCCCCAACGATGCCTTCGAGATTCACCATGCCATAGGTGAATTTCTTGATCTCCTCTGGCCCCAAAATCTCGGTATCCAGCCCCATATAGCGGTGCTTGGCACGCTCTGCGATCAGTTGATCAAATCGCGCCTGATTGTCGGCCAAGGTGATGCCGCCAACATGGTGCAGGCCGCAAGACATCCCGGTGATCGCCTCCAGCTCTTTATAAAGCCGGATCGTATAGCCCTGCAAAGCCGCCATATTGGTGTCGCCGTTCAGCGTATGAAACCCGCCCGCCGCATGCCAAGTGGAACCGGAGGTCAACTCCGACCGCTCAATCAGCATCACATCCGACCAGCCGAGTTTGGTCAAATGATACAGAACCGAGCAGCCGACAACGCCGCCGCCAATCACAACAACGCGGGTATGGGTTTTCATCTGGGAATCCTTTTGCAAGCGCAGGGCCGTAGCCCTTTTGCGCCAAAATAGGCGCTTCAACGCAAATCACCGCCCCATCCGCGACAAAATGCGTCGCAAATGACGTGCTTCGACCGCGATGGACCGCAACCTCCGATCATAGTAGCAAGGGCGCAGCAACGGAGGCGCAGATGCTGGGTAAACTTTGGCCGATCCTAATTGGCGTGGCAGTGGTCATGACCGCCCTAGTGGCAATGCGTCCGCTGCTGCCGATTGACGAGACCCGCTACCTTTCCGTCGCGTGGGAGATGTGGCTGTCGGGCGACCCGGTGCATCTGACCAAAAACGGCGAGATGTATACCCATAAAACCCCGCTGCTGTTCGTGCTGATCAACCTCGTCTGGCTGGTCACAGGTGTCAGCGAATTCGCCGCCCGCCTCGTCGGCCCCGCCTGTGCTGTTGGAATGGTTGCAGGCACCGCGATGCTCGCCCGCCGCTTGTGGCCCGCCGAAAACCTCGGGATCCGCGCCGCGCTGATCCTTGCAGGTTTCCCGGTTTTCCTGATCTACGGTTCCGCCACGATGTTCGACGCACTTCTGGCGCTCGGCGTGCTTGGCGGCATCGCAGCACTTTGGAGCATCGGTCAGGGCAGGGGTGGCTGGCCGCTGTTCGGCTTGGCACTTGCTTTCGGCGTCTATGCCAAAGGTCCGGTCATCCTCGTCTACCTGATGCCCGTTTTGCTGACCATGCCCTACTGGGCGCCAAACCCACCCAAAACCGCCCAAATTGCCAAGGGTTTCGGCGGCGCACTTCTCATTGCCCTCGCCCTGATCGCGCTCTGGCTGGTCCCCACGCTCCTCACCGCCACCCCCGAATTCCGCACCGAACTGCTCTGGACCCAATCCGCCGCGCGCGTTGCGGGCGGCATGGCGCACGACCGCCCGTTCTGGTTCCTCGCAACCCTACTGCCGCTTTTGCTGTTCCCATGGGGCTGGTCGATCCGAGTGTGGTCCGGCTTCAAAGGCACATGGAGCGATCCCGCGATCAAACTCTGCACGATCTGGGCAGGCTCAACCCTGATCCTGTTCTCGTTGATTTCCGGCAAACAAGCACATTACCTGCTGCCCGCCTATCCCGCGATGGCCCTACTTTTCGCCCATGCCTCAATCCGGGCCAAATCCGGCAGCCTTGCTTGGGTCGCCCTGCTGCTGATCGCCGCTGGGGCAGGGTCAGTGGGCCTCGGCCTGATCCCCGCCAAAGCTGATCTCGCCCCACTGGCCCCGTACTGGCCGCTCACCGCTTTCGCCGCCCTCTGCCTGATCCTCGCCCTGTTGATCTGGCGCTTGCCCAGTATCCCCGGCCACCTGCTGGCGGGCATAGGCCTAACCCTTGGCATCCACGCCATCATTGCCACCACCGGGCTCTATGCTGCCTATGACGGCCAAGCCCTTGCCACCACCCTCGCCGCCGATGAAGCCGAAGGCCTCGCCGTCACGAACGCCGAATACAACGCCGAGATCAACTTCCTCGCTCGTCTGACCACAAATGTCGCCCTGACCCCCGATCTGCCAAGCCTGACCGCTTGGGCGCAAACCCACCCGAACGGCATGATCTTTGGCCGCATAAAAGAAAACCCGCTGACGGCAGCGCCGCAGCAGGTTTTCCATTTCATGGCGCAGGATTGGGGCCTCTGGCCTGCTACTTCTCTGGGATCAACCCCTTAGGACTAAACCTGAGTACCAACAGCAAAACTGCGCCCAACGTCACCAAGCGCAAATGCGGGGCGGCATCAATCAGATGCGCCTTCAAGGCACCCGCTGGCAGCGGATAGGTCAGATAGCCCATGAACACCGGGCCTGCGTTTTCAACGATCAACCACAGCCAGCCTAAAAGCAAACCGCCCAGAACCGCGCCCCAGTTGTTGCCAGAGCCCCCAACAATCACCATCACCCAGATCAAAAACGTAAACCGCAGCGGTGAGTAATTGCCCGGCGTCAGCTGCCCCTCCATCGAGGTCAGCATCGCGCCTGCCATCCCCACCACAGCCGAGCCGATGATGAAAATCTGCAAATGCCGGGCGGTGACGTTCTTACCCATCGCTGCGGCCGAGACTTCATTGTCGCGGATCGCCCGCATCATCCGGCCCCAAGGGCTGTTCAACATCCGTTCTGAAATCCAGATCAGAGCCAACAGCACCAAGCCAAAAATCAGCATATACAGCAGCTTGACGAGGATGGTGGAGGAGTTGATCAGATCAAAGCCCCAGTCCTGCGCCCAACCGATGAACTCGGGTGATTTCTGCAAATCGACCTCATACGGCACCGGCCAAGGCCGCGGCAGGCCGATCAGGTTCTTCACCCCGCGCGACAGCCAATCCTCATTCTTCATCACGGCTAGGACGATTTCCGCGATCCCCAGCGTTGCAATCGCCAGATAATCCGAGCGCAGACCCAAGGCGACCTTGCCAATCGCCCAAGCCGCAACGCCCGCGAACAGCGCGCCCACCGGCCAAGACAGCAGGGATGGCAGGCCAAAGCCGCCGATATTGCCATAAACGGCCGGATTAAACGCTTCAATTGCCGTCACCGCCGGGTCATAAATCGCACGGTAAGCAAAGAAGCCGCCGATCAGGATCGCCGCAACCAGCCAATTCCGCGCCCGCCCCTCGGCCATACGCTGATAGCTGACCACGGCCGCCGCGATCACCGCAAGCCCGAACGCAAGGCTCAACAGCAACCGAGGCCCACCCGCCGCCCAAGCTTCGGGCACTGGCTGGGCTGAAACCACCACCACCGCCAAACCGCCCAACGCCACCGAGCCCATGATCCCGGTCGAAAACAACCCAGCATAGCCCCATTGCATATTCACGCCCAAGGCCATGATCGCGCTCAGGATGCCGATGTTGAAGATTTGCAGGCTGAGGTTCCAGCTTTGCATCAGGCCGGTCAGCACGAACAGCAGACCGACGCCCGCGAAAAGCATCACATTGCGGTGCATGTCATTTCCCCTTAAAAATGCCGGTCGGCATGAACAGCAGCACGATGATCAGGATCGAGAAACTGACCGCGAATTTGTAATCGGTCGACAATAGTTGCAGCAGCTGCGTCGGGGCCAGATCAACCGAAGCCAGATACAGCACAACCTTTTTCCACGCATAGGTCACGAAGACTTCCGAAAACGCGATGACAAATCCACCCGCAATCGCCCCCAACGGATTGCCCAGACCACCCACGACTGCTGCCGCCGCAATCGGCAACAGCAGTTGGAAATAGATGAACGGGCGGAACGACTTATCAATGCCGTAGAGTGTGCCTGCGATCACCGCCAAAGCCGTGGCGATGATCCAAGTCACCATCACCACCTTTTCAGGGTTGATGCCCGACAGCAGCGCCAGATCCTCGTTATCCGAGAACGCCCGCATCGACTTGCCAGTGCGGGTTTTCTGCAAGAACCAGAACAACAAGCCTACACAGACCGCCGCCATGATCACCGTGATCGCCGTGGTGGATTTGATCGCCAAACCCTCTTGCAGCCCGGTCATGTCCTTGAACTGCTGCGCCGTCATCACAAACCGCCCGCCATCGGCAAAGCTTTGTTCCTCTGGCCCGATGATCATCCGGGTCAACCCGTTCAGGATGAACATCACGCCGGTCGAGACGATCACCAGAATGATCGAGGCCGCCTTCTTTTGCCGATAGAACCGATACACCACCCGGTCCGTCGCCAGCACAAATGCGCAAGTGATCGCAATCCCGAAGGGCAGGGCGAGCAGCGCCGTTGGCAGCGGTCCCGCGCTGATGCCCATGCTTTGGAACCACCAGGTGATCAGGATCACCCACATCGTGCCAAAGGCCATGGTATCGCCATGCGCAAAGTTGGAAAACCGCAGGATGCCGAACACCAAGGTCAACCCCAGCGCACCCAGCGCAAGCTGGCTGCCATAGGCAAAGCCCGGCACCACAACGAAGTTCAGAAAGGCCACAAGGGCGTTGAGCATATCCATGGCCTCAGCCCCCCAAGAACGAACGACGGACTTCGGGATCGGCAAGCAGCGCTTGGCCCGTGTCGGTAAAGCGATTGGCGCCCTGCACCAGAACATAGCCTTTGTCGGCAATATCAAGCGCTTGGCGGGCGTTTTGTTCCACCATCAGAATGGAAATCCCGGTGCGGGCGACCTCGATGATGCGGTCAAACAACTCGTCCATCACAATCGGCGACACGCCAGCGGTCGGCTCGTCCAGCATCAAAACCTTCGGCTGCGTCATCAGCGCGCGACCCACGGCGACCTGCTGACGCTGCCCGCCCGAAAGCTCCCCCGCCGCCTGATAGCGCTTTTGCTTCAGGATCGGGAACAGATCATAAATCTGCGCCATGGTGTCTTTGATATCATCGGTGCGAATGAACGCCCCCATCTCAAGGTTTTCTTCCACCGTCATGCTGGTGAAAATGTTGCTGGTCTGCGGCACAAAGCCCATGCCCTTATGCACGCGGGCCTGCGGCGAAAGCTTGGTGATATCCTCACCGTCCAGCATCACCCGGCCACCGCGCAGATTGAGCATGCCAAAAACCGCCTTCATCGCTGTGGATTTGCCCGCGCCATTCGGACCCACGATCACCGCGATCTGGCCTTTTTCGACGGCAATCGTGCAGTTGTGCAGAATATCGACCGGGCCATAGCCACCCGTCATATTCTCACCAATCAGGAAGGGTTCAGACATGCGCCGCTTCCTTCACCTTGTTCTTCAGCCCGGTGCCCAAATAAGCCTCAATGACCTTTTCGTTGTTCTTCACTTCCTCAACCGTCCCCTGCGCCAGCACTTTGCCCTCGGCCATGCAGATCACCGGGTTGCAGATGCGGGCGATGAAATCCATGTCATGTTCGATGACGCAGAACGTATAGCCGCGCTCTTTGTTCAGTCGCACGATGGCGTCGCCAATGGTGTTGAGCAGAGTACGATTGACGCCCGCGCCGACCTCATCGAGAAACACCATCTTGGCATCGACCATCATGGTGCGACCCAACTCCAGCAGTTTTTTCTGCCCGCCCGAGATATTGGCGGCGCGTTGATCGGCCAGATGGGTGATGGTCAGAAACTCCAACACCTCATCAGCCTTCTCGCGGATGCGCTTTTCCTCGGCAGCCACAGCGCCACGGCGGAAACAGGCGTTCCACAGGCTCTCCCCGGATTGCGCCGCTGGCACCATCATCAGGTTTTCCCGCACCGTCATGCTGCCAAATTCATGCGCGATCTGGAAGGTGCGCAGCAGACCCTTGCCGAACAACTCATGCGGCGGCAGCCCGGTGATATCTTCGCCCGCCATCTTCACCCGTCCGCTGGTTGGTGGAAGCCGTCCTGCGATCACGTTGAACAATGTGGTCTTGCCCGCGCCATTCGGCCCGATCAGCCCGGTGATCGACCCGGCCTTTATCTCCAATGATGCGCCATCAACAGCCCTAAAGCCGCCGAAATGCCTGTGCAGGTCTTCGACAACGATCATATTTCCCCCTAGTCCCCGCTTCTTGTCATGGAATCCCATGCGAGCGTGTTTGTTTGCATGGCAAGCCATGCTGCCGTTTTGGTTTGCATGGAACCCCATGCGGGCGCGTTTACTTACAGCAACGGCCCGAGGCGTAACCCCGGGCCGCACTTAGATCACTTCAGGGTCGAAATCAACGGAACTTGACCGTCTCGTAGACGCCGCCCTTGATTTCGAACTCGCGGTAGCGGCCAGCGCTTTCGCCCGGGCCGATCAGTTCCACGCCCGACGCGCCATCATAGTCGATGTCTTTGCCTGCCGCGATCAACTCCAGCGCCTTGCCGATCTCGCCGGGCAGGATTTTCTCACCCGGAGCGTTGGCAACTTCCATCATCTTGTCTTTGTAAACTTTGGAGTCAGTCGAATTCGCCGCTTGCATCGCCAGCATGATCAATGCCGCCGCGTCATAGGATTCCATCGAATAGGGCGAGGTCGCATCAAAAGGTGCTGCCGATTTTTTGCCCATTTCAGTCAGGATCGCAGCGCCGGGGCTGTCCGATTGTGCGACTTGGCCATACGAGCCGTCCAAAGCCGGACCGATGGATTTTGGCAGGTTGTCCCCCACCATACCGCCCGGCAGACCGAACTTGGTGAAAGCTCCCGCGTCGAGCGACGCTTGGATGATGCCCTTGCCGCCTTGGTCAAGATAGCCCGCCACAACCAGCAGATCGCCGCCAGCCGCTGCCAAAGACGCGACTTCAGCCGAGTAATCAGCCTTGCCATCTTCATGCGGGATGTTGATGGTCACGGTGCCGCCTTTGGCGGTGAAAGCAGCCGAGATCGCCTCTGCCAGACCCTTGCCGTAGTCTGTGTTGGAATAGGTCAGCGCAATCGACTTCACGCCATGCTCGACCAGAATGTCTCCCATGACTTCGCCTTCGCGTGCATCCGAAGGTGCGGTGCGGAAGAACAGACCATCATCTTCAGCGGTCGAAAGGGCAGGCGAGGTAGCCGAAGGCGAGACCATCACGATGCCGTTCGGGCGTGCTACGTTTTGCAGCACAGCACCGGTCACGCCCGAGCAATCGCCACCCATGATGCCTTTTACGCCGTCAGCCGTGACGATCCGCTCTGCCGCAGCGGTGCCAGCCGCCGAGTCGCCGCAGGTGTCATCGGCGCGCACCGGAACAAAGTTCCAGCCGTTCAGCGCTTTGCCCGAAGCATTGGCTTCCGACATCGCCAATTCAGCCGCATTGGCCATATGGCCGGTCAGCGATTCGATTGGCCCGGTAAAGCCGATCAGAATGCCAATTTTCACATCTTCCGCCGAAGCAGCACCAGCCATAAGGGCGGTTGCCGCCGAGGCCAAAAGCAGTTTTTTCATTGTTATCTCCCATGTTGGATCGCAATCCTGCCATCGAGCCTAGAGCGGCGTTTCGCAAAAGAAAAGCGTCTTGAATGACAACATTTTCTTCCGATACATCAGCTTTGGCTGCAGCAGGTTGCAAGCAGGCTACTGGCGGAATGGCATTATTTCAAGCTTAAAGTAGTGTGGAGCGGTGAAACCGGTAGCGTTTGCTGAAAAAGCGAGCGGCGTTGCAGCTTGGGCTTGCATTTTCTGGACAGATTATCGGACCGCGTGCAAGGTTGCCGAATAGCATTTTGTGAGGTTGGAAATGAATTTTGTCGAAGCCGTGAAATCTGGCTATGCGAACTATGTAAACTTCTCGGACCGTTCGCAGCGCTCTGCCTATTGGTGGTGGACGTTGTTTCAAATCGTTGTGGCGCTTGTTATCGCGCTGCTTGAAGGCGGCGGCTCGTTCAGCCGTGGCGCGGGTTCTATGGAGTTCGCCGTGGCGGGCGGTATCTTTTCAACGATCTGGTCGCTGGTCAACATATTGCCGGGGATCGCAGTTTCGGTGCGCCGCTTGCACGATACCGACAGATCCGGCTGGTGGCTGCTGATCGGTCTCATCCCACTGGTGGGGGCGATCATCCTGCTGGTCTGGTTCTGCTCGCGCGGTACAGTTGGCGGCAATCGCTTCGGCGCCGACCCTCTGAGCGGCACTAACGCTAACGTGTTCTGATCGGCCTCAGATCGACAGCCGCACACCAATGCCGGGGCTGGGCATCCCTTGGGTGCCCCGCTCGCGGTAAGGCGTGGTGTTGTAATGACTGCGATAGCATTTTGAGAAATGCGACGGGCTGGCAAAGCCACAAGCCAAAGCCACGTTGATCACCGACATATCGGTCTGCATCAATAGGTTGCGCGCTTTTTGCAGCCGCAATTCCATGTAATAGCGCTTCGGCGAGCGATTGAGATACCGCCGGAACAACCGCTCCAATTGCCGCGTAGACATCCCCACGTCCTCGGCCAAATCCGCAGGGCTCATCGGGTCTTCGATGGCGTTTTCCATCATCTGGATAACCTGAGACAATTTCGGATGCCGCACCCCGATCCGGGTCGGGATCGACAGCCGCTGGGTGTCCTGATCGGTGCGGATGGTGGAATAGATCATCAAATCGGCTACGTTATTCGCCAGGTCCTCACCGTGATCCGAGGCGATGATCCGCAACATCAGATCAATCGACGAAATCCCGCCCGCCGTAGACCAGCGATTACCATCCATCACGAACACCGATTTGGTCAGCTTGACCTCCTCGAACTCCTCGGCAAAGCCGTCTTGGTTCTCCCAATGGATCGTCGCTTTCTTGCCATCCAGCAACCCGGCCTTGGCCAGCGCATAAGCCCCGGTGCAAAGCCCGCCAATCGCCACGCCGCGCCGAGCTTCCCGGCGCAGCCAGCCGATCACCGGCTTGGTGGTGGTGCGTTGGATCTCAATACCACCGCAGACCAGAATGGTGTCTTCGCGGTCCACCTCGTCCAAGCCGAAGTCGAGCTTAAAGGTCGCCCCGCTGGAACAGGTCTTCTCGACCCCGCCTTCGCCGCACAAGGCCCAAGAGTAAATCGGATAGCCCATCACGTGATTGGCCAGTCGCAAAGGCTCAATAGCGCCTGCGAAATTGATCATGGTGAACTTGTCCAGCAGCAAGAAGACAAACCGACGCGGCGCGTCAGCCTTTTCTACTTGGGTGGCTTTGCGCGTAGGGGCGGGCATGTTGCGACCTGTTTGTGTCGGTTTCGACGCAAGGAAACAGGAAATAACGGCTTCCGCAAGAGCGAACCATGCACAAACACCGCCTTTCGCTCTTTGCAATCCCGCATATTTTTTCTATACCGCCCCGATATCGCTAACAGAGGGGGAACTCCCATGACCAAGGGTTGGACAAAGTCGGATTGGCGCGCAAAACCGCGCGTGCAAATGCCCGATTATCCGGACACCGCTGCACTCAACACGGTTGAGGCGCAACTGGCCAAGTATCCCCCGCTGGTGTTTGCAGGCGAGGCGCGCAAGCTGAAAAAGCAACTGGCCTTGGCGGGCGAGGGTAAGGCCTTCCTGCTGCAAGGCGGCGACTGCGCCGAAAGCTTCTCCGAGTTCTCTGCCGACAACATCCGCGATACCTTCCGCGTCATGCTGCAAATGGCGGTCGTGCTGACCTATGGTGCGAAAGTGCCGGTGATCAAAGTTGGCCGCATGGCTGGCCAGTTTGCCAAACCGCGCTCGGCAAATACCGAAATGATCGGCGGCATCGAATACCCGTCCTACCGCGGCGACATCATCAACGGCTTTGACGCCACGGTTGAGGCGCGCCGCCCCGATCCGTCGCGGATGCTGCAAGCCTATACCCAAGCCGCCGCCTCTCTGAACCTGCTGCGCGCGTTCTCGACGGGTGGTTTCGCCGATATCCACCGCGTCCACTCCTGGACCCTTGGCTTCGCCGAGCACGACAAGGCCGAGCGTTACCGCGAACTCTCGAACCGCATTTCCGATGCGCTCGACTTCATGTCTGCCGCGGGCATCAATTCCGATTCTGCGCCGTCGCTGGCAACCGTCGATTTCTACACCAGCCACGAGTCGCTGCTGCTGGAATATGAAGAGGCGCTCTGCCGGGTTGACAGCATCACCGGCCAGAACGTGGCTGGTTCGGGCCATATGATCTGGATCGGCGACCGCACCCGTCAGCCCGACGGCGCGCATGTCGAATTTGCGCGCGGCGTACTGAACCCGATCGGCTTGAAATGCGGCCCGACCACCACGGCGGACGATCTTAAGGTATTGATGGCCAAGCTGAACCCGCAGAATGAGGCGGGGCGTCTGACCCTGATCGCGCGCTTTGGCGCAGGCAAGGTGGGTGAAAACCTGCCGCGCCTGATCAAAGCCGTGCAGGAAGAAGGCGCCAATGTGGTCTGGTCCTGCGATCCGATGCACGGCAACACCATCAAAGCGGCCTCGGGCTACAAAACCCGCCCCTTTGAATCGGTGCTGCGCGAGGTTCGCGAATTCTTCCAGATCCACAAAGCCGAAGGCACCGTGCCGGGCGGCGTGCATTTTGAGATGACCGGCCAAGACGTCACCGAATGTACCGGTGGCCTGCGTGCTGTGACCGATGAAAATCTGTCCGACCGCTACCACACCGCCTGCGATCCGCGCCTGAATGCGTCGCAGTCGCTGGAACTGGCGTTCCTCGTTTCGGAAGAACTTTCCGCTCAACGCGAAGCTGCCCGCCGCGTCGCGCTGTAAGCACCAAGAACATTAAAACAAAAGGGGCGGCGACATAAATTCCCGCCCCTTTTGCATTTCACATTGGTGCAAATGTCCTCGGGGGTTAGGGGGCGGAAAGCCCCCTTCTTGCTAGCCGCACGAAGTCACCAATCGCAACTCTGCCCGCCCGGAACTGCGCGGTGGCGCAGGCTCAACAGGCTCCGCATCCGGCACCACGCGCAAACCCGACCCCGCCACCAATTCCCGCACCAGCCCGGAAATCGCAAATCGTCGCGGCTGCCGCCCCAACTGACCTTCCGTCACCAAACAGCCCAAAGCCAGCTTTGGCTCACCCGCAACCGAGGCCAGCGGCAACAGCAACATCCGCCCCGACAGGGCAGGCCGCCCCACCGAACGCTCCGCCTCCAGCCAAACCTCCATGATCGCCGGAGAGGCGAACACCTGCTCCAACTCATGCCCAATTCGCGCCCGTGCCACCGGTTCAAACAACGCCGACAGCGGCATCCCCCGTACATCCATCCCCAGCAGATCGTTCAAAGCCATCCCGGCAAGGCGAAACCGCGCCAGCCCCGGTGCAATCTGCTCGATCAAAAATACCTTATCCAGACAATCGGCCATCCCGCGCGGATCAATCTGGCCGCGCTGAGGCAAGCCCCCCGCCACCCGCAACGCCTCCCAATAGCCGCGCACGACCTGCAACACCGCCAGCATATCCGTCGAAGACCCGCTGCGATCACCGCCCTTGCCATGCCGGCCTTTACCAAAGAAAGTTAACATCGTAGGCCCTCCACAGGCATCGGGTTGCGGCAATCCAAGCGTGTAGAGTGGCTCAACTTAAGATTGCTTACTGATAAGTTAACATACACCGGTTGCCGCGCGTTTTGCAGACAATCTCAACAAATGGTAAACACCCAAGCGTCACCAGCGAACGGTGCCAAAGGAGCAAGCGATGACAGTTTCGATGACAGGATTCGCCGCACGCAAAGGGCAGGGGGCGGGCTATGCTTGGGCTTGGGACATCCGCTCGGTGAACGGCAAGGGCCTTGACCTGCGCCTGCGTCTGCCCGATTGGATCGACGGCTTGGAACTCGCCCTGCGCGCCGAACTCAGCCGCGCCCTGCACCGCGGCAACGTCAGCCTGTCGCTGAAAGCTACCCGCGATGCTGGGGCCGAGGGTGCCGAACCCCTCCGCCTCAACCCCGCCACGCTGTCCGCCGTCCTCAGCGCCTTGGCCCAAATCGAAGACGCAGCTATGGCCGCAGGGGTTACTCTTGGCCAGCCCACCAGCGCCGACGTTCTCGCCGCGCGTGGCGTCATTGATGCCGCTAGCACCGACACCGACCCCACCCCGATCCGCACCGCCCTTCTCGACGACTTGCCCGGATTGCTCAGCGATTTCCGAGCCATGCGCGCCGCCGAAGGCGTTGCCCTGAACAGCGTGATCGCCGCCCAACTCGACAAGATCACCGATCTCACCCAACAAGCTGACACCGAGGCCACCGCCCGCCGCGACGCAGCCCCCGCCACCCTGCGCGACGCGCTCACGAAAGTCCTCGTCAATGCCGAAGGCGTCGACGAGACGCGCCTCGCCCAAGAACTCGCCCTGACCGCAGTAAAAAACGATGTCACCGAAGAACTCGACCGCCTGCGCGCCCATATTGAAGCTGCCCGTGATCTGTTGACTGAAGCGGGGCAGGTGGGCCGCAAATTTGATTTTCTGATGCAGGAATTCATGCGCGAGGCCAATACCTTGTGTTCCAAATCTCAAAGCCTTTCACTCACCCGCATCGGGCTTGACCTGAAGACCGTGATAGATCAGATGCGCGAACAGGTTCAAAACGTGGAATAATCATGGCCCAAACCCTCACCCGACGCGGCCTTTTGCTGATCCTGTCCTCACCGTCCGGTGCGGGCAAATCCACCCTCGCCCGCAGGCTGATGCAATGGGACCCGACCTTGCGCTTTTCCATCTCGGCCACCACCCGCCAACCGCGCCCCGGCGAACAAGATGGCCGGGAATACTATTTCCACAGCCGCGCCGCCTTCGAGGCCCTCGTGCAAGCCGATGAGATGTTGGAACATGCCGAAGTGTTCGGCAACTTTTACGGCTCGCCAAAAGCCCCGGTCGAGGCTGCCATGCGTGAAGGCCGCGACACTCTGTTTGATATTGATTGGCAAGGCGGCCAGCAAATCCGCAACTCATCCTTGGGTCGCGACGTGGTGTCGATCTTCATCCTGCCGCCTTCCATCGCTGAATTGGAAGCCCGCCTGCGCGCCCGCGCGCAGGATTCAGACGAGATCATCGCAGGCCGAATGGAGAAATCCCGCGATGAAATCAGCCATTGGGCCGAATATGACTACGTCATCATCAATCGCGATATCGACAGTGCGTTCAATGAGTTGACGGCCATTCTTCGAGCAGAACGCCTGAAACGCGACCGTCAACCTGATCTGTCCGATTTCGTCCGCAATCTGAACCGAGAGTTTGAAACCCGATGATCTACTTACTCGACGGAATGACCCCGCAAATTGACCCTTCGGCTTGGGTCGCCGACACTGCCGTGCTGATCGGCAAGATCACACTGGAGCAAGACGCGAACATCTGGTTCGGGGCGATCTTGCGTGGAGACAATGAAGAAATCTTCGTCGGGCGCGGCAGCAACATTCAGGAAAATTCGGTGCTGCACACCGATATGGGCTATCCGCTGACCATCGGTGCCAACTGTACCATCGGCCACAAGGCGATGCTGCACGGCTGCACCATTGGCGAGGGCAGCTTGATCGGCATGGGCGCGACCATCCTGAACGGGGCCAAAATCGGTAAAGGCTGCCTGATCGGGGCAGGGGCGCTGATCACCGAAGGCAAAGAGATTCCCGATGGCAGCTTGGTGATGGGCGCGCCCGGCAAGGTGGTGCGCCAGTTGGACGCCGAGGCGCAAGCGCGGCTGCTGAAATCGGCGACCGGCTATCAAGCCAACGCGAGGCGCTTTGCCAAGGGGCTGGTATTGCTCAAATAAAAAGGGGGCTGATTGGCCCCCGAAACGTCGTAGATTTTCAGGCCAGAGCCCGGCAGCTTAACCCCAGACAGCCTTGCGGGCGATGCGTTCTGCATCCTCGGGGAAGATGCCCAGATCGAGTGCGACCCGGCGCGGCATCCCAGCAATTTCGTCACGGGTGCGACGATACAGGGCATGTTTCTCGGCAGCGGTACGCAGTTGAGCAATAAGCGATTTCATAGTGTTTCCTTTTCCTCTGCGATGACTTGGCCCGGATGGCTTTGTCCCTTTCGCATGATCAGAATATAGGAAAGCTGTTAGCGCCAACAACCGACAATGCTGCGATGCGGCATTGCGTTTTGTGCATGGCTTGTGCGCGGTAACGGAAAGGGGCACCCAAGGGCACCCCCAAACCGATTTCTATCAGAAATCGTGCCGGAATTCGCGCGAATTCCGCCCTACGTCAAGGTCAGATCAGCTTACCCATCGCCACAGCGGTATCCGCCATCCGGTTCGAGAAGCCCCATTCATTGTCGTACCACGACAGGATCGAGCAGAACGTGCCGTCCATCACCTTGGTCTGATCCATGTGGAACACCGAGGAATGCGGGTCATGGTTGAAATCCGACGAGACATTCTTGAACTCGGTATAACCTAGAATCCCCTTCAACGGCCCGGAAGTCGCAGCCGCTTTGATCGCCGCGTTGATTTCTTCAACGCTCGTCGCACGTTTTGCGATGAACTTCAGATCGACCACTGAGACGTTCGGGGTGGGGACGCGAATTGCGAAGCCATCCAAACGGCCTTTCAGTTCGGGCAGCACCAGACCAACCGCCTTAGCAGCCCCGGTCGAAGTCGGGATCATGCTCAAAGCCGCAGCGCGTCCGCGATACAGGTCCTTGTGCATGGTATCCAGTGTCGGCTGATCGCCAGTATAGCTGTGGATCGTCGTCATCATGCCTTTTTCGATGCCGATCAGCTTGTTCAGCACGTAAGCCACCGGCGACAGGCAGTTGGTGGTGCAAGAGGCGTTGGAAACCACCAAATCCGCCGAAGTCAGCGTGTCATGGTTCACCCCATAAACGATGGTCTTATCCGCATCCTCACCCGGGGCCGAGATCAGCACGCGTTTCGCACCATTCTCAAGATGTGCCTTGCACTTCTCTTTGCTGGTGAAAATCCCTGTGCATTCCAGCACGATATCGACATCGCCCCACGGCAATTCCGCCGGATTGCGCAGAGCCGTCACCCGCATCGGCCCACGGCCCACATCAATCGTGTCGGCGGTGGTGGTCACCACATGCGGGAAGCGGCCATGCACCGAATCAAAGCGCAGCAAATGCGCGTTGGTTTCCACTGGGCCCAGATCGTTGATCGCGATCACGTCGATATCGGTGCGTCCCGATTCGATGATCGCGCGCAGCACGTTGCGGCCAATGCGGCCAAATCCGTTAATGGCGACTTTTACGGCCATGCAAACCTCCTGAAAACAGCGCGACTCACGCGCGAAATGCTAGCGCTAACATCACGAAATTGGCGTGACAATCAACGATAAAGGCGAACCTTACCGCCAGATCATCACATATTGAACCAGATCGCCAAGCTTGCGTAGCAAAAACACCGAAGCGTGACCACTGTTGAACGCCGCATCCGCCGCAATCGCGGCGGCAATCAGCAGGGCAAGCACCAAAGCAATACGGTCGGTCACGGCATCTCCGCTTTATTGCAGCAGCCGCCCCATCACCCCGGCCACATCGGCCATGCGGCAGGAAAAGCCCCATTCATTGTCATACCAAGCCAAAACCCGCACCGAGCGTCCCACAACTTTGGTCTGGTCTGGCGCGAAGATAGACGAATGTGGCGTATGATTGAAGTCGATTGATACTTTGGGTTCCGGGTCATAGGCCATCACCATGCCCATATAGCCCGAGGCCGCCGCGCGCACGATCTCATTGACCTCATTCACCGTCACCGATTTCTTCGCGATGAAGGTCAGATCCACCGCCGAGACATTCGGCGTTGGCACCCGGATGGAGGATCCATCCAGCAGCCCCGCCAATTCCGGCAGGACATCCCCCAGCGCACGGGCCGCACCCGTCGAGGTCGGAATCATCGCCATAGAAGCCGCCCGTGCGCGGTAAAGATCCTTGTGGCGGCGGTCCAAAGTCGGCTGATCGCCGGTATAGCTGTGGATCGTCGTCATGATCCCGCTTTCAATCCCAATGGCATCGTTCAAAACCTTCGCCAAAGGCGCGAGGCAGTTCGTCGTGCAAGATGCGTTGGAAACCACATGATGATCCGCCGTCAGCGCGCGATGATTGACGCCATACACCACCGTCATATCCGCGCGCTTGGCAGGGGCCGAGACCAACACCCGCTTCGCGCCGCGCCCCAGATGCACCGCTGCCTTCTCACGCTCGTTGAACTGCCCGGTGCATTCCAGCACCACATCGACGCCGTCCCAATCCAATTCTTCGGGGTTATAGGTGCTCATCACCCGCATCGGCCCACGTCCAAGGTCCAGCTCATTGCCCGAGATCTTCACCACACCCGGAAACCGCCCATGCACCGAATCATATTTCAGCAGGTGGGCATTGGTCTCAATCGGCCCAGTCGCATTGATCGCCACCACCTGCACATCATTGCGCGCGGACTCGGCAATATGCGCCAAAGTGCAGCGGCCAATGCGGCCAAATCCGTTGATCCCGATGGTTATCATGCGCGCACCCCTTGGTTTCGACCTCTATCCCATTTTGCTATAGGCAAGCCGGACGCGGGCGAAAAGTATAAAAACGACACAAATTCAATATGTTATCGCAAACATTGTCTGTTCGCGCTAACAAGTCACAGGCTTTGCCTTTTGCCGGTGCAGCCCCTAAATAACCTCAAACAACCTTGGGGCAGGCATGAGCGGTTTACTGGCACTACTGGATGATGTCGCGGCCATCGCCAAAGTCGCGGCGGCTTCGATTGATGACATCGCCGGGGCTGCGGCGAAAGCCGGGGCGAAAGCGGCTGGCGTGGTGATCGACGATGCCGCTGTGACGCCGAAATACGTCCACGGTTTTGAGGCCAAGCGCGAGCTGCCGATCATCTACCGCATCGCCAAGGGCTCGTTGAAAAACAAGCTGATTATCCTGCTGCCCGGCCTGTTGGCGCTGAACGCTTTCCTGCCGCAAGCCATCACGCCCTTGCTGATGCTGGGCGGGGCCTATCTGTGCTTTGAGGGTGCGGAAAAGGTCTATCACGCTTTGATGCCCCATGCCGATGAGCAGATCGAGGCCGATTTCGACACCAAAGACCCCGCCCATCTCGAAGAAGAAAAGGTCGCAGGCGCGATCAAAACCGATTTCATCCTGTCGGCTGAGATCATGACCATCGCCCTCGCTGCCATCCCGGCAGGCAGCTTCTGGATGGAGGCGATCACCCTCGCCATCGTCGGCACCATGATCACCGTCGTGGTTTACGGCGCGGTGGCTTTGATCGTCAAAATGGACGACATCGGCCTGCACATGGCGGCGAACCGCAAAACCTCTGCCGCCCGCGCCTTTGGCCGTGGCCTTGTCACCGCGATGCCAAAACTGATGAGCTTCCTCTCTACCGTCGGCACCCTCGCGATGCTCTGGGTTGGCGGCAATATCATCGTGCACGGTCTGGACGTTTTGGGCCAACACGAACCCTACAGCACCATCCACCATTGGGCCGTCGCCGCAGCCGAGACCTTGCCGCAAGCCGCTGGTCTGGTGGAGTGGGCCGTGACCGCCGCCTGCGATGGCGTGCTGGGTCTGGCCTTGGGCTTGGCTCTGATTCCCGTTACCACAAAAATCGTGCTGCCCGCTTGGGCTGCAATCACCGGAACGAAAAAGGCCGCGCATTAAGCGCGGCCCCATCGAAATTTGAGAAATTTCGTCCCGGATTTTAACAAAATCCGCAAACGCCGTGAGGGTAGGGTGGGGTTTAACCCCACCGCACCATTCACATCACAGCAACGCTTTGACCTTGGCCACCGCGTTGTCTGCCGTGATGCCAAACTCTTTGTACAGCCGCTCCATGGGAGCAGATGCACCAAAGCTCGACATCCCAACGAAATCAGCCTTGCCATCACGGCCACGCTCGCCGAGCAACCAGCGATCCCAGCCCTGACGCACGCCGGCTTCAATCGCCACCCGCACCGGACCAGCTGGCAGCACTTTGCGGCGATAAGCCTCGTCCTGTGCCGCAAACAATTCCATCGACGGCACCGACACAACCCGCGTGCCAATGCCTTCGGCTTGCAGCAGATCGCGGGCTTTCAACGCGATTTCCACTTCCGAGCCCGTCGCCATCAGAATGACCTGCCGCTTGCCGACGGCCTCCTCCAGCACATAAGCGCCCTTGGCGACCATATTGGTGTTGGTATGCACCTTGCGCACGGTCGGCAGATTTTGACGGCTCAGCGCCAGCACCGAAGGCGTTTTCTTCGAGGTCAGCGCAATCTCCCAGGCCTCAGCCGTCTCGACCAAATCCGCCGGGCGGAAAACATAAGTATTCGGGGTCGCCCGCGAAATCGCCAGATGCTCCACCGGCTGGTGGGTCGGGCCATCCTCGCCCAAACCGATGGAATCATGCGTCATCACATAGACCACCGGAATCCCCATCAGCGCCGACAGACGCATCGCGGGCCGCGCATAATCGGTGAAGCACATGAAGGTGCCCGAATACGGGCGCACCCCGCCATGCAAAGCCATGCCGTTCATCGCTGAAGCCATGCCATGCTCGCGGATGCCATAATAGACGTAGCGACCCTTGCGGTCCTCAACGCCAAACACCCCCAGATCAGCGGTCTTGGTGTTGACCGATCCGGTCAAATCCGCCGAGCCGCCAATGGTTTCCGGCAAAATCGGGTTCACCGCCGCCAGCACTTTTTCGGACGCCGAACGGGTGGCAAGCTTTGCTCTCCCTTCCGAGGCCGCCTTCTTCACGCCGCGAATGACCGCTGGCAGTTTCGCCACCACATCGCCCGCGAAAATCCGTTTGAATTCAGCCTGCTTGGCCGGGGAAAGCGCCGCAAACCGCGCCTCCCATTCAGCATGTGCCACACCGCCACGCACCCCAAAAGCCTCCCACTGCGCCTTAATCTTGGCGGGAATAACGAAGGGCTCAGAAGTCCAGCCATAAGCCTCTTTCGTGGCTTTCATCTGCGCCGCATCGGTCAAAGCGCCGTGGCCCTTCGAGGTATCCTGCGCCGCATGGCCCAAAGCGATATGGGTCTTGCAATCAATCAGCGTCGGCTTGTCGGATTTCTTCGCAGCCGTCAAAGCCCGGTCAATATCCACCGGATCATGACCGTCGCAGTGCAGCACATTCCAGCCGCTTGCCGCAAACCGCGCCCGCTGATCGGTCACATCCGACATAGAAACCTTGCCATCAATGGTGATGCCGTTGTTGTCCCACATCACGATCAAGCGGCTCAACTGCAGTTTCCCAGCCAAACCAATGGCTTCCTGAGAAACACCCTCCATCAGACAGCCATCGCCCGCGATCACATAAGTATAGTGATCCTGAACCTTAGCCCCCCAACGCGCCCGCAAATTCTCCTCGGCAATCGCAAAACCGACCGAATTGGCAATGCCCTGACCCAGCGGCCCGGTGGTGGTTTCCACGCCAGAGACATGACCATATTCCGGATGACCTGCGGTAATCGCGCCCCACTGACGGAAGTTCTTGATCTGCTCAATCGTCATATCGGCATACCCCGTAAGGTATAGCAGCGAATAGATCAGCATCGAGCCATGGCCCGCCGACAGAATGAAGCGATCGCGGTCCGCCCAACGCGGCGCTTTCGGATCAAACTTCAGATGTTTTTCAAACAACACCGTCGCCACATCCGCCATGCCCATCGGCATGCCAGAATGGCCGGAATTGGCGGCGGCAACGGCGTCCAAAGTCAGCGTGCGGATGGCGGCGGCGCGCATCCAATGATCGGGGTGGGCGGTGCGAAGCGTCTGGATATCCAAGGCTGATGTCCTGTTCATAAGATTGGGTGGGCTGAAAGCTGCATAACAGCCCGTGCGGCAAGATCAAGCGCGCCCCGCAAGGCCTTGGACGCAAAAGACAAGACGGCCCCGCGCCAAGCCGCTAAGATCGCCCTTAACGCAAGGCTTTGCCGATTCGCGAGCCGCGGGTAGGGCAGGGCCAGCCCAGAAGAAACAGAAAGGGCGTAAGACCCATGCAGGATATCGCAGAACTCGAACGGCGCATCACCGCAGCCCTCGAACGCATCGGGTGCGGGGTGGAAAACCTCAGCGCCGCCGTGCCAATGCCATCGGACAACCCCACGGCGATGCTGCCCGAAAGCGATTTCGCGGTGCTGAACGAAAAACTTGACGAAGAGCGCATGCTCAACGCCCAGCTGCAGGAACGCCTTCGCGCGGTGCATCAAAAGGATGAGGCCACGAAATCTGCACTCACCGATGAACTCTCGGCGCTGAACGCCCAGCTTGCCGCGCAATCCGAGGAACTCGCCCGCCTGCGCGCCACCTCCGCGGCATTGAACGAAGAACTCGCCGCCCTGCGCGATGTCGCCGAGTTGGGTGTCACCGAACCCGAGCATATCAACAAAGCCATGCTGGCCGAACTTGACGCCTTGCGCAGCGCCCGCGCCTCTGAGGCCGAGGAGCTCTCGGAAATCATCGCCGCGCTGAACCCGCTGATTGAGGAGGCCGCCGCCAATGCCTGATATCGAAATCACCATCGGGGGCCGCAATTTCACCGTGTCCTGCCAACCCGGCGAGGAACATTTCCTGCGCGGTGCGGCTGGGATGCTGGATACCGAAGCCACGCCCTTGGTCGCCCAAATGGGTCGGCTGCCGGAATCGCGGATGCTGCTGATGGCAGGCCTGATGTTGGCTGATAAAACCGCCGCGATTGAGGATGAAAACCGCCAGCTGAAACTGAAACTGGCCGAGATCGAATCCCGCCCGCAGCCCGAACGCGAGAAAATTGAGGTCGCCGTGGTCCCGCCTGGCCTGCGGGAAACTCTCGCCGAAATCGCTGCAAGGGCCGAGGCGATGGCCGCTTCCGTCGAGGATCGTCTGCAATGATCCGCACATTTGCCTTGCTGGCGCTGCTTGCCGCCTGCACGCCCGAAGAAGCCCCACCGCCCGTCGCCGATGCCGGCACGACGCAGTATTTGTGCGCGGACGGGACGATCATCCCGGTTCTTCAAGGCACTGACGGCAATATCAGAATCACCGTGAAGGGCGAAAACTTCAACCTGATTGCCGAAGAAGCCGCCTCTGGCGCCCGCTATGGCTGGCCCTCGGACGGGTCTAACTATGTCTGGTGGACCAAGGGCAAAGAGGGCACGCTCTACTGGAAAGACGGCACCAAAGGCGGCTCCGAGTCCGTGCTGCACGCCGATTGCAAAGAACAGTAACCAAACGCCAAACTCCGCAGCATTTGATTAAAATTTGCGTTCACGTTGGCTCAAATATCCCGGGGGTGCGGGGGCTGGCCCCCGCTCCAACAGATCAACCAGCGTTCGCTTCCCGGATTTTCTCCGCCGCTGCTTTGTCAAACGCCACGCCATTGGCCTCCAACAACGCATCCAGCTCGCCCGACAGCGTCATCTCGATGGCAATATCGCAGCCGCCGACAAATTCGCCCTTAACGTAAAGCTGCGGAATAGTCGGCCAATCCGAAAATTCCTTGATGCCCTGGCGAATTTCAGCATCTGCCAGCACGTTCACATCGGCATATTCGACGCCGAGGTAATTCAAAATCCCCGCCACTTTCGACGAGAAGCCACATTGCGGCATCAACTTGTTGCCCTTCATAAACAACACGACGTCGTTTTTCGTCACGGTGTCTTTGATCATCTCAAGAGCGTTTGACATAGCGTTTCCCTTTCCTCGCGCGCGCTTTGGCGCGGGTTTTAGTCTGTTTTGTTTTCACGGCTTTGGTGCTTCCAGAAGACCCGCTAAAAATCGACGACAATACATCGGTGATCAGATCACCTACCCAGTCAGCAGCCGCGTGGCAGGCTGCTGAAATCACTCCGGCGCTTTCGTCGTCAGCGCCAGCGCGTGCAGCGCACCACTTGGCCCATCCATCTTGCCCTTCAAACTGGCATAAACCGCGCGCTGTTGTTGCACCCGGTTCATGCCCTTGAAGCTGGCATCAATCACCTCGGCCGAGAAATGCGCGCCATCGTCGCCCTGCACGGTGATGCGGGCATCGGGAAACGCCGCGCGGATCAGGCCTTCAATTTCATGGGCTTCAATCGCCATTGCGCACTCCTTGGCAGTTCACCGCAAATGTAAGCTTGGGGGCGGGGCGCTGCAAGAGGCCAATCAGCCCCGCGCCTGCCACTCATTGCGCATCATGCCATAGATCATCAAGTCCACAACGCGCCCCAAAACAGGCCGATACCAATGCCCGCGCAGCCGCCCCTCCAGCGCAAACCCCGCCCGAACGTAAGCCGCCTGCGCCCGCAAATTCTCACCCGAGGCATCCAGCCACAACCGCTCCGCGCCCAAATCCTCAAACGCATAACCGATCATCGCGCGCAAAAACGCCTGACCCTCACCGCGCCCAGCAAGGTCCAGTGCCAACCTGCGCAATTCAACCACACCCGCGCCATCCTGCGGCACCGCATAAAGAGCAAACCCACGCGGCCCCTGATCGTCTTCCCAGATCAGCAACCGCGCCGCAGGGCTGGTCAGATACGCAGAAAGCGCCGCCTCATCCTCATCGGTGATAAAAGGCGCAAACTCCGCCCGCCCCGCGACGCTGCGGATAAAGCTAAAATCACCAGCTAGGGCAGGACGCAGCCTCACCCCACCGCCTTCTCAAAGGCACTACGATAGAGCGCCGACAATTCCGCCAGCGAGGCCTTGTCGCCGCCAAAGTCAACCGAACCGCCGCCAAAGCTGCCTACCCGGACCACCTCAAGCCCGCCCAGCAAAGCCGCCGCTTCCAACTTCGCAGCCCCCGCTTCATCCGCAGCGATCAAATACCGCGCCTGATCCTCGCCAAACAGCGTCGGAATATCGCCCGCGATCAGCGCCACACCCAAACCCGCGCCCTCGGCCATCTCAAACGCCGCCAGTCCAAGCCCGCCATCCGCCAAATCGGTGCAAGCCCGAATGGCTTTGCGGTTCGCCAGAATGAAATCCCCGCTCGCCTTCTCTGCGTCCAGATCAACACGCGGAGCATCCCCCGCCTCGATCCCAAAGGCCTCGGCCAACAGTGCCGACTGCCCCAGATGCCCAAACGTCTCGCCCACAACCAGCGCCACATCGCCCGCCATCGGACGCCCGGCGATCAGATCATCCAACGAGGCCAAAATCCCCACCGCGCCAATCGTCGGCGTCGGCAAAATCCCCGAACCATCCGTCTCATTATACAATGACACGTTGCCCGAAACGATCGGCATATCCAGCGCCAGCACAGCCGCGCCAATGCCCTTAATCGCCCCGACCATTTGCCCCATGATCTCCGGCTTTTCGGGGTTGCCGAAGTTGAGGTTATCTGTCGTAGCCAAAGGCTTAGCCCCGACAGCGATCAGGTTCCGGTAAGCTTCCGCCACCGCCTGCTTACCACCTTCAAACGGATTCGCCTTTACATAGCGCGGCGTCACATCCGAGGTGAACGCCAGCGCCTTGCCCGTGCCATGCACCCGCACAACCCCTGCACCAGCCCCCGGCGCCACCACCGTATCTGCCCCAACCATGCTATCATACTGCTCGTAAACCCAAGCTTTCTGCGCATAATTGGGCGAACCGATCAACGCCCGCAGCCCCGCAATCGCGCCAATCACAGGCACATCCCCCAAGGCCGCAGCCGCAGGCGTTTCCACCCAAGGCCGATCATATTCTGGCGCAGAGGAAGACAACTTAGACAAAGGCAAATCCGCTTTCACCTCATTGCCATGCAGGATCAGGAAGCGATCCTCGGGAATAGTCTCGCCGACAATGGCAAAATCCAGATCCCATTTCACAAAAATCGCCCGCGCCACATCCTCCAGTTCCGGCTTCAGAACCATCAGCATCCGCTCTTGGCTCTCGGACAACATCATCTCATAAGCCGTCATGTTGGTTTCGCGCTGCGGCACTGCATCGAGTTGCAGCTTGATCCCCAAGCCGCCCTTATCGCCCATCTCGACCGCCGAGCAGGTCAGCCCAGCCGCGCCCATATCTTGAATGGAAATCACCGCCCCCGAAGCCATCAGTTCCAGACAAGCCTCCAACAGCCGCTTTTCGGTGAAGGGGTCGCCAACCTGCACGGTGGGGCGCTTTTCCTCAATCGTGTCGTCAAACTCAGCCGAGGCCATCGTCGCCCCGCCGACGCCATCCCGCCCCGTCTTGGCGCCCAAGTAAACCACTGGCATCCCCACACCCGAGGCCACCGAATAGAAAATCTTGTCGGCATCCGCCAACCCGGCGGCAAAAGCGTTCACCAGACAGTTGCCGTTATACGATTTATGAAACCGCACCTCGCCCGCAACCGTCGGCACGCCAAACGCATTGCCATAAGATCCAACGCCCTCAACCACGCCCTTCACCAGATAGCCGGTTTTCGGATGCGACGGCACCCCGAACGACAGCGAGTTCATCGCCGCAATCGGCCGCGCCCCCATGGTGAACACATCGCGCAAAATCCCGCCAACGCCCGTCGCAGCGCCCTGATGCGGCTCGATATAGGACGGGTGGTTGTGCGACTCCATCTTGAAGATCACCGCCTGCCCGTCGCCAATATTGACAACCCCGGCGTTCTCGCCCGGTCCACAAATCACCTGCGGCCCAGTAGTCGGCAAGGTCCGCAGCCAACGCTTCGACGACTTATAGCTGCAATGCTCATTCCACATCGCCGAGAAAATCCCCAGCTCGGTGAACGAAGGCTCCCGCCCGATGATCTCCAGCAGCCGCTGATATTCATCCGGCTTCATGCCATGCTTTGCGATCAGATCAGGCGTGATGGCAGGCTCGGTCATGGCATTCCCCGGATATATGAGAGTTGCGGGCGTCATAGGCCAAGCGCGCCAACAGGGAAAGGGCCGGGGCAAATTTCGCGCAATTATTTCGCTGCCTCCGGACTTATTTTGCGTCCTTTGTCGAAATCCAGCCGCGCCAAACGTCCTTGTGCTATCGAAACCCAAGAAGGAGACGAAAATGCAATTCATCGCCCTGATCTATTCCACCCCCGGCAGCGAACCGCCCCATGGCAGCCCCGAATTTGACGCCTTCATGCAGGGCTATTTCGCCCTCACCGCCAAGCTGAAAGCCGATGGCGCCTATCTCGCGGGCGAAGGCCTGAAATCCGTGCAAACCGCCACCTCCGTCCGGCTGCGCGGCGGCAAAGTCGAAACCATGGACGGCCCGTTTGCCGAAACCAAAGAACACCTCGGCGGCTTTTATCTGTTCAACGCCGCAAGCCTAGAGGCCGCCATCGCCTATGCCGCGATGATCCCCTCGGTGGCCTGGGGCACCGTCGAATTGCGCCCGGTGATGGAATACTGAGGCCCAAGTATGACCGACCCCGCCGCAGCTTTAGCCGACTGCCTGCGGCGGGACCGTGGCCGCATCCTCGCCGCGCTGATCGCCCGCGTGCAAAATTTCCAGCTGGCCGAGGACGCGCTGCAAGATGCCTGCGTCTCAGCCCTGATCCATTGGGGCAGGGCGGGGCCGCCGCATCGACCCGAGGCTTGGTTGATCCGTGCCGCCTTCCGCAAAGCCATTGACCGTCTGCGCGGCGTGGCGCGTGACAGCCGCCAAACTACAGCCCTTGCGCAACTCGCCCGCGATGAGGCCGCCGATGATCCCGCCAGCATCCCCGACGAACGCCTCAGGCTGATCTTCACCTGTTGCCACCCGGCGCTAGATGAAAAATCCCGCTGTGCACTGACCCTGCGCACCGTCTGCAGCCTTTCCACCGCGGAAATCGCCGCCGCCTTCCTCGATACGGAGTCCACCATGGGCCAGCGCATCACCCGCGCCAAAGCCCGCATCGCCGCTCTGCACCTGCGTTTTGATCTGCCCGACCCCGCCGATTGGCCGGAACGCCTACGCTCTGTGCTGACGGTGATCTACCTGATCTTCACCACCGGCCACGCCGCCGCTAACCCAAGCCTCTGCATTGAGGGGATCTTCCTCGCCCGCCTGCTGCAAACCCTGCTGCCCAATAATCCCGAAACCCAAGCCTGCCTCGCGCTGATGCTGTTCACCCAGGCCCGCACTGCTGCCCGCGCGCCAAACGGCCAGACCATCCCGCCCGGACACCAAGACCGCAGCCTGTGGAACGCCGCCGAAATCACCGAAGCCCTCAGCCTGCTGAACGCCGCCATCAGCCAAAGCCGTCCCGGCCCGATGCAGCTGAAAGCCGCCATCGCCGCCGCCCATATCCTGCCAAGCGCCCCCGATTGGGCGCAGATTGAGGCGTTTTATGCCCGCCTGTTCGAGTTGGAACCCACCCCGGTCGTAGCCCTTAATCACGCAGTGGCGCTTGCCGAAACCGGACACGCGGTGCAGGCCCTGCGCCTGCTCGAACCCCTCGCCGAAGCCCTTGCCAGCTATCAACCCTACCACGCCGCGCTTGCGCATCTGTTGGCGCTAACGGCGAATCATCCCGCCGCTTATACCGCCTACAGCCGCGCCATCGCACTTGCAGCAAATCTCGCAGACGCAGCATTTTTGGCCGAACGCCGCAAAAATCTGCTTGATGTGCGGGCAGTTAACAAAATCCCCCCCGAAAGCTAAAAAAAAGGCCGAGCTTTCGCTCGGCCAAGTCCAACAGGGAGGTATGAAGCAACAAGAGCGAACTCGACTGCTGCCTCACAGCGGTATCTATACCTATGGCTGAATTGCCTCAATGAAGAACAGGCTGCAAACGCAGCAATGCCGTCATGCGTTGCGCGCATAGCTTTGACCGAATGGTCAATTTTCACCTGATGGCGGACGCGCGCCTTTGAAATGAAAAAGCCCCGCCCATTCGGGCAAGGCTTCCTCCACCCCATAGCTTTCGCGCAGCCTACAACTGCTGCCGCTTACGAAACGCAAAGATTTCTTCGGTCACGAAATCTCGAAACGCTGACACCCGCTTCGAGTGCCGCAATTCCTCAGGATAGGCCAAAAACACCGGCACTTCCGTCGATTCCGTCTCCGGCAACACCCGCACCAGATGCGGAAAGTCTTCGGTCAGGTAATCTGGCAGCACGCCGATGCCCAGATGGTTCAACACCCCCTGCAGCACCCCGAAATAGTTGTTCACCGTCAGCGTCGAGGGAATGTCATGCGCCATCAATTCTGCCACCAAATTCGCCCCCGCCGCCACCTGAGCCGTACCCGCATGTTGGCAGATCAACCGATGCTGCGCGAAATCATCCATCGTCAGCGGCGTGCCATGTTCCGCCAGATACTCCGGCGTCGCATAAAGCCGCATCCGAATGTTCATCAACCGCTTGCGGATCAGATCAGCTTGGCTGGGCTCTTTCATCCGAATGGCCACATCCGCCTCCCGCATCGGCAGATCGAGCACGCGTTCTTCCAGCATCAAATCAATCTTCAGGCTGGGATACTTCTTATACAACGCTGGTAACCGCGGCGCCAACCACAACGTCCCAAACCCGGTCGTCGTCGTCACCCGCAACTCGCCAAATACCTCATCCTCGGAATCCCGGATCCGCGCCGCCGTGGCATCCAGTCGTTTGACCATGGCTTGGGTCGCATCATACAGCAACTCACCCTGTTCGGTCAGGATCAGCCCGCGGGCATGGCGGTGGAACAAGGTCACCGAAAGGCTCTCCTCCAGTGCGCGAATTTGTCGGCTTACGGCGGATTGCGACAGATGCAGCACTTCGCCCGCATGAGTCAGGCTGCCCTTTTCGGCAACGGCGTGAAAAATGCGCAGCTTATCCCAGTCCATCGGTCCCTCAAAATTATTTCACGGATGATACCATGAGCCTGCTTATCTATGCACAAAATCCGCCCTGTAAACCGGGCAAATCCGTAATTATTCCCTCTATTTGTCAGCCTTATCCCTCGTCCGCTGTCATTTCAGCGTCACGCACAGCCATTACCCTGTCACAAACCCGCCATGCCGCCCGTGCAAACCCCCGAGGTTCCCATGCTGCAAACTAACATCAGCCGCGACATTTCCTACGCCACCTCGGCCCGCACCCGCCCCGGTCGCGCCCTGATCCGCGTGCTGGAAAACGTCTCTGGCCGCCGCCACCTGATCGAGCGCGCCGCTGGTTACGAACATGACATCGCGCAAGGCCGCTCGTTCTGGCAAGTCATCCCCGAGCGCTACGGCCTCAGCCTCGACCTCATCGCAGGCAGCCTTGCCAACATCCCCACCGCAGGCCCACTGGTGCTGATCGCCAATCACCCCTACGGCATCCTCGACGGCTTGATGATGGGCCATCTGCTGGATGCGATCCGAGGCGATTTCCGCATCCTGTCGAACGCGGTCTTCCGCCACGCCGAGGCGCTGAACAAAGTCCTGCTGCCGATTTCGTTCGATGAGACCAAAGAGGCCGTCAAACTCAACCTGCAAACCCGCGCCACCGCCCTGCAATACCTCAGCGAAGGCGGCGCGATCGGCATCTTCCCCGGCGGCACGGTGTCAACCTCGCTGAAACCGTTTTCCCACCCGATGGACCCGTCCTGGCGCAACTTCACCGCCAAGATGATCGCCAAATCCAACGCCACCGTGGTTCCCATATACTTTGAGGGCCACAACTCGCGCCTGTTTCAACTCGCCTCCCGCGTCCACGCCAACCTGCGCGTCGCGATGCTGCTGAAAGAGTTCAAATCCCGCACTGACACCCCCGTCCGCCTTGTGATCGGCCAACCGATCCCCGCCGACACCATCCAATCCCTGAAATCCGACCCCACCGCGATGATGGAAACCCTGCGCCAAGCCACCTACGCCCTTTCACCCGCGCCACTTCCCTCTTATGCTCACGGCTACGAATTCGAGGCGAAATACAAATCCCGCTAAACCGCAGCCTCAAGACTGCGAAAGCGGGCAGGGGGCAAAGATGGCAGTAGGCGTATTCGACAGCGGCATCGGCGGGCTGACAGTGCTGGACGCACTGACAAAGCGTCTCCCCGACACCCCCTTCGTCTATTTCGGCGACAACGCCCACGCGCCCTACGGCGTGCGCACCCATGACGACATCTTCAATCTGACCTGTGCCGCCACCGAACGCCTGTGGGCCGAAGGCTGCGATCTGGTCATCCTCGCCTGCAACACCGCCTCCGCCGCAGCCCTCAAACGCATGCAGGAAACCTGGCTCCCCCCCGAAAAGCGCGTCCTCGGCGTATTCGTGCCGCTGATCGAGGCCCTGACCGAACGCCAATGGGGCGACAATTCCCCCCCGCGTGAAGTCAGCGTCAAACATGTGGCCTTGTTCGCCACCCCCGCGACCGTGGCCTCCCGTGCCTTCCAGCGTGAACTGGCGTTCCGCGCCATCGGCGTCGATGTCGAGGCCCAACCCTGCGGCGGTGTCGTTGATGCCATCGAGCAAGGCGACGAAATCCTCGCCGAAGCCTTGGTGCGCAGCCATGTCGAGGCCCTGAAACGCCGCATGCCCCACCCGCAAGCCGCCGTTCTGGGTTGCACCCACTACCCCCTGATGGAAAAAACCTTCGCCGAGGCGCTTGGCCCCGAGGTCAAAGTCTACTCCCAAGCCAACCTCGTCGCCGAAAGCCTCGCCGACTACCTGCAACGCCGCCCCGAAATGCTGGGGGCCGGCACCAAGTCGAAATTCATCACCACCGGCGACGCCGCGTCCGTCTCCAACAAAGCCACGCAATTCCTGCGCAAAAGAGTAGTGTTTGAGGCCGCGTGACGCCGACCACTCCTCCGCTCTGTAGGATGGGGTTTCACCCCACCATCACCTTGCCGCCGATCTACCCAATCGCAACTCCAAAAATTTCACATTGGCCCAAATATCCCCCGCGGAGCGTTCCGAACTTACAACCCGCGCAGCGCCTTGGCCATCATCGTAGGGTGGGTGCAACCCACCACTACCGTTCCACATCAAACACATAGTCTTGCTCGGAAACTCAACTTATACCAAACCTGCGCCGCACTTGCATTCGCCCATTAATGTAGTTACATTAAATACAGATCGAATCTGACCCCGCCAAACGCGACGCGACCCTGCTCAAGCGGGGGCTGGACATGGCGGAAGCCAGCGCGATCTTTGCAACCGAGGTTCTTACAGTCGAAGATGACCGCGTGGTTTACGGCGAGGCGCGCTTCGTGACAGTTGGATATCTGAATGGTCGGATGATGTTCGTGGCGTGGACACCAAGCGGTAATGCCCGACGCATACATAAGTATGAGGAAAGCAAATGATCATGAAATTGCCAAATTCAGCATCGACCACGGCCTTGCCGATTGATCCAGCCTCCGAGCCTGACGATGATCTGCCCGATATGACCGCCCCCTACTGGGCCGCCAAATTCGCCGCCGCCCGCGTCCAACGTGGCCGCCCGAAATCCGCCACCCCGAAAATCTCCACCACCCTGCGCCTCGACCCCGAAGTGCTCGAAGCCTTCAAATCCAGCGGCCCCGGCTGGCAAAGCCGCATGAACGAAGCCCTCCGAAAAGCCGCAGGCCTGTAGGGTGCGTGATTTCACGCACCGTCGCCAAACCTTAACAAATCCTTAAATCCACCACCCCACCCCCTTGAATCCAAACAACAAAAAAATGTCCCGAGTTGGGACCAGCCAAAAAGGCCCCCAAAATGCTCCCCCTGACCCAACACCGCGCCGCCCGCCTGAAAGCCCTGCAAGCCGAGGACGGCTGGCTCAACCTCACCGACCGGGTCGAGCTCAATCCCGGCCCCCAATCCGCAGGCACCGCCCCCGATAATCAAATCCACCTCTCCACCGGTCCCGCCCATCTCGGCCTGATCGACCCCACCACCGAAACCCTGACCCCGCCCAACGAAGCCCCGATCCCCTTCCTCCCCACCCCAGCAGGCTTCCCCCAACTCCGCACTGAAACCCTCCTGCTAGAACTCCACACCGTAGACGGCACCCCAGCCCTCCGCGTCCGCGACCGCACACTGCCACGCCGAGCAACCCTCTACTACTTCCCCACCAACCCATCCCTGATCCTCCGCGCCCACTGGCAAGCCCTGTCAACCCCGATCACCCAACCCATCGACCAAAAAGGCGGCGCGCAAACCACTGTCCAACTCACCCACACCGCGCATTTCACCTACCAAAGCCACGCCATCACGCTGCTTGCGACCCATTGGAAAGACGGCAAACCCATGTTCGTGATCCGTGACCAGACCAGCGGAAAAGAAACCTACCCCGCCTCGCGATTCCTGATCGGTGAGGACGCGACCGACACCGAAATCACCCTCGATTTCAACCGCGCCTTCACCCCGCCCTGCGGCTTCACCGATTTCGCGATCTGCCCACTGCCGCCTCGCGACAATATCCTGCCGTTTCGGGTTGAGGCTGGCGAGCGCCTGACACCATAATTTCACTTGCATCTGCCCCCCCCAAACGCCACATCTGCGCCACCAAAACGGAGGCAGCCATGACCCATCGCATCGCCATTCTCGGAGCTTCAGGTTACACTGGTGCCGAGCTTGTCCGCCTGATCGCCACGCATCCCGAGATGAAAATAGTTGCGCTTTCTGCCGACCGTAAAGCGGGGATGGCGATGGCCGAAGTCTTTCCGTTCCTGCGTCACCTTGATCTTCCGCGCTTGCAAAAGATTGATGAGATCGACTTTTCAGGCGTTGATCTGTGTTTCTGCGCGCTGCCCCACGCGACCACCCAAGTTGTCGTCTCGGCCCTGCCGCGCGATTTGAAGATTGTCGATTTGTCGGCTGACTTCCGGCTGCGTGATCCGGCAGAGTATGAGAAGTGGTATGGCCAAGCCCACACAGCCACCGACCTGCAAAAAGAAGCTGTCTATGGTCTGACCGAGTTTTACCGCGACGATATCCGCAAGGGGCGTCTGGTGGCAGGGACGGGTTGCAACGCCGCGACCGGGCAGTACGCGCTGCGGCCGCTAATTTCGGCGGGGGTGATTGATCTGGACCATATCCTGATCGACCTTAAAGCCGGAGTATCAGGGGCTGGGCGGTCGCTAAAGGAAAACCTGCTGCACGCGGAACTTTCCGGCGGCACGCATACCTATTCGATGGGTGGCAAGCACCGCCACTTGGGCGAGTTTGATCAGGAGTTTTCTAAACTCGCCGGACGGCCTGTTCATATTCAGTTTTCGCCGCATCTGCTGCCGATGAACCGCGGGATTCTGGCGACCACCTATGTGCAGGGCGACGCGAAGGTCATTCATCAGGTGCTGACCGGCGTTTATGCAGCCGAGCCGTTCTTGCAGGTGCTACCCTTTGGCGCACTCCCCTCGACGCGCGACATTGCAGGCTCTAACTACTGCCATATCGGCGTGATCGGGGATCGGGTTCCGGGCCGCGCTGTGGTGGTGGCTGTGTTGGACAATCTGACGAAAGGCTCGTCGGGGCAGGCGATCCAGAACGCCAATCTGATGCTGGGAATTGAGGAAACGTCGGGGCTGATGTTAGCACCGATGTTCCCGTAAGGGGCTGATATGGCTGGGTTAAAGGGGCTAAAAAAACGCCGCCGCGTGCAGTTGATCCTGTTTGCATTTGTGCTGCTGGCGGCCTCAACCGCACTGATTGGCTATGCCATGCGCGACGGTATCAACTTTTTCCGCTCGCCCAGTCAGGTTCTGTCCGATCCGCCGCGCGCGGGTGAGGTGTTTCGCATCGGCGGGCTGGTCGAAAAGGGCACCTTGGTGCGCGGGCAGGGGGAAACGATCACCTTCAGCGTGACCGATACCAACAAGACCGTGCCTGTGAAGTTTACCGGAGTTCTGCCCGATCTGTTTGCCGAAGGCGCGGGCATGGTCGGCACCGGAGAGATGGAGGGCGATACCTTTGTCGCCAGTGAAATTCTCGCAAAGCATGATGAGAATTACATGCCAAAAGAGGTGGTTGACGCTTTGAAAGCGCAGGGCGTTTACGTCGCGCCGCAGAAGTAGTTCTGCAGTACCAGCGCGCGCTTCACTCGCAGCAGATTAACCGCTTCGCGCCAGCATAGCCCCCGGCAATTCAAGGGGAGATGCGATGAAATCTGTACAGGATTTGGCGGCTGAGATTGTCGCGCGCGAGGGCGGTTTTGTGAACGATCCCGATGATCCGGGCGGCGCCACAAACCACGGAGTTACTCTGAATACCCTGCGGCGATTGGGGATCGATATTACCCGTGACACAAGGATCGACGTGACCGATGTGAGGGCGCTGACCCCCGCCCAAGCGGTTGATATCTATGTCGAACATTACTACCAGCGCACTGGCATTGGCGCGCTGCCCGAGGTCTTGCAAGCGTCCGTTTTCGATATGTATGTCAACGCAGGCGCAAATGCGGTGAAGGTGTTGCAGCGGTTGCTGACCAGCATGGGATTTCCCTGCAATGCGGATACTCAGATTGGTCCGCAGACCATTCGCGCGGCGCAGATGGCCGCAGAAGCTGCCCCCAGCCACCTTGCAGACGCCTACGGAATTGCACGGCGGAATTATTATTACGCTCTGGCCGATGCCCGTCCCGCCAGCCGCAAATATGCGCGCCGCCGTGATGGCGGCAAGGGCGGTTGGATCACGCGCGCCGAGGAGTTTATCGCGCCGAAATATCGGCTGACAGAGGCGCAACATCACGCACGGGTGGCAGCATGGGATTGATCGGCACAGTTTTGAATGCGCCGGGCGCGGTGGCGGCTTTGGGTGATGCCGCCAAGGGCGTTGCAGAGGTGTTCGTCCCGTCGGCGACCAAGCAGATGGAGCTGTCGGCACAGGCGCAAGCGGCGGCGCTAGAGCAATTTGGTGATGAATTCAGCAATGCCTCGACCAGTGGTTTCGACCGCTTGATTAACGGGTTAAACCGCCTGCCGCGCCCGCTTCTGGCGTTCGGCACCATTGGCCTGTTTGTTTATGCGATGATTGACCCGCCGGATTTTGCTTTGCGTATGATGGGGTTGAATGCGGTGCCGGAACCGCTTTGGTGGCTGCTCGGTGCCGTCGTGGCGTTTTACTTTGGCGCGCGTGAGACACATTACTTTCGCAATCGCCCGGTCAGCGTGACTGCGGGGCTGAATCCAACCACCGCGGCCTCTGACGCCAATCCCGCCTTGGATGATTGGCGTTTTGAGCAAAACTAGCCGCCTAAACGGCCCCAAAACCGGGGCTGTCCTTGACCTGTCTTGCTGGCTCTGGCATTGCCAAACCAACGAGACAGGAATTGATCAAATGAACCTCTTTGCCGAAATCCGCAGCTTGGTGACCGACAGCCTGACGGCTTTGGCCGCCGAGGACGTTTTGCCCACTGGTCTGGACTTTGCACAGGTGGCGGTCGAGCCGCCGCGCGATCCGGCGCATGGTGATATGGCGACCAATGCGGCGATGGTGTTGGCTAAACCCGCCGGTATGCAGCCGCGTGCGATTGCCGAGGCTTTGGCTGCCAAGCTGGTGCTGGACCCGCGCCTGACCGGGGCCGAAGTGGCGGGGCTAGGGTTCTTGAACCTGCGGCTGGCGGCGAATGTCTGGCAGGGCGTGGTGAAAGCGGCGCTGACGGAAGGGTTGGCGTTTGGCAAATCCAGTGCTGGGGCAGGGCGCAAAGTCAACGTCGAGTTCGTCTCTGCCAACCCGACCGGGCCGATGCATGTAGGACACGTGCGCGGTGCCGTGTTCGGAGATGCGCTGGCGCGGCTACTGGCATTCTCGGGCTGGAATGTCACCCGCGAATATTACATCAACGATGCAGGCGCGCAGGTTGATGTGTTGGCGCGCTCGGCTTACGAGCGGTATCGCGAGGCCAATGGGCTGGAGCCTGAAATCCGCGAGGGGCTTTATCCCGGCGATTATCTGATCCCGGTGGGCGAGGCGTTGAAGGCGAAATTCGGCACCAGTCTGCTCGATAAGGGCGAGGAGGTCTGGCTGGCCGACATTCGCGAAATCGCGTCTGAGATGATGATGGAAGAAATTCGCGGCGATCTGGCGGCTTTGGGCGTCAAGATGGACGTGTATTCGTCGGAAAAGGCGCTTTACGGCACCGGGCAGATTGAGGCCGCGATCCAAGCCCTGCGTGACATGGATCTGATCTATGAAGGCACGCTGGAACCGCCAAAGGGTAAGCTTCTGGAAGACTGGGAGCCCCGTGTCCAGACCCTGTTCCGGTCCTCTGCGCATGGAGATGACAGCGACCGCCCGGTGATGAAATCAGATGGATCGTGGACCTATTTTGCCCCCGACATTGCCTATCACTACAACAAAGTGCAGCGCGGTTTTGACGAGCTGATCGACATTTTTGGTGCCGATCACGGCGGCTATGTCAAGCGGATGAAAGCGGCGGTCTCTGCCCTGTCTAATGGAAAAGTTCCGTTGGATATCAAGCTGGTGCAGCTGGTGAAGCTTTATAAGAATGGCGAGCCGTTCAAGATGTCAAAGCGGGCAGGCACCTTTGTGACCCTCCGCGATGTGGTCGAACAAGCGGGCGCGGATGTGACGCGTTTCATGATGTTGACGCGCAAGAACGACGTGACCTTGGACTTCGACTTCGCCAAGGTGTTGGAGCAGTCGAAAGACAACCCGGTGTTCTATGTGCAATATGCCAATGCCCGGATCAACTCGGTGCTGCGCAAGTCGCGTGAGGCGGGAATTGATTGCAGCGATGCAGCTTTGGCAAACGCCGATCTGGCCATCCTGAGCCACCCTGCTGAGATCGCTATGGCGCAGAAACTCGCTGAATGGCCGCGCTTGGTCGAGATCGCCGCCAAGGGTAATGAGCCGCACCGTATTGCGTTTTACCTCTATGAACTGGCGTCCGAATTCCATTCGCTTTGGAACAAAGGCAACGATGATACCAGCCTGCGCTTTATCCAAGAGGGTAATGCGGCAACATCTTCGGCGAAAATCGCCCTCGCGCGTGCCACGGGCGTTGTGATTTCGGCCGGCCTTGGTATCCTTGGCGTCACTCCGGTTGAGGAAATGCGCTAAGTGCCAAGGTCTGAGCCGCCTGACCGGAGAGGGCAAAATAACAAGCAGGGGTGGCATGTATCGCCCTTGCACGCGAGGCAAGACATGGCGGACGTGGATTTCGATGAGTTCGACGGCGGTTATGCCGAGCATGAGATAGCCTCTGGCTATGCGACGGGTCGCGCCCGCGCGATGATAAACTTGGCCGGGGCCGCCTGTTCCGTGGCTTTGGTGATTGGGCTTGGCGTCTGGGGCTATAAACTGGCGGTGCGTGATGTTTCCGGCATCCCGGTGGTCCGCGCGCTGGAAGGCCCGCTGCGTATCGCGCCCGATAATCCCGGTGGCGATGTGGCGACGCACCAGGGTCTATCGGTCAACGCTGTGGCTGCTGCCGGAACCGCTTTGCCTTTGCCGGATAAACTGATCCTTGCGCCGAAAGAGGTGGCTTTGACGGCAGAAGATCAAGCAGGCACCGCTGAATTGTCGCAACTGCCTGCCGCCGATCCTTTGGCAAGTGGTGCCGAAGTGGTCGAGGTGGCACCGCAGGCTCAGGTAAGCCTTGCGCCCGTTGAGATTGCTCCGTCTGCTATGCCCGAGGTTGCTCCCAGTGCCGGGGGGGCGGATGCGACAAGCCTTGCGGTCACTGCACCTTTGCCTGCGACCCAGGAAGACGCAGTTGCCGCAGCCCTCGCCGCCGCTTTGGCGGACGGAGAAACCGCAGAAGGCGGGTTGAGTGAGGCCGAGGTTGCCGCCGCCGATCCGGTGAAGTCAGTGCGCCCGAGGCTGCGTCCAGCCAGCCGTAGCGCCGCTGCGGTCGCAGCCGCTGAACCCGCAGCCGCCACCGCCGAAGCTGCACCGGAGGCTGCCGCTCAGGTTCCCGTCGCAACAACCACCGCCGTGGCTGAAATCGACCCCAGCACTATCCCCGCAGGCACCCGCCTGGTACAGCTCGGGGCCTTCGACGATGAGGTGAGTGCGCGTGCCGAATGGGCCAAGCTGCAAGCCGACTTCCCCGATCTGCTGCCGGGCAAAGCCATGGTCGTGCAGTCGGCGCAAAGTGGCGGGCGTACCTTCTACCGCTTGCGCGCGCATGGTTTTGCCGACGAAGATGTGGCGCGGCAATTCTGCGCCGCGATGCTGGCTCAAAACGCCTCGTGCATCCCGGTTGCGCAAAAATGATCGGCTCTGGTGCCGCGATCTTCGGCTGTGCCGGGCTGACGCTGACCGCAGCTGAGCGGGATTTCTTCCGCGATTATGACCCGTTGGGTTTCATCGTGTTTGCGCGGAATGTTGAGACTCCTGAACAGCTTACCCGCCTGACTACCGATTTGCGCGATAGCGTTGGCCGTGACGCCCCCATCCTTGTTGATCAAGAAGGTGGCCGCGTTCAGCGTCTGCGCGCGCCGTATTGGCGTGAATGGGCCGCCCCGCTTGATACCGTAGAGAAAGCCGGAGCAAACGCCGCCCGCGTGATGGCGCTGCGTTCGCTGGTGATCGCTGCAGAACTCCGAGCCGTCGGCATTGACGCCAACTGCGCCCCTGTTGCTGACATTGCGGGCCCCAATACCCACCCGTTCCTGCGCAATCGCTGCTATGGCCAAGACGTTGAAACCGTCAGCCAAATCGCCCGCGCCGTCGCCGATGCGCATCTGGAGATGGGCGTGCTGCCGGTGGTCAAACACATGCCGGGGCATGGCCGATCCATCAACGACACCCACCACGATCTGCCCACTGTCACCACCGACCGCGCCACCCTGAACGCCACAGATTTCGCGCCGTTCCGCGCTTTGGCCGACCTGCCGATGGCGATGACGGCGCATATCATCTTCTCGGCCTATGACAGCCTGCCCGCCACGCAGTCTCCTGCGATGATCAAAGCGATCCGCGATGAGATCGGCTTTGCGGGCCTGCTGATCACCGATGATCTGAACATGCAGGCCTTGGCTGGCAGTTTGGGCCAGCGGGCAGCGCGCTCGATGGCTGCGGGCTGTGATATCGCGCTGCATTGCAAGGGCGACATGGCTGAAATGCTGGAGGTCGCCGCCGCCGCAGGCGTCATGACCGCAGCCGCCCGTACGCGCGCTGTGGCAGCGCTTGCGCAGCGCTGCCCGGCGAAATCCGTTGACATCGCCGCGCTGGAGGCTGAGTTTTCGGCTCTGCTGGGCGAAGGTGCGCATGGCTGACACGGATACCGACGATTGGGGCGCCGCAGAGCGTATTCCGGCTGCCGAGAGGCTGGCCTCTGAAGCGCTGATCATTGACGTCGATGGCTTTGAGGGGCCGCTCGACCTTTTGTTGATGCTGTCGCGCACGCAAAAGGTTGATCTGCGCAAGATTTCCGTGCTGCAACTGGCCGAGCAATATCTCGTTTTCGTGCAGCGCGCGCAGGCGCTAAGGATTGAACTCGCCGCCGATTATTTGGTGATGGCGGCGTGGCTGGCGTTCCTGAAATCCCGCCTGTTGCTGCCCCCGGAACCCGGTGAGGCGGGGCCATCTGCCGAAGATCTGGCGGCGCATCTGGCCTTCCAGTTGGAGCGTCTGTCGGCAATGCGCGAGGCCGCTGCGAGGCTGATGGGGCGGGATCAGTTGGGCCGAGATTTCTTCGCGCGGGGCGTGCCCGAGGATGTTACCCGCAAGGTCAATGTCAGTTATTCCGCCACCCTGCTGGACCTGATGCGCGCCTATGCCCGCATCCGCACCCGCGACGAATTCCGTCCCTATGCCTTTGATCGCAAAGACGTCTACACGATGGAAGATGCGCTGGAACGGATGCGCGGCCTGCTGGGTTATGCGGGGGAATGGTCGGATTTAACCAGCTTCATGCCCGAAGGCTGGGAGGTTTCCCCCACCCGCCGCAGATCGGCCACTGCCGCGCATTTTGCCGCGATTTTGGAAATGGCCAAGCGCGGTCAGGTGCAGATCAAACAGGGTGAAGTCTTTGCCCCGCTGATGATCCGCAGGACAAATCCATGACCGATCCGATTGAGAAAAGCCTGTTCGAAGCGCCGCCGATGGGCGAGCAGGAACGCATGGTCGAAGCCATCCTGTTCGCTTCGACCGAACCTGTCACTTTGGCCGAACTGGTCAAGCGGATGCCGCATGGTTGCGATCCGGCTGAGGCCCTGTTGACCCTGCGCCGCCGCTATGACGGGCGGGGGGTGAATATGGTCAAGGTTGGCGATGCCTACGCTTTCCGCACCGCTGCCGATCTGGGGCATTTGATGCAAAAGGAAAGCGCCGAGCAGCGCAAACTGTCGCGCGCGGCGATTGAGACGCTGGCGATTGTGGCTTACCATCAGCCGGTGACGCGGGCCGAGATTGAGGAAATTCGCGGTGTCGCGGTCAGTCGGGGCACCGTGGACCAGCTGTTGGAGTTGGACTGGATCAGGTTGGGGCGCAGGCGGATGACTCCGGGGCGTCCGGTGACCTTTGTGGTGACCGATCACTTCCTTGACCACTTCGGCCTTGAATCCGCCCGCGATCTGCCGGGGCTGAAAGAATTGCGCGCGGCTGGGCTTCTCGACAGTCGCCCCTTGCCGGGTGGGTTGACCACCCCATCTGAAGACGAAGAACAGCCCAGTACCGGGCAAAGCGAATTGTTTGAGGACTAAGCCATGGACCGTATCATTCAGATGATCCTGAATAAACTCTTGGGGCGGCTGGTCAACACCGCCGTTAATAAGGGTGTTGATTATGCGGCTCGTAGGGGGAAGTCGCCCGATGATATGACGCCTGAAGATCACGCACAGGCCCGCGCGGGCAAGGAAATGGCGAAGCGCGCACGGCAAGCGGCCAAGCTGACCCGCCGCATCCGCTAAAGCAAAAGGCCCGCCAGTGGCGGGCCTTTTGGTACTGATCTAAAAGGTTAGCGCGCGCGACGCCCACCGCGACGCCCTGACGTTGCCGCCGTTGCCGCAGCCGAAGCCTCGGCAAACGTCGCCCCAGCCTCGACAGCCTCCAGAACCTTCGCAAAGCGGATCCACTCGCCGCCATTGGCGTCATGGTTCATCAGGAAGTTGGCGGCGCGAATGGCCTCCATCTCGGGCAGACGCACCGGGTTCATGATGGCGCTGGTCATCCCTGCGCCGATCGCCATCGGCAAGAAGGCCGCGTTGACGCCGTGACGATGCGGCAAGCCGAACGAGATGTTCGAGGCACCGCAAGTGGTGTTGACGCCCAACTCTTCGCGCAGACGGCGCACCAAGGCGAACACCTGCTGGCCAGCCGAGCCCATCGCACCCACAGGCATCACCAGCGGGTCAACCACGATGTCATGGGCCGGGATACCGAAGTCGGCGGCACGCTCAACGATCTTTTTCGCCACAGCAAAACGCACATCGGGGTCTTGCGAAATCCCGGTGTCATCGTTGGAAATCGCCACCACCGGCACGTTGTATTTCTTCACCAGCGGCAGAACCAGTTCCATGCGGTCTTCTTCCCCCGTCACCGAGTTCAGCAGGGGGCGGCCCTCGCAAGACTGCAAGCCAGCCTCCAACGCGCCGGGAACCGAGCTGTCGATGCACAAAGGCACATCCACCACGGCCTGAATCCGTAGGATCAATTCGCGCATCAGCGGCGGCTCGACAAAGTTATTGTCGGCATAGCGCGGATCTTCGGCCATTTTGTTGGTGAACACCGCCCCCGAGTTCACGTCCAGAATGTTGGCACCGCAAGCTACCTGCTCTAGCGCGTCGCGCAGAACCGTTTCAAAATTGCCGGCTTCCATTTCGGCGGCCAGCTTTTTACGGCCCGTTGGGTTGATACGCTCACCGATCACGCAGAACGGCTCGTCAAAACCGATGATCACGGTTTTTGTTTTAGATTCAATAACGGTACGGGTCATTCTTAAACCTTCTCTTTAAGCGTTTGTGGGTTTCTTAAGCGTTTGCAGGCACACCAGAGGCACCGCCATTTTCGGTAACCCAAGCCGCATTGGTCTTGATGCCGCCGAGCGGGAAGAAGTGAACCTGCTCAATGCCAAAAGCCGGGTTCGCGGTTTTGTGGGCAGCTAGCCCTGCGATGAACTCGGTCGGCTCGTAGGGTAGCAGCAGTTTCGTCACGTCCATTGCGCGCTTTTGTAACACGCGCAAGGACGCACCAACGCCGCAGGAAATTGCGAATTTGATCAGGGTTTGCAGTTTGGCAGGGCCCGCCACACCGATATGGATCGGCAGATGCACGCCTGCATCGGCTAGACGATTGGCCCAAGCGATCACCGGGGCCGCCTCAAAGCAGAACTGCGTGGCAATCGCCATTTTCGCGTCAGAGCGTTCCGAGAACGCCTGTTTCCATTTCAGCGCAGCCAGCACAATGGCATCGCCGCCGTCCTTGTCGATGTCTTTGTTGCCCTCGGGGTGGCCCGCGACGTGCAGGCGGTCAAAGCCGTCGAACAGCCCGGTTTCGATCAACTGCATCGAGCTGTCAAAGTCCCCGGCAGGGGTATTGACGCCACCGCCCAGCAAAAGCGCCTGTTTGACGCCCGCCTCGGTCTGATAGCGCTTGATCCAATCGGCCAAGGTTGCCTTGTCATGGATGATCCGCGCCGGGAAATGCGGCATCACGTCGAAGCCTTCGCGCGCAATGCGCTTTGCGGTGGCCACCATGTCTTCAATCGGCGTGCCCTCGATATGGGCGATGTAAACCCGCGTGCCTTTCGGCAGCAAGGCGCGGAAATCTTCCACCTTTTCGGCGGTGCGCGGCATCACCTCAATCGAATAGCCCTTCAGAAAGGCTTCATTCGCATCGGTGTTGACGGCGGGTTTGGTTTCTTTGCGGAAAAAGCTCAGTGCCACGCGGGCCTCCCTTAGAACGGTCAGGCTTGCGCCCAGCCCTCGGCGTTGATCAGCGTCTTCAGACGCTCGGTATCATAGGTGGTGTCCAAGCGCGCGGCCTCGGCGGCAGCCACCTCGGCGGCTTCGCCTTCCACCGGATAGGGATCAGCCTTGCGCCATTCGGCCAAGTAAGCGTCGGCACCTTTAGCGCCGATCTTCATGGCACAGCGGTCAATCGCTTGCTCAAACCGCTCGGGCAGTTGCACCTTAGACGCAGATCGCCCCTTACCGACAATCACCTGCGCCGGAATATCGCGCCAAAACACCACTGTTACATCCGGCATAGCTGATTCCCCCCACCTATTTTGTCACCTGTTCTATGCGCCGATACGCGACAAATACGGTCGGTTTTCGACATAGAACATGCTTGTAGCGACCACGCTTGTTGCTAGCGGCAAACAGCGCGTGCGGCCAGTGCTTAGGATTGGAGAAATTTTCATCATCTGTATGAACACACAGCTCACGTTTGCACAGGCATGGGGGAGGGTGCTTGCCACTGCCCGGTAACGGGACTACCTTTGGGGTAACCACTAATGGAGGGCGATTATGGCGCCCGAGCGTCCCCTGGGGGCGGACGCGATGCAAACAGCGGTTGAGGCACAGGGTGCTTTCCGCGAAACTGACCCGTCGGCCCCCCCCGGCCTGTGGTCCAAGGGGCTTTATGCTGCCGTGGATCTGGGCACAAATGCGTGCCGCATGTTGATTGCCCAGCCAAGGGGCAGTCAGTTTGTGGTTGTGGACAGTTTCTCAAAAACTGTCCAACTGGGTGCGGGGCTGGAAGCCTCGGGCCGGCTTGGTCGTGCCTCGATGGGGCGGACGATGCAGGCGTTGCGGATATGCCAGAAGAAGATCGAACAGCATGGCGTGACGCGGATGCGGTTCGTGGCGACCGAGGCGTGTCGGCGTGCGCGCAATTCCAAAGAGTTCATGCGGCAGGTGCGGCGCGAAACCGGGCTGATTGTCGAGATTATCCCGGCCGAAGAAGAAGCACGGCTGGCGGTGATTTCTTGCGCGCCTTTGGTGAATCGTTCGACAGAACAGCTTTTGGTGGTCGATATTGGCGGCGGGTCCACCGAACTGGTGTGGATTGATCTGTCGGCGGTGGCCCCCGAGGATCGTCCAAAGTCGATCATGCGGCTGCATCGCGGTTTTCAGTTGGAGCCTGCGGGGGCGCGGGTGGTGGATTGGATTTCGGTGCCGTTGGGTGTCGCGACGCTGAAAGACCAGTTTCAGGATGTCGAGGATGACGCGGCGCGGTTCGCGTTGATGAGCTGGTTTTTTGAGGAAAATCTTGCGTCTTTCAGCCCCTATGCTTCGGCGCAAAAGCGTGAGGGGTTTCAGATTATTGGCACCTCTGGCACTGTCACCACTGTGGCCGCCAGCTATCTGGGCCTCCGGCGTTATGATCGCACCAAGGTGGACGGGTTGCAGATGACCAGCGATCAGATTGATCTGGTGATCCGCGAATATCTGACGCTGGGGCCGGAAGGGCGGCGCAATGATCCACGGATTGGCCGTGACCGACATACGCTGATCATGTCCGGCGCGGCTATCCTTCAGGCGCTGATGCGGATATGGCCAACCGATCGCCTTTCCGTCGCCGACCGTGGTCTGCGCGAAGGGCTCTTATATGCACAGATGAGCGCCGATGGCGTGTTAGAGGACGGGCCGTTCGAATGACCGAGAAAACCACATCAGGCCGGGGCCAGCGCGAGCTGCGCGTGCGGGTCAAAACCGCCAAGGGCCGCAAGCTGTCGTCAACCCTGTGGCTGGAGCGGCAGTTGAACGATCCCTATGTGATCCGCGCCAAGAAGGAAGGTTTTCGGGGCCGGGCGGCGTATAAGATTTCCGAGCTTGACGACAAGTATGGCTTCCTGGTGCCGGGCGCGCGGGTGGTCGACCTTGGCTGTGCGCCGGGGGGCTGGTGTCAGATCGCAGTGAAGCGGGTTAATGCTTTGGGCGACAATCCAAAAAAGCCGATTGGCACTGTGCTCGGCATTGATCTGCAAGAAATTGAAGGCATCGCGGGCGCGCAAATCCATCAGTTGGATTTCCTATCCGACGAAGCTGACGCTCTGGTCAAGGGCTGGCTGGGCGGCAAAGCCGATGTGGTGATGTCGGATATGGCGGCATCGGCTTCGGGGCATAAGGGCACCGACCACTTGCGGATTATTGCACTCATCGAGGCGGCTTTAGCCTTTGCCTTTGACGTGCTGGAAGAAGGCGGCACGTTTATCGCCAAAGTTCTGGCGGGCGGCGCGGAAAATGAGATGCAGGTGCAGTTGAAAAAGTCGTTCAACAAAGTCGCCAATGTGAAGCCGCCAGCGAGTCGCGCCGACAGTTCCGAAAAATTTGTCGTCGCACAGGGCTTCCGGGGTAAAGCGACGCTGACTGGATCTTTCGCACCACGTTCCGGGGATGAAAATTGATCTGCCGCTATTAAGTGGGTTGCAGAAACAATCCCGAACCCGGCGAAAAACAAAAGGCGCCCCAATCGGCGCCTTTTTGCTTAAACGTTGATCGACCTTGCGCGAAAACTCGCCTCAGCCGCCCCAAGTGCGGACCGGGCCGCAGTCCATATGCACGAAGTTCGAACCATAGTAATGGCCGACACCACCCGCCGAACAGGCCTCTGCCGCCTTGGCCATTTGGCTGACCGAACGCGATTTCAATCGCAGATCAGCCGCCATGCCCTTCATATGCAGCGAGTGTTTTGCCACACCGCGCGAATGAGAACGCAGCATCGCGTTGGTCGAGGGGCTGCGATAGCCCGACAACAACATGTAGGGTTCGCGGACATCCAGCAGGCGATGCGCGGCTGCGATGATGTCATAGTTGCGAGGGTCCATGCCAACCACTTCGTCGGAACGCCAGTCGCGCATGAAGTGGTTGATTTCTTTGGTCACTTCCGGGATATATTCGCCTTCGACCCAATAAATTGTGTCGATGCTTTCCCCGGTGCGACCCGAATACATTCGGATCCGTCGGATATCGCCTGCGCCCCGTAGAAGGCCGAAAGCATTGGAATAAGTCGGGGCTGCAATCGCGGCAGTCGCCGCAAAAACACCCAACAGACCACGTCGCGTGATCATGTCCGTCTTCATAATCGCCATTCTTTGCGCCTGTCCCATCGCTGGTCTTTGACCGCCTGAAGTCGCGGTTCTGTTCGTCACTTCATCCCCAAGTGCTGGGCACCTTATGGCACAGCTTGCGGTGAAGCCAAAGAGCAGAATGGCCGCTGCGACTCAGTCTGGCAGCAATAGGCAAAAAATTGCTGAAAATGAGGGAACCAAGTGGGGATTTCCGTATCTGCCTTATTCGTGGCGAATATGCGACAATCGCGGGGTTAGTCGCGACTCATGCGCAGGCAGATGCGTTAACACGAGTTTACAGTTTCAACGATTTCACCCAAGCTTTTCAAAGTAAACCACTATCAGATGCGACAGGGCTTGGCCCGACCAATGGGAATCATCGTGCACATCAGCTTTTCCGCGCGCGCCTGCGGAGTTATCCGCCGCCTGACCGCCACCACTGCTTTGACCGTTGCTTTGGTCTGGACCACGCCGGTTCTGGCGCAAAGCGATGCTTTCACGCGGTCTTTGGCGGAAGCCTCAGCCGCAGATGAGGCCGTCGCCGCGTTTTACCGCAGCCATGGCTATCAACCTTTGTGGACCGGCCCGGATGATCAGGCGCGGCGTCATGCGTTGATCATGGCGCTTTCGACGGCGCAGGCGCAGGGCCTGCCGGTGAAACGCTACGATCCGGCGGATCTGATCGCGCTGGCGAAAGCGGCGGTGACGGAAGGCGACCGGGGCCGCTTGGAAGTGGCGATGACCAGCGCCTATCTGTCTTATGCCCGCGATGTCAGCTCTGGTGCCTTGACGCCGAAAAAAATTGACCCGACCATCCTGCGTGAGATCATCCGGCCTGATCCGGCTGTGTTGCTGGCTGGGATGGCGGCCACGACTGCGCCCGACGCTTACCTCAGGGCTTTGCTGCCCGCGGCCGCGGAATATGCCCGGTTGGTGAAGGAAAAACTGCGGTTGGAGCGCGAAGCGCCGTCGTTGATCGGGATTTCGGCGGCAAAACCCTCGCCCGGAGACAGCGGCAATGCGGTTGTGGCGCTGCGGGATCGGTTGATCGAGCTCGGCTATATGGGCCGCTCGGCCACAGCGACCTACGATGGCCAGATGCAGCGCGCGGTGCAACGTTATCAGTTGGATCAGGGCCTTGCCGCCGATGGTGTGGCTGGTGGATCGACCATTGACGCGCTGAACACGACGCCAGCGGAGCGCTTGCAATCGGTGACCGTGGCCTTGGAGCGGATGCGGTGGATGGCGCATACCGAGCTGGGCAAGCGGCATATCTGGGTCAATCAGGCGGATTTCACCGCTGAAATCGTCGATGACGGTCGGGTGACGTTTCAGACGCGGGTGGTGGTTGGCAAAGCCTCGCCCGAGATGCGCAGCCCGGAATTTTCCGATCAGATGGAATATATGGTGATCAACCCCAGCTGGGGGGTGCCGCGCTCTATCATCGTCAAGGAATACCTGCCGATGTTGCAGCGCAACCCGAATGCGGTTGGGCATTTGCAGGTGATTGATGGCAGAGGTCGTGTGGTGCCGCGCGGGGCGGTGAATTTCGCGGCCTATTCGGCGTCGAGCTTCCCGTTTGGCCTGCGTCAACCACCCTCGGATGGCAACGCCTTGGGCAAGGTGAAGTTCATGTTCCCCAACCCTTACAACATCTATCTGCACGACACGCCTGCGAAAGCGCTGTTCGCCAATGAGGTGCGCGCCTTCAGCCATGGTTGCATCCGTTTGGGCGACCCGTTTGATTTCGCCTATACGCTGCTTGCCAAGCAGACCAACGATCCGAAAGGCCTGTTCCAAGAGCATCTTGATGCCAAGAACGAAAGCTCGGTCTCGCTGGATGTGCCAGTGCCGGTGCATTTGGTCTATTACACCGCTTGGCCGACCAAGACCGGGATGGCCTATCGCCGCGATGTCTATGGTCGCGACGGCAAGCTGTTTGAGGCGCTGACCGAGGCGGGTGTGGCCTTGCCAGAAGTGCAGGGCTGATTTCCCGTTGGGATAGCCGGTTGAAACAATGTGATTTCCCTGCGGGGGAATCCGTTTGGCTGTTATGAGAATTGTGGTTCAAGCTGCCGGTTATCCGCGCTAAACCTTCCGCAAACCGCCGGAGGATACCATGGCCCATACGATCCGCGACATTGCGCAGGCTTTAGGGGCTGAAGCAGAGGGCGATCTTGACCTGCTGATTGTGCGTGCCTCGGAACCTGCAAGTGCTGGTCCGCAGGATTTGGCTTTGGCGATGGACCCGCGCTATGGCGACGGTTTGGCAAAGGGTCAGGCGCAGGCGGCGATGCTATGGCCGGGCGCGGATTGGCGGGGTTTGGGGCTGAAAGCGGCGATTTTCGCGCCACGCGCTCGGCTGGCGATGGCTGGGCTGTCGGTGATGCTCGATCCGGGGCCTGCGATTGCTGTGGGTGTGCATCCGATGGCGTTGGTGGATGCCTCGGCGCAGATCGGGGAAGGCGCTGCGGTTGGGCCGTTTGTGGTGATCGGGGCGGATGTTCGGATCGGCGCACGGGCGCGCATCGCCAGCCATGTCTCGATTGCCGAAGGCGCTGTGATTGGCGATGACGCGCTGATCCTGCAAGGCGCACGGATTGGTGCGCGGGTGACGATCGGGCATCGGTTTATCTGCCAGCCGGGGGCGGTGGTGGGTGCGGATGGGTTTTCGTTTGTGACCCCAGAGAAATCCGGGGTTGAAGAAATCCGCGCAAGTCTGGGCAAGCGCGATGAAATTCGCGAGCAGCGCTGGGTGCGGATACACTCGCTGGGCGCGGTGACCTTGGGCGATGATGTGGAGCTTGGTGCGAATGTCGCGATTGATCGTGGCACGATCAGAGATACGGTGATTGGATCGGGGACGAAGCTCGATAATCTGGTCCATGTCGGCCATAACGTACAGGTGGGCCGCGATTGTTTGCTGTGTGGGCAGGTGGGGATTGCGGGCTCGGCCAAGATCGGCGACCGGGTGGTGCTTGGGGGGCAGGTTGGGGTCAGCGACAATATTTTCATCGGTGATGATGTGATCGCGGGCGGGGCTACGAAAATTTTGACCAATGCACCTGCGGGCCGGGTGCTTTTGGGCTATCCTGCGGTCAAGATGGAAACCCATGTCGAGATACAAAAGGCGCTGCGCCGCTTGCCTCGGCTGGCGTCCCGCGTGGCGGAATTGGAGAAAGCCATATCCCTGTTACCTGATGTTGATTAAACGGGGTAAACCGTGACGGAAGGAAACCCGATGAACATGCAAAGCCAAGTGATCAGCGTGCAGGCGCAAGTGATTGCGATCATTGCCGAGCAGGCGGTGCTGGATGTGACAGATGTCAGCCCGGCGCAATCGCTGGAAAGTCTGGGCATCGACAGTCTGGGTCTGGTCGAGACGATCTTTGCGATTGAGGAAGCCTTCGACATTTCCGTGCCGTTCAACGCCAATGAGCCGTCAAAAAGCGGGTTTGATCTGACCTCGGTGGCCTCGATTGTCGCGGCGGTTGAAGTCCTGATCACTCAGAAAGCCGCATGAGGCGGGTTGTCATCACCGGAGCAGGCACGGTCAACGCCTTGGCGCGCGACGTGGCAGGCACCTATGAAGCCTTTGCCGAAGGCCGATGTGGCATTGCCGAATTGGACATTCGCGACAAGGACCGTCTGAGCATCAAAATCGGCGGGCAGGTCCGCGATTGGGATGCCGAGGCTTTGTTCAGCCGCCAGCAGATCACGCTTTATGATCGGTTTACGCAGTTTACGCTGACGGCGGCACAGCAGGCGATTGCGCAGTCCGGGCTGGTTTTTGACGGCGATCTTGGTGACGAGTCTGGCGTCGTGCTGGGTACGGCTGCGGGTGGCGTCAACACTTGGGATGACAGTTACCGCGCTGTCTATGCCGAGGATAAAAACCGGGTGCATCCCTTCGTGGTGCCGAAGCTGATGAACAGCGCCGGGGCCAGCCATGTGGCAATACAGTTTGGCTTGCGCGGGCCAAGCTTTAGCGTTTCAACCGCCTGCGCCAGTTCCAATCACGCAATGGGCCTTGCGTTTCAGGCGATCCGGGGCGGAAGTGCCACGGTGATGGTGACGGGCGGCTCTGAATCCATGCTGTGCTTTGGCGGCATTAAGGCGTGGGAGGGGCTGCGGGTGATGTCGCAAACCGCCTGCCGTCCGTTTAGTCTGAACCGCAGCGGCATGGTGCAGGGCGAGGGAGCGGCGATCTTTGTGTTTGAAGATTACGACCACGCCCACGCACGGGGGGCTCAGATTTTGGCAGAAGTGATCGGCTTTGCGATGACCTCGGATGCCTCGGACATCGTGATGCCCTCGCAGGAAGGCGCTGCGCGGGCGATCCGGCTGGCTTTGCGCGATGCCGAGGTGGCCCCCGATGCGGTGGGCTATATCAATGCGCATGGCACGGGCACAGCGGCGAATGACAAGACCGAATGTGCGGCGATCTCGCAGGTGTTCGGGGCTGCGGCGGAAAATGTGATGCTGTCCTCGACCAAATCCATGCACGGTCATCTGATTGGCGGCACCGGGGCTGTGGAGTTGCTGGCCTGTCTGATGGCCCTGCAGCAGGGCGTGATCGCGCCGACGATTGGTTATGAGCTGTCGGATCCGGACTGTCCGCTTGACGTGGTGCCCAATCAGGCGCGCGAGGTGCCCGTCGATGTGGTGATGTCGAATGCGTTTGCCTTTGGTGGGCTGAATGCCGTGCTGGTGTTGCGCAAAGCGGCGTGAGCTTGGATGAAGCCCGCCAAAAAACACGCAATAGCCCATGAAAAAGCCCGCCCAAAACTGGGGCGGGCTTTTCCTAATCTGCGTCAGATCTTACTTCTTCGGCATCGTTGCGGCGACGGCCTCGTAGCCCGCCGTGAAGCCTTTCAGCTCGACCGCCAATTCAACCTTTTGATCAGGTGCCGCAGCCGGAACAATGGTGATCGTGGCCTTGGTGCCTTTTTTGAATTGTGCCACTTCGTCTGCCGTAAAGCCGACGCGTGCCACGCAGCCCAGTTGGGCGCAGAAGGTGAACGGGTAGATCTTGGCCTTGCTGCCATCCACCGACACCGCCAGATTGGCGGTCAGCAGAGTTTCCAGCGGCGCGATGATCGTGGCACCCGCAGCAGCCTTGCCGCCAGCGGGCAGCGCGAACATGCTGATTTCAGCAACATTGGTGCCGTCTTTGTCTTTCAGCAGCTGATACAGCTCACAAGGGTCCGAGCCATCTTTCATCTTGGTGCAGCGCTGTGCCCAGGCATCGAAGGTGGCGAGTTGGTAAATCTGACCGACTTCTGCCGCTTCCTGCGTCAGCGGCGCGGGCGGCGTGTTGGGGTCAACGCCCATATTCAGATCTTCCGTCGCCGGAGCGGTGGTGTCCACCGTTGCAGCCGGGGCCGGATCCGCCGGAGCGGTCTCTTGTGCGAGGGCTGGGAATGTCGCGGCAGCAAAAGCCAGACCGAGCGAAAACGCGAGGGAACGGTGCAGAGTCGTCATCGACATCACTGTCTCTTTCTTGATTGTTTGGCTGGGCAATAGCATGGCAATGCCGGGAAGTCAGCGGGAAAAAACATCACGTCTTCGAGCGCATGGGCGAAAAACGGTTGCGGCGATCACGACTGAAACGATTCTGCTAACCGCGTGTTCCAAAAGGAAAAAGGGCCGGACAGCCGACCCTTTTTCAACTTTTCTTATTCTCCCTGTCGGACTGGCCGACTTGTGAAGCAGACGCTACGGCGCTTTCAAATCCGCGTCAACTGGAATTGTAACCGATTGTGACAGTCCCGCGATGGAAAAAAGCCGCGCTGTTTGATCAGCGCGGCAGTCTGACAGGGAGGAAGTCACCACAACGAACACCGGAGCGCGTTCGGGGTAAGATCGAGACTGGCAGAGTTAGGTTAACAATGTATTTTGACCCAGAACGGTTGCCGTTTGGCAGCTTTGGATCGTGCAAAAGGTGGCAGCATGGGCGAGACGATTTTTGTGGGCGGCGGCGGTGAAGCTTATGGTGTGCCGCAGAACCTGCTGCTGAAATACGGCAACCGCCATGGGTTGATCGCAGGCGCCACCGGCACCGGCAAAACCGTGACCTTGCAAGTGCTGGCCGAGGGGTTTTCTGCCGAAGGTGTTCCGGTGTTCATGGCCGATGTGAAGGGTGATCTTTCCGGGTTGGGCGCGGCTGGCTCGACCAGCCAAAAGCTGCACGACAGCTTTATGAAACGCGCCGCCACCATCGGGTTTGATCTGCAATACCGTACCTTTCCGGTGACATTCTGGGATATGTTCGGCGAAAAAGGCCATCCGATCCGCGCCACCGTGGCAGAGATGGGGCCGCTGCTGCTCTCGCGCCTTTTAGAGTTGACCGAACCGCAAGAGGGCGTGTTGAACGTGGCCTTCCGGCTGGCGGATGAAGAAAAACTGCCGCTGCTCGATCTGAAAGACCTGCAGGCGCTGCTGGCTTTTGTCGCCGAACATGCGACCGAGATTTCGGCGCGGTTTGGTCTGGTCTCGCCGACCTCGGTGGGGGCGATCCAGCGGCGTTTGCTGGTGCTGGAGAATCAAGGTGCGAGCGAGATGTTTGGCGAACCTGCGTTGGATCTGGCGGATTTGATGCGTTGCGATGCCGATGGCGCGGGGATGATCAACATTCTGGCGGCGGAAAAGCTGATGAACTCGCCACGACTCTACGCAACCTTCCTGCTGTGGCTGCTTTCGGAATTGTTCGAAAACCTTCCCGAAGTCGGCGACCCGGATAAGCCGAAACTGGTGTTCTTCTTCGACGAAGCGCATCTGTTGTTCACCGATGCACCCAAAGCCTTGGTGGCCAAGGTTGAGCAGGTGGCGCGGCTGATCCGCTCGAAGGGCGTGGGGGTGTATTTCATCACCCAGAACCCCGCCGATGTGCCCGAGATGATTCTGGGCCAGTTGGGAAACCGCGTGCAGCATGCCTTGCGCGCTTTCACCGCCAAGGATCAGAAAGACCTGAAACTGGCGGCGGAAACCTATCGCCCCAATCCGCGCTTCGCCATCGAAGACGCGATCCGCGATGTCGGCACGGGCGAGGCGGTGACCTCTTTCCTTGAGGCCAAGGGCATCCCTGGTGTGGCCGAACGCACACTGATCCGCCCGCCATCGTCGCAACTGGGCCCGATTGAACCGGCTTTGCGTGCGCAACTGATCGCGGCCTCGCCGATGGGGGCGAAGTATAACACCGTGGTCGACCGCGACAGCGCCTATGAACGCCTGCGCGCAAGAGCCGACCATGCAGCACAAGAAGCCAATGCAGCAGAGACACAAAGCCAACTGCAGGCCGATCAAACCGAGTCCGAATTCCGCAATGCCCGCCGCTACGATGGCGGCAGCGCCGGGCGCGCCACCTCTGCTGCGCCCAAGAAGGCCAACTCCAGCCGATCCGATTCGATCGGTGAGACTTTTGCGAAAAGTTTTGCTAGAAGTCTGGGCTCTAAAACCGGGCAAGCGGTGATCCGTGGCGTACTGGGGTCTCTTTTCCGCAGTCGCTGACACAATAGCGTCGCGGCTTCGCCTTATTCGCCCGGCAGGTTGTATCGATCTGCTTTGAATAGGGAGGCCGCGATGGCTTTGACGGCTGCTGAGCAATATTTGCTGGAACTGATCAACCGGGCCAGACTTGACCCGGCGGGCGAGGCAGCGCGCTATGGCATTGATCTGAACGCAGGGCTCGCGGCGGGAACCATCTCGACTGCCTCCAAGCAAGTGCTTGCGCCCAATGCCCTGCTGGAAAACGCGGCGATTGGCCATTCGCAATGGATGCTGGCGGCAGATGTGTTCTCGCATACCGGCAGCGGCGGCTCATCGCCATCACAACGCGCCACTGCCGCAGGTTATCGCTGGAACAATATCGGCGAGGATCTGTCCTGGCGTGGCACCTCTGGCACGATGGACCTGAATAGCGCCACCAACACACATCACCTGGACCTGTTCCTAAGCGCGGGCCATCGCCAGATCATGCTGAGCGACACCTATCAAGAGGTGGGCATTGCGCAAGAGCGTGGACTGTTCAACCTCAACGGGCGGAACTACGACTCGTCCATGCTGACTGAGCTCTATGGCAAGCCCGCGACACCCACTGCTTTCCTGACGGGAGTCATCTACAACGACACCGACAAGAACGCTTTCTATTCGATTGGCGAAGGCGTTGGGAGCGCCACTATTGCGGCCCAAGGCAAGTCGGTGGCCAGTGCCGCGGCGGGCGGTTATGCGCTTGCACTGACGGCAGCGTCGGCGGTGGCTGTGACCGGCCAGCTTGGAACACTCAGCTATTCATTCACCATCGGGATGGGGAATGGAAATGTGAAGGTCGATATTGTCAATCATAACACCTTGCTCTCGTCTGGCGCTATCACGCTTAAGCTTGGCCTGAACAACGTAAGCCTGCTTGGCAACGCCGGTTTGGCGGCTGGCGGCAACGCCAATGACAACGTCATGACCGGGAACGCAGGCGGCAATCGCATGGATGGCGTGGCAGGAAGAGACCTGCTCAGGGGGATGAACGGCAATGACTATCTGATTGGCGGCTTGGGCAACGATACACTTCTGGGCGGAAATGGCGCTGATCGGATCGAGGGAGGGGCTGAAGACGACATGTTGTCCGGCAATGCGGGAGGAGACTCGTTCATCTTTGGCCGTAATTTCGGCCACGATACTGTGACAGACCTTACGCGATCTGAGGGGGATCGCCTGCTTTTCGATGATCTGATCTGGGGCGGCGCTGCTTTGAGCGCGCAGGAGGTCGTTTCGCAGTTTGCGCATGTAGTGGCGGGCGCAGTGGTGTTTGAATTCAGCGCCAATGAAGTCATCACGCTGAACGGTATGACTTCAACGGCTGGCCTCGCAGACGCGCTTATTTTCGTCTGACGCGGTTTGCGTTTCATCTGACCCAAAAGCATCATGATGCACGCAGGCCTTGGTGCGCATTGCGATTCACGATAAAGGCGAAACCGCTCTAGCTTAGCTCGACAACCCGGCGCAGCTTTACCTTAGTGATGCGGTTCTCACGGCGCTGCTCGACCTCGATGCGGAAGCCGTGGAAGTGGAACACCTGCCCCTCTGCCGGGATCATCTGCGCCTCGTGGATTACCAGACCTGCCATGGTATTGGCCTCGGCATCAGGCAGTTGCCAGTCGGTCGCGCGGTTCAGATCGCGGATCGTCATGGCACCGTCGATGATGTAATCGCCGTTGGCATCGCGCTTTAGGCCGGTATCGCGGGCGACGACATCGAATTCGTCAGTGATATCGCCGACGATTTCTTCCAGAATATCCTCCAACGTGATCAACCCTTGCAACGCGCCGTATTCGTCGACCACCAAAGCGAAATGCGTGCGCCGCTTGAGGAATTCGCGCATCTGCTCATCAAGGCTGGTGGTGTTGGGGATGAAATAGGGCTTCTTGGCGACCTTTAGAATATCAAGGCTATCCAACCCTTCGGGGGCATCGCCGCGCAGCAGGCGGTCGAGTTCGCGCAACAGATCCTTGGTGTGGACAAGGCCAAGGATGTTCTCGGTCTCATCGCGGTAGACTGGCAGACGCGAATGCGGCGAGGCCAGCATTTGGCTGATGATATCACCCGGCGGATCATCGGCGTTGATCATCTCAATCTGGCGGCGGTGGCGCATGATTTCTTCCACCGCGCGGTCGGAAAGGTCCAACGCTCCCAGCAAGCGATCACGATCTTCCTTTTGCATCGCCCCGCCAGAATGGCCCAAAGCAATTGCGCCTGCGATGTCATCGCGCAGGGCATCATGCTGTTCGGACAGATCGAAGGTCAGCCCGAAGCTGCGCAATGCGGCTTGCTTCAGGACCTGCATCAGCGCGGCGAGGGGGGAGAATATCCATGCGGCAATCAGGCCGAACAGGCCCAGACGGGCAAGCGTGGATTCGGCTGTGGCGGTGCCGATGGCAGAGGGGATGATGCGGCCCAACAATGCCAAAGTGATGCCTGCGGCGAAGGTCAGCCAAGCAAAATCGAAGCCTGTCCAGTCGCGGGCTTGCCACAGCAGACCCGACAGAGCGGCAAGCGCGGTCAGGCTATGCGCAAGGCGCAGCGCCATCAGGCCCATCTCACCGCGCGCGATCAGCTTGGCCGCGGCCGCGGAATGGACCGAGACGCGGCCATGTGGCCGGTTCTGCGCGGCTGCGATCACGGCTGCAAGCAGGGCCGCTGCGGCCAGTGTGACAAGGATCAGAGCGTAAATCCAAAGGTTGTGCATCATTGGCGCGGTTTGCCTGTGGCGAGGGGGTGATGCGTCAGCACCAGACGGCGCAGGTCATCATCCAGCACATGCGTGTAAATCTCGGTTGTCGCGACATCGGCGTGACCGAGTAGGGCTTGGATCACCATCAGATCGGCCCCGCCCGCCAAAAGATGCGTCGCAAAGGCGTGGCGCAGGGTGTGGGGCGTGACGGTGCTGGGATCAACGCCGCCTTGCACCGCGATATCCTTGATCAGCAGGTAGAAATGCTGCCGGGTCAGGTGGCCATCGACGCCGGGGCCGGGAAATAGCTGCTTGGAGGCAGGCTTGCCCAGTTTACGTCCCGCATCCTCTTGCGCATCCCGCTCGGCCAGCCAGTCCTGCACCGCCACGCGTGCGGGGGGCGACAGCGGCACCATGCGTTCTTTGTCGCCCTTGCCCTTCACCAGAATCATCTTCGGATTACCGCGCACCGCCGCAACCGGCAGGCCGACGAGTTCCGACACCCGCATGCCCGTCGCATAAAGCAACTCGACCAAAGCGCAGTTGCGCAGTCGTTCCGGCTCGGATCGACCCTTGCGGCGGGCGGCATCCAGCAGACGCTCGACCTCGGGCAACGACAGAGTCCCCGGCAAGCGCTGGCTCGCACCGGGGCCCTTGATGCGCAGGGCGGGGTTGTCGCTGCGCCAGCCTTCTTCATGCGCAAAGCGGTAAAGCTGGCGGATCGCCGACAGCCTGCGCGCGCGGGTGGCTTTCGACAGGCCTTGCGCGTCACAAAACACCAGATAAGCCTCGACCTGATCGCGGCCCGCTGCGGCAAAGCTGTTGGCATTGCGGGAAAGCCAATCGGCGAAATCCTTCAGATCGCGCCCATAGGCCAGTTGGGTATTTTTCGCAGCGCCAAGATCGGCGGCATGGGCGGCGAGAAAGCTGGAAATCCAACTGTCAGGATGTGTGGGGGCGGGCATTTATCCGCGCCGTTCCAGCAGCATCAACTGCAAGGCGGTGCGCCGGGCGATATCTTCCAGCCCAAGTTTTCTTAGCACCGATAGGCCCTCAGTGACCTTCACCAACTCCCCGCGCAGACCGGATTCGATGCGGATCACGGCTTGCAACATCGCCTCGCCCACTCGTTTTTGTGTGATCAACTCGGCAATATCTGCGGGCAGTTGTGGGTCGGTGAACGCGGGGGCGATGGCGCGAGCCATGCTGTCAGGCGCGATCAGGCCCTTGACCGAACCAGCGGCGAGTCCGGCCAGAAACAGGCTGCGCGCATCCGTTCCGGCCGCGGAGGATTTGGCGAGACGTTCATATTCCGGCGAGAGCAGGCCGAGTTCATAGCTGATGCGGGCCGCATCGCCGCTGAGGCGCAACTTGGCAAGCGGTCCGGCGAACAAGGTCGCGAATGGCACTTCGACCTCGATGTCCTTCATCCGCGCATAGGCCAGCGGCAAGCGCTGTTCCACGGCGGCCACGTCCGCTTTGGTCAGCGCAACATCAAAGCGCTGGAAGGCATCGGCGCGGTCCCAGACGCCGCCCGAGGCAGCAGGCGCGCGGTCGGTATACAGGCCCAACAACACGTTCGGCGTGATCGCGCCTGCACGCGACAGCCGCTCGGCGGCCTCGATCTGCGATTTCCATCCGGCATGGTCCGAGAGGTCCGCATGGGCGAAAGCCGGGGGGAGGGTGGCGGTGGGCACGGGTTCGCCCAACGCGTCATAGATGCGCCAAACCAGCGGCGTGATCGGCTTCGGCGCGGGCGGCATCGGCTCGCCATCAAACTGCTCGGGGTCGAGGAAGCGCGACAGCAGGGCATCATCCTCGGCGCTGATATTTCCCAAAGCTTGTGCGGTGCGCAGGGTCAAAGCGGCGGCGTTCCAGTCTCCGGCGCGGGCCAAGCAGAACACGCGAGTGGCCAGAGTGGGGGCAAGTCCGGGGGCGGATTTCAACACCTCGCAGGCATTGTCTTCCTCACCCGTCAGCAGCGCCACGTCAAAACTGCGGCGGAACAATTCCGGCGAACTGGTTGCCCCCGCCGCCGTGATCAGCGCCTGCGCCTGATCCAAAGCCCCCATCGTCAACAGCTTGTCGATCCGTGCGATCAGCAAATCGCCCGAACCCGCCGAATCCGCAGGCGCATCCGCCTCGGCCAACAGCAGCGTCATCAACAAGGATTGCAGCGCAGGCACATCGCCTTGGCCAGCCTCTGCAATGTCAGCGGCAATCTCGGCGCTATGGCCGATGCCCCACAGATCGTGCGGAAACCCCGTCACTTGCGGTGGCAGCAGCCCGACTGCATCCAGCGAGGTGCCGCCCAGCACGGTGGTCGCCACTTGGTCAGGCAAAGCATCTGTGGTGACTTTCGGCTCATTCGCCACGGGCGGCAGATTGGCCTGCGTGCCATTTTTCACCACAGCGCTGACAGGTTCTGCCGGGGTACGGGGTGCGACGCTGCCTTTCGGCATCGGCGTTTTGACCGATTGCGACAGCCAGTCGATGGCGGACAACGGTTTTTTCTCGGCAACAGCGGCTGTTGGCAGCGCAAGTGCCAAAGCCACGCAGAGACCGAGGTGGTTAATCGACATTCAGGGTCACCGGCAGCTTTACCTCTGACGCGGTCGGAGAAAGATCCGCGAGATAAGCGTAGCCCGTCAGCCCTATGAAGCCAAGCACCGCCAAAACCACCAAAACCTTGATCAGACGCCCCATGCCCGCTTCGCCCTTACTGCTGCCGCAGGTTTACCCCGCGCAATTGTTGTTCCGTGCCGCCGCCCCCGAAATAGGCTTCGCAGGTTCGTGCAGATTATATATGGCATTTGCGCCGAGTTCACGCCATTCAGGCAAGAAAGATTTGCCTTGGGCGGCGATGCGCCGCTGATGTATCAAAGTCAAGGCAGACAGGGAAAAACATGGTGCTGCTAAAGAAAACCGTGGTGATGGTCGGGATGATGGGGGCGGGCAAAACCGCCGTCGGCACCGCATTGGCGAGGCTGCTGGGCGTGCCCTTCGTTGATTCGGACGAGGAGATTGTGCGCGCGGCGGATCGCTCAATCGCCGAGATCTTCGCGCGCGACGGCGAGGCATTCTTTCGGGCGCGCGAAACTGAAGTGATCGCCCGTCTTCTGCGCGGTGCGCCCTGCATCCTGTCGACCGGCGGCGGGGCTTATCTGGCAGTAGCCAACCGCGCACTGATCCACGAGGCTGGGGTTTCGGTCTGGTTGCGCGCCGATCTGGAGCTGCTCTGGCAGCGTGTGCGTCACAAAACCACGCGCCCGTTGCTGCGCACCGCAAATCCGCGCGAGACCCTGCGCGGGCTTTACGACGCCCGGCTTCCCTTCTACCAGATGGCCGATCTGGTGGTCGATTCCTCTGCGGAGTTGTCGGTTGAGGATATGGCCCAGCGGGTGGTCGAAGCATTGAGTACCCGCGCGGACGTGCTGGAAAGGACCTAAGATGAGCCTGAATGTGGTCAATGTCGATCTTGGATCGCGCAGTTACGACGTGCGTATCGGCCAAGGCCTGATCGCACAGGCAGGCCGCCAGATCGCGCACTTGCTGCATCGTCGCAAAGTCGCGGTGATCACCGATGACACTGTCGCGGCCTGCCATTTGATGGATCTGGCGAAAGCGTTCGAGCATGAGGGCATCGCGATGACCGCGCTGACCATCCCGCCGGGCGAGGGATCGAAGGGCTGGGAGCAATTCGCGCGTTGTGTCGAATGGCTGCTGGAGCAGAAGATCGAGCGCCGAGATGTCGTGGTGGCGTTTGGCGGCGGTGTGGTCGGCGATTTGGTCGGCTTTGCCGCAGCCGTACTGCGGCGTGGGGTGCGGTTTGTGCAGATCCCGACCACGCTTCTGGCGCAGGTGGATAGTTCCGTGGGCGGTAAGACCGGGATCAACACGCCGCAGGGCAAGAACCTTGTCGGCGCGTTTCATCAGCCGAGTTTGGTGCTGGCGGATATTGACGTATTGGCCACCCTAGCCCCGCGCGATTTCCTCGCAGGCTATGGTGAGGTTGTGAAATATGGCCTCCTCGGCGATGCCCGATTTTATGATTGGCTGGAAACAAACGCCCCGGCGATGGCGCAGGGCGATATCGGTTTTCGGCAATATGCCGTGACACGCTCGGTTGAGATGAAGGCGGGCATTGTCAGCCGCGATGAGACCGAAGAAGGCGAGCGCGCCTTGCTGAATTTGGGGCACACCTTCTGCCATGCGCTTGAAAAAGCGACCGGATTTTCAGATCGGCTGTTGCATGGCGAAGGCGTCGCTATCGGCTGTGCGCTGGCGTTTGAGCTCTCCCAACGGCTTGGCCTGTGTGCGCAAGAAGCCCCAAGTCGGGTGCGCGCGCATCTGAAGGCCATGGGGATGAAGACCGATCTATCTGACATCCAAGGCGACCTGCCGGGAGCCGAAGCGCTGTTGGCGTTGATGGGGCAGGACAAAAAGGTGATCGACGGCAAGCTGCGCTTCATCCTTGCGCGCGGCATTGGCGAGGCGTTTGTGGCCGAAGATGTGCCGCCAGATCTGGTGCGTGGCCTGCTCGCCGATGCCCTCGCGGCACGACGCTAAGGTGCAAACGACGCTGAATAAACCCGCGATTGCCCGGATTTTCCGCGCTAACGGACGGATTTCTTGGCTACCGGAGCGCCACGGCTGAATTATTCGCTTGCACAATTCCGGGGCGGCGCATTTGATGGCTGAAATCATAACGGCAGGAAACACATGCCGATTCAGGGAACTACGGCTGAAAAGCCCGTCGCAATCCGTGTGGCTGGCCTGCACAAATCATTTGGCACCCATGAGGTGTTGAAAGGTGTGTCGCTGACCGCCTGCGAGGGTGATGTGGTCGCGATCATCGGCGGCTCGGGTTCGGGCAAATCGACGATGCTGCGTTGTATCAACTTTCTGGAAACCCCGTCATCAGGCACGATTGAAATCGGCGGCGAGGCTGTGGCGATGCGCTCCGATGGCAGCCCGTCGGATCGCCGCCAGCTGGAACGTTTGCGGCAAAGCCTTGGCATGGTGTTTCAGAACTTTAACCTCTGGACCCATAAGACCGTGCTGGAAAATCTGATCGAAGTGCCGGTGCATGTGCTGAAACTGCCGCGTGCCGAGGCCGAGGCGCGGGCGCGCAAGCTGCTGGCACGGGTGGGTTTGGCGGAAAAAGAGGGCGCCTATCCAGCCTATATGTCGGGCGGCCAACAGCAACGCGCGGCGATCGCTCGGGCGTTGTGCATGGAGCCCCGCGCGATGCTGTTTGACGAACCGACCTCGGCGCTCGACCCCGAACTGGTCGGTGAGGTGCTACAAGTGATCAAAGGGCTGGCCGATGAAGGCCGCACCATGGTGCTGGTCACGCATGAGATGAAATTCGCGCGTGAGGTCGCAAGCCATGTGATCTATCTGCACAACGGCGTGATCGAAGAACAAGGCCCGCCCGCCGAGGTGTTTGGTGCGCCTAAGTCGGAGAGACTGAAACAGTTCCTGAAAACCGTGGGTTAGCCCGGATACTTAAACCAACTTGTGAGGATTAACTATGAAGAAACTCGCCCTCGTTGCCGCAGCCTCATTGCTGTTTGGCACGGCTGCGCTTGCTGCCCCGCTGAAAATTGGCGTCGCGGCCGAGCCCTATCCGCCGTTTACCTCGCCCGATGCCAGCGGCAACTGGGTCGGTTGGGAGATTGATCTTCTAAGTGCCGTTTGTAAGAAGGCAGCGCTGGAATGTGTGATCACCCCAACTGCTTGGGACGGCATCATCCCGGCTTTGAACGCTGGACAGATTGACGTGATCATGTCGTCGATGACGATCAATGAAGAACGCGAAAAGAGCATTGATTTCACGGATAAATATTACAACACCCCGACTGCTGTGATGGCGGCCAAAGGCTCGGGCATTCTGCCCACGCCAGTGGGTCTGAACGGCAAAGTCATCGGCGTGCAGGTCTCGACCATCCAAGAGGCCTATGTGCAGGCGCACTTCCCGGATTCAGAGTTGAAAAGCTATCAGACTTCGGACGAATCCTATCAGGATCTGGCGGCTGGCCGGATTGATGCGGTTGTCGCCGATTCCATCGTGGTCGCCGATTTTCTGAAAACCGAACCGGGTGCTTGCTGTGAAAACGTCGGCAACGTTGCCGATGATCCGGTTATCTTGGGCCGTGGCGTCGGCTTTGGCCTGCGCAAGGGCGATCCGCTGAAAGAGACCCTGAACAAGGCGATTGCGGACGTTCGTGCCGATGGCGAATATGACGTCATCACTAAGAAATACTTCACCATCGACATTTACGGCCCCGCAAACTGATGACCTGCCCCCCACCCGCAGAGCTTTCGAGCCTAACGCTGCTTGGCTTTGGCGATTGCGGCTGGGGGGCGACCCTGCTTTGGGGGTTTGGAAACTCCCTAATGATTGCGCTTGGCGCCTATGCGATTGGGTTTTGCATTGGCGTGTCCGGGGCGTTTGGCAAACTTTACGGTGGTCCGGTCGCCAAGGATTTACTGGCCGTCTACACCACGATCGTGCGAGCCGTGCCCGAGTTGGTACTGATCCTGATCCTGTATTACGCCGTGCCTGCGCTGATCAACCAAGTCCTGCTGGGCTTGGGCTATGAGCGCATCAACCTGCCGCAATTCATCACTGGCGTGGTGGTGCTGGCGGTGGTGCAGGGGGCCTATCAGATCGAGGTCTTACGCGGCTCTATCCTCGCGGTGCCACACGGTCAGATCGAGGCCGCGCGGGCGATGGGAATGTCGCCGGTGATGCTGGCACGGCGGATCACCTTGCCGCTGATGACATCAAATGCGATTCCCGGTTTGGGGAATCTGTGGCTGAACGCGACCAAGGACACGGCTTTGCTGGCGGTGATTGGCTTTACCGAACTGACCAAGGCGACGTTCCAGGCCTCGGCCACCACAAAGGCGTTTTTCACGTTTTATGGCGCAGCTATGGCGCTTTATATGGCGATTTCGTTGATTTCGATCCTGCTGTTCGGACGGCTTGAGAAAATCTCGCGCCGTGGTCAACGCGACGCGAGGGGCTGATGCGCGATTTTCTCAACCTGCGTCGGGTGATTATGATCGCGATTGCCGCTGCGCTGGTGACGTGGTGCATCTATTCTTTGCGCTGGGATTGGCTGGCCAATCCGAAATATCAATCGATGATGTTGCGCGGGCTCTGGCAGACGATCTGGATGCTGATGGTGACGATGGTGATCGGCTTTGCGCTGGCGATTCCGATTGGATTCGTGCAGGCGGCGGGGCCGCGCTGGCTCGCTTGGCCTGCGCGGGTGTTCTGCTCGGTGATCCGGGGCACGCCGTTGTTGATGCAGATTTGGCTACTTTATTACGGGATCGGATCCTTGTTCCCGTCGATCCCGTGGATCCGGGACTCTGCGTTCTGGCCGATCTTGCGGCAGGCCTGGCCCTATGCGGTGGTGGCACTGTCGCTGTCGGTCGCGGGCTATGAGGGCGAGGTGTTGCGCGGCGCGTTCAAATCTGTGCCGCATGGGCAGTTGGAGGCTGCGCGCGCGATGGGGATGCCTCGGTTCACCATTTTCCGGCGGATATGGTTGCCGCAGGCGGTGCAGCGGGTGTTGCCGACGATTGGCGGCGAGACGGTGTTGCAGTTGAAATCGACTCCGTTGATTTCGACGATCACGATCATGGATATTTATGATGTGGCGGGACGGGTGCGGCGCGATACTTTGGTGGTTTATGAACCGCTGTTGTTGCTGGCGGTGACCTATATGGCGATCACGGCGCTGATTGTGCTGCTGTTCAAGTGGTTTGAAAGCCGGTTTCCGAGCAAGGTCGCCTGAGGTCCCAACTCGGGACCTTTTTTTATCGAACTATATCAATAGGATGACATGGTTGCGTTAATGGGTTTTTAACGCTTTCGCTTTGATATGGGATTATTGGCGCGGCTGTTGGATGCCTCCGGCGGGGATATTTAGACCAAGATGAAAGTAAATTTTAGGTAATTTTTAGCGAGTTCTTTGCAGGGCGACCACGAATTTCGGCTTGCTTTGAAATTCGTTTTGGGGGCTGTCAGGTACCGCCGAGCCTTAGCCGCGCGAACAGCACGCAGCCGTCTAGGCCGTTTTTGACCGCCAACTCGTCACCCCGGCGCAGCCAGTCGAGCCAAAGCCCGTCCAGCGTGGCCATGATCAGATCGGCGACGGCGGGGATACGCTCAAAGGCGTAGCCTGCGGCCATGCGGTCGAGCAGGCGTTCCAACGCGTCGCGGTGGCTGTCGTAAAGCGCGCGCTCGATCGAGGCGATTTCGGGCTGGGTGAGAGCGGCGGACCACAGGTCAATTTTCAGGCGCAGGTGGGCGGGGGTCATCAAATCGGTGGTGAAGCCCGCACGCAGGAAGCGATCGAGGCGTTCGGACGGGGTGCCACCGGGTTGGATCAGCGCGCGGCGTCCGGCCTCTTGCACTTGATCGGCGGCAAGGCGGAAGGCGGCGGAGAGCACCTCGGCCATGTCTTTGTAGTGATAGGTCAGATGGCCCAGCGATAGGCCCGCTTCGGCAGCGACTTTGCGGGCGGTCAGGCCGGCATGACCGTGGGTTTGCAGGGCGCGGAGGGCGGCTTCGGCGATGTGCTTGCGGCGGGTCTCGGCGGTGAGGCGCGTTTGGGCGGGGCGGAGAGGCGTGTCGGACATGTGTACTTTCCACGGGCAGGCTTAGGCTTGGGCGCGCATCCCCCTTCACTTTCTGCCCGTATTCCCGCAGAAGGGCAACGCTTACAGGGGTCCAGCATGACAAAATTCGGCTTTGATTTACAGGCGGTGGATGGGGCAGCACGGACGGGTGTGATCCACACGCCGCGCGGGGATATTCGCACGCCTGCTTTCATGCCGGTGGGGACGGCGGCGACGGTGAAGGCGATGCTACCAGAATCTGTGCGCGCCACCGGGGCCGATATTCTGCTGGGCAACACCTATCATCTGATGCTGCGCCCCACGGCGGAGCGGATCGCGCATTTGGGCGGGCTGCATAAGTTTATGAATTGGGAGCGGCCAATTCTGACGGATTCGGGCGGGTTTCAGGTGATGAGCCTTGCCGCTTTGCGCAAGCTGACCGAGGAAGGCGTGCGGTTTTCCAGCCATATTGATGGCTCTAAACACCTGCTGTCGCCGGAACGTAGCATGGAGATTCAGAAGCTTTTGGGCTCTGACATCGTGATGTGTTTCGATGAATGTCCGGCACTGCCTGCGACGGATGCCGAGGTGGCGAAGTCGATGGCGCTGTCAATGCGGTGGGCGCAGCGCTCGCGCGATGCGTTTGGCGACCGGCCTGGGCATGCTCTGTTCGGCATCATGCAGGGCGGGGTGACGAAGGATTTGCGCGAAGAATCGGCCAAGGCGCTGACGGCGATTGGCTTTGATGGTTATGCGGTGGGCGGCCTCGCGGTGGGCGAGGGGCAGGAGGCGATGTTTGGCGTGTTGGATTACGCGCCGGGGATGCTGCCTGCCGATAAGCCGCGCTACCTTATGGGGGTCGGCAAGCCCGACGACATTGTGGGCGCGGTGGAGCGCGGCATTGATATGATGGATTGCGTGTTGCCGTCGCGGTCAGGGCGCACCGGGCAGGCTTGGACGCATCGCGGACAAGTCAATATCAAGAACGCGCGGCATATGGATGATCCGCGGCCTTTGGATGAGGGTTGTGGGTGCCCATGCTGCTCAAACTACTCCCGCGCCTATCTGCATCACGTGTTCAAATCGGGTGAGATCATCGCCTCGATGCTGCTGACCTGGCACAATTTGCATTATTATCAGGTGCTGATGCAGGGGTTGCGCGATGCGATTGCGCATGGGCGGTTGGCGGGGTTTGTGGCCGAGTTCCATGCGCAGCGCGCGCAGGGCGATATTGAGCCGATCTGAGGGGGCATGATGCGGGGTTTGTGGATCGCGGTTTGGCTTGGCCTGGCGGGGGTGGCGGTGGCCGATCCTTTTTGCAAGCCGAGTGCGTCGGAATTGGTGGCTTTGCCGGGGTTGCTTGCCGGCGATTGGCAGGGCGAGATTGTGCAGGGCATCGCGGTGCAGGGCGGCAAGCCGAGCCTTTTGCCCGAGGGAGGCCAGCCCACGCCTGCAACTTTGGCGGTGGCTGGGGCGGCGATCAGCTTTGCCGATGCCACGACGCCCCAGCCTGTGCTGCTGAGTGCGACGGCCGCGACCGAGGATTTCGCATTGCCGGGAGAATCGCCGCTGGGGGCCGAGGAATTGCTTGGCCCACTGATGCTTGAAGGCGGGTGTGCGGTTGGCGATCTGCCGCAGTTTGAGGGCGCTGCCGCGATGGCGGCGGGCATGGCGGTGCGGTTTAGCGCCTTTGTGCTGGGCAAAAGCCAACTGCTGATGGTGATGCAGGTCGGGCAGGTTGGGCCCGTCGCCAAGCCAAGCGGCGCGGGCGTGCGGGTGGTGCTGCGCTATAGCCGATAGCTTGCTGCGGGGTTAAGGGCAGGGCGCAAATCTGAACCATTCTACACTTGCCCCCGCCAGATCACGGGCGCATGATTGCGCCAGATGCAGTGGTTGACAGCCGGGCTTGCCACACCCAAATACATAATCCGAAGGGGAAAGCCTCCACGCTGCCGATCACCGGGGCCATGGCTTTCCTGCCAGAGAAGGAACGCGATATGACTGATACTCTCGCCACGAGCTACCCGGTTCTGCCGCTGCGCGACATCGTGGTTTTCCCGCATATGATCGTGCCGCTGTTTGTGGGTCGCGAAAAATCGGTGCGGGCGCTGGAAGAGGTGATGGCGGATGACAAGCAGATTTTGCTGTCGTCGCAGATTGATCCTTCCGTCGATGACCCGGCGACCGATGGCATTTACCAGATTGGCGTGCTCGCCAATGTGCTGCAACTGTTGAAGCTGCCCGATGGCACCGTGAAGGTGCTGGTTGAGGGTAAGGCGCGGGTGAAGATCACCGAATTCGTTGAAAATCCTAGCTTCTTTGAAGCGCGGGCGACGCGTTTGGTTGAACTGCCTGGCGATAAGCAAGCCGCCGAAGCGATGGTGCGGATGGTTGCCGAGGAATTTGAGCGCTACGCCAAGATCAAGAAGAATATTCCTGAGGAGGCTTTGTCTGCTGTCTCGGAAACCCGCGAGCCTGCGCGGTTGGCGGATTTGGTTGCCGGGCATTTGGGCGTTGATGTTGGTCTGAAGCAGGATCTGCTGGAGACCTTGGATGTGGCCGAGCGGCTGGAGAAGGTCTACGGCCAGATGCAGGGCGAAATGTCGGTCTTGCAGGTTGAGAAGAAGATCAAAACCCGGGTGAAAAGCCAGATGGAGCGCACCCAGCGCGAGTATTATCTGAATGAGCAGATGAAGGCCATTCAGAAGGAACTCGGCGATGGCGAGGATGGCCAGAATGAAATGGCCGAACTTGAGGCGCGGATCAAGGCCACCAAATTCTCAAAAGAAGCCCGTGACAAGGCCGAGGCCGAGCTGAAAAAGCTGAAGAATATGTCGCCGATGTCTGCAGAAGCGACCGTTGTGCGCAACTATCTCGATTGGCTTTTGGCTGTGCCGTGGGGGGTGTCTTCCCGCGTTAAGAAAGACTTGGCTGCTGCACAAAAGGTGCTGGATGCTGATCACTATGGCTTGGAAAAGGTCAAGGAACGCATCGTTGAATATCTGGCGGTGCAGGCGCGCTCGACCAAGCTGAAAGGGCCGATCCTGTGCCTTGTTGGCCCTCCGGGTGTGGGTAAGACCTCGCTGGGGCGGTCGGTGGCGAAGGCGACGGGGCGTGAGTTCATCCGGATTTCTTTGGGTGGCGTGCGTGACGAGTCGGAAATTCGTGGCCATCGGCGGACCTATATCGGCTCTATGCCCGGTAAGATCATTCAGGCGCTGAAGAAGGCGAAAACCACCAACCCATTGATTCTGTTGGATGAGATCGACAAGATGGGGCAGGATTTCCGCGGGGATCCGGCGTCGGCGATGTTGGAGGTTCTGGACCCGGAACAAAACTCGACGTTTGTGGACCACTATATGGAGGTTGAATACGACCTGTCGAACGTGATGTTCATCACCACGGCGAACTCGTACAACATGCCGGGGCCGTTGTTGGACCGGATGGAGATCATTCCGCTGTCGGGCTACACCGAAGATGAAAAGCGCGAGATCGCCAAGGGCCATTTGGTGGCGAAGCAGATCGCTGGGCACGCTTTGAAGAAGGGCGAGTTCAGCATCACCGATGGCGCTTTGACCGAGATCATCCGCACTTACACCCGGGAAGCCGGGGTGCGGAATCTGGAGCGAGAAATCGCCAAACTGGCGCGGAAAGCCGTGACCGAGATTGTCAAGAAAACCGCGAAAACGGTCGAGGTGACGGAGGATAAGCTGGAAGGCTACCTTGGCGTGAAGCGCTATCACTATGGTCTGGCGGAACAAACCGATCAGGTTGGCGTGGTGACGGGTCTGGCCTGGACATCGGTGGGCGGCGATCTGTTGCAGATCGAAGCGTTGCGGCTGCCGGGCAAGGGCCGGATGAAGACCACCGGCAAGCTGGGCGATGTGATGAAGGAATCCATCGAAGCAGCGGCAAGCTTCGTGCGCTCGATCAGCCCCGAGTTAGGGGTGAAGCCGCCGAAGTTTGAGACGATGGACATTCACGTCCACGTCCCGGAAGGGGCGACGCCGAAAGACGGGCCCTCGGCTGGTCTGGCGATGGTGACCTCAATCGTGTCGGTGATCACCGGCATCCCGGTGCGCAAGGATATCGCGATGACCGGGGAGGTGACCCTGCGTGGCAATGCTCTGCCGATTGGCGGCTTGAAAGAAAAACTGCTGGCGGCGTTGCGCGGCGGGATCAAGACGGTGTTCATTCCGGCTGAGAATGAAAAAGACCTGATCGAGATACCGGACAATGTGAAGCAAGGCTTGCAGATCATCCCGGTCAGCAATGTGCGCGAAGTGCTGAAACAGGCCTTGGTGCGCCAGCCAGAGCCGGTGGAATGGGACGAAGCCGCTGAGGAAGCCGCAGCCGCTGCGCGGGCTTTGTCGGCGGGCAATACTCCGGCATCACTGGCTCACTAAGCGGTTCAAAAGTTAAGCAAAGGCGCGGGGGCAACCCTGCGCTTTTGTGCATTTATGCCCCGCAGGTCTTGGTTTTGCGAAGATTTGGCAGGTATTGGTTTCCCGTTAAGAAATTATCTTCTATGGTCGTTTCAAAATAAGAACCAATGGGAGAGCATAGATGCCGACGAAACCCGCAGCTGCAAAACCCAGCAAAGCTGCGCCAAAAGCCACGGCCAAAGCGGCAGTCGCTAAGCCTGCGACCGCCAGAAAGACCCCCGCAAAACCTAAGATCGCCGCAGCAGCGGCCAAGCCCCAAATTAAAGAGCAAAGCATGAACGAGGTTACCGAAATCAATGAGGCTGGCGCAAAAGTTGTGGCGATGATGAAAGTAAAAGACCTGATCGACCGGGTCGCTACGGCTTCGGATCAGAACAAGAAAGACGTGCGCGCCATTGTTGAGGCGACATTGGCCGAACTTGGCAAGGCTTTGGAAGCGGGCGAAACCCTGATCCTGCCGCCGCTGGGTCGGGTGCGGATTGCCAACCAGAAGTCGGACGCCTCTGGGCAGATCATGACGCTGAAACTGCGCCGTGGTGGCGAAAAGAAGCCCGGTAAAAATGCCGGAGAGGCACTTGCAGAGGCCAGCGAAGCCAGCTAAACACCGCGCCAACGGGAGATTAGCTCAGTGGTAGAGCGCGTCGTTCACATCGACGATGTCAGGGGTTCAAATCCCTTATCTCCCACCATCATAATTTATTGATCTTAAAGAAACCCCTTGCAAAACAAGGGGTTTTTTACGTTTTGGTGTTATAAATCACGTCGCAAAACGACCGGGCGACACAGTGGCGGGCAAGGTCAGACACATGTTGAATCGCGACGGCTGCTACTTTGCGCGCCTTGTGATTCCGAAGGACTTGCGCCCGTACATGGATGGCAAGAGCGCGTTGCGTACCGTGCCCTAGCCGCAGACTACCGCTAAGCGCTCAAACTGCTGCCCGATGCCGTTACTGCGCTACAGCACCAGATCGCCCTTGCAGAACGCCGTGGAGCCGGGCAGGGGCCGGAGTAGTGAAAGCGGCACAGCGGCAAGGCCGACAGCTCAGCGCGCCGCTTCTTTAGCAGCCGGGAACCGGGGGCTCTCGGCAAACACATCAGCCTAAAACCGCTCATCCTGGGTGGTGACGATGCCTTCAACCTCCGACGACGCCGTCGCCTCCTGGAGTGCCAACGTGTCGATAAGGCTGCCTTGGTTCGGGATCGTCTTGGCGTGACCCTTCAGGGCTGCCAGTGCGCGGGAGGCGTGGTTGAGCCCCTTCAGCACCGCCACCGTTTCCAGCATCGTAGCAGGCGGCAACATTGGCAGATTTTATGTCGACTTTAACATGTTCGCCGCGATGTGTTTGAAAGGACTGTTTGGTAGTATGAAGATCTAAAATTCCGCCCAGCGGACCCGCGCTGAACAGAATTGCATCGTCAGTTTCGCATAAAAACGCCCCGACCGTTTCCAGTCGGGGCATCGCCGCCAGCGTTTGAGTTCGCTTCACGCAGGTGTAGCTGCGATCGGTGCCTTGGTCTGGCCGCGTGAGAACAGGCGGTTGATCAGCACGAAGAACACCGGCACGAAGATGATCGCCAATGCCGTGCCAGTGATGGTGCCAAACAGCGTGGCATAGCCGATAGCCTCGCGCGCCCCGGCACCCGCGCCCGAAGACAGCACCAAGGGCACCACCCCCAGACCGAAGGCCAGCGAGGTCATCAGGATCGGACGGAAGCGCAGTCTGGCCGCCTGCGTCACCGCTTCCACCGCCGTCTCGCCAAGGCTGGCCATCCGTTCGCGGGCAAATTCCACGATCATGATGCCGTTCTTGCCAGTCAGACCCACCACGGTCAAAAGACCTATTTGGAAGTAAACCCCATTCGACTGCCCGCCAATCCACGCGCCAATCAGCGCGCCCAGCACGCCGACAGGCATCGCCAACAGCACCACGATCGGAATTGTCCAGCTTTCATAGAGGGCGGCCAAGCACAGGAACACCGCCGCAAGTGCGAGGCCATAGAGCGCCATCGCCCCGGCTCCGGCTTCTTTTTCCTCCAGCGACATGCCTGTCCACTGCAAGCTGAACCCCGGCGGCAGTTTGGTGGCAAGCGCCTCCATCGCCGTAATCGCGTCACCCGAGGTAAAGCCGGGCGCTGCGGTGCCATCAATGCCCATCGAGGGCATGGCGTTATAACGGGTCACCTGCTGCGGCCCGTACACCCATTCTTGCGTCGCGAAGGTCGAGAAATCGACGAAATCGCCATTCACGTTCTGCACCCGCCACAGCGCCAGATCTTCCGGGGTCGAGCGTGCCGCAGGTTCGCCCTGCACGAAGACCCGCTTGACGCGGCCTTGATACAGGAAATCGTTGACATAGGCGCTGGACCAGATGGTGTTCAGGAAGGTGCCGACATCTGCTGCCGTCACGCCGACGGCACCCGCTTTGGCCCAGTCGATGTTCAGGCGGAACTGCGGTGCATCTTCCACGCCACTGGGCCGCACACCCGTCAGAACCGGGCTTTGTGCGGCCATCCCCAGCAGCATGTTGCGGGCTTCGAGCAGTTCTTCATGGGTCTTGCCGCTGGTGGCTTGCAGATAGGCACTGAAGCCGTTCGATGTGCCAAGCTCTGGCACCGCGGGTGGGGCGAAGGGGATCACCATCGCCTCATTGATCCCGAAGAACAGCGGCCCAAACGCGCGCCCTGCAATGGCCGAGATTGAGGACTCGGCACTTGTGCGTTCACCCCAATCCTTCAACTTGGTGAACAAAAGCCCCATATTCTGCCCCTGCCCACCAAACGAAAATCCGCGCACAGAGAACACGGCGTCGGTGTTCGCGGCCTCGCCTTTCATGTAGTAATCTTCAACTTTGCGCAGAACCTTTTCGGTCGCCCCGGCGGTCGCCCCCGATGGAAGCTGCACAATAGTGATCAGCGCGCCTTGGTCTTCATCGGGCAGAAACGAGGTTGGCGTGCGCAAATACAACGCCGCCATAGCCACAACAATCAGAGCATAGAACACCATCATGCTGAGCGGTCGAGCTGTCGCCCCTCGGACAAGGCTGGTATAGACGCTGGTCAATCGGCCAAAATTACGCTCGAACCAGTTTGAAAAGCCGCTGCCCAGTTTCGCCAGCATCCCTTGCCGCTTTGCCCCATGCGCGTGCGGTTTCAGCATCGTGGCGCAAAGTGCAGGGGTAAAGATCAACGCCACCAGCACCGAAAGCCCCATCGCCGAGACGATTGTGACGGCGAACTGCTTATACATCTCACCCGTAGCACCGCCAAAGAACGCCATCGGCACAAACACTGCCGAGACCACCATCGCAATGCCAACCAGCGCGCCCGAGATTTCGTCCATCGACTTCTCAGTGGCCTCTTTTGGGCCCAACCCTTCTTCTTGCATGACGCGTTCGACGTTTTCGACCACCACGATGGCGTCATCCACCAGCAGACCGATGGCCAAAACCATAGCCAACATGGTCAGGGTATTGATGGTAAAACCCAAACTGGCCATGATGCCGAAGGTGCCGAGCAGAACCACTGGCACCGCTAGCGTCGGGATCAGCGTGGCGCGGAAGTTGTGCAAGAAAATCAAAATCACCAAAACCACCAGCACCATGGCTTCGATCAGTGTTTCGATCACCGCCTCGATAGACAGCAGCACGAACGGTGTGGTCTCATAGGGAACCACATAGGTCGTGCCCGCAGGAAAGCTGTGCGACAGTTCCTCGACCTTCGCTTTGACCAAATCCGCAGTCTCAATCGCATTCGCGCCAGACGCGAGCTGCACCGCCATCGCCGCCGCTGGTTTGCCGTTGTAAAAGCCCGAGATTTCGTAGGTTTCGGCGCCCAACTCGGCCCGCGCCACATCGCGCAGCAGCACAAGGCCGCCGTCCGTATCGGCGCGCAGCACGATGCGTTCAAAATCCGCGGGTGTTTTCAGCAAGGATTGCGCGGTGATGGTGGCATTCAGTTCCTGCCCCTCGGGCGCGGGCATCGCCCCAAAGCTGCCAGCAGAAATCTGCGCGTTCTGCGCCCGGATTGCAGCAATCACCGTCGCAGGCGACAGATCGTAATACTTCAGCTTCAGCGGATCGAGCCAGATCCGCATGGCATATTCCGAACCAAACACCTGCACTTTGCCGACGCCGTCCAGTCGCGACACCGGCTCGACCAAGTTTGACGCAAGATAGTCGGCAAGGTCGATGGCGTTTTGTGCGCCGCCCTCTGAGACAAGACCGACAATCATCAGAAACCCGGTTGCCGATTTCTCAACAACAACGCCCTGACGGGTGACAGTTTCGGGCAGACCGGCCTGTGCCTGCGCCAGCTTGTTTTGTACCTGCACCTGCGCAATGTCGGGATCGGTGCCGATGCGGAAGGTCAGCGTGATCGAGATTTGCCCGGTCGAGGTGGTGGACGAGTTGATATAACGCAGCCCATCCAGCCCGGTCATCTCTTTCTCGATGATCTGCACTACGGTATCGGCAGCGGTTTCCGCAGATGCACCGGGGTAACTGGCACTGATCACGATCGAAGGCCCCGCAATCGCCGGATATTGCGAGATCGGCAAACGCATCACCGACAACACGCCCACCGCCATCACGATGATCGCCAACACCCATGCAAAGATCGGGCGATTGATAAAGAAACGCGACATCGATCAGTTCCCTTCAGCGGGGGCAGCCGCCGGAGCCGCCACAGCAGCACCCTCTGGCGGCAAGATCACAACATCAGCGCCCGGCCCGGCCTTCTGAAAGCCCGAGGTCACAATCTGATCCCCCGCATTCAGCCCCGAGGTCACCACCCAGTTGCTGCCCGAGGCCCCCAGAATGGTGACAGGCCGCACGGCCACTTTGCCACCCTCTGCGCCACCATCGACGATCCAGACATTGGCACCACCACTGATATCCCGCATCACAGCGCTCTGCGGCACAAGGATCGCATTCTTTTCGACGGCTTGCGGCAGCTCGACCTCAACATAAAGTCCGGGCAACAAGTAGAAATCCGGGTTCGCGAAGCTGATCCGCAGCGTCACCATGCCAGTGGTCGGCTCCACCTGCGGCTCGGCCGCCTTCAGCTGACCCTTCTGACCATAGGTCGCGCCATTTGGCAGGATCATCGTGGCTTCGGCGCTTTTCAAAAAGTCGCGCGCCGCACCGGGACTGTTCCAGCGCAGTAGGTCGCTTGCGGATTGGGTGACATCGACAAAAATCGGGTCCAGCGTGCGGATCGTCGCCAAAGTGGCCGCTTGCTGCGCACCCACCAGTGATCCGGTATTGGCTTGCGACAACCCGATCACCCCGGTGATGGGGGCGCGGATCGTGGTGTGGTCCAGGTCAATCTCGGCACTGACTTGCTGCGCCTTGGCCGATTGCAGCGCCGCCGCCGCCGCATCGCGCGCAGCAATGGCTTTGTCACGGTTGGCGGCAGAGCCTGCATTGCTCGAAAGCAATTCTTCGGCGCGGTTTCCGTCCGACAGCGCAAGATTATAATTCGCCTGCGCTTGCGCCACAGCGGCTTTGGCCGCAGCGACGGTGGCGGCATAAAGCTCGTCTTCGATCTTATACAAAGGCTGGCCCGCTTCGACCCAAGTGCCTTCCTCGAACAGACGCTCGCGGATGAGGCCGGACACCTGCGGCCTGACCTCTGCGACGGTTGAGGCTTTGATCCGGCCCGGCAGGCGGGTGGTCAAGGTATATTCGCCGACTTTCGCGGCCAAGACACCCACGGTGGGCGGCGGCGGGGCTTGCTGGGCAAGGGCTGCAACAGGCGCCACGCAAAGCGCCAGCACGAGGAAGGATGCACGCAGAGGTGCATGTCGGATGAAGTTTTGCATGGATTGGCCTGTTCTCAGTTGAGGAGGTGTCAGGAATAGGTCGGTAAAGCGAAAGTCAGGCGGCGGGTTTGCGGAAGATCGCCATTTGCTTGCGTAGAAATCTGTTGCCAAGGTCAGACAGCGAGAAACATTTGCCCGAGCGTAACCACTCACTCAGCAAACCATTCATCGTCGCCATCAAAATTCCCGCCGTTTCTTTCGGCGTGAAATCGGCCGAGAGATTGCCTTGGTCGTGGGCGAGTCCGATCAAAGCCGAAAGCGTCAGAAACATATCGGCGTTCATTTCCTGCATCCAGGCCATGCCTTCAGCATCGGCAGAATGCGTGTTCAAGATGATAAAGAGCCGCTGCTGACGCTCGTCTTGTTCAAAACTGATCAGCACTTCTTCAGCAACTTGCTCAAGCAGACCCAGCGGATCGCTGTGGCCCTCTTGTGCCGCTTTGCGGATCAGCATCTTTTGCGGTGACTCGTTACGTTTGTGCAGGGCGCGCAGCAAGTCGATCTTGTCTTTGAAGTGCCAATAAAGCGCGCCACGGGTGACCCCGGCCCTGCGCGATATTTTCTCCAGCGTCGAGGCCGAAACCCCCTGTTCGCAGAACATCTGCTCTGCCGCATCCAGAATCGCGCTGCGAGTCTGTTCGGCGTCTTCCTTGCTTCTGCGCATACGAATCTCCGGCGGCTTTGCGTCTCTTTACAAACATTCAGGGATGTATGTAAAGAGACGCTGAAAAATCCATGACCGATACAGGGGGACCGTTCCCGATGCACCAGCCAGACATCGCGATACCACATCAAGGAGTTTCCCCCATGCCCCAGCATCCGGCTGCAATCCCAAGCACGCAAGGTCTTTCCGCATACCCGGCGCATCCATCGCGCCGCGCGCTTCTGCTGTGGTCTGGCGCTGCCCTGACATTGGCAAGCTGCACGCAGATCGCCTACGAATCGCCCAAAGCCAGTGTCGCCGCCGATTTTGAAAAGGGTGCGCCCTTCCGCAAAGACGCGGTCGCCACGCGCAACTGGTGGCTGTCTTTCCGCGACACCACCCTCAATCAACTGATCGACGCGGGCATGACCCGCAACCTGGATGTGCGCCAGGCGGTTGAGGCCATCAACGAAGCCCGCGCCACCTCGGCAGGGGTGATCGCCAACGACTTTCCGCAGATTTCCGCCCAAGGCACAGCGCAACGCGGCGATCTTCAGGGCGCGGGCGTCAACGAAACCTCGTCGGTGGCGGGCAACGTCTCTTGGGTGGCGGATGTTTTCGGGGCCAACAGCAATGCCCGCCGCTCGGCAGCCGCACAGCTCGACGCGGCCTATGCCACGGCGGATGTGGCGCGGTTAGTGATGCAAAGCGGCATTGCCAATGCCTATGTCGATCTGCGTTTTCAGCAGGCCAGCATCGCGCTGACCCACAAATCGCTGGAAAGCCGTCGCAGCAGTCTGAAGCTGACGAAAAGCCAGTTCGACGCCGGGGCGACAGACCGTCTGGCTGTGCTGCAAGCCGAGCAACTGGTCGCCGAAGGTGAAGCGCAACTGCCGGGCTATGAGACCGGCTTTGATCAGGCGCTGGCGCGGCTGGCCACGCTGACCGCCCGCAAAATTGCCGATCTGCGCCCGATCCTGCAACGCGGGGCCGCCCAGCCCCGTCCGCGGTTTTCCGCCAGTGTTGGCATCCCCGCCGATGTGATCCGTGCGCGCCCCGATCTGCGCGTGGCCGAGCGCAACTATGCCTCCACCGTGTTCGCGATCGGCGTGGCAAAAGCCGCGTTCTACCCGTCAATCTCTCTGTCCGGCAATATCACCCCAACCAATGGATCTCACGGCAGCAGTATCACCACTTGGGCCGTTGGCCCCGCAATCAACCTGCCGATCTTCACCGCAGGCGCAAACACTGCCAATCTCAACAAAGCCGAAAGCCGGGCCGTGCAGGCGCGGCTGGGCTGGGAAAGCGCCGTGCTGAACGCCATCGAGGAGGTAGAAAGCAGCCTCGCCGCCTATCGCCGCGACAACCGCAACGTTGCCGCCCAGCAACGTCTGGTCGATACCTCAGCCGAGGCGGTCGAGTTGACCCGCACCAACTTCAGCGCCGGCGGCACCGAGTTTTCCAACGTCCTGACCGCAGAGCGCAGTTATCTTACGGCACAGCAAGCGCTGGCCGCAGCCCTGCGGCAACAGGCGGCAAACTTCGTCTCGCTCAGCGCCGCCAGCGCAGGCGGAACCGGCGGTGCAGGCTAAGCGCAACGACGCCGGGGCGGCATTGGATAACCTCTATTAGATCTAGGTTCGGGACTTCAGTAACGGGGTCGTCCCAGTCAAGCGGTTTTGCGCATGCGGCATACTCCGCTGGACTGCGGTTTTGTGCTTTGAGAGCTTAGTCTGCTTCCCTTCTCGGCAGCCTTCGCCTGAGGTCGACCCGGGGGCATGCTTCGGTCCGGGTCAGCGCGATGGCCGCCAACATGATGCTGGTTCAATGCAATTCCGATGTGCCCATCTCATTGGCGTGCTCTATGTGATCGGCGTCAGTCCTGAGCACGGCATCATCGCAACCGTGTCCCGTCGGGACCTCGAAGGCCCGCGATCAGGCGGGCAGCAGTCTGGAGCTTGTGTCTTCAGCCGGCATGGATCACCGGAGTATCGAAGCGGAAGTCGATGTCATCCTTCCACATGCGGTGCAGGATCACGGCGATACGCCGCGCCAGCGCAACCATCGCGCGCTTGGCACCACGACGGCGCGCAAGTTTTGCGGCCCAGGTTCGCAGCCAGCTCGCCCGCCCACCAATCGTCGGGAAAACAGTCCACCGGACCGTTTTCTGACCCTCCTCATACATCATGACCGTGGCAGCCTGACACAGCGCGCGTCGAAGGTTGACGTCGCCCGCCTTGGTGATCCCACCCGAGATGTCTCGCTCGCCCGACTGGTTTCGCGAGGGAGTCAGGCCGACCCACGGCCCGACCCTCTTCGAGGAAGTGAACCGGTCTGGATCATCGACCGCAGATCGATAGGTCAGTGCCACAACAGCGCCGATCCCCATTGCCCGGCAGGCGATTTGCGAAGAAAATCTGCCGAGAGGGGGCATCGACATCAACCGGCGGCAGACCGGATCTTCCTGCGCGAGTTGCCGGACATGGCGTTCAAGGCCCGCCAACTCTCGCCGCAGCGGCAACCGCGCGCTGAGCATGGGTTCGGTTGCTGCTTCCAGCATCGGATTACCGGCCGCCAGCTCGCGGATACGCTGTTCGAACCGGCCTTGCGATATGGTGCCGACCTTAAGTCCGAAGTTCCGAAGCAGCCCGCGCAAAGACATTTCCAGCGTGATGAACCCCTGTTGCACGGCCTTTCGAGCAGTGAGCACCGCCCGAACCTCTTGTGCGGACACCGATTTGCAGTGAACAGGCCGGAACCAGCCGAGGTGCAGAAGACGCGCGATACCTTCGGCATCACGGCGGTCCGTCTTGATCGGCATAGCCTTAAGGGCGCCCTTCACTTGCCGGGCTTCCATGAGCACGACAGGCTGCCCAGCCTCGGACAACCCGCGATGCAACCACTGCGACAAGGGGCCAGCCTCGAGCCCGACGGCAGCGATTGCGCCGTCCTGATCGTTGATCCAACGCAACAGCGCCTCGGGTTCGCTCGCCACCTGCGCCTCCTTCACGATCTTCCCATGCTCGCTGATCACGCAGATCGCGGTCTTCTCCAGCGACACATCCAGTCCGACAAACAGCTTCATCCCGCACTCCTCCCTGTGGATCCGATACGGGAATGGCGCCAGCTTGCCCGCGATTCTGCAACGGTAACGGGCGGGTCGCGACGCAGGCCCCGTTACGGCATCTCATGGATTTGACTTTGGTTTCATGATTCAGCCTCCGCAAGGGGACCTGATCGATGAGCAACTTGTTCTGGCTGACTGAAGCGCAGATGGACCGTCTTCGGCCCTTCTCCCCCAAGAGCCACGGGCGTCCAAGGGGTGGATGATCCCGTTGCCCGGCAACGGTTTGCCTGCAAACCGTGAGAGGGGGCGGCTTCTGAGTGGCATAATCTTCATCAACCGCAATGGGTTACGCTGGTGCGATGCGCCTCGCGCATATGGGCCTGCGAAGACGCTCTACAACCGCTGGAAGCGGTGGAGCGGGATGGGGGTCTTCGCCCGGATCATGGAGGGCCTCGCGTCCGATGCGGCAGAACGCAAGACCATCATGATCGATGCGACCTATCTGAAAGCGCACCGCACGGCCTCCAGCCTGCGCGTGAAAAATGGGGGCGCGGACGGGCCATCGGGCGCACGAAAGGCGGCCTGAACACCAAGCTCCATGCCATCGCCGACGCCAAGGGACGGCCGCTGAAGTTCTTCATGACGGCAGGCCCCCTCTCGGCGATGCATGCATCGCCTGCCGGGCAGCGGGTCAGCTATTACACAGGTGCTGCGGCCCTTCTGGGCGGTTTGCCAAAGGCGGAGTGGCTTCTGGCCGACCGGGGGTATGACGCCGATTGGTATCGAGAAGCATTGAAAGACAAGGGGATACGGGTTTGCATCTCAGGCAGGAAGAGCCGCAGGAAGAAAGTCCGCTTCGACCGCCGCCGCTACAAACGACGTGACCTGCTCCCCGGAAACGCCCTCATTTTAATGTAGAGTCTGGCCAACCCTGAAGGAGCAGACGAATGCGAAAGAGCCGTTTCACCGAGACCAGATTATTGGGATGATCAAAGAGCAGGAAGCCGGGCTGACTGTGGCAGAGGTCTGCCGCAAGCGCGGCATCAGCCCCGCGAGTTTTTACAAGCTGAAGGCCAAATATGGCGGGACGGACGTGTCTGATGGCCGACGCCTTAAGCAGCTTGAGGACGAGAACGCAAAGCTCAAGCGGCTTGTGGCGGACACGATGCTGGACGTTGTCGTGCTGCAAGACCTGCTGGGAAAGCGCTGACGACACCTGCCCAGCGGCGCGAAGCGGCGATCAAGGCGCTGCGGGACCACAAAATCTCGCAGCGTCGGGTCTGCGACCTGGTTGGTGTCGATCCCAAGACCGTGCGGTGCGCCCGTCCGCCTGATCATGCGGATGCGTGCGTCTTTGCGGTCAGCACTTCGCCTTGAGCGCCTACATGATGGCTTCGGCCCGCTGATCACCAAACTCGATCAATTCGGCACCGCCACCATCCGCGCCATGATCATCATCGCCACAACCGATCACAGCGCCGCAGAGCGCTTTCTCGCCTCGATCAGCACAGAACCCCTGCACACCTAACAGCCTATCGCTTCGTCTTCTGCATCCTGAATGGGGGGTTGGCGGGTTATGACGATGTGGTTCGCCATCGCTGCAATAATCGCCGTTGCATCAATCCAGACCATCTTGAGATTGGCTCTAGGGGGGAGAACCTTCAGGATGAACGGGACTTTGCGGCAAACTGGGTGGATTTCGGTCTGCTCTGATTACCGTTCCACTGGCCCCGCCGACGCCAAACCCCGTCACCCATTCCACCCGCACTGGGGCATCGCTTGGGGCAGTTCCGCCAACAACTGCCCCATGGACTGCTTGAATTGCAGTGAAGCACTCCGGTCAGGGTAGTTCTGTCTCGCCCGCCAATCTTACCCGCTCGATCTCTGACAGTGCTGCTGCATAGGCTTTGTCCGCTGCCGTTTCTGCCACCTTGATGCCCCTGCTTGCTCGGGTTCAACATGTGGGGCGGCGGCGGGTGGGTCAAGCCAACATTCGGGCATTTTCCTCCTTGACGCCCCCCGGCGCATCCCTTAGCAAGCGGGCAATCGCGCGGTGGTAGCTCAGTTGGTTAGAGTACCGGCCTGTCACGCCGGGGGTCGCGGGTTCGAGCCCCGTCCACCGCGCCATTTCAAAAATTTCCACAGAAATTTCAGCCTGTATATGTGCTTGCAGCGTTTACCTGCTGCATTGGTTTGAGCGGGGGGGTTGCACCCCCGCACCCCGCAGAATATTTAAGCCAGTATGAAAGCAAATTTTAGCTAAGTTTGAGCCAAGTGATCTACAGTTTCAGGCGATAGCGCACATGGCCGTCGCTGGGGGTGATGCTGTCATAGAGGCGGCGGGCGGTCGCGTTGCCCTCATCGGTGTGCCAGTAGAGGCGCTGCCAGCCGTTGGCTTTGGCGAGGGCTGCGAGGTCTTTGATCAGCGCGCGGCCGACGCCTTTGCCGCGCGCATCTGGGCTGACGAACAGATCTTCCAGATAGCAATCTTCGCCGATCACCCAAGTCGAGGGGTGGTGGAGGTGGACGGCAAAGCCCAAAACCGTGTCGTCTTCCACGGCCAAACGGATTCGCATCGGGCTGGCCGGGTCATGCGCGCGGGCCCAAGTGTTGGCGGTGACTTCGGGGGCGAGATCGACCTTGTAATAGGCCAGATACTGCGCCCAAAGCCCGCGCCATGCGGTCTCGTCCTCCGGGGTGGTATTGCGGATTTGAACAGTCATTTCAGGGCCTTCCGGTTGGGCGATCACGGGGGAATCTCGCAGTTTTCACAGGGTTTCACAAGGCGGTGCCCCCGGATTTCCTTTTGATTTTGCGGGTGTATAACCCTCGTTGAAGCCGGGATCTGCCGGACGGAATAGCTTCCGCCGACGCGACAGACCGAGACGGTTTCGACACAAGGCCGAAGGGGTGCGCCCCCGGTCCAAAATTCGGAGTTACGCAGATGCGTGCTTACATGCTTCCCGCAGCGATCATTTTGTCCATTGGTTCGGCCTCATTGGCGATGGCCGCTGGCACCACCACGGATGGGGTGATCAAATCGCTGGATATGAAAACCAACACCATCACGCTGGCGGATGGCACGGCCTATATGCTGCCGAAAGGCTTCAAGGATCCGGGGCTGAAGGTGGGCGAAAAGGTCGCGGTGGTCTGGGATCTGAAGGGCAAGATCCACGAGGCATCGGCGGTGAGTATCGTTAAAAGCTGAGACTGGCCGCAGGGCTGGGGGAACGGGGGCCAGCTGGCCCCCGTTTTTTTATGTGAGTTTCGCGAGGATGCGCGCCCAAGAGCGGATGCCTTTGTGGAAACATTCGAGATCGTATTTCTCGTTCGGGGAGTGGATCTGGTCGTTGTCACGGCCAAAGCCGATCAGCATCGCGTCCATACCCAGATAGGTTTTGAAATAGCCCGCGATGGGGATCGAGCCGCCGCAGCCGATATAGGCCGCGGGCTTGCCCCATTCTTGGCCCAAAGCCAACCGTGCAGCTTCGAAAGCCGGATCCTCAATCGACATCACACTGGCCCCGCCCGCACCGTGGCCTTTCCATTCAACACGGCAATCCGCGGGCAGTTGCGCCTCGACCCAAGTGCGGAAACTCTTGCGGATCGCATCGGCATCTTGATCGCCCACTAGACGGAACGAGACTTTCGCATGGGCCTGCGCGGGCAGCACGGTTTTGAAGCCGTCACCGGTATAGCCGCCCCACATGCCGTTGATTTCCGCTGTGGGGCGCGACCACAGCATTTCCAGCGGCGTGCGGTCTTGTTCGCCGATGGGAATCGACAGGCCAACGTCGCCGAGGAATTTCGCGTGATCGAAGGCGAGGGATTGCCATTGCGCGCGGATGTTGTCGGGCAGTTCGGTGACGCCATCGTAGAAGTTCGGGATGACAATGCGCCCGGTGGCGTCGGTCATATTGCCAAGGATTTTCGACAGAATTTTGATCGGGTTTGCCGCAGCCCCACCGTAAGAGCCGGAATGGAGGTCTTTGTTGGCGGCGTGGATGGTGAGTTCTTCGCCCAACAACCCGCGCAGCATGGTGGTGATGGCGGGGGTGTTGTCGTCAAACAACCCGGTGTCGCAGATCAGCGCGATGTCGGCTTTCAGCTCGGCGGCGTTTTCCTGCATGAACGGGATCAGGCTAGGCGAGCCCGATTCTTCCTCGCCCTCAAGAAAGATCGTCAGCTTGCCGGGCAGGGTGCCGTGGATGGCTTTCCAGGCGCGGCAGGCTTCCAGAAAGGTCATCAACTGGCCTTTGTCGTCGGACGCGCCGCGAGCGCGGATCACTTTTCCGGCAGCAGTGTCCTGGATTTCAGGATCGAACGGGTTACGGTCCCATAGGTTCAGCGGATCGACGGGCTGCACGTCGTAATGGCCGTAAAACAGCAGGTGTTTGTCGCCTTTGCCGCCGTGTGCCACCACCATCGGATGGCCGGGGGTGGGGCGGGAGGCTGCTTCAAAGCCCAAAGATTTCAGATATTCGACCAGCCAGTCGGCGGCTTTGGCGCATTCGGCCTTGTAGGCAGGGTCGGTCGAAATCGACGGGATGCGCAAAAGCTCTAGCAGGCGGTCCAGCGCCTCTGGCAGATCGGTGTCGATGCGGGACAGGACGGCATCCAAGCTCATCGGGCTCTCCTTGATATATCGGCGATTATTGGCGAGGCGGAGCCTAACAGGACGGGGGGGACTGTCCAGTGGCGGCGGGCTGCGCTAGAAAGCCTGAAATTCAGGCAGCCGGAGACGTGGCATGATGAAATATTTAGGGGTTGGCGTAGCATTGGCGCTCGGGTTGGCGACAGCGGGTGCCGCGGAAGCGGTCAAGACAGAAACGGGCGTTTTGGGCAGTTCCAGCATCACCCTGCATCTGCAACCGTTTCTGACCGAGGCAGAGGTGAGCACGTTGCGGGTGGTGATGACCAACCCGGATGCGCTGGCGATTTTCGTGCCCGACAGCAGCAAAGGTTTTGCCGCGCTGGCCGTCTCGCCGGATGACGGGTTCCTGCCTGCGGGTGCGCCAGCGGCTTCCGCGCAGGCAATCGGCGGTTTGCCGGATGCCGCGTCGGCGGCAAAAGATGCGCTGGCGGCCTGTGATAAATTGCGTAAGGGTGAGGCCGCTTGCGTGCTGGTGCTGGAGATTGCACCGAAGGGCTGACCCGATGGCGTGGCAAAATGCCGTCTTTCGCCCGAGGCTGGTTTGACGCACATCAAGGTATCTTGTGGCCATATGTTTTAGCAGGGCTGCAAGATGATGGAGAAGATGATGAATTACGAAGCCGCCCTTGATACCGCGATTGGCCGTTTGCATGACGAGGGCCGCTATCGCACGTTCATCGACATCGAGCGCCGCAAGGGCGCTTATCCGCATGCGATCTGGCGCAAGCCGGACGGGACCGAGGCCGATATCACGGTGTGGTGCGGCAATGATTATCTCGGCATGGGGCAGCATCCGGTGGTTTTGGCCGCGATGCACGAGGCTTTGGATGCGACCGGGGCAGGCTCGGGTGGCACACGGAACATCTCGGGCACCACGGTCTATCACAACCAGCTAGAGGCGGAGCTGGCTGATCTACATGGCAAGGAAGCGGCCTTGGTGTTCACCAGCGCTTATATTGCCAATGACGCCACGCTTTCGACTTTGCCCAAGCTGTTCCCCGGCCTGATCATCTATTCTGATGCGCTGAACCATGCCTCGATGATCGAAGGTGTGCGGCGCAATGGCGGCGCGAAACGGGTGTTCCGGCATAATGATGTGGCACATTTGCGCGAGCTTTTGGCGGCGGATGATCCCAGCATCCCGAAGCTGATCGCGTTTGAATCGATCTATTCGATGGATGGCGATTTTGGCCCGATCAAGGCGATCTGCGATCTGGCGGATGAGTTCGGGGCACTCACCTATATCGACGAGGTTCACGCCGTTGGTATGTACGGTCCGCGTGGGGCAGGAGTGGCGGAGCGCGACGGTTTGATGGGTCGGATCGACATCATCAACGGCACGTTGGCCAAGGCTTATGGGGTGTTTGGCGGATATATTGCTGCAACTGCGAAGATGGTTGATGCGGTGCGCAGCTACGCGCCGGGGTTCATCTTTACCACGTCTTTGCCGCCTGCGGTGGCGGCGGGGGCTGCGGCCTCGGTACGGTATCTCAAAACGGCGCAACACCTGCGCGATGCGCAGCAAACCAATGCCAGCATTCTCAAGCTGCGGTTGCGCGGGCTGGGCCTGCCGATCATCGACAATGGCACGCATATTGTGCCTGTTCATGTTGGCAACCCCATCCATTGCAAGATGCTGTCCGACATGCTGCTGGAGCAGTTTTGCATTTACGTGCAGCCGATCAACTTCCCGACGGTGCCGCGCGGCACCGAACGGCTGCGGTTTACGCCGTCTCCGGTGCATGATTCGCGGGCGATTGACGCAGTTGTGATGGCGATGGACTCGCTTTGGGGGCAGTGTGCGCTGAATCGTGCCGAAGCTGTGGCGTAAATGTCTTTCTGCACATGCAGAATCGCTTGCCCCGTGCTAGGTTTTGCCCAATAGACAAAATATGAGTCGCCCTTAAGGGTGGCAGGGATATCGGGGCAGAAATGGGGCTCAGCGCATGATCGGGCGGAGAGTGAAAACTCCGGCAGCTGAAGCGGACAAGCCGAAAGGCTTTGACGATTTTGAGCTGCGCTTGGGCGACCTGATGCGGGGCGAGCGCGCCACGCTGGGCAAATCGCTTCTGGATATTCAGCGCGAGTTGAAGATCAAGGCCACCTACATTGCCGCGATTGAAAATGCCGATGTGTCGGCGTTTGAAACTCCGGGTTTTATCGCAGGCAACGTGCGATCTTATGCGCGTTATCTGGGCATGGACCCGGATTGGGCATTTGCCAAATTCTGCCGCGAGGCGAATTTCGAAGTCGCGCATGGCATGTCGGCGGCGGCGTCTTCGGTGTCGATGACAGCTTTGCGGGCGCGGCAAGTGGCGAATGAGGGCCGCGAAGGCTTTGGCGATCTGAACACCGCGTTCATTCCGCGCAGCGAAGGCCTGTTTGCACGGGTCGAGCCGGGGGCGATTGGCTCGCTGGCGGTGCTGGTCGCGTTGATTGGCGCGCTAGGCTATGGCGGCTGGTCGGTGTTGCAAGAAGTGCAGCGCGTTCAGCTTTCCCCGGTTGAGCAGGCTCCGGTGGTGGTGGCTGAGTTGGACCCGCTGGCTGGTGTCAAAGCGGCACCCGAACAAGTGGCGGATGCGGGCACCGATGCGCAGGCAGGCAGCGATCAGTTGGATCGGCTGTATCAGCCCGAGGCGTTGGAGGCTCCAGTGCTGACGGCGCGCGATGGCCCGATTGGCACGATCAATCCGCGCGCGGCTGGCGTGCTGACGGCGGATGCAGGCGTGGCGCCCACGGCGCAGGACAGCTTGCAAGCGGCGATTGACGATACGGTGCAGGTTGTGGCCGAGGCCAAACCCGGCGTCGAAGTGCTGGCGGTGCGGCCGTCTTGGGTGCGGGTGTCGGCTGCCGATGGCACGGTGTTGTTTGAGAAAATCCTCGATGCGGGCGAGCGGTATGCAGTGCCGCCGTTGCAGCAGGCGGCTTTGCTGCGCTCGGGCAATTCCGGCTCGATCTATTTCGTGGTGAATGGCAAGACTTACGGTCCTGCCGCCCCCGGTGCGCAGGTGATCAAAAATGTGGCTTTGTCTGCGGAAGCTTTGACGACGGGTTATCAAACGGCTGATATTTCGGGCGATGCTGATCTGGCGCAGTTTGTGAATGTGGCTGATGCAAGCGTGCCTGCCGCGCCTGTAGCGCCCTCGGAATAAGCCAAATACCCAAAGTTGTTGCGGCTTATGGCCCCGGGCGGTTGCTCCGGGACTTTGGCTTGTCTATCTAAGGGGCAGCTTAAAGGAGCCCGCCATGACCCATAATCCGATCCGCCCTTGGCGCAACATCGAACGGCGGGTGTCGCGGCAGATCCGCGTTGGCAAGGTCTTGGTCGGCGGCGATGCGCCGATTTCGGTGCAGACCATGACCAACACTCTGACCACAGATGTCGCGGCAACGATTGAGCAAATTCAGCGCTGTGCGGTGGCGGGTGCCGATATTGTGCGGGTGTCGACGCCCGATGAGGGTTCCACCTTTGCCTTGCGCGAGATCGTGCGGGAAAGCCCGGTGCCGATCGTCGCCGACATCCATTTCCACTATAAACGCGCGATCGAAGCCGCCGAGGCGGGGGCGGCCTGTCTGCGCATCAACCCTGGCAATATCGGTAATGCGCAACGGGTGCGCGATGTGGTGCAGGCGGCGAAGGATCATGGTTGCTCGATCCGCATTGGGGTCAACGCCGGGTCGTTGGAAAAGCATCTGCTGGATAAATATGGCGAACCCTGCCCGGATGCGATGGTGGAAAGCGGCATGGATCATATCCGGCTGCTGCTGGACAATGATTTCCACGAGTTCAAGATTTCTGTGAAGGCGTCAGACGTGTTCATGGCTGCCGCAGCTTACCAGCAACTGGCGATGGCCACCGATGCACCGATTCATCTTGGAATTACTGAGGCCGGGGGGCTTGTGTCTGGCACGGTGAAATCGGCGATTGGGCTTGGTAATCTGCTCTGGTCAGGGATTGGCGATACCATTCGGGTCAGCCTCTCGGCCGATCCGGTCGAGGAGGTCAAGGTTGGCTTTGAGATTCTGAAATCGCTTGGCCTGCGCCATCGCGGCGTGACGATCATCTCTTGCCCCTCCTGCGCGCGGCAGGGGTTTGATGTGATCAAGACGGTTTCGGCGCTGGAGGATCGCTTGGCGCATATCACCACGTCTTTGAGCCTGTCGATCATCGGTTGCGTGGTGAATGGGCCGGGAGAGGCGTTGATGACCGATATTGGCTTCACCGGCGGCGGGGCGGGGTCCGGCATGGTCTATCTCGCAGGCAAACAACATCACAAGCTGGGCAATGAAGGCATGGTCGATCACATTGTCGAACTGGTTGAGAAGAAGGCGGCGGAGATTGAAGCGGCTGAGGTTGAAGCAACTCAAGCTGTCTAGGGCTGCGCATATATCATTTGGCGAACGGCGGTTTCACACCCCCGCGCTGCATTGCCGAAACAGCAATGCAGCTTCCTCCGTGGGATATTTGAGCACAGAGGATGATAATTTTAGATAAGTTTTAGAGGCTTAGCTTTTCCGCTCGGACGCGACGATCTGCTGCATTCCGTCCAAGGGCACATAGCCGCGCAGCATTTGGCTGTCGATCACGAAGGTCGGGGTGCCGCTGATCGCCATTTTATTGCCAAGCTCTTGATTGGCCGCGATCACGGCGCTGACTTCGGGCGAAGCCATTTTGTCGAGCACGGGTTTCGCATCAAAGCCCAGATCTGTTGCAAGGCGGCCCAAAGTTTCGGCATCGGGGGCACCGCGCAGGGTGATCAGCGCGTCATGGGCTTTCTTGTAGGCGTCGTTGCCGTGCAGTTGCAGCACAGCGATGGCAAAGCGGGCGGAGGTGACGGAATCGTCGCCCAAGATCGGGTATTCCTTCAGCACCAGACGGATGTTGCCGTCGGCTTTCACCAGATCTTCGACCTCTTGATAGGCCTTGCGGCAGTAGCCACAGCGGTAATCCATGAACTCGACCACGGTGATATCGCCGTCCGGGTTGCCGCCAACCCATGAGGCTTGATCGGCGAACAGATCGGCTTTGTGATCGGTCACCAACTGCTTATCTGTCGCCTGTTCGGCCTGCGCTTGGCGGTCTTGCAGCACATTCATCGCCTCGACCAGCACTTCGGGGTTCTCAATCAGATAGGCTTTCACTTCGGCGCGGAACGCGGTGCGCTCGGCTTCGGTCATCGATTCGATGCCTCCGGCGAGGCTGGGGGCGGCAAGGGTATAGGTCAGCAGGGCGGCAATCAGGGGCAGGCGCATCAGGGAACCTCGGGCTGGGCCGGACGGGTCGGCCGGGGTTGACGAACGCCTTGTAGGCGGGACTATTGGGCACAACAATAGGGGCAGGGTGATGGATAGATCAAGCCGGGGTCAGGTTGATCCCTTCATTGTGATGGATATAGTGCATGTATTTTGCTATAAGCATCTGAATCTATGTGATAATGTAAGTAAACTTCTGATTTTGTTAATAAATTTGAGTTCACGGCAGAGATAATATGATCTGTAAGCATATGTAAAGTAATGTATTTTCTGAATAGTCTCAAATTTCAAAAGGTAGACGTAAGGGTAGACATGGCTGAATATGTGAAAGGAAAGCTGCACCGTCTCAATCAAAAGTTCGTGGAAAGGGTGATGCGAGGCGAGGAACTGCCTGCGCTCTACGCTGATGGGGGCTGTTTATACTGCAAGGTTCGCAACAACGCGGCGTCTTGGATTTTCATCCGGACAATGCAGACGCGCAAGATCAACTACACGATAGGGGCTGTCAAAGCATTGGGTGATCTGGCGGGTTCCGACTTGCCAACGAAACGTGCTGCGGCCTCACTAAGCGAGGCAAGGGCGAAGGCGGCAGAGTATCGCCGTAACATTGCCAGCGGCTTACCTGCGCAGGCGGTCAGCAGGCGGAACTACCCGACGCTTGACGAAATTGTCGACTACTACTGTCAGACCAAGGGAGTAGAACGGAAAAGCCTAAATTCTTACCTTCTACACTTTGAGAAGGTTTACAAAGATTTTGGGCCGAAATTCTCGAAGGATATGGGCGTTGCGTACAGGGATATGTTGGTGGCGAAGGGGCGCGCCGACAACACCGTGCTTACATACCTTCGACAGATGAAAACGTTGTTCACGATCTACACAAGCGACAATGCGACAAGCATTGTGAACCCGCTTGAGGGGGTGAGATTCAAAAAACAGGAGGACGCGATAAACAATCGCGATCCTTTACCGCTTGATGTGATCAGAAAGGTTTATGAAAATCTTCATGGCGATCACAAAAAATTATGGCTTTGGCTTGCAGCTACTGGGGCGAGGTTGAATGAGATTTATGGGCTTAAGAGTACAGATGTTGTTGCTGGCACGATCAATATCGAGAAAAACAAACGGCGAAGGTTGAAAAACAAGGCTTCTGAGAGGAAAATCCCGGTTCCTATCAAGATGGAGGCAAGAAAAGGCGAGTATTACTGGGCCGATATGTCAACAGTTTCGGCGGTTTCTCAGACTTTCCAAAGGCAGATTAACAAGCACATCCCGAAAGAGCTGGCTGGAAAACGCAAACTGACTGCGCACTCACTTCGACACTCGATAACAGACCATTTCAGATATTCGGAAGTGCCTCAAAACATAGAAGATTTTTACCTCGGACATGCTGCGAAGGATACGAGTAACCGGAACTACGGATCAAAAGAAGGGCGGTTAGAGGCGTTGCGCAAGATCATGGTGCCAGTGGTTGAGGACTATCTGACAAAAATCGGCATGATGGCGTGACATAAGCTGACATAAATCGCAACATTTCTGGAGGACTGCCTCTTTGATGTTGCATCTCAGAGAAATTCTCATAAACTTAAACGATTGCAGTAACTTAGGTGACAAGATGCAGTTTTTGGCTACATTGACTTCGCTACCCAGTCCCACAAATAAGAATATTGCCACTTTGAAAACTGACTCGGGGGTATTTGCAAATTTTTCAGGTGCTCTGCTTCAAGGTTCCATGGAAGATTTCTACCCCAACTGTGTGATCACGGTCGAGGCTGACATTGATTTCGGCAAGTCTAAAAGTGGAATTATAGTCAGTAATGTGCTGGCCGGTAACCATATTTCGGAAAATTCTCCGCTGCAATATGACAAGATGGTGGTTTTGGAGCATCCGAAGACAGGCCTTACAGCCGAGGTCAAAATGGGGTTTAGCTGGACCACATTCTTTTTTGCGTTTTTCTTCGGCATTCCACTGTGGCTTAGGAAGTTATATCCCCAAGCTGCCATCATGACGGCGATCATGGTCTTCTACTACTTGATCATATTCACGGGGCAGTATGTTAGTATCTATGACCAAGAGATCGTGCGCCTGTTTGGTGTTCTGATGCCCGCAGAACAATTTCTTACGATCATGGTCGCATTCTTCATCTTCATAACAGCGTTCACCATCTATTTCTCTATGCAGGCGAACAAGCTTTTCGCACGCAACCTCATAGCCGACGGGTATCGGCTTCAGTCTGGGACTGAAGCTGCAAACGTAATTCGTTTCAGGGAATATGCAGGTGTTGCCGGGGCCGTCGCCCAGTCAAAGCAAAATCCTGCCACGGCGCTGGACGAGCGTCGCCCAAACCGTCCGAAGGTTGAAGTCATGCCACCCGAAGGCGATAAGTCTCTTTCTAACAAGTTGAAAGAACTGAAGGAACTTCTCGACCAAGACTTGATTACAAGTGACGAATACAACTCAAAACGGCAAGATTTGCTTCAAAGAATTTAGGAAACAAGCAGATCGACAACCTCTATCTGCTTGCTGTTGGCCCCCAGCGAAAAGTCGGGCGCTGTTGAAGCAGCACTGGCCCAGACTGGCGGTTTCATTTGCGGCTTGTCGGATCAGTGCATTGCCATCGGCTATCGGAAAACCTTGAAGCTGTTTGAGCTTCGCAGCACCTCCAGCACCCTGTCACGCTTACGCTCCATTTTCTTGGTGATCTCAAGGCCGTAGGCTTCTCGACTGTCGAAGGGTATAAACACCCCAATTTTTTCTTCTACATCGAGCCGCGTAGCATCTTTCTGGCAGTATCCGACCCAATCCCTCAGGCTTGTGCCTGCGAGCTTCCGCTGGAACCGTGCGAAGTGGATCGCATAAGGGGCAGCCTTAACCACGCCAACGCAGCGCAGCGAATGCGTGGTCGTTAGGATCAAACTTATCACAAGATCGTCTACTTGTTGATCGGTGATCCCATGAGGTATGAAAATGCACCCGTGACAGTGAACATTGTTCAAATCACGATCAGCACCTCTAAATTTGCTTCCGTTAACGTCAACGAAAGATGCGATACCGCTATGTGACGCACTCCGACGCTTTTTGCCCAGTTTTACCAGAAATTCTTCAGTTTTTTCGAAGATTATTTGACACAAAAGGTCGTGTTTTTTTCTTTCCTGAAGATGAATAGTAAAGACAATGCAGCGCCGATCAAGTTCAGTGTATGCAGACATTCCCGCAACGGCAGCGGCTATTGATTCATCTCGTAGATCGTACTTCCAAAATGATCTTATCTTACTTTTATTAATATAATTCAATATGTTATCCTTTTTATGTTTTAGATAGCGTTAACCTTCACCCTGAAAATGGGCGTTCTGACGATGTGAAAATGGGCGTTACAAGGCTCAGGTAGCTCCCGCAGGAGCCACCCATTTTGCCTTTACTGCCTCAGGACGAAGCCGAGAAAAGCGGCGTCACTGTCGTCAGTAACCCCGTCGCTCAGTGTCATAGATCGCTCCCGCAATTCTCTGACGATCATAGTAATGATGGCACTTGTGACCGCAATATTTTGGTCGCGGCAGTGCTTTTTCAAATGTGACTTCAGTTCTACTGGCAACCTTATGTGAAGATGCTCCATGCTATTACCTCCTTGATAGAACACATTTATTTATATCGCGTGTTCACCCCAGGATCACATTCGCGCAGATTTCTTCGAACTTTTTTGCATCCTCGCTCGCGAAAGTACGTATTTCTCAATCAGCTCCAGCCACTTGCGTGATGCAGGTTTACGGCAGCGCGCGAGACTACGCACACGCAACCAGTGGTTTAGGCTTGAGCTTGGGAGTATGCCTTGCAGGCCTGAATTGCCCATTATTAGCACACCAGAACCATATCACACTTGAAGATGAGAGTCAAGAAAATATCGCAGATATGTATTTGTTTACAATAAGTTGGCCAAGATTTTGTGCCTTAAGATTGGCTGACTGTATAGATGGACCAAGCTCATACTGGACACGGCTGACCTACAATTTTTCCGTACAAATAGAATGGTGTTGATATTTTTGGACATATTGTGTATCAATGTCTTAGAATCATATTATACAATGAGGCTGAAAATGATCGTCGGATACATGCGCACTTCTACCGTTGACCAGATTGCTGGTATTGAAGCTCAGGAGCGCGAGCTGATCACGGCTGGTTGTGAAAAGTTGTTCCGCGAGCAAGTTTCATCGGTAGATGTGAAGGAGCGCCACGCTCTTGCCCAAGCGTTAGACTTTATCCGTGAGGGCGATGTACTTGTCGTCACGAAGCTGGATCGTCTGGCCCGCTCTGTGGGTCACATGTGCGAGCTCGTTAAAGCCATCGAGGCCAAAGGTGCATCCCTCCGCATTCTTGCCCTGAACATTGATACCTCTACCCCAACAGGACTGCTTATGCTGAACCTGTTGGGAAGCGTTGCTCAGTTCGAACGCGAGATCATGCTTGAACGTCAAAGAGAGGGCATCCAGAAAGCGAAGCAGGCGGGTAAGTATCGTGGGCGTGTACCGACAGCCCAGCGCATGAAGGGCGAGATTGAGGAGCTGATTTCCAAGGGTGTCGGGCCAACTGAAATTGCGAAAAAATTGGGCATGAGCCGGGCGAGCGTCTATAATGTGATAAAGGCGGATGTATGAGGCTAACCCAGCGGGGGCAGGATAAGTTTGAAGAAAATATGATCATATTGCAAAGAATTTAAGGTATACACAAAGGTAGACATGCAGCAATGAAGTATATATAAAAATGTCAGAAAAATTAACAAAATCAAAGCGCGGTCAGGTTGATCCCTTCATTGTGATGGATATGGTCGCGGAAGCCGCCGCCTTGGAGACTTTGGGGCAGCGGATTATTCATATGGAGGTGGGGCAGCCGTCCACTCCGGCACCGCAGGGCGCGATTGCGGCGCTGTCGGCGCGGATGGGGACCGAGGCTTTGGGCTATACCGTGTCGCTTGGTATCCCGGAATTGCGGGCGGGGATCGCAGCATTATATCAACGCTGGTATGGGGTTACGCTGAACCCTGAGCGGGTGATTGTCACCGCAGGCTCATCCGGCGCGTTCCTGCTTGCCTTTACGGCGTTGTTTGAGGCGGGGGATCGGGTGGGCCTCGGCGAACCGGGGTATCCATCGTATCGGCAGATTTTGAAGGCGCTGTCTTTGCAGCCGGTGGGGATCGCGACACGGGCGGAGAACCGCTTGCAGCCAGTGCCGGAGGATTTGGTGGGGGTCGAGATGAAGGGGCTGATCGTGGCCTCACCAGGGAATCCGTCGGGGACGATGCTGTCCAAATCCGCCTTGGCCGATCTGATCGGATATGCGCATCAGCGGGGGATCAGCTTTGTCTCGGATGAGATTTACCACGGGCTGCATTACGGCGAGCGGGCGCATTCGGCGCTGGAGATCAGTGATGATGTCTATGTGATCAACTCGTTTTCGAAGTATTTCAGCATGACCGGCTGGCGGGTGGGCTGGATGGTGGTGCCCGAGGATCATATCCGCACGGTCGAGCGGTTGGCGCAGAACATGTTCATCTGCGCGCCGCATGTGTCGCAGGTGGCGGCTTTGGCAGCACTGGGTTGCGTCGAGGAGATGGAGGCCAATCGTGCGGTTTATGCCGAAAACCGTCGGTTGATGCTGGAAGGTCTGCCGCGCGCGGGGTTTGACAAGATCGCACCGCCGGATGGAGCGTTTTATATCTATGCCGATGTCAGCGACTTCACCGACGACAGCTTGGGCTTTGCGCGCGACATTCTGCACAAGGCCGGGGTGGCGGTGACGCCGGGGTTGGATTTTGACCCGGTGCGGGGCGTGCAGACCTTGCGGTTTTCCTATGCGCGCGGCACGGCGGATATTGTCGAAGGGCTGGAGCGATTGGCCGCGTATATGGCGCAAAGGTGAGTTCCTTTTTGCCTCCGGCGGGGATATTTAGGCCAAGATGAAAGCGCTTTTTAGTCTTATCTTACTGATCTGCGCGCTGGCCTTTGCGGGGCAGGGTCGGGCGCAGCAATTGTCGGGTTTGGCGAAATTTAACTCCGGCGCGTCTGAAATTGCAGACGCGGGATCGGGTGTGCAGATTGATCTTGGCCTCTCGCAAGCGGTGCCGTGGCGGGTGCGGGTGCTCGATGATCCGGCGCGGCTGGTGGTGGATTTCCGCGAGGTGGATTGGACCGGGCTGGCTGATATGCCCTTGGACAGCAAAGCGGTTGTGGCCTTGCGGGCCGGGGTGTTTCGCCCCGGCTGGTCGCGGTTGGTGATCGAGCTTGCGGGGCCGATGCAGGTGACGTCTGCCGAGATGCGCACCAGCGGCGCTGTTGGCGTGCATCTGCGGTTGGAGTCTGCGACCGAGGCCGCCTTTGCAGCCCTTGCGGCTTTACCTGAGCCTGCTGATTGGACCTTGCCAAAGCCTGTCGATCTGCCCGCAGCATCGGTGAAGAAGGATGGCAAGCTGGTGGTGGTGCTGGATCCCGGCCATGGCGGCATTGATCCGGGGGCTGAGAGCGACGGGCAGAACGAAAAGACCTTGGTTCTGACATTTGCGCGCGAGTTGAAAGAGGCATTGCTGCGCGATGGCGGTTTTGACGTGGTGATGACACGGGACGAGGATGTGTTCGTGCCGCTGGAGACCCGGATTTCCATTGCGCATCAGGCGGGTGCGGATGTTTTCCTGTCGCTGCATGCCGATGCGATTGCCGAGGGTGATGCGGTGGGGGCGACGATCTATAGCCTGTCTGCGGACGCCAGCGATGCGGCCTCGGCAGCTTTGGCGGAGCGTCATGACCGTGATGATTTGCTGGCTGGGGTTGATCTTTCGCAGCAAGATGATCTGGTGGCCGAAGTGCTGATGGATATGGCACGCACTGACACCAGCCCGCGCACCGAACGGCTGGCGATGGCGTTGGAGGCGGCGATCAAGGCGCAGGGGCTGAAAATGCACCGCCACCCCCGGCAGCAGGCGAGTTTTTCGGTGCTGAAATCGGCGGATATTCCGTCGGTTTTGTTGGAGCTGGGGTTCCTGTCGTCTGCGCGTGATCTGAAGCGGTTGGACGATCCGAAATGGCGGGCGAGCATGGCGCAGGCTTTGGTTTCGGCTTTGAAGGCTTGGGCCAAGCAGGATGCGGGCCTGCAGGCTTTGCCGTTGAAATAGCCTTGACGACTGGCAGCACTTCGCCCGGATTGAAAAATCGCAGCGGAGTGTTTTGACCTTTCCGCCCGCCCGCGTGTATAAGCGCGCGTGCGCGGGCAGAGGGCTTGACGCATTGACGGGAATGACAGGCGTGCTCAGGTTTATCGGCTCTTTCTTCGGGGGCATTTTCACGACGATCACGCTTGGTCTGTTGTTCGGCGCTTTGACTCTGGGCGCAGTGTTTTGGATGTATTCGGCGGACCTGCCGAGCCATGAAAGCCTTGCGCAATATTCGCCGCCCACCATCAGCCGGATTTATTCCGGCGAGGGCCGGATCATTGACGAATTCGCCAAGGAACGCCGGTTGTTCGTGCCGATCGAGGATATTCCGGTGCTGGTGCGCGATGCGTTCATCTCGGCCGAGGACAAGCATTTCTACACTCATCGCGGCTATGACGTGCAGGGCATGATCTCGGCGGCTTGGGATGCGATCAAATCGCGCGGCAAGAACACCCGTGGGGCCTCGACGATCACCCAGCAGGTGATGAAGAACTTCTTGCTCGATGGATCGCGGTCGGTTGAGCGCAAGGTCAAGGAATTGATTCTGGCATCTAGGCTGGAGCAAACGCTGTCAAAGGATAAGATCCTTGAGCTCTATCTGAACGAGATTTTCCTTGGCCAGAACTCCTACGGGGTGGCGGCTGCCGCGCAGACTTATTTCAATAAATCGCTGGATCAACTGAGCCCCGCCGAGGCTGCAACCTTGGCTTCGATGCCGAAAGCGCCCAGCGATTACAATCCGGTGACGCAGAAAGAACGCCTGACAACCCGGCGGAACTATGTGCTGAATGAGATGTTCCAGAACGGCTATATCGACGAGGCCAGCTACAACGAGGCCAAGGATGAGCCGCTGAAATCGGTGCAGAACGGCGATTACCCGGCGTTCCGCGAGGCACTGCCTCCGCGTGATTACTTCACCGATGAAATTCGGCGTCAGTTGTCGGGCACCTTTGGCGAGGAAGAATTCTTCGGCGGCGGGTTGTCTATTCGCGCCACCGCTGATCCCGAATTGCAGGAAATCGCCGCCGTGGCTTTGCGCCGGGGGCTAGAGAAATACGACCGTAATCAAGGCGTTTGGCGCGGCACGGGTAAGACCATCCCGACCGAGGTTTTGGGCAATGAGGCCGCATGGCGCAAGGCTCTGTCCGAGGTCAAGGATATGCCGCGCGATGTGACAGGCTGGCATGTCGCCGTGGTGCTGTCTTTGGGCGAAACCACTGCCGAGGTCGGGATAGAGGGGGTCGATGGCACGCAGGAAATTCCTGCCAATGATGTGACTTGGGCCCGCAAGCGGCTTGAGGGTGGCAAGCTGGGCAAGAAGGCCCGGGTGCCTGCTGATCTGGTTTCTGTTGGCGATGTGGTGCTTGTGCGCCAGATCACTGACGACAAGACCGGTGATTTCGTGCGCTGGTCTTTGCGGCAAGTGCCGGAAGTGCAGGGCGGTTTCATGGCGATGGACGTGAACACTGGCCGCGTGATGGCGATGCAGGGCGGTTTCAGCTATCAATCCTCGGTGTTCAACCGTGCGACGCAAGCCACACGGCAGCCGGGTTCCAGCTTCAAGCCGTTCGTCTATGCCGCAGCCTTGGATTCGGGTTTCACCCCCGCCACCATCATCGTCGATGCGCCGATTGAGGTGGAAACCCCGCAAGGCTTGTGGACGCCGAAGAACTCCACCAACAAATTCTATGGCCCCACCCCGATGCGCACCGGGATTGAGCAGTCGCGTAACCTGATGACGGTGCGGATCGCGCAGGAAATCGGCATGCCGCTGGTGGCGAGCTATGCCGAAAAGTTTGGCGTTTACAAACCGATGCAGCCGTTCCTCGCCAATGCCTTGGGCGCCCAGGAAACCACGCTGTACAAGATGGTCGCCGCCTATGCGATGTTCGCCAATGGTGGGGAACGGGTGGAACCCACGTTGGTTGACCGCGTGCAAGACCGTTACGGCAAGACCATCTACCGCCACGATCAGCGCAAATGCGAGGATTGTAATTCTCCACGCCTGCCCAAAGGCGACGGCGTGAAGATCGACAGCAACCGCGAACGCGTGATGGATGCGATCACCGCCTATCAGTTGACCTCGATGATGCAGGGCGTCATTCAGCGCGGCTCTGGCACTGGGGTCAAACTGCCGGTTCCGGTTGCGGGCAAGACCGGCACCACCAATGACGCGAAGGATGTGTGGTTTATTGGCTATACCTCGAACACCGTCGCGGGCTGCTATATGGGGTTTGACCAACCGCGCACGCTTGGTCCGGGCGCATTTGGCGGCACTCTATGTGTGCCGATCTTTCAGGAATTCATGAAAGAGGTGGTCAAGCGCCGGGGTGGCACCACGTTCAAAGTGCCGCCGGGCGGTTATTTCCAGAATATCGACCGCTTTACCGGCGCACTGCTGGGCCCGGATGCTTCGGGGGCCAATGTGGTTGCCGAATATTTCCGCGAGGGCGAGGAGCCTTTGTTTGCCTTGGGCGAAATCATCGACGGCGGCTTTGCGATGGGCTCGAACCTGCCGCTGTTTGCCAATGGTGAAAGCGATGGCGGCGGCTCAGATACGGTGACCACCTCGGATGGACAGACGAAATCAGTGCCGAAGAAGGCGAATTTCGGCACGTTGTCCTCGGGTGGGTTGTATTAGCGACGCTTGCCGCTACCGCCACTCCACGCTATCACCGCCGCCAAATCACGATCTGTTAAGGACTCCGCCATGCGCACCGAGACGCAATACAATGTCGATGCCATCACCAAGTCGCTGCGCCTTCTGGGCCAGCGGATGGATTGGGAGACGGCTGCGCATCGGTTGGAAGAGTTTGACGCGATGATCGAGGCCCCCGATCTGTGGAACGACCCCGCCAAGGCGCAAAAGCTGATGCGCGCGCGGCAGGGTCTGTTGGACCAGATGTCAACCTACCGCCTGATCGAATCTGGCCTGCGCGACAATGTCGAGTTGATTGAACTCGGTGAGGCTGAGGCCGATGAGGAGATCATCACCGAGGCCGAGGCGGCGCTGAAAGCTCTGGTAGAGCTTTCGGGGGCGAAAGAGTTGGAGGCTTTGCTGAATGGCGAGGCCGATGGTAATGATACGTTCTTGGAGATCAACGCAGGTGCAGGGGGCACCGAGTCCTGCGATTGGGCGTCGATGCTCGCACGGATGTATGTGCGGTGGGCCGAGAAAAAGGGTTATAAGGTTGAGTTGCAGTCGGAAAGTGCTGGGGATGAGACCGGCATCAAATCGGCAGGCTACAAGATTTCCGGGCTGAACGCCTACGGCTGGCTGAAATCGGAATCCGGTGTGCATCGTCTGGTGCGGATCAGCCCTTATGGCTCGGCCGACAAGCGGCAGACCTCTTTTGCCTCGGTCTGGGTCTATCCCGTGGTCGATGACAACATCGAGATCGACATTCCTGATCGTGACATCCGCATCGACACCTATCGGTCTTCGGGGGCGGGCGGGCAGCACGTCAACACCACCGATTCGGCGGTGCGTATCACCCACTTGCCGACCAATATCGTGGTGACCTCGTCGATGAAATCGCAGCACCAGAACCGTGAGGCCTGCATGAACGCTTTGCGCTCGCGGCTGTACCAGGTGGAGTTGGACAAGCGTAACGCCAGCATCAACGCGCAGCACGATGCCAAGGGCGACGCGGGCTGGGGCAACCAGATCCGCTCTTATGTGTTGCAGCCCTATCAGATGGTGAAAGATCTGCGCACCGGGCATGAGACCAGCGATACTGGCGGTGTGCTGGATGGCGATCTGGACAAGTTCATGGCGGCGACGCTGGCGATGGACGTGGCCGGGAAATCCCGCGCAGAGGCCAATGCCGAGGATTAAGTCCTGATCTTCTCAGATTAAGATCAGCGCTTAATGCCTTGTCAAAAATACATCTTTCTTGAAATGGCCCTCCCCGCGTAGGCTGATCAAAAGCGGGGGAGACGCATGGAACACGCCCAAGCCGACAGGCCAGAGGTGATGCATGTCGAGGTCAGTGATCTGGCGGCGGCCTTGCGCGCGGGCTGGCAGGACTTTCGGACCGCCCCGCAGTATGGACTACTGTTCGCCTGCATCTACGTTATCGGCGGCTGGCTGATTTATTTCGCGCTGACCGGGACCGGGCAGCTGTGGTGGACATTGCCCGCCGCTGCGGGCTTTCCGATTCTGGGGCCGTTCATCGCCTGCGGTCTTTATGACGTCTCGCGTCGGCTTGAGGCGGGCCTGCCGAGGGACCTTCACCAGACCTTGCTGGTGATCTTCCGGCAAAAAGATCGGCAAATCCCCTCGATGGCGGCAGTGATCGTGGTGTTCTTTCTGTTCTGGAATTTCCTGTCGCATATGATTTTCGCGCTGTTTCTCGGCAATACGGTGATGACCAATGTGTCGTCGTCGCTGGCGGTGTTTGCCTCGCCTGCGGGGCTGACCATGCTGGCGGTGGGCACAGCTGTGGGGGCGGTGTTCTCGACGCTGCTGTTCTGCCTGACGGTGGTCAGTTTGCCGATGCTGCTGGAGCGCGAGGTGGATTTTGTCACCGCTATGCTGACCTCGTTTGCGGTGGTGACCGAAAGCCCTGCGGTGATGTTGTGCTGGGGCGCGTTCATTGCGGCGGCGCTGTTTGTGGCGATGTTGCCGGGGTTTCTGGGGCTGTTCGTGGTGCTGCCCGTGCTGGGCCATGCCAGTTGGCATCTTTACCGCCGCGCGGTCAGTTGGAACGCCTGAGGCCCCAAGCCGACACAAGCGCCGAGGCAAGCGAGGCGACAGCGGCCAAAGCTGCGAGATGCGCAAAGCCCAGGCTGGTCGCCGCGATATGGGCAGGCCCGTGGGCTATCACGCCAAATCCCGGAGTCTCGGGCCCAATCGCTCCATATCCCGCTGCCGCCATCCGCCCCATCAGCGCAATCGCCAGCAGGCTTGCGGCCCGTGCAACTGCGTTGTTGATCCCCGAGGCAGCCCCCTGATCGGCGTCGCTAGCGGACGTCATCACCACGGTGGTCAATGGGGCCACCAGCAGCGCCATGCCAAACCCCGACAGCCACATCAAAGGCACGGCGCGGGTCCAATACAAAGCTTCATGCGCGGTGATCGCCAAGCCGCCTTGCGCCAAAGCCACCAGAACGGCACCGCCCACCAAGAACGGTGCAGGGCCAATGCGATCTGCCAGCTTGCCCATCCGCGTCGAAAGGGTGGCGATCATCAACGCCCCCGGCAAGAACGCCGCCACCATCGCCAAAGCATCCGCGCCCCAGGCTGAAACGGCGGTCATTGGCAGGTAAAACCCGATCCCGGTCACCGCGAAATAGAGCAGGAAGGTGGCGAGGTTGATGGTGGAAAACCTGCGCACCCGGAACATGCTCAGCCGGATCATCGGAGCAGGGCAGCGCGCCTCCCACAGCAGAAACCCGGCGAGGATCACAAAGCCCAACCCCATCAGTGCCAGCGATTCTCCAGTCTCAGTACTGAGGCCATAGGCGACCAATCCGAAGCCCAAGGTGGCCAGAGCAGCCCCGATGAAATCAATCGGCACTCCCGGGCGCCCCCTGTCTGCCAAAGCAAACCGCGCCAGCAGCCACAACGACACCCCGCCCAGCGGCAGGTTCAACGCGAAAATCCAGCGCCATCCGGCGACCGGATCGACCATCAAACACAGCCCCGCCAGGATCGGGCCCGCCGAGGCCGTCGCAATCGACGCCGCCGCCCACAACCCCAGCGCCGCCCCCCGTTCTTCGCGCGGGAAGGCGCGGCCAATGATCGCCATCGAGCCCGGCACCATCAGCGCCGCCGCCACGCCTTGCAAGCCGCGCGCCACGATCATCCCCGTCGGGCTAATCGCCAAAGCGCAGCCTAACGAGCTGACCACGAACAGAATAATCCCCAAGCCGAAGCCGCGCGCCGTGCCAAAGCGATCGCCCAACGCGCCGCCGACCAAGATCAGCGAGGTCAGCGCCAACAGGTAAATTCCACTGAACCATTGGGCTTGTGGCAACGACGCCGCCAAAGATGCGCGCATCGCAGGCAGGGCGTTGGCCGTCACCGACGAGTCGATAAACCCCATCGAAGAAGCCAAAATCGCCGCCCACAGGATCGCCCGCCGGTGTTCGGGCGCACAAATGGCAACGGGCACCAAGGTTTCCCCCGATGCCCGTGCTGTCATTTCCATCTTGGACACTTGTGCGAGAACTTAGGATTCTTCGCTGGAGGCCGGAGCTTGCACGATCCGGCTGGTCGGGGCTGCTACGCGCCCGGTCGACAAAGGATCATCCTGACGCTGCACCGAACCTTCAAAATGCGCACCCGATTCAATCGCGATGGTCTTGTGAATGATGTCGCCTTCAACCTTGGCGGTCGAGGTCAGGCGCACTTTCAGCCCACGCACCCGGCCAATCACCCGGCCGTTGACGACGATATCATCGGCGACAATCTCACCACGGATGGTTGCGGTTTCGCCCACGGTCAGCAAATGCGCACGGATATCGCCTTCAACCGTGCCTTCGACCTGAATATCACCGGTGGTGCGCAGATTGCCCACCACGGTCAGATCGGCGGACAGCACAGAGGCCGCCACTTTGCCCTTCGGCGCCGAAGGGGTAAATTCCATCGAGGGTTTGGTCACAGGAGCCTCCGGGGCTTTGGGTTTATCGCTCTCGCCAGCCTTGGGGCCCGGTTCGTTGATGCGGCTTTTAGAAAACATTGGTCGCTGCCTTTATGAAGGTCATCGGATTTATCGCAGATCCACCGATGCGGATCTCGTAGTGAAGATGTGTGCCAGTCGAGCGGCCCGAGTTGCCCATATCACCGATCCTGTCGCCGCGCGATACCTTTTGGCCGACTTCCACCCTGATCTGCGAAAGATGGCCGTAGCGGGTCTCGATGCCAAAGGCGTGCTGGACCTTGATCAAGCGACCATAGCCGTTTGACCAGCCCGCAAAAGTCACAACGCCGTCAGCGGTGGAATAAATTGGCGCGCCGTAATCGCCCGCCAAATCCTGCCCCTCATGCATCCGCAGGCCCCTGCCGAGCGGATCATCGCGGCCGCCAAAGCCTGAGGTGTAGCGCACAGCGGTTTTCACCGGCATCCCGAACGGCGCTTTGAAGGCGGCGATGCGGTACATGTTCATGTTATCAAGGCTTTTCAAGATCGCATTGGCGCGGATTTCATCCATCGACGCCGCTTGCCCCGAGGTCGACAGCGAAATCGGTGTCAAAGGCCCGCCCTGACCACTGTAGCCTTTGCGGACGGCTGACAGCAGATCATCCGGCGACAAGCCTGCGGCGCGGAACATCTTGTCCAAGGGGTCAACCGAGACATTCATCGCTTGTTCCAGCTGCGCGAAAATCGCGTCATTCCGGGTTTCAAGCTGTTGTTTTTCTTGGGTCACTTTGGCGGTGCGCGCATCGGCTTTCTCGGCCTCGGTCTGCATCACATCGCGGGCTTGCGCGGTTTCGCCCAAGCTGGCGGTCATCATTTCCAGCGTGGCATCGGCATCGGCGAGCTTCTCGGCCTCAGTCCGGCCCGCCGTGGGGGCGGTGGACAGCGAGGCCACCTGATCGCGCGCAGAATCGCGTTCTTTGATCACGCCGCGCAGGGTGTTCTGGATCACGTCTATGCCGGTTTCCAACTCACGCCGCCGGTCTTCCGAGGCCAGCAGCCGTGCTTGCATCTGGGACACTTGTGCGAGAGCGAGGTTAAACCGCCCCTGCGCCGAAGCCGCCTCATCGGCGCGCAGATCGCGGTCGGCGGAGAGATCGTTCAGCCGTTGTTCATAAAGCGCCTGCTGGCGCGCCACTTGCTGCCGCGAGGTGCCTGCCGAAATGGAATCCAGCAGCAGGACCGCCGTCGCTAGAATCGTCCAAGCCAAGGCCAAAGAGCCGAACACCAAAGCAATCGCTTGCGTGCTGGGGCGCAGACGGATGAAGCGCGTCTCGGTGTCGGATTTCAAAAACAGACGTTGTTCCGGCAGATACCGCTCCAACGTGGTGTGAATCCGATAGGTGAGGCGTGTCAGCACAGCGGCATGTTCCGGTTCTTTAGGCACAAAGGGCGGTGGGGTGCCCATTTGCCGGGCTCTTGCCTGATTAGCCAGCGCTTGGCCCAGTCGCAACAAATTTGACCAAAGCGGGGGGAACCGGGGCGGAAACTCGCCAGCATCGGCGAGATTCCGCCGATAAATCTTAAGCCTGATCGACGAGTGGCCAGTAGAAATCGGGCGGCAACCCGGCCTAGGCACGCTTTTCTTCGTTGAACGGCGGCTTTAGATTGCCGTGGAAGTACTTGCGTACAAGCGTGTGGAATATCTCTTTCGGATCATCCCCGGCACGGCCACAGAGCCAGTTGAACCATTTCGAGCCATAGGCCACATGCGCCACTTCCTCGGCATAGATAGTGTTCAGCGCGGCGATGGCTTGAGTTTCTTTGGCTTGGGTGAACAAAGCGATCATCCCCGGCGTCACATCCAAGCCGCGCGCTTCCAGCACCATCGGCACCACGGCGAGGCGGCCCAGCAGATCTGCGGCGGTATCCTCGGCGGCTTGCCACATGAAGGCATGCGCGGGCATCGCGCCATAGAAGCTGCCCATCGCCTCCAGACAATCACACAGCAGATTGAAATGCTTGGATTCGTCATCCGCCGCCTGCACCCAATCGTCATAAAACCCCAACGGCATCGGGGTGTCGGTAAACCGCGCAATGATGTCCCAATGCAGATCGACGGCGTTGAGCTCGATATGCGCCACCGCATGCAGCAAGGCGATGCGGCCCAAAGGCGAGCCGGCGCGGCGGCGCGGCACCTCGCGCGGGTTCAGCAGATCGGGCTTTTCGGGGCGAGCAGGGCTCTGCGGGGGGCTGGCTTGCCCTACGGCTAACGGCGTACCCGCCGCCCGGGCAGCGCGCCAACGGGCGGCATGGGCATGCGACAACGCGGTTTTCGCGCGGCCATCGGCGGTGGTCAGCACCTCGACCGCCATTTCGGCCAAAGTTTGCATCACAGCACCTGCACCGCCGCCAGAACCTCGGCAGCATGGCCCTTGACCCGGTCCACCTTCCAGACGCGGGCAAGCGTGCCATCCGCTTCAATCAGGAACGTCGAGCGCAGCACACCTTGCACCAATTTTCCGAAGAACAATTTTTCACCAAACGCGCCCCAATCCTGCATCACCTGACCGCCCGCATCCGAGGCCAGTGGCAAAGTGATCCCCATTTTTGCGATGAATTTGTCGTGCTTGGCCGCCGTATCCTTCGATAGCCCCAACACCACGCAGCCCACTTTGGCAAATTCCGCCTGCAACGCGTTGAAATCCATCACCTCATTGGTGCAGGTCGGCGTGCCGTCGCCGCCATAGGTGAACAGCACCACGCGGCTGGGGCGCAATTCTGACAATGTGACGGTGCCGCCACCATCACGGGGTAGGGTGAAATCGGGGGCGGTTTGGCCAATCTCAATCATGCGCGGCTCCTTGCCTTTTGGGGATCAACCCTTTGCGATCTAGTTGCCTTTGGGCAAAGATAAAGGCAAGCCCTCAGGAATTGGACGGCGAGAGACGGCACCGGTGGCAAACGCCGGGCATTTGGAAAGGCGACGGCAGAGATGACGAGTGATCCGCAGAACGAGGCAGGGGCCGATCCGGTCGCCGCCCCCGTTGTGTCGGTTGCTGCTGATGCGTCTGCGCCTTCCGCGCAACCTGCTGCGACCACGTCCAAACCGCGCAAACGCCACCGCACCGGGCTTGGCGGGCGGTTGTTCTGTCTGGCGCTGATCTTCGGCATCATCTTTGGCATCTTGGGCCTGTCCGGCAAACCCATCCCGATGCCGACTTGGGTGGTGGCCGAGATCGAACAGCGCGCCAACAAATCCATCGCCAAGGCCCTGCCGGAAGCCGCCATCGCCATCGGCGGGGTTGAGATCACCGTCGAGGGTTGGGTGCCCCGGCTGCGCCTTGACGATCTGCGCTTGCTCAAGGCCAACAACCAAGCCCTGCTGACACTCCCCGACCTGCGCGTCACACTGGACCCCGGCGCTTTGCTGCACGGCCAATTCCGCGCCCGCAGCCTGAAAATCGTCGGAGCGCACTTGCAAGTCACCCGTGACCGCGATGGTAATTTTGACCTTTCGCTCGGCGGCACTGAGATGCAGCCGAAAATCCGCACCTTGCCCGAACTTTTCGATGCGGTGGACCGCGCCTTTGCCAGCCCCGCCGCCGCCCATCTGACCACGATTGAGGCCGAGGCGCTGACCCTGACGCTGCAAGATCAAAGCTCGGGCCGGCAGTTTGATCTGGGCGATGGCCGCTTGCAGCTGGAAAACCGTGCCACGGAAGTCGCGGCAGAGGTCAGCTTGTCGCTGATCAGCAGTGCTGCGCCTGCGCGCGCCGTGCTGACCATCGTGTCGCAAAAGACCGATGATCAGGCGCGGATTTCGGCGCAGATTGACGGCGTGGCGGCCAAGGATGTCGCGGCCCTTGCAGCCCCCTTTGCTTGGGCCGGGCTGCTGGATGCGCCGATTTCGGGCGAGATTCACACCACTTTGCGCGCCGAAGGTGTCGCGGCACTGGAGGCGAGCTTAAGCTTCGGCAAAGGCGCGTTGCAGCCCAGCCCGGAAGCCCGCCCGATCACGTTTGACAGTGCCAGCATGGCGATGCGCTTTGTGCCCGAACAAGGTCGGATGGACCTGACAGCACTTTCGGTGCAAAGCCCGACGTTGCGGGTGAAAGCCTCCGGCCACAGTTATATGATCCGCGCCAATGGCAGCCGCATCCTCGGCCCCTTGGCCCGCGAAGTGCCGGATGCCTATCTCACCCAGCTTGAGTTCAGCCAAGTGATGATTGACCCCGAGGGCCTGTTCCAAGAGCCGGTCGAGTTCAGCCATGGTGCGTTGGACACGCGGATGCGCTTGCAGCCGTTCTCGGTCGAGATCGGTCAACTGGCGCTGACCGAGGCCGGGCGGCGGCTGACGGCTTCGGGGAAGATTGGCGCCGATCAGCAGGGCTGGCGCGCGGCGATTGATCTGGCGCTGAATGAGATCCAGCATGATCGACTGGTGGCGCTGTGGCCGGTGACGTTGCTGCCGAATACCCGGCTTTGGGTCGATAAGAACGTGCTCAGCGGCTCTTTAACCGACGTGCGCGCGGCGTTGCGGATCGAGCCGGGCGCTGCTCCGCGCCTGCATCTGGGCTATAATTTCAACGACGCCGATGTGCGGTTTCTGGCGACCTTGCCACCGATCAAGGCGGGCGATGGCTATGCCTCGGTCGACGGGCAAACCTATACGATGGTGATGTCGAGCGGTACGGTAACGCCACCAGAGGGCGGTGAGATCAACGTCGCAGGCTCGGTTTTCGCCATCCCCGATGTGACCAAGCGCCCCGCCACAGCAGAGATCACCCTGAAAACCCAATCCAGCCTGACCGCCGCTTTGTCGCTGCTGGATCAACCGCCGTTTCACTTCATGTCGAAAGCCGACCAGCCGGTGACTTTGGGGCAGGGCACTGCGGCGATTGAGACGCATCTGAAGATGCCGCTGCAAAAGAAAATCGCGCTGAAAGATGTGCAATATCAGGTGGCGGGCACGGTTTCGGGATTTTCGTCGGATACGGTGGTGCCGGGGCGCAAGATCACTGCGGACAGTTTGGCGGTCTCTGCAGATACCACCGGTCTGACCATTGCGGGCGCGGGCCAGATCGGGGCTGTGCCGTTTGATGTGACCTATCGCCAAGGCTTCGCGTTGGATCAGAAGGGTAAGGCCCGCATCGAAGGCGCTGTCACGCTATCGCAGAAAACCGCCTCGGAGTTTGGTCTGGGCCTGCCGGATGGCATGGTATCGGGGCAGGGGCGTGGGCAGGTGAAGATTGATCTGGTGCGCGGCCAACCGGGGCATCTTTCGCTGGTGTCCGATCTGGCCAATATCGGTCTGACCATCCCCGAGGTGGGCTGGTCGAAGCCGAAAGCCGCCAAGGGCCAGTTGACCGCCGAAGTTCGTCTGGGCAAGCCGCCTTTGGTGGAAAGCATCAGCCTGAAGGCGAGCGGTCTGGATGCCTCGGGCTCGGTCACAATGAAGCCAGGCGGCGGCCTTGATGTGGCGAAGTTTAACCGGGTGCGCTTGGGCGATTGGCTGGATGCGCCAGTGGAAATTCGCGGACGCGGTCAGGGTAAATCGGTGGGCTTGGCGGTGACGGGGGGATCGGTGGATATGCGCCGGATGCCTTCGGCGTCTGAGCGCAAATCCAGCGGCAAGTCGGGGGGCAGCCCGCTGAGCCTGCGGCTGGACAGTTTGCAGGTGTCGCAGAGCATCGCTTTGAACAGCTTCCGGGGTGATTTCTCGCTGACAGGCGGGTTGAACGGCAATTTCATCGCCGGGGTCAACGGTAAAGCGCAGGTGAAAGGCACCGTGGTGCCTGCCCGCAACGGCACGGCGGTGCGGCTGTTGTCGGATGATGCGGGGGCGGTGATGGCGGCGGCGGGCATTTTCGCCTCGGCGCGGGGTGGCTCTTTGGATCTGACGCTGCAACCCCGCCCCGAGGCGGGCAGCTATGACGGAGTGGTGAAAATGGGCGCGCTGCGGGTGCGCAACACCAATGTGCTGGCAGAGCTGTTGAACGCCATCTCGGTGGTGGGGATACTGGAGCAGCTCAACGGCGAGGGCCTGTTGTTCAACAATGTTGAGGCCGCCTTCCTGCTGACGCCCAATGCTATACAGGTGCATCACGGCTCGGCAATCGGTGCATCCTTGGGGGTGTCGATGGCGGGTGTCTATAAAAGCTCCAGCGCCGAGTTGTTCATGCAGGGCACGATCTCACCGATCTATATGCTGAACGGCATTGGATCGATTCTGACGAAACGCGGCGAAGGGTTGTTTGGCTTCAACTATGCGCTCAGCGGCACGGCGACCGATCCGCAGGTTAGTGTAAACCCGCTGTCGATCTTGACGCCGGGGATGTTCCGCGAGATCTTCCGCAGCCCCGCGCCGGTGATCGGCAGCAAAGGCACAGAAGGAAGTGGCGGATGAAGCTGTCGGATTTTGACTTTGATCTGCCCGAGGCGCTGATTGCCACTCGCCCGGCACGGCCCCGCACGGCAGCTAAGTTGCTGTTGGCGCAGGGCGATCAGATCATGGATCTGCATGTCTCTGATCTGATCAACATCTTCCGTCCCGGTGATCGCTTGGTGCTGAACAACACCCGCGTCATTCCTGCCCGCCTGTTCGGCCACAGACAGCGCGGTGAGGCGGTGGCCAAGGTCGAAATCACCTTGCTGGAACCGCAAGCGCAAGGCTGGCGCGCGCTGGCCAAACCTTTGCGCAAGGTCAATATCGGCGAGGTGATCCGATTTTCCGATCAGCTTTCGGCGACTGTCGCCGCCAAATCCGAAACCGATCTGCGGCTGGAGTTTAACCTCACCGGCGATGATTTCGACGCCGCGCTGAATGCCGCCGGGGCGATGCCGCTGCCGCCGTATATCGCCGCCAAACGCCCCGCTGATGCGCAAGACAACACCGATTACCAGACCGTCTTCGCCCGCCATGCAGGCGCGGTTGCCGCCCCCACCGCGAGCCTGCATTTCGACGCGGAGTTGCTGGCAGCTTTAGCGGCGAAAGGCGTGGCGTTCACCGAAGTCACCCTGCATGTCGGCGCGGGCACCTTCCTGCCTGTTAAAGTCGAAGACGTCACCACCCACAAAATGCACGCCGAATGGGGCCAAGTCAGCCCACAGGCAGCCTCTGAGATCAACGCCACCAAAGCCGCAGGTGGCAGAGTGATCCCGGTCGGCACCACCGCCCTGCGCCTGATCGAATCGGCGGCAACTTCGGGCAGGGTGGAGCCGTGGGAGGGCAGCACCGACATTTTCATCTACCCCGGCTACCGCTTCCGCGTCGCCGATGCGCTGATGACCAATTTTCACCTGCCGAAGTCGACCCTGCTGATGCTGGTCTCGGCCCTGATGGGCAAGGCGCGGATGGACCGGATCTATGCCCATGCGGTGGGTCATGAGTACCGTTTCTTCTCCTACGGCGATGCGTCTTTGTTGATTCCCTAGCCTGCCGCGCCACGGGTGTTTCATGTCGCAAATAAATCACTCAGCAAGGTTTACCATGCTATCTTGCCGCCGAAACCGGAGCCTTCGATGCTGAAAGTCCTCGCCCAATCCTGGCCCCTATTACTGGGCGTCATGCTGCTGATGGTTGGCAATGGCGTGCAAGGCTCGCTTTTGGGCATCCGCGGCGCGCTGGAAGGCTTTAGCACCTTTGAACTTTCGATTGTGATGTCGGCCTATTTCCTCGGCTTCCTCGGCGGTTCCCGCATGGCCCCCGAAATGATCCGCCGTGTTGGTCATGTGCGGGTTTTTTCCGCCCTAGGATCAATGATTTCCGCCGTGCTGGTGCTGTATCCCTTGATGCTGGATTGGCAGGCTTGGGCGGTGATGCGGGTGCTGATCGGCTTTTGTTTCTCGGGCATCTATGTCACCGCCGAAAGCTGGCTGAACAACACTGCCAGCAACGAAACCCGTGGTCAGGCGCTATCCGCCTATATGATCGTGCAGATGCTGGGCATCATCGCCAGCCAAGGCCTGTTGGCGATGGGCGACCCCAGCGGTTTTGGGCTGTTCATCATCCCCTCGGTTCTCGTCTCGCTGGCTTTCATGCCGATCCTGCTCGCTGACACCCCCGCGCCAACCTTCGCCACCATCAAACGCATGAGCTTTGCGCAACTGTTCCGCACCTCGCCGCTTGGTTGCGCCGGGATGCTGCTGACAGGGGGGGTGTTCGCCGCGATGTTCGGGATGGCCTCGGTCTATGGTGCGATGTCGGCGATGACGATCGGCCAGATCGCGATCTTTGTGGCGGCGATGTATGTCGGCGGCCTTGTGCTGCAATACCCGGTGGGCTGGCTGTCTGATCGTGCCGACCGCCGCGTGCTGATCTTGTGGATGTCCACCGCCGGGGCCGTGGTGATGGCCGTTGCCGCCGCCGTGCCGTTGCCGTTCACGCTGGAGGTGCTGGTGGCGGCCCTGTTGGGCGGCATCATCAACCCGCTCTATTCGCTGCTGATTGCCCACACCAACGACTACCTCAGCAAAGAGGAAATGCCCGGCGCTTCGGCGGGGCTAATCTTTCTCAACGGCTTCGGTGCGATCTTTGGCCCGCTGCTGGCAGGCTGGCTGATGAGCGCGATTGGCCCGAAAGGCTATTTCCTGATCATCGGCGGCTTCTTTGCCGCCCTTGCAGGCTATGCGGGCTACCGGATGACCAAGCGGGTGGCCCCGGTGCAAACCAACACCTACGCGGGCCTGACGCCGACCGTGTCGGCGCTGGCAGTGGATGCAGTCCTGCAAGAGCAAGAAGAACCGCGCCGCTGACGGCCTCCAAAGCGGTTGCGGTGGTCCTGTGAACCTGCCACCTTGCTGCAAAGAGGGATGCTTATGTCTGATCCGATTGAGATTCTCGACTTCTGGCTGGGCGAGATCGGCCCCGACGGCTGGTATGCGGGCGGCGACGAGATTGATGCCACCATCCGCGACCATTTCAGCGAAATCTGGCAAGCCGCGTTTGACGGCGGACTAGAGCATTGGGTCGAAGGCACCGTCAGCACGCTGGCCTATCTGATCCTGTGCGATCAGTTTTCCCGCAACATGCACCGCGACACCGCCCGCGCATTCGCCACCGACCCACAGGCCTTGGCGGCTGCGAAAAAGGCTGTGGCCGAGGGCTGGGATATGAATGCCCCTGAACCCGAGCGGCAATTTTTCTACATGCCGTTTGAGCATTCCGAGGAATTGGCCGACCAAGATCAAGCGGTGGCCCTGCTGACCGAACGTCTGGCTTCAGATCCAGACATGGCGCTGCACGCTGAAGCGCATCGCGAAATCATCACCCGCTTTGGCCGCTTCCCCAGCCGCAACGCGGCTTTGGGCCGAGAAAACACGCCTGAGGAGACCGAATTTCTTGCCTCTGGCGGCTATGGCGCGGTGGTCAACGCGCTGAAAGCCAGCCATGCAGCCAGCGCATAGGCCTGCAGCACCGCCAATGTTGCTGGAGTTTTAAAAATAGTTTAATGGCAAACTACTTTTTCGGAGGAGGGAAAGATGGCTGCTCAAAATTTTGACGTGATCGTGGTCGGCGCAGGTCCGGGGGGCTATGTTGCCGCCATCAGGGCCAGCCAGCTTGGCCTGAAAGTGGCGATTGTCGAGCGTGAAAACCTCGGCGGCATCTGCCTGAACTGGGGCTGTATCCCGACCAAGGCGCTGCTGCGCTCGGCCGAGGTGTTCCATCTGATGCACCGCGCCAAGGAATTTGGCCTGTCGGTGACCGGGCTGGATTTTGATCTGAACGCCGTCGTCGCCCGCTCGCGTGGGGTCGCCAAACAGCTGTCCGGCGGCATCGGCCATCTGATGAAGAAAAACAAAGTCACCGTGTTCATGGGCGCCGCCACCCTGCCGAAAGCCGGGACGGTATCGGTGAAAACCGACAAGGGCGTTGATGAACTGACCGCCAAGTCGATTATCCTCGCCACCGGAGCCCGTGCGCGTGAATTGCCGGGGTTGGAGGCGGACGGCGATCTGGTCTGGACCTACCGCCACGCCTTGCAGCCCAAACGGATGCCGAAAAAGCTGCTGGTGATCGGCTCGGGTGCCATCGGCATCGAATTCGCCAGCTTCTTCAACACCTTGGGCGCGGATACCACCGTCGTCGAAGTCATGGACCGCGTTTTGCCTGTCGAGGATGCCGAAGTCAGCGCCTTCGCGAAAAAAGCCTTCGTAAAACAGGGCATGAAGATTCTAGAAAAAACCACGGTGAAGAAACTGGATCGCTCACTAGGCAAAGTGGTGGCGCATCTCGAAGACGCCAAAGGCACTACGACGCAGGAGTTCGACACCGTCATCTCCGCTGTCGGCATCATCGGCAATATCGAAAACCTTGGGCTTGAAACCTTGGGAGCCAAAATCGACCGCACCCATGTCGTCACCGATGAATTCTGCCGCACCGGCGTAGCTGGCCTTTACGCCATCGGCGACATCGCAGGCGCGCCTTGGCTTGCGCATAAAGCCAGCCATGAAGGCGTGATGGTGGCCGAACTGATCGCGGGCAAACATCCGCATCCGATCAAGCCGAACTCCATCGCCGGTTGCACCTATTGCTACCCGCAAGTGGCGAGCGTCGGCCTGACCGAAGCCAAAGCCAAAGAAGCTGGCTATGATATAAAAGTCGGCCGCTTCCCTTTCATCGGCAACGGCAAAGCGATTGCTTTGGGTGAGGCCGAGGGTTTCATCAAAACCATTTTCGACGCCAAAACCGGCGAGATGCTGGGCGCCCATATGATCGGTGCCGAAGTGACCGAGCTGATCCAGGGCTATGTGGTGGCACGCGGGCTGGAAAGCACCGAGGAAGACCTGATGAACACCGTCTTCCCGCATCCCACTCTGTCGGAAATGATGCACGAATCCGTATTGGACGCTTACGGCCGCGCCCTGCATATGTGATGCGCGCCGCCTTGCGACAAAAGGTGCTGGCGGTTTGTGATGCTAAAATTGCGCAGAAGGGCGACGGCGTTGGGCTGTCGTTCTACGCGTTCTTTGCCAATAAAAACCACGATCCCGCAGCCTTGATGGAGGCCGCAACCTGGTGGATTGAGACCCATAAGCTGGACCATTTTGTTAAAGCCAGCCGGATCAAGGCGATGATTCTGGCGGGGCTGTAAAATCTTGCCGGAAGGATGATCGATGCGCAGCGTTTTAACCGTCCTAGCGCTTTGGGCGGCGGGCCTCGGGGCGGCTGCGCAGTTCGGTAAAATATCCGTTCTGTATCAAACGCTTCAAACCACCTACGCCAGCCATGCAGGTTTCGGCATCGGGTTGATGGTGTCCATCGTCGGCATCGTCGGACTGATCTTTGGCACCACGGCGGGGCTTTTGGTGGCCAAAATCGGCCCCCGTCGCGCCATCCTCTCCGCCTTGGCTTTGGGCGCTGCGGTCAGCCTGATCCAATCCAGCTTCCCGTCCTATCCGCTGATGATGCTGACCCGCGTGCTGGAGGGCGTATCGCATTTGACCATCGTGGTCGTCGGCCCCACCGCGATTGCAGGCGTGACTTCAGCGCGGCATCAGGGCTTGGCGATGACATTGTGGTCGTCGTTTTTTGGCGTCACCTATGCGGCGCTGGCCTTTTTCGCGCCCGGTTTGATAGCGCTTCACGGCCCCGGCGCGCTGTTTCAACTGCATGGGCTATGGATGCTGCTGTGCTTCGCGGTGCTGTTTGTGTTGCTGCCGACGGATCCTGAGCATCATCCTGTGGCGGGGCAGGGCAATTTACTGGCGCAGCATTTGGCGATCTACGCCTCACCCTACATCGCAGCCCCAGCAATGGGTTTCGTTTTCTATACAGTGACTTACGTCGCGGTGCTGACCCTGCTGCCCGCCGCCGTGACCCCCGGCTGGGGACCGTTCATCGGTGTCTTCATGCCCTTGGTGTCAATCACCGTCTCGCTGACCCTCGGCGTCTGGCTGCTGTCCAAAATCGCGGCCTTCCGCCTTGTGCAAGCAGGTTTTGCGGTGGCCATGCTCGCCAGCCTCGGCCTTTGGGCAACATGGGGGCAGGGCGCGCCAGAGGCCGCGTTTGCGCTGCTGATGGCCGCCGCCTTGGGCGTGGTGCAGGGTGCGAGTTTCGCCAGCCTTGCGCAGATCAACCCCTCGGCTGAGGATCGCGCACGGGGTGCTGGGGCGATTGCGCAACTGGGCAATCTCGGCACCACCACTGGCACGCCCTTGCTGGCGCTGATCATGGTGCAGGCCGGGGCCACCGGGTTCGCGCTGTTCCTGATCGGATTTTCGGCTTCGGGCATCGCGATCCATGCGTGGCAGGCCCGTCGCAGGCAGCGTCAGCCGCGTTAACCCTAGAAAATATGCTGCACCCCGTCGATTGTTCACACTTCGTTCACATTTTGCAGTTGGAGACTCACCACATTCACCCTATCTATACGGCGTCGAATGGGGTGGGTCATGGCCGAACATAAGTTCATCGAAGTGCGCGGCGCGCGCGAGCATAACCTAAAAAACGTCGACGTGGACATTCCGCGCGACCAGTTCGTGGTGATCACCGGGCTGTCGGGCTCGGGTAAATCCAGCCTCGCGTTTGATACGATCTATGCCGAAGGCCAACGCCGCTATGTCGAAAGCCTGTCGGCTTATGCGCGGCAATTCCTTGATATGGCTGGAAAACCTGATGTGGATCATATCAGCGGCCTGAGCCCTGCGATTTCGATTGAACAGAAAACCACCTCAAAAAATCCGCGCTCGACCGTTGGCACTGTGACCGAGATTTACGATTATCTCCGCCTGTTGTTCGCCCGCGTCGGCACCCCGTTCAGCCCCGCCACGGGTCTGCCGATCACCGCGATGCAGGTGCAGGATATGGTCGATGCGGTGATGGCGATGCCCGAGGGCAGCCGCGCGTATCTGCTGGCCCCGATCATCCGCGACCGTAAGGGCGAATATAAGAAAGAATTTATCGACCTGCGCAAACAGGGTTTCCAGCGCATTAAGGTAAATGGCGAGTTTTTCGAGCTGGAGGAGCCTCCGGTTCTGGACAAGAAATTCCGCCACAATATCGACGTGGTGGTCGACCGCATCGTCGTGCGTGAAGGCTTGGAAACCCGCCTTGCCGACAGTTTTCGCACTGCTTTGAACCTTGCCGATGGCATCGCGGTGATTGAAACCGCCCCTGCCGAGGGCGAAGGCGATCCGCAACGCATCACCTATTCCGAAAAATTCGCCTGCCCCGTTTCTGGCTTCACCATTGCCGAAATTGAGCCGCGCCTATTCTCGTTCAACGCCCCCTACGGCGCTTGCCCGGTCTGCGATGGCCTTGGCATGGAGCTGTTTTTCGACGAACGCCTCGTCGTGCCGGATCAATCGTTAACCCTGCTCGGTGGGGCAATCGCGCCGTGGTCAAAGTCAAAAAGCCCCTATTTCACCCAGACCATCGAGGCGATCTCAAAGCACTATGTCTTTGATAAGAAAACCAAATGGAAGGATCTGCCCGAAAACGTCAAACAGGTGTTCCTGCGCGGCTCGGGCGGTGAGGAAATCTCGTTCCGCTATGATGAAGGTGGCCGCGTTTACCAAGTTTCTCGGGTGTTTGAAGGCGTCATCCCCAATATGGAACGCCGCTATCGTGAAACCGACAGCTCGTGGAGCCGTGAGGAAATGGAGCGGTTTCAGAACAATCGCCCCTGCGGCGCTTGTGGCGGCTATCGTCTGAAACCCGAGGCGCTGGCGGTGAAAATCGGCGGCTTGCATGCGGGGCAGGTGGTGCAAATGTCGATCTCGGAAGCACATGATTGGATCAGCGCCGCCCCTGAACATCTGACCAAGCAAAAGAACGAAATCGCCAAGGCGATCCTGAAGGAAATCCGTGAGCGTCTGGGGTTCTTGGTGAATGTCGGCCTGAACTACCTCACACTTTCGCGCAACGCAGGCACGCTTTCGGGCGGTGAAAGCCAGCGTATTCGCTTGGCCAGCCAGATCGGCTCCGGCCTGACCGGCGTGCTCTATGTGCTGGATGAACCCAGCATTGGCCTGCACCAGCGCGACAACGACCGCTTGCTGACCACGCTGAAAAACCTGCGCGATGCGGGCAATACGGTGTTGGTGGTGGAACATGATGAAGACGCCATCCGTGAGGCGGATTACGTTTTCGACATGGGGCCTGGTGCTGGTGTGCATGGCGGTTTCGTGGTGTCGCATGGCACTCCGGCGCAGGTGGCTGCCGACCCTAACAGCCTGACCGGACAGTATCTTTCCGGCGCGCGTGAGGTCAGGGTGCCGAAGGTCCGTCGCAAGGGCAGTGGCAAGAAGCTGACCGTGGTGGGAGCCACCGGCAACAACCTGAAAAACGTCACCGCCGAATTTCCGCTGGGGATGTTCGTTTGCGTCACCGGGGTTTCTGGCGGCGGCAAGTCCACTTTAACCATCGAAACCCTGTTCAAAACCGCCGCCACCCGCCTCAATGGCGCGCACGAAACACCGGCACCCTGTGAGACGATCAAGGGCTTTGAGCATCTCGACAAGGTGATCGACATTGACCAACGCGCGATTGGCCGCACGCCGCGCTCGAACCCGGCGACCTACACTGGCGCGTTCACTCCGATCCGCGATTGGTTTGCTGGCCTGCCCGAAGCCAAAGCCCGCGGCTATCTGCCGGGGCGGTTCAGCTTTAACGTCAAGGGCGGGCGCTGTGAGGCTTGTCAGGGCGACGGCGTTTTGAAGATTGAGATGAACTTCCTGCCGGATGTTTATGTCACCTGTGAGACCTGCAAGGGCCATCGCTATAACCGCGAGACTTTGGAAGTTAAGTTCAAAAACAAGAGCATCGCCGATGTTCTTGATATGACATGTGAAGATGCGCAGGTGTTCTTCCAAGCCGTGCCGAGCATTCGTGAGAAGATGGATGCGCTGTGTCAGGTTGGCCTTGGCTATATCAAGGTCGGCCAGCAGGCGACGACTTTGTCAGGCGGCGAAGCGCAACGGGTCAAGCTTTCCAAGGAGCTTTCCCGCCGCGCCACCGGACGCACTTTGTATATACTCGATGAGCCTACCACCGGATTGCACTTTGAAGACGTGCGCAAGCTGTTGGAAGTGCTGCATGAATTGGTCGATCAGGGCAACACCGTGGTGGTGATTGAACACAACCTTGATGTGGTGAAAACCGCTGACTGGGTGATCGACATTGGCCCCGAAGGCGGTGATGGCGGTGGTCAGATCGTTGCGGTTGGCACGCCGGAAACCATCGCCAAGGCGGGCCACAGCCACACCGGGCATTACCTGAAAGACCTGCTTACTCCGCGCCGGGCAGCGGCGGAGTAAGCACGCCTGCGCGTCAATTATTGGTCAGAATGTCCAAAATCGTCAGGACCGCTCGGGTCTCCGGGTCAATCCGCATCAGCCGATCTTCGTAGCGGCAGTAGGTACCAGCGGGCAGCGACCGATAGCGTGTGTATGGCACGACCGTACAATCGTCGCGCACCACGTCGCCGAGGCGGTAGTAGATGACATGGCCTTCATGGTCGTCATCGTCAACATGTCCGTGTTTCTTCGCTTGGCCGGGTGGGATGCAAGCCGGTGACTTCTTTGCCAAACCCGGAGGGCAAAACTGCGTCGCGTGATGCGCTTTTGGCTTTTTACCATGGCCCTTGTCGCCGTGGCCTTTCGAGTCAGCCAAGGCAGAGCCCGCCGACAAGGCTAAAACGGTGAGGGGAATGCAGAGGGCTTTGATCATGTTCATGGTGAGATCCTGACGACAGATTGGCACTGCAACCTTAACGCCAATCCAGGGTTTCCGTTCCGACAAAATCAGCCCGTCAGCGATTTGGCGCGCATCAGAGATCGGGTATTGGTGTCATAATACGCCCGAAGGCCGATTTCATTTTCGCCAAAAATCAGGGCAATTCACCAGCGTTACCCGAAACATTTTCAAAATTTCCCGAAAGGTCCATTTCAGATTAACACGATTGTGTGAAACCCTGATCAGGAGCACCCTGCGCCTGCGACAATCCGGCGCAAGACCGGGCCCGCGACCGAAAGCCAACAGCCATTCGGTAAACCAACACAGGCCCAAAACGGGCAACACGGTTTTCGCAAGTTATGCTGGGCGCTTTGGCGTCGATAAAAGCGTATCTGCGCTATAGGATAGGGACAGCACGATGCAACTCACCAACCCGTCACCCTCGCTCCATAACGAGGATCTGGCGCCCGCGACTGAGCGAAAATGGGGCGCGTTTTCGATTTTCAACGTCTGGACCTCGGACGTTCACAGCCTTTGGGGCTATTATCTGGCCGCCAGCCTGTTTTTGCTCTGCGGCAGCTTCGTTAACTTCGTCATCGCGATTGGTGCGGGGTCTTTGGTGATCTTCGTGCTGATGAGCATGGTCGGCAACGCAGGCGTCCGTACAGGCGTGCCGTTCCCAGTGCTGGCGCGGGCCTCGTTTGGCACCTTTGGCGCCAATGCCCCGGCCTTGGTCCGGGCGATCGTCGCCTGCTTTTGGTATGGTGCGCAGACCTCGGCAGCATCAGGGGCCATCGTGGCTTTGCTGATCCGCAGCCCCGGCATGTTGGAGTTTCACACCAATTCCCACCTGCTCGGCCACTCGACGCTTGAGGTGATCTGCTTCTTCGTCGTCTGGTGCCTGCAGCTGCTGATCATCCAAAGCGGCATGGAAACCGTGCGCAAGTTCCAGGATTGGGCAGGCCCGGCGGTCTGGATCGCCATGCTGTTGCTCGCCGTCTATCTGGTGGTGAAAGCCGGCACATTCTCATTCGGTGCCGAAATCCCGCAAGATGTTCTGTTGAAAGCCACCGCTGATGCAGGTGTCCCCGGTGTTCCCGGCTCTACCGCAGCCCTTGCCGCCGTAGCTGCGACATGGATCACCTATTTCGCAGCGCTTTACCTCAACTTCTGCGACTTCTCGCGCTATGCCACATCCGAGGCCGCCCTGCGCAAAGGCAACCTCTGGGGCCTGCCGATCAACCTGCTGGCGTTCTGCTTGGTCGCAGGCATCACCACCACGGCCGCTTTCACCGTCTATGGTGAGGTTCTGCTGCACCCCGAGCAAATCAGCGCCAAATTCGACAGCTGGTTCCTCGCAGCCCTCGCAGCCCTGACCTTTGCCGTCGCCACCCTGGGCATCAACGTGGTGGCAAACTTTGTCTCTCCGGCCTTCGACTTTGCCAACGTGTTCCCGCGTCACATCAGCTTCAAACGCGGCGGCTATATCGCTGCGGCTATCGCGCTGATCCTGTATCCTTGGGCACCGTGGGAGACGGGTGCCGCGCATTTCGTCAACTTCATCGGCTCCACCATGGGCCCGATTTTCGGCATCATGATGGTGGATTACTACCTGATCCGCCAAGGCAAGATCGACGTCAACGCGCTCTATCAAGAAAACGGCGAGTTCCGCTTTGAAGGCGGCTGGCACGTCAAAGCCTTCGTCGCACTGGCGATTGGCATGGTGTTCTCGTCGATCCTGCCGACCTTCACCACGATCCTGCCCGCTTGGTGGGGCACCTATGGCTGGTTCTTCGGCGTCGGCATCGGCGGTGGGGTGTATTTCCTGCTGCGGATGGGCGCGAAGTAAGCCCTGACAGCAAAGCAAAAGGGCGGGAGTTCATCCCGCCCTTTTTCAACCCTAAACTTCAGGTCTTCAGACCCAACAATGTATAAAGCGGGCAAGTGCGCAGTAGCGCCGTCCCGATGGCCACCAGCCCGATCAGCTTGGCGTAATGCCAAAACCCCGTGCCCTGATCCATGAAAAACCACAGCAGCAAAGCGACACCCACCACCACGCGCAGAATGCGGTCCAGATTTCCAACATTGGTTTTCAACATGATGCTTCCTCCCAGACACCGCCGCCAGCACGGCGGCTTTGTCCGGAAGGTAACCCATATCCGCCACATCGACTTTGATCTGACCCCAGATTTCCGGGGTCAGATCAGGCGTTTTATTCCATCTGCTTGAAGTTGAACTCGCCACCTTCTTTGATCCCCGACGGCCAGCGCGCGGTGATCGTCTTGGTGCGGGTGTAGAACCGGAAGCTGTCCGGCCCGTGCTGGTTCAAATCGCCAAACGAGGATTTCTTCCAGCCGCCAAAGGTGTGATACGCCAGCGGCACCGGGATCGGCACGTTGATCCCGATCATCCCCACGTTGATCCTTGCGGCAAAGTCGCGCGCGGTGTCGCCATCGCGGGTATAGATCGCGGTGCCGTTGCCATATTCATGGTCCATCGCCATGCCGAGCGCTTCTTCATAGGTCTTGGCGCGCACCACCGACAGCACTGGCCCGAAGATCTCCTTACGGTAAATCTCCATATCGGTGGTCACATTGTCGAACAGATGCGGGCCGACGAAGAAGCCATCTTCATAGCCTTGCAGTTTGAAATCGCGGCCATCGACGACCAGATTGGCCCCCTGCGCCACACCGGATTCGATCAGCTTCAGAATGTTGGCCTTGGCAGCCCCCGTCACCACCGGGCCGTAGTCAACATCATTGCCCGCCGTGTAAGGCCCGACCTTCAGCTTTTCGATCCGCGGAATAAGCCGCTCAATCAACGCATCCGCCGTAGCTTTGCCAACAGGCACCGCCACCGAGATCGCCATGCAGCGCTCGCCAGCAGCCCCATAGCCCGCGCCGACCAAAGCATCCGCCGCCTGATCCAAGTCAGCATCCGGCATGATGATCATGTGGTTTTTCGCACCACCAAAGCACTGCACCCGCTTGCCGTTCGCCGTGCCGCGCGCATAGATATATTGCGCAATCGGAGTCGAGCCGACAAAGCCCACACCGGAAATTGCCTCGTTATCAAGGATCGCATCGACCGATTCCTTGTCGCCGTTGATCACCTGCATCACGCCATCAGGCAGGCCCGCTTCTTTCATCAATGCCGCCAACATCAAAGGCACCGTCGGCGCGCGCTCGGACGGCTTCAGGATGAACGCGTTGCCGCAAGCCAGCGCCGGACCCATTTTCCACATCGGGATCATCGCCGGGAAGTTGAACGGAGTGATCCCCGCCGCCACGCCAATCGGCTGGCGCATCGAATACATGTCAATGCCGGGGCCAGCCGAGTCAGTAAACTCGCCCTTCAGCAGATGCGGTGCACCAATGCAGAACTCGATAACTTCCAGCCCGCGCTGAATGTCGCCCTTGGCATCAGGGATGGTCTTGCCATGCTCTGACGAAAGCGCCTCGGCCAGCTTGTCCATATCGCGGTTCAAAAGGCCCACCATCGCCATCATCACCCGTGCGCGGCGCTGCGGGTTGGTGGCGCCCCATTTCACCTGAGCCTTCGCGGCATCAGCGGTGGCGGCGTCCAACTCGGCCTTGGAGGCCAAAGCCACCCGCGCCTGCACTTCGCCCGTCGCCGGGTTGAACACGTCGGCAAACTTGCCCGAGGTGCCCGCAACCAGCTTGCCGTTGATCCAGTGACCGATCTCTTTCATCATTTCTCTCCCATGAGTTGCCGCAACAATAGCCTTGCGAAATTGCGGAAGGTAGAGGCAAGGTTTCAAATGTGTTTTGCAAAATTGCAAAGGTGACAAGATGGATTGGGATGACCTGCGGGTATTTCTGGCGGTGGCGCGCTCTGAGAGCCTGTCCGGGGCAGGGCGGCGATTGAAAATAGACCCCGCCACCGTGGGCCGCCGCATCGCGCGGCTGGAAGACGCCGTAGGCTCCCGCTTGTTCGCCAAAACCCCGCAGGGCTACAGCCTGACCGAAGAAGGTACCCGCCTGCTTACCCATGCGATTCGCACCGAGGCGGCGGTTGATGGCGCCTCCGAAGCCCTGAGCGGTCCCGAAGGCCTTACCGGCCAAATCCGCATCGGTGCCCCCGACGGTTGCGCCAACTACCTGCTGCCGCAAGTCATCGCCCGCATCTGCGACGCCAATCCGGGGCTAGAGGTGCAAATCGTTGCCCTGCCGCGCGTGTTCAACCTCTCGAAACGCGAGGCTGATATGGCCATCGCGGTATCCCGCCCCGAGGCTGGTCGGCTCACAGTGCAAAAGCTTACCGATTATCACCTGCACCTCGCCGCCTCCCGCGACTACCTCAACGCCCATCCGCCAATACTCACGCCGCAAGACCTGAAAGCCCACCGACTTGTCGGCTATATCCCCGATATGATCTTCGACAAGGAACTCGACTACCTTACCGAAATTGGCGCTTCCGCCCCGCCTTTGGCTTCAAACTCCGTCTCAGTGCAGTTGAACTTCCTGCGTCACGGCGCGGGCATTGGCGTGGTGCATGACTTTGCCTTGCCCGCTGCGCCCGAACTGGCCCGTATTATCCCCGAGCAAATCCACCTGACCCGCGCCTTCTGGCTGATCCGCCACGCCGATGATGGCCGTGTGGAACGCCTCAACCGCTTCGCCGCACAACTCATGCTTGAGGTAAAGAAAGAAATGCAAAGACTTGAAGCAATTCCTTGACAGAATCTTACGCTGCCCTGACGCTACTCCTGACAGATAGGGAGGAATCTTCATGCTTGTCAGCCAAATCCTGAAATCGAAATCCGATGACGGGGTCGTCACTCTGCCACCCGGCACTATCATCAGCCGCGTCGCCGAAGTGCTGTCCGCCCGTCGCATCGGGGCGGTGGTGATCTCGCCCGATGGCAAAAAACTCGCTGGAATCGTCTCGGAACGTGACATCGTCCGCGAAATCGGCCGTCGTGGCGCGTCCTGCCTGAATGAAAATGTTGACACCATCATGACCGCAAAGGTCGTCGCCTGCGCGCGCGCCGACAATGCCAATGACGTGCTGCAAAAGATGACCGATGGTCGCTTCCGCCATATTCCGGTGCTGGAGGGGGATGAGTTGATCGGCCTGATCTCCATCGGCGACGTGGTGAAGGCGCGGCTGTCCGAGTTGCATATGGAGAATGACGCGCTGGAAGGCATGATCAAGGGGTTCTAGGCGGCGATTAATCCGCTTGCATCCGGACGCGCAATATTGTTGCGTGTCCGGGACTTACGCGAGGAGCCTCCCATGCGCATCGGCCTCTATCCCGGCACTTTTGACCCCATCACTCTGGGGCATGTCGATATCATCCAGCGCGCGATGGCACTGGTGGATCGCTTGGTGATTGGCGTCGCCATCAACCGCGACAAAGGCCCGGCCTTCACCTTGGAAGAACGCGTGGCGATGGTCGAAGCCGAATGTGCCGGCATCCTTGCCAAAACCGGTGGCGAGATCATCGTGCATCCGTTTGAAAACCTGCTCATTGACTGCGCCCGCGATGTCGGCGCTTCGGTGATCGTGCGTGGCCTGCGGGCTGTGGCGGATTTTGAATATGAATTCCAAATGGTTGGCATGAACCGCGCGATGGATGCCTCAGTTGAAACCGTATTTCTGATGGCCGATGCGCGCCGCCAAGCGATTGCCTCAAAACTGGTGAAAGAGATCGCCCGTCTTGGCGGTGATATCTCCAAATTCGTCACCCCCCCGGTGGCCGATGCCTTGGCGCGGCGCTATCCGCAAGCAAAGAAATAACTGTTGGAATGTTTGTTCCACAGCGCTACCCTGCGATCAATCACCCGAAACTTCGCAGAATGATCGCAGACATATGACCGCCTTGGATTCCGACGACCTGACCGCGCCCGCCACGATCGAGGAATTCCGCGAGCGTTTGGCCGCGATCACCGAAGGCCTGCCGCGCCGCCTGCGGCAATGTGCCGATCATATCGCCGCCAACATCGACCGGATTGCGGTGTCCACCGTGGCCGAACTCGCCGCCGGGGCCGATGTGCCGCCCTCGGCATTGATGCGATTTTGCCAAATCCTCGGCTATTCCGGCTTTTCTGAAATGCAAAAGCTGTTCCGCGACGCCTATTCGCCCGGTTTTCCCGATTACTCCACCCGGTTGCAAAATCTGAAAGATGGCGGCACGGGCACCCCTTCAGCGCTGCTGGGCGAGTTCATCGAAGCCGGGCGGCTGTCGCTGGAGGCCTTGGCGAAATCCGCCGATGAGGCCGCTTTGGCGCAGGCCGTTCATCTGCTCGCCGCCGCCGATACCATACATGTCATTGGTTTAAGGCGCGCCTTTCCAGTCGCCGCCTATCTCGCCTATGTGTTTGATAAGATGGCGGTTCCGGCGATGTTGCACGAAGGCACCGGCAAACTGGATCACCGCCACGCCCTGCGGCCCGGCGATGCCGTTCTGGCGATCACCTTCGCGCCCTATTCCGAAGAAACCATCGCCTTGGCCCAAGACGCGCGCGCGCGTGGCTTGCCCGTCGTGGCGCTGACCGACCGTATCACCAGCCCGCTGGCCCGCACCTCGGACGCGATTTTGACCGTGCCTGAGGTTGATTTTGGGGCATTCCGCTCGCTTTCCGCCACTCTCGCGCTGGCGATTGCGCTGGCAGTGGCGGTTGGCTCGGCGCGCGGTTAGATCGGCAAAGAAAACGCTTTTGCTTTGCGCGGAAATGGAATAAATTTTCCAAAACGCTAAGGCGACTGAGTCTCGCTGCAGCGCCTGTCCCCGGAGGAGCCTGCGATGAAAACGCTCGATACCATCACCATTGGCCGATCCTCGGTCGATCTTTACGGCGCGCAGATCGGTGGGCGGCTGGAGGACATGGCGAGTTTTCAGAAGTATATCGGCGGCTCGCCGACCAATATCGCCGCAGGCACCGCGCGTTTGGGTCTGAAATCGGCGCTGATCACCCGCGTCGGCGATGAACATATGGGCCGCTTCATCCGCGAAGAACTGGCGCGCGAAGGCGTCGATGTGCGCGGCGTGAAAACTGACCCCGAACGGCTGACCGCCTTGGTGATCCTTGGCATCCGTGATGAAACCCAGTTTCCGCTGATTTTCTACCGTGAAAACTGTGCTGATATGGCGCTTTGCGAAGGCGATATCGACGAGAGTTTCATCGCCGAAACCCGTTCGATCATCGTTACCGGCACGCATCTGTCGCACAGCAACACCGAAGCCGCCGTGCTGAAAGCTTTGAAGCTCGCGCGCAAACACGGCGCAAAAACCGCTTTAGACATCGACTATCGACCGAATCTCTGGGGTCTGGCGGGCCATGGCGATGGCGAATCGCGCTTCATTGAATCCGCTGCTGTTACCGCTAAGCTTCAAGCATCTTTACATTATTTCGATCTGATCGTCGGCACCGAAGAAGAATTCCACATCGCGGGTGGCTCGACCAATACCATCGAAGCCCTGCGCGCCGTCCGTAAAGTCTCCAACGCCACCTTGGTCTGCAAACGCGGGGCCGCCGGGGCTGCCGCCTTCGAAGGCGAAATCCGCGACAGCCTCGATCAAGGCCAAACCGGCCCCGGCTTTCCCATCGAAGTGTTCAACGTCTTGGGCGCAGGCGACGGTTTCATGTCTGGCCTCACCAAAGGCTGGCTTGACGGCGAATCTTGGCCAGTCGCGCTGAAATACGCCAATGCCTGCGGCGCTTTCGCGGTGTCGCGCCACGGCTGCACCCCCGCCTATCCTAGCTTGGAAGAGTTGAATTTCTTCCTCGAACGTGGCGTAAAAACCCCGGCCCTGCGCAAAGATGCCGAGTTAGAACAAATCCACTGGTCCACCAACCGCCGCAAACAATGGTCGGAAGTGCGCGCCTTCGCCTATGACCATCGCTCGCAGCTGGAAGAAATCCCCGGTGCCAATCCAGAAAACATTGGCCGTTTCAAAGAGTTGTGTCTGGAAGCTACACTGGCCGTCAGCCAAGGCCGCGAAGGTTATGGCCTGCTCTGCGACAATCGCCTTGGCAAATCCGCTTTGCACAAAGCCTCGGGCCAAGGCCTGTGGATCGGTCGCCCCGTTGAGTGGCCCGGCTCGCGCCCACTGACGCTAGAGCCTGAAATTGGCCCCGATTTCGGCGGCCTGTCGGAATGGGCGCTCGAGGATGTGGTCAAGGTGCTGTGCTTCTGCCACTCCGATGACAGCGCCGAAATGCAAGCCGAACAGGAAGCTGTGATCACCCGGCTGTTCCACGCCTGCCGCCGTAACCGTTTGGAAATGCTGCTTGAAATCATCCCGTCGAAAGTCGGCCCCGTGGATGACCAAACCAACGCCAAGCTGATCAGCCGCTTCTACGATATCGGCATCTACCCCGATTGGTGGAAGCTGGAGCCGATGCAAACGCGCGAAGCTTGGGCCGCCACCTGCGACGCCATCACCAGCCGCGACGCGCATACCCAAGGCATCGTGATCCTTGGTTTGGGTCAATCCGAGGCCGAACTGGCGTCTTCCTTCAAACTCGCCGCCGATTTCCCGCTGGTCAAAGGCTTTGCCGTCGGCCGCACCATTCACGCCGATGTTGGCCGCCAATGGATCGCGGGCAAGATTGACGACGCCAGTGCCGTGGCCATCATGGCCGAAAACTTCCGCCGCCTCTGCGGCATCTGGGACGCCGCCCGAACTGGGGCCCGCGCAGGAGTAAAGCCATGAACACCATCCGTTTGACCGCCGCCCAAGCCATGGTGCGCTGGCTTTCCGTGCAGATGACCGAGGACGGCGCGCGTTTTATCGAAGGCATTTGGGCGATTTTCGGCCATGGCAACGTGGCCGGTATCGGCGAAGCGCTGCACGGGGCGAAGGATGTATTCCCGACTTGGCGCGGCCATAACGAACAAACCATGGCCCATGCCGCCATCGCTTTTGCCAAGGCACACAAACGCTGCCGCGCGATGGCGGTGACCACCTCGATTGGGCCGGGGGCGCTGAACGTGGTGACCGCCGCCGGGGTGGCCTTCGCCAACCGCTTGCCATTGCTGATCATTCCCGGCGATGTCTTCGCCAACCGCGCGCCGGATCCGGTGTTGCAGCAGCTCGAAGATTTCAACGACGGTACCATTACTGCCAATGATTGCTTCCGCCCGGTCACCCGTTATTTTGATCGGATTTCCCGCCCCGAGCATATTCTCACCGCTCTGCCGCGCGCCTTCCGGGTGATGACCGATCCCGCCGATTGCGGCCCGGTGTGCCTCGCGTTCTGCCAAGATGTGCAAGCCGAAGCCTTTGATTACCCTGAAAGTTTCTTCATCCCGAAGATCTGGAAAATCCGTCGCCCCGAGGCCGATGCTGATGAATTGGCCGCAGCCATTGCCGCAGTCAAAGCCGCGAAAAATCCGGTGATCGTGGCAGGTGGTGGCGTGATCTATTCTGGGGCCGAGGCGGAATTGGCTGCCTTCGCCAGCGCGCATAATATCCCGGTGGTCGAGACTCAGGCTGGCAAATCCAGCCTTGATTTCGACCATGGTTTGAACTTTGGCCCGGTCGGCGTGACCGGATCGGCCTCTGCCAACACAATCTGCGAAAACGCTGATCTGGTCATTGGCCTTGGCACGCGGTTTCAGGATTTCACCACCGGGTCATGGTCGCTGTTCAAGAACCCGAACCGCCGTATTCTATCGATCAATGTGGCGGCGTATGATTCCTACAAACACGGCGCAATTAACTTAACATCAGATGCGAAGATCGCCTTGCAAGCCATTGGAAAAGCTTTGGGAAGTCAGAAATGGCCCAGCATTCCGGGTCTGCAAGCCGATTGGGCCGCTGCCACCGCTGCCGTCAAAGCCGCGCCCACCAGCAACGCTTTGCCGACCGATATGCAGGTGATCGGCGCGGTGCAGCGCACGGCCTCCAAGGCCACCGTGGTAATGTCCGCCGCTGGCACCATGCCGGGCGAGTTGCACAAGATATGGGATGCTCCGACAGGCGGATACCATATGGAGTATGGTTTCTCCTGCATGGGCTATGAGATTGCAGGCGCTATGGGTATCAAAATGGCCCGTCCGACAGCTGACGTGATCTGTATGCTCGGCGATGGCAGCTATATGATGGCGAACTCAGAACTCGCCACCGCCGTGATGATGGGCGTGGCGTTCACCGTGGTGATCACCGATAACCGCGGCTATGGCTGCATCAACCGGCTGCAAAAAGGCACCGGCGGGGCAGGGTTCAACAACCTTCTTGACGAATCCTACCACGTTAACCCGTCCCATATCGACTTCACCGCCCATGCGGCCTCAATGGGGGCAAATGCGGTGAAAGTCGCCACCGTGGCCGAACTAGAGGCTGCCCTGACCGCCGCCAAGGGCGCAAAAATTCCCCAAGTGATCGTGATTGACACCGATCCCTGGCCCGGCACCGAGGCGGGTGGCACATGGTGGGATGTCGGCGTGCCGCAGGTCTCGCCGCGTGCAGAGGTCAATCACGCCCGCGCCAATTATGAAGAAAAACAAAAAAATCAGCGGCTTGTCGACTGACCTTCACGTTATCGTTAAAATTTGAGGACATGATGATCTACTACGGCACCAACCCAATTGCTTGGACCAATGACGACGATCGCAGCCTTGGCGCGCATATCTCGTTGGAACAATGCTTGGACGAAACCGCCGCAATCGGCTTTGATGGCATCGAAAAGGGCCATAAAATGCCGCTGACGGTGGAAGGTCTGAACGCCTTGTTCCAACCGCGTGGGCTGAAATACATCTCGGGCTGGCATTCGACCAATCTGCTGGTGAACTCGGTCGAAGACGAAAAGGCCGCGATGCAACCCTATCTCGACCTGCTGAAGGGCATGGGCTGCAAGGTGATCATCGTCTGTGAAACCTCGAACGCCATTCACGGCGACGATGGCAAAGCGGTCAACGACCGCCCGCATCTGCCCGATGCCGACTGGAAGACATTCGGTCAAGGCATTGAAGCCTTGGCAGAATTTAGCGCTTCCCAAGGGGTCAAACTGGTCTACCATCACCACATGGGCACCATTGTTGAGGCCGAATGGGAGATCGACCGCTTGATGGCCGAGACAGGTCCGCACACCCATCTGCTGCTCGACACTGGCCATTGCTACTATGGCGGCGGCGATCCGGTGCGCGTGGCGAAAAAGCACATGAGCCGCGTCGGCCATATCCATGCCAAGAACGTCCGCCCCGACATCATGCAACAGGTGCGCGAGCAGGGGCTTTCCTTCCTCGAAGGCGTGCGGCGTGGCTCTTTCACCGTGCCGGGTGATGCTGAAGGGGCTGTGGATTTCTTCAGCGTTCTCGAAGTGGCGGCGCAGCACAATTATTCCGGCTGGCTGGTCATTGAGGCCGAGCAAGACCCATCTGTGCGGATTCCGATGGACTATCAAAGCCTTGGTTTGCGCAGTCTGAAGGGCTTTGCCAAGCGGGCTGGCCTCGACAAATAAAGGCTGGGGGGCACGCCCCCCAGGCCCCGTATCTGGGAGACGAACATGGCCGATCTATTGCGTAAACCCAAGGGCACCTCAGGCAAGGTGCATGACATCACGCCCGAAAGCGCGGGTTGGGGCTATGTCGGCTTTGGCCTCTATCGTCTGCAACCCGGTGAAACCGCTGCCGAAGTCACCGGCGACCGCGAAGTCATCCTCGTGCTGGTCGAAGGCAAAGCCCAAATCCATGCCGCAGGCCAAGATTGGGGCGTGCTCGGCGACCGTATGGATGTGTTTGAGAAAACCCCGCCGCATTGCCTGTATATCCCCAACGATTCCGATTGGTCTGCCACAGCCACCACCGCCTGCACCTTGGCGGTCTGCACCGCCCCCGGCAAATCCGGCCACAAAGCCGCACAAATCGGCCCCGCTGGTATCACTTTGACCCAACGCGGCACCGGCGCGAACACCCGTTTCATCAACAACATCGCGATGGAAGCTTTGGATGTGGCCGACAGCCTGCTGGTCACCGAAGTCTTCACTCCACAAGGCAACTGGTCATCCTATCCCAGCCACCGCCATGACGAAGACGATTTCCCCCGCATGACCTATCTGGAGGAAAGCTATTACATGCGTCTCAATCCGGCCCAGGGCTTCGGCATCCAACGCGTCTATACCGAGGATGGCAGCCTTGATGAGACGATGGCGGTCAAAAACCATGACGTCACGCTGGTGCCCAAGGGCCATCACCCCTGCGGCGCGCCCTATGGCTATGAGATGTATTACCTGAACGTCATGGCAGGCCCCCGCCGCAACTGGCGGTTTCAGAACGACCCGGATCATGACTGGATTTACCAGCGCGACAACGCGCCAGTTTAAACCCTATTCAAACGGCGCGTCCGAGGTCAAAAGCTGCACCTGCATCGCACCCTTATAGCCCCGCAGTTCGGCCTCGATCAGATGCGGTTTTGGCAGGCGGGGCGTCAGTACCAGACAACGCCCAGCATAGCCCAATTCGTTCAGCCGGGTCAGAACCACGATCGCGTCCAAACTGGCGCTGAATAGGGGGAAAACCACCAGATCGGGGGCGATACGGGACAGTTCTTCCGGGCAAAGCCGCGCGAAGGGCAGCGAGAAGATCATCGCATCCTGTGACGCCGGGGCAGCCTCGCCTCCGGCAAGATACAGGATTCGGCGGCTCGGCGGATTTTGGTCTTGCGACAACCCCGACTGCGGTGGCATGGTAGCCTCCCACTCACTCTACTGCGCGCTTTGGGGCTTAGAGGCGTCGATATCCTGCGCCTCCACAGCCAAAGCGCGAATTTCCGTTACGACACTCGCCTTATGTTAGCGCACACGCAGCGGCGTGAGCAAGCCCGAACTGGCATGATCAGTTGGGGCAGGGTAGAGATTGGCAAAGGCAAAAGGGGTGGGCAATGGATCACGAGGCCACAAAAGCACTACTGGGCGGACTGCCGCTGCCGGTGATTCTGATCGCGGCGGATGAGCGGATCGTGCAGGCAAACGGGCCTGCCGTTGCGCTGTTTGGCGCGGCGATCCTGGATCGTCACCACGCGCTCAGCTTTCGGCAGCCGGAGTTTTTGCGCGCGATTGCGGCAGCGATGCTGCGCGGCGAGAAGGGCCGCATCCGCCTCACCCTCGCGGGGGCCGCGCAGGACACCATCTATGAAATCTCGGTCAGCCCAGTGCCGCAGGGCGTGCTCTGCGCCTTCGAGGATCGCTCGGCATGGGAGCAGATGGACCAGATGCGTCGCGATTTTGTCGCCAATGTCAGTCATGAACTCCGCACGCCACTGACCGCTTTGCTGGGCTTCATCGAAACCCTGCGCGGCCCCGCCCGCAATGATGCCCCGGCGCGCGAGCGGTTCCTGGCCATCATGGCCTCTGAGGCCGAGCGGATGAACCGCCTGGTGCGCGATCTGCTGCATCTCAGCCGGGTTGAGTCCGAAGAACGTGTGCTGCCGGGGGATGAGGTTGATATCGCAGGACTTTTGCGCACCTCGGTGGCCAGCCTGCGCCCGCTTGCCGAAACCGCCCGCGTCACGATCCGGGTCGAGGGAGCCGACCAGCCGCTGATCATCCGCGCTGATGCCGATCAGATGACGCAAGTACTGACCAACCTTGTCGAGAACGCGGTGAAATACGGCAGCCCTGCGGGGGCCGAAGTGCGGGTGGCGTTGGCGCGGGAACAAGGCCCGCGCGGTGCGCAGTTGCGGATTTCGGTCAGCGATCAAGGCGAGGGCATCGACCCGTTCCACATTCCCCGCCTGACGGAACGGTTCTACCGCGTCGATGGCCACCGCTCGCGCGAAAAGGGTGGCACCGGCTTGGGCCTCGCCATCGTCAAACACATCGTCAACCGCCACCGAGGCAGGCTGGTGATTGAAAGCAGCAAAGGCAAAGGCAGCCGATTCTCGGTGCTGTTGCCGTACGAGGCACGCTGACAAAAACCCCCACCTACAGCCATTCATCTTGGCCTAAATATCCCCGCCGGAGGCTCCCCCACCTCCACCCGCGCCCTATTTCAGTTCATTTCTCCCTGCCAGCCGCTCCCGTCATATAACTGTTACAAAACTGTCGCAAAACATATGAACAACCCGCCTAGACGGGGCGGCGAAGGGCAAGCCATCCGGGCAGCCCTCGGGAATTAACTGGAGAGCAACATGTCTCTGATCAAACTGATCCCTTCCGCCGTGGCAATCCTTGCCGCCACGACCGTCATCGCCTCGGCGCGTGACCAGCTGCAAATCGCGGGTTCTTCCACCGTGCTGCCCTACGCCACCATCGTGGCCGAAGCGTTCGGCGAAAACGGCGATTTCAAAACCCCGGTTGTTGAAGGCGGCGGTTCGGGCGCGGGTCGTAAGAAGCTCTGCGAAGGCGTCGGAGAGTCGACCATCGACATCGCGAACTCGTCCTCGCGCATCAGCCAGTCTGACATTGACCTGTGCAAAACCAATGGCGTCACCGACATCATGGAAGTCCGCATCGGCTATGATGGCATCGTGTTTGCCTCCGACATCAACGGCCCGGATTTCGTGCTGACCCCGGTGGACGTGTTCAACGCCATCGGCGCGCAAATCGCCAAAGACGGCGCTCTGGTTGCCAACACCGCCAAGACCTGGGCTGACGCCAACGCCGCACTTCCGGCACAAGACATCCTCGCCTTCATCCCCGGCACCAAGCACGGCACGCGTGAAGTGTTCGACACCAAGGTTCTGCTGGAAGGCTGCAAAACCAACGGCGCTTACGATCTGTTCCTCGCTGCTTCGAAAGAGGCCGATGACGCTGCCAAGAAAAAAGATGCTGAAAAGCAGTGCTTCACCACCCGTTCGGATGGCACTTCGGTCGACATTGACGGCGACTACACCGAAACCCTGTCGCGCATCGACGCCAACAAGAACGCCGTCGGCGTGTTCGGTCTGTCGTTCTACGAGAACAACACCGACAAGCTGAAAGTCGCCACCGTCAACGGCATCTTGCCGTCGGTTGAGACGATCTCGAAAGGCGAATACCCGGTGTCGCGTCCGCTCTACTTCTACGTCAAGAAAGCCCATATCGGCGTGATCCCCGGCCTGAAAGAATACATCCAGTTCTTCGTGTCCGATGACATGGCTGGCCCGGATGGCAAACTGGCCGAATACGGTCTAGTCCCCGACCCGGAACTGGCAGCAACCCAAGCGGCTGTTGATGCCGAAACCGTGATGGGCCCGCTGCAGTAAGACCTAATTAGGCGGCGCGAGGCATCTCGCGCCGCTTATCCAACCCGCGCCTGTCCCTCTCATTGGTAGGATCCCCATGAGCATCGGCCTCCTCTCCGTTATTATTCTCGCCCTCGCCGTCGCGGGCTATGTGATTGGCCGCCGAAAGGCCGTCGCGCAAGTCGAAGGCGACATTCGCAAATTACATTCTCTGCCGCCGTTTTACGGTCGCATCACCGCTTTGCTCACCGCCGTGCCTGCGTTCTTTCTGATCGCCGCATGGCTTTTGGCGCAGCCGTTGTTTCTTGAAAATAAAGCGCTCAGCTTGATCAACCCAGCGGAACTTCCCGCAGGCAAATCGGCCGAGCTGGTGATGGCCGATGTCCGCCGTGTCGCCGCTGGTCTCAACATGCTGGAAGCGCGTGGCGATGATGTGGGCCCTCTGCTGGCCAGCCCCACCGCGCTGAAATCCGCGCTGAATGGGGCGGGCGTTGTGTTGGAAACCGAACCCACGCCTTCAACCCTCGCCGCAACTGCCGCGTTGCGCGATGCAGGTGCAACCTCGCGGCTTGCGATGACCGGGACCGCACTTCTGCTCGCCCTCGCAGGTCTGGCTTTTGGCCTTAGCCGTATCAACCCCGAATACCGCGCCCGCAACGCCACCGAGCGTTTCGCGATGTGGCTTCTGATGGCCTCCAGCCTTGTCGCCGTGCTGACCACAGTCGGCATCGTGGCCTCTCTGCTGTTCGAATCGATCCACTTCTTCCGGCTCTATCCCGCGTCCGAGTTCTTCTTCTCCACCGTCTGGAAGCCGCAATTCGGCGGTGGCTCCAGCCTTGGCATCCTACCGCTGCTCTGGGGCACGCTCTACGTCTCGGTGATCGCCCTGATCGTGGCGGTGCCAATCGGCCTGATGTCGGCGATTTACTTGGCCGAATACGCTTCCCGCTCCACCCGCGCTTGGGTGAAACCCGCCATCGAAATCCTCGCAGGCATCCCAACCATCGTTTACGGCCTGTTCGCTTTGGTCACCGTTGGCCCCTTGCTGCGCGATTACTTCGCCTCGCCCTTGGGTCTTGGCAACTCATCCTCCTCGGTGATGACGGCAGGTCTCGTGATGGGCATCATGGTGATCCCCTTCGTGTCCTCGCTGTCTGACGACATCATCAACGCCGTACCGCAGAGCCTGCGCGATGGCTCGCTCGGTCTTGGCGCCACGCCTTCGGAAACCATCAAACAAGTGGTGATCCCCGCAGCGCTTCCCGGCATCGTCGGGGCCGTGCTGCTGGCAGCCTCCCGCGCGATTGGCGAGACGATGATCGTCGTGATGGGGGCAGGGGCCGCAGCCAAGCTCTCGCTTGACCCGTTTGAGGCGATGACCACCGTGACGGTGAAAATCGTCAGCCAGTTGACCGGCGACACCGAATTCGCCAGCCCAGAAACCTTGGTCGCCTTCGCTTTGGGTCTGACATTGTTCTGCCTGACCTTGGCTTTGAACATTGTAGCCTTGGTGATTGTGCGTAAATACCGGGAGCAATACGAATGACCGCCCGCCCGCTCAACCCGCGCGCCGCCATCGACACCCGCGCGTCTTTGCTGGTGCAAGATCCCCGCACCAAGGCCCGCAACGCCACCGAAAAACGCTTTCGTGCCTATGGCCTGTCCGCCATCGTCGTGGCGCTGCTGGCCCTCGTCTGGTTGCTGATCTCGATCTTTGGCAACGGTCTGCCTGCGTTCAAGCAGACCTTCATCACTTTGCCCGTCACCCTTGACGCAGCCCTGCTCGACAAAGGCGGCAAACGCGATCCTGCCGATTTGGCAAAGGCCACCACTGTCACCTATGGCAAACTGCTGGCTTCGTCTCTGGAAGCCGAAGTCGCGGCCAAAGGCCTGAACTTGGGCGATATGAAGCCCAAAGACCTCACCAAGATGATCTCCGAAGAATCCCCGGCCACCCTGCGCAACCGCGTCCTGGCCGACCCCTCGCTGATCGGCACCACAATTGAGGTCAACGTCCTCGCCTCGGGCCGCATCGACGGCTACTACAAAGGCCGGGTGACGATGGAATCCGCCGCCTTGGACAAAAACACCTCGCCCGCACAGCTCGCTTTGGCAGATCAGTTGAAAACCGCAGGCGTGATGAAAACCCAAATCAACCCCGGTTTTCTCACGATGCCCGATGCCTCCGACAAACGCCCCGAAGCCGCAGGCCTTGGCGTCGCCATCGTCGGCTCGCTCTACATGATGTTCGTGGTGCTGGTTCTGGCTTTGCCGATTGGCGTGGCAACCTCGGTCTACCTCGAAGAATTTGCCCCGAAAAACAAATTCACCGACCTGATCGAAGTGAACATCGCCAACCTCGCCGCCGTGCCGTCGATCGTCTACGGCATACTCGGCCTGTCGATCTTCATCAACTTCGCCGGATTGCCGCAATCCGCGCCTATCGTCGGCGGCCTTGTGCTGACCCTGATGACGCTGCCGCGCATCATCATTCCGACCCGTGCCGCCCTGAAAGCAGTCCCCCCCAGCATCCGCGACGCGGCGCTTGGCATTGGCGCATCCCGTTTGCAAACCATCACCCACCATGTGCTGCCGCTCGCGATGCCCGGCATCCTCACCGGCACCATCATCGGCCTTGCGCAAGCCTTGGGCGAAACCGCACCGCTTCTGCTGATCGGCATGGTCGCCTTTGTGCGCGACTTCCCCGGCGCCCCGCCCGAGGGCCTGTTTGACCCGGCCTCGGCCCTGCCGGTGCAAATCTACAACTGGACCCAACGCGGCGACCCCGGCTTTGTCGAGCGCGCCTCTGGGGCCATCATCGTGCTGCTGGTCTTCCTGATCGCAATGAACGCCGTGGCGATCTATTTCCGCCGCAAATTTGAACGCCGCTGGTAAGGGGACATCACATGAAAGACCAAAGATTGGAGACCCGCGTGGACACCCAAACCATCAAGATTGAGGCCCGCAAGGCGCAGGTTTATTACGGCACCAACCATGCCATCAAAGACGTCGATGTCGATATCATGGACAAAACCGTCACCGCCTTCATCGGTCCGTCGGGCTGCGGTAAATCGACTTTCCTGCGCTGCCTGAACCGGATGAACGACACCATCCCGTCCTGCCGGGTGGAAGGTTCCATCACGCTGGAAGGCGAAAGCATTTACGATCCCCGCGTCGATCCGGTGCAACTGCGCGCCCGCATCGGCATGGTGTTCCAAAAGCCAAACCCGTTCCCGAAGTCGATTTATGACAACGTGGCCTATGGCCCGAAAATCCACGGCTTGACCCGCAACAAAGCCGAACTCGACGCCATCGTGGAATCCTGCCTGCGCAAAGCCGCCCTGTGGAATGAGGTGAAAGACCGCCTGCAAGCCCCCGGCACTGGCCTTTCCGGCGGCCAACAGCAACGCCTGTGCATCGCCCGCGCCATCGCCACCAGCCCCGAAGTGCTGCTGATGGACGAACCCTGCTCGGCGCTTGACCCCATCGCCACGGCGCAGGTTGAGGAGCTCATCGACGAACTGCGCAGCCAATTCTCGGTCGTGATCGTCACCCACTCGATGCAGCAAGCAGCTCGGGTGTCGCAACGCACCGCATTCTTCCATCTCGGCAATCTGGTGGAATTTGGCGAAACCGGGCAGATTTTTACCAATCCGAAAGATCCGCGCACGGAATCCTATATCTCTGGCCGGATCGGTTAAGGAACACAAATATGTTGAATGATCCCCATATCGCCCGCGTTTTCGACCGTGATCTTGAAGCGGTTCAGGCCATGATCATGAAAATGGGCGGGCTTGTTGAAGCGGCCCTGTCTGATGCCGCCAAAGCGCTGGATACCCAAGATGAAAGCCTCGCCGATCAGGTGCGCAACAACGACGCCGCGATTGATCAGCTGGAAGAAATGATCAACACCGAATGCGCCCGGCTGATCGCTTTGCGCGCGCCCATCGCCACCGATCTGCGCACCGTGCTGACCGTGATGAAAATCGCCTCCAGTCTGGAACGCTGCGGCGACTACGCCAAAAACCTCGCCAAACGTGCGCTGGTGCTGAATGCAATGTCACCGATCCCCGGTGCCGCAGGTTCGATCCGCCGCATGGCGCGTCAGGTCGGTCTGCTGCTGAAAGACGCTTTGGACGCCTTCGTGTCGCGCGATGCGGGCCTTGCCGCCGAAGTGCGCCTGCGCGATGAAGAAGTCGATCAGATGTACAACGCTTTGTTCCGCGAATTTCTCACCTTCATGATGGAAGACGCGCGCAACATTTCGGCCTGTATGCACCTGCATTTTATCGCCAAAAACATCGAGCGCGTCGGCGACCATGCCACCACGATTGCCGAACAGGTGATCTATCTCACCACCGGATCACTGCCGGATGAGGCCCGCCCGAAAGCCGAACTCGCTGGGGGGGAGGCCTGATGGCACCGCGTCCATCGGTGCTGCTGGTCGAGGATGAACCGGCACAGCGCGCGGTGCTGTCCTATAACCTTGAGGCCGAAGGCTTCGAGGTCCGCACAGCTGACAATGGCGAAGACGCGCTCTCCCTGATCTCGGAAGAAGCCCCCGATCTGATCCTGCTTGACTGGATGATGCCGCATGTTTCCGGCATCGAAGTCTGCCGCCGCCTGAAAGCCCGCCCCGAAACCCGGGGCATCCCGATCATCATGCTGTCGGCACGCTCGGAAGAAGTCGATAAGGTGCGCGGGTTAGAGACCGGGGCCGATGATTACGTCATCAAACCCTATTCCGTGGTCGAGTTGATGGCCCGCCTGCGCGCGCAACTGCGCCGCGTGCGGCCTGCGACGGCGGGGCTTTTGCTGGAATGGGGCGATATTCGCCTCGATACCGAAACCCACCGCGTCTACCGCGCCGACAAAGTGCTGAAACTCGGCCCCACCGAGTTCCGCTTGCTGGCGACCTTTATGGAAAAGCCGGGCCGGGTGTTTTCCCGCGAAAGCCTCTTGGACCGCGTTTGGGGCCGCGATATCTACGTCGACACCCGCACCGTCGATGTCCACATTGGTCGGCTGCGTAAATCGCTTTGCACCTTCGGCGGCGACGACCCTTTGCGCACCGTGCGCGGGGCGGGGTATGCTTTAGGATAATACACAACATAGGCGGCGCCTGACCGCAGCTTGGGTGCCGCCTCGCCTTGATTGAGGGCTTGGTTATCTTGCCTAAAACATCGACAAGGGATTGATCCTCAACCCTACCTGCAATCGAGAATCAATGCTCGACCACATCTTCCTGACAGTCAGCGACCTCGCCCGTTCCATCGCATTCTACGAGGCGGTTTTGCCGAAAGTCGGCATCACAATCCGGCACGACTACGACGCGCCCTTCAACCTCCCAGATCACCCCGATCTGAAAGGCTTTGGCGCAGAGGGCCGCATCTTCTTCTGGCTGCGTCAGGGTGAACCCAGCCCAACGGCACTGCATGTCGGCTTCATTGCTCATTCACAAGCCGAGGTCCACGCCGCCCATCAAGCAGCCCTCAAAGTAGGTGCGACTGAAATCCACCCACCCGGCCCACAACTGCATTACGACCCGCGCTATTACGCTGCGCAGGTCCGCGATCCCGATGGCTATAGCTTGGAGTTCGTCTACAAAAGCTGGCAGCATGCCGTTGTCTAAAACCACATAAAACACCGCGCGTCATCGGTCTAAACGTGCTGTTCTGAGCAGTTTCACATTGGCACAAATACTCCGGGGGGGCCGGAGGCTGGCCCCCGGTCCTCTCATCGAAGTCCACGAAACCTTAACAGATCCTTGCCGCCGCCCCATAACCTATTGATTCCCTGTGTACCCAAAACGGTCCCAACTCGGGACCGCCCCAAATCATAACCGCGCTAACCTCTCGGTCAGCAAATCAAAGAACCCCTGCGCATCCACATCGCCCACAAATAGCGCGTTCTTAGGCCGATCCGTCACCCCCCACCAATCCGCCACCGTCATCCCCAAAGTCAGCTCTGACTGGGTCTCAATCTCGACATTGATCACCCGCCCCGAAAACAACTCCGGCTTGATCAAATAGGCCACCACAGTCGGATCATGCAGCGGCCCGCCATCCGAGCCATATTTCTCCATATCGAACCGCTCAAAGAAATCCGCCCAATCCGCCGAAACCCGACCGACCTCGGTTCCCATAGCCCGAAACGCCTGAACCCGCGCCTTGGTGGTCAGCGCCTTGTGGGTTACATCCAGCGGCATCACCACCAAAGGCACACCGGACCGGAACACCAATTCTGCTGCCTCTGGGTCAACATAGATATTAAACTCGGCGGCAGGAGTGATATTGCCAACCTCAAAATAAGCCCCGCCCATCAGCACGATTTCCTGCACCCGCCCCACCACATCCGGTGCCTGCAAAAACGCCTGCGCGATGTTGGTCAGTGGCCCCAGCGGACACAGAGTAACCGTCCCCGCAGGCTCGCGCCGCAGTGTCTCAATAATGAACTCCACACCATGCTGATCCTGCAGCGGCATCACAGGGTCGGGCAAGCTCGGGCCATCCAGCCCGGTTTTACCATGCACATGCTCGGCAGTGACCAGTTTGCGCTTCATGGGGCGGTCACAGCCCGCGAACACTTTCACATCCGAGCGCCCGGCCAATTCGCAAATCATCCGACTGTTCTTCTGGGTCAACGCCAGCGGTACGTTGCCTGCGACGGCCACGATGCCCAGCACCTCGATATCTTCCGGGCTGCCGAATGCAAGCATGAGCGCAAAAGCGTCGTCTTGGCCGGGGTCGGTGTCGATGATGATTTTACGCGGGGATTGTGGCATGGTCTGCTCCTCATTTTTCGGCCAGAAAACGCCATTCCCCTGATCTTGTCCACATGGTCAAAAAAGAAAAAGGCGCAAAATGCGCCCTTTTCAACTCATAAACAGATCGCTGGTTCCGATCAGTTGTCGAAATCAACTTCCTCGATCAGTTTCAACGCCGCCGGCCGCTGCGCAGCCACATCAGCCAAGGGCAAGCTGTCGGGCGTAAACTCACCCCAGCTTTTCACCAAGGCCGAGCGTTCCACACCCGGCTCGACCGGAAATTCGTAGTTGGTTTCGGCGTAGATCTTCTGCGCCTCATCCGACGACAGCCATTCCATCAGCTTCAGCGCCGCATCATGGTTCGGTGCCGCTTTGGTCATCGCCACGCCCGAGATGTTCATATGCGTGCCGCCGCCTTCAAACACCGGGAACACGATACGCACCGAGTCCGCCCATTCTTTCTGCTCGGGGTCAGCCAGCATTTGACCCAGATAATAGGTGTTGCCGATAGCAATGTCGCACTCGTTCGCCCAGATCGCCTTGACCTGATCGCGATCCGCGCCATTGGGTTTGCGGGCGAGGTTGGCCTTCAGACCTTCCAGCCAAGTCTTGGTAAAGGCCGCATCGTGATGCGCCAGCATCGCCCCGGTCAGCGCCACGTTATAATCACTGGTCCCCGAACGCATACAAATGCGACCCTTCCATTTCGGATTGGCAAGGTCTTCATAGGTGGTGACTTCGCCATCCTTCACCCGGTCTTTTGCCGCGTAAACCACGCGCGAACGGGCGGTCAGGCCGAACCATTGCTTACCCGGATCGCGGTATTCTGCCGGAATATTCTTCTCCAGCACGGCGGAGTCGACGGGCTGGGTGACGCCTGCATTCACCACTTCCGTCAGGCGGGCAATGTCCACCGTCAGGATCAGATCGGCAGGCGAGCGGTCGCCTTCGGCCACCAGACGTTCGGCCATGCCCTTGTCGACAAAGGCAATATTCACCGTGATGCCGGTTTCCTTGCTGAAGGCATCAATCAGCGGCTGGATCAGTTCGGGCTGGCGGTGCGAGTAGATATTCACCTCCTCGGCCAGTGCGGGCAGGGCGGTGCTGGCGAGCGCAAGCGCGAACAAGGAAAAACGCAGCTTCATGGTTGAGTCCTTTTGTCAGGTATCTGGCTGCGCTTAAAGCGGAACCACCGGGAGGCGTCAATACCTGAGTAAATAACTTTTCCGCCGCGCACGCCGCCGCTTATCCAGCCTTGGCGGCCTTTTCTTCGGCCTTGGCGCGGTTCCACAGCGCATCCATTTCCGCCAGATCGCTGTCTGCCGGAGCTTTGCCCGCCTCTGCCAGCCAGTCCTCAATCCGGCCAAAGCGGCGGCTGAATTTGGCATTGGCGGCGCGCAGAGCGGCTTCGGGATCTACATCCAGATGCCGCGCCAAGTTTGCCATCACGAACAGTAAATCGCCAAATTCTTCAGTGACTTCGGCGTGGCTCAGCTGATCGCGCGCCTCAACCAATTCGGCAGCTTCCTCGGCGATCTTGGCCACCACCTCATCGGTCGAGGGCCAGTCAAACCCCACCCGAGCCGCCCGCTTTTGCAACTTGACCGCCCGCGTCAGCCCCGGCAATCCCAGTGCCACATCATCCAGCACGCGGGCGTTCTGCGCGCCGCGCTCGGCGGCCTTGATCCTCTCCCAATCCACCGTCTGCTGCGCGGGCGTTTTGTCGCGGCTCTCGTCGCCAAACACATGCGGATGTCGCGCGACCATCTTGTCGGAAATCGCTTGCACCACGTCTTGAAAGCCAAACAGGCCTTGATCGCTGGCCATCTGGGCATGAAACACCACCTGCAACAGCAGATCGCCCAATTCCCCCGGCAACTCATCCCAAGCCTGCCGCGCAATCGCATCGGCAACCTCATGCGCTTCCTCAATCGTGTAGGGCACAATCGAGGCAAAATCCTGCGCGATATCCCATGGGCAGCCCGCAACCGGATCGCGCAGCCGCCGCATGATTTCCAGCAAACGCGCGATGCCGCCGTCCGGGTCACGCACAAGTTGATCAGACGCGTCGTCAGAATGGGGCAGGGGCATTGCCGATCCCTTCCAGATAAGATTTGATCAAAGGCCAGCAAATCAGGAGATCCCCATGCCCGTCCTCAACCGTATCGCCGCTTATGCCGAGGAAATGAAGGGCTGGCGCAGGCATTTGCATGCGAATCCTGAACTGTCTTTCGACTGCTTCACCACTGCCGCCTATATCGTCGAGCGCCTGAAAGAGATCGGCGTCGATGAAATTCACCCCGGTATCGCCAAAACCGGCATCGTTGCCATCATCAACGGGCAGGGTGATGGCCCGACCATCGGTCTGCGCGCTGATATGGATGCGCTGCCGATCCAGGAAATCACCGGGGCCGAATACGCCTCCACTATCCCCGGCAAAATGCACGCCTGCGGCCATGATGGCCATGTGACCATGCTGCTGGGGGCTGCAAAATATCTGGCCGAAACCCGGCGTTTTAAAGGCCGCGTCGCGCTGATGTTCCAACCCGCCGAGGAAGACGGCGCGGGGGGCCGAGAGATGGTGAATGAAGGCGTGATGGACCGTTTCTCCGTCGATCAGGTCTACGGCATCCACAACGCGCCCAACGTGCCGTTCGGGCATTTTCTGACCACGCCGGGCGCGCTGATGGCGAGCGTCGATACGGCTTATGTCTATCTGACGGGTAAGGGCGGCCATGGCGCGACCCCGCATGATTGCGTCGATCCGATTGTGGCCTTGGTGGGGATGATCTCGGCCATCCAGACCATCATTCCACGCAACATCTATGCCTTGGACGAGGCGGTGTTGTCGGTGACGATGGTGAATTCGGGCACCGCCTCCAACATCATCCCGGAAGAAGCGATGTTCGCCGCCACCATCCGCTGCTTTAAGCCCGAAGTCCGCGCATTGCTGAAAAAGCGCTTCTATGAGATCGTCGAAGGCCATGCGAGCGCCTACGGTGTGCAGGCGCGGATTGACTACGACTGGGGCTATCCGGCGACGATCAACCATGCCGATCAAGCCGCCTTTGCAACCGAAGTCGCCGCTGAAATCGTTGGCGAAACCTCGGTCGATGGCAATTCGGTGCGCGAGATGGGCTCGGAAGATTTCTCTTACATGCTGGAAGCCCGCAAAGGCGCCTATCTGTTCATGGGCACTGGCCCCGGCGCGGGACTGCACCACGCCGCCTATGATTTCAACGACGAGGCCGCACCGATTGGCGCATCGTTCTTCGCAAGGCTGGTCGAGCGCGCGCAGCCCTTGGCGTAAGGGCGCAGCGTCTCGCCGGATTTGACGATTTCGGCAAAGAAAATTAGCGCGGCAGCCTGATGTCGCGCTAAACTGCTCCTATCGTTTGAAAAGGAGTCATTATGATCCGCCTCACCTTTGCCCTTGGCCTGCTGGCAGCCCCCATTCTGGCAACATCCGCCTTTGCCGATGATTACCTCGCCTTCCACTCACCTTCCGGCAACATCCAGTGCGGCATGTCCACCGGCGACTACGCGCAAGTGCGCTGCGATATGTCGGCGCTGACGCCAACTTACCGCCAAGCCCCCGCCAACTGCGAATTCGACTGGGGCAGCAGCTTTGCGGTCGATGCAGGCGGCTCGGGCTATCTCGCCTGCGTTTCCGATTCCGTCGCCGATCCGGGCGGGATTGAGCTCGGTTACGGCAAGTCGATCTCGCTGGGGCCGTTCACCTGCACCTCCGAGAAATCGGGCATGGAATGTAGCAACCTCGGCGGGCATGGCTTTAAGATCTCAAAAGCCAAGCAAAAGCTGTTCTGAAATTTGATCAAAAATCCTCTGGTGTTTTTATGCGCTTTGGCTATCTTGGCCAAATCATATTGACTGGAGATTCAAAATGAACGCCCCCGCAAGTCTGCCCAACACATCCGCCTTCGAGATGGACCGCGCCCATGTGCTGCACCCTTGGGCAAACTTTGGGCCGTTTGAAAAGGCCGGTTCCTTGGTGATCGCGCGCGGGCAGGGGGCGCGGCTGTGGGATGAACAGGGCCGCGAGTATTTCGACGCCGTCGGTGGTATGTGGTGCACCAATATCGGCCTTGGCCGCCGTGAGATGGCCGATGCGATTGCCGAACAAGCCGAACGCCTCGCCTTCGCCAACCATTTTGTCGATATGACCAACGATCCGGCGGCGCGTCTGGCCGCGAAACTGGCGGAACTCGCGCCGGGCGATCTGAACCGCGTGCATTTCACCACCGGCGGCTCCACCGCTGTCGATACTGCCGTGCGCGTGGTCAGCTATTACCACCATTCCCGCGGCAACCCCGATAAAACCGACATTGTGGCGCGGGAAAACTCTTACCACGGCTCAACTTACCTCACCCAATCGGTCGGCAAGCGCAACGGCGACCGCATTGAGGAATTCCGCTACAAGACCGAGGGCATTCACCACCTCTCCTGCCCCAACCCCTACCGCCGCCCGGATTGGCAGACCGAAGCGCAATTCTGCGATGATCTGATCGCCGAGTTTGAAGCGCTGATCGCAAAAGTCGGTGCCGACCGCATCGGCGGCTTTATCGCCGAACCGATCCAAGCCTCGGGCGGCATCATCATCCCGCCGCAGGGCTATCTCAAACGCATGTGGCAGATCTGCAAGCGCCACGACATCCTGTTCATCGCCGATGAAGTCGTCACCGCCTTCGGTCGCATCGGCCATTGGTTTGCCAGCGACGATGCCTTCGGGGTGCAGCCCGACATGATCACCTGCGCCAAGGGCCTGACCTCGGGTTATCTGCCCTTGGGCGCGCTGATCCTGTCGGAACGGATTTGGGCGGCGATGGCGGAGGGTGGGCACCGCTGGTTTACAACGGGCCTGACCTATTCCGGCCATCCGGTGTCCTGCGCTTGCGCGCTAAAGAACATCGACATCCTTGATCGCGAAGGGCTGCTCGCCAATGCCACGAAGGTCGGCGCCTATTTCAACACCCGGCTGAAAGACCTCGAATCCTTACCCCTCGTCGGCAATGTGCGCGGGCAGGGCTTGATGCTCTGCGTTGAAAACGTCGCCAACAAGACCACCAAAGAACTGCTCCCCGATGAGGTCAATGAAAGCAAACGCATCTCAGACGTGGCGGAATCTTTGGGCCTGCTGGTACGTCCCATTGGCCATCTGAACGTGATGTCGCCGCCCTTGATCATCACCGAGGCGGAAGTCGATTTCGTGGTCGATACTTTGGAGGTCGCCATCCGCCGCGTCAGCGATGATCTGGTGCGCGAGGGGCACCGGCTGGGGTAAAACGCATTGCGGGGTGAACCCCGCCCTACCCATGGCTGGCCAATCTCGAAGCGCTCCGCGCGGGAGTATTTGAGAAAGAGCAATTGCAGCCGTTCTCAAATATCCCCCCGCAGCGCGTGTGGCCTTGCACAATTGCTTCCACAGGCTTGACATCCCCCATCGCCTGCCGTCCTTTGAACCACCCGGATCCGCGCGTCTCCGGCTGGGGCTGCGGCCCGAGGATAAAGACGCAAGCGCCGTTATCTCCGAGAGAATCATGGCCCTAGAAGACGCTAAAACCGAAATCGATACCGCTTTCGCCCGCACCACTCAGCGCGGCTATGCCTTTGAGAACGCATTCTCGGGAGCGACCTCATTCCTGCGCCGCAGCTACACCAAAGACCTCACCGGGGTAGATCTGGCCATCACCGGCGTCGCCTTTGACCAAGCCGTCACCCACCGCACCGGCACGCGCTTTGGTCCGCGCGCGATCCGTGAGGCTTCCAGCTTGCAGCCCTATGATCCGCCCTACGGCTGGCCGACAAACCCGCTTGATGAGATGAACATCATCGACTACGGCGACTGCGCCTTCGACTATGCCAAGACCTCAGATTTCCCCGATACCCTCACCGCGCATATCCGCAAAATCTTGGCGGCGGGCGCAGGCACCATCACCTTAGGCGGCGATCACTACATCACGCTGCCGATTCTGCGCGCCTATGCCGAGAAATTCGGCCCCCTCAGCGTGATCCATTTCGACGCCCATTCCGATCTGTGGCCCGATGACGACATGACCCGCATCGACCATGGCACCATGATGTATAAGGCTGTGAAGCAGGGCTATGTCGACCCGACACGATCAGTGCAGATCGGCATCCGCACCACGACCGAGGATTATCTCGGCTTTAACGTCATCGACGCCCGCTGGGTGCATGAAAACGGCACGGCGGCGGTGGTCGCCAAGATCAAAGACATCGTCGATGATCACCAGACCTATCTCACTTTCGACATCGACGCGCTCGACCCCTCGGTCGCCCCCGGCACGGGCACGCCGGTCTGGGGTGGCTTACATTCTTGGCAAGCCGCAGCCATCTTGCGCGATCTGGCTGGCATCAACATGATCGGCGGCGATATTGTTGAAGTCTCGCCGCCCTATGACACCACCGGCGCTACTGCCATCGCGGGCGCGCATGTCGGCTACGAATTGATCTGTCTCTATCATTGGGCGAAAACACAAAGATGACCAAAATCATGACCCTCGCCGTTTTGATCCTGATCGTTGCGGCGGGGGCCATGGCGTTTGTTCGCCTTGCCCCGACCAATCCATCCTTGTGGCATGTGGCCCTCAATCCGCGCCCTCTGGATATCGCCACCCCGAGCCCGGATAGAGTCACCGCCTTGCCGAATGGGGCCTATGTCGATCTGACAGCCGCAACCGATCAGACGCAGGCGCTGCTGGCCAAACTGGATGGCATCGCGCTGGCCAGCCCGCGCACCCTGCGCATCGCGGGCAGTGCGGAAACCGGGCGGATCACCTGGCAAACCCGCTCAGCGTTCTGGGGGTTTCCCGACTATACCACCGCCGAATCTACCCCCGAGGGCGTGACGATTTATGCCCGCCAGCGCTTTGGCAAAGGCGATTGGGGCGTCAATGCGGCCCGTTTGACGGCATGGATCAGCGTACTTAACGCCTGAAACTGCGTTTGGTTCCGCTGAATCGTCCATTATTCGCCGATTGCGCAAAAAGCTGCGGCGGATTCTCGCCCACAGATATTTCAGTTTGTTGAACTTTGTCACGGATCAGTGAATGTCTGCCGCAGCGCAGAAACAACTTGGATTAACCAAGGCCCTCTGCGCCAAACAGAACACAAAAAGACTTGGGACACTCACATGGCTGTAACCTTCCGTAATTTGCCACGCTTGGCCGCTTTGTGCGGCGTTCTGGCCCTCAGTGCCGCCTGCGTGCCGAGCAATTCGGAAGTGACGATGCTTTCCGCCCACCCCGATCTGATCCAGCCGGGGCTGAACCCGAACTTTGTGTCGAAAGCCATTGGCAATGCCAAAGCCAAGCGTGCCCGCGGCCAAAAAGTCTGGTGCGTGCCCTTCGCGCGTGATGCCAGCGGGGTTGAGATCATGGGCAATGCGGGCACTTGGTGGGACAAGGCCAAGGGTAAATTCGCCCGTGGCCACGAGCCTGTGGTCGGCGCGGTGATGGCGTTTTCGTCGACCCGCAAACTGCCGAAAGGCCATGTCGCTGTGGTGTCGCAGGTGGTGTCGGATCGGGAGATTTTGATTGACCACGCCAACTGGAAGCCCAGCCAGATTTCGCTGGGTATGACCGTGGTGGATGTCTCGACCAAGAACGATTGGTCAGTGGTGAAAGTCGCAAGCGCGGGCGACACTTTGGGTCGGCCCTATCAGATTGACGGCTTTATCTGGAACCCACCGGCACCGCGGGCTACGTTGCTTGCAACCACGCCCTAGTGGTTGCACCAAAGATGCAGGTGTCGCTCTTGGACTTGACCAAAGCCGCCGAACTCTGCAAACCCCCCGCATGGTTCCGTTAGAAAAACTCGCCCAGATCACCCAGCGTTTCGAGTTTCTCGAAGCCAAGCTGAACGCAGGCGCCTCGCCCGCCGAGATTGCGACGTTGTCGCGCGAATATTCCGATCTGAAGCCCGTCGCGGATGAAATCGTCGCCTACCGCCGCGCCTTGGATGATCTGGCTGAAGCCGAGATCATGCTCGCCGATCCCGAAATGAAGGCTTTGGCGGAAGATGAGATGCCGCTGCTGAAAGCCCGCATCCCCGAGATGGAATCCCGGCTGCAAATCGCATTGCTGCCGAAAGACGCCGCCGATGCCCGCCCGGCGATTCTCGAAATCCGCCCCGGCACAGGCGGCGATGAGGCGGCTTTGTTCGCCGCCGATTTGCTGAGGATGTATCAGCGCTATGCCGAGAAGATGGGCTGGACATTTGAAATCCTCGAACAGCAAGACAGCGAACTCGGCGGCATCAAGGATGTGCAAGTCCACATTGCGGGCGAGGGCGTATTTGCCAAACTGAAGTTCGAATCCGGCGTGCATCGTGTGCAACGTGTGCCGGAAACCGAAGCGCAGGGCCGCGTCCACACCTCTGCCGCCACTGTCGCCGTGCTGCCCGAGGCCGAGGAGGTTGATCTGGTGATCCCGGCCTCTGACATCCGCATCGACACCATGCGCGCCTCTGGGGCAGGTGGTCAGCACGTCAACACCACCGATAGCGCCGTGAGGATCACCCATATTCCCACCGGCATGATTGTCGTCTCGGCGCAGAAATCGCAGCACCGCAACAAAGAAATCGCCATGCAGGTTTTGCGCGCCCGGCTGTTCGATCTGGAACGCGCCCGCGTCGATAACGCCCGCGCCGCTGAACGGAAATCTCAGGTCGGCTCGGGGGATCGCTCCGAGCGCATCCGCACCTATAACTTCCCGCAAGGCCGGATGACCGATCACCGCATCAACCTGACACTCTATTCTTTGGGCCAAATCATGCAGGGCGATCTGGGCGAAGTGGTCGATGCTCTGGTCGCCCACGACCAAGCCAGCAAACTGGCCGAGATGGAAGGATGACGGCGCAAGACGCCCTGCGCGCCGCCATTCCGCAGCTGACCGCCGCTGGCATCGACAACGCCCCGCGCGACGCCCGCTTGCTGCTGGCCCATGCGATGGGCATCGCAGCTGATCGCTTGACCCTGCATCTGCCCGACGCACTCTCCGATCAGGCCAAGGCGGCTTACGCCGCCGCAATCACCGCCCGCGCCAACCGCCAACCCGTATCGCAAATCACCGGACAGCGCCAATTCTGGGGCCGCAGCTTCAAAGTCACGCAAGACACCCTCGATCCGCGCCCCGAAACCGAAATTCTGGTGGCCGAAGCCCTAACCCGCCCGTTCCTGAAACTGCTCGACCTCGGCACCGGCACCGGCTGCATCCTGCTGTCTTGCCTTGCCGATATGCCGATGGCGAGTGGTATCGGCTCTGATCTTTCGGCCAAAGCCCTCGACGTGGCGCAACAAAACGCCGCCCGCCTGAACCTGACGAACCGCGCCAAATTCATCCAATCTGACTGGTGCGCCAATATCCAAGGTCGCTTCGACCTGATCACCTCGAACCCGCCCTATATCGCCGCCGATGAGATGCCCAACCTCGGCCCTGATGTGCTGCAATGGGAGCCGCACGCCGCCCTCACCCCCGGCGGCGACGGTCTGGATGCCTACCGCAAAATCGCCACCCAAGCGCCCGCCCGCTTGATGCCCCATGGCCGCCTGCTGCTGGAAATCGGCCCCACCCAACGCGCCGCCGTCACCGCGCTGCTTGCAGCCCAAGGCCTGATCAACATCCGCACCCTGCAAGACCTTGATGGCCGCGATCGCGTTATCTGCGCCCAAAAGTCGCAGGACGCCGACTTGTGCGGCAATCTCTAGCCGTTTTCACCGGATAATCGCAAAATCTGCTTGTCAGACCGCCCCCCCTGTGATTATTCAATTCCACGCGACATTCGGTGCAATTCGGCACTGACCCGCGCAAACCCGGTCATTGCTGCCATGCCCCACGGGGCTGACGATCCCCGAAAGGATCAGGCGCATATTCCCGGACCATCTGGATCAAAGGACAAGATGCGCTCTTCCAAGTCCCGTTCGCGTTCAAAGACGAACCGCCCGCGCACCCTCGGCAATATCATCAACCGCGTCTTCGACAGCTCTGGCCCCGAAGGCAAAGTGCGCGGCACGCCGCAACAGATCATCGAGAAATATCAAATGCTGGCGGGCGACGCCCAGCGGTCGAACGACCGTGTGGCCGCTGAAAACTTCAGCCAACACGCCGAGCATTACACCCGCATGCTGGCCGAAGCCACGCGCGAGATGGCCGCCGAGCAAGAAAGCCGCCAGCAGTATCAGGGCGGTCAAAATAATCAGAGCGGCCAGAACAACCAAAACAACCAGAACGGCAACCGCGATCGGCAAGATTACCGCAATGAGCGTGGCGATTACCGCCCCGAACGCAGCGAGGCGGGTGATGCCGAGCAGCCCTATACCGGCGGCTTCAGCGTGGTTGATGAAGACGAACATACTTTGGTTGATTTGCCCGAGGTGAGCCGCCAAGCGCCGCGCCAAGACAATTACCGCCGCGACAACCAGCAGCGCGACAACCAGCAGCGCGACAACCAGCCGCGCGACAACAATCAGCAACGCGACGGCAATCAGCAGAATAACCAACAGCGCGACAACAACCAACAGCGCCGCCAAGACAACAACCGCCCGCGGGATGACAAAAACCGCGAGCAACGTGCGCCGCGCAACGATCAGCCGCGCGCTGAGCAACCGCGCAACGATCAACCTCGCGCAGAGCAGCCGCGCAATGATGCCCCGCGCGCCGAACATCCCCGCGCTGAGGCGCCGCGTTTCGTAACCACCCGCGAAGAAACCGCCGTTGAGACACCCCGCGTCGACACCCCGCGAGTTGAAACGCCCCGCGTTGAAGCCCCCCGCACAGAAGCACCCCGCGTTGAAGCGCCGCGCTTTGAATCGCCCGCGGCGCTTGTTGCCCAAGTTGAAGCCGCCGCTGCTGCTCCGGTCAAAACCCGTGCGCCGCGTGCGCCTAAACCAGTGGCCGAGATTTTGCCCGGATTGGAAGCTGCGCCAAAAACCACCCGCGCGCCCCGGCAGAAAAAGCCTGCCGCTGTGGAAGCCACCCCGGACAAATCCGAAGCCGCAGAATAGACGCTCAACAAATCCCCACCAAAAAGCCCGCCAAGTGCGGGCTTTTTGCGTTCCAAGGCTGGGAGAAAAGCGTCAGCCTGCGGCCACAATCCGCGCCAAGGCGCAAAACCGCTCTAATTCAATTTCCTCTGCCCGCGCAGTAGGCGGTATCCCCGCCGCCTCCAGCTGCGCCTCAATCGCAGGCCCCATGCCCTTCAGACTAGAGCGCAGCATCTTGCGGCGCTGCCCGAAGGCCATGGTGGTGATCCGGTTCAGCACCGCTTCATCGGCGGGAAACCGAGGCTGCTCCAACCGCGTCAGATGCACCACCGCCGAATGGACCTTCGGCGCGGGCGTAAACGCCTCGGGCGGCAGATGCATCACGATTTTGGCATCGCAGCGCCAGCCCACCAGCAGCGCCAAACGGCCATAGTGATCGGTGCGCGGCTTGGCCACGATCCGCTCGGCCACCTCTTTCTGAAACATCAGCGTCAGGCTCTGCCAGAACGGCGGCCAGACCTTCGGCGTCAGCCAGCGGATCAGCAATTCGGTGCCAACATTGTAGGGCAGGTTCGCCACCACCCGCACCGGCGCGTTGAGATGCCCCAGCACGTCGATCTCCATCGCATCGGCGTTGATAATCTCCAACCGCCCCGGATAGGCCGCGCCGATCTCCTGCAGCGCAGGCACACAGCGTGGGTCTTTCTCGACCGCCAGCACCCGCCGCGCGCCTTCCACCAGCAGCCCGCGCGTCAGCCCACCGGGGCCGGGGCCTACCTCCAGCACATCACAAGCCGACAGATCCCCCGCCAACCGCGCAATCTTGGCGGTCAGGTTCAGATCGAGCAGAAAGTTCTGCCCCAACTGCTTTTTTGCCACCAGATCATGCGCCTTGATCACCTCACGCAGAGGCGGCAACCCGTCAATCGTGCCCATAACTCATCCTCTGTGTTCAAATATCCCGGGGTCTGGGGCTGGCCCCAGCGGTTTACCCCAAGCGCGCCGCTGCCATCTGATGCGCCATCCGCAGCGCCGCAATCAAACTGTCAGGCCGCGCCAACCCCTTGCCCGCAATATCATACGCCGTACCATGGTCCGGCGAGGTCCGCACGAACGGCAGCCCCAAGGTCACATTCACTCCACCATCGAAATCCAGCGTCTTAATCGGGATCAGCGCCTGATCATGATACATACAGATCGCCGCATCATAGGCTTCGCGCGCACGAGGATGGAACATCGTGTCAGCCGACGCAGGCCCGCGCAGGTCAAAGCTCTCCGCCCGCAGTCGCTCCAGCACAGGGGCGATCAAGTTGATTTCCTCCCACCCCATCGCCCCACCTTCACCCGCATGCGGGTTCAACCCCGCTACCGCCAGCCGAGGCCGCACCAACCCGAAATCCCGCCGCAAGCCCGAGTCGGTGATCCGAATGGTGTCCTCCAGCAACTCCGCCGTCAAAGCCCCCGGCACATCCGCAATCGCGATATGGATGGTCACCGGCACCACCCGCAGCAGCGGCGAGGCCAGCATCATCACCACGCGGTCAACGCTTGCCAGATGGGCCAGAAACTCGGTATGGCCGGGAAAGGCAAAGCCCGCGCCATCCTTCAGCGCTTTCTTGTGGATCGGGGCGGTGCAGATCGCCGAAGCCTCGCCCCTTTGCACCCAAGCCACCGCGCGCTCAATCACCGCAATCACCCCAGCGGCGTTTTCCGGCGCAGGTTGGCCGGGCAGGGCAGGGCTGGCAAAGCGGTGCGGCAGAACTGGCAGCAAATGCCCGGACACCGCCGCCGCCTCAGCAGGCGAGGCAATCTCTTGAAACGCATCTGATCCCAAATGCCGCGGATCACCGATCCAAAACAGCGGCAGCGCCGCGCCCAAAACCGCGCGTGCCGCCAATGCCAATTCCGGGCCGACCCCTGACGGGTCGCCACAGGTCAGCGCAACGGGAAGTGTCATGCGGGCGGTCTCATGGCGTGCGGATCATGGTGTACGAATCTGGGCTTCAGAGCGCAGCTCTTCCAGATAAATATCCGCCTGCGCGCCCAAAACCTGATTGGTCAGCTGAAGTTTCACCTCATCGCGGCTGGGCATCTCGTTTTCTGGCGGACCTCTGCGGCACAGCATCAAAAACACCCGCCAGCCGCCCCGCGTGACGGCGGTAGAGGATTCGCCTGCATCCAGCACCGACAACGCCCCCGCCAGATCGCGCGGCACTTGGCCTTGCGGCAGGGTTTCCCGGATCAGCCGATCCGCAGGAAGCCCCTTGGCCACCGCGTAAAGATCGTTGCAGGTATCCACGTTGGCCCGCACTTTGGCAGCAGAGACGCCATCGTCCGGCAGCAAAAACGCGGCATAATCCACCACGATGCCACCCGAAGGCTTCACCATCTCCTGCTTTTGTTCCTGCAACTGATAGATCACCACCTGATCATCCAGCACCACTGGCGCCGAAATCTGACCGGGCGCCAGACTGCGCACCGCTTTCGCCGCATCGGGCTTCAATTCGGTCAACAGCATCCAATCCAACGCCCCACCGCGCCCCGCCGAGGCCGCACTGGAGTTTTGCCGTGCCAAGCCTGCGAAATCCTCACCGCCGCGCAGCAGCAGGCGCAAATGGTCGGCCTTCTGCAACGCCGCCGTGCGCCCAGCCCCCGTAGCCGGGATCACGATCTCGGACAGTTTGACCTGCAACGCCGCCAATGGTCTGCCATTCGCCAAAGCCCGGTCGATCTGGGTTTCTGAGATCGACACCGTTGGCGCGAATTTACCGCGAATAATTTCCCGCCACACCAGCCCGGATTCGACAAAATCGCGGAAAGTTTCCGGCTGCACCCCGGCTTGACCGACGATTTCGACAAACTTCTCGGCGGTCAGATTGGCGCGGGAGGCGAATTCCTCCATCCCGGCTTTCAATTGCTCCGGGCCGATCTTGACGCCAAACTGCTTGGCCGCCGACATCCGCAGACGGTCATCGACCAACGATGACATCGCCGCTTTTTCCAGATCCCCCGGTTGGCGCAACAGCTGCATGAACAGCACGCGCTGCTCAAACTCAAACTGGGTGATCGCCTGATCGTTGACGATCTTGATCGGCGTAAAAGGCCCGGCGCTTACAGCTGCGCCAAAGCCAATCGACGCCATCAGCGCCAAAACCATCGTTATACCTGCGGGTCGCACCATGATCACCTGCCGTCGTCCGTTTCTTATCCTAGCGTCTGCATTGACGCGCGGGCCCCGGCGCAGAGCTGCCGCCAAAGCCCAATAGTTCCACCGAAAGCCCGAAATCCGTGGTCGGTTTCACACTAGTCGAGGACGTGAACCGACGCGAGAGAGAAAGATCGACCAGCAAACATTCGTTGCGGAAGGTCAGCCCCAGCCCGGCCTTCGCCGCGCGCTCGGCTTCAAAATCATAGCGGCTCGCGACGCGCCCCGTCCAGTTATCCGTCAGCCGATAACTGGTGGCCAAGGTCAGCTCGGAGATCGGGGTCAGTCGATTTTCTGTCGCATCCGCCTCGGTATGGACATAGCCCGTGATCACCGCAAAGCGTTCGCCGGTATAGGCCGCCTGCAGTTCGGCTTTGGTCATGGTGAAATTATCATCAAACAACAGCCGATTGGCCAGATTAAATCCAGCCATATCCAACTGCCAAGACGCCATCCAATCCGAACTGACCCCGCCAAGGCCCGATCCTGCACTGAATTGCCCCAAATCTTCGGTCCGCAGCACCCGGCCCACGGTCACGCCTAAGGTCCAGCCATTCGGGTCCAGCCGCAAATAACTGACGCCCAAATTCGCCCGCGTGCCATTCTCCACCGCATCTGCCCCCGGAAAACGGCTGAGATCAAACAGATTGGCCTCGTCAAACTCAACCAGCGTCGAATCCTCATTCGGGATCGAGCTTCCGGTGCGCGAGGCCAGCACGATCTGCATTACCGGCTCGATCACTTGGCTGACGCCATTGGCCTGCGATTTCACCCAAGGCCAGCGCAGCTCGGCCCCAACTGCAGCGTGGGATCGGGTCTTGCTGCCTTCATAGACCGCATCCTGCCCGATCATGTAGAAATCTGCCGCAGCCTCGCCCAGCACTGCCGCTTCCATGCCATTGTCCAGCAGGAAGTTCTTGCGCCAATCGGCGCGCAGCGACACCCGTTGCATGTCGCGGCCGTCGGCGATGCCATCGCTGTTGCTGTCGGACAAGGCATCAGTCGAGGTGCGCTCATGGCCATGCGCCTGCAACTCAAAGCCACCTTCGCCGCCCCAACCACCCAAGGTAAAGCGACGGTGATAGGTCAAATCTGCCATGCGTGACGGCAGAGTGGCGTTGTCTTCGCCGTCGCGGATCGAGTGAAACGCGATCAACCGCCCCGAGATATATTCATTGCGCCGCGTCCGGCTGACCTCGGCGCGGCTTTCCAGACGGTCAACGGTTGGATAGTCATAATCGAGGATATAAGCCGGGTCGCTGACCGCCTCGACCCGCAAATCCAGCGTAAAGCCGCGCGGCAAGGCAAATTCGCCAGTGCCCAGCACATAACCGCGCGTCTCACCAGGGCGAAGATCATCGCGAGACACCCCGCCTGAAATTTCAATGCCGCCGGTCGCAAACGCCTGCCGATAGCGCAGATTGACCGTGCGGCTGCCCTTGGTGGTGAAAAACGGCGTCACGGTCAAATCGCGGCTGTCGCCCATTTTGATGAAATAGGGCAGCATCAGCCCGGTGCCAAAGTTGGAATTGTTCTTCAGCGACGGCAGCAGAAAACCTGAGGCGCGCTTCAATGTCGGGTCGGGCATCCGCAGACGCGGAATATAGGCGATGGGGACGCCGCCCAAGCGGAACTGTGCGTGATCGAAGTAAAGCTGCCGCTCGGTCTGATCATGCACCACGCGGCGGGCGCGGATTTCCCACAACGGCGTCGAACTGCCCGCACAAACCTTACAACTGGAGGCCACCACCCGCTGCATCGCGGTATAGCGTCCATCCACCCGCTGAATTTCCGCTGCGGCCAGTTGCAACTGTTGCTGCAGCACCAGCCGCGCCGAGGTCAAAACCCCTTGTGTGAAATCAGCGCTCATCTCGGCTTGGCTGGCCAAAATCACCATGCCCTTGCCATCGCTCAGCACGATCGGGCCTTCAATCAGCAAACGATCATTGGCCTGATCATAGGTGACGCTTTGTGCGGTCAGCTTCTGGCCTTGGTAGAAAATCTCGACATGGCCGCGCGCGATCAGGGTGGAGTTGTCCTGAATTTGCAGCGCATCGGCGACCAGAGTGGCCCGTTCTTGCGTAGAGATGGCGTCCTGCGCCAGCGCGGGCAGGGCGAACAACAGCGTAGTGAGTAGGCTAATAAGACGCAACATCAGCCATCCTCCAGATGCAGCAATAACCCAAGCGCCAGAAACGCCGCCGCAATCGGTGGGCTCCAAGCCGCCAGTAAGATTGGAATCTGGCCGTTTTGCCCCAAAACCTGCGCAAAGTTGCGCAGGAAAAAGATCAAAAATCCACCAAGCAGCGCCAGCAGCACCATCTGTCCGGTCTTACCAAAGCGCGCATGGCGCATTGTAAAGCCCGCCGCAATCAGCACCATCGCCGCAAGCAAGACCGGCAAGGCCAGCTCCATCTGCATCCACACCTGATAGCTGCGCGCCGAAAAGCCAGCCCGCTCCAAGGCTTTGATATACGAGGGCAGGGCCCAGAACGCCACAGACGAAGGATCACCAAAGCCGTCGCGTAGGCGGTCTTGGGTCAGATCGGTGGGCAGGCGCATATCCACAGCCGACGCAAGCGCTGTCTGTTCAGGGTTGAAATCGGTCAACGACCAGCGCTTCGCGCCATGCAGCAGCCATTCGCCCGGCAGCAGTTGCGCCGATGTGGCCTCAATCCGCTGCGTTGGCGTGCCTTCCGGGTTGAAGGTGATCACGGTGACGCCCTGCAACGTCGTGCCATCGGGATCGCTGCGTACGGCCTTGATCACCGATTGTCCTGCCGCATTGCCCTGCCGCATCCACAAGCCATCCTCCGACAGCGACAGCAGCGAGCCCTCTTGCCCACGCTGCGCCGACAAACGGTCATAGGCCTTCGAGGTCGCGGCCACCAACGGGTTGAACACCGTCACCGCCACCGCCCCAATCAGCAAAGCCATCACCACCGGGGCCAGCAGAAACTGCAACCCCGACCGACCCGACGCGCGCACCACCACCAGCTCCGACGACCGCGCCAGCCCCAAAAACAGCGCAATCGCCGTCAAAATCATGATCAACGGCAGGATCTGATACAAGCTTTCCGGCACATTCAGCAGCGACAGATATAACGCTCCGCCCAAGGTCACCCCAACCTTGCGCAACTGATCAATCACGTCGATCAGCAGCAAAATCGCCATGAACACGCCAAACACCAGCCCGAACATCTTCAAAAACCGCCGTGCGATATACAGGGTCAGCGTCATGTTGCCACCGCCAGCTTCGGCACCCGCCGTGGTCTCTGCGTCAACCACAGCTCAAATACCCCAATCGCGATCCCGACCACGGGGGCGACATAAGCCAGCATCCAGCCGCCCTGCACATCCTCCCCGACACTCGTCGCCACCGTCGCAATCGCCTGCACCACCAGCAGCAACCCTACCGCCACCGCCACCTGCCGCCACAGTCCGAACCGACTGAACGCCCCCAGCAGCAGCGAGGAAAACCCGATCAACCCCGCCGCCAGCGCCATAAACGGCTGCGCAATCCGGTCATGGCCCTCAAACAGCATACTCGCCTCGGTCTGCCGCACCTCTGCCATCACCGCCGGGGTCGGGGCCAACAACTCGGGCGTCGACAATTCCGCCATACTGCGCGTCCGCAGAGCTGGAGCCGCCATCAACCCCGCCAGATCATAGGTGAAATCCGCAAACCGCGTCACCGACAACTGCCCCTTCGGCCCCAAAAACTGCACCATGCCATCGACCATCAGCAGCTTCGGCCCCGCATCAGTCCGCGCAAAAAACGCCTTCTTCGCGGTGTAAAGCGCGCGCTGTTCCGCCACACGGTCATCCGCCAGAAACAGATCCAGCAACTCTCCGGTCGGCGCAATCTCGCGGATATAGAGCGTAATGCCGTCCGAGGGATGAATGAACTGACCATCCTTCAAAAACCGCGCCGAGACGTTTTGCGAGATCGCCTCCGAGCGTTCTGCCAAAGCACTGCGGCTTTCGGGCACCAGCACATGCATCAGCACCAGCATCATCCCGGTGACGATCAACCCAAAATACCACACCGGACGCGCCAGCCGAAACGCCGAAAACCCAGTCGCCTGCATCACCACCAGTTCCGATTCCGACATCAGCCGATTGGCGACATAAACCGCCCCGATAAACGCCGAAATCGGCAGCACGAGCCGGATCACATTCGGCAGCGTCAGCAAGGAGAACTGCAAGAACACCATCGCGGACTGACCATCGCCGATCAGCTGATCAAACAGACCCACCGCGCGGTTCACCCAATAGACCGCCACAAGCACTAGCGAGAAAAACCCGAACAGCGCTAGCAGTTGCGATAGCAGATAGCGGTCGAATCTCGACACCTAAAACCAAACCCCCCAAAACTCTTGGCCGCGAACCTAGCGGAAAACCCCGGCGGGGAAAACTGGTATCTGGCCTTCCCCGTCCCCCTTCGCTAGCTTGCGCTCAAGCGCGCCGCAAGCCCCCCGACATTGCCCCGGAGAAGCCCCTTGTCCCATCCCATCGCCATTCAATTCCAAGCCTTCAGCCCCGAGGCGCTGCAAAAGCAAACCGGGCGCATCGCCTTGCTGTTTGATGCAGACCGCCCGACCAGCCCGGCGGCGCGTAGGTTGAACGCCTTGACCAAGGGCGCTTTGGCCCGCGCGATGGCCTCCGAGGCCGCGACCAAGCTGAAACCCGGCGACAGCCTCGATCTGGCCTTTCCAGCGGGCCTTGCCGCCGATGCGCTGCAACTGATCCGCCTGCCGCGCCGCGCCACTGTCACCGAGGCGCGCAAAGCTGGCGCCGCCGTCGCCCGCAGCCTGACCCCCGCAGGCGCTTTGCTGATTGCCGAGGCGCATCCGCAAGCCGCTGAACTGTCCTTCGGTCTCGCCCTGCGCGCCTATGATTTCAGCCCGCATAAATCCAGCCAGCCGCCAAGCCCCGGCCCGGTGGTGATCGCGGTGGCCGAACCCGAGGCGATCGCCGCCAAAGCCGCCCCGATGGCGGCGGTCGCCGAAGGCGTGTTCTTCACCCGTGATCTGGTCAATGAACCCGCCAATATCCTGACCACCGATGATTTCGCTGCCCGCCTCGCCGCGATGCAGGAGCTCGGGCTTGAGGTTGAAATCCTTGAGGAAGACCAACTCGCTAAACTGGGGATGAACGCTTTGTTGGGCGTCGGCCAAGGTTCGGAAAGCCCCTCCAAGGTCGTCGTCATGCAGTGGAACGGCGGCCCGAAAGATCAGCCGCCCTTTGCCTTGGTCGGCAAAGGTGTGGTGTTCGACACCGGCGGCATCTCGATCAAGCCTGCGGGCGGGATGGAGGATATGACGATGGATATGGGCGGTGCTGCCACCGTCGCGGGTGTCATGCGCACCCTTGCGTTGCGCGGTGCCAACGCCAATGTCGTCGGCCTCGTCGGTATCGTCGAGAATATGCCCGATGGCCGCGCCCAGCGTCCCGGCGATGTGGTGCGCTCGATGAAGGGCGTGACGATCGAGGTCATCAACACCGACGCCGAAGGCCGCCTCGTGCTGGCCGATGTGCTCTGGTACGCGCAGGAACGCTTCAAGCCGTCGGGCATGATCAACCTTGCCACCCTGACCGGCGCGATCATCGTCGCTTTAGGCCATGAAAACACCGGCGTATTCTCCAATGATGATGCCTTGTGCAACGCCTTTCTGAAAGCCGCGGGGGCGGAAGGCGAGGGTGCTTGGCGGATGCCAATGGGCCAAGGCTATGATGACAAACTGAAATCCCGCGTCGCCGATATCGTCAACTCTTGCGGTCGCGATGGCGGCTCAATCACCGCAGCACAATTCCTGCGCCGCTTCGTCAAGGATGAAACCCCGTGGTGCCACCTTGATATCGCAGGCACGGCTTTGCTGAAAACCGACAGCACCTTGGCTCCCAAAGGGGCGACTGGCTGGGGCGTGATGGCGCTGAACCGCCTGATCCGTGACAAATACGAGTCGAAATGACCCCACGCCCCAAGTTGCTCTTTCCTAAATACTCAGCTTTCTTAGCAAGGCTCGCCCAGCCATGAGCCTTGCGATGTTCTACCACCTGACCCGCTCCACGCCGCAAGAAACCATGGTGACAATCCTGCCGCGCGCCCTCTCCGCAGGTTGGAAAGTCATGCTGCGCGGCACCGATGAACAGGCACTGACGGCGCTCGACACCGCGCTGTGGATACACCCTGATGACGGCTTCCTGCCGCATGGCCTCGAAGGCGGCCCGCATGATGCCGATCAACCGATCCTGCTCGGCCAAGGTGCCATCGCCAACGCCGCCAAGGGGCTGATGCTGATCGACGGCGCCGAAACCACGCCATCCGAGGCCGGGGCTCTGCAACGGGTCTGGGTGCTATTCAATGGTGCCGATGAAGCAGCCCTCAACGGTGCCCGCCGCCTCTGGATCACCCTCACCAGCTCAGGCCTGGCCGCGCAATACTGGTCCGAGGAAAGCGGTCGCTGGGAGAAAAAGACTGAAAAAGCTGCCCGGTAGGGTGTGCTTCAGCGCACCGCGACATGGTTAACCAATCCTTACCGAGCCCCCCATAACCCCTTGATTTATTATAAATCGAGCCCTTGTCCACACGTGGACACGCCCAATTCAGCGCGTCAAGATCATCCGATCCCCGGAAATCTGGATCGAAAACCGCCCCAAATAATCCATCCCCAACAGCGAGCCCTGCATCGCCGCCTCGTTCACAAAAGCCGTGACGCCGCGATCCTCAAACGGTCCCAAAACCACGCTGTCCAAAGATACCCGCGCGGTCCGAACCACCCCATTCGCGGTCTCTGCCTGCCCAAGATAATTCAAGCCGCCCAGATCAATCCCCACCGAGGCCGCATCCTCGGGCGACAAAACAATCCCGGTCGCCCCGGTGTCGGCCATGAATTCCATCTCATGCCCATCCACCGCCAGCCGCAGATAATAGTGTCCATCCCGATCGCGCGGAATCTCCACCCGATCCGCCTGCACAATCTGATCCGACCGAACATCCCGCCGCAGATCGTTCCACAGCCCATAGCCCGCCATGAGGCCCACAAAGATCAACCCCCAAGCCATCGCCACCCGCAACGCTTGACCCAGCCGCTGGCGATATTCGACGATCACCCAGCCACCCACCGCCGCCAACAGCAGCCCCAGATAGGCCAGCCGCCCGAGATCCTCGCCGTTCATCCGATCAACCCAGTGCCGCGCACGCCATCAATCACAAACTGCACCGACAAAGCCGCGAGCAGCATGCCCAGCAGGCGGGTGATCACAATCGTCCCCGTGCGGCCCAGCAGGCGTTCTAGGTAAGGCGAGGCGAGCAAGAACAGATAGGTCGCGACGATCATCCCGGCCAGCAATCCCAGCACCGCCACGGTGCCAAGCCAGCCATCCCCAGATTTTCCGACCAGCAAGATCATCGTCGCAATCGCGCCCGGTCCGGCGATCAACGGGGTGGCCAGCGGAAACACCGAAGGATCGTGATCAGGGTCAGCCTGCTGCCCCTCCCGCCGTTGGGTGCGGCGTTCGAACAACATATCCAGCGCGGTCAGGAACAGCAAAATCCCGCCCGCGATGCGGAAGGCGGGCATTGAGATGCCGATGAAACCCAGTAAAGCCTCACCCAACAATCCGAATAGCGTCAGCAAGATAAAGGCGATGATGCAAGCGCGCCGCGCCATGTGGCGGCGATGCTCGGCATCCATGCCTTGCGTGAGGGCGATAAACAAAGGCACCAAACCGGGCGGGTCGATCACCACGAACAGGGTCGCGAAAGCGGTGATCAGGAACGCCGTGGTCATGGTTTGGTGGCTGTCTCCAGTTTTTCCTGCGCAGAAACCCACAAGGCCTCGGCGCGATCAAGCGCGTCCATCACTTCGGCGTATTTCTTGTTCCACGTGTCCAACTCACCCGCGCGGGCGGATTCGTACAACTCGGGGTCGGCGAGTTTCTTCGCCAAACGGTCGCGCATTTGGTTCAGCTTGTCGAGGCGTTCTTCGGATTTCTTGACTTCCGAGCGCAGGGCTTTCACCTCATCCTGGCTGACCTTCTTAGGCTTTTCAACGGCTTTGACGGGCTTGGCTTCTTCATCGCCTGCCAGAAGCTGACGACGGTAGGCTTCCAAATCTTCAGTATAGGGCGTCACAGCGCCGCCCTTCACCAGCCACAACCGATCCGCGACCAATCCCAGAAGGTGCATATCGTGGCTGACCAGAACCACGGCGCCGGAGTATTCGGTGAGGGCCTCCACCAAAGCCTCGCGGCTTTCCATGTCGAGGTGGTTGGTGGGCTCATCGAGGATCAGCAGGTGCGGCGCGTCGATGGTGGCCAACAGCAAGGACAGGCGGGCTTTTTGGCCACCGGACAGCCGACCTACGGCGGTTTCGGCTTGATCGGCCATCAGGCCAAAGCCTGCCAGACGGGCGCGCAGGCGCGGCTGGCCCTCGGCGGGGCGCAGGCGCATGACGTGTTGCAGTGGAGTTTCGTCGATGTGCAACTCATCGACTTGGTGCTGCGCGAAATAGCCGATGCGCAACTTGGACGATTGTACCATTTTGCCTTCGCAGGCGATTAGCTTGCCAGCGAGCAGTTTGGAAAGCGTAGATTTTCCTTCACCGTTGCGGCCCAGCAAAGCGATGCGGTCGTCTTGGTCGATGCGCAGGGACAGCTTTTTCAGGATCGGCGGGCCGCCATATCCTACAGCAACGCCCTCCATGTTAATGATCGGCGGCGAGAGTTCTTCCGGCACCGGGAAGGTGAACACTACCTTTTTCGCATCCTCGGGGGCGGTGATCGTCTCCATCTTTTCCAGCATTTTCACGCGGGACTGGGCCTGCGCGGCCTTGGAGGCTTTGGCTTTAAACCGATCCACAAAGGCCTGCAAATGCGCGCGTTTGGCGTCTTGTTTGCGGGCTTCCGCCTGCAAGACCGAACGACGCTCTGCCACCTGACGGGCGAATTGATCGTAGGGGCCAGACCAATAGGTGAGCTTTTTATTGTCCAGATGCAGGATACCAGTGACCGAACGGTTCAAAAGGCCGCGGTCGTGGCTGATGATCAGCACGGTATGCGGGTATTTTTGCAGATAGCTTTCCAGCCACAAGGCGCCTTCAAGGTCGAGATAGTTGGTCGGCTCGTCCAGCAGCAGGTAATCGGGCTGCGCGAACAACACACCCGCGAGGGCCACACGCATCCGCCAGCCGCCAGAGAAATCCGAGCAGGGGCGTTGCTGCGCGTCGGTGTCAAAGCCCAAACCCTTGAGGATGTTGGCGGCGCGACCCTCGGCAGACCATGCATCAATGTCGTTCAGCCGGTGCTGAATTTCGGCGATGCGGTGCGGGTCGTGGGCGGTTTCGGATTCCAGCAGCAAAGCAGCACGCTCGGTGTCAGCGGCCAAAACCGTGTCGATCAGGCTGGTCGAGGACGATGGCACCTCTTGCGCGACACCGCCGATGCGGGCGCGGCTGGGCATGGAAATGTCGCCGCTTTCCAGCGCCAGTTCCTTTTTGATCAGCCGGAACAGCGTGGTTTTGCCCGCGCCATTGCGCCCGACAAGACCGACCTTGTGGCCAGTGGGAATGGTTGCAGAAGCGCCCTCAAACAGTGGGCGGCCTTCGACGGAATAGGTGATGTCTTCGATTTTAAGCATGGGGCGGGGATTGCCTTAAGCGGCGGGCGGCGTCAACCGGGGAAGGGCAAAGGCGGTGCTTTTGGCGCGCATTGCGGCGCTGTTGACGGCTTTTCAAGCCAGACGACCCGTGATAGCAGGCGCGTTATGAATTTCGGGGCGATTTTGCCCCTTGTTATGGAGAGCCAAATGGCCGTCGAACGCACCCTGTCGATCATCAAACCCGATGCAACCAAGCGCAACTTGACCGGCAAGATCATTGCCAAATTTGAAGATGCGGGCCTGCGGGTTGTGGCATCCAAGCGCATCCATCTGTCGATGGCGCAAGCTGGCGCGTTCTACGCCGAGCATTCGGCGCGTGGTTTCTACGGTGAGCTGTGCGAGTTCATGGCCTCCGAGCCGGTTGTGGTGCAGGTGCTGGAAGGCGAAAGCGCCATTGCGAAAAACCGCGAAGTGATGGGCGCTACCAACCCGGCGAACGCCGATGCGGGCACCATCCGCAAGGAATTCGCTTTGTCGATGGGCGAAAATTCGGTGCATGGCTCGGATTCGGAAGCTTCGGCTGCACGTGAGATTTCGTTCTTCTTCTCGGGCCTTGAACTGGTCGGCTGAGGCGGAATTCGCGCGAATTCCGGCACGATTTCTGAGATCAGAAATCGGTCAGGCTTGCGGCTTCTCAATCACCCCAAAGAATTGCAGGGCCGCTTCCAATTCGGAGCGGCCTTGTGCTTTTGAGCCAATGCGCTCGGCCTTGATCGCATCGAAGCGGGCACGCAGGGCTTTCTTTTCTTCGCCTTGGCAATCGTTCCACGGGCGACCCTGCAATCCCATGTGCAAGACGTAATAGCCGATGAAATGGGCTTGGGTGCCGGCATCAAGCAGGCGACGGTAGGCTTCGTCAGCTCCGAGTTCGCGGACTTCTTCGGCAGAATGGATGCCTGCTTTGGCAAAGGCCGCTTCCGAAGCGGGGCCGAGGTTGGGGATGGTTGAAACCGGGCTTGGCATGCGACACCTGCAAATGACAAAGGCCAGCCTAGCGGCTGGCCCCCGAACAGTGCAATGACAAAGGCCAGCCTGGCGGCTGGCCTTTGTGTCGTAAAAGCGAAATCTTTAGATCGACGCCCAGTCGCGGAACACCGTGCCGCTTTGTTGCTGGGGGGATCCGCCCTGCTGGCCCTGCTGTTGCGGGGCCGGGGCTTGCGCGCCACCTTGTTGAGGTTGGGCGGGCTTGGGGGTAGACATTGGACTGCTCCGGTCGTTGTTTGGCGTTCTGCCATTATGGTAAATTGCTCCGCCCTTGCGGCGGTGTTGCGACCGGATCAAGGAAGGATTGCGGCCAACTATACGCCAGCCGCGACGCCCGCAATAGAATTTGCCTTCCGAAGCAGGCATTTGGTTTCACTTTGTTGCGATTATGAGCGCCGGAAAGCCAATCTCGTTGAGGGCGGCCAGCATTGATTCGGCACTGGGGCTGCCTTCGACCTCAACTTGACGGGTGGTCAAATCGACGGTGATGGCGCGGGTTCCGGGCAGCGCGGAAAGCGCCTCGGTCACCGAGGCTTTGCAATGGCCGCAGTTCATGTCGGGGACGGAAAGTAGGGTCATGGAGGGCTCCTTTTCTGCATGGAAGATGGGGGTTCCGGTGGGGGGAAGGTCAAGGGGCACGAATAATTTTTTGCAGGGCTTGACCTTCCCGTGACTGGAACCCCCATATCAGCTGTCGAAGGAGATTTCCGATGGACAAGCTTGCGATGAAAATTGATCTCAGCGTCGAGGGCATGACCTGTGCCGCCTGCACCGGGCGGGTGGAGCGGGTGCTGAAGGCGCAAGTGGGCGTGGTTGACGCGGTGGCCAATCTGGTGACGCGGCGGGCCGAGGTGACGGTGTCGCAGGCGGTCGATCCGGCGGCGTTGGCGGCGGCTGTGAGCAAGGCGGGCTATGCTGCGACACCCTTGGCGCAAGCGGTGGTGCATGATCTAGTGGCCGAGCAGCGCGCGTTGTGGCGCGACACGGGCATCGCGGCATTGCTGACCCTGCCGGTGGTTGTTGTCGAGATGGGCGGGCATTTCATCCCCGGCTTTCATATGGTGCTGCACGGGCTGATCGCGCCGCAAACGATGTGGCTGGTCGAGTTTGTGCTGGTGACGCTGGTGCTGTTGGGACCGGGGCGGCGGTTTTTCAGCAAGGGCCTGCCTGCCTTGGCGCGGGGTGGCCCGGATATGAACAGCCTTGTCGCTGTGGGCAGTGGCGCGGCTTGGGTCTATTCCAGCATGGTGACGTTTTGGCCGGCTTTGATCCCGCAGGCCTCGCGCTCGGTGTATTTCGAGGCGGCGGCGGTGATTGTCACCTTGATTTTGCTGGGCCGCAGCCTTGAGGCGCGGGCACGAGGGCGGGCGGGCGCGGCGATTGCGCGGCTGGTGAAGCTGGCACCGAAAACTGCGCGCAAGCTGGTGGATGGCGGCATGCAGGAGGTTGAGGTAGCATCTTTGCTGCCGGGCGATCAGGTGCAAATCCGGCCGGGAGAGCGGATTCCGGCGGATGGGCTGGTGGTCTCGGGGCATTCGACGGTCGACGAGTCGATGCTGACGGGCGAGCCTTTGGGGCAGGAAAAGTTGGCTGGCGCGCGGCTGACAGGCGGTACGGTGAATGGCACTGGGGCTTTGGTGATGCAGATCACCGAGGTCGGGGCCGCCACGGTGCTGGCGCGAATCATCGCGATGGTTGAGGCGGCGCAGGGTGGCAAGCTGCCGGTGCAGGCGCTGGTGGATCGGATCACCCTGTGGTTCGTGCCGGTGGTGATGGTGGTGGCGGCGCTGACGGTGCTGGTCTGGTTGATCTTTGGGCCGGGACTGGCCGAGGCGCTGGTCGCGGGCGTGTCAGTGCTGATCATCGCTTGCCCCTGTGCGATGGGGTTGGCGGTGCCGGTTTCCATTTTGGTTGGCACGGGTCGCGCGGCGGAACTGGGGATTCTGTTTCGCAAAGGTGAGGCTTTGCAACGGCTTGAGACGGTGCAACGGGTGGCGTTTGACAAGACCGGCACGCTGACGCTGGGGCGGCCCGTGGTGCAAGCGGTGGTGGGCGCTGCGGAGGTGCTGGAAATCGCGGCGGCGGTCGAGGCGGCATCAGAGCATCCCTTAGCGGCGGCCGTCGCTGCAGAGGCGGCGCGGTTGGAGTTGCGCGTGGCTGCGGTGACGGGGTTTGAAGCCGTGCCGGGGCAGGGTGCGCGGGCGATGCTAGAGGGTGTGGCGGTCAGTGTTGGCTCGGCACGGATGTTCCCTGACTTGAATATGGGGCTGGCCGCGCAAGCTGCTGCGGCGCAGGCCAAGGGGCAAGGTGTTTTGTTTGTGGGGACGGACGGTACGGCGATTGGCATGATCACGGTGGCCGATCCGATCAAGCCCTCCGCGCAGGCGGCGGTGGCAGCACTGCAAGCTGCGGGTGTGCAGGTGGCGATGATCACTGGCGATGCCGAAGCCACGGCGCTGGCGGTGGCGGGCGTGCTTGGCATCACGGAGGTTCATGCCGGGGTGCTGCCCGCGGGCAAGGCGGCGGTGATCGCGGGCCTTGGCGCGGGTGTGGCTTTTGTCGGGGATGGCATCAACGATGCCCCCGCGCTGGCAGCGGCAGAGGTGGGCTTTGCGATGGGCACTGGCACCGATGTGGCCATCGAGGCCGGGGATGTCGTGCTGATGACGGGCGATCCGTTGGGCGTGCTGCGTGCGCTGGAACTTTCGCGTGCAACCATGCGCAATATCAGGGAAAATCTGCTCTGGGCTTTTGGCTATAATGCCGCTTTGATCCCGGTGGCGGCCGGGGTTCTGGTGCCGTTTGGTGGCCCGCAACTGTCGCCGATGCTGGCCGCAGGGGCGATGGCTTTGTCCTCGGTTTTTGTTCTGTTCAACGCGCTGCGGTTGCGGCGCTTCAGGGGAGCACGCGCATGAATATCGCCGAAGTTGCCAAGGCGGCGGGGCTGCCCGCCAAGACCATCCGCTATTATGAAGACATCGGCCTGATCCAACCCAAGCGCAGCGAGAATGGCTACCGTGCCTTTGCCGAGGCTGATCTGCACAAGCTGGCCTTCGTCGGGCGGGCGCGATCTTTGGGGTTCTCGATTGTGGAATGTCGGGCACTGCTGGCGCTTTATGAGGACCGCGCGCGGGCGAGTGGTGATGTCAAAGCGCTGGCGGTGACGCATCTGGCGCAGATTCGCGCCAAGATCGTGGAACTGCGCGCGATGGAGGCGACCTTGGCCGATCTGGTTCACGCCTGTAGCGGCGATCATCGGCCGGATTGCCCGATTCTGCGCGGGCTGTCACAACCGGGCTCAGGCGATCCGCAGTAGGCGTTCAAGATCGGTATTGCCGACGACGAGGTCTTGCAGGCTGACCGCATCAAGGGCTTTGTAGAAGCCCTCTAGGGCGTTGGTCAGCACGCATGTCAACCGACAAGCGCCGGACAATGGGCAAGAGTTGGAGTGTTCGGCGCAATCGGTGAAGGGCAAGACCTGCTCAAAAATCCGAAACACCGTGCCGACCTTGATTTCGGCTGCATCAAACCCCAGCGTCATGCCGCCCGCCCGTCCGCGCCGGGTCTTGAGCAAGTCTTGCCGTGCCAGCAGATGGATCACCTGCGCCAAATGGTTTTCGGACGCGCCGCAAGCGACGGCAATCTCGTGCTTTCGCACGATCCGACCGTGATTGACCGCGCAAAACATCAGTGTACGCATCGCCAAATTGGTGCGTGTGGTCAGGCGCATGGGCTCTCCGATCCTGCAAGATTTGGCGCAGTTTTGCGCAGTTTTTGCTGGGCTGCCTTGATTCAGATCAGATACAGCATTGTGCCTCAAAGCCAAGCTTGCGCGGGGCTTGGGCCGTGATGGTCGTCTTTTGGGTGTGATCAAAGCGCTTTGATCGCGAGGACCTATCTATTAAAACGAAAAACATGGTGAAATCTCAAATTGTTTGCGGTAACAAGAAAGCGGTTTGAAGGATTTGTGCTGAGACCGGGCTTGGGGTGAAATGGCGGCGTGCCGGATGGAGTACGGTGCTTGCTTGACCCCACACGGCAGAGAGATAGGCTCAAAGCCAACCGAAATGGAAAGATGTGGAACGCGCCTTGAAGGATATGGATCTGACCCCCGCTTTGCTGAAAACCGATGTGCTGCGGCACCTGACCTTTACGATTGGTAAAGATCCAGCCAATGCCAGCGCGTACGATTGGCGCATGGCGCTGTCTTTCGCCATTCGTGACCGGATCATGGAGCCGTGGTTCGCCTCGACCCGCCGCACTTGGGCGGAAGATCGCAAGCGGGTGTATTACCTGTCGATGGAATTTCTGATTGGGCGGTTGCTGGAAGATGCCACGGTCAACCTTGGCCTGCGCGAAATCGCCGAAGAGGTGATGCAGGACTTCGGGCAGGATTTCCACGCGCTGGTGGAAGGCGAGCCGGATGCCGCGCTTGGCAACGGCGGTTTGGGTCGGTTGGCGGCCTGTTTCATGGAAAGCATGGCGACGGTGGGCTGCCCAGCTTACGGCTATGGTATCCGCTATGAGCATGGGTTGTTCCGGCAAAGTTTCGAGCGTGGTCAACAGGTTGAGATGCCAGAAGACTGGTTGTCGCAATCGAACCCTTGGGAATTTGCGCGCCCCGAAAGCGCCTATGTGATCCCGTTCAAGGGCACGGTTGAGGTCAAGGGCGGCAAGGAAATTTGGGTTCCGGCGGAGACAGTTCTGGCCAGCGCTTATGATACCCCGGTGATCGGCTGGCAGGGCAAATGGGCAAATACCCTGCGGCTGTGGTCGGCAAAACCGACCAAGCAGTTCGATCTGGAGCGGTTCAATCGTGGCGATTACGCGGCGGCGGCAGAGCCTGAGGCCTTGGCGCGCACTTTGTCGCGCGTTCTCTATCCCGATGACACCAGCTATCAGGGCAAAGAATTGCGCCTGAAGCAGGAATTTTTCCTGACCTCGGCCGCCCTGCAAGACATTCTGCGCCGCTTCAAGGCCAGCCATTCCGATCTGCGCAACCTGCCGAAACATGTCGCGATCCAAATGAATGACACCCATCCCGCGATTGCCGGGCCGGAACTGATCCGCCTGCTGGTCGATGAAAACGGCATGGGCTTTGAAGATGCGCTGGACACCGCGCGCGATTGCCTTGGCTACACCAACCACACCCTGCTGCCCGAGGCGTTGGAGCGGTGGGCGACCTTCACCTTCGGCAACACGCTGCCGCGCCATATGCAGATTGTCGAGCGCATCGACAGCTGGCACCGCCGCACCTTCAACCCACCGCATTACATTGGCATCGTCAAGCACCAGGAAGTGCGGATGGGTGAACTGGCGTTCGTGATGGCGCATAAGGTCAATGGCGTTTCGGCGCTGCATTCTGATCTGGTGAAAAAGAACCTGTTCCCCGAGTTGAATGCGCTGCATCCGGGGCGGATTATCAATGAAACCAATGGGGTGACGCCGCGCCGTTGGTTGAAAATGTCAAACAGTCCGCTGTCCACCTTGATCACGGACTCGATTGGTAGCGGCTGGGAGGATGATCTCGACCGTTTGAAAGGGCTGGAGCCATTGGTCGAAGACTCTGCGTTCCGCACCAAGTTTGATGCCGCCAAACGCGCCAATAAGGTGGCACTTGAGGGTTGGATTGCGCAGGAATGTGGCGTGAAAGTCTCACCGGATGCGCTGTTTGATGTGCAGGTCAAGCGTATCCATGAATACAAACGCCAGCTTTTGAACATCCTGCAAACCGTCGCGCATTACCAACGCATCAAGGCCAATCCGAAGGCGGCATGGGTGCCTCGGGTGAAAATCTTTGGCGGCAAGTCGGCGCCGGGCTATGCTGTGGCCAAGGAAATCATCCATCTTATCAACGATGTGGCGCAGGTTGTTAATGCAGATGCCGAAGTCGGTGATTTGCTGAAGGTGATCTATCCTGCGAACTACAACGTCAGCATGGCCGAGCGTTTGGTGCCTGCAGCGGATCTGTCTGAGCAGATTTCGACCGCTGGCAAAGAAGCTTCTGGCACTGGCAACATGAAGTTCATGATGAACGGTGCGCCGACCATTGGCACGCTGGACGGCGCGAATGTTGAGATTCTCGCTGAGGTTGGTGCCGAGAACTTCTTCCTGTTCGGCCTGACCACCGATGAGGCGATGAAGCGGCGCGAAGACCCCGAGCAGTCGCGTAAAGCGATTGATGCCAGCCCGGCGCTGCAACTGGTGTTGCAGGCGATTGCCGAAGGCCAATTCAGCCTGGATCAGAAAGACCGCTATCATGGTCTGGTACACCGGGTTTGGCACCATGATTACTTCCTCGTTGCTGCGGATTTCGACTCGTATGACGTGGCGCAAGACCTGGTCGATACCGCCTATGCGGATCGTCAGGCTTGGATTAAAATGGCGGCATTGAACACGGCGCGTTCGGGGTTTTTCAGCTCGGATCGCACCATTCGTAGCTATATGAAAGACGTCTGGACGATCCCATCTGCGCTTTAATATCAAGAGGTTGCCATGACTGACTTGCTCATTGACCCCGGTGCTGCACAAGCGATTGCCGAGGGGCGGCATGGCGACCCGTTCTCGGTGTTGGGGCTGCACAAACGCGGCGGTAAATGGGTGGTGCTGGGGTTTGATCCCGGTGCCGAACGGATGTTCGTATTGCCGGGGAAATCCGGCAAACCCGTGGCCGCAACGCCGGTCAAAGGTGCTGCTGGCCTGTTTGTGGCCGAGCTTGCGCGCAAATCGGACTATCGTTTGCGCTGGCAAGGGCATGGCGCGGAATGGGAATGTGAAGACCCATTCGCATTTGGCCCGGTGCTGGGCGAATTGGACGAATATCTGCTCGGCGAAGGCAGCCACAAACGGCTTTGGCAGGTGCTGGGCGCGCATGTAATCACCCATGAAGGGGTTGTGGGCACGCATTTTGCGGTCTGGGCCCCGAATGCCGAGCGGGTTTCGGTGGTTGGCAACTTCAACCAATGGGATGGCCGCCGCCATCCGATGCGCAGGCGCGGCGGCACCGGGGTGTGGGAGACTTTCCTGCCCGCGATTGCCGAGGGCGAGGCCTATAAATACGAAATTCGCGGCCCGGGTGGGGTTTTGCTGCCGTTGAAGGCCGATCCGGTGGGCTTTGGTTCGGAACACGCGCCGAAAAATGCTTCTGTGGTACGGCAGATTGAGAATCCGCGATGGCATGACGCTGATTGGATGGCAACGCGCGGGGCGAAGCAGACGATTGATGCGCCGATTTCGGTTTATGAGGTACATCTGGGGTCTTGGAAACGGGCTCCCGGCGACCGGATGCTGTCCTATACCGAGCTTGCCGAACAACTGGTCACATATGTTGCCGACATGGGGTTCACTCATATCGAGTTGATGCCGATTTCCGAATATCCGTTCGATGGCTCTTGGGGCTATCAGCCGGTGGGCCTGTTTGCACCAACGATCCGGCACGGCACCCCGAACGAATTCCGCGCCTTCATGGATGCCGCCCACCGACGCGGTATTGGCGTGCTACTCGATTGGGTGCCGGGGCATTTCCCGACCGACGCACATGGCTTGGGCCGCTTTGACGGCACGGCACTTTATGAACACCAAGACCCGCGCGAAGGCTTCCATCAGGATTGGAATACGCTGATCTACAATTATGGTCGGGTCGAGGTTTCCAACTACCTTGTCTCTAACGCGCTGTATTGGTTGGAAGAATACCATATGGATGGGCTGCGAGTCGATGCTGTGGCCTCGATGCTTTACCGTGATTACAGCCGCGAAGCGGGGCAGTGGGTGCCGAACAAAGACGGCGGACGCGAGAATTACGAAGCGATTGCCGTGCTGCAAAGCATGAATATCACTGCCTATGGCGAGGTTGCAGGTGTGATGACGGTGGCCGAGGAAAGCACCGCGTTTGCGGGCGTGTCGCGTCCGGTGAACCACGGCGGGCTTGGCTTTGGCTTTAAGTGGAACATGGGCTGGATGAATGACACCCTGTCCTACATGCAGAAAGACCCGATCTATCGTCGCTTCCATCACCACCAGATGACCTTCGGGCTGCATTATGCTTGGTCGGAAAACTACATTCTGCCGATCAGCCATGACGAGGTTGTGCATGGCAAAGGCTCGATGTTGGAGAAGATGCCGGGGGATGGTGAACAGAAGTTCGCAAACCTGCGAGCCTATTATGGCTTCATGTGGGCGCATCCGGGTAAGAAGCTGTTGTTCATGGGCTGTGAGTTCGCCCAAGGCAAGGAATGGAACCACAATCAGAGCTTGGATTGGCATCAGCTTGAAGTTCCAGCGCATCAGGGCATGCAAAACCTCGTGCGCGATCTGAACCGGGTTTACCGCGACGTACCTGCCTTGCACGTTAACGATACGCGCCCAGAAGGCTTTGAGTGGATCGAAAGCAATGACGCGGAGGCCGGGGTCTACGCTTGGGTCCGCAAGGGCAAACCGGGCGATCCGATGGTGGTGGCGCTGGTCAATATGACCCCCGTTGATCGGGCCTACCGGGTTGGGCTGCCGGCCGGTGGGCATTGGACGGAAATACTGAACACGGATGCTGCGGTTTACGGAGGAGGGAACCGTGGCAATCTGGGTGGCGTGGGGGCGGAGGCCATTCCGCATCATGGCCGCCCGCACTCGGCTTCAGTCAATGTGCCGCCACTCTCGGCGGTTTGGCTGAAACAGGGTTGAAATCACAGGATAAAAGCGGGCGCAGGCCTGCGTAAAGGGAGGACTACGATGCAACCAAGACCCAATGCCCGTCTGTCATCGCAGGCTATGGCTTTTGTTCTGGCCGGGGGGCGCGGCTCTCGGCTGAAAGAGCTGACAGATCGGCGCGCCAAACCCGCCGTATACTTTGGCGGCAAGACCCGGATCATCGACTTTGCTTTGTCGAATGCGCTGAATTCCGGCATACGCAAGATGGCGATTGCGACGCAGTATAAGGCGCATAGCCTGATCCGCCACATGCAGCGCGGCTGGGGGTTCTTCCGGGCCGAGCGCAACGAGTATCTGGACATCTTGCCAGCCAGCCAGCGGGTGTCTGAGAATAAGTGGTATCTTGGCACCGCCGATGCAGTCGCGCAAAATATTGATATCGTTGATTCTTATGGTGTGAAATACATCGTCGTTCTGGCCGGTGATCACATCTATAAGATGGATTACGAGGTGATGTTGCAGCAGCATGTTGACAGCAAAGCTGACGTGACAATCGGCTGTCTGACCGTGCCGCGGATGGAGGCTGTGGCCTTTGGCGTGATGCATGTCGACAAGGACATGCGGATCACGTCGTTCCTTGAGAAACCCGCTGATCCGCCCTCGATCCCCGGCGACCCGGACAATGCCTTGGCCTCGATGGGGATTTATATCTTCGACTGGGCCTTCCTGCGTGACCTTCTGATCCGTGATATGGCGGATGATAACTCTAGCCATGATTTCGGCAATGATCTGATCCCGGATATCGTGAAAAACGGCAAAGCGGTGGCGCATAAGTTTGCAGACAGCTGCGTGAAATCGGGGTTGGAGACGGAACCCTATTGGCGCGACGTGGGGACGATTGATGCGTTCTGGCAGGCCAATATCGACCTGACCGATTTCATCCCCAAGCTGGATATCTACGATCAAAGCTGGCCGATCTGGACCTATTCGGAAATCCTGCCGCCCGCCAAGTTCATCCACGATGAAGAAGCCCGGCGCGGCATGGCGGTATCGTCGCTGGTGTCGGGCGATTGTATCGTCTCGGGGTCCGAGGTGCGCAATTCTTTGCTGTTCACCGGCTGTCGGACCCATTCGTTCAGCACACTCGACTATGTCGTGGCGTTGCCGCAGGTGATTGTGAACCGCAATGCCGAGTTGAAGAACTGCGTGATCGACCGTGGCGTGATCATCCCGGATGGGTTGGTGGTGGGGCAAGATCCCGAGATGGATGCGAAGTGGTTCCGCCGCACCGACAGCGGTATCGTGCTGATTACGCAGGATATGCTTGACGAACGGGCGCGGGCGTTGTCCTGACTTAGTAGAAAAGCGGTGGCGACCGTGGACTTAGCCTCTGGTCGCCCAAAGATATTTGGACCAACGTGAAAGGATCAGAGATGCAGGTTCGGGGGCGAGTTTTGTCTGTCGCGTCGGAGTGTGTGCCGCTGATCAAGACCGGGGGCCTGGCCGATGTGGTCGGGGCTTTGCCGGGGGCCTTGGCGAAAGTTGGCTGGGATATGCGGGTGTTGATGCCTGCTTACAGGGCGTTGCGGCCTCGCCTTGATGATCTGGATGAGGTCTGGTTTGAGCAGAACCTGTTCGGCGGTGACGCACGGGTGATGGCGGGTGAAATCGACGGTTTGCGAGTGATGCTGCTGGATGCGCCGCATCTTTATGACCGTGAGGGTGGGCCGTATTCTGGCCCCGGGGGCGACTGGTTCGACAATGCGCGGCGGTTTGCGGCCTTGTCGTGGGTCGCGGCCCGGATGGCGCGCGATGGCATTGATGGCTGGAAACCTGACATTCTGCACGCGCATGACTGGCAGGCGGGCTTTGCCCCGGCCTATTTGTACTATGGCGGTTCGGGCGGTGTCGCCTCGGTGCTGACGATCCATAACATCGCGTTTCAGGGCTGGGCTCCAGCGCAGGCTTTGGTGGATTTGCGGTTGCCCCCTGATCAGTTTTACCCCGGTGCTTTGGAGTATTACGGCGGGTTGTCCAGCCTGAAGGCCGGTCTGGTCTGTGCCGACCGGATCACAACGGTGTCCCCTAATTATGCCGCCGAATTGATGCGGCCAGAGTTTGGCATGGGGATGGAGGGCGTGATTGCCCAGCGGGCTTCGGTGGTGTCGGGGATTTTGAACGGGGTGGATACCGGGGTTTGGTCGCCCGCCGTGGAACCCATGCCCTACTCGGTGAAGTCGCTGAAAGGCAAAGCCGCCAACCGGGCGGCGTTTTGTGCCGAAATGGGTTTGGACGTTCCGGGGCCGCTGGCAGTTCTGGTCAGCCGTTTGACCGATCAGAAGGGCATTGATCTGCTGGAAACCTGCATCCCCGATTTCATTGCGGGTGGCGGTGGTTTGGCGGTTTTGGGCTCGGGCGATGCTTTGCTGGAAGCCGCGATGCGCCGCTTGGAAGCACGGTTTCCGGGCCGGGTTTCGGTGCGCATTGGCTATGATGAGGCTTACAGTCATCGGTTGTTTGCCGCAGGTGATGCCGTGCTGGTGCCAAGCCGATTTGAGCCGTGCGGACTGACCCAGATGTATGGGCTAGCCTATGGCACGGTGCCGCTGGTGTCTTCGGTTGGCGGTTTGGCCGATACGGTGATCCACGCAAGCCCGGCTGCACTGACGGCTGGGGTGGCGACGGGGATCGTGTTTCATCCTGTCGATGCGACGGGCTTTGGGCTGGCGTTGCGGCAGTTGGTGCAGCTTTACGCCAGTAAAGCCCAATGGGCGCAGGTGCAGAAAAACGCGATGAAGCAGCCGGTTGGCTGGGAGGCCTCTGCCGCCGCTTATGCAGCCCTCTATGCGGAAATGCTGGCGTGAGCTTATCGGGATATGCCACCTCTGCGGGGCGGCCTTGGCCGATGGGGGCGATGCTGACCGATGACGGGGTGAATTTTGCGGTATTCTCGGCCCATGCCACGGCGTTGGAGTTGTGCCTGTATTCGCCGGACGGGCGACGCGAACAGGCGCGCTTGCCGTTCGCGGACCGCGAGGGCGATGTCTGGTATCTGCATGTGGCGGGTCTGTCTGCCGGGCAACTCTACGGTTTGCGCGCTTACGGCCGCTATGCGCCGGATGAGGGCCAACGCTTTAACCCGCACAAGCTGCTGATCGACCCCTATGCACGCGGTCTTGCCGGGCGGTTGCGTTGGTCGGATGCGGTGATGGGTTACAAGATCGGCGCCTCGCGCGGCGATGGCTCGTTTGATCCCCGCGATAGCGCCTTTGCGGTGCCGAAATCGGTGGTGGTCGACCCCGGTTTCCACTGGGGCAACGACCGTCCGCCGCAGGTGCCGATGGCTGATACGGTGATCTATGAGGCGCATGTCAAGGCGCTGACCATGCGCCATCCTGCCATTCCGCAAGCGATGCGTGGTACTTATGCAGGCCTCGCGCATCCGGTGATGATCGAGCATTTCAAGCGCTTGGGCGTGACCACGCTGGAATTGCTGCCCGTGCAGGCTTATTTCGACGACCGCTTTCTGGTCGCCAAGGGCCTGCGCAATCACTGGGGCTATCAGACCATGGGGTTCTTTGCGCCTGAACAGCGCTATGGAACGGCGCAGCCTTTGCGTGAGATGCAGGTGATGGTGAAAACCTTGCATGCAGCGGGGTTAGAGGTCGTGCTGGACGTGGTCTATAACCACACTGGCGAGGGCGATGCTTGGGGTCCGACGCTCAGCTTCCGCGGCCTCGATAACACCAGCTATTACCGCCTGATCCAAGGCGGTCGGCACTATGCCAATGATGCGGGCACTGGCAATACGCTCGATCTGACCAACCCGGCGGTGCTGCGGATGGTGATGGATTCACTGCGCTATTGGGTGCAAGAGGTGCATGTCGACGGCTTCCGCTTTGATCTGGCCTCGGTCTTGGGGCGCGAGCCTGCGGGCTTTGACCCCCAAGGCGGCTTCTTCGATGCGATCCGGCAAGACCCCGTTCTGGCGCGGGTGAAGCTGATCGCCGAGCCTTGGGATATCGGCCCCGGCGGCTATCAACTCGGCGCTTACCCGGCACCTTTCTCGGAATGGAACGACAAATACCGCGACGGTGTGCGCCGCTTTTGGCGCAATGATGCTGGCCTCGCACCTGAATTTTCCCGCCGCCTGATGGGTTCGGCAGATAAGTTCGATCACTCCCGTCGCCCCGCCACGGCTTCGGTGAATTTCATCACCTCACATGACGGCTTCACGCTGGAAGATCTGGTCAGCTACACCATCAAGCGCAACCTCGCCAATGGTGAGGACAACCGTGACGGCCATGACGATAATCACGCCGATAATATGGGCGTCGAAGGCCCCAGCCCTGACCCCGCGATCCGTGCCGCGCGTGATCTGCGCAAGCGCAACCTACTGGCAACTCTCATGCTGTCTCAGGGCACGCCGATGCTGCTGGCAGGCGATGAGTTGGGCCATTCTCAGGCGGGCAACAACAATGCCTACGCACAGGACAATGACCTGACACGGATTGATTGGGGCGCTGCCGACACCGTGTTGATTGATTTTGTGGCGCGGCTGACGGCGCTGCGCAAAGCCCATCCGGTGCTGCGGCAAACCCGCTTCCTGCATTCGCAAAAGCGGCTGGCCGATGGCCTGCCCGATGTGATCTGGCGCCGCGCGGATGCCGCAATCCCCAGCCCGAACGATTGGCACGACCCGGCGTTTCGCTGCATTGGGCTTGAATTGCGCATGGCCGCCGAAGGCCCCGACGCGCCGGACGCGCTTTATGTGGTGTTCAACGGCGGCGGGGTGGTGGCTTTGCGCCTGCCCGAAACCGCCGCACAATGGCGGTTGGTGCTGGATAGCACGCGGCCCGATCTTGCGCCCGAACCCTATACGACGCGGCTGGATATGCCGCCGCAATCCGTTTTCGTCTTTGAACCGCTGCTCTCTGGAGGCACCGCATGACCACGATTTCCACCCAACCCATCGCCGGGCAAAAGCCTGGCACCTCTGGCCTGCGCAAGAAAACCCCGGTGTTCATGGGGCCGCATTACCTTGAGAACTTCGTGCAGGCGATTTTCGATGTGATCGGCGCGAAAGGGAAAACCTTTGTGCTGGGCGGCGACGGGCGCTATTTCAACGACCGTGCCGCGCAGGTGATCTTGCGGATGGCGGCGGCAAATGGCGCGGCGCGGGTGATCATCGGCCAAGGCGCGATCCTGTCGACGCCTGCGGCCAGCCATCTGATCCGGCTGAACAACACCGATGGCGGCATCATCATGTCGGCCTCGCACAACCCCGGTGGGCCGAATGAGGATTTCGGCGTCAAGTTCAACATGCCTAACGGTGGCCCCGCGCCGGAGGGTGTCACCGAGGCGATGTACAAACGTACGACAGAAATCACCGCGTATCACATCGTGGAATCGCAGGATGTTGACCTGTCGGTGATCGGGCGCAGCCAGTTGGCGGGCATGATCGTCGATGTCGTCGATCCGGTGGCCGACTACGCCACGCTGATGGAAAGCTTGTTTGATTTCTCGGCGATTGCGGCGATGTTCAAAGGCGGCTTTCGGATGCGGATGGATTCTATGTGCGCCGTGACCGGCCCTTATGCGGTTGAAATCTTAGAAAAACGCCTTGGCGCTGCGGCGGGCACCTGCATCAACGCAACACCTTTGCCGGATTTTGGCGGGATGCACCCCGACCCGAACCCTACTTGGGCCAAGGCGCTGATGGATGAAATGTTTGGTGACAATGCCCCCGATTTCGGCGCGGCAAGCGACGGTGACGGCGACCGCAACATGGTGGTAGGGGCGCGCGCCTATGTCTCGCCCTCCGACAGCCTCGCGGTCCTAGCGGCCAACGCGCATCTTGCCCCCGGCTATAAGGCCGGGCTGAAAGGCGTGGCGCGCTCGATGCCCACGTCCGCTGCGGCGGACAGGGTTGCGGCCTCGCTGGGCATTGCGTGTTATGAAACCCCGACCGGCTGGAAGTTTTTCGGCAACCTGCTCGATGCAGGCCGCGCCACGATCTGTGGCGAGGAGTCGTTTGGCACCGGATCGGACCATGTGCGCGAGAAGGATGGCCTTTGGGCGATACTTCTCTGGCTCAATATCCTCGCCGTGCGCAAGCAGTCGGTGGCCGCGATCTTGGCGGAACACTGGGAAAAGTTTGGCCGCAACTATTACAGCCGTCACGACTTCGAGGTGATTGCCAGCGACAAAGCCGATGCGATGATGGCGGCTTTGCGGGGGTCTTTGACCAGCCTACCGGGGACGCAACTCGAAGGCCTAACGGTGCAAGCGGCGGATGATTTCGCCTATACTGATCCGGTCGATGGCTCTGTCTCAAAAGCCCAAGGCGTGCGGATTTTGTTTGAAGACGGCAGCCGCATCGTGCTGCGTCTGTCTGGCACTGGCACCGAGGGCGCGACCCTGCGGCTGTATCTGGAGCGCTATGCGGCAGGGCCGGACGGGCTTGATCTCGATCCACAAGTGGCACTCGCCCCGGTGATCGGCGCCGCGCATACGCTGGCGGGGATAGAAGGGTATACGGGTCGCGTGACGCCAGACGTGATTACCTGAGGCCAAAATGTCGGTTTCCGCTGAGATGCGGCGGAAACTGACCTTCAACTGTCGGAGTTGGCTGCGCTGCCACGCCCATTCGGCGCATCCTTGACATAGGTGTCGAGGGAGATGGCGATGACAGAGCAAGGTGTGCGTTCAGGGCGGCAAGCGCGGCAAGTGGAACGGGCGAAGAAGGGCGGCGGTATGGGGCGGCCTTATATTGTGCGCAATATCCCGACCTATGATGTGCTGTCCGAGGAAAATCTGCTGAAGGTGGAACACGCCGCCGACCGGATTTTGGCCGAGACCGGCATCGAATTCCGTGACGATGCGGTGGCGCTTGATCACTGGAAGCGGGCGGGAGCCAAGGTCGATGGTCTGCTGGTAAAATTCGAGCCGGGGATGCTGCGCGATATCCTGAAATCTGCGCCGCGCGAATTCACCCAACACGCCCGCAACCCGGCCAATTCGGTGCGGATCGGCGGTAAAAACGTGGTGTTCGCGCCCGCCTATGGCTCACCCTTCGTGATGGATCTCGACCGCGGACGGCGGTTTGGCACGCTGGAGGATTTCCAGAATTTCATCAAACTCGCGCAATCCTCCCCAAATTTTCACCACTCTGGCGGCACGATCTGCGAGCCGACCGATATTCCGGTGAACAAGCGGCATCTCGATATGGTGCTGGCGCATCTGACGCTGTCGGACCGGCCGTTTATGGGGTCTGTCACCTCGGAAGATCGCGCTGAAGACAGCATTGAAATGAGCCGGATCGCCTTTGGCCGGGAGTTTGTGAACGATAATTGCGTTATTCTCGGCAATGTGAACGTGAATTCGCCCTTAGTCTGGGATGGCACCATGACCAACGCGCTGCGGGCCTATGCGCGGGCCAATCAGGCGGCGGTTGTGGTGCCGTTCATCCTCGGGGGTGCTATGGGACCGGTGACCAGTGCGGGCGGCATCGCGCAGTCTTTGGCCGAGACGATGGCCGGTTGTGCCCTGACCCAGTTGGAGCGGAAGGGGGCACCGGTGATATTTGGCAACTTCCTGTCGTCGATGAGTTTTCGGTCTGGCTCGCCCACCTTTGGGACACCGGAACCTGCGATTGGCTCGATGGTTATCGGTCAGCTGGCGCGGCGGTTGGGGTTGCCTTTGCGGTGTTCGGGGAATTTCACCACCTCAAAGCTGCCGGATGCGCAGGCGATGATGGAGGGGACGATGTCGATGCTGGCCGCGATCCATTGCGGGGCGAATTTTATCCTGCATTCGGCGGGGTTTCTGGATGGCTTGCTGAGCATGTCTTATGAGAAATTCATGCTGGATGCGGATCTGTGCGGCAGCCTGCATACTTATCTGGACGGCGTGAAGATTGATGATGATCAGCTGGCTGTCGAGGCGTTTGCGGAAGTGGGGCCGGGCAATCATTTCTTTGGCTGCGCCCATACGATGGCGCATTATGAGACCGCGTTTTGGGACAGCGATTTGTCGGATAATGAGCCGTTTGAAAAATGGGAGGCGGCCGGGTCTCTGGATGCTGCCAGCCGGGCCAACAAGCTTTGGAAAAAGCGGCTGGCGGAATTTGAGGCGCCAGATTTGGACGCGGGGATAGCCCAAGGGTTGGCTGAGTTTGTCGAGGCCAAGAAAGCCTCTGTGGGGGATGCTTGGTATTGAGGTCCCAACTCGGGACCAAAAAATATACTGTGTTATCAGCGTGTTGATATGGTCAACTTAAGGAAAAATTAACACTTTGACGGCGTGAGGGCGATTCCTGACACGGAAATCGTGCCGGAAAACGGCTTCGTTTTCCGCCCTCAGCCCCGCAGTCCGGTCTCTTCCAACAGCCCCATGCGCTTGGCCTCATAGTAGTAGCCTTTGGCATACCACATCATCGCGCGGTCTTCACTGCCGCGCGACACCAGCCATGCGCCGCGCAGATATTTTCCAGCGTAATGCAGGTTGGTTTCGGCATCGAGCAAGCCAGAGGCCGGGCCGTGATAGCCCATGGTGGCGGCGGTTTGCGGGTGGATTTGCAATAGGCCATAATAGGGGCCGTGGCGCGCGGCCGGGTTGTAGCCGCTTTCGCGGCGGATTTGACGGTGCAACAGGCTTTCTGGGATGTCGTGAATCCGCGCCCATTTCTTGATCAGCGCATGCATCTCGGGTGTGTCGCCGGACGCGGGTTCCAGTTTCGGCGGCCTGCCGCCGCCACAAGCGGCAAGCGTCAGGGCGCTGAGGCTGAGAGACAGCAGGGCGCGGCGCGACAAGGGCGTCAAGTTCCTCGGCATCAGGTTCCTCGGCATCAAGTTCCTCTGGGTTTTTCGCGTGATAACGACGCGAACCCGGTCTGGAAAGGGCCAAGGCCCAGATCGGCGGGAAAATGTGCGGCAAGCTTTGCGAATTGCTCAAAACTTGATCGCAGACAGCAATCGCCGCTTCTGTCATTCTGTTGTGATCAAAGCTGGGCAGATTACCACATATCTTGGGCTTGCGCTTGGCAAAACGCCAGATATGGTTGGCCTTAAGACGACTGCACCCTGTTGACGACTGTTGAAATACGGAGTCTCTTGCGGAATGGACGGCGATTTTAGGACCCAGTTTGTACGCGACCCTGCGGCGCTGAAGCAATTTCCGGCGCTGGTGCTCAATGCGGATTTCCGCCCGCTCAGCTATTACCCGCTGTCACTTTGGCCTTGGCAAGAAGCGATCAAAGCGGCGGTCTTGGACCGCGTGCAGATTTTGGCCGAATACGATCATGTCGTGCGAAGCCAGCGACAAGAATTCCGCATACCTTCGGTGGTGGTGCTGAAGGACTATGTAAGACCCCAAAAGCGCGTGGCCTTCACGCGCTTTAATCTTTTTCTGCGCGACGAATTTTGCTGCCAATATTGCGCGGCCAAAGGTGATCTGACCTTCGATCATGTGCTGCCGCGTTCCAAAGGCGGTGTGACCAGTTGGGAGAATGTGGTGGCGGCCTGCTCGCCCTGCAATCTGCGCAAAGGTTCGCGGACACTGAAACAGGCGGGGCTGCATCTGGCAAAAGTGCCAAGGATGCCGACGGCAGAGGAAATGCAGGGCCATGGCCGCCGCTTTCCGCCGAACCATCTGCACGACAGCTGGATGGATTATCTGTATTGGGATGCGGAACTGGACGCCTGAGGGCGCTTCTTGGGGCTGATTGTAAAACGACCCATAAAAGTCACAAAAACGGGTGTTTTGGTTCCGTAAGGAAGCATCGGATTCACCAGGCGTTGTTTTTGTTCAGTTTCTTGAGTGGTTTTGGTTTCAGCTTTTGGTCGCGGCATAAGTAAGCTGGTTCTGATGACCGCAAGTTCGCAGGTATGTATTGGATCCCGAATCCCTGATGATCGCTTGATCGGCGGTTGACTGGTCAGAAAGTTCTTTTTTGCTGACTTGGTATTGCCTAGTTTCGCTGAGGGCGGCTGCTCTTGCCTGCGAGTTGGGCGATGGGCAGGCCTGTATACCGAATTTTAGCTCACACTTCGCCGTCGTGGTTTGGTGACGACTGGTTTTTCACCACTCGATATTTTCGTTTTTCCGACACAGGTCGGATAGCGGACGCAACCAAGGAACTTCCCATAGCTGCCGCTGCGTTCGACCAGCCAGCCGTCTTCGCATTGCGGGCGGATCGGATAGGCGGCACCGCAGCCACATAGAACCTCGAGCGTCCCATTAGTGCGGCGGCGCGGCAGAGCGGTTCCGCAAGATGGGCAGGCGGGCAGCAGGTTTCCGCAATGCTGAACGTGTTCGCAGCGATACCAAATACGACCATCCTGCCCGGTGACGCCGAGCATCCGCCCTCCGCATTCGCCGCAAACATGCGCTTGCGGCTCAGCCCCGGGCGCTGCCGCAATCCCATAGATAGGGTATTTCCGAAGCTCAGTTACAAAAGACGAAGGCCGTGCATTCGAGGCGAGGATCGTCAGGGTGTGACGGGCCCGCGTCATTGCCACATACATGACGCGACGCTCTTCAGCGTTCTGAAACGCCTCTTCCTCTGGCGACACCAGAGACAAGAGGGGGTCGTCGACGATCTCTGACGGGAACCCCGTGCGCCCGCTGTCGGCGTTCAGCAGGATGACGTGGTCGGCCTCCAGACCCTTGGACGCATGGATAGTCTTGAAGGTGATTTTTAGCCGCGGGTAGCGCCGCCTCAGATTCTGCATGTCTGGTTCGATAAAGCGATATCGGCCGAGGAGCAGCACCGTCGCAGACTTTGCCTCCGGCGCCACAGTGGCTGACATCGCGTCAAGCACTTCGGACAGTTTGCCTTCGTCCTCGCCTTTGGACACGGTCACGATCCTGATCGCCGGTTCGGTCGCCGTCCCGGCCGGGACGATTTGCTTCTGGATCTGTGCGGGGTTCCGCAGGACGAAGGTCCTGGCGGCGAAGGCGATCTGGTCGACCGAGCGGAAGGTGCGGCCGAGATCGACACTCCGGTGGACGCCAGCCTCGCCATCGAAGCTGCCGCCGAACTCCCGCCCGAAATGGCGCATCAGATAGATATCGGACCCGGCGAAACGGAAGATGGATTGCCAGTCGTCACCGACGGCAAAGACGCGCACATCGGGATGCTGGGCTTTCAGCGCCTTCACCAGCCGGGCCCGGCTTTGCGAAATGTCTTGGAACTCGTCGACTAGGATGTGGCGGAACGAGCTGACATAGCGGCCGGTCTCGGCATAGCGCGCGGCGCGCAGGATCATGTCCTCGAAGTCGATCCGGCCTTCCAGACGCTTTTGGTATTCCTCGAAGACCGGCGCGAAGACGTCGAGAAACGCCCTAGCACGTTTGCCCAGCTTCATCCTGTCTGACTTCGTCTCGCAATCCTGCAGGCTGTAACCACCGCTCTTAAACTTGCGCAGGAAGGTTCCGAGAAGCTTGGAGAAGTCGTCGACCTGCTTCAATTCGATGATCCGGTCATAGATCGTGTCAACCGGGCGGGGTTTGAGGGTGACTTGCGGTGGCAGCTTTTTGGCAAGGCCGGTCAGCAGACGTCCTTCCTGCCGTTCATAGCTGTAGGTCTCGATCAGCGTGGTCTCAAACTCGCCATGGACTTTTCGCTTCCAGTCCATGCCAGCCAGGTACTCGTCGCGATCAATGAAGGGCGCCGTGATCAGCCGCTCGCTGCCATCAGCCATCTTTTGGCGCCGTACCCCGAAGTGTTCGATGTAGATGCCGCTTTCGGTCAGCCTAAAATCCGGCTGGTAGTCGCGCCTGCCGGTTTCCGGGATCTTATGTTCGTAGACCGGCTCGTACTCGTATTCGACGCCGCTCTCGTAGAGCCAGTTGGCGATCTGCAGTTCTTCGTAGCTCTTGACCTTTTCGCCCTGCAGCGTGCGCAGGTCTTGCGCTTCCATGTGGGTGTAAAAGTCATGCTTGGTCTTGAAGTCCCATTCGGTCTTGGGCTCGACAAGAAAATGCGCGAAGAACTGGATAATCGCCTTCGATACTTCTGACAGCCGATGGATTAGGTCCTTCAGGATCTGCTTGATCAGGTTTGTGAAGGCCATGTCGTCGGTCGCGTGATCGGCCAAGGCGGGTTTTGACCCTTCAACGATCCCGATGATGTCGTAGGCCACCGCGTGGAAAGTCCGAGCTACAATAGGCACGCCTGATCGAGCCTCGACCCGTTCCGACATCTCCTCCGCCGCGTTTTTAGCGAAGGCCAGAAGCAGAATTTCTTCCGGCTGTCGGATGCCCGCCTTGACCAAATAGGCCGCCTTGGCGGTGATGACGCTGGTCTTGCCCGATCCTGCCCCGGCAAGAACGAGCGTCGCATCCTCATCGACGACGACCGAAAGGCGCTGTTCCGGCGTCAGTGGTTTGCTCTCGATCGTGTCGAAGAAATCCTGCCACCGATCCAGTTCCGCGGTCACGAAAATGGCAATGGCATTTGCCCGCGCCGATCGCGGGTCGACTGCAAATTTCCGAACAGGCGCGATGCGTGCGACGACCTTTGGGCCGACTGCCTCGGTATTCAGCTTCGACAGGAGCGATGCATCCAGATCACGGGCGTCGTCCAGCAGGGGCGCGATCTGACAAGCGGCGGGGTATCGGGACGGAGTCGCCAGCAACAGTACCCCGGCAAGGATCCTGTCCAGTCGCGCCGCTTCCGTCTCGAGGGCAGCGAGATTGAAGCGGGTCCAAGCTGCAACAACCTGCGCTGAAAATTCATGGGCAGCGTGGTGGCCCGCGCCCTTCAACGTGATCTCGCCAAATTCAGCCGAGCGGATGGTCAGTGCGGTTCCGAGTATACCCTTTCGGAATGAAGGTGCGCTCACCATCGTCTGCAATGACATGCACGCAACCTGGCCCCGGCGCGTGATCCGTATGTGGTCCCCGTCCAGATCCAATGCGCGGGCAGTCCTGCTGAAAGGATCGGCTAGGAATCCAAAAAAAGCGTGTTGTTGCAATCGAATCAATGAAATAGGCCTCGTCGTCATGTTTGGCTAGCTTGTGCTGTCACCAAGGCGAACTGCAACCGTGATCATTGAAATGTCTTCGAAGGCCAAATGCGTTGCTTCCCTGCCGAACAACAAAGGGCGGGAAGCCGACCCGAGCAGGTGCGGCAATGCGATTGCGGCATCTGCATGAAGCAGTTGTTCGATCACCGCGCGTATTTCTGCCCACCCGCCGCAAGGAACGGAAAGCGGTCTGAGGGATTTGCCAAAACCTGAATCGCCAGTCAGCAGGATCGCTGGCAACATCAGCCCCGGATGGAGCTAAGCTTGGGCATAGATGGTCGCGGTATGCAGAGACGGTCCCTCAGTTTTGGTGTGCGGTGTGCGGTAAGTCCGAGCTTTACAGAAGCATATCGACCCATTCATAGTCCACACAAGTTATAAGTGCTGGATACTTCTGCCCAGACAACCCATCATATTAATAGACAACTTTTTCATCAGGGGGTCCTGGTAAAACGGCCGGGAAATTTGAACATGTGGTCTGACAGTGAAAGTCGCGTTGATTATCTGAACTACTCCGAAGTTTCAGAGATGATTGCCGAGATAATATCAGACGATTCGATGTTACCCACCTCAATCGGGGTCTATGGGAGTTGGGGTGTTGGGAAGTCTAGTATTCTACGCCTGATTTCTCAAGAATTGTCGAACAGTAGGTATGTGGTGGTCGACTTCGATGCCTGGCTCTACCAAGATTTCGACGAGGCGAAGTCGGCCCTGATGACGGTGATTGCAAAAAGCCTCTACGCAGCGGCCCCTGAAGGACAGAAGGAAAAGGCCGCGACCTTCTACCGGCGCGTGAACAAGTTGAAAGTCATGGGTATCGCCATGGACCTTGGGGCACTTGCTATGGGTGTCCCGACCTTCGGAGGAATAACCAAGGGGTTGGGGGCGCTTGGAAACATTATCCGTGGCGAGGGAGATGTTGAAGATGTCGGCGATGTTCGTGAGGCGATCGCTGATGGCAAGCAGCAACTTGGCGGTTTGCTCCAAGATAAGGAAATGCGCAATCCACCGGAGGAGATCGACGCCTTCCGTGCAGAATTCTCTAGCCTTCTTGAATCCATAGACCGAAGACTTGTCGTCTTCGTCGATAACCTTGACCGATGCCTGCCACCGAACACGATCGCCACCCTTGAGGCCATGCAGTTGTTCCTGTTCCTGCCAAAGACCGCTTTTATCGTTGCGGCCGACGAGGACATGATTAGGCATTCCGTCGCGAAACACTTCTCCGGGCCAGGTGACCGACATGTTTCAGACTATCTGGACAAGCTGATCAACGTGCCGGTTCGTGTGCCGAAGCTGGGGCTGCAGGAGGTCAGGGCATACCTTTTCATGCTTGCCGCCTCCCAAGGAGGCCTTGGTGGAGAAATTGTGGAAAAACTCCGCATCACGCTTATCGAGAGGCTGCGCCGAAGTTGGTCTGACGAGCCGCCCATTACGGTGGAGGAGGTGGCCGCCATACTGCAACTTCCGCCCAGCCATGCTGTCCTGCGAAATCTTGATACGATGGATCAGGTCTCTAGTCAGCTGGCCTACGCGGAGCGAGTGCAGGGTAACCCCCGTATTGTGAAGCGACTTCTGAATGTCATTCGCATGCGGGCCGCCGTAGCGCGGCGCCGGAAAATGCCTCTTGATGAGGGTCTGATTGCAAAATTGGCTTTGTTCGAACGTTGCACGGACGGGGATGCCATCCGCTCCTTCGGGCAGCTGGTCAATAATGCGCAAAGCGGAAAAGTTGATCTGCTGAAAAGCCTTGAGGCCACACTCTTCGAGGACGATGAGGCTTTCGAGAGCCAACTCCCGAAAGAATGGCAGAAACATAAAGCGTTCATTCAGGACTGGCTGAAACTTGATCCGCCGTTGGGCGGAGTTGACCTGCGTGCCGTTTTCTATCTCTCTCGCGAGACCCTGCCGGTCCAGCCCATATCGGCCGGCTTGAGTCTCGCAGCTGTTGCGGCGCTCGAAGTATTGCGAAAAACTGTTTCTATGACCTCCAAAGTCTCACAGGATGCAATTTCCACACTCAACCTAGGCGAGATGGAGGGTGTTATGGAAGAATTGTGTTTGTCTATGAATCGAAATCCGGAATGGACCAAGATTAGAGCCGATTTTCGCGGAGGGGTTCTTCTGGCCCAGACGTCTGCGGAGGCTCACGCTCGCTTGGTGCGTTTTGTCGGGTCTCTGCCCAAAGTGCCGCCGTGGATGGCGAGTCTTATGAAGGATAAGGGGCAGGGGAAATAAAGTATGGGCACGTCAGCATCCTCTAAAGGGTCCGGCAGAGATCAACCCCTCGTGCCACCATGGGCAGACGATGAACCCGGCAAGCCAGTTCCGCAGCCTGAGCCCAAGCGTTTTCAGGCGTTTCGTCGAAGCTTCGGAAAATACGGGACCTATATACTTAACTAGCCAAAGTTCAGTTGACACGCCTTCTATGCTTGGCTAGTTATGTTCGTGAGCGATGGAGTTCACGATGCAAAAGCCCGATACCCTAAGCACCTTCGAGTTCTTCAAGAAGTTTCCCGATGAGGAAGCCGCGCGTAAGTTCTTTGAAGATCGCCGCTGGGGTTCGGAGCCTGTTTGTGGTCATTGCGGCTCTGTCAACGTAACTGAGTGCAAAGACCACAAACCGATGGCCTACCGCTGCAAGGACTGCCGCGCGCATTTCAGCGTCCGCACTGGCACTGTGCTTGCAGAAAGCCGCCTTCCCTTGCTGAAATGGCTGTTGGCTATCTTCATGCTCACCAGCGCCCGCAAAGGCATCCCTTCAACCCAAATGGCGCGCGAGTTGGGCATCACTCAAAAGTCGGCTTGGTTCCTCGCCCAACGTATCCGCGAAACTTGGTTGAAAAGCCAAGGTGGCGAGAATGACGATATGGGCGATCACGTTCAAGTCGATGAAGCCTATGTGGGCGGTAAGGAAAGCAACAAACACGCTAACAAGAAGCTGCACATTGGTCGCGGCGCTGTCGGCAAAACCGCTGTAGTCGGGATGCGCGATCAAAGCGGCCAAGTTCGCGCAGAGCCAGTTGCTAACACGAAGTCCGGCACCCTGATCGGCTTCATCGCGGCCAATGCTCCCGCTGGCGCTACCGTAGTTACAGATGAGCTTCGCGGCTACCGCCCGCTGGCCCGCGCTGGCTTCAACCACTTGACCGTCAATCACTCGGTTGGTGAGTTTGTTCGTGACATGGCCCACACCAATGGCATCGAAAGCTTCTGGGCGCTGTTGAAGCGCGGCCATTATGGCATCTACCACTACATGAGCGCCAAGCACTTGCATCGCTATGTGAAGGAATTTTCTTTCCGCCATAACACCTCGCAAGTTGGCACGATGCAGTTCATAAACATGACTATTGACAGGATGGCGTCCAAGCACCTGTCCTATGAGGAGTTGGTCCGTGGCTAAGAAACCCGACATTATAGACCCCATCGACGCTAGTTTTGACGATTTGTTAGGTGCGATTGTGCCGCGTGTAAAGCCAGAGGAACTCGGTATGAAATCAAATGAAATCAAATACTTGCCTCAAAAAACGACCGCTAAGGAACTCGACCCAAAACAGGGCAAGCTTGACCTGCAAATCGAGCGCCAAGCTGAAATTGAAGGCATCGGAATGGGCGTCCTTAAAGATGGGACAGCATTCCTAACAGGGCGGGGGCTGGCACGCCTAGTTGGCATTGAGAACCTCCACATTCGCACAATCAGTCAGGATTGGAATGAAAACCCACAAAAGCCTAGAATTAGCGCAATTAAGTCGATCCTAAGTAAGCGCGGGATTAGCGCCCCGGAGGCGCATATTGAGACCTCGGACGGAAGTCGAACAATCCACGCATTCCCCGATGCGATATGCCTAGCAGTTCTAGAGTATTACGCCTTTGATGCTGCAACTCCGCGCACAACCGCCCGTGACAATTACCGAATTCTCGCTGGGAAAGCCCTACAAGACCTTATCTACAGCCAAGTTGGCTATGATCCTACTGGGCAGCGCCTCACGGAACCGCTGCGAAAGTGGCATGAACGCATTGAACTGAACCATCAGAGCGCGCCTTCCGGCTATTTCAGCATTTTCAATGAAGCCCATACCGTAATGTATGAACTAATTATGGCTGGTGCTCCCATAGGCGAGAAGATGGTTCCCGATATCTCAATCGGACAGCATTGGGCAAAACACTGGGATTTGAATAATTTTGGGGCTAGATTTGGGGATCGTGAGAAATTCCCCCACCGATACCCCAAGGATCATCCTCAGGCTAAATCTAACCCGCAAATTGCCAACTGCTATCCATTGGATGCTCTGGGCGAGTATCGCAGATGGTTGCAGGACGAATATTTGAGCGGGGGAAAGTTCAAAAACTATCTGAAAGGGCAAAAGCAAATCGCCCCATCGGTCGCGCAGCTTGCCATAGAGCGTCTATCGCCCAAGCTGATCGGTCACTAGCGCCAATCTGGGCAGTGCTTGCAGACGGTGAATACGAGATATTCTGACTTCCGGGTAGACTTGTTCATCAATCAACCTTGCGGGCCGTGCCTGCCGTGTCCCTGTACGCCTTCGATACCGTCACAGGTGTCCGCGCGTCCGGGCAACCGCCAGCTATCAAACTATTCGTAGCTGTCTGGTGTCTTGGGAAATGGCGAGTCTATGCCTAGTCTACGGTCAAGGTGCGCAACGAGACTATGACACAATGGTTCTGTATCATGCAGCCCAACTTGATGGACAACTTTGCCAGTTGGCGAACTGATTCGAACGATTGACTTCGTTCCTCGCACGCCCTCTTTTACCTCGCAACCCGCATGGGTTCGCACCCAATCAAGATACTCACGTAGCTTCGGAGAGGGTGCGAAAGGTGCTGACATTGATCACTCTGGCTTAAGCAGCAATCAATCCATACTCGTGGTTGCCTGCTGGTCGAAGGAACGCTTGATCCCACATCTTGTGGAATCTTTCCGGCGCAGCGTCAATAGCTTGCCCTTCGGTAAGTTCGGCTTCTAACAAGCATTCCATTCGATCTTGCAAAGTTGCGATGTCCGGTGCTTGGGTACAAATGTCATACTCCAAGCACTGCGCAACGTAAGTATCGCCTTCGCGTAGAACGACGATCCGCAGATTTTGTGTTTCAGACATACTTGACTCCCGCTATTTTCATGGCACTCAAACCATACCATACATGGATTGACAACACGTTCATTTAAAGTTCGACCCTGCGTAAGCGACCAAAGTGTCGCAAATGTGGTTCAGTTTGCAACTGTGTGCGAACCTTACGAGAACATTCATAGATCCACAAAATATGGGCCTGATCCCAGCTGGGGCAAGGCCATGACAGCCCAAACGGCGATCACATCCTTGAACGACGCAGGTTTCCAACATGTTAACCGCCCCTGCGACTTCGCCCTTCGCTGGCTAGTTCTGTATATAGGTCCCGAAAATACCTACAAACCGGAGATCCGCAAGACCTCCAACGCTCCTTAGGGCATTACGCTCGCACCGCAACCGGCGGGAGCTCTGTTGGTCCGCGAAGATTCGGAAGCGTATAGGTAATCCCCCCCGAAAGTAAGGGGCTGCATAAGTAGAATTTTCTCGCCAAGATGAACGAGGAGATTCTGAATGAAGACAAGCAGATACACTGAGGCGCAGATTCTTGCGATCCTGCGTCAGGCCGAAGGCGGTGTGCCGGTGGCAGAGCTGTGCCGCGAGCATGGCATGAGCAATGCGTCGTTCTACAAGTGGCGGGCGAAGTATGGCGGCATGGATGCGTCGCTGATCAGCCAGATGAAGGCCATCGAGGACGAGAACCGCCGGCTGAAGCGGATGTATGCGGACCTGAGCATGCAAGCCGACCTGCTGAAAGAGGCTCTCGGAAAAAAATGACGCGGCCATCTCAACGCCGCGAGATGGCCGAGAAAGCGGTGGCGCGACACAAGGTCAGCATTGCGCTGGCCTGCCGGGCCTTCGGGGTCAGCGAGACCTGCTATCGCTATGGCCCGAAGTTAAAAGCCGAGAACGAAGAGATCGCCGACCTTCTGGTGGGTCTGACCGACGCCCGCAAGACCTGGGGCTTTGGGCTGTGCTTTCTGCATCTGCGCAACGTGAAGGGCCATCCGTGGAACCACAAACGCGTCTATCGGATCTATTGCGCCTTGGAACTGAACCTGCGGATCAAGCCCCGCAAGCGGCTGAAGCGGGACAAACCTGATGTGCTTGCTGTGCCCGAGGCACCCAACATGACCTGGTCCATGGACTTCATGGCAGATCGCCTCGGTGATGGCCGTGCGTTTCGGCTGCTGAACGTGCTGGATGACTTCAACCGCGAGGGGCTGGGTATCGAGGTTGACTTCTCGCTACCCGCCGAAAGGGTCATCCGGAGCCTGGACCGGATCATCGAATGGCGCGGCAAACCCGGCACCATAAGGGTCGACAACGGCCCGGAATACATCAGTGGCAAGCTGCTGATCTGGGCTGAGAGACAGGGCATCACGATCCAGCACATCCAACCCGGCCAGCCGCAGCAGAACGCCTACATCGAGCGATACAACCGCACCGTCCGGCATGAATGGCTCGACCAATACATCATCGAAACCATCGAGGAGGCACAGGATCACGCCACACAATGGCTATGGACATACAACAACGACCGCCCGAACATGGGCATCGGCGGCATCACACCCGCCCAGAAACTGAAAATGGCCGCGTAAGTTCTACGGATGCACCCCGTTAAAAATGGGGGGATTACCTATATACTTCGGGCGGCGATCTCTACTCTGTCCTATCCTCTCTCGGCGGTGACGGGACGCTGGCTAACGAGCGGGGGCTTTCAAAGGCATCGCTTACCGGACAACCACTCGACGTTGTCTGCCAAAGACTGAGCGAAGCGCTCGCGCCAGCCAATGGCGATGCGGACCGGATCCGGGAGTCAATCGATCAGGCGATGATCGAAGTGCTTGGTGAGGAGGAATTTAACCCTGAGCGCCTGGACGATGAGACGATCCAAAGAATCCTTGGTGAGTATCTTTCGCAGGCTGTGTTTCAGGAAATCGTGGAAGAAGTCGGTGGTTCTTGGGCAAATGGAACGACCACCAGCACTCCCGAGGCCGAGGGTGCGCTCCTCGAGACTATCAGAGCCGTTATTGAGGTCAATCTCAGTCCCCGGCTCGAAGGGAAGAGCAACATCGTGCAGGCCGATATACGACAGTTTATGCGAGAAACGATTAACGAGGTCTGGGCGGCGTGGGAGGCATACGGTGAGTAAGCTTGTGTTTCACCACGACAAGAGCACCCTTCCTGCGATCACGGAGGACGGTCGGCTCGATGTCGTTCTTTATGGGCCAAGGCCGATGCGACAGGCGACCGGATCGGTTGGGAACCAACTTCCATCGGCGGTTGCCGGACTTGGGGTCAGGGTAGATGAGCGTGCGTTCGACTTTCTCTCAATAGCACTGGCAGTCATCGCGGCCGATACGTTTGTCGATCGCGGCCGGTGGGCTGCGAACGGCTGGTCCAGGGAAATTGAGATTGATATCCCGCTTGCCCAGCCCGCGGTCTGGGCTCCCGTTCTGCCGATCTTAAAACGGGCGCTCGATTTCCTCAGTGGCGATCAATGGGCCATATCGGTTCGGTCTGGCGGTCCTCGTCCACCGAGTCAGGCTGCGATACTCCGGAAACGTAAAACAGTTGGAATAGGGTCGGCTGACTGTGTGTCGCTTTTCTCGGGGGGACTCGACAGCCTTCTCGGTGTCACCAAGTTGGTAGCTTGTGGCCGGACGCCGGTTCTCGTCAGTCACTCCTATCGCGGTGACAAAAGCTACCAGCGGAAGCTCGCGCCCCAGTTGGGAAAACTACTGCCATGGTTTGAGGCAAATGCCCACCCAGCGAAAACGGGTGGTGGCCCGAACGATACCAGCATGAGGACCCGTAGCCTTGGCTTTTTGGCCTACGGTGCGGTGGTTGCCAGCGCGGTGGCATCCAAGCGTGGGGCACCAAAAAGATCGGTAGACCTGTTCGTCCCAGAGAACGGCTTCATTGCCCTGAATGCGCCCCTGACGCGCAGGCGTGTCGGGTCGCACAGCACCCGGACCACGCATCCGCATTTCCTCAGCATAATCCAAGATGTATTTGATGCGATAGGGTTGCCGGTCCGGCTTACCAATGAGTTCCGCCATCAGACCAAGGGTGAGATGATGGACGAGGCCGCGCGAGCTGGGCGTCCAACGGCCATTTTTTCCGGGACCGTTTCCTGCGGCAAGTGGAAGCGGAAAAACACACAGTGCGGCTATTGCGTGCCCTGCTTGATACGCAGGGCAGCGTTCTTCAGAGCCGGGATCGACGATCAGACCCGCTATCGCTATGATGTCAGCGATGCGTGGAAAGATCCGGAGATCCGCGACGACCTTCTTGCAATGGTGCTCGCCTCGAGGGAGGGCGCCGGGAATCTGAAGGCACGGGCAATCGCAACTGGGCCACTGCCACTCCAAATCCGCGAGCGAGACGGCTGGTTTGGTGTTCAAGAGAGAGGCCTTGCGGAGGTCCGCGACTACCTTAGAAGCAAGGGGATAATGGGTTGATCGATTTTCACTGCCATCTTGACCTATTCCCTCGACCAGCGGCAGTTGTGTCTGAGGTCGAAGCGGCAGGGATCTATCTTCTCTCAGTCACGACCACTCCTAAGGCTTTTGCCAAAACTGCCCGACTGCCAACCAATTCATCACGAATCCGAACCGCGCTCGGCCTTCACCCTCAACTCGTCCATGAACGGCACCAAGAGGTTGAGCTTTTCTGCCGCCTGATGTCAGAGACCCGTTATGTCGGGGAGGTCGGACTTGATGGCGGAAATGAGTTCGCGCCGCACCTTGACCTCCAAAAAGAGGTTTTCAACAGGCTGTTGCGATCCTGCTCGGATGCGGGGGGCAAGATCTTGTCCATCCACAGCAGGCATGCGAGCGGTGAGGTGCTGGAGGCCCTAAAACGACATCCGGGTTGTGGAACACCAATTTTGCACTGGTTCACCGGCCCCATCCGTGATGCCGAGCGGGCCGTTGAGATTGGTGCCTGGTTCTCGGTTGGACTGCCAATGTTGCGAAGCAAGCGGGCGGGATCATTACTGGCCAAGATCCCTAGAGAGAGAATTCTCACGGAAACGGATGCCCCATTTGCCTCAACCAAGGGCCACAGTTACCCTCGAGAGGCGCTGTCTTCCGCCTTTGTCGAGCTGGCAAAACATTGGAAATGCGAGCCGGAAGATGTGAAGCAACAACTTTTGGGCAACCTTAGGCGCGTCGTCGAACCCAGTCGCCCAGCTGGCTTTGACGTTGCCGTTTCAAATGGCGGTGGAGCGACCCAATCGGTAGGCCAAAGGTTCGCTTATCTTTAGCTGACTGTGGTGGCGGTTCTCGGATTAAACAGAGCAAAATCAACGCGATGCTGCGGAAACGTGATCTATCACTTCGGACCGAAGCTGTTTTCGGAAGTTGACGTCATCCTTGAATGCTGGCTGCCTTTTCTTAATCGACCTGATCATCGATTCCACCATCGCGTCAACTTCGGTGTCGAACCTTGTCCGCGCGACCACTTTACGATCGGTGAGCAACTCTAAAGTGGCTTGTGAACTCATCTGATCTGTCCCAAAAGGCGTTTGCTCGCTTTCCAAAATGTTTACCGTCGAACCGACGGACAGGCAAGCGTGACTGTCGCTACGGTCCCCGACGATCTCCACTTATGCAGAGATGTCACAGCATACTAGTTGTGGCGTGCTCACCCACACAAACGTTTAGGTGAGCACCCGGTTCCCTCGGTGCTGTTGCGAACACATTAGTTCTTAGGATAGGTGGGCCGAATTAAGAAAGGGTTGACGCAGCCCACATGGCTAAAGACAGTGCGGTTTGGTTTACAGGTTCAAGATGACATCATTTCCTATCGTTCAAACTGTCGGCGCAGCAATCCAAACAGTTTTTCCGCGCGGCACGAATGTTCCCCTCTATTTGTCCTCAATGCTTTCGGAGGACCAACGGAGCGACACTAAGGCGGCCTGGCTTCTGTGCCCGGCGATGGCTACCGATCTCTTTGCCGTCGCGGGGCAATTGTGCAGGATCGGTGGCGTGGTCGGCTTTTTCAATCCGAACCCCTACGCCAAAGATGGCGAGGATGGCCAGATCGCCTTTGACCGGACGCACCGTGATTTTTTGGATGACATAGCCTGGGCCTGGCGGGGTGGGATGCGTGGCGGCCGTCCCGATCACCCACAGTTCCGAACCAATTGCGTCCACTCGTATGATCCGCCTGACGCTGTTCAGGATCACTGGGAAACTCTGTTAAAAGCTTGGAACAGCCCCACAAACTGCGGCTTTTACGTTCATCGCCCAGATTCGCCCCACCCACCTGCCTGGTGGCGTTCGGCTTTGTCGCTGATGGTGATTGCCGATCTGGCCGTTGTGCGACCCTTTCGGGATGCGCTTACGACATTTGAGAAATCGCCTCTGTCGTCCTACTTCCAAACGCTCTATGATGCAGCGGATCGTGACATTGATGACGCATCAAAGGGGACGAAAAGCCCCGAGGTGCAGAAGGCCCCACGTGGCCCGGCCTCTTTCGGCATGATGTCGGATACTGCAGTTGTCTGCGTGATGCCGAAATTCAGAATCGCACCGGTGGGAACCACTACCCGAAACGTGACCCGCAATCTTGCACTTTTGCCCGGGCGGGGCGAAATGCGCGTCTGCTGGGATATGACCGATGCCACCCCCGAGAACGAGGACAAGGACACGCTGGACATCCTGTTGATCCCGGCGCCGTTCAAACTGACGCCTATGAACTTTCGCGCAAATACGTCCATCCCGGCAAATGGAGAGAATATCCATCACGAAAAACCTGACTGGGAGAGCTTTTCCATCGACCAGGACTGGATCGGTACCGAAGATAAGATCGTCGCGTTCATCCGGTCCTGCGAGGATTTGCTTCGCAAGGCCAAAGAGGAAACCAGAACGGTGAATGCAATTGTTTTTCCCGAGTATGCGCTCAGCCATGCAGTGTTTGACCGGGTCTGCGCGGCGCTGAAAGGGGTGGAAAAGGAGTTGGAATTCGTCATCTCTGGGTCATCAACAAATTGCGACAACAACGAGGCCAATACGGTCCTGACACGAGTCTGGCAGATGCGTGACAAGGGCAAACATCTTACAAACAGTCGACGCAAGCATCACCGCTGGCGCCTTGATCGTCGGCAGGTCGAAATGTATGGACTTGGCACCGCGTTGAACCCAAAGATTAAAAGTTGGTGGGAAGACACACCAGTAGGACAGCGAGAACTCCACTTCCACCGGTTCAGGCAGAGTTCGGTCTTTGCTGCGCTTATCTGCGAAGAGCTTGCAAGGTCGGATGTCTGTCACGACATCTTGCGCGCAGTCGGGCCGAATCTTGTGTTCGCCCTTTTGATGGATAGCGCCCAACTGCCCGGGCGATGGCCAGGCCAATATGCCGCAGCACTCGCCGATGATCCGGGATGCGCCGTTCTTAGCCTAACGTCCTATGCGCTGGTGGAACGATCAAACCATGCCCGGGCAGACGGCAGCCGGTCGATTGCACTTTGGAAGGACGATACCGGCAAGGTAGTGACGATCGATATGCCGAAGGCCGAAGGACCACGGGGGGTTCTGTTGTCGTTGTGGTCCGAAAGTGTTAAGGATCAGACGATTATCGGAAAGCGGTCCCAACTTCGGGCATGGCGCTATTCCAGCCACGTCGCGATCACCGTAAAAGCTTGAGGCCCCACCATTACATTCGGTGGGGACTACCAGGGCAGCGAGTTCGTATCGCGTGACATGGACTTGTGGGCCTAATGACTACTGCTGCGATCGACGGAAAGTCCCGCGTCGCTACCATCATGATCGGGATCTTGCTGCGGAACCTGTTGAGTGTCCGCGTCTGGGAGCGCCGCTGCGCAGCAAGGACAACACTCGACCGTCCGGTAAGGGCCGAAAAGGACGATCAGGTTCTTTGCTGCAGGGTTTTCTGGCTTGATCTTGGCGATCAGTTCGTAGCTTTCGGCCCGACCCATGTGATCAGCCCGCTCAGAGGATCGTTGCGAGGCTGATCAGCGTCCAATGCTCTTGGATAGCCGAGACCTACATTCAAGATGCGGGTTCGTCCCAACTGGATATCGCGATGATGATGCACATGGCCATGCGCCCAGACCAACGGTTGATGCCGCAGGATCAAGTTGGAGAGGTCACTTGCATAGGCCGCCGGCAACGAATGCGACGGTGCCAAACAATCGGCATGCGGCGCGTGGTGTGTGACAACCACAGTTTCGCCTTCGAAGGGTTCGCCGAGGGCAGTCTCGAGCCAATTCAGATGATCCCGGTGAATTGCGACCGTATCTACCGGACGCAGTCGGGCATATTCTCTGGCGGCCAAGCGGATGTACTTGTAATCATTCATAACTTTCACGACCTGGTCCGTGTTTTCATTCAGATCGCCACCGAGGCGCATGTCTGTCCACAGTGTTGCGCAGAGAAAGCGGCGGCCACTGAGCCTGATTTCGGCTTTCTGTGCGTAATGCCCACCAAAGCTTTCGATGATGCTGCCCAGCTTTTTGTCTTGCTCGATCAAGCCGCCGTAAGCGTCATGATTGCCGGGGAACGCCCAGATTTTGTCCGGGTTGACCCGTTCGGCCAACCACTCCAGCGCCATTTTCCAGCGGACATGGCCTATATTTGTCAGGTCGCCGGCGAGGATGACCAGATCGATGCTGCGGAAGACCTGACTGTCCAAGCCAGGTAGCGGCTCTTCGTTGGCCTCCAGCCAGAAATCGAGATGCAAGTCAGACAAGATCAGTACCCTGTACAGCTTCTCCTCAGGACCGCAGTCCAGACTTGTGGATCGCAGGACCTCTGCGGCCCGTGCTTTCCCCGCAATGCAGGCCGGGCAGCGGGTGACGATCCAGCCAGTCTGAGCCGGTGGCGTCAGGACGGGGGCACTGCACAAATCACAGGTCTTTGCCGACATCGCTTCTGCCGCATTCGCCACCATGCTGGCACGATCATTTGCACCAGACAGATAGATGCGGAGTGTGCCATATTTTTCTTTCACTTGGCGGATGCGCATCTGGTCTAGGCCGTCTTCCCGAGCGATCCGTGCCAGTTTTCCAAGTGTTTTCTCGATCAGTGGAAACCAGCCAGGGCCGCATTCGAAGCCAAAGCGGAGCGGGGTCTGTAGGCCTTGGCCAAACAACTGCGGCGTACGCAGCATGATGCGCCTTGCCCATGGCCGGATGAAATCGACATCTGGCGTCATGTCTGACCTCCGTAAATGAAGGATTTGTCGATATCAAGATTGGTGCGGGCAATTCGTTGGAAGAGCATCGAATGTTCCTTCATTGTCGGTCGGTGCACTGGATATCTTGACCGGATTTCTTGGCTAGCATTGTCGTTCCCGGGGTTGGTCTCGTCATCGAAGGGCACAGTTGCATTGCCTCTCTGCCGACCTGGATCCCGTCAGATTGCGCGACTACGATCAGCGTCATCACGCAAATCTGCATCCACTCACGGGGCTTTTCAGGGTCGGCCTAATTCAACAGCTGCACCTCGCGGTCCGCCTGAAGCATCTCGATCATGCGGTTCAACCGTCGCAGACCAAGCTCGCCTTTGGTCTTCCAGCGTACCAAAACCGCCTTGCGAACGAGATCTACAAGTTCGGGATCCGGATGCTCGGCAGTCATTCGATTGAAGTGGTAAAGGACGTCATCCAGCGTCAGATCCGGGATATGAAACACGCGGGCGCGGTCGAGCAATGGCTCCGAGATTGTTTCAAGCGTGTTCGCGGTAAAAATCCAGCTCACATGTGACAGATCGAAGCTGACGCGATAGCACGGGCATTCGAACACGGTGGCGGTGCCGCGCTCTAGGACCTGCAGCAATGAGGTCGAGAGGCTGCTGCTGTTGCCCGATGTGCCGAACGTTTGGCCGGATTTGTCGATCTCGTCGACAATCAAAAAGGGGTTTGCAGTGCCGGTTGAAAGGATGGTTTCCACGGGAACTCCCGGGCATGCCGTGCCCCAGCCTTTTTCCGTGCCGCTGATCCGAAAACCCGCCGTGCCACCGCCGACGTCGATTTGGCGGACGGGAACCCCGCCAAGTCGAGCCAGTTCGCGTGCAAGCCAGCTTTTTGACACCCCAGGGCTGCCAACCAAGATGATCGGCGGAAGGACAAGACCGGATTGGCCAGAGCGCAGGCGGCCGCGCAAATGGCGCAGGATAAAGGTTGTCACTTCGCTCAGCCATGGTGCTGCAACGTGGATGGCCGACATCATTTCATCGACCTCGGTCTCGGTCGTTGGCCCTGCCAGTTGCGCTCCGCCTGATGCCAGTTCGCTGATGCGCTTCCGCGCCTGCATGTCATTGATCCGGTCAAGGCGTGCAATCTGCTGTTTGCGTTGAACCCAAGCCTTTGCTTGTGACGCCGCTCGCTGGCGATCATGGAAGTTGAGGCTTTCCAACGGTAAGTCCGACCCACGATTGCGCCGGACCAGCAGGGAGGCTGCAAGCCGCTTCTGCACTTCTGATTCCTCCGGTACAAATAAAGCGGGATCGAGGATGCGTACGCGGTTTGCGGCGAGTTGGCTGTTGGATCTGAGAGGCGGCTTGATGGGCATGGCTGGTCTTTCCGATGAATGGCAGGGATACGAGGCAGGAAACTGTGCCCCTATCCGGCGCCTTCGCAGCGCGCTGGCCGCCAGGACGAACGCGTCGGTTCCATGTCCGCACGTCGGTTTGGTGCGTGCAGTTGGATAGGTCGAGATGACGTGAGCGGTCATGGGCGACACCTTTTTGCCGGTCAGGAAATCTGATGGTGGGTGAGCACGGCGCAAACTTCAGCCGTCGGAATCTCTGATCTCGCTGCTCAAAATATCGAGTAAGAAATGCACCTGATCGAGTGGCAGCGCGGTGCATCGCCCCGGGAAACGGATCTCAGGTGGAAGATCAGTCCCCAGTACATCCGCAAGCTGGCCCAGTCTGTAGAAACGGCTGTAGGTCCGGGCCCAAGTGTAGTCCGGGGCAAGCCCCAACAACGGGCTAGTCACGATCCAACGTTTCGACCTACCAAGTGTAGGATGGCCGCCGCACTTGCCGGTCAGGCGAACCTCGATCTTGCTCGAAAGGATGGGTTGCCAGAGATCTAGGACCGGTGCGCTGGCCAAAACAGCCGGATCAGGCCCCGCATCGATTTCATAAAGCACCTCGCGGGCGTCATCAAAGGGCAAAAAGGGCCACGGATTGAAGGGAAGACGCAGCATGGGGAAAGACCTTTCAAAGGATGGTGCCGCCTAGGACAAGCGAGGCAAATTGGGCGGCGTGGCGGGTTTGCTGGCGATCGCAAATCGCAATGCGTCTGCAGCGCCTATGGCGCGTTAGTCCCAGCTGGCCGGACCGACGACGCAGCCCGCGATAAGGTCGGGGGTTGCACCCTCCCAGTGTTCAAACGGATATCCGAGGGACACGTTTCGCACGACCGTCCGCCCGACCTGAGCCGACAGCCGCCGATGCGTGTGTCCAAACAGCCAGAGATCTGGTTCATAGCGCAGGATCAAATCTGACAAGTCGGAACCGAACGCCGGACTTAGCCCATCGATCGCCCCCTGTGCCGCAGGGTGCGGGGCGTGATGGCTGACCACGACGCTCCGACCATTGAAAGGTTCCGCGAGCCGCTGCTCCATCCAATCCCGATGATCGAAATGGATCTGCCGCAAGACGGCCGGCGTTACGGCGGAGCGTGGCCGCCACTGCGGATCGTCCTGGCCTGACACCCCGGACTTGCGCGATGGCATCGAGATCCGTGCATGATCGTTCATGCGAGACCACGCCACACGCATCGCGGTTTCAGGATCGCCACAAAGCTCAAAGTCGGTCCACAAAGTGGCCATCAAAAATCGTGTATCGGCCTGAACCAGTTCAAGTTTCTGCGCGTATGTCGCCCCGGCGTCGGCGGTGATCTCGCGCAACAGATCCTCCTCATCAATTCCTGCCGAGTAAAAATCATGATTGCCGGGCAGAAAGAAAACCGGCGCAGGTGCGAACAGCTCGATCAGCCAGTGCAAAGCCGGAGCCAGTTGGCTCTTTGGATCATTGATGAGATCGCCCGCGACGACGACCGCTGCATAATGCGGACCCACAAGAGCCCGAAGGCCGTTCGTTTCAAAAGGATCCAAACCTCGGCGCTGATAGGCGTCATAGTGGAAATCGGCAAGGACCAGAACAGGGCCTGCCTCGATGAGAAGATGCGCGGACATCATAGGTCACCCAAGCGCACGGGCCGCGGGGACATACGGCAGATTGAGCGACGGCAGTGGGCAGAGTAGGTCATGTGCATTCCTTTTGCGGATAAGCGAAAGGGAAGCCACAGGCGAAAGCCTGGCCAAAAAGGCACTGCAATGTCAGGGAGTTAACCCGTGGTCATATCGCTGGCTCCCCAGGAGGGGTCAGACGATGCCGCGTATGTTGCGGCTGATATGATGCGTGCGCTGGGTCATGATGCAGACACCGCTAGCCGATGCGTTTGCCGCCCGTCAACTGATTTTTGGTGCGCGCGACCGCCACTTGATGGGCTGCGTTTGAGGCTCAAAGGCCAGATTTGCCGTACAGCGGCTCGATCAGAAGTTTGCGAAAAAATCATGCGAAAAATGGAACACCCCCAGCCACCATTTGGCTGCGGCTATGGCGTCGATACGCAAAACCCTATTAAATCTGCGGCTTCCGCGACCGCGCGTGGGCCCAGGCTTTTATGAATTCAGTCAAATTCCGGCTTGCGAAAAAAGGATGAAAATCAATGGCGACGCCCGCCTGCGGGACCGAGAAAGCAGACCCGGATGAGCGCAAAAAAAAGTTGCTCGCCGGAACGGATTTGGGCCGGCAAGGTCGAACTTCGGCTCACGAAATGCAGTTCTGCCGCCGTGCGACCGCGATGGCGCGAATCGCCACTTGCCAAAACTCACGAACAGCGACCTGGTTTCGCGCGCTCGCCGGTATCACGACTGAGGCACACCGAAGTTCGCCGCTGCAAAATCCGTTCCTCATCCACCTGCCAGATACCCCCGCACAGACATGATCTGCACGCTGTCCGGCGGATGCACTAGAAAATTGCCGGCCCGCACATCACTGCTGGCAAACAGCAAAATACAACTATCGACGCCACCCGCCAATTCATGGTTAAAGATCTCATACGCCGCCCGTTCATCTCGGCCTTCCGACTTCGTCTGCGGACGAACCTGCGCGATGAGTACAAATTCCTCAAGAACTTCGGTAGCGACGATGTTGATCTGCCCTGATCTGTGCCGCGCGATCCAAGCTGTGACCCCACGAGTGAGAGTAACCGCCCGATAAGGACCGCCATTCAGGCTGCGGCGGCCTGATTTGCGTAGGGTTTCCAGTTCCATGGCAGCAACTCGTCGATGCGGTTGATCATGTGATCATTGATACGGGCGAAGATGTCAGCGAGGTAGGCTTGGGGGTCGAGGCCGTTGAGCTTGGCGGTCTCAACGATTGTCATCGCACTGGCGAGGGTTTCGCCGCCGGCGTCTGATCCGGCGAAGAGAAAGTTTTTGCGGCCGATTACGACCGGTTTGATGGCTCGTTCGGCGACGTTGTTATCGATGGCGACGCGGCCGTCGTCGAGGAAGAGGGTGAAGGCGTCCCAGCGGTTCAGGGCATATCGGAAGGCTTTGGCGAGGTCGCTTTTGCCGGGGATGCGGGTCAGCTGGACTTCGGACCATGCCTTGAAGGCTTCCACTTTCGGGCGGGTTTCGGTCTGACGGATGGCACGCCGGGCGTCGCGGGATTGGCCTCTGATCTGACGCTCGATGTCATAAAGATCACCGATCCGGTCCAGCGCCTCGCGGGCGATCTCGGATTTGGTGGCGGTGTGGACGTCGAAGAAGTCGCGCCGCAGATGGGCCCAGCAGGCCGCCTCGCGGATGCGGGATTTGCCTGACGTATCCGGGGTGTAAAGTGCTTTGAAGCCGGAATAGGCGTCTGCTTGCAGCATGCCGGAGAACCCGGCCAGATGACGCTGCGGATGTTCGCCCTTGCGGTCGACCGAGAAGAAGTAGGCCGCCCCCGGCGGCACTGTGCTGCCCCATGGTCTGTCATCGCGCACATAGGTCCAGATGCGGCCTTCTTTGACGCCTTTGCCGATTCCGTCGATGCGTTTTGACGGATCAAGCACTCGAACCGGGGTATCATCCGCATGCAAGCGGTCCGAAGCCAGAATATTGGCGCGGATGCGTTCGACCAGTGGCTCCATCACCCGCACGCCCTGGCCGCACCAATCGACCAGGGTCGAGGCCGGGATGTTTGCGCCCATCCGGGCAAAGATCTCGTTCTGGCGATAGAGCGGAAGGTGATCGTCGAACTTCGAGACCAGAACATGTGCCAGCAGACCCGGGCCGGCCATGCTGCGCGGAATGGGGCGCGATGGTGCGGGCAGTTGGGTGATCCTCTCACAACGGCGGCAGGACTTCTTCAATCTGGCTGTTTCGATCACCTTCAGCTTGGCCGAGATCAGTTCGAGGATCTCGCTGACGTCCTCGCCGATCAGGCGCAGGGTGCCGCCGCATTCCGGGCAATCATCACCGGGGTCCAGGACGATGCGTTCACGCGGCGTGCCCTCTGCCACCAAGGGCTTGCGGCGACGAGGAGAGCTGGGCATCGCAGCTTGTTCGTCTGTGCTGAGTTCGGCGTCGTCATCGGGTGCAATCGCGCTGATCGCTGCCGCCCCGGCAATCTCCAGATGCTCCAGCGCCAGTTCAAGCTGTTCGATCTCCCGCTCGATGCGTTCTGAGCTGGCGCCAAACTTCTGTTTCTTCAGCCGTGCGATCTGGATTTGCAGCGCCTGAACCAGCGCCTCATGGGCGCGCAGGGTGGCGGACATCTTCTCGATATCGGCCTGAACACGCATGTTCTCGGCTGCAACCCGGGCATTCTCGGCCTGCAATGCCGCGATCATCGCCTTCAAGGCGGCGGGATCATCAGGCAGGATTACGGGTGTATGGGACATGGCAATTCATACCATGTGGCTCGAAGAAACACCATAAAAACAAGCAAAAACAGTGCAGTATCTAGCCAACTCTGGCCGGTGGCGCACCCCAGTCCGGGCGGCGCCAATCGATCCCTTCCCACAGCATAGAGAGTTGTGCTGAGGTCAATCGCACTGCCCCATCCTGTGTCGTGGGCCAAGGAAATCGCCCGCGCTCCAGCACCTTGTAGTAAAGGCAGAACCCCTGGCCATCCCAGTGTAGCAGCTTCAGCCTGTCGCCCCGTTTGCCGCGGAATGCAAACACCGCCCCACCCGCCGCCTTCTGCCGCAACACATCCTGAGCCAGAGCCGCCAGCCCTTCGATGCCCTTGCGCATGTCGGTCGTCCCGCAGGCTAGGTAAACCCGAACGTCGGTGCCCGGCCCGATCATGCCGCCTCGACCAACCGGATCAGCCGCGCCAGATCATCGTCACCGATCCCGCCCCGGCACCGGATCTGGCGACCATTCCGCAATACGATCTCCACCATGGGCGCTGCGATGTCCGTGACCACCCTGGCCTCAGGAACCTGAGGTGGCGCAAGTTCGACGGGCAAAAACAGAGCAGCGCCTTCTGGTTCGCAAAGCCCCTTCTTGCGCAGGTCGTGCCGCCACGCATAAATCTGCTGCCGTCTGAGATCATGGCGCTGAGCAACCTGCGTCACCGAAGCGCCGTGACGACCCACCTCGCCAACCACGGCAAACTTCTCGACATCCGTCCAACGACGCCGACGCACAACCGCACCCAGAACTTCACCTCGCATGCCGCCCTCACATAGGAGACGTCCAAAATGACGTCATTATGGACGTTCCTAAACCAAGCAAGGTGCCCTCATAAGGCGGTCAATGTCGGGCGGTTACGAGTGAGAGGCGTCTCAGGTCGATTGCACAGCAAAAATATAATCATATCAGAAATCAACACCTGCTGGCCTGTGCGCAGCAGATCGTCCAGCTTGTCAGCTTCGGCCAACGCGAGTAGCACGTCCGTCTCGGCAATGATCACGGATTTCGAGTTCATGTGGATCGCCATACTGAGCTGGCTTCAAGAGCGGCTGGACCGCCGCGAAAGCGCCTGACCGACACTCCTGCAAAGGAGCAAGGGTGGCCGGGTGTGCACAATCCGGCCACCTGTCTTTATCGGAGATTTCTAACGCGGAATATTTTCAGATGTGAGAACATCTAGGCATGCCATATGGTTAGGCCTAGATTTCTGAAGAAGAAAACTACCGCAAAAAGACACTGGACATCAAGTGCATGAGTGGTTTACGCTGATTACATAGTGTGAGTGGCTTGAGGTCAACGGATGTATTTTTTGATTTCGCCACGCAAAATCAAAACACTCTCAGCCTGATCCCGCGTCCTCCGAAATTCTTAGTTGCTAGAGAGGGCAACGAGCGAGTGATTATTCATAATTAACTCAGTATTTTAAGATGTGAGCAGTTTCTTGCGGGTGTAACACTCAATCAGGTCAATACGGTAATTGTGGTAAAATTTGTGGGATTGGAATGAAAAGGCTTATTGTAATTTTTGTTACAGTTTTAATAATTGATCAATTTCTTGCTTTTGCTGCTAACAGGGAGCTTAGGACGGAACATTTTTTTATTTCTGTACTTGAAGATGCGAGCCTGGATGCAGAAAATATTAAGGCTATCGATTCATTTTTTTATCAAGACTGCAAATTGCATACAGTTTTCATCTTATACACTGCAAAAACATGCTTTGATCTAAATGGTTGGAGCAATTCAGAAAAATATGGTCCAGGCGTTGTGGTTTTTGGACTTCACTACTGGCCACCAGCTTCAAAAATTATGTATCCATTTTATGGATACTATTATCAGGAGGCTTGCTGTAACGAAGTGGTGCTGCGTGTAACTCGCGATAAGAAAATAGTGGAGAATTTTGTCAATGACTGACTATAGTACAGATGAATTTATTTTATTTGGAGCGCTAGCTAACGCCAGTTATGATGAAACACTGCAGGTTGGACAGACGCTGCAGCTAAATGGCGCTGCTACCGGCTATCAGCTTATGTCTCAGTGGTATCCAACTGATAGTACTTCTTTTGGGGGGCAAGCTTATTACTCAGCAAGTGATAACAGGCTGGTAATCTCATTTCAGGGCACTAGTCAGGTGGGCGATTATGTCTTGACAGATTTTTTTGTTGGGGCTGGTGGCAGTTTTACCAATCAATACTCAAATTCTCAGATTTTTACCTCGCAGGCTCTAGCAGTTGTTGCGGGGAAGAACGCTGAGATTGTGTTCGTTGGGCATTCCCTAGGTGGGTATTTGGCTCAACAGAATGTGCTGAGTGATCCCAGCTATAATGCTGTAGTATTTAACGCGCCAGGGTTGGGAGGCTTAAGCCCATTTCCGTTGTTGATTTCAGATCCAAATGTGACTTATATTTACTCGGAATCTTGGGGGGCTTCAGGCGTAATTCACGGGTTAGGCCAAAGATTAAGCGATAACGTGTACTATGTACCAAATACGGACGGCCATGGGTTAGGGAATTTGCTATTGGGGCTTAGCAATGGGCGTCACCTTACGCTTTTATCAGATGCGCCTACTTTTACTGATGCTATTAATAATGGTTGGATCAGCATTGAGGAGGCAGTGGTTGCGCTGAATTCAATCGGCGATAACTATGTCCGACAGCAAATTGAATTTGCATTGCAACATGCTCAAAATAACTGCTTCCTTTCCGGAACATTTATCACTCTCGGTGATGGGACGCTAAAAAAGATTGAATCTATTGTCGCCGGAGATCATGTTTTGGCTTTTGATAGCCTGGGTAAACTTGTGCCTAGCGTGGTAAAGCGTACATTCCGAAAGCAAGCCAAACATATCCTTGATGTTTTCGGCCTGATGGTCACTCCGGGTCACATCACGCTTTGCGGTGATGGGAACTTTGCCGGAAAATATGTTCCAATACTCGATATTCTGCGCTCGGATGGTGCACTGGTCCGTCAAGATGGAAGTCTTGTCCGGGCATCAACTGGCGTCGCTGTCGGTGATGTTAATGATCGTCTTATCTGGGCGGTCACTGGCGACAAGACATTTGAGGGCTTCCACGTTGTAGAGGCCAAGAAAATTCGTCTTGGAACGCGGTTCTTGCTTAATGGTGACAAGGATTATTCGATCGCGGAAATAATTGAAGCCAATGGTGGCGAAGTAACGGATGACGGTCTGGTTAAAACTGGTGATGCAGTGCCAGTACCCTTCCACTGGTCCGTGAGCCCTTCGATCCCGAACCCAGAAGATTATGTTTTGCAACGCTCTTGCTTGACGCTGACAGACATTTACCAAGTCGCAGAATGGGATGGTGCGGCACCATTCTTAGCTACGCCGGTGATGTCGGACATCGGGCCCGTTGCCCCCGTAACTGGCAAACATCTTGAAGCAATTCGACCCAATTTCCCATTAGCCCTCCGTCGGGAGCACAGGACCGGAGAGATTGGAAGTCGGAATTTTGTTGCGGCTACCTCCAATAAACACAAGCGCGGGCATTGAAATCAACCATGACAAACATTCCCAAGCTTCCCAACTCGGAAGAGTTCACTCATGTCCTTGGTCAAGTGACATGGCTTATGACGCTTTCAAAACCTCATAGAGAACGTCTTATCGCGCACATCGATGATCTTGTTGTCGCGCCGTTGATGCTCAAACAGGTTCGCGTGTACCTAAAGGGTAAGCAGCCATTGGCAGCTGTGATGTGGGCGTATGCATCATCTGAAGTGAAAGCTAAAATTGGGTGTCCACCTTTCATTATGGGGTTGAATGACTGGCGATCGGGCCCGGATATTGTAGTCGTGGACTGCATATCCCCATTTGCCGACCCGAATATCTTCATAGAACAATTCAAGGCGCAAACTGATCGCGCGATTCTTGGTGGCGTATTTAAGGAGTAACTTGAAAATGAATTTTGTTTGTGGGCAAGTGATTCCGTCGATTTTTTCTGCGCAATTCGATGTCGATACAGGTCAGCTACCCGATGCTTTGACGCATCAGATCGGTTCGATTTCGCCGTTAGGTCATGAGGTTTTCAACTTTGAAGTTGAGGAATATCACACCTATATCGCAGGTGGGGTTCGGGTCCATAATGCTTCAGTTCTGTCATTCTTAAATTCATGGCAACTTTCTCAGATTGTTCCGGGATCTCTAGCAGATTTAAACCATGACAATTCACTGGATTATGTTGAATTGGACAACGGTCTCGGGGGGCTGGCCGCGTCTGGCTCTACGATCTACAAAATGGAAACAGTTGACGGACGTCTTGTCGCCAAAGCCTATGTTACCCATGCCGACGCTTACGGCCGGTTAGTTCAAACACAGTATTTAGTAGATGAAAATAGGAATATTATTGGAGAAAGCATCCGAGAAGTCGTACTTGTTGGAGCTGATTTTGGCTTTCAGATCGGCAAACTCGTCACCCCGTTTATCACGGCTGCACTACTCGATGACGATGCGAGTGTATTTGAAAAGTTGGCGGTAACGTCAATTGCTGGAACATTTGTCCAGAATCTCTTCGAATTTGCAGGCGGGGCAATCCATAGTCAGATTGTGTCCGGTGGGATGCAAAACGGCGATCTGGATGATATTGCTGCTATTACCTTTGCTGATTTTTACCCTGAACTTGTGACAAACACAGTAGATAATGCCTCTGCATTGCTATCGCAGTGGATCATGGCTGAAGTATTCGAAAGCCTGAATACGGAAGAGTTTGCGGGCAAGTTTGCCTACTTGCTGGCTGAACAAGGTGTTAACTACATCATAGACCTTTCGGTGCATGAAATTGCCGTGGATGTTTTGGGTTTAAGTGACACGCAAATAGCAGATTTTGGTCTTTCTCAGCCAGAGTTGGCGCAGATTTTCTCCGGCGCAAATGTGCTGAATCTCATCTTTAAGGCGGCAATCGGGACAATACTACCGGCACTAGAATCGGTGGAGGCGCAAATTGGATCGGGTGTGATTTCGCTTGCACTTGATATGTTTGCTGGAATCACCGGCATTTTGGGTACAGTCTTGGGATATGTTGGCGGTTTGATCTTGGACCTAATCTTTGACAAAGATCCGAGTTCGCTGACGTCAGTTGGCTACGACAGCTATTCAGGCCATTTCCAAGTTATGAGCACGTCTGCACAGGACGGTGGTAATGTGGCCTTGTCTCAGGGCATGGCAGCAGCTTTTACGGACTTCATCAATGGCGTGATCGACCGTGCGGACTCTTCATCTAACAATTTGGGCCAACTCGCTAGTGCCTTAACTTTGACCTTTGGCCATGTCGAAAAGGCGATCCGGAACGGCGATGGCAGCAACTATGGTTCAGTACAGTCTGCGCTCTCAGAGCGCCTAGTAGACGTGTTGAAGGATCTTCGTCTCAATGATGGGGATATAAAGTTTAGTGTTGCACTTGCGTATGTCACGGCCAATGCCGCTGGAGCCGAGGCACAGACGCTTATAAACGATTTTTCATTGCGCTTGCAGATCGCTTCTGATTACGAGAAATATCTTGAGAACCAATCGACATATGATGCACTGATTGCGGCGGATCCGAACAGCGCATTTACAGTTGGTTGGGCTCAGACGTTTGTTCTCGCTGTCCAATTTGGCTACACGGCAAACTTCACAATTAATGGCGATGCCGCAAATAGTACGTTCCGCGCATCTTCAGGCAATGACAGCGTTTCGGCGGGTGCTGGGAACGATGTTGTGCATGGCTTTTCAGGGAACGACACGCTGTACGGAGGCACGGGTTCTGACACTCTGTTTGGTGGGATCGGGAACGACCGCCTTGATGGCCAAGATGGGGACGATCTGCTCTTTGGGGGATCTGGAATTGATACGCTTTACGGTGGAGCCGGGATTGACCAGTTCTCTGTAGGCCAGAGCAATGCTTCGGTGTTTGGCGGCACTGGTGAAGATATGATTACCTTCACCGGAAATTTTGCGGATTATACAGTAAATAATCTCGGCTCGAACTCACTGACTGTGACGCGCAAAAGCGACGGGGTTGTCGTCGCCTTGCAGGGCGTGGAATTCTTACGCTTCGATGATGCTGTTCGGACCTATGACCCGGCCTATTCGACTTATGTGATTGGAACGAACGGCAACGATCTTCTGAACGGAACCGATCTTCGCGATGCACTTTTCGGCCTAGCGGGAGATGATACTATCTACGGTTTTGACGGCAACGACTTTATTTCCGGAGATGTTGGTGACGACAGCCTTTTTGGCGGAATGGGCGACGATTGGGTTTTTGGCGTCCTAGGGCGTGATGTTCTTCGCGGTGGAGCTGGAAACGATGTGCTGTTCGGCGGCGCAGATGATGATTTTACATGGGGTGATTCGGATAACGACAGCATTCAAGGTGAAGATGGCGATGACGTTCTGAATGGCGGAGATGGTTCGGATTCTGTTTACGGCGGCAACCAAGATGATCTGGTCGAAGGGGGGAGTGGTGTTGATCAACTCTATGGGGGATCGGCAGATGACGACCTCTTCGGTGGTACTGGAGTAGACTCGCTCTATGGTGGAGGGTCTGATGATGCAATCTATGGCGGTGCAGAGAACGACTATATTGAAGGCGGGAGCGGTGACGACATCATCGTTGCTGATGCAGGATCGAGCACAATTCTGGGCGAGACCGGAGACGACATAATAACAGGGGGAACCAGCGCTGACCAAATCTTCGGCGGTTGGGGTGATGACACCGTTTATGGTGGTGCAGGCAATGACCTTATTTTTGCATTGACTCAGGCGCTTCCGGAAACCCCGTTTTTTTGGCAGGATGGACTTTCAGACAATCCTGCAGCGAATGCCTACGGCGAATGGGGCGTTGATGTCGTCTATGGCGGTGACGGTGACGATCAGATTTGCGTGACTGGCCCAGATGTCGCATTTGGCGGTTCCGGTAATGATATGTTTTATGCATCGGCAGATCAGGGGCGGATCAACGGGGGCACTGGAACAGATACTATAAAATTTGAATTCACTAATTTTATGGATGCCGTTTGGTACAAGTCTGCATCGGGGCAGATCGGCGCAGTGATTTGGCATAACAACTCAAATGGCACACATAGTGGTGAATATCAGTATCTTGATGTGGTCGATATTGAAAAAATTGTTTCCGCTCAAGGTGAAGTTCTGAATGCTGGATATAGTTACCTTCAAGGCGGACTGGGGAGTTCAAAGTATCAAAACCCAACGTATACGGGATTTGTGACGCTTACAGATGCGGATTTCCAGGCAAGATTTGGGGATACTGCGTTTTTGGATCGGCGTAATAAGGTGCTGGCTTCAGAATGGGAATATGCACCGCTCAGCACCGGCTTTGAAGTGTTTGGTGCAACAAATGATGATATTTCGTTGGCGAATGGAAGCTATGGATTTGATGGTCAACAACGTATTCGTGCTGGTGCGGGTGATGATACGGTAGACGGTGGTTCAGGATATGACCAACTCCATGGCGATGCTGGTAACGACATCATTGATGGTGGAACGGGTGGAGATTTAATTGATGGCGGCGACGGAGCAGATCGCCTTTACGGTGATAGCGGCAAAGACACTATTTATGGTGGTCTCGGCGATGATAAACTTTCAGGCGAATCCGGCGACGATAGTTTAGTCGGTGGGGATGGTGTTGATAAGCTCGGAGGGGGTTCTGGGCATGATGTGAGCTATGGCGGCAGCGGAGATGATTGGCTGCTCGGTGAAAGCGGTCGAGACACATTGTACGGCGGCCTTGGCAATGACTCGATAGAGGGCGGAGCCTCACACGACACGATTTTTGGTGAAGATGGTAACGACTCTATTTTTGGCGGCGATGGCGGTGATAGTGTCGATGGCGGGACGCTCAATGACATTATTTATGGTGGCCTAGGTGTTGATGAACTCATCGGTGGAAGTGGGGATGACCAACTCTACGGCGATGAAGCGTCAGATTTGCTCTATGGCGGCCTCGGGAACGATCTACTGCATGGTGACGACGCTGACGACAATCTCTTTGGTAATGAAGGGAATGATACGCTTGATGGCGGTTCTGGAAATGATCTGCTCGAAGGCGGAGCGGGCAACGACCTGATCAGTGGCAGTGAAGGGGCCGACAAGATTGATGGCGGCGACGGGATCGATACCGCCAGCTATTTGAATGCTGACTCCGGCGTCCGGGTAGACTTGCTCCAAAGCCTCGGCTTCACGGGTGACGCCATGCATGATGTGCTCATCAGTATAGAAAACCTAAAAGGCTCAAACTCGGACGACGATCTTTCGGGCAGTGATATCGCGAACAATATTATTGGGTTCTCCGGCAATGATGTGATCAATGGACGCGGGGGCAATGACACAATTTCCGGATCGTCCGGAAACGACAGCATTAACGGCGGCGATGGAAACGACACGCTCACTGGCGACGCTGGCAACGATCTGATTTTGGGCGACGCCGGAAACGACACGCTCAACGGTTCGGATGGCAATGACACGCTGCAGGGTGGCGATGGCGTTGACAGCCTCCTTGGTGGCATTGGCAACGACAGTATTGCTGCGGATGCGGGGAACGATCGCGTTTTTGGCGAAGCTGGCGATGATCACCTCGATGGTGGAGAGGGGTCGGATTCCATTCTGGGCGGAGATGGAAATGATCTGCTCGCCGGGGGGGAGGGGCAGGACACGCTCAATGGTCAGGCGGATGGCGACAACGTCGTTGGCGGTGCGGGCAATGATGCCCTTTATGGCGAAGCTGGCGCAGACATTCTGAGTGGCGACGTCGGCAACGACGCACTTTTCGGTGGTGATGGTGACGACATCCTCGCTGGTGGTGCCGGAAACGATGCTTTGACGGGCGGGCTAGGTCAGGATGTCTTTTTGACCTCCGCAACTGCTGGTCAAGATACGATCAACGGCTTTGAGGATGGTGTGGATAGGATTTCCGCTATTGCGGGAGCCTATTCTGTGGTCATCTACGACGAAACTGGGGGAGCACGTATCCACTTTGGCCCCAATACCTCGTTCTTCTTGGCAGGTATCAGCGCATCGCAAATATCTCTTGCCGATTTTGCTGCGGGCACTGGGACGAGTTTTCAGATAACGCAGGGTCTGCTTGGAACGGCTGTGGCGGAAACGCTTGTCGGGGCAACCGGCTCTGATGTCATTTTCGGGCAGGCCGGAAATGATAGCATTTCAAGTGGGGGCGGAATCGACGTCATTTATGGCGGGCTTGGAAATGATACGATTGTCGGCGCAGGTGGGCGGTCGGATTATTATGGCGGCGAAGGCAACGATACTTTCGTTGCTGGTACGGGTGAGGAGCATTTCATTGGCGGTTCTGGGCTCGATACCGTTCTGCTTGATAACGCGGTTGCAGGAGTTATCGTTGATCTCGCCACCGATACGGCGACCGGGGGAACGGCGGCTGGTGATCGGTTCGCCGAAATTGAAAACGTGCAAGGTACAGAAGCTTTCAATGATCGCATTTCGGGCAACGGGCTGGGCAATGCGATTGCTGGGCTAGGTGGAGATGACTACCTGTCCGGTGTGGGTGGGAATGATGACCTCTCTGGCGGCGCTGGTGTCGACTCCTTGTTTGGAGGTGACGGAGACGACAGTCTGGATGGTGGTGCTGGCACTGACCAACTGAATGGTGGAGCAGGCATTGATATGCTCTCCTATAGCTCAAGTATTACAGGAGTTGCGGTAAACCTTCAAAATGGCTGGGCTTCTGGTGGGGCAGCGCAGGGCGATATCTTTGCAAGTTTCGAGAGCTTGCGTGGCAGCGACCTGACTGGTGCGAGCGACACGCTGATGGGATCTAGTGGCGACAACACTTTGCTCGGTCTCCGTGGGACGGATGTTCTGCAAGGTGGCGCTGGCAACGACACCCTCTTCGGGGGAAAAGGTGCCGATACCTTTGTGTTCTTCGAGCAAGACGGCTCGGATGTCATTCAGGATTTCACTCAAAGTGATCAGTACGGATATGACCAAATCCTTCTCATTAGCGAGGTATTTGCGCCGGTATTCACAGTAGTATCAGGCGGCGCACAGTTCACGGCGGCGGGCCTTACCGTCTTTGTAGCAGGTGCAACAGTGGCACAGCTTCAGGCAGCCCTTATCCAACCTACGCGGCTTGACGGCACAACAGCGAATGAAAGCCTGGCGGGCACGAGCTCGGACGAAATCGTTGCTGGATTTGCTGGAAACGATAGCCTTTATGGCGCTGGCGGCTTTGACGCCATCTTTGGTGGACTTGGTGCCGATCTGTTGGTTGCAACGTCTGGCAACGACTCGTTGTTTGGCGGCGATAGCTCAGACATCCTGATTGGTGGTGGCGGAGCGGACGTGCTGTACGGCGGTACTGGCACAGATCGAGCTCAATATTCGACAGCGACGAGTGCGGTGATAGCTGATCTTGCTGCCCCGGCGCAAAATACAGGCGATGCCGCATACGACCAGTATGTAAGTATCGAAGATCTGTTCGGTAGTGGGTATAGCGACAGTCTTTCTGGGGATTCCGTAAATAACCGAATTTGGGGTGGTGTTGGAAACGACAGTCTTTCAGGTCGTGAAGGCAACGATTACCTATCGGGAGATGCGGGCAACGATAGCCTGTATGGTGGTGTAGGCAACGACACCTTGTTTGGGGGTACTGGTGCAGATTCTTTGTTCGGTGGTGGTGGCACCGATCTTCTTACTTTCGCGAATGCTGCAACCACTGGAGTATTTGTCAATCTGCTGACTAGCGAAGGTTTGTTGGGAGACGCTGCAGGGGACACATTCTCCTCAATAGAAAACCTGCGAGGCTCCAATATTGCATTGTCTGGCGATACGCTTTCTGGCGACGATCTTGCTAATGTTGTCTGGGGGGACGCTGGGAATGACGTTCTTTCTGGAGGGCAAGGAAATGACACGCTTTATGGTGGCGTAGGCGATGACATCTTCCAGTTCACGCAAGGCGATGGCGTTGATCGGATCGAAGATTTTGTCGCAGGCAGTGATCTCATCCAACTCGCAACCGAAACCAACATATTCACTGTTGTTGATGGAACTGGTGGGGCGACTATTACCTATAGCGGAGGGAGTATCTTCGTTGCAGGCGCTACGTCCGCGCAACTCACCGGGAATATCGAAATCCTTTCACGGATCATCGGCACCGATGCAAACGAGACGCTTTCGGGTACGGCGGCAGGCGAAGTCCTGGTCGGAATGCTCGGAAACGACAACCTTTCAAGTAATGGGGGAGACGACGTCATCTTTGGCGGCGGAGGGATTGATATACTGATCGGGCAAGCAGGACGGTCGGAACTCTTTGGTGGAGATGGTACAGACAAGCTTTACTCGGGTGCAGGAGCCGAGGTGCTTGATGGCGGGCTTGGCGTCGATTCCGCCTACTACACGACTTCAACTGCTGCGGTGGACGTGAATCTTGGAACTGGCCGTGGAGCTGGTGGCGCTGCGTTCGGTGATCGGCTCGTCTCAGTCGAATACGTCTATGGGTCTGCATATTCAGATAAACTGACCGGAAATGAAGTTGCCAATAGGCTTTATGGGGGAGCTGGAAATGACATACTTTCTGGCAATGATGGTGCTGACATATTGAATGGTGATGCAGGAAGCGACACAATCTCTGGTGACCTCGGAAATGATAAGGTTGACGGCGGCGCAGAAGGTGATCGGCTATCCGGCGGAGACGGTATTGATCAAGTCAGCTACTACAGTTCTACAGCTGCTGTGACGATCAATCTAGCAACTGGAACTGCGAACGGTGGATATGCAACTGGTGACGTGCTCTCCGATTTTGAGAATGTTCAGGGTTCAGACCTTGATGCATATGGCGATGTTTTGACTGGAAATGGGATAGCCAATGAAATTCGTGGCGAACGCGGCGGGGACACCCTCCGTGGCGGGCTCGGCAATGACATTTTGTTCGGTGGCCTCGGCAGCGATGTCTTTGCATTTACGCGTGGTGATGGAGCCGACACAGTGAAAGACTTTGAGGATACATCGGATCATATCCGCCTTACAGGTCTCACTTGGTCGGCGCTGGCGATAACAGCACAGGGCGCGAATACATTGATTACTTATGGGCCGGGATCGACTATTCTGCTCGAAAACGTGGCAACCGCATCTATCACCGCAGACGATTTCCTATTCGTGTAGAAACGGTTAATCAAAATGAGGCGCCTCGCATCGGTGTATGCCGACTGCATGAACGGATTTCTGCGCTCTAGACGTGGAGCGCAGATGTGAGGGTTTTGAAACGTATTCTTATTGGGGAGGGTAAGTGGTTAGTCCGGTTTTTGCACAAATTTTTAATCTCTCTTCAAAGGCACGTATGGTCATCCATGCGACTGAAACGTGGTATGACTCAGTCATTTGCGGCCAGTTTGACTTCTTCGAAAAGCTCGGTGCGCGAGCGCGAGATGAAGGTTTCGCGCCCGGAGTCATTCGTGCGCAGACGCAATTGTCCAAACAAATACTTGATGACAAGGAGAGGTTACATATCTTAATTGGACCGCGTACACCGGTGCGTCCGGGCGTTCTTCATGCCCACCCCGGATATATCAGGGGGTTCTGGTATCTTGACCCCGCCGGCGTTAATATGCAGTCATCAATAGCACGGCAGGTGTTTAATCCATCTGAAGTTGACGAGGCAGATGCCAGATGGTTTTTCAATGGCGTCTCAGGATATATGCTTCGTGAAAATGTATCGAAATTTCCGCAGTTGCCGCGAGTTGAAGCAGCCCTGCGTCCGGGATTTGCGACGATTTTCACCCAAGAAATTGAACATTTTCGAAACCCAATGCACTATATAGATACTCTGACAATGCTCTCTACCGTCGCACAAGCCGCGTACGGCGCACGCGTCTATGTCAAGCTGCATCCAGCGCAAAGCGCTGCCGTCGCACAAAAGATTAAGCGGGAAGCAAAGAAGTGGAGCAATATTGAGATATCTCCCGCAAGTGTGCACGATCTGATTGCCGTATCTAAATTCATTGTGACGCAAAATTCAGCATGTGGGTTTGAAGCAATTATGCAAAATAAAAGCATCATTACCTGCGGGCAGTCAGATTATCATCATGTTACGGCAGTAGCTACAGATGCTGAAACGCTAAGTTCTGCACTGACAAAGGGTTTTCACACACAGAAATCCATCAATCTCTTAAAGTATTTCTATTGGTTTTTGGAAATCAAAAACTTGGAATCAGCCAAGCCAGAATTTTCTGATAGGGCGTGGGAAATATGCAGATCAAATGCTCTCCTGCAGTGAAGTTATATTTTCTAGTATTTGCACTACAATAAACAGATAATTGCACTAAGAGCGTTGCCATGAGCGTGGTTGTCTAGAAGTAGCCGCATTGTTTTTTATCGCCGATCCGATATCCGTTCTGATGCAGGCAATCTAGCAAGCGCGGTAATGATTTTGCGCTATCTTCAAAGCACATGAGCTGTAGATACCAATATAAAAAAGCTTCATACGGCCATGCTCTTGAAGTTGCTACATCAATTGCATTACTCATTTTCGCGGCGTTTGTTAGAGTAATTGCATTCTGCCAAAAATCTGTTTGCCCACCCAAAATTACTGGTTTGCGATGTAAGAACGCTTCGAAGCCAACAGCCGAGCTCAACGTCAATACACAATCGCAAACTGTCAGGAGATCGTGAATAGATGCAGAAACCACATATACGCCATTCTGCGGATCGTGGTATCTAGCCAACTGGCTTAATTCTTCAAATTCCTGCTTGGGGTGAGGTTTGATATAAAGCGCCCGATTGCCTTTTGAGGTTATCGCAGCTTCGATCATTTGCGGAACACTCAAGAAATGCCGATGGTGTTTTGGATCTTTAAAACTTTGTGAAAAAAATACCAAACAACCATTCTCAACGATTTCAGACCCGCGCGGCGGTTGCTCAAATTTACTTCTATTCTCGGCTATAAACTGCGATTGGAGCACATCTAGAAACCGTTCGGCTTTGCGACGGGGTATGGAAGTGGCATCAAACGGAGAAAGGCGCTGAAGTGAGTTGTTACGAGTGCCTATCTCATCGAAAAACCAATAGCCACGCAGATAACTAGGGACGCAATGAAAAATGTTAGGTGCATAGTAAGGGCGATCTTCCATGAAAATATGCAGGTGGCGAAGGACTGTGCTGGCTACCTCGTGTGCACCCTGACTTCTGCCAACTACCTCCACTTGCCAGCCATGTGAACGTGCATGATCAGACAACGCAGCCAATAATTTAAAGTGGCCCTTTTCTAACCCAGTAACTAGCCGATCTGAGGCGTGAAAAAACAGGGTTGACGGCAGTGATGTCAGATTTTCGAATGTGTTGCTCACAGATTTACCATATTGTTGAATATATTAGGGTGCCATAAACCGGAAACGACCTCCAATCATGAGTAAGATATCAGGATTTTCGCCCATCACCACCTGCATTCTTCGAGGTGAAGGGTTCGCCCATTGCTGACCCGCGTGACGGGCGTATCTTCCCCGCATTAAGTGTGAACCTCAGCGATGTCGGTGTGAAAGTAGTCGAGCAGGCGGGCTTGTACTTCTTCTTTCCAAACTTATTTCCGTTGACCTGGGGTAATTTTGTGCATCTTCAAACAACGACTCAGGGATAGTTGTGTCAGGTGCGACATTATAGGTTGGAGCACAACATCTAAGTTTAATTTGCGTTCTTCCGTATTTTAAGGGGCGTATTAGCAGGGCTTACGCAGGCATTCTCCCGTTTAACTTGTGATATCTAATTGATTTGATATGGTAATCCCCCCATTTTTAGTTGGGTGCATCAGTAGAATTCACGCGGCCATTTTCAGTTTCATGACGGGTGTGATGCCGCCGATGCCCATGTTGGGGCGGTCGTTGTTGTAAGCCCATAACCATTGTGTGGCGTGATCTTGGGCCTCCTCGATGGTTTCGAAGACGTATTGGTCGAGCGATTCGTGCCTGACGGTTCGGTTGTAGCGTTCGATATAAGCGTTCTGCTGCGGCTGACCGGGTTGGATATGCAGGATGGTAACCCCCTGTTTCTCAGCCCATTTCAACAGCTTTTCACTGATGTATTCGGGGCCATTGTCGACCCGAATGGTCCCCGGTGTTCCTCGGCATTCGATGGCATCACGCCCGGATCATTCCGGCGCGATTTGTGAAGCCCTATGTGAAGTCGAACAAGACCGACACGGTTGATGCCGCGGCGATTGCCGAGGCTGTCACAATGCCGACCATGCGATTTGTCGAAGCGCGAACTGCGGAGCAGGTTGATCTGCAGGCGCTCCACCGCATCCGGGACCGGCTTGTCGGTGAGCGCACTGGGCTGATGAATCAGGCACGGGCTTTTTGCATCGAATATGGGCTGTCCATGCGTGTCGGGGCCGGTGGCTTTCATGCAGATATCCGGAGGCACCTTGGCAATTTGGAAAACGATTTGACCGAGACCATGCGGGACTTGCTGAACGACCTGCTGGATGACCTTGCCTATATCGAGAACCGGGTCAGAGCCTTGAGCGCCAGGATCGAAGCGATCGCGAACGAAGACGAGACGATCCGTAGATTGCTGACCATCCCCGGGATCGGCGCGTTGACTGCAACAGCCCTTGTGGCGGCGGCTGGAGATGGCCGACAATTCCGCAAGGCGCGAGACATGGCGGCATGGCTAGGCCTTGTGCCCGCAGAACACTCGACGGGAGGAAAGCAGACCCTTCTCGGGATCAGCAAGCGTGGAAACGGATATGTGCGCCGTCTGATCATCCACGGAGCGCGATCCTGTTTTCTGCACCTGAACCGGGAAAGCCATGCCTTGGGACGTTGGCTGAATGCACTGGAAGCCCGAACCCACCGCAACAAAGCCGTCGTTGCCCTGGCCAACAAGCTGACGCGCATCGTCTGGGCGATCCTGACACAACCCGGCACCGTCTACTTGCGGTCAAAAGGTGCAGCTGCCTGAACTGATCCTTCACCGCAAAACCCATTGCAGGGGACGTGCTTCTCGGCGATGCATGCATCGCCTGTCAGCCAGCGGATGACCAAACGGTTGATCGACCACGGGTAAGCCACGCGAAAAAAACGGGACATGATCCCGTGCCACTAATCTGGAACCCGAGGGGCGGATCTCATCAAGGCCTTGTCGCCAAAAGCGGCTGACTGATCAGAGGCAGGATACATTTACGCAAGCCGGTGCGTCACCCACATAAACCTTGCAATAGCGGGGCGGACCATACATTTTTCCAAGAGCCTCCTTGAGCAGTTCATTTGGTAATCCCCCCATTTCTAACTGGGTGCACTCGTAGAGCTTATGCGGCCATTTTCAGTTTCTGGGCGGGTGTGATGCCGCCGATGCGCCGTTGCCCGGCAATGGTTTGCTTGCAAACCATGAAAGGGATGTTCGGGCGGTCGTTGTTGTAAGCCCCCCCCCACGTCTTGCGGGCGTCGGTCAGCCCGACCAGCAGATCGGCGATCTCATCGTTCTCGGCCCGCAACTTTGGGCCATAGCGATAACAGGTCTCCCTGACCCCGAAAGTCCGGCAGGCCAGCGCTATGCTGATCCCGCGCCGCGCCACTGCATTCCCGGCCATCTCGCGGCGTTGACCCACGGCAAATGCATGCATTTGCCTTTCGGGCAACGGATGGCCGATCTATTTTTCCAAGAGCCTCCTTGAGCAGGTCATTTTGCATGCTCAGCTCGGCGAACATCGTCTTCAGCCGCCGGTTCTCCTCCGCAATGGCCTGCGTCGGGGTGATCATCGACGCATTTACGGGGTGTATGTCCCCCACGATGAAAACAGTGCCACAAGCCGCCGGACGCCACCCGCAACGCTCGGCCGTCGTCGCAGGACGACGGGCTGGACGCCGGGCATGAAGGAGTAGTGTTGATGAATGATATGAACCTCGAAGTCGGAGCGTTGCTTGACGCAGACGATCAGATCGACCTGCCCCTCGAAGGCGACCCGCGCCCCGCCCAGGAAGACACTGAGGCACTCTCGGGTTGGCTCTTGCGGCGGTCTTACGTTAGCGACTGGGATAATCAGTTTGTTGCGCGGCTTGAGGTGGTCCTGAGGCGCGACAAGGACGGCACCCTGCTGCCAGAGGGAAAAGCGTTCCGCAACGAGCGGAAGGGAGTGTGCGTGACCGCCATTTCGCAAGACGAAAAAACTACCATGGTCTGGCTGGTCCTCAAGCGGCTTTTCAATGACAGCTTTGATGAGAAGAAATGCGGCGAGCGGATCGCGTATTGTCGGCTGAGGCATGCGGCGAGCGTAAAAAGCGTTTGTGAGGACCTATGCCGTTCGACCGGCTACACTAAGTTCCCGTCAAAAATGATCCGCCTTGAAGCCGGTGACCTTGCCGCGCATCGGTTGCGCATGGCCGGAATCACGATTGTCGTCATCGACGAAGTCCATAACCTGAACGACCCAAAGGCTGTGATCAATACCTTCCTCAAGACCCTTGTTCAGGATGGTGGCGGCTTTTGCATCATCCTTATCGGCACCCCGAAAGTGCGGAATTTGATCTATGATGACCCCGAACACCTTGAACTTGCCGAGCGCCATCTGGACCTTCCCCTAAAGCCATTCGCGCGGACAGTGTCGATTGATCTGGTCAATCGTGCCTTGAAAGAGGTCAGCCATGATGCGGGAGTGCGCCTCGCACCGAGCATCAAGAATGATCCTTACTTTGCCGACAGGATATATGATGGCGTTCATGGCAGCTTTGGACGCTGCACATTCCTGATTGTGAACTCTGCCATCCGCGCGGTCGAACAAGGCGGAGATGCGGTGGATATCGAGGATTTCCGCGAATTCTTCGACATGAAATACCTGCATTTTAACCCTGAGAACCCATTCAAACACAGCGATTGGTCTCACGGGCGCATGCGGCAACGACCGACGGGCCTGACGCTTCAAATGTCTTTTTCGAGGGTGTTTCCGCGCCAGCGCCGCCCAAAAGCGTGGACGGCCGCGAAAGAGCGCGGGGAAGACGAAATGACGTCGGACTCCCTGATGCCCAATTTGCCGTTCCATGCTGGCGAGGTGAGTCAGGGCTATTTCGTCAGGACCGGATATTACCACGCCGGCGTGCCTGTAAGCACCTTTAACCGCTACGGTGGGGTCGACCATGTGGATTTCCGCAACGGTACTGGCGCCTTCGTAGATCGGATGGCGGCTCTGGCCGACCTTCAACCAGCGGAGATCGCGTTCAACACTCTGAGCGTCATTTCGAATGACTTGTTGCAGCTGCGGGGCGAGCAGCTTGGTCTCACGGCGGTTCGGCGGATCTTTGTCAGCTTTTGCCCCCAATGCTTCCGTCAGGACGCCGAAGGGCAAGTTGATGCTGGAAGCGGTGCGCAGTGATTCCAGTGGGCGTGGTGGTTGCGCCCGGTGGTGATTTGCAAACGGCATCGGGCGATCTTGGTTGAGCTGCCCGCGCCGGATCCGGTGAGCGCCTTCGACCTGCAGAAGCTCATCGTTGAACAGGATTTCAAACTTCCGAACACGGCTGAAGATGGCCCTAAAGTTCCCGGTGCCTTGCAAACATACGTCGAGGATCGGCTCTGGGGTGCGAAGAACGCGGCGGCTTGGCTCGATGGGCAGGGGATCGTCCCCGGAAGCAAGGCCTGTGAGATGCTGGGTGCGCTTGTCGAAGGCGGTCCCGAGGCAAAGATCGGCCGTTATTCCGAGCTAGATTGGGCGCGTACCAGCGATATCGGTTTCCAGATATGTTCGCGCGGCCCAGACGCTATCATGGAGTCATTCGCACAGTTGCGGATCAGCGCCTGCCGACGCAGCGGCCGGACTGGGCCACAGGGAGCATACGGATTTCTATTTAACTGGCTGAAATACACCCAACGATCTGCCGATTTCGGCCCACTGCGGACGATTGTACGTGACACCATCATCGAAAATTTTGCGATAAGCCCCGGCGAAGTCATTCTTGGAGAGATGGTTGCGCAGCGTCGTGTCCATTCCGTCAACTCGCTGGTGAACGCGACCGGGATCAACCGCTTTAGTCTTTACAGGGTCATGCGGAAGGCAGGGATGATCCCGGAAACTGCCGACGCAGTGGCGTTCAACCAGTGGGTCTTCCCGGCGGACGAAGGGGAGAGGCTGATCACCCGCATCCAAAACTCCATTCCCTTGAATCAAGTGAAGCAAGAACTCGGGTGCAGTAAGACCCACGCGGAACAGTTGGCGCAGCACGGGTTGATCACCTCGGTGGTGCCGACCATCGAAGGGAAGGTCGGGTTGACGCAAGGGTATTTCAACCATGACGACCTATCCGCATTCGTGACGAATGTGCTGCGCAATATCGTCTTCATCTCCGGAGAGGAGAAAGGCTACGTCAATCTGACGGCTGTCGCACGGCGTTTCTCATCGACTGCAGAAATTCTGCGGTGGCAACTGGACGGTAAGTTGACCGGTACGCTGCTGCGTAACGGGGTGCCAAGGCTTGACCACCTTCGCTTCGACCATGCCGTTACCAAGGCCCTTATCACGGCGCGCCGGTGCCCTGACTTGCACGGCCTCGCGTCTGTGGCGCTTATGTTGGGTATCTCGCTTAATGCGGTGAAAAAGTTAGTTGCGTTTGGTGATGGCGGTCCATGGTTGAATCCGACAGCCGCAGAGATCGTTGCAGGGCTGGCCGGTGGGGCCTACGTATCCTTGACCGAAATCAATAGGTTTGAGACGGAATACGCCACGCTCGGGATGATCGCCCGCACTGTTGGCGTCCACGCCTGTGCTGTGAAGCGCTTACTTGCGCAGCGCAGCATCCAGCCGACGTTCGATCCTGCGTGGCTTGGATCAGTGATCTATCGAAAGTCGGATGTGGCGGGTTTTATGGCTGAAAGCGGTAGCACGGGGGAGCCCGAAGAATTTCATAGAATTCGTGCAGTTTTTCGCCAAAAATCAGCGGATTTTGCGGAAAGTGATCTCTTTGGTGAATCCGATGTGTCACATTGCTCGTCGGGTCATTCCGGGCCCTGTGTAAATCAGTTACTTACGTTTAAAATTGTGCTTTTTATGATGGTGACTACATGATCGGTCGTTAACCTCTTGTCACAGTGGTTAAATTTCCGTCATAAAAATGTTACAAACTGACAGGAGTCCGCATGGCCATTGCCCTTACCGCCGCCGCTGTGAATATGGCCGTTGCATTGTCTTGTGGCGCGTTGATCGGCTCAGAGCGGCAGGTGCGCCAGCGCATGGCGGGCCTGCGCACCAATGCTCTGGTGGCGTTGGGCGCGGCGGGATTCGTGGTTTTCAGCCAGTTGATCGAGCATGACGCCAGCCCCAGCCGGGTGGCGGCGCAAGTGGTGTCGGGGATCGGTTTTTTAGGCGCAGGCATCATTTTTCGCGATGGTTTCAATGTGCAGGGGCTGAATACGGCGGCGACTTTGTGGTGCTCGGCGGGGGTTGGCTTGCTTGCAGGCGTGGGGGCTTGGCCGTTTGCGCTGGTGCTGACCGGGTTGGTGGTATTTGTGAACCTTGGGCTGCGGCCTTTGGTGAAATTTCTCAAGCGGCATACCAAGGCCGGGGTGCCGCTGACGCGATCTTATCGGGTGGTGTTGAGCTGTGCCAGCGATCAAGAGGCTGCGATGCGGGCGTTGTTGCTGCGCTGCCTCAGCTTGGGCGGGTTGCATGTGCATGAAATTGCCGTGCAAACGCAAGAGGATGGGCTAGAGATTTCGGCGCTGGTCGGCGGCGAGGACGCACCAGATCACGCGGTAGAACAGGCCGTGCAACGCATGGCGGCAGAGATTGGGGTGGTGCGGGTGCGGTGGATGGTCGCCGATGAGGTCTGAATAGCGGTGCTGCCGTGCAGCAATGGCTTTCGGGCGGGGTGCAAGCAGTGCTAGACTTGCGGCAGTTGCGGCGTTAAAAGAGCGTCGTTAGCGCTAACAACGCTTCTGTTATGGCCCAAGCTGCGAGGTAAGCCAATGGTTTCGCGAGTCATTCCGGTAGATGCCTTTGATCTGGTGATCTTTGGCGGCACTGGCGATCTGGCCAAGCGTAAGATCCTTCCGGGGCTGTATCGCCGTTTCATGGCCGGGCAGATGACCGAAAACAGCAGGATCATCGGGGCGGCGCGTGCCGATCTGAATGATGAGTCGTTTCGGGCGATGGTGGCCGAGGCGATTGCCGAGTTTGTGCCGAAAGACCGGCAGGACAAGACGGTTATCGCGCAATTCCTTGAAAAGATTGACTATGTCTCGATTGACGCCACGGGTGAGGGCGGTTGGGCCAAGCTGAAAGCCCTGATGCGTGAGAACGTGGTGCGGGCATTTTACTTCTCGGTGGCACCTTCGTTGTTTGGCGATCTTGCGGAGCGTTTGCATCTGCATGAGATTGCGGACGCCTGGAGCCGGATCGTGGTGGAAAAGCCGTTTGGCCGCGATTTGGCCTCGGCCAAGGCGTTGAACGCGGTTTTGGCAAAGCACTTCGCTGAGACGCAGATTTACCGGATTGATCATTATCTCGGCAAGGAAACCGTGCAGAACCTGATGGCGGTGCGGTTTGCCAATATTCTGTTCGAACCTTTGTGGAAGGCGGAATACGTCGACCATGTGCAGATCACCGTGGCGGAGACCGTGGGGGTCGATGGCCGTGGCGCCTATTACGACAAATCGGGGGCGATGCGCGATATGGTGCAGAACCATATGATGCAGCTGTTGTGCCTAATCGCGATGGAGCCGCCCTATCACTTTGACCCCGATGCGGTGCGCGATGAAAAGCTGAAGGTGATCCGGGCGCTGGACCCGGTGAAGCCCGAGCATATCGTGCGGGGGCAGTATCTGGCGGGCAATGGCGAGGGCGGCTATCTGGAGCATAGCGAGAATCCGGCCAGCAAGACCGAAAGCTATATCGCGCTGAAGGTGAAGATCTCCAACTGGCGCTGGCAGGGCACGCCGTTCTATTTGCGCACCGGGAAGCGGCTGCGGGCGCGGGCGTCGGAGATTGCGATCACCTTCAAGCAGCCGCCGCATTCGATCTTTGACGATGCCAAGGGCTGGCTTGAGAATGTCTTGGTGATCCGGTTGCAGCCCGATGAGGGGATGAACCTGAAGGTGATGATCAAGGAACCGGGGCCGGGGGGGATGCGTTTGATGCAAGTGCCCTTGGACATGGCGTTTGCCGATGCTTTGGGGCCGGATGCCGAGGATGTGCCGGATGCCTATGAGCGGCTGATCATGGATGTGATCCGCGGCAACCAGACGCTGTTCATGCGTGGCGATGAGGTGGAAGCGGCTTGGGCTTGGACCGATCCGCTGATTGAGGGTTGGGAGGCGCGCGGGGATAAGCCGCAGGGCTATGATCCGGGGTCTTCGGGGCCAGAGGATGCTTTGATGCTGATGCACCGCGATGGGCGGCGCTGGCGGGAGATTAAAGTTTGAATTTTATCGCATACCCAGACCGCGAATTCATGATGCTGGATGTGGCTGGCAAGATTGCCGGCCAGCTTTCGGAAGAATTGAACATGTATGGCCGGGCGTCTTTGTCGGTGCCGGGTGGAACGACTCCGGGGCCGATTTTCGACATTCTGTCGGGGGTGAACCTCGATTGGGCCAATGTCGCGGTGATGCTGAATGATGAGCGCTGGGTGGGCGAGGATAGCCCTCGGTCGAACACGCGGTTGTTGAAGGAACGGTTGCTGGTCGCTAAGGCTGCGGCGGCCACGCTTATTCCCTTATATGCAGAGGCTTCCGAGCCGGAGTTGATGTTGCAAAGCCTGTCGGAAGCCATCGCCCCGCATCTGCCTTTGACAGTTTTGCTGCTGGGTATGGGCAATGATATGCACACCGCCAGCCTGTTTCCCGGTGCGGATTTGCTGGCCGAAGCACTCGCGCCCAATGCTCCGATCCTGCTTGCGCTGCGGGCTGAGGCTGCGGGCGAGCCGCGCGTCACGCTGACCGCCCCGGTTTTGACCGAGGCGAAGAACATCCATATCCTGATCACCGGGGCCGAGAAGCGCGCGGCGATTGAGGCCGCGGCTAACCTGCCTGCGCTGGAGGCTCCGGTGCGGGTGGTGCTGGATAATGCAACGGTTCATTGGGCCGAATAACAGCGGAGTAGGTCATGTCGGAAAAATGGCAAGCATTGAGAGATCACGCGCTGAGCGTGGCAAGGCGGCCAATCCTGTCGCTGTTCGAGCACGCGGGACGGGCGCAGGCGTTTAGCGTCGAGGTGGGCGATGCGCGGTTGGATTACTCGAAAACCAATATTGATGAGCAGGCCAAGGCGATGCTGTTGACGCTGGCCGAGGTTTCCGGTGTGGCGGAAAAGCGCGCGGCGATGTTTGGCGGCGAAAAGATCAACGTCACCGAAGGCCGAGCGGTTTTACACACTGCGTTGCGCGGGGGCATTGAAGACAAGGTGATGTGCGACGGCGTGGATGTGATGCCTGACATTCGCAAAACCAAGGCGCGGATGGCAATTTTCACCCGCGAAGTGCGGACGGGCAAGTTTACCGGTCAAGGTGGAAAAATCACTGATGTGGTGAATATCGGCATCGGCGGCTCTGATCTTGGCCCGGCGATGGTGACGCTGGCGCTGGCACCTTATCACGATGGGCCACGGGTGCATTACGTCAGCAACGTCGATGGCGCGCATATCGCGGATGTGTTGAAGGGGCTGAACCCGGAAACCACTTTGGTGATCGTGGCCTCTAAAACCTTCACTACGATTGAGACGATGACCAATGCCGAAACCGCGCGGGCTTGGATGGCGACCAAGGTGAAAATCCCCGCTGCGCAGTTCGCAGCTGTGTCCACTGCGGCAGACAAAACGGCGGCGTTTGGCATTGATTCTGCCCGGGTGTTTGGCTTTGAAGATTGGGTTGGCGGGCGCTATTCGGTCTGGGGGCCGATTGGTCTGGCGGTGATGATGGCGGTCGGACCCGAGGCGTTTGAAGACTTCCTCGCTGGCGCGCGCGCCATGGACGCGCATTTCGTCTCCACACCGTTCGCGCAGAATATGCCGGTGCTTCTGGCGCTGGTGGGCATCTGGCACAACCAGATTTGCGGCTATGCCAGCCGGGCGGTTCTGCCCTATGATCAACGACTTAGCCGATTGCCCGCTTACCTTCAGCAGTTGGAAATGGAAAGCAACGGCAAGTCGGTGGCGATGGATGGCTCTGATCTGCCCACCCATTCTGGCCCGGTGGTTTGGGGTGAACCCGGCACCAATGGCCAGCACGCGTTTTATCAGCTGATCCACCAAGGCACCCGGGTTGTGCCGTGCGAGTTTATGGTCGCGAAATCAGGGCACGAACCCGATTTGGCGCATCAGTATTTACTGTTGGTGTCAAACTGCCTGGCGCAGTCCGAAGCCCTGATGCGAGGGCGCAACTTGAACGAGGCGCGCGCAATCATGGAGAAGAAAGGCGCTGTTGGCGAAGAACTGGAGCGGCAAGCGCGGCATCGGGTGTTCCCCGGCAATCGGCCTTCGACCACGCTGGTCTATCCAAAACTGACGCCGTTCGTGCTGGGGCAGATCATCGCTTTGTATGAGCACCGGGTGTTTGTGGAGGGCGTGATTTTGGGGCTGAACTCGTTCGACCAATGGGGCGTAGAGCTGGGCAAAGAGCTGGCTTTGGCCTTGCAGCCGATCCTTGAGGGCGACGATGCCAGTGGCAAGGATGGCTCGACGCAGGCTTTGGTGGCGTATCTGCGCGGCTGATGTCGGGCGCTTGCGCGCGATAGAGGTGGAAAGATACGCCCGGACGTTAAGAATTGGAGGGGGTAAGGGGGGCGAAAAGCCCCCCTTTTGTTTACTTCAAAGCTGCCGTGACGATGACTTCCACCAGATACTCCGGCGTCGCCAGCTTGGCTTCCCCGGTGGCGCGCGCCGGGGTGTTACCTGCGGGCACCCAAGCATCCCAGACCGCGTTCATCTCGCCGAAGGTTGCGATATCGGCCAGCCAGATTTGCACTGACAGGATGCGGGTTTTGTCGGTGCCAGCTTCGGCGAGGATGCGGTCTACCTCGGCCAAGCAATCTTTGGTTTGTTGCGTGACGCTTGCACCGGGGGTGCCGACTTGGCCCGCCAGCCAGACGATGCCGTTGTAAGCCACGGCCTCGGACATCCGCGCACCTACGCCGATACGTTTGATCTCGCTCATGGTATTCCTTTCCTGAAAGCTGCTGATTGCTAGCCTAGGCGGTGGCAAAGGGGAAGGGTTGCCCTATGCTGCGGTGCAGCGTGCGCTTGGGTCAGGGGATGGCAAGGAATTGCGGGTGTTTTGAAAGCGCTGCCCACGGCGGGCGTTCAAGCCCATGAAGTTTCTCATGCGCAATGATGTTTCCGTGCACGCGCCGTCGGCGACGATGGCGGCGACGACCAAAGTTTTTTTGGGGGTGGCGGCGGAGCTGGATTATTGTTGTGATCCGACGCTGTTGTATTTTCCGAGCGCGCGTTATGCGGGGCATGCGACGGTGATGCGGCAGGTCGAGGCGTTGCGCGCACCGTTGCAGACCAATGCGGAGAGCCTCGCGGATGGCGCGGTGACGGTGGCGATCGTGTCGCTTAGGACATGCAAATCGCGGTGAAGTCCGGCGGGGTGCGTTGCGCGGGCGCGCAGGATGGCTTAGGACGGCGCAAGCCGGATGTTCCGTTGACCTGCCGGATACTTCGTTGACTTGAAAGGAAAGCCCATGTCCTTGCGTGCCCTTGGCCTGATCGCAACGCTCGCCCTGACCGCCTGCGGCTCCAGCAGCGATATGCAGCTTTATCCGACCGCCGGACCCTTGGCATCGCAGACACCGCCGCCCGTGATCCATGCCAAGGCTGAGACGACCGAGGAAACCTCGGGCGCTTTGACTTTTAAGCTGTCTGACCGGACCAAATGCAGCGGCACATGGTCGGCCCTTGCGCCGAAAGTGGTCTCAAAGACGCGCGGCGTCTCGTTGACCCTGCGCGGCGGACCGGGTGGCAAATATGACAACAGCACGGAATCGGTGGGCGGTATCAACACGGGTGAGATTTACGCGGTTTGCAAAGATGGCACTGTCGTGCAAGGCAAATTTGTGATGGGGTCCAGCACCACCAGCGGCACGGGCACGGCCACGGATACGCGCGGGAATACTTATAAACTGCTGTTCTAGGCTCTGAAAGGCTTTTGACTCACTGTGGCGGCCCTTTGTGGGTCGCCATTTTCATTGATCACTCCGGGACTCTGTACGGGACTCGATAGCCCAAAATGCCAGTTACAGTCACATTTTCTGAAATCCATCAGTTGCCAACATTCAAAAACTGGCAACAAGCCATTGGAATTGCTTACTCATCTAGGGAAAAATTGGAGCGGGTGAAGGGAATCGAACCCTCGTATTCAGCTTGGGAAGCTGCTGCTCTGCCATTGAGCTACACCCGCGTTGCGCCTTGAGGTATGCCAGCCGCGCGTCGCCGTCAAGACGGTTTGGCGCGGCGGGGGGGTGGTTTATGGCACGTTGATCTCGGTACGCTCACCGGGTTTCACGCTGGCGGGGGTTTCGGTCTCGATGCCGTCTTTGGTGGTGACGATGGTGTAATCGCCGCCGGGCAGGGTGGTTTGGTCTTCGGCGTTGTAGTTGTGGAACACCGATTTGCGGTTGCCATTGATGTCTTTCTTGGCGGAGAAAATCTGCACTTCCGTTGCTCCGGGGGCGGTGTAGGCCAGAACGCCAGCCTCTAGGATCACTGCGACATCAGTCCGCGCGCCCGCTTTGATGCTGAACGGTACTTCGGCAGAGGCCGCACCCAGTTCGACATAGGCAATGTAATCCCCCGGCGAGAGTTTGGTTTGGTTGCCGGTGCCGTAGGAGGTGGTCAGATTCTCACGGCTGCCGTCGATGCTTTTCTTCGCGGATCTGATGCTGACCTGATGCGCGTTGCCTTCGATCAACATGCCCTCGACGTAGTAGCCCTCAAGCGCGGCGAGGCCGACTTGGATGATTTCATCCTTTTCCAGCAGCTGGCCGGGGGTGAGGGTCAGGGTTTCAGTTTGGCTGGCAAGTCCCAAACCTGCGGTCAGTGTGACCTCACCTGCGGGCAGATAGACGCGGGTGTCACCGTAATAGGTGGTGTTGACGCCGGATGTGGTGGTGAATTTCAAGCTGGCGTCGGGTTCAATCTCCCCACCTTCGGTGCCTTTCGGGTGCAGGATGACGCGGGCGGCGTTGACCACGACTTCTGGCGCGCTGAGGGTATCGGCGGTGAAGGTGATGTCGCTGGTCGTCTGCGCCGAATCGAGGGTGGTGATCAGGCGGTAAGTGTCGGGCTCGATATAGCCTTTGAAATCATTGTATTCGGTGGTGACGCGGTCGCCGGTGGTGCCATCGGGATTGATTGCATAAAGCTCCCAATTCACTTGCGAATTGTCATCGGGTTTCGGGATGCCGGGGGCCAGTAGTGCTTTGGGGGCGAAGTTGATTTCCAACTGCGTGGGCTTGGTGGGTTCGGGGGCTGGAACGGGTTCGGGCGCAGGCGCTGGTTCTGGCGCGGAGATCACAGTGGCTTGTAGCGCGACTGTCAGGCTATCCAGATCATCGGCGGTGATATATTGGCCGCCTGTGTCTTCGGCGAGGCAGGCGACTTGCTTGCCTTCGTCCTTGGTCAAACCGAAGCCCACCACATGCGCAGTGAAATCAACGCCAGAGGATTCAAGCTCTTGCGCCAAGGCACAAGGGTCGCCTTCGCAGGTCTCAATGCCATCGGTGATCAGCACCACGGTGGCTTTTTCCTCGGTGGAATGCAGTTCAGCGGCGGCGCGGCGCACGGCTTCGGTCAGCGGGGTTTTGCCGAGGAATTGCATCTTGGCGGCGGCATCGGAAATCGCTTGTGCTGTGCCTTTGGCGGGGGCGACGATGGTTTCAATGTCGTCGCAAGAGCCTTTGTCGCGGTGACCATAGGCGATCAGGCCGAGTTCGGTATCGGCGGGAATGGTTTTCAGCACTTCGGCCAAAGCCTCACGCGCGATTTCAAGTTTGGGTTTGCCGTCGATCTGGCCCCACATCGAGCCTGAGCCATCCAGAACGATGATGGTGCGGCCATCGGCTGCCGCGAGGGCGGGCAGGCATAGTAAAAACAACGCAATAGCGCGCAGAATGGCAAAAAGTCGCATCACAGAATCCTTGGAAATGACACAGCGGAATGGCGTCAGACTAGCCAAGCTTGCGGCAAACGCAAAGGGTCTTGCAGAACATGCTGCAAGACCCTTCCACTGGCCGGTCTAAGTGGGGACTTTGGACAGGCCGACCGGTGTTGCACCTGAAACGGCGGGTGTGCTGGGAGCTACCCGCCGTTTGTGGGTTGTTTACATCTTCGGCAGCATCACCGTGTCGATGACATGGATCACGCCGTTCGACTGCTTCACGTCAGCCTGAGTGATGGTGGCGACGTTGCCCATCTCATCCGTCAGTTTGATCATGTCGCCTTCGTAGGTGGCTTGCAGCACGCAGCCGCCCAAGGTCGGGACCGGATGGGTGCCTTTGTCATCGGCGATCATGCCTTTCAAGGCATCCGACATCACTTCTTTGCCGACAACGTGGCAGGTCAGGATTTTGACCAGTGTGTCCTTGTTCTCGGGCTTGAGCAGGGTCTCAACGGTGCCTGCGGGCAGTTTCGCGAAGGCGTCATTGGTGGGCGCGAACACGGTGAACGGGCCAGCGCCCGACAGGGTTTCAGCCAGACCAGCGGCGGTCACGGCTGCGACGAGGGTGGTGTGGTCTTTCGAGTTCACCGCGTTCTCAACAATGTTTTTCTCGGGGAACATCTCGGCACCACCGACCATCGGATTTTCGGCCAGCGCCATGCCGGACGAGAGCGCCAGAAACGCGGTTGCCATTGCGGCTTTGACCATATTGGAAGCGTTCATCGTGTTACCTCTTGTTGGTTTTAGGGCAAGACCGTCTTGCCTCATGCCGAAGTAACGAAAGGGGCGGCTGAGAAGTTTCAGCCGCCCGGATTTATTTTTGATTATTTTTGCAGAAGATAAGTTTTTATCTGAAACGCTTGGCTTTTCAGATGTTCTTTAGTGGCCCTGCCGCAAGGATCGGCCCGGTCGGTTTGCCATCCGGCCCGCCACCTTTGGGTTCCAGCGTGATCGCCAGCACATAACCTGCGGCAGCTTTGGGGGCGGGGATCGTCACCGACGCTTCGGACAGCACGCCGAGTGAGACCGGAGCCTTGTCGCCTTCGATAATCCACAGCTCGTAATCCTTGCCCGCTTCGGCATCGGTGCCAGCGGTGCGGGTCAAGGTCAGTTGATCACCCGTAATGGCGGCTGCGTAGCGCAGCGGAGAGGCTTCGGCGGAAAGCTCGGCGGTCATGGTCGGCGCAGGAGGCGCGGGCGGGGGCAGCATGACAAAGGCAGCGACGGCAATCGCGCCTGCGGTCAAAGCGCCCGCAACCCAACCAAACCAGCGGCGGGATTTAGGCGCTTGCGGGAACAGCCGCGCCTCAATTTGCGGCAGCAGGTTGGGAGCTTCGGCCTCGGCGTAGTCTTCGTTCAGATCGGACAGGCGGTTTTGCCAGTCATTGACCAAGGCGGCAAAGCCTGCGTCAAGGCGCAGCCGCGCCTCGGCAGCGCTGCGTTCGGCCAGATCGAGGCTGCCCAGCACATATTCGGCGGCCAGAGCCTCATCTTCGGGCAGATCAAGGGGAGTGCTGGTCATTGCTCCATGCACTCCTTCAGTTTCAGCAGGCTGCGCCGCAGCCAAGTGCGCATGGTGTTCAAGGGCACGTTGAACTGGGCGGCGAGGTCGAGATAGGAGGTGCCGGTCAGATAGGCACCACGCAGGGCGGCGGCTTTGTCGGCCTCCAGCGTCTCAAAGCATTGGTTGATGCGTTTGGCTTCGCCCGCCGCGATCAGCCGGGTTTCGGCGCGGGGGGTGGTGTCGATCACCGCGTTCATCGCATCTTCATCATCGGATTGGATTTCACGCCGCGACCGCAGCCGGTCAATCGCATGGTTGCGGGCCAAGGCGATCAGCCAGGTCATGCCACGGCCTTTATCGGCGTCATACCGATTTGCCCGCAGCCATACCCGTGTGAACACCTCTTGCAACGCATCCTCCGCTTCTGCCCGGTTTCCCAAGATACGCAAGAGTACGCCCATAAGTTTCGCGGAAGCATCGGAATAGATCGCGCGGAACGCCGCACGGTCTTGTGCGGCGATCTTTCCCAGCAAGTCAGCAATCGGATCATCCATAACCGAGTAACTTAGTGGCACCTGTGCCGAGGTCAACCCCGCCTGCGCCGCCCGCCTGCACCGCCCGAGCCGGAGGTGTTGAAACTGACATGCGGCAGGGTGACGATTTTCGACAGCTCTGGGAAGGTATCGACGGCGTTCGGGATGGCAGAGGCGTTGACGAAGTGTTCCTGAAAGCGCGGCTCGATGGCGGTTTCGACCTTGTGGATTTGATGCACGGTGGCTTCGATGTAATCACGGGCTGCAACATTGCACAAAGCGATGCGCGCGCCGGTGCCTGCGGCGTTGCCTGCCGAGATCACCTTATCCAACGGCACATCCGGGATCATGCCCAAAACCATCGCGTGTTTCGGGCTGATATGCGCGCCAAACGCGCCTGCAAGCACGACCTTTTCCACGGTTTCAATGCCCATCTCATCCATCAACAGCTTGGCCCCGGCGTAAAGTGCCGCCTTGGCGAGTTGGATGGCGCGGATATCGCCTTGGGTGACAGTGATCATCGGGCCGCCCGTGGCAGTGCCATCGTGCAGCACATAGGAATGGGTGCGGCCTTCGGGAATACAGCGCGGCGTTCCGGTTTGATCGGCTCCACCGACAAGGCCGCCCTGATCGACAAGGCCCGCCATGCGCATCTCAGCCACCGCCTCGATGATACCCGAGCCGCAGATGCCGGTGATGCCGGTGCCAGCGGTTGCAGCGGCAAAGCCCGCATCAGTTGACCACAGATCAGAGCCGATCACACGGAAGCGCGGTTCCTTGGTGATCGGGTCGATTTCCACCCGCTCAATCGCACCGGGGGCGGCGCGTTGACCGCTTGAGATTTGCGCGCCCTCAAAGGCGGGGCCGGTGGGCGAGGAACAGGCCAGCACGCGGGTTTCATTGCCGAGCAAAAGTTCGGCATTGGTGCCGACGTCGACGATCAACACCATGTCTTTCGACTTGTTGGGTTCTTCCGACAAAGCCACCGCCGCGCAATCGGCACCGACATGGCCAGCGATGCAGGGCAGGATATAGACGCGGGCGGCGGGGTTGACAGCCTTAATGTCGAGATCAGCCGCATCCAGCACCAAGCTGCCAGATGTTGCCAGCGCGAACGGCGCTTGACCCAATTCGACCGGATCAATCCCCAGCAACAAATGGTGCATCACCGGGTTGCAGACAAACACAAGTTCGTAAATCGAAGCGGGATCAATCTTTGCCGAGGTCGAGACCGACTGCACAAGACCATTCAGCGCGGTGCGCACGGCGGCCGTCATTTCGACGTCGCCACCGGGGTTCATCATCGCGTAGGACACCCGGCTCATCAGATCTTCGCCAAAGCGGATCTGTGGGTTCATCACGCCGGACGAGGCCAGAACCGAGCCGTCGCGCAAGTCGCAAAGGTGGCCGGCGATGGTGGTCGATCCAATATCAACGGCAAGGCCGTACAGCGCTCCCTCATGAAAGCCCGGCCAGATATCAAGGATGCGGTGGCGGGCGTCGTGATTGCCCTTGTGCAGCGCCACGGTGACTTTCCATGCGCCCTTGCGCAAAGCCGGTTGCAAACGGCGCAGAATCGGCAGTTCAGCCGCCACTTCACCGACGCCCCATTGCTCTTGCAGCGCGGTGACAAGGCGTTCGAAATCGCCGGAGGGTTCGTGCATGTCGGGCTCGGCAACTTCGACGTAAAGCGCACGGGTGGCCGGGTCCATCACGATATCGCGCTGCGAGGCCGACTTGCGGATCACCTGTTTATGCACCTGAGATTCCGGCGGCACGTCGATGACGACGTCGCCCATCACGCAAGCCTGACAGCCCAGACGACGGCCCTCCATCATGCCACGCTTGGATTTATAACGCTCTTCAACGCTATTCCATTCGGTCAAAGCATCCGCCTCAACCGTGACGCCATGTTTGGAAAATTCACCATAGCCCGGCGTGATCTGGCATTTCGAACAAATCCCGCGCCCGCCGCAGACGCTGTCCAGATCGACGCCCAACTGCCGGGCTGCGGTTAGCACTGGCGTTCCATGCGCAAACCGCCCGCGCTTGCCCGAGGGGGTGAAGATGACGAGTGCGTCTTCGATGGTGACTTGTGCGGCTTCGGTCATGGCATCCTCACTTCAGGCGAACGTATAGGCGATATCGGGGAAGGCATCGGCGGCGAACGTATAGAACCAGCGCACCGGTTGGTCGGCGGCCAGCACTCCATGCACGGCATCGCCGGGAATGAAAAGAGCCACGCCGGGTTTGAGGCGGTGGGCGGTGCCGTTGATCTGCACATCGACCTCGCCTTCAAGGCCGAAATAGAGCTCTGGCTGCGGGTGAGAGTGCAGGGCGAAAGTGTCACCCTTGGCCATGATGGCGATGCCAGCGACGATGGATGTGCTGTTGGTGACATCGCCAGAGATCAGGGTTTTCCAAGCAATTTTGCCACGCGCCGGATCAGCCCATGTCTCGATAGGGCAGTCGGCTTGATCGACCAGAACCGGGGCAGACATGCGAACCTCATGCTTTCATTTTAGCAACTCTACGCGGCGGCGGGGCGGTCACATGCCTGTTCGCGGCATTACAGCGCCGGTCCGCGCCGTCTGGCGCTAGCGGGTGGCGCAATAGCTGTCGGGCATCACTGTGGCGATAAGCTGTTGCAAAGCGGCGGGCAGGGTGGTTCCCTGCGCCTGATAGCGGCCCGAGGCGAGGCTGCCATCGACATTCGCCCGCCAGTCCACTGTCAGATAGGGCGGTTGCAGGCGCGGTAGTGTCAACGGGTTGGCAGAGGGGATTTCACCGGTCAGAAAGCCCGCAACCCCGTGCAACAGCGCCTGATCCTCGTCTTCGTTGGCCCACCAATGATAGCTGCGCAGATTTTGGAACCCGAGCCCCTTGGTGGCTATGGTGTTGATCTGACGATCTTCCAGACGTATCGCGCAGTAGATCACTGCATCTGGGTTGGGATTGGGCACAAACTGCACAATGATGCTCTGCGCCGGGGCGGGCGTTGCAAGGGCGAGCGCTATGATCGCTGCCCCGGAGTGCATGGCTAATCGGTTCTGAACTGTTTGGCCAACTTCAACCCCTGTCCTTGGTAGTTCGAGGCGATCTCTCGACCATACAGCGACTCGGGGCGCTCGGCCATCTTTTCATAGACGAGGCGGCCGACGATCTGGCTATGTTCCAGCACAAAGGGAGCTTCGTGGCAGCGCACTTCCAGCACACCGCGCGAGCCCGCACCACCCGCCTCGGCATAGCCGAAACCGGGGTCAAAGAAGCCTGCGTAATGCACGCGGAATTCGCCGACCATGGCAAGGAAAGGGGCCATTTCGGCGGCATAATCCGGTGGTATGGTGACGGCTTCGCGGCTGACCAGAATATAGAACGCGCCGGGGTCGAGGATGATGCGGCCGTTTTGGGAGTGGATTTCCTCCCAAAACTCCGCGGCTTGGTAATGGCCGATCTTGTCGAGATCAACGACGCCGGTATGCGGTTTGGCGCGGTAGCCGACGAGATCGCCTTTGGATGGCTTGAGATCAACCGAGAAGCCGAGGCCTTCGGAGATCAGGGCTTCACCCGACACAAGCGGTTCTTGGGCGTTCAGCGCGGTCAACTCGGCGTCCGACAGCACGGCTTGGCCTTGGCGGAAGCGGATCTGGTTTAGGCGTTGGCCGGCGCGCACCAGCACTGAGAACGACTTCGGGCAGACCTCGGCATAAAGCGGGCCGTGATAACCTTCGGCGATGCGATCAAATTCGGTGCCGCCGTCGGTGATAAGGCGGGTCAGCAGATCAAGCCTGCCGGTGGAGGATTTGGCATTGGCGACGGCGGTGATGCCTTGGGGCAGGGCAAGGCTTTCCATCAAGGGCACGACATAGACGCAGCCTTTTTCCAGCACCGCCCCTTGGGTGAGGTCTATGCGGTGCATCTCAAATTCTGCAATGCGGTCAGAGGCTTTGCGGCCTTTGCCGATCAGGAACGAGGCGCGGACACGGTAGGCGACGTTACCAAGACGCAGATCAAGGCTGGCGGGCTGGATTTGCTCGGGGATGATCGCCGGGCTGGCGGTGATCGCGCCGCTGGCGATCAGGCCGCGCAGGGCTTGGGCAGGTAGCACGCCGGGTTGGCTCATCACTTTATCCTCTAAACGAAAACGCCCGCGCTGCTGGTTGGCAGGCGGGCGTTTTTCGATTTGGTCGGGCCAGAGAGATTCGAACTCTCGACCTTCCGCCCCCCAGACGGACGCGCTAACCAGGCTGCGCTATGGCCCGACACGCGGTCTTCATACTGATATTCCGGGCAGGAGCAAGCAGGAAAGCGCAAGGCGATCAATGCTATGTTGCGGGGTAGCGTGGGGCGGCCCGCAAACGCGCGCGCAGCGAAATCAAACGCGCGCGCAAGACATGCAGATCGGTCTGGCGATCTTGCAGGGCGTGCGGGGGCAGGACGCGCAGGCGCTGGATCAATGGGGCGTCAGCAGGCCAGAGCGGTGGCTTGGCTTGGCTGGGTGATTCTGCCGCGACGTCAATGGTTTCCACGGCGATACTCGTGGTCACCAGCGTCACAACTTCGGCGCTTTCAGGCTCGACCTCAAGCAATTCAACCTCTGCCGCATCGCTCGCATCGCCGACCAGATCGGCGAAGTTGAAGCTGGGCTCGGGTTCTGATTTCGGCTCACTGCGGCGCAGGGCGGTTTCCAGCGCTACGATGGTGGCGGTCTTGGCCTTTTCAGGCGGCAGATCGACTTCGTTGCGTGCGCCAAAATTCGACGCCAACGCCGCTTCCAAAGCCGCTTCTGCATCCATGTCGATATCGTCCGGTACAGGCTGGCCGGACAAACCAGCCACATGCCGCACGCCCTGTTCGCGCAGGATTTTCTGCACGCCGCGGATGGTCAGACCTTCGTCGTGCAACAGCCGTTTGATCCCGGTCAGCAAAGCCACATCGGCGGGGCGGTAATAGCGCCGCCCGCCCGCCCGTTTCACCGGGCGAATTTGTGGGAAACGGCTTTCCCAGAACCGCAGCACATGCGCTGGGGTTTCAAGGTCATCTGCCACCTCGGAAATGGTGCGGAAGGCGTCTGGCGACTTTTCCACCCGCTGCAATCCTTACTTCTTGCCAGCCGCCACGCGGTCTTTCATCAGATGCGAGGGGCGGAAGGTCAAAACGCGACGTGGCGAGATCGGAACCTCATCGCCGGTTTTCGGGTTGCGACCGACGCGGGCGGTCTTGTCGCGCACGGAAAACGTGCCGAAGGACGAGATTTTCACCGTCTCACCGGACGCCAGCGAATCCGACATGTGTTGCAGCACTGCTTCGACCAGTTCGGACGATTCGTTGCGGCTGAGGCCCACTTCGTGGAACACCGCTTCGGACAGATCCATACGCGTTAGGGTCTTCTCGCTCATCATATCCCCCCAGGGTTATTTTGGGATACGATGCGTTGTCTGGAATTGCGAGTCAATAACAGTGACTTGGCAGACGTTCTTAAAAGCGCATTTCAGCAGATTACCAGCGCAGAACCACCGAGCCCCAAGCCAAACCACCACCGATCGCCTCTGTAACCAGCAGATCACCCGTCTTGATCTGGCCGCGCGCCTTGCCAACCGACAGGGCGAGGGGAATCGATGCGGCCGAAGTGTTGCCGTGATCCTGCACCGTGACCACGACATGATCCATCGGCACCTGCATGCGTTTGGCGGTGGCTTCGATGATGCGGATGTTGGCCTGATGCGGCACAATCCAATCGACATCACCACCCGTCATGCCGATTTTATCCAGCGCGGTGTGGGCGGTTTCGGCCAGCTTTTCGACGGCGTGACGGAAGACTTCCTTACCCTCCATCCGCAGATGACCCGTCGTGCCGGTCGAGCTGCCACCATCAACATACAGCAGCTTGCCATAGCGGCCATCGGAGTTCAGATCGGTGGCGAGGATGCCACGGTCGGTATTCTCACCCGTGCCGGTCGCGGCTTCCAGCACCAATGCCCCCGCGCCATCGCCGAACAGCACGCAGGTGGAGCGGTCTTTCCAATCCATCAGGCGGCTGAAGATCTCGGCCCCGATCACCAGCACGCGTTTGGCTTGCCCGGTCAGGATCAGCGCATTGGCATTGGTCAAAGCAAACACAAAGCCCGCGCAGACGGCTTGCACATCAAAGGCAAAGCCGCGGGTCATGCCAATATTGGCTTGGATCGTCGTCGCACAGGACGGAAAGGTGAAATCAGCGGTCGAAGTGGCGACGATAATCGCGTCAATATCCGTGGCTTGCAGGCCTGCATCGGCCAGTGCAGCCAAAGCCGCCCGGGTGCCCAGATCGGCTGTGGTCTGGCCTTCGGCGGCATAGTGACGGCGCTCAATGCCCGAGCGGGTTCTGATCCATTCGTCGGTGGTTTCCACCAAGGCTTCAAGGTCTGCGTTCGGCACGATCCGGTCGGGCAGGTAATGCCCAACGCCTTTTACAACGGCGCGTATTGTCATTTGTTGGATTTTGCCTCCGCCCCATCTGCGCCGATCTCGGCGACGGCATCCTGCCCCGCCCGCCCAGTGGATGCAACCCGTGCCGCAAGCCGTTCCAGAAAGCCCGCACTGGAGAGCTGATAGGCCAGCGCAATGGCAGCGGCGACGCCGGTTTCGTCGGCAGAGCCATGCGATTTGATCACGGTGCCGTTCAGCCCCAGAAAAATCCCGCCATTGACCCGGCGCGGGTCCATCCGGCGCTGCAGGCGTTTCAGCGAATTCAGCGCCAGAAGGGCCGCGAATTTCGACAGTATGCCCGCGTTGAACGCCTCTTTCATAAAGTCGGAAATCAGCTTGGCAGTACCTTCAGCGGTTTTCAGTGCGATATTGCCTGTGAAACCGTCGGTGACAATCACATCCACCCGATCAGACGGCAGATCGCCGCCTTCGACAAAGCCGATATAGTCATAGCCACCTGCCTCAGCAGCCACAGCCAACTGATCGTTGGCCTCTTTCAACTCGGCGCGGCCTTTGTGTTCTTCGGTGCCCACATTCAAAAGCCCGACACGCGGGCGGGTCAGTTTCATGCCATTGCGGGCGTAAGACGCGCCCATCGCGGCATATTGCAGCAAATCGGCGGCCTCGGCTTTGATATCTGCGCCAACATCCAGCATCACATTAAAGCCGCCGGGATTGCGCGACGGCCACATGCAGGCGATGGCCGGGCGGTTGACGCCGGGCAGCTTGCGCAGGCGGATCATTGACACCGCCATCAGCGCCCCGGTGTTGCCACAGCTGACAGCCACCGTCGCCTCGCCATCCTTCACCGCATCAATGCACGACCACATCGAGGTGCCTTGACCGCTGCGCATCACTTGGCTTGGCTTATCGCTCATCGACACCACGCGCGGGGCGTGGCGCAGAGTGACCCGAGACGCCAATTCTGGATGCTTTGCCAGCAGAGGCGAGACTATCGCAGAATCACCGTGCAGCAGAAAGCTGGCGTCTGGCAGCTGCGCGGCAGACAGCACGAGACCGGCGACAACTGCCCCCGGTCCGCGATCTGATCCCATCGCATCAACAGAAATGACGATGCCACTTGCACCAAGCTTAGACGGAGTTTCTGATCCGGTTTCCACGAGGCGCAAGCAGGGCTAAGGGCGGCTTACGCCGCGTCCTCGTCTACTTCCACTGCTTTGGTGGCGACAACTTCGCGCGCATCGTAATGACCGCAAGACGGGCAAACGTGGTGCGGGCGCTTCAATTCGCCGCAGTTGGTGCAATCTTGCGGGTTGCCTGCAACCAATGCGTCATGCGAGCGACGCATGTTGCGCTTGGAGCTGGTGGTGCGGTTCTGCGGGACAGCCATGTCACGACCTCGGATAGTGGGGGACAGGCCCCGGATTTTAGTTTGATTTCAGAGCCTTATTACACATAGAACGTCTGCGCAACAAAGCTCTCAATGAGGCGCGGAACATAGTCAGATTCCCGCCACGCGCAACCCCCTTTCTGCAAGGGGCTGCGGATCGAGCTAAACCACCGATTAAGTCTCTGGCTCCTCAGGTTTTTTCAGCTTATCCGCCAATGCCGCCAATCCGGCAAAAGGTTTCAGGTCGGCGGACCGCAAAGGCTCTACTCCGGGGGCAGCAAAAGCGGCCTCGGCAAATTCAGCGCCGCGCGCACGGGGGTAGAGCGGCAGGGCGAGCGCCAAAGCCTCTATCGCGACGGCGGCGATGTCGATGATTTCCGGCAAAGCCTCAGTATCATCCTCAGGGATTTCCAGCTCATCCGCATCGGGCTGAGCATAGTCATAGGCATAACGCCGCTCGGTCACATCGGCCAAACGGCTGCGCACCGGGGCGAGGGTGACCGAACAGGGCTGAATCACCAATGCGGCAAGATCAGCCCGCAGCATCACATCGGCGCGGCCCAACGGGGTCAATTCGCCCTTAAAGCTGAATTCCGGCAAATCAATCAGATCCAGCGCTGCGGCGATCTGGCGGCGTGCGGCTTCATCCGGCGCGAAGCTGAACCGCAGGGCCTTGCGCCCCGACACCAAAGCAGAGCGGTAGGGTTGGCTGGGCAAGCCCGGATTGGAAGCAGTTGCATCGGTCATCGAGATTTCCCCTATCCTGATCTTTCCCGGCCTATCCCACCCAGTCCTGCGGGTTATTCCGGTGTTTTCGGTCGCATCCGCGTTCCATTCTTGAACAGAGCCGCGTCCTTCTGTAAGCCAAAAGCAACGGGCCTTGGCAACCGTTGCCTTTTCCCTGCGATACTGGCCCGAACAGGCTGGCGCAAGAGCGGCTGGGGCATAGGTGCGGGCAAGACCACGAGGATGAGGGCAGGAATGGCGCAGCTTTTCGGTAAATCGGCTCGGATCGCCTCTGGCGGCCCAATTCGCGCTTGGGTGATCGGCCTGACTATGGTGCTGATCGCCGCCTGCGCCCCTATCACCCGGGACCACGGCTATATTCCGACCGACGAAGAGCTGGCGCTGATCACCGTGGCGAAAGACACCCGCGAATCTGTGGCGACCAAGATCGGACGGCCTTCGGCCTCGGGCCTGCTGAACGATGTCGGCTGGTATTATGTCGAAAGCCGCTTTGTGACCAAGGGCGCCTTTATGCCGAAGGAGGTCAATCGCGAGGTGGTGGCGATCAGCTTCACCGAAGCCGGTGTGGTGGAGAATATTGAGCGTTTCGGGCTTGAGAAAGGCCAGATCGTGCCGCTGTCACGCCGTGTCACCAAAGATAACGTCAAAGCCGCTGGGATTCTGCAGCAGCTGTTCGGCAACGTTGGTGGCCTGAGCGCGGATCAGTTGCTGAAATAAGCCAAGCGTCTTGGGGCTTAGTTCGCCCCCGACGCAATGCGGGCTTTCAGATCGTTCAGATCAACATGCCGCAGATACTGCGGGATATTGATCCAGACGGCGTGAAAGCCAAAGCCGCCCTGTTGCAATTCCTCCAAAGCCTCGGCGCGGCTCCAGCCCTGATATAGCATCCGCCACAGGGCGATGATCATGCCAGTGCGGTCCGCGCCATGCGTGCAATGCAGCAAAACCGGGCCGGTGCTTTGGGCATCGCGCAGCGCCCGCAAGGCCAGCACGATCTTAGCGCCATTCTCATCAGTGACATGGCGGGTGGTGATCTTGATATGGATCAGCGCAAGGCCCGTCCCTTGGGCAAGTGGCGAATCATCCACTGTGCGGCGCAGGTTGATCACGGTTTTGACGCCGATCTTGGCAAGGTTGCGGAAACCCTCCGCGCTTGGCTGGGCGCTGCGATACATCAGGGGCGTGACGCGATAGAGATTGGGCGCTCCGGCCAGATCAACGGGCTCTGCCCAATCCCGCGCCGTGGTTTTGCCCCAGACCCGCGTTGGCAGCGCCAAAGCCATCAGGCCAAGCGCGCCGCGTCGTGTCAGGTTTTGCACCGGCATAGCTGTCTCCTTGGTGGACTGGATGCGATCAGGCTTGCGTCCGGCTTGGCTGCTGCGCAAGGGTAGAACGGTCAGATCGCTTCTCCAACCCCGGTTACGCTCCGCATGTTTGCATTGACCATAGGCCGCTACACCGCCCGTCTCGCCGAAACCAGCGCAGATGTGGCGGCAGCCCAAGCCCTACGCCACCGCAGCTTTCTCGCCCGGCGTGGCATTGCACAGGCGCTTGGCCGCGATGCCGATGCGTTTGACGCGCTGTGCCAGCATGTCTTGGTTGAGGAGCGTACCAGTGGTCTGCTGGTCTGCTGCTATCGGTTGATGTCTTTCGGTGCCGATCAATCGCTTGCCACCAGCTATGCCGCACAGGTCTATGGCCTAAGCCGCCTTGAGGACTTTGCCGGCGCCAAGCTGGAATTGGGCCGCTTCTGCCTTGATCCCGATTGGCATGACCCCGACATTCTGCGGCTGGCTTGGGGCGCGATGGCGCAGATCGTCGATGCGGGGCAGGTCAGCCTGCTGTTTGGTTGTTCCTCGTTTGAGGGCGCAGATTGGCCCCCCCATGCCAAAGCTTTGGCCCTGCTGCGCGGCCATCTTGCGCCAAACACTTGGATGCCTGTGCAAAAAGCCCCCGAAGTATTCGGTTTTGCCGAGGCGTTGTGCGATCTGCCCTTCGATCTGCGCGATGCCCTGCAAAGTCTGCCGCCCTTGCTGCGCACCTATCTGGCGATGGGTGGTTGGGTCAGCGATCATGCTGTGATCGACCTAACACTCGACACCCTGCATGTGTTCACCGCCGTTGAGATAGCGAAAATTCCGCCCGCCCGCGCGCGTGCTTTGCGCGCAATTGCTGAATAGGCCTGCGGGTGCTTTGCTCGCAATTTCTGAATAGCTCTGCGCGCGCTTTACGTGCCATCGCCGATTGACGCCGCCCAAAAGGTGCCCTAGCAGGCGGGCATGGCACGCGCACCCCTTCTCCAGCTTTCTGGCATCTCGCTGACTTTCGGCGGCAATCCTGTTTTTGACGAGCTTGATCTTGTCGTCCAACCCGGTGATCGGGTGGCGCTGGTCGGCCGCAACGGCTCTGGCAAATCCACCTTGATGAAGGTGATGGCGGGGCTTGTGGAACCCGACCGTGGTATCCGTGTGGTGCCGCCCGGCGTGCATGTCGGCTATATGGAGCAAGACCCGGATCTGTCGGGGTTTGAAACGTTGGGCGATTACGCGGCCTCGATGCTACCCGAGGGCGAAGAGTATAAAGTGGCGATGGTCGCCGAGGGGCTGAAATTTAACCCCGAAACCCTCGTCTCCATCGCATCGGGCGGTGAGCGTCGCCGGGCCGCCTTGGCCAAGCTGATGGCCGAAGCGCCGGAACTGATGCTGCTGGACGAGCCGACCAACCATCTCGACATCCAAGCCATTGAATGGCTTGAAGAAGAACTCAAAGGCACCCGCACCGCCTTCGTTTTGATTTCACACGACCGCGCTTTCTTGCGCGCCCTGACGCGGGCAACGCTGTGGATTGATCGCGGCCAGATCAAGCGCCGTGAGGCCGGCTTTGACGGTTTTGAAGAATGGCGCGAAACCGTCTGGGCCGAAGAAGACGATGCCCGCCACAAGCTGGATCGTAAGATCAAAGCCGAGGCGAAATGGGCGGTTGAAGGCATCTCGGCCCGGCGCAAACGCAACCAAGGCCGGGTGCGCGCATTGGCGGCCTTGCGCGATGAACGCAGCAGCCAAATCCGTCGCCAAGGCACCGCACAGTTGGAACTCGATTCCGGCACACAATCTGGCAAGCGGGTGATCGAGGCGAAGGGGATTTCCAAAATCTTCGGCGACAAGGTCATCGTGAATGGCTTCGATCTGCGGGTACAGCGCGGCGACCGTGTGGCGTTTGTCGGCCCGAATGGCGTCGGAAAAACCACACTGCTCAAGATGTTGACGGGCGAACTTCAACCCGATTCCGGCACCGTGCAGCTTGGCACCAATCTGGAAATCGCCGTGTTCGACCAAGCCCGCGCGCGTCTCGACCCCAACGCGACCCTGTGGGACAGCCTGACCAATGATCCCTTGATGGCTGTCTCGGGTAGTTCCGATCAAGTGATGGTGCGCGGCAACCCGAAGCATGTTGTGGCCTATCTGAAAGACTTCCTGTTCGACGAGGCGCAAGCCCGTGCCCCCGTCCGCTCGCTGTCGGGTGGCGAAAAGGCGCGGCTGTTGCTAGCCAAACTGATGGCGCTGCCGTCGAACCTGTTGATCATGGACGAACCGACCAACGATCTCGACGTTGAAACCCTTGATTTGCTTCAGGATATTCTTGGCGATTACGACGGCACCGTGCTTTTGGTAAGCCACGACCGCGATTTCATCGACCGCATCGCGACGTCTACCGTGGCGCTGGAAGGCCGGGGCCGGGCCTCGGTCTATCCGGGTGGTTGGACCGATTACCAGAACCAACGGGTGGTGTCCGGTGGTACACTGACGGCGGATAACTCTGCCAAATCAGGTGGTTTCGGCGCACAAGTGAAGTCAGATGCGAAGAAGACCGAGGGCCTGACCTTCACCGAACGCAAACGTCTGGAGGCTTTGCCCGCGCTGATCGAAAAGCTAGAAGCCGAGATTGGCAAAGTCTCAGATCTGCTGTCTGATCCGCTGATCTTCACCAAAGAGCCGGTGAAATTCCGCAAAGCCGGGGAAGCTTTGTCCGAACGCCAAGCGCAACTCTCCGCCGCCGAGGCTGAATGGCTGGCTTTGGCCGAGCGCGCCTAAAAACAATCAGCGGCGGCGACGGGGTACATCAAAAACGCCCGATCATCGCCGCTGCTGCCTGACAGGGTGAGAAAATCCTGCGCGCCTTCAAAGCTCATCCCTGTGGGATCGACCTTTAGCAGCAATTCCCCGTCCTCGCGCAGCGCCAAGCTGAACGCGCCCGCGTCGCCTTCCATCCCACAAGACAGCCCGACAGAATCAGCTTCGCAATAGGCGCTGCCGATGTAACCGTCAGATGTATCGCGCAATTTCACCGAAATATCGACGACCAGTGATGCGCTCACCTCTTGCCCCTCGGCAGGTGTCAATGCGATATCCGTGATCTGTTGCTGCGGATGTTTTGCCAGATGCGCCGCATCATAGTGGCGCTGAAAGCACGCAGCCTCGGGCGGAAACATCGCAGTCACGCCAGTTTGCCCCAGCAGCGGGCAGGGTAAAAGCACAAGCATAGCAATAAGTTTACCCATCTTCCTCACCTAAATATTAAAACGCCTACCATCGCCCGGACGCGCCACCCCCGGAAGACCCGCCGCCGCCAAATCCCCCAGACGAGCCTGACGAGGATTCGGATATGCGCGAGATGGTATAGATTGCTTGTTCTGAATAGGCGCAATAGCTGCAATGCGTGGTCTGCGTGCCGCTGCCAGACCTTGTCGTATCAGCTGCAACATTGACCGCGCGGCTGCGGGACAGCCCCTTGCGACCGCATTTCGGGCAGGCCCGAAACCGCGTGGTCGCATCGCCAATTTGCCGTCGCAGCGCCACAGCCCCAAATAGCCCAACAAATTAAACATAGGGCAGTGTGCCCAGTAGGCCGGAATAGTCACGCTCAATCGGCGGCGGATTGTGGATGGCAAACGGCCGCGCCAGACGGTCGATCACCGCTTGCGCCCCAGCCTCAATTCCGTCGGCATAGTGATTGTCGCGAAAGGCGGGCAGCATGTCACGGTCGATCACCCTCTGCGCCAAGCCGTCATAGACCGCATCAAATCCCGTCCCGAGCGCGATCCGCATCTCACGATCGCCCTTGGCGACCAGGATCAGAATGCCATCATTGCGCTTCTTGTCGCCAATCCCCCAAGCATTAAACAGATTTTTTGCATAGGTTTCAATACTTTGCCCAGATCCTCCATAACTTGCCTTGTGCTCCATCGTGACGACACTGATATGCACGCCAGTCGCATCGCGGGCCTTTTGCAGCGTAGCATTCAGCCGGGTTTCCTCATCAGGACCGAGCACGCCTGCAAAATCCGAGACAGTATCGGAGAGTGGCTGCGGCAAACCCTGCGCCATTGCTGCAAGGGGCAAAAACACCAGCAACAGTAGGGTCCGAATTAGTCTTCGAATCATTCACTGTCCGATCAATTCCGCAACAATGCGCGGGATCATCATGACATCCTCGCGCGTGCAGTCAAACTGACCGACCTGCACCCGGATCACGTAGCGGCCCTCATGCCGGGTCTGGGTTAGATAAATCCGGCCATCATCATTGATGCGGTTCAGCAGGTTTTCGGTTTTGATATCATCGGGCAGTGCGAAAGTATAAAGTGACAGAATAGGTTGCGTGATAATCCTCACGTTAGGAATAGCTGCTAAAGCCAGAGCCGACTCCTGCGCCCATGCCACATGATTGCGAATCCGCGCCCGCAATCCGTCCAATCCATAAGCCCGCAACGTGAACCACAGCTTCAACGCCCGAAATCGCCGCCCCAAAGGCACAGTCCATTCGTTGAAATTCACGATCTCTTCGCGTCCAGCGGTCTCCAAATAGGCCGGGCGCAGGCCCAAGGTTTTCACCTGAGCCGTCGGATCACGCAGAAACTGGATGGCACAATCAAACTGCGCCCCCAGCCATTTATGCGGATTAAACACAATGGAATCAGCATCTTCCACTCCTTTCCACAGATCGCGAAACTCGGGGCAGATCATCGCCGACCCCGCCCAAGCCGCATCAACATGCACAGGCAACCCATGCGCCTTGGCCACCGCGATACACTCCGCAATCCTGTCAAACGCCCCAATCGAGGTGCCACCAGCACATAAAACCACCCCAGCAGACAGCATCCCTGCCGCCTGATCCGCCACAATCGCCGCCCGCAGTGCCTCGGGTTGCATCGAGAAACTGGTATCGGTGGCGATCTTCGCCAGATTGTCTTGCCCAATCCCCGCCACCCGAATGGCTTTATCCACCGAGGAATGCGTCTGCGCCGAAGCATAGAATCGCAACGGCGCATGACCGCTCATCCCCTTGATATTGCCATGAAATTCCGTCGCCTGCTCACGCATCGTCAAGATCGCTGACAAGGTCGCCGTCGTCGCCGAATCGTGGATCGTGCCGACAAACCCCTCGGGCAATCCCAGCGCCTGCCGCAGCCAGCCGACCATCACCTGCTCAATCTCGGTCGCGGCGGGCGAGGTCTGCCACAGCATGCCCTGACAGGCCATCGCATTGGCCAACTGCTCGGCCAGCATCGACGCGGGGGAGGCATTGGCCGGAAAATAGGCGAAAAACCGCGGGTGCTGCCAATGCGTCATGCCCTGCGGCACAATCCGTTCAAAATCGGCAAAAATCTGCTCCATCGGTTCCGCGGCATCCGGGGCCACGCGCGGCAGTTGCGCCGCAATCGCCCCCGGCGTCAGATCCGCCCGCACCGAACGATCCCGCAGGCCCCGATGATAGTCCGTCACCCAATCGGCGGCGCGCTTTGACCAATGGTTCAGATCGTCATGGTTCATCTTGGCCTCCCGGTTTTCACAATCTTAACCTGTGAACTAAGCAACACAACCAAAACCCCCTTGGCGGCGGGCAAATTCAACGTTATCACATCGGCATGAACACGATGGGCATCATCATTTGCTGCATTACCTGCTGACTTCAAGTCACGCGGGCCATCACCTCATTCCCTCAACCGGATCAAGCTGATAGACCCGCCGCAGGCAAATGCGAGCGCTAGGGACGAGGGTTGCGATGATCAAACTGCACAACACCAAGACGCGGGCGAAGGAAATCTTCACCCCGATTGATGCCAAAAACGTGCGGATGTACGTCTGCGGCCCCACGGTCTATGACCGCGCCCACCTCGGCAATGGCCGCCCGGTGGTGGTGTTTGACGTGCTGTATCGGTTGCTGCGGCACGTTTATGGCGCGGATCACGTCACCTATGTGCGCAATTTCACCGATGTTGATGACAAGATCAACGCCACCGCTTTGGCGCGCCAACAGGCGGGCGACCATCGGCCTCTGGAGGCGCTGATCCGCGAGCGCACCGAGGAAACCATCCAGTGGTATCACGACGATATGGACGCTTTGGGCGCACTGCGGCCCAATTTTGAGCCGCGTGCGACCGAATATATCGGGCCAATGGTGGCAATGATCTCTGATTTGATCGCCAAGGGCCACGCCTATGCCATTGAAGGCCATGTGTTATTCCGTGTACGTTCGTACAAGAACTACGGCGCTCTCTCAGGCCGCTCGGTCGATGACATGATCGCCGGCGCGCGGGTTGAGGTCGCGCCCTATAAAGAAGACCCGATGGATTTCGTGTTGTGGAAGCCATCCTCGGGCGACGAGCCGGGCTGGGACAGCCCTTGGGGCCGGGGCCGTCCGGGTTGGCATATCGAATGTTCCGCGATGAGCTACGAATTGCTAGGGGCGTCGTTCGACATCCACGGCGGCGGGTTGGACCTGCAATTCCCCCACCACGAAAACGAAATCGCCCAAAGCTGCTGCGCCCATCCCGAGGCGAGTTTCGCCAAGGTCTGGATGCACAATGAGATGTTGCAGGTCGAGGGCAAGAAGATGTCCAAGAGCTTGGGCAATTTCTTTACGGTCAGGGATTTGCTGGATCAGGGCTATCCGGGCGAGGTGATCCGCATGGTGTATTTGGGGACGCATTACGGCAAGCCAATGGACTGGACCATGGAAAAGGCAATCGAGGCGGAAGTTAAACTCTTCGGCTATATAGAGATGATTGCGCGGTACGGCGACTTGGATGTGGCCAAGCTACTTGAACCGAAAATCGAAGTAGTTGACGCGCTGAGTGATGATCTGAATACGCACGAAGCGTTGCGTATTCTTGGAACATTAAATGGTTCATCCGATGCTAACGACCTCGGCCGAAATATCGAATTTCTGGGAATTTTGAATTGGGAGCAACTTGCATCAAAAACGCTGCAGTATCGGCGGGCGCTCGAAATTCTTGCGCCCCTGGCAATCCAAATTCAGAAACTACGAGAAAAAGCAAAGGTCAGTAAAAATTTCGTCCACGTAGATGCCTTAAGAAAAGCGATAAGTGAGGCAAATGTTTCAGTGATGATGAGCAAGGAAGAAGTCGTTCTTCGTCCAGAAATGGATTTCGACGTGTCTAAGTTGGAAGTCCTCAAATGACCCGGGAACGCCTCTACCTGTTCGACACCACCCTGCGCGACGGCCAGCAGACTCAGGGCGTGCAGTTCTCCACCGCTGAAAAACGCCAGATTGCCACGGCGCTCGATGCGTTAGGGGTGGATTATATTGAGGGTGGTTGGCCGGGCGCGAACCCGACCGACTCAGAGTTTTTCGCCAATGCGCCGAAAACCCGCGCCACGATGACGGCGTTTGGGATGACCAAGCGGGTCGGGCGCTCGGCGGAGAATGACGATGTGCTGGCGGCGGTGCTGGATGCGGGCACGCCTGCGGTCTGTCTGGTCGGCAAGACCCATGAATTTCACGTCACCACCGCCCTTGGTGTTTCCCTTGAGGAAAACCGCGAGGCGATTGCGGCCTCGTTCAAACACGTCACCGCCAAGGGACGTGAGGCGCTGTTTGACGCCGAGCATTTCTTCGACGGCTACCGCGCCAACCCGGATTACGCGCTGTCTTGCCTGCGCGCGGCCTTGGATGCAGGCGCGCGTTGGATCGTCCTCTGCGATACCAACGGCGGCACTTTGCCCTCGGAAGTCGGCCGCGTGGTGGCCGAAGTGATTGCCGCTGGCATCCCCGGTGATCGCCTCGGCATCCATTGCCACGACGATACCGGCAACGCCGTGGCCAATTCTTTGGCGGCAGTCGAGGCGGGCGCGCGGCAGATACAAGGTACGCTGAACGGTTTGGGAGAGCGGTGCGGCAATGCCAATCTGATCACCCTGATCCCAACCCTGCTGCTGAAAGAACCCTTTGCCCACCAGCTTGAATGTGGCGTCTCAACCGAGGCCTTGGCGGGACTTGTACGTTTGTCCCGCATGCTCGATGACATCCTGAACCGCGTGCCACACCGCGCCGCCCCTTATGTCGGTGCCAGCGCTTTCGCCCACAAGGCGGGTCTACATGCCAGCGCTATCCTAAAGAACCCAAGCACTTACGAACATATCCCGCCAGAGCTGGTCGGCAATGAGCGCATCATCCCGATGTCGAACCAAGCCGGGCAATCCAACCTGCGGGCGCGTCTGATCTCGGCGGGTATTGAGGTGGCTGCAGGTGATCCGCGTCTCGGGCGCATCCTAGAGATCATCAAGGAGCGCGAGGATCAGGGCTATGCCTACGATTCCGCGCAAGCCAGTTTCGAACTGGTGGCGCGCACCGAACTCGGCCTGCTGCCGCAGTTCTTCGAGGTCAAGCGCTACCGGGTGACGGTCGAGCGGCGCAAGAACAAATACGACCGCATGGTCAGCCTGTCCGAGGCCGTGGTGGTGGTGAAAATCGGCGATCAGAAGATGCTGTCGGTGTCGGAAAGCATGGATGAAACCGGCACCGATCGCGGTCCGGTGAATGCTTTGTCGAAAGCGCTCGCGAAGGATCTCGGCCCCTATCAGGGTGTGATTGACGATCTGCGCCTGGTCGATTTCAAGGTGCGGATCACCCAAGGCGGCACTGAGGCGGTCACGCGGGTGATTATTGACAGTGAAGACAGCCAAGGCCGGCGCTGGTCCACCGTGGGCGTCTCGGCGAACATAGTGGACGCCAGTTTTGAGGCGTTGTTGGATGCGATCAACTGGAAACTGATCCGCGATATTGGAGCCCCGGTGTGAGCTTGCAGGCCTGCGCCGATCTGGTGGACCGCGGCGATCCTGATCGGTTCGCGGCGGTGATGGTGGCTCCGGTCAGTTTGAGGGCGCGGCTGTGGCCGCTGTACGCGTTCAATCTGGAAATCGCCCGCGCGCCTTGGGTGACGAAAGAGCCGATGATCGCGGAAATGCGGCTGCAATGGTGGCGCGATGTGGTCGCCGAACCGGGCGCACGGGCACATGAGGTGGCGGGGCCGTTGCATGATCTGATCAGGGTGGCGGGGTTGGATGTCGCGGTCCTCGATAAGATGGCGGCGGCGCGGGTTTGGGACGTTTATTCGGAGCCGTTTGAGGATCAGGCGGCGTTTGATTTGTTTCTGGACGAGACATCAGGTGGGCTGATGTGGCTGGCGGCGCGGGCTTGTGGGGCGGGTGATCGGGCCGAGGAAGCTGTGCGGGCCTATGGCTGGGCTGCGGGGTTGGCGGCCTATTTGCGGGCGGTTCCGGTGTTGGAGGAACGCGGGCGGCGGCCCTTGGTGGATGGGCGGCCGGAGGCGGTGCGGGAACTGGCGGCGCGGGGGCTGGAGAAGATTTCGAAGGCGCGAGTGGGGCGGGGATTGGTTGGCAGAGCTGCCCCGGCTTTGCTTGCGGGGTGGCAGGCGGAGGCGCTTTTGAAGCAGGTTCTCGCCGATCCGATGGTGGTCGCGGAGGGTCGGATGGGGCTGTCGGAGTTTGGGCGACGTGGGCGCCTGTTGTGGCAGAGTTTTTCGGGGCGCTGGTGAGTGTCCACGCGTGGACAGAGTTGCATTCACAATGAATCAATGGCTTAGCATAGCCTTGATTACGATTTGTTAAGACTTGTCCGCAAGGTTGAACGCGTAGCGCAGGCCAGAAACCGGGGCCGGTTCGAAGCCCTGTGCCAGATAAAACGCCTTAGCGATGTCATTGCCCGGCAAGGTCGACACCGTCACATAACTTGCGGTTTTGCTGCGGGCATAGTCTAGGCTGGCGGCCAGCAGCGCCTTGCCGATACCATCGCCGCGCGCATCGGTACAAACGTACAGATGATGCAGATCCATGCCGCGCTGGCCGTACTGCACCCGCGCAAGCTGGGTCAGGGCGGCATATCCGAGCAGGCGGCGGCCTGCCTGAAACACCAAGGCGTGCAGCCAGGGCGCCGCGCCAAATAGGTCGCGTTGCAGGTGGGCGACCGTCGCCGTCGCGGTCTCGCCGTGATATTCGGCAAGGGCGTGAACCATCTTGCAAAGCTGCGGCAGATCGGAGGGGGTCGCAGGGCGGATCATCGCCTAACGCGTCTCTTTTGGCCGCAGCGCCAGCCAGATCAGCGCACCGCCTGCCAGCACCAGAAACGGCAACATCGCCATGTTCACGGCTTGCCAACCGGCCTGCACCGAGCTGCCCGAGCAGTTCATCAACCCGCCCGAGGAAAAGCTGGCCATGGTGACACCGCCGAACACGATCAGATCGTTCATGCCCTGCATCCGGCCGCGCTCGGCCGGGGTGATCAAGGTGGTCAGCATGGTGGTGGCGCCGATGAAGGCGAAGTTCCAGCCGAAACCCAGCAGCATTAGGGCGGCGAAAAAGTTGAACAGATCGACCCCGGCCATCGCGACCGCTCCGGCAGCGGCGAGGATCATGAGGCCGGTGGCCATTACGCGCTGGGTGCCGAAGCGGGCGATGATATGGCCGGTGACGAAGGACGGCGCATACATCGCCAGAACATGGCCCATCACCACATTGGCGGCATCGGATTTCAGATAGCCGCAGCCAACCACGGCCAAAGGCGATGAGGTCATCACCAGATTCATCAAGGCATAGGACACAGTGGCGACAATCACCGCGACGGCAATCGCGGGGGTGCGGATCAGTTGCGTGCGGCTTCGGCCTTGGTCAGAGCCATGGCTAGCTGCAGCAGGTTTTGGGATTTTGAGAAAAGCGAACAGGAAAACACCGCAGAAATTCAAAGCAATGACGGTGAGGTAGGTGCCCAGAAACGGCACCACCATGGCATCATTGGTCAGTTTCACCAGTTCTGGCCCGACGATGGCGGACAAGAGACCGCCTGCCATCACCCAAGAAATTGCCTTGGGGCGGAAGGCGTCTGATGCGGTATCGGCGGCGGCAAAGCGGTAAAAGCCTTGGGCGGACATATAGATACCGGAGAATAACCCGCCCAGAATGAATAAAGCGAAGGAGCTGTAGAGCAGCCCGGCTGCACTGATGGCAGCACCCAAGGTGCCGCCCAAAGTGCCGACGATAAAGCCTGCGCGGCGGCCATAGCGCGCCATGAAAGCGGAAATCGGCGTGGCGGTCAGCATCGAGCCGATCACCATGGCTGAGATCGGCAAAGTCGCCCAGCACGGATTGGGGGCGAGGCTTTGCCCGGCCAGCCCCGCGATGATGAACATCATCGGCAGTTGCGCGCCGAGCACGGCTTGGGAGGCTACGAGCACATAAACGTTGCGGCGGGCGAGGCTGTCTTGATCTGTCATCATGTGCCATCGGTAGGCATGGGTTTTGGCGGGGGCAAGGGAGATTCGCTCTGGCCTTATCGTTTGGTGGGGCTGGAGGGGTGATGGTCGGGCGGATAATTCAGAGTTTGGATTGCGTGGCGGAGGGGGCGGCTTGGCTGAGCGCATCAGATGCGCGGTTCGCCGAGGCTTTGGGCGTGGTGGGTGATTTGCCGTTGCGGCGTCATGCCGATGGTTTCACGGCGTTGTTGGATGCGATTGTCGGGCAGCAGGTGTCTGTGGCGTCCGCCAATGCGATCTGGGCGCGGATGGAAGCGGCGGGAGTAGTCAGCTTGGACGGGGTGCTGGCTGCGTCGGACGAGGATTTGCGTTCTGTGGGGTTGTCGCGACAAAAGGCGCGCTATGCCAAGGCGTTGGCGGGTTCTGGCATTGATTTCATTGGCTTGCGCAGCAAAGTTGATGAGGTGGTAATCGCGGAATTGGTGGCGGTGCCGGGGATCGGCCGTTGGACTGCCGAGATTTATGCGATGTTTGCGCTGGGGCGGGCGGATGTGTTCGCGCCGGGGGATTTGGCCTTGCAGGAAGGCGCGCGGTTGCTGTTCGGGCTACCCGAGCGGCCCACGGAAAAGGCGTTGCGGGGGATGGCAGAGGCTTGGAGCCCGTGGCGCGCGGTTGCGGCGCGGGTGCTATGGGCTTATTATCATGTGGCAAAATCGCGGGAAGGTATTCGATGAGAGCGTTGAAATTCGGGCGGGTGGCGGCTGTGTCGGGGGCTGCGCGCTCTATGGTGGTGTTTGTGCATGGCTATGGCGCCGATGGCGCGGATTTGCTGGGGCTTTCGGATGCGTTGGCACCGCATTTGCCCGACACGGTGTTCTATGCGCCGGATGCGCCCGAGGCTTGCGCGGGCAATCCGTTTGGGCGGCAATGGTTTGGGATTCCGCGGTTTGATGGGTCTTCGGAGGCGGATGCGCGGCTGGGCTTGGCGCAAGCGGCGGAGGATCTGAACGGGTTTCTCGATGCGCGGCTGGCCGAGGAGGGACTGGGGCCAGAGGCGCTGGTGCTGGTCGGGTTTTCACAGGGCGCGATGATGAGTTTGCATGTGGCGCCTCGGCGGGAGGTGGCGATTGCCGGGGTTGTGGCGATTTCAGGGAAGTTGATGTTTCCTGAAGTGTTGCAGGCAGAAGCTAAGGTCAAACCTGAAGTTTTGCTGGTGCATGGCGATCAAGATCCGGTGGTGCCGATTGAAGAAATGCAGGCGGCGGGCAATGCACTGGTCGCGGCTGGGTTTGCCACCTATGGCCATGTGATGCAGGGCACCGGGCACGGGATTGCGCCGGATGGCTTGCAGGTGGCGTTGAGTTTCATCACCGATCAGTTGAGGGCTTAGTCGCGGCCACCGCTGGCGAGGAAGGCGGCGCAGCCAGTGAGGGCGGCGAAATCATCCTCGACCGCGAAAACGGCGAAGCTTTGCATGAATTCGGCGAATCGACCCTTGGTGCGGAAGGCCTGCGCCAGATTCATCTCGTCCATATAGGGCACCATCGCACGGGCGACGCCGCCGATCAGGTAGATGCCACCGAACGGCAGGTGGATCAGCGCGAGATTGCCGAGCTCTTGGCCCAGCAAGTGCATGTAAAGCTTGGCGGTTTCGCGCGCCAAAGGCTCTCCCGCAGCTAGGGCGTCCATGATCGTGGCAGCCTTCAGATCTTGCGGCTGGCCGGCCTCAGAACAGATGAAGGCGTGGACACGCTCCAGACCACGCCCCGCGAGGACGTCTTCAACCCCGGCATAACCGTGAGCATTGGCCCCGGTATGGGCGACAAAGCGCGACAGGCGGAAGTCTTGTTCGGTCTGCACTGGCATCGCGATATGGCCACATTCCGAGGGGGCGACCAGACGGCCCCAAGCGGTGTCATGCACCGGGGCGGCGTTCATCCCGGTGCCGACGCCGACAACCAGCATCGCGGCGCCTGCCACTTGGGTGCCGGGGATCAGTGGGCGCAGGAATTCCGGTGCTATGTGTCCCAAGGCGTGGCCTTGGGCTTGCAGATCGTTGAGGATGGCGGTTTGGCCCGCCCCCGTGGCGCGGATCAACAGGGCGGCGTCGATCACCCAAGACAGGTTGGTCATCACCGCCACGCCATCGCGTACCGGGCCTGCGGCGGCGACGCAGGCACCATCCACCGATTTCAGACCTTCTTCGGCCATATAGCGGGTCAAAACCGGCTCCAAACTGGTGAATTCGGCATTGGCATAGCGGCGGATGCTGGCTTGGCGCACGACTTTGCCATCGGCCAAAGCGACGCGGGTGTTGGTGCCACCGATATCGGCAACGAGGGCGAGAGGGGTAGACATCAGTGACCTCATTGTCTTAACTTTAGCCCGCAGGCTTTTGATTTAGATGGATTTACGTGGGGCAGGGCCGGTGGACTGGCCAATGATCAAATCAGCCTCTAGCAAACGATGCAGCGGGCCTTGGGAGGGGTCGGCGATCAGCGCCAGCAGCATCTCGGCGGCGATCCTCCCGGCATCGCGCACCGATGAGCGGGTGGCGGTGAAAATCGGCACATCGTCGCCATTGCGCAGATAGCTGAGCTCGTCGTCAAAGATGATCACCGAGACATCCCGCCCCAGTTTCAGGCCCTGACCTTCGATCGCGCGGCGCACGCCCATGCCCGACAGCATCGAGGCGGCCACGAAGGCGGTTGGTGGATTATCCAGCGCCAGCATACGCTTAGCGGCGCGGTAGCCGGAAAGCTCGGTCATCTCATCGCTTGCCATAAGGGCTGCATCTGGCGCAATTTCGCGTCCAGCCAAGCCGTCAACATAGCCGGTGCGGCGGCGGATGGCGAAATCCATATCCACTTTGCCGTTGACCAAAGCGATGCGGTTGTGGCCGAGATCGAGCAGAAATTCGGTGGCGCGCAGGAAGGCGCGGCGGTTGTTGACATCGACCCAAGAATAGTCGGTCTCAATCCCGGTGGCGCGGCCATGGGTGACGAAGGGCAGCCCCAAATCTTGCAGGCTGGCGATGCGCGGATCATAGGTGCGCACGGCATGGACGATGACGCCATCGACGGCACCGCGGGATTTCAGGTCACGGTAGGCGGCGGCTTCGGCATCATCGGCGACGACGGACAGCAGCATATCATAGCCGTTCGCTGCGTAAATCTCGCCTGCGCCGGCGATGAAATCGGCGAAGATCGGGTTCATGATTTCGGATTTGGTGGCAACCGGAAACACATGGCCCACCGCCATGGCACGGCCTGTCGCAAGCCTGATGGCGCGGGTGTTGGGACGGTAATTGTAGCGCTTGGCGGCGGCAACGATACGCTCGCGCGTCACATCATTGACCTCGGGGTAGCCGTTCAGCGCGCGGCTGACGGTGGTGGGCGAGAGATTCAGCTTTTGCGCCAGTTCTTTGAGGTTCATCGAGGTTCGGGTGCCCATGGGGTCAGGTTGCGCAGGGACACTAACCGCGCGGGCCGGGGTGGTCAAAGTGTTTGAGGCTTGATTTGCACAATCGTTACGAGTTTTTAAGGGTGTTATTATTTTTCAGTGGGTTGCGGGAAGTGTAAAAGCTTCAAAGCGGTATCAAATGCACGGAAGATTCACCCTGTAACGCCGCTGGCAGCGCGTGTGGGATCAATGCGCTCAGTTGCTGCGCTGCGGCAGAGGGTGGGTTCTGCGCCAGATGGGTCAAGATCAGCGGCTCGGTCCCCGCATCGCGGATCGGGCGGGTGACTAGCGGTTTGCCATCGGGGCTGAGGCGGGCGGCGGGGTTGGTATAAGACAGCCCTAGCCCCAGACCATTGGCGGCATAGCTGCGCATCAGATCCATCGAGGCGGTGCGGTGGCGGATTTGCGGGGTAAGGCCCGCTTGCGCAAACAGCCCGCGCATATGGCCAAGCGACAGGCCTTGATCGGTCAGGATCAGCGGCTCGAGGGCGAGTTGGGAGAGGGTCAAGCTGGTGTTTTTGGCGAGCGGGTGATCAGGCGGCAGGATGGCATGTGGGGCGATTCGGGCAAGGCTTTGGCGGGCCATGTCGGATTGTAGGCCAAGATCCCAAGTCAAAGCGAGATCGACTTTTCCTTTGTGAAGTGCATCGGAAAGCGTTGCAAAATCCATGACTTGCGTAGTGATCTTCAGGTGTGGCGCGAGCTTTTCCGCATAAGTGAGGATTGGTGCCAAACAACTCGGCGCAAGGTCTTCGAACACCGCAAGCCGGATATCCTCGGCTGCGGCGTTGGGATCGGTGAGGCGGGTCAGCGCAGTCAGTTGCGCCTCGGCCAGTTCCAGCCAGCCGCGCCCGAAGGCAGTGGGGGTGAGGCGACCTCCGGCACGGCGCAGGAACAGCGGGCGTTGCAGCAGGGATTCGAGTTGGGCGAGGGCGACCGACAGCGCGGGCTGGCTGACATGCAGCGCCTCGGCGGCCGCCGTCATGCCGCCGTGGCGGGCAACGGCGGTGGCATATTCCAACTGGCGGAGGGTAAGGGATAGCACTGGGTTATGACCTGCATTGAAAGGTATTATTTGCGGCTATGATTAAACCGCGCCATGTTGCAAGCCAAGCGAAATCAGGAGGCCAGCATGGTAGACGTGACCGATGAGATGATTGAGGCGTATCAGCGCGATGGCGTGGTGCTGATCAAGGGGCTTTGGGCCGATTGGGTCGAGGAGTTGCAGGCCGGAGTGGCGCGCAATATGGCGGAGCCGGGGCCGTTTGCGGCAGAGAATCTGCGGCCGGGGGATTCTGGGCGGTTCTTTGACGATTATTGCAACTGGCAGCGCATCCCGGAATTTGAGCGGGTGATCAAGCAGTCTGAGGTCGCGGATGTGGCGGCCAAGCTGATGGGATCGGAGCGGGTGCAGATGTTTCATGATCATGTGTTGGTGAAGGAGCCGGGGACGTCGCGGGCGACGCCTTGGCATACGGACGGGCCGTATTACTTTGTCGAGGGGCAGCAGAATGTGTCGTTCTGGTCGCCGCTGGATCCGGTGACACAGGCGTCGTTGCGCTGCGTGGCGGGGTCGCACCTGTGGCCGAAAGAGGTGCTGCCGACGCGGTGGCTGTCGGAGACCTCGTTTTATCCGAACCCGGAATTGTACATGGCCGTGCCGGACCCGGATGCGGAGGGGATGCCGGTGCGGGAGTGGCAGATGGAGCCGGGTGACGCGGTGGCGTTCAATTATCGCACGCTGCACGGCGCGCGGGGCAATGAGGCGGGCACTAGGCGGCGGGCGTTTTCGCTGCGGGTTTTGGGTGATGATGCGCGGTATGTGGAGCGGCCGGGGCGGACCTCGCCGCCCTATCCGGGGCATGAGATGGTGGCGGGGCAGGTGTTGCGGGAGGATTGGTTTCCGTTTTTGAAGTGAGGGTTTGGAATGGTCCCGACTCGGGACCATTTCGGGGCTTAGGGAAATCAAAGGGTTAGTCGGCGGCGTTCAGGATCTATTAAGCTTTGGTGCGCTGATTGGTCCTAAGCATCAGGCTTGTCGGGCGGGGTTGGCGGTGGGACAAGGGGGCAAGGAGATTGCCATGACCCGAAGTCCGACCGTGCAGCGCCGCCCGAAGGCCTATCCGCCGCCGGAGTTTCCGCCTCGGAAACCGAAGTTGTTCGCCAAGACGCCGCCTGCGGTGTTTTCTGTGGTGTTGGGCCTGCTCGGCCTTGGGCTGGCTTTGCGCAAGGCGGCAGTGGTTTTGGGGCTGCCGGGGGGGCTGGTTGAGGCGGCCTTGGGGGCGGTGCTGGCGTTTTGGGGCTTTGCCACTGTCGCCCTGTTGTCCAAGATCGCGCGGCGGCCTGCGGTGTTGCTGGAGGATTTGCGGGTATTGCCGGGGCGGGCGGGGATGGCTGCGTGCAGCATGAGCGCGATGCTGGCGGCTTCGGTGCTGGTGCCCTATGTGCCGGGTATTGCCTATGGGCTGATGGTGGGTGCGCTTTTGGTGCATGGCGTGTTGGCGGGGCTGGTGATCTGGGGACTTTTGCAGGCGCCGAAAGAACAGCGGGTTGTTACTCCGGTGTGGCATCTGAGTTTTGTTGGCGGGATTGTCGCGGCGATTCCGGCGCTGGCTTTGGGGCGGATGGAGTTGGCGCAAGCTTTGTTGTGGGGCGCGATGCCGATTGCGGGGCTGATCTGGGGGGCTTCGCTGGCGCAACTGATCGGGCGGATATCACCTGCGCCGTTGCGGCCTTTGCTGGCGATCCATCTGGCACCTGCGGCTTTGTTTGCGCTGGTGGCGACCGGCTTGGGGCAGGATGTGCTGGCGCAGAGTTTTGCAGGTTTTGGTGCTGTGATCTTTTTGGCCCTGCTGCTGGGGTTGCGCTGGGTGACGGCGGCGGGGTTTTCGGCTTTGTGGGGCAGCTTTACCTTTCCGTTGGTCAGCTTTGCGGCGGCGCTGATCGGGTTGGGCGGTCAGGTTGAGCAGATCGGGCTGGGGCTGCTGGCGGCTGCCGCGGTGGTAGTTGTAGGCATTGCCTGGAAGGTGCTTGCGATGTGGCTGACGGGAAAATTGGCGGCCAAGACCAACGCGGCGGAGGCGTGAGGTTGGGGGCAGCGCCTGCCTGCTTCTTGGCAGGCGCGAGTTCGCGCCAGTCCAGTCAGGCGCGCCCCGATCTCCATAGCGACAGTTTGCTGCACAACGCCCCTTGCTCAACGGCCTTCAGCCTTTTGAGCAACGAACCGGAAAGCGCTCCACTGGAGCGTTTTCCTTCGGTTCAAGGCTAAATCAGCGCCACCCATGCCCGCGCAATGGCAAGGCCGTGGGCGTCGGCGGCAAGGCCGTGGCGCTCGGCTGCGGTGACGAGGGTGGCGGTGAAGCCGGGGCTTTGCTGCTCAATCACGTCGGGAAAGCGGCGCATCCAATCGGCGACGACGGCGCGGCTGGCCTCGAAGTGGAACTGGGTGGCGTAGCCTGCGCGACCGATGCGGTAGCTTTGCACTTGGGCGCTTGGATTGGTCGCCAGATGCACCGCCTCGGGCGGTAGGGTGAAATGGTCGGAGTGCCATTCAAAGATCGGAAATTGCTGCGGTAACAGCCCCAAGACCGGATCGGAGCGGCCTTGATCGGTGAGTTCGATCTGGCACCAGCCGAATTCGGGATTGCTGCCGATGATGTTTTCAGCCCCAGCCCCACGCGCCATCGCCTGCGCGCCCAGACAGATGCCGAGGGTGGCTTTGCCCGACAGCGCGGTATCATAGAGCAAAGCGGCGAGTTCGGGCAGGTAGGGGTGGCTGTGATCGGATAAAGCGGTCTGCTCGCCCCCAAAGGAAATCAGCGCGTCGAAGCTCGAGGGCGCGGGCAGTTTGCCGTCCAGCCAAGGCTTATACAGGTCGATGGTGGCGGCGGCCTCGTGCAGCGCGACGCCGACTTGGCCGTGATGGGTGACGGCGGTGTTTTCGATGATGGCGACGCGCATGAAGGCTCCGGGGTTTTGGCGCAGTCTGCATGTTGGGATTTTGTGTGCAAGCGCCGTTTCGGCCTTGCCATTCCGCGTCACCCGTGAAAGTGGGAGGCGTCAAACGAACACTCCCCTTAGACCCCGTTGGAGGTGAACATGGAGATTCGCGAGGCGCTCACATTTGATGACGTTTTGCTGGTGCCGCAGGCAAGCTCGGTACTGCCATCGGAGGCGGATACGTCCACCTTTGTCACCCAAAGCATTCGGATGAACATTCCGCTGCTGTCGTCCGCGATGGACACGGTGACCGAAGGCCGGATGGCGATTGCGATGGCGCAGGCGGGCGGCATTGGGGTTATTCACCGCAATCTGGATATTGAGGCGCAGGCTAGGGAAGTATCTCGCGTTAAGCGGTTTGAAAGCGGTGTGGTGTATCAACCGATCACGCTGACGCCGGATCAGACTTTGGGCGATGCCAAGCTGCTGATGGAGCGCTATCAGATCACTGGCTTTCCGGTGGTGGATAAGGAAGGCCGGGTGCTGGGCATCGTGACCAACCGCGATATGCGGTTTGCGTCGGATGACAAGACCCCGGTGCATGCGATGATGTCGTTTGAAAATCTGGCGCTGCTGCGCGAACCGATTGACCGCGATGAGGCGATTTCGCTGATGAAGGCGCGGCGGATTGAGAAGCTGCTGGTGACCGACGGCGCGGGCAAATTGACCGGGTTGTTGACGCTGAAGGACACCGAGAAAAGCGTTCTGAACCCTCAGGCCTGCAAGGACGAGTTGGGGCGGCTGCGGGTGGCTGCGGCCTCGACCGTTGGGGATGCCGGGTTTGAACGCTCGATGGCTTTGATTGAAGCGGGCGTCGATATGGTGGTGATTGATACCGCGCATGGCCACTCGGCAGGCGTCGCGATTGCGGTCGAGCGGATCAAGAAGGCCTCGAACAAGGTGCAGGTGGTGGCCGGGAACGTGGCGACTGCGGAGGCTACGCGGGCGCTGATCGGGGCTGGCGCCGATGCGGTGAAGGTCGGGATTGGTCCCGGAAGCATCTGTACGACGCGGATTGTTGCGGGCGTCGGTGTGCCGCAGTTGACGGCGATCATGGATGCGGCGGGGGCTGCTGGGAATGTGCCGATTATCGCCGATGGTGGGATTAAGTTCTCGGGCGATTTCGCCAAGGCGATTGCAGCGGGGGCGTCTTGCGCGATGGTTGGCTCGGCGATTGCGGGGACGGACGAGTCTCCGGGTGAGCTGATCTTGTTCAACGGGCGGTCGTATAAATCTTACCGTGGCATGGGGTCTTTGGGGGCGATGGCGCGCGGTTCGGCGGATCGGTATTTCCAGAAGGATGCGGCGAGCGACAAGTTGGTGCCGGAAGGCATCGAGGGTCAGGTGCCGTATAAGGGCACGGCGGCGCAGGTCATTCATCAGATGGTCGGGGGCTTGCGCGCGGCGATGGGCTATACCGGCTGTGCGACGGTGGCCGAGATGCGGGCGAACTGTACGTTTGTACGGATCACTGGGGCGGGGCTGAAGGAAAGCCATGTGCATGATGTGCAGATCACCCGCGAAAGCCCGAATTATCGGGTCGGGTGAGGCGATCAGATCGGATGGAATGGCCCCCGCGTGGGGCCATTTTGCATTCAGGCTCTGGTGCGGAACGCCATATAGATCACGGCGGTGATCACTGCCCAATAGACGCCGACCAAGACGATCACGGCGCTTACCGCGATGACGGCGGCGGCAATGATGAAAGCGCCGTCATTGCCCAGTAGTCCCAGGGCGGCGATCAGGATCGCCAAGGCGGGCAGGAAGTTGCCCAAGGGGATCGGCAACATCACCAGCAGGCTCAGGAGCATGCCGATGGCGCCGATGATCCGCTGGGCGTTCTCGCTGCTTAAGGCGGGCAGGCGCGGGTGCAGGATGCGCTCGACGCGGGCGAGATAGGGTGCTGCGCGGGTCAGCAGCGCCAAGAGGTTGGCGCGCAACAGCGAGCGGTTGGCGATGAAACCGGGCAGCCAAGCCGGGCGACCGAGCATCATTTGCAAGGTGAGGTAAACCAAGGGCAGGCCGGTCACTGCCGAAGTGCCGGGCAGGCCGGGCAACAGGTTCGGCAGCGCGAACAAGATCAGCAGGGTGGCGCGGGCGTGGGTTTTGATGCCGTTCACCAAATCGCCGAGGCTGACACGCTCGCTGTCGCCCGTTTCGACAAGGCGCAGCAGTTGTTGGGAAAGTGGGATGGGGGCTGTCATGTCACCTCTTAGCTCTGGCTGAAGATGGGGCGTGAGGGGGAAAATTGCCAGAGCGCCGGGGCTTGGTTGCGGGATTTCCGCGCGCGCTGTAGGGAATAGCGGGTCGGGGCAAAAGGGGCAGCATATGACACCGCAAGCTAGGCTTTCTGCCGCGATTGACGTGCTGGACCGGATTTTGGCGGGGGCGCCAGCCGAGCAGGCCTTGACCAACTGGGGCCGTGGCAGTCGCTTTGCAGGCTCCGGCGACCGGGCGGCTGTGCGCGATCTGGTGTTTGATGCGTTGCGTTGCAAGCGGTCTTATGCGGCGTTGGGCGGGGCTTTAACGGGGCGCGGGCTGGTTCTCGGCGGGCTGCGGGATCGCGGCTTGGACCCGGCGGAGTGGTTTACCGGGGAGGGCCATGCGCCCGGAGCTTTAAGCGATGCCGATGCAGGCTTTACGCCCGCGGGCAATGTGGCCTTGGATTGCCCAGAGTGGCTGGCGGGGCCGCTGCAATCGGCATTGGGCGATGATTTTGCCGCCGTGATGCAGGCGCTGCGGCGGCGGGCTCCAGTGTTTTTGCGGGTGAATTTGGCGAAGGGCACGGTTGCGGTTGCCATAGCGGCTTTGGCGGCGGAAGGTATTGTGTGCGCGTTAAACCAACTTGCGAAGACTGCCTTAGAAGTTACAGAGAACGCACGAAAAATACAGAATTCTCAGGCCTATCTCTCCGGCTTGGTGGAATTGCAGGATGCCGCCAGCCAAGCGGTGATTGAAGCCTTGCCCTTGGCGGGTGGTCAGCGCGTGCTGGATTATTGCAGCGGTGGCGGCGGCAAGGCTTTGGCGATGGCGGCGCAGGCGCAGGTCAAGCTGGTGGCGCATGATGTCGATCCGCGCCGGATGCGGGATATTCCAGCGCGGGCGGCGCGGGCTGGGGTTAAGATCACGGTGGCGGAAACCCAAGCGATTGGAACGGATTACGATGTGATCCTGACGGATGTACCCTGCTCGGGCTCGGGCAGTTGGCGGCGTGATCCGCAGGGCAAATGGGCGCTGACCGAGGCGCGGCTGGCAGCGCTGTGCCAGATCCAAGCGCAGATTTTAGACGATGTGGCCGGGCTTTTGGCCTCCAAAGGAACGCTGGCCTATGCGACCTGTTCGATGCTGAAGGCCGAAAATGAGGATCAAATTGCGGCGTTCCTCGCCCGCCATCCCGGTTGGAGTAACCCCTTGCAGCGGCGTTTTTCTCCGCTGCAGGGCGCGGACGGGTTTTTCGTGGCGCTGTTGACGCGTGCAGCTTGAATTTGTACACAACTTAAGCGGGATTTTCGCTTTATATGTGAGGCGGTTAAGCCCCTCTTAACACTTTACCCGCCAAATGGGGCGAAACGAATTCCGGATCGGAGGGCAGAGTGGCCAGTTCAACGATAAGCTTGGCCAAGGTGTTTGCCCCAAGACAGCAGCATTTTGGCCTCTGGGTGCTGATCGCTGCGGCCAGTGGCTGTGCGGTGGGCATTCTGTTGTCGGCGCAACTGGTGATGCAGCTGATGTTTCTGGCGGCGGGCCTGACCTTTGCCGCACTGGCGATGTTGCAACAAAGCTCTGGCTGGTGGGCGGAACGGGCGCAAAGCCAGCTTGAGGCGCGGTTGATTGCGCTGGTGGGCTTGGATGCAACCCCCTGTTTTACCAGCGATGCCCATGGTCAAATCGGCTACCAAAACGCGGCCACCGGCGCGCGATTTGGGGCTGTGACGGGCGGCAGCTTGATTTCGGTGCTGAAAGACCATTTTGCCGCCCCCTCGGCGGTGCTGTATCGGCTGCAAACCCGCGCCAGTCACTCTGGCTCGGCGCGCGAAGATGTGGCGACACGGCGCGGTCATCTGCGGCTGTCGGTGCATCGGCTGACCGAGGCGCGCTATTTGTGGCGGCTGGAAGAATTTCAGGATCGCGCGACGGCGGCGCGTGGCGCAGAAACCCTGAGCCTGCCCATGTTGACGGCCAACAAGGCGGGCGTGGTGCTGTTTACCAATGACGCGATGCGCAGGCTTTTGGGTGGGCGGCCGAAACGGCTGGACCGGGTGTTCACCGCGGCCACCTTACATTCGGGGGAAGAGGTTGAGGTTTCGGCTGCCACCGGCCCGGTGCGGGCGATTCTGGCTGAGGTTGAGGGCTTGGGCGAGCGGCGCGAGATATACTTGTTGCCGGTGGCGCGGCATCCGAATGACGCCAGCATGTCGGCGGATTTTGAGCATGTGCCGGTGGCGCTGCTGAAATTTGAGGTGAATGGCGCGTTGCGGCAGGCCAACAAAGCGGCGCGCGACCTGCTGCATCTGGATGATGCGCCCGAGATGCTGCACGATCTGTTCGAAGGGCTGGGCCGCCCGGTCTCGGATTGGCTGTCAGATGTGGTGAATGAGCGGATCCCCGGCGGGGCCGAGGTGTTGTGCGCGCGGCGTCTGGGGGGGGAGGTGTTCTTGCAGGTGACCCTGCGCCGCATCGTCGATTTGGGGCGCCCCGGCGTGCTGGCGGTATTGCAGGACGCGACGGAGTTGAAAACCCTCGAGGCGCAGTTCGTGCAAAGCCAGAAAATGCAGGCGATTGGCCAGCTTGCAGGTGGGGTTGCGCATGATTTCAACAATTTGCTGACCGCTATTTCTGGGCATTGCGATCTGCTGTTGTTGCGCCATAACAGCACCGATCCCGCCTATGCCGACCTGATCCAGATCCATCAGAATGCCAATCGTGCGGCGGCTTTGGTCGGGCAGTTGCTGGCGTTTTCGCGCAAACAAACCCTGAAACCTGAGCGGATTGAGCTGCAGGATGTGCTGTCGGATTTGGCGCATCTGCTCAACCGTCTGGTCGGCGAACGGGTGCGCTTGCGGCTGGCACATGCGCCGGATTTGGGGGCGATCCGGGCCGATAAGCGGCAGTTGGAACAGGTGATCATGAACCTGGTGGTCAATGCCCGCGATGCGATGCCCGAGGGTGGCACCATTCGGATTGAGACCGAGGCGCTGACCCTGCGCGACGAGATGCGGCGCGATCGGGCGATTGTGCCTGCGGGGGAATATGCCTTGATCCGGGTCAGCGATTCTGGGGTGGGGATGCCGCCTGAACGGTTGCAGAAGATTTTTGAGCCGTTTTTCACCACCAAGCGGGTGGGCGAGGGCACGGGTCTGGGTCTGTCGACGGCTTACGGCATCGTCAAACAATCGGGCGGCTTTATTTTCGTCGATTCGACCGAAGGCGAAGGCTCGGTGTTTCAGCTGTATTTCCCGATCTTCGCAGGTGCTGCACCGGGTGAGGTTCTGGCCACGCTGCCGAAAAAAGTCGTGCTGCGGCAGGGCGAGGGCGTGGTGCTGCTGGTCGAGGATGAAGCCCCGGTGCGCGCCTTTGCCAGCCGGGCACTGCGGATGCGCGGCTATACGGTGCTAGAGGCCGAAAATGCCGAGGATGCGCTGAAACAATTGGAAGACCCTGCCTTGGAGGTTGATATTTTCGTCACCGATGTGGTGATGCCGGGTATGGATGGCCCGAGTTGGGTGCGCGAGGCATTGAAAGCCCGGCCGAATGTGAAGGTGATTTTCGTCTCGGGCTATGCTGAAGAGGCTTTGTCGGAGGGCCAGGCGCGGATTCCGAATTCGACCTTCCTGCCAAAGCCGTTTTCGCTCAGCGATCTGACCGCGACGGTACAGGGGCAGTTGCATTGAGCCGGGGCGATTCTTTTGCCGGGATTATTGCGGGCTCAAAAAAATGTTCTGCCTCCGTTCGCTGGTAACCAATCCTTAATCATGTTGCGAAAAGCTGGGCTAGCGACAATTCGATTGAAATGTTCCCGCTTTACCCCCATACAGGGTAAACAAACACAGAACATCTTGGGCGATTGCCGCCTGAAGACAACCATGGGATAAGGGCAAAGCAATGGCAGCGGCAAATCTGATCGAGTTGAACGGGAAGCGCGATATGGACAAGGCAAAGGCGCTGGAAAGCGCTCTGGCACAGATTGAACGGCAGTTCGGCAAGGGCTCGATCATGAAGCTCGGCCAGAACAATCCGGTGATGGAGATCGAGGCGACCTCGACCGGATCGCTGGGGCTGGACATCGCTTTGGGCATTGGTGGTTTGCCGCAGGGCCGGATTATTGAGATTTACGGCCCGGAAAGCTCGGGCAAAACCACGCTCTCGCTGCATGTGGTGGCGGAATCGCAGAAAAAGGGCGGGGTTTGCGCTTTTGTCGATGCCGAGCACGCGCTGGACCCGCAATATGCCAAGAAACTCGGCGTCAATCTCGATGAGCTGTTGATCAGCCAACCCGATACGGGTGAGCAGGCACTGGAGATTGTCGATACGCTGGTGCGTTCTGGCGCTGTCAGTCTGATCGTGGTCGATTCGGTGGCGGCACTGGTGCCGAAATCCGAGATTGAAGGCGATATGGGCGATATGCAGATGGGCAGCCAAGCGCGTCTGATGTCTCAGGCGATGCGCAAGCTGACTGGCAGCATCGGCAAATCGAACTGCATGGTGATTTTCATCAACCAGATTCGGATGAAAATCGGCGTGATGTTCGGCTCACCCGAAACCACCACCGGCGGCAATGCGCTGAAGTTCTACGCTTCTGTGCGTCTGGATATCCGCCGCACCGGCGCGATCAAGGACCGCGACGAGGTTGTCGGCAACGCGACTCGGGTGAAAGTGGTGAAGAACAAAGTATCCCCACCGTTCAAGGAAGTTGAATTCGACATCATGTATGGCGAGGGGATTTCCAAAGTTGGTGAGCTGGTCGATATCGGCGTGAAAGCTGGTGTGGTTGAGAAATCCGGTAGCTGGTATTCCTATAAAGATGAGCGGATCGGGCAGGGGCGGGAAAATGCCAAGGCGTTCCTGAAACAAAACCCGGCGATGGCGCTGGACATTGAAGACAGGATCCGCGCCGCCAATGGCTTGGATTTCTCGGTCAGCCCAGATGCGGGCCCGGTTCTCGACGACTGATCTTTGACCAAGCAGTTGAAAATGTGGCCGGAAACAGCAAGTTTCCGGCCTTTTTGCATCCCTAGTGGACAGCCCGCGCAGGGGCGGATAAACGGGGCGGGACCAGCTTTTCTCGCTTTTTGGAGGCCCAAGCCTATGGCTTCGTTGAATGACATCCGCTCAACCTATCTCGATTTCTTCGTGCGCAACGGCCACAAACGGGTGGACAGCTCGCCCTTGGTGCCGCGCAACGATCCGACGCTGATGTTCGCCAATTCCGGTATGGTGCAGTTCAAGAATTGCTTCACCGGGGTTGAGACGCGGGATTACAAACGTGCGACCACGGCGCAGAAATGCGTGCGCGCGGGCGGCAAGCATAATGACCTCGACAACGTTGGTTACACCGCGCGGCACCATACGTTCTTTGAGATGCTGGGAAATTTCAGCTTTGGCGATTATTTCAAAGATCAAGCCATTGCTTTTGCATGGGAATTGCTGACGAAAGACTTTGGGCTGAACAAAGACAAGCTGCTGGTCACGGTGTATCATACCGATGATGAGGCGGCGTCGATCTGGAAAAAGGTCGCAGGCCTTTCTGATGACAAGATCATCCGCATTCCGACCGATGACAATTTCTGGCGGATGGGGCCGACCGGGCCGTGCGGACCCTGCACCGAGATTTTCTATGACCATGGCGATCATATCTGGGGCGGCCCTCCGGGCTCGGCCGAAGAAGATGGCGACCGCTTCATTGAGATCTGGAACAATGTGTTCATGCAGAACGAACAGTTCGCCGATGGCACGATGCGCCCCTTAGATATGCAGTCGATCGACACCGGCATGGGGCTGGAGCGGATCGGGGCGCTGTTGCAGGGCAAGCACGACAATTATGACACGGATTTGATGCGCAGTCTGATCGAGGCTTCGGCGCATGCAACCAATTCCGACCCAGATGGTCCGGGCAAAACCAGCCATCGGGTGATCGCCGACCATTTGCGCTCGACATCGTTCCTGATTGCCGATGGCGTGATGCCCAGCAATGAGGGGCGCGGCTATGTGTTGCGGCGGATCATGCGGCGGGCGATGCGGCACTTACATATGTTGGGCGCGCAAGATCCGGTGATGCACCGTCTGGTGCCGGCGCTGGCGCAACAGATGGGCGCGGCTTATCCCGAGCTGGCACGGGCGCAAAGCCTGATCGAAGAAACCCAGTTGCTGGAGGAAACCCGGTTCAAAACCACACTGGATCGGGGCTTGCGGCTGCTGAATGACGAATTGGACCGCCTGCCGGAAGGTGGCGATTTACCAGGCGGCGTGGCCTTCAAGCTCTACGACACCTATGGCTTCCCGCTGGATCTGACACAAGATGTGCTGCGCGAACAGGCGCGTGCGGTGGATGTGGCTGGTTTTGATGCCGCAATGCAGGAGCAGAAAACCAAAGCGCGGGCGGCTTGGTCGGGCGCGGGCGGCACAGCGGATGCGAAGATCTGGTTTGAGATTGCTGAAGCGCATGGCGTGACGGAATTCCTCGGCTATGATACCGAAACCGCGGAGGGCCAGATTGATGCGTTGGTGCGCGACGGCGCGCTGATTGGGGCGGCTGAGGTTGGGACTTCGGTGCAGATCGTGGTGAATCAGACGCCGTTTTATGCCGAAAGTGGCGGGCAGGTCGGCGATACTGGGCTGATCCGCACCCAGACGGGCCTTGCGGAAGTGACCGACACGCGGAAATCGGCGGGAGTGTTCATGCACATCGCCACCGTGCTGGAGGGCACGATTTTGCGCGGCCAACCAGCGAAGCTGGAGGTGTCGCATGGGCGGCGCGGGGCGATCCGGGCCAATCACTCGGCGACGCATTTGCTGCATGAGGCGTTGCGGCGGGCTTTGGGCGATCATGTCGCACAGCGTGGGTCTTTGAATGCGGCGGATCGGTTGCGATTTGACTTCAGCCATTCGGCGGCGATGTCGGAGGTTGAGCAATCGTCTGTTGAGGCGGAGGTCAATGAATTCATTCGACAAAACTCGGTGGTTGATACAAGGATCATGACGCCGGATGACGCGCGGGCCCTGGGCGCGCAGGCGTTGTTTGGTGAGAAATACGGCGATGAGGTTCGGGTTGTCTCGATGGGCAGCTTGGACGGTTCGGGTAAGGGCAGCGAGGGGCGGACCTATTCGCTGGAACTTTGCGGCGGCACCCATGTCGGGCGGACAGGGGATATCGGCGCGTTTGTGCTGCTGAGCGATTCAGCCTCGTCCTCGGGGGTGCGGCGGATTGAGGCTTTGACGGGGCAAGCGGCGCTGGACCATCTGCTTGAGCAAGACAAACGATTGGCGACTGTTGCGGTGGCTTTGAAAACCCATCCGGGCGATGTTTTGGATCGGGTGAAGGCCCTGCAGGACGAACGCCGGGCTTTGGTCAATGAAGTTGCGCAGTTGCGGCGGGAGCTGGCGATGGGTGGCAAATCTGGTGGACCAGAGATCAAGGAAATCAACGGGGTAAAGCTGATTGCTCAGGTGCTTACCGGGGTTTCGGGCAAGGATTTGCCGGGGCTGATTGATGAGATGAAGGCGCAGATTGGCTCGGGTGCAATTGTGCTGATTGCCGATACCGGGGCTAAACCTGCGGTGGCGGCGGGCGTTACGGCGGATCTGACCGGCCGGATTTCTGCGGTGACTTTGGCAAAGGCGGCCGTTGAGGCTTTGGGTGGTAAGGGTGGCGGTGGTCGCCCGGACATGGCGCAGGGCGGCGGCGCGGATATTGCGCTGGCCGATGCGGCGATTGCGGCGGTGCATGCCGCTTTGGAGGTGTGACATGGCGACGGCACTTTGGATTGCGCATGTTGAGGTGATCGACGCCGAGGCTTACGGCAAGTACGCCGTGCTGGCGGGGCCGATTTTGGCCTCTTTCGGTGGCAATTTCCTTGCCAGATCAGGGCGTTATGTTCAGCTTGAGGGCAACGACCGGGCGCGCAATGTGGTGGCTCGCTTTCCCAGCGTTGAGGCGGCGGTGGAGTGCTATCACTCGCCTGCCTATCAGGCCGCACTGTCTCATGCCAAGGGTGCCTCGCATCGCGATCTGGTGGTGGTGGAGGAGCTGGGCGAATAGTGTTTTGCCTCGCGTAAATTTGACGGAAAAATGTGCTGCAGTCGGTGCATTTTGTGGTATGTTTTCCTTAAGAGGCCAGTCAGGTCCGGGAATGTGAGGGCGGATTATGTGCCGTTGGGCAGCTTACGCGGGCGCACCGATCTTTTTGGATGAGATCATCAGCCGTCCGGGGCATTCGTTGATCCATCAAAGTCATGGCGCGACGCAGTGCCACTCAACCATCAATGCCGATGGGTTTGGCGTGGCTTGGTATGGTGATCGACCCGAGCCGGGGCTGTACCGCGATGTGCTGCCCGCGTGGAGTGATCCGAACCTACGCAGTCTGACGGCGCAGGTGAAATCGGGGCTGTTTTTGGCGCATGTGCGGGCCTCGACTGGCACCGCGACCAGCCGCAACAACTGTCATCCGTTTGTACATGGCGTGTGGTCATTCATGCACAACGGGCAAGTCGGCGGCTATGAGCAGTTTCGCCGTGACGCCGATATGATGATTCCAGACAATCTCTATGCGGCGCGCAAGGGTGCGACGGATTCCGAGGCGCTGTTTTTGGTGGCTTTGGCGGAAGGGATGGACGCGGATCCGAGGGCCGCTTTAGAGCGGGCCTCGGCACGGTTTATCGCGGTGGCCAAGGCGAAGGGCGCGCTGCCACATCTGCGGATGACTGCGGCTTTGTCGGATGGCAAGCGGCTGTATGCGGTGCGCTATGCGACGGACGATGCAGCTCCGTCGCTGTATTACCGCTGGTCCGAGACGCGCGGCGGCATGGCGGTGGTCTCGGAGCCCTTGGAGGCGGAGGAGGGCGGTTGGAACGAAATCGCATCGAACACCTTTTGCACCTTTGACGGCGCAGATGTGAAAGTGGATGCATTCATGCCCTGCAAACTGGTGCCGCACTATGCTTCCCGCGCGGCTGTAACCCATCTGGCGGCAGAGTAACGGCTGAAGCGGGGCCTAGTCTATTTTGCCGCTGGCCACCAAATCTGCCAAGAGTTGATCTTGCTGGCTGCAATCTGCATTATAGCGGTGAAAATATTGCATATCCCGGACCAAATCGTTGCTGCTTTTGGTGGCATCGCCACGGGTCATTTTGACCTTTTGAAAATACTCAAGACTTTGGATCGGGTAGTGGTTGAGATGAAACCGCTCATTATCTGACACCGTGCGCTCGGATCGCGCACCCGTCACCACATGAATGCCCAAACTGCGGCGGGTTTTCACAATGGCAGTGCGGCAAATATATTTGCGATAGCTATGAGAATATAGATGCGGTTCCCGCAAGGTGAAGCCTTGGCGCACGCTGGCGGGATGCATTTCGTGGCCGCTGTTGCCGAACATCCGCCAGTTGCCATAGATCACGTCAATGTCGCGAAAACCCTTCAACTGTTCGGCAAGGGTTTGGCCCGAGGGGCAGAACCAAAATTCATCAAGATCCGCGACGACAAGCCACTGGCACTTGCGCGCGATGTTCAACTGGTTGAAGGCGGCCCAATAATGTTGACGTTGGCGATAGCGTTCGGGGTATTCCACCAACTCGACCACCCCTTTGGCGACCCAAGCATTGGCTTTGCGGACAGTGTCATCGGAGCTGCCGTTGTCGATTAGAAAGATTTTCCCGGCGCCCATCGACAAATAATGCTGCACCCACTCGTCGATGTTCATCGCTTCATTCTTCATGATGCCGAGAACACCCAAGTTGAAACTATATGCGGTTTGGGATTCACGTTTGTTGCGCAACCGTTCAATCCGATTGCGGTTCCAACTGCGAAGCGAGTTCTTCAGCCGTGCAAGCAAGCGTGATTTCCCAATCGACATGATCCAAGTATGCTACATCTGGGGTGAGGTGACGCAACAATAATCAACTTTTGAGATGGCTGGCTCTGACAATGAAAAAACCCGCCTTGCGGCGGGTTTTTCTTTAGGCCGAGCGCGAGTTGCGTTTGCGTTCGTTCGGATCAAGGTAGCGTTTGCGCATCCGCACCGATTTTGGCGTCACTTCGACCAGCTCATCATCGTCGATATAGGCGATGCATTGCTCAAGGCTGAGTTTCACCGGGGTGGTCAGGCGGACAGCTTCGTCGGTGCCCGAGGCGCGGACGTTGGTCAGCTGCTTGCCCTTCAGCGGGTTCACTTCCAGATCGTTATCGCGGGAGTGTTCGCCAATGATCATGCCAGTGTAGACCGGTTCCTGCACGCCAATGAAGAAGTGGCCGCGATCTTCCAGTTTCCACATCGCATAGGCGACCGAAATGCCGGATTCCATCGAGATCAACACGCCCTGACGGCGGCCCTCAATCGGTCCCTTGTGTGGTGCCCAATCATGGAACACGCGGTTCAAAACGCCGGTGCCGCGGGTGTCGGTCATGAACTGACCGTGATAGCCGATCAGGCCGCGCGACGGAACATGCGCGATCAGACGGGTTTTGCCAACGCCTGCTGGCTTCATCTCGACCAGATCGCCCTTGCGGGGACCGGTGAGTTTTTCAATCACGGCGCCGGTGTATTCATCATCGACGTCGATGGTGACTTCTTCAATCGGCTCGGATTTCACGCCGTCGATGTCTTGGAACAGCACACGCGGGCGGCTGATCGACAGCTCAAAGCCTTCGCGGCGCATGTTTTCGATCAGCACGCCCATTTGCAATTCGCCGCGACCCGCGACTTCAAAGGCGTCGCCGCCGGGGGTGTCGGTGACCTTGATCGCGACGTTGATCTCGGCTTCTTTCATCAGGCGTTCGCGGATGATGCGCGACTGTACTTTCGAGCCTTCTTTGCCAGCCAGTGGCGAGTCATTGATGCCGAAGGTGATCGAAATCGTCGGCGGATCAATCGGTTGCGCCGGGATCGCGGTTTCGATTTCCAAAGCGCAGAGCGTGTCCGCCACGGTGGCTTTGGTCATGCCCGACAGGGTGACGATATCGCCGGCCTCTGCGGCGTCAATCGGCGTCATCACCAGACCACGGTAGGCCAGCACTTTCGAGACGCGGAATTGCTCAATCTTGCTGCCATCACGCGCCAGGGCTTTGATGGTTTCGCCCGCGCGCAGGGTGCCAGCCTCAACCCGACCAGTCAGGATACGGCCGATGAACGGGTCAGCCGACAGGGTGGTTGCCAGCATTTGGAACGGCTCGGCGCGGCGTGCGATTTGCGCGGGTTCCGGGACGTGCTTGATCACCAATTCATAAAGCGCGTTCAGATCCTTGCGCGGGCCGTCGAGTTCAACATCCGCCCAGCCCGAGCGGCCCGAGGCGTAAAGCACCGGGAAATCGAGTTGATCATCATCGGCGCCGAGGTTGGCGAACAGATCGAAGACTTCGTTCAGTGCGCGCGAGGGTTCGGCGTCGTGCTTGTCAACTTTGTTCAGCACCACGATCGGGCGCAGACCCAAGGCGAGGGCTTTCGCGGTGACGAATTTGGTTTGCGGCATCGGACCTTCGGCAGCGTCGACCAGCAGTACAACACCGTCAACCATCGACAGAATACGTTCAACCTCGCCGCCAAAGTCAGCGTGGCCGGGGGTGTCGACGATGTTGATCCGCGCGCCGCCCCATTCAAGGCTGGTGCATTTCGCAAGAATGGTGATGCCACGCTCGCGTTCAATGTCGTTGCTGTCCATCGCACGCTCGGCAACCGCTTGGTTGTCGCGGAACGAACCGGACTGTTTCAGCAATTCATCAACGAGGGTGGTCTTGCCATGGTCGACGTGCGCGATAATGGCGATGTTGCGAAGCTCCATCGGGGAGGTCTCTTTCTTTTGTCAGCTTTGGCGCGGCGATAGCCTAGATGGGCCGGAAACGCCAGAGGAACCTTTTCAGGTGGCGATGTATCGGTCGCGGCGGTGGTTGATTGCGAGGAATAGGTTGAAAACAGCGGCACCAAGGAAGGACCAGCCCAGAACATGCCAATCAAGAAACAACAGTGAGACAGTGAATAGCACGGCGTCGAAAATCAGTTGTGCGTAGCCGGCTTGGAACCCGGTGCGGTCTTGCAGGATCAGCCAAAGGATCGAGATCCCGCCAAAGCTGCCGCCGTGGCGGACAACGGCAAGGGCGGCGATGCCGAACAGGATGCCGAAGAGGACAGCAGCGAAGGCGGGTTGGATGTGCGAAAATGACAGCCAACGTGGCAGGATGGCGATGGCGAGGGATAGCAGGGCGACGCAGAGGAAGGTTTTCAGGGTGAATTCCAGCCCCATGCGCTTGTAGCCGAACCACAGGAACGGCAAGGATATGCTGAAATACACCGCCGAGAACGGCCATCCGGTGGCATAGCTGATCAGAGCTGCGACGCCGGTGGTTTGGCCTGCGATGAAGCCCATGTAGGTCAGGATGTGCATGCCGACGGCAGCCATACAGACGCCGAAGGCGATGCCTTGGGCGTCTTCGATGGCGGAATGGCGGTTGGCGTCGGTCATGGGGCTCTGTAATGCAGTTGCGGCATCTGTGTCAATAATACTGACCTATAATTGCCGTAAGAAAAAGGCCCGGAACCATCGTCCGGGCCTTTGTAGCTTAGCCTTGCAGGGCTTTGTTCAGATATTCGTCGACCTTTTCCAGATAGCCCATCGTGGTCAGCCATTTCTGATCGGGGCCAACCAGCAAAGCCAGATCCTTGGTCATCCAGCCGTCTTCCACCGCATCCACGGTGACTTTTTCAAGTGTGCTGGCAAAGCGCATCAGTTGTTCATTGCTGTCCAACTTGGCGCGGTGCTTCAGACCACCAGTCCAGGCGAAGATCGAAGCGATCGAGTTGGTGCTGGTCGCCTTGCCCTTCTGATGCTCGCGGAAGTGGCGGGTGACGGTGCCGTGCGCGGCTTCGGCCTCTACCGTCTGACCATCGGGGGTCATCAGGATCGAGGTCATCAGGCCGAGCGAGCCGAAGCCTTGTGCCACGGTATCGGACTGCACATCGCCGTCGTAGTTTTTGCAGGCCCAGACATAGCCGCCCGACCATTTCATCGCGGAGGCCACCATATCATCAATCAGGCGGTGTTCGTAATGGATGCCAGCGGCCTTGAATTGGTCTTCAAACTCCTCGGCGTAAACTTTGGCGAAGATGTCTTTGAAGCGGCCATCATAGGCTTTCAGGATGGTGTTCTTGGTCGACAGATACACCGGCCAGCCTTTGAGCAAACCATAGTTGAACGATGAACGCGCGAAGTCGTGGATAGAGTCGTCAAGGTTATACATGCCCATGTAAACGCCCGAGGACGGCGCCTGATAAACTTCTTTCTCGATCACCGTGCCATCGTCGCCGACGAATTTCATCGTCAGTTTGCCCGCACCGGGGAAGCGGAAATCGGTGGCTTTGTACTGATCGCCGAAAGCGTGACGGCCCACCACGATGGGTTTGGTCCAGCCCGGAACCAGACGGGGTACGTTTTTGCAGATGATCGGCTCGCGGAAGATCACGCCGCCCAAGATGTTGCGGATGGTGCCGTTGGGCGATTTCCACATCTGTTTCAGGCCGAATTCCTCAACCCGTTGCTCATCCGGGGTGATCGTGGCACATTTGACGCCGACACCGTATTTCTGGATCGCATGGGCGCTGTCGATGGTGATCTGGTCATTGGTGCGATCACGCTCTTCAATGCCCAGATCGTAATATTTCAGATCAATGTCGAGGTAGGGCAGGATCAGCTTTTGCTTGATGAAGTCCCAGATGATCCGGGTCATCTCGTCGCCGTCGAGTTCGACGACGGGATTCGCTACCTTAATCTTGGTCATGTCGGCCCCTTATGTTTGGTTGTGCTTGTGCAGGGTTTAGGTGAAAATCATCTGAAAGGGAAGATGGTATGCGACGGTATACCGAATTGTCGCGGGGTTATTTGAAAAAGTTGTGGGTCTTTGCGCGCACCCAATCCCACAGGCGTGGGGCACCTTTGGCGATTTTACTGCCGACGCGGGTTTCCAGCTGTTCAGCGGTGACGTTGTATTCGATCCAAGTGCCACCGCCCGATTGCAGGTTGGCCATCACTGGCTGCACGCGGTCTAGGGATTTGGCGAAGATGGCGTCGGGGGTTTGGGCTGCTTCAAACTCATCCCAGATCGCGCGAAGGTCGGAGCTTAGGTCATTGGGGAGGAGGCCGAAGATCCGATCAGCGGCGCGGGATTCGGCGGCTTGGGTCTCGGTGGAGGCATGGGCTTTGCCGTCTGCCGAATGGATCGGCACGTCGCCGACGTCGATCTCGACCAGATCATGCACCAGCAGCATCTTGATCACGCGGGAAATATCAACGCCGGGGGCGGCTTGGTCGGCCAGCACCAGCGCGTAAAGCGCCAGATGCCAACTATGTTCACCGGAGTTTTCGACCCGCGAGCCATCGCACAGGGTCGTGGCGCGCAGCACCGATTTCAGGCGATCTGCCTCATTCAGAAACGCGAATTGCGCTTCCAGCCGGGCCGTCAATGGCCGCTCTGCATATGGGGGCCGGGCGGGGGCGCTGTGCCTTCGCGTTTGGCTTTCAGCAAAGCGTCGATGTATTTGCGCCCGCGCTGTTCAGCGACGCGGACGCGGTAGGCGGTCAGGAACGCCTCTTGCATGGTCGGCGAGGCATCCAGCAGCACTTTGGACACCTTATCGGGCAGGCGGTGGTCGTCGAGTTCTTCCATCGCGGCGATCACGTCCCGGGCGAGCGCATCGCCCATATCCTCGACGACGCCCATTTAGCGGGTCACTTCCGTCAGACGACGCTTCACATAAGTAGAAACCGTGTCGATCATCGGCTTCATATGGGCTTCCTCATCCTTGAAGAAGTGATCGGCACCCTCGATCTGGGTATGGGTGACGGTAATGCCCTTCTGCTCGTGCAATTTGTTCACCAGATTGACGGTATCTTTCGGCGGTGCCACCTTGTCCGCGGTGCCGTTGATGATCAAGCCAGAAGCTGGGCAGGGTGCCAAGAAGCTGAAATCATACAGGTTCGCCGGGGGGGCGACCGAGATAAAGCCGGTGATTTCCGGGCGGCGCATCAGCAGTTGCATGCCGATCCACGCACCAAAGCTGAACCCGGCGACCCAGCAATGCTTGGCGTTTTGGTTCATGCTTTGCAGGTAATCCAAAGCGCTGGCTGCATCCGACAGCTCACCAATGCCCATGTCATATTCGCCTTGGCTACGCCCGACACCGCGGAAGTTGAACCGCATCACGGTGAAGCCAAGGTTGTAGAACGCATAATGCAGGTTGTAGACAACCTTGTTGTTCATCGTGCCGCCGTAAGCGGGATGCGGGTGCAGCACGATGGCAATAGGCGCATCACGCTCTTTTTGCGGATGGTATCGCGCTTCGAGGCGGCCTTCTGGGCCGGCGAAAATAACTTCGGGCATGTAAGCTCCGTGCCTGTTTTCTGAACGAATTGTTGACGAATTCGCTCGGATATACTAGAACCATTCTAAAGCGGCAAAACCGCTCATGGACTGGGGTTGAGTTAAGCGGACGCACCCCCGACGTCAATGGATAGTCACGAAATTGGGTGGGTGCTGGGCATGAAACTATCGACCAAGGGGCGTTACGCGATGGTGGCGCTGGCCGATCTGGCTTTGGCCGAGGTCAAAGGCGGCGATGAGCTGATGTCGCTGGCGGCGATTGCCAAGCGGCAGGATCTGTCACTGCCCTATCTGGAGCAGTTGTTTGTCAAGCTACGCCGCGCCGGGCTGGTCGAGGCGGTGCGCGGGCCGGGCGGCGGTTATCGTCTGGCGCGCAGCCCGGATTCCATTCGGATTTCCGAGGTGATGGAGGCGGTTGAGGAGAACGTCGATGCGATGCATTCCGGCGCCGGGGCCTCGGGTGGCGTGTCGGGAAGCCGTGCGCAAAGCCTGACCAACCGGCTGTGGGAGGGGCTTTCGGCGCATGTCTATGTGTTTTTGCACCAGACCCGGCTGTCAGACGTGATCGGCAATGCGATGACGCCGTGTCCTGCGGTGCCTGCTTTGTTCCGGGTGGTGGATGAGGTGGTGGACGAATGAGCCGGATTTACCTCGATTGGAACGCGACCACGCCGCTGCGCCCTGAAGCCCGCGCGGCGATGATTGCGGCGATGGAGGTGGTGGGCAATCCGTCTTCGGTGCATGCCGAGGGGCGGGCGGCGAAGGCGTTGATGGAACGCTCGCGCGGTAAGATCGCAAGTGCTTTGGGGGCAGAGGGCGCGGATATTGTGTTCACCTCGGGGGCAACCGAGGCTGCGGCTTTGGCTTGTGCCGGGCAGGGTCTGCGTTGTGCTGACGTGGAGCATGAGGCGGTTTCGGCTTGGTGTGATCCGGGGCTTTCGGTGGATTCGGATGGCAGGGTGACGGTGTTAGAGCCTGCTCGCACGGCGCTGCAACTGGCGAATTCCGAGACGGGCGTGGTGCAAGATTTGCCGCAAGGGCTGGCGGTTTCTGATTTGACTCAAGGCTTTGGCAAGCTGCCCTTGGCGTTCAATTGGCTGGGTTGCGACATGGGCTTGGTGTCCGCGCATAAGCTGGGCGGCCCGAAGGGTGTCGGCGCTTTGGTGCTGCGGCGGGGGCTGGACGTGGCCTCGCAACTGAAGGGCGGCGGGCAAGAGATGGGGCGGCGGGCTGGCACCGAAAACCTGATTGGCATCACGGGATTTGCAGCTGCGGCAGAGGCGGCTGCGCGGGATTTGGCGGATGGGGTTTGGGACCGCGTGGCGGAAATTAGAAATATTCTAGATTCAGCATTGTCCGCCATGGGATTTGAGATTATTTCAGTCGGGAATAGGGCGAAACGTTTGCCGAACACGTTGAACCTGATCGCGCCCGGTTGGAAGGGCGAGACGCAGGTAATGGCAATGGATCTGGCGGGGTTTGCGGTTTCAGCGGGCTCTGCCTGCTCCAGTGGCAAGGTGCGCGCCAGTCGGGTGCTGAAGGCGATGGGCTATGATGAGGCGGCGGCGGGTCAGGCGATCCGCATCTCGCTGGGGCCGAATGTGACGCAAGATAATGTGCTGCGCTTCGCCGAGGCCTGGGCGCGGGACTACAAACGGATACGTTCGCGCAACGCGTGAATATCAGGTGGCAACACCTTGGGATAAAAGGAATATGACGATGACCGATCTGGATCTGGAAGTGCGCGACGGGGTTGATCGTGAGACGATCGAGACCGTTCATGCGATGTCTGGCACCTATAAATACGGCTGGTCGACTGAGATTGAGATGGATTACGCGCCGAAGGGCGTGTCGGAAGACATCGTGCGGCTGATTTCATCGAAAAACGAAGAACCGGAATGGATGCTGGAATGGCGTCTGACCGCGTATCGGCGTTGGGTGCAGATGGAAGAGCCGCATTGGGCGATGCTGCACTATCCGAAAATCGACTATCAGGATCAGTATTACTACGCCAAGCCGAAAAGCATGGCGGTGAAGCCGAAGTCATTGGACGAGGTTGATCCGAAAATTTTGGCGACCTATAAGAAGCTTGGCATCCCATTGAAAGAACAGCTTATTCTTGCCGGGGTTGAGGGCGCTGAGACGATGGGCGAGCGGAAGGTCGCGGTCGATGCGGTGTTCGATTCCGTCTCGGTTGGCACCACGTTCAAGGCGGAACTGGCCAAAGCTGGGGTGATTTTCTGCTCGATTTCGGAAGCGATCAAAGAGCACCCGGAACTGGTGAAGAAATACATAGGCTCGGTGGTGCCGCAGTCGGATAACTTCTTTGCGACGCTGAATTCGGCGGTGTTTTCCGATGGCTCGTTTGTTTATATCCCGCCCGGCACCCGCTGCCCGATGGAGCTTTCGACCTATTTCCGCATCAATGCCGAGAACACCGGCCAGTTTGAGCGCACCTTGATCATCGCCGATAAAGGCAGCTATGTCAGCTACTTGGAAGGCTGCACCGCGCCAAAACGCGACACCAATCAGCTGCATGCGGCGGTGGTGGAACTGGTGATTTTGGAAGATGCCGAGGTGAAATACTCGACGGTGCAAAACTGGTATCCGGGCGATGAAAACGGGCTTGGTGGCATCTATAACTTCGTCACCAAACGCGCCGATTGCCGGGGCGACCGGGCGAAAGTGATGTGGACCCAAGTTGAGACTGGCTCCGCGATTACCTGGAAATACCCGTCCTGCATCCTGCGCGGTGATGATTCACAGGGTGAGTTTTACTCGATCGCCATCGCCAACAACGCCCAGCAAGCCGACACCGGTACCAAGATGGTGCATTTGGGCAAGCGCACGAAATCGCGTATTGTTTCCAAGGGCATATCGGCGGGCAGGGCGCAGAACACCTATCGTGGGTTGGTGTCGATGCACCCAAAAGCCACCGACAGCCGCAACTATACCCAATGCGACAGCCTGCTGATCGGCGATAAATGCGGCGCGCATACCGTGCCCTATATCGAGGTAAAGAACAATTCCAGCCGGGTGGAGCACGAGGCGACCACCAGCAAGGTGGATGAGGATCAGCTGTTCTATTGCCGCTCGCGCGGGATGGATGAGGAAGAAGCGGTGGCGCTGGTGGTGAACGGTTTCTGCAAGGAAGTTCTGCAAGCCCTGCCGATGGAATTTGCAATGGAAGCGCAAAGTCTGGTGGCGATCAGCCTTGAAGGCTCGGTCGGCTAAGAATTTGTGGCGCGCGGCTCTTTGGGGCTGCGCCAAGAGATGAATGAGGGAAAAATGCTCGAAATCAATAACCTGCACGTCAAACTTGAAGAAGAAGATAAAATCATTCTGCGCGGCGTTAACCTAAAGATCGGCGCTGGCGAAGTGCATGCGATCATGGGGCCAAACGGCTCGGGCAAATCGACGCTGTCTTACGTGCTGTCGGGCCGCGATGGCTATGTGGTGACAGAGGGTTCGGCCAAGCTTGAAGGTCAAGAGCTGCTGGAGATGGAGCCCGAAGCGCGGGCTGCGGCGGGGCTATTTTTGGCGTTTCAATACCCGGTGGAAATCCCCGGCGTCGGCAACATGACCTTTCTGCGCACCGCGGTGAACGCGCAGCGCAAGGCGCGCGGTGAGGCGGAAATCTCGGCGGGTGATTTCCTGAAACTGGTGCGGGAAAAGGCGAAGGCACTGCAAATTGATGCTGAGATGCTGAAGCGCCCGGTCAATGTCGGCTTCTCGGGCGGCGAGAAAAAGCGCAACGAGATCCTGCAAATGGCGATGCTGGAACCGAAGATGTGCATCCTGGACGAGACGGATTCCGGTCTGGATGTTGACGCGATGAAGCTGGTGGCGGAAGGCGTCAATGCCTTGCGCGGGGCAGGGCGTTCGTTCCTCGTTATCACGCATTATCAACGTCTTCTCGACCATATCAAACCTGATTTCGTGCATATCATGGCGGCGGGGCGGATCATCAAAACCGGCGGGCCAGAGCTGGCGCTGGAAGTTGAGAACAACGGCTATGCGGACCTTTTGGCGGAGGGTGTCTGATGGCGGTTTTGCAATCGAAGCAAGATGCGCTGCAGGCGCGGATTGCCGCTTTAAGCTTTGCACCGCAGGGCTGGCTGGGAGCTGCGCGCAGCGATGCTTTGGCGCGCCTGACCGCTATGGGGCTACCGGGAAAACGCGACGAGTACTGGCGTTACACCGATCCGACCGGGCTGAATGCGGTCGAGGCCGCCTCGGTCAATCTGTTCGATCCGGGCGACGAGCCTGCGCCGTTTAGCGGCGTGGATCGGTTGAAGATCGTATTTGTCGATGGCGTGTTTGATGCCAGCCAATCCGATGCTCTGGCACTGGAGGGCGTGAAGATTGAGCGGCTGTCTGACGCGGCTGAGGCTGATATTCACTGGGCGAGTGGACTTTATGGCGTGCTGGAAACCCGTGGCCAAAGCCCGGTGCAGCGTCCCTTCGCGGCACTGAATTCGGCTTTTGCGGGTGATGGCCTGCTGATCCGGGTGACGCAGACGCCATCTAAGCCTATTTCTTTGATTTACCAACACAAAGCAATGACTTCTGACGTGACCCTGCATCACTGCATTAAGGTTGAATCCGGTGCGGAGGTGACCATTCTGGAGAACGGAGCGGCTGCGGCGCGCTTAAATCATGTGATGGAGATTGAGGTCGCCGATGGCGCGCGCTTTCATCACATCCGCGCACAGGGCCGGGCGCATACACGGCAAGCGGTGACGCATCTGTTTGCCCGCATTGGCCGCAATGCGGCGTTCAAATCTTTCACCCTGACCGCCAATGGCCGTCTGACCCGCAACGATGCGGTGCTGGAACTGCTTGGCGCGGATTCGGTGGCGCATGTCGCGGGCGCGGCTTTGGGTGACGGTGATTTCCACCACGATGACACCGTGTTCATCACCCATGCCGCCGAGCGCTGCGAAAGCCGGCAGGTGTTCAAAAAAGTGCTGAAAAACGGCGCGATTGGGGTGTTTCAGGGCAAGATTCTGGTCAAACAGGGCGCGCAGAAGACCGATGGCTATCAGATCAGTCAGGCGTTGATGCTGGATGGCGACAGCCAGTTTCTCGCCAAACCCGAGCTGGAAATCTACGCCGATGATGTGAAATGCAGCCACGGTTCGACCTCGGGTGCGATTGACGAAACCGCTTTGTTCTACCTGCGCTCGCGTGGGGTGCCACTGCGGCAAGCGCAATCGCTGCTGGTGCTGGCGTTCTTGGCCGAGGCGATTTCTGAAATCGAAGACGAGGTGATTTCCGAAGACATCCGGCAGCGGCTGCAAAGCTGGCTGGCGCGTCACGAGCATTAAATGTCAGTGACAACCGATATTGTGCAGGCGTGGCGGCAGCCGAAAGCGGTGATGCGGCGACATTTGCAGCGGCCCAAATCCGAGCCGTTTGCCTTCAGTCTGCTGGTGGCGTTTATGGTGTTGGCTTTCGTGGCGCGTTGGCCTTTCCTTTCGCGGCAGACAGTGCTTCAGCCCGACGTGCCGATGGTGCAGCGGTTGGTGGGGGCAGGGCTGGCGATGCTTGCTTTGATCCCGGCATGGTATCTGTTGGCGACGATAAGCCATTGGATTGCTAAAGCAATGGGCGGGCAGGGGAGTTATTACTCTGCGCGGCTGGCGTTGTTCGCGGCGCTTTTGACGGTGACGCCGGGGATGCTACTGCATGGTTTAGTGGCTGGCATGATTGGGCCGGGGACGCAGGCAAATCTGGTGGCCGGGCTGGTTTTTATGGGCTTTGTCTGGATCTGGATTTCGATGTTGCGGGAAGCGGAGCGTGGAGATGCAAGCTGATCTGACGCTTTTGCTGCAACAAAGTCTGCAAAGCCCGCGCAGCGCCGCCCGCCGCTTGCTGGATTGGCAGTTTCCGGCATCGACGGCCGTTCTGGCGATTGCGCTGATGGCAGTGATTTCGGCGGGTCTAACTGGGGTTTCCATGTTGGTGGCACCCGAGCAGATCGACCCAAACATTTTTCAAATGTTTCAAAATCCGCTGCAAGTTGCTGTGCTGCAGGGCTTGGTAATGCTGGTGATGGCGATGCTGGTGCAAGGCATCGGGCGGATGTTCGGGGGCAGGGGCCGCTTGACCGATGCGCTGGTGTTGATCGCTTGGACCGAGGCTTTGCTGAGCCTGTTGCAACTGGGGCAGATCGTGCTGGTGGTGCTGTCGCCATCTTTGGCCGCCGCTTTGGGCCTGTTCGGATTGGTGTTGTTTCTCTGGGTGTTGGCGAGTTTTATCGCCGAGTTGCACGGCTTTGGCTCGGTCGGCAAAGTGCTGTTTGGCCTGATCGCCACAGTGTTTGTGCTGGCGTTCGCAATGGCGGTGCTGACGGTGGCCCTGATGGGGATGAAAGGCTGATCATGTATGATATCGCGAAAATTCGCAGCGATTTCCCGATCTTGGCTCGGCAAGTCAATGGCAAGCCGTTGGTCTATCTCGACAACGGGGCCTCGGCGCAAAAGCCGAAAGCGGTGATTGAGGCGGTGAATCAAGCCTATTCAATGGAATATGCGAATGTTCACCGTGGCTTACACTACCTTTCTAATCTTGCGACTGACAAGTATGAAGCCACGCGTGGCAAGATAGCGCGCTTTCTTAACGCAGGCTCCGAGCATGAGATTGTGTTTACCACGGGTGCTACGGAAGGCATTAATCTGATTTCCTACGCTTGGGCGGCACCGCGGTTTCAAGCGGGCGATGAGATCGTGCTGTCGATCATGGAGCATCACGCCAATATCGTACCGTGGCATTTTCTGCGTGAACGCTTGGGGGTGGTACTGAAATGGGTCGAGGTCGATGCCAAGGGTGATCTGGATCCGCAAGCGGTGCTGGATGCGATCACACCGCGCACCAAGTTGATCGCAATTACCCATATGTCCAATGTGTTAGGCACCATTGTTGATGTAACCGCAATCTGCCGGGGTGCGCAGGCGCGGGGCGTGCCGGTGCTGGTCGATGGCAGCCAAGCGGCGGTGCATAGCACAGTGGATGTGCAAGCGATTGGCTGCGATTTCTATGCGATCACCGGACATAAGCTATACGGGCCAAGTGGTTCTGGCGCGTTCTTCATCAAGGCGGATCGGATGGCCGAGATGCGGCCCTTCCTTGGTGGCGGTGATATGATACGCGAGGTGACGCGCGATAGCGTGATCTATAACGATCCTCCGATGAAGTTTGAGGCCGGCACGCCGGGCATCGTGCAGCAGATCGGCCTGGGCGTGGCTTTGGACTATCTGACAGGTCTAGGCATGGAAAATATTGCCGCCCATGAGCGCGGTTTGCGCGACTATGCCCGCGCGAAACTGGCTGGGCTGAACTGGTTGAGCGTGCAGGGAACGTCGGAAACCAAGGGCGCGATTTTCTCTTTTACGCTGCAAGGTCAAGCACATGCGCATGATATCTCCACCGTGCTGGACAAGCGCGGCATTGCGGTGCGGGCGGGCACGCATTGTGCGATGCCGTTAATGCAGCACTTCGGTGTCGGGGCAACATGCAGGGCGTCGTTCGGCCTTTACAACACCACCGAGGAGGTCGACGCGCTGATCTCGGCTTTGGAGTTGTGTCACGAGCTTTTCGGCTGATTTCGCGTTGCAGCCCAAGGCGGTAACCGTTATAGCAGTCGCAGGCACCCATAGCTCAGCTGGATAGAGTGTCGCCCTCCGAAGGCGAAGGTCGCACGTTCGAATCGTGCTGGGTGCACCAACTCTCTGAAATGTAAGAAATCTTGAGCAGGGTGTGGGATTGTCGCTGCAGTTTCTAATTCAGTTGCGACGTCGAAAAGCGGTTTTATTACGCCCCCCTTGTGTGAGCTATGAGATGCTCGCGGAACATTTCTGCCGGGGTGCGATAGCCCAGGCATTTGCGGGGGGTGGCGTTAAGCCGGTCGCAAAGGCTTGCTATCGTGTCATCTGGCAGGGTCAGGATCACCGTGTCCGGTGGCAGGTAACGGCGCACCCTTTTGTTCATGTTCTCGACCGATCCCTTTTGCCACGGAGCCTTTGGATCGCAGAACCAGGTCTGGGTCCCTATGCCCTTTTCCAGCTCGCGCCATGAGACGAACTCCAGACCGCGATCAAAGGTCAGGCTGCGGCGCGCGAATTGGGGCAGGGGAGACATCAGATCAATCAGCCGATTCATGATCGGCTTGGAGCGGCGATCATTGTTGCGAAACAGGACTGTGAAACGCGTCTTTCGCTCCACCATTGTGGTCACATTAGCAGGGCCGTGCTCCTTGCGGAAAATCATCAGGTCTGCCTCCCAGTGTCCGAATTCCTGCCGGGAATTGACAGCGTCCGGTCGATACCGGATTGCGGAAGCCTCTGGAAATACAAGACTTCTCGGCTTTCGTGCATAACGGGGCTTCCGCTTACGCCGACGCTCGGGCAGATAACGGGCCAGATCCTGGCTTTGACCCTCCGGGGAGTAGACGAAGCGATAAATAGTCTCATGGCACAGCCGATAAGGTGCAACAGGTTCGGCTTTCAGGCGACCCGCAATCTGCTCTGGCGACCATCCGGACTTCAGTCGATCGACAACGGCATCGCGAAGCTCCCGATGCAGCACCAGCTTTTGATACCTGCGGCGACGATCCTGCGACAGCTTCTGTGCCGTCAGCGGCCAATACCCGTCAGCCTGCGGAACCTCCACATCATGCCACCAGTTACGCCTTATCTCGCGGTAGATTGTAGAGCGATGCCGCGACAGCACGCGCGCAATCTCGGCAATCCGCGTCTTGTGGTGCAGCAGGCGGGCGAGAACCTTGCGCTCTTCAATATTCAGCTCGACATGTGAATTGATCATGGAAATCTCCATCCAATCATTTGAAGTTACTCATTTGTCGCAGCTGAAAATAGAATGTCCCGAGTTATGCCTAATTATCCGATAATCAATATTATGTAATATAACTGCCATGTAGGACTGGACCAAAGATGCCAAAACGCCTATGAACCCGCAACTTGTACCCAGATGGAACCTGCTATGACCTTCAGCCGCCAGATCAAGATTGCGCCCTCTATCCTTGCCGCCGACTTTGCCAACTTTGGGGCTGAGTGTCGTGCGATTGAGGCTGAGGGCGCGGATTGGGTGCATGTCGATGTGATGGATGGGCATTTCGTGCCGAACATCACTTTTGGGCCTGCGACCTGTGCGGCGATCCGGCCGCATATCACGGGCTTCATGGATGTGCATCTGATGATCGCTCCGGTCGACAGTTACATTGAGGCGTTTGCTGCGGCTGGCGCGGATCTGATCTCGGCGCATCTGGAAGCTGGTCCGCATATTCACCGCACGCTGCAAGCCATTCGTGCGACGGGAAAAAAGGCTGGGCTGGCGATCAATCCGGGAACTGGGATTGATGCTGTGGCCCATCTGCTGGACATGGTGGATATGGTCTGTGTGATGACGGTCAATCCGGGCTTTGGCGGGCAGAAATTTATCCATTCGCAGCTGGATAAGGTGCACAGCCTGCGCAAGATGATTGGCGATCGGCCGATCCATATTGAAATTGACGGCGGCGTGACGGTGGAAACCGCGCCTTTGGTGGTGGCGGCTGGCGCAGATGTTCTGGTGGCGGGTTCTGCGGTGTTCAAGGGCGGCTCGGTGGCTAACCCTGCGCCGTACGGCATTAATATTGCGGCAATCCGGGCGGCGGCCACAGCTTAAGCGTACAACCCTGCCCTGCATTTTTCTCGACTTGCGGCGGATTCGCGCCTATGGATCAGTGCGGGGATACAGCCGGACAGGACAGATCGTGACAGCAGGCTACGCGCTGTTGGTGAATATTGCGCAAAGCACCAGTGCCGACGATGTCTGGCGGCTGGCGACGCGGTATTTTGCTTCACTGGGCTTTGGGCTGGTGAACTATGGTTTCACCCGATTTAGATCGACCCGCACCATTGGCGACCCGGATGACGCGCTGTTTCTGACCACGGGATCTGAGGCCTATGCCAAGGGCTATTTCCGTAATGGGTTCTATGCCAAGACCCCGGCGTTTCGCTGGGCGCAGAACAATGAGGGTGCATGCACCTGGACTTGGGTGCGCGAGGCGATGCTGGCGGGCAGGCTGAGTGCCGAGGAAATCGAAACGGTGAAGCACAACGTCGCGATGGGCATAACCGCTGGAATTTCTATCAGCTTTCCCGAAACCTCGGCGCGGGCCAAGGGCGCGCTGGGGCTGATCGCCGATCCGGGGATCAGCGTGGAAGCCGTAGATGCACTGTTTGCTGAAAAGCATGATGAGTTGCTGGCCGTCGCCAATATGCTGCATTTGCGGCTGATCCAACTGCCGTTTTCCAACCGTCGGCGTGCCTTGACCACCCGCCAGCGTGAGGCTTTGGAATGGGTCGCCGATGGTAAGACCAGCCAGGATGTGGCGCTGCTGATGGGGGTTTCGGCGGCAATGGTGGAAAAACACCTGCGCCTTGCGCGGGACACTTTGTCGGTAGACACCACGGCACAGGCCGTGGCGAAAGCAGCCCTTATGAACCTGATCTTTCAGCGCAATCCAACCGATGCCAGCCCTGTTCCAGTGGCCGCAAGGTAAGGATTACCCGACTAGGCTGACGTTGCGTAAACTGACATCCTGACCTTGTTCCGTGAGTGGAGGCTTCGGCCTTTGGGACAGCAGGCGATGTCGGTTTGCATTTTCAGACAGGACATCCCTGCACAAATTGGGGGCGCTCCCCCTGCCCCAGACTGGCGTTGCGGCTTATTCAGCCCGCAGTGCCACCAGATGCGCTGACCCTCATCCCCGTGGTGCGGCGCAGGACGGCACAGCCCCCGGAGCTGTGCCGTCTTTTCTTTACGTCCTTGGCACCAAAAGCAAAAGGGCCGGTGTTGCCACCAGCCCCCTCACCTAAAGATCGTCGAAAAGATCAGGCCGAAACCATTTTCGCAACTTCTGCTGCGAAATCTTCTTCTTTCTTCTCGATGCCTTCGCCCACGCCCATACGGACGAAGCCGAGGATCTCAACGCCAGCCTGCTTTGCAGCTTCGGCCACGGTGATTTCTGGGTTCATCACGAACATCTGGCCCATCAGGGTGTTTTCCGCGAGGAATTTCTTCATCCGGCCGGGAATGATGTTGTTCTGGATCACCGCATCGGGCTTCGGCTTGGCCGAGGCTGCGTTTTCTTCCAGCGCTTTCGAGGTTTGCACCGCCAATTCACGCTCAACCACAACCGGGTCAAGATCGGCTTCGGACAAAGCCAGCGGGTTGGTGGCTGCAACGTGCATGGCAACTTGCTTGGCGAAAGTGTGCTCGCTGCCTTTGATCGCAACCAGAACGCCAATACGGCCAAGGCCGTCAGCAACCGAGTTGTGAACGTAAGCGGCGACGTGATCGCCTTCGATCGAGGCCATGCGACGCAGGTTCATGTTCTCGCCGATGGTGGCAACGGCTTCCGAGATCACGACATGCACCGGTTGGCCAGCCAGATCAGCGTTTTTCAGCTCTTCAACGCTATTGGCGCGGAAAGCGGTTTTGGTGATGTTGTGGACCATGGCTTGGAAGTCAGCATTCTTGCCAACGAAGTCAGTTTCCGAGTTGATCTCAACCGCGACGCCACGACCACCGGAAACGGCGATGCCAACCAGACCTTCGGCGGCCACACGGTCAGCTTTCTTGGCGGCTTTCGCCAGACCCTTGGTGCGCAGCCAATCGACCGCCGCTTCCATATCGCCATTGGTTTCGACCAAGGCTTTTTTCGCATCCATCATGCCTGCGCCGGTGCTGTCGCGCAGTTCTTTTACCATTTGTGCGGTGACGGTCATGTCGTGTCTCCTGAAATTCAAGAAATGAGTGCGGCGGGAAGCTGGTTTGATGCCATATCCCCGCCGTATATCAGTCGCGTAACAGCCGCTTAGGCGTCAGCGATGGCTTCTTCTTCCGGTGCGGTTTCCAGCGCGCCAAGGTCGATACCAGCGGCGCCCATTTGTGCCGACATGCCGTCCAAAGCTGCCTTTGCGATCAGCTCGCAATACAGTTGGATCGCGCGGGCCGCGTCGTCGTTGCCGGGGATCACATAATCCACGCCTTTGGGCGAGTTGTTGGTGTCGACGATGCCGACAACCGGGATGCCCAGTTTTTGCGCTTCCAAGATCGCCAAATCTTCTTTGCCAACATCAATGACAACGATCAGATCTGGGGTGCCACCCATCTCACGAATGCCGCCCAGCGAGGCTTGCAGCTTGGACTGGTCGCGTTCCATCATCAAACGCTCTTTCTTGGTCAGGCCTTCGCCGCCTGCGCCCAAGAGTTCGTCGATGGTTTTCAGACGCGCGATCGACTGGGAAACGGTTTTCCAGTTGGTCAGTGTGCCACCCAGCCAGCGGTGGTTCATGTAGAACTGCGCGCAACGCTCGGCAGCCTCAGCCACCGGCTTTTGCGCCTGGCGCTTGGTGCCGACGAACAGGATGCGGCCGCCTTTGGCGACGGTATCGCGCACGACTTTCAGCGCCGCGTCCAGCAAAGGAACGGTCTGCGTCAGGTCGAGAATATGGATGCCATTGCGGTCGCCGTAGATATACGGGCCCATTTTGGGGTTCCAGCGTGCGGTCTGGTGGCCGTAGTGAACGCCTGCTTCAAGCAGCTGACGCATGGAGAACTCGGGTAGAGCCATGTCTTATCCTTTTCCGGTTTCAATCCTCGGTGAAGCTGTCTCAGACCTGCTGGTCCAACCGGCGGAGTTTACGGGATTTTTCCCCGCAAAGCCCAAGCCTCACCTGTGAAGTGAGGGGGCTTTAGCCGAAGGTCGGCGGGGATGCAAGCGGATAGTATGGAGGTTAGCGCGGCTTTGAAGCCGTGAGCGTTGGTTGCAGCAAGGGTTCCGCGCATGGAAATTTTACCATGGCACAGTTGCGGAAAACCGCTCTGCGCTCAATGCTGATGATGCAAACAACTCCGTCCAATCGCCGCGACATGCCGCAGGTCGGTGCCGCAGCAGCCGCCCACTACATGCAGCCCCGGCAGCATGTGCAAAAGCTGATGATAGTCCTGCGCCAGTTCGTCAACGTCGCCGTCATCTAGTTCGCTTGCCTCGTCCAGCTCGGCATGACTGCGGCGTGAGGCATTGGCGCGCAGCGACCCGATCCGCTCCACCCAATCGCCGTGCAGAATATCGCGGAAATGCGCGGGATGCGCGCAGTTGATGCCATACCACAGCGGCGCTGCATCGGTGGCGTCATCGGTGCGGTGGATGGCATCGGCAAGGCTCATGCCGCTGATCAGGCGGCCATCGGTTTCGACGGTGAACGACAAAGTTACCGGCTGATCAAACTCGTTTGCTGCTTTGGCAATGCCGATGGCTTCGCCATGCGACGACAGCGTCATCGCACTGATCAAATCGACGCCAGCGGCGGCCAGGACAGCAACCTGACGATGGTGATAATTTTGCGCGACCTCTGCGGAAAGCACCTGCTGCGGCGCATAGGCATCGCCGTGCGGGCCGATCACCCCATTGATCAGGATCGGCTGCTGCTGGGGCCGATCCGCCCGCAGGGATTGCACCAGCGTCACGGCCTCGCGGTTGATCGCATCAATCTGCTCGGGTGCCAAACCCATCACCTGCCCCCATCCTGCACTGGCCCGCCACGTCGGGGTGTCGAGGATGAAGCCCGCCTGTTGCGCTGCGGCCTCATCCAAAAACGCGGTGTAATATTTTGTCAGCGCCGCGCGGCCTGTCTCACTATCCAATAAGGTAAAAGACGCGAATTGCGGCAGATCGATCCCTTCATGAAACACCATCACGGTTTCCATGCCACCGTCGGTCAGAAACATCTGATCGCCGATATCGCTCAGCAGATGACGAGACTTGCTGTGCATGCCGGCCTCCTTCATTTTTAATCGGATGCCGCATTTTATCACGAATGCTTCATTTCTGTCGCATAGAGAAAATCATGGAAAACCAGTGACCTTGTGGCAGCGCGCTCGCGTCCACCGGGAAAGTCGGTTTGCTTTGGAAAAACAAAAGGGGGCCGGGATGGATCAGGTGGATATGCTGGTGATCGGCTCTGGGCCCGCAGGGCGGCGGGCGGCGGTGCAATCGGCCAAACTGGGTAAGTCGGTGCTGGTGGTGGACAAGGGGCGGCGGTTGGGCGGGGTTTCGGTGCATACTGGCACCATTCCATCGAAGACCCTGCGCGAGACGGTGTTGAACCTGTCGGGCTGGCGCGAGCGTGGGTTTTATGGCCGTGGCTACCGGGTGAAGCAGGATATTCAGGCCTCCGATCTGGTGCAGCGCTTGCGTAAGACCCTCGACCACGAGGTTGAGGTGTTGCAGCACCAATTCATGCGCAACATGGTGCAGAGCATCTTTGCCACCGCGCGGTTTCTCGATGCCAACCGGGTGGAGTTGACCACCGAAGCGGGTGAGGTCAGCCAGGTTGGCTTTCAGCACGCGTTGATCGCCGTCGGCACGCGACCGCATCGGCCGGACAACGTGCCGTTCGATAAGCTCCGCGTGTTTGACAGCGATGAGTTTCTGGAATTGGAGAAGCTGCCGCGCACCCTGACGGTGATTGGTGGCGGGGTGATCGGGGTGGAATATGCCACGATCTTTTCGGCTTTGGATGTGCCGGTGACGCTGATTGAAACCCGCGACAGCATTCTGGATTTCGTTGACCGCGAGATCGTCGATGATTTCATCCATCAGATGCGCGAACGCGGCATGAGCATACGGTTGGGATCGGCGGTGAAAGAGATCACCTCGGGGACCGCTGGCGTTGATGTAATGTTGGCCGATGGCCGCCGTGTTCATTCCGAGATCCTGCTTTATGCGGCGGGACGGACGGGGAATGTGGCAAGCTTGAACCTCGAGACGGTGGGGATTGAGATTGACAGTCGGGGTCGGTTGCAGGTCGATCCAAACACCTTCCAGACCTCAACCCCGAATATCTACGCGGCGGGCGATGTGATTGGGTTTCCAAGCCTCGCCTCCACCTCGATGGAACAAGGCCGGGTCGCGGCCTGTCATGCTTTTGGCATCACCCTGCCGCCACCGCCGGAAACCTTCCCCTATGGCATTTATGCGGTGCCCGAGATTTCCACCGTGGGGCTGTCGGAAGAACAGGTGCGTGCGCAGGGCATTGCATATGAATGTGGCATCGCGCGGTTTCGGGAAACCTCGCGCGGGCATATCATTGGGGTGGCGGCTGGCTTTCTGAAGCTAATTTTCGATGTGAGCACGCGGCGGTTGCTGGGGGCGCATATCGTCGGCGAGGGTGCAACCGAGTTGATCCATATCGGTCAGGCGGTGATCAACCTGCATGGCACGGTGGATTTCTTCGCGCAGAACACCTTCAACTATCCGACCCTGGCTGAGGCCTATAAGGTTGCGGGTCTGGATGCGTGGAACCGTATGGGGCAAGTCTAAGCGTGTCGCCTTGAGTTTCCGCGCCAACTTTGCGATGACGGCGCTATGACACCAGACATCCTCTGCATCGGGTCCGTCTTATGGGACATCATCGGCCGCTCGTCCATCGCGATGCGGCTTGGCTCGGACGTGCCGGGGCGGATCACCCGTTTGCCGGGTGGGGTGGCTATGAATATCGCGATGACGCTCAGCCGGTTTGGGTTGACCCCTGCCCTGCTCTCTGCCGTGGGGCAGGATGAAGAAGGCCATGAGTTGATCGCTGCGTGTCAACGTATGGGCATGGTCACTGATCATCTCTACCGATCAGAAGACCTGCCAACCGACCGCTATATGGCGATTGAGGGCGCAAACGGCTTGATCGCCGCGATTGCCGACGCCCATTCGCTGGAGGCCGCGGGGGATAAGATTTTGCGACCCTTGGCGGATGGCAGGCTTGGATCGGAAGCAAAGCCGTGGTCCGGTATGGTGGCTTTGGACGGCAATCTGACTGTCGCACTTTTGTCCGAGATCGCTCATTCGCCGCTGTTCGCCTGTGCCGATCTGCGCGTGGCCCCGGCCAGCCCCGGCAAAGCCGAGCGGTTGCTGCCACTGCTCAACCACCCTACCGCGACGTTCTATGTGAACCTTGAAGAAGCCGGTTTGATCGGCCACGCGCGCTATGAAACCGCCGCCGATGCCGCCGAAGGCCTGCTGACGCATGGCGCTTCGCATGTGCTGGTGACAAACGGCGGCAAAACCTGCGCCGAGGGTCGTCGCGGTGCAGGCGTGATCACCGCCGCGCCGCCGCTCGTCATGGTCACCAGAATTACCGGAGCGGGCGATACCTTAATGGCCGCCCATATCGTCGCCGAACGTCAAGGCTGCGCGCGAGAGGTGGCGCTTGCCACCGCCCTGCAAGCCGCCGCCATCTATGTTTCAGGAGAACAACCGTCATGACCCTTGATCTGCTCAGCTTCTCGCCCGAAGTCGCCGCCGCGCGGGACGCTGGCACCGCCATCGTGGCGTTGGAATCCACCATCATCACGCATGGGATGCCGTTTCCGCAAAATGTCGAAGCCGCCCGCGCTGTTGAGGCCGAGATTCGCGCACATGGCGCCACGCCTGCGACCATCGCGGTGATGGGCGGGCGGATTTTGATCGGGCTGACCGATGCGCAGTTGGATGCGTTGGGCCAAGCCCCAGAGGTGATGAAAATCTCGCGCGCCGATATTGCCGCTTGTATCGCAAAAGGTGCTGTCGGGGCGACGACGGTGGCCGCGACGATGATCTGCGCGAAGCTGGCTGGGATCGACGTGTTTGCCACCGGTGGCATTGGTGGTGTGCATCGCGGTGCCGAGCTGTCGTTTGATATTTCCGCCGACCTGCCGGAACTTGGCGAAACTGCTGTTACGGTGATCGCTGCCGGGGCGAAAGCCATCCTCGATCTGCCAAAAACGCTGGAATATCTCGAAACCAAAGGCGTGCCGGTGATCGCCTTCGGTCAGGATGCGTTTCCGGCGTTCTGGTCGCGCGACTCGGGGCTGAAAGCGCCGTTGCGGATGGATACGGCGGCGGAAATCGCGAGCGCCCAGCTGATGCGGACGCGGTTGGGTCTGCCGGGGGGGCAGTTGGTGGCCAACCCGATCCCGCTTGCCGATGAAATCCCGCGCGAGGAAATCAACCCGGCGATTGAGCAGGCTTTGGCCGAGGCGGCGGCGCAAGGCATCGCCGCAAAAGAAGTCACGCCTTTCCTGCTGCACCGCATCTTCGAGTTGACCGAGGGTCGCTCGCTGGTTTCCAACATCGCCCTTGTTTTGAACAACGCGCGGCTTGGGGCGGCAATTGCGCGCGAAATCGTGGCGCAGCGCGGGTAAGGCCATTGTGATGGCGCGGGCGGCTGCTTAGGTTGCCGTCAAACTCAGGAGACTTCATGGCTGACCCTGCCCCGCGCCGCTCGATGTTTGCTGGCTTTCGTGCCTCGTTCCTCACCGGGTTGGTGGTGGTGCTGCCGGTTGGGCTGACGATCTATGTCGTCTGGGGGGTGATCGGCTATATCGACGGCTGGATCCTGCCGTTGATCCCCGCCAATTATCAGCCCGAGGCTTTTCTGCACAGCTGGTTTGGCCCCGAGGTGAACTTTCCGGTGCGCGGTGTGGGCGTGCTGGTGTTTTTGGTGTTCACAGCGCTGGTCGGTTGGCTCGCGCGCGGGCTGATCGGGCGCACCGTGATGCGGCAGGCAGAGAATGTGGTGGACCGGGTGCCGCTGGTGCGCTCGATCTATTCGGGGGTGAAACAGATCACCGAGACTTTCTTTGCCAAGTCTGAGAAAAGTTTTGAGCGCACCTGTCTGGTCGAGTTTCCCCGTGCCGGATATTGGGCGGTGGGGATGGTGGCGACGACCCCTAAGGGGGAAATTGCCGCCAAACTGCCGGGGGGGACGCCGATGGTGGCGGTGTTTGTGGGTCTTACCCCGATGACCTCGGGGATGCTGTTGTTCGTGCCGGAACGGGACGTGATTTTTCTGGATATGAAGGCGGATGAGGCGGTGAAGATGATCGTCTCGGCAGGGTTGGTCTATCCACAGCCGAAGGAAACCGTGGCGGCGCTGGCGGCGAAATAGCGGTTGTCCACGCGTGGACAGAGCTTTGGTTTCTATGTTTTCAAGGACTTAGGCCGGGTCCATTAACCCGGCCTTAACTGTTACAGCGCTGTCCAGCCGCCATCGACCGAGATCGTGGTGCCCGTGACCTGATCCGCGGCGCTGGAGCACAGATAGACCGTGGTGCCGCCGATCTGTTCCACCGTGGCAAATTGGCGCGACGGTTGGCGCAGCAGCATGACTTCGCGAATGACGGTCTCGCGGTCCATGCCATGCACTTTCATCTGATCGGGGATTTGCGCCTCAACCAGCGGTGTCAGCACATAGCCCGGGCAAATGGCGTTGCAGGTGATGCCCTGCCCTGCGGTTTCCAGCGCCACGGTTTTTGACAGGCCGACCACGCCATGTTTGGCGGCGATATAGGCGGATTTGAACGGGCTGGCGGTCAGGCCATGCGCCGAGGCGATGTTGACGATGCGGCCCCAGCCTTTGGCGCGCATTGCAGGCAAAGCGGCAGCCGTGGTGTGGAACGTCGAGGTCAGGTTGATCGCGATGATCTGATCCCATTTCTCGGTTGGAAATTCTTCGATCGGCGCGACAAACTGGATACCGGCGTTGTTCACCAGAATATCGCAGCCGCCAGCTTTCTCGATCAGCGCGCGGCAATCGGCACCCTTTGACATATCGGCGGCGATGTAGCGCACCACGACGCCATGGCGTGCCGCCAGATCCGCCGCCAAGGCATGATCCTCCGCCCGGTCGGTGAAGCTGTTCAGCACCACATCCGCCCCGGCGCGGGCGAGTTCTTCGGCCACACCCAGACCGATACCCGAGTTGGAGCCAGTGATGATCGCGCGTTTTCCCTGAAGCATATCGCCCCCCCCTTTTTGCTGAGGCGACGCTACATGCTGCATCTGCAAAGGGGAACCAAAACTGCCAAAAAAAACGCCCGCACGAAGCGGGCGTTAAGTTATTGAGGCAGGTTTCATACAGGCAAGAAACCTATCGAGCAGTAGGTATCTTATAGCCTTGTTGGCGGCGCACTCCAAGTTAAAAGTTTGAAAAGGTTGGATTGCCCGCATAGGTTGGGGGTCAATAAAAACAGGCTGCGGGGGATTGTTGCCAGAATGAACCGGGATTTTTTCGCTATTTTGCGCAGCTTTGGGCTTGGTCTGGCGCTGATCACCACCCCCGGAATTGGGGGGGGATTCGCGCAGGCGGACCCCACGCACGGCATAGCTATGTATGGCGAGCCTGCCCTGCCACCGGATTTTGTGTCGCTGCCCTATGCCAATCCCGATGCCCCCAAGGGCGGCCGCATCGTGATGGGCGAGAACGGCAACTTTGATTCGATGAACCCGTTCATCCTGAAAGGCCGCGCGCCAACGGGGATTTCTTTGTTCACCACCGAGACGCTTTTGGGGCGTTCCTTCGCTGAACCGTTCTCGCTGTACGGGATTCTGGCCGAATCGGTTGATACGGACGCGGCGCGGACCTACGTCGAATTTACTTTGCGTGAGGGGGCGAAGTTCTCGGACGGCAACCCAGTGACGGTGGAAGATGTGCTGTGGTCGTTTGAAACCTTGGGAACATTGGGCAATCCACGCTATGCGCCGGCGTATAAGGCGGTGGCGAAAGCCGAGAAAACCGGTGACAGGAAAGTGAAGTTCACCTTCGGGGCCGAGAACCGCGAGCTGCCGCTGCTGCTGGGTTTGCGCCCGATTTTGGAAAAGGCGCAGTGGGTGGGGCGGGATTTCAGTGCCACCACGATGGAGCCGCCGATTGGGTCTGGCCCCTATATGGTGGATAAATTCGAGGCCGGGCGCTTTGTCAGCTATAAGAAAAACCCGGATTGGTGGGGCAAGGATCTGGCATTCTATAAGGGGATGCACAATTTTGACGAGATCCGGGTGGAGTATTTCGGCAATCCGGATGTGCATTTTGAGGCGTTCAAATCGGGCGATCTGAGCAGCTATCGCGAGACCAATCCGATGAAATGGCAGCAGAACTATGGCTTTCCGGCGGTGGTGGCGGGCGATGTGGTGAAAGACGAGATTCCACATCAGCGGCCCTCGGGGATTGACGGCTTTGTGTTCAACACCCGTAAGCCAATTTTTGCCGATTGGCGGGTGCGTGAGGCGTTGATCGACGTGTTCAACTTCGAGCTGATCAACCAGACCCTCAACGGTGGCGCTGTGCCGCGAATCACCAGCTATTACAGCAACTCCGAGCTTGCGGGCGATGTGGTCAATCCGGCGCAGGGCAAGATCTTGGCGCTGCTGGAGACGTATAAGGCCGATCTGCTGCCCGGCGCGATTGAAGGCTATGCCCTGCCCGTCTCGGACGGCAAACCCACCAACCGGGCGAATTTGCACAAGGCGAATGCGTTGCTGGAGCAGGCCGGATGGACGGTGCAGGATGGGGTGTTGAAGGATGCCAAGGGGGTACCGTTTACGTTTGAGATCCTGCTGACCAATGGCGCGGATGATTATATCTCCGCGGCGAACATCTATATCGAGGCTTTGGCGAAGATCGGCGTGCAGGCCAAGCTGACCACGGTGGATGCGGCGCAATATACCGAGCGGACGAACCTTTATGATTTCGACATGACGCAGCAGCTCATTGCGTTGTCGCTGTCACCGGGGACCGAGCAGTTGCGGTATTGGGACGGTGCCAATGGGGCCGCTCCGGGGTCGCGCAACTGGGCGGGGATTCATTCTGCGGCGGTGGATGGCTTGGTACAGACCATGCTGTCGTCAACGGACCGCGCGGATTTTGTGGCGGCGGTGCAGGCACTAGACCGGGTTTTGACGAGCGGTCGCTATTTTGTGCCGCTCTGGTATCAAAATATTGGCCGCATCGCCCATGCCAAGCAGTTGCATTTCCCCGAAAAATTGCCAATTTACGGCGACTGGCCGGGGTTTCAGCCTGAGGTCTGGTGGTATCAGGAGTAGACCAATGCGCAAGCTGATGATGATTTTGGTGCTGGGCGCACTGGCGGGCTGTGCGACTGTGGACGGCGTCGGGCGCGATGTGTCAGCCGGGGCGCAGCGGGTCGGCGGCTGGTTCAACTAGGGCTTAAGTCGCCTCGGGCTCTCCGCTATCGCGCAGCCGGATCACCGTGACCGAACAGGCGGCTTCGGCCACCACTTTGGCCGAAACCGAGCCCAAGAACCGCCGCGTGCTGGAATGGCCGCGCGCGCCCATCAGGATGTGATCGACGCGGGTGACTTCGGCATGGTCGATGATGGCTGTCGCGGGATCGGTGTTTTCGAGAATGGTGTAGGTCAGGCGATCGTCGGTCAGATCAATGCCCTCGGCCCAGGTCTTCAGACCGACAAGACGCGCGACATGCAGGTTGGTGCCGGCGTCGTCGGTGGTGGGGTCAATGCCCAGCCGCGCGGTTTTGATCACGTTGACGCAAGCCACGCGGGCGTCGGGGCGATTGACCAGCATCCGCTTGATTTGCAGATAGATCGCTTGCGCCAGCGGTTCGGCCTCGGGCGATAGATCGACAGCGACGAGCAGGATCGGGGCGCGCTCGATCTGGGCGGCGACGGATGGCGGTGCGGCGAAGGCCTTGAGGTTGCGCATTTTGCGCCAGCGGTTGAACACGGTCAGGGCGGAATCGCGTTGGGTCTTGTGGCCGCGCGCGGTGAGGCGGATTTGCATCGGATGCGCGAGATCAAAGATCATCTGGGCGGCGGATTGGTAGCGGTTGGCCGGATCGACTTCCAGCGCGCGCAGGATGATTTCTTGCAGCCATTCGGGAATATCGGGGCGGATGGCGCGCGGCGGCACCGGGTCGCGCCAGAGCCGTTGTTTGACTTGGGAGAGTTTCTCGGGCTGGCCGAAGGGCATTTTTCCGGTGGCGAGCTCATAAATCATCGCCCCTAGCGCGTAGAGGTCCGAGCGCAGATCGCCCCTTTGGCGCAGGTATTGTTCGGGGGCGATATAGGGGAAGGTACCCATCGGGATGGTGAATTCTTCGGCCAGAAGATCGGGGAGTTGATCATGGCGCGACAGGCCGTAGTCGATCAGCACCATTTCGCCGGTTGGGCGTTGCAGGAAATTGTCGGGCTTCAGATCAAGGTGGATGACATGCTGGCGGTGGATGTCATGCACGGCTTCGGCCATACGGGCGGCGAGTTCGATCACTTCAGCCACCGGGCGCGGCGCACGTTTGAAATATTGGAACATCGAGTTACCGGGGATACGCTCGGTGACGATATAGGGCATCACCGCGAAATCGCCCTGCCCCATCACCCGCGGCACATGAATGCCGGTCAGGCGCGGCATGATCATCTGCTCGACCTCAAACCCCACGATGGTCGGGCCGTCGTAGCCATCCAGAATGGTTGGCACTTTCATCACCATTGGCGTGCGATACAAAGCGTGGGTGACATCCCAGATCGTGGCGAAGCCGCCTTTGTGCAACTGCTCACCCAAAGTGAAGCCGTTGATTTCCAAGCCCGGATGCGGTTGCACAGACATTCAAATCCCCTTCATCAGACGCTGTGCCAGCGCCTCTGGCAGACCCGCTTCGCGCGATTTGCGGGCGGTGGTGGTGGCATCATAGCCGACGCGGCGAAAGGTCAATTCATTGCGGCTGCGGTCGAGGATGGCATATGAAGCCAAAGTGCTGCCATCGCGCGGCTGACCGACAGAACCGATCACGCCCAGCCAGCGCCGCGATTGCAACAAGGGCATCGGCTGGCCCGCTGCAACCTTCAGATGGCTGATCCGGCCCACCCTATCGCAGCTGTAAAGCGCGTTGCGGTGGACATGGCCGCAAAAGATCAACCGTGCATCGCAGACCAGAAAGCTGGGCCGCGCGGTGGATTCCGAGGTGACATAGAGCCAGTCAGCCGGATCATTGGCCGAGGCATGCACGAACAACGTGTCGCCATCCTGCACGGTCATCGGCAGTTCCGACAGGAACAGCTTCTGCCGCGCGTTCAGGCGGTTCACCGTCCAGTCGATCACCCGGCGGGCGTTGGGGTTCAGGATATTGTCAGCCACGCCCACAGCGCGATCATGGTTGCCGCGCAGACAAACCGCCCCCTTGGCCACAAAGGATTCGACCTGATCAATGCACCAACCGGGATCGGGGCCGTAGCCGACGATATCGCCGAGGAACACCAGCCGGTTGATCTGGCGTTGCGAGAGGTCTGCCAAGACAGCCTCAAACGCCTCGCGATTGGCGTGGATATCCGTCAGCAAGGCCAGACGCATGAAACCCCTCCTCAACCCGCTGGCCCGTCATGCTTTTATGCTGATCTAAGCCCAAGGGTGGTGGCTGACAGTGATATGGATCAAAGCGCAAGGTCAAGCCTTTGCGTCAGGGCCTAGGCCAGCGAAGTGACCCAAAGAATGGTCGCATCGTCTTCCGACAGGCTGATCACATTATGCCCCATCGAGGCGTCGTAATAGGCGCTATCGCCCCGGCGCAGATCGACGGGTTCGTAAAACTCGGTGTACAGCCGGATCACCCCGGTGAGGACGTAGAGAAATTCCTCACCCTCATGGCGCACCCAACCGTCAAAATCCTCCATCGCGCGGGCGCGGATGGTGGCGCGGTAGGGCAGCATCTGCTTTTTGGTCAGCGACCCGGCCAGCAGTTCATGCTCATAAGTGGTGGTGGCATGGGCCTGCCCCTCGCCGGATTTCGTCACCACGATCCGGCCCGACACCTGCGGCGCTTGCGCGGGCGTGAACAGTTGCGGCACCGAGACACCCATACCGAGGGCGAGTTTCTTCAGCGCCTCGTAGGTTGGTGACATCTGGCCGTTTTCGATTTTCGACAAGGTCGAGCGCGCCAGCCCCGCCTGCACCGAAGCTTGTTCCAGCGTCCAGCCCTTGGCTTTGCGCAACTCGCGCACCCGGATGCCCAAATCCAGCGGCTCCGGCACGGTTTGGCCAGAGTCGGGACCCGTTTCGCGGGCAATACGGATCATGCGTTTGGGATCGCTGGACATGGGCTTTCCTTACGGCAAGGCCGCCTTGCGTGCAACCAATGCAACGCAACTGTGCGTGGATGGTGGATTGCGGCGGCGGGCTGTTAGCGGTATCTAACTGAACCATTCGGTTTGAATGGGCCAGATGCGAAGCTTTCGGAGCCTGCAATGATCCGCCTTGATATTTTCTCTGATCCGGTCTGCCCGTGGTGCCTGATCGGCAAAGCCCATCTGGACCGCGCTTTGGCGGCGCATCCCGATCATCCGTTTGTCATCGCCTGGCATCCGTTCCAGTTGAACCCCGATATGCCGGCGGAAGGCGTCGAAAAGCGCCCCTATCTGGTAAAGCGTCTGGGCGGTGAGGCCAAGGTTGATGCGATCCATGACCGCTTGCGTCAGATTGCCAAAGAGGCGGGCGTGGCGATGGACCCCGACAAGCCCGAGATGCTGCCGAACACGATGAACGCGCATCGGATGATCCATTGGGCGGGGATCGAGGGCAAACAGGCGGCGATGGTTTCGGCACTGTTCCGGGCCTATTGGCGCGATGGCCGCGATATTGGCGATAGCGAGGAACTTTGCGATATCGCCGAGGAAATCGGCATGGACCCGAAGGCCGTGGCGCGGCTGTTGGCAACCGATGCCGATATCGACGATCTGCGCGCCCGCGATGTCGATGCGCGCAAAAAGGGTGTCACAGCGGTGCCGACCTTCCTGATCGCGCAACAATATGTCGTCTCTGGCGCGCAACCTCCCGAGGTTTGGGCGCAGGTGATCGACGAATTGGTGGCGAAGGCTGCCGAAGAAAGTAAGTGAAATGACCCCGACCAAACGCATCTCACAGGGCGAATTCATCGCCCTGACGGCCGCCTTGTTTGCCATGGTGGCGATCTCGATTGACGCCATGCTGCCCGCTTTGCCGGAAATCGCCGCGGCCTTGTCGCCCGATGCGCCAAACCGGGCGCAGTTGGTGATCACCAGTTTTGTGTTTGGCATGGGGCTGGGGACGCTGTTTGTCGGGCCGTTGTCGGATGCTTACGGGCGCAAGCCGGTGATCTATGCGGGTGCGGGGCTTTATGCGTTGACGGCTTTGGCCTGCTATTTTGCCAATTCGCTGGATACTTTGCTGATCGCGCGCGTGCTGCAAGGCATGTCGGTGGCTGCCGCCCGCGTGGTGTCGATGGCAATCATGCGTGACCAGTTCAAGGGCCGCGAGATGGCCAAGATCATGTCATTTGTGATGATGGTGTTTATCATGGTGCCTGCGGTCGCGCCGTTGATGGGGCAAGGTATCATTGCGATTGCGGGATGGCAGAGCATTTTCCTCGTCTACATCCTGATCGTCGCGGTGGTCATGCTGTGGTTCGGTCTGCGCCAGCATGAGACTTTGGCTGTGGAACACCGACGCCCTTTGGATTTTGGCGTGCTGGTGGCGGCGACGAAGGAATTGTTCACCCATCGCATTGTGGTGATTTCAATCGCGGCACAGACGCTGACGATGGCGGCTTTGTTTGCCAGCCTGTCCTCGATGCAAGGCATCTTTGAGCAACGCTTTGACCGTGCCGAAAGCTTTCCCCTGTGGTTTGCTTTCATCGCCTTGGGTTCGGCTTCGGGCAGCATCATCAACTCGCGTGTGGTGATGCGTATCGGGATGCGCCCGGTGATCATGATGGCCTATGCAAGCGTTCTGGCGCTGACCGTGGTGCTGCTGGCGCTGATGGCTACGGGCACGATGCCAGAGCTTCTGGCGTTTCCGTTGCATATTGTTTGGAGCATTGGCCTCTTTTCGATGATGTCGATGACGATGGGCAACCTGAATGCGCTGGCGATGGAGCCTGTCGGCCACATCGCGGGGCTGGCGGCTTCGGTGATGACTTCGGTGGCCACCGTAGCCTCGGTGGTGCTGGCGGTGCCGGTCGGGCTGATGTTTGACGGCACGGCCTTGCCGCTGATGGCGGGGGTGGCGGTGTTTGTCGCAGGCGCGCTGGCGCTGATGCAGGTGATCAAGCGCTGATCTCAAGGTTCGATCTGTGATAGCGCGCCCCTGACCGGGCGCGCTTTTTCATGGCTAAGGGTCAGCCCTTGGGTTTGACGATCTTTTCCGCCAGATCGCGGGCGATGTTGAACGCGCCCTTGATACGGTCGGATTCCGATTTCATCTCCCCCATCAGCACAATCTTGTTGCCGCTGATTTTGGCGGCTGGACCTTGTGCCTTGATGAATTCCACCAGCCCCGCCGGATTGGCGAATTTGTCGTTGTGGAACTGCACGGTGGCACCTTTGGTGCCCGCGTCGATGCGGGAAATGCCTGCACGTTTGCACATCGACTTGATCCGCACGATCAGCATCAGCGTGTTGACCTCTTTCGGGATTGGGCCGAAGCGGTCGATCAACTCGGCCGCGAAACCTTCCAGCTCGACCTTGGTGGCAAGGCTGGACAGGCGGCGATAGAGGCCTAAACGGATATCCAGATCAGGGATGTAGGCTTCGGGGATCATCACCGGCACGCCAAGGTTGATCTGCGGCGACCATTGATCATCGACGGCGCTTAGCCCCTGCAATTCGCCGGATTTGATCTTGGCAATCGTCTCCTCCAGCATCGCTTGATACAGTTCGTAGCCGACTTCCTTGATATGGCCGGATTGTTCTTCGCCAAGCAGATTGCCCGCGCCGCGCAGATCGAGGTCGTGGCTGGCAAGGTTGAAGCCCGCACCAAGACTATCGAGCGAGCCCATCAGGCGTAGGCGTTTGTTGGCCTGCGGTGTCAGTGGCGCACGCGGTTTTGTGGTGAGATAACAATAGGCTCTGGTTTTTGAGCGCCCCACCCTGCCCCTGATCTGGTACAACTGTCCAAGTCCAAACATATCAGCGCGGTGGACGATCATCGTGTTGGCGCTGGGGATATCCAGACCGGATTCGACGATAGAGGTGGCGATCAGCACATCATATTTGCCGTCGTAGAATTCGTTCATCCGCTCATCGAGATCACCCGCCGCAAGTTGGCCGTGGGCGATGACATAGCTGACTTCGGGCACATGGGTTTTCAGGAAATCTTCGATGTCGTGCAGATCAGAGATACGGGGGACGACGTAGAAGCTTTGCCCCCCGCGGAAGCGCTCACGCAGCAGGGCTTCGCGGATGGTGATGGTGTCGAATTCGCTGATGTAAGTACGGATCGCAAGTCGGTCGACTGGCGGGGTTGCGATGATCGAGAGGTCACGCACCCCGGTCAGCGACAGTTGCAGGGTGCGCGGGATCGGCGTGGCGGTTAGGGTCAGGACGTGAACCTCGGAACGCATTTCTTTCAGGCGTTCTTTGTGGGTCACGCCGAAATGCTGTTCCTCGTCGATCACCAACAGGCCAAGGTTTTTGAAACGGATGGCTTTGGCCAGCAAGGCATGGGTGCCGATGACGATATCCACGCGGCCCTCGGCCATCTCGGTACGGGTGATGTTGGCGTCTTTGGTGCTGACGAACCGGGAGAGCGGTTTGATGTTGATCGGGAAGCCGCGAAAGCGTTCGACAAAGCTGCGGTAGTGCTGGCGGGCCAGCAAGGTTGTGGGGCAGATCACCGCGACCTGCATCCCCGACAGCGCCGCCACAAAAGCCGCGCGCATGGCGACTTCGGTTTTGCCAAAGCCTACATCGCCGACAATCAGGCGATCCATCGGGCTGCCTTTTTCAAGGTCGGCCACCACATCACCAATGGCGGAAAGCTGATCGTCGGTTTCGGTATAGGGGAAACGGGCGGCAAAAGCCTCCCATATACTGTGCGGCGCTTCAAGAATCGGCGCGTGGCGCAGGGCGCGCTCAGCCGCGATGCGCATCAGCTTGTCGGCAATCTCGCGGATGCGCTGCTTGAGTTTCGCCTTCTTCGCCTGCCAAGCACCGCCACCGAGACGGTCGAGCAGACCTTCTTCATGGCCATAGCGGCTAAGGAGTTCGATATTCTCAACCGGCAGATAAAGTTTCGCGTTTTCAGCATATTCCAAGGCGACGCAGGCATGGGGCGCACCGAGGGCGGTGATGGTTTCCAAGCCCAGATAGCGCCCGACGCCATGTTCGACATGCACCACCAGATCGCCGACGCTGAGGGTGTCGACCTCGCGCAGGAAGTTGTCGGCCTTGCGTTTTTTGCGTGGTTTGCTGACCAAACGGTCGCCCAGAACGTCTTGTTCCGAGATCACCGCAAGGCCGGGGGCGGTAAAGCCAGCCTCCAGCGCCCAGATCATCAGGTAGAGGCCACCGCGGCCTTCGGGCAGATCGCGGAAGTCTTTGATTTCTTTTGCGCCGTGCAGGCCTTGGTCGTCGAGTAGCCCTTTGAGCCGTTCGCGTGCGCCATCAGACCACGAGGCGATCACCACCTGCGCCTCTTGAGATAGCGCTTTAATATGCGCTGACAGAGCGCTGAAAAGGCTAATATTTTCCTGCTGGCGCTCTGGCGCGAAGCTGCGGCCAATGCGGCCTTGTGCATCCAGCACGCCCGGCCCCGGGGCTTGTGGCAGCGGTGACAGTTGCACGACGCGGTGATCGGCGACAGCGGCTTCCCATGCGGTATCGTCGAGATAGAGCAGACCCGGCGCGGAAGGTTTATAGACCGAATCCATCCGGCCTTTGGCGTTCATCGCCTCGTGCCGCGCGTCGTATTGGTCGGCGATACCCTCCCAGCGTGACAGGCGGGCGGCGGTGACTTGATCATCCAAAAGCACGGAAGCCTTTGGCAAGTAGTCAAAAATCGTCTCAAGGCCTGCGTGAAAGAACGGCAGCCAATGCTCCATGCCCTGATGCTTGCGGCCAGCAGATACGGCCTCATAGAGCGGATCATCCGAGCCGCCCGCGCCGAACTCAACACGGTAATTCTGGCGGAAACGGCTGATCGCGGCATCGTCGAGGATCACCTCGGACATCGGCGCGAATTCGACCGCTTTCAGCTTTTCCGTAGTGCGCTGGGTGACGGGATCAAAGCGGCGGGCACCATCCAGCACGTCGCCGAAGAAGTCCAAGCGCACCGGGCCGCCTTCGCCCGGCGGGTAGATGTCAACAATCCCGCCACGAATGGCGAAATCACCCGGCTCGGCTACGGTCGAGACGGGCGAAAAGCCCATGCGGGCCAGAAAGCCTTTCAGCTGTTTTTCGTCAACGTGATCTCCCACGCGGGCGACAAAAGACGCGGTTTGCATCACAGACCGCGCGGGCAAGCGCTGCATGGCGGCGTTCAAAGTGGTTAACAGCACGAACGGGCCGTTAAAGCCCGAAGCCAAAGCCGCAAGGGTCGACATGCGGCGGGCTAGAATCTCGGGGTTGGGCGAAATGCGGTCGTAGGGCAAGCAATCCCAAGCGGGCAGATCGAGCACCACGGTTTTGGGGGCCATCACGTTCAGCGCCGCGCGCATCGCCTCTAGGCGTTTGTCATCGCGGGCAACATGAATCACCGGGGCACCGCGCGCAAGTTCGCGGGCCAGCAGCTTGGCGTCATAGCCTTCGGGCGCGCCGCCCAGAATGATCCGGTCAGCGCCCGCCATGGCCTACCCCAACACGCCGATGTAAAGATTGGCGTACATGCCGAACATCGAGGTCACGAAAATCGACACCATGCCAAGCGCTTGCGTGGCGATCCTGTGACGGATCAGTCGACGGTGCAAAGCCTCACCGCTATGCTCCCCACTCACGATCAGGCCAGCGGTGCGCAAAGACAGCATCGACAGGAAGCTCATCGGCACGATCAGGAACAGCACGGCTTGGGCGAATTCGACTTTGTAATACACCGCCAGAACCAGCAGCGCGGTCAACAGGAAGCACAAAAACGCCACCAGCCAGACCCCAGCGGTTTGCGCGATGAAAAGCATCCGTCCGGTGTTGATCCGCACCAAAGTCTCCAGATCGTCCTGCAAGCTGCCGCCTTGACGCCGCGCACGGCTGATCAGATCGAACGGCACGCCCAGCACCCAATGGCTGGCCGAAGACCACATCACCGCCAGCATGATCCAATACCACAAGTTTGAAAACGACCGCATGTCGATCAATTCAAACAGGACTTGATACAAATTCACCTTAAGCCCTCACTGCCTTAAGCCTGCCTTGGCCTGCGCCCGAATGTCTGCTTGAGACGCCGCTCTTTCCATGTCAGGCAGAGGCAACAACCGCAAGCCTTTTTGCCATCTTCAGGATAGACCAATGCGCCCGATCTCCGCCCCGACCCCGCAGTCTCGTTTCCGCCGTCTGCGCAGCACCCCCGCTTTGCGCGCGCTGGTGCAGGAAAACACCCTGACGGTGGGCGATCTGATCTGGCCGGTGTTCGTGCGCGATGGCGTGGGAGTGTCCGAGCCGGTGGCCTCGATGCCGGGGGTGAACCGTTTGTCGGTGGATCTGGTGGTAAAGGCGGCTGAAGCAGCGGCAGCTTTGGGGATTCCAGCGATTTGTCTATTTCCCTACACCGATCCCAGCCTGAAAACCGAAGACTGCGCCGAGGCGTGGAACCCGGACAATCTGACCAACCGGGCCATTCGGGCGATCAAGGCGGCGGTGCCGCAGATTGCGGTGATGACGGATGTGGCGCTCGACCCCTATAACGCGCTTGGGCATGACGGGTTGGTCAAGGACGGTATCATTCTGAACGACGAATCCGTTCAGGCCTTGGTACGGCAGGCTTTGGTGCAGGCCGAAGCGGGCGCGGATATTCTGGGACCGTCGGATATGATGGACGGGCGGATTGGCGCGATCCGGGCGGCGCTTGAGGTCGCAGGGCGTACCAATGTGGCGATCATGTCCTATGCGGCGAAATATGCCTCGGCGTTTTACGGCCCGTTCCGCGATGCGGTGGGGGCTTCGGGCGCGCTGAAGGGCGACAAAAAGACCTATCAGATGAATCCGGCCAACAGTGATGAGGCGCTGCGGCTGATCGAGCGCGATCTGCGCGAGGGCGCGGATATGGTGATGGTTAAGCCGGGGATGCCGTATTTGGATATTTGTCGGCGGGCGAAGGAGATGTTCGGAGCGCCCACCTTTGCCTATCAGGTCTCGGGTGAATACGCGATGATCCAAGCTGCGGCGCAGAACGGCTGGATTGATGGCGACAAGGCGATGATTGAGAGCCTGATGGCGTTCAAACGCGCCGGTTGTGATGGCATCCTGACCTATTTTGCGCCCCGGGTGGCGAAGTTGCTCGGCGGCGCGGCGCTTGCCTGAATAGGCGCGGGATGACAAGCCGCTGCAACCGCGCTAATGTGACGGCAACGGGGTCACAGAACCCCCTGTGAGGCATGAGGGCGGATATGACGAATTTTTCCAGACGCGGCTTTCTGGCGCTGACCGGAGTGGGTTTGGTTTCGGCCTGCCAGAACACCGTGGTCGGCAATGGCGTGGGTTCGAACGGCGGCGCGCAGATTGATGCGCGGGTGCGCGAGACGCAGGCCTATTTGTTCGGCAAGTTTCCGGGCACCCAACAGTTGGCGAACCGCTCCAGCGGGATTTTGACGATGCCTTTGGTGACCGAGGCGGGCTTCGGCTTTGGCGGCGCTTATGGCCGCGGCGTGTTGGAGATCAAGGGCGCCAAGGTGGATTACTATTCGGCCACCAAAGCCTCGATCGGCTTTCAGATTGGCGCGCAACAATACGCGCATATGCTGTTTTTCACCACAGATCAGGCGTTGCAGGATTTCCGCCGCTCGCCAGGATGGGCCGCCAGCGCCGATATTCGGTATGCGACCCCGGAGGAAGGCGGCTCGATTGGCAAAGAGACCACCGAGCTTGATCCGGTGATCGCTTTCGTGTTCGGCCAGCAAGGTTTGATGGCGGGGGCGACGCTGTCTGGGGTGAAGTATACCCGGATTATCGTCTAAGCTGCCACACGGGGCAGCTTGGACTCGCTTTTAAGATCAAAGGGTTAGCGGACCTCGTTCAGCTTTCGCTAACCCTATTTCAGTCGGCGGATCAGGCTGGAGGTGTCGTTGCGGTTGCCACCCATCCGCTGCACATCCTTGTAGAACTGATCGACCAAAGCGGTCACCGGCAGGGAAGCTCCGATCTGGTCGGCGGCATCCAGACAGATTTTCAGGTCTTTGCGCATCCAATCCACTGCGAATCCGTGATCGAATTTTCCGGCCAGCATGGTTTTGTGACGGTTGGCCATTTGCCATGACCCGGCAGCGCCTTGGCTGATCACTTCCACCACGGCCTCACCATCTAAGCCTGCTTTCTCGCCAAAGGCCAAGGCCTCAGCCAAGCCCTGCACCAGCCCCGCGATCGCGATCTGGTTCATCATCTTGGCCAGTTGCCCTGCCCCGCTTTCGCCCAGACGGCGGCAGATCCGGGCATAGGCGGCGATCACCGGCTCGGCTTTGTCGTAGTCAGCCTGCGCGCCGCCGCACATCACCGAGAGCACGCCGTTCTCCGCCCCGGCTTGGCCGCCCGAGACCGGAGCATCAACGAAGCCAAGGCCTTGGCCCGTGGCAATCGCCGACAACTCGCGCGTGACCGCCGCCGAAACCGTGGTGTGATCGACGAAGATCGCGTCATTCATGCCGGCAAACGCGCCATCTGGCCCAAGGCAAATGCTGCGCAGATCGTCGTCATTGCCCACACAGGCCATCACAAATGCGGCACCACTTGCGGCCTCTCGCGGGGTAGCCGCCGAGGCCCCACCATGCTGTGCCACCCAAGCGGCAGATTTCACCGGATTACGGTTATAAACCGTGACTTGATGGCCCTTGGCAGCCAAATGCCCCGCCATCGGCGCGCCCATCACCCCAAGGCCCAAAAACGCCAGTTTTGCCATGATCTTCCGCCTTGCATTGCCCCTATTCTGGCTTTGGACTAGGAAGGCAATCAACCTCTGCCGTCAAGGACTCCGCCTTATGTTGACCGCCTTCCGCTGGCTTATGCGCATCTTCACCGGGCTGATCGCTTTGGGGCTGCTGGCGGGGGTGTTGGTCTATTATGTGCTGACCCGCAGCTTGCCGGATTACAACGAGGATTTCACCCTGAAGGGCATCTCTGCCCCGGTGGAAATCGTGCGGAATAACAACGACGTGCCGCATATCTTCGGTAAAACCGAAGAAGATGTCTATTTCGCCTTGGGGTTCGCCCATGCGCAGGATCGGCTGTGGCAAATGACGATGCTACGGCGCACGGCGCAAGGGCGGCTGTCGGAGATTTTCGGCGCACGCACGGTGAAGATTGATGAATTGGTGCGCCGCTTGGATATTTACGGGCTGGCGCAACAGTCGGTGAAGGTGCAGGACGAACGTACAACTTTGGCGCTGCAGGCCTATGCGGCTGGCGTCAACGCATGGATTTCGCAGGTTAATCTCGGCGCGCGTGGTCGGGGCGCGCCGGAATTTTTCTTCTTTTCCAATGCGATCGCGGCATGGTCGCCTGCCGATAGCCTGTCGATCTTGAAGCTGATGGCGCTGCAGCTGTCCTCTCATCTGGAGGACGAGGTATTGCGCGCGCAGATGTCGCTGGTGCTGCCGCCTGCGCGTCTCAGCGATATTCTGCCCGATGATCCGGGCCAAGGTGTCGCCGCTTTGCCCGATTACGCGAGCCTGATGCCGGGGGCTTTTCCGGAGGCTACGATCAAGACCGCCTATCTCGACACGCCGCTGTCGCCGTTCCATTCCCGCGATTTCGCCGGGGCCTCGAACGCATGGGCGGCGATGCCGGGGAAGGCCGCGGCGGGTGGCAGTTTGCTAGCGAATGATCCGCATCTGGGGCTGACGGCCCCCTCGATCTGGTATCTGGCACGGCTGCAACTGCCAACCGGCGGGGTGATTGGCGGCACGATTCCGGGGATGCCGTTGGTGCTGGTCGGGCGGTCTGAGCGCTTGGGCTGGGGTCTGACCTCTAGCTATCTCGACGATCAGGACGTGGTGATCGAAAAGCTGAACCCAAAGAATTCACAGGAATACCTCACACCCGAAGGGCCGAAGAAATTCACCTCGCGGCAGACGATTTTGAACATCAAGGGCGAAGATCCGGTGACGCTGACCCTGCGCTGGTCAGAGGCTGGGCCGATCCTGCCAGGAACGCATTACGATCTGGCCTCGGTGACCCCTGCGGGCTCGGTTGCGGCGCTGGAATGGACGGCTTTGTCTGGGGCGGATACCTCGATGACGGCGGCGATGAAGCTGATGTCGGCAGGTTCGGTCGATCAGGCGATTGAGGCGGGCAAAGGCTTTATCGCCCCATCGCAGAACCTGATGCTGGCGGATGCGAAGGGAATCGCGCTGCAAACCATCGGGGCGATGCCCGCGCGTGATCCCTCGAACGCCACACAAGGACGGATGCCGGCGCCCGGTTGGCAGGGCAAAAACCGCTGGACCGGGATTTTGCCCTATGAGGACAATCCGCGATTTGTGAACCCGGCCAGTGGCTTGCTGGGCAATACCAACAACAAAACTGTCGACCGCCCCTTCCCGCTGCATGTCAGTTTTGATTGGGGCGACACCCAACGGATTCAACGCTGGCTGGCACTGATGAAAACCCGCGAGGTGCACACCCGCGACAGTTTCATCGAGGCGCAGCTGGATACCGTCTCACCCACAGCGCGCAATTTGCTGCCGCTGATCGGCGCCGATCTGTGGTTCACCGGAGAGCCTGCCGCCGAAGGCACGCCCGAACGCCTGCGCCAGAAGGCATTGGATTTGATGGCAAAATGGAACGGTGAGATGAACGAACATCTGCCCGAACCATTGATCGCCGAGGCTTGGCTGCGCGCCTTGCAGGACCGACTGACCCGCGATGAAATTGGCCCTCTGGCCGATCAGTTTACCCACCCTGAGCCTGTGTTCATTGAGCGGGTGTATCGCAACATCGGTGGTGCTTCGGTTTGGTGCGACGTGGTGCAATCGGCGGCTGTTGAAACCTGCACCGACATTGCACGCATCGCCTTGGATCAGGCTTTGCTAGAGTTATCCGAGACTTACGGTCCGAACATCGAAAGCTGGCGCTGGGGTGACGCGCATCAGGCGACGCATGATCACCCGGTATTGGGCGATGTGCCAGTGCTGCGCTATTTCGTGAATATCCGGCAATCGACCTCTGGCGGCGACACCACCTTGCTGCGTGGCCGCACCAAAGGCACCGGGCCGAACCCGTATCTGAACGTCCATGCCGGCGGCTATCGCGGGGTCTACGATTTCGCCGACCCAGATTCCTCGGTGTTCATCCAAGCCACCGGACAATCCGGGCATCCGTTGTCGCGGTTCTACGATGATCTCAGCGAATTGTGGCGGCGCGGCGAGTATATCCCGATGTCACTGGATCCGGAATTGGCGCGGGCTGGGGCGGTTGGAGACATGATCCTGACGCCGGAAATACCACAATAACAAATCCTTGCGGCGCTATCTTCGGGTATCAGTTGAGCTCGCGGTAGCGCCCCTGCTGGCGTTCGGTCCACAGGACGGTGATCCGCCAGCCTTCGTCGTCTTGGGTCTCGTCCACCACGATCCCGGCATCATGCAGCCACGAGCGCCGCTTGCCCTCGGAGAAGCTGAGCGCCAGCACCGCTTGCGATTTTTCTTCCTCAAAGGCGGTTGAAACCGCCTCAAGCAGTTCCGCAACGCCTTCCCCTGTCAGCGCGGAAACCGGAAAAACCCCTGCACGATTGGCGGCCTGCACCGTCAAAGCCTCACGCTGGCTGGCATCGACGAGGTCAAGTTTGTTCCAGACCTCAAACATCGGCACAGCTTTGTTGACGCCGAGAGAGGTCAGAATATCGCCCACATCGGCGGCCTGTTCGGCGGTTTCCGGGTGGCTGATGTCACGCACATGCAGGATCAGATCGGCTTCCAGCACCTCCTCCAGGGTGGCGCGGAAGGCGGCGACCAGTTGGGTTGGCAGTTCGGAAATGAAGCCCACTGTATCCGAAGCGATCACTTTACGGCCAGACGGCAACACCACGCCGCGCATGGTTGGGTCCAAAGTGGCAAACAGCATGTCCTTGGCCAAAACCTCGGCCCCGGTCATATGGTTAAACAGCGTTGATTTCCCGGCGTTGGTATAGCCGACCAACGCCACCAGCGGGAACGGCACTTTGCGGCGCGATGCGCGATGCAACTCGCGGGTTTTGGCAACCCGGTCCAACTGGCGTTTCAGGCGGATGACCTGATCATCAATCGCCCGACGGTCGGATTCGATCTGGGTCTCGCCAGGCCCGCCGACAAAGCCAAAACCGCCGCGCTGGCGTTCCAGGTGGGTCCAGGCCCGCACCAGCCTTGTGCGTTGATAGGACAGTGCGGCGAGTTCCACCTGCAGCACGCCTTCGCGGGTGCGGGCGCGGTCAGCGAAGATCTCAAGGATCAGACCGGTGCGGTCTAACAGCTTGACACCCCATTCTTTTTCCAGATTGCGCTGCTGCACCGGTGTGACCGGGCCATCGACAAGTACCAGATCAATCTCCAGCCCGTTCATGGTGGCTTTCAATTCCTCGACCTTGCCCGAACCGAACAACGTCCCTGGCTGCACCCGTGGTAAGCGCACGACTTCGGCCCCCAGAACCTCGAGTCCGGGCAAGGCAGCGGCCAAACTGACGGCTTCGGCCAGCCCATGTTCTGGCAAGCGCCGTGATTTGACCGATTTCAGATCGGGGTGCAAGACATAGGCCCGCGTCGGGGCCGCCGCCGTTTCATAGGCGGCGATGCCACCGTCAGCAAACGGCCAATCGTCATCTTCTGGAAGATCAGGGATCAGTCTTCACCTTCATAAAGGTTAACCGGGCCACCCGGCATGATCGTTGAAATCGCGTGTTTATAGACCAGCTGCGACTGACCATCTCGGCGCAGCAGCACGCAGAAATTGTCAAACCAAGTGATCACACCTTGCAATTTCACGCCGTTGATCAGGAAAATCGTCACCGGAACTTTGGATTTCCGGACGTGATTGAGAAACGCGTCTTGCAAATTTTGTTTGTCTGCGGCCATTTTTTCTTATCCTTATCGCCAGTCGCACCGAAAAGCGCGCCCTACCGCGCCTCGATGTTTAACTATGTCGCGCAAATTTGGCAGTTTCCAGCGCAAAACGTCAGAATTGCTGCCGATGTTCCTGATTTGGATTCTTTCTGCAACAGTCTGCTTAGTCTTCGTCCTCGTCATCACCACGCCCGCCGGATTTTCCGGTGGTGACGACGCCCAAAGACTTCAGTTTGCGGTGCAAAGCCGAGCGTTCCATGCCAACAAAGCCCGCCGTGCGACTGATATTGCCGCCAAAACGGTTAATCTGGGTCAGCAGATACTCGCGCTCAAACACTTCCCGCGCCTCGCGCAGCGGCAGAGTTGCCATAGCGCCGCCAAGCACCATGCGCCCGCCAGCGTCGGTCGGAGCTTCCTGCCCCGGCAATTCCCGCGACTCAATCGGGCCGGTGCCATCGCCCAAAATCAGCACCCGCTCGATCACGTTGCGCAGCTGGCGGATGTTGCCGGGCCATTGCATGGTCTGCAACATGGCTTCGGCCTCCTCGGTCAGTTTGCGCTGCGGCAGGCCCTGGGTGCGGTGGAACATATCGACGAAAGTGGTTGTTAACTCGGGGATATCTTCGCGACGCTCCGCCAATGATGGCACCGCGATTGGTACCACGTTCAGGCGATCATAAAGCTCTTGCCGGAAGCGCCCAGCGGCAATTTCGGCGCGCAAATCACGGCTTGTCGAGGAAATCACCCGCAGATCGACGCGGACTTTATCGGAGCCTCCAACCCGCATGAACTGCTGATCCGTCAGTACGCGCAGAATTTTCGATTGCGTGCCAAGCGGCATCTCGGCCACTTCATCAAAGTAAACAACGCCGCCATGGCCTTGTTCCAGCAGGCCTTTTTCGATGCCGCGATCCGAGGTTTCGCGGCCAAACAGCACTTCCTCCATCCGGTCGGCATCAATCGTTGCCGAGGATACCGAGATAAACGGCGCCGTCGCGCGGTTGGAGTTAGAGTGGATAAAGCGCGCGGCCATTTCTTTGCCAGAGCCCGCCGGCCCGGCCAGCATCACCCGGCCGTTCGACTTGGTGACCTTTTCCAGCTGTGATTTCAAGGTTCTAAACGACGGACTTGATCCGATCATCTCAGATGAGGTGACATCGCGCCGCCGCAGATCGGCGTTCTCGCGGCGCAGACGCGAGGTTTCCATCGCGCGGCTGACCACCACCATCAACTGATCAATGTTGAACGGCTTTTCGATGAAGTCGTAAGCACCCTGCTTGATCGCGGCGACGGCGATTTCGATGTTGCCGTGGCCCGAGATGATCACAATCGGAATATCCGGGTTGTCGCGCTTGACGGTTTTCAGGATGTCGATGCCATCCATCCGGCTGTCTTTCAGCCAGATATCCAGGATCATCAGGCTCGGCGCTTCGGCGTTGATTTCAGACATGCAATCGTCAGAATTTGCAGCAAGACGAATGGTATAGCCCTCGTCCTTCAGAATATCGCCGATCAGTTCGCGGATGTCTTTTTCGTCGTCAACGATCAGAATATTGCTCATTTTTCCCCCTGGCCCGTTTGGCCCGTGTTGCGCAAGCCCCGTTTGCGCGGGGCGCGTGGCAGGCGGATCACCGCCATCGCTCCGCCTTGGGCGTTGTTTTCAAAGACGGGCGCATCTTCAAGTGTCAGCGTACCGCCATGTTCTTCAATGATTTTTTTCACGATCGGCAGACCTAAGCCGGTGCCTTTTTCGCGGGTGGTGACATAGGGTTCAAACAGCCGCGCCCGGTCGGGCGGCAGGCCGATGCCATTGTCCATGATGCGAATCACGGCTTCGGACTCGTCCACCGTCAGGCTGACGCGGATTTCGGGTTTGTGGCCTTCAGGATTTGACTTTTCATGCAGGGTTTCAATGGCTTCCCCTGCGTTCTTAATCAGGTTTGTCAGCGCTTGCCCGATCATCGTACCGTCGAGTTCCATCATCAACGGGCCCTCGACCAGCGTGCGGCGGAAGGTGACGGTGGGCTGGCCATTTTCTTGCAGCATAACGGCGGCGCGGAGGAGCGCCACCAGATCGGTCTCTCGCCGATCCGGTTCGGGCATGCGGGCGAATTTTGAAAACTCGTCGACAATGCGGCGTAAGTCATTGGTTTGACGGATAATAACCTCGGTATATTGGTCCAGATCTTCGGGGTCTTGGACTTGGCTGCGGAATTTGCGCTTGATGCGTTCGGCGGAAAGCTGGATTGGGGTCAGCGGGTTCTTGATCTCATGCGCGATGCGGCGGGCGACATCGCCCCAAGCGGCCATACGTTGGGCAGAGACGAGTTCGGTCACGTCGTCGAAGGCCACCACATAGCCCTCCAGCCGCCCGGACTCGCTACGCCGCACCGACACGCGCACCAAGAGGCTTTCCAATTTGCCCTTGCGGGTCAGGCGGATTTCCTCTTGCACCGCAGAGCCGCCCACCTCGCGCAGACGCTCAAAAAGTGCTGCAAATTCCGGGACGGCGGCGGCGAGTGGCACCTCGGCGGCCCCATCGGCGAGTTCCAGCAGCCGTTCGGCGGCGCGGTTGGCGAAATCAATATCGCCCTCGGCATCCAGACCAATCACGCCCGCGGTGACGTTGGAGAGCACGGAATCGAACAGGCGGCGGCGTTGCTCGGTTTGGCGGTGGCCGTCAAGCAAGGCTTCACGTTGGCCTTTAAGTTGATGCGTCATCTGGTTGAAAACACGTGACAATGTGGCAATCTCATCATCGCCTTCTTCCTCGATCACTTGCACGTCCAGATCGCCTTGGCTGACCCTTCCCACCGCATAGGCCAAGCGGCCCACCGGTTTGCTAAGCCGTTCGGCAAACCAGAGGCCCAGCCAGACCGCCGCCAGAACAAGGATCAGCGCGAAGCCGAGATACAAGAGGCCAAAGTTGAACAGGATCTTGCCGCGCTCGGATTCCAACTGCTGATAGAGGCGGACGGTTTCCTTGGTTTCATCCAGCAGCGACAGAATCCCGCCATCGACCTTGCGGGAAACGTAAAGATAGCGGTCGGCGAAGGCATCGAGATACACCAAAGCGCGGAATTCATCATTGGCCCAATCTTGGATCACCACCACTTCGCCCTGCTTAGCCTTGCTGAGTTCTTCGGGCTTTGGCGGCTCAAAATCGAACAGATATGAGCGCTCGCCCCGGGTCTTCAGGGTGGCGGTGCCGTCGATCAGATAGACCTCTTTCATGCCGCGCTGAATGGCGGCTTGGCCTTGGGTCAGGATCGGGCGGACCTGATCGTCTTGCAGGAAGAAGGTCTTTTGTTTGGCGAGGTTCAGGAAGGCACCGAGCGCCGAGGCATCGTCTTTCAGCGCCTTGGTCTGCTCATCTTCATAGGCCTGCGCGGCGGTCAAGGACGCCGAAACCACATTGCTGACGCGGTCGGAAAACCAGCCTTCAAGACCGATATTCACCGTCAGCACAGCAAACACAGCAACCAGAATCGTCGGCACCAGCGCCACGAAAGCGAACACCCCGGTCAGCCGCAAATGCAGCGCCGAGCCTGCGGATTGCGAGCGCCGATCCGCGATCATCCGCATCACGCGCGACAGCACCAGACCCGCCACGAGCAGGATATAGACCATGTCGGTGAGCAGAATCAGCCGCAGGTTTTGCGACGACGCGCCAAGGTTGAACGGCCCTAGTGCGAGGAACGTCGCCACCGCGAGCATCGGGCCAAGGAACACCAGCCCAAAGGTCAGACCGTTTTGCACGCGCCGCATCCGGCGCAGGCGCGCCAGTTTGGCCCATGTGAGACTGCGGTAAGCGCCCTGCACGTTTCCCCCGGTTTTCACGGGGAGTGTCGCCCCCGCCACAGCGTTGTGCTTTCCGCGCCACGTTACGCGCAAAGCACTGCCCCTGTGGCGGTTTTACATCAGCTTACGCCGCCGTGTCACGCGGATATCGAGGTCGGTGATCTTCTTACGCAAGGTATTGCGGTTGATGCCCAGCAGATCGGCACATTTGGCTTGGTTGCCGCCGGTGGCGTCGAGCGCGATTTCGATCAAAGGCACCTCCATTTCGCGCAAAATTCGGTCGTAGACGCCAGCAGGCGGCAGTTGGCCGCCGTGTAGATCGAAATAGCGCTGTAAATGTCGCGCCACCGAGGCCGACAATTTTTCGCCGTCCATGCCACCGGATCGGCTGATTTGCACCGGCTGAGTTGCGCCGAGGGCTTGCTCAATCTCAGATTTGGAGATTTCCGGCTCGGTCGCGGTGACCAAAAGGCGCTTCAGCAGATTCTCCAACTGCCGTACGTTGCCCGGCCACGGATAGGCGCGCACGATGGCCATGGCTTCGAGAGAGAGACGGCGTTGCAGGCCCATGTCGCGCTCGCCACGGGCGAGAAAGTGTTCGGCGAGCAGCGGGATGTCTTCAACGCGTTCGCGCAACGGCGGCACTTGCAGGGTGACGCCGCCGAGACGGTAGAACAGGTCTTTGCGGAACACCCCTGCCTCCATCTTTTGGCTCAGGTCAGCTTGCGAGGTGGCCATGATGCGCGGCGCGTGGTCGCCCATCACATCGAGCATCCGCACCAGACGGGCTTGGGCGTCTTCGTCGAAATCGGACACCTCATCCAGCACAAGGCTGCCGCCTTTGGCCCGCGCCAGCAGGGTTGCGATGCCGTCAACGCCCGCCAGATCCGTGGCTTGCGCGGTGACGAAGGGTTGGCTGCGGCGGTCGGAAAAGTCATGAACGGCGCGGGCGATCAGGGATTTTCCGGTGCCGGATTCGCCCGAGATCAGCACGGGGAGGTCGGCGTTCATCACCCTCGCCACAAGGCGATAGAGCGCCTGCATCGACGGCGTGCGACCGACAAGCGGCAGATCATCGCCCATTTCGCGCGGGGTCAGGCTGGGTTTGGGGGCGTGACGCTTCAAATCCAAAGCGCGGGCGGAGCGTTTCATCAGATCGGGCAGATCGAAGGGTTTGGGCAGGTAGTCGAACGCCTCGGCTTCCGCCGCTTGAATCGCCGTCATTATGGTGTTTTGCGCCGAAATTACGATCACCGGCAGGCCGGGGCGCAGCTGGGCGATGCGCGGCAGCGCTTCAAGGCCGTTGCCATCGGGCATCATCACGTCGGAAATCACCAGATCGCCTTTGCCTTCCTCGACCCAGCGCATCAGGGTCATCAGGCTCGAGGTGGCATGCACTTTACACCCGGCGCGGGTCAGCGCTTGGGTCAAAACGGTGCGGATGGTGCGGTCGTCATCGGCGACAAGAATGGTGCCATCCATTTAGTGGGACTCCTCGGGTAACTCGCGGGGCGCGAGCGGTAGGGAAATGCGGAAAACGGTGCGACCGGGGACGGAATCAACGGAGATCCAGCCTTCATGGTCAGAGATGATTTTGGAAACCAAGGCGAGGCCCAGGCCGGTGCCATTTTCGCGGCCCGACACAAACGGCTCAAAAATGTCCGTTGCGATTTCCGGCGGGATGCCGGGGCCGTCGTCAATGATCTCCACCTGCAACGGCAGGGTCGAGCCGGAGCCGTCTTTGCGGCGGCGGCGCAAGCTGTGGTCATAGAACGTGTGCAACCGGATAGTTCCTCCTTTAGAACCAGCGGCTTCCGAGGCGTTCTTCAATAAGTTTAGGAAGACTTGCATCAGTTGATCATTGTCGGCGAAGGTCGCTGGCAGCGAGGGGTCATAATCTTCGACAATGTTCATATGCGCGCCGAAACCGACCAAAGCTGATCTGCGCGCACGATCCAGAGCATCATGGATGTTCACAGCGCGGCGGGCTGGAGGGCGTAGGTTGCCGAATTGCTCAACCTGTTCCAACAGTTTGACGATGCGGCGGGTTTCCTCGACAATCAGGTCCGTGAGTTCTAGGTCTTCGGGGCCGAGACCCATCGCCAGAAGTTGGGCGGCACCGGAGATGCCTGCGAGCGGATTTTTGATCTCATGCGCCAGCATTTCTGCCATGCCGATGGCGGATTTTGCCGCCGAAGTCACCTGCATGGATCGCCCTAAACGTTCGGCAATCTCACGCGGGGAAATCAGCAGCAGCACGCAGCCCGGACTGTCTTGGAGCGGGGCCATTTGCAGGGCGCATTGCACGGGGGCGCGCTCGCCTGTGGTGACGTCAGCTTCGGCGATGAATAAGGGCGATTCATGGGCATGGACGCGGGCAAGGGCGTCTTCCATCGGGGCGTCGATGGAGAGGCGATCCAACAGCGGCTGGCCGACGAGGCTTTTTGACGAGGCGTTCAGGAACGTCTCAGCCGGCGGGTTGACGTCAAGGATCAGGCCGGTGGGGCCGATCAAAAGCGCGGGCAGCGGCAGCGAGGCCCAAAGGGCGGGACCGTTGAACTGGGTCATGCGGCCACCTCGCGGGGTTCGGTGAAGCTGTCGCGGATCAGGCCGCGGACGGCGGCGGGATGGGTGGCGGTGAGCACGGCGTCGCGGTTGGTTTGGATGCCTGCGGATTCCAAATACCAACCGAGATGTTTGCGGGCGACGCGGATACCAAGGTCGGGGCCGTAGAAGTCCAGCATGTGATCGTAGTGCTCGATCACCAGATCGGCGAGGGCTGCGCCTTGCGGAATTTGTGGTGCGGGCGTGCCATAAAGCGCGTGGGCGATTTCTGCCAAGCGCCAAGGGGCACCCTGCGCACCGCGACCAACCATAACGCCGTTGGCTAGCGACAGGTGCAGAGCTTGGCGGGCGGTGGCGATGTCGATGATATCGCCATTGGCGATCACGGGCACCGCGACCGCCGATTTCACGGCGGCGATGGCGGCCCAGTCTGCGCTTCCCTTGTAGAACTGGCAGCGGGTGCGGCCGTGGATGGTGATCATCTGCACCCCTGCCCCTTCGGCCGATTTGGCGATTTGCGGGGCGTTCAGGCTTTGGTCATCCCAGCCGAGGCGGGTTTTCAGGGTAACTGGAACCGTCACTGCGTTCACGACGGATTCGATCAGGGCCAAAGCCAGTTCGGGTTCTTTCATTAGCGCCGAGCCGCAAGCGCCATTACCGCCCGACGCCGTCACCCGTTTCGCGGGGCAGCCCATGTTTATGTCGATCACGCGGGCCCCCTGTGCTTCCACATAGCGGGCAGCCTCGGCCATCCAGTATGGATCGCGACCAGCAAGCTGCACGGAAGTGGCCGCCTCGGAAAACCCCAACTCAGCCCGGGCGCGGGCCAAGGGCTGCGCCTTCATCACTTCCTCAGACGCGATCATTTCAGACACCACCAGACCCGCACCAAAGCGCGCCACCATCCGCCGGAACGGCAGATCAGTAATGCCGGCCATCGGTGCCAGAATCACCGGGGGGTGCAGAGAGAGTGCGCCTAAACACAGAGACATTGCGGCTCCTTTGGCTGAAACATGCGCTTGGACGGGGGGTTCGCCAAGGGCTGGCTCTCTACTTTATGCCCTATTTCTAAGCAACGCACAATTATTAGGCTGTTGTGCTGCATTTCGCGACCAGTTCGACATGGGTGGGGCAGATTGTCAGGCTTACGCCGCTGGCTTAGATAGGGCGAAAAGGAAACAGCATGACAACAGCTGCGATCATCACCGCTGCGGGGCGCGGTTTGCGTGCCGGAGGCGGCGTGCCGAAGCAATGGCAGCTTTTGGGCGGGCTTGCGGTGGCGGCACATGCTGTGGCGGCCTTTGACGGCATGTTGCGGGTGTTGGTGGTGCATCCTGACGACCGCAGCTTGGCCGAAGGTTTGGGGCTGGATGTGTTGATCGTCGAGGGTGGGGCTTCGCGGACGGCCTCGGTGCGCGCGGCGTTGGAGGCTTTGGTGGGGCGCGGCGTTTCGCGCGTGTTGATCCATGACGGCGCGCGGCCTTTGGTGTCGCAGGCGGTGATTGGCCGGGTGATCGGGGCACTCGATCAGGCTGACGGCGCGGCACCTGCGCTGGCGGTGACGGATGCGTTATGGCGGGGGGATGCGGGGCTGGTGGTGGGCACTGTGGCGCGCGAGGGGCTGTTTCGCGCGCAAACGCCGCAGGGCTTTCGGTTTGAGGCGATCTTGGCGGCACATCGGGCGCATCCCGGCGAGGCTGCCGATGATGTGGCGGTGGCGCGTAGCTTTGGTCTGGATGTGGTGATCGTCACGGGCGATGAGGATAATCTGAAACTGACCTTTCCGGGCGATTTTGCATCGGCAGAGGCGATCTTGAAGGGACGGCAGATGGATCTGCGGGTGGGCAATGGCTTTGATGTACATGCGTTTTGTGACGGCGATGGGGTTTGGCTGTGCGGGGTGAAGGTGCCGCATGGTCGCGCGCTGTTGGGCCATTCTGACGCCGATGTGGGCATGCACGCTTTGAGCGATGCGATTTATGGTGGGCTGGCCGAGGGCGATATTGGCCGGCATTTCCCGCCGTCTGATCCGCAATGGAAGGGGGCTGAGAGCAAGATTTTCCTCGCCCACGCGATGCGGCTGGCGCGGGCGAAGGGCTTTGCTTTGGCGAATTGCGATGTGACGTTGATCTGCGAGCTGCCCAAGGTGGGGCCACATGCCGAGGCGATGCGAGAGGCTTTGGCTGCAATCATGGAGGTGGAGGTGGAGCGGATTTCGGTGAAGGCGACCACTTCGGAACGGCTGGGATTCACCGGGCGTGAGGAAGGCATTGCGGCGATGGCGACTTGCGCTTTGGTGCGGGCATGAGGCTGACGCGGGTTCTGGCGATCTGGTTTGGCGCGGGGCTGCTGCGGCCTGCGCCGGGGACTTGGGGATCTCTGGTTGCGGTGATCATGGCGCTGCTGATCGACCGTTATCTCGGTTTTCCGGTGTTGCTGGTGGCAACGGTTGCGGTGACGGCTTTGGGGTTTTGGGCGGTTTCGGTGGAGTTGCGCGATACGCCCTCCGCCGATCCGTCGGAGTTTGTGATTGATGAGGTGGCGGGGCAATGGATTGCGCTGCTGTTTTCTTCGGCGGCATTCTGGTGGAGAGGGCATGAGGGATTCTTGCCCTACCCGGCCCCGATTGCGGCGTTTTTGTTCTTTCGGCTGTTTGACATCTGGAAGCCTTGGTTGGTCGGGCGTGCGGACCGCAGGCATGATCCGGCGGGCGTGATGCTTGACGATCTGTGGGCGGGGTTGTTTGCTGGGTTGGCGACGATTGTGGCGGCGGCGGCCTATCACATCCCGCTGATCTTGATGAGGTGATCCATGACGGCGGAACTGCTGCGGCTGGCGCGCTATTGGGGCTATCGGGTGGCTGTCGCCGAAAGCTGCACCGGCGGCATGGTGGCGGCGGCTTTGACCGATGTGGCGGGATCGTCGGATATGTTTGATCGGGGCTTCGTGACCTATTCCAATCAGGCGAAGATCGACATGCTGGGGGTGGCTGAGGCGCTTTTGGCAGAGTTCGGCGCGGTGTCTGAAGCGGTGGCGGCGGCGATGGCCGAGGGGGCTTTGAGCCATTCGCAAGCCGATCTTGCCGTCTCGACCACCGGGATTGCCGGGCCGGGCGGGTCAGAGTTCAAGCCCGAGGGGAGGGTATGCTTTGGGCTGGCGGTGAAGGGTAAGACGGTTGCGGTGGAGACGGTGGAGTTTGGCGCCTTGGGGCGGGACCGGGTGCGGATCGCGGCGCGGGATCATGCGTTGGCGTTATTGCTGCGGGCGATGGCTTAGCCGCCATCGTCGGAGCGGGGGCTAGCCCCCACACCCCCAGGATATTTTAACCAAGATGAAACAAATTTTAGATAAGTTTTAGGGGTTTGTCGGGGCGTAGAGTTTTGCCGCGCGGGCCTCGAAGGCGCGCACCACACGGGTCATCGCTTCGTTGAACACCAGACCTATCAGACCAGCGAGGATCGGATTGCGGAACTCAAAATCTACCTCGAACGAGATATCGCAGCCGTTTGGGGTTTGCTGGAACGTCCAGACCGATTTCAGATGCTTGAACGGGCCGTCGATATATTCAGTGAGGATCTTGTTTTCGCCGGGCAGCAGGGTGACGCGGCTGCCGAAACGCTCGCGGAAGACTTTGAAGCTGATCACCAGATCGGCCTCCATCACCTCGCCACCGCCTGCGATGGGCGAGCGCGAGCGGATGCGGGCGGCGGCTGTCCAAGGCAGAAATTCAGGGTAGCGTGCAACATCGGCGACAAGGTCGTACATTTGTACGGCTTGATACGGCAGGTGCTTGGTTTCAGAGTGATGCGGCACAGGTAACCTATCGCGTGACTTGAGCGCAGGTATTGGGTAGAAAACCAACGGAAATCAAGAGGCCCCCATGCAAACGCGTCCTTATGTCATCGACCAAATGATCTCGGCCAAGGCGATCGCCGCGCGGGTGGAGGCTTTGGCGCGCGAGATCACCGAACACTACAAGGGGTGCGACAAGCTGATCGTGGTCGGGCTGCTGCGCGGGTCTTTCGTGTTCATCGCCGATTTGGTGCGCGAGATTGATCTGCCGGTGCAAGTCGATTTTCTGGAAGCGAGCTCTTACGGCGATGCAATGCATTCCAGCCGCGAGGTGCGGATTTTGAAGGATCTGCGCGGCGAGATTGCAGGCCAAGATGTGCTGGTGGTCGAGGATATCGTCGATACCGGCTTCACCCTGCATCATGTGAAAAACCTGTTGATGTCACGCCAGCCGCATCGCTTGGAGGTCTGCGCTTTGCTCGATAAGCCCTCCCGGCGCGAGGTGGATATCAAGGCAACCTGGACCGGATTTGAGATCCCCGATGAGTTTGTCGTGGGATACGGCATTGATTTTGCAGAAAGAAACCGCAACCTGCCCTATATCGGCAAAGTGCGGTTTACGGATTGATGAACCCGATCTGGCTGATCCGTATGGCGCGTTGGGCGCGGCATCCCCCATCAATGGGACGGGTGAAGCTGGTGCTGGGCGTGGGAATTGTGTGCCTTATCCTGTTCGGAATTGAGCATGTCTGGGGCTGGCCCGAGTGGCTGACGGTGAACGGCAAGACAAAGCTGCGCTAGAACTGGCCTGCGACAATTATGTGCCGAAATCGTCCTTTCCAAACACATATTCTGGTGTAACGTGCGGCAGAATTGGCCAGACCAGATGGCTAAATCCTTCAAAGGTCAGTGCCATGTCCCGTCTGCTCTCTGCCCTTTTAGCTGTTGTGCTGTTGGGATTTGGCGGTTTTCTGCTGCTCTCGGCACCGCAGTCCGTTGATGTCGGGCTCTACGACGGGCTGAAGGGCGATGCGGCCAAGGGCGAGTTGGTGTTCTGGGCGGCGGGTTGTGCCTCGTGCCATGCGACGGTGGATGCCAAGGGCGCGGAGGAGCTGGTGCTGGCGGGCGGGCAGGAATTCCCCTCTGCCTTCGGCACCTTTGTCGCCCCCAACATCTCACCCGACCCTGTGCAGGGCATTGGTGGCTGGACGCTGGTGGAATTTGCCAATGCTGTGACGCAAGGGGTGGGTAAGCAGGGCGAGCATCTTTACCCTGCCCTGCCCTATAATGCCTATAACAAGATGGTGCCGCAGGATGTGGCGGATTTGAAAGCGTTTATGGATGGGCTGCCTGCTTCGGCTGAACCCTCGAAACCGCATCAGATCGGCTTTCCCTTCAACATCCGCCGCAGTTTGGGGATATGGAAGCTGCTGTTTGAAAAGACCGATTGGATGATCGCGGGCGATCTGACCCCCGAGCAAACCAGAGGCCGCTATATCGCTGAGGCTTTGGCGCATTGCGGCGAATGTCACACGCCGCGTAACGCTTTGGGCGGCTTGCAGCGCTCGGCTTGGCTGTCGGGGGCGCCGAACCCCAATGGCAAGGGCCGCATACCGAACATCACGCCGGGAAAGCTGACGTGGAGCGCGGCGGATGTGGTGGAATATCTGACCTCGGGCTTCACACCCGAGTTTGACTCGGTCGGTGGCCATATGGCGCATGTGGTCGAGAATATGGCCAAGTTGCCCGAGTCGGATCGCCAAGCGGTGGCGGCCTATCTGCAACTTGTGCCTGCGGTGAAATGAATGATCCTGATCGGTCAATACGACAGCCCGTTTGTGCGCCGGGTTGGCGTGGCCCTAACGCTCTATGGCATGGCGTTTGAGCATCGCCCATGGTCGTCGTTTGGCGATGCCGATCGTTTGCGTGCCTATAACCCGCTCACCCGCGTGCCGGTTTTGGTGCTGGAGGATGGCTTCGTTTTGACCGACAGCCATATGATACTGGATTATCTCGATGGGCTGGTCGAGGAACCGCTGTTTCCGCGCACGGAGCCCGCGCGGCATCGGGTGCTGAAGATCGCGGCTTTGGGCTGTGGGCTGGCGGATAAGGCGGTCATTCTGTTCTATGAACGGGCGATGCACACCACCATCTCGCCCAGCTTTGATGCCCGCTGCCGCAGCCAGATCGGCGCGGTGTTGGCAGCACTTGAGGCGGATCTGGCTGGGCGTGCTGTTTCGGGGCAAGATTCGGGCTCCTATTGGTTCGGGCCGCTCAGCCATGCCGATATCGCGGTGGGTTGTGCGTGGCGCTTTGTCACCGAGGCGCATCCGGGGTTGATCGACCCCGCAAGCCTGCCAAACCTGCGCCGATTGAGCGCGCGCCTTGAGGCGCTGCCCGCGTTTCAGGCGCACTATCAAGCTTTCCTGCCGCCGACCTGAAGCCAAACCCCCAAGCCTGATCCATAAGCTGTCGGCATAAGCGCGGATCTGCTGTAAACTCTTTGTGTATTTCAAGCCTTTAGCATGGGTGCTGCATCCGCCGCCCCTTGTGCAAGTGCAGCAACTGCGCAAGCTTGCCCGCATCCGGTAGCGTCACGCTCCGGCCAGCCCGCGCCCCCATCGGCGCTTTGCAAGCGGAGTGATCCATGAAGAAACGTCTTATTGCCTTTACCACCATGGCGGCGCTGACGGCGTTTGGCGTCTATGCGCAGGACGCTGAAGACCCGTTCAAAGATGCGGTCGAAACCCGGCATGGCTTGATGCTGCAAATGGCCTCTGATCTGGGCACTTTGGGTGGCATGGCCAAGGGTGAGGTCGCTTATGACAAAGCTGCTGCAACCAAAGCAGCGGCGAATGTCGCGGCGGTGGCTTCGGTGATTTCAACGACGCAATTCCCGCCCGGCTCGGAAAATGGCAAATCCGCCGACAGCTTTGCTTTGGCGGATATCTGGGCCAAGCAGGATGATTTTCTGACCAAGATTACCGATCTGAACAATGCCGCCGCGATGATGCAAACGGCGGCAGCCACGGGCGGTGATGCGATCAAGGCCAGCATGGCGCAGCTGGGTGGCGCGTGCTCGGCCTGCCATAAGGCCTATCGTCAGCCGGAAAGCTGATCTTTCGGGGGGCTGCTGAGGCCCCCCTTAAGCCTTACGCGCGCCCCAATTTCTGCAGCCTTGCTTCCCGCAGCCGGGCGAAATCGTCGCCGGCGTGGTAGCTGGAGCGGGTCAAGGGCGTGGCCGACACCATCAGGAAGCCTTTGCCAAACGCGGTTTGCTCATAGCTTTTGAACTCGTCCGGCGTCACAAACCGATCTACCCGGTGGTGTTTCGGCGTCGGTTGCAGGTATTGCCCGATGGTCAGGAAATCGACATCGGCCGCGCGCATGTCGTCCATCACCTGATGCACGCCTTGGCGATCTTCGCCGAGGCCTACCATGATGCCGGATTTGGTGAACAGCGTCGGGTCGAGTTCTTTGACCTTCTGCAACAGCCGCAACGAATGGAAATAGCGCGCGCCGGGGCGGACGGTGGGATAGAGGCCGGGGACGGTTTCAAGGTTGTGATTGAACACATCCGGGCGGGCCTCGACGACCTTTTCCAGCGCCGACGGCGGACATTTCAGGAAATCGGGCGTCAGAATTTCGATCGTGGTGCCGGGGGCGCGGTGGCGGATGGCGCGGATGGTCTGCGCGAAATGCTCGGCACCGCCATCGTCCAGATCGTCGCGGTCCACGGAGGTGATCACCACATGGTTCAGGCCCAGTTCAGCCACGGCATGGGCGACGCGGCCCGGCTCGAACGCATCAAGGTTGTTAGGCTTGCCGGTGGCGATGTTGCAGAACGAACAGCCGCGGGTGCAAATCTCGCCCATGATCATCATGGTGGCGTGGCCTTGGGACCAGCACTCCCCCACATTCGGGCAGCCGGCTTCTTCGCAAACCGTCACCAGCTTTTTCTCGCGCAGTATGTCGCGGGTTTTCTTGTAGCCTTCCGAGGTTGGCGCGCGGACGCGAATCCAATCGGGCTTTTTCGGCTGCGCATTGTCGGGCTTATGCGCCTTTTCGGGGTGACGTTGATCCGGCAGCTTGAGGTCGCGCAACGGTTTTTCCCCCTGAAACGGTGATCCACTCTAAATAGTCTGCCTGACAGGGCTTGGCAACGGCGTTCCGGCCGCAGGTCTATGCAGGTGTAACAAGGATCAGGGCTGAGGGGGGGGCGGAAGCTGCCGTCCGGTTTCATTTGAGGTTGATCTGGGTCATGGGCGCGTTACCTTCACCGCGCTAAGGAAACCCATGACCATGATAGACCTCACCCTCGCCATCCTCGTGCTGCTGATCACGCCGGGCCCGACCAACACCTTGCTGTTTCTGGCCGGAGTCGAGCGCGGCTGGCGGTCTGCTTTGCGGCTGATTCCGGCAGAGCTGGCAGGCTATCTGGTCATGGTGGTGCCGTTGGCGTTGGTCGGCGTTGCGGTTTTGCACGATGCACCGCGCGCGCGGGCCTTGGTGGCGATTGCGGCTGGGCTGTGGGTGGCGTGGCTGGCGATCAAGCTGTGGTTGCCGCAGACCGTGCAGAGGGGCACGCAGTGGGTCAGTGCGGCTTTGGTGTTCACCACCACCATGCTAAATCCCAAAGCCTTGATTTTTGGGCTGGTTTTGCTGCCCTCGCCGGATGCACTTGCCAGCCATCTGGCGCTGTTTTCGGTTTTGGTGGTGGGTGTGGCGGCTGCTTGGGCGGGGTTTGGCGCGTGGATGGGCGGCGTGTCGGGTAGCGACGGCAGTGCGATGCTGTGGATTCGGCGTGGGGCTTCGGTGTGGTTGAGCGTGGTGTCGCTGACGCTGCTGGCAAAGGGGTTGGGAGCTTAAGGCGACGTCGCGCGGGGTGAGGCGTTCGGCCGCCGGGGCGCGCAGGTTTGCGCGCCCGTTCGCGACTAAAAACCCTCCAGGGGAGGGTTTTCCCCCCGGCAAAGCCGGGGTCGTCACTCACCCAATCAGCGGCCCTGAGCGCCCGTAGGTTTCCTGAAAATGTTTGCCCAGCCGCTGCAACGCAATGCGCAGCACCACCTTGCCGGAGCGCGCCGACCAACCCAGGCGCTGCTCGGCCGTTTCGATGCCTTCAAGAAAACAGCAGACCCGCAACGCCACATCGCCCAAACCCGGCCCCAGATCACGCAACGCCGCTGCCACCCGGTCGCGTGCGGCGCGCGGCCCCTCGGCGATGCCAGCCTCGGCGCGGAAACTGCCCCGGTCGGCTCCGGTCAAAAACCGCTCCCAGTTCTGCGCCACCCGCGGCCCCATCTGTGCCAGTTCAAAATCCTCGCGCAAGCGTTCGGCGGCCACCACCAGTTCGGGTTCCAGATACAGCTTGCCATCCTTGTCACGCCTGCGCCCCAGCACCGAAACCGGACTTTCGGCGAGGTTGTAGCGGATGCGGCGCGGGCCAGTATCCTCGCTGACAACATGCGAGTCCCACTCCCGGTGCTGCCCGCCAAACGCGGTTTGCGCCTCGGCAAAGCCGCCTGTGCGGGCATCGGCATCGACCATGCGCTTTAGCGCCGCCCGCCCGACCGAGCTGATCTCATAGGTCGCCACCCGCCCCGGTTTGCGGCAGGAAATCCAATCCTTTAGCGCGAAAGCCTGCGCGATCACCCGCTCGACCACCGCCGTGCGCGCGGTGTGGCCATCGGGAAACTCGCGCATCACCACGGCTTTTTCCATATCCGGCGCGAAGGCCAGCACCGCCCCCGGTTCAACCAGACGGCGCAAAATACGTTTGCCCTCTGAGGTGATTGTCGCTTCATCGGCAACAATGTTCTGCGGGCGCAAAGGGGCGGTCATGATGTCGTCATCCTTATTGATTGGGGGTAAGCTTGGCGCGGGGGCGCTGGTCAGGGCGGCCAGCGCCTCATCCAGCAAAGGGTCGTCGCGCCGGGTCTCATAGCGGCGCACCGCGCGCATCACGGTCGAGGCATGTCGACCCTCACGTCGTGCAAGCGCCCGATAAGATTGACCATCTTCGGTATGATCGAGATAAAGTCGCACGGCGTCTGGCAGCCATCCGGGCAAGCACTGCAGGGGGGAGAGATTGCTTTGCATCTTGTTTTGCCGCGCCGCAGCGCCTTCCTGATCAAACCTTGCCGAAACGTTAACAAGCGTGGAAGGCATTGATTACCCAATCGTTAATTTCTGAGCTGTTGCTGATAATTGTTTATAAATCTTAAACAATCTCGGAAGCTCCCGTGCGCTGCAACTCAGCTTTGCGCAACGCCCAGTTGTGCCGTGCTATGCAGGCTCCACCACTCATGGAGGCTTCCTAGAATGACCGATTTCCGCGCCCTGCTTGAAACCCTGAAGCGCCCGCGCATGTTGATCCGCGCTGCCCGCTGTGGCGTGCTGGATTACCGCCGCGACCGCGATCTGAAGCGTTTGGTGGATAGCACCCCCTCCCCCGAACGCGCCGTGACGCGCCTGTTGGCCGAGGAGGAACGCTTGGAGGATATCCGGGTCAGCGGTGAGGCCAGCTATTCGGTCGCCCGCCATATCGAGGTGCTGATCGCCCTGATCGCCGAGGTGCGGCTGCTGCCGCGTAGCCCGAATGCCATCTGACCAAGCCGTTTGAACAGCAAAAGGCCCGCATCGCTGCGGGCCTGTCACCCCTCATACCAGAGCACTCGTTAAACTGATATCGCAGGCCAGACTACATGAACGCATCTGTCACATGAATGCGTCGGGCATCGAGGCTTTCTTCTTCGCCACATATGCGTCGATGCTCTCAACCACGCCCTCGTCAATCGTAGGCGCGACATAATCGCCGAGCATCTTCTTCACCCGCTCCGCCGCCAAGGTCTGCGTATCGCGCGCGCCTTCTTCGGCCCAGGTCTCGAACGGCTTGTAGTCGAACAGATCCGAGCGCCAGAACGCGGTTTTGAAGTTGGCTTGGGTATGTTCGCAGCCCAGATAGTGACCGCCGGGGCCAACCTCGCGGATCGCGTCCATCGCCTGCCCGTTAGTGTCCATCATCACGCCTTGGGCCAGATGATGCAACGTGCCCAACTGATCGGCATCCATCACGAATTTCTCGTAGGAGCTGACCAGACCGCCCTCCAGCCAACCGCAGGCGTGCAGCATGAAGTTCACCCCCGCCAGCAAGGCCATGTTCAGGCTGTTGGCCGTTTCATAGGCCGCCTGCGCATCGGGCAGTTTTGATCCGCAGAACGAGCCACCCGAACGATAGGGCAGCCCCAGGCGGCGCACCAGTTGTCCGACGCCATAAGTGATGTGTGCGGCTTCCGGGGTGCCAAAGGTCGGTGCCCCCGAGTTCATATCAATTGAGGTCACAAACGCCCCCGCGATCACCGGCGAACCGGGCCGCACCAGCTGGGAATACGACACCCCGGCCAAAATCTCCGCCAACACCTGCGTCAGCGTCCCCGCCACCGTCACCGGAGCCATAGCCCCACCGACAATAAACGGTGAGACGATCGAGGCTTGGTTGTTCTTGGCGTAAACCTCCAAAGCCCCCATCATGATGCCGTCAAAGGTCATCGGGCTGTTGATGTTGATCAACGAGGTCATCACTGTGTTCTGATCGACAAAATCCGCGCCGAACAGCAGCTTAGACATTTCAACCGAATCCGCAGCCCGCGAAGGTTCCGTCACCGAGCCCATATAAGGCTTGTCCGACAACACCATATGCGCGCGCAACATGTCCAAGTGGCGCTTGTTCACCGGCACATCGGTCGGCTCACAAACCGTGCCGCCTGAGTGGTGCAGCCATTTCGACATATAGCCCAGCTTCACGAATTTCTCAAAATCCGCGATGGTGGCATAGCGCCGCCCGCCTTCGATATCGCGCACGAAGGGCGGGCCATAGACCGGGGCCAGCACCAGATTGCGGCCACCGACTTCGACATTGCGCTCGGGGTTACGGGCGTATTGGGTAAAGGTTTTTGGGGCGGTGGAGCACAGCTTGCGCGCCAACCCGCGCGGAATATGCACCCGCTCGCCGCGCACATCCGCGCCCGCTTCGCGCCAACGCACCAGTGCCGCTTCGTTTTCGACAAAGTTAACGCCGATCTCTTCCAACACGGTTTCCGCGTTGTATTCGATGATCTGCAGCGCCTCCTCGTTCAGAATCTCAAAGTTCGGGATGTTGCGCTGGATGAATTTCGCAGTCTCGAACGAGACTGCCGTGCGCTCGGCCCGACGTGTCGCCCCGCCACCGCCCCGCACCCGCCGACCACCAGCTTCTGCCACATCGCTCATCGCAATCTCCATCCCCAGCCGCCCGCGCGGCATTGTTTTGGCTCTTATGCCGTGAACGCGCCAGCCCTCGCCCATCGAATACGCCGCATAAGCGACGAAACCGACATGTTGCCACTCTGGAAACGACTTAAGCCCATCCTCTGTGCTCAAATATCCTCAAGGGGGTGAGGCGGCACGCCGAGGGGGGCTGAAAGGCCCCCTTTCCGCGTTTGCGCACGAAAATCCCGCCAACCGATCTTGCGATTCTCCACGCATCCGGCTACCCGAGGCCATGACACAACATGATCGCCTTCTCATCATCGACTTCGGCTCTCAGGTCACGCAACTGATTGCGCGCCGCCTGCGCGAGTTGAACGTTTATTGCGAAATCCACCCCTACAATAAGGTCGATGACGCGTTCCTCAAAAGCTTTGCACCCAAAGCGGTGATCCTGTCGGGTGGCCCGGATTCGGTGACCCGCGCAGGCTCGCCCCGCGCGCCTGAAGCGCTCTGGTCTTTCGGCGTGCCCGTCTTAGGCATCTGCTACGGCCAACAGACGATGATGCAGCAGTTGGGCGGTTTGGTCGAAAACGGCCACGGCACCGCCGAATTTGGCCGCGCCTTTGTGACCCCCACCACGGATAACCTGTCGATCCTGGATGGCTGGTTTGCAGATGGACGCGAGCAAGTCTGGATGAGCCACGGCGATCACGTCTCAAAAATCGCCCCCGGCTTCCAGGTCTACGGCACCTCGCCCAACGCCCCCTTCGCCGTCACCGCCGACCCTGCCCGCCACTTCTACGCGGTGCAGTTCCACCCCGAGGTGCATCACACCCCGAAGGGTGCGAAGCTCTACGAGAATTTCGTGAAGCTGGCAGGCTTTACCGGCGATTGGACGATGGGGCTTTACCGCGAACAAGCCATCGCCGCGATCCGCGCGCAAGTCGGCGACAAAAAGGTGATCTGCGCGCTGTCGGGCGGCGTTGATAGTTCTGTCACCGCGATCCTGATCCACGAAGCCATCGGCGATCAACTGACCTGCGTGTTTGTCGATCATGGTCTGCTGCGTCTAGGTGAGGCCGAACAGGTCGTCGCGATGTTCCGCGACAATTACAACCTGAACCTGATCCATGCCGACGAATCCGAGCTGTTCTTGGGCAAGCTGGACGGCGTCTCCGACCCCGAAACCAAGCGCAAGATCATCGGCGGTCTGTTCATCGACGTATTCCAGAAATACGCCAATGGCATTGAAGGCGCAGAGTTCCTTGCTCAAGGCACGCTTTACCCCGATGTGATCGAGTCGGTCAGCTTCTCCGGTGGCCCCTCGGTCACCATCAAAAGCCACCACAACGTCGGCGGCTTGCCGGAAAAGATGGGCCTGAAACTCGTCGAACCCCTGCGCGAATTGTTTAAAGACGAAGTCCGCGCTTTGGGTCGTGAACTCGGCCTGCCCGCCAGCTTCATCGGCCGCCACCCCTTCCCCGGCCCTGGCCTCGCGATCCGCTGCCCGGGTGAGATCACAGTCGAAAAGCTGGATATCCTGCGCCAAGCCGATGCGGTCTATATCGACCAGATCCGCAAACACGGCCTCTATGACGAAATCTGGCAAGCCTTCGCCGCCATCCTGCCGATGAAAACCGTCGGCGTAATGGGCGACGGGCGCACCTATGACTACGCTTTGGCGCTGCGCGCGGTGACAAGTGTCGATGGCATGACGGCCGACACCTATCCGTTCACCCATGATTTCTTGGGCGAAACCATGACCCGCATCATCAACGAGGTCAAAGGCGTCAACCGGGTGTTCTATGATATCACCTCCAAGCCGCCCGGCACGATTGAACTCGAATGATCCGGCTGCGTGGACATCTGGTCTGTGTCACGGCGGAGGAAGCCGCCGCCGTGCAGGCCCATGTTGCGTTGCACACGCAGCTTTCCCGTGCCGAGCCGGGCTGTTTGTCGTTTGAAGTCACTCCAACCGATGACCCGATGGTCTGGGAGGTGATGGAAACCTTCCGCACCCAGGATGATTTCAACGCCCATCAGGCGCGCACCCGCGCGTCTGAGTGGTTCACCGCCACCCGCAACATCCTGCGCGATTTCCGCGTCGAGGCGATTGGCGACTAAACCGCCGTCCAATTTCACATTGGCATAAATATCCCGGGGGGAGCTTTAGCTGGGGGGCTGGCCCCCCTTCGCCCGATTCTGCGGCACATCATCACAGAACCAATCCCCGGCAGCGCCGTCGCAAGGGGCTCGATGCCCCGCGCGACGGCACCTGTTTACAGGTCAAACAAATCCGCCATGCGCCACGATCTGCGACAGCGGCAGTCGACCATTCGGCACCTCGCGCGCTTGCAGAACTTCCGGCAATTTCTCGATATCGCCATGCTCACCGACCGCGATCACAGCATGCAGCACATAGCCCTCGGGCAGGTTCAGGTTCTTGGCCAACACATCGGCTTCGAACCCGCCCATCGCATGCGCCACCAGTCCCACATGATGCGCCTGCAACGCGAGGTAACCCCAAGCGGTACCCGCATCAAAGCTATGCGCCGAATTGGGCAGGTCTTTACCATCCTTCTCAACCGTCGTGCGCGACGCCACCGCAATCAAAGCGGCGGCTTTTTCGGCCCATGAGCGGTTGAACGGCACCAAGGACTCGGCGATCTTGCCGAAAGCTGCATCACCGCGCAGCCCGTAAGCAAAGCGCCAAGGCTGATGGTTGCTGGACGACGGCGCCCAACGTGCCGCTTCAAACAAGGGCAGCAGCTCGGCCTCGGTCAAGGTCTTGGCGGTAAAACCACGCGGCGAAAATCGGCTGGTGAATTGCGCATGGATCGGATGATCGGCGGTGCGGGGGTTTTTGATGGCGGAATGAGCGGTCATAACGGGTCCATTTTCAGATAAACTACCCCAGACATAACGTCGCAGGCGCTTGCAGCAAGGGCGCGGAATGCATAGCCGCTGTGCCTAAATGCACGCAAATCGATCTCTGGCAAAGCGCCGCTGATAGCGCTAAGCCTTGCGCCATGCGTGCGCTGTCCCAAAACTTTCTGTTCCGTCACCGCGATTTCGGCCTGTTCTGGGGCGGCATGGCCTTGGTGAATATCGCGGCGCAGGTTGAGGCCGTGACCATCGGTTGGCAGATTTACAGCCTTGGCCGCGCCACCTTGTCGATTGAGGAAAGCGCCTTTCTGGTCGGCATGGTCGGCCTGTGCCAATTTCTGCCGCTGTTCGTGCTGACCCTGTGGGCCGGGTCGCTGGCGGATCGCTATTCGCGTCGGATGATCGTGATGCTGGCGCTACTGACCGAAACCGCGGGTGTTTTGGGCCTCGTGGCGCTGGCCCTGCACCCTGAACCCGGTTTCACCGCCATCTTCACCATCGCGGCTTTGTTCGGTGCCGCGCGCGCCTTCCTGTCCCCGGCAGCCACGGCTTTGGTGCCAATGCTGGTGCCGAAATCCGACATGCCGCAGGCGATCTCGCTGAAATCGCTCAGCTGGCAAGGGGCTGTGATCATTGGACCGTGGCTGGGTGGGATGCTGTGCGCGATGTCCACCGCCGCCGCCTATGCCACCACGGCGGCGCTATACGTCGCTGGCGTGGCGATCCTGCTATTGATGCGCGCCAACACCACACCCGAACGTCAACCGGGTAGCCAATGGACGCAGATCAAAGAGGGCCTCGCCTACACCTTCCACAACAAGATCGTGTTCGGCGCGATCTCGCTGGATCTGTTCGCGGTGCTGCTGGGCGGGGCAACAGCGCTACTACCCGCCTTTGCCAGCGATATTCTGCATGTCGGGCCCGAGGGCTTTGGCATTCTGCGCTCTGGCCCGGCCATCGGCGCGGTGCTGGTGGCACTGGCCTTGGCGCGCTGGCCCTTGAAGCGCCGCGCCGGGATCAGGATGTTTTGGGCGGTGGGCGCGTTTGGTCTGGCAACGGTGGTGTTTGGGCTGTCGCAGAATATGTATCTCTCGGTGGGCGCTTTGGCGGTGCTGGGGGCTGCGGACATGATCTCGGTCTATGTCCGGCAAACCTTGGTGCAGATCGTCACACCGGATCACATGCGCGGCCGGGTGTCGTCGGTATCAGGTCTGTTCATCTCGGGCTCTAATGAGCTCGGAGAATTCGAATCCGGCGTCGTCTCGCGCTTTCTCGGCCCGGTCGGGGCGGCGGTGTTCGGCGGCATCGGCACCATGATCGTCACCGGCTCTTGGGCCTGGATGTTCCCGGCCCTGCGCAAAGCCGACCGTCTGGATGGGATCGAGCCTGACAGAGAAACGCTTCAGCCCCATTCGATGACCTCACAGGTCAGCCAATGAACCTGCCCAAAGCCCCAAACTCGCCCGCGATCCGCGCAGCACTCTGGATGATCGGCTCGATTCTGGCGTTCTCGGCGATGGCGATTGCCGCCAAACAGATTGGCCCGCGCCACGACAGTTTTGAGATCATGACGGTGCGCTCAGCCGTGGGCTTTGTGCTGGTGCTGGCATTGGCCGCGGCCACCGGCAAGCTGCATGAGATCACCGCCCGCAATCTCGGCGGCCATGCCCTGCGCAACGTCATCCATTTCACCGGGCAAAACCTGTGGTTCTGGGCGCTGACGATGATCCCCTTGGCGCAGCTTTTCGCCATCGAGTTCACCTCGCCCTTGTGGGTGGTGCTGCTGGCCGCCCTGCTGCTGGGCGAGCGGCTGACCAAGATCCGCCTGATCGCCGCCACTTTGGGCTTTGTCGGCGTGCTGATCGTGGCGCGCCCGGATCTGGCGCATCTGAACCCCGGCGTGCTGGCCGCCGCTGGCTCGGCCTTCTGCTTTGCCACCACCAATGTGGTCACCAAAAAACTGACCAAGGGTATCTCGATCCGCTGCATCCTGTTCTGGCTGACGCTGATGCAGTTCTTCTTCGGTCTTGCCGCAGCGCTTTCAGATGGCATTTTCCATCTGCCCACCGCCGCCACAATGCCGTGGCTCTGCGTGATCGGCCTTGCCGGTGTGACCGCGCATTACTGCATCACGGCAGCGCTGAAACTCGCCCCGGCCTCTTACGTCATGCCACTGGATTTCCTACGCCTGCCGCTGATCGCCGTGGTGGGTGCCTTGGTTTATGCCGAGCCGCTTGACCCCTACGTCATCCTTGGCGCCGCGGTGATTTTTGCAGGCATTTGGTTGAACATCCGGGCTGAAATCCGACCCAAAGGTCACATCGAGCCAATCACAACCGTGTGACGCCGCGTCATTGATTGACCGTCGCGCTGGCTTCCGCTTAGCGTGACATATCACCGCATCAGACGCATTAACCCACGGAAAAGTTGGGACATGCCAAGATGCAGCATCGGTTACGGGGAGTAGACCATGAAGCATATCATCACCGCGCTTGGCGCATTGGCAATGACCACCACGCTGGCACAGGCGGGCGGGGTTGATCGCTCGGGTCAAAGCATAGCCTCGATCTTTGAGAGCGGCGATTATGTCGAACTCAGCTTCGGCCATGTCTCGCCGGATGTATCTGGTGTATCTTCTGCGGCTTTAGGGCCCGGGGCTGGGTTTTCTTCCGGCGATATGGCGGGTGGATACAATCAGATCGGCATGGCGGTGAAAACCAAGCTGAATGAGCATTGGGATCTGGGCGTGATTTTCGACCAGCCATTCGGAGCGAAAGTCAGCTATCCGACCGGCACCAATTACTTTGCCCAAGGCTCCACGGCGGAACTGAATACGACCGCGCTGACCACGGTGCTGAAATATAAAACTGACAACAACATCAGCATTTTCGGCGGTCTGCGCTATGAGCTGATGGATGCCAAGGCCTCGGTTCCTTTCGTGGCAAGCTATAAGGTCGACTCCGATCAGTCGAGCGGGCTTGGCTATCTGGTCGGTGTGGCCTATGAAAAACCAGAGATCGCCTTGCGGGTGGCGCTGACCTATAATTCGAAAATCACCCATGATTTCAACACGGTGGAATCCAGCCTGCTCACCGGTGGCGTGGATGTGGCGGGCACGACCTCGGTGGATTCGCCGCAAAGCGTGAACCTCGAATTCCAGTCAGGTGTCGCCAAGGATACGCTGGTGTTCGGCTCGGTGCGTTGGGTGGATTGGTCAGCTTTCGTGATCGACCCCGCAGGCTATCCAGCCCCGTCGCCGTTGGTGTCTTATGACTCGGATACCGTGACCTATACTTTGGGCGTTGGCCGTCGGTTTAACGAAAACTGGTCCGGCTCAGTCTCGATTGGCTTTGAAGATCAGGTCGGGGGGTTTGCCTCCAACCTTGGGCCGCATGATGGCAAAACCAGCATCACCATCGGGGCCGCCTATACCACCGCAAGCAAGCTGAAAATCTCGGGCGGTGTGTCCTATATCCGCATCGGTGATGCGCAGACCTCGCTGAATGATGTCACTGCGGCGTCGAATTTCTCGGACAATTCGGCGATCGGTGTCGGCATGCGGATTTCCTACGCGTTCTGATCTGAGACTTTGACTTTGCGGCCCCGCAGTGCTTGCGGGGCCGCTTTGATTTTCGCTTCCCCCTCCCGGCCTGCGCCTGTAACAAAGCCGTGCCAAGCCAGCGGAGGGCGCGATGATTTACACCTCAGGACAAATGTTTCGCGCAGCCGAGCAAAAGCGGGTGCTGCTGTTTGGCATGTCGGGCTTGGGCAAAACCTATCTCTCGAACATGCTGCGCGACGCGGGGCAAGCGGGCGATGGCGGCTGGTTTCACTACTCGGTCGATTACCGCATCGGCACGCGCTATATGAACGAATTCATCGCCGACAACTTCAAGCGCGAGGCGATGAAAGTGCCGCTGCTGCGCGAACTGTTGATGTCGGATTCGGTCTATATCGCCTCGAACATCACCTTTAATAACTTGGCCCCGCTCTCGACCTATCTCGGCAAGCCCGGTGATCCGGCGCGCGGTGGCATCGCGTTTGAGGAATATCAGCGCCGTCAGGCCGAGCATGCACAGGCCGAAATCTCGGCCATGTTGGACGTGCCGCGCTTTGTCGAGCGCGCGGAAGATATCTATGGCTATCAGAACTTTATCTGCGACACCTCAGGCTCGATCTGCGAGGTGGTCGATGCCGAAAACCCCGCCGATCCGGTGATGCGGGCCTTGGCGGATAACCAGCTTCTGGTCTGGATCAAAGGCTCCGACGCGCATAAAGCCGAACTCGCCCGCCGCTTTGATCGCAGCCCAAAACCGATGTATTACCGCCCGGATTTTCTGACCGAACTTTGGGCCGAATACCTTGCCAAAGAAGGCAAATCCTCGACCGAAGTCGATCCTGACGCTTTCCTGCGCTTCGGCTACGCCCGCCTGCTCGATCATCGCCAGCCACGCTATGCCGCGATGGCGCGCTGGGGCATCACGGTGACGGCCGAGGAGGTGGCCCAGGTGAAAACCCCCGCCGATTTCGATGATATGATCGCAACGGCCCTTGATCGCCGTCAGACTAACGCCTAACTACCCGCTTTATCAGGATAAACCCATGCCGATCACCCTGCCCGCCTCACTGCCCGCCTTTGACGTTCTGCGGAACGAAGGCGTCATGGTGATGTCGCCCGAGCGGGCGCAAGCGCAGGAAATCCGCCCGCTGCGCATCGGGCTTTTGAACCTGATGCCGAAGAAAATCCAGACCGAGAACCAATTCGCCCGTCTGATCGGCGCGACCCCATTGCAGATTGATCTGCAACTGATCCGCATGTCCGAACACCAAGCTAAAAACACCGCCGCCGAGCATATGGAAACCTTCTATCGCCCGTTCCAAGAGGTGAAAGATGAAAAATTCGACGGCTTGATCATCACGGGTGCGCCGATTGAACACCTCGCCTTCGATGAGGTCACCTATTGGGACGAACTCTGCGAGGTGATGGATTGGACCCAAACCAACGTATTCTCCACCTTCGGCGTCTGCTGGGGCGGCATGGCGATGATCAACCATTTCCATGGCGTCAAGAAACACATGCTGGATCACAAGGCGTTTGGTTGTTTCCGGCACATGAACCTTGCGCCCACGTCGCCGTTCCTGCGCGGCTTCTCAGATGAATTTGTCATTCCGGTGTCACGCTGGACCGAGATGGAACAGGCCGAGATTGACGCAGCCCCCGGTCTGCGCACCCTGCTGGGCAGCGATCAGGTCGGTGCTTGTCTGGTCGAAGACCCGGCGCATCGCGCGCTTTATATCTTCAACCATTTTGAATATGACAGCGACACGCTGAAGCAGGAATATGACCGCGATGTGGCCGCTGGCACCCCGATCAATGTGCCGGATAATTACTACCCGAACGACAATCCTGCCCTACCTCCGTTGAACCGCTGGCGCAGCCACGCGCATTTGCTTTACGGCAACTGGATCAACGAGATTTATCAGGGCACGCCTTATGACATGGCAGAGATTGGCCGCTAAGATCCTGATAACGGCGGCCCTTTTGGGCGGGGTCTCGGCGTTGACGCTGTATCGCGCGCAGTCGCGCGAGGCCGCGATTGCCGCCGGATTCCCGCCTGAAGGCCAGTTTCTGACGGTCAATGGCGCGCAAGTACATGTCTATATCAGCGGCCAAGGCCCCGATCTGATCCTGATCCACGGTGCCTCCGGCAATGCCCGCGACATGACTGTGGCGCTTGCCGCCGATCTGGAAAAATCCTACCGCGTCATCGCCTTTGATCGGCCGGGTTTGGGCTGGTCAGACCCGATCCCCGAGCAATCTTTGCGTGGCCAAGCCCTGCAGTTGTCGGACGCCGCCGCACAGTTGAACGTCCACGATCCCATTGTCGTCGGCCAAAGCTATGGCGGTTCTGTCGCCTTGGCTTGGGCGCTTTTCGCCCCCGTAAAACCCCGCGCCTTGGTGCTGATCTCGGCCCCCTCGCTGCCGTGGCCCGGCGCTTTGGATATCTTCTACCGCCTGACCGATAGCACAATCGGCGCGGCGCTAATCCCGCCGCTGGCCTCGGCGTTTACCCCCGACAGCTATCTCGACGCCACCATCGCCGCCATCTTCGCGCCCGATCCGGTGCCGCCCGGCTATGCCCAAGCCATCGCCGCGAAACTGACGATGCGCAGCAGCACCCTGAGTGCCAATTTCGCGCAAGTGAACAATCTACGCCCCGAAATTGTCGCGCAAGAGCCGCTCTACCCGCAACTGACCCTGCCGATCGAGTTGATCCACGGCAGTGCCGACACCATCGTGCCGCTGGCGATCCATTCCGAACCGCTGGCTGCACGCCTGCCATCGGCCCATCTGACGGTGATCGAAGGTGCGGGCCACATGCCGCATTACAGCCACCGCGCCGAGACGCTGGCGGCGATTGGACGCGCCGCCGAACGCTCTGGATTGCGCCCAAGCCCGCAATCGCCATAGTGGGGCAACCCTAAAGCTGGAGGAAATCATGGACCTGCCCTTTGACGGCGCAATCAGCCGCTATTTCAAGGAAGCCGCGCCGAAAGAGGTGCGCAAAACCATCGAAAAGGCCAGTAAAGACGAGATTCTGTGGAAGGATTACCCCTACCGGACCGAGATGAAGAAAGCTGACTACAACGCCCAGATGGACGCGCTTCAGGTACAGCTGGTGCGGATGGCGGCAGATGTGAAAGCCACCGGCAAGCGCATGGTGGTGGTGTTTGAAGGCCGCGATGCGGCGGGCAAAGGTGGGGCGATCTCTGCCGCCCATATGAACCTCAACCCCCGCGTCGCAGGCATTGTCGCGTTGCCAAAACCGACCGAGCGTGAAGCCGCGCAATGGTATTTCCAGCGCTATGTCGATTGGCTGCCTGCGGCGGGCGAAATCGCCTTCTTCGACCGCTCTTGGTACAATCGCGGCATTGTCGAGCATGTTTTCGGCTTTTGTACCCCCGAACAGCGCGCCAAATTCTTCCGACAACTGCCGGAATTTGAACGGATGCTGGTGGATGAGGGGATTGTGCTGGTCAAGCTCTGGCTGGAAGTCGGCCAAGCCGAGCAGTTGCAACGGTTTTTGGATCGTGAGCAAGACCCGCTTAAGCAATGGAAGCTAAGCCAAATCGACATTGATGGCTTGGCGAAATGGCAGGAATACTGCACCGCGATTGATGAAACCTTCGCACAAAGCGATTTCAAATATGCGCCTTGGACGGTGATCTTGTCGGATGACAAGCTGCGCACCCGGATTTGTGCGATACAAAACATCCTGCTTTCGGTGGATTTCAAAGGTAAAGACCTGAATGTGATCGGTAAGATTGATGAGAAAATCTGCGGCGGCCCGAAGATGAGGCCAAAAGGGTGAAACGCGGCTACCATCATGGCAATCTGCGGCAGGCCTTGGTTGAGGCGGCGCTAGAGTTGATCGCCGACCAAGGCCCGACCGGGTTCACCCTGTCCGAGGCCGCGAAAACCGCCGATGTCACCCCCGCCGCCGTCTACCGCCATTTCGCGGGCCGCGACGATCTGATCGCCGAGGTCGCCCGCCAAGGCTATGATATTTTCGCAGCATTGATGGAGTTTGCCTATAACAACGGCCAGCCCACGGCGCTCGCGGCGTTTGAGGCGACGGGCCGCGCCTATCTGGCCTTCGCGCGCAAATATCCCGGCCATTACATGGCGATGTTCGAATCCGGCCTCAGTCTGCAAGCACATCCCGACCTTGCCATTGTCGCGCAAAAAGCCCGCGCGGTGCTGGAACAAGCCGCCGAGAGGTTGTCGCAACACCTGCCCGCCAACAAACGCCCACCCTCCAGCATGTTCTCGGCGCATATCTGGGCGCTGAGTCACGGCGTGGTGGAACTTTATATGCGTGGCGCGCCGGGTGCCAAAAGCCCATTTCCGCCGGAAGACTTGTTGGAGGCAGGCATCGGGATTTATCTGCGCGGGTTGGGGCTGTTGCGGCCAGACACATAAATAAGGCCCCCGCAGGGGCCTTTATTTTCAGCGGAACAAAACCAGCGCCCCCGGGGACCATGCCACGCGGGTTTGCGTGCCAATGTCCAGAACCGGACGGCCAAACACATTGCGCATCGACAACCGCATCGGCTCGGTCGTGCCTTCCAGCTTGATGTCGTAATAGGTCATGTCGCCGTAATAGACGACCTCGACCACCTCCGCCTTACTTTCGCGGTCGGTTGCAGTCTGCCCATCAAACAGGATCGTCAGCGTTTCGGGGCGGAAGCCAATCGAGGCGCTAGAGCTTCCCGGAGCCACCGAAACCTGCTCGGCGTCCAAAGTCAGACGGCCAAAACCCTTGGCTTCAACCTCAACCTTGCCATCCACCTCCGACAGAATATCCGCAGGCAAAAAGTTCATTGTGCCAATGAAATCCGCGACCTTGCGCGAGTTCGGACGCCTGTACAATGTCTCAGGGTCGGCCAGTTGTGCGATCTCACCCTCAAACATCACCGCAATCCGGTCCGACATAACCAAGGCTTCTTCCTGATCATGCGTCACCAGAATGAAGGTGATGCCAACCTGCCGTTGCAGCTTGATCAGCTCCATCTGCATCTGCTCGCGCATCTTTTTATCCAGCGCCGACAAAGGCTCGTCCAGCAGCAACACCTTCGGCTTCAGGATCAGCGCGCGCGCCAATGCCACCCGCTGCCGCTGTCCGCCCGACAACGCATGGGCCGCCCGTGCGCCGTAGCCTTTCAGCCCGACCATTTCCAACGCCTCAGCCACCGCCTTGGCCTTTTCCGCAGCCGAGCGCGGGTCTTTGCGCAGACCAAAGCCGACGTTCTGCTCCACCGTCAAATGCGGGAAGATCGCGTAGCTTTGAAACACCATATTGGTTGGTCGCACATTGGCGGGCACATTGGCCATATCCTTGCCATCAATCATCACCACGCCCGAGGAAATCCCCTCAAACCCGGCAATGGTGCGCAACAGCGTGGTTTTGCCACAGCCGGACGGACCTAGCAGGCTGAAGAACTCCCCCGCCTTGATCGTCGCGGTGATGCCACGCAGGGCGTGATAATCGCCATAATACTTATGAAGGTCTTTGAACTCGATCATCGTCTGATCGGCAGCGGTTGATGTTTCAGACGTCACAGGAAGCCTCCAGTATCCTTACCACCGGTTTTGGCGAGGCCACGGCGGCGGAAATATTCTGCGGTTGCAAGCAAGGCGATGGACAGACAAACGAGGATCGTCCCCAAAGCCAGAATGACCGGCACGTTCTGCGGAAAGCGGAACTGGCCAAAGATATAGACCGGCAGGGTGTTTTCATTGCCCGCCAGAAAGAACGCCATGATGAATTCATCAAGGCTGATGGTGAAGGTGATCAACAGCGATGAGATGATCCCCGGCAGCACCAGCGGCAGGATCACCAAGCGGAACGCCGACACCGGGGTTTCGCCCAAGTCATAAGCGGCTTCCTCCAGCGACTGATCCAAAGACTGAAACGCCGCCGACAGGATTGCGATGGAAAATGGCGTGCAGACCAGCACATGGCCCAGGATCACGGTGAACAGGCTGAGCGGCATGCCGATGCCAAGCAGCACCGTCAGCAAGGCCACCGCCAAAATGATATCTGGCATCACCAAGGGCAGCATGATCAGCCCCATCAACGGGGTTTTGAACGGAAACGTATAACGGCTGGAGGCGCGCGAGGCGAAAATCCCCAAGCAGGTCGAGATCACCGCCGCACTACAGCCGATGATCAGCGAGTTTTTCAGCGCGTGATGCAGCGCCGGATCGTCCCACAACTTGCCAAACCATGCCGTGGTGAAGCCATTCAGCGGAAAGGCGATCGTGGTGGCGTTGTTAAACGCAAAGATCGGCAGCAGAATGATCGGCGCGTAGAGGAAGATCAGATAGAAGATCGTATAGCCGCGAAACCAACCGCCCTTCATCGCTTGTTCCCCCGCAAAAACCGTCGATTCAGGAATAAGAAAAATAGGCTCACCGCCATCACCAGCGCCATCGAAGACACCGCCAGCGCCGATCCCAGCGGATAATTGTCCAGCTTTTTGTAATTCAACTCGACAAGGTTGGCGACCATCTTGCCCTCTGGCCCGCCAACCAAACTGGGCGTCACATAATCGCCAATGGTCGGAATAAACACGATCAGCACCGAGGAAATCACCCCCGGCATCGCCAAAGGCAGCGTCACCCGCCAGAAGGTCATGAACGGGCTTTCGCCCAGATCACGCCCCGCCTCTAGGAACGAACGATCGATCTTCTCTAGCGAGACGAAAATCGGCAGGATCGCGAATGGCGCATAGGCATGCGCGAGGGTAATCACCACCGAATTGACATTGTACAGCAACCAAGTGATCGGCTCTTGGATCAGGCCAAGCTCCAGCAACCCGAAGTTGATCGGCCCGCCAGTGCCCAAAATCACCTTCCACAAGAACACCCGGATCAGATAGCTGGTCCAGAACGGAATGGTGATCAAAAACAGCCACAACGACTTTTTCGAAGGCGCGACGTAAAAGCTGACGTAATAGGCCACCGGAAACGCCAGCAGCACCGTCACCGCCGTCACCACCATCGAAATCAGCAGCGACCGCCACATCAGCGTCAGCGCCAGCGGGTCCGACCAAACGCCTTTGTAGGTCTGAGACTCGGTCATCACGCCGTTGACATCTTTGTAGGAGTGACATTCTCCGATGTAGTTACACAGTTGAAAATGTGGGATAATCTTCAGATAACCATCGGTCATGAAGCTGTAGGCAAAGATCATCGCCAAGGGCGCGGCCAACAGCAGAATCGCGTAAATCGCGGTGGGGCTGATCATCAACAGCCCGTTGGCGGCTTCAGATCCCCTGAAGCGCACCTTTGGTTTCGATTGCATCCCAGTCCCCCTGTTGCGCCTTGATTGGCACAGCTTTGCGTCTTTTGATCAAATTAAGCCGATCCCGCGAAACCGCGCAAGTCTTATCTGATCGCAAATCCTGACCGATCATTGCCGCCAAGGGACCATCGCGCAAGGAAAACAGGATGAATTCAGATCCGTTCGATCTGAATTGCCCGCTTTTTAAGCTCCTCATACAGACAGGCGAGCACCCTTTGCGCGCCCACCGCCGCCTGTAACGCATCCGAGATCCCCTGATCGCCAGCCCCCTCCGACACCCGCCAGACCAGCCGTTGCTTCAGGCCATCATCATAGACAATCTCGGTTGATCCGGCGCGCGACTTGCGCATCCCAAGGAAATCAGCGCCCGCTCCCGGCGCGTGAAACGTGGTTTGAAGTCCCATTTTCGGGCCTTTCTTTTATATGTCTGGCTTACCTGCTCGATCCTAGAATCTTGCGCGATGACCTCCCTTCGGTCAATTCCTGCCAAGAGGATTGTACCAAGCCGAGTCCAGAAAGCCACACATTCACACGCCCATATCGTTCGGTGGTCGCGGCAGCATGTAGCCCATCGCTGCGAGGCCCGCATCCAACTGTTGACGCGGGATTCCCCCCGCAATCGCCAGCCGCACCGCATTCGGCGCGCGCCCATTGCTCATCGCATATTGATCCGCCGCGCGCAGCAAAACCCCCTGCTCCTCGGCCATCCGGGTGAAGGTATAGGCCCGCCAACCCTGCGGCAGCCGCAACCACGCAAAGGGAATTCCTTTCTGCCACGACAGATCAAACGCGCCCAAGCGGTTGACAACCATCTGCAAACGTTCCGAAAATTCTGCTTCAACCGATGCGCGGATTTCATCCGCAGCGCCCGAGTTGAACAATTCCAGCGCAAATTCCGCCAAAGGCTTAGACAGCGCAAAAAAAGAATGTTGGGCAGCCAACCGCCCCGTCGGCCCCATCCCGGTCGGGCAGATCACATAGCCAAAGCGCAATGCCGCCGAGATGGATTTCGACAGGCTGCCCGCATACCACACCCGTTCCGGCGCCAAAGCCCGCAAAGCCGGATCGGGCGCGCCCGAATAGAAATAGCACTCATCCTCGATAATTTGCAGATCATAGCGCCGCGCGATGGATACAATTTGCGATTGTCTCTCTTGGCTCATCCGGGCCGTGGTTGGGTTTTGTGCGCTAGGGGTCAGACACAAGACTTGCGCGCCATAGCGTTTGCAGGCGGCCTCTAACGCATCCGGGCGGATACCTTCCTCGTCCAGTTCAATCCCGATCACTTCGGCCCGCGCCGCACGCGCCGCATAGCGAAAGCCGGGATAGGCCAGATCCTCGATCAGCACCACCGGACGGTCGCCGCGCAAGCAGCAGTCCAAGATCAAACCAATGCCGCTTTGCCCGCCATGCGTCAGCATCACATCATCTTCGCTGATCGGCCCCAGCACCCGGTTGGCCAGCCAGCCCACCACCGCCGCGCGCAGCGGACGCTCGCCACTTTGATGCGTGTAATCAAGCCATTCCACGCCGACGCTCAGAGAAACCTTGCGCAGAATATCGCCAAATATCGCCACTTGCCCGACATCCGGCAGCTGCGGCGAGCGCAGATCGACCCGACCGTCATCCACTCCCGGATCGCGGTCAGTGAACAAAGGCTGCGTCGGCCCCAGCCTTGGTTTGCGCGCCGCGACAAACGTGCCGCGCCCCACCGTCGCCTCGAGCAGACCTTCCTGCGTGGCGATTTGATAGGCCCGGCTGACCGTCCCCGGCGTCACAGCCAAGCGATAGGCCAAATCGCGGACCGTCGGCAATTGTGTGCCCTGTGGCAAAGTCGCGGTGCGGATCGCGTCTCGCAACGCGCGCGCCAGCGATAAGTACTTCGGTCCTTCGTCGCCGGCCAAATCAGGCACCCAGATTGTATTCATAACAATGTTCCTCTGGCGATTCGCGGCCCTGCATTGTATCAATCATAGCAGGTATCTGCATCTTGTATCAATACAATCGGATGAAGCCATGTCGTATAACCAAGCCCTCGCTCTGAACGCCCAACCTTTGCCGCCACTGTCGCGCGTGCTGGTATCGTTGGCGCTGACCGTCGCGGCATGGGAGTTGCGCTATCGCACCCGAAAGCAGTTGGCGCAGATGCCGAGACACATGCTGCGCGACATTGGCCTGTCTGAAAGTCATGCTGAGGTCGAGGCTGAAAAGCCGTTCTGGCGCGCCTAACCCCATTCTCCGTGTTCCCCAACCTCGGGCCGGTTTTTCCGGCCCGTTTTTTTATGCCCTGCCCCAAGATGCCCGACCGCGCGGCCAATACAAAAGGCCCGTGGTTTCCCACGGGCCTTTGCACAATCCAAGATCGTAAAGCTTAACGCTTCGAGAACTGGAACGACTTACGGGCTTTCGCCTTGCCGTATTTCTTACGCTCAACCACACGGCTGTCGCGGGTCAGGAAGCCAGCGGCTTTCAACGCGCCACGCAGAGCGGGCTCATAAAGCTGCAAGGCTTTGGAAACGCCATGTTTCACAGCGCCAGCTTGGCCCGAAAGACCACCACCAGCAACCGTTGCCATCACGTCGAACTGGCCTTCAACTCCAGCCACGGTGAACGGCTGACGCAGGATCATTTGCAGCACCGGACGCGCGAAATAGACCGCCATCTCTTTGCCGTTCACAACCACTTTGCCCGAGCCCGGTTTAATCCAGACGCGTGCAACAGCGTTCTTGCGCTTGCCGGTTGCATAGGCGCGACCCAACTTGTCACGCACAGCCACACGCACAATGGCAGCCGGTGCAGCAGGAGCCGCAGCGCTGACTACCGATTTCAGATCGTCGAGAGATTTGATATCGGACATGATTATGCGCTCCGGGTGTTCTTCGGGTTCAGGGCCGCAAGGTCCAGAACGGTGGGCTGTTGCGCCTCATGCGGATGCTCAGCCGACGCGTAAACGCGCAGGTTGGTCATCTGAACGCGGCCCAGACGGTTGCGGGTGATCATACGCTCAACAGCTTTGATCACGACGCGCTCGGGGTGAGCACCTTCCAAGACTTGCTTGGCGGTGCGCTGCTTGATGCCGCCCGGATGGCCGGTGTGCCAGTAGTAGATCTTGTCGTTGCGCTTGTTACCGGTCATCTGGATTTTGTCCGCGTTGATGACGATAACATTATCACCCATGTCCATGTGGGGGGTGAAGGTCGGCTTGTTTTTGCCGCGCAGGATAGAAGCCACGATCGTTGCAAGACGGCCCAGAACGATGCCTTCGGCGTCGATCAGGATCCATTTCTTGTCAATGTCCGCAGGCGTAGCGGAGAAGGTTTTCATCTTGAACCCATAAGAGAGAGGGCGAGAGTCACCTCTCGCATTTCGGATGGCGGCTTATCGCTGAACCAGCGCGCAGCGTCAAGCGGCAGGACGAATATAATAAATAGTAAATTCAACAAGTTACGATATACGGTAATATAATACCCCAAATCCATTCCAAACAGTTTGACTAAAATTATCATCCTCTGTGCTCAAATATCCCACAGGGGTCTGGGGGTGTGAAACCCCCAGCCTTCACCGTAAGCGCGGCGGCTTCCCATCCATCCCCGGCGCCGCCCGCTCTACCGCGGCCTGCGCCACCAGTTCCGGCACCTCAAACACAATCGCCACCCGCGCAAGCTCGACCACAGCCGCATCGCCGGAACTCAGGAACGTCACATCCAACTCCCCCGCCTCCAGCCCCGAGAATACCAAAGCCTCCGACAGCGCCCGCGCCAAGGCTTCCTCCGCGCCCGGAGCCGCATCAATCACCGCCAGCATATGCCCCAACCGCCCGTCGCTATACCACACCCCAGACAGCAACGCCGCCCGCGCCAACCCAGCCGCCCCGCCCAACGTAAAGGTCAGCGCATCGCTCAACGCCTCCGGCAAACCCTTGGGGGCAAAAAACTGCACAGGTGTCGCCTCGACCTCCACCAGAGCCGCCTCCAGCATCTCACAGAGCCAGCGCAGCGCTTCCGGCGGCAACAGCACCTCAGACGCAGCGCCCGTGCCAAAGTTCAGCCCCAAAGACAGCCCCTGCCCCAGCATCTGCTGCGCAATCAACCGCCCCGGAAGTGCTGCATAAGGCAGGCCCGCACCAGATTGCGGCCCCTGCCCGAAAACCGCCAACCGTTCCTCGGAATCATAGGCCAGCAGCACCGGCCCATCCGGCAGATCGAACACCCGAGGATCCACCCGCTCACCTTCCGCCTCGCGCTCCAGCAGCAAAAACAAGGTGGCATCCGCCAACAGCCGGTAAAACCGCAACCCCGCCGAGGCGTCCCCCGCCTGCATCGCCGCATAGGCCTGATCGAGACTTTGCATCACATCCTCCGTTTTCCCATCGCTACCGCCACAAATGCCGCACCGCAACAGCGCAGCAACACTCGCAGACTTCCGCCAAATCCCGATTGTGACGCCGCTGCCCCCCAGTTAGTGAGGGATAAACCCCGCGCCTCCCCGGAATCCCGCTATGTATCGTGTCTCGCCCTTCGTGCGCCATTTCGCCCTCGCCCTGTGCCTTGGCATCCTTGCGGCCACGCTTTGGCTTAACCTTGATGCCGCAGGTTACTATGATTTCATCGAATGGCGCATCGCCGATCTGCACGCCCCTGCCTTTGTCCTTGATCAACTGCCCGCGTGGCTGACGCAATGGTCGCTGCAAAGCCCGGCCCTGACCCCCGCCTCGCTGACCTCACATGGGCTGATGGCGTTGTTCATGTTCTTCGTCGGCAAAGAATTGTGGGAGGCTTTGATCCTAGAGCGCGGCGCGCTTTCTGGCCCGCAATCGCTGGTGCCCCTCGGCGGCGTGATTGGCGCCGCGATCGGAGCCGCCCTGATCTGGATCCTCACCGGCGCGCTGATCGAGACCGCTGCCGAATCCAGCCTCGCCATCGGATGGCAAGTCCCGCTCGGCTCGGATGTGGTGCTCGGCTACGTCTTGGGCCGCCGGGTGTTCGGACCAAACCACCCCGCGCTGCATGTGCTGCTGCTGGTCACCATCGCTTGCGATTTTCTCGGCCTCTTGGTGTTGGGCCTGTCCTACCCCAGCGGGGGTTTGTTCCGCTTGGGCTGGCTCGCGCTGCCGCTGTTCGCCAGCTTTGGCGTCTGGGCTCTCTATGGCCGCCGCCAACGCCTGAACGCATCCGAGGCCGCCCGCCGCCGTGGCCTGATGCTTTGGCCCTATATCCTTGCCGGAGCAATCTCCTTCATCGGCGTCGCGGCGGCTGGCCTACCCCCGGCGCTTGGCCTGTTGCCCGTGATCCCGGCCATCCCGCACGCCGACCGCTCTTTCGGTTTCTTTGCCGAGGCGGAAAACTTTCTGCACGACCCGCTCAACCGCCTCGCCCACCTGCTGGTGCGCCCGCTCGCGCTGGTGCTATTCCTGTTCGGCCTGACCCGTGGCGGCATTGATCTTTCGGCCTTCGCCCCCACCACCCTGACCACCCTCGCCGCGTTCTGGATCGGCAAACCCTTGGGCTTTCTGCTTGGCTGCTGGCTTGCCGCACGCTTCACCCACCGCACCCTGCCGCAAGGCATCGCTTTGCGTGAGCTGCTGCTGATCGCCATGCTGCTCGGCCTCGGCTTCACCGTCCCGGTCCTTGCCCTAGATACCGCCCTGCCCGGCGGCGGCATGGCCGAAGCCGCCCGCCTTGGCCTTGCGCTGTCGCTCCTCGCCGGAGCCGCCGCCTTGCTGCTCGCGCGCCTGACCCGTCGCTAACGGTCGCAATAGGGACTGGTACATTTGTACCAATATGGTGTCGCCCGCGCGGCGGCACTGAGCGGAAAGCGGTCGTGCAGCAAGCGAAACGCCGCCTTGCCCGCAAACGCGCCCGCCACATCGCCGCGCGTCCGGTAGCGGTTCAACTGCACAATCTGGCGCAAAGCCTGCGGCATCGCGCCGTTCTGCTGCAAGATCATCTCGGGGATGGTATCCGACCCGGCATCCGCCCAAGCGATCACCACCTCACTCAACCGCTGCGAAAGCCCCGTATCCGGCCCGAGCCGCGCCAACTCATCCAACGCCACCAACCGCCCAAACGGCACACCGGGGTCATTCGGCCCTTGCGGCGGAAAGCCGACAAAGCGCGGCTCGGGCAGGCTAATTTCCATCTCTCGATCATGCTGCCTGCGCATCCCCCGTTCCGTATAGCCCTTCTGCGAGAACCAAAACTGCCCGACCTGTAGCAGACGCTGCACATCCACCTGCAAGCCGCCGCCGGTGCGCAGCCAATCCGGCAGATTGGCGCTATATTGACCAACTGTGCCGAAATAATTTCCAAAGCCCGGAACTTTAGTCATATCCCAAGCCCAATGCCCGTAATACCGCACCGAAAGCGGCATCGTCAGTGCCGCCAAGGCGAGTTTGACTTCTGGCTCTGATGCCTTCGCCATCTCGGCCTCGGCGTCAAAGCGCGCGGTTGGATAGAGTGTCAGATAGTCGCGTAGGGCCGCCTCGGCTTCGGGGATACGCCCCAAAGCCAGCAAGCGTAGAAACGCCACCCGCGCCAGACTGACCCTTACCTGCTGCGGCAGCCTTTTATCCGACGCCAATACCCGAAGATGCGCCGCAGACAGCAGATCAATCGCGCGCGCGTACTGCACAGACCTGTTTTCTGCCAGCAGATCAGTCAACGCATCCATGCTATCCACAAACATCAGGCGCACTTCGCTCAACGTATAAGACGCCGCGTCGCGCCTGCTGCGTTGGAGCGCCGCCAAAGCCGCCAAGTCTTGCGGCGTCTCCTCAACCTGCCGCAGTTTACGGTACCAATATCCGGCGGCGGTCTTGCGCGCCAGAAAGCCGCGTGCCGCTTGGTCAATCATCGCATCCTGCATCGGGATCGGCAAAAGTCTGATCGGATCATCCGGCTTTGGCAGATCAGCGTCCCAGACATTGCGGGTGCTGCGTTCAAAATACACCGTCGCGAAAGCGGCATATTCCGCCGGGGAGGCCACACAATTCAGCGTGCGCACCAGCCAGATATTGTAAAGCCCGTCGGCTGTTTCGGCCTGATCCTCGGCCAACGGAAACAGCATGGCGAGGACTGCCCATTCCGTCCCGCCCGTACGGCGATACTGCGCCCAATAGCGCGCGCCCAAGCTGTCAAATTGCGGCGTGGCTTCCCAGCCCTTGTCATTGTCCCGCCGCCAGTCCTGCTCTTTGCGCATCTGATCCGCCGCGTAAATCGGATAGGCCGAGTGCACAGCCGCCCCCAGCAGCCAGTCCACCAGATCAGACCGCCGCGCGTGCCACGCAATCACCGCCTCGGTATCGCTCAAATCCTTGGCGCGGTCGGGGTTGAACCACCAATCCGGGCTAGGCCCAGGCACCGTCAGCACATCCAACGTGCTCGCCACCCAGTCACGCGGGCCCGCCGAAAGGTAAGTCTCATTCGGCGCCAACGCATAGGGCAGCGCATGGTTCAGCGCAAAATCCGCCCATTCCGGCTGGTTCGCCGGATATTCCCACGGCCCGCCCTGCGGCTGATGCTGCATCCAAGCGGGCTTGTACAAATCCGCGCCGCTGCGAAATCCATAATCCGGCAAGCCATGCCACAGCCGATAAAGGTCGAGCGTCGCCCCTACGTCGTGACCGATCCCCACATCCACGCTGCCCGCGTAAAGCGTGCCGAACCGCCCGAAGGACGCATCCAACATCTCGCCCACCGCCGCATATTTGCCATCACACGACGCTGGCCCCGGTCGCGCCTCTGCGCCTGCACCAATCACCGCCAACAGCACCGCCAACATCCACCGCATCACCACAACATCTCACCGCAAGGATTCGCCGCCCCACCTTATCCGCCCGCACCACGCCACGCATCACATCCGCGTGCGCGCCCACATTTTCCCCACCCAATACTGCCCCACCTTGCGCCATTGTCCATGGATGCGACATAATGATGCCTCAAACCCGGATTAGACCCGTATTCGGCTCTTGTGCGTCAACAAGAACCAAGCGTTAACATTTCTTCGGTAGGGCTGGGTCACTGGCCGATAACGATGTGCACAGGCAGGAGGCAGACCCGTCAGGGCAGCCATGATCGCGTTCGAGAATGTCAGTAAGTCCTTTTGGACAGGTAAGTCGCGCAAGGTGATCCTTGACCGCGCCTCATTCACCGTTGAAGTCGGCAATTCTCTGGGCATCCTTGCCCGCAACGGCACCGGCAAAACCACCATCATCAACATGATGGCGGGGCTTGAGAAACCCGATGAGGGCAAAATCATGCGCACCTCGCGGATCTCTTTCCCTCTGGGCTTCATGGGCGGGATCCTGTCAAAACACACCGCCACCGAAAACGCCCGCTATATCGCGCGGCTTTACGGGCTGGACCCGGACTATATCGAAAGCTTCTGCCGCTGGCTGTCCAATATCGACGAATATTTCGACATGCCGGTCGGTACGTTTTCATCCGGCATGCGCTCGCGGTTTTCCTTCGCGCTGATGCTGGCGCTGGAGTTTGACATCTATCTGATCGACGAAGGCATGCCGTCCTCGACCGATGTTGAATTCAACCGCAAAGCGGGGCAAGTGCTGCGCCAGCGCTTGAAAAATGCCACCGTGGTGGTGGTGTCGCACCAACCCTCGACGCTGGAGAAATTCTGCCGCTCGGCCGCTGTGTTGCGCAATGGTCAGTTGTATATGTTTGAAACTTTAGAAGAGGCGAAGCGGCTTTATGACTACCAAACTTAGTGTTCAGCGCTTCCGCACCCGCCGCCCCGATCCAGTTGAGGCCCCGGCGCCCTTGCCGCTGACCACGGCGGCCGCCAAAGCCAGCCCTGCCCCAACATCCGCCGCCGCCAAACCCGCCCCCCCAGTGCAACCCCGCGTCGGCGATCGCGCCTTCTTTCCCACCGATGAGGAAGACGGCTTTGCTGGCATGACCTTCCCCGGTGCCGAAAAACCTGCGCAAAAAAGCGCCCCCGCCGATATCGACACCATCCGGCAAGAGGGGCTGACGGGTCGGCAGTTGCGCATGGCCCGCCGCCTCGCCCAAAAGCACGGCCTGCCCGCCACATCCGACTTTGACGCCGTGCGGCTGCTGCGCAACGCCGGCATTGACCCGTTTCAAGCCAATTCGGTGCTGGAACTGGTCTCCTCCGGCGATGGCCCGCCAATGCCGCCCTCAGGCTCACGCGCGCTGACCGTCACCCCCGGCGGCGATGGCATCCAACTGCCGCAAACCATCAAACCGATCCAACTGCCCTCCACCGAAGAACAAATTGAGCGGGCGCATCTCGCCGAAGTTGGCAAAATCCAGCGCGATATTGTCGCACGCCGCCGCAAGAAATCGCTGCTGCTGGCCGCGCGTTTGTTCGTGTTCGTCGGGCTGCCCACTATCCTTGCCGCGATCTATTATTACACCATCGCGACGCCGCTCTACTCCAGCCGCACCGAATTCGTCATCCAGCAGAACGATGCAGCCCCCTCTGGCCTCAGCTCGATGCTGAAGGGCTCGGCGATGGCCACTTCGCAGGATTCGATCACCGTGCAGGGCTACCTGCAAAGCCAAGACGCGATGGAACGCTTGGACCATGACCTCGGCTTTCGCGCGCATTTCTCGGCCCCGAACATGGATCCACTGCAACGGCTTGCCCCCGATGCCACGCAGGGGGCGGCCTATAAGCTTTACCATAAATTTGTAAAAATCTCTTACGACCCCACCGAAGGCGTGGTGAAGATGGAAGTGATTGCCGCCGATCCACAGGTCGCGGTGAAATTCTCGCAAGCGCTGCTCGGCTATGCTGAAGAACGCGTTGATCTGATGACAGCGAGGGTGCGCGATGATCAGATGAAGGGCGCACGCGAAAGCTATGATGATGCCGAGGTCAAGCTGACGGAAGCCAATGAACGGGTGGTCAGCTTGCAAGAAAAGACCAAGGTTCTGTCGTCCGAGGTCGAAATCAGCCTAATCTCGGCGCAGATTGGTCAGTTGGAAACCCAGCTGACCACTGAACGGCTGTCGCTGGCGCAGATGGAATCCAATGCCAGCCCCAACCAAGCGCGGATGGAGCCTGTGAAGCGCCGCATCACCACTTTGAACGATCAGATCGCGCAACTGCGCGCCAAGCTGACCGAGAATGACGCAAGCGGCCAATCTTTGGCCCGCGTGCAGTCCGAATTGCTGGTGGCACAGGCCGAGGTCACAACCCGGCAGTTGATGCTGGCGCAATCGCTGCAAGCCACCGAACTGGCGCGCAGTGAGGCCAATCGGCAGACCCGTTACCTTTCCGTCTCGGTCAACCCGGTCGCCGCCGACGAGGCCGCCTATCCACGCGCCTTTGAAAGCACTCTGGTGGTGATGCTGATCCTGATCGGGATTTATCTGATGATCACCATGACCATCGCGATCCTGTATGAGCAGGTAACTTCGGGATGACGCCTAACGCAATGAAACAGGTCGACATCGGGGGCTTGCGCGTCGGCAACGATCAGCCCTTGCTGGTGATTGCAGGACCCTGTCAGCTGGAAAGTCTGGACCATGCCCAGATGATTGCGGGCGTGATGACCGAGGCCTGTGCCGCTCTCGGCGCGCAATATGTCTTCAAGGCCAGCTATGACAAAGCCAACCGCACCTCGCTCACGGGCCGTCGTGGCATGGGGATGGCCGCAGGGCTGAAGGTGTTGGAGGCTATACGCGCCTCTGGCATCCCGGTGCTGACCGACATTCACGACATCGCACAGGCGCGCGAGGCGGCACATGTCGTCGATGTGATTCAGATCCCGGCGTTTTTGTGTCGGCAAACCGATCTGTTGCTGGCCGCAGGCGAAACCGGGGCCGTGGTGAACATCAAAAAGGGCCAGTTTCTGGCACCGTGGGATATGGCCAATGTCGCCGAAAAGGTCGCCTCGACCGGGAATGAGCGCATCCTGCTGACCGAGCGCGGCGCGAGTTTCGGCTATAACACCCTTGTCACCGACATGCGCAGCCTGCCGATCATGGTGCGCACCGGCTATCCGGTGATCATGGACGCCACCCATTCGGTGCAGCAACCCGGTGGCCTTGGCGGATCGAGCGGCGGTCAACGGGAATTTGCCCCGGTGATCGCCCGCGCAGCAGTGTCTTTGGGCATCGCTGGGGTGTTTATTGAAACCCACGAAGCCCCGGATACCGCGCCCTCCGATGGCCCCAACATGATCCCACTCAACAAGATGGCCGCCTTGGTCGCCAGCCTGATGGCGTTTGACCGCTTGGCCAAGGCCGATCCGCTGCACGTCTAAGCTTGTGCTCTTTGTGGGCATCGGGAGCGGGGGCTAGCCCCCGCACCCCCAGGATATTTGCGCACAGAGGATGACAATTTTAGACAGATTTTAGCGATAAGCGTTAAAAATCCCTTAACGGCACCAAGTCATCTATCTGATATAAAACAACAAAAAATGGTCCCGAGTTGGGACCGCCTCAGGCCACCTGCCCCGCAGCCCATCCCGACGACCACGCCCATTGAAAATTATACCCCCCCAGCCAGCCGGTCACGTCCACCAGCTCGCCGACAAAAAACAACCCCGGCACCCCGCGCGCCATCATGGTGCGTCCATCCAGCCCATCGGTATCGACGCCCCCCAACGTCACCTCCGCCGTCCGATACCCCTCCGACCCGACCGGCCGCAGCCGCCAGTCCCGCAGCAGCCCCGCCACCCGCTCCAACTCACCCCGCCCCAACTCCGCCAAGGGCGCGGTGATCCCCAAGCTGGCCTCAATATGCCGCGCCAGCTTCTCCGGCACGATCCTGCCCAAGACCGTTCTCAGCGCCATCTTGCCCTGCTGCCGCTTGGCCTGCCCGAGTTCCACCCCCACATCCCGCCCCGGTGCCAGATCCAAGCTCACCTCGCCCCCCTCGCGCCAATAGCTCGACGCCTGCAACACCGCCGGCCCCGACAACCCGCGGTGGGTGAACAAAACCGCCTCGTCAAACCCGGTCTTGCCCACCGAAACCCGCCCTTGCACTGACACCCCCGCCAGGGGCACCATCCAGTCAAGTTCCTGCGCCGCAAAGGTCAGCGGCACCAACCCGGGCCGAGTCTCCACCAGCCGCAACCCAAAACTCTCCGCCACCTGATAGCCAAACCCGCTCGCCCCCATCTTCGGGATCGACTTGCCCCCGGTCGCCACCACCACCGACGCCGCCCGCACCCCCCCCCGCGCAGTATCGACCTCAAACCCCACAGAAGCCTGCCGCACCGCCGTCACCCCACAGCCCAGCCACAAAGCCACCCCAACTCGCGCCATATCGCCTAGCAACAGATCCACCACCTGCTTGGCCGAGCCGTCACAGAACAGCTGCCCCAAGGCCTTCTCATGCCAAGCAATCCCCGCGCCATCCATCCGCGCGATAAAATCCCACTGGGTGAACCGCTTAAGCGCCGACAAAGCAAAGCGCGGGTTCTGCGAGATGAACCGATCCGGCGCGATCCCGAGATTGGTGAAATTGCACCGCCCGCCGCCCGAGATGCGAATCTTCTCGCCTGCCGCCTTGGCATGGTCGACCAGCAGCACCCGCCGCCCGCGCCGTCCGGCCTCAATTGCCGCGAACATCCCCGCCGCCCCGGCCCCCAAAACGATGACATCAACCTGTTCCATGCCCCCTCATACGCCGCCAAGCCCGCGCCTGACAACCACATGAAGATTTTCGCAAAAACCCCCTTGCACCCCCCCGATGGCTTCGCTAATAACCGCCGCAGTTGGGGCGTCGCCAAGCGGTAAGGCATCGGTTTTTGGTACCGACATACGGAGGTTCGATCCCTCCCGCCCCAGCCAAATTTTCCGCAAGATCAAAGTCAGACCTAACGTGATGGCACTGCCATTGCAGGGTTATGTTCGTAGTCAAAGACTTATCAGACATCTCGCTGAGCGGCTTACAACTGAAGTTCAGGCAAGTGGTGAGGCGGCAGCTGGCAGAACCGCCCCAAGCAATGCCCCAGTGCGGGTGGGACGGGTGACGGGGCTTTGAGGCCAAAGCTGAGCCCTTGTCGGCGCGCAATACATGGAAGTGATCGCAATCTGCAGCGTAGCAATCTGGTCGACTTTTTGATCGTTAGTTTCGGACTGGATAAAGATCATCTGCTTGAAGGTTGCTAAGAACTACGGAGGCACCGCTGTCAGTCTCGATAAGTAAACCCGGGGTGCCAAGTGATGACGACGATTTTTCCAGCGTGAATAGCGAGTCCACATCAGCATATAGCTCGACTACTGTCCCAAGTTGTCCGTTTCCCAATGCCACTCTGTCACCAACTGCGATGATGGTTCCGTCGCAATATTTCAATTCCGCGCTCATAGGGATAGCGTAGGATGCCACCGGTTTAAGTCAACCGGTAATCCCCCCCGAAAGTAAGGGGCTGCATAAGTAGAATTTTCTCGCCAAGATGAACGAGGAGATTCTGAATGAAGACAAGCAGATACACTGAGGCGCAGATTCTTGCGATCCTGCGTCAGGCCGAAGGCGGTGTGCCGGTGGCAGAGCTGTGCCGCGAGCATGGCATGAGCAATGCGTCGTTCTACAAGTGGCGGGCGAAGTATGGCGGCATGGATGCGTCGCTGATCAGCCAGATGAAGGCCATCGAGGACGAGAACCGCCGGCTGAAGCGGATGTATGCGGACCTGAGCATGCAAGCCGACCTGCTGAAAGAGGCTCTCGGAAAAAAATGACGCGGCCATCTCAACGCCGCGAGATGGCCGAGAAAGCGGTGGCGCGACACAAGGTCAGCATTGCGCTGGCCTGCCGGGCCTTCGGGGTCAGCGAGACCTGCTATCGCTATGGCCCGAAGTTAAAAGCCGAGAACGAAGAGATCGCCGACCTTCTGGTGGGTCTGACCGACGCCCGCAAGACCTGGGGCTTTGGGCTGTGCTTTCTGCATCTGCGCAACGTGAAGGGCCATCCGTGGAACCACAAACGCGTCTATCGGATCTATTGCGCCTTGGAACTGAACCTGCGGATCAAGCCCCGCAAGCGGCTGAAGCGGGACAAACCTGATGTGCTTGCTGTGCCCGAGGCACCCAACATGACCTGGTCCATGGACTTCATGGCAGATCGCCTCGGTGATGGCCGTGCGTTTCGGCTGCTGAACGTGCTGGATGACTTCAACCGCGAGGGGCTGGGTATCGAGGTTGACTTCTCGCTACCCGCCGAAAGGGTCATCCGGAGCCTGGACCGGATCATCGAATGGCGCGGCAAACCCGGCACCATAAGGGTCGACAACGGCCCGGAATACATCAGTGGCAAGCTGCTGATCTGGGCTGAGAGACAGGGCATCACGATCCAGCACATCCAACCCGGCCAGCCGCAGCAGAACGCCTACATCGAGCGATACAACCGCACCGTCCGGCATGAATGGCTCGACCAATACATCATCGAAACCATCGAGGAGGCACAGGATCACGCCACACAATGGCTATGGACATACAACAACGACCGCCCGAACATGGGCATCGGCGGCATCACACCCGCCCAGAAACTGAAAATGGCCGCGTAAGTTCTACGGATGCACCCCGTTAAAAATGGGGGGATTACCGGGCCATCTGCGCCTGCGCAAGCAATGTGAGAAACAGCGCGATCTGGATAAGCGGCCGGAGTGAATCCTTAATGATCTCCTAACGCCAAAACCCAAACCCTTGATTCCAAACGCCCTTGATCATGGTCCCAACTCGGGACTTGCCCCCGGAAAACCAAAAAGCCCCCTTGCGGGGGCTTTGAAGTGGCGCGGTGGACGGGGCTCGAACCCGCGACCCCCGGCGTGACAGGCCGGTACTCTAACCAACTGAGCTACCACCGCGCATCGTCCCGGTTGCCCGGGCGTGTGGGGGTATTACGCAAGGGGCCAAGCGGCGTCAAGCAGGTTCACCGATGTTTTTCAACGATCTGGGTTTTTCAATGATCTGGTGCCGGGATGAATTCATCGTGGTCCGCAGGCGGCAGTTGGAAGCGCCCATGCGCCCAATCCCCCGCCCGCCACGCCTCTTTCGCGGCCTCAATCCGCTCTTTGCTGGAGGCGACAAAGTTCCACCAGATATGGCGTGGCCCATCCATCGTGGCCCCCCCCAGCAGCATGATCCGCGCGCCCTCTGCCCCCGCTTTCACCGAGATGCCATCACCGGGCCGGAACACCAGCATCGAACCCACGCCATAGGTCTGCCCACCTTGGCTGAGCTCACCTTGCAGCACATATACCCCACGATCCTCATGCTCATCCGGCAGAGGCAGCGACGCCCCCGGCGACAGCGTCGCATCGGCATAGAAGGTCTCCGATGACAGATCCAAAGGCACCTTCGCCCCCCAAGCCGAGCCCAGAATCAACCGCACCTGCTTGCCCTCTGCCTCTAACAACGGCAGCGCATCCACGCCCAGATTGTGAAACGCGGGCGGCGCATCCTCCTGTGCTTTGGTCAAGGCGAGCCAGGTCTGCAAACCAAACAACGTCTGCGGCAAAGCGCCATCGGTGCGCTCGGAATGGGTGATGCCATGCCCCGCCTGCATCAGATTGACCTCTCCCGGCGTGATCCATGCATCGCTGCCTAGCGAGTCACGGTGGTGCATCCGGCCTTGCAGCAGATAGGTCACGGTGGACAAACCAATATGCGGATGCGGACGTACATCGACGCCCTTGCCGGTCAGAAACTCGGCAGGCCCCATCTGGTCAAAGAAAATAAACGGCCCGACCATTTGCCGCTGCGCCGAGGGCAAGGCCCGACGCACCTCAAACCCGCCCAAATCCCGCGCACGCGGAATGATCAGCGCCTCAATCGCATCGACCTGATCGCCCATCGGGATCGACGCATCCAGCAAAGGATTCCAACTCATATTCGCCTCCATCTGTTGAAGCAAAGATAGGCCCAACCATCGTCGCACCATAGATCGCTTTGCGCGCGGCTTCTGTGCGTGATCGCGCAACCCTTAGAGGATGGTGAAATCATCCGCCGTCAGACCAAACTCCGCCGTAACTTGTGCAAACTGCACAGCCACTGCGACCCCGGTGCCATCACGATCATACCACAGCGCGCCCGTCGTGGCGTCATAGAGCACCCTGTCATCTTGATCCAACGCCACGCTGCCATTGACAAAAGCGGTAGTCGCCAGCGAACCCACCGCAGTTCCAGTAAACACCAGATGATCCAGCCGGATCGTATCATCTGCCACCTCGAAATCACTGATCACATCCACCATGGTCGCCAGCGGCCGCACCACAAAATCAAACATATCCGCACCGCTGTCCCCGGTCAGCGTATCCGCCCCCATGCCCCCGACCAAGGTGTCATTGCCAACCCCGCCCACCAGCACATCATCGTAACGCCCGCCTGCAAGCGCATCATCCCCCGCGCCCGCAGTGAAAAACACCCGCTCAATCGAGGTCAGCTCGGTGCCATCCGACAATGTCACCGAGGCCGCAAGACTGAAGCTGATCGCCTGCGTCGCGGCGCTGCGGTTGACATAGGCGTAGTCCAGACCCGCACCGCCGTTCAGCAGATCAATGCCATCGCCGCTGTCCGAGAACAGAAGATCTTCGCCGTCGCGGCCATAGACCACGTCATTGCCCGCCCCGCCGTAAAGATAATCCTCTCCGCTGCCACCCTCCAGCGTATCATTGCCGACCTCACCCCACAGGCTGTCATTGCCGCCCTGACCGCTCAGGAAATCATCACCCGCGCCGCCCACGGCCTGATCATCGCCCAAACCGCTGTAAAGCTGATCATCGCCATCTTCGCCCCATAAGGAATCCGCGCCGCCATCGCCAAACAACCTATCGTTCTGCGCGGCCCCGGCCAAAGCATCGGCCCCTTCCCCGCCATGCAGCATGTCACGCGCAGCACCCCCATAAAGCTGATCATTGCCTGCCGCGCCATAAAGCGCGTCGGTGCCGCCCGATCCCACCATCAGATCATCGCCGCCGCCGCCATAAAGGTTATCCCCGCCCACACCGCCATAAAGCTCATCCACGCCGCCACCGCCGCGCAACACATCCCTGCCGCCATTGCCGAAAAGCTGATCCATATAGGCGCCGCCCCCAACGAAGTCCGCCGCCTCACCACCGCGAAACAGCATCCGCTCGATGCCAAAAAACCAGCTGCCATCCGCCAAGCTTTGCGCGATTCCCGGCTCTGCAATCGAGAAATTCAGCGCCAAAGCCGAGCCGCTGCGGTCAAACACCAAAAAATCCAAGCCAGAGCCGCCATCAATGCTGTCGGCCCCCTCATCCGCGCCGACGAAGATCAAATCATTGTCGGTGCCGCCTTGGATCAGGTCATTGCCCGCGCCACCATACAGCGTGTCCTCACCGGTGCCGCCGTGCAGATTGTCATTCTCGGCACCGCCATACAGCGCGTCGTTGCCAGCCCCCCCCAACAACGTATCCTGCCCCTGATCCGCCACCAGCAGATCAGCATCGCTGACGGGTCCGAAATCTCCGGTCGCATTGCCCTCCAGCCAGCTGCGCATAATATCATCGCCCGCCCCGTCAAACAAAGTGTCCGGAGAGTTGCTGCCTGCGTAAACCGTCATGATGACTCCTGCTGCCATACACGTGCCGACCAAATATTGTGCAACCATATGGGGAACAGGCTATCGCGCCAACACTCATGCGCGCCCGAACCGCCGATATGCAGAAATCAGCTGATCCACAGCAACGCCGTTCCGGATTGCCATTGGGAACCACCGGGTCAAATGCTGCGCTAAGCTATTGAAAATGGTGGGTCGTGACGGGCTCGAACCGCCGACATTCTCGGTGTAAACGAGACGTGTCTAGGGTCAGGACCTATTGATTTTGCAACGCAGCCGTGATTCAGGCTCCGCAAGGAGACTGAGCAATGAGCAACCTTTACTGGCTGACGGACGAGCAGATGGCTCGACTTAAACCCTTCTTTCCCAAGAGCCACGGGGTGCCGCGTGTCGATGATCGTCGGGTCTTGAGCGGCATTATCTTCATCAATCGCAATGGCTTGCGTTGGTCTGACGCGCCGAAGGAATACGGCCCGGCGAAGACGCTTTACAACCGTTGGAAGCGATGGGGCGACATGGGCGTCTTTGCCCGGATGATGGAAGGGTTGGCCTCCGAGGCGGCGGTCCCGAAGACGGTGATGATCGACGCGACCTATCTCAAGGCGCACCGCACGGCTTCAAGCCTTGGGGTGAAAAAGGGGGGCGCGGTCGTCTGATTGGCCGGACCAAAGGTGGCATGAATACCAAACTGCATGCCGTCACTGACGAAAACGGCCGACCGATCCGCTTCTTCATGACCGCAGGTCAGGTCAGCGATTACACCGGCGCTGCGGCCTTACTGGGCAGCTTACCCAAAGCGACGTGGCTGCTGGCTGACCGGGGTTATGACGCCGACTGGTTCCGAGACGCCCTGAAAAACAAGGGGATCACGCCTTGCATCCCCGGCCGGAAGTCACGCGCGAAGCCTGTCAAATACGATAAACGCCGATACAAACGCCGCAATCGGATTGAGATCATGTTTGGCCGTCTCAAAGACTGGCGGCGGGTGGCAACACGTTACGACAGATGCCCAAAAGTCTTCCTCTCCGCCGTCGCTCTCGCCGCAACCGTCTTGTTCTGGCTTTGACGATCAATGAGTCTGGACCCTAGCAATAAACGATAAAGCTACGGTGAACCTAGCCCAGTCAAGTATCGCGGCTAGTGGCATCAATGGCGCTGAGATTGGCCGCTACCCATTCAGCCCCAGCACCTCGGGCAATTGGGGCTGCTTCGACCTTTACGAGATGGCAGTTTACTCGGGCACACTGTCTAACGGCCAGCAAGACGCCATTCAGGCTGCGTTTCAAGCTAACTATAATATTGCAACAATTGTTAACCAGATCGTGCTTGAGGGCGATAGCATCACCCAAGGCACAACAGCGGTAACTTCTGGCATATCCTCCGGGATGATACTTTCCGAACCGGGCGCAAACCGCATCCCAGCAAACTGGCGCGTGGTCAACATGGGTGCGTCAGGCAACCAAGTTTCTAACCTTGTTACAAAGCGCGATGCAGTTAGCAGTTGGGCGGCAATGTCATTGTCTGGCGGTCAAAACGCCTTGGCTTTTGAGATCGGGCGAAATGATTTTGCGTCCGGGGGGCTAACTGCCGCGCAGCATTATGCAAATATAGTGGCCTACTTGAACACCACAACAACAGGCGTTTTGCAGCGAGGGTGGACGGTGCGAGTAATGGCAAATATCGCCAGCGCAGGTACAGAAATTTATGCGTATCGCCCACTCATCCGGGCGGCACAGTTTCTCACTGACACCTTGACAAACGCAGGTCAATCCTACGATGGCAAGCTGTCGATCATCAGCACTGATCTGATCCAAGTGGCAGGCGCAACCATTTTTGAGGATGTCGCCGATGCTGGCAGCGCAACCTACTATCAGGGCGACAGCACACACCCGACACCCATTGGTGCGGTGTATCGTGTCACTGGAGCAGACACTCCGGCATATGGCATCGCTTACGGGCTATGACAAGCTGGTGGATCATCCCCGCCATCATCGGCGGCGGGGCGTGCTGGTGGTGGGTGATCATGTAGGGGATTCCCCCGCGCGCTGAGATGGGCTATGGTGGGCGGGCGCGATTGGCAGAGTTGGCCCATTGCAGTCACCGTCAAAAGTGGCCATGCGGGCGATTGCCATCAACCGCATCGCAGGTTCGAATCCTACATCGTGCGCAAACAAACCCCGCGCCTAGGGTGATAGGCGAGCGAAGGCTCAGTGGGGCAGCCATAGCCCCGGCGACCACAGGGATGCTGTGGAGACGTTTGGTGCGCCAAAGAGACGGCAATGGTGATGGTGGCCACCTATGGACCATGCGCCTCAAACTCAGCCAATCTACCCGGCACGGCGGGTATCCGTGCAACCGCTTTCTGGCCTGTTGCGCCTATTGCCTTGTGAGACGTTGTAAACCTCACGCTGCAAGAATACGGAGGCTAGCCCTCCCGTGGCGCAACAGCCCAGAGCGCGGATAGCGTTCACTAGGCAGGTCGCGGAAACGCGGCAGGGGTTCGCCCCACTCAGCAGGAGAGCATTGCGCCAACGATGGCTGTGGCCGATTCCTGCCAGCCCGCTAGGCCCTCGCTGTAACAGGCGGGGGCTTTTGCGTTTCAGGGGGCGGGGTGAATCTACAAACCGCTCCTTGGTTCGGGGAACCTACCAAGACGTGAACCGATGGCGAACATAGCGTTTAATCCGCGATACAAGTCGCTCAGAATCATAGAAAACATCAGGTTGCATAGGGTCCAGACTCATTGATCGTCAAAGCCAGAACAAGACGGTTGCGGCGAGAGCGACGGCGGAGAGGAAGACTTTTGGGCATCTGTCGTAACGTGTTGCCACCCGCCGCCAGTCTTTGAGACGGCCAAACATGATCTCAATCCGATTGCGGCGTTTGTATCGGCGTTTATCGTATTTGACAGGCTTCGCGCGTGACTTCCGGCCGGGGATGCAAGGCGTGATCCCCTTGTTTTTCAGGGCGTCTCGGAACCAGTCGGCGTCATAACCCCGGTCAGCCAGCAGCCACGTCGCTTTGGGTAAGCTGCCCAGTAAGGCCGCAGCGCCGGTGTAATCGCTGACCTGACCTGCGGTCATGAAGAAGCGGATCGGTCGGCCGTTTTCGTCAGTGACGGCATGCAGTTTGGTATTCATGCCACCTTTGGTCCGGCCAATCAGACGACCGCGCCCCCCTTTTTCACCCCAAGGCTTGAAGCCGTGCGGTGCGCCTTGAGATAGGTCGCGTCGATCATCACCGTCTTCGGGACCGCCGCCTCGGAGGCCAACCCTTCCATCATCCGGGCAAAGACGCCCATGTCGCCCCATCGCTTCCAACGGTTGTAAAGCGTCTTCGCCGGGCCGTATTCCTTCGGCGCGTCAGACCAACGCAAGCCATTGCGATTGATGAAGATAATGCCGCTCAAGACCCGACGATCATCGACACGCGGCACCCCGTGGCTCTTGGGAAAGAAGGGTTTAAGTCGAGCCATCTGCTCGTCCGTCAGCCAGTAAAGGTTGCTCATTGCTCAGTCTCCTTGCGGAGCCTGAATCACGGCTGCGTTGCAAAATCAATAGGTCCTGACCCTTCTGTATCTGCGTTCTGCTAAACTGGCCCCGTCACCGGTCCCGGCCAGGGCCGATGGCGGGGTGGTGCGCGACGTCTGACCCTTGTGGCAAGACCACGTTTTCTAGCCTGTCGGCACCGCCTCTCTTCATCGTCTCGAACAGTTGATTGCGGCCTTTTCAGGACCGCGCACCAGAAGGAAGAGAGCATGGATAATCTATCACATGGCCGCATCATCGGCATAGATGTTAGCCGCGACTGGCTGGACCTTCATTGCCTGCCCGACGGGCATCGCTGCAGAGTGCCAAACGCTCCGGCAGGTCATGCTGTTGTGGCGGATCTTGCCCGGGACAGAGATGCCGTCGTCTGTTTTGAGTCGAGTGGCGGTCAAGAATGGCAGCTCTGGGCGCTTCTGGAGGTAGAAGGCGTTGCAGCCCGCCAGGTGCCCCCCGCTCAGGTGAAAGCGTTTGCGCAAAGCCGCGGCACGCGCGCCAAGACCGACCGGATAGATGCGGAACTCATCGCCCGCTTTTTCGCTTTCCGGCCCGAAGCAGGCCGCCGTCGTCCCGCCGAAAAGCTGCGCCTTCTTAGAGCTTTGACGTCAAAACGAGCCCAGCTGGTTGAGATGCGCAAACGGCTGCTGGCCCAATTCCGCGCGCTTCAGAAACTCGGCACCGCCGCAATGTTCGAGGACATCGACACTGAGTTGAAGCAACGTTTCGATATCCTGATCAAGGAACTGGAAGACAGGATCACCCGGGCCATCGCAAGCGATGATCACCTGTCGGAAATGGCCACCGTTCTCCGCTCCATCCCGGGGATAGGCCCGGTTGCCAGCTCAATGCTGATCGCCGAAATGCCTGAGATCGGCACCATCACCGGCGAAGAAGCTGCCGCACTCACCGGATTGGCTCCGGTCGCGCATGACAGCGGAACACTTCGCGGGAAACGGGCCATCGCCGGTGGTCGCCGTGCCCTGCGGCATGTGATGTTCCAAGCAGCCTTGGTCGCGGCACATCATAACCCAAGCCTGAGATCCTTCGCAGATCGCCTCCGCAAGGCCGGAAAACCGCACAAGGTCATCATCACCGCCGTCGCCAGAAAGCTGGTCACCATCGCTAATGCGTTGTGCAAGAGCCGTCAGAAATGGGCAACCCCGACGTCCTGACAGATACAGTTGCTAGACGTATTCCTCCGTTGGCAGTTGTGCGAGATACAACGCCAAGAACTTGTAGCTGCGCCCCGCAAACCATCCACGGCGCGTTAGTGGCATCTAGAGACCCTGCGCTTCCGTGCGACCGTAATAGAGGCGCGCTATTAGCTGCAACTGCGGAAGTCATTTCGGCATTACCCGTATTAACAACCGTACCCGCAGCAACATTGCCAAGCCCAAATATGTTATTAACTGGGACAGGACTAGCGCGGTGAACCCGGCCAACCATGAATACAGCAAAGGCCCTATTGTCTGCTGCGGCAAGTGCCGTGGCGACATTGAGAAATTCAGCGCCCTCGAACCGCCAGAACTTGCGGCCATTCAGATCCGTCATTCCCTTCGGCCCAATGCCTACGCCGCCTTCGGTAAGCCCAGCAAGCCCTTGAATATCCGAGGCAGACACAACGCGCCCGCCTGTCAGGGATACCGACGAGAATTGCGGATGCCAGCGCGCCGTCGGGGTTGTCGGCAGAACAGCAAGAGTTGGCCCCCCCCCCCGCCCCCCGCCGCAGGGCGCTGCATTGTCAGGCTGATGCCAAAACCGTATTGCATAGCTAACTCCTACTGCCTTGCGGCTTCATAAATCGCCACCACGGGCAAACAAAATTCCCGCGCGGTTGGCATGTCCTCGCCCGAAAGCGCGCCCGCACACCGCCGCAAGGGCGCGTCCAGAGCGGAGGCAAGCGCATCATCGCTTATCCGCGAACTCACGCAGCCGCCGCACACGCTCAATATCGCTAGCCCCAGTGCCCAAATCTGCATGGTCAATCGCCTTTGCTGTTTTCCGGTAGCTTTCCATCACTTCGCGCGTGGCTTTGACTGCGCCATTGTGATGCCCGCGCCAATAGACGCCCAACAGCCCTACGAGGCCGAGCAGGTAGGGGATGGCCTTGGCGATGATGGCTGAGAGGATCATTTGCGGCCCCCATTGCGCGGTCGCAGATCAAACCCCAGCGCAGGCCGCGCGTAGCCCACCATCAGCGGCTTACCATCCGGACCAAGCAAGGCGCTAACCCGATCATGTCGGCTTTCGTCAACATCGGGCTGCGGACAATATCCTTCAGCGCGATGGCTAAAAGGTGTCACGTCCCAATCCGATACGATCATTCCACTGTGGCGCTTGATCATTTGCGCGCCCCCCAGCCCTTCACCAGCGCAATGGCAGCCAAAGCCGGAGCGCCAATCACGCCCACGATCAGCGCCGCAAGAGCGTTGAGGTTGATCGGGCCAAGGTCTACGGTATTCGATGCCGCGTCATAGGCAGCATACCCCAGATGCGCAGCGAGAGCCGCGACAGCGCCTAGAGCGGTGGCGGTGTAAAACGTCAGGCGGGCTTTATCCCACATGGTCAGGCTCCTTTGCCAGTTAGCCACGCGATCAAGCGGGCGAAGAATGAGGGGGTAGGTTGGCCACTAGAATTTCCAACAATCGTTGGTATTTTTGGCGTAGTTGGTGCAATTTCCGGGGTTTGGATGGCCACTAATTCCGGCAACAGCCGCAGCGCCGCCTCAAATTCGCGCGCATAGCCTGCGATCATGTCCTGCTTATCGGTGCCATTGATCACCCGCCGCGCGCCGCGATAATCGCCGGGGAGGAAGTCGGAAAGCCGCTTACCTGTGAACCAGCCTTCGATACAGCCGCGCACGAGGATCTTCGCGGCGATAGTCGGCTGCATGGCAAGGTTGAAATCTTTCAGCAGTGCGCCGTTCAGGCCCAAAGCCTTGTCCGCCCGCTCATAGTTCTCATCCCATGTCAGTTGCACATAGCCGCGCCCATACTGTGCCTGCCCGTGCCGCCCCGGCTTGCCGTAGGGCTTGCCACGGCCTTTGCCATATTCGGCGATGGGCTGCATTGTATCGGCGGTCTCATGCTTCGCCGTCGCGATCAGGTAGGCGCGGTGCGTGATCGGCAGGCCCTCGGTGGCGGCAAGCAGAGCCTCTATGCCGTCCACCTGAGCCTGTGATAGGATGCCATGAAACATCGGCCTGACAGCCCGGTAAAACATGGCGCGGGTCATTTCTTGCCACCCTGCAGAATCTGCCGCAGCAGATCGTTGGTTTCGCGCTGCTGCTCTTTGACCTCATCCAGCGATTGCTTGAGCGCGTCATAGCGGGCGAGGCCAGCAGCGGCGTTGTTCTCGAGGATCCGCACCCGGCCTTCGACTTGGGCGTTGGATGCCTGCATGACTGTGAGCGCCGTAGTGACAGCCTGCGTCGTATTGCTCAGGCTCGAGATCGTTGCGCTGCCGTACCAAATAAGGCTAGAAAAACTGAGAACGATGGTTAGAGCCAAAGGCTTCGCCATCGTGATGCCACGGTCGGAATTTTCAATCATGGGTTTGCTTTCATGTGTCATGCTTCGATCCCAAACAGCGCGTCGATCTGTTCATCCGACCAGCCAATGACCGCCTGCATCATGGCAAGCAGCGGGTGATTGCGCTCGATCTGTGTCGCCGCAGCCCAGAGGATTTGAGCATCGTCCTGATCACCTTGCGGCATACCGGACAACGCTGACGCGAAAGATGCAGGCCAGTCGCCCTTGGCCGCTGCGATGGCATCCGCAGTTGACAGCACCCCGGCCTGCCGCAAGGCGATGCAGAAGCTGGACCGAGGCAGGGTTGCTCCCGCACGCTTGTTCGCGATCTGCTCAGGGAAGGAGGGCGCGACATAATCAGGATCAGCGGTGAAAACGCCCGTGCTGATGTCAAAGGTGTTGGGCATGGCTTACTCCCACATGATGGAGACGCTGCCGGCGTCGAATGTGTTTGCGCCAGAGCGGGTGATGCGTACTTGCGTCAGAGCGCCGCCTAGGGTGATAGCCCCGCCGCCGTTAACGGACCCGATGCCGAGGCGCGTCGCCGCGATGATGGCTGGCGTCATTGAAATCACAAGTGCAGCGGCAGCCACGGCGGCATAAACTGAGAGCCGTTCGAGGTTGTCACTGACCAGCGTAGCAACTGCCGCCGCGGCCTCCATCAGCGTCACCAGAGGGGGCAAGATCATCATGCCAAGGTGCAATAACAGATCACTGAATTGCGCTGTGGCGATGTTCAGGCGACCGCTAAGGCTGTCGGCGACTTTGTCATAAGCTGCCTGCGTAGCCCCCAGCTTTTCTGCCATCTGGACCATGATTTCAGACATGAAGCCGCCTGCAGCACCCGCCATGGAAAGCGCGACAGTGGTGGCCTCGACCGACCCGAACAACTTCTGCATGGCCTCTGAACTGCCGCCGGTCTTTTGAACCACATCAGCCATGAAGCCAGAGAAGCCTTTTGCTTTCAGGCCTGCTGCGCTGAAATCAATACCAAGCTGTTTGGCAAGATCGCGCGCTTCTTTCGATGGACCAAGCACGGCCGTCATTGCCGCGCGCAGACCCGTGACGGCCTCACTGGTGGCAATGCCGCCCTTGGTCAGAGCCGCTACTGCTGCGTTGACTTCATCGAAGCTGACTCCAAGGTTTTGCGCCAACGGCAAAACGCGGCCAAGCGCCTCGGACAATTCGCCGATTGTGGTCTTACCAGCAAGGGCCGCGACAAAAAGAGCATCAGATGCAGATGCGGCAGTCAGTCCCTCTTTGGTGTATACGTTCATTGCCGTTGTCAGCACATCGACTGCAGTAGCAACCTGAGTTTGGCCACCAACCGCCAGCTTGTTGGCCGCATCCATGACAAGCGCAGCATCTGCAACGGTCGCAGAACCCGCAGACAGCGCCTCATAGAAGCCCTTTACCTGAGACACCGCATCTGTGCCGAAGGTCCGCGCCATGCCCCGAGCCGCCTCCTCAAGCTCCTTAATTTGCTGTGGCGTTCCTGCGATCAGAGTTGCGGTGTTGGCGATTTCTGCATTGAAATCACGCGCGGCATCAACTGCTGCGCTGATCGTCCTCATGGTTGCAAAGCTTGCGGCCATCGCTCCCAAACCAACTGCGGCTCGGCGCGCTGCATCGTTAATCCGGTCGGCCATTTTGACAGTTGCGGCTTCAGTCGTTTTGGCTTTGCGTGTGATTGAATCGAGACCTAGTTCACCCTTTAGAAGCCCAGAGGTGTCCGCCACCAAGTCAAGTTCGGCAAAGCTGCTCATCGAGATTATCCTTGCTGGATTTTGCAAAGGCCCGCATCGTCCGCTCCATTGATGGAGGGACGTATGAGCTACCCCCCGAAAATCGGACAGTGACGGAAGCTACGATCTGAAGTCTGCTGGTCTCCAAGCACGAGGAGAACAGAGATGTCGAAACGCAGGAACCATGACGCAGCCTTCAAGGCGCGTGTGGCGTTGGAGGCGTTGAAGGGTGAGCGCACGGTGTCGGAATTGGCGACCGCCTATGAGGTCCATCCGACGATGATCCATCAATGGAAAAAGGCACTTCTGGAAGGTGCCACGGGCATCTTTGAGCGCGGCAGCAAGGCGGTCGCCACCGCTGAGGTCGCCGAGGATACGGTCCGCGAGCTGCATGCCAAGATCGGAGAACTGGCGGTCGCCAACGATTTTTTGGCAAGAAAGCTCAAGCCCTGGACCGGGAAGTGAGGCGTGGCATGATCGAACGGACCCACCCCACGCTGTCGGTCGGGGCGCAGTGTCGACTGCTATCGATCTCGCGGTCGTCGTTCTACTACGCGCCGCAAGGAGAGACTGCGATGAACCTCGACTTGATGCTGCTGGCCGACAAGCAGTTTCTGGAGACGCCCTTCTATGGCGTCCGGCAAATGACATGGCACCTGCAGAATGAAGGTCATGCCGTGAACGAAAAGCGCATCCGGCGTCTGATGCGCCTTATGCGCTTGATGCCGATCTACCAAAAACCCAACACCAGCAGGCCTGCGAAGGGGCACAAGACTTACCCCTATCTGCTGGGTGGGCTGCGGATCGACCGGCCCAACCAAGTCTGGTGCGCCGACATCACTTACCTGCACGCCTGGGAAACCGGGTCACAGGCCAAAGCCGGCGTCGGGCACTGGATCACCTTCTACAACCACCTGCGGCCCCACGCCGCCCATGGCGGACAACCGCCCGCCGTGGTCTACTTCAACGCAATCGAAACCGATCAGCAGAGGCAGGCAGTAGCTTAACTCACCCGGAAATCTGTCCAAGAGTTGGGGAGTAGCTCAGTATGGTCAGGTTGCTTTTGGGTGTGTTCTTGCTTGTGCCAACCAGCGCATCTGCGCTCGAGGCGGTGAATTGTCGTCTCACAGAACATGAGACGCCTTCGCGTATGCTGGTTGAGTGCGAAGTAGAAAACGAAGGGTTGGTGGCTATTGCAGCGCTACGCTACAACGTGACGGTAGTCGGAAAAGGCAGAACTGTGCCTTGGGGTAAGGCTAAGAGCCGCAAAACGGATGTACCTGGCGGCATTGAGCCTTCTGAAACTTCAACGGTGCTACTCTATGGGCCGCAATTACCTATCGAAGCAAAACAGCCTCTCACAATTTCTGTCGAAATCGTTGAGGCCTTCGACGTGAACGGCGCACCGATCCCCTAACCGCATCACGGGGCGACCTGAGCCGCCCCGCGCTTTGCTATATTTCGTATACTCACAGCGCCAGACTGCGCAGTTCTTTCCAGATCGGCTCCGCATTTGGTCCGTCCAGCGTGTGGTCGCCATCGTTTGTGAAAGCGAAGATTTTGCGCGCCAGATCGGCTGCGTTTTCACTTGGCAAAATGATCAGTTTCGTTTCGATTTCGCGACAGTTCTCATAAAGAATTTGGAAATCAGCTTCGGGAAGCCCCTCATCGCTGGCCAGCGCAATCAGCCTTTGCCATTCAGCGAACAGTATAGATATCGGCGTATCAGCACCCGCTGATGCAATCGCGGGGATGGCAGCAACGACTGCGGCCAGCGGGGCTGCACTCAAGAGTTGACGGCGGTTCATGCCATTTCCTCCACCAATGCGCCCATCGGGCTGACGGGCTTCGGGGCTTCCGGCACCGCGAAGGCCTCGCCGTTGTCGCGCTCGGCACGGCGGAATGCCTTAGCGATACGCGGATCGCGGAACAGGTCGGAAAGGCGGATCATGCTGCACCCCCTTCCTTGGTGAAAATCTGCGCCAGCCGCGCCATGCCCTTCGGCGTGATCTTCAACTGAACCTTGGTGCGTTCTTGCCCTGTTTCCTCCACGGTGTAGGTGATCGTCTCGTGTTCGAGATAGCCTTGCTTGATCTTCTCGGCATATCCCTGCCACGTCTTGCCCTGCTTGAACGCCCAATTGTGCGCATAAAGCCACTGGAAGAACTTTTTTTCCTGCACTTCCAGCGCCTTTGCCGCCACACGCGGGATAACCGAACCTTCCGACGCCCCCAAACGCTCCATCGCGGCGACAACTGGCTTCATTGCTTCAATCTGTTCGGCCTGATCAGCCGCAAGGCGAAGTGCATCCCCGAAGGTTTGCGGAATCTGAAACGCACCTTTAGCCTTCTCGGCTTCCAATTCTTCCAGCCGCTTCACCACCCGATACCGCAGATCGGCGCGGTAGCCAGTGATCAGTGTCACAGACAGATCGCGGGGTAGGCGGTATTCTTTGCGCCACTCCCCCTTGCTGTCCTGATACTTGCCCTCAAAATCAACCGCCCCAAAGTTGGGGGCGTCGATATCTTGCAGCATCTTCTCGATGTCACGCAAAATGTGGTCGTGGCGCTTGTCGCAGAGTTCGGCGATTTCGCGGCTGGACATAGTGATAACGTCGCCATTGAAAATGGCTGGGTTTGCTGGCATATTCATGCGCAGAGCCTTTCTTTGCAGATGGGGTTTCATCGAAGGCCGTTGGAGGTTGCACCCTCTGGCGGCCTTTATTTTTGGTCTGCGGCCTCCGCCTGCGACCTGATCGTATTCAAAAGGTGGACGACCAAGTTGTTTGCCGAGCGCCCCTCGCGCTTTGCCTTTTCTTTAATCCACTCCTTTAGATCGGCGGGCATCCGAACTCCTAACGGTGGGTGACCCTGTCTTTGCATACAACCTCCTACACTGTGTAGCTACACAAATGACTACACAGTGTTATTATTGCCGTCAATAGAAAACTTGCTACACAGTGAGCATGTCAGAAAAGAAAACCGATTCCACGCGCGTAAGGGATATAGCCCCCCTCGGCATCCGCCTCCCGGCCGACCTCAAGCAACGCGTCACTGATGCCGCCAAGATATCAGGCAAGTCTATGAATTCATTCATAGTTGACCTGCTGGAACAGGCCCTACCGGATGACCTCTCCAATGAAAGAGATTTATTTTTCACGAAGGCCGCCTACTACTATTCGCAAAGCCCGGCGAGGTATCCGGACCTATACCCGAAAGACGACCCGAGGCTTCTAGGTGCGAAGCATGATCGGGAAGTGTTTCGCGAGTATCTCGCGCGTCGGCACCCAAACATTGATGCTGACGCTTTTTTCTCGGAAGAAATTGACCTCGTAAAATATCGCAACATTTTGGTGACCGAAGTTGACCAGAAGCAGAGGCAAATCCGCGAGTTTGTTGCAGCATCCAAGGACTGACCTGTTGGGGTTGAGGCCCTCGGTCGCGTGCCAGCGCAGCCGGGGGCCGATTTGTTTTAGTGGCGAACTTCGCCCTTGGTCATTTCCCGCGAAGCAACGGCCATGCCTTTGGCCGTTATGCGCGCCTCGTGGCCATCGACCAAGCGTCCATCAGGATACCGGCGCAAGATTGGTACATTGACCATGAAACCAGCGCGAATTGCCTTTCTGGTTGCAGTGAGCATCGATGCGCCGTCCAGACGCTCTCCGTTGGCGTCAACGTCTACGATTTCCGGGCCACTCATTGTTCGCCATCCACCTGCGGGACGAGAACCATCCGCATCTGACGGCCATTTTCCACCAGTTCAACGGGCGGCACGGGGAACCCGAGTTGCGGTGCGATCCATTGCGCAGCCATGATGCCGTAAAGCATCCGGTTCATGTCAACGATACCACGCTTGGTCCGCATTTCTTCCATCGACCAATGCGGGAAGGGTCGCGCGTCGGTATCCACCATGACCTCGGCCTTAGCGCCGTAGCTGCCCGTCTTGCGGATAGATGGAATAACCTCATGGGCCAGCCACCGCTTGAAACGTTCAGCGACAGGCTTGCGAGATTTGAACACCAGCCGGTACACGCCAGCCTCAGATACGATTGTCAGCGATTGATTGCCGCCAAGGGTATCCATAGTATGGACCCACTTTTCGTCTTCATCGAGCAGAGCAAGTGAAGAATGCGGGTTTGCAAGCCCGAGAACCTTGCAAACATCAGTGCCGACGAACCACAATCCGCCGTCCAAGTCGATCTGACGAACCAGATGTTCGCTTTCGAATAGGAGAGGATTGATATTCGCGGTGGCTTCAAATGCGCCGCCGTCGATGTTACGTTCATAGATAGACATGCTGATGAGTCCTTTCGTCAGCGTGTTGAGGTTTTGCCGCGTTAGTGCGCGGCGGCTTCACTTCCGGCAGCGGGGGCTTGGTCGCCAAACGAACCCCCCGCTGCCGCACCGTCCGGTTTCCACCCGGACCCGATCTTCAAGCAATGAACAATCTCACCGCTGAACGATCTGTCGTTCTTCGCCGCACTCGCCTTCATCAGCGCCCGCAACGTTGCGGGGACAGCGATGGTAATGCGCGTCATTTCATCATTCTCAAACATGGCACTCCTTTCACGAGGTTCGTGAACAACATATATGCCTCACGAAATTCGTGGTCAATCCTCTTTGTTGACTTTTTACACGAATCCCGTGATGAAGCCGCATGAGCAGAGATGATGGCTACACCCGATATACGGTTCGCATTCCCACTCCCCTTTACGAGCGGGTGAAGGCTGCTGCTGGCGAAGCGTCTGTAAACTCCCTAGTCGTGGAGATATTGGACGAAAAGTATCCCGAGCCTGACCCGCAAACTGACTATGAATTTCGTATGCGTCGATCAGGGGAGATCCTCGCCGAAATGGGTGAAATCATCGCGGGCTATAAGGACCCCAAGCAAGATCCTACAGAGCTGGCTCGGAGGTTCGAGGTGCTTAAAGAAGAACATGCTTGGCTGTTTCCCGCCCCAAGTAACCCTGCTTAGTACCGATACTCAGCCTCCTTTCCATGCATCTCACCCTGTTACGGTGGCACATCTACGCGCTTTGACAAGCACAAAGATTGCTTGACCTGACCCGGTTTCGCCCCTAGATAGCGCGCCTTTGTCGAGGAATAAGGTCACTTGACACAACATATAGTGCGTTGAAAAAAGTGTGAGTACTGCGGGCTGGTTCTTTAACGTTCTCCAATAGTTCCGATCCGGTTCCGGTAGTAATCACCAATCTTGCGCACGCCGTGCATGATCGCCCCCCCCCCCCCCCCCCCCCCCCCCGTGTTCGCACCTGTTCCGGGTAGACAGGCCCCACTGTATTTTCCCATTTTGAGAAAACGTATTGACATCACCTCTCGCAAGGCGCATATTCCCAATACGGGAACAGGATATCAGCCATGCGGATCATTGCGCGCCACACACTTATCACCTTTGGAAACACTCACCCGTTGGCGCGCGCTTCTTTGGAACACTGGTATCGCGTGACCGCAGCTGCCACTTGGGCAACGACAAATGACGTTCAGGCCACCTTTTCAAAGGCGCGCGTTCTCAACGGTGAGCGTGTGCGCTTTGAGATCGGTGGTGGGGACTTCCGCCTAATCTGCGCCTTCGACTTCATTCGAGGGATTGCCTTCATCAAGTTCCTCGGCACCCATGCCGAGTATGATCGCGTTGATGCGCTAACCGTATCAATCTTCTAAGGAACCTACCAACATCCAATCTATCTGGCCCAGCTACCAAACCCTACCACTTCCCATATACATCATTGGTCACCACACAATGGACATCAAACCCATCAAAACCGAAGCAGATCACCACGCTGCTCTAGCCCGCATTGAAGCCCTCTGGGGCGCAGAAGTTGGCACTGAAAACGGCAACGAACTCGACGTGCTTGTTGACCTCGTTGAGCACTACGAGGACAAGAATTTTCCCATGCCGGAAGTTGACCCGGTTGAAGTCATCCGCGCGCATATGGAAAGTGCCGGTCATAGCCAAGCTGACTTTGCGGCTCTCTTAGGGTCAGCCCCTCGTGCGTCTGAGGTGCTGAATAAGCGGCGCGCATTGACCGTAGAAATGATCCACAAACTCAGTCGAGAGTGGCATATTCCGGCTGATCCGCTTGTGAGGCCCTACCATCTAGCGCAAGCCGGACAGCTTAAGCGGGCTTAACCGGTCGTTCTGAGGTGCCTCCTAATCCTGCTCAACCGGCGGGATCGCAAACACGTCCGCACCTTCAATCTTGGCAGCGACATAAGCAGCGCTCATGTCATGCAGGGCTTGGTATTCCCAAGCCTCGCTGATAGCACCCGTGGCACGCCCGAAGGCGTCCAGCGACACCCACGACAGCCCGACCTCATCGCCCATCGGGTGCTGCTCTGACGGCCCCGCATCGAATAGGGCCGTCAGCAGGTAGTTTCCGGCTGGAATGTCAGGCAGACCCAAAGGCCTGCCCAACTCCTTCAGTATTGCACCGCGCGTGTCTTTGAACAGCTTGGGCTTGGAATGCAGAAAGCCGTATTGCCTCGCCGCCAGTTTTAGCTGTGCGAGGCGTCCTTGAAAAAATTGGACGCTTCCTGCGCAAAGTTCAGCACCTGTTTGCCCAGATCATCGGAACGACCGAAGAACCATTTCAGATCAGCCGGGGTCGCGGTGATTACCCGCGCGCCATCCATGACGCCGCTGATTTCGATGATCAGCGAGCAGAGGAAGTTCATCCCGGCTTCGTCGTTCTTGCCCGTCTTGATCCGCACCTTTTCCATACGAATGGCTTCGGCTCGCACCGACGCGCTTTCCATGCCGCGCACAAGGGCGGTGACAGGTTCGTGTGGCAGATCGGCGTTGATTAGCACGCCCAGCTTGTCCGCGCCTTCGCCCGTGTAGAGCGGGTGGCCCAGCTGCGGGTGCGCGAAGTGCAGGATCGCGCCTTCTTCGGCGTCGGCTTTGGCGTTGATGGTCGAGAAATCCATATCTCATATCCTTGGGTTCTGGTTCATGGCGGGCAGAGACGGTGAACCATGTCGCCTCTGCCCTATCGGCCCAACCGAAGTCGGATCGAATGGCTTAGACGGTGATCACGTTACTATTTACGCGGAACTCGCCAGCCTCGCCCTTGTAGGCAGACGAGGTGCGCTCGGTGCGTTTGATGTTGGCAACGCGCCCGTGGAAGTATTCGATCTTGCCGTCAGGGTCGGTGATCTTGACCGAGACGGTGACGTTGCTGTTGTTGTTCGCGCGCAGGATGACCTGACCGGAATCGGCGACCTCATATTGATACGCGAAGGCACGCGAGCCGCCGTTCTTGGCGCCGTTGACGTGCAGGGTGCGCCCTGCCAGCAGCGGGATCGTGATGTCCTCGGCTTCGTCTCCGGTTTCACCGAAGCTGATCATCTGACCGACAGTGGTATAGGTCAGAGCGCCGAAGCCCGAGGCGTCCTCGGTCGCGGGCGTAGCGGCGGAGACGGCAACAACCGCCCCGATGTAGGAAATAGCAGCCATGTCAGGCTCCCTTTATGTGGTGGGGTTGGGGTGGTTACTTCTTGCGCGGAGCGGCATCGGCTTCCAGCTTTTCAGCAAGAGCCTTCAAACCGGCCGCATTTTCTTCTGCCGCGATCGCAAGCTGGCGATCTGCCTCGGCCTGCGCCTCAGCTTCCGGCCGCGCCTCGATGACAGTCAGCGGAACTGCGATACCGTCAGGGTCGATTTCGGGGTCGTACTCGAGCGAGATCTGCCCGGACCGGGCAAGGCCACCCAGCATCGGCGCATTGTCGGTGCTGCGCAGAACGTCATTGGTGGTTGTCAGCTCGCCACCCGCAGGGACAACGTGCCCCGTGTTGAGCGTAAGCGGGCGCTTGGAGGGGTTGGTAATCTTGGCCACGTTGCGGCTCCTTATACGGGGTTGATCAGACCAGCGAGCAAGCCAGCGCCGGAGGTGATGGTGATCGTGCCCTGCAAAAAGGCCGGGATCGTATCCAGCCAGAGCAGCTTGTTTTGCAGGGTGGTGATGGCGAAAGACGGATGAGGGGTGCCGCCATTGCTACGCCGCCCACCTGATCACCAGCTGGCCCGCCATCGGCAACCACCCCAGCCGTAACGGACTTGCCCGCAAGAACGCGGCGGGCGAATCCAAGTTCACCGGCGAGGTGCGCTTCAACGAGGGATGGCTGGATCAACCCCTGCGCTGGAAGAAACCCCGCAGGATCTTCGTGTGCGCCCACGGCGATCTGTTTCACCCCTCGGTGCCGGATGAATGGATCGACAAGGTTTTCGCAGTCATGGCGCTGGCCTCGCAGCACACGTTTCAGGTGCTGACCAAACGCCCCGAGAGCGCGCGGGAGTATCTGAACTATTCGGCAAGATGGGCTGCGGTATTGCCGACAGAGATCCTCGCGCAAGGCACTTCTGAAGCACAGCGCGATCACTGGCCCCTGCCAAACGTCTGGCTCGGCACCTCAGTCAGTGACCAAGCCAGCGCCGATCTGCGCATCCCCCACCTACTGGCCACCCCCGCCGCCATCCGCTTCATCAGCGCCGAGCCGTTGCTGGGGCCGGTGGATTTGACCGAAATTGCGATAGCACGTCCAGACCTGCGGGCCTCCGTCATCCTTGACGCGCTGCGCGGCACTGGTGGCCTTGATGGCCCTCCGGGTTGCCCGCATTGGGTGATCGTCGGCGGCGAGAGCGGCCCCCATGCCCGCCCGATGCACCCCGACTGGGCGCGATCCCTGCGCGATCAATGCGTAGCCGCTGGCGTGCCGATCCTGTTCAAGCAGTGGGGGGAATACATGGATGGCAGTCAGCCGACACGCGCTGCCGTTATCGTCACCAACGAAGGCCACCTGTTTCAAAACACGATCAATGTTCCCGCCGATCTTCAACGGCGATGGGGTGAACTCACCCCGTGTTTGATGACTCGCGTCGGCAAGAAACGCGCAGGCCGCTTACTGGATGGCGTGGAATGGTCGCAGTTCCCCAAGGTGGCAGCATGACGGGCGTCGAAATCATTGGCCGCGCGCTGGTGTTGGGTTGCGCCGTCGCAGTGTTCATCGCGCCCATCCGCCTGATGTGGATCATGCTCTTTTCCGCTCCATTCGCGCCGCCCGCTTCCGATCGAGATCACATTGGAGGCCAAGATGCCTCAACGGATTAAGCTTTCCCGCGCCAAAGGCTGGCGGATGCCAGAGAACACCGCAAAGGTCGACCGTAGCACACGATGGGGTAATCCCTATCAAGCGGGGCAAGATGGCGACGGCAGCCAGGAATATCTGGTCAGCCTGTTCCGCGACTATCTCTCGCGCCCAGAGCAATCCGCCCTTGTAGCGGCTATCCGAGCCGAGCTGCGCGGCAAGAACCTCGCCTGCTGGTGCAAGCCCGACACGCCCTGCCACGCCGACGTGCTGTTGGAGACGGCGAACAAATGACTGACCACACCCTTCACGGCAACTGCGAGCCCTGCCCAGCATGCGCGCTGCGCCGTGAGGGAATTATTGGCCAAAGCAATGGCTATGGCCCCATCACCGATCATCGGCACGTATTTGTCGAGTGCAACGATTGCGGCGGATGGGGACTCTATCCCATCCCGCCAGCCGAGATCGTGCGCCGCACCGTCGAAGAAGCGCGTCGGCTCTACTGGGCCATTGTCGATGCCAGATGGGCTGCCGCCGCACAAATAACCGCCAACAGCGAGGATCAGCGATAATGGGCCAGCACCCACACGCCACGATCGTCAACCTGCCGCAGCAAAGCGAGGCTGTGCCGCGCCTGATCGGCTATGTCTCGATCAGCACGCTGTGCGAACTGCTGGATGCCAGCGAGGCGACAATCCACAGCTGGGTGAAGCTCGGATATATTCCCAAACCCAAGCGCATCCCCAGTGGCACGCTGCGCTGGAAATGGGCCGAGATCGAGAAAAAGCTGGACGGAATCGGATCTGGCACCGCAGATGATGACGATCCGATATTGAGGGCAAGCCGTGGCGGCTGATTTACGGCTAGAAGACTACGTCATCAGAAAGCAGCGCGGCGGCTATCGGGAGTATTTTTATTTCCGCGTCGTGCGCGATGGCAAAGAGACCCGCATGCCGCTGCCGCATCCCTTTTCAGCAGAATACCGCGCCGCCTATGATGCAGCACACCAGGCGGTGTTCGGCATGGCGCCAAATGCTCTTGCAAGCCCCACTGGCGTGGCCGAGCTAGTGCGCCAACATCGCCTCAGCGAGAAATACAAGCGCCTGCCGGCAGCGTCGAAATCGGGCCGCAATCTGGCGCTGGATCTGATGGGCGAGCGATGGGGGAAATTCGAAGCCTCTGCGATTCGCCCGATCCATGTGCAAGCGCTCTATGACAGCCTGTCAGATCGCCCCGCCACTGCGAACCGCCGCCTCGATGACATCAGCAGTGTATTTGGCTGGGGTCGCACGCGCGGCTTTGCCGATGTGAACCCTTGCCGCAAGATCGAGCGCGTCGAAAGCGCAGGATCTTACGAACCATGGCCAGAGGCAGATCTCGCCACGCTGATCGAGAAGGGCAAGCCTGAGATCGTCAAGGTGGTGCTGGCTGCGGTCTATACCAGCCAGCGCCGCGGCAATGTGCTACTTCGCCTGCAAGATCACACCGTCGATGGTGGCGTGTGGTATCTGTCGCAAGGCAAGACAGGCACGGCGGTGCCGGTGCCGCTGCATCCAGTCGTGCTGGCCATCATCGACATCGAGCGCGCAGCACGGCGCAAAGCGGCCATTGTGGACCCCAAGCGACCCCTGCTGACCAATTCGCGCGGCAAGCCCTGGACGCCTTCAGGATTCGGCGCGTCGTGGACCAAAGAATTGATCCGGCTGAAGCTGCGTCCCGCCACCGTGGCAGAATATGCCGAGGGTGCTTTCCAGCCGACATTCCACGGACTGCGCCACACCAACGCGACGATGATCGCCAATGCCGTAGCGCGAAACCCCGAGATTTTTGGCGGGATTGATCGGGTGAAATCTATGCTTGGCCACCTCTCCGAGCGCATGGCGAAGCACTACACGCGGCGGGCAAAAGGTGAACATATGAACGCCGCAACAATGCTGCTGATTCCAGAAATTGGGAACACGCCCGCTTGGATTGGGAACACAGAGGCCGAGTGATCTGCTAAGTCATTGAAAATGGTGGGTCGTGACGGGCTCGAACCGCCGACATTCTCGGTGTAAACGAGACGCTCTACCAACTGAGCTAACAACCCACGCCGCCGCTATAGCCAATGCCCCGCAGCAGCACAAGCCCCCAATCTGGCCCCGTACCACTACAAAAACGCGACCCGAAGGCCGCGTTTTCTATACAATGGCGGGAGATAAGGGATTTGTACCTTGCCCATTGTTAGGGTCTGTTGCCGTTCAGTTCAATCGAATGTCAGTCGCAACGCGGGCGACGAACGCGCCATAGCTTGTATCTGTTTTGTAGCGGCACATGGCGATCCAGCTGTATTCCCAGCTCTTTTGGAAGAGATTCTCGATCCGATGTCGCCATTGGAGTGCCCCCACTGAAGTGGTCCACCAACTGGGATATGATGATCCCATTTTTTTGGAGGATCAGAGGATGGCTGGAAAGCGAGAGAAGCCGAAAGATATTGTGCTGAAGCTGCGGCAGGTAGAGGTGCTGCAGGGTCAGGGCAAGTCGGTGCAGGAGGCGGTTCGTCAGATTGGCGTGACGGTGCAGACCTATTATCGATGGCGCAAAGAGTATGAACTGAACCGCCCCGGGTTTGCCGGAGACCAATTAGTCCGTATTACGCGACCATATCGAGTGTGTTCAGATTTGCATAGAAGGCCTCCTCTGCCTCAGCCGGTGGTATATTTCCGATGGGTTCAAGCAGGCGGCGGTTGTTGAACCAATCGACCCATTTGAGGGTTTCCAGTTCGACCTCGTCCATGGTTTTCCATGAACTACGCCGCCGGATGACCTCGGTTTTGTAGAGGCCGTTTATGGTTTCGGCCAAAGCATTGTCATAGGCGTCGCCGACGCTGCCAACGGATGGTTCGATGCCCGCTTTTCCCAAACGCTCGGTGTATCGGATCGAGACGTATTGGCTTCCCCTGTCGCTGTGGTGGATCAGCCCGCCCCGATGAGCCGGACGGCGGGCATAAAGTGCTTGCTCAAGTGCATCAAGAACGAAGTCGGTCTTGGCAGACCGCGACGCCTTCCAGCCAACAATGCGGTTGGCGAAGGTGTCGATCACGAAGGCGACGTAAACAAATCCCTGCCATGTCGAGACATAGGTGAAGTCGCTGACCCATAGCATATTTGGTGCTAGCGCTCGGAACACGCGGTTCACCTTGTCACGCGGGCATGGAACTGACGTGTCTGGGATCGTTGTTTTCATAGCCTTTCCGCGAACAACGCCCCGCAATCCCATGCTGGTCATAAGGCGTGCCACGGTGCAACGCGCGGCACCTTCACCTTCACGGCACAACTGTCGCCAGGTTTTGCGAACCCCATAGACCTGCCAGTTATCATTCCAGACTTTCGTTATTTTGGGTCGCAAGACCAAATCCCTCTGCTTTCGTGCGGAAGCTTTGGCCGGATCGGCACGCACAGCGAGACAGGCATAGTAAGTAGATGGGGCAATCGGCAGCACCCTGCAGATCGACTCGACCCCATGCACCACGCGATGATCATCAATAAAGCCGATCATGGCTTGAACGGGCGGTCGAGTTCCGCCTGAGCAAAATAAGCAGACGCCTTGCGCAGGATCTCGTTTGCCTGCCGAAGCTGGCGCACCTCACGTTCAAGTTCCTTGATCCGGTCACGCTCAGCACTGGTGGCACCATCGCGTGCCCCACTGTCACGTTCTGCCTGCCGAACCCAGACCCTCAAGGTCTCCGGGATACAGCCGATTTTGGGCGCAATCGCAGACACTGCCGCAGATTGCGTTTCATAGGAGCCTTGATGCTCCAGCACCATGCGAACGGCCCGTGCCCGCATCTCAGGTGAATAGCGATTTGATGTCTTACTCTTTTCCATAGCCCTCATCCTTAGTCAGGTTGAAGGTCTCCGGCAAACCCGGGGCGGTTCATACATCCCGCGAACCCGTTCGCGCATCCGGTCAGGCTTCAGAGCTTTCGCCGGATAACGTCCTGCAGCATCTCGCGGTCCAGCGTCAGGTCTGCCACGATCTTCTTCAACCGGCTGTTCTCGTCTTCGAGCTGCTTCAACCGCTTCATTTCGGTCGCCAGCAGCCCGGCATACTTCTTCTTCCAATTGAAATAGGTCGCCTGGCTGATCCCAGCCTTGCGGCAAATCTCGGCAACTGGCGTGCCTTCCTCGCCCTGCTTGATGATGAACGCCTTCTGCGCGTCCGTGAACTTCGAGGCCTTCATCCGATTCCGCTCCGCTCCCAGCCAGAAAAGCGTAGCGGAAAACTCCAGATTCAAACGGCCCAGAATCTGGGGATCAGATCAATAGGCCACCAAAAAGGGCAGACGCATGATCTTCAACAGATCTGAAGTTTTTCCAGTTTTCGACAGGATTGCGTCTAATTTATCGTCTCTCAGATGCCTCGGCTCGCACTGTTGAATGATGAGGTCTCGCTTGTCTTATCCTGAATCCAGCTCTTGTGCGATACTGGAGCCGTTGCCCGGCACGGCATTTATGCCGGGCAACGACGGGGGTCGGATCGTTTCCCGCTTGTCTTATCCTGAATCCAGCTCTTGTGCGATACTGGAGCCGTTGCCCGGCACGGCATTTATGCCGGGCAACGACGGGGGTCGGATCGTTTCCCGCTTGGTCGTGCTGGACCGTGGAGGAGTATGGTCGCCTTCGTCTTTTCTCTTGACCTGAACGGATACTGGGGCCTTGGGCCCGTATGACAAGACAAGGTAGAAAAGACACATGGATGATATCATCGGAATTGATGTTTCCAAAGACACGCTTGACGTCCATCGGCTTGCAGATGGATCAAACCGCCAGTTTCCAAATGGGACAGTTGGCCATAGCAAATTGCTCAAATGGCTTGAGACGCTGCCATCATTGCCCTTGGTAATATATGAAGCGACGGGTGCATATCATCGACAGCTTGAACGGCGACTTGGGGCAAAGGCTTTGTCCTTTGTAAAAGTGAACCCAAAGCAGGCACGCCGGTTTGCCCAAGCCAGCGGCAAGTTGGCAAAGACGGACCGCGTTGACAGCGAAATGCTGGCAAGGATGGGCGTGGCGTTACAGTTGACGCCAAAGACAATACAGGCGGAAAATCTGTATGATCTTAAAGAGTTACTGGCAGCGCGGCGGGCATTGATCAAGGATCGGACTGCCGCCAAGACGCGAAGAGCGACCAGCACCGTAGCGTTGATCAAGGTCCAACTCGACAGAAGGCTGCGCCAGATCGCAGACGACATCGGCAAGATCGATGCGCAAATGTTGGAAGTGGCCAGCAAAGATCAGAACATGGCAAAGCGGATGGAGCAATTGATCAGCATACCAGGGATCGGTATAAATACGGCGCTCATGATCTTAGTTGACATGCCCGAGATTGGCAGCCTGACCAACAAACAAGTCGGCAGCCTCGCGGGTCTTGCTCCGATGTCACAAAGCTCGGGGAAATGGCAGGGCAAGGCGCGGATTTTGGGCGGACGTCCCAACCTGCGCCATGCGATATTTATGCCCGCACTTGTCGCGATCAGGTTCAATTTGGATATGAAGCTGAAATACGCAGCCCTGATCGCTGCGGGGAAAGAAAAGAAGGTCGCGATCACAGCCGTCATGCGAAAGCTTCTTGTGTTAGCAAATGCTCTGCTGCGCGACGATAGAAAATGGGCCGCAAAACCGACTTGACCAAGACGGATACTCCTCCATAACACGAGCCAGATCACGCTTCAGCCGGCGGATCTCATCAGCCTGCGCATCGACCTCTTTGATCACCTTCGCTGGGCGTGAAAACTGCTTCTGCCAAGTGTAGATCGACTTGGTGCTAACCCCCAATCGCTCGGCCACCTCGCGCACTGGATAGCCCCGATCCTCGACCTGGGCCACCGCATCGCGCTTGAACTCGTCTGTGAATTTGCTTGCGGACATCTCGTCCTCCTTGCTTCCAAAATTACCAAGCAAGGCGTCTACAAATCTAGGGGCTATTCAGCGCCATGATCTTAGGCGGCAGCAGATTTATGCCTGGCGGCATGACCTTCGCAGTAACTGGCCGGTTACGGTTTGCCTGCAAACCGTGAGGGGATCAAGAGGCGCAGTGCGCCGGTGCTAGGGCGGTAGGGAATATGGACCGTCAGGGTCTTCTGACGGCGGGACAGGGTGCTGAAGTCCGGCACCTGCCAGGGTAATCCCCCCATTTTTAACGGGGTGCATCCGTAGAACTTACGCGGCCATTTTCAGTTTCTGGGCGGGTGTGATGCCGCCGATGCCCATGTTCGGGCGGTCGTTGTTGTATGTCCATAGCCATTGTGTGGCGTGATCCTGTGCCTCCTCGATGGTTTCGATGATGTATTGGTCGAGCCATTCATGCCGGACGGTGCGGTTGTATCGCTCGATGTAGGCGTTCTGCTGCGGCTGGCCGGGTTGGATGTGCTGGATCGTGATGCCCTGTCTCTCAGCCCAGATCAGCAGCTTGCCACTGATGTATTCCGGGCCGTTGTCGACCCTTATGGTGCCGGGTTTGCCGCGCCATTCGATGATCCGGTCCAGGCTCCGGATGACCCTTTCGGCGGGTAGCGAGAAGTCAACCTCGATACCCAGCCCCTCGCGGTTGAAGTCATCCAGCACGTTCAGCAGCCGAAACGCACGGCCATCACCGAGGCGATCTGCCATGAAGTCCATGGACCAGGTCATGTTGGGTGCCTCGGGCACAGCAAGCACATCAGGTTTGTCCCGCTTCAGCCGCTTGCGGGGCTTGATCCGCAGGTTCAGTTCCAAGGCGCAATAGATCCGATAGACGCGTTTGTGGTTCCACGGATGGCCCTTCACGTTGCGCAGATGCAGAAAGCACAGCCCAAAGCCCCAGGTCTTGCGGGCGTCGGTCAGACCCACCAGAAGGTCGGCGATCTCTTCGTTCTCGGCTTTTAACTTCGGGCCATAGCGATAGCAGGTCTCGCTGACCCCGAAGGCCCGGCAGGCCAGCGCAATGCTGACCTTGTGTCGCGCCACCGCTTTCTCGGCCATCTCGCGGCGTTGAGATGGCCGCGTCATTTTTTTCCGAGAGCCTCTTTCAGCAGGTCGGCTTGCATGCTCAGGTCCGCATACATCCGCTTCAGCCGGCGGTTCTCGTCCTCGATGGCCTTCATCTGGCTGATCAGCGACGCATCCATGCCGCCATACTTCGCCCGCCACTTGTAGAACGACGCATTGCTCATGCCATGCTCGCGGCACAGCTCTGCCACCGGCACACCGCCTTCGGCCTGACGCAGGATCGCAAGAATCTGCGCCTCAGTGTATCTGCTTGTCTTCATTCAGAATCTCCTCGTTCATCTTGGCGAGAAAATTCTACTTATGCAGCCCCTTACTTTCGGGGGGGATTACCCCAGTCCAGCCCGGTAAGATCAAGCAGGCTCGCAACCATTCCGGTCGTTTGCCGAAGCGGCAACCCGAAGAGCGCCTTCAGTGTCAGGCAGGTCTGGATCGCCGCGTCGGTGAACACGGGCTGACGACCGCGCCTGCCGGTCGGCGCGGCCAGCCAATGTGTCTCAGGGTCGAACCAGATTGCCAGAGATCCGCGCCTCGCCAGCGCAGCGTTGTAGTCATGCCAGTTCGAGGTGCGGTAGGTCGGGGGCTTCGGTCTGCTCATGCACCCTGACTAACAGACTGGATTCGCAAGGTGAATCCTTCACGGCATTTGCGCAGCAAAGCCGCTTGGATCCAGAAACGGCGAAACAGAAAGATTAGCTGAAACAACCACATAAGCTCTCGCTGCTTCATACTCGCATGCCCCTCGTCACATCCATCAATGCAACCGCGGCCGCCCCTCCATCACCTCCGCCTTCTCAATCATGCGGATCACACCCCGCAGGCTGATGTATTTCGAGCGCGCTAGGGGATGTGCCAGCGCAAGCACGATCGCTTCCGCTGAATCCTCCGACAGCCCACGCCGCGCCGTCTCCGCTCGGGCGAAACCGCACAGATCATGGAACCCGATGGGCGGTAGATCGACCACTGTGCAACGGTTCAGCAGCGGCATCGGCACCTTTTCGGCATCGTTGGCGGTCATCACCCAGCTGATGTGCAACATGTCGAACTTGACCCGGTAGAACGGGCATTCCCACGCCGTGTTGGTTGCGGGTGCCAGCAATGCCAGCATGGTGTTCGCCATCCCAAAGTTCTGCCCCTTCTCGGAGGTCTGCGCCTGCATCTTGCAGATCTCGTCGACGATCATGATCGGATTGGCGATCCCGGTTTGCAGGATGGTTTCCAGCGGCCGCCCAGGGGCCGCCGAGGACCAGCCGCGTTCCAGACCCGAGATCCGGAACCCCGCAGAACCAGACCCGACCTCCACGACGCAGTCAGGCACGGAGCATAGCTCTGCCAGCTTTCGCGCCCACACGCTCTTGCCAATGCCTGCCGGGCCGTTCAGCAGCATTGGCGGCAGGCGCAGGCCCGGATCGCCGCGCTGAACTGAGCGGCGGAGGGCGTGCCAAGCCGTTTCTGTCGCCAGTGCCATCCACGGCATCTCTGCATGCAGGGTGGCGGCCAGTTCGTCGGCCCAAGCCTCGTTGCCGGGCGGTGTCAGGATGGCGCCACCTTTCATGACCGACAGGCGCTTGACCTCATCTGCCTTCAGGTGAGCCAGACCGGACGCCGCCATGCGGCGCTGATAGACCAGCGCGGCCCGCCTGCGGATCATGCGATTTTCGGCCACAGAGATGTTCACGCCCCGCAGCAGGTCATCTCCGAAATTGTCGATTTCGAGTTTATCAATTTCGGGCCTGCAATCATCCGCAACCATAAGGGCGCGGGCCATTTTCCGTTTCCGATAGTTTTGCAGGAATTCACGTAGGCGATCTTCCAGCGCCGTCACATCCCCCTCGAAGAAGCGGGCGTCGATAAATTTGGTGTGGGTCATGGGTCGTCCTCAGTCCATAGCGATGGGACGGGACCGGAAAGCGGTTCTGCGGGATGGTTGGGTTCAGGATGCGCGACCGTTTCCGGCCCCGGCGAGCGGGGTCAGATGGAGGTCGCTCGTATGAGCCTTGAGGGCATGATCCTGTTCATGCCCTATGGATGCATCCGATTTTCGCAGAGGTCAAGCGGGACAAATCGGTGGTTTTTGGTGTCACCGCCCTCAGCATCGTGCTTTGGGGGATTTTTGGTGCCATCGGCTCCTAAATGGGCCGATGGACAAATTTACTCTGACCCGATGGACAAAAAACTGGCCAAAATGGACAAACTTTGCCTGTCAGATCACGAGACATCTCAGCAAGCATTTCTTCGGGATAGAAACTGGTCATCTTCATGCTTTCTGGCGGAGGTAATCGGTTTTTTAGGTGTCACCGCCGACAGCATCGAAATTTGGCGGATTTTTGGTGCCATCGGCCCTTAAATGGCCCGATGGACAAACTTACTCTGACACGATGGACAAAAAACTGGCCAAAATGGACAAACTTTGCCTGTCAGATCACGACAGGAAATACGCGAGATCAGCTACACCCACTCGTCCCACCGCAGGTGTTGCACTTCATGCAGGTGCCGTTGCGCACCAGCGTGTAGTTGCCGCATTCGCCGCAGGGGTCGCCCTCGTAGCCCTGCATTTTGGCTTTCACCCGCAGGTCCATCGTCACGGTGCCCGTCGCCAGCGCCGTGCCGCCACTGATAGTCCCCCCCATCGCGCGCGCGGTTTCTGGGATCAGCATGTTCAGCGCCGAGACCGGATCGGTGCCATTGGCCAAAGCTGTCGCCCCCATCCCGCCTTGCAGCATCACCAGTTCCGACGGCAGGCGCTTGCGCAGATAGCCGGTTGAGCTGATTTGCTTCAGCACCTCAAGCCCGCGGGTGGCGGCTTGGTCGGGGATTTCCGACAGATTGGGTTTGCCTTCCTCGACCCCGCGGCCGAGCTCATCGAACGAGGCACCCGTGGGTTTGACATGCGCGAGGTCAGTGCGATCAAGGTAAGAAATAGCCAGTTCGCGGAAGATATAGTCGAGGATCGATGTGGCGTTTTTCACGCTATCATTGCCTTGCACCATGCCCGCAGGTTCAAACCGGGTGAAGGTGAAGGCCTCGACATATTCTTCCAGCGGCACGCCATATTGCAGGCCGACCGAGATCGCGATGGCGAAGTTGTTCATCATGGCGCGGAAGCCCGCACCTTCCTTGTGCATGTCGATGAAAATCTCACCCAAGCGGCCGTCGCCATATTCGCCGGTGCGCAGATAGACCTTATGGCCGCCGACGATGGCTTTCTGGGTGTAGCCTTTGCGGCGTTCCGGCAGCTTTTCGCGGTTGGTGCGGATGATTTCCTTGTAGATGATCTTTTCGACGATTTTCTCGGCCAGAACGGCGGCTTTTTCTTGATTCGAGCCAGAAGTCAGGATTTCTTCGGCTTCCTCGTCATCCTCCACCAAGGCCGAGGCCAAGGGCTGCGAGAGTTTTGATCCGTCGCGATAGAGTGCGTTGGCTTTGATGCCCAAGGACCACGACAATTCATAGGCCGCCAAAGTCTCGGCAATCGTCGCCGAATTCGGCATGTTGATGGTCTTGGAAATCGCGCCCGAGATGAACGACTGGGCGGCGGCCATCATGTAGATATGGCTGTCGACCGAGAGATAGCGCTTGCCGGTTTTGCCGCAGGGGTTGGCGCAATCGAACACCGAGTAATGCGCGGGCTTCAGAAACGGCGCGCCTTCCAGCGTCATCGTGCCGCAGACATGATCGTTGGCGGCGTCAATTTGCGATTTGGTAAAGCCAAGGTGGCGCAGTAGATCAAAGCTGGGATCAGACAGCTTTTCCGCCGGGATGCCGAGGGTTTTCTTGCAGAAATCCTCGCCAATCGTCCATTGGTTGAACACGAAGCGGATATCGAAGGCCGAGGGCAAAGCCGCCTCAATCTTCTCCAATTCGCGCGCGCCAAAGCCGTGGCCGACAAGCGCGGTGGTGTTGATGCCGGGGCAGTTGCCGATCGAGCCGTGACCGACGGCATAAGCCACGATTTCAGCGGCTTGGCTCGTGGTATAGCCAAGTTTCTCCAAGGCGGCAGGCACCGATTGGTTGATGATCTTGAAATAGCCACCGCCCGCGAGTTTCTTGAATTTCACCAGCGCGAAATCCGGCTCGATGCCGGTGGTGTCGCAATCCATCACCAGACCGATGGTGCCGGTGGGCGCGATCACGGTGGTTTGGGCATTGCGGAAGCCGTGGGCTTGACCAAGCGTCAGCGCTTCGTCCCAAGCCGATTTTGCCAGTGTCACAAGCGTTTGATCGGGGCAGTTGGCGGCATCCAATGCGACTGGATTGACGTTGACGGCCTCATAACCCGAGGTCTTGCCATAAGCCGCCGCACGGTGGTTGCGGATGACGCGCAGCATGTGCTGGGCGTTGCGGGCATAGCCACTGAAAGCGCCGAGTTCGGAAGCCATTTCGGCGGAAGTTGCATAGCTGACACCGGTCATCAGCGCGGTCAGCGCACCGCAGAAGGCGCGGCCTTCGGTGGAATCGTAGCCCAGTCCCATGTTCATCAGCAGGCCGCCGATATTGGCATAGCCCAGACCCAACGTGCGGAAATCATAGGACAGTTGCGCGATTTCCTTCGACGGGAATTGCGCCATCATCACAGAAATTTCCAGCGTAACTGTCCAGAGGCGGGTGGCGTGGATATAGGCGTCAGAGTCAAATTTGCCGTCCTTGAAGAAGGTCAGCAGGTTCATCGAGGCAAGGTTACAGGCGGTGTCGTCGAGGAACATATATTCCGAGCACGGGTTAGAGCCGCGAATGGCACCATCTTCTGGACAGGTGTGCCAAGCGTTGACGGTGTCATGAAACTGGATGCCCGGATCGGCGCAGGCCCAGGCGGCATGGCCAACCTGATCCCAAAGATCGCGGGCTTTCAGGGTTTTCGCGGTCTTGCCATCGGTGCGCCGGATCAGCGCCCAATCGGCATCGTCCTTCACAGCGGTCAGGAAGGCATCGGTGACGCGCACCGAGTTGTTAGAGTTTTGGCCGGAAACAGTGATGTAGGCTTCGGAATCCCAATCGACATCATAGGTGGGGAATTCGATGCTGGTGAAGCCTTGGCGCGCATATTGCAGGATGCGGTTGGTGTAAGTATCCGGGATCATCGCCTTTTTGGCCGAGCGGATTGCGGCTTTCAGGGCTGGGTTCTTTGCCGGGTCCACCGAGTCATCGCTTGATCCATCCCACTGGCGGATTGCGGTAAAAATTTCGTTTAGCTTCAGCTCATGGGCTTTGGAACCCGCGACCAGCGAGGCAACCTTTTGTTCCTCAATGACTTTCCAGTTCACGAAGGCTTCGACATCGGGGTGATCCATATCGCAGATCACCATTTTGGCCGCCCTGCGCGTGGTGCCGCCGGATTTGATCGCCCCAGCCGCACGGTCGCCGATTTTCAGGAACCCCATCAGGCCCGAGGATTTGCCGCCGCCCGACAGCTTTTCACCCTCACCGCGTAGCGAGGAAAAGTTGGTGCCAGTGCCAGAGCCATATTTGAACAGCCGCGCCTCACGCACCCACAGATCCATGATGCCGCCGTCGCCGACCAGATCATCCTTCACCGATTGGATGAAGCAGGCGTGCGGCTGCGGATGCTCATAGGCGCTACTAGATTTAGTCAGCACGCCGGTCATATGATCAACATAGTAGTGACCTTGGCTTGGCCCATCAATGCCGTAGGCCCAGTGCAGCCCGGTGTTGAACCATTGCGGAGAATTCGGCGCTGCCATCTGACGGGCCAGCATGAAGCGCATCTCGTCATAATAGGCTTTGGCATCGGCCTCGGTGGTGAAATAGCCACCCTTCCAGCCCCAATAGACCCAAGCCCCGGCCAGACGGTCAAACACCTGCTTGGCAGAGGTTTCGCCGACCAGACGCTCCTCCACTGGCAGCAATGCCAGAGCATCCTCGTCGGGCACCGAACGCCAGAGGAATTTCGGAATATCCTTTTCACCCATACGCTTTAGTCGTGCCGGAATGCCCGCTTTGCGGAAGTATTTTTGCGCCAGAACATCGGAAGCCACTTGGCTCCAGCCCTGCGGAACCTCAACGGCTTCATTGCGAAACACAACGGTGCCATCGGGATTTCGGATTTCCGATACCGTGGTCGAAAACGCCATCGCGCCATAGGCACCGGTTGCTTCGGTGGTAAACTTCCGCTCGATTTTCATCTGCCTGTCCCATGTTTTCGCGCGGTGTCTGCTGCACCGCGTCTGTGTCCCAAAATCCCTGCGCCCCGCCGTCCCATGCTTGCCGCACCACCTAATTCGGGCGCGATGGCCCCGTTGAGGGACACAAACATAGGGTTGGGCATTCCGCTGGGCGCACTACATCTTGTGGCTGCGGGTGGCGCGTCGTCAAACTGTCGCAATTCTGGCGCCGCATCAACGAATTTTTTACACTTATACACTAGATTTTGTGCTTGACCTGCGGCGTATATCTAGCCCTGCCATCACCCCGATGTGAGCCTTTTTGCCGCTCTGTCCGCAAAATCGCGTTTAATGTGGCGTCGTAACTGCCGCAAAAACCCTAGTATCACGGCATGCTTGCATGGTTTGGCTCAGATGCCGTGGCAGGACGCTGATTCCTCCACAGGCTGTGGATAAAGCCGCGCACTACCTCCGGTTGATCAGTGCGATTCCCGCCGCGACGAATCCAGCGGCCATGATGAGGCCAAAACACAACGCTTCGTCGAAAATAAAATAGCCCAGAACGATGGCGAACAGCGGGGTCAGAAACGAAAAACTGGCGACGGTCGAGGCCGGATAGACCGACAGCAACCACAACCAAGTGATGAACACCCCGGCAACAATCACCCCCGCCTGAAACACCAGCCAGACCCAGTGAATGGGCTCTACATCCCGGATCAGCGGGCCGAAGAACGGGGCCGCTGCCAGTAAAATTGGTGCTGAAATCAGTACCATCCAGAACAGTTGTGCTTCTGGGCCGGCGTCACGCAGCCGGGTTTTGCGCGCCAGAAACGCGGTGCCGGCCCAGCCCCAAGCGCCCACCAAAGCAAAGATATCGCCCGCAATGCTGGCATGACCCGACGGGCTTTTCGACAGAATCGCCCAAGCCGTGCCGATGAAAGCCAGCCCCAGCCCGATTCCACGCTGCCGGGTGATGCGCTCATTCGGCAGCCAGAAATAGCGCGGCCACGGCCAGCCAAAGCGGCATCGAATAAAAGATCACCGAGGCACGTCCCACGGCGGTCAGGTCAAGCGCCATGAAAAGGCACAGAAACTCGGCGGCGAATACCGCGCCAATCGCCAGCCCCGGGCCAAGATCGGTCAGCCGAATCCGGCTCCAAAGCCCGCGATACTTCAGCCAGGCAAAGACGAACACGATCGCCAGAGCCGAGCGCGCGCCCGCGAAAAACACCGGCTGCAGGCCGCGGTTGACCTCTTTCACCACGATCTGGTTGACCGCCAACAGGAACGTCACCGCGATCAGCGCCGCCAACCCCACCCCATCCAGCCGCTCTTTGCGCATCTTGCCCTCATTTTCGCGCCAACCTCTGGGGGCGGCAGGGTGAAGTCAAGCCGTGCAAAATCGCTGGCAGCACCGCGCGGTTTCCCTTACACGCGCCATAACAAACCGGGCAATGTAGGGGGCCTTGTCATGTCGGATCTGATCGCGCGCGGCGTCGCCAAGGGCTTACGGATGACCGATCAGCGCCGCGTGGTCGCTAGGGTGATCGCGGCGGCCGAGGATCACCCGGATGTTGAGGAACTTTATGCGCGGTCTGCACAGGTTGACCCGAAGATTTCCCTCGCCACCGTGTACCGAACGGTGAAGCTGTTTGAGGAATGTGGCCTGCTGGAGCGGCTAGAGTTTGGCGATGGCCGCGCCCGCTATGAAGATGCAGAGCGCGATCACCATGATCATCTTATTGACGTGAACACCGGGCAAGTCATTGAATTTGTGGACCCCGAGATTGAGGCCCTGCAAGAGCGCATCGCGGCGCGGTTGGGCTATCGGTTGATCGGGCACCGGCTGGAACTGCTCGGCGTTCCGGTCAAGAAGGGATAGAGTTTGGCCTCGGATAACCTACGCGGCATCCTGTTGATGGTGGTGTCGATGGCCCTGTTTGGGCTGGAGGATATGTTCCTGAAATGGGCCGCCGCCAGCCTGCCGGTGGGTGAGATTGTGTTTGTCTCTGGCGTATTTGGCGTCGTGGTGTTCGTGCTGATGGCGTGGCAGCAGCGGCAAAAGGTATTCACCAAGCAGGCTCTGCACCCATGGGTTTTGGCGCGCGGGCTTGGTGAAATGGTTGGCACTTTCGCCTATATCACCGCACTTGCCACCGTGCCTTTGTCGACGGTTTCCGCCGTGTTGCAGGCGATGCCCTTGGCGGTGACGATGGCGGCTGCGCTTTTTATGCAAGAACAGGTCGGCTGGCGGCGGTGGTCGGCGATTGCGGTGGGCTTTGCCGGGGTTCTGCTGGTGATCCGTCCGGGACTGGACGGATTTCGCCCGGAAGCGCTCTGGGTGCTGATCACCGTGGCGGGGCTGACCCTGCGTGACTTGGCCGCGCGCAAGATCCCACCGGAAAGCTCGACCGCGCAAGTCTCGGCTTGGGGGCTGATCGCGGTCACGCTGCTCGGCGCGCTGATGATGGCGGGATCAGGTGAAGTTGCTGTGCCAACCCTCTGGGAAACCTATGCTTTAATCGGGGCACTGGTGTTTGGCACGGGCGGATATTGGGCGATTATTGGTGCGACGCGGACGGGCGAGGTGTCGGTGGTGGCTCCCTTCCGCTATGTCCGGCTGGTGTTTGCGGTGTTGATCGGGACGTTTGTGTTCCACGAATGGCCCGATGTCATAACCCTGTGCGGCTCGGGGCTTATCGTCGCCTCGGGGCTTTATTCCTTTGCGCGTGAACGCGCCCGCAAACACGCGCTTTCCTTGAACGCACCCTTGGGCTAAGACGCCCAAGAGAGCACCATTTCCGCCCATTTGGAGGCCTGACATGAGCACGATCATTGATATCCATGCCCGCGAGATTCTCGACAGCCGCGGCAATCCCACCGTTGAAGTTGATGTGCTGCTGGAAAGCGGCGCGCAGGGACGTGCTGCGGTGCCCTCGGGTGCCTCAACTGGCGCGCATGAGGCGAATGAGCGCCGCGATGGCGATAAATCGCGCTATATGGGCAAGGGCGTGTTGGAGGCTGTGGCCGCCGTCAACGGCGAGTTGGCCGAAGAAATCGTAGGCTTTGACGCAACCGAACAAGTCGGCATCGACCGCACCATGATCGAATTGGACGGCACGCCAAACAAATCGCGTCTGGGCGCGAATGCCATTCTGGGCGTGTCTTTGGCCGTGGCGAAAGCTGCGGCAGAGTTCACCGGGCAGCCGCTCTTCCGCTATGTCGGCGGCACCTCGGCCCGGATGTTGCCAGTGCCGATGATGAACATCATCAACGGCGGCGAACATGCGGATAACCCGATTGATATCCAAGAATTTATGATCATGCCGGTGGGCGCGGAAAACATCCGTGAGGCCATTCGGATGGGTTCGGAAGTGTTCCACACCCTGAAGAAAGAGCTGTCGGCGGCGGGACATAACACCAATGTCGGCGATGAGGGTGGCTTTGCGCCGAACCTGAACTCTGCCCGCGATGCGCTTGATTTCATTCTGAAGTCGATTGAGAAGGCGGGCTATCGCCCCGGCGAAGATATGTTCCTCGCTTTGGATTGCGCAGCCACCGAATACTTTAAGGGCGGCAAGTATGAGATGAAGGGCGAGGGGAAATCCTTGTCTATTGAGGAGAACGTTGATTTCCTCGCAGGTCTGGCTGCTGACTACCCGATCATCTCGATTGAAGATGGCTGTTCCGAAGACGATTGGGCAGGCTGGAAGCTTTTGACCGACAAACTGGGCGGCAAAATCCAACTGGTCGGCGACGACCTGTTCGTGACCAATCCGCGTCGTTTGGCCGAGGGCATCAAGGCCGGTTGCGCCAATTCGATGCTGGTGAAGGTCAACCAGATCGGCACCCTGACCGAGACATTGCAGGCCGTGGATATGGCGCACCGCGCGCGTTATACCAATGTGATGTCGCATCGTTCGGGCGAAACCGAAGACAGCACGATTGCTGACTTGGCGGTTGCGACCAACTGCGGTCAGATCAAAACCGGCTCGCTGTCGCGCTCGGACCGGTTGGCGAAATACAACCAGTTGATCCGCATTGAGGAAATGCTGGGTGAGACGGCAGAATATGCTGGTCGGTCTATCCTGCGCGGCTAAGGGTTTCTGATAGCGATTTTTAAGCCACGCAGAGCTCCGCTTTGCGTGGCTTTTTCGTGGTTAAAGTGGCTTCAGCAAGCGGCTGGGGCGGAAATCGGCCAGTAAGGGGTGGTCGCCCTGCCCCATGATTTCAGCCGCCAAAGCCTCTCCAGCCAAAGCGGAAAGGGTTATCCCTGAGTGCATCACGGCGAGGCTAAGCCCCGGTTGCACAGTGCCGATCAGCGGCAGGCCATCCGCGGGGACCGGGCGATAGCCAAGGGCGAAGCGGTCCAGTGTCAGATCGGGCGCGTTGAAGCGGGCGCGCAGGCGGCGCAGCGTGGCTTCGGCCATCGCGGCGGGGTCAGCAATGGAGTCTGACGCATCCGCTTGGTGGTTGACGATGCCGGGGGCAAGGATGGCGCCGCTGGTATCTTGGCGTATTTCCTGATCGGGGGTGACGAGGATATGATTAACGCGCCAGCCGACAGGTTTGGTGTAAACCATGATGCCGGGGCGGGTGAGCATTGGCAGATCAAGCCCGAGTGGGGTGAGCAGTGCGGGCGCGGCAATGCCGGCGGCCAGCACTGTATGATCGGCGGTGAACGGACCAATCGCCGTGCGCGCGCCTTTGATCTGACCGCCGTTTTCAATCAGCGATTTGGCGGCGATACCGCTTAGCACTTTAGCCCCCGAGGCTGCGAGCAAGGCGCGGGTCAGGGCTGCGGGATCGACGGCACCTTCGGTTGCGATATGCAGGGCTTGGGCTGGGGGATTGGCCAAGTGGGGCTCCAGCTTAGCGATTTCGGCGCGGGCGATGGGCTTGGTGGGATAGCCAAGGGCGGCGAGGTCTGTGGCTTTTTGCTCAAAGCCGGCGCCCTCAGCCTCGAACCAAAGCGTGCCTTGCCAGTTTGGCGCAGTATCGGGCAGCAGCGCGGCGAGACGGTGGTGGGCGGTCATAGCCTCAACCCGCAGGTGGTGATGGGCGGGGGACTCGTAGAAGCTGGCATTGATCCAGCCGAAGCTGCGGCCAGAGGCGGCGCTAGCGGGGGATGTGGCCTCTAACACCGTCACCGTGGCGCCTTGGCGCGACAGGCGAAAAGCAAGGCTGGCACCGATGATACCTGCGCCGATGATCAGGACGGATTGCGGCATGGGAACTCCCTTTTTCATGCAAGGTGGCATGGGGGTTCAGGGTTGGAAAGGGGGGCTTGTGTGGGGTCATCGGCTGCGGCAGATTGCGGTGATGGATCACAAAAGCTTTGTTGCAAACCTTGCGCCAGACCTGCGGGCGCGGCTGATTGCGCGGTCGGATCGGGTGGGGCTTTGGCATCTGGCGGGGCATCTGGGGGCTATCCTTGCCGTGGGTGCGATGATTGGTTTCGGCGTTCCGGGATGGTGGATTTTGTTGCCAGTGCAGGGTGTGCTGCTCGTCTTCCTGTTCACGCTGGAGCATGAGGCAACGCATAAGACCCCGTTTGCCTCCGAGCGGCTGAATGAGTCGGTGGGGCGCCTGTGCGGCTTTGCGCTGTTGCTGCCGTTTCAATGGTTTCGCTACTTTCATCTGGCGCATCACCGCTGGACCAATCTGGGGGGCAAAGACCCGGAGTTGGCTTCGGAAAAACCAAACGGGATCAGGGCCTGGGTCTGGCATGTCTCGGGCTTGCCCTATTGGATTTCTGAGGTGCGGCTGATCATTGATCTGGCGCGGGGTCGGGCAGAGGGGGAGTATCTGCCCGCCAGCGCCCTGCCCCGGATTGTGGCCGAGGCGCGCTGGATGCTGGCGGGCTACGCGCTGGTTTTGGCCAGCTTGCTGATCAGCCCGCTGCTGTTCTGGGTCTGGCTGCTGCCGGTGCTGCTGGGCCAACCCGCCCTTCGGCTGTATCTGCTGGCCGAGCATGGCGACTGCCCGCAAGTGGTGAACATGTTTGAGAACACCCGCACCACCTTTACGACTGCGCTGATGCGGTTTCTGGCGTGGAACATGCCGTATCATGTCGAACACCACGTCTATCCGGCTGTGCCGTTTCATCAATTGCCCGCGTTGCATCGGTTGATGAAGGATGAGTTGCGCGAGACGGCGGAGGGCTATGCGGCGTTCACCAAGGGGTATCTGGCGCGGCGAATGTAATGATTACAAGTTAGGCGTGGCGTGGGGGCCTTCGCGCGGATAGCTAGAGGCATGGAAAAATTGCCCCCAAAGAATGAAGACTCGTTGCGCGGCTTTGGTTTCGCGCTGACTGCCTATCTATTGTGGGGTTTTTTGCCGATCTTCATGAAGGCGGTAGCGCATATTTCGCCTGCGGAAGTGATCGCGCATCGGGTGATCTGGTCGATCCCGATTGCAGGGGCGGTATTGTGGGCGACGGGGCGGACGGCGGATCTGTGGGTGGCCATGCGCACGCCGAGGATGCTGCTTATGGGCTTCGCGACGGCGGCGCTGATCTCGGTCAACTGGGGGATTTATGTCTGGTCGATTGGAGCGGGGCACGCGCTGGATGCGGCTTTGGGCTATTACATCAATCCGCTGTTTTCGGTGTTTCTGGGAGCGATGCTGCTGGGCGAGCGGTTGAGCGTGGCGCAGAAGTGGGCGATTGCGCTGGCGGCTTTGGCGGTGTTGGTGCTGACGGTTGAGGCGGGCAAGTTGCCGCTGGTGGCTTTGGGGTTGACGGTGACTTGGGGGATATATGCGTATCTGAAGAAGTCGCTGCCGATTGGGCCGAACCAAGGGTTTTTCCTTGAGGTGCTGATCCTGCTGCCGTTTGCGCTGGCCTATGTGATTTGGGCACAGGTCACGGGGCGCAGTCATTTCATGGCTGGAGTGACTGCGGATACCGTGCTGCTGCTGTCTTGCGGTTTGGTGACGGCGGTGCCGCTGATGGTCTATGCCAATGGCGCGAAACTGCTGCGGCTCTCCACCATTGGCATCATGCAGTATATCGCGCCGACGATGATTTTCCTCACGGCAGTGTTTGTCTTTGGTGAACCGTTTGGTCGCGGCAAGATGATTGCGTTTCCGATGATTTGGGTGGCGTTGGTGATTTATACGGTGTCGATGGTGCGGCAGGCGCGGGCTGTGGGGAAGTAGCCGTCAGCGCTGCGAGGTCGCAAGCTGCGGATGCCTCCGGCGGGAGTATTTTAAAAAGAGCAACGAAATTTCAGCTAAGTTTTATGGATTAGGGGCGGCTGATTTGGCCACCGCCGACGGCTGCGGGCACGCCTGTGGTGCTGGGGGCGGATGTGGGCAGGCCGTAGGCGACGCGAGCGGCGAGATAGGCGAAGGCTTGTGCTTCCAACATATCGCCATTTAGGCCTGCGGTTTCAATGGGTTCGACGGTGCAGTTCATACGTTGGGTAAGCTGGGCCACCATGGTGGCGTTGTGGCGGCCTCCTCCGGCGACGAGTAGGCGGGTGATGGGTTGGGGGAAATGTTCGGCGGCTTTGGCGACCGAGGCGGCAGCGATGGCGGCCAGGGTGGCGGCGGCATCGGCGTTGGAGAGTTTATGGGTCTTCTTGAAGAACTTTTGGAAGTCATTGCGGTCTAACGACTTCGGCGGAATTTTGTGAAAATAGGCTTGGCCGAGGAAGGCTTGTACCAGTTTTTCATCGACGCGACCCGTTCCGGCCAATGCGCCACCTGCATCTTGGGTCAGGCCCAAGCGAATTTGCATCAGATCATTCACGGGCGCGTTGGCGGGGCCGGTATCAAACGCCAAGAGGGCACCGGAGGAATCGGGACTGGGCTGGCTTGGGTCGATCCATGTGATGTTGCCGACGCCACCGAGGTTGAGGATGGCGAGGGGGTCGGTTGCCTTGATCCATTTGGCACAGGCAAAGTGAAAGAACGGGGCCAAGGGCGCGCCCTGGCCGCCCATTTGCACGTCGCTGGAGCGGAAATCCCAGACCACGGGCAGGTTTAGGGTCTGGGCCAATAGCTGACCGTTGCCTGCCTGATGGGTGCGGGCATGGGCCGGGTCATGCGCAAGGGTTTGGCCGTGAAAGCCGATCATCTCGGCGCCGGAAAAGCGGGCGAGGATTTCGGCATGGGCAGTTTCGACGACTTCGGCAGCCGCGGCCACATCTGCATCGCCGGGCCATTGGCCGAAGGCTTTGCGGATGGTGGCTTGCTCAGCGGCGGTATAGGGGCGGTAGGCATCGGGGCCGAACTCGAAGATCGCATGGCCATCGGTGCGCAGCATGGCGGCATCAACGCCATCCAGCGAAGTGCCCGACATTGTGCCTAAAACCCAAATCGCACCTTGTTTCGCCATCTTCCCCTTGGCCCCCTCGCCCGCTATACCACCCGGACCTTAAAGCATGAGTGTGCCATGACCTACCATCCAAAATCTGATTTCATGCGTGTGATGATGACCCGCGGCTTTCTTGCCGATTGCACGGACTATCAGGCGCTTGACGAGGCTTTGGCCAAGGGCGTGGTGCCGGGCTATATCGGTTTTGATGCCACGGCAAAGTCGCTGCATGTCGGATCGCTGATCCAGATCATGATGCTGCGCTGGTTGCAGAAGTGCGGTGGCAAGCCGATTGTGCTGATGGGCGGCGGGACGACCAAGGTGGGCGATCCTAGTTTCCGCGCCGATGAGCGGCCTTTGCTGACGAACGCGCAGATTGATGATAATATCGCCGGGATCAAGCGGGCGTTTTCGCCCTATGTGACGTTTGGCGATGGCGCGACCGATGCGGTGATGGTCAACAATGCCGAATGGCTGGATGATCTGAACTACCTTGGCTTTCTGCGCGATATTGGCAAGCATTTCAGCGTCAACCGTATGCTGTCGTTTGAGAGCGTGAAATCGCGGTTGGATCGGGAGCAGAGTTTGAGCTTCCTTGAGTTCAACTATATGATTTTACAGGCTTATGACTTTCTGGAGCTGAACCGCCGCTATGGCTGTCTGGTGCAGATGGGTGGCAGCGATCAGTGGGGCAATATCGTCAACGGCGTCGATCTGACCCGCCGGGTGATTGACCATGAAGTCTATGGTTTGACCTCACCGCTGCTGACCACCAGCGACGGCAAAAAGATGGGAAAATCGCAATCGGGGGCGGTTTGGCTGAATGCCGACATGTATTCGCCCTACGAGTTCTGGCAGTTCTGGCGCAACACCACCGATGCCGATGTCGGAAAGTTCCTGAAGCTGTATACCGAATTGTCGCTGGAGGAATGTGAACGCTTGGGCGCATTGCAAGGCTCAGCGATCAATGATGCCAAGATCGTGCTGGCCAATGCGGTGACTACCCTCCTGCACGGGGCTGAGGCAGCTCTGGCTGCGGAGGCGACGGCCCGCGAGGTGTTTGAGAAGGGTGGCGTGGGGGATGATTTGCCAACTCTTCGGGTGTTGGCGTCGGAAATGGCCGAGGGTCTGGGCATTGTGCAACTGTTCGTGCGCGCAGGGTTGGCGGCCACGGGTAAGGATGCCAAGCGGCTGATTCAAGAAGGCGGCGCGCGGATGAATGACGAAGTGGTGACCGATGCGGGCCTGCGCGTGGGGGCTGGGATGCTGGTGGAACCGTTAAAGCTGACGGCGGGCAAGAAGCGTCATGCTTTGGTGATTTTGGACTAAGGCTTTCATGTAGAATATGAAAAAGGGGGCCGTTCCGGCCCCCTTTTTTGTTTGTGAATAAATGTTCCATCAATATGAATGGATGTTCTTATTCCTGAACGGTGACTTTCGTCATTACGTCAGGGCTGGCTGGTGGCTCGCCGCGTTGGATGGCGTCGACCACGTCCATGCCTTTGATTACCTTGCCAACTACGGTGTATTGGCCGTTGAGGAAATCACCCGGCGCGAACATGATGAAGAATTGGCTGTTGGCGCTGTCAGGATCGGCCGAGCGGGCCATCCCAACAGTGCCACGCTCAAACGGCACAGCCGAGAATTCCGCCGGAATGTTCGGCATATCAGAGCCGCCCATGCCTGCTTGGCCAGTCTCGCCGCCAGCTTTGCCGTATTGCACATCACCCGTTTGCGCCATGAAGCCGTCAATGACGCGGTGGAACACCACGCCGTCGTAAGCGCCTTTTTGCGCCAAAGCGACGATTTGGGCGACATGTTTCGGTGCGTCTTTGGTGTCGAGATCAATCACGATCTCGCCCTTGGCCGCACCGGAAACCTCAATCACCAAGTTTGGGCCGGGGCCGTCCCCTTCGGCAAAAGCGGGGGCAGCGGTCAGCAGCAGGGCTGCAAGGATGTTACGCAACATCGGCAGCCACCCGCACGGTGATCATGCGATCGGGATTTGCTGGCGGCTCGCCCTTGGTGATTTTATCGACATGCTCCATGCCTTTGATCACGCGGCCATAGACCGTGTATTGGCGGTTCAGGAAGTGGTTGTCGGAAAAGTTGATGAAAAACTGGCTGTTGGCCGAGTTTGGGCTGGACGAACGCGCCGCACCAATGGTGCCACGGTCATGTGGGATGCCGGAAAACTCTGCTGGCAGATCGGGATGCTCGGACCCGCCCGTGCCTGCGCGGCGCAGGTTGAAGTCGCTTTCCATGTTGCCATTGGCGACATCGCCGGTCTGCGCCATGAAACCGTCGATCACGCGGTGAAAGCACACATTGTCGTATGCCTTTGCCCGTGCAAGGGTTTTCATCCGCTCGACATGTTTCGGTGCGATCTCTGGCAACATCTCCAGCACAACCTCGCCGTCCTTGAGGGTGATGATGATGGTGTTCTCTGGGTCTTTGATCTCGGCCATGGGGCAAATCCTTATTTTGATCTGGGGCGGAAAGTAACCATCCAAGGCCAGAAGGGAAAGGGCTATAGGTTGACGAATGCGCCAGATCGGCGGAAACAGTTGCAAACAGTTATGGAGGCATCAATGGCCTGGAAGACGATCGACGATATGGGCCTTGCCGGCAAGACCGTGCTGACCCGTGTGGATATCAACGTGCCGATGGAAAATGGCGTGGTAACCGATGCGACGCGGATCGAGAAAATCGTGCCCACGGTTGAGGATCTGATCGCGCGCGGAGCCAAGGTGGTGCTGCTGGCGCATTTTGATCGGCCCAAGGGCAAGATTGTACCGGAGATGAGCCTTATCCGTGTGAAGCCCGCGTTGGAGGCTGCTTTGGGGCGCAAGGTTGTGTTCGGTGCGGATTGTGTCGGCGATGTCGCCAAAGCTGCGATTTCTGAGGCCGCGCAGGGCGATGTGGTGTTGCTGGAAAACACCCGGTTTCATGCTGGCGAGGAAAAGAATGACCCTAAATTGGCGGCAGAGATGGCGGCATTGGGCGATGTGTTCGTGAATGACGCTTTTTCGGCGGCGCACCGGGCGCATGCCTCAACCGCTGGAATCGCGGCACTGCTGCCCTCGGCGGCGGGACGGTTGATGGAAGCCGAGTTGAAAGCGCTGGAGGCCGCGTTGGGCGATCCGGTGCGGCCAGTGGTGGCTGTGGTGGGTGGCGCGAAGGTTTCCACCAAGCTGGAACTGCTGGGCAATCTGGTCGGCAAGGTTGATCATCTGGTGATCGGCGGCGGGATGGCGAATACGTTCCTCGTGGCCCAAGGCATCGAGGTTGGCAAGAGCTTGGCCGAGCGGGATATGGCGGCTACTGCCCTGGAGATCGTTGAGAAGGCCAAGGCTTCGGGCTGTGTGATCCATCTGCCGGTGGATGTGGTGGTGGCTTGGGAGTTTAAGGCGGGGGCTGCGAATGAGACGGTCGGCGTCAAGGATTGCCCCAGTGATGCGATGATTTTGGATGCGGGGCCGAAGACTGTGGCGGCGCTGACCAAGGTTTTTGAGGGCTGCAAGACGCTGATCTGGAACGGGCCGCTGGGCGCGTTTGAGATTGAGCCGTTCAATGCGGCCACCAATGCGGCGGCGCGGGCTGCGGCAAGGTTGACGAAGGCGGGCAAGCTGGTTTCGGTCGCGGGTGGGGGCGATACGGTGGCGGCTTTGAATCAGGCTGGGGCTGCGCAGGATTTCACCTTTATTTCCACCGCTGGCGGGGCATTTTTGGAATGGATGGAGGGGAAGACTTTGCCGGGCGTTGCTGCCTTGGGGTGAGGTGTCCACGCGTGGACAGAGCCTTGGTTTATGACAAATCAAGGGCTTACAAGATCGCGGTAAGGATCTGTTAACCTTATGACGCGCTGGGATGGCGGTTTCGCCCCCGGCGCGTTTGCATATTCGGCGCAGGCTGAGGGCTAGGCGTTTGGACTGTCTGCCGTTTTCACACTGCAGAGGCTGCACCCGTGGGGGGTGGTTATCGCTGGGCGGCCTTATCCGTCTTGGACGCGAAAGCCCCGGTGCAGTGTGTATTTTGCTGGCGTCGGGAGCTGTGGCTTTGCATGATCGTGGCGTAGAGTGGGGAGTGTGGCATGGCGATCTGGGCTTTGGTGACCGGGGCTTCCGAGGGGCTGGGGCGGGAGTTTGCCAATTTGGCCGCCAAGGACGGCTTTGATGTCATCTTGACGGCGCGCTCGGTGGATAAGCTTCAGGCCCATGCGACCAGTCTGCGGCGGGCTTATAATGTGGCGGTCGAGGTTATCCCTGCCGATTTGACCGATCCGGTGGCTGTCGAACGCCTCTGGGATGATGCATGTGACGGACGGCAGATTGGTGTGTTGGTCAATAATGCGGGCCTCGGGCACAATGGGGATTTGACGGATGCCGAGGGGTGGGCTCGGGAAGCCGACAGCATTGCGGTGAATATCATTGCAGCGACGATCCTGTTGAAGCGGGCGGCGGCGCATATGAAAGCGCAAGGGTCTGGACGCATTATCAATGTTGCCTCGACCGCAGGGTTCATGCCGGGACCGCATATGGCGGTGTATCATGCCACCAAAGCTTATCTACTGAGCCTGTCCGAAGCCACGTCCGAGGAATTGCGCTGTTCTGGCGTAACGGTGACGGCAGTTTGTCCGGGGCCAACGGCGACACAGTTCTTTGCCTCGGCTGAGATCGAGAAGAAGCTGGTGATCTCACGCATGCCGCTGCCTTCGGCTGAAAGTGTCGCGCAGGCGGGCTGGGCTGCCATGAATAAAGGTCGGCGGGTGAAGGTGGTAGGCGGTATGAACAAGGTGTTTGCGTTCGCCCCCCGCATTGCGCCGCGCCGGATGGTCGCTTTTGTGGCAGGGATCTTCCTGAAAAAGCGCTGGTAAAGCATTGTTAGCGCAACCAATATTGCGCGACGCCCAGAAGCTTTCTACCACCAAACTGACCTTTCCCGGATGGAGCATAAGATGCGCGCGACCAAAGCAGTTCAGAAAATCCTTGCCAATTATGAAGGCGAAACCCCCGGCGTGAAGGCCAATCTGTGCCGGATGCTGATGGAGGGTAAACTCGGCGGCACTGGCAAGATGATCATTCTGCCGGTGGATCAGGGCTTTGAGCATGGGCCAGCGCGGAATTTCGCGGTCAACCCGGCGGGCTATGACCCGCATTACCATTACCAACTGGCGATTGACGCCGGGCTGAACGCCTTTGCCTCGCCGTTGGGGATGCTGGAGGCTGGCGCGGATACCTTTGCCGGACAAATCCCGACGATTCTGAAAGTGAACTCTGCCAACTCGCTGATGTCTGACACTGCGGGGAAGAATCAGGCGGTGACGGCGAGCGTGGATGACGCTTTGCGGCTGGGTTGTGCGGCGATTGGCTTCACGATCTATCCCGGCTCGGACATGCAGTTGGAGATGTATGAAGAAATCGTCGCCATGCGGCGCGAGGCTGCGGCCAAGGGCGTGGCGACGGTGATCTGGTCTTACCCGCGTGGCGAGGCGATCACCAAGGATGGCGAAACCGCGATTGACGTGGCGGCCTATGCGGCGCAGATCGCGGCTTTGCTCGGCGCGCATATCATCAAGATCAAGCTTTCTACCGACCATCTGATGCTGCCAGAGGCGAAGAAGGTCTATGAGAAAGAGCAGATTGATATCGCGACCCAAGCGGCACGGGTGAAGCATTGCATGGATGCAAGCTTTGCGGGTCGTCGGATTGTGGTGTTCTCGGGTGGGGCGGCCAAAGGCGCGGATGCGGTTTATGACGATGCACGCGCCATTCGCGATGGTGGTGGCAATGGGTCGATCATTGGGCGCAACAGCTTCCAGCGGAAGCGCGAGGATGCCTTGGCGATGCTGAGCAAGCTGGTTGATATTTATAAGGGCAAAGCCTGAGTCCTCGTCTGATCGGGTTTGAAGGGCGCGTCGGATAGGTTCCGGCGCGCCCTTTGGCTTTTTCTGCCAAGCCGCATTTTCTTGTTTCCCAAGGGTTTGGCTTTGTGGCATCATCGCCGCAACCACCCCCGCAGATGAGGGGTGGATTTGAGGCGAGACAGATGATCCAGACCCAATCCCGGCCCGCGTTTGGCGGCATGTTGTTTTTTATGGCCACCTTCACGCTGGGCAGCTATTTCGCCTTTGCGGCGATTCAGGGCGATTATGGTGTGTTCCGCCGGGTGCAGATCAACGCTGAAGCGGCGGATCTGCGGGTGGAGCGCGATCTGCTGAAGGCGGAACTGGCGCGGATGCAGAATCTGACCAAGCGGCTGTCGGATGATTATCTCGACATTGATTTGCTGGACGAGCAGTTGCGCGATGTGCTGGGCTATCTGCGCGCCGATGAGGTTGTGATCCGCTAGGGCGGCGGGTGCGCTGAAGCACACCCTACATTTCGGGATACCTTTGCTTTTCCCTGATAGGCTGGGCATGTTGGAGGCGTTGCAGCCTCCGGCGGAGATGTTTGAGCACAGAGGATGACCGTAAACGCGGCCCGCTTTTTAGACGGAGCGCAATTTTGTAGGACGGCCCTGCCCCGCGATCCCTGCTGCATTTTCTGTTTTGCGTTATTTCCCCGATGCGGTATAGATGGTTTAACATTAAACTATCTTAACAGCGTGACGGGAGGATGCCGAGTTGGCTGCAAAAAAAGCCCCAGAGAAATCAAACGTCTCGAAGGAAGAACTGCTGAAGTTCTACCGCGAGATGCTGCTGATCCGCCGATTCGAGGAAAAGGCCGGTCAGCTTTATGGCATGGGTCTGATTGGTGGCTTCTGTCACCTCTATATCGGGCAAGAAGCGGTGGTTGTCGGGCTTGAGGCCTGCACCAAGGAAGGCGACAAGCGGATCACCTCTTATCGCGACCACGGCCATATGCTGGCTTGCGGTATGGAAGCCAATGGCGTGATGGCCGAGTTGACCGGGCGCGAGGGTGGCTATTCGCGCGGCAAGGGCGGCTCGATGCATATGTTCAGCCGCGAGAAGCATTTCTACGGCGGGCATGGCATTGTCGGCGCTCAGGTGCCGCTGGGCGCAGGGCTGGCGTTTGCGGATAAGTATAAGGGCAATGACAATGTGACCTTCACCTATTTCGGTGATGGTGCGGCGAACCAAGGTCAGGTCTATGAGACTTATAACATGGCCGAGTTGTGGGCGCTTCCGGTGATTTTCGTCATTGAAAACAACCACTACGCGATGGGCACTTCGCAGGCGCGTTCGACCAAATCCGAGACCCTGTTCGGGCGCGGTTTGGCTTATGGTATTCCGGGCGAGCAGGTGGACGGCATGGATGTGCTGGCGGTGCAAGCTGCAGGTGCCAAGGCTGTGGCGCATTGCCGGGCTGGCAAGGGCCCGTATATCCTTGAGATGATGACCTACCGCTACCGCGGCCATTCGATGTCGGACCCGGCGAAATATCGCACGCGGGAAGAGGTTGAGAAGATGAAATCCGAGAAGGATGCCATTGAGCATGTGCGCGATCTGCTGGTCAACGCCGGGCTGTCCTCGGATGAGGAGCTGAAGGCGATTGATAAGTCGATCAAGGACGTTGTGAACGCGAGCGCTGAGTTCGCCAAGGCCAGCCCGGAGCCCGCATTAGCTGAGCTTTGGACCGACATTTACGCCTGAGGGGGAACAACATGGCAGTTGAAGTATTGATGCCGGCGCTTTCTCCGACGATGGAAGAAGGCACTTTGGCGAAGTGGATGGTCAAGGAAGGTGATGCGGTCAAATCCGGCCAGATCATCGCCGAGATTGAGACCGATAAGGCGACGATGGAGTTTGAGTCGGCAGATGAAGGCATTGTGGGCCGGATTCTGGTGGCTGAGGGCACCTCGGGCGTGAAGGTAAACACCGCGATCATGGTGCTGGTTGAGGCTGGGGAATCGGCGGATGCAGCGCCTGCCCCGGTCGTGGCGGATGCAGCGCCTGCCCCGGTCGTGGCGGTTGCAGCACCTGCGCCCGTGGCGACTCCGGCTGTTGCTGCGGCGCCTGCGGCTGCCCCAGTGGTGGTGGTCTCGAAAGCCTCGGCGGATTGGCCGGAAGGCACGCCGATGAAAACCATGACCGTGCGCGAGGCTTTGCGTGAGGCGATGGCCGAAGAAATGCGCGCCAATCCGAACGTGATGCTGATGGGCGAGGAAGTCGGCGAATATCAGGGCGCTTACAAGATTTCCCAAGGCTTGCTGGCTGAGTTTGGGGCGAAACGTGTGGTTGACACACCGATCACCGAGATGGGCTTTACTGGCATCGCGGTGGGCGCAGCTTGGGGCGGTTTGAACCCGATTGTCGAGTTCATGACGTTTAACTTCGCGCTGCAAGCCATTGACCACATTCTGAATTCGGCGGCGAAGACGAATTATATGTCGGGCGGCCAGTTGGGTTGCCCGATTGTGTTCCGGGGTGCGAATGGGGCTGCGGCGCGGGTTGGTGCGCAGCATTCTCAGGATTTCACCGCATGGTATGCGGCGATTCCGGGGCTGAAAGTGGTGATGCCCTATTCGGCGGCGGATGCTAAGGGCTTGCTGAAGCAGGCTATTCGCGATCCGAACCCGGTGATCTTCCTTGAAAATGAGATTATGTATGGGCAATCGTTTGAAGTACCAGATCTGCCGGATTTCACCATTCCGTTCGGCAAGGCGCGGATTTGGCGTGAAGGCACGGATGTGACCATCGTGTCGTTCAGCATTGGCATGAAGTATGCACTGGAAGCCGCTGATTTACTTGCGAAAGACGGCATTTCGGCTGAGGTGATTGATCTGCGCACTTTGCGCCCGATTGATTACGATACGGTCCTCGCAAGTGTACAGAAAACCAACCGTTGCGTGACGGTGGAAGAAGGCTTCCCGGTGGGCTCGATTGGCGACCATCTGGCCAGCACGATCATGCAGCGGGCATTTGATTATCTGGATGCGCCGGTGGTGACTTGCACGGGTAAAGACGTGCCGATGCCCTACGCCGCCAACCTTGAAAAGCTGGCGCTGGTGACGACCGCCGATGTGGTCGCTGCCGTCAAATCTGTTTGCTACCGTTAAGGAGGCGATGATGGCGATTGAAATTCTGATGCCCGCGCTTTCTCCGACGATGGAGGAAGGCACCGTTGCCAAATGGTTGGTGAAGGAAGGCGATGTCGTCAAATCCGGCCAGATTCTGGCTGAGATTGAGACGGACAAGGCGACGATGGAGTTCGAGGCGGTGGATGAAGGCGTGATTGGCCGGATTCTGGTGGCTGAGGGGACTTCGGGCGTCAAGGTGAACACGGCGATTGCGGTGTTGCTGGAGGATGGCGAGGCTGCGGATGCGGCTCCTGCTGCCAAGGCTGCCGTAGCCGCAGCGGCTCCGGTGGCGGCTGCTACTGCGGCTCCGGCTGCTGCGCCAGTTGCGGCTGCCACGGCCGTCGCTGCGGCTCCGAAAGCGGCGGGGGCTCGGGTGTTTGCCTCGCCTTTGGCGCGGCGGATTGCGGCGGAGAAGGGCTTGGACTTGGCCTCGGTGCAAGGCTCGGGGCCGCATGGGCGGATTGTGCGGGCGGATGTTGAGGCGGCCAAGGCGGGTGCTGCGGCTCCGGTCGTGACGGTTGCGGCGGCACCTGTGGCGGAGGCGAAGGTGGCTGCGGCTCCGGCAATGGCTGCTGGGCCTTCGATCGAAACCGTGCTGAAAACCTATGCGGATCGGCCGTTTACCGAAGTGAAGCTCGATGGGATGCGCAAGACGATTGCGGCGCGTCTGACCGAGGCCAAGCAAACCGTGCCACATTTCTATCTGCGGCGTGACATTGAGCTCGATGCGTTGATGGCGTTCCGGGCTGAATTGAACGCCAAGCTGGAAGGCCGTGGTGTCAAGCTGTCGGTGAATGACTTCGTGATCAAGGCCTGCGCTTTGGCCTTGCAACAGGTGCCTGCGGCGAATGCGGTTTGGGCGGGCGACCGGGTATTGCAGTTCAAGAAGTCGGATGTTGCCGTGGCTGTGGCGATTGAGGGCGGGCTGTTTACGCCAGTTTTGCGCGACGCCGAGGCGAAGTCTTTGTCGGCCCTGTCGGCAGAAATGAAAGATCTGGCGAAGCGGGCGCGGGATCGCAAGCTGGCGCCACATGAGTATCAGGGCGGCAGCTTTGCGATCTCTAACCTCGGGATGTTCGGCATTGATAACTTCGATGCGATCATCAACCCTCCTCATGCGGCTATTTTGGCGGTGGGCGCGGGCGTGGCCAAGGCGATTGTCAAGAATGGCGTCGTGGTGGTTGGCACGGTGATGTCAGTGACGTTGTCGGTGGATCACCGGGTGATCGACGGAGCTTTGGGGGCGTTGTTGGTCAATGCGATCAAGGACAATCTCGAGAACCCGCTGGCGATGCTGGCGTAGGGTTTGAAATAGAAACGGCCCCCGAGAGCGATCTCGGGGCCTTTTTCGTTTGAGTTTAGGGAATTAAAGTTCGCCGTTGATCAACTGATCCATGGTGACCGAGGGCTGCGCGCAGCCTGCTTCGCCGATCACACGGGCGGGGACGCCTGCCACTGTGGTGTTGTGCGGCACGTCATGCAGCACGACTGAGCCTGCGGCGATGCGCGAGCAATGGCCAACGTGGATATTGCCCAGCACCTTGGCCCCTGCCCCGATCATCACGCCATCGCCGATTTTCGGATGGCGGTCGCCGTCTTCTTTGCCGGTGCCGCCGAGGGTGACGGAATGTAGCATCGAGACATTGTCGCCAACCACGGCAGTTTCACCAATGACGATGGAATGGGCGTGGTCGATCATAATGCCTTTGCCGATGCGGGCATTGGGGTGAATGTCGACGCCGAAAACTTCGGACACGCGCATCTGCACGAAATAGGCCATATCCTTGCGACCATTCTGCCAGAGCCAATGGCCGATGCGGTAGGCTTGGATCGCCTGATAGCCTTTGAAAAACAAGATCGGTTGGATGAAACGCAGGCAGGCGGGGTCACGGTCAAACACCGCCGTCACATCGGCGCGGGCGGATTGGCCGAGTTCGGGGTCGGAGGAATAGGCCTCATCAGCGATTTCGCGCAGGATTTGTTCGGACATTTCCCCCGAAGCCAGTTTCAGCGAGAAGCGATAGGCAAGGGCGCGCTCAAGGCTCGGATGGTGCAACAGGCTGGAATGGATCAGGCCACCGAGCAGCGGTTCGGCCCGGACCATGTCAAACGCCTCATCGCGCACGCGGCGCCAAACGGGATCCAGAGGGCTGATTTTAGCGCTGGTTTCGGCCATGATATATCTCCTGCTGGCAGAGAGATTAGCATATGGCGTTGGTTTGCAACAGTGCCAAGGGGGGATTTTGCTATTTCGCCTGAGTGCCGTGCTTCAGGGGCGCGCTGCGCTTGCGGCTGGCAAGCTGGCCCGCGACAAGCGCGAGGGCTGACAGGAAGCGCGCGGAATGGAGGGGGGTGTGACGCGGGCCTGTCTCGGCAAGCGCCCGGGCCATAAGGCTGCCATTGCCCCAAGTGGGATGCGCGCGCCCGAAGCGTTTGGCGTAGCGGTGCGCGGCATCGGCTTGATCAAGCAGTCGGGTGATCAGAGCGCAGGGGTCGGTGGAGGCTGCGAGCAGGCCTGCGGCCTCAAACAGATCGCCGGGAAGGCAGCGGCGCATCGTCAGAGCGCTGCCGTGATGGTCTGGAACGGGCCGCTGCCGTAACGTTGCGAGACTTGGGCTATGGCAATGGTGATGGTTCCACTGGCAGCGTCAGCGGTTTGCATCGCGACAGAGTAGGTCCAGTTGGAAGTTGAAGTGGTGGTTTCACGCAAGGTGGCGGGGCCTTGGGTGATTTTGGCGCTGTAAAGCTCGGTGTCTTCGCCCAACGGGACTTCCAGCGATTGCCAAGTGTCCCCATCGATGCGGGTGCGGCGTTGCCAAGTGATGTCGAGATCGCCGCTGGGTTGTTTGGTGGCGGAGAGGTGTGACACCGCATAGGGCCGCAGGCCTGCGCCGTCAAAGCTTTCGGTCAGTAAGACTGTGGCGTTGCTGTCGTAACCCTTGTCGGCGGGGCCGAAGCGGTAATAGCGGGGCAAACCTCGGGCCGAGAGTGGTAGGTTGATTTGTTGGACGGCGTCGTTGAGCAGAACGAAGGTGCTGCCGATGGGCCAAGTTGCGGGCATCAAGCCGTCGGTGCCCGCTTGGCCGCGCAGGCGCAAAGAGATATCGTAGGTTTTGGGCGCGACAAGGATGGCGCTGGCGAACTGGAACAGCTCCCAGTTTTCCGGGCTGCCGTCACCGATGGCGGCAGCATTGGCACCGGAGAGCACCGAAAGCTCGCTGACGGAAGATAGAGCGCCGGATTCGACGCGCACGCGCAGGGTCGCACCACGATCCCAGAGGCCGGGTTCGGCAGCGATCAGGGCGGTTTCCGTGGTGCCGATGATCGCGGGTTGAGTGAGCGTGGTGTTGAGGCTGTAGCTGTCGTCTGTCACCGCACTCCACACCGCGACATCGCCGGGCCAAGGCGAGGCAGCGACACAGACGTGGGGGGCGTATTCGACCTCGCTGCCTTTCAACAGCGGCAGGTCAAGGAACAGCGGATAGACCGGGACGGCGGCTTGGAACGGCACCCAACCGCGTGCAGGCACAGAGATTTCGGCGGGCTCGTAGACGTTCGGGTCAACGCGGACGGCCTCGATGGTTTGCAACTCGGACAACTCAGCGCGGTCGATGCGGTACAACTCGCCCGCGATGCTGACGGTATCGCCGACGCCGATGGCAAGCTGGGATTTCGGCAAAGCGAAGCGGGCAGAATCGCGTGAGACGCGGGTTTCGGCCATCCAACGTTCGGCAATCGTAGTTGCCTCGGATGCGGTCAGGGTTAGGGGAAGTTCGGATTGCGAGACGACATCGCCTGTGCGGTCGGCGAAAGAGGCCGAGACGGTGGAGACGGCGAAATCGGTTTCGGCCTCGTTGAAGGTCAGGCGAATGTGTTCGGGAGTTTCAATATCGGCGCTGCGGGTACGCTCAATACTGCCGTCGATCTCGGTCGATATGGCGAGGGTTTCGCGTTCAAGGGTTTGAGCGTTCAGGGCTGTGCGGGATTGAAAGCGCAGAGTGCCTTCGCGCTCGATCACGTCGGTTGGGAAGGCGAGGATCAGCGGTTGCAGGGCGGCACGGGCCGAGGCCACGTCAGAAATCGCGTAACCGCGCACGATGCCACGGGCTTGGCTGAGGTCAACCGCCTGCATCCCGGTCAGATCGCAGATATCGCCGATCACCGCTGCAAGGGGCTCGTTGGAGGCACGCCCGTTCAGCCAATGGCCCTTGTCATAGTTCGGCGCATCCGACCACAGGCTGTTGTTGCCAGGGAAGGTCGGGAACGGCCGTGCATCCCAAGCCCAAACCATAGAATTGGCGAAATCGACCATCTGCCCGGTGTAAAGGAAGGCTTCGGGGTTATTTTGCGGATCGGTCCAGTAGCTGTGCATGGCTTGGAAATAGGACAGTTGCAGCAGATCATCGCGCAACCCGTTGGAGTATTTCGGCAGCGCGGATTCCGAGGATTTCGGGTCTAGGAAGACGTTGGGCTGGTTGGTGGCCTTGTCCACAGCCGCGCAGCCGTATTCGGTAAAACGGATGGGTTTTGAGCCTGCAATCCAAGCGGTTGGCGTGGCAGAACGCAGGCCTGCGATGCGCTCATGGTGCGAACTTGACCACCAGCCGCGCAGATCTTTGTGGCGGTAGACCCAAGGCTCGCCATAAGCGCCATCGGTGATCGGGGTGCGAATTTGGGCGGCCTGATCGGTGGGGGTTGCGTAATACCAATCAAAGCCCTCGCCGCCCGCGATGTTGGCGCGCAGGTAATCGGTGTTGTGGATGTCGCCCCAATGGGCATCGAGGTGGCTGTCGCCGTCGCGCCAATCCGAAAGCGGCATGTAATTGTCGATGCCGATGAAGTCGATGGCAGGGTCGGCCCAAAGTGGATCAAGGTGGAAATACAGGCTATCCTCGGTGTGATAGCCGAAGTACTCGGACCAATCGGCAGCATAGGTGATCTTGGTGCTGGGGCCGAGGATGGCTTTCACCTCGGCGGCCAGTTGGCGCAGCGCGATGACGGTGGGGAAGCTGTCGCCCGTGCCGCGAATTTGGGTCAGGCTGCGCAACTCGGTGCCGATGCAGAACGCGGAGACTCCGCCTGCGGCTTTGCACAAGTTGGCGTAGTGCAGGACGAAGCGGCGATATGACCATTCACTAGGACCGGAATAGGTGACGCTCTCGCCTGCGATGGTGAAATCTGCGGGGGCGACGGTGCCGAAGAAGGCTGCCACCTCGGCGGCCGCTGCGGCAGTACGGTCAGTGGTGCCGGATTGCCCCGGCGCGTGATTCAGGGTGATGCGCCCCCGCCACGGCAGAACCGGCTGCGAGGTCGCGGTGCTCCACGGATCGGGCAGAGTGTTGCCTGGCAGTTGATCCATCAGGATGAAAGGATAAAATGTGATCGCCTTGCCCGCTGCGTTCAGGGCTTTGACCGCCTCGACCACCGATTGATCCGCAGGTGTGCCACCGTAAACTGTGGCACCTTCCAGCTTTGGCAACTCAGGCGCCACAGCACGGGTCAAGCCCGAGACTTTCCACGGCATCGGTTGGCCATCGTACTGCTTTTGTTCGACCTTCGGCTGGACAATGCAAGCGCTGCAGCGCAGGTCGTTGCCAAACCACGACACCACCAAGGACACGCCGTTTGCGTTGGGAAGTTCCTCGGACAACTGCTCCAGCGATGCGGCAAAATCGGTCTTGCCCGTTGCCGAATTGACGTTGGCCGAGCGGTTGCTGCCCGGACCGTAGGAATAATGCACAGGCGTGGTTGCGAGCGCATACTCGCCAGTTCCGGGGATCAGGCAAACACCGGGGATGATTTTGGACAAGCCCGGATGGGAATCGGCAGCAGGGCTTTGCGCAGCCCGCACCACTTCGAACGAGAATTGCGGCACACGGTTGCCGAATTTCCCCAGATCGAGGTTTTCGATCACCAAATAGGCGGTGCCGCGATAGCTGGGGGCGAGGCCACTACCTTCAACCGACTCAATCTTCGGATCGGGCAGTTGCGCCTCATCGCCGTTGTAGATGCGCAGGTTCAGGCTTTCTGGCGCAATTTCATTGCCATCTGCCCACATCCGACCGACTCGGGTGATCTCGCCTTCGCATAAGGCCACCGCCAGACTGACTGAATAGCTGAAACTGTTGCTGGAGGGCTTCGGTGTGCCCTTACCGCCGCCAGAATGCACGACATTCTCTTGAAACCGGCTGGCCCAGATCACTTGACCCGACACCCGCACCCTGCCCCAGATGCGCGGGATCGCGGCACCTTCACTTGCCCCCATCACCCGAAAGCGATCCACCCTACCGACATCGACGGCCTCGGAGCCTGCGCCCAGCAGTTTCTGGTCGATCACCCGCCCCACCGTGGCACCAATGGCGCGCCCGATCACGGCACCCGACAGGCCGAGCACCGTGCCGCCAAAACCTGCGCCCAGCGAGGCACCAACGGCAGAGAGAAGGATCGTGGCCATGTTCAGGCTCCTAAAGGAAATTCAAATCGTGCGGCGATCTTGCGTCGCCACGGATCGCTTAAGGGCGTTTCGACAACGCCATGGCCAGTGTAGGCATGGATGAAGCTGGCGGTTGGGCCCATATGCGCCGCGATACCAAGATGCTTGGCGACGGCCCCCGTGCGCATCCGAAACAACAACACATCCCCCGGCGCTTCATCTGCGCAAGATTTCTGGATCAACCAGCGCTGGGCCGCAGCCAGCAGATCTTCGCGGCCCGATGGTTCTGACCAGTCTTGCGAATAGGCGGGGATGCTTTCAGGCTCGGCGCGGATCACCTCGCGCCACACCCCCCGGATCAAACCCAGACAATCCGCGCCCGCCGCCTTGACGCTGGCCTGATGCAGATAGGGCGTGCCAATCCACCCCCGCGCGGTAGCGACGATCAGCGCAGGCGTCATCGCCCCAGACTCCCGCCATCATTGGCGCGACTGCTGACCGGATAAGACGCCAGCCAATCCTCACCCGGAATATGCGGAAAGCCGCGAAAATTGGCGAAATTGGCGAATTTCGTACGGCAGGTGGTGGACATGCGATCACAGCCCACCTCAAGCCGCACCTGATCGCCAATCACGATCTGCGCACCCAGATCGTGCCTCAGATCGACGATGCGCTGGCCGGAGGACAGGCGATCAAATTTGATCACCCCGATCAATCCGGCAGCAGCCCCCGAAGTGACGACAAAACGCCCACGTTCGAACCAGCTGTCTGCAAAGGTAGAGAGTCCGTCAAACAGAAAACGATTTAACGCATCAAAGCCCGCCACGCTCGTCTCGACAAAACTCCCCGGTGCGGACAGATCAACCTTACAGCGCGCGTCTCCCAACACAGCCGAGCAGCTGCGTTGAAAAATCCGGCCCTGCGGTTGATTCAAACGATCCGTCAACCCGCGCAATTCGGCCTTGAACGCCCCACCTGTACGAGAAATCTCGCCCAGATTGCCGCGAAACTGCTCGATGCGCTGGGCTGCATCAGCCCAATTCACCAGCCATGCCCGCACCTCTGCCCCATCAAAACGACCCGCGATCAGATCGACCTCCTCAACTGCCGCATCCGACAGCGCGCCGATCGTTTCCGAGTTATCGACCGCCAAACCCGTGGTCTGCTGCAATGTGCGCGCGGTCATCCCCGAACTGGCTTTGAACACATGCCCCTCAAAGCCCAAATTAAGGTCATGATCGGTGAAACCAAACTGCACACTGTCGCGCCGCGTCACCAGCCAAGCCCGACACACAGTCGTCACACCCTGCCCCAGATGATCCAGCAACTCTTGCCGCGCGGTCATACCCGCACCTCGACAATCGGCACGTTCGGCACATCACCGGCCCGAAACGAGGCCACCGAGGTCTTGATCACATCGGCATCAAACCGCACCGGGACGTCGAACTCATAGCCCGCCGTGATCAGCGCGCCGATGTCGGGCGGGGTGGTAAAGCTGACGATCCCGGTCGCCGTATCGACGCTAAACTCCAGCCCCTCCACTTTCGGATCATTGGCAATCGCCACAATCACCGTGCCCGCCACGGGTTTAGCGATAGGCCGCATATAGCTGGCCATCCCCGAAAGGTAGGTCTTTTTCAGCGCAAACGTCAGCGTCATTCCATCGCCGACCCCAATCAGCTGATCGGTTTCAGCAATCACCAAATTGGACCCACAGGATTTATAATCCGACCAATCCTTCCAGCGAAACGCATGCAGCCGCGCCCGACGCGCCTCAAAGAACGCCAAAATTGCATCCACATCCTCCAGACTGCGCAAACCAAACCCCGCGTCATAACGCCGCCGAGAATGCTCCCACGGCGTGTTGCGCTCCTCAAAGCCATTCGCCAGCGTGACAATCTCGGTCAGCCGCTCTGGCCCTCCTTGCGAGCCAAAGCTGACGCTCGCCGGAAATCTGATGTCGTGAAAAGCCATGTCTTCCCTCACCGATTGCGTTGGCCGCGCGACAGCATCCGCTGCGCCTGCGCTGCGATTTGGCTTTGGCTGCGCTGAAAGCCCTGCACATCCGGCGTCGTGATGTTCATCACCACCGTCACCGCCCGCCCACCTGAAGTCTGCACGCCCAATCGGCCATCCGCCCCACGCGCCAGCGGCATGATCGCCTCTGGCCCCGCCTCGCCCATCAAGCCCTGCCCGCCGCGCATTGCAAAAGGCGTTGCCTGCGACACCACCCCACCCTTGGCGAACGGCATCACGCGGCCTTGGGCGAAACTGCCACCCTTTTCAAACGGCATGATCCCACCCAGTAAACCGCTTAACCCCGAAGCAATCGCCCCACCCAAAGCGTTCTGCATCGGCTTCATCGCAATGCCGTAAACCGTATCGGCCAGCGATTTTGCCACCGATTTCAGCGCGTCCGACAGCTTGGCTCCGTCAAACACCAGCCCATCAAACGCCCGCCGCAATCCGCCGCCGATGCCACTGGACAGCGCGTTCACCTCGCGCCCGGTGAACACCATGGTTTCCCGCATCCGCGAAAGTTCGCCCTCAAACGCGCCGACCATCCCCGTGGTGCCCGATAGCGTGGCTTCAAGCGCCGCTATCTGGTCCTGCAACTCGTCTACCGTCGCCATCACCCGCCCCCTTTGTGAAATCTGGATAAGCGGCGGCCATTTCTTCCAGCCGCGCCCGCGTCAGGGGCGGCAATGCAGCCTCCGCCCCCAGCATGATCCTTAGCTCAATCGGCGACAGCGCCCAGAACTGGGCCGGAGTCAGCCGCAACTCGCCCATCCCGGCCCGCATCAGCCCCGGCCAGTCGATCTTCATCCTTCGCCCGGCAAAGCAAACGCCCGCGCCAGCAATTCCGCCGCCGCCCTCGCCGCCTCAACTGGCCCACCGCCGATCTCGACCGTGCGCAGATGCTCCGCCGTGCCCTGCCAACCGCCGCCCCGCAGCCCCGCCACAATCAGCGCCAGCACATCGCGGGTGGAGACTTTGCCAGACTCAAACCGCTCGACCATCTCGACCAGCGATCCGGCCTGCAATGCGCCTTCCAACTCGGCCAAAGCCCCCAGAGTCAGCTTGGCGACATGCGCCACGCCATCGAGCACAATCGCCACTTCGCCTGCAAAAGCGTTCGCCATCAAAGCGCCGTGAAGGCCAAAGCCCCGGCAGAGGCGAGGGTCATCTCATAGGTCGCCTCGCCATTATGGCTGCCCGCATATTCAATTGCGGTGATCTGGAACGCGCCTTCAACCACGCCAAAGCTGGGGATCACCACCTGAAACAGTGGCATCTCGGCATCAAAGAAAATCTGCCGCGCGCGCGCATCGGTGGTGGCATCGCGGAACACTCCGGATCCCGAAATCGAGGCGGTCTTCGCCCCCGCCCCCGCCAGCAATTCCCGCCAGCCACCGGCACTTTCCAACGAGGTCACATCGACGGTTTCCGCGTTGAAACTGATCCGCGTTGCCCGCAAACCCGCCACCGTCACAAAGGTGCCGTCGCCCACCATATCAACCTTGATAAGCAGGTCTTTGCCATTCTGCACTGCCATAACCATCTCCCGTTTCTGCCCCGAGGGGCCAATATGTCAAAGCTCGATCCGCGCCCGGAACGTCATATCAATCCGGCGCGTATCACCTGCCTCCAACCGCCGCGCCGTCGCCCGCAGAAACTGGATCGACACCAACCGCCCCGTGGTAAGCGTCAGCGCGACCCCCACCAACGCCTCTGACACCCACCCCGCCACCTGCTTTGCGATCAAAAACCCGCTCGCATCGCTGATCACCGCAATCTCAAAACGATGCTCCGCCCCGCCACCAGATTTGTCGGATTGACCAACGACCTGCTCGGGCCCGATCAGCACAAATGTCCCCGGGGCCGTCCCCGGCGGCATTGCATCGACGATGCTTACCCCACTCATCCCCGCAAACCCCGATAGCCGTGCATAGATTGCCGACTGCAACGCCGCCGCTGCCTGATAGCTCATGTCGGCACCTCCTCGCGGGCAAAGCAGGTCAGATATTGCGCGTCCTGATCTTGCTCGGCGACGGCAAGAATGGTGAACACACGCGTACCATCGCGCAGCCGCTGCTCCGGCTTTGGTCGGCGCAGATTGCCAACCGGAGCCCCCCGCACCGTAATCTTGTAGGGCACCTGCGCCAAAACCACCTCGACCCCCGCCATCTCGCGCCCCGGTCCGGGCGAAACCTCACCCCAGATTGTGCCTAACACCGCCCAAGCCTGCGCAAACCCGCCCGCGCCATCAGCGATATTCTGCGGTGCTTCCAGCACCAGCTTGCGCGTTAACCGCACCGGGTTCATGCCGCACCCCCGCCCAGCACCCGCACCGTGCGCCAGCGTTCAATCAGCGCCTGCACCGCAAGCGGCAGCCCCGCCACACGCTGCCCCAGATCATGCCGGTTCTCGTAAAACTCCGACGCCAGTAGCAACACCGCCTGCGCCAGATCGACCGGAACCTGCGCCCAGGCTGCGCCAAAGCCTGCGTCAAACACCACTTCGACCCGCCCATCGGTCGGCACGTTCGGCAACAGCACCCCTGCAGCAATCAGCTTCGGGCGATGGGTGTCCTGCACCAAGCGGTAGCGATCCGCCCCAACCACAGTGCTGACCGCATCCACATCAACCAGCATCACCGACACCAGCGCCGTCACCGGAGCCACGGGCAGCGCCTGCTCACCGCGCTGGCGCCAATCCTCCAACACCAGCTTGAACCGCCGTGCCAACAAGACCTTGCCGATCCGCCCTTCGATCACCGCCATCGCGGCGCGCAGATAGCCCTCGATCAGCCCATCCTGCATCCCGTCATCGGCAAACCCAGATTCCAACCGCAGATGATCCTTCAGCGCCTGCACTGGCAAAGCGCCCGCCGAAACACTGGTGATTTCCGTCAACATCATCGCCAAATCCCTTCCTTGCCCCAAATCCCGCCGCAAAAGGCTATGGACGCGCACCCCACACCGCTCGAACGGAGGGGAGCAGCCAGACGGCGCGGCCCTCCGGCGCGCGTCCATTGCCCGGCCCCCAAGAGAGCCGGGCAGTCGTTACAGGATCAGGAAACCGCGATTTTCAGCAGTTTGATCGCCGCAAAATCGGTGACATCGCCGCCCACGCGCTTGGACGCATAGAACAGCACGTTCGGCTTGGCCGAGAACGGATCGCGCAAAATCCGCAGATCAGGGCGTTCGGCAATCGTGTAGGCCGCTTTGAAATCGCCATATGCAATCGCATAAGCGTTGGCAGCGATATCGGGCATATCCTCGCAGATCAGCACCGGATAGCCCATCAGGCGGGCAGGTTCCGCCGCCGCCAACCCGTCCGACCACATGAAGCGGCCATCGGCATCCTTCATCTTGCGCACGGCTCCGGCGGTTTTCGAGTTCATGATGAAACTCGCATTCGCGCGGTAATCAGCCCCCAGGGCGTAAACCAGACTGATGATGCAATCGACCGCATTGGTCGTGGCAAAATCCGCGGCAGCCCCGGTCGGAATGTAGCCGAGATTGCCCCAGGTCCAGGACGCATTCGCCACCTTGGTCGGCAGCAAAATTCCCTTCGGCTGATCCACCCCAGTGCCGTTGATAAAGGCCGAAGCCTCGGCACGGATGAACCGCGTGGCGATCTTGCCAGCCAGCCAGCCCTCAACGTCAAAGGCGCTGTCATCCAGCAAGCGCTGCGAGGCCTTCGGCATCGCAGACAACTCATGCAGCTTGATCGAAATCCGCTCAATCGTCGGCGTCGCGGTTTCCGTGGTCGCCGCCGCTTCCGTCGCCCAACCCGAGCCCACTTCCGAGCGGTCAATCAGCACATCAAACGAGGTCGCATCAATCTGCACCACATTGGCAATCGCCCGCAGGCTGGACGTCGCCACCAGCATCGAGCGGATGCTGTCCGCGGTCTGCGGGTCCACCAGGTAGCCACCATCGGCAGCAACGGCGGTGCTCATCGCCTTGCCTTCCAGTACAAGGCCGCGCAAGCCGTCATCATCGCCCGAGCGCAAATATGCGCCAAACGCCTTCTTATGCGGCACGTCCAACTCGGCATGGGCTGACAAAGCGGGGCGGGCGTAGGTCATCTGTTTGCGATCCAGCATGGTCAATCTTTCGTCCTGTTGTTGAAGTGATTGTTTCACGTCGTCCTGAAAGCCTTTGAAGGCGTGCATAAATCCTGCCATCGCGGATTTCACTTCCGCGCCCGGATATGCGGCAATATTCTGGGCGGCAGGCAAAGCCTCACCGGCCCGAGCCTTTGTCTCGGTCATCTTGATTTCCCCGTTTGGTCGTGGAAGTTATTTGGTCGTGAAAGCCGAAAGCTAGATGCGCTCGGCCAAGGATCGGCGCGCATCGTCAAACAGCTGCGCCATGCTACGCCAGAAATCAGCCTCGGGCGTATCGCCCTTGGCCGAAACCCGCGCCTCGGGAAGCATTGGAAAGGTGACAAGCGATACCTCCCAAAGCTCCAGCTCGGACAAAAGGCGTTGCCCTTTGCCATCGCGTTCCGCTCTGACGGTGCGGTAGCCGATCGACAGCCCGTCAATCGCCCCAGCCGCCAGTAGGGCCACCGCCTCGCGGCCCTTATCGACTTCCGGCAGGATGCGGCCCTTGACCCAGAGGCCAACGCCGTCCTCGCGCACCTCGTCCCAGACCCCAATCGGCTGGGTCGGATCGTGCTGCCAGAGCATTTTTACCGCGCGGCCTTGCGAGGTCAGGCGCGACAGGCTGGCGGCATAAGCCCCTTTCTGCACCACATCACCGCCCTGATCGCGTTTTCCGAACAGGCTGGCGTAGCCTTCCACCTGCGTGCCATCCGTCACCACCAGCCGCGCTTCGGGTTGCTGAAACTTGCACTCCGGCGCGCCCTGCATTTTCCAATTCATCGCGAAACCTTTCATCTGCCCGCCGCCCTATTTGCCCGCCGCCCGCATCACGGCCTCGGCCATCTGGGCCAAAAGGAACGCCGCGACGCCGTAGACGCCCACCCAAATCCGCTTCTCCAGCCGCTCCAGCACCGCATCAATCTGGGCCAAACGGTAATCGAGCGCCGCCCAACGCTCTTCGGCCACACGCTCATTCGCCTCAATCCGCGCGGCTGCGGCATCGAAACTGTCGTAGAGATAGCGCGAGCCTTCAGACGGTTTGCGCGGCGGCGTCATTCGCCCTCCTGCAAGCGCGGCAGGCCCAGCAGGATGCGCTTTTCCACTTCGGTCAAGAAAGCCGCAGCCCCCACCCGCGCCCAAAGCTGATCCCGCTCCACCGCCAGCGCCGGGATCTGATCCAGATCGGGTCGCAATTCAACCAACTCGCCGGTAAACGTAGACAGCCAATGCGAAATCCCCGCCGTTACCCGTGCGACCAAGGGCAACACGGTCAGCCGATAAAACGCCCGGTTGGCTTCCTGATAGTTGGAATAGGTCGCATCCCCCGGTATCCCCATCAGCATCGGCGGCACGCCAAAGGCCGTGGCAATCTCGCGCCCCGCCGCCTCTTTGGTCTGCTGGAACTCCATATCCGAGGGAGAAAATCCCATCGGCTTCCAGTCGAGGCCGCCCTCCAGCAACATCGGCCGCCCCGCGTTCCTGGCGCCCTGATGATGCATCTCCATTTCACTTACGAGGCGATCATACTGATCAGTCGAAAGCTGCGCCTGCCCGTCCGCGCCCTTGTAAACAATCGCTCCTGAAGGCCGCGCCGCATTATCCAGCAGCGCCTTCGACCAAGCGCTCGCCGAAGTATGCACGTCAATCGCCACCGCCGCCGCCTGCAACGGGCTGAACCCGTAATGATCATCCGAAGGATGAAAGGTCTTGATGTGGCAGATCGGCTGCACCTCTTGTGTCATCGCAAAGCGATGCGTCCGCCCACCGACCGAATAATCATAAGCCACCGGCCAGCCATCCGCGCCCGGCACCAGAGACATTCGATCCGAGCGCAGCACATGCAACTCGCCCGGCACCGAACCCGCCCCCGGCACCGCCTCGATATAGGCGTTGCCCGACAGCAACAGATGCCCATACACCGCCTCCAGAAACTCGGCCCGCCCCTGCGCACCATTCGGGCGGCGGATCAGATCCAGCACCGGATGGCTGTCATAGCGCCGCGTCTCATCCTGCAACACCAAAGGCATCGCCGAAGCCGCTTCCGAGATAAGCTTGACCGCGCGAAACCCCATCGGATTGCCCTGAAACCCGGTTTTCGCCAGTGACACAAGGTCACGCGGGCTCCACGCCACCCGCCCCGAGCCGCCCCAAGCCACCACCCGCCCGGTGGCCGAGGCCTTCTTTTCCACCACCTGCGGCGCGCGCTTCAGAAAATCGAACACCATGCGTCAAAGCTCCTATCTTCTCGACCGCCCCTACTTTTCAGGACCGCGCTTGTCTGAAGGCAGTTCTAAAGCGGAAAGGTTTAATTAACCCCAACCCACCGCGCGCTGGCCCGAACCGCACGCAACGCCTAAATCCCGCGCACCTGCGGCCGCCGATAGGTCTCGGCTGGCTCCACAATCAAATCCGTCAATGCCCAAACCAACGCATCCACTCGGTCCGGTGAGCCTTTGCCGACGTAACCATGCCGCGTCATTTGCAACATCTGCGCCTCCAACGCCGCCAGCCCGCGCACATGCGACACCCGGCCCTGCTCGTACAAAGCCGACACTGGCTCCGCCCGTGCCATCTTGCCCTTGCTGGCCCGCACCGCCCGATACGGCACCAGCGGATCAATCTGCCGGATCACCCCCTCCACCAGATCGCCACCCTGATTGACCTCGGCCACCAACCGATCCGCGCCAAACCGATCCATCGCCGCAATCGCCGCCCGCGCCCATTGATCCGGCGAGGCGCCTTTCACCGAACAATCCGCCAAAACCACCGCCTGCCAATTCTGCGTCGGCCCCTCGGTGATCGCCCCCACCACCACGATCCCGCATTCATCAGACCGACCGTGCCCCGTCACTGGCGGGTCCACCGCCACCACGATCCGCTGCAAACGCGGCACTTCGGTGATCCGCCCCGCCTCCAGCATCGCCGTCGTCCACAACGCCCCCTCGGCGTCCTCGATCAACAGCCCATCCAACTCCTGCGCGCCTTTCGTGGTCCCCGCATAACGCGTCCGCACCTCCTGCAAGAACGAGGCCGCCAGATAGGCCCGGTTCGCCTCGGTCGGCGCATGGGTCATCACGGTTGAGGGGTTTTTCAGGATATCCTTCAACACGCCTACATTCTGCGGCGTCGTCGTCACCACCTGTCGCGGGTTCTCGCCCAGCCGCAAACCAAACTGCAACTGATCCCAGGCCTGCTCGGCTTTCGGCCATTTCGCCAATTCATCGACCCAAGCCGCATCAAACTGTGGCCCGCGCAGACTGTCCGGCTCATGCGCCGAAAACACCTGCGCGATCGCGCCATTCGGCCAAAGCAACTGCTTCTTGGTCGCCTGCCATTCCGGCCTGCGATCAGGGGGCGAGCAGGCCAAAATCCCGCTCTCGCCCTCAATCATCACCGCAATCACCTGATCCACCGTCTCGCCCACCAGTGCCACGCGCCGGGAACGCCCCGCATCCATTGACCCTGCGCCCTCAACTTCGGCCCTGACCCATTCCGACCCGGCCCGGGTTTTCCCCGCCCCGCGACCACCCATGATCACCCAAGTTTTCCACGCCCCCGCAGGTGGCAGTTGATGCGGCAGCGCCCAGAACTCAAACATCCACGGCAGCGCCAGCAACGCATTCTCGCTCAGCCCATCGAGAAACTCATCAACCTGCGCTTGCGTCGCGGAGGCAAGCCAATCGGCGCCCGATCTCATCGCGTGCGGCGTGTAAATCGAGCGTGCCGGTTCCGACAGCCCCGGCAACTTGTTTGCGAAGTTTTTCAACGCGTCCCCTTTCACTATGGACCAAATCCAGTGCCAGCCGCAAATCGCGTACCGTCTGCGGCACCGCCTTTGAGGCTTCAAACTCGCCCGCCTTCAGCGCATTGATCGTGCGCAGCAGGTCCGAGACCGTGGATTCATAATATTGCTCTGCATCCGCCAGCAGATCGCTTGACGGCTGTTCTCCGAGGGAGAAATTTAGTGTCATGCCCGTTTTGCCCGCCTCTCATGCCGCCCCCGCACGTGTAAAATGAAAAAACGGCGCAAAGGGCTGCCCCCTCGGCCGTTCAGACATCTCATCCAGCATATCCAAATCTATAGATCAGAGCGGGCGCAAAGTCAAGATAAACTGTTTTATATCAGTGCGTTACCGGACTATCTATTAACTTCTCATTAACCTTAACGCGCGCGCCAACAGGCCGACCCTTAGCGAAACAACACTCAACGCCCCGAACTGCTCTTTTCAAATTGCTCCCGCCGGAGGCTTCGACCTCACCGCAAACGCGCCATCGCAAGCACTGTCGAAACACAGCCCCCGATCCCTATCGCTGCATCGGCACCGTCAAAGCCTGTGGCTCCGCACTGACAATCTTCTGCTGTTCGATCAGCCAACCATAGGGCAGAGACAGCACCATCTCATCCCCCGCCTTGATCTCATTGGCCTCAGCCTGCGGGTCCACCTCGGCATACCCCACCGAAAACACGATGGATTTGATCTTGTCCACCGCAGCCAACGGCGGCGCCCCTCCATAGGGCAAATCCTGATCCAACCGCCCCGCCAGCAGCACCCGGCCCTCCAGCACCCCGCCCGCAGCCAAAACCCGCGCATAGGCGACCTCCGGGCTTTCCACCTTCATCCCTGTAGGCACTCGCGGCACAAACTTCGCCACCCGAAACACCCCGTCCGCCTCCAGCCAATGCCAAGCATAATCGGGGTCCACCGTGCGAAACCCGGTCACCGCAGTGCGATACAGCCGATCAAACACATAGACCTCAGCCGCACCGGCATTGCTGACCCGGTAGCGCCCGACCACGCCCGAGGCCGCCGCCTCCCAGACCACCCCAACACTGATATCGCCATCCTTCAGCACACCCATCACCTGCTCCTGTGCCGCGGCACTCATTGTCATCAGCCCAAAGATCAGGGCCAAACTCCGCATCTAGTATGCGGTCCGGGGCGGTTGGCCCAGTTCCGACCTGATCTTATTCTCGGTATGCGGGTTGTTCTGATAGGGCGGCAGCCCCACCGCCGCCAGCTCGTCATTCTCGACACCGCCGGTTTTATTGCCACTCCAGCCGCCATTCTGCGCCTGCTCGCAATGCACCAACTCATGCCCCAGCCCCACCGCAGGCGGTCGGGCCATATAGGGTTTCGTGCCATCACCGATCTGGGTCTTGTCCGGGTTATAGTTCAGCGTGCTGCCCGACCCAGACCCCGGCGTGCCGTCCGGCTTCAAATTCGCCCCCGGCCCCGTCCCGTTCACACTGTTTCCCCCGGTGCTGGCTACGATCTTCACGGGCCCCTTGCCCGGCGCGTTAAGGCTGTTCAGCAGATCATGCCCGGTGGGCGTCGAATCCAGCCGCTTCAAATCCAGCACCACGGCGTCGCGGTAGGCTTTGGTGCCGACGATGGTGATGTTCGGACCAACATGGGTGACGGTGGTGCCATCCGGCAGCACCTCCTCCCAAATATTCAGCGCCCCCGGCTCACCCGGAGACGGCGTCGCCACGATGCCGATCAGCACGGTGGGCAGGCCGAGGATGATCGCGCCGCCTTTCATCGTCGGGTCGAACTGCCGTGCTGCGGGGAGTTTGCCGATCAACACGGTGGGCGAGCCGAAGGCAATCGGGTCAACCGAGGGGATCGGCACCAAGGCGGGGATGAGGCAGGCGCAGAGATCGGTCATCCGGGCGGCGGGGAGGCCGCCGACCAGCACGGTGATCATCGCGGGGGGCATGATCGGGAAAGGCGCCCCCAGACACATCGGGCAGGTATGCATGTCCGTGATACGGGCTGCGGGAAATCCGACCATGGCAAAGCCTTTGAGAATACAATGCAGGAAGGCTAGGCCGCTGCCCGCGATGTGTCAAGAAATCGCTGGAGGTGCGAAGGGTTTCAGGGCCGGTCCCAACTCGGGACCTTTTTTATATGTTTGATATCAAGGGGATGGGGTGGCTAATTTAAGGATTTGTTAAGGTTTGTGGGGTGGCCGGAAAGCACATTGCATAAAGTGCCTTGAACGCGGCCACATCTTGCGTCAACATTCGCAGGGTGATCGGTACTTTGGGAACAGCGGCTCGATATGGCATTTTTTTTTGATTAATTCTGAACCTCAAGTGACATACCGCTCCCTTCAGATCCTACGTGCGGTCGCAGCTTGGATGGTGGTGTATCACCACTTCATGCAAATATATTTTGATTTCAAATATGATTCTGTTCTGGGGTATTTTTTCTCGGATCACGGCAGTTTTGGAGTCGACCTGTTCTTTGTTTTAAGCGGATTTGTGATGTATTTCTCGGTAAAAAGACCGGGCCAGACCGCCGCGGGATTCATTGTAGATCGAATCTTTCGCATAGTACCAGTCTACTGGTTCTACACATTTTTGATAATAACTTGTATTTACCTGTTCCCCATCGAATTTGACTACACCGGCATCAATGCATCCTCAATCTTGGCTTCACTGTTATTCATTCCACATAGCAACCCTTCTGGCATCGGTATATTTCCGACGCTTACCGTAGGCTGGACGTTAAATTTTGAGATGTTTTTCTATTTATTTTTAGCAGCATGCCTGCTTATCAATAGAAAATTTGCAATCGTCATTTGCTTTGCCGTCTTGTTTATACTACCTGATGTTTATCCGAAGGAGATTGCGTTTTCTCCCGTCGCATCAAGCTATCGGCTACATGAGTTTTTGATGGGATTATTAATTGCCAGTCTGTTTTCTGCCCAAACGAAACAAGGGAAAATATCATTGGTCATGCGAATGATGGTGATTTTGGCTTTAGGGTTTATCGCAACAGCCATTGCACTGTTGACGCATGAAAGTGGCACCACGCGCACCGCTCTTGCGGGTATCTTTGTATGTTTGACCTTGTTATTCGAGCCTATTGCAAGACGTCGCCATGTCATCACGGATTTTTTAACAATGCTAGGAGATAAGTCCTACTCGACGTACTTGGTTCACACCCTGATAATTGGAATTTTCCTGCATTTCACGGGAACATTGTCAGATCAGTATGTAATATTGCTTACCCTCGCCGCCATTTCAGCAACCGTGCATTTAGCCTCAAGTGCCACCTATTCAGGCATCGAGAGGAGTCAATATGTTTCAAGGTTGAAAACACGCTTTTCAACCGCCACATTGCTACGGCAATGAGGCTTTAAAACGGTTGGCGCAAAGCAAACCGCCCCCTACTCCTGCACCCCAACCGCCGCTTCTTCGCCTTTGGCGGCCTCAATCGCCCGCCATTTGGTGACGTTTTCGTTGTGCTGCGCCAGCGTCTCGGCGAAGGCGTGGCCGCCGGAGCCGTCGGCGACGAAGTAGAGATACGGCGTGGTGTCGGGGTTCAGGGCGGCCTCGATGCTCAGGCGGCCCGGATTGGCGATCGGGGTCGGCGGCAGGCCGTCGATGACATAGGTGTTCCAAGGGGTTTCGCGTTTCAGCTCGGATTGGCGCAGGCCACGGCCCAACACGCCCTCACCTTTGGTCACGCCATAGATCACCGTCGGGTCGGTTTGCAGCTTCATGCCCTTGGCCAGACGGTTGATGAACACCGAGGCGACCTGTTTACGCTCTTCGGGGATGCCGGTTTCTTTCTCGACAATCGAGGCCATCACCAGGGCTTCTTCCGGGGTTTTATAGGGCAGGCCTTCGGCGCGGGTCGCCCAGAGTTCCGCCAGGGTTTTGGCTTGGCGGGCTTCCATATCGGCGACCAAAGTGGCGCGGTCGAAGCCCTTTTCCACCTCATAGCTGTCGGGTGAGAGCGTGCCTTCGGCAGGCAGTTTGTCGATGGCACCTTCAAGGAAATCGGCGCGTTTCAGCGCATCGACGACCTGCCACGCGGTCACGCCCTCGGCCAGAGTGATGCGCCAGCGGATATCGGGGGCTTGTGCTGCATCAAGGTAGGCGGTGGGGGCGGCATCTTTGGCGGGGTCGAATTTGGCGACCTCGACATAGCGGTTGGTGGCGGGATCAAGTTCGCGCAGCACCACTTCGGCGGTGGCGACCGAGATGCGGAAGTTGACTTCGCGGCCACAGGTGGATTGGCCGCCTGCGGTGAGGGCGGTGAGAACGTCGCCCATCGAGCTTTGCGGTTGCAGCAGATAAGAGCCGAATTTCAGGTCTTTAGCGGCTTGCGAATAGTCGGCACCGATGCGGAAGATGCGGGCATCGCTGACAGCGCCTTCGGCCTCCAACCCCCGGCTGATCTGGGCAAGGCTGGCCCCTTTATCGACCTTGAAGCAGATCGCTTGGGTCAGCGGACCCGGCCCGGTGAAGGCTTGCCGCCCCCAAGCGATCAGCCCGAAGGCGAGGATCAGCACCACGATGAACAAAGTCAGCGCGTTGGAGGCGACCGAGCGCCACATCAGTGGGCGACCTTGCCGAGCACGAGGCTGGCATTGGTGCCGCCGAAGCCGAAGGAGTTCGAGAGGGCGATGTTGATCTCGCGCTTGACAGCGTGGTTCGGGGCGAGGTCGAGTTTGGAGGCGACGGCGGGGGTGTCGAGGTTGATAGTGGGCGGGGCAATCTGGTCACGGATGGCGAGGACGCAGAAGATCGCCTCCACCGCTCCGGCAGCGCCCAGCAGGTGGCCGATGGAGGATTTGGTGGAGGACATCGTGGCCTTGGCGGCGGCGTCGCCCATCATGCGCTCGACTGCGCCGAGCTCAATCGTGTCGGCCATGGTCGAGGTGCCATGGGCGTTAATGTAGTCAATGGCGGAAGGCTCCAGCCCCGCGCGTTTCAGGGCCATTTTCATGCTGCGGAAGCCGCCTTCGCCATCCTCGGAGGGCGCGGTGATGTGGTGGGCGTCGCCGGACATGCCGTAGCCAAGGACTTCGGCATAGATTTTGGCTCCGCGCGCGCGGGCGTGTTCGTATTCTTCCAGCACCACAACGCCCGCGCCTTCGCCCATCACAAAGCCGTCGCGGTCGGCGTCATAGGGGCGGCTGGCTTTGGTCGGATCATCGGCGCGTTTGGTCGAGAGCGCCTTGCAGGCGTTGAAACCGGCGATGCCGATCTCGGAAATCGGCGCTTCGGCCCCGCCTGCCAGCATCACATCGGCGTCGCCCCATTGGATCAGGCGGGCAGCGTCGCCGATGGCGTGCGCGCCAGTCGAACAGGCGGTCACCACCGCGTGGTTCGGGCCTTTGAAGCCGAAGCGGATCGAGACTTGGCCGGAGATCAAGTTGATCAGGCTGCCGGGGATGAAGAACGGCGAAACCCGGCGGGCACCTTTTTCTTTGATCAAGACGGCGGTTTCGGCGATGGAGGTCAAGCCGCCGATGCCCGAACCGATCATCACGCCAGTGCGCTCGCGGTCTTCATCCGTGACGGGTTCCCAGCCAGAATCGCGCACGGCTTGCACGGCAGCGGTCATGCCGTAGAGGATGAAATCATCGACCTTGCGACGGTCTTTCGGCTCCATCCAGTGATCGGGGTTGAAGGTGCCATCGGTGCCATCGCCGTAGGGGATTTCGCAGGCGTATTGCGTCACCACGCCCGAAGGATCAAAGCGGGTGATCGGCCCTGCCCCGGATTGACCAGCCAGCAGGCGGCTCCACGTTTCCTCGACGCCGCAAGCCAGCGGCGTGACCATTCCCAGACCCGTAATGACAACCCGACGCATCTATATCCCTCGCAATGGTTTTCCGCCTGATACACGGCCCAAAGCCCGCGCGCAACTTAAGCCGCAGATGGGTGGCAAGCCCGCGCCGGACGAGATTTCATCGCGCACCTGTGATTCATCTTGACCGTGCAGGTGCAGAAATGATAATGAATGAACGTTCATTCCGATAGATGCGATACCCTGATGCTGCAAACCACCGAAACACCTGCCGATGCACGCGTGGCCGAGATTTTGGCCGCAGCCCGGCAGGCTTTTGCCGAAAAGGGCTTTGACGGAGCCTCAATGCAAGACCTCGCCCGCGCGGCTGGGATGAGCGTGGGGAATTTCTATCGCTACTTTGCCTCAAAGGCTGCCATCGTACAGGCGTTGATTGCGCTTGATCTTGAGGAAATGGCCCGAGACTTCCAGCCGATTTTCGCCTCGGATGACCCGATTGCAACGATGCGGCAACAGGTGCGCATTAAACTGGTCGAGCACCAATGCAACCATGACGGCGCGCTCTGGGCCGAAATCACCGCGACCGCCCTGCGCAAGCCCGAAATTGGCGTCGCTTGCGGTCTGATGGAAACCACGATTGCTGACTACTTGATGCAGGCTTTTGCCGCAGCCACCGGTCTGAGCCTGGAGCAATCCCGCGCGCGATTTGCCGCCCATGCGGCCCTGATCGTGCTGTTGGTGAAATCTTCGGCGATGATGCCGCAGCAAGATGAGACTCTGCGCAACGATCTGAATGCATTGATCCTGCGTATCATTGACCAAACTCTTGATGAAGTTGCCGCCAGCGGCGCGAAAGGCTGACCCATGACGACCTCCCGTTTTGTTTTTGCGCTTATTGCCCTGCAAACGGTCTCAGCCAGCCCGATGCGGGCCGACAGCGCTGAAGCTGCCATTCCAGAGGTCCCTGCAGCGACCGCGCAAGTGCTGCCTGCGATCACGGTCTCGGCGGTGGAAACCCGGCATCTGCGCGATGTGGTGCTGGCCTCGGGGCTGGTGGCGCCGCAGGAAACCATTCAAGTCGCCCCTTTGATTGAGGGCCAGCCGATTGAAGCCCTGCTTGCCGATGTCGGCGACAAAGTGACGGCGGGGCAAGTGCTGGCGCGGCTGTCCACCTCGACGCTTGATCTGCAAAAGGCGCAGCTTGCGGCATCCTTGGCGGCCGCCAAGGCCCAGATCGCCCAAGCGCAAGCGCAGGTGATCGCGGCGAACTCGTCCGCCGCTGAGGCACAGCGCACGTCAGACCGCACCGCGAAGCTGAAAGCCCAAGGCTCGGCCAGCCAAGCGGCAGCGGATACCGCCCTTGCTGGGTCAGTCTCGGCGCAAGCGCAGGTTTCGGTGGCGGTGCAATCTTTGGAGGCCGCAAAAGCGCAGCAGACCTTGGTCGAGGCGCAACTGGCCAATGTTGATCTGCAACTCGCGCGCACCGAAGTCACAGCACCCTTCGCGGGGGAAATCACCGCCCGCAATGCGCAACTGGGCGCGATTGCTTCGGCTGCTGGCCAGCCGATGTTCACCCTGATCCGCGACGGGGCGCTGGAGTTGCGCGCCGACGTCGCCGAGGCCGATCTGACCCGGCTGATGGTGGGGCAAACCGCTGATCTGCGGCTGGTGGGCATGGCGAAACCTTTGACTGGCAAGATCAGCCTTGTGGAACCGAGCATTGACGCGGTGACCCGTCTGGGCCGGGTGCGGATTGCGATTGATGACGCCAGCGCCGTGCGCCCCGGCATGTATGTTGAGGCCAGCATTCTGGTGCATGAAGGCGATGCGGCGGCGGTGCCGATCACGGCAGTGAAATCCTCGGGCGGCAAAACTTCGGTGATGCTGGTGGAAGGCGCTGTGGTGTCACAGCGCATGATCACCGCAGGCGTGCGCGATGGCGGCTGGATCGAAGTGCTGGACGGGCTGAAGATTGGCGACGACGTGGTGACCAAGGCGGGCGCCTTCGTGCGCGACGGCGATCATATCAACCCGGTGGTGGCTGCGGCCACCGACACCAACTGAGGGCACGGCAATGAACTTTTCAGCCTGGTCGATCCGCAATCCGCTGGCCCCGATCCTTGCGTTCTTCATCCTGATGGTGCTGGGCTGGCAGTCGTTCAACGCGCTGCCGATCACCCGGTTTCCGAACATCGACGTGCCGGTGATCGCCGTCACCGTCACTCAGGCGGGCACAGCCCCCGCCGAGATGGAAACCCAAGTCACCAAGATCATCGAAGACGCGGTGGCGGGCATCACCGGGGTGAAAAACATCACCTCGACCGTGGTGGATGGCCAATCCACTTCGGCGGTTGAGTTTCGCATCGAAGTGCCGACTGACAAAGCCTTGCAGGATGTGAAAGACGCCGTGGACCGGGTGCGGGGCAAGCTGCCCGCGGCGGTCGACACGCCGAAGATCACCAAGATCGACGTTGAAGGCAACGCGGTCATGACCTTCGCCGTCTCGGCCCCCGATATGACCATCGAGGAAGTCTCGTGGTTCGTTGATGACGTGGTGGTGCGGGGATTGCAGGGCCGCCCCGGCGTGGGCCGGATTGACCGCTTTGGCGGCGCGGATCGTGAGATTCTGGTGGCGCTGGACCCGGTGAAGCTGAACAGCTTTGGCATTTCAGCGGCGGCAGTGAACGCACAGATCCGCGCGACCAACACTAACCTCGGCTCTGGCCGGTCCGAGATTGGCTCGGGCGAACAGGCGATCCGCACCTTGGGCGATGCGGGCACCGTGCAGGGCTTGGCCAGCACCACGATTGCGCTGCCATCGGGGCGGCATGTGCGGCTGTCTGATCTCGGTGATGTGCAAGACAGCTATAAGGAGCTGCGCAGCTTCTCGCGGCTGAATGGCGAGCAGGTCGTGACCTTCTCGGTGTTCCGCGCCAAGGGCGCATCCGAGGTTTCGGTGGCCGAAACCGTCAATCAGACGCTGGACCAGATCCGCGCCGATCATCCGAATGTCGGCATCAAGCTGGTCGATGAGACGGTGTTCTACACCTATGGCAACTACGAATCCGCGCTGAGCACTTTGTTTGAGGGCGCTTTGCTGGCGGTGCTGGTGGTGCTGGCCTTCCTGCGCAACTGGCGCGCAACTTTGATCACCGCTGTCGCCTTGCCGCTGTCTGCGGTGCCGACGTTCTGGGTGATGGATTTGCTGGGGTTCTCTTTGAACCTGGTGTCGTTCTTGGCGGTGACCCTCGCGACTGGTATCCTTGTCGACGATGCAATTGTGGAAATTGAGAATATCGCCCGACATATTCGCATGGGCAAATCCCCCTACCGCGCCGCGATTGAAGCCGCCGATGAGATTGGCCTCGCCGTGATGGCGACCACCGCGACGATCATCGCGGTATTCATGCCAGTGTCGTTCATGGGCGGCATACCGGGGCAGTATTTCCGACAATTCGGCCTGACGGTGGCGATTGCCGTGGCGTTCTCGTTGCTGGTCGCCCGTCTGATCACCCCGATGATGGCGGCTTACCTGATGAGCGCCAAGGATGCCAATGTCGGCCACCACGAAGGCGCGCAAGATGGCTGGTTCATGCGCAACTATCTGCGGCTGGTGACATCTACCACCCAAGGCGGCCTGCCGCTGCCGTTCCTGCCGAAAAGAAAATCCGGCAAATTCCGCCGCTTCCCAGCCTATTACTTCACCCTGATGACGGCGATTGGCGTGCTGATCGTATCGATCTATTTCATGGTGCAAGTGCCGGGCTCGTTCCTACCGCCAGAGGATGTCAGCCGAATTTCGATCTCAGTTGAACTGCCGCCGGGCTCGACCTTGGCGGAAACCGACAAAACCACCGCCGAAATCCGCGACCACATTAAGAATGTGCCATGGGTCGAGAACGTGTTTGTCATCGGGGGTGCCTCGCCAAAGGGCGATCTCGATGTGCGCCGCGCCTCGGTGACGGTGACTTTGGTGAAACTCGATCAAAGCCTGCTGCTGAAACTGTCGCAACTCGGACGGCGGATCCCCATTTTGGGGATGCTGGTGCCCGAAGTGGAAAACCACGGCCGCACCGTGCCGCAAAACGTTATTGAGGCCGAGATTTTCGACAGCCTCGCGACGGTGCCCGACATCCGCGCCTTCAAACTGAATGACCGCGGCGAGCGCGACATTGCCTATTCGATTCTGGCAAGCTCCGAGGCCGATCTGAACACCGCCACCTCGGCGCTGGAATCCGCGCTGCGGGCCGAGCCTTTGCTCGCCGAGGTCAGTTCCGAAGGGGCATTGCCGCGCCCCGAGGTGCAAATCACCCCGCGTGCCGAAGAAGCCGCGCGTCTGGGCATCACCACTCAGGACATCGCGACCACAGTGCGGGTGGCAACGATTGGCGATCTCGATGTGTCGCTGGCCAACCTCGCCATCGACAACCGCCTGATCCCGATCCGGGTGCAACTGGCCAATGCCTCACGCGAAGATATGAACCGCATCGCGGCCACCAAATTGACCACCAACACCGGGGCCACCGTGCCGCTGTCTGCGGTGGCTGATATCGTGATCGGCGAAGGCCCTTCGGTGGTGAAACGGCTGAATCGCCAGCGGCAAGCGACGATTGGGGCATCGCTGCCCGTAGGTGTCGCGCTCGGCACCGCCAGCACGCGTCTGGCCGAGATCGTCAAGGCCACCAAACTGCCTGCTGGCGTGGTGGTGAAAGAATCCGCCGATGCCGAGGTGCAGACCGAACTGTTCGCAAGTTTTGGCAAGGCGATGCTGATGGGCCTCATGCTGGTACTGACCGTGCTGATCCTGCTGTTCAAATCAGTGATCCAGCCGTTCACCATCCTGCTGTCGTTGCCCTTGGCGATTGGCGGCGTGGCGGCAGCGCTGATCCTGACCAATTCGGCTTTGTCGATGCCGGTGCTAATCGGGATATTGATGCTGATGGGGATCGTCACCAAAAACGCCATCCTGCTGGTGGATTTTGTGATCGAGATGCGCCGACACGGCATGGGGCGTCTGGAAGCGATCATCGAGGCCGGGCACAAACGCGCGCAGCCGATCGTGATGACCTCGATTGCGATGTCGGCGGGGATGCTGCCCTCGGCGTTGGGTGTGGGTGAAGGCGGCGCGTTCCGCGCGCCAATGGCCACGGCGGTAATCGGCGGGATTATCGTCTCCACCGTGCTCAGCCTCGTGGTGGTGCCGTCGTTCTATCTGATCATGGACGACCTTTCCCGCCTGATCGCGCGGCTGTTCCGGGGCATCATCGGACCGAAAGAGGTGGAATTTGAACCTGCCTCGCCAGAAGTGCTGGAAGCCCGGATCGCCGCGCTGGAGGCAGAGCAAAACGATAAACTACTGCAACGCATGCCGGGGCTGGCAGCGGAGTGACCTAGAACCAGCGGCGGTCTCGGGTGGCATCGAGCCACCACGCGACCGCTGCTGCCGCTGTCTGGTTCTAAGCTGTTGCTTTGAGTATCAACGAGGGAGCCTCCGGCGGGAGTATTTTAAAAAGAGCAACTGCAAAGAACCGGAGTGTTTTGATGGCCTGTCATAGATAAGGCGATCTTAGGCGTTGCTCTTTTTAAAATACTCCCGCCGGAGGCTTCGTCATGTCCGTTCCGCTGTCCCGTCAAAAATCAACCGCGCCAGCCGGGTGAGGGTGGCTCGATGCCACCCGAGACCGCCCCGTCCTAAGATCCCCCCTTACCACGAAAAACAAAAAAGCACCCCGCAGGGTGCCTTTCCGTTTGATCTGCAAATGCGATCAGGCAGCGGAGGAGATGAACTTCACCGCGTCGCCGAAGGTCTGAATGGTTTCAGCCGCATCATCCGGGATCTCGATGCCGAATTCTTCTTCGAAGGCCATAACCAGCTCGACGGTGTCGAGGCTGTCAGCGCCCAGATCATCAATGAACGAGGCAGTCTCGGTCACTTTTTCTGCTTCGACGCCCAAATGCTCGACGACGATCTTCTTCACACGATCAGCGATGTCGCTCATGTTCTTTCCTCATATCGTTTAGGGGTCGCCCCCGGTCTTTTGCCTGCCCTTGCGGGCGCTCTTTCCTGCATCGGCAGGCACCAAAAGCGATGGCCTCTGGCGTATTCTTGCGCGCCTATAGCAAGGGCGCGCGCATTAGGCAAACGGTTTCAAACCGCTTCTAGCGGCCTTATGACATATCACCGCCGCCGTTGATATGCAGTGTTGTTCCGGTGATATAGGCGGCCTCTTGTGATGCCAAATAGAGCACACCTGCGGCGACTTCCTGCGGTTTGCCCATCCGGCCTGCGGGGACACCGACCAGAATCTTTGCGCGCTGTTCATCGTTCAGCTTTTCGGTCATCGGCGTCTCGATCAGGCCGGGGGCCACGCAGTTCACCGTGATGTTGCGGCTGGCAACCTCTTGGGCGAGCGACTTCGACATCGCCAGAGTGCCAGCTTTGGCAGCGGCATAATTCGCCTGCCCCGGATTGCCGGAATGGCCCACCACCGAAGTGATGTTGATGATGCGGCCCCAGCGCCCCTTCATCATGCCGCGCAGCGCGCCGCGCATCAGCCGGAACGTCGCGGTGAGGTTGACGTCGATCACCGATTGCCATTCCTCATCCGACATCCGCATGAACAGATTGTCGCGGGTGATCCCGGCATTGTTGACCAGAATATCAACGCTGCCCATCGCCGTTGTCGCCTGCTTGATCAACGCGTCCACCGCCGCAAGGTCGGAGAGGTTGCAGGGCAGCACATGCGCCCGCTCGCCGAGCTCGGCCGCCAGCGCCTGCAACGGTTCCAGCCTTGTGCCGGATAGGCCCACGGTTGCCCCCGCCGCATAGAGACTGCGGGCGATTTCGCCGCCGATCCCGCCCGAAGCGCCGGTCACCAGCGCGCATTTTCCTGTCAGATCAAACATGTTCTGTCCTTTCAGAGGCGAAACCTGCTTCGGCATCGCCGTTTATCCAAATCGCCGCCGCCTGAAAGCCGGGCCACGATTTTTCTCAAAAATCGTCTGGCTCAGCCCTTGGCCGCCAGCACATCTTCTGGCGTTCCAACCGTCCGCGTCATGGCCCCGGATGCCGTGCGTTTGATCATGCCGGACAAAGCCTTGCCTGCGCCGATCTCCCAGAACTCGGTGACGCCTGCGCCTTCCATCCACAGCACAGATTCGCGCCAGCGCACCGAGCCTGTGACCTGTGCGACCAACAAAGCCCGGATGCGGTCTGGCTCAGTCACGGCTTCGGCGCGGACGTTGACCACGACGGGGAGTTTCGGCGCCGAGATCACCACGCCTGCGAGGGCTTCGTTCATCACGGCAGCGGCGGGTTGCATCAGGGCACAGTGGAACGGGGCAGAAACGGGCAGCAGCAGGGCGCGCTTCGCACCTTTGGCCTTGGCGATCTCCAATGCCCGCTCGACGGCGCCGCGGTGGCCTGAAACCACGACTTGCGCCGGGTCATTGTCATTGGCGGCTTGGCAGACCTCGCCTTGTGCAGCTTCGGCGGCCACTTCCGTCGCGGCGGCGAAATCGAGGCCCAAGAGTGCTGCCATAGCGCCCACACCCACAGGAACCGCCTCTTGCATCGCCTGCCCGCGTATCCGCAACAGCCGCGCGGTATCGGACAGTTCCAGCGAGCCCACCGCACAGAGTGCAGAATATTCACCCAAGCTATGCCCGGCCACGAACGAGGCCGACTCAATCCCGATGCCTTCGCTTTCCAGTGCCCGCAGCGCAGCGATAGAGGTTGCCATCAGCGCAGGCTGAGCATTTTTCGTCAGCGTCAGGTCTTCAATCGTGCCTTCCCAGATCAGTCTGGACAGCTTTTCGCCCAAAGCCTCATCAACCTCATCAAACACGGCTTTAGCGGCGGGATAGGCCTCGGCCAAAGCCCGGCCCATGCCGATGGTCTGGGCACCCTGCCCCGGAAATACGAATGCGCGGCTCATCTGGCCCTCCCTTTTCTTCCCTTTGGCTTACCCTGCGAAAGTCCTTCGTGCAACGTCTTGCCCGATCTTGACTTGCCCGCGCGCGGATTCCACACAGGGGCCATGACCCCAACCCTGCGCAAAATCCTCTACGCCGTCAGCTTTGAGACGCTTGGAGTCGCGGTGGCGACCCTAGGCCTCTTGGCGATGTCAGAGGCAAACGCCACCCAATCGCTCATCCTCTCTGCCATCACCGCCACCATCGCGATGGGCTGGAGCATGGGCTTCAACGCGCTGTTTGAGGCATGGGAGGCGCGGCAGACGACCAAGGGGCGCAGCCTTGCCCGGCGTTCGGTCCATGCACTGCTGTTTGAGGGCGGCCTCGTCATCCTTGTGCTTCCGCTCATGGCGTGGTGGCTTCAGGTCGATCTGTGGACGGCGCTGCAATATGAGGCCGGGTTGATCCTTTTGTTCATCATATATACCTACGTTTTCACCTACAGCTTCGACCGCATCTTTGGGCTGCCGCAATCCGCGCGCTAAATCCGCCCGAGGCCGCTTGCTGCGCTTGCATCCCCACTCGTTTGCTCTATAAGCCCCCAATCTTTCCGCATTTCCACGTAACGGCGCAGGCTCTCGTGGACGGGCCGCGGAAAGTGTTTGCCCGTCCTATGAAATGCGCCACATAGACAGATCGGAGCACACATGCCGCTTTACGAGCATGTTATGATCGCGCGTCAGGATCTTTCCAACGCGCAGGCTGAAAGCCTCATCGAGCACTTCTCCACGGTTCTGGCCGACAACGGCGGTAAAGTTGTCGAGCATGAATACTGGGGCGTCAAGACGATGGCCTACAAGATCAACAAAAACCGCAAGGGCCATTACGCCTTGCTGAAAACCGATGCACCCGCTTCGGCAGTTCTGGAAATGGAACGCCTGATGCGCCTGCACGATGACGTCATGCGCGTGTTGACCATCAAGGTTGACGTCCATGCAGACGGCCCGTCGGTTCAGATGCAAAAGCGTGACGAGCGCGAGCGCGGAGATCGCCCCGAGGGTGGTTTTGGCGGCGAGCGTCGTGAGCGTCCGTCCTTCGGCGACCGTCCCGACCGCGGTGGTGACCGTGGCGAGCGTCCGTCGTTCGGCGGCCCGCGTCGTTGATCCCCAGCCTCAGGAAAGGAGCCTAAACCATGGCGAACAAACCGTTTTTCCGCCGCCGCAAGGTCTGCCCGTTCTCGGGCGACAATGCACCGGCAATCGACTACAAAGACACGCGCCTGCTGCAACGCTATGTATCCGAGCGTGGCAAGATCGTGCCGTCCCGTATCACCGCAGTCTCGGCTAAGAAGCAACGCGAACTGGCTCAGGCCATCAAGCGCGCCCGCTTCCTCGCCCTGCTGCCCTATGCCGTGAAATAAGGAGCACCAGATATGCAAGTGATCCTGCTTCAACGTGTGGCCAAGCTTGGCCAAATGGGCGAAGTCGTCAACGTCAAGGACGGCTACGCCCGCAACTTCCTGCTGCCGCAAGGCAAAGCACTTCGCGCAAACAACGGCAACATTGCCCAGTTTGAAGTGAAGAAAGCTCAGCTGGAACTCACCAACCTGGAAACCCGCAAAGAAGCCGAAGCTGTCGGCGAAAAGCTGGATGGCCAGACCTTCGTGATCATCCGTTCAGCTTCCGATTCGGGCGCTCTCTACGGCTCCGTCACCACCCGTGACGCAGCCGATGCGGCTATTGCTGACGGTTTCACCGTCAACCGTGGCCAAATCGTGCTGGATCGTCCGATCAAAGAGCTTGGCGTGCACACCGTTTCGGTGATCCTGCACCCGGAAGTGACCGTGAAATTCAGCCTGAACGTCGCACGTTCGGTTGAAGAAGCGGCCCTGCAAGCTTCGGGCAAGTCGATCCAAGAACTCGCAGCCGAGGCAGAAGCCGAAGCCGATTTCGAAATCGCCAACCTGTTCTCGGAAATGGGCGCTGCCCAAGACGGCGAAGACCTGACCCGCGACTAAGCTGGTTTGGGCATAGCCTGCAAAACTTTAGAAACCGCGTCGGAGCCTCCGGCGCGGTTTTTTCTTGACCGATTTTCAGATTTAGCCTCAATTTAAGGCCGTGATGATCGGCAGAGCCACCGAGATCGGGCGAATATCGGCCCATTGATCCGGCAGCAGACCATAATTCCTGCCCAATACACGCATTTTTCAGGAGATTTCAGTATGGCCACCACAGGCGACGACTTGATCTACGGCGGCGCGGGAAATGACACGCTGTATGGTCTTGCAGGCAATGACATCATTTATGCGATGCAAAACGACGACATAATCTATGGTGGGCTGGGTGACGATGCCATTGAGACCGGCTCGGGCGATGACACCGCTTATGGCGGTGCTGGCGATGATGCGCTGGTCAACGACGGCGGCAATGATGTGCTTTATGGTGGCAACGGCAATGATCTGATCGTGCTGGGCGATCTGGTCTATGGCAGCGCGGGCACGGCTTACGGCGGCGCGGGCGATGATACGATCACCGTCACCCAGACCCAGAACGCAGCGGTTTTTGGCGGCGCGGGCATCGACACCTTGTTGCTATCTTGGCCCTCGGTCTTCACCGATGACGCGGTTTCGGTGGACTTCCGCACTGGTTTTGCCTCGGCCACCGATGGCTCGCATTTGAATTTTGTCGGGATGGAGCAGTTGTTTCTGCTGGCAGGCTACGGCGATGACACGGTGATTGGCGGCGCGCGCGATGATGTGCTGCATGTCTCGGGCGGTGCCAACCGGGTCAACGCGCTGTCGGGTGATGATACCGTTGCCTATATCATCACCGGCGTTGCCAACACGCTGAACGGCGGCGGCGGCGCTGATGTGCTGTTGGCGCAAAGCGATAACTCGCCGCTGTATTTCATTGTTGATGGCGCGAATGGCCGGGTTGATGACGGCAGCCTGTCGGTGATCACCGGCTTTGAACGCTATGAGGCGCGTGGCGGGTCGCTGGCCGACATCGCCAGCCTTGGCGCGGGCGATGATACCTTCCGCGGCGGTGGCGGCAATGACACTGGCTTTGGCATGGGTGGTCAAGATCTGCTGATGGGCCTCACCGGCGATGATGTGCTGTATGGTGGCGGCGGCAATGACACGCTTTATGGCGGTGCGGGGCATGACACGCTGGCTGGCGGCGACGGCAATGATGTGATCAACGGCGGCAAAGGCCAGGATCTCCGCACGGGGGGTGCTGGCGCGGATGTGTTCGTGTTCGGCCTGACCGAGGACAGTCTCGACACCATCACCGATTTCACCAGCGGCGAGGATCATATCCGCTACGCCGGCGCGGGCATCGGCATTTACGCGCCCGACCTTGGCCCGCTCGACCCTGGCGATTTGCAGATCGGCGGCAGCACCAGCACACCGGGGGTGTTCGTGCTGCAATACGACAGCAACACCGACACCAGCGATCTGTTGTGGTCGGATACCGGCAACGGGGCCTATCTGCTGATGCGATTTACCGGCAACGTCAGCATGGTCGCTTCGGATATCATCCTGTTCTAAGGCTGGATTGCAGCAAGCCCGGTCGGGCAAAACCCGCGCGAGATCGCAACCCTGCTGCCGATCATCGGGTGCTGGCGAAGACGGCAGCACCTGCGCCGCGATCTGATCGCCCTCGCCGATCAACCGCTCACCGCTTTTGATCAAACCATGTCGCAAATCGAACAGCCGAAGCCCTGCGCCCGCCCTAGCTTGCAAAAATGACCCGCAAAACCACCTCTCTCGGTATCATCTACCTGATCGCCGGTATCTCGGTGTTTTCGGTGCAGGACCTGATTCTGAAGCTGATCTCCGGCGGCTATCCTTTGTATCAGGCGATGCTGATCCGGGGCTTCACCTCCATCCCGTTCCTTCTGGCTTTCGCGCATTTTGATGGCGGCATCCGCACCCTGTTCACGCCGGGCGCGCCAAAGATGATCCTGCGCGGGCTGGTGATGTTTATCGCATACTTCAGCTTTTACATCGCCCTCGCTGGCCTGCCCTTGCCCACAACTGTCGCACTCTACTACTCCGGCCCGCTGTTCATCACCGTGCTGTCCGTGCTGTTCCTGTCCGAAAAAGTCAGCGCCGCCGCCTGGGCCGCCGTTCTCACCGGATTTCTCGGCGTGATCATCATGGTGCGCCCCGGATCGGATTTGTTTGACTGGGCGGCCTTGCTGCCAATCCTGTCAGGCCTGACCTATGGCATCTCGATGATCGCCGCCCGCAAGATGGGCGACACCCAGACCGCAGCAGCACTGGCGTTCTGGGGCAATGCGGTGTTCTTAAGCTGCGCGGGTCTGATGGCGCTGTATTATCGCGATGGCAGTCACACCGTCACCAGCCACCCCAGCCTCGCCTTCCTCACCCGTGGCTGGATCACCCCCACTGCGCCAGACCTCGCCCTGATGATGACCTGCGGAGTCGTCGCCGCAATGGGCCTATGGCTGCTGACGCAAGCCTACCGCATCGCGGCAGCCTCCACCGTCGCACCGTTCGAGTATCTTGGCCTGATCTGGTCAGTGCTGTGGGGCTGGCTGTTCTGGCGCGACTGGCCGGATGCGCAAGGCTGGCTTGGCATCGGCATCATCGCAGGGGCTGGGCTGTCCGTGCTGCTGCAAGAACGCCGCAGATCACCCCAAAGCGCCGAAGCGGTCGTGTAGCCTGCCCACATGCCCCGCAAGTTTAGCCGACTTGCCCCACTGATCCAACAAATCCTCCCACCGCATCGGCACGAAGCTGACGGTGTCGCCCGTCACCAGCTTGGCAAACTGCGCCACCTCGCGGCGGTGCAATGCGATGCGTTTGGGGTCAACGGGTTTGCCCGATGCCCAATTCGCAGGTTCAGCATAGAGATACACCAACACGCCGCCAACCGCCCGCTTCTCGGCCCGCGTCAGAATGGCATAGGCGGATTTGATCAATTGCACGGCGTCCAGGGTCTGAAACCCGGCCTCACCCGCCACCATATCATCGCGCAGCTTGGTGAAGCGCGGCAGCTTTTCACCCCAGACTGGGCGATCAAAAATCTCGGCAAAGCCATTGGCCTTCATCGGGCGAAACGGCTCATACCGCCGCGCTTCGATGCCGATCAGCGTGGTGTGGGTTTCAATCGCGACATCCAGCCACGGATGCCGCCCGCCCGTCCACGGAAACCGCATCTCGGCCTCTAGCGTCACCGACGCCACCTGCCCCGCTGGCACCCCCGGCAAAGGTGGCAGATCCTGCGCGCGGTTCAAAAACCAGCCAAACGCGTTGGCAGTCAAAGCGCTAGAGGATTCCGGGCCATCCATCTTGCCCGTATTGACCTCATGCCCCGGTGAACGTTTGAGGCACTCTAGAATCCCTTCAACGGGCAGATCGGGCAAGAATTCGGGCATCATAGCCTCCGGTTCAGAAAGAAAAGGGCCGCCCCAAAGAGGCGGCCCCGTATGCTTAGCAGAAGTCTAAGATTACATCTCGTCCAAAGCTTCGATGAACTTTTGCAGCTCTTCTTTGGAAACTTCTTTCTCGGTCACTTTAGCACCAGCCACGATGTGATCGACAACCTTGTCTTCAAAGATCGGCGCGCGCAGTTGCTGCTGCATGTTCGGGTTCTTTTGCACGAACTCGAAATACTGCCGCTCTTGGCCCGGATACTGACGCGCCTGCGCCAGCACCGCTTGGGTCATTTCAGCATCCGACACGGTGACTTCGGCTTTACGGCCGATTTCAGCCAGCACCAGACCCAGACGCACGCGACGCTCGGCCAGTTTCTTATGCTCATCCGTGGTCTCAACCGAGCCGTGGTTGTGATCATGCACGTCGGGGTTTTCTTCATGCCACAGCTGGTGCGCAATCTGATTGGCTTCGGCATCGACCAGCGCAGGCGGCAGGTCGAACTTCACCAGACCGTCGAGTTGGTCGAGCAGCGAACGCTTCAGCACAGCGCGGGCAGCCCCTTTGTATTCGGCTTCCAGACGCTCGGAAATCTGCCCCTTCAGGGCAGCCAGATCTTCAGCGCCGAATTTCTTCGCCAATTCGTCGTCGAGTTCCGCCGCTTTGGCTTCGCGCACGACTTTCACGGTGCAAGCAAACACCGCTTCTTTGCCAGCCACATGTGCCGCGCCATATTCTGCGGGGAAGGTCACGGTGACGGTGACATCTTCGCCAGCCTTGGTGCCCAGCAACTGGTCTTCAAAGCCCGGAATGAACGAGTTCGAGCCCAGAACCAGCGGGTAATCTTCGCCAGCGCCGCCTTCGAACGCCACACCATCGACCGAACCTTTGAAGTCGATCACAACCTGATCGCCCGATTTGGCCTTTTTGGCCTTCGGCTTGTCTTCAAAGTTCTGCGCGGTGGCCGCGAGGTTTTTCAAAGCTTCTTCGACCGAAGCCTCATCGGCTTTCACCGACAAACGGTCCAAAGCGATTTTGGAGGCATCAAGCTCCGGGATCGGCGGCAGGGCTTCATAGGCCATCTCGACCACAACATCCTGGCCTTCTTTCCAAGTCTCGCCACCGACCATTTTCACGTCGGGCTGCAAGGCCGGGCGGTCGCCGGTTTTCTCAAAATGCTCTTTCATCGCGCCATCAATGGCGTCCTGCATGGCGTCGCCCATCAGGCGCTGACCGAATTGCTTTTTCAGAATCGCCAACGGCACTTTGCCCTTGCGGAAACCCTTGATTTCGACCTCGGGCTGCGCCTCGAGCAATTTTTCCTGAACTTTGGCTTCCAGCTCGGCGGCGGACACCGTGATGGTGTAGGCGCGCTTCAAGCCGTCTTTCAGGGTTTCGGTGACCTGCATGTGTCCGTCCTTCTCATCAACCTTTGGTGCGGGTAGAGGGACTTGAACCCCCACGCCTTGCGGCGCCAGAACCTAAATCTGGTGCGTCTGCCAATTTCGCCATACCCGCATATGTCAACAAAGCGCAAATTCCTGCCCGAAGGCCGAAAGTGCGCCCTGAAATCCGCGCCCTTCTAACAAAGCCGCGCGAGGGAAGCGAGAGGAAAAGTGAAAGACTCTTTTGGGATGAAATTCCCCGAAAAGTCAGGGCGTGACCGCAATCTCGCCCCATTTGGCGGTAAGTTTGCCCCACGCGCTGCTGCGCCGGAGGATTGCCGATGACCATCCACGCCAAAGTGACCGCCGCCAAGTCCAACACCGGGCTTGATCATGGTCTGGCCATCGGTACTCCGGTGCTCAGTCTTGATGGCATGATGCCGGTTGAGTACCTGCACCCCGGCGACCGGGTGATCACCCGCACCGGAGCGCGCAAGCTGGTGGCGATTGAGGTGAGCGTCGTACAAAACGCCCGCATGATCCGAATCTCTGCAGGCGTACTGGGCAAGGATCGCCCCGCCGACGATATGATCGTCACCCCAGATCAGCCCATCCTGATCCGCGACTGGCGCGCGAAGGCCCTGACGGGGGACAAGGTTGCGCTGATCCCTGCGGCGCGGCTTGTAGATGGCGCGTATATCCGGGCCGAGGTGCTGCCCGAGTTGCGCCTCTACACCCTGCGCTTTGAAGAAGAAGTGGTGATCTATGCGGGCGATCTGGAACTCGTCTGCACCAGCGCGCCCGTCGCCGCCTAAGCGGAATTCGCGCGAATTCCGTACACGATTTTCGCGCGAAAATCGCCTTGCCGCCAGCGGCGCTCTAAACCCCCAAAGCCCGAAACACCTTCGGCAATTCCTCGGGGAGATCCTCGGCAATCAACCCCGGCCCAAAGCTGCGCGCACATTCGACATGCAGCCAAGCCGCCGTCTCCGCCGCCTGCATCGGTTGAAATCCCCGGGCCAGAAGCCCGGTGATAAACCCTGCCAGCACATCGCCTGATCCTGCGGTGGCAAGCCAAGGTGCCGAGCGCTCATACACCGCCGCATTGATCGAACAGCGACCATCCGGTGCGGCAATCACCGTATCCGCCCCCTTATAGAGCACCACACAGCCCGCCCGCTCCGCAGCATCTCGTGTGGCATCTACCTTGGAATAGGCCGGACCCGTCACCGCCGAAGCCGCCAGCTTCTCGGCAATATCCGGGAACAACCGCGCAAACTCGCCGGCATGAGGCGTCAGCACGCAGCCCTCATGCAACAGTCCAAACAACCCCGCATACCGCGAGATCAAGGTCAGCGCGTCGGCGTCCAGCACCAACCGCAATCCCTGCGTAGCTCCGGCCTTGAGACGGAGCCTCGAGGTTTCCAGCGCAACCCGCACCACCTCCGCCGCCCGCGCGTCCAGCCCCATCCCCGGCCCCAGACACATCGCATTGATTCGCGCATCCGCCAAAACCTCAGCCAACCCCGCCGCATCTGCCACCGGCTTCAACATCACCGCATCGAGCCGCGCCGCATTCTCGGCCATCGCCCCCAGCGGCGAGGCCAAAGTCACCAGCCCCGCCCCTATCCGCAAAGTCGCCCGCGCCGCCATCCGCGCCGCCCCGGCATGACCGTGATCGCCCGAGACGATCAGGGCGTGGCCGTGGGAGAATTTGTGGTGCTGGCCTCCCCATTTTACTAAATCCCCGTTTCTAGGGGTGATCGTCAACCGGACACTCGACGTGAGCGCTGGCTGTTCGATCCCAAGGTCAACGACAACCACCTTCCCACACAGCAACTCACCCTCGCCAAGTAGGTGTCCGAGTTTCTCAGCTTGAAACGTGACAGTCAGCATGACTCGTGGCGCACGACGGCCGTGGTCCGGCCAGCTACCAACAACCTCCCCCGTATCTGAATGCAGCCCAGACGGTATATCTACTGCGACCGTCCTCGGCGCCCTGCCATGTTGAGCTGAACTGGCATCCGGGAACACATATAGATCGTGTCCATCCCACACGTCACAAGCGTCGTCCACTTCCCAGAGAATCTCCCAAAGTATGGGGTCATCAATCGGTCTCGATATCCCAATGCCGAAAATTGCGTCGACAACGAGATCGCAAGAGCCGTATGAGTAACCCATCGGCTTCACCTCCCCCACCTCCCGCCACCGCTCATAATTCACCCGCGCATCCGGCGGCAGCTTGCCCGCATCACCATACAGATACACCTCCACATCCCACCCGCGCCCCGCCAACAGCCGCGCCACTACAAACCCATCGCCGCCATTATTCCCCGGCCCGCACAGCACCACCGCCCGCTGCGAGCTCAGCGCCAGCTCCGGCCATTCCTCCAGCACTGCGGCGACAACCCCTGCCCCGGCGCGCTCCATCAGCTCCAGCCCGGTCACCGCCCCCGAAGCTATCGCCGCCGCCTCAATCGCCTTCATCTGCGCCGCCGTCAGCACTTCGCTCATATTTCAGCCCTTATGTTCGCAAACCGCCCATACATCGCGCATATCGCCTATATTTTAATCATCATCACGTTTTTCCAACCGCAACCCACCTTCGCCCATTCCTACAGAATTGAAGCCCCCGCAGGGAAGTGATCACTACCGCATAGACCATGATTTGCGTGTAAAAAGACTTGGGGAGCAGGCGATGAAGAAAATCGAGGCAATCATCAAACCGTTCAAGCTGGACGAGGTGAAGGAAGCCCTTCAGGAAGCCGGTATTCAGGGCTTGTCTGTCACCGAAGTCAAAGGCTTTGGCCGTCAGAAGGGCCACACCGAACTCTATCGCGGCGCAGAATATGTCGTCGATTTCCTGCCGAAAGTGAAAATCGAAGTCGTGCTGACCGATGATATGGTCGATGTCGCGATTGCCGCGATCATTGCCGCGGCCCGCACCGACAAGATCGGCGATGGCAAGATTTTCGTAAGCCCTGTCGAGCAGGCGATCCGCATCCGCACTGGCGAAACTGGCGACGACGCCATTTAACCCCGGCGCGATCTGAACAACCAAAACCCGGCAGGCCAACCCTTGCCGCCACTTTCAACCCGAAACACCGAAAGGCAGCATGATGAGCGCAGTTGCGAAAGCTCTGAAACTGATCAAGGACGAGGAAATCGAGTATCTCGATATCCGCTTCACCGATCCCAAAGGCAAACTTCAGCACGTCACCTTGGTCACCGACCTTGTCGACGAAGACTTCTTTGAAGAAGGCTTCATGTTCGACGGCTCGTCGATTGCGGGCTGGAAGTCGATTGATCAATCCGACATGAAACTGATGCCGGATGCGACCTCGATCTATATCGACCCGTTCTATGCCGAAAAGACCCTGTGCATCCATTGCGATGTGGTGGAACCCGACACCAACGAGGCCTATGATCGTTGCCCGCGCCAGATCGCAAAGAAAGCCGAAGCTTTCATGAAGTCGTCCGGCATCGGCGAGACCGCCTATTTCGGTCCCGAAGCTGAATTCTTCATCTTCGATGACGTGCGTTACTCGGTGACCCCGCGCAAGGTTTCCTACGAAATCGACGCCGAGGCTGCGGCTTGGAACACCGACACCGTGACCGAAGGCGGCAACTACGGCCACCGTGCGGGCCACAAGGGCGGCTATTTCCCGGTCAACCCAGTGGACGAAGCGCAAGACCTGCGCGGCGAGATGCTGTCGACGATGAAGCGCATCGGCATCCGCGTTGACAAGCACCACCACGAGGTTGCCACCTGTCAGCACGAACTCGGGATGATCTTCGGTGGTCTGGTCGAGCAAGCTGACAACATCCAGAAATATAAGTATGTGATCCACAACGTGGCGCACGCTTATGGCAAGACCGTCACCTTTATGCCGAAACCTATGAAGGGCGATAACGGCTCGGGGATGCACGTCAACATGTCGATCTGGAAGGATGGCAAACCGCTGTTCGCAGGCGACAAATACGCGGACCTCAGCCAAGAGGCTTTGTGGTTCATCGGTGGCATCATCAAACATGCCAAAGCCCTGAACGCGCTGACCAACCCATCGACCAACAGCTACAAACGCCTGATCCCCGGCTTTGAAGCCCCGGTTCTGCTGGCCTATTCCGCCCGCAACCGCTCGGGTGCGGTCCGTATTCCGTGGACCGAATCGCCGAAAGCCAAACGTGTCGAAGCCCGCTTCCCCGATCCGGCGGCGAACCCCTATCTGGCCTTCGCGGGCCTGCTGATGGCTGGCCTTGACGGCATCCGCAACAAAATCGACCCGGGCCCCGCTTCGGACAAAGATCTTTATGATCTGCCGCCCGAAGAACTCGCCGTGATCCCGACCGTTTGCGGATCCTTGCGTGAGGCTCTGGAAGCACTCGACAAAGACATGGATTTCCTGCTGTCGGGCGACGTGTTCACCCGTCCGATGCTGGAATCCTATATGGCGCTGAAGTGGGAAGAGGTTTACGCCTACGAACACACGCCGCACCCGATCGAGTATCAGATGTATTACTCCTGCTAAACCCAAAGGGTTAGAGCACGCAAAGGCCGCCCCCTTGGGCGGCCTTTCGCGTTTCGGGTACAAGCGAGGACAATCCTGCCCCGAAAGTAAGAATAGCAATTAAGGCGGAAACAGCACTCAACTTCCGGTTAATAACTTGTAAACGCCGCAATGCCTTCCAGATGCAGGCACAATCTGCGGGCAACACTATGCAACCACTGATGGAGGTTTCGCGATGAAGGTTCATCCCGACATACAGTTCAGTACGATTGCCGAGTTGTTGTTTCTACAATCGCCTAACCTGAACTTTGCCCGACTGGTGGCTGATCTGGATGCTGTGCTGGCGCGGTTCCACGATAAAGATCGCCAGCTGACATGGGATTGCGAAGATCTGGCAAGTTTCGATATGCCGGGCACAAGGATTGTGCTGGCCACGGCGGAAAACCCGCGCCCCGGCGTGGTGGCGTCTTTGACGCTATCGGTCGGGCCGTCGCATCTGCCACCCCGGCTGAACGCGGCACCGAAACGGCGGCATCCAGCGGTGCGCCACGAGGCTTTGTGCTCTCGGCTGGTGGAACGCGTGCAGGCGCGGCTGAACCCGGATGCGGTGTTCTGGCATGAATGTGATCATCCGGTCACTGCCGAGGTGATCGATTCACTGGCCTATGCGCAGCCGAAATCCAGCCAGCGCGCCGACTCGGATCATCCGATCTTCACCCTGCTGGACGAAGGCAATGTTGACGCGGTGTATCAGCGCGGCTTCCAGCCCAGCAACGACCGCCCGGATATTCCCTTGCCGCGCGACCCCGAACTTTCACGGCTGCGGATGGCGCTTTATCCAACCGAGGAGCTGCCGCCGCCGCATCTGATTTCACCGCAAATGCGCTTGGCCGCCCATACGATGAACGCCACTTTGATCATGGTGGCGCTGCCAGTGGGGGCGGCGATGATGACCTATTCGGTGTTGCGCGGCGAGAATATGCGGCTGACTTCGGCGGCACTGGTTGCGACGGGGATCGCCTCACATCTGTTCCAAGGCCCGGTGATCTCGGCCCTGATGGGCTAAGGTCCAGAGCGGTTTGCGTTTATCTTGAATCACAATGCCGCCAAGACCTGCGCGCGTTGTGATGCTTCTGCGCCAGATAAAACGCAAACCGCTTTAGTTGGCGTGCTGCATCACCCCCAAGGCGCTCAGGGCCGCAAGGTCACTGGGCGCGAGGCTGTGCAGTGACACCTGATAGGTGTGGATGCTGAACAACACCGCTTCGGTCTGCGGCAAGCGCAGCAAACACTGTCGCTCTGCCCGCATATAGGTCCCCTCGCGTGCCTTCGGATGCCGATCAGCCTCCCGCCGGGGGTGAAACAAATCAGGGCTTTCGTAGATGTGAAAGTTCATCCGCCAAAGTGGCTGCTCGGGTCGGATCGCATCAAACAACCGCTGCACGCGGCGCGCCAAGTCTTCGGTGTAACTCTCCACCGGAATATGGATCCCCAACATCGAGCGCCCCAACTTTTCCGCCAGCGTCCAACTCGCCGGAAAGCACAACACCGCAGCCGTCAGGGCATGTTCCTCGCCGACCCGCTGCATCAGGCAGAGATCCTCTTGCACCAACCGCCCCAAGGTCAGCAGCGGTGCCGCGCGGTCCAGCCCCACCCGCACCCCATCCGGGCGCAGCACCGAATCCGCGCCAACCACAAACCCCGCCGTGCCGCGCAGTTTGTCGACCACCCGGTCATACAATTCCAGTGCCGCAGGCAAAGCCGCCTCGGGCAAAGCATGCACCAACTCCGGGCAGTTCAATATCAGCCGATCCCGCTCCGCCATTTGTGCGGCATAAGCGTCGCACGGCTCAATCCAACTGTCATCCGTGATCGGCTGAATCCCCGGCAACCGCGTGGTGCGCGGATCAAGCCAAGGGTGCAGCGGCAGTTTTGCGTTCAAGATCGGCATCGGCCAAACCTAGCCGCGCCCAACCGATAAACGCAAGCCCCAGCCATTTGCGACAACGCGCGTCGCGCCCAGCAAAGCCCAGGCCCCGCCACCTGCCACCTTCCCCCAAGCCAATCCCGCTTTGGAGAGCCCGATGTCCTACGCCGAAACCCGCCGCAAAATCGATCCCGCGCGAGGCGACCGCTTGGGCGACGGCACCCCGAATGACAATGACCGGGTCGAAATCGGCCCGACGCAACTGGCCTTTGGCGAATGGGCCAAGGAAGGGCTGCAGCTGCCGAACCTGCAAAACATGCGCGAATTTCGCTGGAAACGCCTTGTCGCCAGCCTGAACGCCCGCGACTACGGCGGCATCCTGATGTTTGACCCGCTGAACATCCGCTACGCCACCGACACCACCAACATGCAGCTGTGGAACAGCCACAACCCGTTCCGTGCCTGCCTGATCTGCGCCGACGGCCATATGGTGGTCTGGGAATACAAACAGGCGCCGTTCTTGGTCAATTTCAACCCCTTGGTGAAAGAACTCCGCTCTGGTGCGTCGTTCTTCTACAACGTCTGCGGTGATAAAGTCGCCGAGGATGCCACCAGCTTTGCGGCTCAAGTCAATGAAGTGATGCGCGCCCATGCCGGCACCAACCGCCGCCTCGCCGTCGATAAAATCATGATCAACGGCCTGCGCGCCTTAGAACGCGCCGGGTTTGAGGTGATGGAGGGCGAGGAAGTCACCGAGCGCACCCGCGCCATCAAAGGCCCCGACGAAATCTTAGCTATGAAATGCGCGCATCACGCCTGCGAATCCGCGATTGCCGAGATGGAAACCGCCACCCGTACCGGCGTCCTACTTGGGAATATGTCGGAAGATGATATCTGGGCCGAACTGCACAAGGGCAATATCCGGCGCGGCGGCGAATGGATCGAAACGCGCTTGCTCGCCTCGGGCCCCCGCACCAATCCGTGGTTCCAAGAATGTGGCCCGCGCATCGTGTCGAACAATGAAATCGTGGCGTTTGACACCGATCTGATCGGCTCTTACGGCATCTGCATCGACATTTCCCGCACATGGTGGGTCGGCGATCAACGCCCGACCAATGCGATGATCTCGGCGATGGGTCACGCGATGGACCATATCCACGAGAATATGCAGATGCTGAAACCCGGCGTCACCATCCGCGAGTTGACCCACGGCGGCCACACCTTGGGCGACCAATACCAGCGCCAAAAATACTCCTGCAAAATGCACGGTGTGGGGCTTTGCGATGAATGGCCCTTCGTGCCCTACCCCGACGCGCATGTGGACGGCGCGTTCGAGGTTGCGCTTGAACCCGGCATGACGCTCTGTGTCGAGGCCTTGGTTTCCCCCGAAGGCGGTGATTTCTCGATTAAGCTGGAAGATCAGGTGCTGATCACCGAGACGGGATTTGAGAATCTGACGAAATATCCGTTCGATGCCAGGCTGATGGGAAAAGCCTGAGGCGACCGGATTGCTCCAAAGTTGAAGCCTCCGGCGGGGATATTTAAGCCAATGTGAATTTGCAGAGCGTCAATCATTTCACATTGGTCTAAAATATCCCCGCCGGAGGCTACGCCGGTCCAGCCATCCGCGCCGTTGCGTGAAAAAACCTACTCCGCCACAAACCCCGCCGCCTTATGGCTGCCGTCGCAATAGGGCTTGTTCGCCGAATGGCCGCAGCGGCACGAAAACGCCTGTGTCACCCGGTTCACCGTATGCCCGGTGCCCGACACCACCTCCAGATTGCCCACAACTTTCAGCGGCCCGTTCGGCAAAGGCTGCACATCCACAACCCCATCGTGCAGCGCCAAAGCGGCCGATTCCTTCACCGCAGGCTCTCCGGTAGCGGTAAACCCCGCCGCCGTATGGCTGCCATCGCAAAACGGCTTGTTGGCCGAAGCGCCACAGCGGCACAAGGTGGCGCGCGGACCCTCCTGCGCCACACCGCCCAGCAAGATCGAAGCCTCCAACGCCAACGGCCCATTTTCGCGCACCCGCAGCGTGTTCACCACCGGCGGCGCATCAGACCCCACCGCCGCGTCATTGCGCAGCACCCGGATCGCCCCCGAAGGGCAATTCTGCCCAAGCCGAATAACCTCTGCCGCCGAGGCTGCATCGGGATAAATCCACTCGCCCTGCACATTCGGCACAAACACCTCGGGATGGCTCAACACGCAGTTGCGCGAATGCACGCAGCGTTTGCCGTCAAACACAATCGTCACCTCGCGCCCTTGAACCGTTTCGACCATGATATCCTCCGTTTTGGCAAGTAGGCTGGCCACAGTTTGCCACAACCGGCGCGCTCTGGCTATCGGCTTGGCACCGCGACTCCTGGTTAACAAATCTTGAACACTCCCCTGCTAACCCATTGATTTCTTATAAAGCCGATTCACCGCCACGCGTGGACACGCACCCTATGCTTGCCCTTTCCACCTCCCCGGTCTAAAGCGCCTCATCCCCTTATAAAGCTGCCCGGAGGCCCCGATGATCCCACGCTATTCCCGCCCCGAGATGGTCGCCCTCTGGTCGCCCGAAACCAAATTCCGTATCTGGTTTGAAATCGAGGCCCACGCCTGCGACGCCCTCGCCGCTATCGGCGTAATCCCGAAAGAAAGCGCCGCCGCGGTCTGGAAAGCCAAGGATGTGACCTTCGACGTGGCCCGGATTGATGAGATCGAAGCCGTCACCAAACACGACGTCATCGCCTTCCTGACCCACCTCGCCGAGCATATCGGCGCCGAAGAAGCCCGCTTCGTCCACCAAGGCATGACCTCGTCCGACGTGCTGGATACCACGTTCAATTTGCAACTCGTCCGCGCCACCGACCTGCTGTTGGTCGGGCTTGATCGCGTCCTTGCCGCCTTGAAAGCCCGCGCCTTCGAGCATAAAAATAGCGTCCGCATCGGCCGCAGCCACGGCATCCACGCCGAACCCACCACGATGGGCCTGACCTTCGCGCGCTTTTATGCCGAAATGGCCCGCAACCGCACCCGCCTGCTGGCCGCCCGTGCCGAGATCGCCACCGGGGCGATTTCCGGCGCTGTCGGCACCTTCGCCAACATCGACCCCTCGGTGGAAGAACACGTCTGCGCCCAGCTTGGCCTGACGCCCGAGCCGATCAGCACCCAAGTTATCCCGCGCGACCGTCACGCGATGTATTTTGCGGTGCTGGCGGTGATTGCTTCCAGCATCGAAAACATCGCCATTGAGATCCGCCACATGCAGCGCACCGAAGTGCTTGAGGCGGAAGAATTTTTCTCGCCCGGCCAAAAGGGCTCATCGGCGATGCCGCACAAGCGCAACCCGGTTTTGTCGGAAAACCTGACGGGTCTTGCACGACTTGTACGGATGTCCGTGATCCCCGCTATGGAAAATGTGGCGCTGTGGCATGAGCGTGACATCAGCCATTCCTCGGTCGAACGTGCCATTGGCCCCGATACCACGATCACCCTCGATTTCGCTCTGCACCGCCTTGGCGGGCTGGTTGAAAAGCTGGTGATCTACCCAGAAAACATGCTGAAAAACATGAACAAATTCCGTGGTCTGGTGATGAGCCAGCGCGTTTTGCTCGCCCTGACCCAAGCCGGGGTTTCGCGTGAAGATAGCTACCGTCTGGTGCAGCGCAACGCGATGAAGGTTTGGGAGCATGGTGCGGATTTCAAGACTGAATTGCTCGCCGACCCCGAAGTCACCGCAGCACTCAGCCCCGCCGAGATCGAGGAAAAATTCGACATCGGGTATCACACCAAACATGTTGATACGATTTTCAAGCGTGTGTTTGGCGCTTAAAGTCCGCGATCTTCGTAAGATGGCCTTAACCCGAAGCAGTCATTCTATCCCTGAACGAGAAGGATTCGGGGATAGATATGGCAGGCGAACCAGCAGTTCTGGCGCGGATCACTCCGGTGCAGCGGGCGGTGGCGGCCCCCAACAGCCAGCCGCGCCAGCCTAGCCCACGCCAAAAAGCGGCGATCATCGTACAGTTTTTGCTGGCAGAGGGCGGAAGTCTGCCACTGGCCAAGCTGCCCGATCAGATGCAGGCGGCTTTGGCCGAGCAGATGAGCCTGATGCGCACCGTGGATCGGCGCACCTTGGCAGCTGTTATCGAAGACTTCATCGGTGAGCTGGATCAGGTCGGGCTGTCGTTTCCCGGCGGGATTGAAGCTGCTTTGGCGATGATGGATGGCCATATCTCGGCCAATGCCGCCAGTCGGTTGCGGCGGATGGCGGCGAGCAATGCCTCATCCGATCCATGGGAGCGGTTGACGGCGATGCCGGTTCAAACCCTGCTTCCGGTGCTGGAGGAAGAAAGCATTGAGGTGGGGGCGGTTATGCTCTCGAAGCTTCCCGTCGCCAAGGCTGCGGAATTGCTGGGGAAACTTCCGGGCGAGAAAGCCCGCCGGGTGGCCTATGCGGTGTCGCAAACTGGCAATATTGACCCCGATACCGTGCGCCGCATCGGGATTTCGCTGGCGGGCCAGTTGGAATCACAGCCTCTGCGGGCCTTTCACGCCAATCCGGTTGAACGGGTCGGCGCGATCCTGAATGTCTCGCCAGCGCTGACGCGTGAGGATGTGCTGAAGGGGCTGGATGAGACCGATGCTGGCTTTGCCCAGCAGGTGCGCAGAGCGATTTTCACCTTCGTGCATCTGCCGCAGCGGGTGATGGCGCGCGATGTGCCCAAGCTGATCCGCATTGTCGATCAGGCGCAACTGGTCACAGCCCTTGCCGCCAGCACGGGCACCCCCGAATTGGAGACTGCTGCCGAGTTCATCCTGTCAAACATGTCGCAGCGCATGGCGCAGGGCCTGCGCGAAGAAATGGCCGCGCGCGGTAGGGTGAAAGAAAAGGATGCAGAAGACGCGATGAACCAGATCATCACCGCCGTGCGTCAGTTGGAAGCTGCAGGGGAATTGGTGCTGATCCAAGACGAAGGATAGCCCAAAAATCAGGCGATCTGCGTGCCGGGTCTTGCTGCTCCACAACCGCCGCCTTAGGGTCGCGCCATGTCACCGATCAAAGTCCTGCCCACCGCTGCCGCCACCCGCAAGGGGATCCTGATGCTGATGCTGGGGGTGGCGATGTTCAGCACGATGGACGCGGTCGCCAAGGGCCTGCTGCACAGCTATCCCACCGCGCAAGTGGTCTGGGCGCGGTTTATCGGACAGGTGCTGCTGGTGCTGGTCATCCTTGGCCCCAAACGCGTAGGCCCTACCTTGCGCACGCCCTATCCTTGGCTGCATTTGGCGCGCTCTAGCTTCCAGTTAGCCACCACCGGGCTGTTTTTCCTCAGTCTTGGTTATATCGGTCTGGCCGAAGCCACCGCTCTGGCGGATATGAGCCCGTTGTTGATCACGCTGGGGGCGGCGCTGTTCTTGGGCGAAAAGCTTGGTCCGCGCCGCATCGCCGGGGTCGCGGTGGCGATGATCGGGGCGCTGATGATCATTCGGCCCGGTGCAGGTTTATTCACCCCGGCGGCATTGCTGCCGTTGGCCTGTGCCGTGTGCTACGCCGCCTCGGCTTTGCTGACCCGGCTGGTCGGACAGAAAGAAGGACCTGCCACCTCGATGTTGCACGCAGCACTGTTTGGCGCGGTGGCGACCAGCATTGCCGTCGCCTTCGTCTGGCAACCGATTGCACTGGCCGATCTGCCGCGCTTTGCCGCGCTTGGCTGTCTGGGCACCGCCGCGCAATTTTGCTTGATCCGGGCGTTCTCGATGGCCGAAGCCTCGGCGATTGCACCGTTTTCCTACCTCGGCATCCTCTATGCCACCCTGTTCGGCATTGCATTTTATGGCGAGTATCCCGACACATGGACAATCATCGGCGCGCTTGTGATCGCAGGGTCCGGGCTTTATGTCTGGCACCGTGAAACCATCAAGCGTTAATCCATGCCCAAAGTCCCTTTCCAGCCCCTTGCCTTCGCGCAAAACCTTGCGGTGCGCGGCCTGATCGGCTTGGGCTTGGCGCTGCCCTATCGCTGGCGTGTGCCGCTCATGGGCGCGATCTTGCGTGGCCCGGTGGGGCGCATTGCGGGCTATCGGCAGCGGGCGATGGACAATCTGGCACTGATCTGGCCGGATATGGACTTAAAGCAACGGAAGAATATTGCATCGGAAGCACTTGATAATGCAGGACGAACGCTGATTGAGAATTACTCAACAGCCGGATTTCTCGCCCGGCAATCACAACTGATCCCGCAGGGACTGGGTGTGGCTGCATTGGCAAAAGCGCGGGCTGAAAACCGCGCGGTGATCCTCGTCTCGGGCCATTTCGGCAATTATGAAGCCGCCCGCGCCTGCCTTGTCTCCCAAGGCTATACCATCGGCGGCCTCTATCGCCCGATGTCGAACAGCTATTTCAACGAACATTACGTACGCACCATGCAGGCCTTCGGCGGCCCGATCTTTCCGCAGGGCCGCGCGGGCACCACCGGTTTTGTCAAGCATCTGAAGGCGGGCGGGCTGTTGGTCTTGCTGTTTGATCAGCGCGCCGGCAGCGATCAGATCAAATTCTTGGGCGAGCCTGCCCGCACCGCTTTGTCAGCGGCTGAACTCAGCTTACGCTATAAAGCCGATCTGATCCCGTTCTACGCCACCCGCCAGCCCGACGGCCTTAGCTTTGAGGTCGATCTGGAAGCCCCGATTCCGCATACCACCGCGCTGGAGATGACCACCGCCCTGACCCGCAGTCTAGAGGCGCGTGTTAAAGCTCATCCCGGTCAATGGTTCTGGATTCACCGCCGCTGGCGCTGATCACTTCAACCGCGCCGCCGCCACGATCTGCGCCGGACCAACGCCATCCGGCGCGCGGGCTTGCAAGATCACCACCACCGGGCCACTGCCCGCCGCCGTCACCAGTTGCAAGGGGGTTACGCCAGACCAATCGCCCACCTTCTGCCACGAGGTCACGATGTTGTTGTAGACCACCCTCAGCCCCGAGTTTTCCCCGCGCTCAATCGCCACTTCGGCATGGTCGGTGTATTGCACCAGTTGCACGATCACCGGGTTGGCCAAGGGTTGCGACGACTGCGCGTTGATCACCAGATCACCGCCCTGCCGCGCCAAGGTCAGTGTTACCGGGCTGGGCTTGATCGCCGCCAAAGCCGCAGCCACTTCGCGCGGCTGATTGCCCGCCACCCGCGCAGCCCCCGCCACGATCATTTGCGGTGTGTAGATCATCTTTTCCCCCGCCGCATGGGCATAGGCTTTTTGCCGCTCCGTAAAGCTGGCCTGACCGAATGTGTCGGTCCAGCCGATGTAATCCCAGTAATCGACATGCAGCGCGAGGCCGATCACCCCCGGCGTCTGCGCCAGCTTGGCCATCAACTCATCCGCGGGCGGGCAAGACGAGCAGCCTTGCGAGGTGTAAAGTTCCACCACAACCCCCTGCTCAGATTCGGCCAGTGCCGTCGTGGCGCACAACATCATGCTGCCGATCAAACCCATACCGGTTGTGCTGAAAATATGGTGCGACATGGTATTTTCCGATCTCTGAGCCCGGTTTTTGTTCTACATGATGCGAAGGCACCGCCGCCAATCAAGGTTTTGCGAGCCGATATTACAGTATATTCACACAACCGTTCCAAGGATGCCGTTCAAACCAAGCCAGCCCCGCAATTCCATGCTGGATTTTCGGCATACCATTGCATACAATGATCGCAAGACAGAAGATGATTCCCTTGCACCGCGCGCGCCCTTAGGGCAAAGCCAAAGCAATCCGTCAACCGCAGGAGGCCACATGACCGTCACCGTTGGACACGACAGCAGCAAAACCCGCAAAACTTTGACCGCAGGCGGACAAAGCGTTTCGTATTACTCGATCCCCGCCGCCGAAGCCGCAGGTCTGGGCGAATTTTCCAAGCTTCCCGCCGCGTTGAAAGTGGTGCTGGAGAATATGTTGCGCTTTGAAGACGGCAAGACCGTCTCGGTTGACGATATCAAGGCGTTCTCGGATTGGGGCAAACTGGCGGGCAAAAACCCGCGCGAAATCGCCTACCGCCCTGCCCGCGTGCTGATGCAGGATTTCACCGGGGTTCCCGCGGTGGTTGACTTGGCGGCGATGCGTGACGGCATCAAGGGCTTGGGCGGCGATGCGCAACGCATCAACCCGCTTGCCCCCGTGGATCTGGTCATCGACCATTCGGTGATGATTGACGAATACGGCACCCCGCGCGCGTTCCAAGCCAACGTCGACCGCGAATATGAGCGCAATATGGAGCGTTATGTGTTCCTGAAATGGGGCCAGAACGCATTTAATAACTTCCGCGTCGTGCCTCCGGGAACCGGGATTTGCCACCAAGTGAACCTTGAATATCTGGCGCAGACGGTTTGGACCGATACCGACCAAGACGGCAATATGGTCGCCTATCCAGATACTTTGGTCGGCACCGACTCACATACCACGATGGTGAACGGTCTAGCAGTTCTGGGCTGGGGCGTCGGCGGCATTGAGGCCGAGGCCGCGATGCTTGGCCAACCGGTTTCCATGCTGATCCCCGAAGTCGTCGGCTTTAAGCTGACCGGAGAGATGGTTGAGGGCACCACCGCCACCGATCTGGTGCTGAAGGTCGTGCAAATGCTGCGCAAGCATGGCGTGGTCAATAAATTCGTCGAATTCTACGGTGACGGTCTTGACCGCCTGCCTTTGGCCGACCGTGCCACCATCGCCAACATGGCGCCGGAATATGGCGCGACCTGCGGCTTCTTCCCGATTGACGGTGAGACCATCCGCTATTTGCGCAACACCGGGCGCGATGAAGGCCGCATTGCCTTGGTCGAAGCTTACGCCAAAGCCAACGGCATGTGGCGCGATGACGCCTATAACCCGATCTACACCTCGACGCTGCATCTCGACATGGGCAGCATTGTTCCAGCAATTTCCGGCCCGAAACGTCCGCAAGATTATCTGCCGTTGACCGAAGCGGCGCAAACCTTTGGCGAATACATCCGCTGCGAGCGCAAACTCCCGGTCGCCAGCGCCGCACAAACCGTCGAGTGGAGTGCCGAAGGCGGCGCAGATTTCCCGGCGGAAATGTCGGGCCACTGCGGCTTTTCCTTCGCCAAAGTTGCGGGCAAAAACTATTCTTTGCGCGATGGCTCGGTGGTGATCGCGTCGATCACGTCCTGCACCAACACCTCGAACCCCTATGTGATGATCGGCGCGGGCCTTGTGGCACGCAAGGCCCGGGCTTTGGGTCTGAAATCAAAGCCTTGGGTGAAGACCTCACTGGCCCCCGGATCTCAGGTCGTCAGCGAATATCTCAACGCTGCGGGCCTGCAAGAAGACCTCGATGCGGTCGGCTTCAACTTGGTTGGCTACGGCTGCACCACCTGTATCGGTAACTCTGGCCCGCTGGACCCCGCGATTTCGGCAGCGATTGCCGAGGGCGATCTGGTCGCCACTGCCGTTCTGTCCGGCAACCGCAACTTTGAGGGCCGGATTTCCCCCGACGTGCGCGCCAACTACCTCGCCTCGCCGCCGCTGGTTGTTGCCTACGCGCTGGCGGGCGATATGAACATTGACCTCACCACCGAGCCTTTGGGCATCGGCACCAATGGCCCCGTTTACCTGAAGGATGTTTGGCCGACCAACAAGGAAATCTCTGACCTTGTCGAAGCCACCGTCACCCGCGCTGCGTTCCAGAAGAAATACGCCGATGTGTTCAAGGGCGATGAGAAATGGCAGGCGGTGAAGGTGACGGACAGCGAGACCTACGACTGGCCCGCGTCTTCGACCTATATCCAAAACCCGCCCTATTTCCGTGGCATGGCGAAAACGCCGGGCGTGATCAGCAATATCCAAAACGCCCGTGTGCTGGCTTTGCTGGGCGACATGATCACCACCGACCACATCTCGCCCGCAGGTTCGTTCAAGGCCGCAACTCCGGCTGGTAAGTATCTGACAGAACGGCAAGTTCCGGTGTCCGAGTTCAACTCGTATGGTGCGCGTCGCGGCAACCATGAAGTGATGATGCGCGGCACCTTCGCCAACATCCGCATCAAGAACGAAATGCTGGATGGGGTTGAAGGCGGCTACACCAAAGGCCCGGACGGTGTGCAGACCAGCATTTTCGACGCCTCGATGGCCTATCAAGCCGAGGGCACGCCCTTGGTGATCTTCGGCGGCATCGAATACGGCGCAGGGTCTTCGCGCGACTGGGCCGCGAAAGGCACCGCTTTGCTGGGCGTCAAAGCCGTGATCGCGGAGAGCTTCGAGCGTATCCACCGCTCCAACCTCGTCGGCATGGGGGTGATCCCGTTTGAGTTCACCGAGGGCATGACCCGCAAAACCCTTGGGCTGAAGGGCGACGAAGTGGTCAGCATTGACGGTCTGGCGGGCGATCTGAAGCCGCTGTCCACCGTACCCTGCACGATCACCTACGCGGATGGCACGGTCAAAATCATCGCCATCAAGTGCCGCATCGACACGGAGATTGAGATTGAATACGTCGAACATGGTGGCGTGTTGCACTATGTTCTGCGCGATCTGGCCTCGCGTTAAGCCGGAAATTCAGCTTTAGATTGTATCCTGACAAGCACCCTTCGGGGTGCTTGTTGCGTTGAATCTGCTCGGAAATGCAGGAGTGCTGTCGCGTTATTGATGCCGATTTAGAAACGCTGAATTTCCAAGTGTAAACCAATGCGTCGCATCGCGTTCACCATCGGCAAATATCGGACACTCACATCTGCCTGTGGTTGGCTTCAACTCAAATCAACAAACTGATAAACATATATAATATGTCACGCCCTCACCGTGGCGCGACTGCCAGAATTTCTCCGCCAGCGGCCGACGCGGAAAAATGAACAGTATTCGCCAATACAACCCTTAGTCTTTCGTTAACACTCTATAGTTGTGATTTGATTCTGTCGGCATATATCTTAGAACGACACACAGAGACTCGCTCAACCTAGAGGCGATTTTCCGCCTTCCCCGAGGAGACGCTGCCATGCCGGACCGTACCAGAGATATCGAGCTCTATCAAAATGAGGGCGCGCTGATCACCTTGGGCTCGACCCAGATCATCAGCTTTACCAAATTTGACACCTCGACCTCTGCCACGGTCACGTTCCAAGATTCAGCCCCGAACAACGGCGCATGGAACGCCGGGGAAACTGCCAAAATCGGTGGTGATCCGGCGACGCTTTTGGGCACCGGGCTGTCCTATGCCGGGGTCAAGGTCACTATTCTGGGCGTCACACTGGCCAACATCCAGCTGAGCACCCCGGTCCGCACCGCTTTGCTCGATGTCGATCGCACCCAGATGCTGCATTTCTACAACGCCGATGGCTCTGAGGCTGACCCTGCCGCGCTGCTTGATGCCCTCGCCAGCCAACTGGTCACCGCCCTCAACGGGGCTATTCCGGTGCTGCTGCGCCCGGCGGTCAACGCCATTCTCGCCAATCCGCTGCAATTCGTGCAGAACAACGCCCTGCTGACGATGAACCTGACGGCAGGCGGCGTGGTGCCCTTCGTGCCCTGCTTCACCGCTGGCACCAAGATCATGACCCGCAAGGGCGAGATTGCCGTCGAAGACCTGCGCGTCGGCGATGATGTGCTGACGGTGGACAATGGTTTCCGCCCGATTCGCTGGATTGGCCGCCGGAAACTCAGCATGCGGCAGCTGCAACTTGCGCCGCAACTGCGCCCGATCCGCATTGACATCGGTGCATTGGGCAATGGCCTGCCACTGCGCCCGCTGGAAGTCTCACCGCAGCACCGCTGTCTGATCCGCTCGCAGATCGCGCAGCACATGGTCGGCACGCGCGAGGTTCTGGCCGCCGCCAAGCATCTGCTGTCGGTCGAAGGTATTTCGGTGGTCGAGACTGACGCCCCGGTGACCTATTTCCACATCCTGCTCGACCGCCATGAGCTGCTGATTTCCAACGGCGCTGCTACCGAGTCGTTTTTCCTCGGTCCGGTGGGGATGTCCGCGATGTCGGCCAGCGACCGTTTGGAGATCATGTCGTTGTTCCCCGACCTGTGCACCGAGGAGGCCCATCATGTCATGCCACCCGCCCGCAAATTCCTTGTCGGCCATATCGCAAAATCCATCGTTGCCCGCGCCATCCAGAACACCAGCCCGGTCGTCGAGCCCCGCAGCTATACAAGTGCCTAGACCCGACGACAGCGAGGGAGGCCGCAAAAGCTGGTGGCTGTTGCCCTGCATCGGCGGTGGCGCGGCGGTCTGGGCGCTGCTGTTCTACAGCTTCCTTGGTTGAACGCGCGCCGAAGAGTTTGGGCCGCCGATCTTGCTATAATCCGCAACAATTTGTTTCCAAAACAAAGAGCGCTCGTGACAACGGCCTTATGTTCTTGTTAAGTTCCCTTCGGCATCCTGAGCATATAGCCTCAGAGAGACCCAGTCATGCCCGAGCGTTTTCCACCCCTCGCCCCACAAGAATCTAGCCGTTGCGTGTCAGCACAGCTGCTACAAGCCCTGCCGCTGGGCGAGTTGTGCCTGGGCCTGCTGATCGGCCTTGTGCTGCTGCTGGCCTGATCAGCCGCCACAGCTTGGCACAGCCGCAGGCAAAGGCCATAGCGTAAACGCCGCACCATCGGCCGCGCGGCAGGTCAGGATCGGGCGGTTGTAGCCGTTGTTGTGAAACAAACACTCCACCGTCACCCCGGCTTGGGTGCCGGTCATCAGATTGGTGATCTCAAAGGCCGGACCAAAACTCATCGTCAGCGCCGCCCCGGTGCAACCTGCGATCACCACGCCTTGGCCCTCGGGCGCGATAGTCACTCGGTCGTTTTGTAAAGTTGCAATACCGCCACCCAGCCGCCCGATCCGCTCGTAACTGCCGGCGAAATAGGCCGGGCCGGGGGTGCCGGGTTTCGCGCTGGCCGGACCAGCCGCCAAAACCACCAAGATAAGCAAACCCCACCGGGCGCTCATTCGGCGAGTGCCTTATCCAACTCAGGCTGAAAGCGTTGCAGATAATCGTCGCCCACCATCGGCCCGATGAACTTATACGCCACCGAGCCATCGCCGCGCAGAATGAAGGTTTCGGGCGGCGCGGTCACCCCCCAATCCAGCCGGGTCTTACCCTTGGGATCAAAGGCGATGGCGGCAAACGGATTGCCATCCGACGCCAAAAACGCCGCCGCATCATCGGGTCGGTCCATCATATTAACACCAACCACATGAATCCCCTCAGCGGCCAATGCCTTCAGCGTGCCATTCTCCGCCCGACACGGCGGGCACCAGCTGGCCCAGAAATTCACCACAGTGACCTTGCCCGTGCGCAGATCGGCATCTGTCAGTGCTGGAAACCCCGGCAGAACGCCCGCGTTCAAGGAGGGCGCCTGCTTGTCGATGAAAACCGAAGGCAGGTTCTGCGGATCGCTGCGCTGCATACCGACATAGAACATCACCGCCAGCCCCGCGAACAACACGGGCGGCAGATACATCAGCCATTTAGCCATTTTTCTTCTCCGCTTTCGCCGTCTTTGCCCGCGCTTCCACTTCCGCCAACGCCCGCTTCACCCGGGCCGATTTCCAGATCGACAGCACCACCAGCGCCACGATCAGTGCCACTGAGGCCGCATAAGACCCGATCACCGCGCCTGCGTATTTGCCCAATTCCATCATGCCAACCGCTCCCGCGAAAGCAGCGCAGACAACCGACGTGCGCGGATTTCCGTGCGGGTGCGCAGCAACACCAGCGTCACGAACAGCAGGATGAACCCGGCAATGCAGACATAAAGCGGCGAGGAATACACATCCGAGACATGCTCCTCACGGTCCAGCGACAGGCTTGCGCCCTGATGCAGACCTTGGTTCCAAAACAGCACCGCATAGCGCGACAGAAACGCGAAAACCGATCCCACGATGCACAACACGCTCGTCAGATCGGCGGCGGTATCCGGATCCTCGACCGCCTCCCACAACGCGATATAGCCGAGATAAAACAGCGCCAAAATCAGGAACGAGGTCAGCCGAGGATCCCAAGCCCACCACGTCCCCCACATCGGCTGCCCCCAGATCGCCCCGGTCACAAGGCCGATCAATGTGAAGGTCAACCCAATCGGCGCCGCCGCTTTCGCCGACAGGGCCGAGACATGGTGCCGCCGGATCAGCCAGATCAGCGACGCCACCAGCATCATCATCCAAGCCGAGATTGCCATCATCGCCGCTGGCACGTGCAGATAGATGATCTTCACGGTCGAGCCGAACTTATCCGCATCGGGGGTGAAAAACGCGCCCCAGATCAGCCCGACCACAAGGCACAGCACCGCCGCCCCGGTCACCCAAGGCAGCAGCAGGCCAGAGGTCTGCATGAACCGCTTCGGGTTCGCATATTCCCAGATCGACATCGTTATCCTCATCTTCGCGATCCTAGCACAGCCGTCTCAGCGCAGGTTGACGCGGATTGCCGCAGCTGAGGCGAACGGCAACAATGCCACCGCCCCCGCTGTGATCCCCGCCAGCAGCGCCAAGGGCGTGCCTACCGCCAAACCCGCCGCGCCGCGCTTCACAACTTCGGCACCAAAAATCAACGTCGGCATATACAAGGGCAACACCAGCAGGCTCATCAACAACCCGCCGCGCTTCACTCCAACCGTCAGCGCCGCGCCAAACGCCCCGATCACTGACAAAGCGGGGGTTCCAAGCGCCAATGAGGCCACCAACCAAACATAGCCCGCAGCCTCAAGGTTCAACAGCAGCCCCAACACCTGCGACACCAGCACCAGCGGCAGGCCCGTCACCAGCCAATGCGCCAGCGACTTCACCGCCACCACGGCCTCTAGCGGCATCGGCGAGGTCGCCAGCAAATCCAAGCTGCCATCCTCATAATCCAGCGCAAAAATTCGGTCGAGCGACAACAGACAGGCCAGCAGCGCCCCCACCCACAGAATCCCCGGCGCAATCCGTGCGAGAACGCTCGGCTCCGGCCCGACACCCAACGGCACGATCACCGCCACCAGCAGGAAAAACGCCAAGCCAAGGCCAAAGCCACCGCCCGCCCGCATCGCCAGCCGCAGATCTCGGATCAGCAGCGCGATCATCCGAACGCCTCATCAAACGCACCCAAACGCCCGCCCGCCGCAGGGCTGCGCGCCTTGAACGGGGTCAGATCCAGCACCTCGGCCTCCAGCCCCAGATCAATATGGCTGGCGATCAGCGCCGACCCACCCGTGCCAAGATGCCGCGCCACCACACCCGCAAACAACGCGACCGAAGCCGCATCCAGCGACACCGTCGGCTCATCCATCAACCAGATCGGCCGGCCCGTCACCAGCAGCCGCGCCAGCCCCAGCCGCCGCTTTTGCCCCGCCGACAGATGTGCCGCGCGCCTGTTCGCCAAAGCCTCCAGGTTCATCGCCTCCAACGCCTGCGCCACCGAATGTGTGCCATAAGCCGCCGCCCAAAACCGCAAATTCTCCGCCACCGTCAGCACCGCTTTGACTCCATCGGCATGGGCGGCATAGGCCACGGCCTCAGCCGCCACCACCACCTCCCCGGCTAAGGCAGGTTGCAACCCGGCCAAGCAGCGCAGCAGCGTGGTCTTGCCAATGCCATTCGGCCCGCGCAACACCAAGGCTCGCCCCGGCATCAGCCGGAACGTCACCGCTTCCAGCACCGCCACGCCGCCACGCGCTACGGTCAGATCGCTCACCTGCATGTCCATGCCTCACCCCTAACCCATCGCCCGCCTTGCGAAAAGACCCTGCGACAGCATGGCCTTCCCGCCGCACCCCGCTATATTGCCCCCAAACAGGAGGCTACCATGACCCTATCCACCACCCCCTTCGGGCGCACTGGCAAAACCACCACCCGGCTTGGCTTTGGCGCTTGGGCCATCGGCGGCACTTGGGGTGAAGTCAGCTTGGATGACGCCAAAGCCGCGCTGCACGCCAGCCTTGATGCGGGCGTGACCTTTATCGACACCGCCGACGTTTACGGCGATGGCCGCTCTGAACGCATCATCCGCGAGGTTTTGGCGGAACGCCCCGGCACCCGCCCTTTCGTCGCCACCAAAGCCGGACGCCGCCTGAACCCGCACACCGCCGTAGGTTACACTGGCCCCGCGATTGAGACCTTCATCGACCGCAGCCTGCAAAACCTTGGCGTCGAGTGCCTCGACCTTGTGCAACTACATTGCCCGCCCACTCCGGTCTATTCCAACCCGGCGGTGTTCGAGGCCCTTGATGCGATCAAAGCCAAAGGCAAAATCGCGGCCTATGGCGTGTCCGTAGAGACCATTGCCGAAGCCATGACCGCCCTTCAAAACCCCGGCGTCGTCTCGGTGCAGATCATCTACAACCTGTTCCGCCAACGCCCATCTGAGCAATTCTTCAAAGCCGCCAAAGCCCAAAACGTCGCCGTCATCGTCCGCGTCCCCCTCGCTTCTGGCCTGCTGACGGGCAAAATGTCGGCACAAAGCCAGTTCGCCGCCGACGATCACCGCAGCTTTAACCGCAATGGTGAGGCGTTCGACAAGGGTGAGACCTTCTCGGGCGTGCCCTATGACATCGCCCTGCAAGCGGTTGAGGAGCTGCGCCCTCTGGTGCCGCAAGGCGCCACGATGGCCGAATTCGCGCTGCGCTGGATTCTGATGGAAGACGCCGTCACCGTGGTGATCCCCGGTGCGAAATCACCTGCGCAGGCACGGGCCAACGCGAAAGCCGATGCCTTGGCCCCGCTTCCTGCTGCCACAATGGAAAAGGCGCGTGAGATTTACACGCGCCTGATTGCTCCTGAGGTGCACGGGTCTTGGTAACTTCCCGCCGCTCCGGACTTGATCCGGGGCCTCTACCCGCAACACATGAGGCCCCGGATCAAGGCCGGGGCGGCTGGATGTTAAACCACGAACAGGGCCGCTGCGATGCGGCGGCCCTCGCCCAATAGCACATTATACGTCCGACAAGCGGCGGGGGTGTTCATCGGCTCCACCCCAATGCCCTGCGCTTCCAAAGCCAATCGAAACGCCTTGGGCACCACAGAAACCTCCGCCCCCAACCCCACCAGCAACACGTCGATCTTGCCCACCAGTGACAGCGGCGCGGCAACATCCTCAAACCCACCCCAAGCCCCGGCATCCCAAGGTGTGATCAGGCTTGGCCCTCGCAACACATGGGTGCCTACCCGAAAAAAACCCGGCCCATAGCTTTCAATCGCTAAGGCCGAGCCGTAGGTGATCTCGGTTAGCCGCATATCAAGCGTCGATATTGGCGAATTCATGATCCGACGGCTTGCCGTTCTTCGGCTTTTCGCTGCGGTCCAAGCCGATCATCAGCACGATGTTCTTCGCGACATAGACCGAGGAATAGGTGCCCAGCAAAACCCCCATGAAAATCGCAAACGAAAAGCCCCGGATCACATCGCCGCCAAAAACCATCATCGACCCCACCGCGAGCAAGGTGGTCAGCGAGGTCATGATCGTCCGGCTCAATGTCTCATTCACCGACAGGTTCATCACATCGCGCAAGGGCATGGTCTTGTATTTGACCAAGTTTTCCCGCAACCGGTCAAACACCACGACCGTGTCGTTGATCGAATAGCCCAAAATTGTCAGCAATGCCGCCACGATGGTCAGATCGAACTTGATCTGGAAGAAGGCGAAAATCCCCACCGTGATGAACACATCATGCAGCAGCGCCAAAACTCCGCCCAAGGCGAACTGCCATTCAAACCGCATCCAGATATAGAGCATGATGCCGACCGAGGTGACCACCATCGCGAGGATCGAGGTATAGACCAACTCGCCCGAGACCTTCGGCCCAACGGTTTCTTCCGAGACAAACTTGATCGCCGGATCGAGCTTGGTCAACGAGGCTTTCACCGCCGCCAATTCCGTCTCACTCACCGCCTGATCAGCTTCGACCGAGGACAGCCGGATCATCGCCACATGCTGATCGGCGCGGAACGACGGATCGAACACTTCGGTGATCACCACATCGCCCACCGGCAGCCCATCCATCGCCTGACGGTAGGCCCCCACGTCAATCGGCTGCGACGAATCTGTGCGCAACGTGGTGCCACCCTTAAAGTCGATGCCGTAGTTCAGCCCCTCGGTACCCCAAAACAGGAACGCCGCCAGCATCAAGAGCACCGAGCCGCCAAAGGTCAGCCATTGATGCTTGAAAAAGTCAAAGTTGGTCTTCTCGGGTGCAAGTCGCAAACGCCAAGCCATGAGGTATCTCCTTACACCACGATTTCGGATGGCTTGCGCCAGTTGAACCAAACCGAAATGATCAACCGCGTCACCAGCAGCGCTGTGAACACCGAGGTGATAATCCCGATTCCCAAGGTCACCGCAAAGCCACGCACCGGCCCCGCGCCCAGAAAGAACAGCACGGCGGCCGTGATCAGCGTGGTGATATTGGCATCGACAATCGCCGACATTGCCCGCTCATAGCCGATCTCAATCGCCCGCGCCGTGGTTTTATGCACCCGCAATTCCTCGCGGATCCGCTCATAGACCAGAACGTTGGCATCCACCGCCATGCCGATGGTCAACACGATCCCGGCGATCCCCGGCAGCGTCAGCGTGCCACCGATGGAGGACAGCACCGCGAAAATCAGCGCCAAGTTGATGACCAGTGCAATGTTGGCGAACAGCCCGAACAGCCCATAGGACGCCAGCATGAACAGCGATACCGCCACCACGCCGATCACCGCCGCCTTTTTGCCCGCATCAATGCTGTCTTGGCCAAGTTCCGGGCCAATCGTGCGTTCTTCCAGAAAGTTCATCTTCGCAGGCAGCGCCCCCGCCCGCAGCAGCACCGCCAGATTGGTCGATTCCTCCAGCGTGAAATTGCCGGTGATAATCCCCGAGCCGCCCTGAATAGCGCTTTGAATCGTCGGCGCCGAGATCACCTTATCATCCAGCACGATCGCAAACGGCTGGCCGATATTGGCCGAGGTATATTCGCCAAACTTCCGCGCGCCCGAGACGTTGAACTTGAAACTCACCGCAGGGCGCGAGTTTTGGTCAAACGACGGTTGCGCATCGGTCAATTCCTCGCCCGACACCACTGGCTCATCGGCGACGATGTAATAGACATCCTTCTCATCCGACGAGGCGAGCAGGGAATTGCGCGGCCCCGGATCGGCAGCCGGATTGGTCGTGCGCCCCACCACGGTGTTAAACGTCAGCTTCGCCGTGGTGCCGATGATCGCCTTCAACTCGGCGGCAGACCCCAAACCCGGCACCTGAATCAAAATCCGGTCGGTGCCTTCGCGCTGAATCGTCGGCTCACGCGTGCCGACCGCATCCACCCTGCGCCGAATAATCTCAAGGCTTTGCTGCATGGTGCGGGTATCCGTCGCCACCCGCTCAGGTTCCGACAGTTGCACCACAATCTCTTGGCCCTCGGTGGTGACCTCCAGATCCTTCTGGCCCACCCCGGTCAGGCTGACCACCGGCGAGGCCAAAGCCTGCACCTTGGCCACCGCCACCGCCATGCCATCGGCATTACCCACCGAGACCCGCAACACGCCCGGCACCGAGGGCATCCGCCGCACCGCACCGACCTGATCGCGCACATCGCGCAACGCATCGCGAACGTCCGGCCACAGGCTGTCAATGCGCTGCGCATAGACATCCGCCACCTGCACTTCGGCCAACAGATGCGCTCCACCGCGCAAATCCAAGCCCAGATTGACCAAGGCCGAGGGCAGGAACGACGGCCATTTCGCCAAATCCGCCGTCTGCTCCGGTGTTGCCACCCCCGCATTGGCTGCAATCGCGGTGGTGGCGTCGTTATGCGCCTCGACTTGCGTGTAAAACAGGTTGGGAAGCGACGCGACAATCCCCCAAGCGCAAAGCGCAAGGATCAAAAGGCGCTTCCACAGCGGCGAATAGAGCATGATGTTTTGTCTCAGGTTAGGGTTAGCATCGGGTCGCAGCAACGCAGGCAGCAGGCCGAAACCTTACACCGCTTTCGCAGGTTCGGTCTTGTTCATCACCTGAGAAATGGTGTGACGCGGCATTTTCACCTTCACGCCTTCGGCAATCTCCACCTCAAGCACGCCATCGTCGCCAACCTTGGTGACTTTGCCGATGATGCCGCCTTGGGTCAGCACCTGATCGCCGCGACGCAAGCTATCGACCATCGCCTTCAGATCCTTCATCTTCTTTTGCTGCGGACGGATCAGTAGAAAATACATGATCGCGAAGATCAGAACCAAAGGCAGGAACGACGCGAAAGCCGAGCCTGCACCAGCAGCACCTGCGGTTTGCGCGAAAGCGGGGGTTACGAACATGGAAGTCCTCTCATTTCGGGGACATTTCCCCTGATTTGTCGGCGGGCACCCTACCCGCGCTCTGGCGGATAGGCAAGCCAACGCCGATCTAAGCGCTTTGGCGCGGCAAACCAGCCCAGAGGATTATTTTCTGCGCAAATTGTGTTTGATAAGCTTGGAAAGATCACGCCCCTTTCGGGCGATAAGGAGACGACCGTGCCCTATGTCAAAGTTGAAATCGCCAAAGGCATCGCCTCGGCCGAACAGAAACGCGCGGTGATCCGGGGAATGACCGATGTGCTGGTCAAGGAACTCGGACGCAACCCCGAATATATTTTCGTGGTGATCGACGAGATTGACACCGACAACTGGGGTCGCAAGGGCCAGTCGCTCAGTGAGCTGTGGCAAGATGCGAATTCTGATGCAACAAACCCGCCTAAAGAAACCGATTGACCCACGGCACCCGCTGCAACGCTGCCGTCAAGGCCCAAGCCAGAGCAAAAGCAAACACAGCCGCGAAACTGCGGTCCACGGTGTCAGAGAACAGCTTGAACGCCACCAGCATCGTCGCGGGGTGCAACAGGTAAATGCCAAAGGCATAGCTGGCGAGCCATGTCGGCCAAGTGCCCTTGATATTCACCCGCCAAACCGCCTCAAAAATCACCGCCACCAAGATCATCTGCACCGAGGCAAATTCAGGGCTGCGATTGTACAAAATCCCGCTGATCAGTGCCGCCGCGATGATCACCGGCCAAACCAACCCCATACGTTTGCCCGCAGCCAAGATCGCGCCAAACCAGAACAGCGGCAGCGCGAAAAACCATTGCGGCAGCGGCTGCGGAAACCCCGCAGGGTTGATGAACCAAGCTTGCGGCGCCAGTTTCGCGTGCAACAGGCCCAAGGGGATCGACACCACCACCAGCAAGATTGCCGCCAGATACATCCGCGCGGGGCGGTCAATAAAGCGCGACACCCACGGAATTGTGACCAGAAAGATCATCACAAACGGCAAAAACCACAGATGAATCGACGGTCCGATCAGCAGCGTCCACGGGTCCGACAGCACATGAAACGGCTCATCCGAGACGACTTCAAACACCAGCCGGAAAAACACGCACCAGAACAGCCACGGCAACGCAATCCGCTGCGCGCGGGCCAGCCAGAACCGCTCGCCATCCGAGCGCTCAAACGATCCCACCGCCAGAAACGAGGTCAGCACCAGAAACAAAGCCAGCGCGGTATAGCCGATATCAGCATAGGGCGCGCGGGCATGGTCCCAGACAATGCCAAAGGCCGCGACAAACCGCGCAAGGTCCACCGACCGCCTGTACCCCACCTTCACACCCGATCCTGCCACGCCCGCTCCTAGCCTGCTCCATCGGCCTTAGCCGAATGCCCGCGTCAAACCTAGAGCAAGTTCGGAAACGGTGCGTTTACAAGCCAAGCCCAGACTGCCACCAAACCCGGTGACTCTGGTGCAGGTTAGTCCGCCCGCACTGGTTAACAAAAGCAAAACATGCGCCCAGAAGCCTTTGATATTGCACAAACGCACCGCGTGTCCACGCGTGGACAGGGCCTCCCTTCCCCTTCGCCCGCAAATCGGGCATAACCTGCGCATTCCAGTTTTCCAGACGAGGCCCCTATGCACGACATCCGCGCCATCCGCGAGAATCCCGCCGCTTTTGAAGCCGCTCTCGATCGCCGTGGCCTGTCAGGCATCTCCGCCACGATCCTGAAACTGGATGAAGCCCGTCGCAGCAAAATCCTCGCTTCCGAGACCGCGCAAGCTCTGCAAAACGCCGCCTCGAAAGAGGCCGGTGCCGCGAAAGGCCGCGGTGATGAGGCCGAGTTCAACCGCCTGCGCAGCCTCGTGGCTGAGAAAAAATCCGAACTCACAGCCCTCGCCGCCGAAGCCGATCAATTCGACCGCGAGCTGCGCGACCTTCTGATGGCGATCCCCAACCTACCCCTCGATGAGGTTCCCGACGGTGCCGATGAAGACGGTAATGTTGAGATCCGCCGCTGGGGCCACCCGCGCAATTTCGACTTCCAACCGCGCGAACATTTCGACATCCCCGGCGTCAAACCCGGCATGGATTTTGAGACCGCCGCGAAACTCTCCGGCGCGCGGTTTGTGGTGCTGAAAGGTGCTGTGATCCGCGTCCACCGCGCCCTGTCGCAATTCATGCTCGACACCCATATCGAGGAACACGGGTTGCAGGAAACCTGGACCCCGGTGCTGGTCAAAGAAGACGCGATGTATGGCACCAACCAACTGCCGAAATTCGCCGAAGACAGCTACCAGACCACCAACGGCTGGTGGCTGATCCCGACCTCGGAAGTCACGCTGACCAATACTGTGGCAGGCGACACGCTTGACGAATCCGCCCTGCCGATCCGCATGACCGCCCACACCCAATGTTTCCGCTCGGAAGCAGGCTCTGCGGGCAAGGATACCTCGGGGATGCTGCGCCAGCACCAGTTTGAGAAGGTCGAGATGGTGACAATCTGCACCCCCGACACCGCCTTGGCCGAACATGAACGCATGACCAACTGCGCCCAAGCCATCCTTGAAAAACTGGAAATCCCCTACCGCACCATCGTGCTATGCACCGGCGATATGGGCTTTGGCGCGCAGAAAACCCATGACCTTGAGGCATGGCTGCCGGGGCAGAACAAATACCGCGAGATCAGCTCGGTTTCCACCTGCGGCCAGTTCCAAGCCCGCCGGATGAACGCCCGCTTCAAAGTGCCCGGTGGCAAGCCAGAATTCGTCGCCACGCTGAACGGTTCCGGCCTCGCCGTGGGCCGTTGTCTGATCGCGGTGCTGGAGAACGGCCAACAAGCCGATGGCTCGGTCGATTTGCCGACGGCTCTGCACCCCTACCTGCGCGGCAAGACAAAAATCAACGCAAGCGGCGTGTTGGAGTGAACCAAACCCCGGCTCATGCGTATCCCTGACATGAAACGCATGATGCAACCCGCCCTGCTTATCGTGACGCTGGCCTTCGCGGCAGCGCCTTTCATCACACCGCCCTTCATGGGTTACGATCCGGGCGTGTTCCCGGTGCGGATTGAGCGCCCCTCGGTGCAGCCCGCAGGCTATGCCTTTGCGATCTGGGGGCTGATTTATCTGTGGCTGATCCTGCATGCAGCGTTTGGCTTGATCAAACGCCGCGATGATCCTGCCTTTATCAAGCCCGCTTTGCCACTGGCGCTATCAGTCGCGCTTGGCACGGTCTGGTTGGCCATCGCCCTCGCGGCACCAATCCCCGCCACGCTGGCGATCATTGGCATGGCCGCAGTTACGATCTACGCTTATCTGATCGCCGACCCCGATCAAGACCGCTGGTTGTTGGCCTCCCCGCTGGCGATCTTCGCAGGATGGCTGACCGCAGCGGCGGCAGTCTCAACCGGAGTGATCCTAGCAGGTTACGGCGTGCTGTCAGATTCAACCACAACCACGGTCATGCTGATGATCGTGCTGGCGATTGCGATCACGGTACAAACCAAACGCCCGGACATGCCGATGTACGGTGCGACCGTGACATGGGCGATTATCGGGATTGTGGTGGCAAACTGGGGGCTGAATCCCAGCGTCGCCTATATCGCGACGGCAGAAGCAGCACTAATGGCGCTGACAACTCAGTGAAAATGCGCCGTTAGCCCAATAAAAAACGGGCGCTGCCAATGACAGCGCCCGTTTCAATTTGAACCCCAAGCCTACTGCCCGGTGTTCTTTTCCTTGTGCTTCCGCAGCCGACTTGGCGTGTGGAACTTCGGATTGCGGAACGGGTTTTTATCCGCCTGTGAGCGGAAGGTGATCCGAATAGGCGTCCCCGGCATTGCGAAATGCTCGCGCAATCCGTTCACCAGATAGCGGCGATAGCTGTCGGCCAGATCATCGGGGTGGCTGCACATCACAATGAACCCCGGCGGGCGCTGCTTCACCTGCGTCATATAGCGGAGCTTGATGCGGCGGCCCTGCGGCGCGGGTGGCGGATGCGATTCGACCATCGCCCCCAGCCATGTGTTCAGACGGTTGGTCGGAATACGGCGGTTCCATACAGTGTGGGCCGCCAAAATCGCGTCGTGCAGACGATCAAGCCCGCGCCCGGTTTTGCCCGAGACGGTGATCATCGGCGCACCGCGCAGCTGCGGCAGCAGACGTTCGAACATCTCTTTGAGTTCGGCCAGCTTTTCCTGCTTTTCGTCCTCAAGATCCCATTTGTTCACCGCAATCACCACCGCGCGGCCTTCGGTTTCGGCGAAATCCGCGATGCGCAAATCTTGCACTTCAAACGGAATATCCACATCCAGCAGCACCACGACGACTTCGGCAAAGCGCACGGCGCGGATACCATCCGACACCGACAGCTTTTCCAGCTTTTCGTTGATCCGCGCGCGTTTGCGCATGCCCGCGGTGTCAAAAATCTTGATCGGGGTGCCCAGCCATTCGGCCTTGACCGAGATCGCATCGCGGGTGATGCCCGGCTCTGGCCCGGTCAGCAGGCGGTCGTAGCCGAGAATTTTGTTGATCAGCGTCGATTTGCCTGCATTTGGGCGACCGATCACTGCGATTTGCAGAGGCTTCTTGGCGGTCGGGCGGAAGGCTTCAATATCTTCTTCCAGCTCGGCTTCTTCTTCCGACACATCAACTTCGGTGTCAGGCGTATTCTCGGCCTCACGCTCGGCAAATTCGCCCTGCAGCGGCAGCAGCAGACGATAGAGGTCGTCCATGCCCTCGCCATGTTCCGCAGAAATCCGCAAAGGCTCGCCCAGTCCCAACGACCAGCCCTCAATCGCGCCCGCATCACCGGCGCGACCTTCGGCCTTGTTCACCGCCAAGATCACCCGCGCGCCTTTTTTGCGAAGGATGTCGGCGAAGGTTTCGTCCGAGGGCGTCACGCCAATGCGACCGTCAATCACGAACAGGCTGACATCGGCCATATCCACCGCGCGCTCGGTCAAGCGCCGCATCCGGCCTTGCAGCGAGTCGTCAGTGATTTCCTCAAGCCCAGCCGTGTCGATCACGGTGAAGCGCAGGTCAAACAGCTTGGCGTCGCCCTCGCGCAAATCGCGCGTCACGCCGGGTTGGTCATCGACCAAGGCGAGTTTGCGGCCAACCAAGCGGTTGAACAGGGTCGATTTGCCCACATTGGGGCGGCCGACGATGGCAAGGGTAAAGCTCATTTCAGGCGTCCGGGTATAACTAAGCTGCCCCCATACACGCCCAATCGCTTAACGGAAAGCGTGAAGTTGACCGTTGCCACCGACCACGAACAGCAAACCTTGCGCCAAAGCCGGGGCGGAAGCTGCACCGCCGGGGATATCGACGCTGTAAACCTGATTGCCATTGGTCGGATCAAAGCCGCGCAACTGGCCGTCGGACGAGGCCACCACAATCCGCCCACCCGCCAGCACAGGCCCGTAGTGGGCATAGATCGCTTGGCGTTTCTTCGGCTTGTCTTTGACGAAATACGGCATCTCAACCGACCAGATCACAGCACCCGTCGTAGCATCCAGCCGCACCAGACGGGCTTCGTCGTTGACCACGAATACCGAGCCGCCAACCACCAAAGGTGGGTTCAACGCGCCCTCATTCGCCGTCCAGATCCGCCCGCCCGTGGTCATATTGATTGCCACGGTGCGTCCGGCTGCGGTGCCGAGATAGACGGTATCCCCGACAATCACCGGATCGCCGGTCACATCGCCCATGCCGCCATAGCTGCGGCCCAACCGCTGCCCGGAAACCCCTGCGTTCCAGATCGGATCGCCCGTCCCCGCCTGAACGGCCGAGATTTGCCCGCTGGCAAACGGCAGCACCACTGCATTATCGCCCACCCCAACCGAGGCCGTACCGATCATGCCGCTGGAATTCGGCGCGCCGGGCTGTTGCCACAACTGCTTGCCATTATCGGCGGACACCGCCAGCGCCGAGCCATCGCGGCCCATCGCGTAGACTACGTTGCCCACAACCGTCGGCGCTCCAGTGATCGGGCTGTCAAAACGTTGCCGCCACGCGACCCCCCCCGTGCCGGCATCCAAGGCCACCAATTCGCCATAGCCCGAGGTGGCGTAAACCCGGTTGCCACTGGCGGCCAAACCGCCACCCACCACATTACTGGCATCACCCGACTCGGGCGCTATATTCGCCGTCCACAGCGCGGCACCACCCGTTGACACAGCCGTCACCCGTGCTGTGGCGTCCATGGTCAACACCCGCCCGCCCGAGACCACGGGCGATGCGGCGATCCGCGACCGCTTGCTGTCGCCAGAGCCGATATTCACGCTGAACACCCGCTGCGGATTGGCGGATAAAGCACCATTGCCCGACGCATGACGCGCATTGCCGCCGCGATGGCTCCATTCAGCATTGGCAGAGGCCCCCGGAAGGGCGATTGGCACCGAGGTATTGGCGGGCTGCAGCGAGGTGGCGACAGGCGTGGGTTGCCCCTCAATCGCGACCGAATCTTCAAGCGGCGCGCGCACCGGAAAACGTTCTCCCTCAAGGATCACGTCTTTTTCGCATCCGGCCAGCCCAATGCACAGCATCAGCCCCGCCATCCCGATCTTGCCGCTGGTCATCACGCGAAACACCCCCACATTCATTCCTTGACGCCCAGAGGGCGGTTCAGCCCGCATTCGCAGCCGGTTCAGTCGCAGCACCCGCAGCGGGCTGGGGCGGTGTGCCCCCCAAAGCGGTGATCATCTGCCCCGCCCGCTGGCGCAAACCGCCGGGCGCGTCCTGATCCTGCATCAGCGCTGCAAGGGCTGCAATCGCATCGTCTTTCTTGCCATCTTCGATCAGCAGATAGGCCAGTTGCTCTGCCGCCAAAGTGCGAAACGCCCGGCCCGGCACGGCAATCGACTCAAGCGCTGCACGCCGATCCGCAATCGGCTGATCCTTGCCAGCCAGCATCACCCGGCGCAAAACCGCCAGATCGCGGTAGACCTGCGGCTGGCTCTGATCCGCCGCCAACTTATCCAGTGCTGCCAAGGCCGCCGCTTTATCGCTGCCCGCATCCGTCGCCAGCATCAGATCTTTCAGCGCAATCTGCCCGCCGTCCGCCGGAATCGCCGCCATCGCCTGCGCACGGTCTTCCGGTGCCCCCAGATCGACCGCATCCAGCATCGCATCGCCAAAACTTTGCGCCCGTGCCGCATCGCGCGCTTTGCTCCATTCGGTATAGGCAGCCCCGCCGACGACGCCGAGCACAATCACCACGCCGATCCAGCCATATTTGCGGAACATCGCATAAAGCCTGTCGCGGCGGACCTCTTCGGTGACCTCGCTGATAAAGCTATCTGGGTTGCTCACGCTGGCCTCTCTTTCGTGCCAAGGATCTGCGCCCCCGGCTTTGGTCTTCGCCCCGCGATTATACAGGGTCACTTGGCCCCTGTCTTACAGGCAAAGCCCGCAACTTGCCAAGCCCCGCGACGGCGCAACAGACGTACGGAGCCTATCGCTGTCGAATACGGATCGCTAATCCGCGCAGAACGGGTAAACCGCCGCGATTAGGACGAATTGTTAACATATTTGCATGAAATGTTTCGAAAACCTGTCCCTATTGCCCGAGTTGCTCAATGGAACCTGCTGTCCTTGCCAATATCTTCCTGTTTCTCGGCGCTTTGGGCCTCAATATCGGCATCGGTGGCACTGGCGACCATTCAGACGACAGCGGCGCGCAGGATGATCCGCTGTATAATGCGCAAAACTATTCCCATACGCATGATGGCACCGAGGGCAATGACACTGTCACCGCAGATGCCGACAATCAGGCGTGGTTCTTGCACGATGGTGACGACGATCTGACGGCGTCTTCGGGCAACGACTACGCCAACTTGGGCGATGGCGACGATCATGCCGTGATGGGGGCTGGCAATGACATCGGCCTTGGCGGCGCGGGTAACGATAGCCTCGAAGGTGGCGTCGGTGCGGATTCGCTGTTTGGCGGCGCGGGCAGTGATCATCTGCAAGGCAATCTTGGTGATGATGGCTTGGCGGGCGGCGATGGCAATGACGAGGTTTGGGGCGGCTCGGGCGCCGACATCCTGAACGGTGGCGCGGGCGATGATACACTTTCGGGCTTTGTGACGGGTGCCGCGGGTGCGGGCGGCATGACCGGGGCCGAGGGCAGCGATCAACTGGTTGGCGGCGATGGCAATGATCTGCTCGTGCTGGGCCACGGCGATATCGGCCAAGGTGGGGCGGGCAACGACACCTTCGATCTCGACACCCGCTGGGACGATGGCACCGCCATTGCCCATATCACCGATTACAACGCCGCGCAGGACGCTTTGCACATCACCTACACGCCGCATTATTCGTCTGACAGCTCGGTCGAAGTGCCCCCGGTGATGACCCTTACCCACACCCCCGATGGCAGCACCGAGATCAGGATGGACGGCGCGATTGTGGCGCAGCTGGACGGGGTGGATGATTTCAGCCTGAACGACATTGTCTTGGTCCCCGACGCCACCACCGATACGCAATTTGTCGCGGGCAATTACACAGACGATGTGCATAGCACCGCAGGCGATGACAGCCTCGCAGGCGGCAGCGATCCCACCGCTTGGCATCTGGAGGACGGTGCCGATCATCTGACCGGCTCGTCCGGTTCAGATTACGCCGATCTTGGCGCGGGCAACGATCACGCTGCAATGGGCGACGGCAATGATTCGGTGCTGGGCCACGCGGGCGATGACAGCATCGACGGCGGTTTGGGGGCTGACACCCTGCGTGGCGGCGACGGTTTGGATACGCTACATGGTGGCAACGGCGCAGACCGCATGGCAGGCGATTCCGGCAATGATCTGATGGCAGGCGGTGCCGGAGCCGACAGCCTGCTCGGTGGTGGTGGCGATGACACATTGTCGGGCTATTCCGACATCCATTCCGCTGAAGCCAGCATGACCGCGATCGACGGCGCAGATACTCTGTCAGGCGGCGATGGCAATGACACCCTGATCATCGGCCACGGTGACACCGCCACGGGGGGCGCAGGCGCGGATCGGTTCGAGATCGAACACCAATGGGCCGATGGCGCAGCTGCCGCCACGATCACCGATTACACTTTCCAGACCGACCAGTTGGAATTGCATTACACGCCGCATTTCGACGCCAATGACGTTGAAATTCCCCCGGTCGTCACCGTCGCGCAATCCGCTGGCTTCTCGGTGATCAGCCTTGATGGCGTAGCGGTTGCCAATATCATGGGCAGCCATGCCATCGGCTTGGGCGAGGTCGTGCTGGTGCGCGAAGGCTGACTCAAGGCGCTGCCAACTGCGCCTCGATCAACCCAATCCAATGCGCCCGGCCCGGATCAAGTCGCCCCTCGGCCTGCAAGGCTTTTAGCACCGCCAAAGCCTCGCGCTGGCGCGGCCTTGTATCGTCGTCATAGACCGCCATCCGCACAAGGCTGGCGACAAGGTTCATCTGATTTTCCACATTGCCCGGATCGCGCGCCGCCATTTCCGCCGTGATCGCATAGCTTCGCTGCACCAAATTCTGCGCCCGCACCGGATCGCCGCGCATCAAAGCCACATCGCCCAAGCGGTCCAGATCGCTCGCCAGATCCTGCTGGCGGTTGACGTTGCCCGGATCGGCCTTAGCCAGCGCCTGCGAGATCGCAAACGCCGCCGTAAACCGCCGCTCTGCCTCGGTAAAATCCGCCGCCTTGAACGCCAGATCGCCCAAGCGCGACTGCGCCAGCGCCACGCTGCGCTGCCAATCGGCGTTCGCAGGGTCTAACGCCGCCAGTTTCTCCCGCACCTTCAGCGCCTTGGCGTAAAGCTGCGCCGCCTCATCACGCGCGCTCAAAGCCGCCCGCGCATCGCCTAGCTTGAGATAGCCCATCGCCAGATCGTTCTGCCATTTGGTCTGCCCCGCATCCTTGGCCACAAGCGCCTCAAGCAGTGCGATCTCGGCTTTGAAGCGCAGCTGCGCCGCCTTCGGGTCCGCCAAAGCCAAAAACACATCGCCGATTTTGTCGAAACTGATCGCCAGATCGCCCTGCAAATCATCGCGGGTAGGCCACTTTTCCAGTAGGGACTGCCGCAGCGCCAAAGCCTCGTTAAACACCACCAAAGCGCCGCGCGGATCGCCCGCCAGCTTGCGCAGATCACCGATCCGGTCCAGCGACAGCCCCAGATCGCCACGCACATCATCGCGGGCGGGATATTCGATAACCAGCTGTCGCAGCACCGCAAGCCCCGCCTGTTGCCGCGCCAAAGCCCCTGCCAGATCGCCGCGCAACTGCGCCACATCCCCGAGTTTCGATTGCGAGACCACCACATCATGCCGCCATTTCAACGGCGCATCCGCGCGCGCGGCCAGAACTTCATCCACCGCCAGCGCCGCGCGAAATTCGGCCTCTGCCCCGTCCAGATCGCCCTGCAACAACAGCATATCGCCGATATTCACCCGCGCCACCGACCAGTTGCGCCGGAAATCTGCATCCTCCGGGGCCCCCGCAACCCGCGCTGCGGCCACCGCCTCCCACGCGCGATAGCTGCGCAGCGCGAAACTGGTGTTGCCCGTGTTGCGCAACAAATCACCCTGATCCCACAGCAAATCGGTGTAAGCCTCACGATCCGCCCGTGGCAGGGCATCGCCTTCCAACTCGGCATACAGCGCCAAAGCCTTGGTCAATTCCGCCATCGCCAGATCATAGCGCAGATCGGCTTTCGAGGCGCTTGCAGCCAGTGCATGGGTCTGCGCTTCGGAGAGCGTCCGCGCGCGGTAATTGTCGCGCAGCGTATCACGCGCCTCGGCATCCAACTTGGCCGCCTTGCCCAAAGCGTCTCGCGCCAGATCAAACGCGCCCAAATCCAGCGCCTGTTCGGCCTCGGCCCGGAACTCCGCCACCTTCGGGTCATCCGCCGACAACAGCTGCACCTGTGCGCGAAACCGCAGGAAGGATTCCGCTGATTGCACCAAGGCCTGCGCCCGCGCGCTGCGATCCTTACCCGCCAAATCCGCCGACATCAGCGCGCCATACAAGGGCGCCAGCGGCATATCCTTTTGCTGCGCCAAAGCCTCGACCTCGGCGCGCAACTCCGCAGGCAAGCCCGCCATCGCCACCAACAAGCGATCCCGCTCGCCCAACTCCCCCACTGATGCCGCGAAAAACAGCCTCGGCAAACCGCTTTCGATATAAGGCAGCTGCTTGCCCCGGCTGCGATCATAGACATCCTGCTGCACTAAGGTCAGCGCCGTGCGTACCTCGACCCCCGGCGTTGCAAAGTGCCGCAACAGCGCTTCAGTGAACGGAGAATCCACCCCGTCCCCATCCGCCGCCACCTCTCCCGGCGCCGCCGAGAACGCAAACAGCACCCCATCCGCACGCCCGACCCGGCCCAATCCGGGGCGCGGTGCATCCACCGCATCCTCCAAAGCCACAGCCGAGCGCCCCTGCCCCGCGCCACCACCGCCCCAAGGATCTTCCCGGCACGCATCCAGCAAAACAATGCCAATCGGCGCGACCGAGGCCAAAGCCGCCTGCACTTCCGACAGCGGCAAAGCACTTTCCGCCACCGCCTGCGCAGACCCCACCTGTGCATCCACCGGCAGCAAATAATTCACACCGGCAATCTCTACCCCATGGCCCGCATAGAACAGCAAGGCCACATCCGCCCCCGCACCATCCTCGCGGAAATCATCAAGCGCCCGACGCATCCGCTTCAAATCACGGTTGGTTTCCACCGTGACCTCAAAGCCAAGCCCAGAAAGCAGCCCTTCCACGGCCAAAGCGTCATTCACCGGATTGTCCAGCTTGCGTAACGAGCGGTAATCTTCCGCCGCCAGCACAAGCGCGACCCGCCGTTCGGCCATGGCCTGCACGGGCAGCAAAAGGCAAAGGATTAAAAACAATCGGGGCAGCATGAAATCACCCTAAGGTGAACCCATCCTGCCCCGAAAGCCGCAAGCCGTAAAGCAAAGCCTCAGGCCGCCTGCGCTTCTTCCTCATCCGCGGATTGACGCGCCCACATCGCGGCATATTTGCCATCGCGCGCGAGCAACTCGTCATGCGTGCCGCGTTCGGTCACCACGCCATCCTCCAGCACCAGAATACAATCGGCGTCGGCAATCGTCGAAAGCCTATGGGCGATGGTGATCACCGACCGCCCCTGCCCCATTTCGCGCAAAGACTCCTGAATGCTCTGCTCGGTCTGAGTGTCCAAGGCCGAAGTCGCCTCATCCAACACCAAAATCGGCGGATTCTTCAACAAAGTGCGCGCAATGCCCACCCGCTGCTTCTCGCCACCCGACAGTTTCAGCCCCCGCTCGCCCACCGTGGTCTGATAGCCATCCGGCAACGAGATGATAAAATCATGGATCTTCGCCGCCTTCGCCGCCGCCACAATCTCCGCCTCGGTCGCCCCTGCGCGCCCGTAAGCGATGTTGTAATGCACGGTATCGTTGAACAAAACCGTGTCCTGCGGCACCACACCGATCAGCCCGTGCAAAGAAGTCTGCGTCACATCGCGCAAATCCTGCCCGTCAATGCGGATACTGCCTCCCGTCACATCATAAAACCGGAACAACAGCCGCCCAATCGTCGATTTGCCCGACCCCGACGGCCCGACCAAAGCATAGCGCTGCCCCGGTTTCAGGGTGAAACTGATCCCCTTCAGAATGGGCCGCGACGGATCATAGGAAAACCGCACGTCGTCAAACGTGACCTCACCGCCCGTCACCTGCAACGCCGTAGCGCCGGGTTTATCGGTGACTTCTTCCGGCTGCCCGAGCAGATGAAACATCGCCGCCATATCGACCAAAGCCTGCCGAATCTCGCGATAAACCGTGCCAAGGAAGTTCAGCGGCATGGTGATCTGCACCATGTAGGCGTTGACCATGACGAAATCTCCGACGGTAAACTTGCCCGCCTCGACGCCATAAGCCGACATCACCATCACCAGAATAAGCCCGGTGGTGATGATGAAACTCTGCCCCATGTTCAGCACTGACAGGCTTTGCCCGGTGCGGACCGCAAAGCCCTCATAGGCCGCCATCGCACCATCATAACGCGCGGCTTCCCGCGCCTCAGCGTTGAAATATTTCACCGTCTCAAAATTCAACAGCGAGTCAATCGCCTTCTGGTTGGCGTCGGTGTCCTGATCATTCATCTGCCGACGGATCGCGACCCGCCATTCGGTGACCTTAAAGGTGTAGGTCACATAGATCGTGATCGTCACCACCACGACGACGGCATATTGCCAGCCAAAATACAAAGCGAAGATGATCGACACCAGCGACAGTTCCAATATCAGCGGCCCAATCGACAGCAACATGAATCGCAACAGGAAATCGACACCCTTCACGCCGCGCTCAATCGCGCGGCTAAGCCCGCCGGTTTTGCGGGTGATGTGATAGCGCATCGACAGGCGGTGAATATGGGTAAACGTCTCCAAAGCCAGCCTGCGCAACGCCCGCTGGCCGACCCGCACAAACACCCAATCGCGGAATTCACCCAGCGCCACAGTGCCAAACCGCGCCAAACCATACGCCACCGTCAGCCCGACAGCCCCTAAGCCCAGCATCGTCGCCGCACTCGGGTCTTTGCCGACCAAAGCATCCACCGCTTGCTTGTACATGAACGGCATGGTGATCGACACCAGCTTGGCCGCCAGCAAGAACAACAGCGCCGCGACCACCCGCACCTTGATCCAAGTCTCGCCTTCCGGCCACAGATAGGGGGCCACACGTTTCATCGTTGCCCAGCCACCGGCATGGCCGTCATTGTCTGCCGCCGGTGTTACCTTCGCCGAAGTTACCGTGGCCGGGGTCACCTTGGTTGTCGTATTCCGCATCACTTGATCCCTCATCGCAGGGGCCAAAAAGCCGCACCCGCTTTACCGCATCCCACATATCCACTACACCAAGATAGTTCAATGATTCATGAGCAGTTGAAACGTGGAGAAATCCCAAGCCCTCGCCGCCCTGTCCGCGCTTGCCAATGATGCAAGGTTGGACCTGATGCGCCTGCTGATGCCGTTGGGCGCTCAGGGACTGGCCGCAGGCGAGATCAGCCGCGCTTTGGGGCTGTCGTCGTCGCGGTTGTCATTCCATCTGGCGGCGTTGGAGCAAGCGGGCCTGATCCGCTCGCGCAAACTCGCCCGCAATGTGTTCTATTCGGTGGATGCCGCAGGCATGGGCGCCACGATCAGCTTTCTTTTGAACGATTGCTGCATGGAACACCCCGAGGTGATGGCCTGCTGCCGCCACGACAGCAGCGTGACGGCACCAGCGATCACCCCGGCTGCAATTACCCCGGCTACGGCGCCGCAGGAATCGTAAACACCTGCCCCGGATAGATCAGGTCGGGGTCTTTGATCTTGTCCTTGTTGGCCTCGAACACCTGCACATAGAGCACGCCATCGCCGAAATTCTGCTGCGCAATGCCCCAAAGCGTATAACCCGGCTGCACGGTGACAGTGACCGGGGCGGGCTTGCCCGGGGCCACAGCCGCAGGTTCGGCTGTGACGGATGCTGCGTCCGCAACAGGCGCGGCGTCAGGAATCGCGGCGGTGGCGTCAGCAGGCGCGGCTTCAACAACAGGGGCCGTATCAGCAGTGGTGGGTTCAGCCGCAGGGGCTGCTTCGCCCGCCGCAACCTCCGTCCCGTCAGCAGGTGACGCTGGAGCCGCCGCGACGGCAGTCGTATCCGCAGCGGGCGCAGGTTCTGCGACGGATTGAGGCGCGTCAGCGCTGCTCGCATCTACCGCAACGGGTGCCGCCTCAATAGCCACTTCCGGCTGAACCGCTGGCACCGAGGCCGCAGCCAAAGCCGCCAATGTCTCGCGCTTGAACGGCGTCTCAAACCGCGCGCTCACCGTGCCATCCGCCGCCAACTGATCCACCCGCAAGGTGTAAATCCCCGCCACCACATCCGTCAGCGTCGCAGCCCAAGCGCCATCCGGCCCCGCAACGACATCCGCTATCGCGGCACCATCCAGATATAAGCGCAACCCCGCGCCAGCGCCCGCGTGCCCGCCCAACATCACCGCGCCTTCTGGAGCGTAGCTGATACTATCCACCGCAACGCCCGCCGCAACCTCCGCAGGCACTTCGGCAGCTGGTTGCAACACCTTCACCCCCTCGGGCGCGATCAGCACCGCCGCCGGAGCCTGCAACGCGGGCGCAACCGCCCCTGTCACGGCGACTTCAGCCGCACCCGCCACCGGAGCCAGCGCCACCGTCTGGGTTCCGGCAACCGCAACCCCATCCGCGCCCGTTGCAGCCAGCGACAGCAACCGCGCCTCCGGGCTTGGCGGCAAAGTGAACAGCGCTGCAAACTTGCCCTGCGCATCGGCCTTTGCACGCGCAACCTCAACGCCATCGACCAGCATCGCCACCGCAGCCCCCGGAGCAGCCTGCCCCGCCACCGTCGCGGCACCATCCGGTGCGATGCGGGCCACATCAAAGCTGGGCAGGATCGCCCCCGCCAGCGCCGCAGTTGGCGCCACAGTCGCGGCGACGATAGGAACTTCTGCGGCTGCAGTCGCAGCGGTCGAGTCTGCGGTGCTGGGGGTTTCGGCCGCCACCCCTTCTGCACTTGGCTGCCCCGCTATTGGCGCAACTGCGGGCGCATCAGCCCCAGCAGCAGGGTCAGCTGCCCCAGCCTCGCTTGCCGCAGTCTGATTGGCCGCACTCTCACCAGCGGCAGTCTCACTTGCCCCACTCTCACTTGACACCGCCTCACTTGGCACCACAGCCACAGGCGCGCGCGCGAAACCGAAATACCCCGCCACCGCCACCACCGCAGCGCCGCCCAGCAACACAGCCCCCCGCGCAACCGCACTCAAATCACTCCAACCAGCCATCGCTTCCCCCCGAGTAAGGCCTGTTCCCGGCCCTTCTTTCTTTCGTCATGGAACCGCTATATCAGGCGTTAAAGCAACAATTTTCGGATAGATATGCCCATGGCCCGTGCTCTGTCTTCGATCTGTGTCTTCTGTGGCGCGCGCGCCGGCACCAATCCCGCCCATACCCTTGCCGCCCGCGCCATGGGCGAGGCCATCGCCGCCCAAGGCTGGCGGCTGGTTTACGGCGCAGGTGACGTGGGTTTAATGGGTGAGGTTGCCCGCAGCGCCCAAACCGCAGGGGCCCCCACCTTCGGCGTCATCCCCACGCATCTGATGACAGCCGAGCGCGGCAAGCAAGATCTGTCGCAACTGGTGATCACCGAGGATATGCACGAGCGCAAAAAGGTGATGTTCATGAATTCGGATGCCGTCGTGGTGCTGCCAGGCGGTGCAGGATCGCTCGATGAGTTCTTCGAAGTGCTGACCTGGGCGCAAATCGGCCTGCACCGCAAACCGATCTTTCTGCTCAATTCCGAAGGCTACTGGAACCCGCTGATCGCCCTGCTCGACCACATCATCGCCGAAGGCTTCGCAGACGCCTCGGTCAAAGGTTACTTCACCGCAATCCCCGACGTGCCCGCGCTGACCGAGGCCCTACGCGCGGCTTTATCCTGACGCCCAAGCCGCCAAACACAGCCCCTAAGACAAATCCACCACGGTAATTTCGGGCGGCACCCCCAGCCGTATCGGCAGGCCAGAGCACCCCAGCCCACCCGACACCACCAGATCGCGCGCACCCTCGCGGAAATGCCCATAGTCGAACCGCTGGCCAAAGCGCGACGGCACCACCGGCGCCCAAGGCCCAAAGCGCACCTGCCCGCCATGGGTATGCCCCGAAAGCGTCAGCGCCACCCGGTCGGGCACGGTGACGAATTGATCCGGCTCATGCGCCAGCAGGATCGCAGGATCGTCACCCGTCAACTGCGCCACCACCCCCGGCACATCCGACATGCCAATGATATCGCGGCGATTTTCGCGTTGAAAACACGATTGGCTCTCGGTGCCGCCCAGCCAGAACGTTGCCCCCACAGCACCCAGCTTCACCGCCCGATTCGCCAAAACGGGTATCCCCGCAGCCTCTAGCGCCACCTGAGTATGGCAGGGCCCCGCCCTGCGCGCGATGGCTTGGCGGTCATCCCACCAATCGTGATTGCCCGTCACCGCATACACCCCCAAGGGCGCGCGCAGCCCCGCCAAGATCGGGGCCACCATGTCAATCGACACACGGCGGGTCTGAAAGCGGTGCGTCGCGCGATAATCCCCCATCAGCGCAATAAGATCGGCACCCTGTGCATTGGCAATCTCGACCACCCGCGCCACCCGCCGCTCATCCATGCCAAAGCTTGCGGCGTGCAAATCCGCCACCATCACAATCCGCAACCGATGTCCGCGCCGCCAACCGGGGGGTTCAACCGCCCAGTTTTGCACCCGCAACTGCCAAGCCGCCTCGGACACCGCATAGCCGCCCATGAAAAAGCCTGCCAAAGTTCCCCCCAGCAGGCCTTTCAAAAATCCACGCCGACTTATCATGGTCAGGACATCATCGGCGCAAAATATTACAGCTTGGCCGCAACCGCTTCCCAGTTGACCAGCTTGTCAAGGAAGTTGCTCAAGTAAGCCGGGCGCTTGTTGCGGAAGTCGATGTAGTAGGAATGTTCCCACACATCACAGCCGAGCAGTGCGGTCTGACCAAAGCACAGCGGGTTGACGCCGTTTTCGGTCTTGGTGATCTTCAAAGCGCCGTCCTTGTCTTTCACCAGCCACGCCCAGCCCGAACCGAACTGGCCCGCACCCGCCGCTGCGAAATCTTCCTTGAACTTGGCAACCGAGCCGAACGCCTCAACCAGTGCCTTTTCCAAAGCACCCGGCATCGCCTTGCCCGCAGGCCCCATCACTTCCCAGAACAGGTTGTGATTCCAATGCTGGCTGGCATTGTTGAAGATACCATTCTGCGCGACAGAACCCGCCACATAGGTGCCTTTAACGATGTCTTCCAGCGACTTGGACTCCCACTCGGTGCCCGCGATCAGCTTGTTGCCGTTGTCAACATAGGCTTTGTGGTGCAGATCGTGGTGGAATTCCAACGTCTCTTTCGACATGCCAAGGCCAGCCAAAGCGTCATGCGCATAGGGAAGATCGGGAAGGGTAAAGGCCATCGGAGGTACTCCTGTTCAGATGTGCGTTGCCCTCTATAAGTGACTTTGAAACGCCAAGGTCAAGAGCAAGCGGGCGATTTGGCTATTTCTTGCCCGACTTCTTGCCCGACTTTTTGCTGGCCTTCGCGCCCTTTACCGTGCAGTGCCCGACGTCGTCGATCTGATTGCTGAAGCTGGGTGCCATCACTGTGAATGCCAGCCTGCCGTCTGGTTTGTGCACCTTGATGCGATAGTCCAAATTCGAGCGTATGGAACCCAACTTGATCCGCTCGATACGCCAGCTGAATGTGACCCATTCCTTGGATTCTGCAGCCACAACACCTTTGATCGGGCCGCCATAAACGCTCATGATCACTCCATCATTCACCAGAAACGCGCCGGCGTCCGGATCATGTGCGATCAGAATATGCGACTGGATGATGGAATCATCGGCGCCGGAACTGGGTGCACAATCATAGACCATCGGCTGCGCCACCGCGCCAGTGGCCGCCATCGTCAACAGCGTCGCAAGCGCCAATCTATGGGATCGCATGATAAATTCCAATTAATATCATTATTTTCTGACCAGCAAAGCCGGGCCAGCCATCGTCACTTCTGAACGCTGCAACGGCCTTCGGATGAGAAGTGATTGTCATAGCCCACCGGAGTCACGGTCAGCGTCAGCCGACCATCGGCCTTGAACACCTTTGCGCGATACTGCCAAGACGCACTGCCGCTGGTGCCTTTTAGGGTCTTCAGCTGCCAGTCGAACACGCTGCGCACATCGCTGTCGGATTGCAGTTTGCCTTTGATCGGCTTGCCACTGGTGCCCATGATGATCGGATCATTGATCAACACCTCACCCGTGGCCTTGTCATAAGAGATCAGATATTCCGGCTGCAACACCGTATCAGACCGCCCCGCCTCTGGTTTACAGTCGTAAATCACTGGCTTGGCATAGGCAGCACCCGCGCCCAAAATCATCGCCAAGCTTAGGGCGAAACCCTTTAAACACAACTGCATCCGGCACATCCTTGTTAAAACCTGCCGCCATAACAACGATGCCCGGAGCTTGCGTCAATCCGTAAACGATAGAAATTTCTTACGAAATCTCGCTGCCCGAAGTCGCGGAATGGCTGAGCAGGCCCATGACGTAAGCGGCCACCGAACGGAAACACACCAGCGTATAGCCGTCCCCGTCTTTCCAGAACGCCGCAGCCACCTGTGCCGCCCTTGTGCGGCGCAATTCCTTCGACCCCAAGGTTGCGAAATCCACCGGAGACAGCTTGGCCAACACCTGATCGGCCTTTGCGCCCTCAATCCGAAACACCGCGCGCGCATCCGATAGCGTTACCACCAGATGATGCTGACCGCGCAAAGCCTCGGCAATCGCCGCTAGCGCCGCATCGGTTTCACCATAAGGCAGCAGCAGCAGATATTCATCCGGGCTCATCCAGCCCGCCGCTTTATCGCCCGCAATCTCAATCTGGCGCTGCGCAGGAACACCCGTCCCCACCGCCGCCTTAATCGCCGCCGCCAACCCCGGCAGATCAGCCTTGGCGCGCAGCGAGATCATCCCAATCGGGCCAATCTCGCGCACTTTCGCGAATCCATCGAACGAGGCATGGCCCAAAGCACTGACTGCATTAGACATTATTTTTCTCCCCGTCTTTATCATAGAACACTGGATCAACCACCTTGGCCTTCACAACCCCGCCGGTGATCGTAGTAAACTCCACCACATCGCCCAAACGATCCATGCCGCCCTTGATCAACCCCATCGCAATGCCCTTCTTCAAGGTCGGCGAGAAGTAGGTCGAAGTGACGCGCCCCTGCGTATTGCCCTGCCCATTAGCATTCTTGCCCGCCGACGGAATATAAGCTCCGTCCTGAATGACCGAGCCGTCCAGAGTCTCAAACCCCGCCAGCTTCCAACGATCGGGGCTCGCCAGATAATTCCGCTCCTGCCCGCGCTTGCCCAAGAAGTCAGCCTTCTTCTTCGAGATCGCCCAGCCCAAGTTCAAATCCTGCGGAATAATGGTGCCATCCGTCTCATCGCCGATCATGATAAAGCCCTTCTCGGCCCGCATGATATGCAGCGCTTCGGTGCCATAGACCATCGCGCCAAACTCCGCGCCCGCTGCGTGCAAAGCTTCCCAGAACGCCAATCCCATGCTCGCCGGAACCGCGACTTCATAGGACAATTCGCCCGAAAAGCTGATCCTGTACACCCGTGCAGGAAAGCCGCCCAAGGTGCCATCGGCCCATTGCATGAACGGCAATGTTTCCTTGGACACATCCATCCCGCCCAATTTCTCCAGCACTTTCCGCGCGTTAGGTCCAACAACCGCCACCTGAGCCAGTTGCTCGGTGACATTGGCGGTATAGACCTGCCAATCCCACCATTCGCATTGCAGCCAATCTTCCATCCAGGCATGGATGCGATCCGCGCCGCCGGATGTGGTGTGGCAAAGCCAAGTATCCTCATCAATCCGCGCCACAACGCCGTCGTCTGACAAGAAACCTTGCTCGGAACACATCAGCCCATAACGGCATTTGCCAACCGGCAAAGTGCTCATCACGCCGGTATAAAGCATGTCCAAGAACCGCCCCGCATCCGGCCCCTTGACGATGATCTTGCCAAGCGTCGAGGCATCCAGCAGCCCCAGATTGGTCCGCGTATTCAGCACCTCACGATGCACCGCCTGCTCGTGGTTCTCACCCGCACGCGGGAAAGTATAGGGCCTGCGCCACAACCCGACAGGTTCAAAATACGCGTGGTTCTTCTCATGCCATGCATGCATCGGCGTCTTGCGAAGCGGCTGGAAGATATCGCCACGCGACTCGCCAGCCAAAGCGCCCAAAGTCACAGGCGCATAGGGCGGGCGGAAGGTGGTGGTACCAACCTGCGGAATTTCTTCATGCAACGCATCAGCAAGCACAGCCAGACCATTGATATTGCTCAGTTTACCTTGATCCGTCGCCATGCCCAAAGTGGTGTAGCGCTTGGTGTGTTCGACCGAAGTATAACCCTCCCGCGCCGCAAGCTGCACGTCGGAGACTTTCACATCGTTCTGATAATCCAGCCACATCTTGGCCTTCAGCGCCGGACCCGCGCCCTGCGGCATGATCCAGACCGCTTCCATATCCGCTTCAGGTGCAGCCTCGGCCACGGCAGCCTTGGCCTCTGCCTTAAATCCAGCCGCCTCAGCCGCCGCCGCGCCACCTTTAGCGCCGCAAACCAAAGCCTCCGCCGCCGTCATCGCGCCATTGGCATTGCCGACAGGCACCACCATCGCCAATCCATCCTGCCCGGTCGGCGGACGGCTTGCGTCAGGGCGGAAATGCGCATGGGTCTTGTCCCAGATCAGCTTACCACCGCAATGGCTCCACAGATGCACGACCGGAGACCAGCCGCCCGACATCGCCACCGCGTCGCAGGAAATCTCTTCCAGAACAGCGCCTTCGCCCGCTTGCACGCAGAGCGAAACCCCAGTGACACGCTTGCCGCCCTTGACCTTGGCAATCGCTTTACCCGTTTCAACGCGAATTCCCATAGCACGGGCTTTCGCAGGCAGATCCCCGGTCACCGAAGCCCGCGCATCCACGATGCAGGGCACTGCCAGCCCCGCCTGCACCAGCGCAATCGCTGTGCGGTAAGCATCGTCATTGTTGGTGACAACCACTGTCCGGTCGCCCGGAGACACCGCGTAATTCACCACATAATCGCGCACCGATCCCGCCAGCATCACACCGGGAATATCGTTGCCTGCAAACGACAACGGCCGCTCAATCGCCCCGGTCGCTGTCACAATCTGCGCCGCCCGAATACGCCACAACCGATGCTTCGGCCGCCCGTCACCCGGCGTGGTATCGGCGATCTTTTCTTCCGCCAGCACATAGCCGTGATCATACACCCCTGCGCCCATGGTGCGCAGCCGCATCGCCACATTCTCAAGTGCGGCAAGGGTTTGCACGGCAGAGTTAATCCAAACCTCAGCCGGTTTTCCCTCAATCACATCGCCATCGACAGGCGCCCGCCCGCCCCAATGCGCCGATTGTTCCAGCAGCATAACCCGCGCACCCGAAGCGCCCGCGACCAAAGCCGCCTGCAAGCCCGCAATACCGCCGCCCAAAATCAGCACATCGCAGAAGCTGTAGGTGTATTCATAGCGGTCGGCGTCGCGCGCGGTCGGAGCCTTGCCAAGCCCCGCCGAGCGGCGGATGATCGGCTCAAACACATGCTTCCACGCCGCGCGCGGCCACATGAAGGTTTTGTAGTAGAAGCCACCCGGCAGGAACCGCGACAGGGTGTTGTTGATCACCCCCACGTCAAATTCCAGCGTCGGCCAGTGGTTCTGGCTCGCCGCTTCCAGCCCATCAAACAGTTCCGTCGTGGTGACGCGCTGGTTCGGCTCAAACCGCCCGTCACGACCAAGCCCGACAATCGCATTGGGTTCTTCCGGCCCCGCCGCCACCAACCCACGCGGGCGGTGATATTTGAAACTGCGGCCCAGCAGCATCTGGTCATTGGCGAGCAGCGCGGCGGCCAGAGTATCGCCTGCAAGTCCGCGCAACTTCTTACCGTTGAACGAAAATTCCTGCGGTGCCGAGCGGTCGATCAGCCGGCCACCTTTTGAGAGACGGGTGCTCATTTGTAACCCTTCCAGTCCGGCCGCTTGGCCTTAATCTTGTCTTGCAAATCAGCAGGCGGAGCCGAAGACTGCGCCGGATAGGTGCCAAACACCTCCAAAGTATTGGTATCCCGCGCCGCCAAAAACCACTTGCCGCAGCCATAAACATGCCGCCAGCGCTCAAAATGCACCCCCTTGGGGTTCTTGCGCGCAAACATGTAATCTTCAAACTCGGTATCCGACGAACCGGGACCAAAGCGCTTGAGATGCGCCTCATAGCCCGGTGTCAGTTCGGTTTCTTCGGCTTTGACGCCGCAATACGGACATTCCAGAATCAGCATAGCGTCATCCCTGTTGGCAATTTGGGCGCAGCAGCCGGAGCCATCTGCGGATACGAAAAAAGGGCGGACACCGCACGGTGTCCGCCCAAAATGAGGTTAGCAGTGTAGGCCCGCAGGCCCGCAGTGTTACGGGTTAGCAGGGGCTGCTGGAGGCGTGGCAGGTGCCGGGTCAGCGGGCGCAGGCGTGACAGGGTCAGCAGGCGCGGGAGTGACCGGATCGGCAGGTGCCGGAGCGACCGGATCAGCCGGAGCTGGCGTGACGGGATCAGCGGGCGCAGGCGCGACCGGATCAGCCGGGGCTGGCGTGACAGGCGTTTCAACCGTGACGTTGTTGGTGTCACCGGTGTTTTTCGCGCCCATATTGCTGTCGCCAAAGACGAACCACAAAAGCAAAGCCACTGCGACGACCAAGCCACCGACGATGAAGCCAAGATTGCTGGCCGGTTTAGGCTCGGTGATACGGATGTCGCGCTCGGGTGGTGTGCGATATTCTTCAGCCATGATGAAGTCTCCTTGCAGAATGTATCTGCCAAGGAAACGCCGCTAAGGGCGCTTTGGTTCCATTGGGGTGCAAAACCCAACATCAATGCGCCACCCCAGCCGCAACGCTTTCATCAATGAACTGTCCTTCCTTGAAGCGCCACATGTTGAACGCCTCGGCCAAAGCCCCCGGTTCGCCTTTCGCCATCAGTTCGGCCATCGCCCAGCCCGAGCCCGGAATCGCCTTAAACCCGCCCGTCCCCCAACCGCAGTTGATAAAGCAATTCCCCAGCGGCGTTTTCGAGATGATCGGCGAGCGGTCCCCAGTCATATCGACAATCCCACCCCATTGCCGCAGCATTTTCAGCCGCGAGATCATCGGGAACGTCTCAATCAGCGCCCGCAGGGTTTCCTCGATGTGGTGGAAAGACCCGCGCTGGGTGAAGTTGTTGAACCCATCGGTGCCACCGCCGATAACCATCTCACCCTTGTCGGATTGCGACATATAGCCATGCACGGTGTTGGCCATCACCACCACATCCATGCAGGGCTTGATCGGCTCGGACACCATGGCTTGCAGTGCCACGGCCTCGATCGGCAGCCGGAAGCCCGCCATTTCAGCAACTTGCCCCGAATGGCCCGCCACCACCACGCCCAGCTTTTTGCAGCCGATGTAGCCCTTCGTGGTCTCCACACCAGTCACAACGCCAGCTTCGGAAGTCACACCCTTAACTTCGCATTGCTGGATGATATCCATGCCCATATCCGAGCAGGCCCGCGCATAGCCCCAAGCGACCGCATCATGCCGCGCCGTACCGCCGCGCGCCTGATACAACGCGCCCAAAATCGGATAACGCGGCCCGTCGATATTGATGATCGGCACCAGTTCTTTAACGCGCTGCGGCGAAATCCACTCGGTCGCGACACCCTGCATGTTGTTGGCGTGCACCGTGCGCAGATACCCCCGCACCTCGTGATGGGTTTGCCCCAGCATCAGCAGGCCACGCGGGCTAAACATCACGTTATAGTTCAGATCCTGCGACATCGTCTCATAGAGGCTACGCGCCTTTTCATAGATCGCAGCCGAGGGGTCTTGCAGGTAGTTCGAGCGGATGATCGTGGTGTTCCGCCCAGTGTTGCCACCGCCCAGCCAGCCCTTTTCGATGATCGCCACATTGGTGATGCCGAAATTCTTGCCAAGGTAATAGGCGGTCGCCAGACCATGCCCGCCTGCGCCCACGATGATCACATCATAGTGCTTTTTCGGCGCAGGTGCGGCCCAAGCACGCTCCCAGCCCAAGTGATAATTCAGCGCCTGTTTGGCGATGGCGAAAACCGAATAGCGTTTCATGGGCTGGCCCTCATATCTTCCGCCGCTTATCGCGTGATCCCTGTTTGTATCCCGCACCACCAGCGGCACAATCGGGAAAATTACGACATAGGTGGTGATTTCAGACCGACGCCCCGGCCTGCGGCAGAATCCCCCCTTTTGCGGGGCTGCCAAACCGCCTACATCGGGGCCAGTGAGTAAGGGGCGGATGATGCAGGATTGGTTTTTCTGGGCAGCGGTGACAGCCCTCACGGTTGGCGTGGGGGTGATCCTGCTACAAGCCTACCGTCGCGGCGATGCCAGCAGCGACACTGACGCCGCTCTGAAAGTCTACCGCGATCAGCTGGCCGAGGTCGACCGCGACCTTGCCCGCGCGGTGATCTCAGCCCCAGAGGCCGAGCGGGTGAAAACCGAAGTCTCGCGCCGCCTGCTGGATGCTGACCGTGCGCGGCAAATCCCCGCCGCTAACAGCCACGGCAAACTCTGGCCCACTGCCCTCGCCCTGATCCTAGCGGCTGTTGCAGCGCTTTACACCTATGACCGCATCGGCGCCCCCGGCTATGGCGATCTGCCCTTGACCGACCGCCTCGCCATGGCTGATCAGGCCTACCGCGACCGCCCGAGCCAAACCACAGCCGAGGCCGCAGCCCCCGCAGCCACGCCAAAGCCCGATGCCGAATTCGTAGCCCTGATGGAAAAGCTCCGCACCGCTGTCTCAGCCCGCCCGGATGATCAACAAGGCCTCGCCCTGCTGGCAAAAAACGAAGCCCAGCTTGGTAATTACATCGCCGCCCGTAAGGCGCAAGAACACCTGCTCAGCCTGATCGGCGACAAAGCCAGTGCCAATGATCATGCAGGCCTAGCGCAAACCATGATCTTCGCCGCAGGGGGCCTTGTGACGCCTGAAGCTGAAAAACACCTGATCCGCGCGCTGGAGCTTGACCCCACAAACCCGCTCGCCCGCTATTTCTCGGGCCTGATGTTCGCCGAAATCGGCCGCCCCGACCGGGCTTTTGCTCTGTGGGAACCCCTGCTGCGCGAAGGCCCCGCGACCGCCCCTTGGATCGCGCCCATTCAAGGCATGTTGCAAGACACCGCCGACGCCGCTGGCATCAAATACCAACTCCCCGCCAACAAGGGCCCGACAGCGGAAGATGTCGCCAACGCAGGCGAGATGTCGGCGGCAGATCGCCAAGACATGATCAGAGGCATGGTCGGCCAGCTTGAAACCCGCCTGACCACCGATGGCGGCCCGGTGGAAGACTGGGCCAAGCTGATCACCTCGCTGGGGGTGATTGGTGAGAAGACCCGCGCCAAAGCCGCCTATGACAAGGCGCTGACCGTGTTCCAAGCCGATGACGCCGCTTTGGGGACAATCGAAGCCGCTGCCTCCACCGCCGGGGTCACGCCATGATCCTGACCGACATCACCGACTTCGCCGCAAGCCTGCCGCAGGGCCGTGCCATCTGCGGCCTCGACCTTGGCGACAAAACCATCGGCATCGCGGTTTCCGACCTGCGCCGAAGCGTTTCAACCCCAATCCACGTTATCCGCCGCACCAAATTCACCGAAGACGCGAGCGCCCTGCTGGCGATCCTGACCGAGCGCAACATCGCAGGCATCATCCTCGGCCTGCCCCTCAACATGGACGGCTCCGAAGGCCCGCGCGTGCAATCCACCCGCGCCTTCGCCCGCAACCTGATAAAGCTGACCGAGCTGCCGATCACCTTCTGGGATGAACGCCTGTCCACCGTTGCGGCAGAGCGCGCGCTGATAGAGGCGGATACGTCTCGAAAGCGTCGCCGCGAGGTGATCGATCAAGTCGCAGCGGGCTATATTCTACAAGGTGCGCTGGATCGGCTGGCCTATATGGGCCGCACGCCGCCACCTCAACAGGATGAGACCTGAATGGACGAAGTCTGGAAACGCGAAGAAGTTCAAAGCCCCTGCGTCAAGCTCTGCGTCGTCCACCCCGAGGCCCGCATCTGCGTCGGCTGTTTCCGCAGCATAGATGAGATCGCAAGCTGGTCCCGCCTGTCCGCGCCCGAGCGCACAGCCATCATGACCGACCTGCCCTCCCGCGCGGCCACGTTGACCAAGCGACGCGGTGGCCGCATGGCCCGGCTGTCGGGCTCAGATCAAAACACCTAAATAAGCAAGTAATATCTTATGATTATCACATTGCCGTTACCGCTGCACTGTGGTCAGGTAACACATGTTAACGATTCTTAAATTGGAGTGAAAATGCTGCCCTTCGGAAAATACGCCGCCCTCACAGCCGTGCTTGCAATGTCTGCTTGTACCAGCAGTGGCGGAGGTTCAGGTTCGCTCAGTGCCGCACAAGTCCGCGCCCTGCCCGTCACCGCCACTATGCCGACGAGTGGCAAAGCCACCTATAAAGGCAAAACTTCGCAAACCGATTATGAACCAAGCCTCGGCGGTAATCTGACGCTCACCTCGGATGTCCGTCTGGACGCTAATTTTGCAACCAATCAAATTGATGGTACGGTCTCAAATATCAAAGCCAAAGCCGCACAAGGCAGCGTCGCGTATGATGGCAGCCTGAGAGGTACGGGTAACATCTATGGATCGCAATTCGATGTTCGAACCACAGGTGTGCTGACCTCCCGCAATACTGGAAATACTATTTATACTGGCGCCGACATTGACGGCACGTTCAAAGGCACAAATGCCGATGCTATTGATGGCAGCGTGACATTCGTCGGCTCGCCAACAACATCCTTGATTGCGATCAAACAATAGCAGCTTTGGCCCAGCCAATGCCTGCGGGCAGGGCTGTCGCGGTCAGGATCAATGTGAGACACTCGCTGTTTTTCAGACAGTTGCGGGCGGCTATTTGCGGCGGCATGATCGCCGCAGCGCCGCTACCGCTTGCCGCACAAACACCCGCCACCAACTGGCAGGCAGCCCTCGACTCCGGCGCCCCCCGCCTGATGTTGTTTGCGCTGCAAATCGAAAAACCCCAAGGCGCGGATGATTTCGTGGCAAGGCTGCAATACGGCCAAGCCATGCAGCAGACCAAAGCTGCGCCGCCGGTGATGCTGTCCTACCGCGCCAATCTACGCCCGATTGTCGCCTATGATGGCAATATCAACTCTGGCGCGCCGGGCGATGGTTACTACATCGGCGATATCCTGTTTCACAACGAAGACCCCGATGCGCGCGCCAAAGCCGGGATGGTGTTTGGTGGCGAAGCCAGCCTGACCGTCCGCTTTGCCATAGCCCCCGGTCGCACGCTGGATTTGACGGCTTACGGCACACAAGCGCATTCCTTCGACTATGGCCTTGATGTTCTGAACGCGGGTCTCTCGGCGTGCGGCGCGCAATATTTGGGCCGTACCAGTTGGGCCGAGATTTGCCTCGGCGACACCTTCAGCCAGCGTGACAATGCACCCGAGCGCGAACGCTTTGCCTCCATCGGCATCAGCAAAGTCTTCGCCTCGCGCTTTGGTTTCCACGAAGCCCGCGCCACCGTGCAGACATCCCAACGCAAGGACTACGACAAAACCAGCCTCAGCTTGCAGCTGATCACCGCCAAGGCAGGCTTGGGCGCGCTCACCCTGCGCATCGACGCAAGCGAACGCATCCCCGGCTACAACACCCGCCTGTTCGGCAGCTCTGCCGCGCTCACCCGCCCCATCGCGGGCGTCTCGACCACGCTATTCGCAGGCTACGGCCTCGAGGCGGGCGGCACGATTTTTGACCATCCCCGCCGGGATGAGGTTTTCTCCATCGGCCTCAGCCGCAAGCTGACCAGCCACGCCGAAGCCAGCCTCCGGCTCAGCCAGCGCCAATCCACCATTCCGGCCTATGATGGGGTTTCGGTCGATCTCGATGTGGCCCTGATCGACTTCTGACCCAAGGTTGACACGACTCGCGGATCGGCCCAGCCTTTCCTCATATTTCCAAGCCGTTTTCAGCGATATGAGGTTGCCATGCCAATTCCCACCCTCGGGCAGATCCCGCTGGATTTCGCCACCCTGCGCGCCGGTTATCCCACCTACAACCGCCTGCCGAAACACATCGGAGACTACATGGATGCGCTGAACGTCGGCAACACCGGGCCGCGCAACACCCCCTGTTGCTTCCAGATTTCCGAGGCGCTGAACCTCGCCGGGGCCGAACACAAAATCCCCGCCCGCAGCTATCGCCGCCCCTGCGCCAGACTGGGCCAGAACTACTATCTCGGCGCTGTCGATGAGTTGGAAACCTATCTCACAAACCGCTACGGCCGCGGCGATACGGTCTATTCCGGCCCCGCCCATGGCGACATCCACGCCATCAAAGCCCGCCTTGCTGGCCGCTCCGGCATCATCACCTTCCGCGACAACGGCTACGGCCTGCACACCGAACTCTGGAACGGCGAGCATATCATCCAGAACGGCGCCCCCGGTTCCAATGGCGCGGGCATGTCCGAGCGCGGCATCTTCGGCGTCCCCCGCATCGTCTTCTGGCAATGCACGGGCGACGATGCGCGCGAGCCTATGCCCGCTTGGGCCGTCGGCTGGTGGCAGATCGAAACCATCACCGACCCCTATTTCTACTACATCTCCGACCAATATGTGGTGTTCTACACCACCACCCGCCCCGCCAATATCCTGACCCAACCGGTGCGGGGGGCGATGATGCAGGGCGTGGTGACGCTGAACGATGCCCGCCCCGGCCTCTCGATCCAATGGGAGCCTTCTGCCGATGGCGAGACCACCGAAACCTATGTCCTCGACGCCGAGCCCGGCCATATGACCGGCAGCATCAACAACACCCTGCCCGCGCTGGCCACCAAAATGACCCTCGCCATGCCGGCCCCGCCGCCCCGGCGCAGACGCTAGTCAGCGCCTAGCTGACCAAAAGATCATCCATCAGCGCCGCCTTGGTGGTGTTCAGCACGGTCAGCACATCGCCCTCGCCAAAGTTGAACACCACATTCGCGCCATACTGCAACGCATGGCTCAAAGCCTGCGTGGCCGTGCTGACCCCGACAAAGCCGCTCAGCACCAGCACGTCGACATTATCCTCGAAATCCATCACCCGATCCGCGCCAGAGGTTTTCGCGAACAAAAACTGATCCGCCCCCGCCCCCCCGGTCAGAAAATCCCGTCCCGCGCCGCCATCCAGCCGATCATTGCCCGCGCCACCGATCAGGCTGTCTTGGCCATCCAGCCCGAACAACTGGTCGTTGCCCGCCCCTCCGGTCAGCCGATTGGCCAGCCCGTTACCAGTCCCGGTAAAATCCCCGACCCCGATAAACGTCAGATGCTCGACCTGAGTCTGCGCCTCCAAACCCGGACGGCTCAACGAATACACCCGCGCCGTGCTCAGCACCGTATCCACGCCCTCGCCGACCAGTTCGCGCACAGAATCCGCCGTCTGATCCACGACATAGGTATCATTGCCGACACCGCCATACAGCTGATCGCGCCCCATGCCACCATCCAGCCGATCATTGCCGCGCCCGCCAAACAGCGCATCAATTCCCGCGCCACCGATCAGGTGATCCGATCCATCCTGCCCAAACAGAAAATCATCGCCCGCAAACCCCGAAAGCTGATCATTGCCGGTGCCGCCATAGAGGAAATCATTCGAGATCGCGCGCCCATTGATCGTATCATTGCCGCCATAACCAAAGCCAAAGCCCGCATATTGCGCCGCATCCGTGCCCGCCTCGCCAGCAGCAACCTCATAGGCCTCATTGCGCAGGGTCATTTTGGTCAGGCTAACGCCCACAACTTCCCCCGCCGCCTGAGCCGCAGTGCCGTGCTGCCCCAGTGAAAACGCATCCATCGCATGGGCCAAGGAATGTTGATGCCGCGCGGTCAGGGACCCATCGGCATTGATCACCATCAGGCTAGAGGCCCCAGTTTGCAGCCCCGGATACCAACCCACCCCCATGCCATGCGCGGCAAACCATTCATAACTCGCGGCCGCGAGATCGTCCTCATTCAACAGCGATCCCGGATCATCAACCTTACCATCGGCATTGGTCTCGGTGATCAGCACCGCATCGCCCGCGACCGACGCAAACAGCGTATCCAGCAAGGCTGAAAGTTCGGCACTGGTGGTCGGCAGATGCGTGCCCATCCAGCCCGGATAGAGATGCGACGACCACACCAGATTTTCGCCCACCCCGGCGCGCAGATAGTCCAGTGCCGAAACCCCGCCAATCATCGTGCCCGCCAGCGTCAGAAAATCGCCGTTATAGCCCCAACCGCCGACCAATATCTTGCCCGCCGCCCGCGCTTCAATCAGTTCGGTCAGCGCAATCGCATGATCGGCGTACAGCTTGACGAAATCCGCCTTATCTAGATCACCCTGCGTGCCATTCGCGCGCACCGAATGTTTGTAGCCTGCGGATTCGTTCATCAGCTCCCAGCCATAAACCGAATCCTCGACCGATTTATGCTGATCCATCCAGTCGAGCATTTTGCTCCAAGCCCCGGACACATCACTGTAATTGGCTTGCAGCGCCGCATAGGCTTCAGCGTTGCTCAGCGCAGGCCAACCCTCGATGCCGCGCCCGATATTCTGCGCATCGCCGCCGGCGTAAACCATGGTCAGCTGATAGCCCGCCGCCGTGGCCGCCGCGAGAAACCGCTCCATCTGCGGGTTCAGCGAGCCATCCGCGTTGAAGGAAAATTCGTTGAACTGCACCCGCAGATTGTTCACCAGCGGCAGCGCTGCCTTGATACCAGCGACGAATTGCTCAGGGTTGCCATACATGTCTTGCGGGATGATTTGCACCGGGTCCTGCCACGTCCCGCCCGAGCCGTCAGCCGCCTTCATCACGATGTTGATCATCGCAATGCCGCTTGTCGCCGTTGCAGCCGTAAGTCCCATGCCAAGCAGCCTTCTGAACACATCCGCCCAAACGCTTGGCACAAGGCCCCCCAGCCCATGCCACGCAGGATGACCTCGGCCGCAGGGCCGGGATCATCCTCGGGAAGATGTGGCTGAACTTCGTGGTCAAACTTGGGCAATTTCGCGCAGTTGGCATGGCCATTCTGCGCGACTGTATCCAGTTTAACATAACAACCTAAGGTTGCATATGTTAATGATCCGTTAACCCGACACTACAAGCCCTTGATTCATAACGGCCCTAAACCTGTCCACGCGTGGACAAACGGCCCCTACCAGCCCACAACCTTGCGCAGCATATTGAGTGCCACCAAAGTGATAAACACCGCAAACGCCCGTTTCAGCGGTTTCGGATCCATCGCATGCGCCAGCTTCACCCCCCACGGCGTGGTCAGCATGGTCGAGCCAATCACCACCAAAAACGCCGGCAGATTGACCGCCCCAACCGTATAAGGCGGCGCGTTTTCAATCGGCACGAACAAAAATCCCAGCACCGAAGGCGTCGCAATCAACACCCCCAACCCCGCCGCCGTGGCGACAGCTCGGTGGATCGGCACGCCATAAAGGCTCATCAACGGCACCCCAAACGTGCCGCCCCCGATCCCCATCATCGCCGAACAAAACGCCAGCACCGAGGCCATGATCCCGCGCGTAGGCTGCCCCGGAAGCTGCGTGCCCAACCGCCAGCTAGGCTTGCCAAACGCCATATAAAGCCCCGCCAGCCCCGCCAGCACCCCGAACACCACCTGCAACACCACCGACTTCACCAAAGCCGCCACCAACGTCCCCGCCAAGGCACCGCCGACAATAAACGGTGCCCAATCCCGCAGCATCTGCCAATCCACCGCGCCCTTCTTATGGTGCGACGCAACCGAGCGCGGCGAGGTCACCACAATCGTCGCAAGCGAGGTCGCCACACAAATCTGCATCAGTTGCGGCCCGTCATAGCCGAGATGACTGAAGGCATAGAAAAACGCCGGCACCAGCACGATACCGCCGCCCACCCCCAGCAATCCCGCCACCACCCCAGCCACCCCGCCGATCACGAAAAGCAACGCCACCATCGGCAAGAGCGTGGAAATTTCGGGCATGACAGCTCCTCTTTCGGATACGAAACATAGCCCAAGACTTAGCCCGACTTGTCGGCGCATACCAGCCGTTCAGACCTTTCCCTCCCCCCCAATCCAAGCTAAACCTCGCCCATTGTCCGACATTTGAGGTTTCCATGCCAAAATCCGTATCGCTAATGCGCTACTCGCTGATCCTTGGCCTTGTCGCCGCTGTCGGCCCGTTCGCGATTGACATGTACCTGCCCGCGATGCCGAAGATCCAAGATGATCTGGCGACCACGATGCAGGCGGTGCAATGGACGATTGTGGCGTATTTTCTGGCCTTTGGCGTGGCCCAACTGGTCTACGGTCCGTGGGCAGACCAAGCGGGCCGCAAGCCGCCGATGTATGCGGGGCTGGCGCTGTTCATGGTGGGCACGGTGATCTGCGCAGTGGCGCCCACAGTTGAAATTCTGATCTTCGGCCGCTTCATCCAAGGCATCGGCGGGGCGGCCAATATGGTGGTGCTGCGCGCGATGATCCGCGATCTCGCCACCGGAGCCGACGCCACACGCATGATGTCCACCATCATGATCGTCATCGCAATCTCGCCTTTGCTCGCCCCACTGTCCGGCTCAGCGCTGCTGACGTTTGGCACATGGCGATTGGTGTTCTGGGCACTGCTTCTGGCGGCCAGCCTCAGCTTTTTCATGATCTATTTCATGGTGGATGAAACTCTGCCGCCCGAAAACCGCCAACGCTTTGACCTGATTACCATGCGCAAAGGTCTGGGTGTGTTGTTCAGCGACCGGAGTTTTCTGGCGATGACCTTCCTTGCAGGCTTTGCTTTCGCCAGCTTCTTTGTCTTCATCGCTTCGGCCTCGTTTGTCTACACCGGGCAATTTGGCCTCAGCCCGACGCAGTTCTCATTTGCCTTCGCCATCAACGCCTTCGGCTTCTTCGCGGCGTCGCAATTCGCCGCCACCATCAGCCGCCGGGTTGGCGCAAAAAGGATGATCGTGCGGGCCACGACCGGGTTTGCACTTGCCACCTTCGGCCTGTTCGCGCTGGCTTTGCTGGGCTTTGCCAACCTCTACGTCACCATCGCCGGGCTGTTTTTGGCAAACATGTTCCTCGGCGTCGTGTTGCCGACCGCACAGGTTTTGGCGCTAGAGGAACAAGGCGAGCATGCGGGCTTGGCGGCATCCTTGGGCGGCACCATGCAGATGGTCGCGGCTGGCGTTCTGGTGGCGGCAACCGGGCCGTTCATGGATGGCACCGTGGTGCCGATGCTGGGCGCGGTTGCTTTGTGTGGCGTGATTGCCTTGGTGCTGTCGCGGCTGATCCCACGTCACGCGGCGGTGGCAGCAGCCTGAAGTTCACCCAAAGCGGCGTCTAAAACATCCAACCCCGCGCCGGGTTTGTTGGCGCGTTCCGACAACACCCGGCGCCAACCGCGCGCGCCGGGTCGCCCGGTGAACAGCCCCAACATATGCCGGGTGATCTGATGCAGACGCCCACCTGTCGCAATGTGGTCGAGGATGTAGGGCCGCATGGCCTCAACCGCGCCAAAGGCATCCACGCCCGAAGCATCACCCCACAAAGCATCGGCCCCCACCAGCACAGAAGCCGGATCGTGGTAAGCCGCGCGCCCCAGCATCACGCCATCAATCCCCTGATCCAGCAGAGTTTTCGCTTGCGTTAGCGAGGTGATCCCACCATTGATGCAGATCGTCAGCTGCGGGAAGGCCGCTTTCATCCGCAGCACCAGATCATAATTCAGCGGCGGAATCTCACGGTTTTCTTTCGGCGACAGCCCCTTCAGCCAAGCCTTGCGGGCGTGGATGATAAAATGGCTCGCCCCCGCGCCTGAGACTTTTTCCAGAAAGTCCGGCAGCACGGCTTCGGGGTCTTGCTCATCCACACCAATCCGGCATTTCACCGTCACAGGCACATTCGCCTCAGCGATCATCGCCGCGACACATTCCGCGACCAGCGTCGGGCGCTCCATCAGCACCGCGCCAAAGCAACCGGATTGCACCCGGTCTGACGGGCAGCCGACGTTCAGATTGATCTCGTCATAGCCCCAAGCGCCCGCGATCCGCGTTGCCTCAGCCAGTTCCCGCGGATCAGAGCCACCAATTTGCAGCGCAATCGGATGTTCCGCGGCGCTGAAATCCAGCAGGCGATCTTTTGGGCCATGCAGGATGGCAGCAGCCGTCACCATCTCGGTATACAGCATCGCGCGGCGGGTCATCTGGCGGTGGAAGTATCGACAATGTCGGTCAGACCAATCCATCATCGGCGCGACCGACAAGCGGTGCGCCATTGAAATACTTGTTTTTATTGAATTTTCAGTCATATGTGCTAGATCTCGGAAGGTCGGATTTGGCGTTGTTATGGCGTATTTGGGCCGATAGATCGCAAACGGTAGTCCAAGGACTACCAAAAAACACATCTTGGACTACCGGAAAATGGGTACAATCGTAGAACGGACGCGTGCGGATGGAAGTGTCGCCTTTCGGGCGCAGATCCTTATCAAGTCCAACAGTCGCATCGTCCATCAGGAATCCTCCACCTTCGATCGGCGCTCGACAGCCGAAGCCTGGCTCAAGAGTCGCGAACGGGAACTTCATTCCCCGGGCGGGTTGGAAGCAGTTCAACGCAAGACAGGGTCGGTCGGAGACATTCTCAAAGACTACCTCACCGAGATGGGAACTTCCATGGGGCGCACCAAGACGCAAGTTCTTCGGTCGATCCGGGCAGAATACATGATCGCCGAAATTCCCTGTCAGGATCTGCGCAGCAAGGACATCGTGGACTTCGCCGGCACCCTGCGACGCGGCGAACGGGACCCATCCACGGTCCAGAACTACCTCAGTCATCTTAGCGCGGCCCTTTCGATCGCACGGACGGCCTGAGGTTACGACCTTGACCGGGCCGCCGTGGAAGATGGCGTAGCCGCAGCCCGGCATCTGGGTCTTGCAACGAAATCCAAATCAAGAGATCGCCGCCCTACCCTGCTGGAAATCGACAGCCTGATGGCACATTTCACGGAAACCGGTATCCGTGATACAGGCAGCCTGCCGATGCACAGGGTCATGACGTTCGCTATCTTCTCGACCCGCAGACAAGATGAAATCAACCGGATCACGTGGGAAGATTTCGACAAAGCGGCGATGCGGCAGCTTGTTCGTGATATGAAGCATCCGGGCCAAAAAAAGGGCAACGACGTATATTGTGAGGTGACACCCGAGGCCCTGCGCGTAATGAACCTCTAGACAAAACGGACGGGTCGGGTGTTCCCGTACAACTCGGATACGGTCAGCCGTCGCTTTACCCATGCATGCAAGTTCCCCGAGATCGAGGACCTGCACTTTCACGATCTGCGCCACGACGGGGTCTCGCGGCTGTTCGAGATGGGTAGGACGATCCCCGAAACTGCTGCCGTATCGGGACATCGGAGTTGGCAATCCCTGCAGAGGTATGTCCACCTGCGGGGTTCAGGCGATAAGTTCGATGGATGGGGATGGTGGGAGCGGCTGGAGGGGTAGCGGATGTGTATCTAGATCCTTGCAGTAGGATACTTCGACCTTCAGGTTATGAGAGAGGTCTAGGCCAGTTCCACGGGCTACGCCGGAGCGCGCCTATCTACCCTATCTTATTGATAATAAACATTATTTCTTGACGTGAGCCGCGCCCAGTTTCTACCCATTGCGCCATGATTTTCTGTCGTTTGCTTCCACTGTGCTTCCACGGATGCAGGCCAATATGGGGACCGCGCCATGCCGAAACTGACCAAACGCAGCGTTGAGTTGCTGGAACCCAAAGCCGAAGGCTACTTTGTCTGGGACAGCGAGATTAAGGGCTTTGGCATCCGCGTGCTGCCCTCTGGGGCCAAGACCTATCAAATTCAATACCGCAAGGGTGGACGCACCCGGCGCGCGGCGATTGGGCGGCATGGCAACATCACCGCAGAGATAGCGCGGGCCAAGGCTAAGGAATTGATGGGCGAAGTTTCCAAGGGCGAGAACCCGATTGAGGAAATAGCCCAGCATCGCCGCGCGCCGAACCTCGCCGCCCTCTGCGAACGCTTCTATGAGGCGCATGTGCTGGAACGCTGCAAGCCCAGCAAACAGGGCGAATATCGCCGCGCGATTGACCTGTTTATCGCCCCGGCGATGGGCAGTTTCAAAGTGGTGGATGTGGAACGCAAAGACATTGCCGATCTGCACCACAAATTCCGCCACAAGCCCTATCAGGCCAACCGGACACTTGGCGTCTTGTCGAAGATGTTCAATCTTGCCGAAGTCTGGGGCTTGCGGCCTGATTGCTCAAATCCCTGCCGCCATGTGCCGAAGTATCGCGAACACAAGCGCGAACGCTATCTAAGTCAGCACGAGCTACAAAGCCTTGGGGCTGTCTTGGCCGAAGTTGAACGCGATGGCTCGGAGACGCCCTTTGTCGTTGCGGCGTTTCGCCTGCTGCTGTTGACCGGATGCCGCCTTAGCGAGATTCAAACCCTGCAATGGGCCTTCCTGACCGATGCCGGAATGGAGTTGCCCGATACCAAGACAGGCGCGCGGCGTATCCCCCTGCCCCATGCCGCCCGCGCGGTGATCGCCTCGCTGCCCCGGTTGCCAGACAATCCCTATATCATCGCAGGCAAGGTCGCGGGCCGCTATGCCAGCGACTTGCAGCACCCTTGGCGGCGTATCCGCGCCTTGGCGGGTTTGGACAATGTCCGCATCCACGATCTGCGCCACACCTACGCCTCAAACGCGGTATCCTCTGGGATGCCTATTCAGATGGTCGGGCGCTTGCTTGGGCATACGCAGTTGCAGACGACCATGCGCTATGCCCACCTTGCCGATGATCCTGTGCGGCGTGCCGCAGAGGAGAACGCAGCACGTTTGAACTCGGCGCTTGGCATGGGGCCGTCTGGGGTTGCGCGACTTCGCGTGGTTTCGCAGTAGTTCGCGCGAATAGGCACAAATATGTAAGAATTTGCGCGAATTTGCCGCCAAAACTCAACTGCAATACCTGCACGAATACCCTCAATATCGGCTGATATCCGCATATACCGCGCACGCGCGACCCTAGGGTCAGGACCTATTGATTTTGCAACGCAGCCGTGATTCAGGCTCCGCAAGGAGACTGAGCAATGAGCAACCTTTACTGGCTGACGGACGAGCAGATGGCTCGACTTAAACCCTTCTTTCCCAAGAGCCACGGGGTGCCGCGTGTCGATGATCGTCGGGTCTTGAGCGGCATTATCTTCATCAATCGCAATGGCTTGCGTTGGTCTGACGCGCCGAAGGAATACGGCCCGGCGAAGACGCTTTACAACCGTTGGAAGCGATGGGGCGACATGGGCGTCTTTGCCCGGATGATGGAAGGGTTGGCCTCCGAGGCGGCGGTCCCGAAGACGGTGATGATCGACGCGACCTATCTCAAGGCGCACCGCACGGCTTCAAGCCTTGGGGTGAAAAAGGGGGGCGCGGTCGTCTGATTGGCCGGACCAAAGGTGGCATGAATACCAAACTGCATGCCGTCACTGACGAAAACGGCCGACCGATCCGCTTCTTCATGACCGCAGGTCAGGTCAGCGATTACACCGGCGCTGCGGCCTTACTGGGCAGCTTACCCAAAGCGACGTGGCTGCTGGCTGACCGGGGTTATGACGCCGACTGGTTCCGAGACGCCCTGAAAAACAAGGGGATCACGCCTTGCATCCCCGGCCGGAAGTCACGCGCGAAGCCTGTCAAATACGATAAACGCCGATACAAACGCCGCAATCGGATTGAGATCATGTTTGGCCGTCTCAAAGACTGGCGGCGGGTGGCAACACGTTACGACAGATGCCCAAAAGTCTTCCTCTCCGCCGTCGCTCTCGCCGCAACCGTCTTGTTCTGGCTTTGACGATCAATGAGTCTGGACCCTAACTCAGACCCAAAGCCACACTGCCAACACCTCCCCCGCAACCGACTATCTCGATGGCCTCATTGATGAATCAATGGCCGCGAACTTCCTGTGCCAAAGTGTGCGCACCATTCAGAAATGGCGCGTCACGGGCTTTGGCCCGAAGTTCTGCAAATCGGGTCGCTCAATCCGCTATCGCCGCCGCGGCTTGCTGGACTGGACCAACGCCCGCCGCCGCAACAGCACCAGCGCCAGCAACTAACCATTTTTGCCCGCTTTGAGTTGGCAGCACGAAGCGGGATTTTGGGGCCGGAAGGTCTTCAAACGGGGCGTGAGGTAAATGACTTCGCGCCCCTTCATTTATCAACATTCAAATCAGGAACGCAGCATGAGCAACCAACCCGCCCACAAGATCAAACTCGGTCTTATCACCGCAACCATTTGGGACAATGACGGCTTCCATTCCGTCGAAGTCTCCCGCTCCTACAAAACCAACGAAGGTGAATGGAAAGCCACTTCGGGGTTTTTCCACACCGACCTGCTGAACGTCGGCAAGTGCCTTGAGCGCGCCGAAATCTGGATCAGCCGTCAAATTTCTGCCCGCGCCACCAAATGACTGCGATGCGAAACATCCAATGCCGGGCGTCTGCGCCCGGCCCCAAAACAAAAGCTGCCCCGCCGGAGGCACCTTCAAAGCGCGTAAGCGCGCCCTTGCTTTCCAACCGCAAAATTCCGCTGACTAAAGGGGGGTCTTGTAACACCCCCCTCCACGGATACGAACGCGTAGTTGAGCGTAAATGACAGTTCTGCACTCCGGCTTTGATGGCCTGAAGTTCACAATCCAAACCGATATTTCCCCTGACTTCCGCGCCGCCCTTGCTGATGCCAAGACGCAAGCCATCAAAATCAACAGCGACAGCATTTTGGAACTAAACGGCCTGCAACTCGCCGTCCGCCGCAATGCCGGTTCCGCCTTCTCAGCCCATACAGGCGAATATGGCGCAGAATGGTACTTTCTGGACCCTGAGAACCGCGCGCCGAACAACCCCGGCGTCACCGTCGATTTCCGCGCCTTCCTGCTAGGGTCTGTTGATGTTCATCTTGTGCGCATCACTGTTGCCGCGAGGGAGATGAACGCGCTGAAGCTTTCGTCTGTTTTGCAGCAGCGTATGGCGATGCCTCTGTATTCCTTTAGTTTTCCGAAGAAATTCTCGATCAGGTGCCGCCATGTGTCGGTGTGGCGGTCGAACTCCGCCGGGAAGCGGCGGTTGCATTTAGGGGGTATGACTGCTTCGATCCCTGCGCCGGTCAGCGCATCGCGCAGCCAGTTGGCGTCGAAGGCGCGATCCGCGAGGAACTGGCCGCAGGACAGCCCTTCGATCAGGGCTGCGGTGCCACGCAGGTCGTGCGCCTGTCCGGGCAGCAAGCGGAAGTTGATCATGTTGCCGAGTGCGTCGGTCAGGGCCATGATCTTGGTGGTTATGCCGCCGCGAGAACGTCCGATGGCCTGGCTCTGAGTCCCCCTTTTGCGCCCTGACCGTGGCGGTGGACCTTGACGATACTGCCGTCGATCATGGCGTATTCGAAGTCGGCATCTTCGGCCAACATCCTGAACATACGATAGAATGCGTCGGCCTTCACCCATCTGCGGAACCGTTTGAAGACTGAGTTCCACTTCCCGAAATCCTCGGGCAGGTCGCGCCAAGGGCAGCCGGTGCGCGCGATCCAGAGAACGGCCTCGACAAAAAGGCGCGGATCAGGCCCCGTGCGACCGGGATCACATTCCCGGCCAAGACAGTGCGGGGCGATGGTTTCCCATTGGGCGTCGGTCGGTAATCCCCCCCGAAAGTAAGGGGCTGCATAAGTAGAATTTTCTCGCCAAGATGAACGAGGAGATTCTGAATGAAGACAAGCAGATACACTGAGGCGCAGATTCTTGCGATCCTGCGTCAGGCCGAAGGCGGTGTGCCGGTGGCAGAGCTGTGCCGCGAGCATGGCATGAGCAATGCGTCGTTCTACAAGTGGCGGGCGAAGTATGGCGGCATGGATGCGTCGCTGATCAGCCAGATGAAGGCCATCGAGGACGAGAACCGCCGGCTGAAGCGGATGTATGCGGACCTGAGCATGCAAGCCGACCTGCTGAAAGAGGCTCTCGGAAAAAAATGACGCGGCCATCTCAACGCCGCGAGATGGCCGAGAAAGCGGTGGCGCGACGCGGGGCAAGCATTGCGCTGGCCTGCCGGGCCTTCGGGGTCAGCGAGACCTGCTATCGCTATGGCCCGAAGTTAAAAGCCGAGAACGAAGAGATCGCCGACCTTCTGGTGGGTCTGACCGACGCCCGCAAGACCTGGGGCTTTGGGCTGTGCTTTCTGCATCTGCGCAACGTGAAGGGCCATCCGTGGAACCACAAACGCGTCTATCGGATCTATTGCGCCTTGGAACTGAACCTGCGGATCAAGCCCCGCAAGCGGCTGAAGCGGGACAAACCTGATGTGCTTGCTGTGCCCGAGGCACCCAACATGACCTGGTCCATGGACTTCATGGCAGATCGCCTCGGTGATGGCCGTGCGTTTCGGCTGCTGAACGTGCTGGATGACTTCAACCGCGAGGGGCTGGGTATCGAGGTTGACTTCTCGCTACCCGCCGAAAGGGTCATCCGGAGCCTGGACCGGATCATCGAATGGCGCGGCAAACCCGGCACCATAAGGGTCGACAACGGCCCGGAATACATCAGTGGCAAGCTGCTGATCTGGGCTGAGAGACAGGGCATCACGATCCAGCACATCCAACCCGGCCAGCCGCAGCAGAACGCCTACATCGAGCGATACAACCGCACCGTCCGGCATGAATGGCTCGACCAATACATCATCGAAACCATCGAGGAGGCACAGGATCACGCCACACAATGGCTATGGACATACAACAACGACCGCCCGAACATGGGCATCGGCGGCATCACACCCGCCCAGAAACTGAAAATGGCCGCGTAAGTTCTACGGATGCACCCCGTTAAAAATGGGGGGATTACCGGTCAAAGCGGTGCGGATCAAGGTTGCCTCCCATTTGGCAACCTTGAATCACTCAGAAACTAATTTGGGAATCCTCAAACGTCAACAAACCCTAGCGAAAAGCTGATGAAATGGGCTGAGAAACAAGGGGTTGCCATCCAGCACATCCAGCCGGGCCAACCCCAGCAGAACGCCTACATCGAGCGCTACAACCGCACCGTCAGGCATGAATGGCTGGATCAATATATCATCGAAAGCATCGAGGAGGCACAAGACTTCGCCACGCAATGGCTCTGGACTTACAACAACGACCGCCCGAACATCCCTTTCATGGTTTGCAAGCAAACCATTGCCGGGCAACGGGGCATCGGCGGCATCACACCCGCCCCGAAACTGAAAATGGCCGCGTAAGTTCTAAGGATGCACCCCGCTAAAAATGGGGGGATTACCAGGGCACGGCCTTATGAAATCGACGCTACGTTGACAAGGATTGGCACAGCTATGCCTATGTTGCGACAAGACGAACGGCTGATTGAATTAACCCGCAAATGGAATGCTCGCTAAATTTAGTTTCGTTGTGAGGTCCATTTACTGCTCTACGCTACAGAAAACCATGTGCGGAATGTATGATGCGTTTAAGCCTTTTCTCATCTGAGATGCCATGACTGTGACCCCGTACGATCCATGCGTGAGTTTTTTTAATTTTTCTTCCATGTATCGCGCCCGCCACAGTCCTGACTTCGCCCCTGTTGCTTCCTGAGCTACTCCCCAACTCTTGGACAGATTTCCGGGTGAGTTAAGCTACTGCCTGCCTCTGCTGATCGGTTTCGATTGCGTTGAAGTAGACCACGGCGGGCGGTTGTCCGCCATGGGCGGCGTGGGGCCGCAGGTGGTTGTAGAAGGTGATCCAGCGCCCGACGCCGGCTTTGGCCTGTGACCCGGTTTCCCAGGCGTGCAGGTAGACGCATTCATACTTCAGGGAACGCCAGAGACGTTCAATGAAGATGTTGTCGAGGTAGCGGGCTTTGCCGTCCATCGAGATTTTGGTCTTTGCCCGCTTCAAGCGGTCGGTCCAGTCGAAGGAGGTGAACTGGCTGCCCTGGTCAGTATTCATGATTTCGGGCGGGCCGAACTTGTGGATGGCGTCGTTCAAAGCCTCCAGGCAGAAGTCGGCCTCCAGCGTGTTGGAGATGCGCCAGGCCAGCACCTTGCGGGTGAACCAGTCCATGATGGCCACCAGATAGAGGAAGCCTTTGCGCATGGGCAGGTAAGTGATGTCGGCGCACCAGACTTGGTTGGGCCGGTCGATCCGCAGCCCACCCAGCAGATAGGGGTAAGTCTTGTGCCCCTTCGCAGGCCTGCTGGTGTTGGGTTTTTGGTAGATCGGCATCAAGCGCATAAGGCGCATCAGACGCCGGATGCGCTTTTCGTTCACGGCATGACCTTCATTCTGCAGGTGCCATGTCATTTGCCGGACGCCATAGAAGGGCGTCTCCAGAAACTGCTTGTCGGCCAGCAGCATCAAGTCGAGGTTCATCGCAGTCTCTCCTTGCGGCGCGTAGTAGAACGACGACCGCGAGATCGATAGCAGTCGACACTGCGCCCCGACCGACAGCGTGGGGTGGGTCCGTTCGATCATGCCACGCCTCACTTCCCGGTCCAGGGCTTGAGCTTTCTTGCCAAAAAATCGTTGGCGACCGCCAGTTCTCCGATCTTGGCATGCAGCTCGCGGACCGTATCCTCGGCGACCTCAGCGGTGGCGACCGCCTTGCTGCCGCGCTCAAAGATGCCCGTGGCACCTTCCAGAAGTGCCTTTTTCCATTGATGGATCATCGTCGGATGGACCTCATAGGCGGTCGCCAATTCCGACACCGTGCGCTCACCCTTCAACGCCTCCAACGCCACACGCGCCTTGAAGGCTGCGTCATGGTTCCTGCGTTTCGACATCTCTGTTCTCCTCGTGCTTGGAGACCAGCAGACTTCAGATCGTAGCTTCCGTCACTGTCCGATTTTCGGGGGGTAGCTCATCCACAGTGCTTCCACACCAGCACTACAAATGCAAATAGCCTCCCGATTTGCTCTGCAAGTCATTGTTATTGCTGTGTATTTTTGTTGCGAGGACAGGATTTGGCTTATACCGAACCAAAGACCATACATTTTCACCGCCATCGTCGCGTTAGGTCGGCTATGATCTAACGCTGCCTATCGGCATTGAAAAATGCTGCGAGGCAGCGTTTCCCGAAGCTGTCGCTCAGGTCCAGTGCAGTAAAAATTAGTCTATCGTGGTTGCGATGCGAAACCTAGCCGCTGTCAGCCAAACCACCGGCCGCTATGGTTTCGGTCGGCGAGCCTACGACCGGATGTCGCGAAGCAAGCACGACTAGCGCCGGTACAGCATCGAGATCATTTTCCGTCGACTGAAAGTCTGGCGCTGGGTGGCCACGTGCGACGACAGATGCCTTAAATCTTCCTCGCCGCGACCGTCATCTTCTGGCTATGAGACTACAACGAGGCCTGACCCTAACCAGCTGAAAACAAGACCGAAAGCATCAACCCCGTCATCGCGATTGAAAGGCCCATCGGAAATTTGCCACGGGCTGAGAAGGATTTCCACCCCACATTGGCGAGGCGGCTGCGTTGCGCCATGCAGATGAACGAAATGCCAATCAGCAGCGAAACAGAGAACAGATTGGCAAAAACTGTCAGTTCAGATCTGGGCACAAACAGGGCAAGCGCCGACAAGAACTTTACGTCGCCACCGCCAATAAGCCGAAACAAAAAACCGATGTAGCCGATCGCAAATATACCCGATGAGACTGCAATGCGCGCTCGGATGTCGATCGGAGATTGGATTAAAACCGTGACAGCAAACAGAACAACCAAGGCTATGCTGATGAAATCTGGGATTCGCATGTAACGCAGATCACTATATGCCGCATAGATCAGCAGCGGCGCTGCAAGCAGATTGGGGAAAAGATCCATATAATGGTTTGCTCCAATCTACTCAGGCGCAACGGAAATTAGATTGGCTGCACGAGCTACTAGGCCGCAACAGCATAAAAACCAATTCGGCAAGAGAGGACAAATTGGACTTGGCGTAGATGTTGCGCAGATGCGTGCGAATGGTTGCATCGCTCGACCCAAGTTCCTCTGCCACGCCAGCCACAGACAGCCCGCGGCTCAGCAGAACGCAGACCCGGAATTCGGCACGGCTAAGCCGAGACGGGTTGGTGGCATCAAGCAGGTCGCAAGAAGTGCTGTGTGCAGCGTCGGTTGACTGGCCAGACGATGATTGACAACGGTGCGGGTGATCAAACCCACTTGCCGCGCCGCCCAGGTCCGGCAGATTGTCGGGACCATTGCATCCAGATAGACCAGATGCTGGCGAGAAAGCGGCTCAGAAAAATGCAATTCGAGCAAATCACGGGTGGCACCGCCACTGTTCAGGACAAGCACGACGAATTCTTTGAAGTGCCGCGAGGATTGCCATTCTTTCAGGGCTGGGCTGCAATCCGCGCGCGTTTCATCAGCGTGGGTTGAACCAACCCAAACGCTAGCGCTGCGCGATAAAATCATGTCTGCGCCAAAATAGCTGTCGGCAAAAGACTTACGCAGCGGGCGTGGCACGGACTCGCCGCGACGGTCGTGAATTGCGACGGGGCATGGTCTTTGATCACTGCGATGGGTGCGCACAACCATGGCCGCCTCGGCACCCAAACCTGATGCAAACTGCGCCAACGCCTGACTGAGTTGAACGCTTCCACTGAGTGCATCGCACCATTTTGCGACGGCATCAAACAGATCCCGCTCAACCGGTGCAGTCCCTACCCTGAGCTTACGCTCGAACGCTGAAACATGTTCCATTTGAACCTTAAGCCCTAGGAATTAGAATCTTCTCAAGCAATCCGCGGCAAAACTATCATTTCCAAAGCGGCAACATCGCAAGCTGTCACTTCTCGTCATAAAGATGCTCGTTCTACGCCGCTTTTTTGTCAATATTTTAACACATTTGCAGTTTTGGTATTCTGAAAAAACAATCCTGAGATGCATTTCGTAACCTCGGATTGGACGAATTCCGAGAATCTACACGAAACATTTCCAAATCGGCACCGGAGCTATGGAGCCGGCCTCAAGTGGTTGGCTGGTTTATCCTCTAAAAATGTGCATGTAGCGAATCACCACCGGCCCCAAGGTCAGCAGAACCAGAGCAGGAAGCATCAGCGCTGCCATGATTGCCGACATCTTGACTGGCATCTTGTTGGCCATTTCCTGCGCGCGCAACTCGCGATGCAGCCGCATTTCCTTGGCATAGGTGGTCAATGTTTCGGCCACGCTGGTGCCAAACTGAATGGATTGCAAAACCACATTGGCGAATGACACGACTTCTGACACCCCGGTGCGTGCTGCCATTTCGGTCAGTGCCTGCTCGCGGCTGCGTCCAGCTTGAATCTCGCGTTGCGCGTTCAAAAACTCGTGTGAAATTTCTGGGGCGGCCAACTCTAGTTCATTGCCAACCCGAATCATTGCGGCATCCAATCCCAAGCCAGCCTCAACGGAAATCTGGATCAGGTCGAGCGCGTTGGGGAAGGCTTCCTGAATGGCCCTTATCCTGCGTTGTGCGCGGCCTTTCAACCAATAGGCCGGGCCAAAGAAGCCGAGGGCAACCACCAGCATGACAATTTGCAGAACGCGCAAATTGCTCCAGCCAGTGATCCGGGCATCGAAGCCGCTGGGCAATTCCAGATATCCCGCACGCACCAACCAGATCGCCGCCAAAAGCACGGCAGGAAGGCAGATCCCTAGCACAAAGCGGCTGAGATAATAGTCGCGCACGGCATGCGCCCCAGTGAGCCCGGCATGGGCAAGCTGGCGCTCGACTTCCATGCGCTCTTTGCGGTTCTGTGGCACGAGAGTTTTCATAAGCCCGGTCGGGTCCGCGTTGGAGGGGCGCAACAGACCCTGATCTGCGGTTAGGATGCGCACGCGCTGCCGCGACATCCGCTCAACCCTGGCATCCTTGGCGCCAAATGCTGCCGACATCCCGTAAAATGCAATCAGCACCCCGCTCGCTACGCCGATGGTCGAAAGAATCTGCCAAGTCGGCCAATCCAGTTGAGTCACTTGCAGCATGTCTTCAAACATGGGGCGCCCCCTTCACAGCCGGAAATTCACAAGTTTTCGCATTGCGAGATAGTTCACGACGATCAAAGTCCCAACAGTGATCGCAAAAGGACGGAACAGCGGATCGTCGCTTACACCGAGATAATAGTTCGGTGCGGTGATCGAGGTTGCGATCAAAATCATCAGAGGCAAGCCAGACAAGAACAATGATGTCAGTCGACCTTCAGACGAGATCGCCTGAATGCGCTTGCGCATTGTGATCCGATCCCGGATCACCTTTGACAGCGTGTTCAACACCTCTGACAGGTTGCCGCCGGTGCCGTGCTGGATGGCAATGCTGACCGACAGATAGCGCATATCCTCAAGCGGCATGCGTTCGGCCAGATCGCGAAAGGCGCTGACCAGATCGTCGCCATAGCTGATCTGGTCGAATATCAAGCCGAATTCGGTCGCGATCGGATCCTGCATATCGCGGCCGACGGTCTGGATGGTGACATTCAACGGATGGCCGACGCGCAGTCCGCGCGCCATCAGATCCAAGGCATCCGGTAATTGCAGGGCAAACAGCGCCACGCGCCCACGGGCTTTGCGCTTCACCAGCCAGAGCGGCAGTACGAGGCAGGCAAACGTGGCGATACCAATCGCTGCTACGCCGGGCAGCTTTGTGGACAGAAAGAGTGTCAAAACGGCAGCACCAAGCCCACAAACGGCGAGGGCCAGCCACGGGTTGAGCATCAGCCCTGAAAGACGCAGGTCAGTGGGGATCGTGCCGATGAAGGGAAACCGGTTTAAGGCCCAGCCGTCGGTCTGCGGACGCAGAAGGCCAAGTACCTCTTTGCCCGTTGCGCCCTTGGCGATCATCCGTATGCGCCGATTGCGCACCTCGTTGCCGGTTTCCGAGCGAGTCAGAACCTGACGCAGGCCTTCGAGCGCCAGCAAGATGCCGAGAAAGACCCCTGCAGTGCCAAGAATCGTGAGATCGGAGTCTGGCAGAAGATCAAACAGGCGTTCCATCACGATTGACCCTTATGCACGAAATCGTCGCCGCGCAGGTCGATGTTGGCCTGCGCCAGCAGCTCGGCACACCGCGGGCGGATCCCGGTGGCAATGAACTCGCCAAGGATTTTGCCGGTTTCTGACTGGCCGGTGCGGCGGAACACAAAGATGTCCTGCATGGTCACGGTGTTGGTTTCCATCCCGGTGATCTCGCTGATGCTCATCACCCGGCGGCTGCCGTCACTCAGGCGGTTGAGTTGCACGACCAGATGGATGCCAGCGGCGATCTGCGCGCGGATGGCCGAGATCGGGAAATCCAGACCGATCATTGTAACCATCTGCTCGAGCCGGGACAGCGCGTCGCGCGCGGTGTTGGCGTGTACGGTCGTCATCGAGCCGTCATGGCCGGTGTTCATCGCCTGTAGCATGTCAAAGGTTTCGGCCCCACGCACCTCGCCGACCACGATGCGGTCAGGACGCATCCGCAAAGCATTGCGCACCAGATCACGCTGAGTGACAGCACCAGTGCCCGAAGGACTGGCAGGCCGGGTTTCCAGACGGACGACATGTTCTTGCTGGAGTTGTAGTTCTGCGGCGTCCTCAATGGTCACCACCCGTTCACGCTTGCCGATGTAGGACGACAGTGCGTTCAGCATCGTGGTCTTGCCCGAACCGGTTCCGCCCGAAATCAGCACGTTCAGCCGCATTTCGACGACGCCTTTCAGCAAAGCCGCAGCGGCTGGGTTCAGCGCGCCAGCCTCAACCAGCCGCTCCATCGTGAGAGGGTTGCGCGAGAATTTGCGGATCGAAACCGACGGGCCATCAATGGCGCAGGGGCGGATGATCGCGTTGACGCGGCTGCCGTCCGCAAGCCGGGCATCAACCCAAGGCGTCGATTCATCGACCCGGCGACCGACGCGGGACACGATCTTGTCGATGATGCGCAGCAGGTGGCGTTCGTCACGAAAGCGGACCTTGCTGCGTTCGAGCACGCCAAAGCGTTCAACAAAGACATTCTGGTGAGAATTTACCAAGATATCATTGATCGTCGGATCCGCCAGCAGTGGTTCAAGCGGGCCAAACCCCAGCACTTCATCCAGCAGTTCGTCGATCAGCAGCTTGAAATCTTCGGACCGCATCGGGCGGCCTTCATCATTCAGGGCTTTGGCGACAAGCTGCGAGACCTCGCGGCGCAGCTCATCCGGCTGCACCTTGTCGATCACCGCCAGATTGAGCCGTTCAAGCAGAATGTCGTGCAGGCGGCTTTTCAACTCCAGCCGTTCCATCAACTCGGCATTTGCGAGTGCAGCTTTCTCGGCCTCGGGCTCGACGGGCATATCCTTCCGCACAATCTCGACGACGTTTCGGCCCTGAGGATTCTTGGCGCTGGGAAAATGTTTGAACACCTCGGCTCCTCCTATTTGGCAGATGTGTGGACGGTTGCGGGAAACGATTTGACAGTCGCCGCAGCCAGCCGCGCGACAGCCTTGGTCAAAGACGAGCGTGGGGCCGCGGCGGAAAGCGGCAGGCCGCGATCAGCGGCCCCATTGGCGGCACGAGGATCATGCGGCAGCCAATGCTCGAATTTGTGCTGCAACACCTTTTCGGCTTCCCGCTGAAGCTTGGAAGGCAAAAGCGGACGGCGCTCGTGGTTGACGACGATCTCGATCGGCAGTGCAGGGTTGTCAGCGGTAAAGAAATCAATCAGGCGGCGGCAATGGCGCACCGAGGACACGCTGATATCGGTGACCATGATCAATTCGTCGGCCCGTTGAACAATCGGTTCGATCCAGCCAACCAACGCACGTGGCAGATCGACAACGACATAATCATGGCTCTGCCGCAGGCTATCAAGGATGGCTGCAACCTGCTCGGGCTTCAGCGAGTCGATGGGCGCGAATTTTGATGGAGCGGCAAGCACATCAATGCCATTCGGCGTTTTGACCAGAGCCTGCTCAAGGAAGGTCGCGTCGGGAACCGTGCCGTTAATCGCGATCTGAAGCAGCGTGTCTTGCTCTTCAAGATCAAGGAAGCTGCCGACCGTGCCAAATTGCAGATCAAAATCGACCAGCGCGACACTGGCGGTGGTGCCGCGACCGAAAAAACCGCCGCGCTTGCCGATCAGCTGGTCGGCCAGATTGACAGCGACAGTGCTGGAGCCAATGCCCCCGCGCGACTGCGTTACCGCAACGATCCGGCCTTGACGCTGTGGTGCTGTGTCTTTGGCGCTGTGGGCCAGATTAACTCCGCGGATCTGGCTTTCAAAATCAGCCCCAAACTCTGAGAATGCCACCACATCATTTGCACCTGCGCGGCTGAGAGCACGCGCCTGTGACAGCGTCAGATTCTGATCGGCCAATGCGATGAGCGTGGTGTTCGGACGCCCCGCCGCCAGAGCGCGGATTGCGTCGATCTCGACTGGATCGTCCGATTTGGCCGTGAACAGGATCATGTCGTAATTGGCAGCAACTTTGACCGCTTTGCCATTCATCTGCACCAGAGTCGAAGCCTCGGTGTCCACCCGCCAGCCTGCCCGTGGCGACAGTGCCCGGCTGATGGCGCTGGAAACGTCCGGGTCCGGTGAAACGACAAGGATGGAGCGCGGGGTCGTCGTCATGGTTAATCCTTTCAAGGCCGCGAGGCCCCTTATAATCTGGGTCAGCCCGCGTTGCCGGCGGCGAGGTCTTCACCGGGCAGCGAGGTGCTGGTTTTAGGGAATGGCAGGGTCGCACCGGGTGCGTTGCCATCGGGCACTCCTACGAGCGCTGCCAACGCACTGAGCGGCGTGGCGAATTGGAAATCGAGGTTCTGGATCTCGACGGTCACAACCGGCACATACGGCCCGCCCAGAAAGCCGAGGTTGGCATCGAAGCTGTAGCTGAGCTTGAGGTTGCTGACGGTTGCGTGTGACGGCATCAACGGCGCGATAGCGGTCCAGATTTCTGCCGCCGTGGCATTCGACGCGCTTGCAGTGCAGGTCACGACACCGGGGTTGACGCAGAAGTTCGTGCCAGCGGCGCAACTGGTTCCATAATGCGTGGTGGCGCCCGCGCCCGAGCCGCGCAGATTGACTGTTGGCAGAGATGGGCAGACGGCCGGACGTACGGCTGCGATGCGCACGGCGCGCTGCATCGCCTTGTCGGCCATGACAAACTCGCCGCCCATCCGTCCGAAGTCGATCAGGCCGAGCAAAAGCAGCAGGAAGATCGGCAACACGATCGCCATTTCGACCAGCACGGTTCCCTCGGCATCGCGGCGGAAGCGCGAGAGTTTGGCGACAAGGCCGCATTTGATCCAGCGGATAATCATGATCCGAACACCCGCGCCTGGTCGGTTATGGTTGTGGTGCGCGTGGGCAAAGTGCCGCCACCAAAGGCGATAACGCCCGCGAAGGGGTAGGTCACGGTGATTTGCGCCGTCACCGACATCACCGGCACCGGGTTGATCCGGTAGGTTCCGGGGATGCAGGTATAAGACGGCGTGACGGAATCGACCGTGACATAGCTGGGAAATACCGATTGCCCGGAACTGCTGTTGCGCACCATATCCAGAAGCTGCGTGCTGTAGCCCGCCACACTGCCACCGCTGTTGCAGATGTCGGAAGATACCACCCGCGACATGTAGCGGGCGGCATCCCGCACCCCGGCGATGGCGCTTTGATAAGACAACATCAGCCGACTGCCCTCGATGATGACGGCAAACAGCAGCAGCATGCTGGGCAGGACAATCGCGAACTCGACCAATGCAGCACCGCTTTCGGACCGCAGGAAACGAAGGCAGCTACGGCGTTGCGGAGAAAAGCGCGAGGGGAAGCTGGGCTTGGGCATGTGCGGACTCACCTGTAAAGCTGCACGAGGTCATGGAACACGCCGGTCGAGGCACTGCCGCGATTGCCCTGAGCGCTGCCGACGATCTCGACATACAGTGATAGATTTGGCGGCGATGAGGTATCGGGACCTACAGGTTCGGTCAAAAACAACCGGACGAACTCTTTGACTGGCACGTTGGTGGTGCGACCGCGGATGGGATTGGCGGTACAGTCGATCCCGGCGGCGACCACCACGCGGCGATCGGGGTCGGAGGATTGGTTGTTCGAGCAGATCGGACGCCCGGTTTCCTGACGCCCGGTGAGGATATTGCTGCGCGAGCTGCCGCCACCTGCGGCAGCGATCTCGGCACGGTAATAGGCGTAACGCGTGGTGGCTGAGGGATGCGGATCGGTTGCACCGTAGTTCTTGCTGACATAGTTCGCCCGCCCGGCTGACCAGTTGCCATCGCCAAACCGCGTGCAACCGCCGCTGCCAAAGCAGGTGTCGCGCGGCAATCCCACCGAGTTCATAGAGGCCGGAGAATTACTGCTGGTGCACGTCGCGCCCTTGCCCTTCGGGACGATGCCCTTGATCACGTTCGGGGCTGGCGCGAAGTTCGGATTGTTGCGCTTGCCGTTCATGATCGAGTCATACATATCGAAGCGCACGTTGAAGCTTGAATTCTCAATGCCGACTTTCTGGCCCGGCTCGGTGTCGACGCCCCGCATGGCAAAACACTGGGTGATGTTGCCTTCCGCGCCAATCAGGCAAGCGTCGAGTTGCGCGCCATTGAGCCCCGCACAGGGGCCGCCTGCGTCAACCGCAAGCTTGTTGGGGTCAAGGAATCCGAAATCACCCGGCCCCCAAGCCGCACCGCTGCCGCCCGCGCGCAGCAGGATCATCTTGCCGATATTCTGATCGGCCTGAAACGACGGCGACGGAATGCAGAACATCAGCGGCGTGATGTCACAAGCATATTGGGTGAAACCCGCCACTGCAGTTCCGCCGACCTGCGTGTCAGGAGCATCGTTGCCGGTCAGCGCCAGAAAGGCCGCACCAATGGTGAACGACACGTCGTGCGGTACGACTGCGATGCGCACATAAGCGGCAGCGAGTGGATCGGTGGTTGCTCCTGCCGTCAGCGCCGTGGTGTCGCTGGTGGGCAAAGTGCTGAAAAAGCTGATAGTATAGTCAAGCGCCCCACCCAGATCATGATTGTCATCGCCAAAGCTTTGGTAATCGGCAATCAGATTGGCCGCAGCGGCGGTCGCTCGGGTGATAGAGTCGGATTTTCCATCCAACTCTCCCGCGGACGCCAGCGCTGCAGTGTCGGCAAAGGACTGCAATTCGGATTGGGTCGCTGCGACGCGCCCCATGTCGAAAGACATCGCAACGATGCCTAGAATGATGATGATAGCCATTGCCCAGAAGATCAGGACCGCCCCGTCTTCATTCGTCGTAAATGACCTGACCCCGCGTACGATGTGCATTTGGATCTCCATCAGCCGATCAGTTGAGGTCTACGATTTCGACTTCGGTGGCCCGACGCACCCGCACAGTGGATTTTGCGGCTTCTGCCTCGGGCACCGGGGATTTCTCATGCAGCAGGTCGCTGAGCTTCACGCTCTGCATCGGCGCATCGGTCGCGCCGTCAAGTGTGCGCAGCGACAAGCTGAGGGTTCCGGCTTCTTGTGCCAACGCGAGGCGTTGGGCGTTGTCGGGGCTTACTTCCACCGTGACTGTCCGGGCAACGGTCGGCTGTTCCACGTTTGCGTCGGAGTCCTGATCCACCCCAATCACCCGGATGTTCTGCAGGATGGTGACAGAGCGCAAATCTTCATTCTTGCCTTGCGTAAGCAAAATATCGACCGTGTCGCCGGGTGTTACAAACCCGGCAACTGCGGTTTCGGCATCAACCTTGATCGCCATCGCCCGGGTGTTCACTCCAAGACCCTGTACGATGGTAACTTTCGCTCCGAATTCGGAAACTTTCGACGCAAGGATCAAATCGCCCGCTGCCATGCCAAACTTAGCGCGGCGCGGTGGTTGGCCGGACTTGGGAATGAGCAGGGCAACATCACTGATGGCCCCCGGCGGCAGCGCATTGCGCGGCCAGGAAATCACCTCAAGCATCTGCGCCTGAATCGCCTGACCATAGGGAATATCACGGGTCGCGATCACCACCCGAACCAAGTCGCTGCGACCATCGGTTGCAGCGACAGGTGCATCGGCCGCGATCATGATCTTTGCCCCATAAGCCGAGCCTCCGGCAACCGCGATGCCAAGCAGGGCAACCAGTACTGATCGAATTCCCATGGCAAACTCCATTCGTCTTAGAGGGTCGAAAGGCAGTCAAACAAAGACAACGTGCCGGGACGGATTTCGCCGACCCGGCACATTGGATCAGTACAATTCAGGGCTGCGGCATTGCGTCGCCAGCCAGTCCCATGGCCGTGGTGACATCTCCGCCAAGCAGGGTGAGCGCCCCAACGCCAACCGAAACGGCGAGGGCAACGGCCACGCCATATTCGACAAGCGTCACGCCCTCGTTGCAGTGACGGAAACGGATGAAAGTTTTGAGCAGAGCATCGAACATTACAAACTCCATGGTTGGGCAGCAGAGCGCCAAAGGGTTTCACGAACCGGGTTTCTCCTCGGCTCTGCTTCAGTTTCGCCAACGGCGTGCTGCACGCATCATCTGAAAAGATGAGATTTTCCCGTGGCGGTTGTTTTTTTGAACAAGCCGTAGCGCAAATCGAGGTGGCGTGGCGTGCGGAAGCATGACGTAGCTTTGAGAGGGAGGTCGAGCGACCGCCCGAAAATCGGACAGCTGAACCGCTCCGGGTTTGCTAGGGTTTGTTGACGTTTGAGGATTCCCAAATCAGTTTCTGAGTGATTCAAGGTTGCCAAATGGGAGGCAACCTTGATCCGCACCGCTTTGACCGACGCCCAATGGGAAACCATCGCCCCGCACTGTCTTGGCCGGGAATGTGATCCCGGTCGCACGGGGCCTGATCCGCGCCTTTTTGTCGAGGCCGTTCTCTGGATCGCGCGCACCGGCTGCCCTTGGCGCGACCTGCCCGAGGATTTCGGGAAGTGGAACTCAGTCTTCAAACGGTTCCGCAGATGGGTGAAGGCCGACGCATTCTATCGTATGTTCAGGATGTTGGCCGAAGATGCCGACTTCGAATACGCCATGATCGACGGCAGTATCGTCACGGTCCACCGCCACGGTCAGGGCGCAAAAGGGGGACTCAGAGCCAGGCCATCGGACGTTCTCGCGGCGGCATAACCACCAAGATCATGGCCCTGACCGACGCACTCGGCAACATGATCAACTTCCGCTTGCTGCCCGGACAGGCGCACGACCTGCGTGGCACCGCAGCCCTGATCGAAGGGCTGTCCTGCGGCCAGTTCCTCGCGGATCGCGCCTTCGACGCCAACTGGCTGCGCGATGCGCTGACCGGCGCAGGGATCGAAGCAGTCATACCCCCTAAATGCAACCGCCGCTTCCCGGCGGAGTTCGACCGCCACACCGACACATGGCGGCACCTGATCGAGAACTTCTTCGGAAAACTAAAGGAATACAGAGGCATCGCCATGCGCTGCTGCAAAACAGACGAAAGCTTCAGCGCGTTCATCTCCCTCGCGGCAACAGTGATGCGCACAAGATGAACATCAACAGACCCTAGGGGAAGATTGCTGGGAATATCCTGTTTTCGCCGTTCGCGAAGAGGCATGGTATGAACCCGCAGATGAGCAAATGGCATGCCTGTACGCCATCGGGAAGAAAGGGCTGAGACGGAACGACATCGCCGCAGTGGACTTGGTCGAAATCGCAACTGAAGCAGGTCAGCACAGGTGTAGTGCTCAGTCCGCGTTCATGATTGGCCCATTGACCGGGAATCTGCCCGATGACTGTATCGTCGCGAAGATATTCGCACCCACCAGTGTCTTCCGGGATTTTGCGACCGAAGGTGGGTCGCTGAACCAAGAATCTCTATTTCCTAATAAGGCCTCTGATCCTTTTTTGGCTGCTCTTAGCTCTGTTCCATGGGTGAAGAGGTACCATGATGGTCAAAGTCTTGGCATCGACTTTTATGATCGTGGTCTTGGTCTGCCTGAGTACAACGTGCGCTCGATAAAGCGGAATGGGTCGGAGGTGTGCTTCGGGTAATCCCCCCCGAAAGTAAGGGGCTGCATAAGTAGAATTTTCTCGCCAAGATGAACGAGGAGATTCTGAATGAAGACAAGCAGATACACTGAGGCGCAGATTCTTGCGATCCTGCGTCAGGCCGAAGGCGGTGTGCCGGTGGCAGAGCTGTGCCGCGAGCATGGCATGAGCAATGCGTCGTTCTACAAGTGGCGGGCGAAGTATGGCGGCATGGATGCGTCGCTGATCAGCCAGATGAAGGCCATCGAGGACGAGAACCGCCGGCTGAAGCGGATGTATGCGGACCTGAGCATGCAAGCCGACCTGCTGAAAGAGGCTCTCGGAAAAAAATGACGCGGCCATCTCAACGCCGCGAGATGGCCGAGAAAGCGGTGGCGCGACACAAGGTCAGCATTGCGCTGGCCTGCCGGGCCTTCGGGGTCAGCGAGACCTGCTATCGCTATGGCCCGAAGTTAAAAGCCGAGAACGAAGAGATCGCCGACCTTCTGGTGGGTCTGACCGACGCCCGCAAGACCTGGGGCTTTGGGCTGTGCTTTCTGCATCTGCGCAACGTGAAGGGCCATCCGTGGAACCACAAACGCGTCTATCGGATCTATTGCGCCTTGGAACTGAACCTGCGGATCAAGCCCCGCAAGCGGCTGAAGCGGGACAAACCTGATGTGCTTGCTGTGCCCGAGGCACCCAACATGACCTGGTCCATGGACTTCATGGCAGATCGCCTCGGTGATGGCCGTGCGTTTCGGCTGCTGAACGTGCTGGATGACTTCAACCGCGAGGGGCTGGGTATCGAGGTTGACTTCTCGCTACCCGCCGAAAGGGTCATCCGGAGCCTGGACCGGATCATCGAATGGCGCGGCAAACCCGGCACCATAAGGGTCGACAACGGCCCGGAATACATCAGTGGCAAGCTGCTGATCTGGGCTGAGAGACAGGGCATCACGATCCAGCACATCCAACCCGGCCAGCCGCAGCAGAACGCCTACATCGAGCGATACAACCGCACCGTCCGGCATGAATGGCTCGACCAATACATCATCGAAACCATCGAGGAGGCACAGGATCACGCCACACAATGGCTATGGACATACAACAACGACCGCCCGAACATGGGCATCGGCGGCATCACACCCGCCCAGAAACTGAAAATGGCCGCGTAAGTTCTACGGATGCACCCCGTTAAAAATGGGGGGATTACCCCTTCTATCGTCGATTTTGGATTGCTGACATTCTTCCTGAAGGATCAGTCTTCTCAGAAACCAATTTCTATTTGAGTGGGGAAACGCTTTTTCATGGTACTGCTGGCAGTCTCAATGAATTCCCCAAAGTTACCGCGTTGCTAAATGAAACAGAATCCGTGGCCGTAGAAGTCGATGGACTAATTGCGTATCCCTACGCAAAACCCGGTTCGTTTGCGAAAGGCATATATCTCGAGAAGCAAGAGGATGGGACCATTCTTCTTACTGAGCTTGCTGTGGACCAACATGGTCTAAGACCAGCCGGATTTGGCGTCACAAGAGGTATCTATGTGCTTCGGCGTGCAAAACTGGCTCTGACTCAATTTCGATGCACTTCATGCCATGCCCACCAGCCTTGCGCGCAGGAGATCAAGGTTGGCGCGGCCGTACATCTGGCGTTTGACCAGCTTCAGCTTGGTGATCTGGCCCTCGGTCTGGCCATTGGACCACGGGCTCGTGATGGCGGCGGTTACGGCTGCCCGGTCGGCAATGATCCCGCGAGTGAAGGCGGCGAGCAATGTGGTTGCGCCTTCAATCCAGCGGTCGAGGTCTTCGGAACATCCCGTGCGGATCATGTGGTGGAAGTGTTCGACAAGGTCGCGCACCTGCCGCAGGTTTGGCAGTTCCGCCTCGATCAGTGTGACCAGCATAAGGTCGGCGCGCGACAGGCGTTCCGAGCCAAGCATAAGCAGCCTGGCGATCATGCGCGAACTTGGGCATCTGCGGGGCAACTCCGCCGCCTCATCTCGGCGTCGCCGAGTCGCCCATTCCGCCACGACGCGCAGGGATCCAGCATAGCCTCGGGCGCGCAATCGCCTCCAGAGTTCCGCACCGCTCCGGCATCCGCCATCCCATTCGTAGGACAACCAGTCGAGGTGTCCGTTAAGGGTGCTGGCTCTTGGCCGGAAGATCTCAGACTGGTCGCCACGGGCGATGGCGCGAACGCATTTGCGCGACCGGCCGGTCCGGCGCATGATCTCTTTAATCGGCACCTTGGCCATCACCATGTCCATGATGATGGCATTTTCCGCCGATCTGCGCCGCCAGCCCTCGTATTGATTGCGCTCAACGGCGGTCATCAGCTTAGGGTCAAGCCGCCCCGTGCCCACAATCCGCCGGATGTCTCGCATCGAGTTGCGGACGACGCCAAGGAAGGCCGAGCTACAATTTTCCATGAGATGCCAGCGGTCTGCGACCTGTACGGCGTCCGGACGCCCGCGGAGATCAGCAGGTCCATAGCCGCCACCGCGATCCCGCGCGATGATCTCAATGGAGGGTCGTGCCGCCAGCCACGCCTGAACCGTCGCCGTTTCGCGATCCGGCAGGACATCGATGATCCGCCGTTTTTCGAGGTCACAGACGACGGTTCCATAGCGGTGGCCCTTCCGCCAGGCCCAGTCATCGATCCCGATCACTCGGGGTGCGCCATCCGTCGGTGGTGCCCTTCGGCGCACAACCCTGAGCAAGGTATCTCGGCTGACCGGAAGGACCAGTCGCGCCGCGGTCCGCTGCCCTGGCCTGCCACCAAGCGCGAGGCCTATGTGATGGACAATGCCTTCTAGACGCTCTGTCCGCCGCCCAAAACGCTGCGCGACAGCCGGGTCAAATTGCTCGGCAAAAATCTCCACCGGGCAACCGATCGACCTGCATCGGAACCGCCGCGTTCGAAGTTGCAAGCTGACCGCAGACCCATGCGAGGGCAGATCAGCCAGAGTTCTGACGTATCGGCTATGAACCGAAACCGATACCGCCGCGCATCGCGGGCAGGACGATGACTGCGACGACGATCGCGCCACCACCGTGATCTGGCCGTCAGACATTTCGATTGCTTCAACAGTCAGCCCTTCCGGGGCCTCCACACCAGTTTTGTGCATCCGCGGCATCTTGTTGTTCCTCCCGAAGCCATCACAACATGTCGAGCCAGAAAAGGTGCATCAAGATTGAGTCAGAGCCAGTTTTGCACGCCGATTGACATGCTGGAAGCCGTAGGCGTGCTGACCATCCACCCGCGCTCGGGTATCCAATTCGTGCGGCCGGGGCTGGAGTTGACCCACGCCACCTATCAATTCCGCAGCATCATCGAACGCGCCGCCGTCCGGGTGTTCGCCGAGAACGCCGACGAGTCCCTACTGGAAACCCTCACCACCCGCCACACCGCCCTGATCGCGCAGATCGAAGCACATGGCGTCACCCCCGACGATCTGACCGAGGTCGATGCGGTCGAGCAACTGATGCACGCCTCAGTGACCGGCATCATGCAGAACCCTTTGATAGATATAAGCTATCGCCGGATGATGAACTACCTGCGCCTGCTACGGCTGGACCGAAAATTCACCGCACCGATCATCCTGCGTACCCTGCGCGAACATATGGAGATCCTGAATGCCTGCACCCGCCGCCATGCGGATGCGGCAGAGGCAGCCCTGCAAGCGCATCTGCACGCGGCGATTCAGCGCAATATCGGCTTTATGTGATCAGGCGATCTTGCGCAGAAACGCCGCCATCTCGGTCGGATTCATCGCCACAACATGCTGAGGCTCGGGGTAAGCCCCCGAGGCCACATCGGCAATGAATTCCCGGTAAGCCGCGATCCGCTCCTGCTGCAACCGATCAAATTCGGCGGCGAAGTTGCGATACACCTTGGCATGGCGCGGCAGATGGCCCCGGTTTTCGCCAAGGATGTCTTCCGAGAACAGATACTGCATATCACACCCCGCCCCCGCCCCCATCGACCACAGCAGGATGTTCACCCGACGGCTGATCTCGGTGGCAACCTCGACCGGAACCACCTCAATCTCCACCGCAAACGCCCCCGCTGCCTCGTAAGCCTGCATCTCGGCCAGCAGCGCCACCGCCGTCGCAGCGGTTTTGCCGACAGCCTTAAATCCCCCGGTCCAAGTATTACGCGACGGCACAAGACCGACATGACCGACCACCGGAATATGCTCGTCCGCAAGAAACCGCACCGTCGCCAAACTGCCCGAGCAATAGATCGCATCCGCGCCCGCATTCAGCATTTGCCCCGAAAACCGCAGATAATCCTCGCGCGTGCCAGCCGAGCGGTGATCCACCCCGGTCATCGAAAACAAGCTGGGGGCGACCTTCCGATAATCCGGCTGCGTCACCAACTCGGGCGGCACCGACACCACATCAATCCCCGCCTCCTCAGCCGCCGCCGCTTCCTCCAGCGTGAACAGCCGCAGCATGGTCAACTGACCTTTGCCCTTTTTCGCCCGCAGATCGGCAACCGTTGGTTTCTTGCGCATGGCTCTATCCCAATTCAATTTCAACGCGGTCGCCCACCACTCGAACGGGGTGCCGCTTCAGATCAATGCAAACCGGAGCCCGCAAAGCCGCCCCCGTGCGATAGTTAAATCGTCCGTTGTGCTTGGGGCACTCAATCGTGTCGCCATCCACCAAACCATTGCAAAGATGCACCTGTTCATGCGTGCAAAGCCCGTCCGTGGCGTGAAACGTGCCGTCCGGCGCGTGATAGATCGCATAGGTTTCCCCGCCATGATCAAACCGGATCAGGTCTTCTGCGTCGATGTCATCCACACCGCAGGCATCAATCCAGGCCATGTCAGACCCCTTCTCTGGCAATTTCAATCTCATGGAACTCATCGCGGTAGGGCCGCGCCGTCGCGGGCAGCGCCTTACGCGCATAATGGGTGGGATCTTTGCGCTGCCGCAGCAACGCGCGCGTCATCTCGACATATGCCGCGTAAATCGACGGGTTCGGCGCGGGCAGATCATGCTTGATCGCCTCATGCAAACGCGGCAGCGCGTGATAGGGCACCATCGGAAACATGTGGTGTTCGACGTGGTAATTCATGTTCCAATACAGCCAGCGGCTGACCGGGTTCATATACACGGTGCGCGAGTTCAAACGGTGATCCACCACATCTTCCGCCAATCCGCCATGCTGGATCAGCCCGGTCATATACATATGCCAGCAACCATAAATCCGCGGCCCACCGATCAGTATCAACGGCAACCAAGACCGCAAGCCAAGCGCCAGCAGGATCGTCGCGGCATAAATCGCCATGTGCAGCCGCGCCCAGAAAACCGCCTTGTGGCGTTCGGATTCCGGGATATAGGTCTTCTCGCCCTCATTCAGCCCAACAAAAGCATGCCGCGCCAGCGTGCGCAGATCGTAGAAAATAAACGGAATCCCGATGAAATTCAGCGCTGCCATCACAATACGCGGTGGCCGCATGAAGCCGATTTCCGGGTCTAGCCCGACGATAATCGTATTGGTGTGATGCCGCGCATGGCTCCACCGCCAGGTGGTCGGGTTGCGCATCACCATGAAACTGGCGATCTGATAGACCACATCATTCATCCACGGCGTCTTGAACGCCGTGCCATGCCCCGCCTCGTGCCAGCGGCTGTCGCAGGCCGAGCCATAAAGCAGTCCGTAGACGAAGAAACACGGCACGCAGGCCCACGTCCCCCACAAAACGCTACCGCCAATCCCGGTCAAAACCAACAGCCCCAGCCAGATCACCGTATCGCGGATTGCAGGGCCGTCCGAGCGTTGCATCAACGCCTTCATCTCTTTGCGCGGCACGTCTGAATGATACCATTCCGCCGAAGCCAGACCGATTTCCTCGGCATGGGCGCGGCTTTCCCCGGTCAAGCTATAGTCGCGCGGGGCATAAATGCGGGTGAAAATGCTCATGGCATGGTCCTTCGTCTTTAGCCCTCAGCGACCGCTTAGGTGCGGAAACTGGCCAGAGGGCGTGGGGAAATCTTCGTCAGGCTGCGCCGCGATGGCGCGGATGGCGGCTTCGGATCTGGCGATCTGTTCGGCCCCATCCAACACCTTGAAGCGGGTCTGATACTGCCGCGCCTCCTGCGGCCCCAGCCAGATCATCTCGCCCCGATCGCGCGCGGCTTGGTTGCCGAGAACATGATGGGTCGAGGGCTCAATCCCCATCACATAAGCGCCGGACTGGTAGTATTGCCATTGATAGGCGCAGGGGAGTTGTTCTTTTTTCGTGGTAACTTCGATCCCTAAGCCAATGCGATCATTCACCAAAGCGACAGGCACCTCTCCCTCAGGATTAGCGCCCATCTCATGCTGCCAAACCTGCTCGGCAAAGCCATTGCTGGGTGCTGGCGCGCGTTGATATCCCACCTCCTGCGCGCGGTACCGCCCCTCATGCGCGGCCCAGACCACGTCCTTGATCGGAGCCAGATACCGCGCGCCCTCCTCCAACACCGGATGGCCGATGTTGATATGGTAAAACATCATATGCGGCGTTTTGAGGAACCCCTCATTCACCACGCGGTCAGACAGCCGAATTTCATCGCCACCCACATCGGCCTCAATCCGGCGATAGAGCACCAGATTTTCGCCAAACACCGTGGCCTGAGAAACCACCCCCTCGGCCCACAGCACGCAAGCGTCGCCGTCCCAAGCCTCACCATACCCCGTCAACCGCGCCGGGATCGCAGACACCCGACCATGCAAGCCATGACTGGCCGTCTTGCGCCCCGGATAATTGTAACTCTCGGTCGAAACCACCTCTGGCCCCAGAATATGATCCAACCCACAGGTCACCAGAAACCCCGAGAAACTGCGCGCCCAAGCGAAGCCGCCCTCGCCTTCCGCATCATGCAACCCCGGATGCCGAAACCCCGCCGCCGAATGCCAGCCAACCGCGCGGCCCTGATGTTCGACCTCGGCAATATCCATCGCGCGGTCCACCAAAACGGTAAACCGCAAGCCCGACCCTGTGCGAAACTCCAGAATCCGCAGCCCACGTTCCACGCCGTCGCCCAGCGTCATCAGCCGCACGCCCGCAAATTGCGACGAGTTTCCCGCCCGCGCGGCAATGTCTTGCCGCGTCAATGTCTGTCCGAAAAGCTGCGGCACAGTGACCTCCTGCAAAACCGGGCGGCGCGTCATGGCGCCGCCCGCTTGATCTCAAACCCCGTGGGCCGCGAATTTTCCGTCCATGAACGCCTTCGAGCGCGGCACATCCGCCTCGTCCAGATGCTCGACGATCATCGGAATGTTCGGGTGCTTTTTCGCCAGCAGTTGCAGGTAAAGATCGTAGTTCAGCGACCCCGTCCCCGGCGCGTTCAGCACGATCTCGCCCACACCGCGGAAGGTATGCGAGGCCAAAGCATCATCATCGCCGATATCGGCGTGCTTCTCTGACTTATCATCGCCCGCCCGCGCCACATCCTTGGCATGCGCAATCTTGATCTTGTCCGACAACGTGTCGAACACCTGATGCAAAATACCGTCCATGTTATCAATGTTGTGCGACTCGAAGTAGTTGGTCGGGTCCATCAACAAGCCCAACCCCGGATGATCGACCTGCGCGAACATCTTGACAGTTTCTTCAACCGAGCCCACCACATTGTTCACATAGGTTTCCAAGAGGAACATCGCGCCGTGGTCATAGGCTTCCTGCGCCAGTTCGGCGATGATCTTGCGGCAGACGTCAAAGCCTTCCTCGGTCTTGTTCTTCGGGTCCGACATCCATTCGGATTCGGTGTTGTAGGTGCCCGTTTCCGAGATTACATAGGGCGTCCCCAGCGCGCGCGCGTTGCGGATGATATCCTTCAAGCGGTCCACATTGGCCTTCCGATGCGCCAGATCGGGGTGGATGATGTTGGTATAGCCCGAGATGCAGCTGATCGGCAGATCATACGCGCGGAACGTGTCGCGCACTTTCTTGCAGTTCGCCGCCGTCAGGTTGCCGTGGCTCAGGTCAATATCCTTGAAATGTAGGTCCAACTGCACGGTGTTAAAGCCGTGGCTGCGGATTTTCTTAGCCGACTCTTCCAAGCCATAGGGGAAATACCCCGAAAAAATACCCAGTTGCATCATGGTGAAGTTCCTCCCTCAGTTCGTTGAAATTTCAGACAATTTAACGGTGCGTCCCTCTGCGATAGACCGATACCCGGCCTCGATCAGCGCAACCGTTTTGACGTTATCGGCCACCGAAAGCGCCGGGGCCGTGTCGGTTTTCACCGCATGTTGCAGCTGCTCCATCACCCCGATGAAAGCCTGCGGGAACCACATGCTGTCCCATGTCGGCGTCACCCATTTGCCGCCCGTCGCGGTTTGCGAGGCATAGCTCAGCGTCGAAGCCGTCCCGGTTGGCCAACCGATAGACCCCTTGGCAACCCCTGCGGTGCCCTCCACCCGAAAAGTAATGCTCTGGTCATTCTCGTACCCCTCAGCACGCGGGCCGGACCACACATCCTCCAGACTGACCGCCAAAACCCCAGATTCAAACCGCAGCGTCGACACCGTAATCCCGTCCGAATGTTCAAACGTCGTGCGCGGGTCTTTGCGGGTCTGCGTGGTGATTTCAGTGGGTTCGCCAAACAAAAACCGCAGCACATCCAGATGATGCACCGACATATTCGCCAGCGTCAGCCGATCATAATCCGACAGAAACCCCTGCCAATGCGGGATCGCGTGCATGTCGATCTGGGCAAACACGATTTCTCCAAGATCGCCGCGATCAATGATCTGCTTCAGCACCCGCATCGACTGGTCATAGCGCATGTTCTGATTGACGCTGAGAACCTTGCCCGCCTGCGCCGCCGCATCACGCAAGGCAATCGCATCGGCCAACGTCAAAGCCAGCGGCTTTTGCGCCAAAATCGCCTTGATATGCGGCTGCTTAAGCGCGGCATAAATCAGCGCAGGCTGTTGATCCGGCGGATAGGCAATGTCCAAAATCTCAATAGAGGGGTCCGCAATCAGCGCCTCCGGCGTCGCATGAACCTTGGCAATCCCCCAGCGCTTGGCCACCGCAGCGGCCTTGCTTTCAGTCCGGCTGGCAATCGCGCCAACCTTAAAGCCGGCCTCGTGGTAAGCCGCCAAATGGCACTCCGCCATGATCATGCCAGCCCCAATGCAACCGATCACCAGATCATTGGTCCGCACCACCGGATCGGGCTGAAACCCCAATGCGTCGCTCATTGTCTATCCCCTCCCAAGGAATTTCCGCCCGTTCGGGGCAGCGCCTCTCCGCCCGCCCCGAAATACATCACCCGCGCCGGATCACAGCCAAGGCCGACCAGCGCGCCCACCCGAATATCCGGCTGCCCGCGCAGCATCGCCCGCAACGGCTGCGCCCCAGCGGTCAAAGTCACCACGGTATAGCCGCCCAAAGGCTCCACTTCGGCCACCGTCGCAGGCACCCCCGCGCCACCCTCCCAAACGGAAACCTGCAAATCCTCCGGTCGCAGCCCCAGTTCGGCAATTCCCGCCTGCGCCCCAGCGGCCACTTGCAAAGCCCCAGCCGCGGCCTCCAACCCCGCGCCTGTCGCCTGCACAGGCAGAATATTCATCACCGGGCTACCGAGAAACCGCGCCACATAAGTCGTTGCCGGATGGTCATAAATCTCAACTGGCCGCCCAATCTGCCGGATCGCGCCATGCTCCAGAATGGCCATCCGGTCGGCCACCGACATGGCTTCCTCCTGATCATGCGTGACATAAATCAGCGTCCGCCCCGCCTCGCGCTGGATGCGCTTCAACTCCACCCGAGTTTCCTCACGCAGCCGCGCATCCAGTGCCGAGATCGGGTCATCCATCAGATAGGCCGCCGGATCGCGCACCAAGGCCCGCGCAATCGCCACCCTTTGCCGCTCGCCGCCCGAAAGCTGCCCCGGCATCTTGTGCAGGATATGGCCAATATGCAGCTTCTCCGCCGCATCCTTCAGTCGCGCCTCAATCTTCGCAGGCGCTTCGCGCCGCTCCACCAACGGAAACCGCACGTTATCCGCCGCCGTCATATGCGGAAACAAAGCCAAATTCTGGAATACCATCGCGATATTCCGCGCCGCTGGCGACACCTCGTTGACGGCTTTACCGTCAATCAAAATCTCACCGCTATCCGGCTTCTCCAACCCCAAGATCAGCCGCAGGATCGTGCTTTTCCCCGACAACGGCGGCCCGAAAAAGCAAAAGAACTCATTATCGGCCACGGTGAAACTCGCGTCATCCACCGCCAAAGTGGCACCATAGCGCTTGGTCACATTGCGAAAGGCAATCTCGGCCATGTTATTGCCCCCTCAAAGCAACACCGGATGCGGCATCGAACAACCGCACCGCACTTGGATGCGGCGCGAAATGCAACGCCCGCCCCATTTCAAACCCAGTGTCATTCTCAAACACCGTCTTCGCGCTGGCCGCCCCGTCGCCCAGATGCAAAATCGTCCGCGCGCCGATGCGTTCGACAAAGCTGATCGGCATCGCCATGCCCTGCCCTTCGGAAACCCGCGCCGCCTGCTCTGGCCGAAACCCGAACACCACATCCCCCTTGGCCCGTCGCGCCGCAGCCGCCTGCTCCGGTGCCAAAGGCAGCGAATGCCCCAAAGCTCCCAGATCAATCGCCATCTGCCCGGCCACCTCTGTCGGACGCCCGTGCAACAGGTTCATTCCCGGCGAGCCAATAAACCGCGCCACAAACAGGTTCGCCGGATCGTTATAAATCTGCAGCGGCGTGCCCACCTGCTGCAACACGCCATGGTCCATCACCGCAATCCGGTCGGCCATCGTCATCGCTTCCAACTGGTCATGCGTCACATACACCATGGTCTGCTTGAAGCTGCGTTGCAGCCCCTTCAACTCGGTCCGCATCACCGCCCGAAACGCCGCATCGACATTTGACAAAGGCTCATCCAGCAGGAAAATCGCAGGCTCCATGATCGCCGAACGCCCAATCGCCACCCGCTGCAGGATGTTCACCGACAGTCCCGCCGCGGGACGATCCAGCATCGGCGTCAGTTGCAACAATTCGGCCATCGCATTGGTCCGCCGCGCCACCTCATCGGCAGGCCTGCGCGTCGCACGCAGACCGTAAGACAGGTTCTGCCGCACCGTCATATGGGTGAAAATCGCGTAGTTCTGAAACACGAACCCCACGCCGCGCCGCCCCATCGGCACCCCAGCCATATCGCGGTCCCCGAACAGAATCCGCCCCTCAGACGGCACCTCCATCCCCGCGATCATGTTCATCGTGGTGGATTTGCCGCAGCCCGACGGCCCCAGCAGCGCCACGAACTCGCCATCCGCAATCGTCAGATCCATCGTCTTCAGCGCGGTAAAGGCGCCGAAGCGTTTCACCAGATGTTCCAGCCGGATCATGCTCATGCCCGCACCCTCGCCATACGTTTCAAGGCCCAGACACAGACCACCGACAGCACGATCAGGATCGCCAAAGCAATCGCCGCGACATAGCCCCAGATCAGGTCTTGGGTGGCGATTTTATAGATGTAAACGCTGATGGTTTCGGTCGCCACACCCGGCCCGCCGCCGGTCATGATGAACAGCGTATCAAAAATCTTGAAACACTCGATCACCCGGATCGCCAGCGCGATGCCAATGATCGTCTTCATCCTCGGCAACACAATCGAGGTAAACCGCTGCAACGGATTGGCCCCGAGCAAGGTCGCCGCCCGCACCTGATCCTCCGGCACGCCCACCAAACCTGCGAGCAAGATCAAGAACATCAGCGGCGTCCATTGCCAGATGTCCGCCACCATCACCGCAACCAAAGCAAGGTTCGGATCAGACAGCCAAGCAATTGTCACCGGCGACCCCGTGAACATCGCCAGAATGTCATTCACCGGGCCGCCCGACTGGAACAGCATGAAAAACATGTAGCCCGCCACCGCTGGCACCACCATCATCGGCATGATCAGGATCGAATAGAACACCCGCTTGCCCCGGAAATCATCCATGAACAGCGTCGCCAACCCAAGCCCCAGCATGAACTCAATCGGCACGCAAACCGCCATCACCAAAGCCGTGCGCCCCAGCGCCGCCCACAACCGACTATCGCCCAGAAGGTCGCTATAATTGGCGAAGGTGTTCCAAAACTGCCACGCTTGCGGCCAAGATTGCCCCGACAAAGGCGACCAATCGGTCAGCGAGATATAGGCCTGCATCAGCAGCGGAAATACCGAGATGAACAGCACCAGCACCTGCGCAGGCAGTGTCAGCCGGAAGCCCAAACGTGCGGATTCGTCCTTCATTGCTTCAACGCTCCAAACGTCAATCCGCGCACCAGATGTTTCTGGATCAGCACGCCCAACACCACCGGAGGCACCGCCGCCATCAGCCCCAACGCGGCCTTCGCGCCATAAAGCTGCCCGGTCATGGATGAGGAAAGCGAGGCCATATAGACCGGAATCGTCACCCATTCCCGCGTCGTCAGCAGCAAAGCGATCAGGTAATCCGACCAATTCAGGATGAACACAAACAGCGCCGCCGAGGCCAAAGGCGCGCGCATCATCGGCAGGGTGATCCGCCAGAACACCCGTGCGCGGCTACAGCCTTCCACCAAAGCCGCTTCCTCAATCTCTTTCGGCATGTCGTCGAAAAAGGTTTTCATCAGCCAGAACGCGAAGGGCAAAGTGACGATCCCATAGACCAGCGCCAGCCCCCACCAGGTATCGGTCATGTTGAAAAACGCCCACATGATCATCACCGGGGTCATCACCGCCATCGGCGGAAACAGCCGCAACTGCACCAGCGCCAACGGCAAATTGCCACCCGAGCCAAACCGCGACAGCCCATAAGCCGCCGCCGTCCCCGCCGTCATCGCGATCACAGTGCCGATGCCCGCCGACAGGAAAGACGCCAAAATCGGCTTCAACGCGGTGCGATCCAATGCCACGATCAGATCAGAATTGCTGACGCCGAACACATAGCGGAAATTGTCCAAAGTCGGGGCTTTCGGCCACCACGTCAGCGCCGCCCCGGTCGCCTGCCATTCCGGGATCGGCTTGAACGCCATCGACGCCATCCACAGGATCGGGATCAGCGTGACGGCCACCGCCAGCAAAATCATCGTGTATCGAAATGCCTCAAAGGCCAGCGAGCGGGTCATTTTACTTCCAAAAATTCAAAGGATTGGTCGGCGCGCAGGGTCCGCGCCGACCAAGGTGGTTTGCGGTTCTCCGCAAGCCACCATTAGATCAGGTTAAGACGGGAGAGCCTTAAACCGGATCAAGCACCGTCGGCCAAGCTGCCTTGTTGGCCTTAATCGCCTCGATAATCTTCTCCTCACCCGTCCGCCGGGTGATCTTCGCCCAAGCATCCGCCGTATCCGCCATCGCCTGCGCCGCCGTCTTGGCCCCGGTCAACGAAGCCATCAGGTTCTCATCCAGCGCATTGTGGAACGCGGTCGCCCCCGGATAGTTGATCGACGGCACCGTGCGCGCCACCGTCTCGCGCACATTGTCCATATGGTAGGCGTGATAGGTTTCCCGCACCAGCGGATCGGCGAAATCGTTCAGAGAGAACGGGTCGAAGTAGCCGCCCGGATTGGCCGTCATCCACGAATATATCCGCGCCGAGCCCAGCCATTGCAGCAACAAGTACGCCACTTCCGGGTATTCCGATTGCGACGAAACCATCCCCGTCAGGCTGAACCACAGCACCGAACGGCTGACGATCTTGCCATCCACTTCCGTCCCCGGCGGCAGCATCGAGCCAATCTTGCCCGTCACGGTCGAGCCAGTATTGCCCGCATTATCCAAGAACTTCGGCAGGTTGGAAAACGCGCAAGTCATCGCAGCGCCACCAGAAGCGAAGTTGCCATACTGCTCCGGCCAGCCCCAGCTGATCGCATCCGGCGAGTGGTGCGACAGGCTGTCGATATAGGCCTGCGTCGCCGCCACCCCGTTCTCGGAATTGATCAGCGGCACGCCATCATCACCAAACAGGAACTGGTTCGGCGAGGCCATCGAGGTAAAGCGCTGATACCAGTTGGTATAACCCCAGCCCTGATTGCGCAGATCGGTCGAGCCGAACAGCCCCTTATCCGGCCGCTGGAAAAACGCCGCCACATCTGAATGTTGCTTCCACGTCTTTGGCGGCGCCAGATCGTAGCCGTATTTGTCCTTGAACGCCGCCTGCTCGGTCGCATCACCAAACAGATCGGTGCGATACACCCAAGTCTGGAAATCGCCATCCAAGCTGACGCCATAAGTCGAACCGCGATATTGGTTCAGCAGAGCCACGCCCTGCGCGCCGTTGACATAGCCGCGCTCAGGATCATCCCACTGAGGTTTATGCGCTTCGACATAATCATCGAGCTTGGCAATGCCGCCGGATTCCGCCAGATCGCCCAGACGGTTCCAATCGGTCGAATAGATGTCATAGGCCCCACCAGAAGTGGAAATATCCTGCATCGTCTTGGTAAATTCCTGCCCGTTCGGCAGCCCGACAATCTCCAGCGTGATCCCGGTTTCCTTCTCCCACAGATCCTTGATCGACGGCGCGCCTGCCGGGAACGGCTGTGTCAACTGCCCGATCGAGCCATCCGACAAAGCCATCACGATCTTGGCGGGCGCTTTCCCCGCGCCTTTCAGCGCCTTCACCGCCTCAACCGCCCGACCTTCCGGCGTATCCGGCCCGTACTGATAGCGCTCTGCCCCCGGAAACCCGGTCGGACCACCAATCATCCCTTGCGCCAGCGCATCCGCGCCCTCGGCCCGCGCCGGGCGGATAAAGCGGGGTGCGATGCCAATCGCCGCGCCATAAACAGCCAGTTTACCGCCGCTCGTCAGTAACTGACGCCGCGAGATGCGACCTGTGTGATCCATATGTGTCCCTCCCAAGACAGCAAAGCCCATGCGTTGATGCGCCTTAATGATGTTTTATGATTATATAAATCATTTCGTCAACATCATAAAGCTGCAAATTGATGGCGGAACCGGCCAAGAAAGCGGTGCCCATCACAGAGATCACCCTGCATATCCTTGATATGTCGCAATATTACCAAAAAATGCCGCCCATCCGCACATCAGCAGAATATCTTCAGCTTCGCGTTCCTCCATCGCAAATCAATCAAAATACATCATTTACAGATCACTTTTTCAATGGCACTAAGAACAAACCCAACCAAAGCGACCCAAAACGCATGAACACTCAAAACCCGACGCCGCCGCGTGCCACCCTGCATGACGTTGCCCGCGAGGCCAATGTCTCCTCCGCCACGGTGGATCGGGTGTTAAATGGCCGTGACGGTGTCCGCGCACGCACGCGTGAGGTGGTTTTGCAAACCGCGCGGCGCTTGGGCTACATCGCGGACACCGAGACGCCTGACCGCCCGAGCCATATCGCCCAGATTGACCTCGCTTTCCTTTTGCCCGCAGGCACCAACGCTTTCATCAACGCCCTGCACCGCCAGATCGAGATCAGCGCCGCCGCGCGCCCCGATCTAAGTGTCAAAATCGAACGCATCGAGGGCTTTAACCCACAAACCGTCGCAGCCCACCTCCTCGCGCTGCGCGGCCAAGTCGCGGGCGTCGGCCTGATCGCGCAAGACCACCCCCTCGTGCGCGAAGCGATCCGCACCCTCAGCCAAAGCGGCACGCAAGTGCTGACCCTTGCCACCGATATCCAAAATGTCCCCCGCCTTGCCTATGTCGGCATCGACAACCGCCAAGCCGGGCGGCTGGCCGGGCAACTGATGGGCCGCCTGCTGCCCGCAGGCCAACCCGCCAAAGCCGCCCTGTTCGCAGGCTCGCTCGCCTATCGCGGCCATGAGGAACGTGAGATGGGCTTCCGCCACATCCTGCGCGAAGAATTCCCGCATATCCAAATTCTGGAACTGCGCGAGATCATGGACGACCGCCAGCGCGCGCAGGCGGAAACCAGCGCTTTGCTCAACCAACACCCCGACCTCGCCGCGATCTACAACGTCGGCGGCGGCACCTCTGGCATCGCCACCGAACTGCGCGCCCGTGGGCTGGAGCATCGCGTGGTGTTCGTCTGCCACGAGGCCACCGAAAGCAACAAGGCCTTCCTGCTGGATGGCACGGTGGATGCGGTGATTGACCAGAACCCCCGTGTTGAGGCGCGCGAGGCCCTCAACCTGCTCGCCGCCGCCGCCTGCAACCAGCCCTACACCTACATCCCGCCCCGCCTGCAACTGGTGCTGCGCGAAAACCTGCCCGACGAGTGATCAGATCCAACCCAAGACCCGCCACCACAGATAATCCAGCGGCAACAGCACCACCACCGTCACCACCGCCAAGCGCCACAAAACCCGCGCCAAAGCCCCCAGCTTTTCGCCCGAAAGCTGCATCGCCACCACCAAAGGCGCCACCTGATACGGCAGCAGCACGGTCGAGAAACCTACCACCTGCGTCATCAGCACCGCCTCCAGACTAAACCCGCTCGCCCCCGCCAAATCCTGCGCCATCGGCGTCAACACCGAAGGCACGCTCGGCACCGTGGTCACCAACCCGGTTAGCATCGACATCAGCGACAACGAGGCGAAGTTCACCGCCGTCCCACCCGGATGCAAAGGCAAAACGCTCTGCAAGCCCTGCCCGATCAACGCGCCAAGACCCGAGCTGTTGACCAAAGCCCCCACCGCCAGCGCCCCCGCCACGAACAACAGCAGCCCGAAATCCACCGCAGCCTTGAACGCCGCCGTCGACACCACGCCAAAACCGGGGCTCAGCAACACCACAGCCGCAGCAAGCCCGACCCAAGCCGCATTCACCCCATGCACGGAATCCGTCATCCACAGCCCCAGTGTCACCAGCAACACGCCCGCCACCCGCGCTTGGGCCGATCTATTGGCCGGGGCCAAAGCCGCCGCAGATTCCACCACATGCGGGGCCACCTCCGCCGGAAACATCCGCAACACCAACCACGCGGTCAGCGCCGATTTCACCACCCCCAGCACCGGATAATGCAGCCAAAGATAGGCCGTATAGCCAAAATGCGCGCCGTAGATCGTCTCCGCCGCCCCCGACAGCACCATATTCGGGATATTCGCGGGCAGAATCGCAAAACTCGGCATGTTGCAGGCAATCGCCAACGTCACCGCAATGCCAATCCGCCCATTTGACCCCGGCTGAAACCCCGCCCGCGCGGCCAAGGCCATACCAATCGGCACCAGCACCACCGCACGCCCCACCGAAGACGGCATGATGAAGCCCAAAGCCATCGCCACCAACGTCAGCCCAAAGATCATCCGCGCATAACTGCCATCCAGAACAGGCCCCAACACCCGCGCCAGCACCACCCCCAACCCCGAGGCACTGATCGCTGCCCCAATCACAAAGCCCGAAATGATCAGCCACACGGCGGTTGAACTGAACCCCGAGAAAACCAAATCCGCCGGGGCGAGGCCAAACACCAACACCACCGCAAACAAGATCAGGCTGGCGAAGTAATTCGGCACCACGCCACTGGCCCAAAACCCCAGCGTCACCAGCACCACCGCGAGAATCCGCGCCTGCGCCGCAGTCAACCCCGCAGGCGGCAGCAGCGCCAACGCCAACGCCCCAACAACCAGAGCCGCCACCATCCCCTGTTTCACCGTAAACCCAACCCGCTGCATCGCTCGCTCCACATTGCTCATGCAGCCACCCTAGCCGAAACCGCGATAATGCGTTAGACCACCATGATGCCAGAACATGTCGCTCATACGCCAAACCACACCCCCAGTGCCACTGGCTTCCTGCTGGACGCTACCCGGCCAATCCTCGCCTATGGCCGCACCATGCGTCCCCAAGACGGCATCGCCCCGCACCATCATCCCCGCGCGCAACTGCTGTGGGCGCTGCGGGGCGTGTTGCGCATCCGTGCCGCCGATGCCACATGGATCGTGCCGCCCAGCCACGCCGTCTGGATCCCCGGCGATGTTCCGCATCAGGTGCAATCGGATACTGAAACCGATATCCGCAACCTCTACATCGACCCCGCGCTGCCCCTGCGCACCACCAACCAGACCTGTGCCGTCCTCACCCTCACTCCGCTGATGCGCGCGCTGATCCTGCGGCTGCACGGTGACGACACCACCGCAGCCTTCTCGCCCCGCCTGCTGCGCCTGTGTGCTGTGATCGCCGATGAGATCGAAACCCTGCCCGAAGCCCCGCTGCATCTGCCTGGCGGCCACGACCCCCGCCTTGTGCGTCTAACCCGCCACCTGATCAACCATCCTGATGATCCAAGCCCGCTGCCCGACCTCGCCCGCAGCACCGCCGCCAGCTCCCGCACCCTAGAGCGTCTATTCCGCGCCGAAACCGGCCTCAGCTACCGCCAATGGCGCGCCCGCCAGCGCCTTCTGCTCGCCATTGAACGGCTGACGCGCGGCCAAAGCAGCGCCACCATCGCCTATGCCCTGGGCTACCGCAGCCCCAGCGCCTTCACCGCCGCCTTCCGCGCAGAATTCGGCACCCCGCCGCAAAGCTTCCTGAAACAAGCAGTCGCGCCGTAACGGCAGCGCAGTAAGGCCCCGAAAAGCCGCCACAACTAACCTATAGCGGCGCGGCACTCGTTTAGATCGGGAAAGCCCCTAAAATTTATCTAAAATTTGCTTTCATCTTGGCTCAAATATCCCACGGGGGTCCGGGGGTGTGAAACCCCCGGCGCTCCCTGCAGCAAACCGCCCTTACTCGCCCGGCAACCGCCGCACAGCCCCTGTCGCCGCCGAAGTCGCAAACAACCCATAAGCCCGCAGCGCCTGAGACACTTTCCGCGCCCGCGGCTTCACCGGCTTCCAACCCTTGGCATCCTGCGCCGCCCGCCGTACCGCCAGATCCGCCTCCGACACCGCCAAATGAATGGTCCGCGCCGGAATGTTGATCTCAATCCGGTCGCCTTCTTCCACCAGGCCAATCAGCCCCCCCGAAGCCGCCTCGGGCGAGACATGCCCAATCGACAGACCCGAAGTGCCGCCCGAGAACCGCCCATCGGTCAGCAGTGCACAGGCTTTGCCAAGCCCCTTCGATTTCAGATACGAGGTCGGATACAGCATCTCCTGCATCCCCGGCCCACCTTTCGGCCCCTCATAGCGGATCACCAGCACATCGCCTTCTTTGATCCAGTTCGACAGGATCGCCTCCACGGCGGCGTTCTGCGATTCAAACACCCGCGCCGGGCCTGCGAACACCAGAATGGAATCGTCCACCCCCGCGGTTTTCACAATGCACCCCTCAGGCGCAATGTTCCCCGACAGCACAGCCAAGCCGCCATCCTTCGAGAACGGAGTCTTCGCCGAACGAATAACCCCCTTCGCCCGGTCAGTATCCAACTCCGCCCATTTCCGGCTCTGGCTGAACGCAACTTGGGTCGGAACCCCACCCGGTGCCGCCAAAAACAACTCCCGCACTTCTGGATGATTGCTGCGCGAAATATCCCAATGGTCAATCGCCGCCCCCAACGTCGGCGCATGCACCGTCGGACAATCGCGGTTCAACAGCCCCGCCGCATCCAACTGACCCAAGATCGCCATGATCCCGCCCGCGCGATGCACGTCCTCCATATGAACGTCCTGCTTGGCCGGGGCCACCTTGCACAACACCGGCACCTTGCGGCTCAAAGCATCAATGTCGGCCATGGTGAAATCGACGCCACCCTCGTGCGCCGCAGCCAAGATGTGCAGCACAGTGTTGGTGGACCCACCCATCGCAATATCCAGCGCCATCGCATTTTCAAACGCGCCCTTGCTGGCAATATCGCGCGGCAACAGCCCCTTCTCGTTGCCCTCATAATGCCGCTTGGTGATATCGACGATCACCCGCCCCGCCTCAAGGAACAACCCCTGCCGCGCCGAATGCGTCGCCAAAGTCGAGCCATTGCCCGGCAAAGACAGCCCCAAAGCTTCCGTCAGACAGTTCATCGAGTTGGCGGTAAACATCCCCGAACATGACCCACACGTCGGGCAAGCCGCTGCCTCAATCTTCGCCAGATCCGCATCCGACACGCTTTCATCCGCCGCCGAAACCATCGCATCGACAAGATCGAGCGCCAATTCCTTGCCGTCGATCACCACCTTGCCAGCCTCCATCGGCCCGCCCGACACGAACACCACCGGAATGTTAAGCCGCATCGCCGCCATCAGCATCCCCGGCGTGATCTTGTCGCAGTTGGAAATGCACACCATCGCATCCGCGCAATGGGCGTTGACCATGTATTCGACGCTGTCCGCGATCAACTCGCGCGAGGGCAGCGAATACAGCATCCCGTCATGCCCCATCGCAATGCCATCATCCACCGCAATGGTGTTGAATTCCTTCGCCACACCGCCCGCCTTCTCGACCTCGCGCGCCACCATCTGCCCGAGGTCTTTCAGATGCACATGCCCGGGCACAAACTGGGTGAACGAGTTCACAATCGCAATGATTGGCTTGCCAAAGTCGCCATCCTTCATCCCCGTCGCGCGCCAAAGCCCGCGCGCACCCGCCATATTGCGGCCGTGAGTGGTGGTTCTGGAACGATAAACAGGCATGGCTGATCCTCTGGCTATGGCGCGCCGCAAGCGATGCGCAAACTTGCGTCCCTTATTGACCCTTGCCGAAGCAGGCTTCAAGAGCGCAATCGCAAACGCAGGCAAGTGATGGCCGATATTTGTGCAGTTTTTGATCACCAACACAGGGCCGCGCCCGACCTCGGGAGGACGCGCCAACAGAAGTTCTACGCACTTTATGCCTCAAGCACTCCCCCAGAACTTCTGCTGGTGCCCTTGGCAATCGCGCCCTCCCGGCGGGAGGTCGGGCGCGGCCCGGCGGGCTTCGCCCTTGATTCCGGGCAGGAGGGGAACGCCAAAGTAGTGTCAGATATCTGCGAGCTCGACTGCGCCAGCATTGCTAGGGTCAGGACCTATTGATTTTGCAACGCAGCCGTGATTCAGGCTCCGCAAGGAGACTGAGCAATGAGCAACCTTTACTGGCTGACGGACGAGCAGATGGCTCGACTTAAACCCTTCTTTCCCAAGAGCCACGGGGTGCCGCGTGTCGATGATCGTCGGGTCTTGAGCGGCATTATCTTCATCAATCGCAATGGCTTGCGTTGGTCTGACGCGCCGAAGGAATACGGCCCGGCGAAGACGCTTTACAACCGTTGGAAGCGATGGGGCGACATGGGCGTCTTTGCCCGGATGATGGAAGGGTTGGCCTCCGAGGCGGCGGTCCCGAAGACGGTGATGATCGACGCGACCTATCTCAAGGCGCACCGCACGGCTTCAAGCCTTGGGGTGAAAAAGGGGGGCGCGGTCGTCTGATTGGCCGGACCAAAGGTGGCATGAATACCAAACTGCATGCCGTCACTGACGAAAACGGCCGACCGATCCGCTTCTTCATGACCGCAGGTCAGGTCAGCGATTACACCGGCGCTGCGGCCTTACTGGGCAGCTTACCCAAAGCGACGTGGCTGCTGGCTGACCGGGGTTATGACGCCGACTGGTTCCGAGACGCCCTGAAAAACAAGGGGATCACGCCTTGCATCCCCGGCCGGAAGTCACGCGCGAAGCCTGTCAAATACGATAAACGCCGATACAAACGCCGCAATCGGATTGAGATCATGTTTGGCCGTCTCAAAGACTGGCGGCGGGTGGCAACACGTTACGACAGATGCCCAAAAGTCTTCCTCTCCGCCGTCGCTCTCGCCGCAACCGTCTTGTTCTGGCTTTGACGATCAATGAGTCTGGACCCTATGCAACATTAATCGGGACTACGGTATTTCAGAAAAGACTTGCTTGCAATGTCCGCCAAGTTATTAGCTCAACTGCGTTTTACATGCACAACATAGGGCAGCGCCAGACCGCCGGGTGGGCGCAGCCACAGATGTTCTAGGCACTTTATGCTTCAGCAAATCCCCCAGAAGTTCTAAGCGCGACAGCGCAGAAGCGCCCGCCCGTGGGGGCGGTCAGGCGCTGCCCGGCGGCGCTAAAGCGCCTTGAATCCGGGCGGGTTGTTTGCTTGCAATGACTAAGACATAGAAAACCTGAGAAACACGGCAGCGGATACCAAACCTCCATACCCCCCCAAATCCACCCCTCCCCCTGTCGCCCCCAGACCTTCCCCCGCCTCACCAATCCCCTATAACCCCGGACAGAGGAGACACAAATGACCACCGCTCGCCCACCGCTATCCGCCCGCAACCCGCAAGCCTATGGCTTTGCTGTCACCCTGCTGGGCGCGTTGTTCTTCTTCCCCGACGCTTTGGTGGTGCGCCTGATCGACACTGACACCATGACCATCGCGGTCTGGCGCGGCATCGCCGCCGCCGTCACCACCTTTGCAGGTCTGGCAATCTTCGGCCGCGCCAGTCTGCCGCATTGGCGCGAACTCTTGCGCTGGCCGTCGCTCGCGATGATCTTCCTGCAAGGCATAGGCTCGGTGTTCTTCCTCGCCTCCTTGGGCCAAACCTCCGCCGCCAACGCCCTGCTGATCCTCGCCACCGCCCCGTTCATCGCCGCCCTGATGTCATGGGCGATCCTGCGCGAGCGGATCGACACCCCGACATGGGGCGCGATCTTCACCGTGTTCGCGGGCGTCGGCATCATCGGCGCGGGCAGCTTGGGCGGCGGTCACCTGTCAGGCGACCTCTTTGCGCTGGCCAATGCCGTCGTCATCGCCGCCTATTACGTTGTGATCCGCATGGCCCCGCAAGGCAATCTGATGCCCGCCATCGCCGTCGGCTACTTGCTCACATCCGCCATCGCCTACCCCTTCGCGCCCATGGCCCCGCTTGGCCTCCAGCAAGCCGCCCTGATCTTCATCTCCGGTGGCGTCATCCTCGCCGGAGGCTGCGCTTTGCTGCAAATCGGTCCGCGCTACCTGCCCGCCGCCGAGGTTTCGATGATCACCATGCTGGAAATCATCGCAGGCCCGCTGCTGGTCTGGCTGTTCATCGGCGAGAATCCGGGCACGAAAACCCTGATCGGCGGCTGCGTCATCCTGATCGCGATCACCGCCCACACCCTGCTGAAACTGGCGCAAAGCCAACGCGGCTCAAACTCTGCCAACTCCGCCTGATGCGCCTGCTGTTCGTCCACGCCCATCCCCATGCCGACAGCTTCACCGCCGCCTGCCGCGATACCGCCATTCAAGCCGCGACGGCAAAAGGTCACGAAACCAAACTCATCGACCTCTACGCCGAGAACTTCCAACCGAACCTAACCCCCGACGAGTGGCTCAGCTACCCCGACCCCGATGCCATAGACGACGCCCTTTCCCCCCACATCGAAGCCCTGCAATGGGCCGAGGGCCTGATCTTCACCCACCCGACATGGTGGAGCGGCCCGCCCGCCATCCTGAAGGGCTGGCTCGACCGCACATTCCGCCCCGGCATCGCCTTCCACGTCGACGGCAAAACCCTGCGCCCCGGCCTGCCCAACATCCGCCTGCTCGGTGTGCTCACCAGCCTTGGCGCGACAAGCCTGCAATACAACCTCCTCCTCGCCGCCCCCGGACGCCGCCAATTCCTGAGGTCCTTGCGCGCCTGCACCAACCGCCAGTGCAAAACCCTCTGGCTCGCCCATTACGCCGTAGCCAGCAGCACCGAAGCCTCCCGCGTCGCCCACCTTGCGAAAATAGCGGCACGCATAGCACAGATTGCGGTTTAACGCACCCGACCCACCAGCACTGCTTGCCGCCCGCGCCCCAAGCGTTTATCAATGCCCCATAATAAAAGGGCAGACCGATGCGCATTCTGATCACCAACGACGACGGCATCAACGCCCCCGGCCTTGTCACGCTGACCCGCATCGCGCAGGAAATCGCTGGGCCCAAGGGCGAAGTCTGGACCGTCGCCCCCGCGTTTGAGCAATCCGGCGTCGGCCATTGCATCAGCTACACCCACCCGATGATCAACGCCAAACTGGCCGACCGCCGCTATGCCGTCGAAGGCTCGCCCGCCGATTGCGTGCTGGCCGGAGTCTACGACGTGCTGGAAGGCGCGAAACCCGATCTGGTGTTGTCCGGCGTCAACCGAGGCAACAATTCCGCCGAAAACGTGCTCTATTCCGGCACCATCGGTGCGGCTATGGAAGCCGCCCTGCACGGCATCCCCGCCATTGCCCTGTCGCAATACATGGGCCACGACACCGAAGATCTAGACGATCCGTTTGAGGCCGCCGCCAGCCATGGCGCCAAAATCATCCGCGCCCTGCTCGACAAAGCCATCTGGACCACCGACGATTACCGCATCTTCTACAACGTCAACTTCCCGCCCTGCGCCGCAAAGGCCGTCAAAGGCCACAAGGTCGCCCCGCAAGGCTTCCGGCGCGACACCAGCTTTGGCATCCAGCCCTACACCGCCCCCTCCGGCAAACGCTTCCTCTGGATCAAGGGCGGCCCGCAGCACACCCCCACCCTGCCCGGCACCGATGCCGCCGTGAACCTTGACGGCTATATCTCGATCACCCCCCTGCGCTGCGATCTCACCGCCCACGACACCATCGCCGACCTCACAAAGCGGTTGGGATGATGGAGAACGGCCTGCCCGAAGATGAGACGGCGGCCGAGCGCAAGATGCGATTCCTGTTTGCCCTCAGATCCAAAGGTGTGACCGACGCCCGCGTGCTGTCCGTGATGGAGCGGGTGGATCGTGGCCAGTTCGTGCGTGGCCTGTTCGCGGAACGCGCCTATGAAGACATGCCGCTGCCCATCGCCTGCGGTCAGACCATCAGCCAGCCTTCCGTGGTCGGCCTGATGACGCAAGCCCTCAACATCAGCCCGCGCGATACGGTCTTAGAGGTCGGCACCGGCTCCGGCTACCAAGCCGCCATCCTCGCCCACCTTGCGCGACGCGTCTACACCGTCGACCGCCACCGCCGCCTTGTGCGCGAGGCGCAAGACCTGTTCCGCGATATGGGCCTCGTCAACATCGTCGCAATGACCGCAGACGGCAGCTTCGGCCTGCCCGACCAAGCGCCGTTTGATCGCATCATCGTGACAGCCGCCGCCGAAGACCCGCCCGGCCCGCTCTTGGCGCAGTTGAAAGTTGGCGGTATCATGGTGGTGCCCGTCGGCCAATCTGATACAGTGCAGCACCTGATCAAAGTCACCAGGCTGGCGACAGGCTACGATTACGAAGAACTTCGCCCAGTGCGGTTTGTGCCACTGGTCGAGGGCATCAGTGCAGACTAGAACGCAACAAGACGCCCGGACCAACCGGGCAAGGTACAGAGGCAAGCATGACCCTATCGCGCCTTCCCATTCTTGGCCTATCCGCCCTGCTGATGGTCTCCGCCTGTGGCAAAACCAAGCCATTTGATTGGGACCTGCGCGCGGGCCATGGCGCGCTGGACACCTCGGATGCCGCCCTGCGCGCCACCGACCCTCGGCCCGCAACCGATGCCAACGGCGTGCTGTCTTATCCGAATTACCAAGCCGCCGTCGCACAGCGCGGCGATACTGTGGCATCGGTCGCCGCCCGCGTTGGCCTGCCTGCCGATCAGTTGGCGCAGTATAACGGCCTGAAGCCCGGTGACAGCTTGCGCGAAGGCGAAACCCTCGCTTTGCCCGCCCGCGTCGCCGCAACCCCGACAGCCGGCACGGCCACCCCCGGCGCGGTCGATGTCTCCTCCATCGCCACCACAGCACTAGACCGTGTCGGCACCACCACGCCCGCCGCCGCGAAGCCGAGCAAACCCGCAGGCACCGAGCCTATCCGCCACCAAGTCAAACGCGGCGAGACTGCATTCTCCATCGCGCGGATCTACAACATCTCCGCCCGCTCGATTGCCGATTGGAACGGCCTCGGCCCCGATCTGGAAGTCCGCGAAGGCCAATACCTGATCATCCCGACGGCCAATGCCTCACCACCGCCCACCGATCCGGTTGCCATCACCACCGTACCCGGCACAGGCTCGCCCACACCCGAGCCGCCCTCGGCGAAAAAACCGCTGCCCGCTGAGAAACCCGCCAAGGCCAGCGAGAAACCTGCCCCCGCCGCTGATCTCGGCAAAGACCGCACCGCCGCTTCCGCGTCGCGCTTTACCATGCCCGTCAGCGGCAAAGTGATCCGCGCCTATGTCAAAAAGAAAAACGACGGCATCGACATCTCTGCCGCCGCAGGGTCTTCGGTGAAAGCCGCCGCCGATGGCACCATCGCCGCTGTCACCAAAGACACCCAAGGCACCCCCATCGTGGTGATCCGCCACGCCGATGGCATCCTGACAGTCTACGCTGGCGTCGATGGCCTCAAAGTCGCCAAAGGTGACAAAGTCGCCAAAGGCCAAGCCATCGCCGTGGTCCGCGCCGGCGACCCCGCCTTCGTGCATTTTGAGATCCGCAAAGGCGTCGAATCCGTCGACCCGATGGCGTATTTACAGTAAGGGCGCGGCGCTCCCGGGTGGGGCGCTGATCGCTTTCATCTTGGCGAAAATACTCCCGCCGGAGGCTCTTTTGGCACGCTCAAGGTGCCTCCAGCGGGCCGCTCAAGATTTGGTAAAAAGCGCGTTTGCAACGGTGCCAGCAGAAACTCCGCGGAAGATGTTGAACCATGTAGCGCCAAAAAGCGCCTAGAACCAACCTTCGCCCGCCACCCGAGGTCGGGCGGGCCCCTCCGTCCTCACGCAGCAGGTCCGCTTTGTCCGCAAATCTCCAGTCGCTTTGAGCCCATTGCGGACGTTCTGCGCTAGCCAGTTTTTTCCATCACCTAATATGCCTAACAGCGACGTGCTCCTCCCGATGCTGCCTCTCCTACGAGTAGGAATAAGCTAGGGTCAGGACCTATTGATTTTGCAACGCAGCCGTGATTCAGGCTCCGCAAGGAGACTGAGCAATGAGCAACCTTTACTGGCTGACGGACGAGCAGATGGCTCGACTTAAACCCTTCTTTCCCAAGAGCCACGGGGTGCCGCGTGTCGATGATCGTCGGGTCTTGAGCGGCATTATCTTCATCAATCGCAATGGCTTGCGTTGGTCTGACGCGCCGAAGGAATACGGCCCGGCGAAGACGCTTTACAACCGTTGGAAGCGATGGGGCGACATGGGCGTCTTTGCCCGGATGATGGAAGGGTTGGCCTCCGAGGCGGCGGTCCCGAAGACGGTGATGATCGACGCGACCTATCTCAAGGCGCACCGCACGGCTTCAAGCCTTGGGGTGAAAAAGGGGGGCGCGGTCGTCTGATTGGCCGGACCAAAGGTGGCATGAATACCAAACTGCATGCCGTCACTGACGAAAACGGCCGACCGATCCGCTTCTTCATGACCGCAGGTCAGGTCAGCGATTACACCGGCGCTGCGGCCTTACTGGGCAGCTTACCCAAAGCGACGTGGCTGCTGGCTGACCGGGGTTATGACGCCGACTGGTTCCGAGACGCCCTGAAAAACAAGGGGATCACGCCTTGCATCCCCGGCCGGAAGTCACGCGCGAAGCCTGTCAAATACGATAAACGCCGATACAAACGCCGCAATCGGATTGAGATCATGTTTGGCCGTCTCAAAGACTGGCGGCGGGTGGCAACACGTTACGACAGATGCCCAAAAGTCTTCCTCTCCGCCGTCGCTCTCGCCGCAACCGTCTTGTTCTGGCTTTGACGATCAATGAGTCTGGACCCTAGACACACGTCGAGCGCTGGAAACTGATCAATTCCAAACAATTTTTCAGTTTCGAAAACCGTTATGAGAGAGGCGCAGCAGAGACCGGTTGGAAATATAGACACCTACCGGATACCATGGGGCATGCTCCGTCAATTCTCTGTTGTTCTCTAAGCAAAGAAACTGGCTATCCTTCATGTTATTCAACAGGGAGTATTTATTTACGGGTGGGTAATCTGTGTTAGCAATCGACCCACTAAAGGCGTCAAATGGATAGCATCCATGTGCGGAGGCGGAAAGCCATCCGTTGCCAGAGCATACATCCCACCCAAGCAATGTTAATTTGTTCGAAAGCATCTTATACTCTTCCAATGGAGGAGAAACGCTCAGTGATGGCAATCGATGTTCCTCTACTGAGCGAAAACATGCATACAGGTCCATATCGTCCAGCTTGTCCAATGCGGTTGCATTAACCATTTGAAGCGCCCCCGGATAGGTGACTTCGTTGTTGCCCACTTCATCCGTGAAGTATGCTTCTAGATCGCTTGGAACTCTTTCAATAGGTTCCCACACGCCGTCGTAGGCAGAAATTACATATTGTCCATTTTTGGATTTTGGCATTTCGCATACCATCATTGATGCAATCTGAAAATTTTGCATGTTCTTCCCATTTGTAGGTATGATCGACACCGTTTCGGGCCACTTTGGTCCAGCTCCGCTTAATTCGTCAACGTTGATCAATCTTCGGATGCATGAAGGTGACCAGCACAAAGCAGGTCCTTAGCGGAACGGCAGCTTCGTCCCGCAAAGCTGCCACCATGACATATCGAGGAGCGGCATCTCCTTGATCCTCCCAAGCCAAGCTGTCTTCGTGCTCATCGAGGCGCACAACAGCACTGTTCGGCTATTTCATCTGTCCTAAAATATCCCCACCAGAGGCTTCCTCAGCACCCCCAAGCGCTAACGCCCGGTTAACCTTAACCAAAACCCTTCGGAATAACCCAATAAAAACAATGGTCCCGAGTTGGGACCACCCCAATCTCAGACCTCGCTCACCAAAACCTTATCAATCCGCAGCCCATCCAGGTCTATCACCTCAAACTTGTAACCCTCGGCGACGAACACATCCCCCAGCACCGGCATCCGCCGCAACTGATGCAGCACCAACCCCGCGATGGTATCGTATTCCCCCGCGAGCCCGCGCGACAACCCCAGCCGATCACAGAACTCATCCGCAGGCATCCAACCCGACACCAGCAAACTACCATCGCCCCGCACCAGCAAAGCAGGCTCGTCCGCATCCGCCGAACTCTCCGCCCCAGTGATCGCTTCCAGCACGTCATCGGTGGTGATAATGCCCTCAAAGTGGCCATACTCATCATAGACCAGTGCTATGTGATGCAGAGATTTGTGCAGCACCACCAACGCATCCAAAGCATCTGCCTGATCCGACACCACCGGCACATCGACCACCAGCGCCTTCAAATCCAACGCCTCGCGCCGTGAGACAACGTTGAATACGTCGGCGAGGGTGACAATCCCCACCACTTCCCCGGTCACGCGGCTCTGCACCAGCATCCGTGGCCGCGCGATCTTACGGATCATCGCCACCGCTTCGGCCGAGGTCGCCTCCAGCTCCAGCATCTGCACCTCATGGCGCGGCGTCATCAGGGCGCGGGCAGTCCGGTCCCCCAAACGCATCACCCCCGCCATCATCTCACGCTCGCCATCCTCCAGAACACCGCCCTCATGCGCCTCGGTCAGCAGGGTGTGGACTTCTTCCTCCGTCACTTTATTGCCGCCAACACCGCGCTGGCCCAGCAGCCACAGCACCGTTTTGCCCGACCAGTCCAGCAGCCACACCACCGGAGTCGTCACCGTGCTCAGCACCGCCATCGCCGGAGCCACCCGGATGGCCACGCCTTCGGCATTGCGCAGCGCCAGTTGTTTGGGAACCAGTTCGCCAATGATCAGCGAGACATAGGTGATCGAAACCACCACCCCGCCGACGCCCACGGTCGAGGCCCAATCGGCATCCATCCCCATCTTGACCAGCCAATTCGTCAGCCGCAGACCCAAGGTCGCCCCTGACAAAGCCCCCGACAGCACCCCGACCATGGTGATGCCGATCTGCACGGTTGACAAAAACCGCCCCGGATTCTCCGCCAGCTTCAGGGCCGCCGCCGCACCTTTGCTTTTGGCCTCTAGCGATTTCAGCCGCGCCGGCCGCGCCGAGACAATCGCCATTTCAGACATCGAGAGCACGCCGTTCAAAACGATCAGCGCAGCCAGAACGAGGATTTCTATAATCATGATGCCGCTAAGATCAGGCCCGCGCGCAGAAATGGCAAGGGGTCACAAAGAAACCCCGTGACGCGCCGCCAGATCGCAGAAAAATTGCCACGCCACCCGGCCCGAGCGGCTGCCGCGCGTTGCCTGCCACTCAATCGCCTCAGCCCGCAGGGTATCGGCATCGACCACCACGCCATGCGCGTCCGCATAACCCCGGATCATCGCCAGATATTCGTCCTGCGAGCAGGGATGGAATCCCAGCCACAGCCCAAACCGATCTGACAGCGAGACTTTCTCCTCAACCGCTTCCCCCGGCGTGATCGCGGTGGAGCGCTCATTCTCAATCATGTCGCGCGGCATCAGGTGGCGACGGTTTGAGGTGGCGTAAAGCAGCACATTCTCGGGTCGCCCTTCAATGCCGCCATCCAGCACCGCTTTCAGCGATTTGTAGTGCTGGTCGTCATGGCTGAATGAAAGATCATCGCAGAACAAGATGAACTGATGAGCTGCCGCCCGCAGATGCGCGAGCAGGCGCTGCACCGATGGTAAGTCTTCGCGCGACAGTTCGACGATCTTCAGATCATGGCCTTCCTTGCGCACTGCCGCATGGATCGCCTTGACCAGCGACGATTTCCCCATTCCCCGCGCGCCCCAAAGCAGCGCGTTATTGGCAGGCAAACCCCGCGCAAAGAAACGCGTGTTCGCGAGCAAAGTATCACGCGAGCGATCCACCCCGATCAGCAGGCCAATATCGACGCGGCTCACCTTGGCCACCGGCTCCAGCTGATCCGGTCCGGTGTGCCAAGCAAACGCCTCCGCCGAAAAATCAGGGGCAGGCATCGCCGCAGGAGCCAACCGCTCCAGAGCCTCGGCAATCCGCGTGAGCGCGTCGGTCATTCTTCCGGGTCCACCCAACTGCCATCCGCCCGCGCTTCCGCTTCGCGTTTCTTCTCGAACCCGGCAATCATCCAGATCGACAGCTCGTACAGCGGGTAAATCGCGAAAAACATGATCAGCTGGCTCATCACATCCGGCGGCGTTGCTACCGCCGCCACCGTCAAAATCGCCACCACCGCATATTTCCGCGTCGCCCGCAGACCGCTTGCCGAAATCATTCCGGCCTTGCCCATCAGCGTCAGCAGCACCGGAAGCTGAAAGCACAGCCCAAACGCCATGATGAACTGCATGGTCAGCGACAGGAAACTTTCCACCGAGCCCTGATACAAAACCCCCGCCGCCGCACTGGTGATCGACGGCGCGACAGGTACAGCGCCGGGGTTCATCGCCTTCGAGAAATCGCCCTGATACGACAAGAAGAAGTGAAATGCCCCCGGCAAGATCATGTAATAGGCAAACGCAGCCCCGGCGATAAACATCGCCGGAGACGCCAGTAGAAATGGCAAAAACGCACTCTTTTCATTGCGATAGAGCCCCGGCGCCACGAAACGCCAGAGCTGGAACGCGATCACGGGAAAAGACATCGCAAACCCGGCCCAGACCGCGATTTTCACCGCGACAAAGAAGCCTTCCTGCAGCTTGATCAGCACGAATTGGCACTTTTGGCCGTAATCCGCCATCGCGTTGCACATCGGAATCGACAGCACATGAAAGATCGGAATCCACAGCAGATAGCCAACCAGACAGCCCACCCCCAGCACCGCGACCGAGATCAAAATCCGGTTGCGCAGCTCTTTCAGATGCTCGATCAGCGGCGCGGCGCTTGCGTCCACATCATCAGTATGGCTCATGCTTCATCCGCCTTTTTGGTCTTGCGCGGTGCGCGGGGTTTTGGCGCGGGTTGGGTTTCGGCCGCAGGTTCCGCCACGGCGACCGGCTTGCGCACGCGCGGCTTCACCGCGGGCTTCACCTCGGCTTTCGAGGCCGCAATCCCGCTATCAACCGCCTTCAGCTTCTGCGCCGTCTCGGCCAAAATCGCCTTTTTCGCCGCTTGCTTATCCATCAAAGCCTGCGTTTCCGGCCCCAAAATTTTAGGCTCCACCGCAGCAACAGGTTCGGCAATCGTTGCAGGCTCTGTCCCCACAGTCGGAACCGCCGCAGGCATCGGCGGCGGCACCAGTGGCTTGTTGCCAACACTGGACGCCACCGTAGGCTTGGCCGCATTCTTGATCGGATCCCATTTCTCAAACCGATCCGCCGCCTCTTTCACCTTGTTCAGGCCCATCGACTTGGCCGAGGTCATGCCCTTCAGATCATCCGCCACATCCTTGACGCCCGAGTCTTTCGCCGCCTGCTCCATCGCGCGGGAAAACTCGCGCGACATCTGCCGCAGCTTGGCGGTGAAGCGGCCCAACTGCCGGAACATATCCGGCAGATCTTCCGGCCCAATCACAATCAGCGCCACGATGCCGATCAGCACCAATTCGGCCCAGCCGATATCCCCAAACATCTAAAGCAAGCCCCTTCGCGGCACCCGGCCCTAATGGCCTCTCGTCAGACAGACATCAGATCACAGCAAAAGCCGCAAGCCTCAGACCTTGTCTTTATCGGCCTCAACTGGCGCTTCGGCGGGCGTTACATCGCGCGCAGCCTTGGCCGCCGCTTCTTTTTCAATCTCAGAGGTGCCATCCGACACGCCCTTCTTAAACGCCGTGATGCCGCGACCAAACTCGCCCATCAGGTTCGAGACTTTGCCTTTGCCAAACAGCACAAGCACAACAATCGCCACCACCAGCAGGTGCAACGGGCTTAGATGCATGATCAATCCTCCATAAAGCCGCCTCTGCGGCAGGTCTGGCACTGACTTAGGCAGGGAACCCGGCGGAATGAAACCGGAAATTCCTGTAAACCGCCGCTATTCTCCGCTATAGCTGACAGCTATATGTCAGTTGCTCTTGCCGAAAAATCCAGCGATGGAAGCCCATGCGCCGCACCGACCGCCTGTTTGACCTGATCCAGATCCTGCGCGATGGCCGTTTGCACCGCGCGTCCGAGATATCGACGCGGCTGGGCGTCTCGATCCGCACGATCTGGCGTGACATGAACACGCTGATGGCCTCGGGGCTTCCGGTCGAAGGCGAGCGCGGCGTTGGCTACATCCTGCGCGCGCCGATCACCCTGCCGCCGATGATCCTGAATGCAGTGGAGTTAGAGGCGCTGCGGCTTGGATTGCGCCTTGCGGCCGAAGGGCCTGAGGCGACACTTGCCAAAGCCGCCCGCGCTTTGGCCAAGCGTATTGCGGCAGTGACGCCTGCGCCCACGCACGACCCCGGCGATCTGTTCGCCTTCCCCGGCCCGACCGACAACCGCGCACCGAAACACCTGCCCGCGCTGCGCCGCGCCATCAAGGCCCATGAACGCGTCGCCATCACCTATATCGACCCGCGTGGCACCGAGAGCCACCGCGACATCCGGCCGCTGGCACTGGAAAAACACGCGAAAATCTCTACCCTCGCGGCGTTTTGTGAGGCGCGCGGTGATTTCCGCAGCTTTCGTGTCGATCGTATCGTGGCGGTGACCCTGACGGGCGAACGTTACCCGGACGAGCCCGGTCGCACCCTGCCCGACTACCGCGCGCGGCTGGACGCTGAGACGATTCGCGATCCAGCTTAACGCAGCGTGCCCAAGATTTTAGCTGGCCGGAAACACATAACAGCGATCCCGTCGGATCATCAGCCACAACGGCGTCTCGGCTTTCGGCAAAAACACCCCCGGCACCGAGGCCGTCAGGATCGAGCCGTCAAACTCCATGCGAAATTCCACAAGGCTGGCATGGCCCAAATACCGCGCCCGCTGCACCACGCCGCGCGCAGGCGTGCCCTCGGACATCGTCGGATACGGCCCGCGCCCCGCCCGGTCAAAGTCGATTTTCAGATGCTGCGGGCGGATCACGATATCCACCTCGCCGCCATCGGCATGGCCCGGCGTCAGAAACGCCCCGAACGGCGTTTCGGTCAGCGCCCCCCGGGAGGTGCCCCGGATCACATTGATATCGCTGAAGAAAGCCGCAGCCGCTCGATCCACCGGCGCGTTATAGACGTTATAGGGTGCGCCGCGCTGCACAATCTTGCCATCCCGCATCAGCGCGATCTCATCCGCCATCCGCATCGCTTCTTCCGGCTCATGCGTCACCAGCAACACCGCCGCCCCCTCGGCCTTCAGCACCTCGAGCGTTGCATCGCGGATGCCATCGCGCAACCGATTGTCGAGGCCAGAAAACGGCTCGTCCATCAGCATCACGCGCGGACGCGGTGCCAAAGCCCGCGCCAAGGCCACGCGCTGCTGCTCACCGCCCGAAAGCTCATGCGGGTGCTTCACACCAAAGCCGGAAAGGTTCACCTTTTCAAGAAGTTCATCGACACGCCGCATCTTGGCAGCCTTGTCGCCTGCCAGCCCAAACGCGATATTCCCCGCCACCGTCAAATGCGGAAACAGCGCGAAATCCTGAAACATCAGCCCCACGCCGCGCGCTTCGGGCGGCAGATTCACCCCCGGCCCGAACACCTCTTGGCCGTCAATCCGAATCCGCCCCTGATCCGGGGTTTCCACCCCGGCAATCATCCGCAGCGTGGTCGATTTCCCACAGCCCGACGGCCCCAGCAGGCACATCACCTGCCCAGCAGCCACCTGCAACGACACGTCAGACACCACCGCCCGCCCGCCAAATGAGCGGGTAAGCCCCAGCGCTTCCAGACGTTCTGGCACTTCAAGGCGTTCAGATGCGGTGGCCATACTCATCCCGGCGATTTTTCCAGACTTCCCTACCAGCCGCCCCAAAGCACGACAAGTTCACATCGTCGCGTTCATCGCGCCGCCATCGAGCAAGATGTTCTGCCCGACCATATAGCCCGCATACTGGCTGCACATAAACGCACAGGTTGCGCCGAACTCTGTCGCCGTGCCGTAGCGCCGCGCCGGGATCTCTGCCGCACGCTCCGCCTGCGCTTGCTCCATGGTGATGCCGCGCGCTTTCATCACGCCGGCATCCAGCGACACCGCGCGATCGGTTGCATGAATACCGGGCAGCAAGTTATTGATAATAACACCAAATGGCGCAACCTGCCGCGAAGTACCCCCCACATACCCCGTCAACCCCGCCCGCGCCGCATTCGACAGGCCCAGCTGCGGGATCGGCGATTTCACCGATTGCGAGGTGATGTTGACCACCCGCCCCCAGCCTTTGGAAATCATCCCAGGCAGCAGCGCTTTCATCAGCGCAATCGGCGTCAGCATATTGGCGTCCAGCGCTTTGATGAAATCCGCACGCTCCCAATCCGACCAGATGCCGGGGGGCGGCCCGCCCGCATTCGTCACCAGAATATCCACCGACCCCGCCGCCGACAGCACAGCCGCACGCCCCTCATCCGAGGTAATGTCAGCCGCTACCGCCACCACATTCACGCCAAATTTGCGCAACTCGGCTGCCGTCGCCTCCAGCGCCTCAGCCCCGCGCGCGTTGATCACCAGATTGACCCCGGCTTCCGCCAAAGCCATCGCACAGCCACGACCCAAGCCCTTTGACGCCGCACAGACCAGTGCCCGTTTGCCTTTGATCCCCAAATCCATCGCCACATCTCCTTCATTTGCGCCAGCCTAGCAGCCGATGCAGCGGGGTGTAAGCCAAAGCAATCACATCAAATCCAGTGCCCAGCCAAAATTTAACCCTAATTTTGGTCTCTACTGGCTTGAGCCGCCGCCCCAGCGCGGTTCATATGCAGACTTAACCATTATTCGGTAGCCTTCACAGCATGACAGCCAAACAAACCCAAACCGCACCCGGCCACGCCTGCCAAGTTCTGGCAGCCGATGCGATTTATGTGATCAACGGGGTGAATATGGGTGACGGCTTGATGGGCCCGGAGGAGGTCTGCCCCGGCGATCTTTACGCGCTGGATGAAAGCCAAAAGCCCTTGCGGCTTGTGGTGACGCGCGCCGAGGGCCAACAGCGGGTGGGCGCGGGCTCGGCCGTGGGCCAAGTAGGCGATGCTCTGCGCTTTGAGGCGCGCTATACGATGATGAGCAGCGACGGCGATCAGGTCGATCTGGTGCTGATCTCACTGCCGGGTGGCGCGCGTTTCGTGCTGCCACTGTCGCCAATGGCGGGCTTAAACGATTACACTTTGCTGAAAATTGACGACGCGCCGCAAGACACCGGGCTGGCTGACCTTTTGTGCGTATCCTTCGCGCGCGGCACCATGATCACCCTCGCTTCGGGTCAGCAGCGTGCGATTGAGTCGCTGAAAATCGGCGATAAGGTGCTGAGCCGCGATCATGGCGGGCAAGAGATTCGTTGGATCGGCTCGACCACCCTGCGCGCGGTGGGGGCCTTTGCCCCGGTGGTGATCACCGCAGGCACATTGGGCAATTCCAGCGATCTTTTGGTCAGCCAGCACCACCGGATGTTTCTCTATCAACGCCAACGCAGCGCAGGGCTGCCCACATCCGAGCTGCTGGTGCAGGCCCGCTATCTGGTTGATCATAAATCGGTTTTCATTCAGGAAGGCGGCGTTGTCGATTTCTTCAGCATCGTGTTTGATCACCACGAAATCATCTATGCGGAAGGCGTGCCTGCCGAAAGCCTGATGGTCAATGATGCCACCGTGAACCGCCTGCCGGTGGAACTGGCCGAGGATGTGAAGGCGCGCTTCCCCGGCCTCAGCCAGAACCAACATTTCGGCACCGAAGCGGGTCGGCAATTTCTCGATTCCATCGGGCCAGAGGCTTTGTTCAAAACACCCCGCACCGTGCCTGCGCGGCAACGGTAGACGTTACGGTTGCTTTCGGCTAAAGCCCGCGCATGCTTGACAATCGCGCCCCCCTTCCGCCCGAAATCGCCCGCCGCCGGACCTTTGCGATCATTTCGCACCCCGACGCTGGCAAAACCACGCTCACCGAAAAATTCCTGCTGTTTGGGGGGGCCATTCAGATGGCGGGCCAAGTGCGCGCCAAGGGCGAAGCCCGCCGCACCCGCTCGGATTTCATGAAGATGGAGCAAGAGCGCGGGATTTCTGTGTCGGCCTCGGCTATGTCGTTCGATTTCCGGCAGTATCGCTTCAATCTGGTCGATACCCCCGGCCACTCGGATTTTTCCGAAGACACCTACCGCACTTTGACCGCTGTTGACGCCGCGATCATGGTGATTGACGGTGCGAAAGGCGTCGAAAGTCAGACGCAAAAGCTGTTCGAGGTCTGCCGGATGCGCGACCTGCCGATCCTGACCTTCTGTAACAAGATGGACCGGGAATCGCGGGATACTTTTGATATCATTGATGAAATCCAAGAGAATCTGGCGATTGATGTGACGCCCGCCTCTTGGCCCATCGGCATGGGTCGCGATTTCGTCGGCGCTTATGACCTGCTACACGACCGATTGGAAATCATGGACCGCGCCGACCGCAATAAGGTCGCGGAAACCATCCAGATCTCTGGCCTTGATGACCCGAAACTGGCGGATCACATCGCGCCCGAGCAGTTGAAGAAACTGCGCGAAGAGCTTGAAATGGCGAAGGAATTGCTGCCCGCCTTTGACCGCGCGGCTTTCCTGAACGGCTCGATGACGCCGATCTGGTTTGGCTCGGCGATCAACTCGTTTGGCGTGAAGGAATTGATGGATGGCATGGGCGAATATGGCCCGGAACCGCAGCCGCAAAAGGCCAAAGAACGCCGGATTGACCCAGAAGAAGAAACGGTTACCGGCTTTGTGTTCAAGGTGCAGGCCAATATGGACCCCAAGCACCGTGACCGCGTCGCCTTCGTGCGGATGGCCTCGGGGCATTTTCAGCGCGGCATGAAACTGCTGCATGTGCGCAGCAAAAAGCAAATGGCCATCGCCAACCCGGTGATGTTCCTCGCTGCTGACCGCGAACTGGCCGAAGAGGCTTGGGCCGGCGACATCATCGGCATCCCGAACCACGGCCAGCTCCGGATTGGCGATGCGCTGACCGAGGGTGAGGCCCTGCGCTTTACAGGCATCCCGTCGTTTGCGCCGGAGCTGTTGCAAGTGGTGCGCGCGGGCGATCCGATGAAGGCCAAGCATCTGGAAAAGGCGCTGATGCAATTCGCCGAAGAAGGCGCTGCGAAAGTGTTCAAACCGATGATCGGCTCGGGCTTTATCGTCGGCGTGGTCGGGCCGTTGCAGTTTGAGGTTTTGGCCAGCCGGATCGAGCAAGAATACTCCCTGCCCGTGCGGTTCGAGCCCAGTCAATTCACCTCCGCACGCTGGGTGTCGGGGGCCAAGGCCGAGGTGGAAAAATTCGTCAACGTCAACAAGGGTCATATCGCCTTGGACAATGACGGCGACACGGTTTTCCTGACCCGCCTGAAATGGGACATCGACCGCATTGAGCGCGATTATCCCGAAGTGAAGTTAACGGCGACGAAAGAAATGATGGTTTAGGCGCCGCCGTTCTTGCAATGTTCCCGATATCTGCCTAAAACTCCGGCAAAATTCGGAGATCACAATGGCCCTGCCCCTGCATGAACTCGCAGCCCTTGGCACCGCGACCTGCTGGGCCACCACGGGGCTGTTTGCCGCCGATGCGGTGCGCAGCCTTGGCGCGTTTCACTTCAACCTGATCCGGCAGGTGTTCGTCACCCTGCTGCTGGGGCTGATCGTGCTGGCGACAGGCGGCTTCGGCGTGCCGGATAGCGCAGCGCTGCTGACCCTCGCGGTCTCGGGCGTGATCGGCATTCTGCTTGGCGACACGCTGAACTTCGCAGCCGTCGGCCGCATCGGCCCCCGTCGTGCGGGTGCGGTGTTCGCGCTGAACGCCCCGATGGCCGCGCTGATGGGCTGGGCGCTGTTGGGCGAGGCGCTGCCGTGGCGTGCCATCGTCGGCATCGGCCTGACTGCCAGTGGCGTGGCCTTGGCCATCCTCGGCCGCCCTAGCGCTAATGCGCATCGGCTGGAAACCCTGCAAGGCACTGCAATCATTGGCGTCCTGTTCGGCCTTGGCGCCGCTTTCGGCCAAGCCGCGGGTTCACTGATCGCCCGGCCGGTGATGATAGCGGGGATGGATCCCTACCTCGCCTCGCTGTTTCGCGTCGGCGCTTCGGGTCTTGCGATGGGTGCCCTCGCCGCCACCCCATTGGCCCCACCGACGCCAGAATTCAGCCGCAAGCCGCTGCTATGGACCGCTGCCACCGCCTTTATCGGCTTGCTGGTTGGCATGACGTTGTTCCTTTATGCGCTGCAAGGCTCGCAAACTGGCATCATCGCGACGCTTTCGGCGACCTCTCCAGTGATCATACTGCCCTTGCTGTGGCTGCGCACGGGTCAGCGCCCGACCGCCCTCAGTTGGGCAGGGGCTGCTTTGGCGGTGCTGGGGCTTGGCCTTATCTTTTCGCGTTTGGGTTAAATTTTTCCACCGGACAGCTTGCTGTTTTTCGCCGGAAACCTTGGGCGATCCGCAGGGGATTGCCCTACATAATGCCGGATGATTCCGACGATATGCTCGAAATTCGCAGCACACTTGCAATGCCCCCGCTCAGCAGCCCCCTTGCGCGCGCTCGCGTGGGCCTGCTTATTGCGGCAAATTCCTGCAAAATGAGGCCATGATGTCGCTGACTACCGAAGTGCAAACCCTGCTGGCTCAGCTTGGCGTCACCGCAACCGCTGGGTCCATGCCCACGCGCACTCCGATCAGTGGCGAGTCGCTGGGCCCAATTGCCGAACACTCCGCCGCCGAGGCCGAAGCCGCCATCCAAGCCGCCCATCTTGCTTACCGCGAGTGGCGCAATGTGCCCGCGCCGCAGCGTGGCGAATTGGTGCGGCTGTTGGGGGACGAGTTGCGCGCCAACAAGGCCGCTCTGGGCCGTCTGGTGTCGATAGAAGTCGGCAAGGTGGTGTCCGAGGGTTTGGGCGAAGTGCAGGAGATGATCGACATCTGCGACTTCGCCGTGGGTCTGTCGCGGCAACTTTACGGCTATACGATTGCGTCCGAGCGCCCCAGCCACCGCATGATGGAAACTTGGCATCCCATTGGTGTCATTGGGGTTATTTCGGCGTTCAACTTCCCGGTCGCGGTGTGGTCGTGGAATACGGCGCTGGCTTTGGTCTGCGGCAATGCGGTGGTTTGGAAGCCGTCCGAGAAGGCCTCGCTCTCGGCCCTCGCCGCCCACGCCCTGCTGGAACGCGCGCTGAAACGCTTCGCGGATGCGGGCCATCACGCCCCCGAGGGCCTGTCGAGCCTGCTGATCGGTGGCCGCGCTTTGGGTGAGGCTTTGGTTGATAGCCCCAAGGTCGCACTGGTTTCGGCCACCGGATCGACCCGGATGGGCCGCGAGGTTGGCCCGAAAGTCGCCGCCCGCTTTGGCCGCTCTCTTTTGGAACTTGGCGGCAACAACGCCGCTATTGTCACCCCCTCGGCCGATCTTGACCTGACCCTGCGCGGCGTGGCGTTTTCCGCGATGGGCACAGCGGGCCAGCGCTGCACCACCCTGCGCCGCCTGTTCCTGCATGACAGCATCTACGACGCTTTCCTGCCCCGCTTGAAAGCCGCCTATGCCAGCGTTAAGGTCGGCAACCCCTTGGAAACTGGCGTGCTGATCGGCCCGCTGATCGACGAAGGTGCGGCTGAAGGCATGGCAAAGGCGCTGGTTGAGGCCCGTGCTGCGGGTGGCACTGTACATGGCGGCGCACCCGTCACGGGGCTGGGCGGAGCCTACGCGCATCCGGCACTGGTTGAGATGCCCGCGCAGGTTGGCCCCGTGGTGCATGAAACCTTTGCGCCGATCCTTTATGTGATGCGTTACAAAGACTTCGACGAGGTTCTTGAGAAACACAATGAAGTACCGCAGGGTCTATCCTCGTCCATCTTCACCAATGATTTGCGCGAAACCGAGGCGTTTCTCTGCGCGCGCGGTTCCGATTGTGGCATTGCCAATGTCAACATCGGCCCCTCTGGCGCCGAAATCGGCGGCGCGTTTGGCGGTGAAAAGGAAACCGGCGGCGGGCGGGAAAGTGGTTCTGATGCATGGAAGGCCTATATGCGCCGTGCCACCAACACCATCAACTATGGCACGACACTGCCGTTGGCGCAGGGTGTGAGCTTCGATATCGGCTAAGATTGGCGCGGAAACCGCCGTTTTGTCCACAATCCTTGACCTTCCGCGCGCAGTGCGCTATGCGCGCGGAAGGGCCTCGCGCCCAGACGCCGGGGCGCCCGGAAAAGCAGCGTCCCTTCATTTCATGCGGGCCGAACCCGCATCATTAGGACGCAGATGACCAAATTCTCAGATCTCGCGCTGGACCCCCGCGTGCTCAAGGCCGTGGCGGAAGCCGGCTACGAAACCCCTACCCCGATTCAGGCGCAAGCGATCCCGCACGCGTTGCAAGGCAAAGACGTGCTGGGCATCGCCCAAACCGGTACCGGCAAGACCGCCAGCTTCGTGCTGCCGATGGTCACTTTGCTGGGCCAAGGCCGTGCCAAAGCCCGGATGCCGCGCAGTCTCGTGCTGTGCCCTACCCGCGAATTGGCGGCGCAAGTGGCGGAAAACTTTGAAACCTATGCCAAATACACCAAGCTGACGAAGGCTTTGCTGATTGGTGGCGTGTCGTTTGGCGAGCAAGACAAGCTGATCGACCGTGGCGTTGATGTGCTGATCGCCACCCCTGGCCGCCTGCTGGATCACCACGAACGCGGCAAGCTGTTGCTGACCGGCGTGCAGATCATGGTGGTGGATGAGGCCGACCGGATGCTCGACATGGGCTTCATCCCGGATATCGAGCGCATCTTCAGCCTGACCCCGTTCACCCGGCAGACCTTCTTCTATTCGGCGACGATGGCACCGGAAATTGAGCGGATCACCAACACCTTCCTGTCCAATGCGGTGAAGATCGAAGTGGCGCGGCAGGCCACCGCTTCGCTGACGATTGAACAAAAGCTGATCCAGTTCACGCCGTCGCGCAAGGATAAGAGCTTCGCCGAAAAGCGCGCTGTGCTGCGGGCGCTGATCAAGGCCGAGGGTGAGACCTGCACCAACGCGATCATCTTCTGCAATCGCAAGATGGATGTCGATGTGGTCTCGAAGTCATTGAAACAGCATGGCTTTAATGCCTCACCGATCCATGGTGATCTTGATCAATCGGTGCGCACCAAGACTTTGGACGGCTTCCGCGACGGCTCGGTGCATTTGCTGGTAGCGTCGGATGTGGCAGCGAGAGGCCTTGATATCCCCGCCGTCAGCCATGTGTTCAACTTTGACGTGCCGTCGCATCCGGAAGATTACGTTCACCGCATTGGCCGCACCGGTCGGGCTGGGCGTTTGGGCAAAGCCTATTCGATCGCGGTGCCATCGGATGACAAATATATCAACGCGATTGAAGCGCTGGTGAAACAGCCGATTCCGCGTGGCGAAGTGCCAGAAGGTGCGCTGGAAGGCGCGTCGGATGCGCCTGAGCGCGCCCGCGAAGACCGGTCTTCCGCATCGCCGCGCAGCCGCAGCGGTCGTGGTCCGCGCGAGCGTAGCTCGCGTGAGGACAAGCCAGTGGAGGCCGTTTCTGTTGCGGCACCGGTTGTGGAAGCGGCGGCAGAGCAACCTGTCCGCGTTGAACAAACCGCCCGCCCCGAGCGCACAGAGCGCCCTCGTCGTGAAGATGATCGCCGTTCCGAGCCGCGTGGCGAGCAACGCGCAGAAGGTCGCCCGGACAGCCGATCTTCCGAGGGCCGTTCTGAACAGCGCCACGAACCCCGCGCCGATACCCGCAATGAACCCCGCCGCGATGATCGTCGCGACTATCGTGGTGGCCGCGACAATGGCGAGCGTGTGGTGGGCATGGGTGATCATATGCCCGATTTCCTGCTGCGCAGCTTTGCGATCACCACCAGCACGGCGGATGAACCCGAAGACGCTCCGGCGACCGGCACCGAAGGCTAAGGCCTTCTCCAGAATAAAAAAGGGCCTCGCAATCTGCGAGGCCCTTTGCATTTCAGCGCCTTACTGGCTTTATTCAGCGGCGAGACGGCTGACTACCACGATCACCTCAGGCTTTTTGCCAATCTCTTCCATCGAGACTTGACGGACGATCTTGCGCAAAGCCTCGTCCATCTTGTCATCGTTCGACAGTAGCTTGCGGCCCGCGCCATCAAGGAATTCGGTCAGCTCGGTTTCCAGCACCTCCGCCAAGTTCCGCCCGCCTTTGCCAGTTTCCGGCAGGCCCATCAACTCGACCCAAGCCTCGCCCAAGGGTTGATCCTGCTCGTCCATGATCACCGTCACCATCGCGAGACCATTCAACGCCATGCGAATACGGTTGCGCACCACGCCGTCCAGCGCGCCGATCAACACGGAACCGTCTAGGTAGGTGCGGCCAGCCTCGATATGCTCGGCCAGTTTCGGCACATCGCCAGTAATGTCCATCATCATGCCGTTGGTGACGACCGCCGAGGCGATGCCAGCCTCAAGCCCAATGCGGGCATGTTCGCGCAGGTGGCGGTGCTCGCCATGCATCGGGATCAGCATATCGGGCAGGAACAAGCGGTGCACGTGCTCTAGGTCCGGGCGGTTGGCGTGGCCGGACACATGATAAAGACCGTTGTTATCATCAACGATATCTACGCCTTTTTCAGAAAGCGCGTTCACAATCGCATAGACGCCGCGTTCATTGCCGGGGATGATTTTCGACGAGAACAAGAAGGTATCGCCCTCTTTCAGCTCGATCCCCAGATACTTGCCACGGCTTAGCTGTGCCGAGGCCGCGCGGCGTTCGCCCTGCGATCCGGTCACGATCAACATCAGGTTCTTGCGCGGCACTTCCAGCGCTTGTTCTGGCGTGATCACCGGCGGGAAATCTTTCAGCACGCCAGATTCTTCCGCCGCCGACACCATCCGTTTCATCGCCCGGCCCAAAAGGCAGACCGAGCGATCCGCCATCCGGCCCGCTTCGGCCAAGGTTTTCAGGCGGGCGACGTTAGATGCAAACGTGGTCGCTACAACCATGCCGCCCGCCGATTTGATCAGCTCGGCAATCGGGGCTTTCAGCGTGCTTTCCGAGCGACCTTCATGCAGCGAAAATACGTTGGTGCTGTCGCACATCAGCGCCTTGATCGGGCGCTCGGCAGCAATCGCCTCCATCACCGCATCATCCCAGCCTTCGCCGACAATCGGCGTGGCATCGCGTTTGAAATCGCCGGAGTGGAAAATCCGACCCGCAGGCGTGTCAATCACAAGGCCACCGGATTCCGGGATCGAATGCGCCACAGGCACGAACTGCACCTTGAACGGGCCAGCCTCAACCGTATGCGGACGCGACTCAACCGTGGTGATGGCGTCTTTCGGCAAGCCGTATTCTTCAAACTTCAACCGGCCAATGGTGGCGGTAAATTTCCGCGCATAGATCGGTTTGCGCAACGACGGCCACAGATGCGCCAAAGCGCCGATGTGGTCTTCATGCGCGTGGGTGATGAAAATCGCCTCAAGCCGGTCCAGTTTATCGGCCAACCACGAGATATCCGGCATGATCAGATCGACGCCGGGCGAGGTATCCATATCCGAAAAAGCCACGCCGAGATCGACCAAAATCAGCCGCTCGCGCCCCTTTGGGCCATAACCGTAGACATAGGCGTTCATGCCGATTTCGCCGGCCCCGCCCAATGGTAGATAGATCAGCCGCTCACCGCTCATGCCGTTTCCTTGTTGTGGTTGTTGATGAGGACAAGGCCATGCATGGTCAGATCGTCCTCAACCTTGTGAAATAGCTCAGTTCCCTGAGCAAACAATGATGCCAGGCCGCCGGTGGCAATTACTTTCATCCCAAGATCACGCTCGCGGCGCACTTCCCGGACGATGCCTTCGATCAAGCCAATGTAGCCCCAATACACGCCCGACTGCATACAAGCCACCGTATTCGTGCCGATCACCCTTGCGGGCTTGGCGATGTCAATGTGCGGCAGGGCGGCCGCGGCCATGTGCAGCGCCTCAAGGCTGAGGTTAACGCCGGGCGCAATCACACCGCCAACGTAAGCGCCGTCAAAATCCACCACATCGAAGGTGGTGGCGGTGCCGAAATCGACCACGATCAGGTTGCCGCCGTGGCGGTCAAACCCCGCCACCGTATTGACCAAACGGTCGGGGCCAACGGTCGTTCCCTGATCCACCCGAGGCGGCACCGGCAGGTTACATTCCGGCTTGCCCACCACCAGCGGGCGACAGTCGAAATAACGGCTGCACAGCACGCGCAGGTTAAACACCACGCGCGGCACCGTGCTGCTGATGATGGCCTCGGTGATCTGCGCTTCGGTTTTGGTCAGCATCAGCAGGCTGGAGAGCCAGACGAAATACTCATCCGCCGTGCGCTTGTGATCGGTGGCGATGCGCCAGGTGGCGATGAACTTTTCGCCGTTCCAGATGGAAAACACGGTGTTGGTGTTGCCGCAGTCGATAGCCAGAAGCATGGCGCGCCCCTTAGAAGAACACCTCTGCCGCAGGGATTGCGACAGGGCCGGAGGACATCCGCAGAATCAGATTTCCCGCAGGATCAATGGTCTCGAACACACCCTCGCGGGTTTGGGTGCCGGTACGGGCGCGGATGGTGTCGCCCAGACGCGCGGCATGGCTTAACCATTCCTGACGCAAGGCGGTGAAACCTTGGTTAACAAAAGCCGCCTCCCACGCCGCATAGGCCGGGGCGAGGGCATCAAGGAACGCCTCGGGCGTAATGCGCAGTCCGGTCTCATTCAGCAGGCTGACCGGGATCACCGCCCCCGGCTCCACCGCCGACACATCCGGCGCGCCGATCAGATTAACGCCGATGCCGATGGCGAGATCGAAGCCGCCGTGTTTGTTGGCAGAGCTTTCCAGCAAAATCCCCGCCACTTTGCCGCCGTTCAGCAGCACGTCATTCGGCCATTTCAGCGCGAAAGCGCCGGGCAAGCCGGTCAGGCTGACAAAAGCATCGCGCAGCGCGAGGCTGGCGGCAAAGCTGCGCAGGGCAATCTGCTCGGGCGGCTCACTCGGGTGCAGCAGGAGCGTTCCGTAGAAATTACCCCGTGGAGAGGCCCAAGGCCGCGCCCGCCTGCCCCGGCCAGCGGTTTGCTCCAGCCCCAAAAACCACGCAGGCCCCGGTATCTCCGGGGCCATGCGCAGGGCAAAAGCATTGGTGCTATCGACCGTTTGCAGGACGTGACGCGCCACACCTGCGGGCCATGCCGGTTTAGCCGACAAGCGCTTGCGCCGCTGCCTGCGCCACCGCTTCGATGCCGAACAGGTTGACGACACCCAGCAGCATCACCGCCGCCACCGCCACCAGCATCAGCCATTGCACCGGGACCATCCGGCTGGAAGCACCCTCGGTGTCACGACCGAAATACATGAAGAACACGATGCGCAGGTAGTAGAACGCGCCGATCACTGAGGCGACGGCTCCCGCCAGCGCCAGCCATGTCATGCCCGCATCGACGGCAGCTTTCAGCACATAGAACTTCCCGAAAAAGCCCAGCATCGGCGGCACGCCCGCCAAACTGAACATCAGGATCAGCACGGCAAGCGCCTTCAAAGGCTCACGTTTCGAGAACATGTTCAGGCTGTCGATATCGCTGATCGACTTGCCGTCCTTCTCCAGCGACATGATGAAGGCGAAGGTACCGAGGTTCATGGTGACGTAAATCGCCATGTAGATCAGCATCGCCTGAACGCCCTCAACGGTGCCGGAGGCCAGACCGACCAGCGCATACCCCATATGGGCGATCGAGGAATAGGCCATCAGCCGCTTGATGTCGCGCTGCCCAATCGCGGCAATTGCGCCGAGGAACATCGACAGCACGGCGAGCGCTGCCAGAACCTGCCCCCACTGCGCCGGGATGGCACCGAAAGCATCGAACACCACGCGGGCGATCATCGCCATTGCGGCGGCTTTCGGCGCGGTGGCGAAGAAGGCTGTGACCGGGGTCGGTGCGCCTTCGTAAACGTCCGGCGTCCACATGTGGAACGGCGCGGCCGAAACCTTGAACGCCATGCCTGCGATCAGGAACACCAGACCGATCACCAGACCAAGTTGCACCTCTCCGCCCAGGGTGGACAGGATGCCGCTGAACAGAGTGGTGCCCGCAAAGCCATAGACGAGCGAGGCGCCATACAGCAGCAGGCCCGACGACAACGAGCCGAGCACGAAATACTTCAACCCGGCTTCGGTCGATTTCGCATCATCGCGACGCATCGCAGCCACGACGTAAAGCGCCAAGGATTGCAGTTCCAGCCCAAGATACAGCAGCATCAGATCGCCCGCCGACACCATGAACATCATGCCGATCACCGCCAGCGCCACAAGGATCGGATATTCAAACCGCCCCATGTCGTTGCGCGCAAGGTAGTCTTGCGACATCACCAGCACACCCGCCGCCGACAGCAGGATCACCACTTTGGCAAAGCGCGCGAAGGCGTCGTCAATGAACATGCCACCGAAGGCCACATTCGCGCCGTCACCCGCAAAGCCGATATAGGCGGCCAGCGCCACGAACACCCCTGCGGTGGCCCAAGTCACAGCGCCTGTCAGCGCATCTTTGCTCGCGTAAACACAACCCAGCAGCGCTGCCATCGCGTAAAGCGCCAGCAAAACCTCGGGCAGGACGATATGAAAGTCTAAAGCGTTCATCTGGTCTGTCCCTTAGTTCGCAGCAAAGGCCGTCACGGCCATTTGGTAGTTTTCAACAAGCGCCTTCACCGATGGTCCGATGATATCGGTCACCAGCGCCGGATAGACGCCGAGCAGCAAGGTCATCACGATCAGCGGCGCGAAGATCGCGCGCTCACGGCGGCTCATGTCTTGGATGGTCGCGAGGGCTTCTTTCACCAGCGCGCCGAAAGCAACGCGGCGGTAGAGGTAAAGCCCGTAAGCCGCCGAGAAGATCACGCCGGAGGTGGCGACAGCAGCAACCCAAGTGTTGACTTGGAAGATCCCGGCCAGCACCAAGAATTCACCGACGAAACCACTGGTGCCCGGCAGACCGACATTGGCCATGGTGAAGAACATGAACACCAAAGCATAGGCGGGCATCCGGTTCACCAAGCCACCATAGGCGTCAATCTCGCGGGTGTGCATCCGGTCATAAATCACGCCAACACACAGGAACATCGCGCCCGAGATAAAGCCGTGGCTGATCATCTGGAAAATCGCGCCATCCACGCCTTGTTGGTTGGCCGTGAAAATCCCCATCGTCACATAGCCCATGTGCGCCACCGAGGAATAGGCGATCAGCTTTTTCATATCCGACTGCGCCAGCGCCACCAGCGAGGTATAGACGATGGCCGCCGCCGACATCCAGAACACCAGACCCGACAGCACCTCTGACCCCACCGGGAACATCGGCAGGCTGAAGCGCAAAAAGCCGTAGCCGCCCATTTTCAACAGGATCGCCGCCAGCACCACAGAACCCGCCGTCGGGGCCTGAACGTGGGCGTCGGGAAGCCAAGTATGCACCGGCCACATCGGCATTTTCACCGCAAAACTGGCGAAGAACGCAAGGAACAGCAGGGTTTGCAATCCGCCGGTAATGCTCATCCCCAGCACCACCATCGGCGCAGAGTCGAACTTAAACGCCATCAGCGTCGGAATATCGGTGGTCTTCGCCGCCCAATACATCGCGATCATCGCAACCAGCATCAGCACCGAGCCGAGGAAGGTATAGAGGAAGAACTTGAACGCCGCATAAATGCGGTCCTTGCCGCCCCAGATGCCGATGATCAGGAACATCGGGATCAGACCGGCCTCGAAGAACAGGTAGAACAGCACGAGGTCCAGCGCCAAGAACACGCCGAGCATCAGCGTTTCCAAGAGCAGGAAGGCGATCATGTATTCCTTGACGCGATCCGTCACCCCCCAGCACGACAGAATGGTGATCGGCATCAGGAAGGTGGTCAGCATCACGAACAGGATCGAGATGCCATCGACGCCCAGCTTGTATTTCAGCCCAAGGATCCAACTGGCCTCTTCGACAAACTGAAAGCCGGGGTTGGACGCATCAAAGCCTTTCAGCACGAACAGCGAGACGATGAAGGTCGCCGTGGTGGCGATCAAAGCCAGCCATTTCGCGTTGTTGGCGGTGGCCTCATTCGAGCCACGCAGGAACAGCGCCAAGACGGCGGCCGCGACTGCGGGCAGGAAGATGATGATGGAAAGAAGGTAAGTCATGCTCTTAGTGCCCCACCGTAAGCGTCATCCAGGTCAACAGGGCAGCAATCCCCAGCACCATCGCGAAGGCATATGTAAAGACGTAGCCCGATTGCCAGCGCCCGGCGAGTTTGGTGAAGAACGGGATAATCCCCATCGCCACACCATTCAGCGCGCCGTCAATCACCACACCGTCGCCCTTCTTCCACAGAAAATTGCCAAGCCAGAATGCGGGCTTCACGAAGATCACATTGTACAGCTCGTCAAAGTACCACTTGTTCAGCAGGAACAGATACAGAGGGCGCTGTTGTGCCGCGAGTTTGCCGGGCAATTCCGGGCTGCGGATGTAGAATTTCCACGCCAGCAGGAAGCCCAACACCATAGCGACGAAAGGCGAAACCTTGACCCAGTTCGGGGCCTCATGCGCGTGGTGCAGAACGTGGTTATCCGCGCCAAGATAAATCGCGCCTTTCGGAGCAATGCCCGGCTCCAGAGAAACGGAGGCAGCAGGCTCCGTGGTCGAAGCCACCTCGGCTGTCGCAGCCGGAGCCGTCTCTGTCGTTGCAGCTTCAGTGGTGGCAGCCGGAGCTACCTCGGTTGCAACAGGTGCCGTCTCGGTTGCCGCAGTCGCGTCAGCCGCGGCTGCCGGGGCCTCTGCCGCCTCGGCCATCTCCTCATGCGCCGGTTCCATGTTGAACCACGCCCGCATCTTCGCCTCATCGCCGAAGAAGCTGTTGTACCAGACCATGCCAGCGAACACGGCACCCAAAGCCAGCACCCCCAACGGGATCAGCATCGTCGCCGGGCTTTCATGCGCATGATCATAGGCATGCGTATCGCCCTTTGGCTTGCCGTAGAAGGTCATGAACATCAGCCGCCACGAGTAGAACGAGGTCATGAACGCCGCGATCACCAGCAGAGTGAAGGCATAGTTCGAGCCGACCCAAGCGCTTTCAATCACTGCATCTTTCGACAGGAAACCAGCAAAACCGTAATGCGTCAGCGGAATCCCAACCCCGGTGATCGCCAAAGTGCCGATCATCATCGCCCAGAACGTCAGCGGGATCTTCTTCCTGAGGCCACCGTAATTGCGCATATCCTGCTCATGATGCATCGCGGTGATCACCGAGCCTGCGCCGAGGAACAGCATCGCTTTGAAGAACGCATGGGTGAACAGGTGGAACATCGCCACCGGATACATGCCAACGCCCGCGGCCACGAACATATAGCCCAGCTGCGAACAGGTCGAATAGGCGATCACCCGTTTGATGTCGTTCTGCACCAGACCCACCGTCGCCGCAAAGAACGCGGTCGAAGCCCCAATCACCACGATCATCGCCTTGGCATCCGGCGCATATTCATACAAAGGCGACATCCGGCAGACGAGGAACACCCCCGCCGTCACCATCGTCGCGGCATGGATCAGCGCCGACACCGGGGTCGGGCCCTCCATCGCGTCGGGCAACCACGTGTGCAGGAACAGCTGCGCCGACTTGCCGCAAGCACCGATGAACAGCAGCACGCCGATCAGATTGGCAGCGTTCCAGTCAGCCCAGAGGAAGTGCAGCTGCGTTTGCGCCAGCTGCGGCGCTGCGGCGAAAACCTCATCCAGTTTGATGCTGTCAGTGAGGTAAAACAGCGCGAAAATTCCCAGCGCAAAACCAAAGTCGCCGACCCGGTTGAACACAAACGCCTTGATCGCGGCGGCATTGGCGCTTGGCTTGCGGTAGTAGAAACCGATCAGCAGATACGAGGCAACGCCAACGCCCTCCCAGCCGAAGAACATCTGCACCAGATTGTCAGAGGTGATCAGCGCCAGCATCGAAAACGTGAAGAACGACAGATACGCAAAGAAACGCGGGCGATAGCTTTCGCCCGGCGCCCAATTCTCATCATGCGCCATGTAGCCTTGCGAATAGAGATGCACGAGCGCGGACACCGAGTTCACCACCACCAGCATGATCGCCGACATCCGGTCCAACCGGATGCCCCATTCGGTCGACAGCGTGCCGCTTTCGATGAAGCGCAGCACGGTGATGTGCTGGGTATCGCCCTGAAAGGTCAGGAAAATATACCACGACAGGATGGCCGCGATGAACAGCAGCAGTGTCGTCAGCCAGGTCGCCGCCTTCTCGCCGATCAGCCGCCAGCCGAAACCGCAAAGGATTGCGCCCACCAAAGGTGCAAACAGAATAATCTGCGCGCTGAGTTGCATATCCATGATCTCAGCCCTTCATTACGTTAACATCTTCGACATCAATGGTGCCGCGGTTGCGGAAGAACACCACCAAGATCGCAAGGCCAATCGCAGCCTCTGCCGCCGCCACCGTCAGGATGAACATGGTGAACACCTGCCCGACCAGATCGCCAAGCTGCGATGAGAAGGCGACGAAGTTGATGTTGACCGCCAGCAGCATCAACTCGATCGACATCAGAATGACGATGACGTTCTTCCGGTTCAGGAAGATGCCAAAGATCCCGATGACGAACAAAGCCGCCGCCACCACGAGGTAATGTTCCAGTCCTACCATTTTCGTCCCTCCGGGTCGTTGCCCGTTACTCTCTTGGTGCAGGTCGCCCCGCGATAACTTCTCGAAATTCGCGCGAATTTCGTGCACGATTTCCGCGCAGAAATCGCTTTACAGCCCCCGCCCCGGTTTCGGGTCCATCAACTCCATCGCTTTCGCCGGGTCGCGCCACATCTGGTGCAGCACGTTCTGGCGTTTCACATCCTTGCGGTGGCGCAGAGTCAAAAGGATCGCACCGATCATCGCGACGAGCAGCACCAGTGCCGAAAGCTGGAACAAAATCAGGTATTTGTCATAGATCAGCAGGCCCAACGCGCGGGTGTTTTCCATCTGCGCGAGGTCGGGTGTGACCGCCGCGCGCAGGCCCATCGCGCCATCGGCCTGCACCCAAGCGCCAACGCCCAGCACCAGTTGCATGATGATGATCACGCCGACCAGCAGGCCGAGCGGCATGTAGCGCGACATCTCGCCCTTCAACTCGGCAAAGTCGATGTCCAGCATCATCACCACGAACAGGAACAGCACCGCGACCGCGCCGACATAGACGATGATCAGCAGCATCGCGACGAATTCCGCGCCCAGCAGCACGAACAGCCCCGCCGAGGACAGGAAGGCCAAGATCAACCACAGCACCGAATGCACCGGATTTTTGCTGAGCGTCACCAGCAAACCCGCTGCAATGGTGACGGTGGAAAACGCGTAAAAGGCCAGATCTGCAACGCTCATGGCGCTTTCTCCTCGGTTTCAGCAAAGACCGCCTGAGCGGTTTCCAGTGCTTTTTGCATGGCGGGCACGCCGCCGAACATCGACATTTGCCAGATCACCTCGGCGATCTCGCGTTTGGTGGCCCCGGCGGCCAAAGCGTTCTTCACCGTCACCCGCATTTTCGGCTCACCGATTGGCCCCTGCACCGTCAGCGCCGCAATGGTGACCAGAAACCGGGTACGGGCATCCAAGCCCTCAGGGTTGAAGGTCTTGCCAAAGAACGCCTCCAGCATTTCCTTCGGCATCGCCGGGAACAGCTTTTCGAACGCCTTCACATCGACGCCCTCCAAACCCGGTGTGAAAGCCTGCGCCATCTTCTGGCCCTGCTCCATCATCTGCTTGAAGATCTGGTTGAATGCGTCTGTCATGCCATTCACCGGTACGGCGCGTCGAGTTCAAGATTGCGGGCAATCTCGGCTTCCCAACGTTCGCCATTCGCGAGCAGCTTATCTTTGTTGTAGAAAAGCTCCTCGCGGGTTTCGGTGGAAAATTCGAAATTCGGGCCTTCGACAATCGCATCCACCGGGCAGGCTTCCTGACAGAAACCGCAATAGATGCATTTGGTCATGTCGATGTCATAGCGCGTGGTGCGGCGCGAGCCATCTTCCCGCGGTTCCGCATCAATTGTGATCGCCTGCGCCGGGCAAATCGCCTCGCATAGCTTGCAGGCAATGCAACGTTCCTCGCCATTCGGATAGCGGCGCAACGCATGCTCACCGCGGAACCGGGGCGACAGCGGCCCCTTTTCATGCGGGTAATTCAGCGTGCTTTTCGGCGCGAAGAAATATTTGAAGCCAAGGCCAAAGCCCTTAATGAAGTCAAACAGCAGGAAATACTTCGCTGCGCGGCGGTAATCGGTTGTGCGTGCCGGACCCATGATCAGCCTCCCATCGTCCAGCGCGCCCAAAAGCCGCCGAACACTTCATATTTTGCCAAGAACGACACCACCACCACCCAAGCCAGCGACAGCGGCAGGAACACTTTCCAACCGATCCGCATCAACTGGTCATAGCGGTAGCGCGGCACGATGGCCTTCACCATGGCGAACATGAAGAAGAACACCCACATTTTGGCGACCATCCACCACCAGCCATCGGCCAACCCCGGAATGGGCGACAGCCAACCGCCGAAGAACAACAGCGAGATCAGCGCGCACATCAGGAAGATCGCGATGTATTCACCCGCCATGAACAGAAGGTAAGGGGTTGATGAGTATTCCACCATGAACCCCGCAACCAGTTCCGATTCCGCTTCGGGCAAGTCGAACGGCGGGCGGTTGGTTTCCGCCAAGGCAGAGATGAAGAACAGGAACACCATCGGGAAGTGCGGCAACCAATACCAGTTCAGCAGGCCAAGGTTGCCGGATTGGGCATGGACAATCGCCGAGAAACTCATCGAACCCGTCGAGATGATGATGCCGATGATAATCAGACCCAGTGAGACTTCATAGGAAATCATCTGCGCCGCAGAGCGCAACGACCCAAGGAACGGGTATTTCGAGTTCGACGCCCACCCGCCCATGATCACGCCATAAACCTCCAGCGAGGACGCTGCGAACACGAACAGGATAGCGACGTTGATATCGGCCAGCACCCAGCCGCTATCAAACGGGATCACCGCCCAAGCGAGGATCGCCAGCACGAAGCTCAGGATCGGCGCAAGGAAGAACACCGCGCGGTCGGCGCCCGCGGGCACCACGATTTCCTTCACCACATATTTCAGCGCATCGGCCACCGATTGCAGCAGGCCAAACGGCCCCACAACGTTTGGCCCCTTGCGCATCTGCACCGCCGCCCAGATCTTACGGTCGCCGTAGACGAGGAACAGCAAGCTCAGCATCACAAAAGCAACGATGGCAAGGCTTTGCAGCGCGATCAACAGCGCGATCCCCAGCCCGGTTTGCAGAAAGTCAGCCATGATCCCTCACGTTCCCTTTAGCCTTTATGGCCCTTAACTTACGCGGCCCTATCTTGGGCCTTAAACCGTCGGTATTCCTTGCGCACCACAATCGCGCACGGTCACTTCGGCATCTATCGTTTTCACACCGCGGGGCAGCGACGCCGAGATGGTGTAAACTGCATCCCCGCGCCAAACGCCACCCTTTATCGCCACGTTGGTGCGCACATGACGCGCAAATCCAAAGCCCCGGATCAGCGCATATTGCGCAGCCGCACAAGCCGCGTAAGCCGCCACATCCTTGTCATCCCGCGCGCCGGTCATCGCCACCCGGAAATTCACCAGATCGCCGTCAAGCAGGATCGTCTCAATCCCCTTGTAGGCGGGGGTGAACACCGAATCCGCGCTTGGTTTCTCACCCGCACAAGCGAACAGACCGCCAAAGGCTGCCAATCCGATCACAAAGGGGGCGAGAAGCCGCATCTCTTACTCCGCCGCCATCGGGGTTTTGGCGCGATCCGCTTCCATGGCCGCGAGTTCGCCCATGACTTTGCTGGCGCGGGCAATCGGATTGGTCAGATAGAAGCCTTTGAAGGCATTGCGGAACGTGGCGCGGCCCATATCGCGCAAAGCCACTGGCTGCCAATCATTCATCGGCACATGATCAACCATGCCCAGATGCGGATGCTGTGCAATCAATGCCCGACGCAAAGCCGCCAAACTATCCCACGGCAGGGTTTTGCCGACTTCCGCCGAGAACGCCCGCAAGATCGCCCAGCCCTCTTTCGCCTCACCCGGAGCAAACCCCGCGCGCTGCGCCAGTTGTGGCCGACCTTCCGTGTTGACGAACAGCCCACTTTCTTCGGTATAAGCCGCCGCCGGGAAGATGATATCGGCGCGGTTCGCACCCCGGTCGCCGTGGCTGCCCTGATAGATCACGAACGGACCGCCATTTTCAGTTCGGGCCGCGATCTCAACCTCATCCGCGCCGAGGTTATAGATCACCTCTGCCCCATCGGTCGCCGCAGTCAGCCCGCCCTCGGTCACAGCACCCACGTCCATTGCACCAACCCGGCCAGCCGCCGTGTGCAGAACCAACAACTTGCCGCCCGCGCCCTGCGCATAAGCCATCGCATGCGCCAGAACCGCCTCGCCATCCGCCTCGTTCAGTGCGCCTTGGCCAACGATCACAATCGTATTCGGCTTTTCAGTCACCTTGCCGACCAGATCAGCCAAAGCCGCCCGATCCGTGCCCATATGCTTGTAATCGTAAGTCAGATCAATGGCTTCACCGATCAGCCCGACATTCGCACCCGCCGACCAAGCCTTGCGGATCCGCGCGTTCAGCACCGGAGACTCTACCCGCGGATTGGTGCCAATCAGCAAAATCGTCTTGGCGCTGTCGATATCCTCGATCTTTGCCGTGCCGACATAAGCCGAACGATTGCCCATCGGCAACCGCGCGCCATCGGTGCGGCTTTCGACCTTGCCACCCAGCGATTCAATCAAAGCTTTCAATGAATAAGCCGCCTCAACCGAAGCCAGATCGCCCACCAAACCGGCAACCTTTTTGCCCTTCACGGCAGCGGCGGCCAAGGCCAAAGCCTCTCCCCAGCCCGCTTTGCGCAGACGGCCATTTTCACGGATGTAAGGCGTGTCAAGACGCTGACGACGCAAACCGTCCCAGATGAAACGGGTCTTGTCGGAAATCCATTCCTCGTTCACGCCATCATGGTTGCGCGGCAAAATCCGCATCACTTCGCGGCCTTTGGTATCAATGCGGATGTTACTGCCCAAAGCATCCATCACGTCGATGCTTTCGGTCTTGGTCAACTCCCAAGGCCGCGCGGTGAAGGCGTAAGGCTTAGAGGTCAGCGCACCCACCGGGCAAAGATCAATGATATTGCCTTGCAGGTTGCTATCCAACGTCGCGTTCAGATACGAGGTAATCTCGGCATCCTCACCGCGCCCAGTCTGACCCATCTGCAAGATGCCCGCCACCTCCGAGGTAAACCGCACGCAACGGGTGCAAGAGATACACCGCGTCATCTTGGTTTCCACCAACGGCCCCAGGTTCAAATCCTCTGACGCGCGCTTCGGCTCGCGATAGCGCGAGAAGTCGACGCCAAACGCCATCGCTTGATCTTGCAGATCGCACTCGCCGCCCTGATCGCAGATCGGGCAATCGAGCGGATGGTTGATCAGCAGAAATTCCATCACGCCCTCACGGGCTTTCTTCACCATCGGCGAAGTGGTCTTTACCAAAGGCGCTTCGCCATTCGGGCCGGGCCGCAGATCGCGCACCTGCATCGCACAAGACGCCGCAGGTTTCGGCGGACCGCCGACGACCTCAACCAGACACATCCGGCAGTTGCCCGCAATCGTGAGGCGCTCGTGATAGCAGAACCGCGGAATAGCCACCCCGGCAACTTCCGCCGCCTGAATGATCGTCATCGCGCCATCGACTTCAACTTCGATCCCGTCGATGCTGATTTTCTTTAGGTTCGACATCCGCTTACTCCGCCGCCATTGGGGCACAGGACCGGATCTGCATCCCCTGCGCTTCTTTCAAATAAGACCAGCCAAACGCCCGGTCCGTATCGCCGTTTGCCTGCAATTCTGCAAGCCGTGCAAGGGCTTCTTCCAGTGAGGGTTTATGCCCAATCGGCACCCACCACATCACGAAATGCATCTTGCCCAAAACTTCAAACCATTCCGCCCGGCGCTCGTAGAACACCCGATGCACGGTGCCAAACACGAAATTCTCCAGCGTTTCCGCCGTTTCCCAAACCGTCAGGTTTGAGACAAACTGCGGATCGCCGCCGATCTTGGCTTCGGTATTGCCGGTTCCCGGCTCGCCCGAACCTTCCATCATCCAAACGAACCCCGGCATGCGTTTGCCAAGCCCGTTCACCCGGTCCAAAGCGCCCATGAACTCCGCCACGCGCGGATCGTCGGTGGGGGCCAACAGGCGCCCCACGTTCAATTCGGCGAGATGATATCCGGGCATGTTGGTCATTTGTACGACCTCAGCAAACTGCCCGCGAGCGTGCCCTTGGCGATCTCATCGCGGCCAACTTTGCAGTAGCTTTCGACATCGCCCTCAACCACGCCGGCCTGCTTCAGATAATCCGCCGCCAAGCCTTTGATGCGGGCCTTTTCGGTCTTATCCTTGCGGAAAGCTTCCACCTCGTCCTCGGTGTAGCCTTTGCCGCGCAGATAGGTTTTCAGCTCGTTCCACTTTGCCAGAACCGTGAACATTTTGGCGCTGATCGAGGGGCAGGTGTTGCGAATGGTGTCGCCAACCCGGACCGCCACCAAAGATTCGGTCACATGCGCATCTTTATTCAACGGCTCCAGCGCCAGCGCGGGGCTTGCCGCCATCACAGCAACCAGCGTCAAACTGCGGAAAATCTTCGTCATTTTGGCCTCCTTGGCATCAACTGCCCGGACCATATCCCGCGAAGCCCCTGATATCCCATGACAAGACCGTGTCTTGTGCAGGTTATCGCCCATCAAAGCCGCCCAGATCATGCGCAGCCCCCTTTGAACAGCCAAGCGCCGCCGGCGTAATGGCCGTAAGCCGCACGGTTCACCGATGCCCCACGCGAGGCACAAAACGCCTCTGCCGCGCGTTTCGCCTCAGCCCCCTCAAAATTGCCAAACCCGGCGCCATCCCGCGTCATCGCCAAAACCGCACCGCTTTCACTGGGCTGCAGATCAGCAATGTAAGACCGCCCCGCCAATTCCACCGCAACCGGGCCGCTTTCCGCCAAAGCCATCGGGCGCGCACCACTGACGCAAGCGCTCAGCCCAGCAAAACTGATCACCGCAACAGCCCGCATCATGCGCAAGCCCCCGTGAACATCAACTGGCCTTTGACAAGTTTCGGCTGCACCGCGCGAAACGAATATCCCTCGCCCGCGCAAGCTTCCTTCACCAGCGCCCGGCCAATCTTGCGCTCATAAGACATCGAGCTGCCGTCGATCCGCCACACCCGCGCGTCGAACGGTCCAGCTTTACTCTCAGCCGTGATTTCTACCATATATTTGATGCCCTTATGCTCGGCAGGCACGTTCAACCCCGGATAAGCCTCAGCACCCGCCACAAGCGGGGCCAAGCCCATCCCGATCACCAATGCCAGCCCAAACCGCATCACTTACTCCGCCGCCAGCGCGCCCATGCGCCCGGTCTTTTTCGCCTTGATCCGGTCCTCAATTTCCTCACGGAAATGCCGCACCAGACCTTGGATCGGCCAAGCCGCCGCATCGCCCAAAGCGCAAATCGTGTGGCCTTCGACCTGTTTGGTCACCGACAACAGCATGTCGATTTCCTCAACCTCAGCCTCGCCGCGCACCAGACGGTCCATCACCCGCATCATCCAGCCAGTGCCTTCGCGGCAAGGCGTGCATTGGCCACAGCTCTCGTGCTTGTAGAACTTTGACAGCCGCCAGATCGCCTTGATCACGTCCGTCGATTGATCCATCACGATCACCGCCGCCGTGCCCAGACCGGACCTTTGCTCACGCAGCCAGTCGAAATCCATGATCGCATCTTCGCATTGCGCCGCATTCAGCATCGGCACCGAAGACCCGCCGGGGATCACCGCCTTGATGTTCTTCCAGCCGCCCCGAACGCCACCGCAATGCACATCCAACAACTCGCGCAGAGTAATCGACATCGCTTCTTCAACCACACAAGGGTTGTTCACATGGCCGGAAATCCCGAACAGCTTGGTCCCCGCATTATTAGGCCGACCAAAACCCGCAAACCAAGCCGCCCCGCGCCGCAAAATCGTCGGCACCACCGCGATGCTCTCCACGTTGTTCACCGTGGTCGGGCAGCCATACAGCCCCGAGCCTGCCGGGAACGGCGGCTTCATCCGCGGCATCCCCTTTTTGCCCTCAAGGCTTTCCAACAGAGCGGTTTCTTCACCGCAGATATAAGCGCCCGCGCCATGATGCAGGTAGCAATCAAAATCCCAACCGGATTTCGCGGCATTCTTGCCGAGCAGCCCAGCGTCATAGCATTCGTCCAAAGCCGCCTGCAAAGCCTCACGCTCGCGGATATATTCGCCGCGAATATAGATATAGCAGGCATTCGCCCCCATGGCGAACGAGGCAATCAAAGCGCCCTCAATCAGCGTATGCGGGTCATGCCGCATGATCTCGCGATCTTTACAGGTGCCCGGCTCGGACTCATCGGCGTTGATCACCAGATAAGACGGCCGGCCATCCGATTGCTTCGGCATGAACGACCATTTCAGCCCGGTCGGAAAGCCTGCCCCACCGCGCCCGCGCAGCCCCGAGGCTTTCATCTGCTCGACAATCGTATCCTTGCCGCGCGCAATAATCTCGGCCGTTCCATCCCAATGGCCGCGCGCCCGTGCGCCCGCCAAAGAACGGTCGTGCATCCCGTAAAGGTTGGTAAAGATGCGGTCCTTATCGTCGAGCATAGCTGCTTCCTTACGTGCGGCGCGCGCGCCAAATTTGATACGTCACGATCATCGCCCAGATGAACCCGGCCAAAGCCGCGAGATCGAGCAGAAACGTGTATTTCAGCGGCAAGCCCAGCTCCGCGCCAATCTGTTGACCCGCCATCCACAAGATCATCGTGCCCGCAATCACCAAAGCCACAACTCTGGTCTGCCGCGCCGATTTATCCTGAGGCTCCGGAGCCGCCATCTCAGTGCTGCCCATGCCCGTGATCGTGGCCGTGATCATCGCCGTCATGGCCATGCGCCTCGGTCAATTCCACACCGCCATTGCCCAGAAGCACGGCGTAAACCCCGAACACCACAAGGCCCACGATCACCGCCGCAAAGCCGCCAACCTCACCCAGCCAGCGCGCCAGCCCAACCGCCATCAAAGCGGCCAGAACAGCAACAAGCCAGCCGCCAGCCCAAGGCCCATCAACTGCATCGTGATCATGTGCGTGGTCCATTATAACCCTCAATACTCATTGGTCTTGGCGCGGATCAGGAAGGCTTCCAGCCCAATCTCACCGATCAACTTGGCCTGCGCCACCCATTTATCGCGGCTGACCCGGCCCCGGAAGCCCTTGAGATTGCTGTCCATCCACGCCACTTCCGCAGGTCCAAAAGCCGCGATCTGCTCAAAGTGGAATATCCCCAAGCTATGACACAGCTTCTCGATCACCGGACCGATGCCTTCAAGCTGTTGCAGATTATCGCCCAAACCGTTGCGCGGCGCCGCAAGCGCTACGGGCTGGCTTTGCGGCCCCGCTGCCAGTACTTTCGCCTCTGGCGTCGCAAGTGGCGTGGCCTCTGGCGCGTTGCCCTCTGCCACCGGCTTTCCCTTCGCAATCACCGGCGCTTCCTGCACAGTCACGCCGGTCTTATCCGCAACGGCTGCCGCACCGGGTTTCGGTTCAACTGCCACGCCAACCGCAGGCGTCACAGCCTCCGGCATCGCCGCCAGTTTCGGATCAGCCGACACCGATTTCGCAATCCACGGCGTCAGCAACGGCACTTCGGTGCCATCAATCCGCTTCACTGTATCGCCAATATCCACCGCCGCCTGCACGCTTGCATTATACGGCTTCCGCCCCGCTTCATGCGATTTCAACGAGGTCAGCCCCGACAAAGGCTCCGCCGCATAACGGCCATTCTGCGGCCCCGGCACCGGAACCTCACCTTTCGAGAACCGCCCGATCAACGCGCGCAGCTTGTCCGCCGTCAGATCCTCATAATAGTCCTTACCGATCTGCGCCATCGGCGCATTGGTGCAAGCGCCCAGACATTCGACTTCTTCCCAGCTGAATTTGCCATCCGCCGACAAAGCATGCGCCTTATCCGCGACCAGTTCCCTACAAACCGCGATCAACTCCTCAGCCCCGCAAATCATACAGGACGTGGTGCCGCAAATCTGGATATGCGCAACGCTTCCAACAGGTTGCAGCTGGAACATGAAGTAAAACGTCGCCACTTCCAGCGCCCGGATATAAGCCATCCCCAGCTTATCCGCGACATGCTCAATCGCCGGACGGGTCAACCACCCCTCCTGTTCCTGAGCCCGCCACAACAGCGGAATGATCGCCGAGGCCTTACGCCCCTCAGGATATTTCGCAATCTGCCCCTCCGCCCAAGCCAGATTGGCCGAGGTAAAAGCAAACGACGCGGGTTGTTCTTTGTGCAGACGGCGAAGCATTAGCGGTCGACCTCCCCGAACACGATATCCATCGTGCCGATGATTGCAGAAACGTCGGCCAGCTGATGGCCCTTGCAGATATAATCCATCGCCTGCAAATGCAGGAACCCCGGCGCGCGGATCTTGGCGCGGTACGGCTTATTGGAGCCATCCGCCTTCAAATACACGCCAAACTCGCCCTTCGGCGCTTCAACCGCCGCGTAAACTTCGCCGGCGGGCACATGGAAACCCTCGGTGTAAAGTTTGAAGTGGTGAATCAAAGCCTCCATCGAGGTTTTCATCTCACCGCGTTTCGGTGGCGACAGCTTGCCACGCGTCAGAACTTCGCCCGGCTCGGCCCGCAGCTTCACAATGCACTGCCGCATGATGTGCAGCGACTGAGTCATCTCCTCCATCCGGCACAGATAGCGATCATAGCAATCGCCGTTCTTGCCGACCGGGATTTTGAACTCAAACTCGTCATAACATTCATAGGGTTGCGAGCGCCGCAAATCCCAAGCCAGACCCGATCCGCGCACCATCACGCCCGAGAATCCGTATTTCAGAATGTCATCTTCCGTCACCACGCCAATATCGGCATTGCGCTGTTTGAAGATGCGGTTTTCGGTCAGAAGCCCGTGCAGGTCTTCCAGCACCTGCGGGAAGGTCTCGGTCCAAGCCTCAATATCATTGATCAGATCGGGCGTCAGATCCTGATGCACGCCACCGGGCCGGAAATAGGCCGCGTGCAGACGCGCGCCAGAAGCACGCTCGTAAAACACCATCAGTTTTTCGCGTTCTTCAAAGCCCCACAGCGGCGGCGTCAAAGCCCCCACGTCCATGGCTTGCGTCGTGGTGTTCAGCAAATGGTTCAGAATCCGGCCAATTTCTGAATACAAAACCCGGATCAGCGAGGCGCGGCGCGGCACGGCGGTGCCCGTCAGACGCTCAATCGCCAGACACCAGGCATGTTCCTGATTCATCGGCGCCACATAGTCGAGGCGGTCGAAATACGGCAGGTTTTGCAGATAGGTCCGGCTTTCCATCAGCTTTTCAGTGCCACGGTGCAGCAGACCAATATGCGGATCGCAACGCTCAACAATCTCGCCGTCCAACTCCAGCACCAAACGCAAAACCCCATGCGCCGCAGGGTGTTGCGGGCCGAAGTTAATGTTGAAATTGCGGATGCGCTGCTCACCCGGCAGGGTGTCAACCGTGCCGTCATCATAGCTGTTCACGCGGATATCGCCGTCCATCATGCGAAGCCCTTTTCCATATTCTTAAGCCATGCCTGCGGCAAAGCCGGAAACACCGTAGCGACATATTCATATTGCGGTCTAAGCCACAGCAAAGCCCGCGCCCGCAAAGCCTCGGGCAGGGCCAGAGATTTGCCCTCATGCACCCGGCGTCCCAGATCAGCCGCCACAGGCGTCAGCCCCAGATGCACCGACAGCTTTGCGATCCCCGGCAGCGTCATCAATTCTTCCTGGAACAGCACCAGCAAAGATTTCACCGGGACCGCCCGCGCCAGCTTTTCCAAAATTGCGGCGTAATCGCCGCGCACCACAATGCCCTTGCCCTCGCCCGACAGATCACCATCCAAAATCGCTGCCATCTGCGCTTCGGCGACCTGCGCAAAGCGGTCGGGTGCCGCGCGCGCAGCAATCATCCGGACGTGGCTCCAAAGTCGCGCCAACGGATCGCGGATCAGATAGACAAAACGCGTGTCCGCCGCCACCTGCGAAAGCCGCGTCAAATCTGCCTGCGACATCAGCCCATAGGCCGGGGTCACATCGCCCACCAGCCGCGCCTGCCCCGCATTTGCGGTCAGATACGCGCGATAAGCCGGCAGATCAATCGCCCGATGGGCCAAAACAGCCCGCCATTCGATCAGATCAGCCAAACGCTGCGCCACGATGGGCTTGCGCTCATCCGGCACCACGCCCAAACGTGCCTGCATTTCGGCAATCTTGCGATCCACCCCACGCAAAGCGCCGTCAAACTGTGCTGCATTGTTCAACGAGAAATAATGCAACTCTTTGATGCTGCGGAAATGACATTGCGGATGCTTAGACAGGTGATCGTAAAGCCAGGATGTCCCCGCTTTCGTCGCCCCCACGCAAAACAGCAATGTCGGATCTTTGCTCACCAGATCAGGCCTTTTTCTCATCACCCGGCAGGATGTACTTGGCACCCTCCCACGGCGACATGAAATCAAATTGACGGTATTCCTGCACCAGATTGACAGGCTCATAGACCACCCGCTTTTGCACCTCGTCGTAGCGCACTTCGGTATAGCCCGTGGTCGGGAAATCCTTACGCAAAGGATGACCGCGAAAGCCGTAATCGGTCAAAATACGCCGCAGATCGGGATGGCCCGAGAACAAAATCCCGAACATATCGAACACTTCACGCTCAAACCAATTCGCCGACGGATGCACGAGGTGGATCGACGGCACCATATCATCCTCGCCCACCGCCACCTTCAGCCGGATGCGGGCATTGGTATACATCGACAGGAAGTGATAGATCACGTCAAAGCGCTCCACCCGCTCGGGGTGATCCACCGCAGTGATATCGACAAGCGAGGAAAACTTGCAGGCCGGATCGACCGTCAGAAAGCCAATGAACGACACCAGCGCAGGCAGCGCCACGGTCACATTCAATTCGCCAAACGCCAGTTCCGTGCCCAGCACCGCATCCGGGCGCTTCTCGGTCAGATAGGCGGCGAGTTCAACCAAATCAGCCATATCGCCCCCCTTAACGCACAAGCGTGCCAGTGCGGCGGATTTTCCGCTGCAACTGCAAAATACCGTAAAGCAAAGCTTCCGCTGTCGGCGGGCAACCCGGCACATAGATATCGACCGGAACGATCCGATCACAGCCGCGCACCACCGAATAGGAATAGTGGTAATAGCCGCCACCGTTCGCGCAGGACCCCATCGAGATCACATAGCGCGGCTCTGGCATCTGGTCATAAACCTTACGCAGCGCCGGGGCCATCTTATTGGTCAAGGTGCCCGCCACGATCATCAAATCCGACTGCCGCGGCGACGCGCGCGGCGCCGTGCCAAACCGCTCCAGATCATAACGCGGCATCGAGGTGTGCATCATCTCCACAGCGCAGCAGGCCAGACCAAAGGTCATCCAGTGCAAAGACCCGTTGCGCGCCCAGTTGATGATATCTTCGGTCGTGGTCAGCAGAAAACCCTTATCCTGCAACTCGCGGTTCAGGGCTTGGGTGGCAACCTCACGGTCCGGCCCCGCCGTATTCGCCCCGGTCATCACGCCCATTCCAGTGCCCCTTTTTTCCACTCATAGGCAAAGCCCACGGTCAGCACACCCAGAAACACCATCATCGACCAGAACCCGACCATGCTGATCTGCCCAAAGGCCACTGCCCAAGGGAACAGGAACGCCACCTCAAGATCGAAGATGATGAACAGGATCGACACCAGATAGAACCGCACGTCAAACTTCATCCGCGCATCGTCAAAGGCGTTGAACCCGCATTCATAGGCCGAGACCTTTTCCGGGTCCGGGTTGCGCACCGCGATCAAAGCGGCGGCGAGGATCAGCACAAGGCCAAGCCCGACAGCAATCGCAAGAAGAATAAGGATGGGCAGATACTCACGAAGAAGATGATCCACGCGAAGCGCTCCTTCAGCTGGCAAACCGCGTCGCAAGCGCTTTGGCTCCCGTCGCTCTTGCTGATCCGTTTACTCCGGCCCCTCGGCGGGGTCAACCAAAGCCCGCAGGAAAAGATGCCGCTTCGACCCGCTAACTCATTGGTTTTTGCGGCCCAATTCATGAGTATTTCACTAAGGAATTTGCGCTGCCACCCCCCTCTTGTGCAAGCGCAGCAAACTGCCCATCTAACAGGCAGAAATCGCTCGAAAGCCCTCCTCATGCGCCTGTTCGCCCTCCTCGCCCTCAGCCTGTTGCCGCTCACCGCCCACGCCGAAGAAATCGGCCGAGTCGGTGTCGATTGGGTTGGCAATGACATCATCATCGAGGCGATCCCCGACCCGAAGGTGCAAGGCGTCACCTGCCACATCAGCTATTTCGAACGCTCGATGTGGGACCGGCTTTCCAAAGGCAACTGGTTCGAAGACCCGTCGAACGCCTCCATCGCCTGTCGCCAAACCGGCCCGATCACCATTGGCGACATAGACACCTCCGAGTCTGGCGAGACCGTGTTCAGCGAAAGCCGCTCGTTGGTGTTCAAATCGCTGAACGTCACCCGCATCTTCGATCAGAAAAACCAAGTGCTGGTCTATCTGACCCATGCCACCGAACTCAGCGATGGTTCGGCGAAAATGTCGATCTCGACGGTGCCGCTGTATAACCCGGCGAAACCCTAAGCCAACGCCGCCGCCATCGTCAGCCCCGGCAGGGTGCCCGCATAGACCGATCCAGCGACCGGATTGCCCGGCGTACCGCCACCCGACAGCTGAAAAATCGCGCCATTCAGATAGCCCGTGGCCGTCCCATGCTGGGTCATCTTCTTGCGCAGATACATCTCATAGCCATTGTCGGTCGGATTGGCCTCTTCGGCAGCATAGGCGGCCCAGTCAGACTTGCTGTCCTTCGCCGCCCGGAACTTCTCAATCGGCAGAAAATCCCCGCCGCCCGCCGTCAAGGTCACCCGCGCATTGCATTGCGGCCCCTTGGAATCGTCATGATCCTTCATGCTCGACGCTTGGCAAATGTCGATCACCAACTGGCGTTCTGATCGCTCCCAGATCCAATCGACGATCTGAATATGCATGCCGTTGGTCAGCATCAGCACCGATCCCACATCGACATCGGCCAGTTTGCCCACCGGCTTGAACTTGGCGGCATAATCCAGCGGCCTGCGCCCGACATAACCCGCCTCGATCCCCGCCGTCGCGAGATAAGTGCCAACAAACCCAATACAATCCATGCCCAACACCGACGCGTCCAGCAGCGCCTGCAAGTAATCGGTCTGCTTGAAAAACGGCGCGAGCGTGGCGTTCTTCGCCAGTGGTGCCGCCAAGCGGTCGACCATGCTCAGCACGGTGACAAAATCATCCGGCATACCCTGCCCGGTGAACACCCGGCCGACGCCCTCGCCCGCCAAAGTGCTGCGATCCGCCGCCGTCCCCGCCGTAGCCAAAGCCTGCCGCAGCACCGAGGCCAGATTCGCCCCGCCAAACAACGTATTCGCCGAGACATAGCGGGTGATCGCCACCACCCCGCCGGGATAGCCAGTGTAGCCCGGCACCACCAAAGACCGCAGCCGATTGACATAATGAAACGGATAAAGCTGTGCCTGCAAGCCCATGACTGTCTCCAAAATCAGATGATCATTTCAAATGCCCGCAGCCTACCACAGCCCTGTAGATTCCTCAAAGTCCGCGTCAAACGACCCGCGCAATCCCGCCAACAGCGGACAAACCCGCTAAAACTTATCTAAAATTATCATCCTCTGTGCTCAAATATCCCACAGGGGTCTGGGGGTGTGAAACCCCCAGCGATCAGCCTAGCAAACCACCCGTTACTGAATAACCGGCAACGCCACAGCCTCAGGCTCCGGCCCCTGCCCCACCACCAAGGCCTCTGCCTTGATGATCCGCGCAATCTGCGCGCAATCCTCCACCGAGAACGTCAAAGGCACCCGCATATCCACCAGCCCCGCCAAAATCCGGTCGGTCTGCGGCAGGTTCTGCACCTCGGCATAGCCCCAATGCTGATAACGCGAGGTAAACGCCACCGGATCGGCGGCACCGAACCACTTCAACTCGACCCCCCGCGCCAACACCCGGCCCAGAAGCGCACCCACCCGCGCTGCAGACCAATCCGGCAGCAGGAACTGGAACGACGACCCGACATAGGTTTCCTCGACAGGCCGCTCCACCAACCGCAACCCCGGCACGCCGCGCAACCCCGCCTCCAACGCCTGATAGCGCTCGGCCCAGCGTGCCACCCGATCCACCAACAGCCCCAGTTGCGGCCGCAAAATCGCCGCCCGCAGATTGTCCATCCGGCCCGAGATGTTTGGGGTTTCCATCCGCACCGCCTCAAACGCCGCCGCACTGGGTGCCGCCCGGTGCCGCCCATACAGCATATAAGACCCCGACAGCAGCACCGCCCGCGCCATCACCGCCTCGTCATCCGAGATCAAAAACCCGCCCTCGCCGGAATTGATATGCTTATAGGTCTGCATCGAATAGCAGCCGATCAACCCCGACCGCCCCGAGGCCACGCCGTTCCAAGCCGCCCCCATCGTATGCGCGCAATCCTCAATGATCAGCACACCCAGCCGCGCACACAACGCCACCAAAGCCTCCATATCGCACAGATGCCCGCGCATATGGCTGAGCATCAGCACCTTCGCCCCTGTAGCGCGCGCCTTCGCCTCCAGATCGCCAAAATCCAGCACCAGCTGTTCCGTCACCTCAACAAACACCGGACGCGCCCCGACACTCGCAATCGCCCCCGGCACCGGGGCCAAGGTGAAGGCATTGGTCAACACAGGCTCGCCCGCCTGCACCCCCACCGCCCGCAAGGCACAGCCCAACGCATAACCGCCCGAAGCCACCGCAAGGCAGTATTTCGCCCCCATCAGGCCCGCGAATTCCTCCTCCAGCAAAGCCGCCTCCGCGACCTCGCCCGCAGCGGTGTTATAGCGATGCAGCCGCCCATGCCGCATCACGGCCACAGCCGCCTCGATCCCCGCCTCTGGAATAGGTTCCTGCTGGGTGAAACTGCCTTCAAACCGTTCTTCAATCACAGGCGTTTCTCCTCACCCGGCACGATCAGCACAAACATCACCAAGGTCAAAGCCATCCCCGCACCTGCCACAAAGAACGCCACATCCGGCGATTGCCAGCCTCCCGGAGCCATAAAATACCCGAAAATCTGGCTGAAAAACACCGTCCCCGCCAACATCGCCACGTTCATGATCGCCGAAATCCCACCCTGCAATTCACCCTGCGCATCATCCGGCACCCGATGCGTCATCATCGCCGTCAGCATCGGATGAATAAACCCCTCCGGCCCATGCACGATCATCAACAGCACAACCACCGTCAAAGACCCCGCCAGCCCATAGCCCGAAGCCGCGATCAAGGCCGAGACCAACCCGACCAACGCCAGATTACGTTCGCCCAACCACCTCACCCCCGGCCCAGTCAAGCCGCCCTGAAACCCCGCCATCACAATGCCAAACACCGCGAGGCTCACCCCGACCATTGCCGAAGACCAGCCAAACTTCGCCATCCCCCAATACGGCCAGATCGCGGGATAGACACTGGTGAAAAAGAAGAACGCGAACATCACCGCGCACATCGGGATCACGCCCTGATAGCTGCGAAACACCTTGAACGCGCCCAAAGGGTTCGAGCGCGCCAAACTAAAAGCGCGGCGGTTCTGCGCTGCCAAAGTCTCGGGCAGCACAAACCAGCCGTAAATGAAATTCAGCCCCGAAATCGCCGCCGCCACAAAGAATGGCACCCGCGGACCGAACTCGCCCAACACCCCGCCCAAAGCTGGCCCCAGCACAAAGCCCAACCCAAACGCCCCGCCCATCATGCCGAAATACTTCGCCCGCTCGGCAGGCTCGGTCACATCGGTGATAAACGCATTGGCAATCACCCAGCTTGAGCCACATACCCCCGCAATAACGCGCCCCACGAACAGCCAGATCAGCGTTGGCGCAAGCCCCTGCAATAGATTGTCCAGCCCAAGACCCGCAATCGCCAGCAACAACAGCGGGCGGCGCCCAAACCGATCCGACAGGTTACCCATCAGCGGGCTGAACGCGAACTGCGCCATCGAGAACGCGAAAAACATCCAGCCGCCAATGATCGAGGCCTCAGACAGACTGACCTGCCCGACCTGCTCGATCAGTTGCGGCAGCACCGGGATGATCAAGCCAAAGCCGATCATGTCCAACAGAACACACAGCAACACAAAGATTATCGCGTGGCGGGACGGGGCTTTTGTCATTCGCGCAACCTAAGTCGCGGCCCCAAAACTGTCAAACCGCCCAAGAACGGTCAAACCAGCACCCTTGCCACCAACTCCGGCAAATCTTCAAACCTATGCAGCAGCGCCTCTGGCTGCAGCCGAGACACCCCCGCTCCCTCCGGCCCAAACGTCACCAGCGCCACCGGCACCCCTGCCGCCAACCCCGTCAGCCGATCCGTCTCGGTATCGCCAATCAGCATCGAGCGCCCAATAGCCCCGCCAACCCGCCGCACCACCTCAACATAAGGCGCCGGATCAGGCTTGCGCACCGGCAGCGTATCCGCCCCGACCAGCGCCCCAAACAAATGCGAAACCCCCAAGCGCCGCACCAATTCCACCGCCAGCCCCTCGGGCTTATTGGTGCAAATCGCCGTGCGATACCCGGCACTCAGCAAAGCCTCCACCGCCGCCACAGCCCCCGGATACATCCGCGTATGCACATCAATCCCATCGGCATAAGCTGCCAGCAGCACAGGATATTGCGCTGAGATATCCGCCTCAGAATACCGCAGCCCCAACCGCTCAAACCCCAACCGCAGCATCGCCCGCCCGCCATGAAACGCTGTCAAAGTATCGCGCCCGTCTAACACCACCCCATGCCCCAACTGCGCAAAACAAGCATTGGCCGCGCTGAGCAAATCCGCACTGGTATCCGCCAACGTGCCATCCAGATCAAAGACCACCGTTTTCATTCTGTAACCTTGCGTGAAGAACCACCCCTTGCGGCCCCGCCGATCCGGGGTAAAACGGGTGTAAAAGAAAAGGAAGAGGAAGATGTCGGTTTCATTCATCATATTGGCGGCAGGCATGGGAAGCCGGATGAACTCCGACCTGCCGAAAGTGCTGCATCACATAGCCGCCGCCCCGCTGTTGCATCACGCCCTGACCGCCGCCCGCAACCTAGAGCCATCGCGCATCGTCGTCGTCACCGGGCATGAAGCCGCCCTCGTCACCAAATCCGCCGAAGCCTTCGATGTCTCGGTCCAATGCGTCGTGCAAGACCCGCAACTTGGCACCGCCCATGCCGTTGCCCAAGCAGCCCCCCTGCTGGCCGAGATGGGCGGCGAAGCTATCGTACTTTACGGCGACACCCCGTTCATCCGCCCCGAAACCCTAGAGGCCATGCTGCACGCCCGCGCCCGCCATTCGGTGGTGGTTCTGGGCTTTGAAGCCAAAGACCCCGGCCTCTACGGTCGGCTGGTGACCTCTGGCGAGACCTTGGAAAAGATCGTCGAATACCAAGAGGCCACGGATGAAGAACGCAGCATAACCCTTTGTAACTCCGGTGTGATCTGCGCCTCTGCCAAAACCATGTTTGATCTGATCGCTCGCGTCGGCAACATCAACGCTGCCGCCGAATACTACCTGACCGATATTGTCGAAATCGCCCACGCCGATGGCCTGTCAGCAGGCGTCGTCATCTGCGACGAATCCGAAACCTTGGGTGTGAACACCCGCGCGCAACTGGCCGAGGCCGAAGCCGCCTTCCAATCCCGCGCCCGCAGCGATGCCTTGGAAAACGGCGTCACCCTCACCGCCCCCGAAACCGTGTTCTTCGCCCTCGACACCCATATCGGCCGCGACGCCATCATCGGCCCCAACGTGATCTTTGGTCCTGCTGTCACCATCGAATCCGGCGCCGAGATCAAAGGCTTCTGCCACCTCGAAGGCTGCCACGTCAGCCGCGGTGCAACTGTCGGCCCGTTCGCAAGGCTCCGCCCCGGTGCCGAACTCGCCGAAGATGTCCATGTCGGCAACTTTGTTGAGATAAAAAACGCCATCCTCGACGAAGGCGTCAAAGTTGGCCATCTGACCTATATCGGCGACGCTGACGTTGGCGAATTCACCAATATCGGCGCCGGCACCGTCACCTGCAATTACGACGGCGTGATGAAACACCGCACCAAAATCGGCAAACGCGCCTTCATCGGATCGGACACCATGCTGGTCGCCCCCGTCAGCATCGGCAACGACGCCCTCACCGCCTCGGGTTCCGTCATCACCGAAAACGTCCCCGATGCAGCCCTCGCCTTGGGTCGTGCCAAGCAGGTCAACAAACCGGGCCTCGCCATCAAACTGATGGCCCGCCTCAAATCCATCAAAGCCGCGAAAGGAAGCTCATAAATGTGTGGTATCGTTGGCGTTCTTGGCAATAACGAGGTTGCCCCCCTGCTGGTCGAATCCCTCAAACGCCTCGAATATCGCGGCTACGATTCTGCAGGCATCGCCACCGTCAACAATGGCAAGCTCGACCGCCGCCGCGCCGTCGGCAAGCTGGTCAACCTCTCCGACCTGCTGGTGCATGAACCCCTCGCGGGCAAGGCTGGCATCGGCCACACCCGTTGGGCGACGCATGGTGCGGCCACCACCACCAACGCCCATCCCCACCGCTCCGGCCCGGTCGCCGTGGTCCACAACGGCATCATCGAAAACTTCCGCGAACTGCGCACCGAACTGGCCGCCGCAGGCCTGACGCAAGAATCCGAGACCGACACCGAGACCGTCGCCCTTCTCGCACATCTGTACATCAGCCGTGGTGCCACCCCGACCGAGGCCGCCCGCCAAACCCTGAAACGCCTGCACGGTGCCTTCGCTTTGTGCTTCCTGTTTGACGGCGAAGAAGACCTGATCATCGCCGCCCGCAAAGGCTCTCCGCTCGCCATCGGCCACGGCGATGGTGAGATGTTTGTCGGCTCCGACGCCATTGCCCTCGCGCCAATGACCGACCGCATAACCTATCTCGAAGAAGGCGACTGGGCGGTGATCACCCGCCAAGGCGCTGTGATCTATGATGAAATGGATCGCCTCGCCAACCGCGCCGAATCCCGGATTCAAGTCGATGCCACAAGGATCGAAAAGGCTGGCTATAAGCATTTCATGGCGAAAGAAATCGCCGAACAACCCGTGGTGATCGCCGACGCCCTGAAGCGCTACGTTCAAAACGGCGCGCTGCAACTGCCCGCCGAGGTTGATTTCACCGCCGTGGACCGCATCACCATGGTCGCCTGCGGCACCGCCAGCTATGCCTGCCACGTCGCAAAATACTGGTTCGAGCAAATCGCAGACCTGCCTTGCGAGATCGACGTCGCCTCCGAATTCCGCTACCGCGAACCGCCATTGTCGCCAACCTCATGGGCGCTGTTCGTCAGCCAATCCGGTGAGACCGCCGATACCCTCGCCGCCCTGCGCTACACCCGCGAAAAAGTCGCGAAAATCGTCGCCGTGGTCAACGTCCCCACCTCCTCGATCGCCCGCGAAGCTGATCTGGCTCTGCCGATCATGGCGGGGATCGAGATTGGCGTCGCCTCGACCAAAGCCTTCACCTGCCAGCTCACCACCCTCGCCCTGCTGGCGCTGAAAGCAGCCCAAGACCGGGGTCGCCTGACGCCCGAAGCCCTCAGTGCCCATCTAAATGATCTGGCAGCCCTGCCCGGCCTGATGAACCACGCCCTTGCCCTCAGCACCACAATCGCCGCCATCGCCGAAGAACTCTCCGAAGCCCAAGACGTGCTGTTCCTCGGCCGGGGTGCGATGTTCCCCCTCGCCCTCGAGGGCGCGCTAAAACTGAAAGAAATCAGCTATATCCACGCCGAAGGTTATGCATCAGGTGAACTAAAACACGGCCCGATCGCGCTGATCTCGCCGCAAGTCCCGGTGATCGTGCTCGCCCCCCGCGATCACCTGTTCGAGAAAACCGTCTCGAACATGCAAGAGGTCATGGCCCGCCACGGCAAAGTGCTGCTGATCTCTGACGCCCAAGGCATCACCGAGGCCGGTATGGATTGCTGGAAAACCATCACCATGCCCGAGGTGTCCGACGCCTTCGCCCCAATCCTCTACGCGATCCCCGCGCAACTTCTGGCCTACCACACCGCCATCGCCAAAGGCACCGATGTCGACCAACCCCGCAACCTCGCAAAATCGGTAACCGTCGAATGATCGCCTCCAGCTATATTGACCGGGCCCTGTCACAACTCAACGCCCTCGCTGACCCACAAAAAGCCATTGAGGCGCAAGCCTATCACAAAGCCGACCGCCCCTATCTCGGCCTGAAAGTGCCGCAGATTGAGGAACTCACCACCGTCTGGCGCGCCGAGTGCAGCCTTGAAGACCGCATCCAACTGGCAAGCGATCTGTGGGACAGCAACATCCACGAGGCTCGCGTCGCTGCCGCCAAACTGCTGACCCAAGCCCGTATCAAGCCCGACGATACCGCCGCGTGGGATCTGATCTGCCAATGGGTGCCGCAGTTTGACGCTTGGGCCATCGCCGATCACGTCTGTATCGCCGCCCAAAAGCGCATCACCGCCGACCCATCCCGCATCGACACGGTGGAGACCTGGACCACATCCGAGAACATGTGGACCCGCCGCGCCGCCCTCGTCGCCACCCTGCCCTTCACCAAGCAGAACTTCCCGAAAGAGTTCGAACTGGACATCCGCGACCGCGTGCTCGGCTGGGCCGCCGTCTACATCGACGACAAAGACTGGTTCATCCAGAAAGCCGTCGCTTGGTGGTTGCGCGATCTGTCAAAACATGACCCCGCCCGCACCGCCGCGTTCCTCGATCAGCACGGCGAACGCATGAAAAGCTTCGCCCGCAAAGAAGCCGCGCAATATCTGGGCTGACCGCTTCAGGTCGCCCTCTCTGCGCAAATATCCTCAGGGGTGAGCCGCGCCGCGCCGAGGGGCAGAGTGCCCCTGCCTTCGCCTCACTCTGCGCACCTTCGCCTCACTCCGCGTAGATCGTAACCTCAGGCAGATCGGTCAACCCCAGCCCCAAAGCCCGGAACGCCGCCAGCGACAACGATGCAGCCCCGCTTCCCGGCAACAAATCCACCGCCACCGAACCGCCGCTTTCCGTCACCACCCGCCCCTTGCCCTTGGCCACCACCAGCGGTGATTTCACCCAAAGCCCCTGCTCAGCCGGGCTGCCCAAAGCCACCACGGCGGACCCCAAAGCCCGCGCGCCGCCCGCAGGCTTCGCCGCAACCGCCGCCGCCCGCTCGGCCGCCGTGGTCTGATCCAGCGCCGCCGCCGCAACACCCGCGCCAATGACCGGGCGCTGCATCGGTGCCACCGCCGCATCCGGCTTGGATGGTTTCATCATCGCGCAGCCGGAAAGCCCCAGCGCCACGCTCATCAGGATCAAGCTTTTATACATCATAGCTTCAGGATACCGTGGCGGCTCCCGGCGCGCAACTGTCGCATTCCACCTTGCCGCCCGCCGCCCGCGCGCCTATTTTAGCAACATGTCAGAGATGCCCCTCATCGACCCCTTCGCCCGCGCAATCTCCTACCTGCGCGTTTCGGTCACCGACCGCTGCGATTTCCGCTGCGCCTATTGCATGACCGAGCATATGACCTTCCTGCCGAAAGCCGAGCTGCTGACGCTGGAAGAACTCGACCGTCTCTGCTCCAACTTCATCGCCCTTGGCGTCGAAAAACTCCGCATCACCGGCGGCGAACCCTTGGTGCGCAAAGGCATCATGACGTTTTTTGAGGCGATGTCGCGCCACCTGCAAACTGGCGCGCTGAAAGAACTCACCCTCACCACCAACGGCTCGCAACTGCGCAAATATGCCCAAGACCTCGCCGCCTGCGGTGTCAAACGCATCAACGTCTCGCTCGACACCCTTGATGAGAAAAAATTTGCCGAAATCACCCGCTGGGGCCGCCTCGCCCAAGTGCTGGACGGCATTGAGGCCGCGAAAGACGCAGGCCTGCAAGTCAAGATCAACGCCGTCGCCCTGAAGGGCTTCAACGAGGATGAACTGTTCCGCCTAACCGCTTGGTGCGCCGCTGAAAATCACGATCTCACCTTCATCGAAGTCATGCCAATGGGCGACATGGGCGAGGCCCAACGCATCGACCAATACTGGCCGCTGAAAGATCTGCGCGCAGAACTCGCCACCCGCTACACCCTGCAAGACCTCCCCGATCGCACCGGCGGCCCCGCCCGCTACGTCCGCCTGACCGAGACGGGCCAGCGCATAGGCTTCATCACCCCACTCACCCATAACTTCTGCGAAAGCTGCAACCGCGTCCGCCTGACCTGCACCGGCGAGCTTTACATGTGCCTCGGTCAAGAAGACATGGCCGACCTCCGCGCCCCCCTGCGCGCCAGCCCCGAGGATGCCTCCCTGCGCGCAGCCATCCGCAGCGCGATCAGCCACAAGCCGAAAGGTCATGATTTCGACTACACGCGGCAAGGTGTCAAAGGCCAGATGACCCGGCATATGAGCCATACGGGGGGGTAGGCGCGCACCGTTACGCGTCGAGCCCGCTCAATCCGCAGAAACAAACCGTCACTTTGCACGGCAGTTCTTGGTGTCAAAAACCGATGCCGCATCGAATTTGATCAACCGCGAATTTTCGGGGATGCCGTCCACATAATCCACAATGAACGCGCTATTGTTTCTATCAGCCGTGTCACCATTCACTGTGATGATACTAGTTCGAATTTTTCCATCTGCATCTCGATCCAAGAATACCGTACTGGCATCCAATTCCCTCGGAAGCAGAAAGCTCTTGGCCGATTCAATTTGCGAATTCTGAATAATCGTAAACTTTGTCCGACTCCCGGGCTCAGAAAAATCTGTCGACATCACCACAACTGCGTCAGCTTTGGGATTTGAAGCAACATCCAAAACACTCTCTATTTTCAACTGACCTATCGCCGCTGCCTCAACTTCCAAAGATTGGCCTACAATGCGTCCTTCGGCCAGCCACGAATTGTTCATCAAGTCGGTATCTGATAATTCCCTTGTCCCATCCTTATTCCATACATCAAACGAATAGGATGCACCCAGAAACCGATCCTCATCCATTTGCGCCAAACGGTGTATGGTTGAGAATGTTGGGCCAGAAAAAACTGAAACCTGTCCATCTCGATACGATGCCAAATGCCTACGGGGGACAGTGTTGCCAGAGGATTCAGAGTTATAACGTCCCGAAAAGAACAAAACCTCGGATGCATGTTTGCCGGCCATAACCGCAGGCCCGCCAATATATTGGTCACTTGATACCAATCTGCTACACCGTAACCGCCCGACATTGGTCGCCTTATGATGGTGTCTGCCTTGTCTTAGAGACGTCCATAATGACGTCATTATGGACGTCACTTATGTGAGGGCGGCATGCGAGGTGATCTTCTGGGTGCGGTTGAACGTCGGCGTCGTTGGACGGATGCCGAGAAGTTTGCTGTGGTGTGCGAGGTGGGTCGTCACGGCGCTTCGGTGACGCAGGTTGCTCAGCGCCACGATCTCAGGCGGCAGCAGATTTATGCTTGGCGGCATGATCTGCGCAAGAAGGGGCTTTGCGAGCCAGAGGGCGCGGCACTGTTCTTGCCGGTCGATTTTGCGCCGCCACCGGTTCCTGAGGCGGAGGTGGCTGCGGAGTCCGCCGCGCCGATGGTGGAGATCGTGTTGCGGAATGGCCGTCAGATCCGGTGCCGGGGAGGCATTGGCGACGATGATCTGGCGCGGCTGATCCGGTTGGTCGAGGCGGCATGATTGGGCCGGGCACCGGTGTTCGGGTTTATCTGGCCTGCGGGACGACCGACATGCGCAAGGGCATCGAAGGGTTGGCGGCCCTGGCTCAGGACGTGTTGCGGCAGAAGGCGGCGGGTGGGGCTGTGTTTGCGTTCCGCGGCAAACGAGGCGACAGGCTGAAGCTGCTGCACTGGGACGGCCAGGGGTTCTGCCTCTATTACAAGGTGTTGGAGCGGGGGCGGTTTCCGTGACCTGCCGCAAAGGACGGGGCGGCGAGATTGACCTCAGCGCAGCTTGCAATGCTATGGGAGGGGATCGATTGGCGGCGTCCGGATTGGGGCGCGCCGCCCGCCCGAGTTGGATAGATAAATCGCTGTTTTTACTTGTTTTTATGGTGCCTCTGCAAGGCTCATGGTATGGACTGCCATGTCCGATACGCCCGCAATCCTACCTCCCTCTCGGGCCATTGCTGCGCAATGCCCTACCGGGCAACGGATGATCCCGCCGCCTTGAAGGCGATGATCGCGGGCTTGCGGGCCGAGAACGCCCGAATTGCAGCCGAGAACATGCGCGTTCAAGCCGATATCGAGAAGATATCCGCCACCCTGCGCGCCCATGAGGCGCTGGTTCAGGCGCTTCAAATCCAGATCGCACGGCTGAAGAAGCAGAAGTTTGGCACCAGCTCAGAACGCATCGAGCGGGAGCTCCCCTCTCGGGCCATTGCGGCGCAATGCCCTGCCGGGCAGCGGAACAGCTGGAACTGGCGCTGGAGCATCTGGAGATTGCCGGGGCGGCGGCGATCAGCGCGATTGCACCCGATGACGACGCCGAACTCAGCGCAGACGAACAAGCTGCGATGCCCAGCACTCCGCGTCGCCGCAAGCCCTTGGTGGCAGAGGGCACGCCGCGCGAACGCATCGTGCTGGACCCCGGTGATGATTGCCCGGAATGCGGCGGCACCCTGCGCCTGATCGGCGAGGACGTCAGCGAGATCCTCGAGTTGATCTCGGCCAAGCTGAAAGTGATCGAAACAGCCCGGCTGAAGAAGTCCTGCCGCCGCTGCGAGAAGATCACCCAACTGCCCGCACCCTCGCGCCCCATTCCGCGCAGCATGGTCGGCCCGGGTCTGCTGGCACATGTTCTGGTGTCGAAGTTCGACGATCACCTTCCGCTCTATCGCCAAAACGAGATACTTGCCCGGATGGGCGCAAACATCCCGGCCTCGACCCTGGTCGATTGGTGCGGCCAGGGCGTTCGGGTGCTGGAACCGCTAGTCGAACGCATCCGCGCCAAGATCCTGGCCTCGGATCGCCTGCACGCGGATGATACCCCGGTCCGGGTGCTCGACCCGTCAAAACGCATCGATGGGATCGGCAAAGGCGTCAAGGAAGGCCGCATCTGGGCCTATGTGCGCGATGACAGACCGTGGGGCAGCACAGCGCCGCCGGGGGCGGCCTACTTCTTCTCGGTTGACCGCAAGGGCGAGCATCCGCAGCGTCATCTGGCTAGGTTCTCCGGAATCCTGCAAGCAGACGCCTATTCCGGCTTCAAAGCACTTTACACCCCGGATACCTCAGGCAAACCCCGCATCCGCGAGGCGGCCTGCTGGGCCCATCTGCGGCGCGACTTCTTCGACGTCCACACCGCCACCAAATCCGAGATCGCCCGCGAGGCGCTGGACCGGATCGGTGATCTATATGACATCGAGCGTCAGATCAGAGGCCAATCCCGCGATGCCCGGCGGGCTGTCCGTCAAGAAGAAACCCGCCCGAAAGTCTGCGCCTTCAAGGCATGGGCGGAAGCCCAACTTACCCGCATCCCCGGCAAAAGCGACCTTGCCAAAGCTTTCCGCTACGCCCTGAACCGATGGGAAGGCTTCGCCCTCTTCCTCGACGATGGTCGCGTCGCCATCGACAATAACGCCGCCGAACGGGCCATCAAACCGGTCGTGATCGGCCGCCAGAACTTCCTCTTCGCAGGCTCAGACGCCGGGGGCGAAACCCTCGCCAGTGCGATGACCATTATTGAGACCGCCAAGTTCAACGGCCTCGATCCCCAAGCCTACCTCGCCGACATCTTCGCCCGTATCCATGATCACAAGATCAACCGCATCGGCGAGTTGCTGCCATGGAACTGGAAACCCTTCGCAAATCAGGCCGCCGCAGCCTGAATGGCGGTCCTTATCGGGCGGTTACGCTACACCAGATCGAAGGCCCAAATATATGAAGTTCCAAAAGGTCAAATCTTGGCGACGGCGTTGCAGTTTCCTCTACAAACAACAACCTCGATCCATCAACAATGAAGGGTGAGGATAGCTGCTTTGAACTTCTGACCTCTACCAATGCCTGTCCATCCACAGTGCCAAAGAACAGGCTCGCGCCCTTGGGCAAATCCTCGACAATCGCAAAATGGCTTTTTGTGCTGAAACTCTCGTATGCATCCAGCCCGTTCTTTGATCGGCCATTGCCCTTCAGAACCTGAAAACCGAGAAAACCCACAATCAACCAGAACAAAACCATCACGCAAGACCTGACATGCTTGCCTAAAAAAGATTGCGTGGAATCGTACATACGCCCCCCCCCCATTCTCGATCTAATAAAACGCACTCCACTCCAAATTGCTCTTTTCAAAATACTCCCGCGCGGAGCGCTCCTACGTCCGCAACCCTCAAATCCCCAGCAAAATCGCCACAATCCCCAAACCCGCAGGCACAGCCTGCACGAATAAAATCCGCTGCGAAGCCGTCGCCGCGCCGTAAATCCCCGCCACCAGCACACAGCAAAGGAAAAACAACGCCACCCCGCGCCCCTCCGCCCCCAGCCACAAAGCCCAAACCAGCCCCGCCGCCAGAAACCCGTTATAAAGCCCCTGATTGGCGGCCAGAACCTTCGTCTGTGCCGCAAACTCCGCCGAAGTCCCAAACACCGCCCGCGTCCGTGGCGCCTGCCACAGGAACATCTCCAGCACCAAGATATAGACATGCAGCGCCGCAATCAGCGCGATCAGACCCGTCGCAATCATCTGCAAACCCTTTCACATTGGCGATAAATATCCCCGCCGGAGGCTCCCCCGACGCAACCTTCGCCCAGATGTCAGAACCGCCGCCAGCCCACCCGCCGCCCCAAACTGCCCCCCGATGGCGGGAGGGTGCAGCCTGAGGGGGGCAGTCCCTTACGCCGCAGGCATCCGTGCTTCCACCATCCCGGCGTACCAGCTTGACCCAAACGGGATCGCATTATCGTCAAAATTATACGCCGGATGATGCACCATCGCGGTGTCACCATTGCCCAAGAAAATATACGCCCCCGGCCGCTCCAGCAGCATGAAGCTGAAATCCTCGGCCCCCATCAAGGGTGCCGTGTCGGTATCGACCTGCCCCGACACCGCCCGCGCCACCTCCGCTGCAAACCCCGTATTCTCGACCGCATTCACCGTCACGGGATAGCCACGCGTATACTCGACAACAGCCACCGCCCCCAAGGCCTGCGCTGTGCCCTCCGCAATCGCCTTCACCCGGCCCTCGACATAATCCTGCACGCCGAAATCCATCGTCCGCACCGTGCCCTTCATCTTCACCACCTGAGGGATCACATTATGCGCCGTCGAATCCGTCGCCACCGTGCAAACCGACACCACCACCTGCTTCAACGGGTCCACCCCGCGCGAGGCAATCGTCTGCAAAGCCACGATAATATGCGCGGCCACCACCGTGGTATCAATGCAATCGTGGGGCTTCGCCGCATGGCCGCCCTTGCCCGTCACCGTGATTTCAAACTGATCCGCCGCCGCCATCATCGCCCCCGGCCGGATCGCAAAATGCCCGACCGGAATCCCCGGCATATTGTGCATGCCGTAAACCTCTTGGATGCCCCAACGGTCCATCATGCCCTCGGCACACATCTCACGCCCACCGCCGCCGCCTTCTTCCGCCGGCTGAAAAATCAACACCGCCGTGCCGTCAAAATTCCGCGTCTCCGCCAGATATTTCGCCGCCCCCAGCAGCATCGAGGTATGGCCGTCATGCCCACAAGCATGCATCTTCCCCGGCACTTTTGAGGCATAAGCCACCCCGGTCTGCTCAATGATCGGCAAAGCGTCCATATCCGCCCGCAAGCCAATCACCCGCCCCGCAGTATCGGTTTTGCCTTTGATAACAACCACAACGCCCGTGCGCCCAATGCCCTCGGTCACCTCATCGCAGCCAAATTCGCGGCACAACTCCGCCACGCGGCCCGCCGTCCGATGCACCTCAAAAAGCAACTCGGGGTTCTCATGGAAATCCTGCCGCCATCCGGCGATCTCGGGCAGCATCTCGGCAAATCGGTTCTTCACGGGCATAATGGCTCTCCTTTTGCGTGCAGCCTGAGCCAATCCCGCCCGCGCCGCAACCCCTCAGCCGCGCGCTTCGACCATCCCCGCAAGCCACGCCGTCCCATAAGGCAGGCCCGCATCGTTGAACGCGTAACCCGGATGATGCAGCAAAGGCCCCGCGCCATTGCCGACAAACATGAACGCCCCCGGCACAAGGTTGAGAAACTCCGAGAAATCCTCCGACACCATCATCGGCGCAACATCCGCCTCCACCGTATCCGAAATCCCCCGCGCCACCGCCAAAGCATATTTCGCACAAGCCGCATCATTCACCGTCGCAGGCGCATCGCGCAGATACTCGACCGAGGCCACCCCGCCATGCGCGAGCGCAATCCCCGTCACCACCGCGCGCAACCGATCCTCCAGCAGATCCTGCACCGCCACTTCAAAGCTGCGCACCGTCCCGGTCAGCACCACCCGCCCCGGCACAACACAAGCCCCCGCCCCCTCACTCACCACCGTGGACACCGACAACACCGCAGGCTTCAACGGATCGACATTGCGCGACACCACCGTCTGCAACGCCACCAGTACATGCCCCGCAATCATCACCGGATCCAAAGCCAAATGAGGTTGCGCCGCATGGCCACCCCGCCCCGAAATCGCAATCTCAAACATATCCGCCGCTGCCATAATCGGCCCCGGCCTTGTCGCATATGCCCCCACCGCCAGCCCGGGCATATTGTGCAAAGCGTAAATCTCATCAATGGGATAACGCTCCAGCAAGCCATCGGCGATCATCGCTTTAGCCCCGCCGCCTGCTTCCTCACCCGGTTGAAAAATCAACACCGCTTGCCCCGAGAAATCCCGCGACGCTGCCAGATATTTCGCCGCCGCCAGCAGCATCGCCGTATGCCCATCGTGGCCACACGCGTGCATCACCCCCGGCACAGTGCTGGCAAATGCCACCCCCGAGGCTTCCAAAATCGGCAAAGCATCCATATCCGCCCGCAGCCCAATCCGCCGCCCCGGAGCCCGCCCGTTGATCACCGCCACCACCCCAGTGCCGCCAACGCCCGCCTCAACCACATCGCAACCAAAGCCGCGCAGTAACGCCGCCACCCGCGCCGCCGTGCGATGTTCGGCAAAACTCAACTCAGGATGCGCATGAAAATCGCGCCGCCACGCCACCGCTTCCGGTAAAAACGCTTCAATCGCCGCGATCATGCTTCACCCCATTTAGGAAAACTTCCGCCGCGCATCCAGCGCCAGCCCCGTCCCGACCGAGCCAAGCATATCCCCGGTAGCAATCGCAACCCCCGGCAGCGCCGCCTGCACGCAAGCCCGCAAAATCGGCAAACCAGACGATCCCCCGGTCATAAACACCGTGCCAATATCGCCGACGCCAACACCGGCCTGCGCCAAAACCGCCCCCAACCGCTCGGAAATCCGCTCCACCAGCGGCAAAACCGCCGCCTCAAAGCCCTCACGCCGCAGCATAGGGTTCGGTCCCCCGGTCAAAGCGGAAATCTGCAACCGCACAACCTCTTGATCCGACAACGCGATTTTCGCTGCCTCCACCGCCATTGCCACCGCATGACCTTGGCGCTCAGAGATCACCTTCATCAACCGATCCAGCAATTCGGGCCGATCAATCTCGCGCCGAAACGCCTTCAAATCTGCCAGACAGCGCTGCGTATACAGCATGTTGATCCGGTGCCACGTCGCCAGATCGAGGAAATAATGGTTCGGCATCAACCCCTTGCCGTGCTTGGTCGTGGCCTTATAGCCCAAGTGCGGCATCACCTCGGCCAAACTCAGAAAGCGGTCAAAATCGGTCCCGCCGACGCGAATACCGTCATTGGCCAGAATGTCCCCAGCCCGATCCGCCGCCCGCGCCCGCTCCGGCGATACCCGCACGATGGAAAAGTCCGACGTACCGCCGCCAATATCGACAATCAGCACCAGTTCTTCGCGCGCGATGCCCTGCTCATACTGCAACGCCGCCGCAATCGGCTCATATTGAAACGACACTTCCCGAAAGCCCAAGCCCCGCGCGATTTCCTCCAGCGCAGTCTGCGCCTTGGCATCGCCCGCGGTATCACCATCGACAAAATGCACCGGACGCCCCAGCACCACCCGGTCCGCGCCCGGCGCATGGACCCGAAGAACCTCAACCATATGCCGCATAAACCGCGTCAGAACTTCACGGAACGACACCGCGCGCGACCCAACTGCCGTGCGCTCGTCAATCATCCCCGAGCCGAGCGTGCTTTTCAGCCCCCGCATCAGCCGCCCCTCATCACCGCGAAGGTAAGCCGCAATCGCCGCGCGGCCAAATTCGGGCGCACCGCCATCCTGCTCCCAAAACACCGCCGAGGGCAAAGTCACCGCCTGATCTTCCAAAGCGATCAGCCAAGCCCGGTCAGTATCCGCCAGCGATACCGTCGAGTTCGAGGTGCCAAAGTCGATCCCACAAAACAGCGTCATAGCAGCCCCCGCGTTTCAGCAAAACGCGCGGTGTAACGATGCGGGCAGCCGATGTAAAGCCGCGCTAAAATGTTAATGAAACATGAACGGGGCTGGTATAACCCATTGATTTTATATAAATCAAAGCCCTGTCCACGCGTGGACGACCTGTAAAACTCTTAGCCCAAAATCGCCAAAACGTAATTCTGGGTCTCATCATACGGCGGCACCCCGCCGTGCTTTTCTACCGCCATCGGCCCGGCATTATAGGCGGCCAAAGCCAGCTTCCAGGTCCCGAAGCGATCATACATCATCCGCAGATACCGTGCGCCGCCCTCAAGGTTCTCACCCGGATCGTTGATATCCACCCCCAACCGATCCGCCGTCCCCGGCATCAGCTGCGCGAGGCCAGTGGCGCCCTTGATCGAAACTGCCCCGGTGTTCCAGCCGCTTTCCTGCTGCACCAGCCGCAAGAACACATCCTCCGGCACGCCATGCTTGCGGGCGGCGGCCTTGGCGACCTCCAGATACTCACCCTTATACTTGCCAGCAAAGCGTCGCACCGGCGCATCCGAGCCGCCCGCATCCGCCTTGTTATAATTCGGCTTCAGCCGGTACGAGCCCTCATATTCGACAGCCAACCGCCCATCCAGCAGCGCCATCTGCGATTTCAGCATCGAAGCGCGGTTTTTCTTGCCGCCCAGCTTCAACGCCTCCGCCTGCGCCATCATAGGGGCAGTCAGTGCCAGCCCTGCGGCCATCATGATCGTCAGCACCATCGGCGAAAATCGCATGGAGACCCTGTCTTCAACCCAGACCAAAACTGGCGGCACTATACCAAAGTTTGCACCAAGTTCCAGCGCCGTGATCGGACCCAGCCGGACCACTTCGGCAAAACCTTGCCATCCGCGCCGCCGCTGCCCGGTTGCGGGGCCAGATGGGGCAGTCTATAGAAATTATTAACCACCTGTCGCGATGCTGGCGGGGATGTACGGAATCAGGGAGACTAAGATGGCAGGCTCGGTCAACAAGGTGATCATCGTCGGAAATCTGGGCCGCGACCCGGAAGTGCGCAACTTCCCGAACGGCGGCAAAGTGGTGAACCTGCGCATCGCCACCTCGGAGACTTGGCGCGACAAGCAAAGCGGCGAGCGTAAAGAGCGCACCGAATGGCATTCGGTCGCGATTTTCAATGAGAATCTCGGCAAAATTGCCGAACAATATCTCAAAAAAGGCTCGACGGTTTACATCGAAGGCCAGTTGGAAACCCGCAAATGGCAGGACCAATCCGGTGCGGATCGCTACACAACCGAAGTCGTTCTGCGGCAGTTCCGGGGCGAGTTGACCCTGCTTGGCGGTCGTGATGGCGGCGGTTCGGGCGGTGGCGGCGACGATGATCGCGGCCGCTATGAAGATCAGGGCGGTGGCTCGGGTGGCGGTGCGTCTGGCGGCGGCTACAGCCGGGGTGGGTCGAGCGGCGGCGGCTATGGCGGCGGTTCGTCCTCGGGCGGGGGTTCTGGCAGTGGTTCGGGTGGTGGGCGCTCGGATATTGACGACGAAATCCCGTTCTAAACATAACGCCACGTTCTCAGTTTAACTCTCAGTAAGGCCATATCCCCTGATGTCCAGCGCGGACCGCAGTCGCGCCATTGATGCGTTGAAGCTTGCTCTGGCTTTCATGGTCGTCGGCATTCACGCCAACCCGTTCGCCCCGCTGGGACGAACGGCGATTCTTTTGACCGGAGACGGGTTGTTCCGGCTGGGCGTGCCGATCTTTCTGCTGTTCAACGGCTATTTCCTGCAAGCTGCGGTCGAGCGGGCGCGCGGCTGGGCCTATGTCCAGCGCGCGGGCCAGCTTTATGCGTTGTGGATGCTGCTGTATCTGCCGATCTATTGGCCGATGCTGCTGGCCCATTCGGCATTGCAAAACCTGCGCAGCGCGTTGTTTGGCTATTGGCATCTGTGGTATCTGGCTGGAATGGTGATGGCGGCGGCGCTGATCGTGGGGGTTGCGGCATGGTCAAGTCGGGTGCTGGCTTGGTTGGCCGCCCTGACTTTCTTTGCCGGCATTGCCGTCACCTATGGCATCGCTTGGAATCTGATCGCGCCCAACAAGCTGATCTTTTCTGATCCGCTGCTGGCCAATCGCAATCCTTTGCTGCTGTGTTTGCCCTTCATGCTGGTGGGGTTCTTGATCCGGCGCGAGGGCATCGCGGCCCGCCTGCGCGTCGGTTGGCTGCAACTGGCTGCGGGCATCGGTGTGGCGCTGGTGCTGCTCGAATCGCTGGCTCTGGCGCGGTTTGCCCCGAAGGGCGTTGGGCATGACACGCTGCTCGCACTTGGCCTTGCGGCCCCGGCGCTGATGTTGCTGGCTCTGAAAGGTTCCACCATAGTGGCTGACCGCCGCTTGGGGGATTATGCCTCGGGGATTTACTTCATCCATGTCGCGTTTTGCGCGGTTCTGTTTCGCTACAGCGCGCTGCCCCGGCCTGCGATCTATCTGCTGGCGGTTGCGGGCTCGATCCTGCTGACATGGGCGATCCGGCGCGCCGGGTTGGCGCGCCGGCTGCTTTAGGTCTCGGTTGAGCCTAGGATTTGACGCAAGATCTGGCGCAAGATTTGACATGCAAACCCGCAAGTTCGAAAACCGCTTCGCCGCACTGGACCTTTGCTGCTCATTCCCTATATAATTACTCAACTAACCGCGTGAGAATGTCATGAACCAGCCGCTGGACCAGATCGAGGGTGCCCCCCTGATCCGCCCGTCATCCACCGAACATCCGCTTTATGAGCAGATCGTAGAAGCTTGCCGCACGGTCTATGACCCGGAAATCCCGGTGAATATCTATGATCTGGGCCTGGTCTATACCATTGATATTTCTCCGGAAAATGCGGTCGAGATTCTGATGACCCTGACCGCGCCCGGCTGCCCGGTGGCGGGCGAGATGCCCGGTTGGGTGCAAGATGCGGTGGAACCCGTCGCAGGGGTGAAAGAGGTCAAGGTCGGCATGACCTTTGATCCGCCTTGGGGGATGGAGATGATGTCAGACGAGGCGCGGCTGGAATTGGGCTTCATGTAAGCCCCTGCGCGGGGCGGCGTAATCTAACACCCTTGCGGGACACCTGCTGTAATCCTATCTTTGCTGTATAGCTTAAAGGACCAAATCCATGTTCGGCATCCCCGGCAAAGCCGCAGTTACCCTGACCCCGATCGCTGCCAAGCAAATCGCGCGGCTGATGGCAAAGCAAGGCTCGCAAGGCCTGCGCATCGGCATCAAGAAGGGTGGCTGCGCGGGCATGGAATACACTATGGATTATGTGGCTGAAGCCAATCCAATGGACGAAGTGGTCGAGCAAGACGGAGCTAGGGTGCTGATCGCGCCGATGGCGCAGATGTTTCTGTTCGGCACCCAGATTGATTATGAGGTCGATCTGCTGCACGCAGGCTTCAAGTTCAACAACCCCAACGTGGCTGAAGCTTGCGGCTGCGGCGAAAGCATCAAGTTCAAAGACGCCTGATCCGTCGTGGTTGTTTTGCTGGCGGCACTCCGCCTGATCGCGGCGATCTGATCGCGCGGCTGACGCCGCAAGGCCCTTGAGCGCTGACGCGCGGTGGGCGCGGGATACAGGGTTCGGGCTGGATTTGATGCCTGGCTTTGTCCGCTTGGTTGCGATCAGAATGAGTATTTTCAAAAGAGCAAATGCAAGGGCTTTCCCTTGGCGCTGCGCTTCGCTAACCCTTTGGCGAACATTGGGGGGATGCGATGAAAAAGCTGGCCGCAGGCAATTGGAAAATGAATGGCTACCGGGCGGCTTTGGCCGAGGTCGCTGCCCTTCTGGCCGCACATCCCGCGCCCGCCTGTGAGATGCTGCTTTGCCCGCCCACGACGCTGCTTTCTCAGATGGCGGCTTTGGCTGCTGGATCGGCGCTGCAGGTCGGTGGTCAGGATTGCCATCCGAAAGCCTCGGGAGCCCATACCGGCGATATTTCTGCCGTGATGCTGGCCGATGCGGGCGCAAGTCATGTGATTCTGGGCCATTCCGAGCGCCGCGCAGATCATGGCGAAAGCGATGCTTTGGTGTTGGCGAAAACTGAGGCCGCCATCGCAGCAGGTCTGATCGCTGTGGTGTGTCTGGGCGAGACCGAAGCGCAGCGGGATGCGGGCGACACCCTTGCGGTGATCGGCGCGCAACTGGATGGTTCGGTGCCAGCAACCGCCACCTCCGCAAACCTCGTGCTGGCTTACGAGCCCGTTTGGGCCATCGGCACCGGCCGCACCCCCACTTTAGCACAAATCGCCGAGGTTCACGCTTTCCTGCGCGCCCGTCTGACCGCGCATATCGGTGCAGAGGCCGCGAAAACTCGCTTGCTTTACGGCGGCTCGGTCAAGCCCTCCAATGCAGCCGAAATCTTCGCGGTGCCGGATGTCGATGGCGCTTTGGTTGGCGGGGCCAGTCTGAAAGCCGCTGATTTCGGCGCGATTGTCGCCGCCCTCGCCGCAGCTTGACCTGCGCGCGTCGCGGACGGATCAGCCCGGACGGGCGCGCCCTGTTAGACCCATGCTATGAGCGCACAAGCCAACATCCCCGCCACCCCTGTCCCCAGCCTGCTGGGCGCAAACCTGATCTGCATGGCTTCGATGCTGATCTGGGCCGCAGGCCTGCCTGCAGCCGATTTCATCATCCCGCTGCTGCCTGCTGATCAGTTGAGCGCATTGCGGATGGCGCTCGCTGCCCTGGCCCTTTTACCGGTCTGGGCGCTGATGGAGGGGCCGGGGGCATTCCGGCGCGCCAACTGGCTGAAAGGCATCGCCGTCGGCAGCCTGATCGGGCTTGGCGCATGGTTATTGATCCAGGGCCAAGCCCGTGGTGGCGCTGTCACAGCGGCCGTGATCTCGGCTACCCTGCCGATGGTCGGCATCGCGCTGGAGGTTGTGCTGGATGGCCGCAAACTGAGCTTCGCGCTGGTGCTGGGTCTGTTGCTGTCGCTGGCTGGGGGAATGATGGCGCTGGATTTCAAAGCGGGTGGCATGTCCATGGGTTTGGGCGCGCTTTTGTGCTTCTGCTCGGTGCTGTCTTTCACCTTGGGCTCCCGCCTGACCGTCACCGCCTTCCCCGGCCTCTCGCCGATCGGCCGCACCGCGCTGACGATTTCCGGTGCAGCCATCGCGGTGTCCACTGTCGCGGCTTTGGGCGTCGCCTTTGGCACCCCGCCGCCCGATTTCAGCGCTTGGGGCTGGAAAGAAACACTTGCGCTGCTGGCCTTTTCGGTCGGATCACTTGGGATCAGCCAGCTGATGTGGATTATGTCAGTGGAGAAACTCGGCATCGGCCTGTCCGGTCTGCATATCAACGCGGCCCCGTTCTACGTCATGATCATCCTGTTCCTCTTGGGCGGGCGCTGGGATTGGGGCCAAGCCGCCGCCGCTTGCCTTGTCGCCATCGGCGTGCTGATCGCCCAAGGCATCATTCCGCTGGGACGGAGGGTTTGAAAATGGCTGGCATAAAAACCCTACACCAATCGCCGCTTGACCCCGCTTTCGTGCAAAACCCCTATCCGTTCTACGAACGAGCCCGCGCGGCAGGCCCGTTCTTCCACTGGGCCGAATACGACATGGCCTGCACCGGCAATGCCGCAGCCTGCAGTGCGATCTTCCGCGACCGTCGCTTTGGCCGTGAGGCACCAGTTGAACTTGCCCCGAAAATCCCCGATCACCTGAAGCCGTTCTACGCGGTCGAAGCCCATTCGATGCTGGAACTGGAACCGCCCCGCCACACCCGCCTGCGGGGCCTCGTGTTGCGCGCCTTCACCTCGCGCCGTATCGCAGCTTTGCAGCCCGAGATTGAAACCCTCACCCATCAGCTGATCGATGCCTTCCCGAAAGGCCCATTCGATCTGCTGGCACATTTCGGCCAAAAACTGCCGGTTATCATCATCGCTCGCCTGCTGGGTGTGCCGGAATCCATGTCAGACGATCTGCTGAAATGGTCCAACGCGATGGTCGGCATGTATATGGCAGGCCGTGACCGCGCCCGCGAAGACCGCGCGATTGCCGCAACCGAGGCCTTCGTCGCCTTCATGCGAAGCTATGTCGAGGCCCGCCGCCAAGACCCGCGCGACGATCTGATTACGTCACTGATCGCCGCCGAGGAAGCCGGTGAGAAACTGACCACAGATGAGCTGATCACCACCTGCATCCTGCTGTTGAACGCAGGCCACGAGGCCACCGTCCACACCATCGGCAATGGCGTGAAAACCCTGCTGCAAACCGGCAACACCGTCACTGCAGCCAATGCAGACACCTGCATCGAGGAAATCCTGCGCTTCGATCCCGCGCTGCATATGTTCACCCGCTGGGCCTATGAAGATATCGAGGTGATGGGCCATACGTTCCATCGCGGCGACCAGGTGGCGCTTTTGCTGGCGGCAGCCAACCGCGACCCCGGCCTCTGGGAAAAACCCGGCCAGTTCCAACCCAATCGCCCTGTCAGGCCGCATGTCAGCTTCGGCGCAGGCCTGCATTTCTGCGTCGGCGCGCCGCTGGCCCGGTTGGAGTTGCAAATCGCTTTGCCTATTCTGTTCCAACGCCTGCCGAAACTGCGGTTGGTCGAGGCCCCGGTTTACGGCGATGTCTACCACTTCCATGGGCTGACCAAGCTGATGGTGCAGGCAGATTAGTGCTGCCCATTGATCCGCCCTCCGCATATCCCACCCCGCCCCGGACTTGATCCGGGGCCTCTGCGCTTCAGGGATAAGGTGAGGCCCGGATCAAGTCCGGGGCGGCGTAGAGGATCAGATGGCCCTGTCATCACAACGGGCGGAAAGGCGCAAAACGCCCCGTGAAATTCGACTTTTTTGAATTTCGCCTTGGCTATAGCGGCAACACCGTTGTCGCCTTGATTTCTTCCATGCTCAAAAGTGCTGTCACGTTATAAATCTTCACTTCCGAGATCAGCGCCTGATAAAACGTGTCATAGGCCCGCGCGTTCTTCACCCGAACCTTCAGGATATAGTCGATATCGCCCGCCAAACGGTGCGCCTCCAGCACCTCAGGGCGGCTTCGCAAAACCTGCAAAAACTTGCGCTGCCAGTCGGCTTCATGTTCCGAAGTGCGGATCAGCACGAAGAAACACGCCTCCAACCCCAAGCTTTCAGCATCCAGCAGGGCCGTCTGTTTCAGGATCACCCCCTGCTCACGCATCCGCCGGATCCGGTTCCACACCGGGGTCTTTGAGCTGCCCACCTTGCGGGCGATTTCATCCAACGACTGCTCGGCATCCTCTTGCAACTCGGCAAGAATTTTCCGATCCAACTCATCCAACTGGGCCGCCATTCGCCAGACACCTTGCTTTGCGGAAATTCATTCCATTCCGCCCGAGTATCGGAACATTCTTCCTTATCCGCAAGGGGGACTGGCGAAAACAGGGGAAAATATCCTATATTGGATGGGTAAAACAACGCGATCACGCCACGACCTGCCCAATTGCTCTTGCAGGACGTCGCGCGATCCACTACCGCCTCGCGGCGACCGACACCGCCACACCGACCACTCCCAAAGGGACACAAGCATGAGCCGCCAGTTTATCCCGAAAGTCGTCACCGCCAATGATCTGCGGGAAGGCGACGTGGTCTATCTCACCGCCGATGACCGTTGGTCGCGCCAGCATCATGAGGCCGAGTTGATCGAGGACGAAGCCCATGCGCAAATCCGCCTGCTGTTTGGGGCCGCCCAACGGAATGTGATCGTCGGCGCGTATTTGGCCGATGCCAAGGCTGGCCCAAACGGCCCCGAGCCTGTGCATTTCCGCGAGGCTTTCCGCACCCGTGGCCCCTCCAACTATGCCCACGGCAAGCAAGTGGATCTGTACCATGTATAACTATTCCGACTTCGACGAATCCTTCGTTCGCGCCCGCGTCGCGCAGTTTTCTGATCAAGTGACCCGCCGTCTGGATGGCAGCCTGACCGAGGATGAATTCCGCCCGCTGCGCCTGATGAACGGGCTTTATCTGCAACTGCACGCCTATATGCTGCGCGTCGCGATCCCCTATGGCACCTTGAACCCGAACCAGATGCGCCAACTCGCGCTGATCGCCGACACCTGGGACAAAGGCTACGGCCATTTCACCACGCGGCAGAACATCCAGTTCAACTGGCCGAAACTGCCCGACGTGCCCGCGATCCTCTCGGCCCTCGCCGATGTCGAAATGCACGCGATCCAAACCTCTGGCAACTGCGTGCGCAACGTCACCGCCGACCATTTCGCCGGTGCCGCCGCGGATGAGATCGAAGACCCGCGCCCCTATGCCGAATTGCTGCGCCAGTGGTCCACTGACCACCCGGAATTCCAATTCCTACCACGCAAGTTCAAGATCGCCATCACCGGCTCCCCCAACGACCGCGCCGTCACCAAAGCTCATGACATCGGCCTGCGCATGGTGCGCAACGCGCAAGGCGAGCCCGGCTTTGAAGTCATGGTCGGCGGCGGTCTTGGCCGCACCCCGATGATCGCCTTCACCGTGCGCGATTTCCTGCCGATCGCTGACCTTTTGCCCTATGTCGAGGCCGTGCTGTCGGTCTACAACGTGCTGGGCCGCCGCGATAACAAATACAAAGCCCGCATTAAGATCACCGTGCATGAGACTGGCCGGGAAGAGATTTCCCGGATGATCGAAGAACGCTTCCTGGAAACCCGCCTGCAATTTGGCGGTGCCGACCAAGTCCTGCTCGATGACATCCGCGCCGCCTTCGCCGCCCCGGCCTTCCGCAATGCGCCCACCGATGGCTATGACCCCTTCTACAAAGCCGATCCGTCATTCCGCGCTTGGGTCGATACCAACCTCGCGCAACACCGTAACGACCAATACGCCATCGTCACCATTTCGGTGAAAGCCCACGGCGAAACCCCCGGCGATGCCACCTCTGCGCAGATGCGCGTGATGGCTGATCTTGCGGAAAAATACGGCCACAGCGATCTGCGCATCAGCCACGAGCAGAACGTCATCCTGCCGCATGTGCATAAATCTGACCTGCCGGCAGTTCATGCGGCCCTAACCCAAGTAGGCCTCGGCACCGCCAATGTCGGCCTGCTCAGCGATATTATAGCCTGCCCCGGCATGGATTATTGCGCCCTCGCCACCGCGCGTTCCATCCCGGTGGCGCAGGAAATCGCGCTGCGGTTTGAGGAACTCAAGCTGGAACACGATGTGGGCCCGCTGAAAATCAAAATCTCCGGCTGCATCAACGCCTGCGGCCACCACCATGTCGGCCATATCGGCATCTTGGGGCTGGACCGCGCGGGCGTCGAAAACTACCAGATCACTCTGGGCGGTGACGGCACCGAGACCGCCAGCATTGGCGAGAAAACCGGCCCCGGCTTCGCCTATGACGAAATCGTGCCCGCCATCGAACGGATCATCCGCGCTTACCTCGAAATCCGTGAAGATGCTTCGGAAACCTTCCTGCAAACCTACCGTCGCGCCGGCTTCGCCCCGTTCAAATCAGCGCTCTATGACGTTGAAGGCGGCCGTGATGCCGCGTGATTTCCCCGCAGGCTCGGTCGCCGAGCGTGTCACAGCGCTGAACGCCCGCTACAAACACCATGCCGCGACTTCGGTGTTGGAACACGCACTGAAGGATGATGATCTGGGGCAAGTCGCGCTTGTGTCATCGTTCGGCGCGGAATCGGTGGTACTGCTGCACCTCGTCTCGGTGATCGCCCCGGAAACCCCGGTGCTGTTCATCGACACCCGGATGTTGTTTCAGGAAACCCTCGACTACCAGCGCGAGCTGGCCGAGAAACTCCACCTCTGCGACGTGCGCACCATCCGCGCCGCGCAACCGCGTGTGGCGTTTGAAGACCCCGACAACACGCTGCATCAGTTCAACACCGACGCCTGCTGCGGCGTGCGCAAGGTCGAACCCTTGGAACGCGCCCTCACGCCGTTTGACGGCTGGATCACCGGGCGCAAACGCTTCCAAGGCTCGACCCGGCAAGCGGTAGAGTTCTTTGAGGCCGAGGGCGACACCCGCATCAAGGTCAATCCCCTCGCCCATTGGGGCCGCGACGATCTGGAAGAATACATCGTCAACAACCGCCTGCCGCGCCACCCGCTGGTCGCCCAAGGCTACCCCAGCATCGGCTGCGCGCCTTGCACCAGCAAAGTCGCCCCCGGCGAAGACCCCCGTTCAGGCCGCTGGCGCGGTCAGGACAAAACCGAATGCGGCATCCATTTTATCAATGGCAAAGCCGTGCCGATCAGAAAGGATACCGCCGCATGAGCGTCCTCGTCACCGATCAGGGTTTTTCGCCCGCCCCCGAGGTCAACGCTGTCACCTTGGCCGAGATCGCCAGCCATCAAGGCACGGTGGACCTGCTGCACACCGACGCGCCCGAGGCTTTGCTGCCCTACTTGGCCGATCTGACCCTGATCCGCATCGCCTTCCCGGCGTTCAGCGATGGTCGCGCTTTCACCATCGGCCACCGCCTGCGCGCGCTTGGTTACAAGGGCCACCTGCGCGCCATGGGTCCGGTGATCGCCGATCAATACCCGATGGCGCGGCGCACCGGCTTTGACGATGTGGAAATCCCTGACGAGATGGCCGCCCGCCAGCCCGAAGCGCAGTGGAAGTACCGCGCCAACTGGAAGGCGCACGACTATCAATCGCGCCTGCGCGCTTAAGTCCAATTCCCACGCCCCCGGTATCGATTCTACAATAATGCCGCCCCATGCAGGTTTTTGTTTACGCAGGCCTGAAATATTTGTATGTATACGAACGAAATAACCGAGAGAACCCGCATGTCCTCCTCCGCCGAAGCAACCGTCGCAGTCGCCAAACCCCACCTGCCCGATGCGCAAACCGTCACAGCGGTAAAGCACTGGACCGATCGGTTGTTTTCCTTCCGCGTCAGCCGCCCCAAAACCCTGCGCTTCCGCTCGGGTGAGTTCGTGATGATCGGCCTGATGGGTGACACTGGGAAGCCGCTGCTGCGCGCCTATTCCATCGCCTCCCCGGCGTGGGATGAGGAATTGGAATTCTACTCGATCAAAGTCCCCGAAGGCCCACTGACCTCCAAACTCCAGCACATCCAAGTCGGCGATGAGATCATCCTGCGCCCGAAGCCCGTCGGCACGCTCGTGCATGACGCGCTGTTGCCCGGCAAACGCCTCTGGCTTCTGTCCACCGGCACTGGCTTTGCCCCCTTTGCAAGCCTTCTGCGCGAACCGGAAACCTATGAGAAATACGACCAAGTCATCATGATGCACACCTGCCGCGAGGTCGCCGAACTGGCCTACGGCCAAGCCCTCGTCGAAAGCCTCGCCGAAGACCCGCTGATCGGCGAGTTGGTTGCGGGCAAGCTGCTCTACTACCCCACCACCACCCGCGAGCCGTTCCACCACATGGGCCGCGTCACCGATAACCTCGCCTCCGGCAAAGTCTTTGCCGACCTCGGCCTGCCGCAAATGAACCCGGAAGATGACCGCGCCATGGTCTGCGGCAGCCTTGCGTTCAACGTCGATGTCAAAGCCATCCTCGAAGGCTTCGGGCTGCATGAAGGCGCAAACTCTGACCCGAAGCAATTCGTGGTCGAAAAAGCCTTTGTTGGCGACGGGATCTGACCTCAAGCCGTTTCATCTTGGTCTAAATATCCCCGCCGGAGGCTCCTTTGGCTCATGGAGGATGCCTCCGGCGGGGATATTTAGGCCAAGATGAAAGCCCAAGAGCACGCACCCTTTGACTTTCCACGCCGATTGACATATATATCAGTCAATCCGTATGGAGATCGCCATGAACATCCTCGCCTTTGCCGATCATTCCCTGTTCCAGCCCCGGCTGCTGGCCGAGGAATGGCTGACCACCCAAGATGAAATCGCCCGCACCGCTGGCCTTGGCCGCGACGCGATTGCGCGCAAGGATCGGCTGGCTTCGGCGAAAACCCAAACCCGGCTGCGCGAGTTGGTCGAAATCATCAACCGTCTGACCCCGCGCTTTGGCTCCGGTCTGGTGGCCTATGCGTGGCTGCGCTCGGAACCGCTGCCCGGTTTTGGCGGCCTGACCCCGGCGCGGCTGCTGCAGGATGGCAAGGCGGCGCAGGTGATGGACTATATCGACGCGGTGGATGCGGGCGGCTTTGCCTGATCCCTCGACCAGCTACCAAGGCCCGCTCTACCGCGCCCTCAATCCGATTTGGGCGCGCGATCCTTTGTCCGGGATCGGCGCCAAACGCCACGGTGGCCGCTTCAACGCCAAGGGTCGCGCAGCCCTTTACACCGCAATGACGGTGATGGGCGCTGTGGCCGAGGCCAACCAGATCGGCCGCCCATTCGAGCCGGTGACGCTGGTCAGCTACGATGCCGATCTGACCCAGATCTTCGACAGCCTGAACCCGGCACATCTGGCGGCGCATGGCATCACCGCCGCTGATCTTGCCGCCGATGACTGGCGCTTGCAGATGCTGGCACGCGGCAGCTCAACAGCGCAAGACATCAGCGAAACCCTGATCGCCGCGGGCTACAGCGGCCTGATCGCACCGTCTTTTGCCAAAGGCGGCCCACCAAACGCGCGCAATCTGGTGCTGTGGCAGTGGCCCACTCTCCAGCTGATCGACAGCGAACACCGCTTGCAATGAAAAAGGCCGCGCCAGGTTTCCCCGGCGCGGCCCAATTTGCCCGAAGGCGCAGATTACAGGCCCAGTGCGGTTTTCACAGCAGCCAGAGCCGCAGCCACTTTGGTCGGATCAGCCGCAGCTGCGTCAACGCCAGCCTTCAGCGTGGTTTTCAGCGCAGCATCCAGGGCCGACGCGTCGATCAAAGCATTGACCTTGGCAGCGTCAAAGTTTGCCGGATCCAGAGCCGCCGCTGCGTCGGTTGCAGCCGGTGCCGTTTCCGTGGTCGCCGGAGCGGCTTCGGTTGCAGCCGGAGCAGTTGCAGCCGCAGCAGCCGCGTCATCAGCGGCCTTTTTGGCCGTCGCAGCCGCTTCTTCAGCTGCCTTAGCAGCCGCTTCTTCGGCCGCTTTGGCATCAGCCGCAGCCGTCGCTGCCGCTTCCTGAGCCGGCTTCATGCTGAACTGGTAATAGCCAGCACCCGCCAAAGCGATCAGCACGATGCCGATAAGGACGTTCTTGTTCATGTTCATTCTCCCAATACCGAGTACCCTTCGGTTACCCCGGCTATGACAGAATCGACAGCAAAAGGAAAGACCTACGCAGCACCCGCTGCCCCCTGCAGCCAAACCAAGCGCAAATCATGCGGCTTTTCAGGTTGAAGCTTGGGCGTCACACGACTATCTTGCGCCAGCTAATAACCATTCAAAGGACCACCACCATAGCCCGCAGACCTCACAATGCCCCGCCGCAACGCGAAACCGGCCCGCGCATCAACGATCGCATCCGGTCGCCCGAGATTCGCCTGATTGGCGCAGATGGGGAAAATGTCGGCGTCGTCACCCCCGCACGCGCGATGCAGATGGCCGAGGAAGCCGGGCTCGATCTGGTGGAAATCTCGCCGAATGCCGAGCCTCCGGTGTGCAAAATCATGGATTTCGGCAAGTTCAAGTATGAACAGCAGAAACGTGAGGCCGAAGCCCGCAAGAAACAGCACATTATTGAGATCAAAGAGATCAAGTTCCGCCCCGGCACCGACACGCATGATTATGACGTGAAGATGCGCTCGGTGCTGAAATTCCTCGAAGAAGGAGACAAGGTGAAGGTCACCCTGCGCTTCCGTGGTCGGGAAATGGCGCACCAGGAACTTGGTCTGGAACTGCTGCACCGAGTCGCAGCCGATGTCGGCGAGGCGGGCAAAATCGAATCGATGCCGCGCCTTGAGGGCCGCCAAATGGTGATGATGGTGACGCCGAAGTAAGGCGTCGCAGCAAATAGGCGGAATTTGGGGGCCATTGGCCCCCTTTTTCATGCTTAAATCGTATCATTCCACTTTTTGGTTGACTGATGCCTCGCAGCAATCTAATTCATCCATATGGTTGAACAACAAACCCCCGCCGAAGACCCGCTCACCGAAATCCTCAAAGCCGCCAGCGATCCGACCCGCCGCGGCATCCTGACCCTGCTCGCCCAAGCTGGCCCCACCCGCGTCACCGAGATCGCCGCGCGTTTTGACATCAGCCTCAACGCCGTCTCCAAACACATCAAGGTGCTGGAGCAAGCGGGCCTCGTCAGCCGCCGCACCCTGTGGCGCGAGCATCTGATCGAGGTGCAGATGGAACCGCTGGCCTTGATCGATCAGTGGTTCGCCGGATTACGCTCGATCTGGGCGCTGCGGCTTGAAAAACTCGATGACCTACTCACCAAGGAGCAGACCGATGACTGAACTTTCCCTCACCGTATCCCGCCTGATCGCAGCCCCGCCCGAGCGTGTGTTCTCCGCATGGCTCGACCCCAAAATGCTGCTGAAATTCATGACCTCCGGTGAAGGCGTCAGCGTTGCCCATGCCGAAACCGACCCCCGCATTGGTGGCCGCTATGCCATCACCATGAAGGTCGAAGACCGCGAAATCCCGCACGGTGGCACCTATCTGGAAATCACCCCGCACAGCCGCCTCGGCTTCACTTGGGAATCCCCCCACGCCGCCGAGGGCAGCACCATCAGCATCGACTTCACCCCGCAAGACGGCGGCACCTTTGTCACCCTGACGCAACTGCGCTTTAAGTCCGAGGACAGCCGAGACGGACACGCGCGCGGCTGGACCAGCATCCTGAACGCGCTGCAAGCCACCCTCGCCTGACGCGCCGTAGACAGACACCATCGCCTGCGCTACCCCTATGCGATCCGATGCAAAGGCGCAGGCGATGACCCACCCCGACCCCAAAACAGAGGCGTTCTTCGAAGACGCCCCAATCTGGCAAGCCGAGTTGCGCGCGCTGCGCGCCATCCTGCTCAACTGCGGCCTGACCGAAATCTTCAAATGGCGCGGCCCGTGTTATTGCTTTGAAGGCGGCAATGTCGCCACCCTCTGGGGCTTCAAAGACGCCTGCGTGCTGGGATATTTTAAAGGCGTCTTGCTGCCCGACCCCGAAGCCATCCTCATGCCCCCCGGCGAAAACTCGCGTGCCGTGCGGATGGCAAAATTCACCACGCTGGCCCAGATCACCGAAGCCACCCCAACCCTGACCGCCTATACCGAGGCCGCCATCGCGCTAGAGAAATCCGGCGAGAAAGTCACCTTCGCCAAGGATGATCTGCCCTATCCCGAAGAACTGATCACCGCCCTCGACGAAAACCCCGATCTAGCCCTCGCCTTCGACGCCCTGACACCGGGGCGCAGACGCGGCTATCTCTTGCAATTCAACCAACCAAAGGCATCCGCCACCAAAACCGCGCGGATCACCAAACACACGCCCCGCATCCTTGAGGGCAAAGGCATGAATGATCGCTAAAGCAGCCCGGCCCGCTAACCAAAACCCTCGCGGGGCGCACCACACCGGCGCACCCCGCTTGCTGTGCCGACAAACCGACAGCCGCAGGCCTAGCTAACAATCACCAACATGCCCTTCATCTGCGGATGGTATTTGCACGCATACGCCCCCGCCATCTCGGCCGTGATCACCAGCGACTCGGCATCCCCCTTCTTCAGCACCCCGGTACTCCAACCAGCCTTGGCCGAAGTCGCAGTATGGTTGACCAAATCGAGGTTCTTCCAGGACACGCTGTCGCCCACCTTCAGCTCCATCGTCGGCGGGTCAAACTTCATATCCTTGATGCTGACATGATGCTCTGTGGTGCCATCCGGTTTGACATGGCCGAACAGTGGAGCGGCCCCCGTGACAGCAAGCGCCGCCACAGAATAAGACAAAACCGCGCGTCTGTTGAGGGTGTGCATCACTTCAGACCTTTCACCATCATCTCTGCATGGGCTTCATGCTCTTTGAAGATGCCAAGCCCGGCCTCGAACAGCGCCTTCACATCGGCGTTTTCGATGTTCGGGATGAAGGAATTCGCCACCAGATCAATCACCGCCTTGTGGTAGCTCAACTCGTTCTCGGCATAGCTTTTGTCAAACGCCGCGCCGCGCAACGCCGCCATTTCGCTGATCTTCGCCTCGGCCCCGCTTTGCAGGCTCTGGCTGAGGAAATTGTCCTGCGGCTGCGCCTTCAGCTTGGCCAGCAGCGCCAATGCCTGATCATTCACCGCCGTATGGTCGCGGATCATGGTTTCGGCGAATTGCTGGATCTCGGGGTTTCTGGAAATCGCCAGTGCAAGATGCGCGTAGCGAATGTCGATGCTGTCGGCGGTATAGGCCACATGCGCGATTTCCAGATCGTTCAGATCAGCCGGGGTCTGCGCCGCAGCGATGCTGCTCTGTAGAGCGACAATGCCAAGCGCCAACAGCGCGTTCTTGATAAACATGTGCAGTCTCCTTGTTCATATCCGTGTTGGCTCAAACGCCGCCACACCACAGTCATACGATAAGTTATTTGCACGATTAATGATCCATAATCCGCATTTTATGATCTATCGTACAATAATCTAGCTATCCTGCGGCGTTATGGTAAATTGCCGAAAATCGGAGGCCCGCATGGATCTGCTCAGTGATATTCTGTCCCGCCTGAAGCTGCGCGGAACGCTGTATTTCCGCACCTCGTTCACTTCCCCGTGGAGCGTCAAAGTGCCGGCCTACCCCGATGTCGCGCGGTTCCACTTTGCCCATAAGGGCCGCTGCTTTGTGCGCATCGCCGCCCAAGCCGAGCCGATTTTGCTGGAACAGGGCGATTTGCTGATCATCACCAAGGGGGCCAGCCATGTCTTGTTTTGCGATCCCAGCACCGAGAATGCGGCCATTCTCGTCGAGCAAGTGGTGACCGACTCGGGCTTTGATGGCAGCGGCGCTCTGGTGATCGGTGAAGTCGGCACCAATCACGAAACCCAACTGGTCTGCGGGCACTTTTCCTTTGCCCGCGACATAGCACACCCGTTGATCGACGCCCTGCCCAGCTATCTTCACATCCGAAACTACGGCGAGTCCTCTGGCAGTTGGATGGAAAGCACCCTGCGCCTGATCGGCACCGAGGCCGGGAAGAACCAGCTGGGCGGCGATCTGATTGCCTTCAAGATGTCCGAAATCATTTTCGCCCAGGCCCTGCGCACCTATCTCAACACCACCGAGGCCGAGCAGCCGATTCTGTCCGCTTTCCGCGATGCCAAAATCGCCCGCGTGCTGCACAGCCTGCACAAAGCCCCGGCGACCAACTGGACGGTGCAGAGTTTGGCAAATCTGGCGGGCCTGTCGCGCACTTCGTTTGCCGCGCGGTTTCTCAGGCTGATGGGGATGACCCCGATGGCCTATTTCGCCTATTGGCGGATGCAAATCGCCGCCGATCAGTTGCGCACCACCAACGACCCGATCATCAAGATCGCAGAATCCGTCGGCTATGGCTCTGAGGCCGCGTTCGGGCGGATTTTCAAAAAACACCTCAAGGTCGCCCCCGCCACCTTCCGCCGCAGCGCCTGAGCCGCCAAAGGTTAAAAATTCCTTAAACGAGACCCATAACTCTTTGATTAAACATCAATAAAATATGGTCCCGAGTTGGGACCACCCTATACCCCCCGCAAAACCGCCGTCACCTCAGCCAGAATAGACACCGCAATCTCCCCCGGCCCCTGCGCCCCAATCGCCAGCCCCACCGGGGCATGTATCCGCCCGATCTCGCTTTCCGAAAACCCCGCCGCCCGCAACCGTTCCACCCGCGCAGCATGGGTCTTTCTTGAGCCCAAACACCCCAGATAAAAACACCCCGACCGCAACGCCACCATAATCGCCGGATCGTCCAGCTTCGGATCATGGGTCAGCGTCACCACCGCCGTCCGCCCGTCCAACCCCAACCCCGCCAGCGCCTCATCCGGCCACGCATCCAGAATCACCTCGCCCGGAAACCGTGCCGCAGCCGCGAAACTCTCACGCGGGTCCACCAAGATCGGATCATACCCCGCCGACCGCGCCATCGCGACCAAAGCTTGGGCCACATGCACCGCCCCCACCACGATCAGCCGCAGCGGAGGGTTGCACGGCAGAATGAACCGCCCCTCCTCCACCCCCGCTTTGTCGGCCTGCAAGCGCAGATCCACCGCAGCATCCTGCCCAAGCTCAACCAGCCTGCGGCTCCAATCCGCCAAATCCACCACATAGCTCACCGCCCGCCGCGCCGCGCGCGCTGACACCATCTCCTCCAGCAAACCCAGCATCGGAGCCACAGGCTCCACCAGCACCCGGATCGTCCCGCCACAGGCCAGTCCCGCCGAGAACGCCGTCTCATCCGCCACTCCATAGCTCAGCAGTCGCGGCACCCCGGCAGCAATCGCCTCCATCGCTTCCAGCACCACCGCACCCTCGACACAGCCGCCCGAGACCGAGCCCGCCATCTCACCCAACGCTGACACTGCCATCTGACTGCCCGCCCGGCGCGGCGCCGAGCCCCAGGTTTCCACCACCGTCGCCAGCGCGGCAGCTTTGCCCGCACGCGCCCAAGCGAGGGCGGCTTCGGGGATCAGATCATGGCTCATGCTGGGGCTCCTTTTCCGCCAACTTGCCGCAAACTCCGCAGCACCACCACCGCCAAAACGAAAAAGGCCCCGAGGTTTCCCCCGGAGCCTTCCGCACCATTTGATGCTTACTTGCCGACCTTCAGCAGCGGCGTGATGATCCGCACCGCCACGCGACGGTTGCGCTTTTCATCGCTCTGGGTGTCGATCCGAAGTTCCGTCTCACCGTAACCTTGGATGACCATGTTTTCCGGCGGAATGTCGAAATACTCGCTCAGGGCCAGCGCCACCGATTCTGCACGACGATCAGACAAAGCAAGGTTCATCGCAGCCTTGCCCGTCGCATCGGTATGGCCTTCGATCAGAAAAATCTCGCCGGGGTTTTTATCCAGCATTTCCTGCATCAGGCTGCCGAGATCCGCCAGATCCGAGGCTTCATCCTCCGTGATCGCCGAAGATCCCGACTCGAAGTTGACGTTATCAACATCAATCGTCGCGGCCAGCCAACGCACCTGCGGGATCTCACGGATCTGACGCAGGCTGAAGGTGCGGCCGATCTTCTCGATATCCTTCGCCGCCAGCGCCGCTTTCAGCGCATAGTCATTGTCCGACGTCGAGATCACCACCCGATTTTCGCGCGGCTTCGGCAGATCGCGCACGATCACCACTTGTTCCGGCTCAAGATCGTCGATCAGCACCAATTCGCGACCGCGCTCGTCATATTGCGCACGGCGCAGCACCCGGCCCGAGGCATCGCGGATCGTCACGATCTGGGTGCCGTCAGCGCGCTCGACGATAGAGCGGGTCGAGCCATCGCGGTAGGTCTCGGTCCGCACGTTCGAGCCCGGCTGACGCAGCACGGCATCATCGTCTTTGTAGACCTGATAGGTGCCATCGGGCTTCAGCACGACAACGCGGTCACCAGTATTCGAGACCACTTGCGAGCCTTCACGCCCACGGCGATCCTTGTTGTTGTCCTTGATGATCGCGCCAACCACCAAAGCGCCCAACGCCACCAGACCGACTTTTTCCAGATCCGACAGGCCGCTCTTTTTCTTCTTGTCGCTGCCCAACATCACTGGGGCCGCCGCAAATTCCTGCGTCGAGGAGCGCACGCTGTCATTGGTCAGCATTTCGGTCACGGTCGCGACCGCATCTGCTGAAGGCGCCTGATCGGCGGGCTTTTCACCCTCCACGGCAGGTGTAGCCGTTGCCAAAGCCGCAGCGGCCCCCAACGTGGCCGGATCAACGCCTTCTGGCTGCGCCAACAGGTTGGTCAGGGTTTCAACCTCAGCTTCGGACGCAACGGGCACGTCAATCGGCGGGGTGTCAGGGTTCATCACCGGTGGTGACGTTTTCAGGCCAGCCGAGGGGTCAACCACGCTGCCGTCCGCCTCAACCGCGATTTCCTTTTGCGCTTCGGCAAGGGATTTTTCCTGTGCGGCGGCTTGGGCTGCGGCTTCTTCTTCGGTCAGTGCGGCACCAGTGGCGGGATCAACCACAAGGGTTTCCCCGGTTGTCGGATCGGTCACAGTGGCAGGAAGCAAGACGGGCGCATCCGTTGCGGTTGCATCAACTGCAGCAGGGTCCGCACCCTCGGCCGGAGTGGCTTCGGTGGTGGCATCCGCAGGTGCCGCTTCGTCGGTCGCTGGGTCAGCAGGCGCTGCTTCGGTCGTCGTATCCATCGGCACGGCGTTGGGGTCATCAGCGGGTGCCGCTTCAGTTGCTTGATCCGCCGGGGCGGTTTCGGCAGCCGCTTCAGCGTCAGCTTTTTCTTTCGCCTTCTTGGCTTTCACTTTGGCTTTTATTTTGGCTTTCAATTCGGCCTTTGCAGCAGCATCCGCCGCCACGGAAGGATCTGCATCCGTGGCAGCTTTTGCATCTACGTCAGCTTGAGCGGCTGCATCCGCATCGGTGGCGGCTTTCGCATCAGCCTCGGTCTGGGCAGCCACAGCGGCATCAGCAGCGGCTTTGGCATTGGCATCAGCTTGTGCTGCGGCTTCTGCATCGGCTGCGGCTTTCGCGTCTGCTTCGGCGGCGGCAGCGTCAACAGCGGCTTTCGCATCCGCATCAGTCTGAGCCGCAGCGTCCGCGTCGACGGCGGCTTTCGCTTCAGCCTCGGCTTGTGCGGCAGCATCAGCGGCAGCTTTCGCGTCAGCATCAGTCTGCGCCGCAGCGTCCGCATCGGCAGCGGCTTTCGCATCAGCCTCGGCTTGTGCGGCAGCATCAGCGGCAGCCTTCGCATCGGCGTCAGCCTGTGCGGCCGCATCGGCCTGAGCCGCAGCCTCTGCATCAGCTTGCGCTTTTGCGTCAGCATCGGCCTGCGCAGCAGCTTCTGCGTCGGCAGTGGCTTTCGCGTCGGCTTCAGCCTGTGCGGCGGCGTCTGCTTGGGCTTTCGCGGCAGCGTCTGCCTGCGCAGCGGCGGCAGCTTCAGCTTCGGCCTGAGCCGCTGCCGCAGCTTTGGCCGCATCTTCCGCAATCCGCGCCGCGATCGCATTGGCTTGATCGACAAATGCCGCCGGATCGCAAGCCGCATCTGCGGTCGGTTCGCACAAAACCGTGCCATCCACCGCCACCACAGCGCCGCTGTCGGTCAGCGTTTGCGCCATCAGGGGCCAAGGCTGTACGTTGAACATCGCCATCGACAGCGCCGTGGTGGTTCCAAGCATTCTTCTCATCGGTCGTCCTTTCAAAATCGCGGGGCGGCCAAGGGTCAAAACTGATTCCGAACCGGGTCGCCGCTGTGGCATCAAAGCACAGGATGGGCGGTGATATGCGATAACAGCGGCTAAACCACAGGCCAAATTGGCAGGGTTTCAACGTGTTATCGGCTAGCAGTCCTCCCAGATCGCTCTCCTGTGCCAACTGTCGCACCTGCCTCGTTTAGCACGGCATTGGCAGTCTTACTTGCGGTAACGCCGCGTGGCGGCTTTGGTTCCCCAGATCAAGCCTTGGCCATCGCCTGGACCCGCGCACGGTTTTGGTCGTGCACCACCTCATAGGGTTCAAAGTAGCGCAGCGTGCCATTGTGGAGCCAAGGGGCTATGATCTCCGCCATCGGGCGCGGATCATCGTTCTGCAGATGCCGGATATAATCCGACGTGGCCGGCAGTAGCCCCGGCCCATAGCCGCCCGCCGCGATCACCTCCGCCGCGCCATGATTGGGCAGCACCCAATCTGCTCCAAGTGCCTGCAACCGGGCCAAATCGGCGAGGTGAATGTCGAAATCCTCGGGCGCGCCAACATAGGTCACGCAATCCTCGACCGTATCGCCTGCCAACAATATCCGCCGTTCTGGCAACCAAAGCACCGTCGCATCATCCGAGTGGATATTGGCTTCAATCAATTCGATGCGCTCTCCACCGAGGTCAAGGCTCATATACCGCTCAAACACCACATCCGGCAGGATCAACGGCTTGATTGCGGGCAGGCCGTGATCGGTGCCCGCCTCGATCGCCGCCTTCCTCTCCGTCAGATGTGCCAGAGTGCGGGCATTGGCGATCACCTGACAGCCCGCAAACGCTTCGGTCCCCGCGACATGATCCAGATGGTAATGCGACAGCACCACTCGGATATCCGTCACCCCGCGCTGCGTTAACGTATCCCGAATAAATCGCCCATGCGGCACCGAGACATGGCTGTCATAGACAATCGCCTGCGTCCCCGCGATCAACGCGTAAGAGGCGATGCCCAGTGACAACGCGCCATCGTCCACCCAGTTCGGCGCGTCCGCAAAGCGGTGCCCCGCCACCCGACCATCGTAAAACGCCAATATTCCCGGATGAGGCTCAAATATCCGCAGGTGTGACAGCATCGAAATCCCCCCAAATCTGCGCCATGCTTGCCGCCGCTACGCACGAGCGTCAAGTTGCCCCTTTCCTTTGGTCATCCTCTGCGCTCAAATATCCAGACCGCAATGCATTGGCATTGCGGTTAGCCGGAGGCACCTGCCGCCCCGCTGCCCCAAAGGATCAGAATGCGCGCCACCGCCCTGCTTGGAGTGAAAAACGAAGGCGCGTTCCTGATCGAATGGCTGGCGCATCACCGCGCCTGCGGCTTTACGGATTTTCTCGTTTATTCCAATGATTGCGCCGATGGCACCGATGTGATGCTCGACCGTCTCTCAGCCATGGGCTGGCTCACTCATATCCGCAATGACGGCCCCCACGCCGAAGGCCCGCAATGGGCGATGCTGAAGGCGGCGGACAAACACCCTCTGGCTGCAAATGCCGATTGGCTGCTGTTTTGCGACATTGATGAGTTTGTGAATATCCATGTTGGCGACCGCAGCCTTTCGGCGCTACTGGCCGCCCTGCCCGAGGCCACTGCGATTCCGCTGACATGGCGGATGTTTGGCAATGCGGGGGTGATCGAGATCACCGATCAGCCCATCACCGAAACCTTCACCCATGCCGCCCCCGCCAGCTTTGCATGGCCATGGCGCGCGCAGTTGTTCAAAACCCTGTTTCGCAATGACGGCACCTATCGCAAACTTGGCGTGCATCGCCCGCGCAGCCCCGACCCGACACGCGCAGGCCAAGCCCGCTGGTTTGACGGCTCGGGCCGCCCGCTGCCCGCGGACTTTCCGCAGGCGCGGATTTTCTCGGACTACACACGCGACAACTACCAACTGGTGCAGTTGAACCATTACGCGCTGGGGTCGATGCAGAACTATCTGGTCAAGGCCGACCGCGGCCGCGCCAACCGCGACGCCTCGGGGTTTGACATGAGTTATTGGGTCGAGCGCAATTTCAGTGCAGTTGAAGACCGCTCGATCCTGAATCTGAACACTGCCCCGTTGCGGGCCGAGTTGATGGCCGACCGAATCCTCGGCCCGCTGCATCGCCAAGCCCTGCTGTGGCGGCAGTCGCGTTTCGCTACCTTGATGCAGCAAGAGCCGTGGCGGGCGCTGTTTGGCCGACTCCTGATGACACCGCCATCGCAGGTTTTGCAACCAGAACGAGCGCGTCACGTGCTGCCGCACGCGCAAGCCGTCATGAAGCGTGCCACAGTGAAACAGTCTTAATTCAGTGTTCACGAAGCCTATGCTAACTTGGCCTGATCTTTACTTGATCTAATGTACCATTAGGAAGATTATGTTCAAATGCCTTGTGTTCCCCTGTAAAGCGTTCGACTGGATGTAAAATGACCGATTTTGCCGAAATTGCCGAATTGCCACAGCCCACCGACACCCTGCCCGACCGCGACGCATGGGAGCAGCGGATGGAAAAGGCGACCGAGGATTCGGGCTATTTCCACAGCGTGGGCGATGCACATTGGGCCTATTTCGCCGATGAAGGCACCACCCTGCTGGTCAGCTTTGAGACGATTGGTGCAGTATTGGCCCGCCCCGATCAGATGCCTTTGGCCGATGGTTTGGCCCGCGCGCATGGCTGGTCGGTACTGACGATCATCTCGGATGGCGACACTTGGTTTCGCGATCCGGCGGTCTATGGCTTCTTTGACCGTCAGGTCGATGACGCGTTTTTTGAAGATTTCGATCAGGTGCTGTTCTACGGCGCGGGCATGGCAGGCTATGCCGCCTGCGCCTTTGCAGTGACGGCACCCGGCGCACAAGTGCTGGCGCTCAACCCGCGCGCCACGCTGGAACCGGCGCAGTCGCGCTGGGACCGGCGCGATCTTGCCGCCCGCAGGCTCGATTTCACCTCGCGCTATGGCTATGCGCCCGACATGTTGGAAGGTGCGGGAACAGCCGTGGTGATCCACGACCCCACCATCGCCGCCGAGGCGATGCATGCCAGCCTGTTCCGCGCGCCCTATATCACCCGGTTGTCGGCCCGGCATATGGGCGACACGCTGGAACCCGCGCTGATCGGCAGCGGCATCCTACCCGCTCTGGTTGATCAAGCGATGGCAGGCACCCTGAGCGTGCAAAGCTTCGCGGTGCTGTGGCGGGCGCGGCGGCACTACTCGCCCTATCTGCGCGCCATCCTCGCCAAAGCTGAAAACACCGGACGCAACAGGCTGGCGATCATGGTCTGCCGCTCGGTCACCCACCGCTTGCGCGCACCCAGCTTCGCGCGGCGGCTGGCAAAATTGACGGAGCGGATGGCGGGGGCTGAGGCGTAAGCAAAACACTGCGGCGCTAGGGGTCTACGCGCCGCAGAAGTCCTTCCGCTTAATCTCAGTATTCCTCAGCCATCGCCTCAAGATCGGCGGTGCGCTGCGCGGTCAGGCGCGCGCGGCAGCCATAGATCACCATCGGCTCCGCCGATCCGCCGTGCATGGTGTAACCCTCAGCAGCGCAAGTGGCATCGCGGAACGTCACCCAAGCTCGCTGGCCATCGCGCAAATAATCCGCAGCCCCGCGCTGTGAGGCCTCAAGGTCTGCATCAATGCCCTGCATCAGCTTGCGCGCAACACCGTAAGCCGCGTTCAAATCCGCATCAGCGGCCAGCCAATCTTGTTCGGCGCAATAGGTCATCTCAACCTGCACCTCAGCATTGGCGCAATCAACATCCTGCGCCACAGCAGGCAAAGCCGTAAGCGCCAACAAACACACAGCCCACGCCAACTTCATAGAAATCCCCCCGTTCGCAGGCTGATCTTAACCGCCCGTCACCTTGCGCTGCAACCGCTTGGCATTGGCGCTGGTTTTCGCCCGCACCGGCTTCATCGCCGCCATCGCCATCTCGGAAATGTTACCGCCCGCCATGCCAGCGCTCAACGCGGCATGTGCCGAATCCATCCCCGCCGACAGCTTTTCCGCCAGCATCCGCTCGGTTTCAGATTTCGCCATCGGCCACAACCCCGCCATGCCTGCCAAGCGCATCCCGATCACCATCTGCGATTCCGCCATGATCTGGCTCGCCTCCAGCGCCGGGGCCAAAAAATCAAACGGAGTCATCAGCTTCATCGTGTTCTCCTGCACCAGTTGCCTCAAGCATGTAGCTTGATGCCGCGTCGCAGCAAGGACTTTCGCTCCGCGCCTCCCTGCGCAGGCGGTATAGCCGCGAAAGAACACAGCCAGATGTCGCAACCCTGCGCCACTTCCCCCCCTAGAGAATCACCGGGGCCTGCGCTATCTCCGTGGCCATGACACAAAGCCTCACCCTCCGCCGCCCCGATGACTGGCACCTGCATCTGCGCGATGGCGCGATGCTGAAAGGCGTGCTGCCCGAAACCGCTCGGCATTTCGCCCGCGCTTTGATCATGCCCAATCTGGTGCCGCCGGTGGTGACGGGCGCGCAAGCACAGGCCTACCGCGCGCGGATCATGGCGGCGCTTCCGACGGGTTCCCAGTTCCAACCCCTGATGACGCTGTATCTCACCGAATCCACCGAACCTGCCGATGTCGCCGCCGCTGCCGCCTCGGGGCTAGTGAAAGCCGTGAAACTCTATCCCGCAGGCGCCACCACCAATTCCCATTCCGGCGTGGTTGATTTCAGCAAAGTCCAAGCCGTGTTAGAGAAAATGGCCGAGATCGGCCTGCCGCTCTGCCTGCATGGCGAAGTCACCGACCCCTCCGTCGATATCTTCGACCGCGAGGCTGTGTTCATCGACACCATCCTCGATCCCCTGCGTCGCCGCATCCCCGGCCTGCGCGTGGTGATGGAGCATATCACCACCGAGGAAGGCGTGGCTTACGCCCGCGCGGGCGGCGATGATTTGGCCGCCACCATCACCACGCATCACCTGATCATCAACCGCAACCATATCCTCGCCGGGGGCATCAAGCCGCATTACTATTGCCTGCCCGTCGCCAAACGCGAAAAACACCGCCTCGCTTTGCGCGCTGCCGCCACCTCTGGCGAAGCCCGCTTCCTCTTAGGCACCGACTCGGCCCCCCATGTGGACGCGCTGAAAGAACACGCCTGCGGCTGTGCGGGTTGCTTCACCGCCACCAACACCATGCCACTCTTGGCGCATGTGTTTGAAGAAGAAGCCGCCCTGCACCATCTCGAATCCTTCGCAAGCCTCAACGGCCCCGCCTTCTACCACCTACCCGTCAATGAGACGAAACTCACCCTCGTCAAACATGAACAGCCGCAAAGCTTCCCCGAGAAAATCCTCACCGAAGCTGGCCCCGTCACCGTCTTCAACCCCGGCTTCCCCGTGCATTGGCACGTCGAAGCCTGAAGTCTGCCCAATTTCACATTGGTCTAAATACTTCCGCCGGAGGTTCCCGCAGCCGCCGCAGAACGCTCCGCGGGGAGTATTTTCGCCAAGATGAAAGCACATAAAGGAACCGCCATGATCCCGACCAGCTTCCCCCCTGCGTCCGAAATCGCCCGCCTCACCGCCCGCGCACTGCTGGAAATCAAAGCGGTACATTTCAACGCCGAAACCCCGTTCACTCTGGCGAGCGGTCTGCCCAGCCCGACCTATATCGACTGCCGCAAGCTGATCTCTTACCCGCGCATCCGCGCCACCTTGATGGATTTCCTGACCGTCACCGTGATGCGCGACGCAGGCTTTGAGGCCTTCGACAACATCGCAGGCGGTGAAACCGCAGGCATCCCATTCGGCGCTTGGGTCGCCGAACGCCTTGCCCTGCCAATGACCTATGTCCGCAAAAAGCCCAAAGGCTACGGTCGCAACGCCCGCATCGAAGGGGTGATGACCGAGGGCCAGCGCGTGCTGCTGGTGGAAGATCTGACCACAGACGGCGGCTCTAAGCTGTCCTTCGTCGATGCCATCCGCGAAACCGGTGCCACCTGCGCCCATACGGCGGTGATTTTCTACTACGGCATTTTTCCGGAAACCACCCAGCGCCTCGCCGATCACGGCGTAGCCCTGCACCACCTCTGCACTTGGTGGGACGTGCTCACTGAAGCCCGCGCTCAAGGCAGTTTCGACGCCAAGACCTTGGCAGAAGTCGAGAGCTTCCTGCACGATCCCCGCGCTTGGCAAGCCGCCCGCGCCGCAAAATAGCGCCCAGATTTTCCGGGGGCGACTCTGTGGGCGTATTGTGAATAACTCCGCCCAAAGCTGCGGTTCTTGGTGGATTGCACCCCCATCCCCCGCAAGATGTGGTAGTATCCTGCCGATGACCACGACTCAACGCTGACTTATCTACAGAGATATGCCTGCTATCGCGGCGGGCCAATTTGGGGCAATAACGCCCCCTTGCCCGGTACGTCTGGGTCAGAACACGAGGCAGCCTATGAACGAACTTGCCACCCTCCGCCCGATGCCACCTGCCCTTGCCGCCGCCCCGGAAACCGAGGCGCTGCCGCATAACATCGAGGCCGAGCAGCAACTGCTGGGCGCGATCCTTACAAATAACGATGTCTATGACCGCATTGCTTCCCTTGTGAAGCCCGAGCATTTCTTTGACCCGGTGCATCAGCGCATCTTTGAACGCAGCGCTGCCCGCATCCAGAAAAACGCCCTCGTCTCCCCCGTCACCCTGAAAATCTATTTCGAGGACGACGAAGGCCTGAAAGAACTCGGCGGCCCCTCCTACCTCGTCCGCCTCGCCGGGGCCGCGATTTCCTCCTACGCCGCGCGCGATTATGCCCAGATGATCTACGATCTCGCCGTGCGCCGTGAACTGATGGCCTTGGGCCGCGATCTGACCGCCAAAGCCGCCAAGGTTGAAATCGACTCCGAACCGAAAGACCAGATCATCGAGGCCGAGCAGCGGCTTTATAAACTCGGCGAGCAAGGTGTCGCCGAGCGTGGCTTCCAGTCCTTCCTGAAAGCCGTGACCGAAGCCGTCAACGTCGCCAATGCCGCCTATCAGCGCGGCGGCGGTCTGGCCGGGATTTCCACCGGCCTGATTGACCTCGATAAAAAACTCGGCGGTCTGCACGCCTCTGACCTGCTGATCCTCGCAGGACGCCCGTCGATGGGCAAAACCTCGCTCGCCACCAACATCGCCTTCAACATCGCCAAAGCCTACAAACGCGGCCGCACCCATGACGGCCACGAGGGCGCGGTTGAGGGCGGCGTCGTCGGCTTCTTCAGCCTTGAGATGAGTTCGGAGCAACTCGCCGCCCGTATCCTGTCCGAAGCCTCCGAAGTCCCCTCCGAGCAAATCCGCCGCGGCGACATGCAGGAACATGAATTCCGCAAATTCGTCGAAGCCGCAAAATCCTTGGAATCCTGCCCGCTCTACATCGACGACACCCCCGCGCTGCCAATCAGCCAAGTCGCCGCCCGCGCGCGCCGCCTCAAACGCACGCATGGCCTCGATGTGCTGATCATCGACTATTTGCAGCTGCTGAAAGGTACCGGCAAAGGCGACAACCGGGTACAGGAAGTCTCGGAAATCACCCAAGGTCTGAAGGCTATCGCCAAAGAACTCAACATCCCGGTGATCGCGCTGTCGCAGCTCTCCCGTCAGGTGGAATCCCGCGAAGACAAACGCCCGCAACTGTCAGACCTGCGCGAATCCGGCTCGATTGAGCAAGACGCCGATGTGGTGATGTTCGTCTACCGCGATGAATATTATAAAGAACGCGAAAAGCCCGGCGATCACGAGCTGGAAAAAATGGCGCAATGGCAGGTCACCATGGAAAGCGTGCGTGGCAAGGCTGAAGTGATCATTGGCAAGCAACGTCACGGCCCGATCGGCCATGTCGAGCTGTCGTTTGAGGGCCGCTTCACCCGCTTTGGCAACCTCGCCAAACAATGGCAAGGCTCCGGCCCCGGCGACGACGTGGGATTCTAGGGTCGCCAGCCCACCGCACAGCCTGACACAGTGCCGAGCCCCTGCCATTCACATTGGCGCAAATATCCCCGCCGGAGGCGCAGGCCAGCGCCATCCGCCCCGCTCAACACCCCATCCCCCGGCAGCGCGGTCGAGCGCCCCCTCGATGGGGGCCGAGACCGCCCCCGGTTCAAGATCGCCCCACCCGGGATCGGATCGCGCAGCAAGCGCCGCCCGTTCAGCACCGCCATAGCAGCAAGCGCCAAGCCAAGGCTCTGCTTGATCACCCGCGCCAGCGCCAGCCGTGCCACATCGGCGGACAGCAGCGCCACATCGGCGGACGACAATGCCACCTCATTGCCCGCAGCCCCATCGCAATGCCGACATCCGCCCGCACTAGCGCCGCCCCCGCAACCTCCAATTGGCTGTCATCCTCGCGCAACCGCAGCGCCGTATCGGGGCGCAGCACCATCAACGCCGCGCCCGCCCCAGAGCGCGATGCTTCCCCCTCGACAGCGAAAACAGCGCTAGCAAGACCGCGCCTTCCGGCGATGCCCCAACATCAATTGATCAATGACGAGCCGACCTTCGTGAAACAGCTCCCACAATGCCGCCAACCCCGCCGGAACATCTCCGACAAGATAGGCCAACAGTAAGCGGTGTCCCGATCACACCGTGACGGGGAAGTTCCACGGAAGCAGGTCTTTGAAATGGCTCTGTTTGTGGCCCTGCACGATGGCGATGCGCCTTGCCGCCAGCCAAGCGTGAGGATCGACGTTGTTCATTTTGCTGGTTTAGATCAACGAGGCGATGACGGCCCAGTTTTCGGCGCCAGCATCATGACCCGCGAAGATGGCGTTCTTCCGGTTGAGGGCAATGGGGCGGATGGTGCGTTTGACGGTGTTGTTGTCAATCTCGACGCGGCCATCTGTCAAGAAGCGACCAAGACCGCCGCAGTATTTGGCGATGTAAGTGAGCGCCTCGCCGAGGGACGATTTCGCAGAGGCGCGGGCGCAGTGGTGGATCAACCAGTCATCGATGCGGGCGAAGATCGGCGTAAAGCGTTGCTCCCGTATGGCCAGTCTGGCGGCGGGGTCGCTGCCGCGGATGTCGGCCTCGATGGCATAGAGATCACGGATGAGCGCCACACCTTCCTCTGCAATCGGCGCGGGCCCGGTGCGGGTGATCTCGATCAGCTTGCGGCGCGCCTGCGCCCAGCAATGAGCACGTTGGATGCCGGGACCGGTCCCGTCGGGCGCGATCAGGCTTTGTAGGCGGCATAGCCATCAACCTGCAGGATGCCGCCGAAGCCCTGCAATATCCGTTCGGCATGCTGCCCGCCCCGCCCGGGGACATAGGTAAAGACCACGCCCGGCGGTGCCGTGCCACCCCAAGGTCGGCCATCGCGGGCCAAGGCCCCGATGTATCCGGTTTTGGTCTTTCTCGCCCCCGGGTCGAGAACCGGGGCGCGGGGTCCCCGTCGCGGCCTTCCACAGCACCCCGCGCCGCACAGGCGTTTTCGCCCAGTGCATCGACAGGCGCGGGGACAACGCTCTGACCTTGTTCCCGCACATCCAGTGCCGCCGCCGCGTCAGCCATATCTCGCCGCAGCAACACTCCCTGCCCCTGCTCGCTATCGCCACGCGGTCAGGCTTGCGGTGTCATAGGCAGTTTCCTGTTGCCCAAGCCTGACCAAGTCCAAAACCCGAACGAACAGCGTTGCCCCTTGGCAAGCCAGCTTGCAACGGTCAGCATGTCGCAACACATCAGGCAGCGAGGCAGCAATGGATCTGGGGCTCAAAGACAAAGTGGTGATCGTCACCGGCGGCGGGGCAGGCATCGGCGCCGCTATCAGCCAAACCCTCGCCGAAGAAGGCGCCATCCCAGTCATCTTCGCCCGACGTGCCCCGCCCGAAGCCTTCCTGAACCAACTCAAAGCCCTCAGCCCCAAATCTGGCTGGCTACAAGCTGACCTCTCTCGCGATGAAGACTGTCGCCGCGCAGTGGCTAAAGCGCAAAACCAATGGGGCCAGATCTACGGCTTGGTGAACAACGCGGGCACCAACGACAATCTTGATCTTGACACCCCACCCGCGGCCTTCCGCGCCTCGCTCGACCAAAACCTGTTGCACTACTACACCCTCGCCCATCTGCTGCAATCCGACCTCAAGGCCAGCTGCGGGGCGATCGTCAACATCGCCTCCAAAACGGCGGTGACAGGTCAAGGCAGCACCTCGGCCTATGTCGCCGCCAAAGCCGCACAACTGGGTCTGACCCGCGAATGGGCCGCAGCCCTGGCCCCTTGGGGCGTGCGCGTGAACGCGGTGATCCCCGCCGAAGTGCTGACCCCGATGTATGAGGCATGGTTGCAAAGCTTCCCCGACCCCGCCGCGCAAAAAGCCAGCATCACCGCGCGCATTCCGTTGGGCCAACGCATGACCGAGGCGCGCGAGATCGCCGCCACCACCGTCTTCGCCCTCTCGCCCCGCTCCGCCCATACCACCGGGCAATGGTTGTTCGTCGACGGCGGCTACACCCATCTCGACCGCGCCATCGGCACCTGACCCAAACACACCTTCCTCCCAAGTTGCTCTTTCTGAAATACTCCCGCCGGGGGCTCCGAAACCTTCCACAGATGCCAGCTATCCAGAAAATCCCAGCGGCAGCAGCGGTCGAGCGGGGGCTCGATGCCCCCCGAGGCCGCCCCCCTATCACGCTCACCCGCGAATTCCCCCTTGACCCCGCGCGCGGCCCTGTCAAAACCACGATATGTCTACAGCAACCCTCTCCATCGACCTCGACGCCATCGCCGCCAACTGGCGCGCCTTGGATAAAGCCTCCGCTTCGGGGGTGCAGACCGCTGCCGTGGTCAAAGCCGATGCCTACGGGCTTGGCATCACACGGGTCGCCCGTGCCCTAGCCCAAGCCGGTGCGCGCCGCTTTTTCGTGGCCGTCACTGAAGAAGGCGCCACCCTAAGGCAAGTCCTCGGCCCAGGTCCGCAAATCTGCATCCTGTCGGGTCATATGGGCGGCGACACCGATATGATCGGCGATCTCGACCTGACGCCGATGCTCAACAGCCTCGATCAAGTCACCCGCCACCTCGAATCGCTGCCCGGCCATGCCTTTGGCGTGCAGCTGGACACCGGCATGAACCGCCTCGGCATGGAGGAACCCGAATGGGAGGCGATTGCCCCCTTCGTGCTCGAAGCTGGCCCGGAACTGTTGATGTCGCATCTCGCCTGCGCCGATGATCCCGACCATGGGCTGAATGAAACCCAACTCGCCACCTTCCTCGCGATGACCAACGGTACCGGCGTGCCACGCTCCCTCGCGGCCACAGGCGGCATCCTCTTGGGCGCAAAATACCACTTCGACCTGACCCGCCCCGGCATCGGCCTGTATGGCGGCCGCCCCTATGAGGCCGCCCGCCCCGCCGTGACCCTGTCGCTGCCGATCATCCAGACCCGCGACGTCGCTCCCGGTGAGGCCGTCGGCTATTCCTGCGCTTGGGTCGCCGAAGCGCCCTCGGTGGTGGCCACGCTTTCGGCGGGCTATGCTGACGGTCTGCCACGCACGCTGTCGAACAATGCCGTGCTCTGGGATGGCGACACGCCCTGCCCGCTGATTGGCCGGGTTTCGATGGATCTGATCACCGTCGATATCAGCCACCTGCAGCAAATCCCCCGCTCTCTCGACATCATCGGCCCCAATCAATCGGTTGATGAGCTTGCCGATATCGCTGGCACCATTGGCTATGAAATCCTGACCAGCCTCAGCCCGCGCTACATCCGGCGCTATTACGAGGGCACCGCGTGAGCGTTCTAGCCCTGCCCGCCTCGGCACTGGCAAGCCTAGGCCGCGCCACCTTCAACGCCCTTGCCGCAATCGGCCGCATCGCGATCTACGCGGCCCTGACCCTATGGCATATCGTCCGCCCCCCCTTCTACCGCCGTGAATTTTTCACAGCCCTGATGCAGGTCGGCTGGCTTTCCCTGCCCGTCGTTGGCCTCACCGCGATCTTCACGGGCGGGGCACTCGCCCTGCAAATCTACGCCGGCGGTCAACGCTTTTCCGCCGAGGCCGTGGTGCCGCAAATCGTCGCCATCGGCATGGTGCGCGAACTTGGCCCGGTGCTGGTCGGCCTGATGATCGCCGCCCGCGTCACATCTTCCATCGCCGCTGAAATCGCGACGATGAAGGTGACCGAGCAGATCGACGCCCTCACCACCCTCTCCACCAACCCAATGAAATACCTCACCGTTCCGCGTGTCTTGGCAGGGTTTCTGACCGTGCCACTGCTGGTCGGCGTCGGCGATATCATCGGCATCATGGGCGGTTTTCTGGTCTCGACCGAGCAGTTGGGCTTCAACCGCGCCAGCTACATCAAGAACACCGTCGATTTCCTGCAAACCCCCGATGTGGTCTCCTCATTGATCAAGGGTGCTGTCTTCGGCTTCATCGCCACCCTGATCGGCTGCTATTACGGCATGAACTCCGGTCGCGGCGCGCAGGGCGTGGGCTCGGCCACCAAGAACGCCGTCGCCACCGCCTCGATCCTGATCCTCGCCGCCAACTTCGTACTGACCTCGTTGATGTTCGGATCATGATAGAGCTTTCGCGCGTCGCCAAATCCTTCGGCAAAAACCACGTTCTGCGCGGGGTCAATCTGACCATCCCGCGCGGGCAAAGCATGGTGGTCATCGGCGGTTCCGGCACTGGAAAATCCGTGCTGCTGAAGTCGATCCTCGGCCTTGTCACCCCCGACTCGGGCCGCATCACGCTGGACGGCGCCGATGTGCGCGAGGCAAATCGCGATGCCTTCCTTGCCCGTTTTGGTATGTTGTTCCAAGGCGGTGCCCTCTTTGACTCGCTACGGGTCTGGGAAAACGTTGCTTTCCGCCTGATGCGGGGCGCCATGAAACTGCCCAAAGACCAAGCCCGCGCCATTGCCATCGAAAAACTCCGCCGCGTCGGCCTGAAACCCGAGGTCGCAGAACTATTCCCCGGCGAACTGTCCGGCGGCATGCAAAAACGCGTCGGTCTCGCCCGCGCCATCGCAGCGGAACCCGAGATCATCTTCTTTGACGAACCCACCACCGGGCTTGATCCGATCATGTCCGGCGTGATCAACGCGCTGATCCGCGAGATTGTCACCGAAATGGGTGCCACCGCGATGACCATCACCCATGACATGTCCTCGGTCCGCGCCATCGCCGACCGCGTGGCGATGCTGCATGATGGGCTGATCCGCTGGACAGGTCCGGTGGCAGACATGGACCAAGCCGACGACCCCTACCTTCAGCAATTCATCCATGGCCGCGCCGACGGACCCATCGAATCTGTGAGATGACCGAACCGCTGACCCTTGCCGCGCAGCTGATCGCACTGGTCGAGCACCCCTTGCCCGCCCTTGCCATTACCCTGCTACCCGCCACCATCGCCATCGCGGGTATCGCCAGCCTGAACGCGCGCTCGGATGATCGGATTCTGGCTTGGGTGCAAGTGATCACCAGCATTGCTTTGACGCTCTGGATGCTCGCGCCATGGCATCCCACCGACGCGGACCTTCTCGGCATGAACCGGTCGATGACTTTGTTCACCTACGGCTATGTGCTGCAAGATTGGCTGCGCGAAGCATGGCGCTCGGGCCTGCATCCCCGCTGGGCGCATCTGTTGGTGATTCTCTGCGCTGCATTGGTGATCGCAGCGCTCGCCTATACCGCGCTTTCTGCCTGAGCTGCGCCGATTTCCCGCACAGATTGCAGCACTGTTTCCGATCCAGACACAACCAAGCTTATGCCCGAAGCTTTGATCGCTAACACCCTGCGATTTAAGCAAAATGTTTGCAAAAATTGCGATAATTCGGAAAGGTATTGACCAGAGGCGCGCGGGACAAAGCCCAGCCGCTGTGCGGATGTGTGGGGTAATCATGTCAGTGAATTGGCGCGAGACAGCGCAGGCGGCGCGCGTCGTGGTGCAAACTGAGGCGCAGGGCCTGATCGTCGTGCTGGCTTTGGTGCTGATCGGGGCCAGCCTCGCCGCCGCCTTTGGCCTGCTGCCTTGGCCGCAATTCGCTTTGTTCTTTGGCGGCACGGCTCTGCCCAACGCAGGCATGTGGCTGCAACTCGGCCTGACCCTGTTGTTGGTCCTGATGACCTTCTACCTGCCCGCTAACACCCGCATGGCGCGGCTGGAGCGCAGCCACCGCAGCTTTGCCATCGGCATGGATGATGTGGCGCAGGCCTACCGCCAAGCCCATGCCGCCGACCGCGCCGGAGTGTTCGCTTTGTCAGCCGAATTCGAATCAATGCGCACCCGGATGGAGCATCTGCGCCAACACCCCGATTTCCAACATCTGGAACCCGAATTGCTGCAACTCGCAGCCCAGATGAGCCTAGAGACCCGCGATCTGGCGCAGGTCTATTCCGACATGAAAGTCGCCCGCGCCAAAAGCTTCCTGCAACAGCGGCAGGAAGAAGTGCAGCACCTGACCGACCGTCTGGCCATCGCGCGGCGCACCTGTGACGAACTCCGCCGCTGGATGGGCGATGTGCAGGCCGAAGAAATGCAGGCGCAAAAGCAAATGAAACGGCTGGAGGCCGATCTGAAAGAAATCCTGCCAACTCTGGGTTATGATTTCGATCTGGAGGATCACCGCGACGCCAATGTGGTCGCCTTGCCGAAGCCCGGCAAATAGCGCCCTTGCACCGCGCGCGCCACGGCGTAACACTGCCCCGACCTTAACCCCGAGCCGCAATGTCCCCCGCGCCAAAGCCCCAATCCGAAAAGCCAAACCGCGCAACCGGGCCAAAATCCATGGCCCTGCGCCGCGTTCGGCTGATCGCAGCGCATCACCGCGCCGCCGCCTCTGACCGCGCTTTGGCGCTGATCCTCGCGGGCATCGCAGGCGCTGCCAATGCCGGGGGCTTTATCCTGCTCGGCAGCTATACCTCACACATGACCGGCTATCTCTCGGCCCTCGCCGATAATCTCGTGCTGCAAAACCTCGCACTTGTCGGTCAAAGCCTGTTCGCGATCAGCCTGTTTGTTTGCGGTGCCGCCACCAGCGCCATCGTGATCAACTGGGGCCGCGCCCATAAACCCACCCGGCAATACTCCCTGCCCATTGGCCTGCAAGGCGCGCTGCTTGCAGCCCTCGCGGCGTTGGGCGCAAGCCCACTGCCCGATAGCCTCGCCCATCCGATTGGCCTTGGCCTGTTGTGCTTCATCATGGGCCTGCAAAACGCCACCATCACCAAAATCTCCTACGCCCGCATCCGCACCACCCATGCCACCGGTATGATCACCGATGTCGGGATTGAGCTGGGCCGCGCCGTCTACGGCCGCGCCTTCCATAGCCCGATCTCAGCCGACCGCGCCAAACTCAGCATCCTGCTACAGCTGCTCGGCACCTTCCTGCTTGGCGGTATTGTCGGCGCCTTGGGCTACGGCTTGATCGGTTTTGCCTTCTCGCTCCCCCTCGCCGCCATCCTGCTGACCTTGGCGCTGCTGTGAAATACGCCAATCTTGTCCTGCTGATCCTATTCCCGATCGCATGGTTCGCCCCCCTGTTGCGCGCCGCCCTACTGCCGATCTTCGGCATGGATGAAATATCCGTCATAACCGGCCTGCAATCTTTGTGGGGCACCGACCCCGCACTTGCCCTGCTGGTCACGGCGCTTGCAATCTTCGCCCCCTTCGCCAAAACCCTCGGCCTCGCGCTGATCCATTTCGGCCTGCTCTCGCCCCAAACCCTCCCCGCCCTGCACGCCTTGGGCAAACTCGCCATGGCCGAGGTGTTCCTGATCGCGCTTTACATCGTCATCGCCAAGGGTGCGGGCTATGTCACGATTGAGACCGCTTGGGGCCTCTATCTGTTCACCGCCTGCATCCTCGCCTCGCTGTTCATCTCGCACAAAACGGAAACATCTTGAGGCATCCCGCATTTCCGGGCATTGAAACCCAATGAGCAAAAACTCCCCCACCTTCACCTGCACCACCTGTGGCGCCGCGCATCGCAAATGGATCGGAAAATGCGAAGGCTGCGGCGGCTGGAACACTTTGGTCGAGGAAGCCCCCCTCTCGGCAGGCCCAAAAGCCTTGGGCGGCAAAGGCCGCGCCATCCACCTGACCGACCTTGCCACTGTCGGCGAAGCCTCGCCGCGCGCCTCGTCGGGCATAGATGAGCTAGACCGCGTGCTGGGTGGCGGCCTCGTGCCCGCCTCGGCGATCCTCGTCGGCGGCGACCCCGGCATCGGCAAATCCACCCTGCTGCTGCAAGCCGCCGCGTCCTTCTCGCGCCACGGCGTCAAATGCCTGTATATCTCGGGCGAGGAAGCCACCGCCCAAGTGCAAATGCGCGCGCAACGCTTAGGCCTCACCGAATCCCCCGTCGCCCTCGGTGCAGAAACCAACCTGCGCGATATTCTGACAACGTTGGACACCGAGCGCCCCGGCCTCGCCATCATCGACTCGATCCAAACCATGTGGCTCGATACCGTCGACTCAGCCCCCGGTTCGGTCAGCCAAGTCCGCGCTGCGTGCCACGAACTCGTCACCTTCGCCAAACGTCGCGGTGTCGCCGTCATCCTCGTCGGCCATGTCACCAAAGACGGCCAGATCGCAGGCCCGCGCGTGGTTGAACACATGGTCGATACCGTGCTCTACTTCGAAGGCGAGCGCGGCCACCAATTCCGCATCCTGCGCGCCGTGAAAAACCGCTTCGGCCCGGCCGATGAAATCGGCGTGTTTGAGATGACGGGCAACGGCTTGCAACAGGTGCTGAACCCCTCCGCCCTGTTCCTGTCCGAGCGCGGTCAGCCTTCTCCGGGATCCGCCGTTTTCGCAGGCATCGAAGGCACAAGGCCCGTCCTCACAGAAATCCAAGCCCTCGTCGCTCCCTCTCCCCTCGGCACCCCCCGCCGCACCGTGGTTGGCCTCGACTCAGGCCGCCTCTCCACCATCCTCGCCGTGTTAGAAGCCCGCTGTGGCATCCCGTTTGCGGGCCTTGATGTCTTCCTCAACGTCGCGGGCGGCATGCGCGTGACCGAGCCTGCCGCCGATCTCGCCGTCGCCGCGGCGCTGATTTCGGCCCGCGAAGATGTCAGCATCCCCCCCGAAACTGTATTATTCGGAGAAATCAGCCTCTCCGGGGCCCTGCGCCCGGTCAGTCAGACCGAAAACAGGTTGAAAGAAGCCGCAAAACTTGGTTTCTCACAGGCAATCGCGCCCAAGGGTTCTAAACTCGGGCAAGTCGAGGGCATGAACGTGCGGCAGATGCCGGATCTCACCGCTTTCGTCGGAGAAATGTTCGGGGCCGGCTAACGCCTCGGAGAAATGTTTGGGGCGGGCTAAGCCTTAAGGAGCGGAAGATGGAAGGTTTTACCCTTGTTGATGCGGGCGTTGCTGGCATCATCGTGCTGTCGGCGGTGCTCGCCTATTCGCGCGGTTTTGTGCGCGAGGCGATGGCGATTGTTGGCTGGGTGGGTGCTGCGGTGCTCGCCTATATGTTCGCCGCCCAAGCGCAGCCTTTGGTCAAGGAAATCCCTGCCGTCGGCTCCTTCCTTGAAAACTGCGAACTCTCGCTGATCGCAGGCTTCGCCGCCGTGTTTGCCGTTGGCCTGATCGTCGCGGCTTTGTTCACCCCGCTGTTCTCCTCGGTAGTGCAACGCTCGGTCCTCGGTGGACTGGATCAAGGCGTAGGCTTCCTGTTCGGCGTCGTGCGCGGCGTGCTGCTGGTTGGCATCGCCTTTCTGGTCTACGACCGCGCCGTTGCCGCCAACACCGTGCCGATGGTAGACAATTCACGCTCGGCCAAGATTTTCGCCTCGTTCCAAGGCGATATTAACGCAGCCGTCCCCACCGATGCGCCAAACTGGGTGGTCGCGCGCTATAACGAGCTGACCGCCACCTGCGCAAAAGAAACCAGCACGCTGCCGCAGATTGCCCCAGCCGCCGAAACTGCGCCCTCCAACTGACGCACAGCGGCTATGCCGCATTGCAGCAACTGACCGGGTTTTCAGGGGGTGACACCGCCCCCGGTTGGGCCTAAAGGGAAGGCGCAGAACGAACCCGGATTCGGAGGCTCCATGCAACCCTTCTATGCCCATCCTTTCGACGATGACAAGCTGAAGGAGGAATGCGGCATTTTTGGCGTGATCGGCGTGTCCGATGCGTCAAACTTTGTGGCACTTGGCCTCCATGCCCTGCAACACCGCGGCCAAGAAGCCGGCGGCATCGTATCCTACGATCCGCAAACCGGCTTCAACTCAGCCCGCCGCTTTGGCTATGTCCGAGACAACTTCACCAAGCCCGACGTGATGGAAACCCTGCCGGGGTCGCTGGCCATCGGCCATGTCCGCTATTCCACCGCTGGATCAAAAGGTGCGACCGCGATCCGCGACGTGCAGCCGTTCTTCGGTGAGTTCTCCATGGGCGGTGCCGCCATTGCCCACAACGGCAACCTGACCAACGCCGCCGCCCTGCGCCGCGAGTTGATCGAGCGTGGCAGCATCTTCCAATCCTCGTCGGATTCCGAGTGCATCATCCACCTGATGGCCCGCTCGATCCAAAAGAACATCTCCGAACGCATCAAAGACGCCCTGCGCCGCGTCGAAGGCGCATTCTCCGTGGTCGCGATGACCCGCACCAAACTGATCGGCGTCCGCGACCCCTTGGGCGTCCGCCCCTTGGTCTTGGGCCGCATCGGCGATTCCGCTTGGGCACTTTCCTCCGAAACCTGCGGCCTCGACATCATCGGTGCCGATTTCGTGCGCGAGATCGAACCCGGCGAAATGGTGGTGATCGAAGATGGCAAGGTGAACTCCACCCGCCCCTTCGCCCCCTCGAAATCCCGCTTCTGCATCTTCGAGCACGTCTATTTCTCCCGACCAGACTCCATCCTCGGCGGCCGCTCGGTCTATGAGACCCGCCACGCCATCGGCGTAGAGCTCGCCAAAGAAGCCCCCGTTGATGCCGATCTGGTCTGCCCCGTTCCCGACAGTGGCACCCCCGCCGCCATCGGATATTCCCAACAATCCGGCATCCCCTATGCGATGGGCATCATCCGCAACCAATACATGGGCCGCACCTTCATCGAGCCGTCGGAATCCATCCGCAACATGGGCGTCCGCCTGAAACTCAACGTCAACCGCGCCCTGATCAAAGGCAAACGCGTGATTCTCGTCGACGATAGCGTCGTGCGCGGCACCACATCCCGCAAAATCAAAGACATGATCCTGGAGGCCGGTGCCGCCGAAGTCCACTTCCGCATCGCCTCCCCCCCCACCGCTTGGCCGTGCTTCTACGGCGTCGACACCCCCGAACGCAGCAAACTCCTCGCCGCCACCATGACCGAGGATGAAATGCGCGACTGGATCGGCGTGAACAGCCTCAAGTTCATCACCCTCGACGGCCTCTACCGTGCCGCAGGCGAAGCCAAAGGCCGCGATGCCAAATCCCCGCAATACTGCGACGCCTGCTTTTCCGGCCAATACCCCATCGCCCCGTCGGACAAAATCGAAGAAGGCTTCCAGATGAAAGCGGCGGAATAAGCCGCAATGGCCTATTCCGACTTGCCGCAACTTGTGTAAAGCGTGCCAAATGAACCAAGTTTTCGTGCTCGGTACCGACCGCTGCGGCTCCAAAACCTTCACCGTCGCCTCAGAGCACATGACCAATTTCACCGCCGAACACCACTCGCGCACCCATATCTTGAGCCCTAACCGCTTCGCTTACCCCGACAACCACCTTGCCTGGTGGACGGGCAAGCTCGTAGCCGCTTTCGGTGACACCCCGCTTTACGTCCACCTCAGCCGCGACCGCGATGCGTGGTGAAATCCTCCATGGCGCGCAAAAACTACGGCCTTGTCAAAGCCTGCCGCTAGACCCTGCTGTGCAACCTCGTGCTGCGCAAACCCAAGACCGAGATTGCCGAGGATCTCGGTCGACAGCATCACCAGCTATTTCCGGCGCAACAAAACCCGCGTCATGCAGATGGGTATCGAGACGATAGAGCGCGATTTCCCCAAATTCTGGGATTGGATCGGCGCAAAAGGCTATCGAATGCCGCGATACATGAAGGGGCCGTGCGCCACAACGCCACCGAATAGCCGCAGCCTCTTGCCCTTTCACATTGGCTCAAATATCCCCGCCGGAGGCTCCCCGAGGGCTGCATAAACCCGCCGTCAAAGGACAAAACCATGACCGAACGCCTCGCCCTGATCACCGGAGCCTCGCGCGGACTTGGCGCGGCCCTCGCCGAGCAACTGACGGCGCGCGGCTGGCATGTTGTCGCCGTCGCCCGCACCGTCGGCGGTTTGGAAGAACTCGATGATCGCGTCAAAACTCTGAAATTGCCCGGCGCGGGCGGGCTGACCCTCGCCCCGATGGATGTGACCAATGATGATGCGATGCGGCATCTCTGCCTGTCCATCCATCAACGCTGGGGCCAGCTCAATCTCTGGGTCCACACGGCGATCCACGCAGCCCCCCTTGCCCCCGCAGGCTCGCTGGATGTGAAAGACTGGGACAAAAGCATCGCCACCAATGTCCGCGCCACCGGAACCTTGATCCCGATGATCGAGCCTTTGCTCCGTGCCGGAGACGGAACCGCGATGTTTTTCGACGATCCCCGCGCGGGCGAGAAATTCTTCGGCGCTTACGGCGCCACCAAAGCCGCGCAAATCGCCCTTGCCCGCAGTTGGGCCGCCGAAAATGTCAAGATCGGCCCGCAAGTGCGCATTGAAACACCCGCCCCGATGCCCACCGCCACCCGCGCGCGCTTCTTCCCCGGCGAAGACCGCAGCCCGCTGATCCACCCGAGGGATGAGGCCGCACGGTTGATCAATCTGCTGTAACATCGCCACGCATCCACCGGAATTTTAAGAAAAATTCCGTTCACGATTTCCGCTTCGGAAATCGCCTTGGCTCAACTGTTCAGTGCGACTTCCATCGCCGCCCACAACGGCTCCAAGGGCTCAATCCCCACCGACAACCGGATAAACCCCGGCGCTACCTTGTCGCCCCAGCGTGCCCGCCGCTCGCCCGATGTATGGGTGCCGCCAAAGCTGGTCGATTGCACGATATACGGACACTCGCTCAAAAACCGCTCCGCCCGCGCCTCATCCAACAATTCAAAGCCGATCAGAAAGCCAAACCCCGCCATCTGGGCTTTGGAAATTGCGTAAGAAGCGTCACTCGCAAGCCCCGGATAGCGCAAATTTGCCACCGCCCGATGCGCCGCCAACCGGGTCGCTATCACTCCAGCACTGGCGCACATCCGCTCCAACCGCACTTCCAGCGTCTCGATGCCGCGATGCACCTGCCAAGCCTCAAATGGCCCCGGCACCGCTCCCGACAGCCTGCGCCAATCCCGCACCCGCGCCATCAGGCCGGCGTCTCGCCCCGCGACATGGCCAAACAACACATCGGAATGCCCCGCAGGCGCTTTGGTATCCGCCGCCACTACCAGATCAGCGCCCAAATCCAAGGGTCGCTGCAACAGCGGAGTCATCGTGGTGTTATCGACAATCACCAGGGCCCCGGCAGCATGGGCCCGAGTCGATACCGCAGCAATATTAACTACATCGAGGCCGGGGTTAGAAGGCGTCTCAAGATAGACCACCGCAGCACCACTGAAATCGTAAGCGGCATACTCCGCCGTGCCAATCTGCACCACCTCAACACCGAATGGGGCCAAAAAACCCTCCGACAGCACCCGCGTCACATAATAGCCATCAGCTGGGATGATCAGCTTGGCACCCACTTTCAACGTCGCCATCAAAGCCGCCGAAATCGCCGCCATCCCCGATGGAAAACTGACGCAAGGCGCATTTTCCAGCAGCGCAAGTTGCTCCTCAACCGCCTCCCAAGTCGTTATGCCGTTGCGGCCATAAATATGGCTCGCCCCGGCCACCTCTGGCAGGTGAAACGTCGCCGCAGGCACGATGGGCAGGCTGATCGGATCGCCCTTTTTCAGCCCCGCAGAACGGTGATGCAACAGATCAGCCGCTCGAATTTTCATACTATCCGTCATCGCAGCACCCTATGATTTCGGTGCATCCTGCCTGCGTGCGGGCAAAATGGCAACGGCACGCAAACCTTAACAAAGCCTTAACTCGACTCTGTAACCCTTTGATTTCTTATAAATGCACTCCCTGTCCACGCGTGGACAAGGCTATTCCAACCGAGCCGGAAACCCTGCGGCGCGCAGATCGGTGCCCAGCAGATCTTCGAGGAGCTTGGCGATCATCGGCGATTGTGCCTCACCGCCATAGGCCGCTTTGGCGGCGATATAGGTCTGGTTGGTCATCGAAGCCAGATCAAGCGGCACGCCGAATTCCTTGCCAAAGCCCAAGGCAAAGCCAAGGTCTTTCAGCGCCAGATCAATGTTGAAGGCAATATCATACGATCCGTTCAGGATCAAAGCACCTTCGGTTTCATGCACAAAGCTGTTGCCGGACGAGGCCGCAATCGCGTGCCAAGACTGCGCCAGATCAAGCCCGCCGCGTTTGGCCAACATCAGCGCCTCAGAAGTGGCCTTCAGGTGAATGAAGGCCAACATATTGGTGATCACCTTGATGATGCAGGATGATCCCAGCGGCCCCATGTGGAAAATCTTGTCGCCCATCGCCTGCATCGCGCGATGGTGCAGATCGAACAGGTCTTTATCGCCGCCCGCCAGCATGGTGATCTTACCCTGATAGGCCAGATGGACGCCACCCGTCACCGGCAACTCCATCATGCGCACGCCAGACTCGGCAGCGACAGCGGCGAGTTTCAGCACCTCGTCGCGGCCCAAGGTTGACATCTCTAGCCAAGACGCGCCTTGCTTCATATGCGGCAGGATGTTGCGCAGCACCCGCTCCGATACGGCGGGCGACGGCAGGCAGGTGATCACATGATCGACCGATGCAGCCAGTGTCTCGGCACTGGGGGCCAGAACTGCGCCTTGAGCGATCAACGGTGCCGCCAAGGCTGGGTTCAGATCGTAAACGGTGACCTGAAAGCCCGCCTTCAGCAAACAGCCCGCACATGCGGCCCCGAGGTTTCCAAGGCCGATATATCCGTAATGCATGATAAATCCTATGGGATGAGGGGGCGGCGGCACCCGCCCCCAGTATAAGCCAGTCAGTCGCCGTAGCCGACGATGCCCTTGATTTCGCAGAAGTCGTGGATACCCCAATCGGCATATTCACGCCCATTGCCTGATTGTTTGTAGCCGCCGAACGGCGCGGAGGTATCCCAATCGGGGTAGTTCAGATTGACCGTGCCTGCGCGCAGACGACGTGCAACGGGTTTGGCATCCTCCACCGGGCCCGCGATATAGGCGGCGAGGCCATAAACCGTATCATTGGCCATGCGCACGGCATCGTCCACCGTGTCATAGGGCAGGATCGCCAGCACGGGACCAAAGATTTCTTCCTTTGAGATCGTCATCTCATTCCGCACATCGCCAAAGATGGTCGGCTTGGCGAACCAACCCCGGTTCAGTCCAGCCGGACGGCCCAACCCCCCGGTCACCAAGGTCGCGCCCTCGTCGATCCCGGCTTGGATCAGGCGCTGGACCTTCTCATACTGGGTTTTTGAGATCAGCGGCCCCATCGTCGTCGTCTCAAGCGTCGGGTCGCCGGGGATCAAAGCCTCAGCGGTTTCTTTCGCGACCGCCAAAGCCGCAGCCTGTTGGTCGCGCTGCACGAACATCCGGGTCGGGGCGTCGCAAGATTGGCCGGTGTTCGACATAATCGCATTGACGCCAGCCGCCACAGCCGCCGCCAGATCAGCGTTCGGCAGGATGATGTTGGGAGACTTGCCGCCCAATTCCTGCGCCACGCGTTTCACCGTCGGGGCCGCCGCAGCCGCCACCGCCGTGCCCGCGCGGGTCGAGCCGGTGAAAGAGACCATATCCACCTCAGGATGCGACGACATCCGCGCGCCGACTTCCGGGCCGGTGCCGTTCACCAAGTTGAACACGCCCGGCGGAACGCCCGCCTCATGGCAGACCTCGGCGAACAAAACACCCGAAAGCGGGGCAATTTCCGAAGGCTTCAGCACCATCGTGCAGCCCGCGATCAGCGCAGGTGCCACTTTGCAGGCGATCTGATTCATCGGCCAGTTCCATGGCGTGATCAACCCACAGACCCCGATGCCTTCATGCACGATCCGGGTGGTGCCGCGCGAATATTCCCACGCCATTTCTTCGGCAGCCTTGATGGTGGCCTCGATATGCACCTGCCCCGCCCAAGCCTGTGCGCCGCGCGCCCATTCAATCGGCGCACCCATCTCGGTGCTTATCGCCTGCGCGAAATCTTCGTAGCGGGAATTGTAAACCTCAAGAATCCGCTTCACGAGGTCGATGCGTTTTTGCACGGGCCAGATGGTATAGGAGTCAAAGGCCGCCCGCGCCGCTGCAATCGCCGCATCAATATCGGCTTGGTTGCCCAAGGCGACCTCGGCCACGATTTCCTCGGTTGCCGGGTTCTCAACGCCCATCCGGACCGCCGAGTTCGGCTGAACCCAAGCGCCGTTGATGTAGAATTTGGTCATGTTGACAGAAATCATGGCGTCCTCACTGGAAGTAGATTTTATATTTGGCGCGGATGATCGCGTCGATCTCGGGATCAATCACGTTTCCGGCCTTTGCGAGGATACTATTCTTGCGCGCGATGGCGGCGTCAAGCAGCAGCGGCTTGCCCGCCTCATTCCACTCCTTCGGCGACATCCTATTCGCCGATGCGGGGTAGATATATTCGGTTTGCATCAGTTTCAGGGTCTGATCCGAGCCGAGATAATGGCCGGGGCCACCAAGGCAGACCTGTTTCATTGCCTCAATCGAGGTGGTGTCCGGCGTCACATCAATACCGCGCACAAGGCGCATGGCTTGTCCGAGAAGATCATCGCCCAAGACGAGAGATTCTAGGCAGAACCCCAACAGGCTGGCGTGCATGCCCACTGCCTCATAACACATGTTCAGGCCTGCGAGGCCCGCCAGAGAGTTGGTAATGCCCTGCTCCCATCCGGCCTGCATATCGGGCAGTTTGCTGTCGGAAATCCCCGAAGCAGCCCCGCCCGGCAGATCGTAGAAATGGTGCATCTGCGCACAACCCGCCGTCAGCAAAGCCTGCTCCGCTGAGCCGCCCGACATCGCCCCGGTGCGCAGATCGGACACAAACGGCCAAGTGCCAAAGATACAGGGCGCGCCTTTTTTAATCGCATTGGCATAGACCACACCCGCAAGGCATTCCGCCATCGCCTGCACAATGGTCAGCGCAATCGGTGCCGGAGCCGTTGCCCCGGCCTGCCCCGCCGACAGCAGCAGCATCGGCATGCCACGCCGGATGCAATCCTCCATGGTGATGCAGGATTCTTCGGCGAATTTCATCGGCGGGACGACGAAGCAGTTAGAATTGCTGACAAAGGGCCGCTCCAGCCATTTCTCCTCGCCACCTGCCACAGTGTAGATCATATCGAAACAGGCGGCGACATGCGACGGGTCAGAAAAGCTGGTGCCAACATGCTTCGTGGTGCCAGCAAGGCAGCCATAGAGCGTATTGAGGTCCATATCCTGATTGTCGATGACATCGCGGCAGACCATCGTGCGTTGGTAAAAGTGGATATTGTCGAGATTGTCGACCAGTCGCGCCGCATCATAAAGGTCTTGCGCGGTGCTTTCGCGATAGTTCAAGCTGATCGGATCCACGATATGCACTGCCGCCCCGGCTGTGCCAAAATGCACCTTGTTGCCTGACAAATGCAGATCATGTTTGGGGTCGCGCGCGTGCAAAGTGATATTGCGCGCGGCCACCGCCAGCATATCTTCGACCAAAGCGCGCGGGAAACGGATGCGGCCATCATCGCCTTGTATAGCCCCGGCCTCGGTCAGCAGTTTCACCCCCGAGGGCGGGGCTTGGCTAAGCCCAATCTGCTCCAACGCCTGCAAAGCGCTTTCGTGAATCTGCGCGATACCGGCATCGCTCAGCGGCTTATACTGCCCTCCCGACATGCCGGGCCGCACCGGGCGCACGTCGTCGGCCAAAGGCGCCGCGCGCAGCGCCACCCGTGCGGTGCGCCCACCAGACCGCCGCGCCCGTGAGGGTTCACACACTTCACCAATTTCGCTCAGATCGCTCATCTTCGTCATCCTCTGTGCTCACATATCCGTGGGAGGGTCCGGGAGGGCCGATGGCTCTCCCGGCGCTTATCAGGCGCGCACCCGTTCGGATTTTGGATCATACATTGCCACAAGGCTGGCCACGGCCTCATGCCGCACCCCCGCCACTTCGATTTCATAGTGCGAGCCCAGAATGGCCGCGTCGGACTGCCCTTTGCAGGGCACATAGCCCATACCAATCGCGCCACCGAGAAAATGCCCGTAGTTGCCAGAGGTCACTGGGCCGACAATCACGCCGTCGCGCACCACCGCCTCATTATGGAACAACAGCGGTTCGGGGTTGGTTAGGCGGAACTGTACCAGCTTGCGATCCAGCCCTGTCTCTTGTTTACGCAGGACCGCATCGCGACCAATGTAGTCAGGTTTTTTCTTCGACACCGCAAAGCCCAAACCCGCCTCAAGCACATGATCTTCATCGGTAATATCATGGCCGAAGTGACGATAGGCTTTCTCGATCCGGCAAGAATCCAGCGTGTGCAACCCGCAGAGCTTCAGGCCCAGACCAGCGCCAGCTTCCTCCAAAGCCTCAAACACATGCGCGGTTTGATCGGACGAGACGTACAATTCCCAGCCGAGTTCGCCCACATAGGTCACCCGATGCGCCCGCGCAACGCCCATGCCAACCTCGATCTGCCGCATGGTGCCGAACGGATGCGCCGCATTTGAGAAGTCATTCGGGCTCAGCTTTTGCATCAACTCCCGCGCCTTCGGACCCATCACGCAGAGCACCGATTCAGCCGCCGTCATATCGGTGATCACCGCAAACGCCTCGCCCAGGTGCCGCCGCAGCCAAGCCAAATCGCGCTGCAAGGTCGCCCCCGGCACCACGGCCAAATACGCCGTCTCGGACAGCCGCGTCACCGTCAGATCGCTTTCAATGCCCCCCTTCCGGTTCAGCATCTGCGTGTAGACGATCCGACCAACCGCCACATCCATCTCGGCGGCGCATACCTTGTTCAGGAAGGCGCAAGCATCGCGACCCTCGATGCGGATTTTGCCGAACGAGGTCATGTCGAAGAAACCGACGCCAGTCCGCACCGCCAGATGCTCGGCCTTTTGATTGTCAAACCAGTTCTGCCGCTTCCACGAATAGCGATATTCCCGCTCTTGCCCCTCATTGGCGAACCAGTTCGCGCGCTCCCAGCCCGCCACTTCGCCAAACACCGCACCACGGGCTTTGAGATGCTCGTGCAGCGGAGTCCGCCGCACCCCGCGCGCCGTTTCAACCTGACGGTAAGGGAAGTGATCGGCGTAAAGCAGACCCAGAGTCTCGGTCACCCGCTCTTTTAGATACTTACGGTTTTTCTGGAACGGTTGGGCGCGGCGAATATCAACCTCCCACAGATCGAATGGCGCCTCGCCCTCGACAATCCAATGCGCCAAAGCCATGCCCGCGCCACCCGATCCGGCGATGCCAACCGAGTTATAGCCCGCCGCCACCCAGTAGCCGCCGAGTTCCGGCGCTTCGCCCAAGTAATAGCGGTCATCGGGCGTAAACGATTCCGGCCCGTTGAAAAATGTATGAATCCCCGCCGTCTGAAACAGCGGCATCCGGTTCATCGCATCTTCAAGGATGGGTTGGAAATGGTCCCAATCCTCGGGCAAAGTGTCGAACATGAAATCTTCGCGGATGCCCCCCATGCCCCAAGGTTTGGCTTTCGGCTCAAATGCGCCAATCATCATCTTGCCCGCATCAGACTTATAGTAAGCACATTCATCCGGCACACGCAGCACGGGCAGATGTCCAAGCCCCTGAACCGGCTCGGTAATCAGATAGAAATGCTCGCAAGCGTGCAAAGGCAAGGTGACAGCCGAGGCTTCCGCCAAATCGCGCCCCCACATGCCGCCGCAGTTCACCACCACATCGGTTGCAATATGGCCGGGCTCGCCATCCGCGCCAATGTAATCGACGCCGGTGACTTTGCCCGACGCTTTAGTGACCCCGACAACCTTGGTATGCTCGAATATCTTCGCGCCCCGCATCCGTGCACCTTTGGCCAAAGCCATCGCAATGTTGGCGGGATCGCATTGACCATCCAGCGGCAGATGCACCGCCCCCACCACATCCGCGACGTTCAGATGCGGATACATCGCTTTCACCTCAGACGGCGAAATCTCCGACACGTCGACATCGAAAATCCGCGCCACGGTGGCTTGGCGCAGTAATTCCTCATGCCGCGCTTCGGTCAGCGCCACCGAGATGCTGCCCACCTGTCGCATCCCGGTCTCAACCCCGGTTTCCGCTGCGAGTTTCACATACAAATCCGCTGAATATTTGGCCAGCCGGGTCATGTTCGCCGAGCCCCGCAACTGCCCGATCAACCCCGCCGCATGCCAAGTCGTGCCAGAGGTCAGTTGTTTGCGCTCTAGCAGAACCACATCGGTCCAGCCCATTTTGGCCAGATGATAGGCGACAGAGCAGCCGGAAACCCCGCCGCCAATCACCACCGCCCGCGCTTTGTTTGGAATCTGAGCCATCGCTTTGCTTTCATACTGGTAGAAATACTTTGGGGTGCGAGGGCTTAGCCCCCGCTTCGCCCGATCTTACGCGCGGATACGTTCGTTTTTCGCATCCCACAGCGGCGCATCTGCCTGCACCATCGCCGGATAGCGCTGCCCGAAAATCTCCACCTCAACGGCCTGCCCCGGCTGGTTCAGATCAGCGCGCAACATGCCAAGCCCGATGCAAGCGCCGACGCGGTGGCCGTAATAGCCAGAGGTCACTTCGCCCACCACCGTATCGCCCGCCCAGATTGTGGACATATAGGGCGGATCCTGATCGCCTGCCTCGATCACTAAAGTGCAGAAGCGCTTGCCCACGCCGCGCTGTTTTTGCGCCAGAAGCGCCGCCTTGCCGGGGAAATCCTGTGGTTTGTCGAACTTGATGAAGCGGTCGAGGCCGCCTTCGAGCAGTGTGTAATCGGTGGAAAGATCGCCCTTCCACGCGCGATAGCCCTTTTCCACCCGCAAGGAGTTCAGCGCGAACATGCCAAAGGGTGTCGCGCCCGCCGCTAGGATCGCATCATAAATCGCCTGCATCCGGGCGGGGGTGGCATGAACCTCCCAGCCCAACTCACCCGCGAAGCTGACGCGGAACAGCGCGCAATCCTGCCCTGCCACCGCTGCGGGCTGCACAGACAGCCAAGGGGCGCTGAGGTCAGCCTCGGTCAACCCCGCCAGCAGATCGCGCGACTTTGGCCCGGTGACAATCAGGCAGGTGAAATCATTGGTGCGGTCGCGGAAAGTCAACCCCGCCGGCATATAGCGACGCAGCCAGTCGGCGTCATGGCTTTGCGCCACGGCGGCCGTGATCAGGGTGAAAGCCTCTTCCTCACGCCGCACCACCGACATTTCGGTCACGATCCGGCCCTGATCATCGGGGAAATACGCCAGCCCCATTCGCCCGATCTTCGGCAAAGCACCCGAAATACGCCCCGCCAGCCACTCCGCCGCCCCCGGCCCTTCAACCTCAAACCGAGAGAATCCGGGCAGGTCCAGCACGCCCACGCCATCGCGCACCGCCTCACATTCGGCCTTCACTGCACCGAACCACGGGCCTTCGCGGTTCCATGTGCGCTGTGCATCCTCGGACGTATCATCGCCCGGACGGGCATACCACAAAGGCCGTTCCCAGCCGTTGAACGGGCCAAACTGCGCGCCTAATGCTGCCGTGCGGTCGTGCAGCGGTGACAGTTTCTTGCCGCGCCCCTCGCCCCAGACGTGATGCGGGAAGTGGATGGCGTATTCGTGGCCGTAAACCTCCATGCCTTTCTTCACACAGTAATCCTGATCCTCGAACCCGGTGAAACGGCGTGGATCACACGACCACATGTCCCATTCGGTGGTGCCTTGGGTGATCCATTCGGCAAGCACCTTACCCGCGCCCCCGGCCTGGCAAATGCCGAAGGTGAACACGCAGGCCTCAAACGCGTTCGGCACGCCGGGCATCGGGCCGATCAGCGGGTTGCCATCGGGCGTATAGGGGATCGGGCCGTTGATCACTTTGGTCAGCGGAGCTGTTTCCAACAGCGGCACGCGGGCCATAGCGTCGGTGATATACCATTCCAACCGCTCCAAATCGTCGGGGAACAGTTGGAAGCTGAAATCTTCCGGGAACGGGTCATCCTTGGTCACCCAATGGGCTTTGCAATTCTTCTCATAGGGGCCAAGGTTGAAGCCGTTTTTCTCTTGCCGCAGGTAGTAGGAACTATCGACATCACGCAGCAAAGGCAGCTTATGCCCCACCGCTTTGGTGCGGGCCTCGACCTCGGGGATGGTGTCGAACAGCATATACTGATGGCTCATCACCATCATCGGCACCTCGCGGCCAAACCATTTGCCGACCTCGCGGGCGTAGTAGCCCGCAGCGTTGACGACGATTTCACAGCGAATCTCGCCCTTGTGGGTTTCCACAACCCATTCATCGCCCTCACGTCGCACACCCGTCGCGGGGCAGAACCGTTCAATCCGCGCGCCCATCTGCCGCGCGCCCTTCGCCAAGGCTTGCGTCAACTGCGCCGGATCAATGTCGCCATCGTAGGGGTCATAAAGCGCACCCACCAGATCATGCGTGGCGATAAACGGATAAACCTCGGCGATTTGATCGGGCGTCAGGATCTTCAGATCCATGCCCTGATAGCGGCCCATGCCGGCAACCCGTTGAAATTCCTGCAAGCGCTCAGCCGTATGGGCCAACCGGATCGAGCCTGTGACGTTGTAATTCATCGGGTAATCGACGGCCTCGCCCAAGCCACGATAAAGCTCCGCCGAATAACGCTGCATGTTCATGATCGACCATGACGACGAAAACGTCGGCACATTGCCCGCCGCGTGCCAGGTGGAACCGGCTGTCAGCTCATTCTTCTCCAGCAAAACGCAATCGGTCCAACCCGCCTTGCACAGATGATACAGGCTGGAGGCACCGACAGCACCGCCGCCAATGATGACAACGCGCGCGGTTTTGGGGAAATCAGACATGTCTTGCTCCGGGTCTTTACCCCCTCCTTATCAGGCGGCGGCTTTCGGCTTTCAATTCCCCCAAACCCGCGCTATTGATCGAGTGAACCGATCAGGCGTAAAATATCGGACGTATGCAGCGGAGCAGACCATGCAAATCGAACTTCTTGATACGTTCCTTGACCTTGTGGAAACCCGCAGCTTTCACCGGACTGCTGAGCGGTTGAGTGTCACCCAATCCACCGTCTCGACCCGCGTGCAGACGCTAGAGGCCGCCGTGGGTGCGCGGTTGTTCACCCGCTCGCGTGCAGGCACTGACCTTACCACCGAGGGCCTGCGGTTTGAGACCCATGCCCGGATGCTGCGCCGCGATTGGAATGAGGCCAAGCGCGCCGTCGCCCCCACAGGCGAGTCCGCTGTTATCATGCGTTTGGGCATCCAGAATGATCTGGCCGATGCGTTTATCGGCGATCTTCTCGCCGATTTCCGTCGGATGTTTCCGCAGATGGCGTTTTATATCGAGCCGGATTATTCCGCGCAGATGTGTGCCGATATCGTCGCCGGCGTGCATGATTTTGCGGTACTGTTCACGCCGAAGCCGCATCCAGATCTGCATTTCGTCACCCTCGCCGACCTACCCTATCGCCTGATCAGTTCGGATGCTGCGACGCGGGCCGAGATCAAGCTGGAGACCTATATTTCGGGGCATTTCTCTGCGGCTTTTGAGCAGGCCCACCGCACCGCCCTGCCCGAGCTGATTGGCGCGCCGTTGTCGGTTGGCCAAAGCTCGACCATCGCCTCACTGCTGCTGGCCACTGGCGGATCGGGGTTTGTGATGGCGGAAAAGGCGGCAGAAATGGTGGCAACTGGGCGGTTCAAATATGTGGCTGATGTCGAGGCCATCGACCAGCCGGTGTTTGCCGCGATGCATTTGCGCCAGCGGGTGTCAAAAGCCCATCGCAAGCTGACGCGGATGCTGGCCAAACGCTTCGTGCGCAGCAGCGATCCTGCACGCGGTTAAGGGTTTCATCGCATTTCACCTGAGCCACAAATCCCACGCCGCCCCGGATCAAGTCCGGGGCGGCGTGGTGTTAAATCCAGACCGACTGCATGTCTTATGGTGCAACGCGCGGGTTTTTCGCCAAAGCACCCTCCACCCAAATCGGGTTCGACCACGCCCGCTTGCCTGCGGCATCAATCACCGCCACACGCAGCCAAGGCGAGTTGTTCAGCCGCGCCAGTGGCACCTCGGCGCGAGTCAGCGAATGGCCATGCACGGCCTTTGCGCCAGTGCCATGCCCAATCGCCACCACCGAAACCGCAGCCGAACATTCGACCACAACGTGATCGCCCTCAATGCGCACATCGCGCAGTTCCGGGCCTTGGCTTGAATAGAAATGCCCCGCCTTCAACGCCGCCAGCAAAGCCTCGGGCGTGTTGGTTTCCGATTTCACCATCACCCAGCCGCCGAAATGATCCGGCTCCGAGAAATGCGCGTCATCGGTGGCGATCATGCTCAGACGACGCCCCTCGGTCAGCAAAAGATCAGCGATGGCAAAGCCGTCCGGGCGATCACAGCCCGTATCGCAACCGGTGTTGTAGACCTCGACCGCATGGGCGGCGGTGATGCTGCGGGCATCGGCCAAGGTCAGCCCGGACCATTGCGGATGCGCAATCGCCACGAATGCCCCGGCCGCTACAGCCCGTGCTGCAATCTCTGGCCCGGTTTCCTGGCCCTTGACCGGGATGAAGCTGGGGCTATTCGAGGGCGCGAAATCACTGGGCAGACCCACCGCCAGAATGTGCCACAACTCACCATTCGCCATAGCGCCAGAATGAAGTTCTGCGCCCAAAATCGTCGTAAAGCCCGCGTCGCGCATAGGCTTGGTGTCAACAATCGGATAGCCATAAACGCCTACGAAATGGTCGGTCAACGCAATGAAATCGTAGCCCTCGGCCTTATAGCGCCGACACACTTCCTCGGGGGCCAGCACACCATCCGAGCGCGTAGAATGGGTGTGCAGGTTGCCACGCCAAAAACGGCCGTGGGCGGTGAAAGCGGGATCGCGTTGCATCATAGGCTCCTTACAGAATTTTGCCGCAGAGTAGCCAAGCGCGCGTGACAGTCCAGTGACGGCGCGCGTTGGGTGGACATATTCCTGTTAATCCATATGTTACCAACAGCAGCGGGGAGATCGGGAGTGAGTGTGAACAAGCGCATGGACATCGAGCCAGCCTTCGCGGCGGACGACATGGCCACGCGTGCCGCCGAGGCCGCAAACTTTCTGAAAGCGCTGTCGCACGAAGGCCGTCTGATGATCCTGTGCCATCTGTCAGCGGGCGAGAAATCGGTCACAGCGCTGGAAGATCTGCTGAGTGCCCGGCAAGCCGCTGTCAGCCAGCACCTTGCCCGCTTGCGCAACGAGGGGTTGGTGGCCGCGCGGCGCGATGGCAAGGTGATTTACTACTCGATCAAAGACCCCAAGGTGCGCGCCATGATCGCCTTGGTCTATGAGATGTTTTGCGGTGCAGAGGCGTAAGCGTGCGTCAGCCAAAACGGCTTTGGGTCAGACGTACAAAGTTCTGCACGCTTTGCATGCCCTTAGCTTCTTGCGCCTGTAACACCCCCAACGTCAGATGCCGGGTGGCGCGCGCATGGGCCAAATCATCAAGACCATAAGCAACGCCATAACGCGCCAATTCATGCGACTGCACCCAATCTTCGCGTGAAGGATAGAAGCCCGGCACCACCACGCTGTCGCAGCCACAAATGGCTGCGAATTGCGAGTAAAGCGTGGCCTCGTCGTAAGAATAGAATGTCTCGCAGCGGTTGAAGACTTCGGCAATCTCGGCGTGCGACATCCCATCAATCTGGATAGCGTTGGCGGTCTCAGCGATGCGAGGCTTTGCCTCACCTTTGCGCACAATGAAGCAGATGCCTTTGCGATCACTGCGGTTTTCGTTGCGATAAATCGGATTGATCCGCCAGACAAACAACTCTGGTGCGCCGCCCGTCACTTCGGGGAGATCAGACATTTCGCCCACACGAAAGAACATCTCATCAGGACCAAAGTCGTAAGGATTGCGGATGCCGGGTCTGTAAAGCAGCCAGCGGGCGACATTCTTGGCGCGCAGCGGATTACCCAAAGTCACCTCGGGATATACTACGATACTGCGCTCTGTCAGATCTTGGGGCCGCGCAATCGGCGTATTCAGCATTGCATCGCGTTCGAACGGTTGCGGCTTCCACAACAGACTTGGTCGCTTCAATATAGTATATAGGCGCTGACGCTGTATTGTGAGTGGGGTTTGCCAGTGCCACAGGAACGCTTTCTCGCCGGACTGGTTCAAAGCATGGACCAACTGGTGCAGAAAGATCGACCCGCCACTGTCTGGATCGTATCCCGGCGCAAAGACGATGTAATTCAAGCGCTTGCTCATTTGGCGCCGCGCATGTCCGCCTTTGCATCGGCGACACAGCAAAGATAGTCCTGCTCTAGCGTCAACAGATCACGACTGCGGGCCTTCAGATTTCGCGCGGGGCTGCCGACCCAAATCGTCCACGGCTCCGTTGAGCGCAGCACTAAGGCCGCAGCCCCCACTGCGGTGCCTTCGGCCAAAACCACACCCGGCGCAATGATCGCCCCTGCCCCGACGATGCAATGTCGCCCGATCCGCACAGCCGCGTGTCGCTCGGCTTTGTAGCGCGCAGGCACGGTCGGGTTGGTCATTGTCGCCCCCGAATAATCATCCGACTGGGCAAACACACAGACACGGTAGGCCAAACCTGCAAAATCCGCCAACACGATGCCAGGGACACCCCCCGCCAGCAGACAAAACGGCGCGATATGCACATTGCGCCCGATTTCAACCCGACCGGAGACGACACAAAAATCGTCGATCCGGCTGTGATCACCGATGTGCATCTGCTCGGCACCATAGATCGCGGCCTTGTCGCTGATCAGCACGTTTTGTCCCAATGCGGCAAAGCCCATCGCCTGCAACTGTGCGTCGTTCAGATACGCCATGCGGGCTCCGTTACCTTGGCGGATGTCATTGTGGGTAGCAGATAATCCCGCGCCACGTCGATCACCCGTTCAATATCCCCCGCCAATCCGAAATACATCGGCAAGCGCACCAACCGCGCCGAAACCGCGTCAGTGATCGTTAAAGCGCCAGCGCTGCGCCCATATCGCAGGCCCGCCGGAGCAGAATGCAGCGGCACATAATGGAACGGCGTGACGATCTCGGCCTGCCGCATATGGGCGATGAAGCCATCGCGGTCGTCAACGTCGCGCATCATCAGATAAAACATATGGCCGTTTCCGGTCGTATCGGCGGGTGCATGGGGCAAGCCAACCCGCCCCGATTGCTCAAGATCCGCAAAAGCCTCGGCGTAGCGGTCAAACAGCGCCAAGCGGCGGCTTTGGATGATCTGCGCCTGATCCAACTGGCCATAAAGGAAAGCCGCGATCAACTCCCCCGGCAGGAAGGACGAGCCAATATCCACCCAAGTATATTTATCAACCTGTCCACGCAGGAAGCGCGAGCGGTTGGTGCCTTTCTCGCGGATGATTTCGGCCCGCTCGATCAGATCGGCGCGGTTCAAGGTCAGCGCACCGCCTTCACCGCTGATGATATTCTTGGTCTCATGAAAGCTGAACGCCGCCAGATCACCCAATGACCCGGCCAAGCGCCCCTTATAGGTAGAGCCCAAAGCCTGCGCCGCATCCTCGACCAACAGCAGATCATGCGCCCGCGCGATGTCAGCCAGCCGATCCATATCGGCGGGAAAACCCGCGTAATGCACGGCAAAAATTGCGCGTGTTTTGGCGGTGACAGCTTCGGCAGTCTTGTCAGGGTCCATATTCAGACTGACCGGATCAACATCGACAAACACCGGAACCGCCCCGCGCAGCGCCACCGCATTGGCGGTAGAGACGAAGGTGAACGACGGCATAATCACCTCGTCGCCCGGCCTGAGATTGGCAAGAATCGCAGCCATCTCAAGCGCTGCGGTGCATGAATGGGTCAAAAGTGCCGCGCGCGCGCCTGTCATTGCGACAATCCGCTCGGAACAACGCTGGGTGAACGCGCCGTCACCCGAAAGCTGCCCCCTATCGACGGCCTCTTGCAAGAAACTGAACTCTTGCCCGACGACCGCAGGTTTGTTGAACGGAATCATAACCTTCACCATATCCTCACTGCCACCCCGCCAAGCGGCTTGGCTCGAAAAACCACATCAAGCCCTAGCGGCTTTTGCCTTGTACGACAATGCAGCCTTAGGCAAAACCTATAGGTTGCTTACCCACGCCCGATATAGGGCATGTCGCGCGCCATGATCGTCATGAACGGCACATTTACCGCCAGGGGCAAGCTGGCCATATGCAGCACCGCACCCGCCACATGCGCCACATCCATCACCGGCTCGACTGCGACCTGACCATTGGCCTGCATCACGCCCTTGGTGAAGCCCGCCGCCATATCGGTCAGCGCGTTGCCGATGTCGATCTGCCCCGCCGAGATGTCAAATGCCCGCCCGTCCAGACCCAGCGTGCGGGTCAGTCCGGTCACCGCATGTTTCGACATGGTATATGGTACCGATCCGGGGCGCGGCACATGCGCCGAGATCGAGCCGTTGTTGATGATCCGCCCGCCACGCGGCGACTGGTGCCGCATCAACCGAAACGCCGCTCGGGCGCACAGGAACATGCCGGTAATGTTGGTATTTGACACTGCCAGCCATTGCTCGACCGAGATTTCGTCAATCGTCGCCGCAGGGGCAGAAATGCCCGCGTTGTTGAAGAGAACATCCAGCCGAGGCAGCTTGGCAAAGGCGGCATCGACCTCTGCCGGGTTACTCACGTCAGCGGCCAACAGCAATGCGGGCTGGCCATCTGCCGTTTCGGCCAAAGCCTCAGCGCGGCGTCCCATCAATGCGACGTTCCAGCCCGCCGACAGAAAGCTCCGCGCCGTCGCCCGGCCAATCCCCGAACCCGCCCCGGTGATCAGAATGGTTTTCGCATCGCTCATCTTGGTTCTCCCTTGGCGGTTCGGCTGAACACTAACCGGGCATCAGAAAAGGGCAAGCAAAGCAAACACCCAAGTCGCGATATAGCCCAGCCCCATCACCGCCACTGCCGCCGAACCGGTATCCTTAGCAGCCTTCGCAAGCGGGTGCTTTTCAGTTGAGATATAGTCAATCGCCACCTCAATCGCTGAATTCACCAGCTCCAGCGCCAACAACAGCAGTCCTTGTGCCACGATCAGCGCGCAGGCCCACAGCGGCGGGTGCAAGATCGCCAAAGCGACCCAAGCCGCCAGATTAACCCCCACCCATTGCCGCAGGCTTTTCTCCTCGCGCCAGCCATGCCGCCAGCCGTCCAAAGAATACCCCGCTGTGCGCAATATCCGTCGGATTTCCTCGGCAAGCTTCATCGCAAAGGCTCCGGTCTGGCAAAGGTAGAAATGGTGCCCCCATCAGGCATTGAAAGCACATATATCTAGGTATCAAGCGTTATCAAGCTAAATCTCACAGATCAGATCACCCTGTAAATTATGGGATTATTGCTATCACTTCTACATATTCGCTATCAATCTCAATCATCCCATACTAGATTTAGAGGGGGATACCGAGGGGGATTAAATGAGCCGCGTACTGAACAAGCTGAACGCCCCAAAGGTTCGCACCTGCGCCCCCGGCAAATATTCGGATGGTGGCGGGCTGTGGCTGGTGAAGCGAGAGGATGGCGGCGGGCAATGGGTGTTGCGCGTCACGATCCACGGGCGGCGGCGGGAAATGGGCTTGGGCTCAATCGCCGAGGTATCGCTAAAAGAGGCCCGCGAAGGTGCTGAAAAGTGGCGGGCCAAGGTGCGCGACAATCAAGACCCGATCAAAGAGCGGGAACGGGAACGCCGCGAAGCCGCCCGCAACCTGCATATATTGAACGATGTGGCAAATGATGCCTTCGAGTCCCGCAAGGCAGAATTGAAGGGTGACGGCATCGCGGGCCGCTGGTTTAGCCCCTTGCGGCTCTATGTGCTGCCCAAGCTGGGCAAGGTGCCTGTGGCCGATATTGACCAGAACGATATTCGCGATGTGCTGCAACCGATCTGGCACACGAAAGCTGATACCGCGCGAAAGGCTCTAAACCGTCTGGGCATTTGCCTTAAGCATGGCGCGGCGCTGGGCTTGGACGTGGATTTGCAAGCGACCGATAAGGCCGTGGCATTGCTGGGCAAGCAACGGCACAAAGTCCAGAACGTGCCTTCTGTGCCGTGGCGTGAGGTTCCGGCCTTCTATGCCAGCTTGTCCGATGGCACGGTAACGCACCTCGCGTTGCGCCTGCTCATTCTCACGGGCGTTCGCTCTGGGCCGCTGCGATTTCTGACCGAAGCGCAGATTGAAGGTGACGTGTGGACTACCCCCGGTGAAGCTATGAAGGGCCGCAGGGATGCGACCGCCGATTACCGTGTGCCGCTGTCTAGCGAAGCGCTTGCCGTTCTAGAGCAAGCCCGCCCCCTTTCGCGGGATGGCTTTATGTTCCCAAGCATCCGCAAGGGCGTCATAAGCGATGCGACTATGTCGCGACTGATGGAGCGACGGGGCATGGAAGCCCGCCCGCATGGCTTCCGCTCTAGCCTGCGAAATTGGATTGCAGAGACAACCGACACCCCACACGAAATCGCAGAAACCTGTCTGGGCCATACCGTTGGTGGATCGGTGGAGCGGGCCTATCGCCGCACGGATTACCTCGATCAACGCCGGGTGCTGATGGAGCGCTGGGCCAAGCATGTGACCGGCCAGGATGGGCAGGTTTTGCAGATGGTAAAGGGATAATGCTTTATATCTATAGCGGTTGACACCCCTTTAGGCACATGCCATTGTGTCCGAGATGCGCTGACTTGGCTTCCCTGATTTCCCTGTTTTCCCTGAAGCATCAACGGAAACGCCCCGATATTCGCGGGCAACAGTGGAGCAGAAAATTGCCAGCACTTTCCCATTCTGTTGATCGACAAGCCCAGGTTTCGTGGCGCCTGTCTGAATTTCATTCCGTCAAACGCACCGCCGAGATATTGGGCCTATCAACGGCTTCTGTTTACGCGTTGGAAACGGGCGGCAAGCTGGAGTTCCGGCGCGTAGCTGGGCGCGTCTTAGTGACGACCGCCAGCCTTGCCGCAGTCGTGGACGGCGCCGAGCCTTGGGCAGCTTCCACACGCGGCAGTGCCGGACGCGCGGCCCGACACGTCGGGCGTGACGTGGGTGGCCAGCGATGAGCAAGGCAGCACAATACGCCCCCGACATTGCTGCGTTGCACGTCGCCACCTCACCCCGCGCCGTCACCGAAATCAACGACCCGCTTTTGATTGCCCGTGAAGGCGCGGCAATCCTGCAAATAAGTGTCCCGACTTTCTGGCGTCACGTCGCGAACGGCCTTGTGCCCAAGCCCTTGAAACTGGGCGGGCTGTCGCGCTGGCCAAAGTCGGAAATCTTGGCTGTGATCGAAACCGCCAAAGCCGCACGCGATGCCGTGGGTGGCCAGCAATGATCAAGAAAGCACAGCACGCCCCCGACATTGCCTCATTGCCCGGTGACGCGCTTTTGACCCGGCGGCAGCTTTCCCTTGTCTCGGGGTTTGCCCTCCAAACGCTAAAATCGTGGAGTGCGAAGAGTCGCGGGCCGCGCATCGTGACTGTAGAGGGCCGTCCGCGCTACCGCGTTGCCGACGTCCGCGAATGGATGGGTGCTGCAAATGGCTGAAGCGACAAACCCTCCGCTCTATCACGGCGTCAGCTTCCTGGACGCCCTTGGGCAGGTGCAGCACCGAGAATTGGGCGTCCCCGCTCGCTATGAAATCGGCAACAAAAGACATTGGCCGGCCGGAATAACAACCGAATGGCAAATGCGCCCATTTGAGCCGAGTGACGTCGCGGACGGCTGCCCGGTCAAGCCGGGGGAGCGCTTGGTAGGCCGTCGCTACCCGGGCGTGGCGAGCGTATTCTTCAAAATTCGCATGCCGCCGCGCCTACGGGCGAACACACCGCGAAACGTCACCGTGGCGATGATCCGCTTGTTTCGCAGTAGCCCCGACGCTGTGTTTCTGCTGGCATCACTTGAAGCGGACGCCGAGGAATTAGCCGCAAACGCAAGGACCGGAAAGGGCTAAACACCACGCGAAACCGCAGGTCGCGCTGCAATGCAAAATAAAGAGCCGGACGCTTCCGCAAGAAGTCGCCCGGCTGGAGTTGGAACAGTGTTCTCACAATATAACAAAAAACCGACCGTCGCGCAATCGCCCGGTGAAATCGCCAAAGCGTTCCTAAAGGTTTTGGACCCGACTGGAACGCACCACCTTTGCGCGTTCAACCCGCAGACGGGCATTGACCACGGCGAGACATTTGCACCCGGCGCGCTGGAAGATGTCGTGGATTGGGTCAATAAACGCGCCGGGCGGTTCAACCTTTACCACACAGTCAACGAGGTTCGGGCGGGCTTCTCAGGCCCAAAGGCCAAGAAAACAGACATCGCCCGCATCCGGGCCTTGTTCACCGACATAGACCCTGCGGCGGGCGATCTCGACGCGGAACGGGCCGCAATCCTTGATCGCCTGCGCGCTGCCCCGGCGTTCTGCAAAAGCCTGATTGTCGATAGCGGCGGCGGCTTCCACGGCTATTCTATCTTAGACGGAAAACTGGCGGTGACGGATGAGACGCAAGATTGGGTGGAAGCACAGGGGCGGGCTTTAGCGCAATCGCTGGGCGGCGACGCCACACAGAACATAGACCGCATACTGCGGCTTCCCGGCCCTGACAATTTGCCCACCCCGGACAAGGCCGCAAAGGGCCGCTTACAGCGCCAAGTGACGGTGATTGAAGATAGCGGCGAGCGGTTCACCCGCGCCAAGCTAGAGGCCGCTGTGCCGCCCGTATACGAGGCGGGCGGGACCGACAAAAGCCCCCAGATCGCCGCCGCAATGGAAGACCTGCGGCAATGCAACTATGATCGGGACGGCACGACCGAGGGTCTACCGTCCGAGTTGCGCGCCAAGTTTGACCGCGACTTGGCCGACCGGCCCGATTTAGCGCGTCTGTGGCGCGACGGCGTAAGGGATGGCGACAAAAGCGGCTCAGGCCACAGGATGGCCCTAGCGGGCGCTCTGCACAGGGCCGGGGGTTACACGCACGAGGATTATGCGCATATCGCCGGGGCTTGGCCACTTGCCGCAAAGCCCGGCGATGATCGAGAGGCAAAACTGTGCGAGCGTGAACTTGCAAGGTGCTGGATTAAGACGCAGTCCCGCACGCCAGAGGACTGGTTTGCTGAATTGCCTGATGACGTGACGACCGGCGATACGGCGCCCAGCGCCGTGCCTGCGAGCGCGCCGGGCGCGCGGCGGGCGCTTCCCGTGATCAGCTTTGACGAGGCGGCGGCCACTGCGCTGGCCGAGGGCGGACGCCCACTTGTAAAGGGTCTGTTGGACCAAGGCGCTATGTCCGTCCTCTATGGCCCAAGCAATGTGGGCAAGACGTTCATTAGCTTAGATTTGGCCTTCCATATCGCAACCGGTCAAACTTGGGCAGGGATGAAAACGACGCGGTGCCGCGTTCTTTACGTCGCGGCCGAGGGCGGATGGGCGGTGCGCAAGCGCGTGCTTGCTTTGCAGCTTAAACACGCAGGCATGGACGCCAGTTGGTTCAACTTGATCCTATCCAGCGTGGACTTGCGCGACTCGAAGGCCGACCTTCAGCCTCTGATAGACGCTGCGGCCAAGGTGGGCGGTGTAGGTTTAATTGTGATCGACACCCTTTCGAGGGCGATGGCCGGGGGCGATGAAAATGCACCGACGGATATGGGGGCACTGGTGAAGAACTTCGATACGGCACGGCATGCCACCGGCGCGCATCTTTTGGCGGTGCATCACTCTGGAAAAGACGTTGCGCGCGGGGCGCGGGGGCACACGATTTTGCGTGCTGCGACCGACACCAAATTGGAAATAGCCGAAGGTCAGCTATCGGTAACTAAACAACGCGACCATGAAGGCGGGCTCAAACGGGCTTTCAAGTTGATAGGTATGCGGCTTGGTTTTGATACAGATGGCGAGCCCGTCACCTCTGCGACCGTCACGTTCACTCCGCCCGAACAAATCCCCGTAGCTAAGCCCACGCCTGCTGAAATAGTCGTTCTGGAGGCGGTGCGGGCTTTGCTATCTGAAGGCGCCGAAACCGTATCGGCGCAGGTTGTCGCGGACGCTATGTCCGTTGGAACCGGCAATCCAAGCCAAGGCGTCGTGCGCAAGCACTTGGCAAGCCTCACGTCCAAAGGTCTTCTAAAAACCCCAGTGCGGGGAAAATGGGCGATTATTGCCCAAGAAAGTGGAATTTCCACTTTGTGTAATACACCCCTTATAGAGGGGGCGGAATTGCGGCCGGAAGTTCAAAGCGGAACCCAAAGTGGAATGGGAATTTTCGCATGAATATCAGAAACTTAGAAGAAGTGGAAGAAAGTGGAATTTGGTGGAACATTCTACCCGAAACCAAAGTGGAAAGTGGAACCCACCTTTTAAAGGGTTCCACTTTTCGGTTCGCACGCTTTTCGCTTTCAGTAATGCGGGAACTGGGCACGATTTGGCGCAAACTTTTGGGCCGCCGCGCCGCCATACCTCTAGGGCGCGTTCCTGTGGGGGTGGGTCCATGAAGCGCCCGCGCCCCAAGAAGCTTTCGACCTGGCAGAAATCTGCGGCGTTCCGTGTGATGGCGGATGCGGCGCTGCGGCGCTATAATCGAGGGCGGCACAAGCTGCCCAAGTGCGGCGCGCTGGCCCGGTCCACAGGAAAGCCCTGCCGACAGATCGCCATGACAAACGGGCGCTGCTATCAGCACGGCGGCAAAACCCCGTCCGGCGCGAACTGGCACAAAACGCAGTGGCCTGACAAAGCGTCGCCAAATGCCGAGGCCAAGATGCACCGCAAACTGGACAAGAACGCCCGCGCCGCCCGTGCTAAGGCCAAGCGCCTTGCGGCCATGTCACCGCCCGAACGCGCGGCCCATGACAAATGGGCAAAAGCCCACCGGGCGGGCACGCTCGCCCAGCGCGCCGCGTTGAAGCAAGAGGCAAAGCAAAACGCAGAGGCGCGGGCGCTGTTGGCGCGGGCCGAACGCCCTAGCCCCGCTTCCGAGGCGCTGGGCGCGCGCATAGCCGCCTTGGAACAAGAAGTCTTGAGACGCGCCGAAGCCGCGCGGGCAAAGGACACGGCAAGCAAAATACAAGATTGGGGTATCTTCGGATGACAAGCCAAAGCACTGACGCGCGCCGCAGGGCGCTTGTGACCAAAATTCAAACCGAAGGGGCGGAGGCGGCCTATCGCGCCGCGCTCGCTGTCTGTCTCGATGCGAAGGCACCGGCACCGGCGCGCGCCACTTGCGCTACAACACTATTGCGCGCCGGGGGCTATCTGAACGTCAAGCCCGTGGACGCCGAGGACAGGGAGGGCCACGAAATGAGTGGGGCAGAATTGAGCGCTGCGATAGCGGCTCTTGAGGCGATGCAATCCCTAAGAGAAAGCGGCGGTGAAGCAGACGACCCGGGCGAGGATTTAGGCTTGTTTGGTTAATCGGCGCGCGCCGGGATTTACCCGGCGGCCCCCCAGCTTTCCAGCGCGGCCGCGCAGCCTACAGGATCGGCTTGGATGCGGTAAACGGTCTGGCGGCTTATACCTACCGCCTTGGCGACGTCAGACGGCCCAGACCCGCCCGCCAGCATGGTGTGTGCTTGCTCTAGCTGCGTTCGCGAATAGCTGGGCTTGCGGCCCCGGAACTTGCGGCCTTCTGTGTCCAGCGCCTTGGCGTGGGCTATGCCCGCCGCGCGGGCCTCTTTCATGGCCCCGGCTTGTGCCTCTGCCAGCGCGGCCATGAAGCCTATCAGGGCGTCGCGTACGGCTTGCTGCATGGGGTCCGAGGTCGCGCCGTCAAACACCATGCCGTTGATCACGGTTTTGACCACCACGCCGCGGCGCATGAATTCGCGGATGTTGTCGCTTACGTCGCGGTAGTCGCGGCCCAGCCGGTCAACCCAGCGCACTAGCAACGTGTCGCCCGCCCGCAGCATGTCGAACAGCCTGCGGCCCTGCGCACGCTCTGCAAGCTTGGTTGTAACGCCTGACACGCCTTCGTCGGTTACAACGTCGTCAACAGTGAACCCTGCCGCTTTGGCTTGGGTCAACTGGTGGGCGGCGGTTTGGTCTTTTGTGGAAACACGCGCGTAAAGGATAGTTCGCATGGTGGCCTCTTGCTTGAAGGGGTGGAGGGACGGCAGACAGGCCGGCTACAGTCTCAGAGACCGGTTAAGGCGCGTTCTGCGCGGGCTTTCAGACCCGGGTGGGCGGTGTACATCACGAACACTTCCATGTCGTCTTTTGCCTCAAAAAGTACGACTGCGTCTCCGCTCCGGCGGGCGTCACAAAGCGCCCGCATAAGCATAAGGAAGAAATAGGTTTCAGTTTCCAACTTGAGCGCTTTCTGCATGGCGCGAACCTTTCCGCTTGGACACACTGTCCGTTAACTTAATGTCCGATAGATAGCATGTCCGAAATATGATTGCAAGCCTAACGGACGGTATTTGTCCGTATTTATTAGTATCCGCTGGGGTATACCCTTACGAACACTGCGCGGCTTAGCTGATGTGGCAATTACCGTAGGATTGAGATGGGTAAAGACCGGACGCGAACATAATGGTGTGTCTGCTGTGCGCAGCCTTACCGGCGTTGTCTATGGTCGTCGTTTGAACCGCGCCAGACTTCAACGGTTCAAGGAATGTTATGCCGTCTGAACCGGTAACGGGGTAAACTGTGGACGCACCCGCATTCCCGACAAAGAAGGCACTGCCCGACACGTCGTCAAATACGAATTTGAGGTCGAAGGTTCCGCCAGTCTCGTACCTACCATCTTCAAAAGCGATGTTTGGGAATGCGCACGTGTAAGTCGTGACCTTGGCCGTCGCAGTATTGGCAAAAAGCATGGCGAGCAAAGCGGGGGTAAGGAAAGCGGAGGCAAGGAAAGCACTGCGTTTCATATTTCACCTGATTTAATGTGTCACAGTGCGCATGTTCGACTTGTCTGCCCCCACGTCAATCGCAGATCGGGCGTGTCACGGTAGTCGGCCCCTACCCCTGCCCCCCACTCCGGCGCGCGCGGCGAAAACGCCCGCGGCTACCGCTAGGAATTTTTACCTCTGTGGAACTTTTGGACTCTGCGTGATGTGCGGGGCCAAGACGGGCAAAGGCGGGGATTGCCAAAACAACTCAGAACCGGGCAAGCGCAGCTGCAAGTTTCATGATGGCAAATCCACCGAGGCCACGACTCCAGAGGGGCTGGCCCGCATTGCAGAGGCCCAGAGACGGCGCTGGGCGCGTGTGAAGGGTGCGGCCGGAAACCTAACGGGAAATAACGGGACGCGCTACAGGAGGCCGCTGGCGAAAAATCCAGAAATGCCTGCCCCGGATGAATTGGCGTCCAGCACCACCGCCCCGGCCCCATTTGTCGCAAAAGCCGCAGTTGTATGCCCCAACCCGCCAAAGTTGGAAACTACGCACAGCGCCTCGCCGCCTTCGCGTGATGTCACATGCTTTCACCTGCACAGACATTTTGCTGTTTTCACCGTCCGCAAAGTCGTCGCGAATCATTGCGCTGCCAGAACGGCAATCCGGTGCAGAATACTGTTTCCACAAAAGAAACAGAGGCACTGCAGCGGGCCGCAGTGGATCAGATTTGGCGACATATACGAGTGCGCCAAGAGGCCAGCACAATCGTGGATTGTAAATGAGCCTTGAAGACGATTCTCTTTAGAATGTCTGGGCAATTATGTTATTTTCGGGGCAATCTTGTGTTGCCTTCGTGCCAAATCGGCGGGCACCGCTTGATGCGGGCCATGTAAAGCGTTGTTTGGGAGGTCGGTGATCACATCAAACGCGCAAGGCCGGCGATGTATAACTGGCGACACCTTCGTCGTGTATGAATAAGGAAGACATTATGTTTTTTGACAGGCTGAAATACGTGGCCGTTGCGGCGGTGATCTCCATCGCTCCGCTTACAGTGTCCGCGGCAACCATCTCGGGCCAGATTGATATCACTGGAACGGTTAATACTGGGACATCGAACTTTTCGGCGACTGGGAATGCGGACCTAAACCCTATAGGTATTGTGGTTATTGCCGATGGTGACTTCAGCTCGCTTACTCCTTTCGTCTCGCTGGCAACTTTGACCGATATCAACTTTGCCGCGCCTGGCCAAATCTGGTCGGTTGGTGGTTTTTCGTTTGTAGCGATTTCGTTCTTTGATTTTCTGGACACTGCAACGAAAGCTTTCTCGGCTCGGGGCATTATCTCGCACGCTGGATATGATGACACGGATGGTTTGCTGAACTTCACGACGCAGAGCGGTCGGGCTAAAGTGTCGTTCTCGTCGACCACGACACCGGCTCCGGTTCCGGTTCCGGCTGCTGGTTTCCTGCTGGTTGGTGCGCTTGGTGGTCTGGCGGCTTTGCGTCGTCGTAAGGCTTTGGCTGCCTGATCAGAGGCTATTAGGGTTTGCATACGATAGGGCCGGGAAATCGCCGGCCCTTTTACTTTGCGTCTGGTAGACGTTGCACTATCTCAAGCGCTAGAACGCGCGATCCTCGCCTAAGGCTGGCAATCCACCCTAACGAAGCGCGTAAGGGGGATATTAGGGGGGATAGAAGTAAGCCGTTTAGCATAACTATCCGTCTATGCACAGTATTTTATAGAATATTGGTGCCCCCATCAGGATTCGAACCCGAGACCCCCTGATTACAAATCAGGTGCTCTACCAGCTGAGCTATAAGGGCAGTTCCCTTCAAATATCGGCAGGCGCGGTCCGGTGCAAGGGGGTTGCTTGCAATAGCCTATCTTGTAGCGCGGACCAGCAGGGCCACGGCGGCAAGGCCCATGGCAGTGACGATCAGGGCGGCGGGGGCGGCCTCACCGATGCGCTCTAGGCTGGCGAGTTCGTAGACCCGGGTGGCTAACGTGTTGAAATTGAACGGGCGCAGCAGCAAAGTCGCGGGCAGTTCCTTGACACATTCGACAAAGACCAACAGCAGGGCAGTCAACACCGAGCCCCGCATCAGCGGCAGATAGACGTCGCGCAAGGTGCCCCCGACGCCGCGCCCCAAACTGCGCGCGGCCATTGGCAGTGACGGTGAAATCCGCCCAAAGGCCGAATCCACCGCGCCCTGCGCGATGCCGAAAAACCGCACCAGATAGGCCAGCACAATCGCCGCCGCCGTTCCGGTCAGCATTAGGTCGGGATCATGGCCCGTAACCGCCAGCACCAGATCGGCCACACGGTGATCCAGCGCTGCCAGCGGCACTAGCAAACCTACGGCCAGCACGGCTCCGGGCATGGCATAGCCCAAAGTGGTCAGCGGCAGCACGGTGCGCGCAAGGCTGCGCCCCGCCATCCGCACACCGTAGACCAAAAACAACGCCGCAGAGACGGTCAGCAGCGCCGCAATGCCGCCCACGATCACCGTGTTCAGCGCCGCCTGAAGAAGCCCCGGTGCCAGCCACATCTGCGGCTTCGCCAAGGCATGGCCCAGCATCACCGCCGTCGGCAGCACAAAGCCCAACAAAAATGGCACCAGACACAAAGCCGCCGCAGCCCAAGCTTTCGGTCCGCCCAACTGGATCGGCGTCACCGGACGAGTCGCCCGCGATGGACGGTGAAAGCGGGCGTTGCGACGACTGACATATTCGATACCCAACAGCACCAGCACCAGCGACAGAATCACCCCCGCGATCTGCGCCGCCCCCCCGGCATTGCCGCCGTTCAGCCAGGTTGAGAACACCCCGGTAGTCAGCGTCTGCACGCCAAAGGTCGAGACCGTGCCAAAATCAGCCACCGTCTCCATCATCGTCAAAGCCACACCCGCTGCAATCGCCGGGCGCACCAAGGGCAGGCCCAGCCGCCAGAACATCCCCCAAGGCCCCAAGCCTAAGGAGCGCGCCACTTCGTAACTCGCGCCCGATTGCTCGCGCAGCGCAGCACGAGTCATCAGATAGACATAGGGATACAGCGCTGCTGACAGCACCAATATTGCGGCAGGCTCGGAGTTGATCTCGGGAAACCAGTAATCTCGGGCGTTGCGCCAGCCAAAACTCAGCCGCAACGCGGTCTGCAACGGCCCGGCATAATCCAGAAAATCCACCAGCGCGTAGGCCCCGACATAGGCCGGGATCGCCATCGGAAACAGCAGCGCATAATCCAAGATGCGGCTGCCGGGAAAGCGGTACATCACCACCAGCCAAGCCGCCCCCGTCCCCATTGCTGCTGACAGCACGCCGACACCCAGCATCATCCGCAAAGTGGCGGTGAAATAGCGCGGCAAAACGGTGGACAGCAGATGCGGCCAGATGTTTTCCGTCGGATGAAACGCGATCCAGACCACCGCCAGCATCGGCACCAGCACGATGCCGCCGACCAGCAGCACGCCCAGCGACCAGATATCAAACCGCAGCGCTTTGATCCGCAGCCAGCGCGGGCGAAGGGGGGATTTCTGACTGTTTTGCAAGGGCATCATCCGCGCCAGATAACGGAAAGCTGTTTCCCTGTAAAGAAAACCGACTATAGTTGCGCCAACAAGAACAAGCAGGCAGGCCACCCCCCGATGCGGATCGTCTATCACCTTGGCGCGCACTTCACCGATGAAGAGCGTCTTCTGAAATGTCTTTTGAAAAACCGCGAGGTGTTGGCCGAGCATGGCATCGTGGTGCCGGGCCCCAAACGCTACCGCAACCTGCTGCGCGCCACCGCGATTGAACTGAAAGGCAACACCGCCAGCCGTGACACCCAAGCGCTGATCCTTGACAAGATCATGGAAGAAGACATCGCCGACCGGATGGTTTTGTCTTGGGACAGCTTTTTGTCACTGGCCCCTTGGGTGCTAGAGGGCACGCTTTATCCGGTCGCAGGCGACCGTGTGCGCGCTTTCAGCCAGATTTTCCCCGAGATCGAGGCTGAGTTTCACTTGGCCATCCGCAACCCCGCGACCTTCCTGCCAGCACTTTTGCAAAAGCTGCCCGACAAGACCTATGCTCAATTCATCGGCAAGGCCAATATCTACGATCTGCACTGGTCGCAGGTGATCGCGCGGATTCTGGCACAAAATCCCGGCACGCCGCTGACGATCTGGTGCGATGAAGACACCCCGTTGATCTGGCCCGAAGTGTTGCGCGCAGTGTCGGGCCTGCCCGATGATGTGGTGCTGGAGGGCGAGGATGATCTGCTGGCCAGCCTGATGTCGGGCGAAGGCTTGACCCGGCTGCGCAGCTATCTTGAGGGCCATCCGCCCGGATCAGTGATGCAGCGCCGCAAGATCGTCTCGGCTTTTCTGGATAAATTCGCGCTGCCGGATCGCATCGCCACCGAGGTCGAAATGCCCGGCTGGACCGAGGCGACCGTGGCCGAGCTGACCCGGCTTTATGAGGAGGATGTCTATCGCATCACCCATATGCCGGGGGTAGATTTCATCGCGCCTTGAAGTTGGCGGCCCTGCACTATGGCCGATTGGGGTCTCCTCACCCCCAAACCCCCGTGGGATATTTGCGCACAGAGGATGGCAATTCTAGCTAAGCTTTAGCAGATTATTGTCAAACAAAAAAACCAGGCAGCGCCAGCGCACTACCCGTTTTTTTCAAGCTGATCGTCAGTGGCAGCGGTTACTGCATCCCCAAAGCGGATTTATACATCTCGATGATGGCTTCTTCTTCGGCGATCTCATCGGGCTTGCGCTTGCGCAAAGCGATCACCTTGCGCATGACTTTGGTGTCATAGCCACGGCCTTTCGCCTCGGCGAACAGCTCTTTTTCCTGCTCGGCCACGTCCTTTTTCTCGGACGCGAGTTGCTCGGCGCGCTCGATGAACTGGCGCAGCTCGTCGGCGGTCACGGTATAGGCAGCGGTTACATCATTCATCGCGGGACTCTTTTGCTTTGGGTTTTGCTGTTCCTATAGGGCGGGGCTGGCAGGATCAAGCGTGCCTCGCGCGGGGTTGCAAGGCTTCGCCAACGGCGTTAGCGCAAGCGCAGGTTTTCAGGGAGGCAGAAATGCAAATCGTGATCTGGATCGGGACTGCGCTGACCCTGCTGGGCATCGTTGGGTTGGCGTGGTGCATCAAACTGGTGCTGGGCATCAAGCGGCAGGCTTTGGCCGATGATCAGGCGCGCGTGGCAATGCAGCGGGTGGTGGCGTGGAATATGGGCGCGCTGGCGGTGTCGTTTCTGGGGCTGATCATGGTCGTCGTCGGGGTTATTCTGGCTTAGCAGGCTGCTGAATTAGTCGGCCCTCGACGGGGATTGAGGAACAGGATTCATCCTCAGCAGGATAGCGGCGGGGGTGACGATGCGCGGGACGGATCAGAAGAGCGCTTCGCTGTTCAGTTATGTCGATCTTGAAGACCGCATCCCCGCCAAACACCCGCTTCGCAAGATCCGGCAGGTGGTGAATGACGCCCTGGCCAGTCTCGATGCCGAGTTCGAGGCGCTGTATGTCGACTTTGGCCGCCCCTCGATCGCGCCGGAGCGGCCGATCCGGGCGAGCTTGGTTCAGATCCTGTTTTCGGTCCGCTCCGAACGGCAATTGATGGAACAGTTGCAGTATAACCTGATGTTCCGCTGGTTTGTGGGGTTGGGCATTGACGACCCGGTCTGGGTTCCCACCGTGTTCACCAAGAACCGCGACCGGCTGCTGACCACGGACATGTCGCACAAGATGATGGCGGCAATCCTGGCGCACCGCGAGGTGGCGCCGCTTCTGTCGGACGATCACTTCTCGGTCGACGGCACTCTGGTCAAGGCATGGGCTTCGATGAAGAGCTTCCAGCCGAAGACAGAGGGTGCGCCCCCGGATGATGAGAAGCCGGGTAATCCGCCTGGACACGACAGGCCCGCCATAGACCAGCCCGAAGATACCCAAACTGAGACCGACCCGATGCCCCGCCCCCCCGTCAGAACCGCAATGCCGAGGTCGACCTCAAGGGCGAGAAACGCTCCAATGCTACCCATGCCTCCACCACCGACCTGGACGCCCGGCTCTACAAGAAGTCGCCCGGCGCTGGGGCGACGCTGTGCTTCATCGGCCATGTGCTGATGGAAAACCGTTCGGGACTGATCGTACAGGGCGACCTGACGCGGGCCGACGGCCATACCGAACGCCGCGCCGCGCTGGACATGATCCATCGCCACTCACCGGGATCGACCCGACGGTTGACGCTCGGGGCCGACAAGGGTTTCGACGCGGCCGAGGTCGCCGCCGACCTGCGTCAGGCTTGTGTCACGCCCCACGTCGCGCAGAAGTCACGACATTCAGCGATCGGCGGCCGCACCACCCGGCACAAGGGCTACGCCCTGTCAATCAAGCACCGCAAGCGGATCGAAGAGGCCTTCGGCTGGGCCAAGACCGTTGGGGCTAGCCGGCACTGTTGAGCGACGCAAAATCGCGGCCATCGGCAATCAACCGGTCAAACAGCGCATCCGGGGCATAAATCTGCGGTGCCACCTCGGCCCGACGCTTGAGATCGGCGCGCAACACCAACAACCCGCGTTTATCAGCCTGAAACAGCGGACCACCCTGCCAGCGCGGGAACATTCCATGCAGCACCGCCGCCGCATCCACATCCAGCGGCCTGCGTGCGACGCCCTCGCTGATCAACCGGGCGCTCTGATTGGCCAAAGCCGCGAGACAGGCATCGAGCACCCGCTTTGCCTCTGGCGGCGGCTTAGGCAGCGGCCCGCGTGCGGAAACCCCAATCCCGAATGATCCCAATGCCGCCGCAATTACCGGTCGCGCCAGACCCTCGATTTCCAACTGCGCGATGGCCGCAGACAAAGCCGCGCGCAGGCGGCGATCCATCGGCCCGCCCGGCCCGGTGAACACCAGCTTCCAGCCAAGCCGCCGCCCCAGTGCCAGCCCCAATGCCTGCACCGCCACCGGAGCATCCGCCCCCGCCGCCAGTTCTGCCACCAGACCCGCCGCCAGCGCCACGCTGATGCCAACCCGCGTTCCCGCCCCCCGCGCGGGCAAAGCCCCCAGCGCGATAACCGGAAGGACCGCATCTTCCAGCGGCGGCAGCGCATCGGCGTTGTTCAACACCAGATCAACCCCGCCGATCACCGTTGATCCCGTGCTCAGTCGCGCCCAATCAGCATCGCGCGCCTCGGGCGTCAACCGCCCCTCTGCAACTGCCACCTCTTGCCGCGACGCGATTTTCTGCAACGCGGCAACCAGCGCCTCGCGTGAGGGGTCAATCAGACTGACCCGCAGCCCTGCCGCCAAAGCTTGCGCCACCAGCTCTGCCGCAGGCTCTGCTGCGCCCCAAACCGCAAGGCTGGTCAGCTTGCCTGCCCCGAACTGAACCAATGGTGCAGGTGGAAAAGCCGCCCGCCGCTCGGCAAAAAAAGCATGGCGCAAGCCCAGCGATTCAGGCGTGTGGACTAGGGCATCATAGGCCGCGGCCTCAAAGGCAAGCCCTTGTTCCAATGGCAAAAGTTGTGCTGCCTCGACACAGTCGATCAGCCGCAAAGGTGCTGGCAAAGGCGAACCCGCATAGCGCGCGCGCCCCGCCACAATCGCCGCCTGATAGGCCTTGCCATCGCGCAATCCGTCCCGCCGATCCGAGGTTTTCAAAGGCCCGGCACCTTTCAACCCTGCGGCCATGCTTTCGGCAAAAGCGCAGGCCTGCGCCCGCAGATCGCCCTCAACCACCTGATCCACCAAGCCGATGGTCAGCGCCTGCGCGACCGTCAACGGCGCGGGTTCCAGCATCAGTTTCAACGCCGCCGCAGCCCCGATCAGACGCGGCAAGCGCTGCGTCGCACCGGCCTCGGGCACCAGTCCCAGCCCGATCTCGGGCAGGCCAAGCTGCGCCGCAGGGCTCGCCACCCTGCCATGCGCGGCCAAAGCCAGTTCCAATCCCGGCCCCAACGTGCTGCCGTTCAGAGCCACGATCACCGGCTTGGGGAAATCCTCTATTTGCTGGCAAAGCGTCGACAATCCCGGCGCGGCACTGGTTTTTCCCAACTCGGACAAATCTGCTCCGGCTGAAAACGCCGCCAGATCCGAGCAAATCACCACGGCGCGCAGATCACTCTCGGCGACCGCGCTTAGTGCCGCCGAAAGCGTGGCGCGCAGATGCTGTGACAGCACATTCACCGGACGCTGCGCCAGAATCAGCAGCAAAACGGCTCCCCAGCGCTCGACACGCACCGCCTCCGTCAAGGTCTTGCCGTCCATATCACCCGCTCCACCAAAACCGTTGGAGCATTAAGCGGTGGCGCGGTGGCATTGGCAATCCCAGTCCGCATCAAGCGGCGGGTCTGCGCGATGTCAAACCGGCATATTGTCGAAATCGGCTTCTTCAGCGGCACCGACATGCTCGGGCAGCGCGGGCATCTGCACCAAGGCACCCGGCAGCACTTCGCTCAGCGCCCGCATTTCAGCGAGCAACAGGTCCATCCCCACCGCCTGCGCAGACAGCGTAGCCGCCAGCATTTCGGTCGTCATTTCGGCCATTGGATTGTTCTTCGGCATAAGATTTCCCCCTATGTAGCACAGTTGCGGCAGAACGGCGTGTCAGGCAGCACATCCAACCTGCTTGGCTCGATCTCTTGGCCGCAAGTGACGCAAATTCCGTAATCCCCGGCCTCGATCCGCGCCAATGCAGCCTCGATCCGCCGAATTTCCAGCAGCCCGGCGTTGCCCATCCCTTCCAGCACTTCATCGCCCTCGCGTTCGGCGGCAAGGTCTTCCCAATCTGGCGAATGCTCGGCAACAAGTTCCGTCGAGATTCCGCTCAATCGGCTTTTCAGAGCGGCCAAACGCCGCTGCATCTGCGCCTTGTGGTCAGTGGTTGAGATCATGCGCTGTCCTTTCCTGACTGCGCCGATTCTACTATAATCAGAGGGTGCGTCGTTGATGCATATCAATCCAAGCACAGCTGAATACATTCAGACATTGCGATGTGAGCCTTCAACACCTATCTTGCCAACCATCAGCCCAAGGATTCAGCGATGCACCCCGACGTCCACGCCTTTTTCGACGAAGCCACGAACACCATCACTTATCTCTTACGTGAACCCAATGGCCGCAGCTGTGCGGTGATCGATTCCGTGCTGGATTTCGATTATGCATCAGGCCGCACCGACACGCGGTCCGCCGATGCGGTGATCGCCTATATCCGCGCTGAAGGGCTTGATCTGCAATGGGTTTTAGAAACCCACGTCCATGCCGACCACCTTTCCGCAGCCCCCTATATCCAACAGGCATTGGGCGGTCAGATCGGTATTGGCGATCAGATCACCGTGGTGCAGGAAACCTTTGGCAAGGTGTTCAATGAAGGCACCCGGTTTGCCCGCGATGGCAGCCAGTTTGATCGGCTGTTTCGCGATGGCGACAGTCTGATGGTCGGCCAGATGCGTGTCGATGTGATGCACACCCCCGGCCATACCCCCGCCTGCCTCACCTATGTGGCGGGCGATGCGGCCTTCGTCGGCGATACGCTGTTTATGCCCGACTTCGGCACCGCGCGCTGCGATTTCCCCGGTGGCTCGGCTGCCGTGATGTACGATTCCGTGCAGCGTATTTTGACTTTGCCCGACGCCACCCGGATTTTCGTCGGTCACGACTACAAGGCGCCGGGGCGTGAATACTTTGCTTGGGAATCCACCGTTGGCGCACAAAAGGCGCTGAACGTGCATGTCGGCGCGGGCCGAAACCGGGATGACTTCGTCGTCCTGCGCGAAAAACGCGATGCCACCCTCGCGATGCCGCGGCTGATCATCCCCTCGCTGCAAATCAACATGCGCGCAGGCCAGATGCCCGAGCCCGAGGACAATGGTCTGTCCTATCTGAAAGTGCCGCTGAATGGCCTTTGAACATGCGATGAGAGGGCTGTGATGCTGGATTGGGTTTGGGGATTTGTTGGCGGTCTGATGATCGGCGGGGCCGCAGCGGTGTATTTGCTGTTCAATGGTCGGATCATGGGGGCCTCGGGGATCATCGGCGAGTTGGTGGATCGCACCGGCTGGGGCAACTGGGCCGAGCGCGTGGCCTTTCTGGCCGGATTGATTGGCGTGCCGTATCTGCTCTCGCTGCTGATCGGCGGCGAGACTCATCTGACCAGCAACTGGCTGGTGATCGTGCTTGCCGGGCTTTTGGTCGGCATCGGCACAAGGCTTGCCAATGGCTGCACGTCTGGCCACGGCGTTTGCGGGATCTCGCGGCTGTCGCTGCGCGGGATAGTCGCGACGCTGATCTATCTGCTGGCGGGCGGGCTGACCATTGCGCTGCTGCGCCAAGTGATCGGGGTGATATGATGCGGCGTTATGGACTTGCAGTGCTATCGGGTGGGCTGTTCGGCGCGGGTCTGCGAATTTCTGGGATGACAGACACGATCAAAGTGCAGAATTGGCTGGATGTGTTCGGCGCATGGGATCCGACGCTCGCCTTTGTGCTGGGCGGCGCAATCCTGCCGATGGCGGTCGCATGGCGGGTGGCCGCGCGGTTGGAGCGTTCGTATCTCGGGCTTGCTTTGCCTGCGGCCCCCAGCCGCGATCTCGACCGGAACCTTATCGCAGGCTCGATCCTGTTCGGCATGGGCTGGGCGCTGGCGGGGCTTTGCCCTGGCCCGGCGCTGGCCTCGATCAGTTTTGGAGGCATCGGCGGTCTGGTCTTCCTATTGGCGATGCTCGGCGGTATGGTCGCGGCACCCGCCCTGCGCGTGCGTCTTGATGGCGCCGCCCCAGCCGCCAGACCGAGGAGCAAAATGGACATTCGCGCCCTGACCCCGACCTATGCCGTCTCGCCGCAGATCGAGCTTTCCGACCTGCCCGCGATCAAGGCGGCAGGCTTCACCACCGTGATCGACAACCGTCCCGACGGCGAAATCCCCGCCCATCTGCACACCCAGCATATGAAAGCGGCGGCGGAGGCTTTGGGGCTGACATTCGTCGCCAACCCGGTGATTGGCGGGGCGTTGACGATGGAAAACGTCCGGCTGCAATCCAAGGTGATGGCCGATGCGACCGGGCCGGTGTTTGCTTATTGTGCCTCGGGAAACCGCTGTTCGGTGGTTTGGGCGCTGATGAATGCGGGGCACAGATCGACCGATGATCTGATCCGCACCCCGGCGAAATATGGCTATAATCTGGAGCCGTTGCGGGGTCAGATTGAGGCTTTGGCGGCGGAAACGGGCGCGGGTAAAGACTGAGTTTTGGGCTGTGTCCACGCGTGGACACAGGGCCGCCGCTTGATAAATCAAGGGCTTGCAGGTGGTCGTTCATAAAGGCTTAACCTTTGTCCCAAGCCGGAATTTTCCAAAAATTCCGATACGATTTCCGTTTCGGAAATCGATTCGGCGGGGGTTGCTTTGTGCTCAACCCGTCTGGCGCAGCGGTTCTGGGACCACGGCGACCTCAATCCCAACGGCCTTGCGCGCCTGGACATCGCCGCTGGTCAGTCGGATCGCCCGCATGCCGCGATTCTGCCCCAAGCGACCCTCTGCCAGCCTGCGGCCATCCATGCCTTCAAACTGAATCCGGTCAATCGAGGCGCGCGGCAGGGGAATCGTCTCGCCCACTTTTAGCCCCAGCACCCGGTTCAGCGGCAGCGAGACCCGGCTGACTACAGCATCAAGCACGCAGGCCGTTTCCTCTACCTGTTCCGCCAAAGCCAGCGCGAAAGCCTGACCGGATTGCGCCGCGGCCTCCGGGCCCGACACCGCCGCTGCGGGCATCACACCTTTGCCCTCAGCAGGAAGCGCCAAGATCACCGCACCCTGCCGCGCGCCCAAGCCCAAGGACAGTTCGGCGGTCAGCACGCGGTAGTCGATATCTTCCAGCAGCAGCCCCAAGGGGCGCGGATCATCCAGAAAACTTGCGTAGCGAAAGCCGCCCGCCCAGTGCAAATCTGCCTCTTGCGCCAAGGCCTGCTCTAGCCCCTCAAGTGCTGCATCCAGCGTCGGGGCCACCATCGCAGCATCGGTGCGCGTGGGTTTGCGGCTGGCAAGCGGGCTGGTCGAGACTTTGCCCAAGGTCTGCGCCTCGATCATTGCGGCGAGCACCGGGGGCGTCAGGATCAGCAGGCCCATACCTTCCGCCGGGCCTTGCAGCACCGCAATCAGCGCTTGATGCGGCGGCAGTTCCAGCAGTTCTGCCAGCGATTGGCGCCGTATGACCAGCGCCGTCACCTCAACCGACAGGCTTAGCCTGTCGCGTGCGGCACGCGCCAAAGCCAAGCGCCAACCGCGATCTGCCCCCGGCCCACCTTCAGCCAACACCGCCTTGGCTGCCGCGATTTTGCGCCGAATGACGCCTTCTTGCTGTGCTTCTGCCACTTGTTTCCCCTGATCGGACCGCCCTATGGCCAGGTTAACCGCGCGCAGGCTAACAAAGCGTTTACATCACAGCGGTTTTTCCATCCGCAGCGGGACGGACACCCGGAATGCAGCCCCGCTCTGCCCCGGCAGATAAGTGACGGTGCCGCCCAAATTCGCCATGATCTCGCGGCAGATCGCAAGACCAAGCCCGGCACCACCCGCCCGTGCCGCATCGGTCAGCCGCGAGAATTTCTCGAAGATCAGCCCGCGCGCCTCCTTGGCAATGCCGCCGCCATTGTCGATGAAATCCACCACCACCCGCCCGCCCTTTTGCCGCACCGCGATGCGCAACACCGGATCGACGGCATCGCAATATTTCCGCGCGTTTGAAATCAGATTGATAAACACCTGCACCAGACGATCAGCGTCGGTGCGCAGGAATATCTCCTCTGACGTATAGTCGCGCTGGATGTCAAAGTTGCGCTCGGGCCGGGTCTGGCTGGCGCTGGCCAAGGCGCGGTCGATCATTTGACCCAGATGCGCAAGCCCGAGATCAAGCTGCACCGCACCATTTTCCAACACGGAAAGGTCCAGCAGATCATCCAGCAGCCGGGTCAAGCGTTTCGCCTCGGCGTGGATGATCTGGCCGTATTCAGCGACGCGCGGGCCTGGCAGATCGCCCTCGGCGAGAATCTCGGAAAACGCCCGTATCGAGGTCATCGGGGTGCGCAGCTCATGGCTGATCTGCGACAGGAAGGCATCTTTTTGCACCGAAAGCTGGGTCAGCTTTTCGTTGACCTCGCGCAGCTGGCGGGCGGTGCGGGAAAGCTCGCCTTGTTGTTCTTCCAGCCGCGCCGAATATTCCATGATCTGTGCGGTTTCATTCGCCACCGCCATCAGATCTTCCACCGTCACCGTGGCGCGGCCAAACAGCTGGCTGATCATCGCATGGGCGGTGGCGGCCCCGACCGAGCCTGCAAGATTACGCTCTAACCCCGCCAGAAAGCGCGGGGTGAGGTCGGGCAGAAAACCGGCTTTGCCTTGGGCGCGGGCCTCGGCCTCAAAGAACGAAATCGCGGCTTCGTCGCCCAAGATGCGCTGCGCCATGTTCATCAGGGCTTCGGGTTCGGCTTGGCCATGGGTCCACCCCAAGCGCTCGGCCTGCAACTCATCGTCAAAGGCATTGACGAAGGCAGCGCCTTGGATGCGCTCGACCGGATCGGGGAACGACAGCAGTGATCCCGCCGCATAGCCTGCGATGTTGAGGGCCAAGGACCAGAAGATCGCATGGTTCAGCGGGTCCATGCCCTCGGTGCCAAACAACGCTTGCGGGCGTAACCACGACAGGTCGAACAGCCCGTGTTGCAAGACATCCGCCGAGATCGCAGCACCCGCGCCAAACGACGGTAGGAACAGGGTAAAGCCCCAAGTGGCAAAGCCGATGCTCAGGCCCAAACTCGCGCCCAGTTTGGTGCCGCCGCGCCAGAAAATCCCGCCCAGCAGCGCAGGCAGCACCTGCGCCATGCCGGCAAAGGCAATCTGGCCGATGGCTGCCAGCGCTGCAGAACCGCCTGAGAGGCGGAAATACTCCAACCCCAGCGCCAGCACGCCGATGATCGAGAACCGCCGTGCGAGCAGGATCGCGCCGCGCAGATCGCCCGAATGGGCGGCTTGCGGGCGCAGCCACAGCCACGCGGGCATCAGGATATGGTTTGAAACCATGGTTGCGAGGGCGATGGTTTCGACAATCACCATCGAGGTGGCCGAGGAAAACCCGCCGAGGAACGCCAGCAAGGCCAGACCGCCCTGACCTTCATGCAGCGGCAGGGTCAGCACCATCATATCGGGGTTTGAGCCTGCGGGCATCCGCTCCAGCCCGATCATGGCGATGGGCAGGATGAACAGGCTGATCAGAAACAGATAGGTCGGGAACGCCCAAGAGGCGCGGGCAAGATGGCCCTCCTCGACGTTTTCGACCACCAGCACCTGGAACATCCGCGGCAGGGTGATCACGGCGGCGGCAGACAGAAAGATCAAGCCGCCCCAGCGCCCCGGTTGGATCGCCCAGTTCGGATCGGCGTAAGTCTCAATCCGGCTGATCATCGCTACGGGGCCGCCGCCTAGGCCCCAAACCACGAAGATGCCCACCGCCAGCAGAGCCACCAGTTTGACCACCGCCTCAACCGCGATGGCCATGACGATGCCGTGGTGCTGCTCTTTGGCGTCAAGGTTGCGGGTGCCGAACAGGATGGTGAACAACGCAAGCCCCGCCGCCACCCAGATCGCGGTGGCATCGCGGTCGGGCATCGCCCAGGTCGCGGGTGAGCTTTGAGCGAAAACGCTGAACGACAGCGTCACCGATTGCAGTTGCAGCGCGATATAGGGGGTGGCGGCGACCACCGCGATCACCGTGACGATCACGCCCAACAGGTTCGACTTGCCATAGCGGCTGGAAATCAAATCGGCGATCGAGGTCACGCGCTGCCTGCGCCCGATCCGCAGCAGCTTGCGCAGCACCCACCACCAGCCGACGAAGACCAAGGTTGGGCCGAGGTAGATCGTCAGAAACTCCAGCCCGGTGCGGGCCGCCGAGCCTACCGCGCCGTAGAAGGTCCAAGCGGTGCAATAGATCGAAAGCGACAGCGTATAGACCAAAGGCGAGCGCAGAAATCGCATCTCGCCACGCGAGGCGCGACGTTCGACGACGAAGGCGACAAGGAACAGGAACGCCACATAGGCCAGACAGGTCAGCACCAGCACATTGAATGGCATCAGACGTCCTCGGGCGGCGTATCGGCTTCGGGCTGCGCCAATCCGGGGGCGACATAGGCGGCAAGGCCAATCAGCAGCGCCCAGACGCCGAACACATAGACCGCAGTGTGGCCTGCCCCGGCCGTATCGCTCCACATCAACGGCAGCATCAGCAGGAAGAACCCGACCAGCGGCAGCAACCGAGCTGCATCGCGCAGGCGGCGCTGGCGGTAGACCGCGCGGGCGAGAAACAAGGGCGCGCGCGGGCCCCGCATCAGGCCCCCAACAAATCCCGCACCATGGCGCGGATTTCCGAGTTATCAAACGGCTTGCTCATGAAGGCCGTAACGCCTGCCCGCTCGGCGGCCTCGCGGTCACGCAACTGACCCTTGGCGGTCAGCATCAGGATTGGCAGCGCCGCATTGGCCGGATCGCCGCGCAGGGCAAGCAGTATTTCCAGCCCGCTCATGCCCGGCAGCATCGAGTCCAAAATCACCAGATCGGGCCGCAAGCGCCCGACTTCCGCCAAGGCCAGCGCGCCATCCGACACGACGGACACCGCCCAACCATCGCGCGACAGAATAAAGCGCAACGCCTCGGCGATGTTGGCCTCATCCTCAATCAGCAAAACCTGACGCATAAATCCCCCCCCGGAAGCCGACTATCGTGGCAAAGCTGCCCCGTGTCAAAGGAAGCCACTGCCCTTGCCGTTTCATCCTGGCCTAAATATCCAGACCGGAATTCTAGGGACCGTGGACATTTAGCGCAGCGCAATGATTGTTGCGGCGATGCTCCACGTTGCGCGGTAGCTTGTGTCGGTTTTGTCGTACCTTGTGTTTACGCCTCTGAACTCCTTGATCTTGCTGAAGTAGTTTTCGATGAGGTGTCGCCATTTGTAGGCTTCGGCGTCGTGGGGAATGTGCAGGATGCGGTTGCGTTTGGCGGGGATGACGGCTTCTGCTTGCCTGCGGTCCAACTCGGCGCGCAGGTGGTTTGCGTCAAACGCTTTTTCGGCCATCAGGGCGTTGAAGCTCAGCCCCTCGATCAGGTCCGGCACCCCGGTAATTTCGCTGCGCTGACCCGGCAGAAGCACAAAGCGCACCAGATTGCCAAGCGCGTCTGTCAGCGCCAGAACCTTCGTCGTCAGCCCGCCTTTCGAGCGCCCAATCGCTTGATTTCGAGTCCCCCTTTTGCGCCGCTCGCCTTCTGATGCGCGCTGATGATGGTGCCATCAACGAGGACGTATTCAAAGTCAGGCTCCCCCGATATGGCGTCGAAAATACGTTGAAATACATCGGCTTGCGCCCAGCGGCGAAACCGCCGGAACACAGAGTTCCAAGCGCCAAAACCCGGCGGCAGGTCACGCCATGGACCGCCAACCCTGACCTTCCAAAGGACGGCTTCAAGAAACAGCCGATTGTCCTTCGCCGTCACCCCGCGCGTCCGCAACGAGCCCGGCAAAAGCGGCTCGAGAAGCCGCCAACTCCGGTCAGAAATGACAAAACGTTCAGCCCGCATTCATACCTCCTCAAAAGGAAGCTTGAATCACGATATCCACCCAATGGGAATCCTAAATGTCCACAGCCCCTAGAATTCCGGTTAGCCGGAGGCTCCACTCCACCGCCAAACCTTACGCCGACAAAATCGAAGGCTCCCGCCGCGCAGGGCAGGCCGTGCGCTGGCAAATCCGGCAGGTCGAGCCAATCGCCAAGGCCTCGCCTCCGCGCGCCAACTCTGGCAAGATCAGCATCGCCGCCTCGCGCAGTTCCGGTCCGCGAAACCCCTGCGGAAAGCGCGGCTGACAAAACGCCCGCACCCGAAAGCGCAGCGGCTGCGGCCCGGCGGTTTCGATCACCATTTCAATCGGTGTCATCGGTCGCGACAGCGCCGCGAACAACGGCCAAAGCGGGCAAGCCGCGCCAAAACGCGGCAAAGCAAAGCCCGAGATCGGCTTGCGGAATATGAGAGTCCCCGAAGCATCACAGACCACCAATCCCGCCTGCATTCCCGGCTGTAAGGCAATCCGTCGGAATGCCGCCAGCACATCGCCGCCGAAGCGCGCCGCCAGCGCCGCCGGATCAGGCTCCAATTCTGTCAAAGCCTGTGCAAATCCCGCGGCCGGATAGGCCGCCAGATCGCGCGCGGCTTGCGCCAACCATGCGTCAGCCATCTGCCGCGCAGCCCCCGAGGCCAGCCCGCGCGCATCTGCCGCCTGCCAGTCATTGGCGGCCAACCACGCCTCTAACTCCTCTTGCGGCGAGGCCAGCCCCTGCTCCTGGTCTTGCCCTGCCGTATCGAGATAGCGCACCAAAGCCTCTGCCCCCAAGGCCAGCCGCTTGCTGTCATCTCGCAGGTTGCCCAGGAACCGCGCCTGCCATTCAGGCTCAATATCTTGCGTTTCTGCCAGAATCGCCGCTGTAGACCGTACCGAGGCCACGGCGGAAAGCACTTCATGCAAGCTTGCCGACAGATGCGGATCATGGCTCATCCGGTCATTCATTGCCTCTAACGCCCGCTCCAACCCGGCCACGCGCTGATGCAGACCGATCACCGTCGCGGCCCAGCCGGGAAACCTGCCCGCGAAATCCTCGCTGCGGTCAATTTCCGCCCCCGGCAACCGCGCCGCCGCCGCGCGCAAATCATCCAGCACGGTTCCGCCCACGCCTTCGTGAAAGCTTTGCGGCGGCTGACCCAAAGCTTCTGCCAGCCGCGCCAACAAGGGCTCGGCAATGCGGCGGCGGTTGTGTTCGATCAGGTTGAGATAGGATGCTGAAATGCCGACGGTTTCGGCCAGATCGGCCTGCCGCAGGCCCAAAGCCACACGCCGCTCGCGCAGACGGGTTCCGGTCAGGGCAGAGATTGGCATGGCATAACTCCCGCTTCTGCCATGAAATTTACAAGAAATTGAAAACTTTACAATGCGCAGGATGGCCCCGATTAATGTCTTTGATAGATCGTCTTGCGCAAACAAAGCGGGCGCGAGGTTGCCCCCGCGCCCGCTTCATCGCTAAGCCTTGCGCTTATTGCAGGGCTTTATCGGTCACAGCGTGGGTCCAAGCGCCAACCGGCTCTTTGGTGATCACCGGGTCCGAACCACCCGACATCAGCGCGGCCACGGTGCGCTTGTAGTCCGCCTCATCCAACGCACCGTTCGAGCCTGCGGTCAGCTTGGCAATCTCAGCCATCATGCGTTTTTGATGCTCGATGGTTTGCGCACCCGTTGCGTCATTGTCCAATACGATCTGTGCGGCCTCATCGGTGTTGCCTTCGGCGTATTTCCAGCCTTTCATCGAGGCGCGCACGAAGCGCACCATTTTGTCTTCAAAGGCCGGGTCGGCCAGCTTGTCTTCCATGACGTAAAGCCCGTCTTCCAGCGTGGCGACGCCTTCATCTTCATATTTGAAGGTCACCAGATCTTCCGGCTTCACGCCCGCATCAATCACCTGCCAATATTCGTTATAGGTCATCGTCGAGATACACGCCGCCTGCTTTTGCAACAGCGGATCAACGTTGAAGCCCTGTTTCAGCACGGTGACGCCGCCCGCCGAGCCATCGGTCTTCAGGCCGAGCTTGTTCATCCAGTTCAGGAACGGATACTCGTTGCCACCAAACCAGACACCCAGGGTCTTGTCGGCGAAGTCAGCCGGGGTTGCGACGCCGGATTCTTTGAGACAGGTCAGCATCATGCCCGAAGATTTGAATGGCTGTGCGATGTTGACCAGTGCCAGCCCCTTTTCGCGGGCAGCCAGTGCCGAGGGCATCCAGTCGACCACCACATCCGCACCACCGCCTGCGATGACTTGCGTTGGGGCCACATCCGGGCCACCGGGCAGAATGGTGACGTTCAGGCCTTCTTCGGTGTAATAACCTTTCGCCGCCGCCACATAATAGCCGGCGAACTGGGCTTGGGTGACCCATTTCAACTGCAGCGTCACGTCATCGGCTGCCTGTGCCGCCGAAGTCAGACCGCCCGCCGCCAGTGCGGTGAACAGCGCCGCTGTGAGTAACTTTTTCATTCTCAACCTCCAAGTTGAAGCCCGGTTTTGGGCCAGTTTCGTGTCTCAGTTTCTTTGTGACGGATGCCAGAATGTCACCCGCTTCTCGATCAGCGCGACCAGCCCATAGAACGCCGATCCCGCCAATGCCGCCACCGCAATCTCGGCCCAAACCATGTCGGGATTAGAGCGCCCAACCTCAGCCACGATGCGAAATCCCATGCCCACGATAGGGCTGCCGAAAAATTCAGCAACAATCGCGCCGATCAGCGCCAAAGTTGTCGCGATTTTCAGCCCGTTGAAGATGAACGGCATCGCCGCAGGCAGCCGCAGCTTGAACAGCGTCTGCCAGTAGCTTGCCGAATAGGTCGCCATCAGATCGCGCTGCATCACCTCAGACGCCGCCAACCCCGCGATGGTGTTCACCAGCACCGGGAAGAACACCATCACGACAACCACGGCGGCTTTAGAGTGCCAGTCAAAGCCAAACCACATCACCAGAATCGGGGCGATCCCCACAATCGGCAAAGCGGCGACGAAATTGCCCACCGGCAGTAACCCCGCTTGCAGGAACGGCGAGCGGTCAATCGCAATCGCCGTCAGGATCGCCGCTGTGCAGCCAATCGCATAGCCGCTCAACGCACCCTTGAAGAAGGTCTGCACCAGATCAGCCCAGAGGGTCGGCACACTGCGTGCCATGCGTGCGGCCACATCACTCGGCGGCGGCAGGATGATTTTGTTCACGCCGTAAGCCGTCACCCCCGCCTGCCACAGCACCAGCACCGTCAGCCCGAACACCAGCGGCACCGCATAGCGCACCCAAGCCGCACGGCCCTTCGACAGTTCGGAATTGAGCAACCAAGTCCCGGCCCAAAACGCCAGCAAGCACCACAACCGCGGGTCCAGCACCATCATCGCGCCATCCCCATCCGCTTAAGCACCCGCCCCTCAATCCGCCCCGCCAGCATCACCAACACCGCAGCAAGGATCGCCGACAGAAACAAAGCCGCCCAAATCTGCGTGGTCTGGCCATAGTATGACCCTTGCAACAACCGCGCACCCAAGCCCGCCTGCTGGTTCAACTCGGCCACAATCGCGCCCACGAGGCTCGCCGCGATCCCCACCTTCACGCTTGCGAAGAAATACGGCATCGAGGATGGCAACCGCAGTTTCCAGAACACCGCCCCACCGGGAGCCGCATAGGTTTGCAATAAATCAAGCTGCATCACCTCCGGGCTGCGCAGGCCTTTCACCATCCCCACCACCACCGGGAAGAAACTGAGATACGCCGAGATCACCGCCTTGGTCATCAGCGGCGTCGCCCCCACCGCGTGCATCACCACCGCGAGCATCGGTGCCAAAGCAATGATCGGCACCATCTGACTGGCAATCGCCCAAGGCAAAACGCTCATCTCCATGCTGCGCGAATAGACAATCCCCACCGCCAGCAACACGCCCAACGTCGTGCCCATCGCAAACCCGAGCAGAGTGCCCGAGATCGTCACCCAAGCATGATAAACCAGCGATTTTTTTGAGCTCGGCGCCAAGCCAAAGGTTGAGCGCGCCAACTCAGCGATCACCTGATGCGGGCTCGGCAAAACCGGGCGATCCTGATCCAGCGTCAGCCCCGGCAGTTGCAACAGCGTCGGTGCTGCCGCTTCCGCCCGTGCCGCCTGATCATAGGCCCAAGGCGCGTTCATTTTGATCGCCGCCGCATACCAAACGGCGACGATGATCAAGAGAACGGTCAGGATGGGTGCCGCCCGCTTCATGCCTGCCCCCCCGGCCAAGCGATCATCAGCACCGCGACCACGCCCAAGGCCATGCCCGCCAGTTGCAGCGGGCTTGGCCTTTCGCCAAACACCACCACGGCCATCGCGGTGATTGCCACCAGTTGGAACACCACCGACAGCGCAATCGCCACGCCAAGGCCATTGCCGCGCATCACCGGCACCATCAGCGTGTTGCCCAGACAGAACAGCGCCAGCGCCCCCGCCAGCACCCAAATGCCGCCCTGCTGCGCATAGGTTTTCAGCACGCCATTGGCTGCAACAAACACGGCGGTTGAAGCGGCGAGCCACGCGAGGGTGACAAGATTCATCGCGTACCCCTTGCGCATGATGTGATGAAGCGCGGGATAAGCACGGGTTGCATTGAGCGTTTATTCATCGGAATGCCCCGCCCGAAGTCCCTCACGCACCCGATGCGAAATCTCGATGAACTCCTTGGAGTCGCGAATATCCAAGGGGCGTTCCTTCGGCAAAGGGCTGTCGATTACATCGGTAATCCGCCCCGGACGGGGCGACATCACCACGATCTTGGTCGAAAGATACACCGCCTCGGGGATGGAATGCGTCACAAAACCAATGGTTTTGCCGGTGCGCGCCCAGAGTTTGAGAACCTCCTCATTCAGGCGATCCCGCACAATCTCATCCAGCGCGCCGAAGGGTTCGTCCATCAGTAGGATATCGGCATCAAAGGCGAGCGCGCGGGCGATACTGGCGCGCTGCTGCATGCCGCCGGAAAGCTGCCACGGGAATTTCTTGCCGAAGCCGGACAGTTCGACCAGTTCCAAAACCTGCTCAACCCGCTGGTTCTGCTCGGCTTTCGAGAACCCCATGATTTCCAGCGGCAACCGGATGTTCCCCGCAATCGTGCGCCAAGGATAAAGCCCTGCCGCCTGAAATACATAGCCATAGGCGCGCTTGCGGCGGGCCTCGTCAGGGCTGAGACCGTTGACGGTTAAGCTGCCGCCCGTCGGCGTTTCCAAAGCCGCAATCGCGCGCAGGAACGTGGTTTTACCACAACCACTTGGCCCAATGAACGAGACGAAATCACCCTTGTTGATGGTCAGGTTGACATCCTTGAGCGCCTGCACGGGGCCGTCATTGGTCTGAAAGGTCAGGTTCAGATCTTTTGCGGAAATCACCGTCATCTTGAAACAAACTCGAAAGTGAATTCCTCATCAGCGATTACCGCAAGCCCTCCACCGCCAGTTCCCGTTGTGAAGAACCGAAAAGTTCCGGCTCTTCCGTCATCGCAAACCAGCGCGCCAAAACCTTCAAATCTGGACGAATGGTCATAAGCGCCTTCACATCTGCGGCCCGTGCTTTGAAGAATTATCGCACGACCTTCTCCAAATGGAGATCCGACCGCAGCCCCCCTGATGGTAGATTTTGTGCTTGTCGACTTGCCAACAAAATGTGTCTCAATCGTTTGCGGCTGTGGAGGGACGCAACCGATCAACAACAGCAAGGCTAACCCTGAACAAGCAACTCTTTTTCTTCTTGTCACGTTCAATTTAGACTCCCTAAAGCTCTTCAAACTCACACCCCCGTCACAGGCACGCCCGACCGGGCCACCGGACGCGGGGAGGTCAGGTCTTTCCACGCGCTCAGCGCGCGGTTCACGGCGGGGCGGGGTTCGCGGGCGACGAATTTGCCATGGCCTTCGCGGGTTTTGATCTCTCCGTCCTCGACCGAGACGACGCCGCGCGACAGGGTGTAGCGCGGCAGGCCTTTCACAGCTTTGCCCTCGAAGACATTGTAATCAATAGCGGATTGCTGGGTGGAGGCAGCGATGGTTTTCGACTTTTCAGGATCCCACACCACCAGATCGGCATCGGCGCCGACCAGAACAGCACCCTTTTGCGGGTAGCAGTTCAGGATTTTGGCGATATTCGTCGAGGTGACGGCGACAAATTCATTCGGCGTTAACCGGCCCGTGGCAACCCCGTAAGTCCACAGCATCGGCATCCGATCCTCCAGCCCGCCAGTGCCGTTGGGGATTTTGGCGAAATTGCCGACACCATAGCGCTTCTGTTCGGTGGTAAAGGCGCAATGGTCGGTGGCCACAACGCTCAAAGACCCCGATTGCAGACCGGCCCATAGGCTGTCTTGATGCGATTTGTTGCGGAAGGGGGGGCTCATCACGCGGCGGGCGGCGTGGTCCCAGTCGGGGTTGAAGTATTCGGACTCGTCCAGCGTCAGGTGCTGGATCAGCGGCTCGCCCCACACCCGTTTGCCCTGATTGCGCGCACGGCGGATGGCTTCGTGGCTGTCCTCGCAGGACGTATGTACGACATACAGCGGCACCCCGGCCATATCGGCGATCATTATGGCGCGGTTGGTGGCCTCGCCTTCGACCTGCGGCGGGCGGGAATAGGCGTGGGCTTCGGGGCCGGTGTTGCCCTCGGCCAAGAGTTTTGCGGTCAGTTCCGCCACCACGTCGCCGTTTTCGGCATGGACCATAGCCAAGCCGCCCAGATCGCCAACCCGTTTGAAAGATTGATACATTTCATCGTCGTTGACCATCAACGCGCCCTTGTAGGCCATGAAATGCTTGAAGCTGGTTATGCCCGCCTTGACGGAAAGCTCCATATCCTCCCACACCTTTTGGCCCCACCAGGTGATCGCCATATGGTAGGAATAGTCGCAATTCGCCCGGCCGGATTTGTTGTGCCACATTTGGGCTGCATCCATCAGCCCCTGCCCCTGCCCCGGCAGGACGAAATCGACGACCATCGTGGTGCCGCCTGCGAGCGCCGCCCGCGTGCCGGATTCGAAATCATCCGCCGAATAGGTGCCCATGAACGGCATTTCCAGATGCGTATGCGGATCAATCCCGCCGGGCATCACATAGCAGCCCGAGGCGTCGAGGGTGCGGTCGCCTTTCAGGTTCGGGCCGATCTGGGTGATCTTGCCTTGGTCGATGAGCACATCGGCCTTGTAGGTCAGATCAGCGGTGACGATGGTGCCGTTTTTGATGACTGTGGTCATGGGGAACTCCGAATTTTATCCGTTGTTTCTCTTATTTGGTGCAAAGCCCCGGACTGCCCAAAACAATCCAGCGCCTCCCGCGCAAAGCAGAATTATCGGTATGAAGGCTAACCTGAAGAAAACATACAAATTGGACCAGGCATTTTCTCTTACACGCTGTTGCGCATTATTCACCGCTGTCGCTCTCGCTTCTGCGAGTTCGGCACTGATCACAACAGCACTGCTGTTCAACATGTTTTGTGCGGTGACCGGGGTCCGCGTGCGTAGGAGCTGCCATACATCTTCATCGGGTCTAATCAGCACACCAGATGCGAACAACCAACATAAAGAAATTAGCACCCAAACTCGAATAATGCCTCGATACCAATTCAAACCACTCACCCCACCACCCCCGCCACTTCCAGCACGGCGTGCAGCAGGACGTCGGTGCCTGCCGCTGCCCATTCCGGGGAAATCTCCTCGGCTTCGTTGTGGCTGAGGCCCCCAACGCAGGGGCACATCACCATCACGGTGGGGGCGACGCGGTTGATCCAGCAGGCGTCGTGGCCTGCGCCGGAGATGATGTCCATATGGGAATAGCCCAGCTTTTCAGCGCTTTGGCGGACGATGTTCACGAGCTTTGGATCGAAGGTCACCGGGTCGAAATGGCCGACTTCTTCAATCGAACAGCCCAAGCCCAACTCGGCAGCCACCGCGTGGGCGGCGCGTTCGACCTCGCCGCGCATCAAATCCAGCTTGGTTTGGTCGGGGGAGCGGATATCGACGGTGAAGATCACTTTGCCGGGGATCACGTTGCGGGAGTTGGGGAAGACCTTGACCTGCCCCACCGCGCCCACAGCCCCCGGCTGGTGGCCCATAGCGATCTGATGCACGCGCTCGGTGATCCGGGCCATGCCGAGGCCTGCGTTCACCCGCATCGCCATCGGGGTGCTGCCAGTATGGGCATCGCGGCCGGTCAGGGTGATTTCCAACCACCACAGACCTTGGCCATGGGTGACGACGCCGATTTCTTTGCCCTCAGCCTCCAGAATCGGCCCCTGCTCGATGTGCAACTCTAACATGGCGTGCATTTTGCGCGCACCCACCACTTCATCGCCGACCCAGCCGATACGGGCCAGTTCGTCGCCAAAGCGCAGGCCGTCCATGTCGGTGCGGTTGTAGGCGTAGTCCTGCGTGTGCAGGCCCGCGAACACGCCCGAGGCCAGCATGGCGGGGGCGAAGCGCGCGCCTTCCTCGTTGGTCCAGTTCGTCACCACGATCGGATGGCGGGTTTGCACGCCCATGTCGTTGATCGTGCGGATGACTTCCAAAGCGCCCAGCACGCCGAGCACGCCGTCATAGCGGCCTCCGGTGGGTTGGGTATCGAGGTGACTGCCCATGTAGACTGGCAAAGCATCAGGGTCGGTGCCCGCACGGGTGGCGAACATGTTCCCCATGGTGTCGACGCCCATCGTCATGCCAGCGGCCTTGCACCAGCCCGCAAACAGATGACGGCCTGCGCTGTCGGCATCGGTCAGGGTCTGGCGGTTGTTGCCGCCCGCGATGCCGGGGCCGATTTGCGCCATCTGATCGAGGCTGTCCCAAAGACGGGCGGAATTGATCCGCAGATTTGCACCGAGCGCCGTCATCCTAATACTCCCTGCGGGGACTTTGCCCCAGATCTCGCTTGCTGCGAATCTTTTCCTGACCGTATGGTCAACTCCAACGCTATAGAACCTGACCAAGCGATCAACTAAAATCTGAAGGCTTAAGCACATGTCCGAGGCCCTTCGCCCCGCGCGGCGCAATGAGATACGGCAACAGAACGAGGCGCTGATTTTACAGGCAGCCGAGAAAGTCTTTGCCGAGGCGGGCTTTGGTGGTGCTACCATGCAGTTGATCGCCGATGTGGCAGGGCTGCCGAAGGCGAATTTGCATTACTACTTCACCAGCAAAGAGGAACTTTACCGCAAAGTTGTCTCGAATATTTTCGACATCTGGTTGCACGCGGCTGAGTCGATGGACAATGCACCCGGCCCGGTGGAGGGCATCGGCGCCTATATCGACGCCAAGATGGAAATCTCACGCCGCCATCCCGATGGATCTAAGGTCTGGGCCTCGGAGGTGATGCATGGCGCGCCGGTCATTCAGGATTATCTGGAGACGACGCTGCGGGACTGGACGGCAGGGCGGGCGGCGCTGATCCAAGGCTGGATTGATGCCGGGCAGATGGTGGCGGTGAACCCGGATCACCTTTTGTATATGCTCTGGGCGGCCACCCAGCATTACGCGGATTTTGGCCATCAGATTGAGACGTTGAATGGGGGGCCGCTGACAGAGTTGCAGTGGCGCGAGGCGAAAGACAGCGTCAAGGCGATGATCCTGCGCGGGATTGGCGCTGTTTGACGAGTTTTTCTTGCCGTCTTACCAAATCTCGCAGATATCGGAGTGATTGTATCCCTATTGGAAACGGTGTGGCGTGATGGACGGTGAACACAGCGAAACCCCGGTGGACACTCTGCCTTGGCTGCTCGGCGCGCTGGCCCCTGCCCGCAAGACGACCATTGTCGATGTTGGCGCGAACCCGATCTATGCGCCGGATTATGCTGAACTCTTGCGGGTGGGGGGCTGCAAGGTGGTGGGGTTTGAGCCGCAGGCGGCAGCCTTTGCTGAGTTGCAAAAGAACAAGGGGCCGGATGAGACCTATTATCCCTTCGCCGTCGGCACGGGCGAGACGCTGAGCCTGCGGATTTATAAATCCTCTGGCATGACCTCAATCTTTGATCCCTATGTGCCGACGATGGCGATGGTCAATGAGATGGGCATGGCGCGGGTGCGTGAAACCGTTGCGATGGATACGGTGGCGCTGGATCAGACCGCGGATCTGCCGGAGTTTGATCTGCTGAAGATCGACATTCAGGGTGCGGAAAATCTGGTGTTTCAGGGGGCTGAACGGGTGCTGAAGGGCTGCATCTCGGTGATGGTGGAGCTGCGCTATATGCGGCTTTACCATGGCGAGCCGATGCTGGGTGGGGTGGATACCGAATTGCGGCGGCAGGGGTTTTATCTGCACAAGTTCATGTTCAACAAAGGCTATATGCTGACCAATTCGCAGGCGCGGCGGTTGAAGCAGAAGAAGCTGACCGATCAGTTGATTGATGGTGATGGGGTCTATCTGCGCAATATCGCGGAGTTGGCGGATTACAGTGACGAGCAGTTGAAGCATCAGGCGATACTGGCGGCGGCGGTGTTTCACTCGCATTCGCTGGTGCTGTATTGTCTGGATGCTTTGGTTGCGCGTCAGGCGATCGCTGCGGAATTGCCGGGGCAATATGTCGACCGGATGCCAGAGGCGTTGCGGACGGATGGCAGGCGATAGAGCGATGGAACCCGCGCCAAGCGATTTTGCTTTTGCGACCATGGTCGGCGACGAGCCGGTGTTCCTGCCGATCTGGATCAATTACTATGCGCGCTTCGTTCCGAAAGCGCAGTTGTTCATTCTGGTGGATGGCCTGCACCGGTTGATCCCGCCCGATGCCGAGGGCTGTCAGATCATTTGGTTGCCCAGTGTCACGCCGGGGCCGGGTTGGGATCTGGCGCGCTGGCGGATGATCTCGCTGTTCACGCAGACCTTGCTGCTGCGCTTTGGCGTCGTTGTGTTCAACGATGTTGATGAGATTTTGCTGGCCGACCCCGCACAGGGCGGCGATTTGCTGAGCCATATCGGGCGGGCTCGGGACGTGGGGGTGATCTCACCCTTTGCCATTGAGATGCTGCACCGGATTGATCTGGAACCAGAGCCGCTGGACGCCACCCGCTCTGTGCTGGCGCAGCGGCGGTTTGGTCGGATCAACGCCAGCTATTGCAAGCCTTGCATCACCTCCAGACCGCTGAACTGGAGCATTGGCGGGCATTATTCAGATTATCCGACCCTGCATCTCGACCCGGCCTTGTTCCTGTTCCATCTGCGCTTTGTCGATCACGACATGCTGCGCGCGCGGCAGACCAGCCGTCAGGCGATGATGCAGCCGGGGGCCGCCAAAGGGGCCGAAGTGGCGGGGGCGGGTTGGTTGAAGGGCGCGCAGGAGATGACGGATTTCCTGCAAAGCTTTGTCGATGCCGGGCCACCCTTGGACAGTGATTTCAGCTTTGGCTGGCAACGCAAGCGTATCGTTGACAGTTGGGCCTATGATGCAGAGGCTGGCATCTGGCGACATGACCGCTTGCACAACCGCAAGACCTATCGGTTGCCCGACGGTATGCGCGATCAATTCTGACCGGAGCCTGAGATGACAGCCGCCACCACAGCAAGCCTTGAAACCGAATACGCCGATCTGCACTTTCCGCGCTTTGCCGAGGCCGAGGCTTGGGCTTTGGGGCAAAAACTGGTGGAACTGGCGGGGGCGGCCCCGGTGGTGATCAATATTCGCAGCGCCGATCGGGTGTTCTTTCATGCGGCCTTGCCGGGATCGGCCCCGCTGAACGATCTTTGGGCAAGGCGCAAAAGCAATACCACGCTGCTGTTTCAACTGCCGTCGTTTCTGGTGGGATTGCGACACAAGGCCAATGGTGGCTCGCTGGCGGGCAATGGCTTGTCTGAGACCGACTATGCCGATCACGGTGGGGCTGTGCCGATCCGGGTGACAGGCGTGGGGGTCGTGGCCTGCGCGACCGTTTCGGGCCTGCCGCAAGCCGAGGATCATGCGCTGGTGGTGGCTGCGATACAGGCGATGCTTGCCGGGTGATCGTGGCTATTTCAGCTCCACCTCGACAAAGCTCATCACCTGATCGCCATCGTTGATCACATTATGCTCGACGCCTTCGGCGCGGCGGTAGGCGGTGCCAGCAGGCACCAGCACTTGCCGGGTGCTGCCGTCGGGGTCTTCCAGCAGCATATGGCAGTCGGTCACTGCGGTGATCACATAATCCATGCTGTGGCGGTGCCAGCCGGTCTCTGCCCCCGGCGCGAAGTCAAAACGGGTGACGCGGACGCGGTCGTCATCAACCAGTTGGGTGGCGATGCAGGTTTCGCGCATGGGCAGGCTCCTTTTTTTGTCTGGCTACCCGGTGCAAGCTCCACTTCAAGCCTGCGCCGATTGGGGTTTACATCCTGCCCAACTATGCGTCACTTTAGCCCTCCTAGGTGCAGATGGCGGCGAGTGCAATGACCAAACCCCGAACCCGGATACAGGCGCGCAACTCAAACACGATTCTGGATGCGGCTTTGGACGTGTTCTCACAACAGGGGTTTCGCGGCGCGACTCTGGATCAGATTGCCGATGTGGCGGGCCTGTCCAAGCCGAACCTGCTGTATTACTTCCCCTCGAAAGAAGCCGTCCACACCGCGCTTTTGAACCAACTGCTGCGCACTTGGCTGGACCCTTTGCGCGCGATGAACCCCGAGGGCGATCCGGTGGCCGAAATCATGGCCTATGTGCATCGCAAGTTGGAGTTGTCGCGCGATTTCCCCCGCGAAAGCCGGTTGTTCGCCAATGAGATGCTGCAAGGCGCGCCGCGGATGCGCGACGTGATCGAGGGCGATCTGAAAACCCTCGTCGATGAAAAGGCCGCCGTGTTGCAGGCGTGGATGGATCAGGGTCGGATCGCAAAACTGCCCCCGGTGCATCTGATCTTCTCGATTTGGGCGATGACGCAGCATTATGCCGATTTCGACGTGCAGGTGCGCGCAGTCTTAGGGCCGGGTCACGATCCATTCGCAGAAGCCGGGGATTTTCTGCAAATCCTGTTCACAAAACTGCTCTCCCCATCGAGCGACGCTGCGGCAACCTGACGCCATGCGTGTAGTGCTGGACCTTTGATCGTCGGCAGTATAACCAGCACCCCTGCAAGAGTTTCCGGTCGAAGGTTATGAACCCACCAAACGAAACCCCCGATCGGGCTGCCAACCCGACGCCAGTTCCCCCGCACCCCGAGCATCACACCCCGCAAAACATGGGGAAATTGGTGCTGGGCTGTATCGGCGTCGTCTATGGCGATATAGGCACGTCGCCGCTTTATGCTATGCGGGAATCGCTGCACGCCGCCAGCTATGACGGGCTGTCTCGCGATGATGTGATTGGGGTGATTTCGCTGCTGATCTGGACACTGATCCTGATTGTCACTGTGAAATATGTCGCCTTGATCATGCGGGCCGACAACAAGGGCGAAGGTGGCACCCTGTCGCTGGTGGCCTTGGTGCAGCGCGCGCTGAACAAGCGCCCCGGCTGGTTGCTGGCAATCGGGGTGATTGGGATTTCGTTGTTCTTCGGCGATGCGATGATCACGCCGGCGATGTCGGTGCTGTCGGCGGTGGAAGGGCTTGATCTGGTCGCCCCCTCAATGGGCCCCTTCGTGTTGCCGCTGACGCTGGCGATCATTCTGGGGCTGTTTTTGTTCCAAAGCCAAGGCACCGAGCGGGTGGCCATCTTGTTCGGCCCGATCATGGTGGCGTGGTTTCTGGTGATGGCGGCCTTGGGGATTTACCATCTGAGCGATGACTTAAGCATCCTGACCGCTTTCAACCCTGCTCATGCTTTGGGATTTCTTGTCACCAACGGTAAAGCGTCATTCTTCGTGCTGGGCTCGGTGTTTCTGGCGGTGACTGGGGGCGAGGCGCTTTATGCCGATATGGGGCATTTTGGCCGCCGTCCGATCCGGCTGGCTTGGGCGCTTTTGGTGTTCCCGGCGCTGACGCTGTCTTACCTTGGCCAAGGGGCTTTGGTGCTGGCGCACCCCGAGACATTCCACAACCCATTCTTCCTGATGGCGCCGGATTTTCTGCTGCTGCCCTTGGTGCTGCTGTCAGTCTGCGCCACCATCATCGCCAGCCAAGCGGTGATTTCGGGGGCGTTCTCGATGATGCATCAGGCGGTGCAAATGGGCCTGCTGCCGCGTTTTGAGATCCGTCATACCTCCGAGACCACGCTGGGTCAGATCTATCTGCCCAAGGTCAACCTGATCCTGATGGTGGGGGTATTGTGTCTGGTGGTCGCGTTTGGCTCATCCTCCAACCTAGCCTCGGCTTATGGCATTGCGGTGACCGGCGATATGGTGATCACCACCATCCTTGCCTCGATCCTGTTCCGCAAGGCGTGGAAATGGCCGCTGTGGGGCGTGATCGCCGTGCTGCTGCCGATCTTTATCATCGAGTTGATGTTCCTGTCGGCCAACCTGATCAAGCTGCCGGATGGCGGTTATGTGCCGGTGCTGATGGCGGCCACGTCGTGCTTCCTGATCTGGACATGGGTGCGGGGCACCGCCCACGTTCAACGCAAGGCGCATGATTCTGCGGTGGAATTGTCCAAACTGATCAAGATGCTGGAGAAATCCCACCCCATCGAAGTACCGGGCACCGCCGTGTTCCTGACGCAAGACCCCGATACAGCCCCCTCGGCTTTGCTGCATAACCTCAAGCATAACCGAGTCCTGCACAGCCAGAACTTTATTGTGACTGTTGGGGTGGCGACCACGCCGAAGGTCAATGACGAGAACCGCATTACGATTGAGCGTTTGTCGGATAACTTCGTACGGGTGCGGCTGCTGTTTGGCTATATGGAAACCCCGAACGTGCCACGCGCCTTGGCTTTGGCACGCAGGCGCGGCGAGAAGTTCGACATCATGACCACGTCGTTCTTCCTGAACCGCCGCACCTTCCGCTCGGCCCGCAATCACGGCCTGCCGTTCTGGCAGGAGCGCGTGTTCATCTCGATGACCAAATCGGCCTCGGATGCGACGGCGTTCTACTGCCTGCCCTCGAACCGGGTGGTGGAACTGGGGCAACAACTGGCGATCTGATCGCCAGTTGTTGCTGGCTTACAAGCCCCGCATCACCTCTGCCGCGATCTCAAACGAGCGCAACCGCGCTTGGTGATCGTGGATCATGCCGGTCAGCATAATCTCATCAGGGGCGTAAGTTTCATTCAGCTTGGCCAGTTGACCGCGCAGGGTCGCAGGCGAGCCGACGGCTGCACAGGACAACGCGCGTTCCACCTCGGCCCGCATCTGCGGCGAAACTTCCGACAGATCATGCACCGGTCGCGGCAGTTTGCCGGGCTGACCCGAGCGCAGCCGCGAAAACGCCAGCACTTGCGACGAGCGCAGATATTCCGCCTCGGCATCGGTCTCCGCCGCTGCCATCCCGGCGAGCAGCATGAAATAGGGCTTGTCGTGCCATTGCGAGGGCCGGAAGGTGGCACGATAGGTCTCAATCGCCTGCTCCAGCAGTGCGGGCGCGAAATGGCTGGCAAAGGCATAGGGCAACCCAAGATAGGCCGCCAGTTGCGCGCCGTAGAGGCTTGATCCAAGTATCCACACCGGCACCTCGGTGCCCTCCCCCGGCACCGCGCGGATGCGGGCGTCGGGGTGCGGGGCATCGAGATAGTTGATCAGCTCCAACACATCTTCGGGGAACTGATCCGAGGCTTGCATGTTGCGCCGCAAAGCCCGTGCGGTGCCCTGATCAGTGCCCGGCGCGCGGCCAAGGCCCAGATCAATCCGGTCGGGGAACAAGGTGGCAAGGGTGCCGAACTGCTCGGCAATCACCAGGGGCGCGTGGTTGGGCAGCATGATGCCGCCAGCGCCCACCCGAATGGTCTTGGTGCCGCCTGCCACATGCCCGATCACGATAGAGGTCGCAGCCGAGGCGATCCCCGGCATGTTGTGATGTTCGGCCAGCCAAAAGCGATGGTAACCCCAAGCCTCGGCATGGCGGGCAAGGTCCAGCGTGTTGGCGAGGGCGTCAGTAGCGGTTTGACCCTCGGCCACCGGAGACAGATCAAGTAGCGAATATTGCATGGGATTTCTTTTGTTGTTGCGGCACCGGATGCGAAACCATCGCGGGCTTTCTATACAGTTGGGTTTAGTTTGCCGAATTGGAAGATGCACGCAGGGATTTATGTGTGGATTGGGGCGTTGGACGGGTGAAATCCCATGCCGGATCATGGCGAAAGCATGGCAAGTGCTTATAAAGTTTGGCAGTTTGTCCCAGCGAAGGCGGTTAATTTCTGCTAAGGTCAGGCTTGGGGTCGTTGTAAAAGAGGTGCAAGGATGGGACAGATCTCGTCGCTTGCGGCGCCGTCCGCGCCGCAGTTTCAATCGCTGATCGTGAAACCTGTGGCCCGCGCTGCGGCGGCGCTAATGACGCCCAGCCCAGACGGCCATGCCGCTGCGCAGAACTTGAGGGCGGAACTGCCGACGGAAACGGCCCCGCGCCCGATCTTGCCGCCCGCCAACAGCGAGGCGATCTTCAAGGGTCTGCTGCCGATGCAACCCGCACTGGTGCAGGTGGCGGAGGCGACGGACAGCGGACAGATCGAAATGCTGACCGAGGTGGATGGCATCAGCCTGGACGGCATCCCCTATCTGCGCGACGGCGCGGTGCTTTTGGACGATCTGCCGCAAGCCGAGCCCTCGCCTGCGTCAAAAGCCAAACCACCTGAGACGGCGGCATTGGCCTTTGTGACGCCTGCCGCTCTGCATCCCGAAACCGAGGCGCAGGACGAACCCGCGCAAGTGCGATCCGGCCACGCCGAACGCGCCTACCTCGACGAGCGCGAGATTTCAGCGGTGCGGGCAGAGCCTGCGGCCACCACTGAGCCGCCAGACCCGGATCTGGTCATGCCCAATCCCGAGGCGGCCCCAAGCGTCGACAAGCGCGCTTGAGCGCCATTTGGCTATTCCGCCGCTTTGGCCATCGGGTTGTTCGGATGTGTAGTCCAGTTGGCATAATCGCTAACCGGGCGGCCCGTGCGTTCGTCCATAGCCCCTTTCGGCAGCTCGATCATGGTGATGCAGTTTTCCACCGGGCAGACGTTGACGCAGAGGTTGCAGGCGACGCATTCGTCGTCCTTGACGATGAAGGTGCGGTCCGCCGACATCGCAATCGCTTGGTGGCTGGTATCCTCGCAGGCCGCATAGCAGCGGCCGCATTTGATGCAATCGTCCTGACTGATATGGGCTTTGGTGACATAATTCAGGTTCAGGAACTGCCAATCGGTGACATTCGGCACCGCGCGACCGACCAGTTCGGACGTAGAGGTCATGCCCTTCTCGTCCATATATTCCGACAGACCCGAGATCATTTCCTGCACGATCTTGAAGCCATAGGTCATCGCCGCCGTGCAAACCTGCACATTGCCCGCACCAAGCGCCATGAATTCCGCCGCATCGCGCCAGGTGGTGATGCCACCGATGCCAGAAATAGGCATGCCGTGGGTTTCGCGGCTTCGGGCAATTTCAGCCACCATGTTCAGCGCAATCGGCTTCACCGCCGGGCCGCAATAGCCGCCGTGGGTGCCTTTGCCGTCAATCGTCGGTTCTGGCGCAAAGCTGTCGAGGTTCACCGAAGTGATCGAGTTGATCGTGTTGATCAGGCTGACCGCATCCGCGCCGCCACGCTTGGCTGCCTCGGCAGGTTTGCGGATGTCGGTTATGTTTGGCGTCAGCTTGACGATCACCGGCATGCGGGTGTGCTTTTTGCACCAACGCGTCACCATCTCGATATATTCCGGCACCTGCCCCACCGCGCCGCCCATGCCGCGCTCCGCCATGCCATGCGGGCAGCCGAAGTTCAGCTCGACCCCATCGGCTTCGGTATCCTCAAGATGGCCAAGGATATCGCGCCACGAATCCTCATCACAGGGTACCATCAGGCTGATGATCATGGCGCGGTCTTTGTAATCGCGCTTCACCGCTTTGATTTCGCGCAGGTTCACTTCCAACGGGCGGTCGGTGATCAACTCGATGTTGTTCAACCCCAGAAGCCTGCGGTCCGCGCCCCAGATCGCGCCATAACGCGGGCCGTTGACGTTGACGACCGGAGGACCTTCCGAGCCTAAGGTTTTCCACACCACGCCGCCCCAACCCGCTTCAAAAGCGCGGCGCACGTTGACCTCTTTGTCGGTCGGCGGCGCAGAGGCCAGCCAGAACGGATTGGGGGATTTGATGCCGATGAAGTCGGTTGTCAGATTTGCCATGATTTTCCCCTATGCCATCAGCGCCAGATGCATCGCTTCCGCCGCATCGCGCCCCTCGGCCACCGCTGTGACCGTCAAATCCTCGCCGCCCGCCGCACAATCGCCGCCTGCCCAGATTTTGCCCTGCTGTTTCACCAGCTTGGCCCCCTCTTGGCCAATCGGTGCCGCGCCAAGCGTCTGACCAATCGCCTTGAACACCTGATCGGCCTTCAGCGTGAAAGTTTCGCCCATCTCAAGCCCGTTCGGGCCATCATGGGTATAGGCAAATTCTACACCCTCCACCGCGGCTCCGCCAAGCACCTTAACCGGAGCCGCGCCATAAATAATACGCACCCCGCTTTGCGTCGCGTGGTCTTGCTCATATTCCGAGGCGCTCATCTTATCCTTGCCGCGCCGATACACCATCGTCACCGAATTTGCGCCCAAAAGCTTGGATTGCACAGCCGCATCCACCGCCGTCATGCCGCCGCCGATCACCACCACATCGCGGCCTACCGCGACCGTAGGCTTATCGGACTGCCGCAATTCCGCAATGAAATCAACGGCATTTCGTACACCGTTTAAATCTTCACCCGCCGCACGCAAAGCATTCACGCCCGCCAGACCGATGCCCAGAAACACCGCGTCATACTCGGCCTGCAACTGATCCAACGTCACATCGCGGCCCAGTTCGACCCCGGTTTTCACCGTGATGCCGCCGATTTTCAGCAGCCATTCGACCTCACGCGCGGCGAAATTCTCGGGGGTTTTATAGGTGGCGATGCCGTATTCGTTCAACCCACCCGGCTTGGCGCGGCGTTCAAACACCGTGACCTCATGCCCCTTCAACGCCAAGCGATGCGCGCAGGCCAGACCAGCAGGACCTGCCCCGACCACCGCCACTTTTTTGCCCGTCACAGCCGCCCGCGTGAACGGATGCACGCCCTTGCCCATCAGTGTGTCGGTCGCAAACCGTTGCAGTCGCCCGATTTCCACCGGCTTGCCCTCGGCGACCTCACGCACGCAAACCTCCTCGCAGAGCTGCTCGGTCGGACAGACCCGCGCGCACATCCCCCCCAGAATATTCTGCGCAAAGATCGTCTTGGCCGCCGCATCCGGCGTGCCAGTGGCGATCTGGCGGATGAACAACGGAATGTCGATCGAGGTCGGGCAGGCCGTCATGCAGGGCGCATCAAAGCAGAAGTAACAGCGATCCGCCGCCACCCGCGCCTCGTGCTTGTCAAACATCGGCTGCACATCGGAAAAATTCTCGGCGTAGGCGGCGGGCGACAAGCGCTTAGCCACCACACCGGGGGTCAACGGGCTATTGGACAAGGCTTGGCCTCCCTTGGCTATGTTGTTTTGTTGAGGCTGGCACAGCCTTATTTTTTTATCAAATGGTAAATTTTATGCGAGGCGGTTTGCGGGCAGTTTTTTTGGCTCTGGCCAGCCGCAACCGATCTTCGGCCTTTTTTCTAGGCGCTGGCTTATGTATATGTGTGCGATCAAGGCGCGGATATGGCCCATCCAGCGCGCAGCAATGACGCCAAAAGAGGACGGCATGAGCAAACAATCTTCCGACGCAGACGTTGCGTTTATCTCGGCTCTTGCAGAGCTTTTGAATAAGAATGACCTGACCGAACTGTCGGTTAAACGTGAGTACGGCGAGGATGACAGCCTCGAAGTGCGCGTGGTCAAGCAATCCAATATCGTGCAAATGGCCGCAAGCGCGCCCGCAGTGCAATACGCGCCTGCGCCCGTTGCAGGGGCTGCTCCTGCCCCAGCCGCCGCTTTGGCAAATGAAGACCCTGCGCAGCATCCGGGCGCTTTGACATCACCGATGGTTGGCACCGCGTATCTCTCGGCAGAACCGGGGGCTGCGGCTTTTGTCAGCGTAGGGTCGGTTGTGACCGAAGGCCAGACCGTGCTGATTATCGAAGCGATGAAAACCATGAACCACATCCCGGCGCAGCGCGCGGGCACCGTGAAACGCATCCTTGTCGCCGACGGCAATTCTGTCGAATACGGCGCGCCGCTGATGATCATCGAGTAAGCCGATGTTTGAAAAAATCCTGATCGCCAACCGGGGCGAGATCGCCCTCCGCGTGATCCGCGCCTGCCAGGAGATGGGGATCAAATCGGTCGCCGTACATTCCACCGCCGACGCCGATGCGATGCATGTCCGGATGGCGGACGAGTCGGTCTGTATCGGCCCGGCCTCGTCCACCGACAGCTATCTGTCGAAGGCCGCGATCATCTCGGCTTGCGAGATCACCGGGGCGCAGGCGGTGCATCCGGGCTATGGGTTCCTGTCTGAAAATGCCGCGTTCGCGCAGGCGTTGGAAGATCACGGCATCACCTTCATCGGCCCGAAAGCCGAACATATCCGCATCATGGGTGACAAAATCACCGCCAAGATCACCGCGAAAGATCTGGGGATTCCGGTGGTGCCCGGCTCGGATGGGGGTGTCGCTGATTTTGAAACCGCGATTGGCGTGGCCGCGGGGATCGGTTTTCCGGTGATCATCAAAGCCACTGCTGGCGGTGGTGGTCGCGGCATGAAGGTTGCCAAGAACGCGGAAGAGTTGGAGATCGCCTTCCGCACCGCGCGGTCGGAGTCCAAGGCCGCGTTTGGCAACGATGAAGTTTACATCGAGAAATACCTGCAAAAGCCGCGCCATATCGAAATTCAGGTGTTCGGTGATGGCAAAGGCCGCGCCGTGCATCTGGGCGAGCGGGACTGTTCCTTGCAGCGCCGCCACCAGAAGGTGTTTGAGGAAGCCCCCGGCCCATGCATCACTCCGGAAATGCGCGCGCGGATTGGTAAGGTTTGTGCGGATGCGGTCGCCAAGATCAACTATATCGGCGCGGGGACGATTGAGTTTCTGTATGAGGATGGCGAGTTCTTCTTTATCGAGATGAACACCCGGTTGCAGGTCGAACATCCGGTCACCGAGGCGATCTTCGGGGTGGATCTGGTGCGCGAGCAAATCCGGGTTGCGGCGGGGATGGATATGTCCTTCACGCAGGATGAGTTGGAGATCAACGGCCACGCGATTGAGGTGCGGATCAACGCGGAACGGCTGCCCGATTTCGCGCCGCGCCCCGGCAAGGTCAAGGTGTTCCACGCGCCCGGTGGATTGGGCGTTCGGATGGATTCGGCGCTTTATGGCGGTTATTCGATCCCGCCGTATTATGACAGCCTGATCGGCAAACTGATCGTGCATGGCCGGGATCGACCTGAGGCCCTCGCACGCCTGAAACGGGCACTGGGAGAGCTGATCATCGACGGGATTGAGACCACCGTGCCGCTGTTTGATATGTTGCTGGCCGAGCCGGATATTCAGAACGGAGAATATGGGATTCACTGGCTGGAGAAATGGCTGGAAGCGACCTTCGGGCAATGAGAGTGAGGGGCGCTTTCGGGCGCCCTTTTTGCTGGTCCCAACTCGGGACCTTTTTTTATGGTTTTGAGTCAATGGCTTGACTATAAGCCGTTAACGGATTTTTAACAGTTTGACACCATCAGAGGGTGGCGGCTGACCGCCGGGTGGGCCCGGCAACGGTTGTTCTAGGCGGTTTATCGTTCAGCCAATCCCCCAGTGGTTCTAAGCGAGGCAGCGCAGAAGCGCCCGCCCGAGGGGGCGGTCGGGCGCTGCCCGGCGGCGCTAAAGCGCCTTGATTCCGGGCGGGTTGTTTGCTTGAAGTGCGCGTAACAAAGGTGCCTGATGACCCAAATCCTCACTCCAGAAATCCTGTTGCGCGCCTATGGCATCGGGATTTTTCCGATGGCGGAAAGCCGGGACAATCCTGAAATTCACTGGGTCGACCCGAAACGACGCGGGGTTTTTCCGCTGGACGGGTTTCATATCTCGCGATCTCTGGCCAAGCATATCCTGACGGCGGATTACCGCATTAACGTGAATGAGGCCTTCGCAGAGGTGGTCGCAGGCTGCGCGGATCGGCCAGTGACTTGGATCAATACCGAGATCACCGAGCTTTACACCGCCCTGCACCAGATGGGCTTTGCGCATAGCCTGGAGGTTTGGCGGGGCGAAGCGCTGATTGGCGGGGTGTATGGCGTGACTTTGGGGGCGGCGTTTTTCGGTGAAAGCATGTTTTCGCGGCAGACCAATGCTTCCAAGACCGCCCTCGCTTATCTGACCCATCGGCTGCGGGCGGGTGGATTTCAGCTGTTTGACACGCAGTTTCTGACGCCGCATCTGGCGTCGCTTGGAGCTGTGGAGATTCCGCGTGCGGAGTACCAGCGCCGCCTCGCGGCAGCGGTGCAAGGCCATGCGAGCTTCACACCCGAAGGTTATCAGCCGTTGCCGCCATCGGTGGTGGCGGGGTCTGCATTGGGATCTTGACCTTCGCCGGGAGTATCCTCGGGCGGGTCCTCGACATCGGGCAGCACCACATCGGGCACATCGCAGCGCAGCACCCAGACATCGTAGCGGGCGTTGTCCAGCGCCGACAATGCGGGACTGGAGGCGGTCATCCAGCCGTTGAACACCGGGTCGGGCACTTGGGCATCGAGGATGGTCAGATGCGCAAAGGCCTCGGCGGCGGGGTTGTCGGGGTAATAACGGCAACCGTCCATCTGCACGGTCAGTCGGCCCACAGTTTGCGATTGGCCGTTGGACAGATCAAGATCGGTGACCTTGCCGGTCAGCTTATCAAGCAGGCGCAGTTTCGCGCCGGGGGCGTCGGCGACGTCCTGCGCTGTGGCCATGCTGGCCAGCAGACTAAGGCAAATCGCCAAGCGTTTCATGGTGTTGAAGCATCCGGCGCGGTCGCGACCGGATCAGCCGGTTTGTCGCCGCTGGAGGAGCCGCCAGAGACGAATTTCATCAACAGTGAGATCAGGCTGACTGAGCCTTGGGTGTCTTCGATCTCATCACCGGGGGCGAGAATATCGGGCGCGCCACCGGGCACCAGTTCGACAAAATTGCCGCCGAGCAGGCCTTCGGAAGAGATCAGAATCGCGGTGTCGGTCGGCAGTTGGATTTTGCTGTCGATGGCGATGCTGGCGTCGGCAAAGAAGGTTTCCGGGTTCAACGTCAGCGCAGTGATGCTGCCGACCTTGACGCCTGCCAGCCGCACATCTGACCCGGGCGTGATACCATCAACCGAGCGGAACGAGGCTTTCAACGGATAGGTGCCCGCCGCAGCGGTCAAGCCCTGCCCGCCGGTGGCATAGACCAGAAAGCCGATGGCGGCGGCGAGCACGGCGGCCCCTGCCAAGATTTCTGCGCGATTTTCACTCATGTTTGGGTCTCAGGCCTTATTCGGGCTGCCATTATTTCGGCTGCCACGCCTCGTAATCGCTGCGCAAGGCGGGGGCATGTGCGCGGATCGAGCCGGGAGGGGCGTAGGCGGCGGGCGTGCCCGTCAGGTTTTCCTGATGCGGCTGCTCCCATGCTTTGTGCTTCAACGGGGTTTTGGTCGGCGGATCATTCCAAGTGAAATGCAGCCAGCCGTGCCAATCGGGCGAAACGCGAGAGGCCTCAGATTCGCCGTTGTAGATCACCCAGCGGCGCTTGGTGTCGGCGGTTTGGTAGTAGATATTGCCTTGCTCATCCTCGCCGACCTTTTGACCCTTACGGGCGGTATAGATCTGGGTGCCCAAAGTTTGGCTGTTCCACCAGGTCAGCATTCGCTTGAGGAAATACATAGAGGCCTCCGCAGGGGTTTCGTCTTGATATGGCCGAAAGGGGTGGAAAGGTCTAGGGGGCACGCGGGTGGGCGGTGGATTTGCGCCCGGTTTTTCAGGCGTTATAAGAAAAACGGCGAGCCATTGGCCCGCCGCTGCTTGTCTTATATGCAAACGCCTTAGCTGGCAGTTGCGGGTTCTTTTTTCTTCGTCTCGGTGTGGACCAGCAACGGCGCTGCACCGTTATTCACCGCTTCTTCATTGACCACGACTTCTTCGACGTCATCCATGCCGGGCAGCTCAAACATAGTGTTCAGCAGGATGCTTTCCATGATCGACCGCAACCCACGCGCGCCAGTTTTACGCTTGATGGCGCGTTTGGCGATGGCGATCAGCGCATCGGGGGTGAAGCTTAGCTTGGTGCCTTCGATGTCGAACAGACGCTGGTATTGCTTGACCAAAGCGTTCTTCGGCTCGGTCAAAATCGTGATCAGCGCAGCTTCGTCGAGATCGGTCAGGGTGGCGATCACGGGAAGGCGACCGACGAATTCCGGGATCAGACCGAATTTCAACAGATCTTCCGGCTCCAGTTCCTGGAACAACTCGCCTGCACCACGATCTTCCGGGCCCTTCACCGCCGCGCCAAAGCCGATGGCCGAGCCTTTGCCGCGTTGTGCGATGATTTTCTCAAGCCCCGAGAACGCCCCACCGCAGATGAACAGGATGTTGGTGGTGTCGACTTGCAGGAATTCCTGCTGCGGATGCTTGCGCCCGCCTTGCGGCGGAACGGAAGCGACAGTGCCTTCCATGATCTTCAACAGGGCCTGCTGCACGCCCTCGCCCGAGACATCGCGGGTGATCGAGGGATTGTCCGACTTGCGGGTGATCTTATCAACTTCGTCGATATAGACGATGCCGCGTTGGGCGCGTTCGACGTTGTATTCTGAGGCTTGCAGCAGTTTCAGGATGATGTTTTCGACATCTTCGCCGACATAGCCCGCCTCAGTGAGGGTCGTCGCATCCGCCATGGTGAACGGCACATCCAAGATGCGGGCCAAGGTCTGTGCCAGCAAGGTCTTGCCGCAACCAGTCGGGCCGATCAGCAGGATGTTGGATTTCGACAGTTCGATGTCGGTCTTGGAAGCGTGGTTCAGACGCTTGTAGTGGTTATGCACCGCGACCGAGAGCACGCGCTTGGCATGGACCTGACCGATGACATAATCATCCAGAACCTTGCAGATATCACGCGGCGTTGGCACGCCATCGGTGGTTTTCAGCCCCGTGGTCTTGGTTTCCTCGCGGATGATGTCCATACACAGCTCGACACATTCATCGCAGATGAAAACCGTCGGGCCGGCGATCAGCTTGCGCACCTCATGCTGGCTTTTGCCGCAGAAGGAGCAGTAGAGCGTGTTCTTGCTGTCGCTGCCGGAATTGTTCGCCATGGGTATCCTCTAGCCCTGCGCCCGTGAGGGGCGTTTGAAGGAAGTGTAGGCCAAGGCCCAAACCTCTACAATCCGAAATTGCCCCCGCCCTGCGTGGGCGGGCCGAAAGTGCCCCCGGTGTCAGCCGGGGGCACCGGGGTTATTTCACTTCGTCAACCTTGCCACGGCTTTCGAGAATCTCGTCGATCAGGCCCCAAGCCTTGGCATCTTCGGCGGACATGAAGTTATCCCGCTCTAGCGCTGCTTCGACCGTCTCATAATCGTTGCCGGTGTGGCGGACGTAGATCTCATTCAGGCGGCGTTTCAGCTTTTCGGTTTCGCGCGCGTGAATCATGATGTCAGTCGCTTGGCCCTGGTAGCCGCCCGAGGGCTGGTGGACCATGACACGGCTGTTCGGCAGGCTGAAGCGCATGCCCTTTTCGCCCGCTTGCAGCAAAAGCGAACCCATTGAGGCCGCTTGGCCGATCACCAAGGTAGACACTTTGGGGCGGATGTATTGCATGGTGTCGTAGATTGACAGACCGGAGGTCACAACGCCGCCGGGGCTGTTGATATACATCGCAATTTCCTTCGACGGGTTTTCCGCCTCAAGGAACAAAAGCTGGGCGCAGATCAGTGACGACATGCCGTCATGTACCGGGCCTGCGAGGAAAATGATGCGCTCTTTCAGCATACGGCTGAAAATGTCGTAAGCGCGTTCGCCGCGGCTGGTCTGTTCGACCACCATCGGCACGAGGGTGTTCATATAGTGGTCAACTGGATCGCGCATGAAAACCTGCCTGTTTAGGTCCGTGGAACTGTTTTAATCGCCGGATGCTTTGCAGAGTCTTAGTGGCGCGCGCGGGGGGGTGCAAGGGCGGGCGGGCGCATTGCTGCAATCGGCGATGGGTTGCGTTTGGGTTTAGCGGGGATGTGCTGAAAATTTGGTTAATGCGAAAGTTTCAACCTGCGTGACGTAGGGTGGCGAGAGCCATGTTTCAACGGGTGGCGCATTAACTGCGGGCGCAAGGGGCTAGGGACTGGCGGTGGTGATCGAACCGAATGGAAACGCTCCAGTGGAGCGTTTCTCGGTGAGTTGCTCGTAAGGCTGGAAGCCGTTGAGCAAGGAGGTTTGTGCCGCAAACCGTCGCTTGGCTAATCTGGCAAAACCAAAGATCGTCGTGCCAGCTTAGCGCGCCACGCTGATCTCTGCTCGCAAGCCCCCCAGCCGCTCGCTGTCGCCCAAGCGCAACGCGCCGCCATGGCTGCGGGCGATATCCGAGGCAATCGACAGGCCAAGCCCTACCCCGCCGCCCTTGTTGGGGTTGCGCGCCGGATCAAGGCGTTTGAACGGCTCTAATGCCTCATCGCGGCGGTCTTTGGCGATGCCGGGTCCGTCATCTTCGACGATAAAGCGCAAGACGCGGTCACTGACTTGCAGGCTGACCTCGACACGTTTGGCATGGCGCACCGCATTGCCGATCAGATTCTCCAACGCGCGGGTGATGGCCTGCGGGCGCAGTTTGGCGAAATCCAGCGCATCTCCGGGGCCAAGCGTGACGGGCTGGCCCATACGGATGGCATTGTCGACGATGTGATGCAGCAAAGCGGTGGGGTCGACAGGCTCGGCTTCCTCCATCGCATCGCCGCGTGCGAAGGACAGGAATTCATCGACCAGCCGCTCCATATCCGCCACGTCCTGCTGCAGCGCGCGCGTGTCGTCGTCTTCGGGCAGGAACGACAGGCCGAGTTTCAACCGCGTCAGCGGCGTGCGCAGATCATGGCTGACGCCGGATAGCATCTGGGTGCGGCTTTCGATCTGCCGCTCAATCCGGGCGCGCATGTTCAGAAACGCATTGCCCGCAGCACGAACTTCGGTGGCACCGCGCGGCGTGTAGGGCACGGTTTGACCCTTGCCGAACGCGTCGGCGGCGCGGGCCAGTCTTGTGACCGGGCTGAGTTGGTTGCGCAGGAAAATATAGGCGATGAAGGTCATCAGCGCCGAGGTGAACACCATCCATACCAAGAGTTGATGCGGATTACTGGCGGAAATGCGCGAGCGTTTTATCTCAAACCGGATCGGGCCTTTGGTGGTGTCCATATAGACCTGCACCGCCAAGGGGTTGCTGGTCAGATCAACCGCGCGCACGCCGGACAGCCGCTCATACAGCGTCAGGGCGACGGCACGACCGGCATAGTCGAACCACGCACGGCTGTCGGTTTGCGGGATTTCGGCGGCGTCCAGCGGGAATTTCAGACCAAGATCCAGCCCGCGGGTGAGATCATAGGCAAGGGCCTGCGCTTGAGCTTGCGTCTCGACCGCATCGACGCGGGCGCGGATGTAGCGAATCTCGATACTGACACCGCCGGTCATCTGCCGGGTGACGCCATCGAAATGCCGCTGGATGAAGGCGATCGAGACGATCAACTGCACCACCACCACCGGCAGCACCAGAATAAGCGCGGCACGCCCAAACAGGCTGCGGGGCAGAAAGGGCTTGAGACGGTTTGGCATAGCGGCAAGATTAGCGAGGATGCAGCAAGATGGGAAGCTAGGATGCAAGTGGCAACAGGCGTGCAGCGGATCAGAGCGGCGAACCCCAGCCCGATGACCGGGACTGGCACCAACAGCTATGTGCTGCACGGAGTTGATGGCGCGGTGGTGATCGACCCCGGCCCTGCCCTGCCCGGTCATCTGGCGGCGGTGCTGGCGGCTGTGCAGGGCGCGCCAGTGCGGGCGATCTTGGTGACGCATCCGCATCTGGACCATTCCGGGCTGGTGCCTGAATTGCAGGCGGCGACCGGGGCGCAGGTCTATGGCTTTGGCGGGGCCTTGGCGGGGCGCTCTGCGCTGATGCAGCGGCTGGCAGAGGCTGGGTTGCAGGGCGGCGGCGAAGGGGTGGATGCGGGCTTTGTGCCGGACGTTCTGGTGGCGGATGGCGCGGTGCTGGCACTGGCGGGCTTGCAGATTGAGGCGCTGCACACCCCCGGCCATATGGGTGGGCATCTGTGCTTCGCACTGGGCGATGCTCTGTTCAGCGGCGATCACGTGATGGGCTGGGCCAGCACGCTGATCTCGCCGCCCGATGGCGATATGAGCGCCTATATGGCGTCACTGCGGCGGTTGCAGGCACAGCACTGGCGGCGCTTCTGGCCCGGCCATGGCGAGACAATCGCCGATCCGACTCTGCGTCTGGCCGAGCTTGCCGCCCACCGCCACGCCCGCGAAACCGCAATTTGTGCGGCGTTGCAGGCAGGACCCGCCCGCCCCGCCGATTTGGCGGCCCGGCTTTACACCGACACCCCACCCGCCCTGCTGCCCGCCGCCGCCCGCAACATTCTTGCGCATCTTATTGATCTGCATGACAGAAATGTCGTCTTTTCCACCGAACCGCTTGGCGCCGGGGCACAGTTCAAAATCATCTGAGCCGCAATGCATTTTTATGCGCTCCCCCCCTTGCCGCCCCCAAACACCCTTGCTATAGACCCCTCGTGTTCCGGCGTAGCTCAGCGGTAGAGCAGTTGACTGTTAATCAATTGGTCGTAGGTTCGATCCCTACCGCCGGAGCCAATTTCAGCGCAAGCCGTTGAAATAATAGACAAAGCCAAAATTTGGCTTCGTCTATGTGGCATAAGGATGTTCCATCCTGCACAGCTGATTTATCTGTCCGTCCAACTAGGAACGGATATTAGATGAACGGCCAACCCTACCTCTTCCGACGCGGACCAGTGTTCCATTGGTGCCGTCGCATAAGGCGACAATCCACAAGAATCGTCGATATCAAGCTCTCTTTGCGCACCACCGACCCGCGCATTACGGTTATCTTATCTCGGAAGCTTAGCGCCGAGAGTGATATCGCTATGGAACACGCCGTCAGAAATCAGATCACAGAAACCGAGGCACGTAGCTGGCTTGCGGAGGTTGCGAAGCGTGAGCGCGCCACAATTGCCATGTTCAGCCGTGTCGACAGTTGCGATCCTGCTGATGATCGCCGCCATGACGAGGCGATGCGGGCCGCTTGGGCACATATCGCCAACAATGGCGTCCATGCGCCAACCCCCGACGGTAACAGCCTCTTCGCCCGCGATGTCGATCTTTTGCGGAGCGACCTGACCAGCGATACGCGCCGACGGATCATTCTACGGGAACTCAAGGCGTTGACCGGGCGCGAAACGGTTTCAGCCCAAGGAACGATTGAGGCGATGGACCTCTACATCCGTGGCAAGCACTTAGCCTGGGATGAAGCGATCCCGCGGGAGCCGGAAGGTCCTAATCAGCTACCCATTGAAGCCCAAGAAACTCGTGAACCAGACCATCCCCCAAATCAAGGAGCATCAGATCCCGAAATCCTTGATCCGAGCCTCACCGTGATCGTTCAGAGAAGGAACGCGCTTAAGCGGGCCGAAGGAATCGAAGAAAAGACTCTGCGTGAGTATGAGAACTTTGCGACGCTGTTCTCTACCTTGACCGGGATTGCTGACGTCCGCAGGATCCGGCAAAGCCATGTCACATCTTTTCGCACGGATCTTCACAAGCTGCCGAAAATCTGGGGCAAAAGCCAAAGAGATGCGGGGGCCAGCCGTGAGGAAATCATGGCGCAGGCCGAGCAGTTACCAGCGGAAAAATTGGGCCTGAGTGTCGCCACGGTGAACCGCCATCTTGAACATCTGACCCAGATCGTGACCTGGGCGGATGACGAAGGGATTGCGATTGATCAAACGCTGAAACCCGGCAAGCTGCGCCGCAAAGAGAATGTGCGCGACCGCGACAAACGTCAGGCGTTCACCGCCGAACAGCTAAAGACCCTTTTCCAAAGCCCTGTTTGGCAAGGCTAGAAGTCCGAGGCCCGGCAATGGGAGCCCGGCGGCCGGATCATCCGCAACGGCCTCTATTGGTGCCTCTGATTGCCGCCTATACAGGCGCGCGGAGCGAAGAAATTGCTGGTCTGATGCCAAAGGATATCATTAAGGTGGAGGGCAACCTTTGCTTCGACATTGATGGCAATGATCTGCGGCGCATCAAGAACCTGCCCTCGCAGCGCAAGGTGCCAATCCACAGCCACCTGATCGAGTTAGGTTTCATGGACTATGTCGAGCCCTCCGCACCAAGGGCTCCCCTTCCTTGTTCCCCGATTCGGGCGACGCTTCGGGAAGCTACGGCAAGAAGCTAGAGCGGCAAATGCGGGAGGTTATCGATAGAAACCTCGGCGCTGAGGGCGCGGGTCTCACGCTACATAGCTGTCGCCACTACGTCCAAAACGCATTCGACAACTTTATCGCTGACGATAAAGTTGTGCGCGATATCGACTGGCACGATGGGAAAGACACACACGAGAAAATTTACTGAAAGGCACCCCCAATGCCCATCCTGAAGGACGCTGTCGAGAGGCTGCCTAAGGTTGGATGAGACGGGTTTCTGTCATGCAGAATGCCACCCGGTGAAGCGGGGACAGGATTTACGGTAACCGCCCGACATTGGTCGCCTTATGATGGTGTCTGCCTTGTCTTAGAGACGTCCATAATGACGTCATTATGGACGTCACTTATGTGAGGGCGGCATGCGAGGTGATCTTCTGGGTGCGGTTGAACGTCGGCGTCGTTGGACGGATGCCGAGAAGTTTGCTGTGGTGTGCGAGGTGGGTCGTCACGGCGCTTCGGTGACGCAGGTTGCTCAGCGCCACGATCTCAGGCGGCAGCAGATTTATGCTTGGCGGCATGATCTGCGCAAGAAGGGGCTTTGCGAGCCAGAGGGCGCGGCACTGTTCTTGCCGGTCGATTTTGCGCCGCCACCGGTTCCTGAGGCGGAGGTGGCTGCGGAGTCCGCCGCGCCGATGGTGGAGATCGTGTTGCGGAATGGCCGTCAGATCCGGTGCCGGGGAGGCATTGGCGACGATGATCTGGCGCGGCTGATCCGGTTGGTCGAGGCGGCATGATTGGGCCGGGCACCGGTGTTCGGGTTTATCTGGCCTGCGGGACGACCGACATGCGCAAGGGCATCGAAGGGTTGGCGGCCCTGGCTCAGGACGTGTTGCGGCAGAAGGCGGCGGGTGGGGCTGTGTTTGCGTTCCGCGGCAAACGAGGCGACAGGCTGAAGCTGCTGCACTGGGACGGCCAGGGGTTCTGCCTCTATTACAAGGTGTTGGAGCGGGGGCGGTTTCCGTGACCTGCCGCAAAGGACGGGGCGGCGAGATTGACCTCAGCGCAGCTTGCAATGCTATGGGAGGGGATCGATTGGCGGCGTCCGGATTGGGGCGCGCCGCCCGCCCGAGTTGGATAGATAAATCGCTGTTTTTACTTGTTTTTATGGTGCCTCTGCAAGGCTCATGGTATGGACTGCCATGTCCGATACGCCCGCAATCCTACCTCCCTCTCGGGCCATTGCTGCGCAATGCCCTACCGGGCAACGGATGATCCCGCCGCCTTGAAGGCGATGATCGCGGGCTTGCGGGCCGAGAACGCCCGAATTGCAGCCGAGAACATGCGCGTTCAAGCCGATATCGAGAAGATATCCGCCACCCTGCGCGCCCATGAGGCGCTGGTTCAGGCGCTTCAAATCCAGATCGCACGGCTGAAGAAGCAGAAGTTTGGCACCAGCTCAGAACGCATCGAGCGGGAGCTCCCCTCTCGGGCCATTGCGGCGCAATGCCCTGCCGGGCAGCGGAACAGCTTGAACTGGCGCTGGAGCATCTGGAGATTGCCGGGGCGGCAGCGATCAGCGCGATTGCACCCGATGACGACGCCGAACTCAGCGCAGACGAACAAGCTGCGATGCCCAGCACTCCGCGTCGCCGCAAGCCCTTGGTGGCAGAGGGCACGCCGCGCGAACGCATCGTGCTGGACCCCGGTGATGATTGCCCGGAATGCGGCGGCACCCTGCGCCTGATCGGCGAGGACGTCAGCGAGATCCTCGAGTTGATCTCGGCCAAGCTGAAAGTGATCGAAACAGCCCGGCTGAAGAAGTCCTGCCGCCGCTGCGAGAAGATCACCCAACTGCCCGCACCCTCGCGCCCCATTCCGCGCAGCATGGTCGGCCCGGGTCTGCTGGCACATGTTCTGGTGTCGAAGTTCGACGATCACCTTCCGCTCTATCGCCAAAACGAGATACTTGCCCGGATGGGCGCAAACATCCCGGCCTCGACCCTGGTCGATTGGTGCGGCCAGGGCGTTCGGGTGCTGGAACCGCTAGTCGAACGCATCCGCGCCAAGATCCTGGCCTCGGATCGCCTGCACGCGGATGATACCCCGGTCCGGGTGCTCGACCCGTCAAAACGCATCGATGGGATCGGCAAAGGCGTCAAGGAAGGCCGCATCTGGGCCTATGTGCGCGATGACAGACCATGGGGCAGCACAGCGCCGCCGGGGGCGGCCTACTTCTTCTCGGTCGACCGCAAGGGCGAGCATCCGCAGCGTCATCTGGCCGGGTTCTCCGGCATGCTGCAAGCAGACGCCTATTCCGGCTTCAAAGCACTTTACACCCCGGATACGTCAGGCAAATCCCGCATCCGCGAGGCGGCCTGCTGGGCCCATCTGCGGCGCGACTTCTTCGACGTCCACACCGCCACCAAATCCGAGATCGCCCGCGAGGCGCTGGACCGGATCGGTGATCTTTATGACATCGAGCGTCAGATCAGAGGCCAATCCCGCGATGCCCGGCGGGCTGTCCGTCAAGAAGAAACCCGCCCGAAAGTCTGCGCCTTCAAGGCATGGGCGGAAGCCCAACTTACCCGCATCCCCGGCAAAAGCGACCTTGCCAAAGCTTTCCGCTACGCCCTGAACCGATGGGAAGGCTTCGCCCTCTTCCTCGACGATGGTCGCGTCGCCATCGACAATAACGCCGCCGAACGGGCCATCAAACCGGTCGTGATCGGCCGCCAGAACTTCCTCTTCGCAGGCTCAGACGCCGGGGGCGAAACCCTCGCCAGTGCGATGACCATTATTGAGACCGCCAAGTTCAACGGCCTCGATCCCCAAGCCTACCTCGCCGACATCTTCGCCCGTATCCATGATCACAAGATCAACCGCATCGGCGAGTTGCTGCCATGGAACTGGAAACCCTTCGCAAATCAGGCCGCCGCAGCCTGAATGGCGGTCCTTATCGGGCGGTTACGATTTACGAACCGTTTCGCACCGTCGCGGGCAATCATCCCACCCCGCGCTGCGCGAGCAGCCTGAACTCGATAGTATCTATTGGTATTGGTTGCAGGGACAGGATTTCAGAAATTCTGGCCTTTGCATCAGGCTGGGTGGCCGGGGCCAAAGTCTTTCGCAGCTTAAAAACATCTTAGATCAAAGTGATCAACTTTGAACGGTCACAGCGACAATAAGGGCGGAAAGCAGCCACTTGCAAAACAGATCCATCGACGCGGTCATTGGCGATAGCGGTCGCTCCATTGGATCGGGCCTATAGCCTTTAGGTGCTGATCCCAATAACATGTCTGATGCACCCGTTTCACGGCCTATATACCTGCATACCAGTCATAGCCGATCTGGTCTTCCCAGAAGCCGCCTTTGCCAAGACCCGTCGCAGCGAGGGTCGCAGTCGCCTCTATCCGCATAATATATTTCGCCTGCTTGTAGCCCAGTTGCCGCTCGACCCGCAGCCGCAGCGGCGCGCCGTGGCCGACGGACAGCGGTTGATCGTTCATGGTATGGGCGAGGATGGTTTGCGGATGGAAAGCGTCAACAAGATCAATGCTTTCGTAGTATGCGTCGCCGCTGAAATCATCGGCGCAATGTAGCACCAGATAGCGCGCAGAGGGCAGCAGGGTGACCTGAGACAGCAACGCGCTGAGCGGAACCCCAGTCCATTTTCCAATCGCGCTCCACCCCTCGACACAGTCGTGACGGGTGATCTGGGTGCGGGCGGGCACGGCTTTCAGTGCCGCCAGTGAGAAGGCTTTGGGGGTGCTGACAAGGCCATCGACCTGCAACTGCCAGTTGGCGAAATCGGTTTCCATATGGCGCTGGAAGTCTGATGACTTGGGCATGGTGTTACCGTTGGTGCGGAAGTCTGGCGACATATCGGCTTCGGTAAACTCTGGCGCTAAAGCGTGACGACCGATCAGGCGGTGGGTCTGGTAGGCCAGTTTCTCACCGCTGCCAAGCGCTAGGTCGCGGAAGCTCGGGCTTAACACAAGGCCAGCCGTGGTGCCGATGATGGTGGAAAAGCCAAGTCCGGTCAGCACGGATCTGCGGGTCAAAAGTGCCATCAGTTTTTCTCCTTCGGCAAGCGGTAGCGGCCTGTGATCATCGAGCGCACCTCGTTGATGGGTCCAGCGAGGACAACCATCAACAAATGGACCACAATGAACGCCATGATCCCAATCGCGAAGATAAAGTGCAAAGATCGGGCCGATTGCCGGCCGCCGAACAGATCGAGCAGCCATGGCAAAGAGGCGTTCAGGCCGGGAGACATGGTGAACCCGGTCAGGATCATGCCGGGGATAAGGGCGATCAACACCGACAGATATGCGAGTTTCTGCAAGATATTATAGCGTTGCGCGGCCTCACCCGTCGGGAACTGCAACTTGGCGTGGTGCTTGATGTCGCTCCAGATTTGCGACGGGCGGATTTCCTCGGCTGTTGGCAGCAGGTCGCGCTGCAGATGGCGGTTGAGCAGACTGCGGATCAGATAGGCGGCGAGGCCAACGGCAAACACCCAAGCGAAGGTCAGATGCCAACGCCGAGCCAATGCCAGATTGTAGCTTTGCGGCAGCGTCGCCCAAGACGGGAAGGCGCGGTTGCGCACTTGGCCGTCACCGTCAGTCCAGCGGCCCAGAACACCGGTGGTGTCAGCGGTCACGCTGCCCACGCGCACAAAGCCGGTATTGGCCTCGGTCGCGCCGATCTGCATCCAAGCATAGTCCGGGTTGGCACCATAAGCGCCCCAATACAGTCGGGGATGCGCGTTGAAGATCATCAGCCCGCTCATCAGCATGATCACGATGGTTATGGCATTGGTCCAGTGCCACAGCCGGGTGGACAAGCGGTGCCGATCCACAACATCGCCGCCTTTGGCTGCAGTTTGCGTCGGCATGGTCATCGGTTCGGTGATGCTCATCTGCTGTCCTGATCGGGTGAGAGGGCGCGGGAGAGAGTGGGGTCGGGCACCGGGAGTATCCCAGCGCCCGAAGCAGATCACATCTTGGGATGCATCGCATCCATAAGCATCATATCGGGATGTTCTTTGCAGGTCTTGACCACAGCGGCCATCTCATCTTCGGGGCTCATCGCCATCGCATCACCCGAGGCCATTGCATCGCCGGATGCCATTGCGTCACCGGAAGCCATCGCGTCACTTGCCATTTTGGCGTCTTTCATCGTCGCCATCATGCCATCAGAATCCATTGCCGAGAAGGCGCTGCACGCCATATCCTTGGCCATGCTGCCGGCAAATGCCGGAGCGGTGAATGCGGTCGAGAGTGCCAGGGCGATCAGAAAACGGTTCATCGGGAGTCTCCAATTTGGTGCGGGCATCGCCGGTATTGGCAGCAGGCCCGACAGGTTAGAACCGATCCGTCAGGGACCGATTGAAATTAGGGTGCCCCAGCGCGTGTAAAATAGAAAATGCCACTTACCTATGCTTTCAATGCCCGTAGGCTATCAAGCGGCGCTGTCCATGCTTTGCGTGCATGAAACCCATGCGAGCAAGGCTCTTTATATAGCGCGGGAATTGCACAATGATGGCGGGATGAAAAACCCTGTACCCCTTGCGTCGCGCCTTGCTGCCTGCCGAAGCCTTCCCGGCACTTGGCTGGAAAGTTATGATGCGCTGATTGAGCGGCTGCGGGCGTCTGATGCCATGGCGGGCGCGCCGCATGTGGGGGCGGTTGCGCCTGACTTTGCACTGCCCGATGCCAGTGGTCGCTTGCGCAGGTTGAGTGATCTGCTGGCCGACGGACCCGTGGTGTTAAGTTTCAATCGCGGCAGCTGGTGCCCGTATTGTGAGGAAGAAATCGGCGCTTGGGCGGAGAATCGCGATGCGTTGATTGCGGCGGGTGGGCGGTTGATCATCGTAACACCGGAAACCGGCGGGCGGTTGGCGGGTTTGGCGCAGATTGCGGGTGACGGCGCTGTGGTGCTGTGCGATCCCGATCTGGGTGTTGCCCTACGCTATGGTCTGGCGTTTCCGGTGGGGCCCGTGGTGTTGCAGCAGTTTCGCGACGGCGGCTTTGATCTGGCCGAGGCTTACGGCACAGCCAATGGTTTGCTGCCCGCGCCCGCAACTTTCCTGCTAGATCGCGCGCGGCAGGTGCATTTTACTTTTGTCGATCCTGACTTTCATCACCGGGCAGAACCAGCTGAGGTGCTTTGCGCATTGTCGAGCCTGACCAGACCCGCCTAATCGGCTGTCCCCGACGCACTTTCCTGCCAATCACGCGCCCGCGCCGCGCGCATGAACGCATCGGCGGCACGGCCTCTACGGCGACCTGCCACGGCAGCCAGAACAATGTTTTGATATAACTCGCAATCACTTAAGCTGACCGCTGCTGTGCCGCAAGCGGATGTGCCCGCAGGCATGATCGCATGGCCAAGCCCAAGCGCCACCAGACGCAGGGCTTGGCTGCGGCTTTCAACGCGGTGGCGAAAGCTGGAGGCCAGACCCATCGCGGTGGCCGCGTTGCGCCACAAAGTCGTGCCATCGTCGCCGCCGTCGATCCAAGCCTCAGCCGCCGCTTCTGCCATGCAAAGCGGCGGGCCATTGGCAAGCCGATGCCCCGCGCAGATCGCCATTTCGTAGCGTTGCACATACAGCGGCCAAGTCTCTAGCCGATCCGGCGCTTGCTCTGGCTGGGCGATGATCAGCAGATCAATGCCGCCTTTCAGCGCGGTATCGAGCAACTGTTCAGACGTGCCGCTGCGCAGATCAATCGCAAGCGCGGGCAATGTGCTGGCCAAAGCGGCCAATATCTCATCCAGCACGGGCAAATTTAGGCCATGCGCCACCCCGATTACCAGCGGAGCAACCTCGGCCCGGCCAATGCTGCTGGCAAGCGAGGTCGCGGCTTCGGCAGCCTCATAGGTCTGTTCCAGATGCGGCAGCACCATGCGGCCCAACTCGGTCAGATGGGTCAGCGCGCGTTCACGGTTGAACAAGATGCCGCCGAATTCATCCTCTAGTTTCTGGATCGCGCGGGTCAGTGACGGCTGGGTGACGTTGCATTGATCCGCCGCTCGGGTAAAGTTCAGCGTCCGCGTCACCGCCAGAAAGTATTTGATCTGGTGCATTTCCATGGGATTTACGGGCTACCTGATTGTGTGGCGGAGTTATGTTGTCAAATAGCCCACGGCATCTCTTATGTCTGACGCCGTGAGGTTAAATCTTTTAAACCCAGAGAGATTAAATTCTTATTTCATCACCAAAACGGGGTTGGTTTTATAATCGCCGGGGAACAGCTGTTTCAGATCGCTCACTTTAGGCAAATCATTGACGACGATATAGGGATAGGTCGGGTTTAAGGTCAGAAAGTCCTGATGATAATCCTCAGCCGGGAAGAATTTTGCCTGCGGCTCAATCGTCGTCACGATGGCAGCGCCAAACACCTTGGCCGCCCCAAGCTCGTTGATATAGGCCTTGGCGATTTTGGATTGCGCCGCATTGGTCGGGAAAATCGCCGAGCGGTATTGTGTGCCATGATCCGCGCCTTGGTAATTCAGTGTGGTCGGATCAGCCACCACCGAGAAGAAGATGTGCAGCAGATGACCGTAGGTGACTTTTGACGGATCATAGACGATCTCCACCGCCTCGGCATGGCCGGTGGTGCCTGTGCTGACCATATCATAGCTGGGGTTCGCGCCTTCGCCGCCAGTATAGCCCGAGGTGGCGCTGATCACGCCGCCGACATGCTGGAACACGCCCTGCACGCCCCAAAAGCAGCCGCCAGCGAAGATCGCCGTTTCGGTGCCAGCATTGGCAGCCTCGTCAAGACTCGGAGCAGGGATCGCAATGCCTTCGCCTGCGAAGCTGGCATTGCCGGGCAGCATCAGCGCACCGCCCATCAGCGCCGCCAGTACCAGCGCTGTACACAGAACCATACGCCGCGGAATGGATTTCCGTTGTTCAGTCAGGGACTTGGTCATGGTGTTTCCTTTCAGAGATCTCAGGGGAATGGCTTGGATTGCAGCGGTACTTTTACGGGGCCGCCTTGTCGCGTTCGGCAATCAGCTGCCGGATCGCTTGTTCAGACTGATCATAGCTGCCTTCGCCAAAGTGGTGGAACCGCACCAGACCATCGGCATCAATGAGGTATTGCGCGGGCCAGTAGCGGTTGTTGAACTGCCGCCAGATCGCGAAATCATTGTCGAGCGCCACCGGAAAGCTGATGCCAAGATCGGCCACAGCATTCTTGACGTTCTCGCGGTCTTTCTCGAAGGCAAATTCAGGTGAATGCACGCCGATCACCAAAAAACCTTGATCGGCATATTTCGCCGCCCATGCTTTGACATGAGGCAGGGTGTGCAGGCAGTTGATGCAGTCGAAGGTCCAAAAATTGACCAGCACGACCTTGCCTTTCAGTTGCGCCATGCTCAGAGGTTCCGAGTTCAGCCATTGCACAGCGCCGTTCAGGTCCGGGGTGGTCGGCTCAACCGGCAGGGTCAGTTTGACCTTTTGCGCCTTGATCTGGGTGACATCGCTTTTGGTCCAGTCCTCAGTCGCAGAGGCGGGGGCATTTTGCAGCAACTCGTCTTCGGTTGCGGGCGCAGCTTGCGGCTGCAACACACTATCAAGCAGGCGCTGTTCCAGAATGGCCGTGCTGGCATAAGATGCCTGCGCCAGAAACTTGGTATCGACGCCCAGCCCAATCGCAAACGCCGCGAGAATGACCGCCATGCCAAAGCCCCGGCGTAGCCATTCTGTGGCGAGAAGCGAGCGTTTCATCGCCTGAAATACCCGACCGCCTACCAAAAGCGCCAAGGCGAGCGAGGTGGCCGCCCCCAACGCATAGGCCAGCAGCAACAGGCTGGTGGCAAGGTTGGCGCCGTTCAGCGCCGCCCCAGTCAGGATCAGCCCCAGCATTGGTCCAGCGCAGGGTGCCCAGAGCAGACCGGTGGCCGTGCCCAGCACCAGCGAAGCCGCGACAACTGATCCGCCAGCACGGCGATGGCGATCCGCGCTGTCGGACAGCCGCGCGCCAAGGGCGACCACGGGCCGGGCCACCTTGTTAGCCATCGCCGGAAACAGCAGGATCATCCCGAAGCCCGCCATCACAACCAGCGCCACGCTGCGGCCATATTGGTTCGCCGTCACTGCCCAATCGCCGCCAATCGCGGCGAGCGAGGCGACAGCGGCGAAGGTCGCAGCCATGCCTGCCAGCATCGGCAAGGCGCTTTTCAGAAATGGCTGCCCGGCCCGTGCGAATACAAACGGCAACACGGGCAGGATGCAGGGGCTGGCGATGGTCAGCATACCGCCGAGATACGCGAGGAGAAGCAGAAGCATGTTGCGATCCTTCTGGTTGCTGGGTCAGGCGGCGTGGAAGGTCATAGTGACACCGTCCATGCAGTAGCGCAGGCCAGTCGGTTGCGGGCCATCGTTGAACACATGACCCAGATGACCACCGCAACGGCTGCAATGCACCTCGGTGCGTGCCTCAGAAAGTGCTGTATCAGAAGATGTGCCAACCGCGCCTTTCAGTGGCTGCCAAAAGCTGGGCCAGCCGGTGCCGCTGTCAAACTTGGTTTCCGAAGAATACAGCGGAAAATCGCAGCCCACGCAGGAAAAGGTGCCCTTGCGGTGTTCGTCCAGCAGCGGGCTGCTAAAGGCGCGCTCGGTGCCTTGCTGGCGCAGCACCTCATATTGCGCGGGCGTCAGCATGGCGCGCCATTCGGCATCGGTATGGGTGACAGCAAAGCTTTCGCCCGCCCGCGCTGCCTTGCCGATAAAGCCGAACCGGACGGCGGCGGTGCCTAGGATAAGGCTGGTCAGAACGGAACGGCGCGATAACTGCATGGGTATTCTCCTCCAAGTTAAGGGCTGACTGCGCAACTGCGCGCGCCTGCCGAATCATCATCTGGCTCTCGGGCAGTCCATTCGCGCAAAATCCCAGGCTGTTACGCGGCTCACGCTTTGGTGTTCAAACAAAGCGGGATGGTGGAGTAATTCAGAATAATCGCCTATCGCTTGTAACGAACCGCCTGTTCAGCGCGAAGGGACCAAGGGAATGCAGCTGACCGAAGATCCTTTGGCCAAACTGCTGAAGGCGGCGAACGCAGATGACAGGCAAGCATACGCCCGGTTTCTGCACGCCGTCACACCCATTGTCCGGGGAATTGTGCGCGCGCGCAGCCGCAGCCTTCCCCCCGATCAACACGAGGATATTGTGCAGGACGTTTTGCTTGGCATCCATCTGAAGCGCCACACTTGGGACGCGGCGCATCCGCTGCGGCCATGGCTGTATGCGATCACCCGCTACAAGATCATCGACGCGTATCGCAAGCGCGGTGTGGCGGTGCATCTGCCGATTGAGGATTACAGCGAGCTGTTGCCCGCCGAGGATATAGCCAGCCCGCTGACCGCCCGCGATGACCGGGCAGAAGTCGATCACCTGCTGGGTCAGCTTGATTCGCGCTCGGCAGAGGTGGTGCGGGCTTTGGCGCTGCGCGATGAGACACAAGCCGAGGTCAGCGCGCGCTTGCAGATCAGCCCGGCCAATCTGCGCGTCACCTTGCACCGCGCGATGAAGCGAATGGCCGCACTGGGTCGCAGGGATCAGCCATGATGCAGACCGATGATCTGATCGCCCGGCTATCCACCGAAGCCGTGCAGACAGCCCTTCGCCCCGCACGGCTTGGCATGGTGATGGCTTTGTCGATCCTTGTCCCCGTCGCGCTGTTTCTGGCGGTGCTGGGCACCCGTCATGGCTTGATGCTTGCATGGTCTAACCCCGTTGTGCCGTTCAAAACCGTTCTGCCGTTGATCACCTGTGCTTTGTCCATCCTACTGGTGCTGCGCCTGATCCGACCCGAGGCGCGGGCTGGGGCCACCCTCTGGGTCTATGCAGTGCCCCTGCTGGCAGCCCTTGCGCTGTGGATCGGGGCGTTCGTGCTGCGCGAACCGTCTGCCCGCTTTGCCGAAGTTAGTGCCTTTTCGCTGGATGAGTGTCTGGGCTCGATCTTGCTGCTGTCGATCGTTCCGGTGGGGGTGATGCTGCGACTGGTGCGAGAGGGTGCCGCCACCTCCCCAACTTTGTCCGGCGCCCTTGTCGGGCTGAGCGCCGCCAGTGGCGTCACCGCCGGTTATTCGCTGTTTTGCACCCGCGATAATCCGCTGTTCTTTGTGACTTGGTATGGCGCGGCTATCCTAATCGTCACCCTGATCAGCGCAGCGCTAGGGCGTAGGATGCTACGCTGGTAGTCCTGCATTCTGAAGTCTAAGATCGGCAAGCTGTGCCTCCAGTGCCTCGATCTTCGCATCGCGGTCAGCCACTATGTGCGCCACATCCCCTGCATCAAAGCGCTGCGGGATATGCTGCGGGCAGTTGACATCCCAAGCTGTGACGGTAAACAAGATCACCTGCTCGGGGCGGGCTTTGTAGCCTCCGGGCATCAGGCTTGCGACCAGATCGGCATCGCCCTCAATGACCTGCGCGGTGCCCCAGATCTTGATGCGGCGGCGCTGGGTGTAGTCGATCAGGAATAGCTGAGCCTTGGGGTTTTCCGCCAGATTGCCTGTGGTGATATACTGGCGATTGCCGCTGAAATCGACAAAGCCCAAGGTCTTGTCGTTGATCACCCGCAAAAAACCCGGCGGTCCGCCGCGATGCTGCATATAGGGCTGGCCGTCAGCACTCGCCGTCGCCAGAAACACGCTGGTCTGCTCGGCGATGAAGCCACGCAATTCATCAGTGATTTCGGTTTGCCAACTGCCTGCGTCCTCCTGCTGCGCATAAGCCCGACGCGAGCCTTTGCGGCTCTGCACCGACTTCACTGCGTCCGAGAATGCGACGTCACTGGAATAGCCCATCTGCCGACCTTTCAAAGCCCAAGCGCGCTGAGGCCGGGGTGATCATCCGGCCTGCGCCCCAGCGGCCAGTGAAACTTGCGCTCGGCCTCGCTGATCGCCAGATCATTGATGCTGGCGTGGCGTTGTTGCATCAGACCATCAACATCGAACTGCCAGTTTTCGTTGCCATAACTGCGAAACCACTGGCCCGCAGGATTGCGCCATTCATAGGCAAAGCGCACCGCGATCCGGTTGTTCAATGTGCCCCAGATTTCCTTGATCAGGCGGTAGTCCAACTCGCGCTCCCATTTGCCGGTCAGAAACGCCACGATCTCGGCGCGGCCTGTCAGAAACTCGGTGCGGTTGCGCCAGCGGCTGTCTTCCGTATAGGCCAGCGCGACGCGGGCGGGGTCGCGCGAATTCCACGCATCTTCGGCCATGCGGGCCTTTTGGGCGGCGGTTTCCAAGGTGAAGGGCGGCAGAGGAGGACGTGACATTGGTTTGCTCCGGTTGGTGTGCCGCCCGCATCCAGGCAGCACTGTATTGCAAGGATTAGGCGGCAAGAGCCTCGGCCACAGGGAAGTCGATCACGGTCTGTGCGACCTCGTTGATGTAGTTCGTCCAAGTGTTCAACGCGACATGCAGCACGATTTCAACCACTTTCGCGTCGTCATACCCTGCCAACTTCACCGCCCGCAGATCATCGTCGCTGACATGGCCGCGCGCCTTGGTCACAAGCGTTGCGAAATGCACCGCCGCATCGGCTTTGGGATCGTTGGAATGCCCCGTCCGGTTGGCAAGGATTTCGGCCGCATCCAGCTTGGCGAGGTTCTTGCCAAGATAGCTGTGCGCTGAAAGGCAATAGCTGCAGCCATTGATCTCAGCCACCGCTAGCGCGATGCATTCGCGGGTTGCGGCAGGCAGCGTGCCTTTGCCCAACGCGCCCGACAGACCAAGGTAGCCTTCTAGGGCCGCGGGGCTGTTAGAGACGACGCGGAACAGGTTCGGCACGATGCCAAGCTGCTTTTTCACCGCCTCCAGCAACGGTTGTGCTGCGAGCGGAGCGTCGGCGATGGTAACAGGTGTGGCGATGCCGGTCATTTTAGTCTCCGGGTTGATCGGGCCGTTGTGACCCGCTGTAACCAAACTTATCACTTTCATAATCGCGGAATATCCGGCAATAATGGCTGATATGCTTCCACTTATCGGAATGAACGCCCAAACTGTGGATCGTTTTGACGCCATGAATGTTCTGTTGCAGGTCGTCGAACAGGGCAACCTTTCGGCGGCAGGTCGCAAATTGGGGGTGCCGCTGACCACGATCAGCCGCAAAATCTCGGATCTCGAAAAACATCTTGGCGCGCGCCTGCTGCAACGCTCCAACCGCCGTGTGACATTGACCGAGGCGGGGCTGTCCTACCTCGCCGCTTGTAAACGCATTCTGCGCGATGTGGCCGAGGCAGAGCTTGCCGCATCTGGTGCGTTCACCACCGCGCGCGGCGAATTGACCCTGACCGCGCCCGTGGTGTTTGGCCGACTGCACGTTCTGCCCGTCGTCACCGCGTTCTTGCAGGCCTACCCTGAGATTGACATCAGGTTGACGCTGGCAGACCGCCTGTTGCATCTGCAGGATGATCACGTCGATGTTGCGGTGCGTATTGGGGCGCTGCCCGACAGCCGTTTAAGGGCGACACGACTGGGTGAGGTGCGGCGGGTGGTTTGCGCCAGCCCGCAGTATCTTGCCGCCAATGGTCTGCCGCTTGAACCAGCAGAGATATCCCGTCACCACTGCATCACGTTCATCGGCCTTGATCACACAGATCGCTGGAACTTTCAGACGAATGGCGTCGAAAGTGCCATGCCGATCCGCTCGCGTCTGGCCGTCAACACCGCAGAAGCCGCGATTGATGCGGCCGTGTCGGGTGTGGGGCTGACCCGCGTGCTGTCCTATCAGATTACAGCCGCCCGCGGTGCCGGACACCTGATGACGGTGTTGGAAGCTTACGAGCCGCCGCCTGTGCCCATCAGTCTGGTTTTCGATGGCCAAGGCGCTTTGCCACTGAAACTGCGGGCTTTTCTGGACTTCGCTGGCCCGCGCATAAGAGAGCGAATAGTAGCGAAGACATGCTAACGCATGTTTTGGCAAAACTAGGCTTCAGAGAAGAGCGGGCAGAGCCAACAATTCTATGAAACATGCCACAGGCGATCATTGGAGTTCACTCTCTGACCGATGCAGGCGACTCGATCTATCTACAACGCAAACCTGCTATCATGTGCTGTATTTCCGCTGGAAGTGTTCTGGTCGCAGCGCAATGCTTGATCTAGACCATCAGAAAGCCAACCAGATGTTGGACGGTTGGTCGTTCACCGATCGACCACTTTTGCGGAACTTTCCACCTCGACCTTGCCCACTGTATACGTTTCAGGCGTATCAGCCGTGCTGAATTTTACGCGGAAAAGCGGCGGCGACAGGTTCCCACATTCAATTCGGCTCCCTTGCGCTCAAAATAACCTGTTCTGTTTAGGGTCTGTTGATGTTCATCTTGTGCGCATCACTGTTGCCGCGAGGGAGATGAACGCGCTGAAGCTTTCGTCTGTTTTGCAGCAGCGCATGGCGATGCCTCTGTATTCCTTTAGTTTTCCGAAGAAGTTCTCGATCAGGTGCCGCCATGTGTCGGTGTGGCGGTCGAACTCCGCCGGGAAGCGGCGGTTGCATTTAGGGGGTATGACTGCTTCGATCCCTGCGCCGGTCAGCGCATCGCGCAGCCAGTTGGCGTCGAAGGCGCGATCCGCGAGGAACTGGCCGCAGGACAGCCCTTCGATCAGGGCTGCGGTGCCACGCAGGTCGTGCGCCTGTCCGGGCAGCAAGCGGAAGTTGATCATGTTGCCGAGTGCGTCGGTCAGGGCCATGATCTTGGTGGTTATGCCGCCGCGAGAACGTCCGATGGCCTGGCTCTGAGTCCCCCTTTTGCGCCCTGACCGTGGCGGTGGACCGTGACGATACTGCCGTCGATCATGGCGTATTCGAAGTCGGCATCTTCGGCCAACATCCTGAACATACGATAGAATGCGTCGGCCTTCACCCATCTGCGGAACCGTTTGAAGACTGAGTTCCACTTCCCGAAATCCTCGGGCAGGTCGCGCCAAGGGCAGCCGGTGCGCGCGATCCAGAGAACGGCCTCGACAAAAAGGCGCGGATCAGGCCCCGTGCGACCGGGATCACATTCCCGGCCAAGACAGTGCGGGGCGATGGTTTCCCATTGGGCGTCGGTCAAAGCGGTGCGGATCAAGGTTGCCTCCCATTTGGCAACCTTGAATCACTCAGAAACTAATTTGGGAATCCTCAAACGTCAACAAACCCTAGGCGAAGGCCAGAATATGTCTGACGCCGCATTCCCGCATATGTCGGTGGCCGAATGCACGGTCGCAGGCTTTCCCTCGCGCCTGTTCCGCATCAGCTTTACGGGCGAATTGGGGTTCGAGGTGAACGTCCCCGCCCGCCATGGTCGTGCCCTGTGGGAAAAGCTGATGGAAGTCGGCAAAGCCTATGACGTCTGCCCCTATGGCACGGAAACCATGCACATTTTGCGCGCTGAAAAGGGCTATATCATCATAGGTCAGGATACCGATGGCACAGTGACTCCCGAAGATGCCGGGATCGGCTGGGCCATTGGTAAGGCGAAACCCGATTTCGTCGGCAAGCGGTCACTCGCATGGCCCGACATCGTCGCCAAGGGGCGCAAGCAACTGGTCGGCCTTTCAACCGAAAACCCGAAAGACGTGCTGGTTGAGGGCGCACAGATCGTGCTGGACCCAAAGCAGCCCAAACCGATGAAGATGATCGGCCATGTGACCAGTTCTTATTGGTCCGAGGCGCTGGGGCGCTCGATTGCCATGGCGGTGGTCCAGGGTGGCTTTGACCGGATGGGCGACACGCTGCATATCCCCACGGCGGATGGCGGCTCGCAGGCGGCAAAGGTCAAGGGGAGCGTATTCGATGACCCCGCCGGTGACTGGCTGAAATTTGAATGAGGAGGATGCCAGAATGAACGCCTCCATAAAATCGTTTGACGCCATATCGGTCACTGTTCTGCCCGCGGTGGCGCGGCTGAACCTGCGCATCGCCCCTGCCAATCTGGAGGTGGCCTCGGCGGCCTTTGGTCTGCCCCTTCCCGGCAAAATCGGGCAGCGTGTCGCCGCAAATGGCCGTGCCGCGTGGTGCCTTAGCCCCGACGAATGGCTGCTGCATGGCCCCGAGGCCGAACAGACAGCCATCGTGGCCGATTTCGCAACCGCGCGAGTAAAGGCCCCGCGCAGCCTGACGGTGATTTCGGGCCGCGAATTTACCATCGCCATCACAGGCCCCCGCGCGCAGGAGCTGCTATCGGTCGCCTGCCCGCTGGACCTGTCAGGCATGGTCCCAGGCGCCGCCAAGCGCACTTTGTTTGACAGCGCACAAGTGGTTTTGATCCGCTAAGCCGACGATGCGTTCCGTATCGAGGTCTGGCGGTCGTTCTTCCCGCATGTGTCCGAGCTTCTGGACATCGCCCTGCGCGAGTTTGCCTGCGGTCTCTGACGCCGTTGCGCCCTGGCAGAAATCATGACGCACCTTTCCGGCGCGCACCCCCGCTTTTACCTGAAAGGCCCCTTGCCATGTTGAAATCCCTGATCACCGACACGGCCATCGCCGAGGCCATCGGGCATGAGCTTGATCGCCAGATCGAGCTGATCGCGTCGGAAAACATCGTCAGTCTTGACGTGCCGCGCGCCCAAGGGTCAGTGCTGATCAACAAGTATGCCGAGGGCTATCCAGGCAAGCGCTATTACGGCGGCTGCGAGCATGTCGATGTGGTGGAACAGATCGCCATTGACCGCGCGAAACAGCTTTTTGGGGCGGGCTTTGTCAACGTGCAGCCGCATTCCGGCGCGCAGGCCAATCACGCGGTGTTTCTGGCGCTGTTGCAGCCGGGCGACCGGATCATGGGCCTGAACCTTGCCCACGGCGGGCATTTGACCCACGGCTCGCCCGTCACCATGTCTGGCAAGAGGTTCGATGTGGTCAGCTATGAAGTGCGCGCCGACAACCAGTTGATCGACATGGACAATGTGCTCGAAGTCGCGCTGGCGAAGAAGCCCAAGCTGATCATCGCCGGGGCTTCGGCCTATCCAGGTCACATCGACTTTGCCGCCTTCCGCGCGATTGCCGATGAGGTGGGCGCCTATTTGATGGTGGATATGGCGCATTACGCGGGCCTGATCGCGGCGGGGCAGTACCCCGACCCAATGCCCCACGCCCATGTCGTGACCACGACCACGCATAAAACCCTGCGCGGCCCGCGCGGTGGCATGATCCTGACCAATGACGAGGCGTTGGGCAAGAAGTTCAACTCGGCAGTGTTCCCCGGCAATCAGGGCGGCCCCCTGATGCATGTAATCGCAGGCAAAGCAGTGGCCTTTGGCGAGGCGCTGGACCCGTCGTTCAAGGACTATGCAAAGGCCGTGACCGCCAATGCGCAGGCGCTTTCTGCGGTGCAGGTCGCAGGCGGGCTTGGCATCGTATCTGGCGGCACCGATTGCCATATGGTTCTGGTCGATCTTCGCCCCAAGGGTGTCACCGGCAAGACCGCCGAAGCCGCGCTGGAACGTGCCGGTTTGACCTGCAACAAAAACTCGATCCCGTTTGACCCGGAGAAGCCGTTTGTGACTTCGGGTGTGCGGCTTGGCACATCGGCAGGCACCACGCGCGGCTTTGGCCAGGCCGAGTTCCGCTAGGTGGGCGAACTGGTCTTGCGGGTGATCGACGCGCTGTCGGCTAACGCCGACGGCGACGCTGCAGTTGAAGCGGCGGTTCTGGCCGAGGTGCGGGCATCGTGTGCCGCGCACCCAATCTATGCCACGGGCGTCTGATCCGATGTTTCTGTCGGTATTTGATATTTTCAAGTTGGGCGTCGGTCCGTCATCGTCCCATACGATGGGGCCTATGACCGCCGCCGCGCGATTTCTGGATGATCTGCGAGGCGGGGCCGAAAAAATCCCCGGCGCAGGGCGACTGGCGCGCCTTGGGGCCAGCGTGCACGGCAGCCTTGCCTTTACCAGCAAGGCCATGCCACCGACCGCGCTGTGGTGCTGGGGCTCTTGTGCTTTCGCCCCGACACGCGGGACCCCGACGCGGCTGAGGCGCTGGGGGCCGCAGTCCGTCAAAGTGGGCGCATCGCGCCGCCGGGGTTGGGTGATCTGGCCTTTGATCCCGAACGCGATCTGGTGTTCGACTATGGCCCCCCTGCCCGGCCATGCCAAAGGGCTGGGTCTGCGGGCTTTTGACGAACGGGGAAATCCTTATCTGACCCAGACCTATTACTCGGTCGGCGGCGGGTTTGTTGTGACAGCGGCGGAACTGGAGGCGTCGAAATCCGGCAATCTGCACGCGCAGAAGGCGGCAAAAGGCTATCCGCACCCGTTCGGCAATGCGCTGGAAATGCTCGTCATGGGTCAGGCAACTGGCCTGACCCATGGCGACATGAAGCGCGCAAACGAGGTGGTGCATTCCGGGCCCGGTCTGGAAGAACGCCTCGATACGCTGTGGCAAGCGATGGATGCCTGCATCGCAAGGGGGCTGCGCAAGGACGGCATTCTGCCCAGGGGATTGAAGATCAAGCGCCGCGCCAAGGCGATCCACAAACAGCTTTTGGCCGAACGCGGACAAAACCAAAGTCAGCCACATGTCGTCAATGACTGGCTATCGGTCTATGCCATGGCGGTGAATGAGGAAAACGCCGCCGGGGGCCGGGTTGTCACCTCGCCCACCAACGGGGCGGCGGGCGTGGTTCCTGCGGTGATCCGCTATTACCGCGACCATTGCATTGGCGCGACGCATGCCGGTATCCACCAATTTTTGCTGACTGCAGCCGCAATTGGCGGGTTAATGAAGCATAACGCCTCGATATCGGGGGCCGAAGTCGGCTGTCAGGGTGAGGTGGGCAGTGCAGCGTCGATGGCGGCGGGGCTGTGCGCGGCCCTTGGCGGCACCAATGAACAAGTGGACAACGCTGCCGAAATCGCGCTTGAACATCATCTGGGCATGACCTGCGTCCCGACGGCAGGTGCCCTGCATCGAGCGCAACGGTCTGGGCGCGATCAAGGCGGTCTCTGCCGCCAGTCTTGCCCTGCGTGGCGATGGCACGCATTTCATGCCTGTGGACAATTGCATCGAGACGATGCGCCAGACCGGCATCGACATGAATGTGAAGTACACGGAAACCTCGACCGGGGGCCTTGCCGTCAATCAGCCAGAGTGTTGAGGTCTGGCGGTGCCCCGTTTCGGGCGCGGGCATCGCGGGCCATGATCGTGATCACCAATCCCGACAGGACCAGCGCCGCGCCCAGCAGGAAATCCTTGGTTAGCGTCTCGTCGGAGAACACCACCCATTGAACATGCCGACCAGTGGCATCAGCAGGGCAAAAGGCGCGACCTGGTCCATCCGGTTCCGCTTCAACAGTCCATACCACAAAAGATAGGCCAAGACGAAAGAACCGACACCCAGAAGCAGCACACCAGACCATTCATAGGCCGAACCCGTCTGCAATAGCGTGATGTGATCAGATTCAACAATCAACGACACCGCAAGAAGCTGCCGTGCCGCTAAGAGCGACATCGCCCCCACCAACTGCCAGATTGCATCGCGCGAATGAACGCGGATCAGCGCCTGCCCCAGGCCCCAGCTTGCGGTGTCGACCAGAATGCAGATCAGGCCAACATAGGCATTGCCAGGCTTTGGCACGCCGACCACCACCGCAATCCCCAGAATGGCCAGCCAGGTATCGACGAGGGACACCCCCGAAAAAGATCAGCCCGCTTTACAAACCGCAGCTAAAAACCGTATTGACGAGCAACCAGCGCCATGGGGTTTTCACCCCGATCCGGGGCCAAAACAGGATCGCGCCGGCAATCGCATACATCATTGCCGTGGTGAAAAGCGGCTGAAAATGCAGCAATGCCCCCTTGCCGAACGAATAACCCGTGGCCCAGAGGATCGGAGGCAGCAGAGCAAGAAACAGGTCATGCGGTGACATCTGGAACGGCATCCCAAGTTGCGCTTTTCTGCATAATTACGTGACGCTAAATCCTAACCTTAGCGATTAACGACAAAGGGATTGGTCGGAAAAGGCCCTTCGCGGTTTTCATCCATCTTTTGCGCGCAGACATCGTCACAAACGCAGTACGTTCGGGCCATGGTCACTTCGGTGAGCAACCTCGCATCAACGACTTTGTCAAATTTGCTGCGCCCCAGAGGATCAGTGCCGGGGCGCAGCGGGATTGTTTTCGGTCTTATTTCTTGACGATCAGATGCTCGGGGCCATAGGCAAAACCGGTGATGTTGGTGTTGCCCTTGTTGTTTTCCTTGGTGATGACCAGAATGTCATGCTCGCGGTAGCCGCCTGCACCCGGCAGATGGTTCGGCACGGTGATCATCGGCTCCATCGACACAACCATGCCCTCTTCCAGTACGGTATCGCAATCTTCGCGCAGTTCCAGACCAGCTTCACGACCATAGTAATGGCACAGAACGCCGAACGAGTGGCCATAGCCAAAGCTGCGGTATTGCAGCAGGTTTTCGGCCGCATACATCTCGTTCAGTTCTTTGGCGATGTCGCTGCACTTGGCACCAGGCACCAGCAGTTCCTTGCCACGATCATGCACCGCGCAGTTGATGTTCCACAGGCGCGTATGCTCGTCCGATGCCTCTTCCGAGAATAGCGTGCGCTCCAGCGCCACATAATAGCCAGCAACCATCGGGAAGCAGTTCAGCGACAGGATATCGCCCTTTTCGATCTTGCGGCTGGTCACCGGATTGTGCGCGCCATCGGTGTTGATGCCCGACTGGAACCAGGTCCAAGTATCCAGCAGCTCGCCATGCGGCCAGACCTTGGCAATCTCGCGCACCATCGTCGCGGTCGAGTGCAGTGCCACTTCATGCTCTGGCACGCCAACGGCAATCGCCTCGACGCAGGCCGCACCACCGATATCGGCGATACGGGTCATCTTGGTGATGTGCGCAATTTCCTCGGCCGATTTGATCATCCGCAGGCGCATGGACGCCGCGCCGATATCGACGAATTCCATGCCCGGGAATTCGGATTTCAGCAGGTTCAGCGTGTCGATGTTGATATGGTCGAACTCGATCCCCAAGCGCTTGACGCCTCCGGTCAGGCCGCGAATGGCATGAAAATAATTGTCCTTCTGCCAGTCGGTGTAGGTGACGTTCTTGCCCCCGAACGTGCGGCGCCACGGCTGGCCGCCGTCGATGCCCGCGCTGATCGATGTGGCGATGTTGTGATCAACCAAAAAGCCATAGCGGCGGCCGAAATAGCAGAACATGAAATCGGCATAATAGTTGATGCAATGGTAGCTGGTGAACAGCGCGGCATCAATGCCGGCCTTGGCCATATGACCGCGGATCGCATCAAGACGCCGCTGCATTTCGCTGTCTGAAAACGTTGAAACGGCCTTTTCGCCATTGTCCACATAGTTCTGCAAGCGTTCACGTTCCATCGAATCCTCCAAAGATTTGGTGGGCCGAGATTGACCCGATTGCGGGCGATCAAGCCCTCGTTGAACGGCCTTGTCAAAAGACCATTTTTCACGATAGCATCATTTTTTCTCATGCTTAGGTGTACCATGACGACACTGCCCCTCAATGCCCTGCGCGCCTTTGAGGCGGTCGCCCGCCTGGGGTCATTCCGCGCTGCCGCCGAGGCGCTGTTCGTCACCCAATCCGCCGTCAGCCACCAGATCCGCAATGTCGAGGATTGGCTGGGAAAGCCGTTGTTTGAGCGTGAGGGCAACCGGACCCGGCTTTTGCCACATGGGGCCGATCTGGCGCGCAGTCTGGCAGGATCGCTGGCCGAGATCGAAGCAGCTTGCAACCGGGCGCGCAATATCAGTCAGGCCCTTGTTATTGCGGCAATTCCCTCGGTGGCGATGTGCTGGTTGATTCCCCGCCTCAGCCGGTTTCGCACCTCCCATCCGGAAATCGAAATCCGGATCGTTTATGCCATGCATGGACGCGAGGTAAACTTTCACGATGTCCATCTTGCTTTTGTCTTTTCGAAAGAGCCGCCGACGATTGGGGCGCACTTCTTTTTGGGCGGGCAAAGCATGCCGGTGTGTAGCCCTTCTGCATTGGCCCGCCTTGGGCGCAAACCTGAAACCGTTGCCGACTTTCTGACCTTGCGTCTTTTGCATGACGGCACACAGACGGGATGGACGAACTGGCTGTCGCTCTTGGACAACGTTGCATCGGACCCTACGCTCGCGCCCACCTATGAGGGTACGACCTTTGAGGATTTCAACTTGCTTCGCGCAGCAGCCCTATCAGGGCAGGGCGTAGCCCTATGCCCGAAGGCCATGATCGAGGATGATCTGAAGTCGGGCGGCCTTGTCCAGGTTTCACCACGATTGCAGGACGACGGCTTCAACTATTATCTATTGTCTTCCACGACAGCGGCACCAATTGTCACCCGTCAAGCGCAAATTTTTCAAGAATGGGCAATGTCGGAACGGGAAGATTTGCTGAAAACCTCCTGACTAAGGCACTTTCATCAGGTCGCCCCGCACGCCTTGACGCCGTCAATATGTCCAGTTGCCGCCAGACAGTTGGCCGAAGACCATAATGGCGCTAACGCCAATAGGTGAGAATGGGCTGACGACTGCGGCTGACAGGCGAAAAAAGGACAAGGCTCGGTGAATTTCATGCCGCTTTCCTGCGTTGGTCTTGCATGAGAATGCTGGCAGTGCCCTCGGTAAGGTACTTTGACTGACGACGGATACGGCCCTTCGTTGGAACGGTGACCTAACGCGGCGGCGGCGTCCTTGCCCGTAGTCAGTTCAAGCAAGGACGCAATCATCCGCAATGTGTCTCAGCCGCGCCGGTGGCATCAAGGATGGCTTTTGCCATGTAAAGGTTCCGGAGGGAGATGCCAGAACTGTCAAAAATGGTTATATCATCGTCACTCTGCCGACCACTCGCACCCCCAGACGGCACCGCGCCGATAGCAGTCAGGACGGCGCGGAAGGCCACATGCTGAAACTCGCCGATGCGGGTCGATTGATCCGGCAGATCACAGAATAGCCGTGCGCGGGGGAAAAGTATCGGGGGCAGTTCCTGTTTGTCCTGCGAATCCGACCCCATGGACGAGATGTGGGTGCCCGGCTGCACCCAATTCGCGTCAAAAAGGGGGGCGGTAGCCGTGGTTGCTGTGACAATGATGTCTGCGGCTCGAACGGCGGCTTCGGGTTCTCGATTCGCGGCAGGCAACCCCCGGCCTTGCAGCGTCTTGGCGAACGCGGCAGCGCGGGACGGATCGCGGCCGACCACCCAGATACGGGACAGTGGGCGGATGCGGGCAATCGCTTCGGCCTCATAACCGGCTTGATGGCCTGTGCCGAAAACCGTCAGAACCGCAGCGTCTCGTCTAGCCAAGGCGTATGTCGCGACAGCATCAGCCGCTGCAGTGCGATAGCAGTTTAGGGTCGAGCCCTCTACCACTGCACCGATGCGGCCTGATGGCTGGTCGATTAGCAAGATAGTCGAGGCATGGCGCGGCAGGCCACGAGCATCATTGGTGGGGAAATAGGCGCCGACCTTGAGCCCGGCAAGATCGGTTCCTGCTGCCGTTTTGACGGTGAACCGGTTCTGCGGATCGCTGGCATGAGCGATGACCACCGGAAAGCTGAAAGCATCCAGCCCGATGGCCGCGATGAAGGCGCGGCGCACGGCATCAAAGGCAAGCTCATGGGTGACGAGCGCGGCGGGCTGTGCCTCGGTGATGACGATCATGCAATGTTCCTTACCAACCACCGAAACGATGCCAGACTTTCAACGCACCACCTGTGCTGAGAAGGACGTTGTAGCGGTCATACTGGGCGGCAGTTGCGCAGGCGTGGTTAGGCAGGATGCCTAGATGCGTCCCAACGACCAGTTCAGGCAACGGACCTTTCGCACCAAGGCGCAGAGAAATAATCCCGTGCTCTTGGTTGGCACAGCTAACAATCAGATCATCGATCACGCGCCCGTCAGCATCGCAAACAACGCCGTAGTCTTGATCCACCTCCTGCGCCGCCGTGCCGCGGTCGCGTGATATTGCCATCCAGCCCGCATCGATCATGATCCAGCCCTTATCTTGCTGATGCCCGATGACAGTCGTCAGGACACTAAGCGCTATGTCGTCCACCGTGCAGACGTCGATCCCTGTCATCACCAGATCAAAGAACATGTAGACCCCGGCACGCAGTTCAGTGACGCCGATCAGATCGCGGGCGGCATGGGCCGTCGGCGTTGAGCCGACGCTGACAACCGGACAGGGCAACCCGGCCCCGCGCAAGGCATGGGCCGCGCTGACGGCCGCACTGCGTTCCCGTTCGGCAAATTCGGCATGCGCTGCATTGCCTCTCACATTATAATTTTCGCCCGCATGGGTCATCACGCCGCGCAGCGCGTCCTTCGCGTGCAGGATGCGGCCGATTTCGACAAGTACTGGTTCATCTGGTCGGCGACCGCCGCGATGGCCGTCGCTATCGATCTCGATCAGCGCAGGCACGCCCGCTTGCGCGGCCGTACTGGCCTGCTCGATCCTGTCGAGGATCACAACCAAATCGCAACCTTTCGCGCGCAGAGCCTACACGCACGCAAGTTTTTGCGGCGCGATCCCCACCGCATAGAGGATGTCGGTGAAGCCTGCAGCATGGAACGCCTCGGCCTCGGCCAAGGTAGAAACGGTAATTGGTCCCGTCATGCCACCGCTCAACCGCCACGCTATTTCGGTAGATTTTGCCGCCTTCAGATGCGGTCTTAATCTCACGCCAAGCCTTTGCGCGCGCGCCTCCAGCCGTTCGGTGTTGCGCATCATCCTCGCCTCGTCGAGGAGCAAGGCAGGTGTCGGCAGGTCTTCAAAACTGGACCTGCAGCGGTTTCGTTCCGGTCAGGTGCTCATGTTAGGGTCCAGACTCATTGATCGTCAAAGCCAGAACAAGACGGTTGCGGCGAGAGCGACGGCGGAGAGGAAGACTTTTGGGCATCTGTCGTAACGTGTTGCCACCCGCCGCCAGTCTTTGAGACGGCCAAACATGATCTCAATCCGATTGCGGCGTTTGTATCGGCGTTTATCGTATTTGACAGGCTTCGCGCGTGACTTCCGGCCGGGGATGCAAGGCGTGATCCCCTTGTTTTTCAGGGCGTCTCGGAACCAGTCGGCGTCATAACCCCGGTCAGCCAGCAGCCACGTCGCTTTGGGTAAGCTGCCCAGTAAGGCCGCAGCGCCGGTGTAATCGCTGACCTGACCTGCGGTCATGAAGAAGCGGATCGGTCGGCCGTTTTCGTCAGTGACGGCATGCAGTTTGGTATTCATGCCACCTTTGGTCCGGCCAATCAGACGACCGCGCCCCCCTTTTTCACCCCAAGGCTTGAAGCCGTGCGGTGCGCCTTGAGATAGGTCGCGTCGATCATCACCGTCTTCGGGACCGCCGCCTCGGAGGCCAACCCTTCCATCATCCGGGCAAAGACGCCCATGTCGCCCCATCGCTTCCAACGGTTGTAAAGCGTCTTCGCCGGGCCGTATTCCTTCGGCGCGTCAGACCAACGCAAGCCATTGCGATTGATGAAGATAATGCCGCTCAAGACCCGACGATCATCGACACGCGGCACCCCGTGGCTCTTGGGAAAGAAGGGTTTAAGTCGAGCCATCTGCTCGTCCGTCAGCCAGTAAAGGTTGCTCATTGCTCAGTCTCCTTGCGGAGCCTGAATCACGGCTGCGTTGCAAAATCAATAGGTCCTGACCCTAGTTGACATGCCCGAGATTGGCAGCCTGACCAACAAACAAGTCGGCAGCCTCGCGGGTCTTGCTCCGATGTCACAAAGCTCGGGGAAATGGCAGGGCAAGGCGCGGATTTTGGGCGGACGTCCCAACCTGCGCCATGCGATATTTATGCCCGCACTTGTCGCGATCAGGTTCAATTTGGATATGAAGCTGAAATACGCAGCCCTGATCGCTGCGGGGAAAGAAAAGAAGGTCGCGATCACAGCCGTCATGCGAAAGCTTCTTGTGTTAGCAAATGCTCTGCTGCGCGACGATAGAAAATGGGCCGCAAAACCGACTTGACCAAGACGGATACTCCTCCCGGAGTATGCGGTTCCCTTTGCGAAGCCGGTCGTTCTCGCGCAGAAGCTCAGCATCCTGTGCGGGCACCTTAGCCTCTTCGGCAATAGCCCGAATCCACTTGCCGAGCGTCGAAAGCCCGATCCCCAAATCAGATGCAACCTGACGCATGCTCAGACCGCTGGTCTGCGCGATCCGAACCGCATCTCGTTTGAACTCGTCGCTGGGTCGTGCTGCCATATCAAGTCTCCTTCATGGCGATCATCGCTCTCAGAACACCGGAACGAAACCGGTGCAGGTTCAGACTGGCCGAGTGGGAGCAGTTCTACAACCTCGCCAGACCACATCGCGCTCACAATGGGAAAACGCCTTACGAGGCGCCCAGAGAAAAGCTATAAAGACATGAAATGGTGTCTCGCTAGATCGCCCACATTACACTGTCATGAGGATGTCCCCGCGGACCTGCCGTGTCCAATCAGAAATATGAATCAATGCAGAGCCACCGATTCAAGATGCTGATACCTCGCTTTCCTTGAAACCAACGGCGTCGATCCACATCCTCCAAAAATCGCTTCCGGCGCGACATCCCGGATCATCGTCTCTTACCGCCCTGCCCCGAAACCTTTTGCTGATCAGGACTGGCCCGTCAGCCTCTTTAACCCAACCCCTTTTTTCAGGGAGTTCGAGTTTTCATAGGGCATGGCCGAAACTCCAGCCGAAAACCACGTCAAAACCGTGGGCAGAGACCGTCCTTAAGCATTTGCGCGTCGAATCGATAGACGCGCGGCCGATCAGAAACCTTTGTCGCAGGCATCTTGTATTGCAATGACCCCGCCTCACCACCGGGTTTCAATGTGTGGGGTTCGAGAGCGTCAAGGAGGTCGGCGATCTGATCTCGTAACGGCTCAGGTCTGAGATAGATGTGCGCGCTGTCCCGCCAACCCAAGGTGCCGGGCCGTGTTGCGGTGGCCCGTTCGCTTTCAAGATCGATGATGCTGTCGGCGTTGCGATCAACAAATTCACGGAGGATGGATCGCGCCGCACAGTATCCATCGCGCCGCACAGTATCCATCGGCCCGTGATCCTGTTTTAAACGACGCGCCATTGCCTGGGCGGCCATATGTGCGGCACCGGCGGCCATGGCAGTAAACCGACGCGAATGGCCAACTCAGCATTTGCGACAAGGTCGCGCGGATCCTCGATCAGTCCGGCGCGCGTGCGGGCGGTGGCCATGCTCACGATCAGGTCATGTCTGAGGAAGGCAAGCGCGAGGCCTCCCAGTACCTCGGTCAGGCTGTGGGCACCTTTCACCCAAAGGCTTGCGTGAAAGACGCGGCGGATGTCCGTCTCGGGAATCCGCATCAGCGCCGCCTTCCGGCTTCGGCCGTCGCAGGGCGCGATCCGGTGGTCTCGTGTCGAAAGAACCACGCCTTTGCGATCTCCGTGGCGACACTGTACGCGCCGACGATCACCACCACGGCGATTAGTTCCAGCGTCGACAGCGGCACGAAGCCGAAAAGCGCACTGGCACCCCCAAGGAACGGAATAGAAAACGTGGCGGTCGCCACAGCCAAGGTAGACCAAAGAAGCAAGCGACTGGGTCGGCTGCGGAAGGCGGGTTTGCGGGTGCGCAGGACCAGCACCACCACCAGCTCGGTCAGGAGCGAGATCATGAACCACGAGGTCTGAAACAACGCCTCGCCCGCGTGGAAGACACAGAGCAACACGCCGAAGGTCAGCAGATCGAAGGCCGAACTGATCAAGCCGAAGACGATCATGAACCGCTGGATTTGCTTGACGTTCCAGCGCTGCGGGGCAGAAACGCGTTCAGGGTCCACGTTATCGCTTGAAATTGCCAGCGAAGGCAGGTCCGAGAGGAAGTTGTTGAGCAGGATCTGCTTGGCCGCCAGTGGCAGGAACGGCAGGAACGGTGTGGCCAGCGCCATACTGATCATGTTGCCGAAATTGGCGCTCGTGGTGATCGAGATGTATTTCAGCGTATTGGCGAAGGTGCGCCTCCCGTCCTCGACGCCCTGGCGCAGCACGTCGAGATCTCGGCTCAGCAGGATGATGTCGGCGCTCTCTCGCGCCACGTCCACGGCCTCGGCGACCGAGATGCCGACATCGGCGGCGTGAAGCGCCGGTGCGTCGTTGATGCCGTCACCCAGGTAGCCGACGGAATGGCCGGTGCGCTGGAGGGCGCGGACAATCCGCTCTTTCTGCTGCGGGTCTATCTCGACGAAAAGATCGGTGCGGGGGGCTAGGTGCCACAGCGCCTCGTCTTTCATGCCCGCCAGCTCTTCGCCGGTCAGCATCGAACTTGCATCCAGTCCGACCACTGTAGCCATATGTGCTGTAACATGGCGGTTGTCGCCGCTGATCACCTTGATGGCGATGCCGAGCCGGGCGAGGGTTTGGATGGTCTGCTTCGCTTCGGGCTTGGGTGGGTCGAGGAACACCAGAAAGCCGCGAAACACCATGTCGCGTTCGTCCTCGCGGTCGTAGTCGGGCTGCGCGGCAACACGGCGCGTGGCGAGCGCCAGCACGCGAAAACCTTGCTCGCCCTTCGCCTTGAACACCGCCTCTAGGTCTGATCGCGTGGCGGCGTCCATCTGCACCTCGGAACCGTTGCGGTCGACCGTAGTGCAGATGCCCAGCACCTCGCCAAAGGCCCCCTTGGTGACGAACATGTGTCGGCCGGGGGCATCTTCTTCCGCCACCACGATGGTCAGGCGGCGGCGCACGAAGTCATAGGGGATTTCGTCGATCTTGGTCAGACCGGCGGTGGTCAGCCCGGCAGCCACGCCGACCGCGACGATGGCGGCGTCCAGCGGGTTCTCGATGCCGGTTTCCAGTGCGGCGTTGACATAGGCAAGCTGTCGGACCGCGTCTGATGGGCGGTTCGCCGCGTCGAGCACCTCGCTTAGGACGATGGTGCCTTCAGTCAGCGTGCCGGTCTTGTCTGTGCACAGGACGGACATGCTGCCAAGATTCTCGATCGCATCCAGCCGCCGCACGATCACCCCGCGCTTGCCCATGGCGCGTGCGCCCGCCGACAGCGTGACGCTGATGATTGCGGGCAAGAGTTCCGGCGACAATCCCACTGCGAGTGCCGCGGCAAACAGCAGTGATTCGATCACTGGGCGGTCGAGAGCCACGTTCACCGTCAGCACGAACAGCACGATGACGACCATGACCCGGATCAGCAGATAGCCGAACTGACGGACTCCACGCGCGAAATCGGTCTCGGGCTGGCGCGCTCGCAACCGGGCGGCGATGGCGCCGAATTCCGTCCGCCGCCCGGTGTGCACGACTAGCACCCGTGCCGTGCCGCTGCGCACAGAAGACCCAAGAAAAACGGTGTTCGTGCGCTCGGCCAAGGGCGCATCGGCGGCGATGATCCCCGGCCGTTTCTCGACGGGAAAGGACTCGCCAGTCATGCTGGCCTCGCTGACCAGGAAGTCCTGCGCCTCGATCACGAGGCCATCTGCCGGGATCAGGTTCCCCGCCGACAAAAGGATGACATCGCCCGGCACGATCTGCGTCACAGGTAGCACCTGCTCTACACCGTCGCGCAGCACCCGGGCCGTCAGGGCGAGGCGCTTCTTCAGTTCCTCGACCGCCGTGGAGGCGCGGTATTCCTGAAAGAAACTGAGCGCAGAACTTCCAAGCACAATGGCTAGGATGATGCCTGCATCGACCCATTGCTGAAGGATGAGCGAGATGGCGGCAGCAAAGGCGAGGATCAGGACGAGCGGGCTTTCGAACTGCCGCAGCAGCAGTCGCAACGCGCTCAGGCGCGGCGCATCTTCGACACTGTTGGGGCCGACGGATACAAGCTGCGCGGCCGCCCCGTCTGACGCAAGACCGCCGGGCGCGCTGCCCAACGCCACCAGCATGGCGGTTGCGTCCTCGCTCCAGTAGTAGCTGGCATTATGCTCGGCAGTGGTCATCGGGGGCCCCACGCGTTGACTGCGAAATATGGTGGACCATCCACATCACCCTACAACCGTTCCAAACACCGCGTCGATCCAGGCCGTCAGCGCCATCGCAAGCGCGCCCCAGAAGGTCACGCGCAGGGTGGCTTTCATCACATTGGCACCACCCGCCCGCGCGCCCTCGGCACCAAGGAGGGAAAGAAAGAAGCAGAGAGGCTACCGACACGCCCACCACTAGCATGGATCGCGGCATCAGCAGGACCATCGCCAGCGGCATCGCAGCGCCTACGGCAAAGGTCGCGGCAGATGTAAGTGCCGCCAGAATGGGCCGCGCAGCATTGACCTCAGAGACCCCGAGCTCGTCACGCGCATGAGCCCCCAGCGCGTCTTTCGCCATCCACTGATACGCCAAATCAGGCGACACGCCTCGGTCAATGTAGATCCGCGCCAGCTCCTGGCGCTCGAATTCAGGCTGGGTGGCAAGTTCGGCCCGCGCGCGCGCAAGATCTGTCTGTTCGGTGTCGGATTGCGAACTGACCGAGACATACTCGCCCGCCGCTAGTACCACTGATGTTGCGGCCGAAGTGGCCGCAACGCCGACGATCAGACTGGCGGTCGAAACAATACCGTCGCTGGCCCCGAGCACCGCTGCCCGCTGCCAGCCGATGCGCGAAACCAGATGTGACTCGGGATGAATGTGTAGGCACGACATGTCATCTCTCCAGCAAGAACTTTTTCAATTCCAAGCCTGCGGCCTGCCCCTTTGATAGCCGGACGCAGGACAGACGACCGGCGGAGACACTCGAAGAACATAGTCGTCTTTTTTCGGTAAGTGAACAATTCCTGCGGACCATGATAGGCTTGGTCCGATCAGCGCTTGGGTTAATGCCGGGATGTATTGGGTGTGCCGCCATGCTACTTGCCGTCGCCTTTGGACAGCCGGCTGTGCAATGGGATCAGGGCGGTTATCGTCAGCACTGCAAAAGCCGCTCCGGCCAGAAAGGACCATTCTGCACCAAATGTATCCCACAGGACCCCCGCGATAACGCTAGCGGCCAGCTGAGCCGGGGACTGGGCATCAACCCCAAGACGGTGCCGAAGTGGCGCAAGCGCGCGACGGTCGAGGATATGAAGACCGGGCCGTCGGAGCCGCGGTCCGGGATACAGCTTGGGCAGCTTATCAAGGGTCGCAGTCATGGCAGCAAGATCAATCGTTGTCATGGCACATCACCTGTTCCAGCCAATTTCGAAACTGATAGTGACCCCGTTCCGGCGCCATACACAAACCATACAGCCTATGCGCGGCACCCATCGCAAGCGCCAAACTGTCTGGCCTCGGCGCTGCATCAATTTTGGCAGTACGTTCTAGGGACCGTGGACATTTAGCGCAGCGCAATGATTGTTGCGGCGATGCTCCACGTTGCGCGGTAGCTTGTGTCGGTTTTGTCGTACCTTGTGTTTACGCCTCTGAACTCCTTGATCTTGCTGAAGTAGTTTTCGATGAGGTGTCGCCATTTGTAGGCTTCGGCGTCGTGGGGAATGTGCAGGATGCGGTTGCGTTTGGCGGGGATGACGGCTTCTGCTTGCCTGCGGTCCAACTCGGCGCGCAGGTGGTTTGCGTCAAACGCTTTGTCGGCCATCAGGGCGTTGAAGCTCAGCCCCTCGATCAGGTCCGGCACCCCGGTAATTTCGCTGCGCTGACCCGGCAGAAGCACAAAGCGCACCAGATTGCCAAGCGCGTCTGTCAGCGCCAGAACCTTCGTCGTCAGCCCGCCTTTCGAGCGCCCAATCGCTTGATTTCGAGTCCCCCTTTTGCGCCGCTCGCCTTCTGATGCGCGCTGATGATGGTGCCATCAACGAGGACGTATTCAAAGTCAGGCTCCCCCGATATGGCGTCGAAAATACGTTGAAATACATCGGCTTGCGCCCAGCGGCGAAACCGCCGGAACACAGAGTTCCAAGCGCCAAAACCCGGCGGCAGGTCACGCCATGGACCGCCAACCCTGACCTTCCAAAGGACGGCTTCAAGAAACAGCCGATTGTCCTTCGCCGTCACCCCGCGCGTCCGCAACGAGCCCGGCAAAAGCGGCTCGAGAAGCCGCCAACTCCGGTCAGAAATGACAAAACGTTCAGCCCGCATTCATACCTCCTCAAAAGGAAGCTTGAATCACGATATCCACCCAATGGGAATCCTAAATGTCCACAGCCCCTAGGGTTTGTTGACGTTTGAGGATTCCCAAATTAGTTTCTGAGTGATTCAAGGTTGCCAAATGGGAGGCAACCTTGATCCGCACCGCTTTGACCGACGCCCAATGGGAAACCATCGCCCCGCACTGTCTTGGCCGGGAATGTGATCCCGGTCGCACGGGGCCTGATCCGCGCCTTTTTGTCGAGGCCGTTCTCTGGATCGCGCGCACCGGCTGCCCTTGGCGCGACCTGCCCGAGGATTTCGGGAAGTGGAACTCAGTCTTCAAACGGTTCCGCAGATGGGTGAAGGCCGACGCATTCTATCGTATGTTCAGGATGTTGGCCGAAGATGCCGACTTCGAATACGCCATGATAGACGGCAGTATCGTCACGGTCCACCGCCACGGTCAGGGCGCAAAAGGGGGACTCAGAGCCAGGCCATCGGACGTTCTCGCGGCGGCATAACCACCAAGATCATGGCCCTGACCGACGCACTCGGCAACATGATCAACTTCCGCTTGCTGCCCGGACAGGCGCACGATCCTTCGCAGATCGCCTCCGCAAGGCCGGAAAACCGCACAAGGTCATCATCACCGCCGTCGCCAGAAAGCTAGTCACCATCGCTAATGCGTTGTGCAAGAGCCGTCAGAAATGGGCAGCCCCGACGTCCTGACAGATACAGTTGCTAGGTGTTCAGCCCCGGCATCTGGTGGATCGGTTTTAGGATGAATCGATCCGGCTCTAATGTCCGGATTTTGCAGATGTATTCATAGGGCGTGAGGCCGTTCAGTGTCTTCAGCCTTCGCGCGAAGTCGTATGCCGCCAGGAAGTCGGCGAGGTGTGTTCGCGGAGGATTGTGGTTTTCGTAGTGGAACCGTTTCACGGTCGCGTCCTTGATCGTCCGGTTCCGTTGGCTGACAGGTGTTTGCCTTCAAACACCGAGAAGCATTCGCTCGATCTGGCCGTTCATCCAAGGGTGGTTGGGCTTGGTCAGCCGGTGCTCGATGCCGTTGGCCTGGCAGATCATGTCCAAGCGCATCGGCCGGGAGTAGATGGTGTTGTGGTTCCGGAGCTGCTCGGCGAACTGGACGCCATAGCATTTTGGGAACGAAGCGCCAAAACCGGGTCTCGGGTCTCTAGCCCGCGCGGCGCTGGCGCCGCTGACAGTCACAAGCATCGCGCTCTATAATCCGCAAGGCGGCTATGCCAGTTATGTGGTGCCCGCCGCGTTTGTGCTGATCTTGCAGCAGACGCTGCTGATGGGGATGGGCTTGCTGCACCCGGGGCGCAGGTTGCCTTCGGGGCGGCATCTTGCGGCGACAGTGCTGGTATATCTTGCGCTGTATCTTTTGTGGGTGGGCTTTACCCAGATCTTGCTCCCCTATCTTTATGGCATTCCGCGCATGGGCGATCTGGCCACCCTGCTGCTGATCGCGGTGCCGTTTATCTGTGCCTGCATCGCGATGGGTTTTGCCCTTGCGGCGGCGATACCTTGGCGCGAGGGAGTGGTGTTCTTCCTAGTGGTCATGGGGATGCCGCTGTTTTTCCTCTCCGGCATTTCCTGGCCTGTCGAGATGATCCTCGCACCGCTGCACAAGCAGTCACTGCTTGTGCCTTCGTCCTCGGCCATATCTGCTTTTGTCGCGGTGGATCAGATGGGGCCACCCGCGTGATGTGGCGGCGGCGATCAAGACGCAGATCGCGCTGGCAATCGGCTATTCGGCGCTGGCCTTTGCGCTGTCATCGCTCTCGGCGGCCAAGCGGCGCAAACAGGCGCTCACGCCGCAGGCTTTCAAACCTGTGGCGTGAGGTTGACGATGCTCTCGCCTGGGCTGACTGAAACTGCCGTCGTGAATGCTCACATTAAACCGCATCGTGCGGCTAAACAGTTTGACCAGAGTGCCCGTATCCTGTTGGAAAAGCTCGTCACTTTCGTGGTCTCAAAGTGGGTGGATAGCCGCTACTTGCTTGCGTGAGTCAAATCGACGCCATGCTGTGCGTCGGTGCCGGGTTAGGGCAGAGTATAGGCCATGATGTAATCGCCGGGCTTGGTGCCGACCGATCCATGTCCACCCGCTACGATCACTACATATTGCTTGTCATCCACAGCGTAAGTCATCGGCGTGGATTGACCGCCAGCGGGCAGACGGGTCTCCCACAACTGCGCGCCTGTCGTTACATCATAGGCGCGAAAGTAGTCATCGACCGCTGCCCCAAGGAAAGCCAGACCCGAACGTGTGGTCATCGGCCCGCCAATGCCGGGAACCCCCAGCTTGATCTTCAGCGGCAGAGGAGACATGTCGCGCACGGTGCCATTCTTGTGCTTCCACACCAAATTTTCGCCCCGCAGATCGGCCCCAGCCACAAAGCCCCATGGCGGAGCTGTGCAAGGCACGCCAAGTGCTGACAGGAACGGCCCCATCACGACGCCGTAAGCCGCGCCATCATTGCGGTTCAGGCCCTGTTCGCTGGCCTTTTCATCGCCCTTGGGTGGAATCTCTGAAGCGGGCACCAGACGCGAGGTGAACGGCAGATAGGTCGGCATGCCGAACATCACCTGACGTTCTGGGTCCACCGCGACCGATCCCCAGTTAAAGGTACCGAAATTGCCGGGATAGACGATCGAGCCTTTCAGCGTCGGCGGGGTGTATTGACCCTCATAATCTAGTGAGCGGAATTTGATCCGGCAGGACAGTTGATCAAACATCGTGACGCCCCACATGTTTGCTTCAACAAGCGTCTTGGGTCGGAGAGTGAGCTTGCTGATAGGCTGGGTGGGCGAGGTCCAATCTTCGGGGATCGCTCCGCCCGGCGCGGGCAGTTCTTCGCGCGGTGACAAAGGCTCGCCCGTGCGACGATCCAGCACCCAGATGTCACCTTGTTTGGTGGGGCCAACAAGGGCGGGGATCACTGCGCCATCGCGGGTCAGGTCGATCAGCACCGGCTGGGCTGGCACGTCCATATCCCACAGGTCGTGGTGCACGGTCTGGCGCACCCAACGCAATTTGCCGGTGGCGATATCCAGCGCCACGATAGAGGACGAGAATTTCTCCACTTCTGGCGTGCGGTCATAACCCAACTGATCAGGCACCCGGTTGCCCATCGGTAAATAGACCAGCCCCAAGGACTCGTCATAGCTGAACACCGACCAGCTGTTGGGCGAGTTGGTAGTGTAACGCGCACCTGCCGTTACATCAATCGGGGTGGTCACGTCCGGATTTCCGCTGTCCCAGTTCCACAAAAGCTTGCCGGAATCGATATCAAAGGCGCGGATGACGCCCGAAGGCTCTTTGGTGGAGAAGTTGTCGTTTACAGCGCCGCCGACAATGATCTTGCCTGCTGTGGCAACCGGCGGCGAGGTGGAATAATAGTAACCCGCCGGATTATACTCCATCCCCTGTTCCAGATGCAGGGTGCCTTGATCGCCGAAAAAGCTGCATGGCTTGCCGGTGTCGGCGTTCAGCGCGATCAAACGCGCGTCAGCAGTCGGCAGATAGACCCGGCGCGGACATTCCGCCAGCGCTCTGGTGTGTAGGGCGGTTTCCTCTGGTGTCGCAGTGGCTGCCACAGTGGCGGGGGCCTCCCACCACGTCACGCCCCGACAGGTCTGGTGCTGACGATCCGGATTCATGCCGGAATTCGCGTCAAACCGCCAGTTCTCTTGGCCAGTCTTAGCATTCAGCGAGATTGCAATGTTGTGCGGAGTGCAGACGTAAAGGTTGTCGCCGATCTTGATCGGAGTCACCTGATAGGTGGTCTCACCAATGTCCTCCGGGCGCTTCACGTCACCGGTCTGATATTGCCATGCGAGCACAAGGTCTTTCACATTCGCCGGTGTGATTTGATCTAGCGGCGACCAGCGTTGGCCAAAGCTGGTACGGCCATACTGGTGCCATTCGCCATCGCCTGCCTCATTACCGGTGTTTACCGCTGTGTGCATCGGTTGGGCCACGTCCTTGGTCAACTCGCCTTGGATCGCAGAGGGGGCCTGAAACATCGCATAACCCGCTACGGCAACAGATGCGACGACGACACCGCCCAAGGCCTTAGGAAAGCGTGCGGGCATCGTGGGGGGCATGTCAGTTTTCAGGTTCTTCCAAGCGGAAGGCACCAACAGCAGCAAGCCAAGCAACACTGGAACGCCGCCGCGCGGGGCAAGCTGCCACCAATCAAAGCCAATTTCCCAGACGGCCCAGACCAGCGTGCCGCACAGTGTCAGCGCATAAACCGCCAAAGCCGCATGGCGCTTGCGGATCAGCAATACGCCCGTGGCCAAGAAGCCAATCCCCGCCAAGACGTAGTAAGGGCTGCCACCCAAGGTCAGCAACCATCCGCCGCCCAACACCAGAATGATGCCAAATGCTGCAAAGATGATGGCCAAGACCACGTTATAGATGTTTCGCAAAATGTTCTCCTAGCATGGAAACACCCGATCACTACGCAAGGCAAGCTAAACCGCAGCGACGGAGATCCGTCTGAATGATACCGTTGCTCCGCATGGTTTTTCACGCGGGCTGCAGACTTGGGGCACTCAGGGTTTTCGCGTCGCCCAACGCAGCAAGCGTCGCACAGCTGGGCGGTGGCCGAAAGCCGTAAATGGCCGGGGTGGGCGGCATCTGTAGGGCGAGATGATGCCCGGTCTTTCGTGCGAAGTGCAGAGCATCGTGTTCTGCCCTTCCGCCTGCCGCTACGCCTCGCACTCTGCAAGAGCGGTGGTGGCGCGTTGACGCCCAAGCCAAACCAGCGCCAGCCCGGCAACCGGTATCATACCGCTGGCTGCAGGAACCGCCGCATAGCCAAGGTTCAGGCCGATCACCGCGCCACCCAAGGCAGCCCCCACGGCATTGCCCAGATTGAAGGCGCCGACGTTGATTGATGAGGCCAGACCCGGCGCCTCATGCGCCGCCGGCATCACCCGCATCTGCACGGGCCGCACCAAGGCGAAGGCAGCAGCCCCCCACAACGCCATGGTGATCGCAGCCGCAACCTGAGTGGCAATCAAGAACGGCATCGCCAGCATAATCACCGCAAGCGCCGCCATGAAGATTACGGTGGCTCCATTTAGCGACCAATCGGCCATGCGCCCGCCCAGTCAGTTGCCTACATCAAAGCCAAGACCGATCAGCACCAGCACCAGCGTGGTGAAGCCATCCGACGCACCACTTTCACTTTGCAGGATTGGGGCGACATAAGTGTATAGCGTGGACATCGCCGACGCCCGTCATTGTGGTGAGCATATCAATGTGCTGTATTTTGGCGGAGATCACATCCCACATCGGGATCGGGATTTCCTTGACTTAGTGGCATCGCGACTGTGGGCGTTTCTCGCAGCACCTAGCAACTGTATCTGTCAGGACGTCGGGGCTGCCCATTTCTGACGGCTCTTGCACAACGCATTAGCGATGGTGACTAGCTTTCTGGCGAGGGCGGTGATGATGACCTTGTGCGGTTTTCCGGCCTTGCGGAGGCGATCTGCGAAGGATCTCAGGCTTGGGTTATGATGTGCCGCGACCAAGGCTGCTTGGAACATCACATGCCGCAGGGCGCGGCGACCACCGGCGATGGCCCGTTTCCCGCGAAGTGTTCCGCTGTCATGCGCGACCGGAGCCAATCCGGTGAGTGCGGCAGCTTCTTCGCCGGTGATGGTGCCGATCTCAGGCATTTCGGCGATCAGCATTGAGCTGGCAACCGGGCCTATCCCCGGGATGGAGCGGAGAACGGTGGCCATTTCCGACAGGTGATCATCGCTTGCGATGGCCCGGGTGATCCTGTCTTCCAGTTCCTTGATCAGGATATCGAAACGTTGCTTCAACTCAGTGTCGATGTCCTCGAACATTGCGGCGGTGCCGAGTTTCTGAAGCGCGCGGAATTGGGCCAGCAGCCGTTTGCGCATCTCAACCAGCTGGGCTCGTTTTGACGTCAAAGCTCTAAGAAGGCGCAGCTTTTCGGCGGGACGACGGCGGCCTGCTTCGGGCCGGAAAGCGAAAAAGCGGGCGATGAGTTCCGCATCTATCCGGTCGGTCTTGGCGCGCGTGCCGCGGCTTTGCGCAAACGCTTTCACCTGAGCGGGGGCACCCTGGCGGGCTGCAACGCCTTCTACCTCCAGAAGCGCCCAGAGCTGCCATTCTTGACCGCCAGTCGACTCAAAACAGACGACGGCATCTCTGTCCCGGGCAAGATCCGCCACAACAGCATGACCTGCCGGAGCGTTTGGCACTCTGCAGCGATGCCCGTCGGGCAGGCAATGAAGGTCCAGCCAGTCGCGGCTAACATCTATGCCGATGATGCGGCCATGTGATAGATTATCCATGCTCTCTTCCTTCTGGTGCGCGGTCCTGCAGAGGCCGCAATCAACTGTTCGAGACGATGAAGAGAGGCGGTGCCGACAGGCTAGAAAACGTGGTCTTGCCACAAGGGTCAGACGTCGCGCACCACCCCGCCATCGGCCCTGGCCGGGACCGGTGACGGGGCCAGTTTAGCAGAACGCAGATACAGAAGGGTCAAAACCAACAACTTAAGGTTGCTTTTTCGCCTACATATAAGGTTGCTTTTTCGCCTACATATAGAGTCAACATCCGCTTAGCGTGTAAAAAAAAGCGCGCACCAAGACCTGTTTTATGCTATTCTGGAAGGGCGCAGCTCGGCTGCTGGGGTGGATGACGCTTGCCGTCGTCGGTGGACGTAGGGTGCTGGCACCTTGCCACCCGCGTTGCATTGTTTTGGACTCCGCAGCGAATCAAAAACCTTCAATAAGTATTTTGGAGTAAAAATAATGCCAGTTATTCCTGGATCTGACGGGCCGGACACTCTCTACGGCGGTGCAGACAACGATACCCTCTACGGTTATGGCGACAACGATTACCTTGGCGGCGATGCAGGCAACGATACGATCTACGGCGGCAATGGAAATGACACGCTGTCTGGCGATGCCGACAACGATAGCCTCTACGGCGGCGACGGTGACGATACGGGCTATGGCGGCGCCGAGAATGATATGCTGTCTGGCGGCATTGGCAATGATAGCCTTTACGGCGGCGTCGGCGACGATACAATCTATGGCTGGACTGGCAACGACACGCTGTATGGCGGCGCCGGCAACGATAGCCTCTACGGCGGTGCCGACAACGATACGATCCTTGGATGGACCGGCAATGACACGCTGTCTGGCGGCACCGGCAACGATAATCTCAACGGCGACGCCGACAACGATACTATCTATGGCGGCGAGGGCAGCGATACGGCTTACGGCGGCACCGGCGACGATACGGTCTATGGCGGCGCTGGCAATGACCTGCTCTTGGGCTGGATCGGCAATGACTCGCTGTCTGGCGGCGTCGGCAACGATAGTGTCCACGGCGGCTACGGCAATGACACGATCTATGGCGATGTCGGCAACGATAACATCTACGGCGGAGCCGGCAACGATACGGCCTATGGCGGCGACGGCAAGGACACGCTGCTTGGCGGAGTCGGCAACGATAGCCTCTACGGCGGCGCCGACAACGATAAGGTCTATGGCTGGACCGGCAATGACACACTGTCTGGCAGCACCGGCAACGATAGCCTCTACGGCGGCCTGGGCAACGATACGATCTATGGCGGCGACGGCAGCGATACGGCCTACGGCGGTGCCGGTGCCGATACGGTCTACGGCGGCACCGGCAACGATTTGCTTGACGGCTGGACCGGCAATGACTCGCTGTCTGGCGGCACCGGCAACGATAGACTCTACGGCGGCCTAGGCGATGACACGCTGTCTGGCGGCGCAGACAACGATAACCTCTTTGGCGGCGGCGGCAACGATGTTGTCTATGGCGGCGACGGCAGCGATACGGCCTACGGTGGCTTCGGCACCGATACCCTCTACGGCGGCGACGGCAACGATAGCCTCTCCGGCGGCGCTGGCAGCGACACGCTGTCGGGCGGTGCCGGCACAGACGTGCTGACCGGCGGTGCGGGGGCGGATGTGTTCGTGTTCAACGCGGCGATCGGGGTGGCGAACAGCGATCAGATCACCGGCTATGTCTCGGCAGATGATCTGATCCAACTGGAAGACGCGGTGTTTACAGCGCTGACACCAGGCGCGCTGGCGGCGGAGAATTTTGCCGCCAACCTCACGGGACTTGCAGAACGGGCCACCGACCACATCATCTATGAAACCGACACCGGCAATCTCTTCTATGACGCGGACGGGGTCGGCGGTGCCGCCGGTGAGGTGTTTGCCAACGTCGGCGCCAATCGGGCTGGCTTCGGTGTGGATGAGTTCCTGATCATTTGATCCAGATCGCGGCATCCCGCCGCGCGCTGCGGCCGACGCTGAAAAATGGGGCGGGCAGTCGCGCTGACCCCATTTTTTGGGCTGCCCCACAACCCCGGGCGCCGCGCGGCCATCAACCAGAGAGATCTTACTGTCTCCGGGATCGTGCCTCTGATCGGCGCTTGGCTACCCTCTTTCGGTGACGCTCCTGCAGGTGGCCGACAACGCCGATCTGTCAATCTTGGGCGATATCGTGCGCAACGGCCTGATTCCAAAACGAGTTCGTATGTCACAAGCCCTGCAACGGACGCTTCGGGAAAAGGCCGTGCATTGCCTTTCGCTGTTCCGGAGTGAAAGCAACGATACGTCACCGAAAGCCGCAATTGCTTGGACCGAAGATGCTCTGGCCCCGCACCCTGCCCTCATCATGCTCTTGTCAGACCCAATGTTTGTGCCAAGACACTTGTGCGAGGTCCTGCCGGAACCAATCCGCGTGCCCTCGCTGTCACGGGAAGTGATCGTGTTTGCCCTGACGAAAAGCCATTCGTAAGCGGTGCTCCTGACCTGCCACTGATATTTCATCCAGCCACGACCGGAGCCCACTGGTCCTTTACGCCTGTCGGCGCGGTTTGAGCAATCGCCCGGCGCGCGGAACTTTCATCGCGTGCAGCGGGTCGGGCGATTGCGGTGCTCAGGTGCAGGGCGAAGCCTGCTGGTGTCTGGTAGCCGAGGGCGGAGTGGGGCCGCGCGGTATTGTAGTCGGTGATCCAGGCCGCAATCAGATCTCGGGCATGGACGAGGTTGCGAAACAGCGTCTCGTTCAGAAACTCGTCCCGCATTCTGCCGTTGAAGCCTTCGACAAAGCCATTCTGCATTGGCTTTCCCGGTGCGATGTAGTGCCATTCTACCTTCTGCTCCGCGCACCACTTCAGGATCGCGTTTGAAGTCAGTTCCGTCCCATTATCGCTGACGATCAACCCTGGGCGACCGCGTCTTTCGATCAGTGTCGCCAGTTCTCGCGCAACGCGGCGGCCTGAAATCGAGGTATCCGGGACCGCTGCGAGGCATTCCCGCGTAACGTCATCCACCACATTCAAAATGCGGAAACGCCGTCCGCAGGCGAACTGATCGTGCACGAAGTCCAGCGATCCCGTTGCCCGGCAACGGTTTGCCCGCAAACCGTGAGAGGGAGCGGGCGTTTGCGCGGGCTTCAATCAGAATCGGCGCGCGTGTGCCAATGGCTTTGCGCCGCGCTTTGCGTTTACGGACGGTTAACCCCTCTTCGCTGTAGAGCCGGTAAATGCGGTTGATGCCCGAAGGTTCGCCTTCGCGCCTGAGCAAGATGAACAGACGTCGATACCCGAACCGACGCCGTTCATTGGCCAGATCCCGCAACCGGCCCCGCAACGCCGTATCCGGTGCACGCTGCGATTGATAGCGGACAATCTTCCGGTCCGCCCCAGCTATCTGACACGCCCGCCGTTCCGACAGCCCGAAAAGGCCCTTCAGATGCGCGACAGCCTCGCGCTTCACCACGGGCGTCACCATTTTTTTGACAGCAGATCTTTCATCGCCGCCATGTCCAGCATCTGCTCGGCCAGCAGCCGCTTCAGCTTCGCGTTCTCGTCCTCAAGCGCCTTCAGCCGCGTCGCCATTGTCGCTCGGACCAATGGCGCAACAATGGCGACCCTCCGACACCGTCATGCCAGAATACTTCGCCTTCCAAGCATAAAAAGTGCCTTCCGACATGCCATGCTTGCGGCACAGATCAGCACACTTTGCGCCTGCCTCGTGCTCATGCAGAATCCCAATGATCTGCTCTTCCGTTCGTATCGTTCGCTTCATCGTCCGTCCCTTCCCTGGGTCGAACTCTAGTCGCAAATGGAGGAAAAATCCCGTGGCAGGTCAATCAGATCACAACCCTGAAGGAGCAGACGAATGCGAAAGAGCCGTTTCACCGAGACCAGATTTGGGATGATCAAAGAGCAGGAAGCCGGGCTGACTGTGGCAGAGGTCTGCCGCAAGCACGGCATCAGCCCCGCGAGTTTTTACAAGCTGAAGGCCAAATATGGCGGGACGGACGTGTCTGATGGCCGACGCCTTAAGCAGCTTGAGGACGAGAACGCAAAGCTCAAGCGGCTTGTGGCGGACACGATGCTGGACGTTGTCGTGCTGCAAGACCTGCTGGGAAAGCGCTGGCGACACCTGCCCAGCGGCGCGAAGCTGCGATCAAGGCGCTGCGGGACCACAAAATCTCGCAGCGTCGGGTCTGCGACCTGGTTGGTGTCGATCCCAAGGCCGTGCGGCGCGCCCGCCCGCCTGATCATGCGGAGATCCGTTTGGAAATGAACAAGATCGCCGAGAAGCGGCGTCGGTTTGGCTATCCGTTGGCCGGTAGGCGATTGCCTGCAATCGCCGTAAGGCGGCGCATTGGTGTCATGCTGGAACGTGTGGGCATGGTGACGAACGAAAAGAAGCTTTACCGGATTTGCATCGTGCAGTTCTGCGCCGCGGTGTCGATCTGGCTTCCGTTACCAGCCCGGGCCATCCTGATCTTCCTCGGTGCCGGGGTACCGCGCCTGCGCAGGGCATTCATCAGTTGTATCCGCTTTGGCGCTCCCGGTGGGATCAGGAGTAATCACTGCGGGTTTGACCGCGAGGCAAAATGCAGCGACCATCGGATCTTGCACACCCAGTTCGGCAACATCGTCATTGCTATCAAAAACGACCAGACTCCGGTCACCGATGAACACCGCGATGGCCGCTTCAGGCAGTCCTCGAGCCTTGCTTCCTTGATGAAACCGCGCGCAATCGCGGCGATGCGGATCAGGCGCTGTCCGAGCGGCGCAGGACGCGGCCCCCCAGCTGCTGGGCCATCTGTACCGTTATCCCGCTCTGGTGGCGGATTTCGCTTAGCATCATCGCCGCCGTGCTATCCTCTACTTCTTCTAGGCTGGAGATCTGGTCGATCAAGATCTGCAGCAGTCCCTGCGGGGTTTCCCCGACCGGCCCCTGCTGGCTCTCCGCTTCCACCACAGCCAAGAGCTTCTTGAGACCACGGGCAATCTCGTTCGTGTTTCGTGACAGGGACCGTTGACCTTTTGTTCGGCGGTGAACCCGCCCGGCTGAAGCCGCAGCAGACGCGCGAAGCGCTCAAAGGTTTCGGGCCAGCAGGAAAATGCGCGGTTGATCGCTTGGATCAAAGGCCGCAATTCCGGCAACCTACCCTTTCGCATGGTTGACCGGATCTGTGTCGCAACGCCGTGCCGCGCGTCAAACAGGCGTGGTTCATTTATGTTGAATGCGACGCCCGCCGCTGTTGCAAGGCATCCGTCTCTGCCTTCGACCGTTGAAGGTTGATCGACCGCCCGGCAAGATTGCCTACGCATTGGATCAGATCACCAAGGTATGCTTCGACCCGGCCAGGCTGTCGAATATCTCTTCGTTGAGGCCCTCGTCCCGCAAGCTGCCGTTGAAGCTCTCGACGTAGCCTTTTTGCTTGGGCTTGCGGGATCAATGTAACGAAACTCGACTTTGTTGTCGTTCGGCGGCATCACACCCGCGCAGAAACTAAAAATGGCCGCATCAATTCACGACAGCGCCCCGTTAAAAATGGGGGGATTACCGTCCGACATGCTCCATCCGTTTGCGCCTTGCCGGTTCAGCGGCTCGACGAAACTGCCGCGCCGGATCACGCAATCTGCGAGATACGCAAAGGCGGAAATCTCGACATCGTTTTCGACAGTAACACCGGGGCCGAATACCACATTCGGCCCGATTGTTATGTCGCGTCCGAGTTGGGTGTCGAAGGAAAAGAACACGGTTTCCGGCGCGATCATCGTAACGCCATTCTCCAGCGCCTGCGTTCTGGCGCGACGCTGAAACGCAGCCTCGGCTGCAGCAAGTTCGGTGCGCGAATTCACACCGAGCGCTTCATCCACCTCGCACAGCACTATGCTGCAGTCTTTGCCTTCCGAGCGTGCGTGGCCGACAACATCGGTCAGAAAATACTCTTTTCGAAAGTTGTCATCTGAGAGCGCCGGAAGCCAACGCCTTGCATCTGCAGCGTCAAACGCCATCACGCCGGAATTGCACAACGTAACGGCTGCCTCAGCCGCGTTGGCGTCGCCTGACTCGACAATACGTTCGAGACCGCCAGCTTCATTGCGTATCAAGCGGCCATAGCGGAACGGATGCGGCGTCTCAAAACCAAGCACAGCCACCCGCCCCGGAGCCGCGACGAGTTTGCTCAATGTCTCCGGGCGGGTCAGCGGCGTGTCGGCGTAAAGTACCATGATCCGCCCCTCGAACCCAACCAAAGCCGAAAGAGCACACAATGCGGCATTGCCCGTACCGCAAGCGCGCGGCTGAACCGCGATGAGCACTTCGGGATTAAGCCTGCGCGCAGCGGCGGCAACGTCTGTGCCATCGGCGCTAACCACAACCACACATCGCTGCGGTGCAAGTGCCTCGGCGGTGCGCAGGGCGTGACGCAGAAGCGAGGCGCCAGCGAGCTTGTGCAGCGGCTTTGGGCGGTTTGAATTCATTCGCCCACCCGTGCCTCCGGCAAGTATCACGATGGCAAGCGGAGGTAGGGGTTGTTCGAGCATCTTATCCTCCCACGAATTGGCGAAAGCGGCGCGGTGGCGGTCTTGGAAATGTGGCGGTCTTGGAAATCTCTCAAATGGCTTAGAGTGCGGGCGGGCTGGTAGGCTGGTCAATGATGCCGATGCCAGAGGGGCGAGCAATCCGACGGCAGAAACCCGTAAAGACCGCCCGGTATCATCTCTCGTTATTGAAGGGCCAAGGTGGCGGGTGGCTGAAGATCAGTGTCAGGTGCCATCCATGCAGTAAGCGGCGGCGCATCTGCTGTCCGTTTGACCTCAATCACGTCACCGGGTTCGATCTTGCTGTCAAAGCTCACAGGTTCAGGTGCTTCGGCATCGCTGTGAAAAACCGTGATCTGCGGAATCTCTGCCCCTTCGGCGAGGCTCACTGGTGCGACCCCCATTGCGCGCAGCCTTTCATCGGCAGCAATGAGCCGGGCGCGCTGCTGTGCCGCATCAAGTCTGGCTTTTTGCAATTCATCGAGCAGATCAAGGCGTCGCTGCTCTGCTGCCCGCTCGCTCTCGCGCGAGATGTCGTTGCGCTGCCGTTCGAGCTGCATGAGGCTGACTTGGGTTTGCAGACGGCGTGTGGACGAAAACAGCGCAGCACTGCGAAAGTCTTGAAGCCGCGCCGTTGTCAGAATGCCCTTTTTGATGGAGTTTGTCGCTTCAGTCAGAGCATCAGCGTCGGTCTGCTCGACTGCTTTTTCGACGTCGAGCTCTTTGCGCATCACATCAGCCTGACTTTTGATCTGTTTCAGCTGCGCGCTGAGAAACCCGCTTTCATTCTGAAGGTTTTTGGTCCGTGTTTCGTAAATATCCGACTCAACACGTAAAAAAATGTCAATTGCATCATCCCGTTCCGGCGCGGCGGGCCAAGCAGTGCGATCAAATTCCACGTCTTCGCCAAGTTCTTTTTTCAAACGCCAGACACGCGCGCTGGCCGCAACGGCGGCATTCCAAGCCACCGAATAATCAGAACGCAGCGCCGACGGGTTGTAGCCGGGCGCAATGGGAACCACCGAGATCACCCCGCCGGATGCGGCGATCACTTGCCGAACGGTCATTCCCGGTCGAAACGGACGCTCCCCCGGCTGGGTGACATCGCCACTGACAAAGACTGGCCGATACTCGACCACCGAAGCGGACACGTCATCATACTCCACCACCCGCGTCACTTGACTGCCATCGGGCAGAAATATCGTGCGCAGGCGACTGGAGAGTGTGGCTCCGATCCGGTCGCGGATTTCTGAGATCGGTCGTCCTGCAGCCTTGATGACGCCCACCCCTGGGAAGCTCAGGCTACCGTCGATCTGGATCGCTGCACGCGTGCCCATTTCAGGCACGCCAGTCACAGAAAATTCGATCACATCGCCCGCCTGAAGGCGGTATTCTTGCGCGATTGCGGCGACACTGCAGGCCGCGATCGAGATCGCAACTGCAGCGCACAGATGAGATACCCGCTGCAGGGCTGGACGCCGGCAAGCAGTATCACGTCGCATAATTGACCTCTTGGCGTACACGACCTTCTTGGAACTGGCTTCTCCACCACGCCACTGTGCGCTTCATCCCCTCGCTGAACTCGACTTGAGGTTTCCAGCCAGTTGCCCGGTTGAAGCGGGTGTAATCGGCGAGCAGTTCTTTTACTTCGGATTTGGACGGACGCAGCCGGCTGACCTCTTGCACAACCGGCTTGGTGCAAGAGGTCAGTTTCAGCACCAGATCGACGACATCCTTCACAGTTACCGCCGCCCCGGATCCCGCGTTATACGGTGTTCCGAACGAGATCGAGGCGGCGCTGCCCGCCGCGAGGAATGCCGCTGCAGTGTCCTGCACATAGGTAAAGTCGCGGATCGGCGTTAGATCCCCGACGCGGATCGAAGTTACCTCCGGATCTAGCGCCTGACGTAGGATCGTCGGGATCACTGCGCGCTCACTTTGGCGCGGGCCGAAGGTGTTGAACGGCCTTAGGATGACGACCGGAAGATCATGCGAGCGCGCAAAGGCCTCGGCAAGCATATCGGCACCGATCTTGGTGGCAGAATAGGGCGACTGCCCTTGAAGCGGATGCGTCTCGGCGATGGGCACGGTGATTGCTGTGCCATAGACCTCACTGGTAGAGGTGTGTACGACACGGCGCACATCATATTCGCGCGCCGCCTCCAGCACGTTCAGAGTGCCCAAGATATTGGTATCCACATAGGACTGCGCTGCGACATATGAATGTGGGATCGCAATCAATGCGGCAAGATGGAACACCGTATCTTGCCGCGAGATCAGCCGCCGCACCAGCGCTGCGTCGCGCACATCGCCGCGGATGACATTCATCTGCTCGCGCGTAGCCTGCGGCAATCGGTCGATCCATCCCAGCGAGTCAAAAGAGTTATAGAGACAGAGCGCAGTCACATTCGCTTCTGCCTCCACCAACCGCTCGACCAGATGCGATCCAATGAAGCCATCTGCTCCGGTTACGAGCACATTGCGCCCCGAATAGTTGCATGCGTTGAGGTGCAGAAAGCTGGTCATCCTGGATCCTTTCATTCCCCGGCTATGACGATATCCATTTTCCGAGCGCCGTCGGTTGGTTCGGATGCAGCGGGCATCAGCTCCAACTCTGGCACTTTGCCAAGCACTGCAAGGATGCCGCGTCCGATCCACAAGATATCGCTCCAGACCGTGCGCCGAGAGTAATAGGCCAAATCAAGCGCTGCTTTCGCCGGGAACAGGGTCTCGCGGTAAAACTGCACAGGGTCTTTACCGGCAGGATAAAGGCAGCATTCATTGCGAAATGCGACTTGGCTGGGGCCGAAGATGCCGGGGCGATATTGCAACAACGGCAGTTCACGTGCGGTGAAAGCCTCGGCAAAAGCCATGCTTTCCGGCCTTGGCCCGACGATGGCCATATCTCCGCGGATGATATTAAACAGCTGCGGCAACTCATCCAGCTTCGTGCTGGCGAGAATGCCTCCTATCCGGGTCATGCGGCTGTCATGCTTCATGGTCAGCGGACTGCCGCCCGCTGAGGTGGGGTGAAACTTGCGGAATTTATACATCTGAAACCTGCGTCCGCCTTGTGCGATGCGGGTTTGCGCGAAGAAGATCGGAAAACCTGTGTCGATCACGATTGCAATCATGATCAGCAACAGCAGCGGGCTCATGACGACCAGCCCCACAGACGCGAGGACAACATCAATCACACGCCCGACAGAGAGACTTTGAGATACAGGAAATCGTGACATTTTGGGATCATCCATAATTGGGCGCAAATGCATTTTCGAGGGCGTTTTCAAGGGTATTCACGACGAGTTCGACATCTGAATCGTCCATTTTCGGGTGAAGCGGCAACGTCAGTTCGCGCCGATGAAATTCCTCGGTCAACGGTAGTTGCAGCCCCGGCGCGCGCTGGCGGTAATACGACAGCGTATGAACCGGTGGATAATGGATAGTCGTTTGAACGCCAGCCAAGTGCATTTCGGCGGCGGTCCGATCGCGATTGGCACCCACAGGCAACAAAATGGGCATGATGTGATGCGCTGAAAGACCGCTTTGAGGACGCGGCACGACGAACCCCTCGTAGCGGTTCTCCAACCGGGCCAGCAGCGCGCGATACTGCGCGACAAGCGCTGCGCGCCGGGTATTCATCGCTTCTAGGCGGGAGAGTTGCACTAGGCCGATCGCTCCGCGGATCTCATCCATGCGATAGTTGTATCCCAGCATGTCGACATCATAATGCGGCGTCCGCGCGACGAGGCGCTGCATCACGCTGCGCGTCATGCCATGTCCACGCATCTGGCGCACGCGCTCTAGCATTTCAGGATTGTGCATCAGTACCATGCCGCCTTCTGCCGTTGTCATGTTCTTGTTGCCGTAAAAGCTGAAAGCACTTCCGTCGCCATAAGAGCCGACGCCCGCAACGCCGACGGCATGTGCCGCATCCTCGATCAACAACAAACCATGCCGGGAGGCCAAGTCGCGCCACATCCGCCTTTCGGCCATATGCCCCGCATAATGCATGAGCATGATCGCTCGAGTGCGGGATGTGATCTTTGCCTCTGCCTGCGCAATCGACATCAGCGGATGCTGTAGCGCTTCGATATCGACGAGGACCGGCTCGGCCCCGACATATAGGATAGCATTGACGGTTGCCACAAAGGTCAGCGACGGGGCCAGAACCTCGTCGCCGGGGCCAATTCCGAGTGCTTTTAATACCAAATGTAGGCCAGCGGTACAGGAATCCACGGCAACGGCATCCGCCACGCCATGAAGCTCGGCGAACGCGCGTTCAAAAGTCCGCACGCGTTCGCCTAGTGTGATCCAGCCGGATTCGAGCACTGCCATCACTGCGGCACGCTCTTCCGGGCCAAGAACCGGCTCAGCAACAAGCAACATGAAATACCTCTCGATAACTGTTAGAACTTCAAAGTTTGCCGATATTTTCAGAAGCTAGCCTTGATCATGCCCACACAGGCAGCCTGATTACGCCACGAATTCCATGCGTTCATGCGCTGGAGCTTCTTCATCCCAACTCAGTGTCTGGGCGAGTTGAAAATCCTCGACCCGCCCGATATCGAGCCACAGCCCCGTATGCGCGTAAGTTTGCAGGCGTTCGCCACGGTTGAGCAGGCAAAAGGCGAGATCGTCAAAACCAAATGGGATGCAATTGGGAATGAACTTAAAGACTTCGGGCTCCATGCAATAAATTCCCATGCTCATTTGGTTGGTGAACGAGGGCTTTTCCTTAAAGCTGGTAACGCGTCCATCAGATGATTCGATCACTCCGAAATTCATCAGCGTCTCGCGTATCGCGGTTGCAACAGTCACAATGGCACCGCTGCGCTTGTGACAAGCCGCGAAGGCACCGATGTTTAGATCCGTTAAAATATCTCCGTTGATCACCATGAAGGTCGAGTCCAGTTCTGCCTTCAACATCGAGATCGGCCCGATCGTCCCAAGCGGTTCTTTCTCGTCAGTATAGGTGATCTTCATATCCCACTGGTGGCCATCGCCACAGAAGCTTTTGATCAGATGGCCGAGATAACCAGTGGTGATGTAAATTTCGCAAACGTCATTGCGGCGCAGCCATTTTATCAACATTTCCAAGACGGGTTTGGACTGAATCGGCATCAATGGTTTGGGCAGAACCATCGTATATGGACGTAGCCGAGTTCCCTTGCCGCCGCACTGGATAACAGCCTTCATCTTTTGCCTCCCCCCAGAGAAATTTAAATAAAATTCGTGTCATTAGAATCGATTACCTGTCGTGGTAGCTGCATAGTTGTGTAACTAATCCGTGACATATCGTATCCAGAATGAGGCCCCGAGCGAGGTCAATAAGGGATGAGCGCAAAAGGGTTAACCGCGATGCCCCTTTGGTGCCAAGGCCCCGCGAAGCGAAAGCGCGTTTGCATAGACCAACGTCTAAAGGCGGGGCGCGTGCTGCTGATCTGGGTGAACGAGCAGGTCACTTGCTCGCAGCAGATGGGTGGTAGCCGCAGATACACCAAGATGTTCTGAGGCTCGTCCATGGGTAATCCCCCCCGAAAGTAAGGGGCTGCATAAGTAGAATTTTCTCGCCAAGATGAACGAGGAGATTCTGAATGAAGACAAGCAGATACACTGAGGCGCAGATTCTTGCGATCCTGCGTCAGGCCGAAGGCGGTGTGCCGGTGGCAGAGCTGTGCCGCGAGCATGGCATGAGCAATGCGTCGTTCTACAAGTGGCGGGCGAAGTATGGCGGCATGGATGCGTCGCTGATCAGCCAGATGAAGGCCATCGAGGACGAGAACCGCCGGCTGAAGCGGATGTATGCGGACCTGAGCATGCAAGCCGACCTGCTGAAAGAGGCTCTCGGAAAAAAATGACGCGGCCATCTCAACGCCGCGAGATGGCCGAGAAAGCGGTGGCGCGACACAAGGTCAGCATTGCGCTGGCCCGCCGGGCCTTCGGGGTCAGCGAGACCTGCTATCGCTATGGCCCGAAGTTAAAAGCCGAGAACGAAGAGATCGCCGACCTTCTGGTGGGTCTGACCGACGCCCGCAAGACCTGGGGCTTTGGGCTGTGCTTTCTGCATCTGCGCAACGTGAAGGGCCATCCGTGGAACCACAAACGCGTCTATCGGATCTATTGCGCCTTGGAACTGAACCTGCGGATCAAGCCCCGCAAGCGGCTGAAGCGGGACAAACCTGATGTGCTTGCTGTGCCCGAGGCACCCAACATGACCTGGTCCATGGACTTCATGGCAGATCGCCTCGGTGATGGCCGTGCGTTTCGGCTGCTGAACGTGCTGGATGACTTCAACCGCGAGGGGCTGGGTATCGAGGTTGACTTCTCGCTACCCGCCGAAAGGGTCATCCGGAGCCTGGACCGGATCATCGAATGGCGCGGCAAACCCGGCACCATAAGGGTCGACAACGGCCCGGAATACATCAGTGGCAAGCTGCTGATCTGGGCTGAGAGACAGGGCATCACGATCCAGCACATCCAACCCGGCCAGCCGCAGCAGAACGCCTACATCGAGCGATACAACCGCACCGTCCGGCATGAATGGCTCGACCAATACATCATCGAAACCATCGAGGAGGCACAGGATCACGCCACACAATGGCTATGGACATGCAACAACGACCGCCCGAACATGGGCATCGGCGGCATCACACCCGCCCAGAAACTGAAAATGGCCGCGTAAGTTCTACGGATGCACCCCGTTAAAAATGGGGGGATTACCCATGCAGAACAAGCACCGCCGGCCGTTTTCCCACCAGCGGTGCCTGTGATCGCAGAGCGTAGGCGCGGCCGCTCCCCAACCTCGCGAGAGGGTCCAAACATGGGGGGCGGCTTAGTCGGTTTGGCGGACCGACCAGCGATATTGGGATCACCCGATTACTGAGATGATTTCAGCGTCTTAGAGGATGAAGAAATCCAGGTTGGTCACTGCAAGGTTTGGATTGAGCGTTGCAAACTGCACACCTGCGCCTGAGCCATTGCCGTCAGCGTCGAAGAACACCTTGCCAGTATCCGTCTCGTAGATGATACGGTCGGTGGAATCTGCCGCCAAGCCCGTCGTATTGGCGCGGAAAGACTCGGCCGAGAGCACGCCTTCGGTCAGTCCAGTAAAGATCGTATTGTCCAGTCGCATAGTATCGTCGACAACGTTGAAATCGGTGATCCGATCAACATTGTTTATGTGCAGCAAGCTGTTGAACACGAATGAATCCGCGCCGGTTCCGCCTGTTAAGATGTCATTGCCAGCGCCGCCGTAGAGCGAGTCATTGCCCGCTCCGGCGCTGAGGATATTGGCCAAAGCGTTGCCCGTCAGTCGATCGTTGCCGCTGCCCGCACTGATATTCTCGATGTTGAGCAGCGTGTCAGTGCCTTGGCCAGTGACTTGCGCGCTTGTCAGCGACAGGTTCACCGTCACACCAACGGTTCCCCTGTAAATAGCAAGGTCGCTGCCCGCCCCGCCGTCGATCAGATCGTTGCCAAAGCCGCCGCTCAATTGGTCATTGCCAGCGCTGCCGTAGAGCGAGTCGTTGCCCGCTCCCGCGTTGAGGATATTGGCCAAAGTATTGCCCGTCAGCCGGTCATTGCCACCGCCCGAAGCGGTATCTTCGATGTTTAGAAGGGTGTCGATGCCTTGGCCAGTGGCTTGCGCTCCGGTCAGCGACAGATTCACCGTCACATTGGACGTTCCGCTGTAGATGGCAAAGTCGCTGCCCGCCCCGCCGTCGATCAGATCGTTGCCCGAGCCTGCGGTCAAATTGTCATTGTCATTGCCGCCGTAGAGCGAGTCGTTACCGCCGCCGCCGAAAATAATGTCGTTGCCAGCGCCACCAGTCACAATGTCACTGCCGCCGGAGCCATCGAGGCTGTCGTTGCCGCCGGTGCCGGTCAGAGTGTCATTCCCTGAGCCTGCGTCCGCATGGCGGCTGATCCATCCGTCACGGGCGTGCGCCCAGTAGTCGCGCGCAGCTTGACCCTGTAGGACAGTCCAGCCACTCGGCGGCATCGGATAATCGCTTGCCAACGGATCGTCGGACAGGTTCAGAAAATAGTTGTTCTTCGACTCGATCGTATGCGCCCAGGCATCCGCCATGCTACGATAGCTGTGATGATTGACGTCCTCGAGGGCAAACACGTTGTTCACAAAGCGCAGGCTGGGTGTGACCGTGCCGTTGGTGGCAGAGTCGGTCTTGATGAAAGAGGAATGCGTCATTGCGCCTTCATAAAGCGAAAGTTGCAGGCGCATCAGCACGCCGTCGATTAACACGGTCTCGTTATGACCATCGACGGGATTGGCATTGTCCGGATCGATGCTGATGCCACTGAACGCGCCGTCAAAGAGACTGTCGCGGATGGTGCCACTTTGCAGGCGGTCATTCTCGACCGCATCATCACGAATATCACTTGCCCAGACGCCTTCAATGACGAAATTGTCGCTGTTCCAAGAGACACGAACGGCATCCCAAGAGTTCGAAATGCGCCAGTCACGGATGGTGGCGCCGGGCGCATCTTCGGTCCTGATGGCAGCGGAGTTACCCATCGCGTAAACGTCCGTCCAATCACTCTTTTGGTCGATGTTGCCTAAGATTGTACCACCTTCGATAACCACATTGGGCGCGCTATATACCAACACTGGATAAGCGTCGCTGTGGCCGTCACTGGAATTATTGTCCAATATCCAGGTCGCAGCGCTGGCGTCGATAATGGTGCCGGCAGCGAGTCCGGTGATCCGATATGAAGAGTATCCGTAGTCTTGCGTGAGGGTAATCGTGCTCATGTCCCGGTTCCTAGCATTGTTATTTTGCTCATTTTGGAAGCGGCAAAGGCGGCATGTCTCTCCAAGTGTCAATCCGGCGCCCTGACCTTGCGGCAGCTTTCCGCTCTGGCGATTTCTTCTAAAGTGTAAAAATGGCAGCAAAAGGGCGCTGCGGTGACAGGACCGTCCGTCGGTTCTGTCACCGCATTCAATTGTTTAGAGAAGGCGCTGTATTTGAATTGATCGCTGGAACGGACAGGCCAGTTTTCCGCTTAGCTGGGAATCGCGGGCGGCGGTTTCACGCTGTTGTTACCGCGCTGCGCGTAACTATCGACTTGTGTTTTGAAGAAAATGCGAGTTCACGCCGAAAAATCGCGCTGTCGCGTTGGCCCATTCAGTAGATATTTGGGGTGATTCGCATAGAAACAGCGTGCCGAGGCTTCGGCACGCCCACATTTAGTGTCTAAATTTGGTCTGGACGGTGGCGGCTATTTGTTCATCGGCCACCCACCACGTCAGACGATCAGCAAGCCCGAGTCTCCGAGATCGATCTCGATCAATCGACCGTCCGCCACATGGCTATTGCCATAGTCGGCCACATAGAGATGCATTTCACCCGAGCCATCGCTGGCCGGGGCAATCTCGATATCCTTGACGGCGACACGGTAATCGTGATCCGCAGAGCGCAAATCCGTCAGCGCCGTTATGGTGTCGATCACATTGCCATTGCGGTCGAGCTTCCAGATGAGGTCGCTGAAGCCGCCGCCAACATAGAAGACGTTATTCGTGGAATCGAAGGCCAGCGCCTCGGGGTCTACGATCATCGTCGGCAGAACGAAGCTGCTGATCTGGGTAGTGCCATGATTGTCTACCTCAATGATCTTGCGGTCGATGCCGTTTACGATGAACAAGTTTCCGGTGTTGGTATCGACGGCGATGTCCTCGGGATCGTTTCCGCCTAGGTTTTTCGTGGTGAACGACCATTTGACCACGGTTGGATTGTCGGCGCTCACGACATTCACCTTATATTTGTCGTCATCCGTAATGTAGAGATTTCCTCTGGTCGCGTCATATGCGAGCCCGGTCGCCTCGGCAGTGAACGGCAGCGCAGTCTTCGAGATCGTGCTGCCATCGAGGCCGACTGAGAACAGATCGTAGGGCCGAGAAAACGGTGCCTCGTCGACTTCAGAGTCGGACATGATCAGCGAATTTGAAAAGGGGTTATAGGCGACGGCCGAGGGATCGACCATCCCCATGGCCACTAGGTCGCGGACGGCAACAATGCTGGGGCCTTCATCAGTGATGCTGGTGTTCGCTATGCCCAAGCCAATCGGCACGACATTGCCGCTTCCAGCAAAACGCGCGGCATCAACTATGAGCGAAAAGCTCTCGACACCTTCCGCCATGTTGTCATTGAGCAGGGCAATCGGCACATAGGCCGTCGTTTGCCCGGCCTTGATCAACACATTGAACGATGACAAAGCCGTGAAATCCAGCCCGCCGATCGCCGTTCCATTCACCGTGCTGCATGTCACCATGACGTCTTGGCTCGCGGCTTGTGAAAGCGATAGCTTGAAATAGACTGATCCGTCGTCTTCTGCCCGTGGGGACGACTCCATCGTGGCCACAGAAACGGACGTGGACTCGGCTGCGCCAAAGGCAATGAACTGACTTGCAGAAAGCGCTGTGCTCGTGGTGATCTGGGCGATCCTGACTTGCTTGACCGTACCAACCCCGTCGGCATCCCAAAACAATTCGGCTTTCACCGCATCAAACACGAACTGCCCATGCCCGCTTACTGTCGCTGCGCTGCCTGTTACGAAATAGCCCGCGTCCAGCACGCCGCCATTCAATCCAGCTCCTTCCGAGAGACCGAATTCGCTGGCCACAATGCCAAGTTTGTCTCCGGCGGAATAGTCGTAAATCTTGTCGTAGATGGCCCCCTCAGACTTCAGAACAAATGTGTCTGCGCCCAAGCCCCCGGTGTAATAGTCTCGACCAGATCCACCAATCAAGACGTCATTGCCATCATAGCCATAGATTGTGTCCGCGCCATCGTCGCCGAACAGCACGTTACTGGCATCATTGCCCTTGATGTTGTTGTCGAGCGCATTGCCAGCGCCATCAATTGCAGCGGTGCCTGCAAGGACCAGTTTCTCTAGGAATCCGCCAAGCGTGTAGCTGATCGTGCTGCTCACCGTGTCAATGCCGCCGTCGTCCTGACCAGCTGTTGTCATCTCGCTGACCACATCGCCCCCGTCATCGACGCGGTAAGTATCGTCGCCTGCTCCGCCGAACAGCACGTCCCGACCAATACCGCCATCGAGCATATCATTGCCAGCACCGGCGTAAAGCGTGTCGTCGCCGCCTTTCCCATAGAGCCGATCATCGCCAATCAGCCCCCAGATCAGGTCCGATTTGGCCGTCCCGCCCAACTCCTCACTCAGATCCGTTCCTATGATCGGTTTTGTCCAGATTGGCTTGCCCACTCTCGAATCTCCCCAGTGCAAATTTTTGCAAAAAACGGCCCATCCAAGCGGTTAACACTGACGCTGACTCAGGCTTGTCGCTGATCCCAGTATAAGTGCTCCCCCGCTGAATCTTCCGACTATTATGAGTAGGCTTGAGAGCCTTCGGGGTAGCCATCGCCTGCAGTAACCGAGCGCAGCACCTGAACGCTCCTACCGGGTGTGTGCGGTTGATGCAGAGACTGCCTCCTCATCACGCGGGCGCCGACGCCATTGCGACAGGTTCGCTGTAGCCGCCACGTCGATGCGCGCGCAGATCCACCTGATTGACCACAACTGCAATCGGAATGCTTTGCGCCATTGCCGACGTGGCACGCAGCTGTTGCACCGCGGCAAGGGCCGTTCCCGCCTCGGTCACGCCCCAACGCACCGTGAAGATGACGCGATCCACCATCAAGGCTAGAAGTCGAGTTTCGGTGGCTCCGCCCACTGGCGCACTGTCGATCAATATGCAGTCGTAATTCTGCCGCAGCTGTTTCAGCAGACCCGAAAAATCCTCGTTTAACAGCACCGTGAGTGGATCCAAATGCAAGCGCGGCATGGTCAGATAATCGATGCCATCTTTCTTTGTCGTCCGGATCATGGCTTCCCATGTTGGCTCGTTCGCACGGGTTTCAGCGCCGGGCGTCTTGTCGCGTTTGTCCTTATCAACAAGCGGTGACATTGGGGTATGACGCAGATCGAAATCGATCACCAAAACCCGCTGCCCCAGCCGCTCTGCAAAAGCAGCCAAGCTGCGCACAAGCGTGGATTTGCCGTCTCCCAAAGCGCTGGAAGTCACAAGGATACTGCGCGCCGAACCTCGGGTTGCCGCAACATAGACCGAACGGATCGCCTCGGTATAGGGCGCATAGGGTTCGTTGTGCAGCAGTTGCGACATGTTTGCGCGCACGCGACTCGAGATGGCTGGCACCATGCCGATGCAAGGCGCGTCGAGGGTTTCTTCGACGTCACGTTCACTGCGTAAGCGCTGGTCGAGCCGCTCGAACAGAACCGCAAGAAAGCCGCCGATAAGAAGCGAGGCAATAAGTGCTGGCGCCACGAAAAGCAGCGGATTTGGCGAACTGGGAAGATCGGGCACATCGGCCATGCTGACAACGCGCACAGAGAGGCGAACACTGCCCTGACCCTGCAGATCATCTTTCTGGCGCTGCAGATTCTCATATGCCTCGCCAGCGGCATTCGCCTCGCGTTCCAGTTCGCGCAGACGGATCCACGCGGGCGTCGTCTTGGCATTCGCCTCTTGCAGGGTGGTCAGTTGCTTCTCGATATCACTCAAGCGCGCTGCGACCGCATCACGGCCCAGCGTCAGTTGTGTGATCTCAAGCTGCTGATCTTCGCTCAACGGCTGGGTAGCATCTCTGTCCGTATTATCCAGCTGATCCGTCGCCGCGACGCGCGCAAAGCCAGTTGGGATCTCAGTGCCTCCCTCGGAGGCGCTGCGGTGTTGAGCTTTGAGGTTCTCGAGCTGCACGTCGCGCGCGGCCAGATCGGACTGCGCGATGATCAGTTGCCGGGTGAATTCTCCAATCTGTTTGTCGTTCGGATCAGAGCCAGCGGCATCGGCCAAGCCAAATTTGATTTTATGTTCGCGCAGAGCGCCCTCGGCCTGATCGATCCTTGCAAGCGCGTCAGGCATGCGATCGGATACCGAACGCAAAGCTTGCGCACGCGCCTCACGCTGAAAGTCAGACTCGTGATCAAGATAGAGTTTGACTGCGCGATTTGCCGCAAGTGCAGCCGTTTCAGGATCGGTACTGCGAAAGGTGACCGCAACCAGACGCGACTGGCGCTCCTTGTAGACGTTCAGGCCCTGATCGAGCGCGTTGTAATCCAGCACTGACGGTGCGGAAGTGGTTGGCATTTTGATGGTCTCGCTTTGAGTAGGCTCCGCCAACGCAACCGTTCCGGTCGAGCCGGGATCAAGTTCAAAGCTCTTTGCCAAGCGGCGCAAATGGCCAGGCGAGTTCAGCATTTCGACCAGCGTGTCCACCGCAGCGTCTTCGGAGCGCTCGGGCCCGATCTGCGCCTCTGCCTGGTAGAGCAGCTGCGCCTTCGCCGTGTAATAGGGCGGAAGGGTTAGCCCGATCGCCGTGGCGGCGGCCCCCCCCAAAAGTACAATTGAAGCGATGAAACCGCGGCGCCGCCGCAGCAGCAACATGATCTGGCTAAAGTGCAAATCGTTGGAACGGCGATGGATCATAGTAAAATACCTTCACGAAAAGAGCCGCGTAGAGGACAGGTCGCGCTAACAAGAACCAACGTGCAATTGCCAAACCAACGGCCAGTAGAGTCACCGTATGACGCGGTGGCCAATCGACATCGGAAACATTGATCTAGGATTCCTCCGCGGCAAAGCTTCAACGTTAATTTCTATCTTTTACAGGGCCTTTACGCGCCATCTGACTCTCGCACCGTCTTTGGCGCGTATGTGGCAATATGACTTGGTTATCGCACGGCCTGAGACATGCGCGAAGCACCATACGGAGTAAGAACACTAACCCCAAAGAGGTGGTGGGCTATTAGTTTCCTAATAATTTTCGTTCATGGCGCTGTCATCCGCCTTGCTATGAAATAGCGCAACCGCCTTTGCACGCGCCGATTACTGGGTTGCGCGCCGCGCCGACAAACGGGGTGATAGGCTTTCGACCGATCGCGTCATACTGAGCAGGCAGAGCACGATTCCGAACCAGAAAATCGGTTGCCGCAAGACGTAGTGAAACATGCTGAACACTAAAAGCCCGGCAACAAGCCCCGCCAACGCCGGATGTCCCGCTCGCGCTACGGCGAACAAGGCTGTGAATGATATCCAGACAAAAGCGACCATCGCCACAATGCCACCCTGAGTGAGCAGATCGAGAAGGGTGTTGTGAACCTCGAATTTGTCAGGTGGAGGGCGTTTGAAGGACTTGCTGGTCAGATGCGGGCCGGGGCCGAAACCAACAAGCCCCGACTGGATACCCTTATTAATGGCCTCGGCCCATAGATGGAGCCGGGTGTCACCCTGCTCATTGTCAGCGTAGACCTCATTAGAGACGCGCTCGATGCTGCTGAGCGCCGCGGATGCGAACGGCACCGAAATGATGATAGCGAGTGGCAGCGCCAAAAGCCCAAGCGCGACCGCCGCTCCGCGCAGGGTAGGAGCCATCTCTGTATCTTGCAGCCAGGCCACGGATTTCAAGGTGATAAACAGCCCGCCCGACACGATAAGTCCGATAACGAAACTGTCGCTGCGAGACATCAGCCCAGCCACGAATGCGGGCACAATGGCACTTAAGGCTTGCAAGCTCTCGATTTTATTGGCGGCCTGATCTGCGAGATGCAGGCCCATAAGCGTGATGAAAAGCGCAAAAAAACCGAGCTGGTTGGGGTTTTCGGCCCATCCCCTCAGACGGTCCCAGTACCAAGGATCAACCCCCGGCATCGGTATTTTCCCCAAGCCGCCGCCGATTTGCAGGATCAGCGATATGCTGCCAATCACGACAATGCGCCAGCAGAGCTGACGTCTTTCCGCCGCGTCAGACAGCGTAAGCGCCATCATCGCGCTAAAGCTAAACACGAAGGCATAAGCGATAGCATCGCGAAGCATGCCGTCATAGTCTTGAAAGGGTTCCACCACCAGACCCACGGTCATCCCTACGCACAAGCTAACCACCATGACAAACCAAAAGCACAAAACCCGAGTCAGCGCTGGGTTCAGGATCAGCGGACGCGACAACAGTTGGCGCAGACCGGCAAGGCACAACCAGACCAGCAGCACGATCTCTCCTGGCCCCAAGGGAAGCCCGCCGACGCGCAGTTGCGTCGCGGCTGAGATCACCAATCCGAGTGCCAGAAGTGTTGCGATCATGGCTGTCTCATTCGTCGGTGTCGGGCAGTGATCGTGCAGACGAGCTGTAAGACCGCGCGGTGGCGACCGGTGCAAGTTCCCGTTCCCCGGTCGGGATCGGAACAATGGCACTCGAATGAGACCGATTTGCCAGCAACGCGTGATACAAAGCTGCATGGCGCTCGGCACCGCCTGCGACCGAAAAATTTGCACGAACCCGTTCTGGCAGCCGGGCTGCCATTGCGGCGCTTTCGTCGCGGTGAACCAGAGCTGCCAGAATTTGCTCGGCCAGCTTTTCTGGCGAACGAGCCGGTACCACCCTGCCAGTCAGCCCGTCCTCAATCACTTCCAGGCAACCGGGCATGCTCGTCGTGACGATCGGCAGGCCAGCCAGGGCTGCCTCAAGCAGAACCCGTGGAACCCCTTCGGAATATTCCGTCGGAAAAGCAAAGACATCGGCCATCCGCAGCAGAGCGGGCACATCTGTCCGGGGGCCAATGGCGATCACCGTAGGCGCATACTCCGCAAGCTCGGCCTCAGAAATCGCCAGTGGGCCTTCGCTATCGCGCGGACCAACCAGCAGAAACCGCACGCCACGACGCTGCCGATGCACCAGATCGGCGGCCTTCAACAGCGCGGGTATTCCCTTCTGACGCGTGATTCTTGAGACGGTAATGACCACCTCGGCATGCCCCAGCCCGAGTTCGGCGCGCAGGGCTGCTGGCGTCGCCGCGCCGTGCAGTGCTTGCTCGAAACCTTCGGGATCAATGCCGCCGCCACCCGCCGGGATCACCACTGACTGCGCGCCGGCAATGCCATATTGTTCGAAAAACGCGCGGTCGGTCCGGTTTTGAAACACGGTGGCATTGGTACGCCGCGCCGCAAACCCGTGCAATGCCCGATAGGCAAGCCGCGCGCACATGGCGACAGGAGAACGCGACGAATAGACCCAACCCCGCCCGCAAATCGTGCGGATCACCAACAGATCGGGGTTTTGCGCGGCAAGCGGCAACATCAGGCATGGCTTGGTGTCAAAGCCCTGCGCAATATCAGGTTGCAAGCGCGCGAGGATATCGCCCAGACGGCGGATCGCGCGCCAGTCGCTGAGTGGAGAGATGAAGCGATCAAAGGGAAACGGCACGAATTCAATCCCTGCACGCTCGTAGGCCGCCCCACCTCCGCTTGCAGCCATACTGACCCGAAAGCCGTGATCGCGCACCGCGCGAACGAAAGGCAAGCGCAGGTCAGAGTCGACGCCGGCAATGAACAGGATATGGGCGGTCATGATGGCAATTCCTTTCGGCAAAACAGTACGACATGCAATGCGATCATCTCATCGACGCGAAATACCTCGCGTAAAGCGTTTGAAGGTCTGGATAATCGCTGCCATCTGCAGTGGAGAGGCTTGGACAAGCTTGCTGCGTTTGCTCGCCCCACGAGTAAGTCATGTCGAAAGGACGCGTCTGCGGTGGCAGCAGTTTGTCCCAGATCGCGAAAACCTCGATCATCTCCTCCTCGGTGGGCAGCCGATACCATTTCCTCTCTGCAGCCGAGCAGGCCTGACCAAAGGCCTGAAAAACTGGCACCAGCCGCTCAATGGGAATTCCTGCGGAACGCGCGCGCCCAACCCGCTCGGCGATCTTGTCCATTTCGCAGCGGGGCTTTTTCGTGTTGCAAGGATAGACGACGACGCCAATCAGATCGGCCGCATTGGCCAATTGCGCAAATTCTGCCGGAAATTTGAAACCACCGCTCACCGCAATAAAGCTGCGTCCGTCGGGATCGTTTTGGTGGATCAATGCGGTGCGCTCGGCAATTTGCTGCGGAGCCTCCCGGCAAACGGCTGGATGCGGCGTGTCCGCGATGAAATAAATACCGCTGAACTTGGGATTGCCATGCGCCGCGCGCACGATTGCCGCTGTCTCATCATCGCTGGTTTGCCAAGAACAGAGCGCGTTATTGTAGTTGCGCATCCATAAGATACCCTTAGTGCCATCTGGCAGCGCGTCGAGCGCCGCAACCGTTGAGACATCGGCGAGGTTGAAGCCGATCGCCACGGCTTGCGGAAAGTCTTTGCGGTGATTTACCGTGAAATGCAGCCGCACATTCTCGCCAATGGCGCGGCCCGCTGTTGCCTGCCACAACCACCCCGTCATACCGACGATGGTGATCATTAGCAGCTTCCACACTTTGTGTGATGTCAGTACTTTGTGTGATGTCGGGGCAATTTTATCAGCACTGAATCGGCCCAGATCGGACCCTGACGCAGAATAGCGCATTGCAGTCTCCCTTTGAAATAGCGGGAAAATGCCGTTGTCAGGCAAGGAGGGAAATCGACAACCCGCGCCAAATCCCAAGCAGGCCCCAACATTGGGTTCGCCCTCATATTAATTTCGCCAATGACAGGCCTGAGACACCCAGTTCCGAAAATTTGGACTGGTCAGGCAGTATCCCGCGCCCAACAGCGTCTCGACAGTGTTCATATGGGTAGAGGCTAACTCTTGAGAGGTAGAAACCCCCTTCTTGGGGGTATCACATGCAAACGATCTACTCTTAAGAGTTCTTTCACCGCCACGTCGCGGGGCGCTAGGCTGGTGTAGCTAGGTGTAGCTAAAAGAGTTTTTGGAATTTGGAAGTTGGAAGGTTGCTATGGATTTCCACCTATTTCCGTTTTGCCCGTTAGACAGGCAGCAAATTAAAAATCCTGGTCCTGACGCCGCTATGGTCTGCCTATCCAATCTCGTAAGATGGCAACCCTCTAGGGCTGCTTGGTTTTCGCGGTGGGTGCCGTGACTCTCGGCGGCAGTTCTTTGGAACAGATCCGGGGCCAAGCGACGCAAAATATCCAGATGCCGTATGCGAACGGCAGTGCCTCCGATGGCCGGGAGGCGGTTGACAGCTTAGGCGAACGGATCACCATTGAAATCTTTGGGCCGCCAGGAGCCGGGAAGACCACGCTCGCGCGTGCGGTGGCGGCGGATTTGGCGCTTCATGGTCTGGCAGTGCGGCTTGCGATCAGCGCGCGTCCAGATGAATCCGGGGCGGGTCGCAGATCTGCACTGGCGTCGAGGCTCTCCAAACTGGGGGGCGCGGTGTCGCAAATCATTTGGAGCGATCCAGTGACGGAAGCTCTGCTGCAGTTGATGCCACTGCCACACTGGTCGGCTTCACTGCGTCGGCGCCGATACATCGCGGGCCTGACGCGATTTGCCTCGGTGAAGGGGCTATTGGTGCAAGACCAAGGCTATCTCTGCGCAATCGCAGGCTTGGCGCTCGACTCCAAGCGCTCTGATGATCGGGTGCTGGCGCGGGCGCTCGATGTGGTTCCGCTTCCCAATATTGCAGTGAGGCTGTGCGTTTCACCCGATATCTCTGGGATAAGGCTTGGTCAAAGACATGCAAAGCAAGGTTTTGCGGCGCGAGCGCTTGAGCGCCCGCCCGCGGACACCAAAGGTCTCGACGATATTTTTGCTGCGATTTATGCCAAGTTGCAGAAGCGGAACCTTTGCGTCCTTCAAGTCTCTGGCAGAGATCAAAACGACCTCGAGTCCGCTGTGGCATTGATTACCACTACTGCTCTGGCACTTGGCCAAGCGCGCCGACTCGCGCGATCACATGGGGCAATCCTCCCATGAAGGTTGATGTGATACACAAGGCAGATGCCACTTTGCCACAGCACCATCCTGAATCGGCATTGGCTGGCGTTCGACTGCTGACAACCAGTTCCTACGCTTTCTTGGTTCTGGTGGCGGGAGCCGCGCTGAGTTTTGGTGTGCAACTGGGAACCGTGCGCCTGATCGGAGCCGAGAGCTTCGGGATCTTTGCCTATGTGATCGCTTGGGTAACTATGCTTGCCTATATTTCCACGCTTGGGCTTAGCACCTCGCTGCTTCGCTTGTTGCCGACCTATCGCGTGCACGGCGACTGGGCGCGGGCGCATGGCGTGATGCGCTTCGCGTTTCGAGGCGGGGCGTTGACCGGGATTGCAGTGGCAGCCCTTGCGATCGCAGCAGAGCGTTTGCTGCTTCACGCGCAGGGCGAACTTGCCCGTGCCTTGCTGATCGGAGCCATAGTGGTGCCACTGATGACGCTCCGGCTTATTGGCGCTTCGGCACTGCGCGCATTTGGCGCTATCATCGTCTCGATGCTGCCAGAGCGGATCTTGCGGGACTTGATCGCATTCCTCATACTCGCGGCGTTGGTGCTGGGCGGTCTCGCGCCGCCCGATGCAGTCACCGCAATGGCCGCGACCCTTGCTACGGCGTTCATCACCGTGCTGTTCATCCAGCGGTTCCTGATAAGCCGAAAGCCACCGGAACTGGTCACCGCCGCACCTTGCTATTCAATACGCGACTGGCTGCGCCCCGCCGTTTCACTCACGCTTATCATGTTGGCCGACACAATCATGTCGCGTGCTGGCATTCTGATCATCGGGTTGCGAAATGACACGCTAGGCGCCGGGATTTTTGCCGTCGCCTTCAACCTTGCCCAGTTGGTGGCCCTGCCTCGTATGGCGCTCTCTGCGCTTTTTGCGCCGACGGTTTCTGCGCTTTATGCCCGAGGAGACATGGTGGCACTGCAACGACTGATGGCGCGATCTGCGGCGCTGTCACTTGCCTCCACGCTCGTGGTCGCGCTGCCGTTGATCGCCGGAGCGCCGATTCTTCTGCCGTGGTTCGGGCCGCAATTCGTCACAGCCGGGCCGGTGCTTATTGTTTTGGTGTTTGGACAACTCGCGGCGGCGGCGGCCGGACCACAGCAGCACCTTTTCACTATGACAGGTCACGAACGGCAGGGCGCTACTCTGATGGCAACAGCTGCCGCGGTCACAATCCTTGGCGCGGCCCTGCTTGTGATTCCATTCGGCATGATGGGTGTCGCTGTGGCAACGACTCTCAGCATGATCGGCTGGAATATCGGCATGGCAATTTTCCTGTCCCGCCGTTTTAAGCTGCGTCCTGGCCTCGCCTGCGGCGGAAATCTATCACTTAAAGCTGTGGCAGTGACATTTTCACGGTTGGGCAAAGCAGTCTTGAAAATGCGGGGGCAGTCATGAATGAAGCATTGCGCAATCAGAATATAGACGGTGCACAGAGCACTCAGACAGGACACGGTGGGTCAGAGCTTGGCCCGATCCGCAATCTGGTTGCGGCATTGAAGCAACGTCAGGTGTGCTACTGCCATTGGAAAAGCAATATCCGATTGGGCGACAGCCTCAGTGGTAAGGAAGATTTGGATTTGCTGGTGTTGCGCTCTGACGCCACGCAGTTCTTTGAGGCATTGATTGACTGTGGATTCAAGCTTGCGCGGTCGCGGGATGGCGGTGGTCACCCCGGAGTTTTACATGCCTTTGCGCTGGATCCGAATAGTCTGCGGCTGGTGCATGTTCATGCCTATTTCCAAATCGTGACCGGCGACAGTCTGGTGAAAAGCTACCATCTGCCGCTTGAAAAAATCCTATTCTCGAACCTGCGTGAGTTGATGGGTCTTCCGGTGCCCGTCGCCGAGGCCGAATTGGTGGTGTTCTTGCTTCGTATTGCGCTCAAGCACACCAGTTTGGTTGAGTTCTACATGGTGAACCGGCATTATTCAGATGTTCCTCGCGAACTCGCTTGGCTGCGCGATCAAGCAGATGCAACCGTTGCCAAGCAGATTTGGGCGGAGTGCGTTCCAGCTGCGCGCGAGGGAGAGTTCGAGGCGGTGATCGCAACCATCGCCAATTCTGCGCATAAAATTGCGCGCATTCGGATCGGCGTCGGGCTGGCGTGGCGGCTGCGAGAATGGCGACGCTTGGGCTATTTCGCAGGGTTTGCCTCGCGTTTTCGCCGCATCGGCATGTTGGTTGCATCCCGCCTGCGGAGGCACAAGTCAGTGAGCCTTGTCTCGGGCGGCGCGCTTGTCGCCATGATAGGTCCAAAGGCGAGCGGCAAGTCAACGCTTGGAGCAGCCTTGGAAGATCGGCTTGGTAAACAACTTGATGTGCGCCGGGTCCATATCGGCAAACCGCCAGCAACTTTGCTTTCAGCGCCGTTCAGACTGCTGTTGCCGATGCTGCGCCGCCTGCTTCCGGGCGAGCGTTCGGGGCAATACCAGAAGCCGGAACGTCGTGTGGAATTGAATTTCTCATATGCCTATGTGGTGCGCATGCTGTTGCTGGCCCACGACCGCAGAGCTCTGCTGTTCAAGTCGCGGCGTTTGGCGACGGCTGGCGCAGTGGTCATCACGGATCGTTATCCTCCCTCGGGGATTGGTGCCATTGATGGCAGACAGTTTGGCGAGGCTGCCATTGCGGCTTGTGGATCGCGATGGAAGGCGGCGCTAATGCGGCTGGAAGCAAAGCTTTATGACGATCTTCCTAAACCGGATATGGTGATTCGACTGGCTGCGCCGATCCAGACCACGCTGCTGCGCGATGCGTCCCGGTGTAAGCTTGACGGTCCAGATCCCGACAGTGTCCTGCGGCGACGGGACCTTGAGACGATGGCAGAGATTGCGGACATTCCAGTTCTGGTGATCAATACCGATGGGCCGCTGGAACAGTCAGTCGCAGAGGTTCTATATGCAGTATGGGGGGGAATTTGAAATAAACATCCTCCAATGCCCAGTATCAATATTGCCATCCATTCTTACCAGGTATCTTGTTTTATCGTTGAAGCCCATGGATAACGTTAATAGGGCAGTGACAATATGAGTAGTTTTGAGATTCGCAATGAATGCGTCAATTTCAAAAGTTGCGATTCAAGAATCCTCTTGCGAGGGTAAGTAGTATTCGGGTTGGGGATCATCATATTTTAACAGAGAAATATACGGTTCGCTCATTGCAATGATCGCGAAGTTCTGAATTATTCACTCTGGCGAGCGGTTCGACTGATCGAACAATCAAGAACTGCACATATTTAAGAATAATTTATTCACCTAAGACAACTATTTTCGAACCTGTGCTTGCTGCATAGGAGGCACTTTCATACTCGCATTAATATCAAGCGCGAACTAATGTCTTTCCATGCTTGACGCTCCGTCGAGTGGCGGAAATTTCAGAACTCCCTCAATCTTCTTACTTGCTAAATCATCAAAATAGGGTTTGGCTTCTATGCCTTGTGCCAAAAGTGCTGCATCTGTTCTATTTCGTGATCCCGTTTTGCGTAAAATTGCCTTCACATGGACTTTGACCGTCGACTCTGAAATGCCAAGATCACGGGCAATGACTTTGTTTGCCAAGGCAGTCGAAAGTAAAGCTAGCACCCGCATCTCACTCGCCGATAACGCCTCAAGCGCTGCAGTCTTAGGTCTTAATAGCGTAACAGAAGAGGTTTTGACGGGTGTCTCAAGCGGCAGGGGCGGAAAGACCCGCTCGCCGAGTATCAACAGCTCAATTGCTTTTGGAAATGCTGTGATGTGGATTGTTTCAAGTATAAAGCCATCAAATTCAGCCTTAATTGCATCCCGAATGCGCTCTGGATCAGGAGACTCGCCAATAAGCGCTATCCGCGTCCCGGGATAGGCCTGTCGAAGCTCCATCATGGTATGCTCCCGCGGTAATGCGTTTTTTGCCTGATTTATGAGAATGGCCTCAAGATCAAAAGCTGGTGGAGCGCAGTCGATGGCTTCATCAACCGTTCTCCACCGGTCGACGATGTGAAAGCCTCGCCCATTCAAGGCATGCCTAACGCCTTCACTGGAAAGCGAATTAGGATCCACAATAGATATTTGATATATTTTCCTCACAAAAATTCCTCCATGGCACTGAACACAATTTCAAATATTTCAGCAACAAGGAATAAATAACTAAGGCGAAATAACTTTATACATGAGAAATGAAACTCCTTGGGTGCCACTAAAGTATCAGTGGCAAAAGTGTAACATAAATTAGAGCAAACGTAAACTTGGATTCGTTGCCGTCTGTTCGATCCTCGCAGGTCCTACGTTCGGGTGACGTTGCCAGAGTTTTGCTGCGGAAACGGATCAAATTACAATTTTAGATTGTATTAAATCTGATATCACTAAATCTATACGGGTATCCCCCTCAAAAGGTAAAAGGCTGCAGAAGTAGAATTTTCTCGACAAGATGCTTGAGGAGCCTCCACGGCTCTGTTGATGGCGTGGATGCCCCCTCCTGACGGCATCGCAATGTGCCAATGTGATGATTGTTGAAGCCATCACAGGAAGAGAGGACATCCATGTCGGAAGTTACCATCATCGGCATTGACCTTGCAAAGCGCGTTTTCCAGTTGCATGGCGCGCGCGCCGACGGGTCGGTTGTGTTTCGCAAGAAGCTTTCTCGGGGGCAGTTGCTGGCGTTCTTTGCCCAGCAACCCAGGTGCGTTGTCGCCATGGAGGCTTGCGCCACGGCCCATGGCTGGGGCCGCGAGTTTGAGAAGCTGGGACACGATGTGCGCTTGATCCCGCCGATCTATGTGAAGCCGTTCGTAAAGCGCCAGAAAAACGACGCGGCGGATGCGGAGGCCATTGTCGAGGCGGCGTTGCGCCCCACCATGCGCCCGGTCGCGGTAAAGACGGAAGCACAGCAGGCCCGCGCCATGCTGTTTCGCACGCGGCAGATGTTCGTCGGCCAGCGCACCCAGATGATCAACGCCTTGCGCGGCCACCTCGCTGAGCATGGACTGGTCGCGGCGACGGGGACAGCGCAACTCAAGCGGCTCGCGGATGCGATTGAAGATAGCGATATAGCTTTGCCCGAGGGCGTCCGGAACCTGGGCCAGATGTATCTGGTGCAAATTGCAGGGCTGAATGCTCGGGTTTCCGAGCTTGACCAGAAGATGAGGAGCGCGGCCAAAGAAGCCGATCTGGCGAGGCGGTTCCAAACCATGCCGGGCGTGGGTCCGATCACGGCGCTTGCGATCGAGACATTTGCACCTGATCTGGCGACCTTCCGGCGCGGGCGCGACTTTGCCGCGTGGCTCGGGCTCGTGCCAAAACAGCACTCGACGGGCGGCAAAGCCCGGCTGGGCAAGACGTCGAAGATGGGGCAGCGAGATATCCGCACACTCCTGGTCTCCGGCGCGATGGCTGTTCTTCAAGCGGTCGAACGGTTTGGCACTCCGAACAATGGTTGGCTGTCGCGCCTGCGGGCTCGAAAGCCTCGCATGGTTGCCGCGATTGCACTTGCCAACAAGATGGCCCGTGGCCTCTGGGCCATGATGACGAAACAAGAAGATTACCGGAACCCCGTGGCGACGATGGCATAGGCACACTGCGCCTTCCATTCCGCCCCGGCGCGTCGGGAGTGTGAGGAGGTCAATGAACTGTAAGGGCAAAGGATCGGCAAGATCCGGGTCAGAGAAGGCAGTATTTGTGCTGGAGCCAATGAGCTCGGTTTGTTGATCTGCTTCTGATCCGCGCATCGCCATACCGGCCCGCGGCTGTGTCAATCGCCGCAACGAGAGGCCTGATACATGACCGCACCCGATCACACGCTCAAGCCGTTCAAAAACCACTTGCACCAACGGGGGCATCCATACATGCACAAATCGCGAGGGATTCCCTGTGTGACTCCATGGTGTTAGTGGCAGGGCCATGAGCGAACCTACACCTCCGACCTACCGCACGACAAACTGGCGCTCTTACAACGCCGCCCTGAAGCAGCAAGGCTCGCTGCTGATCTGGTTTGACTCAGAGACGGTCTGGCAGAGCGGCCCAGCGGAAAGCGGGGCCGCTCTGCCACCTTCACCGACGCTGCTATCCAAGCGTGCCTGACATTGAAGGCGCGGTTCGGGTTGCCATTGCGGCAGACGACGGGGCTGGTGGCAAGCCTGCTTGAACTGGCCGGCCTGGATTGGCCAGTGCCGGATTTCGGCACGCTGCCCCGTCGCCGGTAGGGTCTGGATGTCGCCATTCCCTACCGGCCTAGCACAGGTGCGCTGCACCTCTTGATTGACCGCACCGGGATCAAGGCCGAAGGCGAAGGCGCGTGGTTCGCCAAGAAACATGGGCTCTCCAAGCCACGCCAATGGCGCAAGGTTCACCTAGGGATTGACGCAGATACGCTGGAGATCCGCGCCATCGAGGTGACCGGTAGCTGGGTTGGGGATGCGCCAATGCTGCCCGAACTGCTGAACCAGATCCCCACTGATCAGCCCATCGGCAAGGTGAGCGCCGATGGTGCTTATGACACCCGGGCGTGCCACGCCGCCATCGCGGCGCGCAGCGCCTGTGCCGACATTGCCGCGCGCAAGAATGCACGGCCATGGCTGGAGAACACACCGGGCGCGCAGGCCAGGAATGAAACTGTCCGTGCCACCCGTCGCCTTGGCCGCACGATCTGCAGGCGGTGGAGCGGCTGCCACCGACGAAGCCTGATCGAAACAAAGTGCGGTGCTTCAAGCTGCTCGGAGAACGCGTGATGGCGCGCGACTTCGACAGGCAGGTGGCCGAGATACAGATCAGGGCCGCAATCCTGAACCGCTTCACGGCCCTCGGAACCCCCGCAAACTCAACGCGTGGGATGAGGCTATCCAAGGAAAGGCGCAACTCGTCCCGGGGCTGATTTATGCAACAGAGCCCAAGGCACTTGCACATGTCGATCCTCTATTTTCCAAATAGCATCCGGACAGCGACATGTGGAAACACTTTCAAAATTGCCATGCCCTTTTCTTCGGATCCTGTCTTCGCCTGCTTTTTAGAATGTCGAAGCGATAGGACCAAGTGGTCATTTTTCTATTATCGAGCCACTGCTTAAACCATTTTGGGTTTTAGGGTCAGGACCTATTGATTTTGCAACGCAGCCGTGATTCAGGCTCCGCAAGGAGACTGAGCAATGAGCAACCTTTACTGGCTGACGGACGAGCAGATGGCTCGACTTAAACCCTTCTTTCCCAAGAGCCACGGGGTGCCGCGTGTCGATGATCGTCGGGTCTTGAGCGGCATTATCTTCATCAATCGCAATGGCTTGCGTTGGTCTGACGCGCCGAAGGAATACGGCCCGGCGAAGACGCTTTACAACCGTTGGAAGCGATGGGGCGACATGGGCGTCTTTGCCCGGATGATGGAAGGGTTGGCCTCCGAGGCGGCGGTCCCGAAGACGGTGATGATCGACGCGACCTATCTCAAGGCGCACCGCACGGCTTCAAGCCTTGGGGTGAAAAAGGGGGGCGCGGTCGTCTGATTGGCCGGACCAAAGGTGGCATGAATACCAAACTGCATGCCGTCACTGACGAAAACGGCCGACCGATCCGCTTCTTCATGACCGCAGGTCAGGTCAGCGATTACACCGGCGCTGCGGCCTTACTGGGCAGCTTACCCAAAGCGACGTGGCTGCTGGCTGACCGGGGTTATGACGCCGACTGGTTCCGAGACGCCCTGAAAAACAAGGGGATCACGCCTTGCATCCCCGGCCGGAAGTCACGCGCGAAGCCTGTCAAATACGATAAACGCCGATACAAACGCCGCAATCGGATTGAGATCATGTTTGGCCGTCTCAAAGACTGGCGGCGGGTGGCAACACGTTACGACAGATGCCCAAAAGTCTTCCTCTCCGCCGTCGCTCTCGCCGCAACCGTCTTGTTCTGGCTTTGACGATCAATGAGTCTGGACCCTAGCTGCGGGCTGGTGTGCGCGCACACGATCAGACCGTCACGATCAAGGATCTGCAGGCCATCTTTAGCGTCCAGAGTGATCCCAGCATCGACTGGAGTGTGGCGGTTCACGAATGTGGCCATGCCACTGTCTGTGCGGCACTTGAGATGGGAGTTGTGCGCAGAATTTTCCTTGAGCGGGACGGGCGGCGGGTTCGTCCAGTGGGATCCGGATGCCAAGTCGGGCCTGATGATTGATATCGAGGCCATCCTTGCCCAGCACATGGCAGGTCGGGCCGCCGAATACCTCGTGCTCGGCAATATCTCGAGCGGTGCGGGTGGCAGTGCGGCGTCCGATCTCGCCGAAGCGACCGCGATGGCGCTGGCAATCCACACGCAATATGGCCTCGGTGCCTGTGGTCCGGTCTGGATCGGGGACGCCGACAAAGCGCTGCTGCTCGATCCCACTTGGCGGTCGGGGTGCGCGAATATCTCGAGGCAGCAGAAGCTCGTGCCTTGCATGTCCTTAGCGTCAACCGCGACTTGCTGGAGGCGGTGGCACGACAGCTGATAATCGCGCGCGAGATTCAGGAACCAGAGGCCAAGCTCTGGCCGGATCAGCTGCGCCGCCCGGCTTTGCCTCAGGCTTCCGAGGCGGCAGTTGATGTGTGACAGCCGCCAATGTCGGTTGCAGATCCCTGGCGCCAACCCGTGCTGCGTCTCTCAAACAAAAACTGGCCGCGCGCGGCGCGCGCCCAAACTCTAGCCTTTCGCATTCAGGAGAACATTCATGGCACCAGAATTGAAGCATGATCTTAGACGCGTCTTGATCGCCATCCGCGCCGCCGAAGCTGGCCCCACGCCAGCAGAGATGGCTGAGGCCCCCTGCTCAGGGACTGGCGCATATTGCTCAGCCGCCACGGCAGCCCGGTGATTTGGGGACTGGTCAGCGGCCATCCGCGCTTTGATGACACGATGATGGCCACGTCACGCCTGATCGCCATTGACTATAGGGCGGGATGGACACGCAGCATCAGTCGCTGGTTTCGCCTTGCAGACCCCATTCCGGGCGGCGGCATGAGCGGCCAACCGCCTGCCACGCTGTCGGAAGAGAAGCGCCGCGCCTGCGCTTCCCAGTTTGACATCTTCGTGCCGCTTGATGACACGACGCTGTTGGACAGCATTCTGGCTGATTTCATATCGCAGGCCCGCGCAGGGGATCGGGGGCTGTGATGGCAATGTTTGATCGCGCAAAGCTCCGCGCAGTGGCCTTGGTGCCCTTTGGCAGGATTCACTCGATCGGAGTGCCGCTATGACTATCCTGATCACCGCCGATCTGTATCTCAATGCTTGGATGCGCGAGGGCCGCGATCCATTCGCATCCACCGCGCCGATCATCAGTCATCTTGACGGCCTGATCATCGCTGGCGATCTCGCCAACAATCCGATGTATCAGTGGCCGCGCGCGCTATCGCGCATCGGCCGCTTGATCGATCCTGCGCGGGTTTGGATCATTCCGGGCAATCATGACTACTGGAACGGACACTTGGACGGCGATGCCGCCATGCGCCGCAGTCGCATGACAATGCCAGACTATAGGCGCATCCGCTGCGACGAAGATATGGCGAGCGGCCAGATCGGTCCTGAGAACACCATCACTGTCCATCAAGACCATCTGGACTGGCTCAGCCAAGCCATGGCCAAACCTTGGGACGGACAGCGCCTCATGATCACCCATCACGCCCCATGCGCCGCTGCCCTAGCGCCGCTCAACGGCCTCTCAGCCGCTTTGCCTCCAATCTGGAGGTTTGGATCGGCACGCGTCGCCCCGACGGCTCGTTCTTCGGCCACACTCATCGCCAGTTCAGCGGCAAAATTCACGGCGTGCCGATCAACAATATCTCCTTCGGCTACCCCGATGAGATCGCCGATGGCACGGAAGCCGCGCACGTTCTGCGCGGGCTGGTCGCGATCACAGCATAAATGCAGGGCCAAAGGTTTGGCCTGTGAAGAAAAGCGCAAGCTACGGGGCGGATCGCAAGCCTGCCCCGGGGCCAAGGATTCAACGAGAACACAAGCAGAGGGGAAATGGCACAATAATAAAGCGCAAAGAGCGAGCTACAACGACAGTGGCGGAAGCAGTGTTTTCGACCGATCATCTCAGCAGGGGGCGAATGTTGCCCTATAGCATTTCGCAAAGGACCGCAGGAATAGGCCAGAATCGCTCAAGAGGACGCGTTTTGACACGTCATAGACATCGCAATATCGGCATCAGCACCGCCTTCTTGCGATATGCAATGTTGCAAACTCGAACGAAACAGCCATCCCTGCGCCAGAGGCTTGCGACATCGGGATAATCAAATTTGCTCAGACACGTAGATAGGCCACTTCACGGACTAGCCAGCAGCCTAAAGTGAGTCCGCCAACCCCACCTTTGGCATCTCGCTGTATCACCATCGTCCAGTCACCCGGTGCGGGCGCGTCCATGGAACGGCGGGTGGCAACTGTCCACACATCAAGGCCTGCGGGTGCCATCCGCTCCATCCGTCCGCTGCCCAGCAGGCCAGTGAACCGCGCATAAGCAGCACCATCCCGTGCCTCAATTTCCATCGAGGCGTCCAACTCGGGCGAATGGTAGTGCCCGGCAATCTCGGCTGCGTTGGCGCTGTCGAGAACCGCCAAAGGCGTTAACATGGCTTCGGTGTTGTCCTTCGGGCGCGTCAGAGTCACGCCCGTCGCCCCGCGCGCAAGCACCGCCCCCGGCGAAGACAGCGCGCCGTCCGCGGCCAGCGTGAGTCGCTCGACCCCGCTGGCATGGCGTAATTTGGCAAAGTTGCGTCCACATTCCAAGCGCGTGAGAAGCCCATTGGGACCGATCCACTGGCCATCCCAGCCATCGGGCAACGGCGGCTCTGCCGGAGGATTTTGGGCCATCGCCGCCTGAACCAAAGCTTCTGCCGCGCCATGGGCATCGGCCTCGTGGTTGAATATCACCACCACTGACAACCGCGCCGTGCGGGCATTTAATCGATGCACCCGGAACCCGCGCAAGGCCCCGCCATGACCGCTGAACTCAAGCCCGGCGATCATTTCACGCGAAAGCCCGTAGCCATAAGCGGCGGGCGTACCATCCGCGAAACATGGGGGGGCCGAAACTCGGCGATAAAGACTGTTTTCATCGTCGCGTGTGGCATCAATCCAAGCTTCATAGGCAAGCATGTCCGAGAGCGAGGCGGAAATCCCCGCATCACCCACCCAATAGATTGCATTCTCGGCGGGGAAAAACCCGGTCGCGTCGTTGCCCTCATAGCCCACCACACCATCTTCTGGGCGGCTGGTGTCGGCGGTCAGCACGGCGGTTTTCATCTGTGCCGGACCCCAGATGTGTTGCTTGTAAAGCACATCCAGCGCCAAGCCGGTTTCGGCCTCAAGCATCTCGGACAAGATGCGGAAGTTGCAATTGCAGTAGGAGTATTGCGTGCCGGGCGGGAAATGCCCGGTCTTCATCCGCGCGATCAGCGGCAGCGCATCCTCGCGCCGGAACGGCTGTTCGGCAAAAGCGCCCTGCAAGACCGTCAAGGCCCAATAATCGCGCAGGCCAGACTGGTTGTCGCACATCTGTTTGACGGTTGGCAGTGGTCCGGTGAACTGCGGCAAGAACGCAGACACTTTGCCATCTAGCCTGGCAGGCTCGCCCAGAGTGGCCAAAAGCACCTGACAGGTGAATTGCTTGGAGATCGAGCAGATCGGCAGCCGCGTGCCGATGGTCATCGGCTGCGCGGTATCAACATTCGCATACCCCCACGCGCGGGCAGCAATCACCTTGCCATCCAGCATCACCCCCGCCACACCACCCAGTCCGGGATAGAGTTTGGGCAGCTTATCAAGGGTCGCAGTCACGGCATCAAGGTCGATCTTCGTCATGGCACGTCACCTGTTCCAGTTCGGCAGTGGGTTGGGGTTGAGATGAAACCCATTGGGGCTATTGCTGTTTGGCTACTTAATCATAATTCCAGGCCCCATGTTGGTCCGCAGCAGCAACTTCTAACCGTTCGCATTGGGTCGGTTGCGGACGACGCTGACCTTGAACAGATATAAAGCACCAAACAGCACTTGCTATACGGTGCGTACAAGCTGGCGCGCTCGCCGCCTTCAAGCCTCATCCGTTGGTCAATCTGGGCGGCCTTTCCCGTTGACAGACTAATTTGTTGGTGCTTCATGTTGTCAGACAACATTGTTGTAAGACAACATGAAACAGCCCCGTTGGGGCAGCATCAGCAGGACCAGCCATGCTCAATTTCGACGAAGCCCGCTTTCTGAACATCCAGCAGGGCGCCGTGGCCCTTGCTCCCCAGATCGACGCCGCGATCTCTGCGGCCCTTGCCGCGGGGGCGGAGAATCTGTTCTTTCTCGGCACTGGCGGCGTTGCTTACCTGATGGAACCCGCCATCCAGCTTTTGCAGCGCCACTCGGGCTTTCAGGTGTTCCGCGACTACCCCGCAGAACTGCTGGTGTCCGGCAATCGCAATCTGACGGCGCGTTCGATCGTTATCATGCCGTCGCTGTCCGGCACCACCAAGGAAAGCGTGGCGATGCTGAACCAGCTGAAACAGATCGGCGCGCAGGTGATCACCCTGATCGGTCATGCCGACACCCCGCTGGGCCTTGGCGGCAATCCGGCCTTGGTGAACTTTGCGGCGGATGATACCTCCAGCGAATCGTTCTACATTCAGGCGCTGCTGGTGGCGCTTTCAGTCATGAAAGCCCGGGCTGAGATCGACGATTACGACGCGGTGCTGGCCGAGATGCAGGGCCTGCCGCAAGCACTTTTGGCCACCAAACGCGGCTTTGAGCCGAAGGCCGATGACTTCGCCCGCATCATCGCCAGGGCCGATTACCATATGTTCACCGCCGCCGGAAACATGTGGCCAGCCACCAACTACTACGCGACCTGCATTCTGGAAGAGATGCAATGGATCCGCACCCGCCCGGTCCATGCCGCCGATTTCTTCCACGGCCCGCTGGAGCTGATCGACAAAAGCGTCAGCCTGATCCTGCTGCGCGGCGAGGATGAAGCGGGCGCGTTGGCTGATCGGGTGGCCAGCTTTGCGCCGCAATATACCGACCATTTCACCGTGCTCGACACCGCAGACTTCGTGCCCGAAGCGACCTCTCCCCGCTTGCGGGCGCTGCTTTCTCCGGCTTTCATGGCAACGATCCTGGAGCGGCTCTCGGCCCATCTGGAGGTGATGCGCAATCACCCGCTGGTGACCCGGCGCTACTACAAGCGCGTCGCCTATTAAGGCCAGTGAGGGGAGCCTGCCATGACCCAAATATCTCCCCGCTTTGCCAGTTTGGGCGACAATTGCATTGACCGCTATCTGCCGCTGGCGCAGGCGACGGTGGGCGGCAATGCGATCAATGTCGCGGTGCAACTGGCGCTGGCGGGTGAGCATTGCAGTTATTTCGGCGCGGTGGGCCGGGATCAGGCCGGACGTTGGACCCGCGAGGCGCTGATCGACAACAGCGTCAACGTGCGTCATCTGCTAGAGTTGGACGCGCCCACTGCCTATACTAACATTGATGTCGATACGACGGGGGAGCGGATCATCGGCTTTGAAGAATTCGGCACCTCGGCTCTTTACCAGCCAACCCCGCAGGATATTTCGGCGCTGGCGGGGATGGATCACATCCATATCGGCTGGTTCAAAGGCGCAGCCGCGCTGCGGCAGGCGCTGGCGGCAAGTGGAGTCAGTTTCTCGCAGGATGTTGCCGTCAATCCCGATGCCACCGGGCTGGAGATCGGCTTTGAATCCGTCGGCCCATCCGAGGTTTTGGCGCGGGCGGCATTGCAGCGATTGCTTGGCTTGGGTTGTCGGGTGGCGGTGGTGACCTGTGGCGCGATGGGCAGCATGGCCAGCGACGGCGGCGATGTGGTGGCAACCGGTATTCGCGCTTTGCCGTCTGTCGTGGATACCACCGGGGCAGGTGATACCTTTATCGCGGGCTTTCTTTCGGCGTGGAAACGCGCGCAACCTCTCGCCGCTTGCCTCGCCTCTGGACGCGATTCCGCGGCGCGGACTTGCGGCCATGTCGGTGGCTTTCCCCAGACCCAGCGGGCGCTATGACCCGCCGCCAGATCAATGTTGACAGACGTATGACAACATGTGTCCACTGAAGCCGAGGCTGCGGGAGTCCGCAGAAATTTCACGAGGAGGAGACTGAGATGAAACTGGCTTTGATCGGCGCGCTTGCCGCCGTGTTGATGGCCCCTGCCGTCTTTGCAGGGGAAACGCTGGACCGGGTCGATTCGACCAAAGTGCTGAAGGTGGCCACCAATGCTGGCTGGCCTCCGCAAAGCTATCTTGATGACAGCAACCATCTTGTCGGCTTTGACATTGATGTCGCCAACGAGATTGCCAAGCGGCTTGGCGTGACGGCGGAATTCGACACTCCGGAATGGGGCGTGATGACCGGCGGGCGTTGGGGCGGACGTTGGGATGTGGCCGTGGGCTCGATCACGCCGACCAAGCCACGCTCAGAGGTTCTGGATTTCGCCGCGATCTATTATTACACGCCCTATGTTTTCGCGGTGAATGCCGACAGCAAAGTTACCGATCCGAAACAGCTGAATGGCAAGAAGATCGGCGTCGAAACCGCGACCACTTCGGAAGAATACGTCAACCGCAGTCTGGTGATCGACGCGCCGGGCGTGGCACCTGTCGAATACTGGCTGGAACCCGGCGAGGTGAAAACCTACGCCGATTCGATGCTGCCGTTTGACGATCTGCGTCTGGGCGATGGCGTGCGGGTTGATGCGGTAATTGCAGGCGAGCAGACCGTTCTGGGTGCGATCAAGAACGGCTATCCGATCAAGATTCTGCCGGGCGATTACGCCTTCCGCGAGCCGCTGGCGATTGTCGCCGACAAGGGCGATGCGGACTGGACCGCCAAAATTGGCGCGACGATTGATGCGATGAAAGCCGATGGCACTTTGGGTCAGTTGACCACCAAATGGTATGGCAAAGACTACAGCAAATAATCCACGAACGGCGCGCAGCAGACCCCGCGCGCCGTTCTTCATCCCCGCCCAGACCCGTATATTCCCAAGAGACCGTAATGATCACAACGCCTTCGACCGATTACGCTGATGTCTGGTATCGCCGCCAAGCCCCTTCCGATATTCCGCTCCAACCTGCCCTGAACCAGCGGATTGAAACCGATGTCTGCATCATCGGTGGCGGGCTTGCCGGACTGACCACGGCGTATCACCTGGCCAAGGCCGGGCGTCAGGTGGCTGTGGTCGAGGCCCGCCGCATTGGCTGGGGCGCATCGGGGCGTAACGGCGGATTTTGCAGCCCCGGTTTCTCGCTCGGCTATGAAGGCATCGTCGCCCGCGTCGGCGCGGCTGCCGCGAAAGATCTGTTTCGCATGTCGGTAGAAGGCGTGCAGATCGTGGCTGACAATATCCGCGCGCTTGGCATCACCGCCGCCAACCCCTGCCCCGGCATCCTTGGCGCTGTGCGCTATAATGCAGGCCGGGGTCTTGCAGATCACCGCGACTGGCTGGCGCGGGAATTTGACTATCAGGTGGCACATCTGGATCGCGCAGCACTTGCCGAACATCTAAGCTCGCCGCGCTACCATCAGGCGCTGCATGATCAGAACGCCTTCCATTTTGATCCGCTGGCCTATTGCCTCGGCCTCGCCCGTGCGGCAGAGGCGGCAGGTGCTGTGATCTATGAAACCACCAGCGCTGACAAGATCGAGGGGGCCAAAGGCGGCTGGACCGTCACCACCCCGCAGGGCCGGATTTCGGCGCGCGAGGTGGTTGTCACCACCGGCGGCTATACCGACCGGCTGGTGCCTGACCTGCACCGCGCCTTCCTGCCGATTGCCACCTATGTGATGATCAGCCGCGCAGCCCCCGAACTGATCGCCAGCGCCATCCACACCCGCTCGGCCATCGGCGATGACCGCCGGGCTGGCGATTATTATCGGCTGGTCGATGATGGCAAGCGCGTGTTGTGGGGCGGCAAGATCACCACCCGCACCACCGAGCCGCGCGATCTGGGCAAGCTTCTGCACCAAACCATGACCGACACCTATCCGCAGCTTGCCGGGCTGGAAATCGACACGGTTTGGACCGGGCTGATGTCCTACGCCCGCCACCGGATGCCACAGATCGGCAAGCTACCCTCTGGTCTATGGCACTGCACGGCGTTTGGCGGCCATGGCATGAACGCCACTGCAATCGGTGGCCGTGTGGTTGCCGAGGGCATCCTTGGCCAATCCGAGCGCTACCGCAGCTTTGCCCCGTTCGGGCTGGAGTGGACCGGCGGCATCGTCGGCATGGCGGCGGTGCAACTGACGTATTGGCGGTATCAGGCAATGGATGCCTGGCGCGAACGCAAAGGCTAAGCGAGATGCATTTCAGAGACAATATCGACTATCCCCCGATGTTGACCCGGCCAACGGTGTTCGTGCCGCTGCTGACCGCGATCTTTGGCGGCTTATGGTGGTTTCAGGCGGGCAACAGCGCCATCGGGCGGCTGGTTCTGGGTATGGCACCCTGGGCCGAGGGCAACCCGCTGAACCTGTTGACCGCCGCCTTTGTGACAGTGCTGGTTGGCTTTAACATCTTCGTGGTGATGCGGCTGCCGCTGCGCCAGCAGGTCTGGCTGGTCTGGGGAGAATTGGCAGCCCTGATCTTGCTGTTCTTCTATTCCTTTGATCTCAGCTTTGCCTTCATTCAGCGCAAGATCGGCTTTCTGATCACCCAAGGTCTGGTGACCACACTGTATATCTCGGCAGTGTCGATCGCCATCGCCACGGTATTGGCGCTGATGGGGGCGGTGGCGAAACTGTCCTCCAACGGCATCGCGCAGGGCATCGCGCATTTCTACACCTCGCTGTTTCGCGGTCTGCCGCTGTTGATGCAGATATATATGATCTATCTTGGCCTGCCGCAGCTTGGCTATGTCGTCGATGCGGTGCCGACCGGGATCGCGGCGCTGTCGCTGTGCTATGGTGCCTATATGACCGAGATTTTCCGCGCCGGGATCGAAAGCATTCCCAAGGGCCAGTGGGAGGCCGCCCGCGCCCTCGGCATGCGGCCCACCTCGGTGATGACCCGGATCATCCTGCCGCAATCCATGCGGGTGATCATTCCGCCGACCGGCAACCAGTTTATCTCGATGCTGAAAGACAGCTCGCTCGTCTCAGTCGTCGGCGTGTGGGAGCTGATGTATCTGGCACGCACCCAAGGCCAGACCGAGTTCCGCCATATCGAAATGATGGTGACGGCCTCGCTGATCTACTGGCTGATGTCGATTGTGCTGGAATTGGCGCAAAAACGCATTGAGACCCATTTCAACAAGGCGGCAACGCGATGACCTTTGCAAAAGCCCCGGCAGCCGAAACCGCCGCCCCCACCATTGAAATCACCGGCTTGAACAAATGGTATGGCAGCCTGCAAGTGCTGCATGACATCAACTTGATGATTGCGCAGGGCGAAAGACTGGTGATCTGCGGCCCTTCTGGTTCGGGCAAATCCACCCTGATCCGCACGATCAACGCCTTGGAAGGCTTCCAGGCCGGCGAGATCAAGGTGGCGGGCATCACGCTGAACCGCGATCAGCAGGTGGTCGAGAATATCCGCCGCAAGGTCGGCATGGTGTTCCAGCAGTTCAACCTGTTCCCGCATTTGACGGTGCTGGAAAACTGCGCCTTGCCGCTGCGGCTGGTGCGCGGGTTGTCTGTGGCAGAGGCGCGGGACCGCGCGATGCATTACCTCTCGAAAGTGCGCATCCCCGAGCAAGCCTTGAAATATCCCGCCCAGCTTTCGGGTGGCCAGCAACAGCGCGTCGCCATCGCCCGCGCCGTGGCGATGCAGCCCGAGGTGATGCTGTTTGACGAGCCGACCTCGGCGCTGGACCCGGAAATGGTCAAGGAAGTCCTCGACGTGATGGTGACGCTTGCCGAAGAAGGCATGACGATGGCGGTGGTGACGCATGAGATGGGCTTTGCCCGCCAAGTCGCGGATCGGGTGATTTTCATGGATGCGGGTCGGATCGTCGAGCAAGGCCCGCCCGCCTCCTTCTTCACCGCGCCGAAAAGTGAGCGGACAAAGGCATTCCTGCAACAAGTGCTGCACTGAACCGGGTCGCGCCACTATCGGGCCGTCACGCCTATTGGCGCGAGAAATTAAATGAAATCAGCGACCCGCGGTGATAATCGCGGGCGTAAAGCACCGGGGTGCCAATCTCGGACAGGCAGGTTTCCGAGACAAGCAACCACGGCTCGGTGACCGCAGGCCCGCTCAACACGCCTTCCGGCAGGAACACAGCCGCGACATTGGCACTCGACATCACCGGTTTTTGGTCAGCACTGGCCAGAAACTCATTGACCGAGCCTTCCAACTCCATCCCACCCGGCAACTCGCCAAGCAGAGCCTGCGGTATCACATCAATGGAATAGACCAGAACCTGCCCTCCGGCCTCGCGCAGCCGTTCAAGCACAAAGACCTGCGCGCCCGGTTGCAGGCCAAGCGCGACCGCCGCCAAAGGGTCAGACGCGGCAAGCATGGTCTTGGCAGAAAGCACCCGGGTATTGGCCGCATAGCCCAGCGCCGCCAACATCTTGGTGATGCTTTCAAACACCGTGATCGGGCGCGCCACATTCAGGGCCGCAACTGCGGTGACAAATCGTCCGCGTCCATGCGCGGTGACGACAAGCCTTTCCTGTTCCAAAAGCCGCAACGCCTCGCGGACCGAAGGACGCGACACCCCAAACGCCGCGCATAACTCGGCCTCGGTGGGAATCCGGTCCCCGGCTTTCAGCCCATGTTCGCGGATATAGTCGCTGACCGCGTCGCGCACCTGCTCGGCCATTTTTTTCTTTGACCGCAGCGGTTTGGCCGTCAGCATCGCGCCCCTACCCCGGTGACCACATTTTTGTCAGTCATCTTACAACAGCCGAGAAGCCTCCGGCAAGCGCACTGGCGGGCCGAACCGCTTACCGCGCCGCAAAATCAGCATCGATGCCTAGAAAATATGCACCAGCACCGCCTAAGCCTTGCGCTCTTGCAAAATGTTGCCGCCATCTACCACCAGCATGGCGCCATTGATGTAACTTGCCTTGGCAGATGCCAGAAAAACCACGGCCGCGGCAACCTCTTCGGGCCGTCCCGCGCGGCCAGGCGGCGTGGCGGTCGCCGCCCGCCGCTCGTCTTGCGTAGACGCGCCGGTTTCGATCCATCCGGGGGCCACGGCATTGACTGTCACACCATGCGGACCCGCCTCCAACGCCAAAGCCTTTGTCAGGCCGACCATGCCCGCCTTTGCCGCCGAATAGGCCGTTTCGCCCGGATTGGCGACGCAGGGGCCGGTCACCGAAGCCACATTCACCACCCGGCCATAACCTGACGCGATCATGTCGGGCAGATAGGCACGGGTGGCAAGGAAGGTCGTCTTCAGGGTGACCGAAATGCCGCGATCCCAGTCGGCTTCCGCGAGATCGACGAACAATCGCTGCAAAGCTGGCTGGCTCTGATTTCCCATTCCAGCGTTGTTCACCAAGACTGTTGCAGGCCCAGTTGCTTGGCGCAGGCGCAACACCGCCGCGCCATCGGTCAAGTCGCAAAGATGCCCAGTGGCGCGATGTCCCTCGAACCGCAATTCGGCCGCCCGATCCAAAATTCTGTCGCTGGTTGCCACCAGATGCACGTCAAAGCCTTCGGCAACAAGCCCGCGCGCACACGCCATGCCAATGCCATCCAAAGCCCCGGCGCCGGTAATCACGGCAGTCATCAGATCCTCAGACATCGCTCAATACCCAGCCGTGACGCCAAAATCCATCGACAACGCCGCACCGGTAATAGGGGCGGCCTCCGGCGCACAAAGATAGGCAACAAACCGCGCCACTTCATCAGCGGTAATGAACCTGGCCGCTGCACCCTGCGGATAATGCGACAGCAACCGGCGCTTGTAGCCCTCTGGATCGCCCATGCCATATTGCTGAGCTTGGAATTCGATCATCGGGGTTGCAACATCGCCCGGACATACCGCATTCACCCGGATTTGCTGCGGTGCCAACTCCAGCGCTAGCGCCTTTGTCAAAAGCACCAGCCCGCCTTTCGATGCGCAATAGAGCGCCGCCCCCGCATTGCCAACCAAGCCTGCATCCGATGCAATATTAATGATTGATGCGCCCGCCTGCAGATGCGGCAAAACAGCTTGGATCAGAAAGAACGCGCCCTTCAGGTTCACGTCCATCACCAGATCCCAATCGGCTTCCGTCACGTTGACCGCATCGCCTTCGCGCCAGACACCCGCAGCATTGACCAGCACATCCACCCTGCCCGCCCAAGCGATCACTTGCGAGACCGCATCTTCACAAGACCCTGGCTGCCGCAGATTGAGCGGCACCGCAAGCGCGCTCCGTGTGTCAGTGCCAAGCCGGAGAATAGCTTGATCAAGCGCTGTTGAGGCCAAATCCGCGATTGCGACCCGATAGCCCTGTCGGGCAAATGTCGCGGAGATAGCACTCCCCATGCCACCAGCCCCCCCAGCGATCAAAGCAACCGGCCGCTCGTCTTGTTCACTCATCCGTCGGATCCTTCGGTGGCCTCAATGATTACAATGCCCGCTGCCAACGCTTTTGACAGCATGGTGTCCGCCAGGCTACAGACCGTCTTGCCCAGAGCAATCCCAAGAACCGTGATATCCATCGGACTACTCCTTTCTCTCCAACCGATCTGCGTAACGATAGCTGCGGTTGGGTGGCAAGGCAGTTTATCCCATTAGCTCAGTGTATCTGTGTTCGCAACGACAAGTTCCAAGCGTTCGATCTTTGCATTGAATTCCTGAATTTCACTGTTAATACAGCATTTTAGCCGAGAAAGCGAAGCTCATCTGTCCGCCTCAAACCGTTGTTGCAGCGCTCCATAGCGCGACCGATCAAGATCGATGGGGATGAGTGATATGCCCGTTACCAAAGTCCTAACTCTAGTCCAGTGAAATGGGCCCCAGATCCGCATAGACATCCCCGGGTCCGCGGTTTGCATCTGAAGATGTGCCACCGAAATGGTGCATTATCCCCCAGACAGCATTCAACGCCGTCTGCACCGCGCCCTCGACCCAAGCGGGCGTCCAACTGATGCCATCGCCCGCAAGGAAGATGCCACGTTGCTGCACGGGAAGGTCATCTTGGACAAAATGCCCATACATGCGGTGATTATAGCGGTAATGACCGGGCAGCGCGCCTTTGAACGCACCGAGAAAATTCTCGTCCGCCTCCCAGCTGACACAAATCGGATTGCCGCGGATATGGCTGGCGATATCGACGTTTGGATAGGTCTGCCCGAGCGCCGAAAGCGCCAGCTTGACCCGCTTTTCCGCACCGTGCGGCAGCACCTTCAGCGCATCCGTCATCCAACTGTAGGACAGGCAGATCACCGCGGGCCTGTCAGGGCCGTTGTCGAAGAAATAGGTGCCGCGCGTGATGCGGTCGGTCAGCGTCATCGACAAAACTGGCCGACCGGTCTCGGAGTTTATGTCGTTCCAGAATGGACGATCCACCATAACAAAGGTCTTGGCCGCTTGCATATACCGCGTGCGGTCGAGCGCCATCCACAAAGGTTGCGCAAAAAGGGACTCGTCCGTCTCGATCGAGGTGGTCAACAGGTGGCTTTGACAGGTCACCAGCACGGCATCGTAGAGATCCTTGCGCCCCCAGCAATCGGTCACCGCAATCGCCCCGGAAGGATCACGGGCGATTTTGACCGCGCGCGCCCGTGTCGCGCCACCATTCAGCCCGGCCAGTGTTGTGCCCTCAGGCCAATGCGCGCAAGCGGCGGATTGCCGCCACAGCCGCTGCAAAACCGTCTCGACACCGCCCTTGATATAGCGCTGATTGTCGTCCAGCCCGCAAAGGTTGACGCGCAGGATTTCCAGCATTGAATTCGGGAAATCACTGTCCCAGCCGCCAGTGCCAAAACCAACCTGACCAAAGACCTCGCGGTGGCGAAATGACAAGGCGCCGAAGGATTTGGATGAGGTGATGAAATCATAGAAGGTCCGTTCATCCCAGACCGCAACAAGCGGATCCCAGATTTCCTTGACCCGCTTAGCATCCTTTGCCTTCATCGCGGCTTGTAGATCGGAAAAGCGCGCGCCCTCTTGCAGCGCCGCATCATAGGCCTGCGCGACCTCGCGGTAGAGCTCTGGCAGATCCGCAAGCGTGCGGGCGAACAGCGTTTCCCCCTCCAGATCAATGACGGTCGAGCCTGCGGCCTCGGTCAGCGGATTGGGGAAAGGCGCGCTTTCGCAGCCAACGAGGTCAACGTAGTGATAGAAGGCCTTGGACGAAACCGGAAAGCGCATCCCGCCCAGTTCGGCGATAACGTCTTCGGTGCTTTCAAAGATTTCGGAGCGCAGGCGGCCCCCGAATTTCCCCGATTCATACAGGATCGGGCGCAGGCCCAGCTTCATCAGCTCATGCCCAGCCGTGACGCCCGCCGCCCCTGCGCCAATGATTGCGACGTTTTCGCCGTGACGGTTTGCGGGGATCTTGCCGAGGCCCGCTGGGTGGGTCAACCATTGGTCATAGGCAAAGGGAAAGTCGGGGCCAAAGGCGGAGAGTTCTGTCATTCGGGCTGCCTACTGGAAATAATCTCGGGCCATGACTAACACAGCGCCATGGAGTTGGTGCAGTGCTATGAAAAAAACTTGTGAATAGCCACGCCAAAAGTTCGACAGTTCCTAAGGTCCCATTTCGGACCTCGGAGAAGCCGTTTGCGGCCAACCAGACCACCATCGTCGCGCGCGCGTCCGCACCAACACGCGCGACAGAAAAACCTTCGTCGTTTACGCGCTGTTGCGGCACATCATTTCATTCGAAATCGCAAAAATTTGGCGCGACTAATGCTGCAATACCTTGCTGAGGAAATCGCGGATGCGCTCATTCTGTGGCGTGGTGGAGAAACCGCCCGATGGTCTCCAAGGTTTGGAGTTTTGCACCACGTTGCGGGATGACGGCGCGCTCCGTGAGTGCGCATCCGTCTCTGCAAGAACTAGCCCGAGGTTGGTATTTCCTTTCCCCTGACGGACTCATCGAACTGTCCCGTAAACGGAATTGCCAGACCGAATTAGTGGGCCTAAAAGTATTCCATCATGCTGTGGCATAAACCCACGGACAGACAAAGCTTCTCCCTATATATTTCAATGTGTTACGGCGTTTAAAAATTGACTCCGATCCCTACCGCCGGAGCCGAAAAATCAAGGGGTTAGCTAAAAATAGCTGACCCCTTATTCATTTCTTATCCGCCCGGTGTACGCACCTTACAAGCTACGGACGTGGCTTCGCACTGGCTTGTCAAAGATGCAGGCCCGTTTGGGGCCCAGGCTGATCTGGGTCAAGGTGCATCGCTGGAACTGTTGTAGGCTCAGGCAAAATTCCGTTTCGGGGACCAGATGAGCGACGATCCGTATTCTGCCCTTGGTCTGAGCAAATCCGCCTCGGCGGCGGAGATCAAGAAGGCTTACCGCAAGCTGGTGCGCACGTCGCACCCTGATCTGCATCCCGATGATGCCGGGGCCGAGGCGCGGTTCAAGGTGATCACTGCAGCGCATGATCTGCTGAAGGACCCGGCACTGCGCGCCCGGTTTGATGCGGGCGAGATTGATGCGACCGGGGCGGAGCGTCCGCCCCGCACTTATTACCGAGATCATGCCGACGCGGGGGGACAAGGGTTTGGCCAAAGGTCGGGGCCAACTTCGGGCTTTGGCGATTTCGGCGATCCATCTGATATTTTCGCCCATATCCTGCGGCAGCGCGCCCGTGGCGGTGATGGCGGTTACCCGCAACCCGGCCCGGATCTGCGTTATTCGTTGGACGTGGCGTTTCTGGATGCGGTGCTTGGCAGCAAGACCCGGATCAGCCTGCCCGAAGGCGGCAATCTTGAGGTGCGTATCCCCAAAGGCATGCAAGACGGCCAAAGCCTGCGGCTGCGTGGGCGCGGCGGCGCGGGCTATGACGGCGGCCCTGCGGGGGACGCGCTTGTCACAGTGCAAATCCGCCCGCATCCGGTGTTCCGGCGGGAGGGCGATGACATTCTGATCACGCTGCCGATCACCATAGATGAGGCTGTCTTGGGCGGCAAAGTTACCGCGCCGACCATCGACGGGCCCGTCAGTGTGAACATTCCCAAGGGAGCGAACAGCGGGCGTATCCTGCGCCTGCGCGGGCGCGGCGTTGCGCGCGCGAGCGGTCCTGCGGGGGATGCGCTAATCGAATTGCGCATCGTGACGCCGCCCGCCATTGACGCCGCACTTTCCGATTTTCTGGCTGAATGGCGCAAGAGCCATGCCAATGATCCGCGCAAGGCGATGATGCAGGAGGCAGCAGAATGATCGAGTATTTCAACGAACCGCAATATTTCAGCGAAACTCAGACCCTCGCCGCTGTACCAAGTCTGTCACATTCCCAACTTGATGTGTTTCTGGCGGAGGGGCTTATTGCCGCTCACCCCTCGCCCGAAGGTGCAATGTTTCGCGCCGTCGATGTGGCGCGTCTTGCTCTGCTGTGTGATCTCGCCGAGCATTTCGATCTGGAGGGCGATGCTTTGGCTGTGGTGATCGAGTTGATCGACCAGTTGCACTCCACCCGCCAACACCTGCGCGCCATGGCGCAGGCGCTGGAAGTTGAACCGCAAGATCTGCGTGCGCGGGTCGGTGCGCGGTTTATCGGTTTACTTGCTGTGTGAGGCGGCTGGCTGCTAGCGTCTGCGCACCGAATTGCCGCCGGCAAGGATGCCGTTGATCAAATTGGCGACGGCAGCGTGCAATTCAGAGATGCCATTCTCGCCTTTTGGCGCGTGATGATGTGCCGCCGCTGCGTCTTTCAGGATGCCGATGATCTCGGATTCCGGCAGGATATTGCGGTCATTCAGGGCCAGCAGCAGGGATTCGCATATAGCAAGCGCTGCAGTGCCGGAAACATCGTTCGGTTGGGCCATCTGAGATTATCTTTCCAATGTTGCGCTGTCCCGGACAGGGACGCCAATGATGCGGGCACTTCCTTCAATCTGACAGAATTAATTTATTGCGGACTGATCAACATCAGCTTTGCCGCGCGCTTCAACCGTCAAAATGGGACGCTTAAATGGACAAAATGTGAGAGTCTGCCTCAGAGCTCGGATGAGACCTAACCAATGATCAAAACCAGCCCCCTTGCGCGCAAACTTGCGGCTTTCGTCGTGTTGTCAAATGAAGACCTGAGCACGCTTGAGCGTCTGCACCAACGCCGCCGCCGATTTGTGGCCGGGGTTGATCTGGTGCATCAGGGGCAGGTCAATCAGGCAGCCTACATCTTGGCCAAGGGGTGGGTTTGCTCGCATAAAATACGCCCGATGGCGACCGCCAGATTGTCGATTTCCAGATACCGGGTGATTTTCTCGGCCTGCGCTCGGTTTGTTTCGCGCCGCTGACCGGAATATTGAGCCGATCACGCCGGTCGAAGCATCGGAGGTGATTGCAGCCGACCTGCTAGACGCCTTTTCCAACAGCCCGCGTTTGGCGACCGCCGTGTTGTGGGCAGCCTCGCGCGACGAGGCGATGGTGGTTGAACACCGGGTCGGCGTCGGGCGGAGAGCTGCGCTGGAACGTACCGCGCATTACCTGCTGGAGCTTGGCGCGCGTATGAACGCGCGTATGAAACTGATGGGGTTGGCGACTAAAAGTGGTTACGATTGCCCGCTCTCGCAATACATGCTGGCCGATGCGCTGGGGCTAAGTGCCGTGAATGTGAATCGCGTATTGCGCCAGTTGCGTGAGAAAGGGCTTCTGACCTTTCAAAAAGGCCGTGTGACGTTCGATGATTTTGATGGGCAGGTGGCTTTGGCCGATTTCGACAAGACGTATTTGGATCAGGACGGGCCGTTGCTACGCTGAGGCGACAGCCCGCCATGGCATAGTTGATCAGTTTGTAATGATCACCTTCAGCGCCTTGGTCTTGGCGGCATTGCCAAAGGTGGCATAGGCCTCCAGAATATCCGCCAGTTTGAAATGGTGGGTGATCAGCAGAGTCGGATCGATCTTTTTGGCCGCCACCGTTTTGAACAGCATCGGGATCGTCGCGGTATCGACCAGACGGGTGGTGATGGCGATGTTGCGGTCCCACAGGGTTTCCAAATGCAGATCGACCTTTTTGCCATGCACGCCGATGTTGGCGATGATGCCACCGGGGGCGATCAGGTCCTGACACAGCTCAAACGTGGCGGGAATACCCACCGCTTCGATCACTGTATCCGCGCCGCGCCCCTCGGTCAGCGCCATCACCGCCGCTACCGCCTTGCCATCGACGCTGTTGATGGTCGAGGTCGCACCAAAATTTTTGGCAACCTCCAAGCGGTTGTCGTCCAGGTCAATCATGATGATCTGGCCGGGCGAATAGAATTGCGCGGTCAGCAGAGCGGCGAGCCCGATCGGCCCAGCGCCGATGATCGCCACCGCAGAACCCGGGGCCACCTTGCCATTCAGCACGCCACATTCAAAACCTGTGGGCAGAATGTCACTCAGCATCACCAGCGCTTCCTCATCAGCCCCTTTGGGAATGTGGTAAAGGCTAAGGTCGGCATGAGGCGTGCGGACAAACTCGGCCTGCGTGCCGTTGATCTTGTTGCCCAAGATCCAGCCGCCGGTGGTGCAATGCGAATACATCTGGCGGCGGCAATAGTCGCATTTCCCGCAAGCACTGATGCAAGAGATCAGCACATGGTCGCCCTTCTTGAAGGATGTCACGGCTGGGCCGACCTGATCAATGACGCCAACGCCTTCATGACCCAGAATCCGCCCCGGCGCGCAGGTGGGCACATCGCCCTTGATGATATGCAGATCGGTGCCGCAGATCGTGGTCTTGGTCACGCGCACGATGGCATCGGTGGGGGCGATGATTTCCGGCTTGGGCCGATCTTGCAGCGCCATCTTGCCTTTTTCGGTATAGATCAGAGCTTTCATCGTAGCGTCCTTTTATATCGCGCGGTGGGCTGCGCTTGAACAGGTGTCGCGCAAGCGGCCTATGCCCGCACTGATCCAGATTGGACTGCGGGCTGCTGGTGTGTTGCATCCTTGGCGCTTGCGCGGGTTATCGGTGAAACTGTCGTGATCCGGGTGCCAGCCCGGCCTTCCAGAATAGAGCGAGCATCTTGCAAGGTGCCGATCCCGGCCATTGCGCCGCCCGACCGCACAAAGGCACAGGCAGCGGCGACTTTCGGGGCCATCGAACCGGGCGCAAAGTTCATCTTGTCCAGCGCGTCGGGGGTGATCGTGCGGATCGCGGCCTCCGCCTTGGTGCCCCAGTCGCGCATCACCGCGACCACATCGGTCAGCATCAGCAGGGCATCGGCCTTCAACTCTTGCGCCAACAAAGCGGCGGTGCGGTCTTTGTCGATCACCGCTTCGACGCCTTCCATCCCACCTGTATCATTGCGGACCACTGGAATACCGCCGCCGCCCGCGCAGATCACGCAGACACCCGCCTCGACGAGCAGCTTAATCGCCGCCAGCCCCAAAATCCGCTGCGGCAGCGGCGATGGCACCACGCGGCGTAGACCACCTTTCGGGTCTGCCACCATCGACCATAGATGTTCGGCTCTGATCAGATTGCCTTCTTTCGCAGTATAGATCGGCCCGATGGGTTTGGTCGGCTGATTAAAGGCAGGGTCCGCGCGGTCGACTTCGACCCGCGTGAGCAAGGTCGCACATTCCACCCCCGTAGGCAGGGCGTTCATCAGTTCTTGCTCGATCAGATAGCCGATCATGCCTTCGGTTTCCGCCCCCAGCACATCCAGCGGCCACAGAGCTTGCGGTGCGTAAGAGGCCGCCTGCAGAGCCAGCAGGCCCACTTGCGGGCCGTTGCCATGCGCCACAATGATCTGGTGATCCTTTGCGAGATCCGCCAAAGCCAGTGCCGCGATCCACACGTTGGTGCGCTGCGCCTGATAGGTCATCGGCTCGCCGTGTTTCAGCAGGGCATTGCCGCCAAGAGCTACAACGATGCGCATTTTCAGGTTCCTTCCAATTTTATTGGGCCAATCTTACTATCCCAACGTGGCGACCAGCACCGCCTTGATCGTATGCATCCGGTTTTCCGCCTGATCGAACACCACCGAGGCGCGCGATTCGAACACCTCGTCCGTCGCTTCCATACAGTCGATGCCATGGGCTTGGAACGTCGCCTCACCCACCTCGGTATCGCGGTTGTGAAACGCGGGCAGGCAGTGCATGAATTTGCTGTGCAGATTGCCAGTGGCGGCCATCACGGCGGCGGTGACGCGGTAAGGTGTGAGCCGTTTGATCCGCTCGGCCCAGACCGTATCCGGCTCTCCCATCGAGACCCAGACATCAGTATAGATGAAATCGCAACCCTTGACGGCCTGTGCCACATCCTCGGTCAGAGTGATCTGCCCGCCGTTGGTTTTGGCGATGGCTTCGCACTGTTCCAGCAGCGCTTTGTCCGGCCACAGGCTTTGCGGGCCGCAAAGCCGAATATCCATCCCGATCAGCGCCGCCCCTACCATCAAAGACGCCGCCATATTGCCGCCGACATCGCCCATGAAGCAAAAGCTGATATCCGACAGATGCTTATGGGTGAATTCGTGCATCGTCAGCAGGTCGGCCAGCACCTGCGTTGGGTGAAAATCATCGGTCAGACCGTTGTAGACCGGAACACCCGAAAACGCGGCGAGGGTTTCGGCATCCGTCTGCGCGAATCCACGGTATTCGATGCCATGATAGAACCGCCCTAGCACGCGGGCGGTGTCCTTCATGCTTTCCTTATGGCCAATATGGCTGCCAGCGGGGCCAATGTAGGTGACATGCGCGCCCTGATCATAAGCCGCCACCTCGAATCCGGACCGCGTGCGGGTGCTGTCTTTCTCAAAGATCAGCGCGATATTCTTGCCTTTTAACAGCGGTTGTTCTGTTCCGGCAGACTTGGCCTGTTTCAGGCTGGCCGCCAGTTGCAGCAGGTGGCGGATTTCGCTGGGCGTAAAATCGAGCAATTTCAGGAAACTGCGGCCATGTAGGTTCTCGGGCATGTTATCCTCCTTACACCGGGTCGCGGATCAGCGGGCAACTCATACAGTGCGATCCTCCCCGGCCCCGGCCCAATTCGGCCCCCGGAATGGTGATCACTTCGACCCCGGCTTTGCGCAGCAGAGTGTTGGAATGGGTGTTGCGTTCATAGCCGACCACCACGCCGGGGCTGAGGCAGAGCAGGTTGTTAGCATCATCCCATTGTTCGCGCTGCGACTCATACGAATCGCCGCCTGTCGGCACAGAGCGGAGGGATTTCAGAGCCAAAGCCTCGGCCACCACGGCCAGAAACGGTTGGGTTTCCTCGGTGACGTCGATCTTGCCCGCCTTGCCGGGGCGCAGGGAATAGCTCTGGATCGCATCGGTGACTTCGGCAAACACGGTCACCAGATCGCGGTCGCAGAAGGTGAACACCGTATCCAGATGCATCGCAGATCGGCTGCGCGGAAACTGGCAGGCAATCACCCGGCTCGCCGCCCCCTGCGCAAACAAGGCCTGCGCCACCTGCCCCACCGCCTGCGGCGTGCTGCGTTCGCCCATGCCGATCAGCACCACGCCATTGCCGATCGGCATCACATCACCGCCCTCCAACGTAGCCGGGCCGTGATCCAACAGCGGATCGCCCCACCACATCGGAAAGCCCGCATCCTTGAAATCCGGGTGGAACCTGTAGATGGCGGCTAGGTTCAGCGTCTCCAGCCGCCGCGCCGCCCAGTGCATCGGGTTCAGCGTGACGCCGCCGTAAATCCAACAGGTGGTGTCACGGGTGAAGATATGGTTCGGCAGTGGGGCCAGCACGAAATCCTGCGGCCGCAGCATCGGGATCAGCACGCCTGCGCGCGGGATCGGCAATTCAGCGCGGTTCATGCCGCCGATCAGGATCGACGACAGCGCATCCGCCTCCATTTCCATCAGGCAGGCGAACAGATCCTCCGACAGACCGACGCCGACGGTATTGTCATTGATCCGCGCCGACAGCAGCCATCTGCGGGCTTCCATATCGCGCAGGGTTTCGGTCAGCAGGGCGCGCAGAAAGACCACATCGACGCCGCGCTCACGCAATACATCGCAGAAGGTCATATGTTCGACCCGCGCCTGTTTCACCCAGATCACATCGTCGAACAGCAGTTCCTCGCGGTTTTCCGGGGTCAGCCGCGCCATCTCGGTGCCCGGACGATGCACCATGACGCGGCGCAACGGGCCGGCTTCGGAATGAACGCCGTAGGTGAGTGCCATGCGGTTTCCTATGCTATAACGACGGCGAGGCTGAGCGCCGCCATGATGATCACGGTCAGGGCGAGCAGCAGCGGTGCGATGAAGCGCAGCCAGCGTTCATAGGGCACCCGGCCGATGGCGAGGCCGCCCATGACGACGGCGGATGTGGGGGTGATCAGGTTGACGATGCCGCTGCCGGTGGCGAAGGCTGTCACCACTAAGTCGCGTTTCACACCCGCGAAATCGGCGACCGGGGCAAGGATCGGCATCGACAGCACGGCGAGGCCCGAGGTGGAGGGCACAAGGAACGACATGCCGACCTCGATCCAGTAGATCACATTGATGAAGGCGACCTTTGGCAACCCGGCCACCGTGGTTTCCGCCGCGTGCAGGATGGTATCGGTGATATGGCCTGCATCCATCACCACCACGATACCGCGCGCAAGCCCGATGATCAACGCCACGCCCAGCAGGTCCCGCGCGCCGTTCAGGAACGCCTCGACCAGCCGGGCTTCGCCGAGGCGGGCGATCACGCCGATCAGGATGGCGGCGATCAGGAATAGGCCTGACATCTGCGCCATCCACCAGCCTTGGCTGGAGACGCCCCAGATCATCACTGCAAAGGTCAGCGCGAACAGGATCAGGGCTATCTGATGAAGCCCGGTGAACGCGGTTCCCGCTGCGGCCTTGCCGCCCAGAAAATGCGCCTCGTTCGCGGCCTTTTTGTCATAGACCAATGACTTGGATGGGTCCGCCTTCACCCGTGCAGCATAGCGCATCACGAACGCTACCGTGACCAGCCAGCACAGCCCTAGGATGATCAGCCGCAGCGCCAGGCCATCGGCAAAGGTCACCCCCGCCGCATCCGACGCAATCACTGTCGAGAATGCGTTGATGGTGGAGCCGAGCACGCCAACCCCCGCGCCCAGCAGGATCACCGCCACCGCCACTACGGCGTCATAGCCCGCCGCAATCATCACCGGGATCAGCAGGACGTAAAACGCCAGTGTCTCCTCGGCCATGCCATAGGTGGTGCCGCCCAGCGCAAACAGTGCCATCAGGAACGGGATCATCCAGTTCTCGCGGCCCTTGAGCTTGATCATGGCCCGCGCGATGCCTGCATCTATCGCTCCAGTGGCTGTGACCACGCCGATGAAGCCACCGATGATCAGCACGAACAGCGACACGTCGATGGCGTTGGCCGCATAGCTGTCGGGGTCGTAAAACCCGGCGATGGGAGCGAGGATCACATCAAACACGCCCTGCGGATTTGCCTCCGTGAGCGCATATGTGCCCGCCACGGGCACATCCTTGCCCAAAGCCTCGGAAGCGACGCGGGCATATTGCCCCGCCGGGATGATCCAAGTCAGCGCCGCCACCAGAATGATCAGCGCGAATAGGATGGTGAAGGCAGAGGGAAAGCGGAAGCCCGTGGCGGGCGGCGCTGGAACGGGTGCAGGATCAGATGTCAGTGGCATGAGGTCGCCCCTTTCGCGCGCCGCGCAGCGCCAACTGGCCCGCCTTGACGCTGCTTTGAGCCATAGGGCCGCTGATCCCGGCCCGCCCTGATGCAGATCAATGCGTGGCCTGCAAAAAACGCGCATGGCTCGCCGCGATGCCGCCCATGTCCGACGCGTCGGTGGCCGCCCTTCGCGGAGACGATCTATGGACAGCGCCCTGCCGAGCCCCGCGACTTTGCCAAACCCCGCCGCTTTGTCAGGGCTTTCCCCGGTTGAGGCCGCCACTCGCCTGACCGCCGAAGGAGCCAACGCCCTGCCCCGCGCCAAGCGCCGCGCGCCGTTGCGCATCATCCTGAATGTGCTGCGCGAACCGATGCTGGCGCTGCTGCTGGGCGGCGGCGTAGTCTATCTGTTGCTGGGCAGCCGGGCCGAGGCGCTGATCCTGCTGGCCTTCGCCTGCATGTCGATCACCATCACCGTCGTGCAAGAGGCGCGCACGGAACGTGTGCTCGATGCGCTGCGCGATCTGACCAGCCCGCGCGCGCTGGTGATACGCGGTGGCGAACGGCTGCGCATCGCGGGCACCGATGTGGTGCGCGGCGATCTGATCGTGTTGGCCGAGGGCGACCGAGTGCCCGCCGATGCGCGGCTGTTGCAGGCAGCAGACTTGTCGGCGGACGAATCCCTGCTGACGGGGGAGGCGGTGCCGGTGCGCAAGGCGGTGGGCGCTGCGGGGGCCACCGCCCGTCCGGGCGGCGAGGATCAACCGCTGGTGTTCTCCGGCACGTTGATCGTGCGCGGTCAGGGGCTGGCTGAAGTCATGGCAACCGGTGCAAACAGTGAAATAGGCAAGATCGGCACGTCGCTGAACCAGTTGGAAACCGGCACGCCGCATTTGCAACGCCAGATGCGCAAGCTGGTGCTGGCCTTTGCGCTGATCGGCGGGGCGGTGGCGCTGTTGGTCGTGGCGCTGTACGGCTGGCAGCGCGGCGATTGGTTGGACGGGGTTCTGGCGGGGATTGCGGTCGGCATGGCGATGTTGCCGGAAGAATTTCCGATGGTGCTGGCGGTGTTCATGGCGATGGGGGCATGGCGGATTTCCAAGGCGCGGGTGCTGACACGCCGGGCCTCGGCGATTGAATCGCTCGGAGCGGCCTCGGTGCTGTGCACCGACAAGACCGGCACGCTGACCGAAAACCGCATGACGCTGGCGGCGCTGCATCTGCCAGAGGGCCAAGCGTTTCTGATCGGGCCTGACCCCGTGCCAGATGCCTTTCGCGAACTAGCGGCGGCGGGGGTGATGGCCTCGTCACCGCAGCCGCATGACCCGATGGAAAAGGCGTTTCACAGCCTCGCATCAAGGGATCTGCGCAAGGGCGAGACTCTGCCCGGCGAGGGCCGCACGCTGATCCGATCCTATCCACTGTCGGCCAAACTGCTGGCAATGTCGCAAGTGTGGGACCGTGCTGATGGCAAGGGCAACCACATGGTCGCCGCCAAGGGCGCGCCCGAGGCGATTGCTGATCTCTGCCATCTGTCGGCGACAGCGCGGCAAGCGATGATGCAGGCCGTGAACAGCATGGCCGGCAAAGGCCTGCGCATCCTCGGCGTGGCGGAGGCGGGCTTTGCAGGCCCAAACCTGCCTGCCGATCAGCATGATTTCAACTTTCGCTTTCTGGGGCTTGTCGGGCTTGCCGACCCGTTGCGAGTTTCGGCCCCCGCAGCCGTTGCGCAATGCAAATCCGCAGGGATCAAAGTGATCATGATCACCGGAGATTACCCGGCCACCGCACTCGCGATTGCGCAAGCTGCGGGGATTGGTGGGGATACGGTGATTGACGGCACCGCACTCGTCGCGATGACCGACGCCGATCTGGCCTTGGCCATACAGACCGCCACCGTCTTCGCCCGCATCCAGCCAGAGCAAAAGCTGCGCATTGTGCGCGCGTTGCAGGCCAGTGGCGCGATTGTGGCGATGACGGGTGACGGGGTGAATGATGCGCCCTCGCTGAAAGCCGCCGATATTGGCGTTGCGATGGGCGGACGGGGCACTGATGTGGCGCGGGAGGCTGCGGCGATCGTGCTGCTCGACGATGATTTCGGCGCCATCGTCACCACGGTGCGGCTGGGGCGGCGGATTTATGACAACCTGCGCAAGGCGATGGCGTTCATTCTGGCGGTGCATGTGCCGATTGCGGGCCTTGCGCTGATCCCGCTGGCGTTCGGGATGCCGCTGCTGTTCGGCCCGGTGCATATCGCCTTTCTGGAAATGGTCATCGACCCGGTGTGTTCCTTGGTGTTCGAGGCGGAAACCGAGGAAGACAACGTGATGACGCGCCCACCGCGTCCGGTGTCCGAGCCACTGTTTTCGCCGCCAACGATCCTTTGGGGCCTGCTGCAAGGCACGTTGGTGCTCGGGATTGTCACCACGATCCTGTTTCTTGCCCCAGATTATGGCTTTGACCCCGATCAGGTCCGCGCCTTGAGCTTTCACGCCCTAGTGCTTTGCGTGGTGGCGCTGATCTTCGTGAACCGCTCGATTTCCTCCTCCATTATCACAGCGATCACCCGACCCAACCGCGCGTTAGCGGTGGCTTTGCCGATTGTGGCGGTGCTGCTGGCGGTGACGGTGTTCTGGGCCCCAGCCCGCGCTTTGTTCAGCTTTGGCGCGCTAGAGCCGCAGTGGCTGGTGGCGCCCTTGGGTGCGGGGGTGCTGGTTTTGCTGATCTTGGAATTGCTTAAGCCGATCTGGCGGCACGCAGCCCTGATCAGCGGAGCGGCGCGCAGGGCACCGCCGCTTTCTGCGGATCGCCCCGTTGCCTGATCTTGATCAACGCCGCGATGCAGGTCATCGCAACACGGCACAGGAGGGCCGTCCATGCTAAACCAATCAATGCTAAAGCGGCGCAATCTCCTGATCGCGGGCGGCGCGACTCTGATTGCCGGAGCAGGCGCTGCGGGGTTTGGCCTGCGTCAGATCGGCTCGATGGCGGACTATACCGCCGCCGTGACCGCCCTGCGCAGGCCGCTGCCCGCCAATCCAGAGGCGCGGGATTTGATCCGCTTTGCCACTTTGGCCGCCAACAGCCACAACACCCAAGCTTGGGATTTTCGGGCGGCGGGCAACAGCATCACCCTCCTGCCCGATCTTACCCGCGCAACACCGGTGGTGGACCCTGACAATCACCACCTGTTCGTCAGTCTGGGCTGTGCCGCCGAAAACCTGTGCATCGCCGCCGCCTCACGCGGGATGCAGGGCGAGGTTCGGTTTGATCGAGACGCTGGCGGTACGCTCAGCTTTTCGTACGCTGCCGGAGCGACGACCGACACCGCCTTGTCGGATGCCATCCCGCTGCGGCAATCGACGCGGGGGATGTATGATGGATCAGCCGTGAGCCCGGCGGAGCTTAGCCGCCTGGCAGAGGCCGCCCGCATGCCGGGTGTTGATCTGATCCTGATCACGGACCCCGACCAGATGGCTCAACTCGGTGATCTGATAGCGACAGGCAATACTGCCCAGATCGCCGACCCGGCCTTCATGGCCGAGTTGAAACAGTGGATGCGGTTCACTCCGCGCCATGCCTTGGACCCAGGCGATGGTCTGTTCAGTGCCACCAGCGGCAATCCGGTGATGCCTAATTGGCTGGGCCGGTTGGTGCTGGATTGGGCCTATACGGCGGAGGCCGAGAACAAGACGAATACGGCTAAGATCACCTCCTCTGCCGGGCTGGCGGTGTTTGTGGCGGCCAAAGAGGATGCAGAACACTGGGTTCAGGCTGGCCGCGTCTGTCAGCGCTTTGCCTTGCAAGCGACGGCGATGGGTTTGAAACAGGCTTTCCTGAACCAGCCGGTCGAGGTGGCGGCTCTGCGACCTGAGCTTGCAGCGCTGATCGGTGTGCCGGGGCGCAGGCCTGATCTGGTGATGCGGTTCGGGCGGGGGGCTGTGATGCCCTATGCGGCGCGGAGGCCAGTTGATGCGGTGTTGTTGTGACCGGGCAGTCGGGCGTCCGGCACAGAAGGGTGGTCTGGTATTGCGGCCCTCTTGGTCTCGCTAAGTGGGAAGCCCACACCATGATGCAAAGGAACACCGCATGGATATCCTGAAATGGTTTGCCGTCAGCCTTGCCGTGCTCACGCTGAGCTACGCGGGCCTGGCTGCTTTTGGCGCGTGGCGCTGGAAGGCGGCGATGCGCGCGCTTGTGGCAGCGCTGGGTGCGAGGCGGCTGGAGGGTGGGGTCACGCGTTACGATGCGGCAGAGATTGTGGGCCTGCCCGCCCCAGTGCGCCGTTATTTTGAACGGGCGCTGCGCCACGGCCAGCCGATCATCCGCGCGGTTGACCTCAGCCAAAGCGGCACCTTCAACCTGAGCCTTGTCACCCCGCAGTGGAAGCCGTTCACAGCGCGCCAGCAGGTCACCACCGCCCGCCCCGGCTTTGTCTGGGACGCCACGATCCTGATGTTTCCTGCCGTGGCGGTCCGGGTGGTGGATGCCTATATCGCGGGCGAGGGCATGCTGCGCCCCGCGATCCTCGGGTTGTTTCCCTTGGGGGCAGTGCAGGGCAAGGGTGAGATCGCGCGCGGCGAATTGATGCGGTATTTCGCCGAAGCGGTCTGGTATCCGACAGCACTTTTGCCCAGTCAGGGCGTGGTCTGGCAGGCGGCGGATGACAGCTCTGCCCGCGCCACGATCAGCGATGGCGAGGTCAGCCTGACCCTGCTGTTTCGGTTTGGCGCGGATGGGCTGGTAGCCGAGGTCCATGCCGACGCGCGCGGCGGCATAGTGGGCAAGAGCGTGGTGATGATGCCGTGGGACTGCCGGATGTCAGAGTATCGGCGGCAAGACGGTATGCTAGTGCCTGTCATGGGAGAGGTGATCTGGCAGACCCCGCAGGGTGAGAAGCCGTATTATCGCGGCAAGATCACGCGGTTGGCCTATACGTTCGAGCAATAATCAACAGGCGTGAAGGTGATGGCGCAAGCCACTGGCCGCTCATCCCGTCACCACGCCTTCCCCCACCACGATCTGCCGCCGACATGTCGCCGCGATCTTCTCATCATGGGTCGAGATCAGGAAGGTGGTGCCTTCGTCGCGGTTGATCTGGCCGATCAGCTCCATCACCTGAATGGCAGAGGCACGGTCAAGGTTGCCGGTGGGTTCGTCCGCCAGCACCAACTCGGGGGAGTTCATCAGCGCACGCGCCACGGCGACACGTTGTTTCTGGCCGCCTGACAGGTTGGTTGACGGAAAATCCACCCGATCTGCCAGCCCCATCCGACTCAGCAGATCCCGCCCCCGCGCCCGCGCCGCAGCGGTTTCGCGGCCCTCGCGCACGGCAGTGGGAAAGATCACGTTCTCCAGCGCAGTAAAGTCGGGCAGCAAGTTGTGAAACTGAAACACAAAGCCGATGTGGCGGTTGCGAAAATCGGTCAGCGCGCGATCATTGGCCGTGGTCAGATCCACCCCCAACATAGTGTGGCTACCCGATGTCGGCTGCATCAGCGTGCCCAGAATGGTCAACAGCGTGCTTTTGCCCGAGCCGGATGGCCCCAGCAGCGCCGACAACTCGCCCTTGTCCATCCGCAGCGATAGCCCGCGCAGCACACGGGTTTCGGCCTCACCCGACCCGAAGGTTTTCACCAAGCCTTCCACCTGCAACAGCGCCTCGGTCATTGTCCGATGGCCGTAACAGGGTCCACCCGCGCCGCAGCACGCGCAGGCAGGATTGCGGCCAAGGTGGCGATGGTGACGGTCAACAGCACCGCCAACGCGAACGCGCCTTCGTGGATATCAATCGGCATCACAGAAGGATGCGCCGCATCGCGCGGCGGAAACGCCTGTAGCACGATATAGCCCAACCCCGCACCCAACAGCCCACCCAGCAAGCCCACCAACGCGCCCTGACTGACGAACACGAACACCACGAAGCGACGACTGGCCCCCATCGCCCGCATGATGCCAATCTCGGCCTTGCGGCGGTAGGTCGACAGCAACAGTGACGACGCGATGCCGATCACGATCGACACCATGGCAAATGTCTTCAACAGCAGCCCAGTCTGGCCCTGCGCCTGCAGCGCTGACATCACTTGCGCGCCTTGCTCGGTCCAAGACTTTGCCTTCATGCCGGTGATCGCAGTGATCCGCAGCGCGGTGGCATCCGCCGTCATCAGATCGGCAAGCTTGATCTCGATCCGCGTCACCCCCTGCGGCAGTGCCATCAGGGTGCGGGCGGTATCAAGACTGACATAGGCAGTCGCGCGATCAAAGCCGCCCTGCCCGATCTTGTAGATGCCCGATACCGTCAGCAAAGCGTTGACCCCTTGGGCTGAATCGAGCCGGATGGTATCGCCCACCGTCAGATCAAGATCATCGGCCAGCGTCTGCCCGATGATGGTAAGCCCGGTGCCAAGCCGGACAGAGCCTGCGACAATGTAGCTGTCCAGTTGCACAATCGCCGATTCCTTGCCCGGCTCGACACCGTTGATTGCCACCTGCGCCACTTGGCCACCTCGGGTGATGAAACCGCTGCCGGTGATCTGGGGGGATACCGCCACCACCCCCGGCAAGGCGGCAATCATCGGCACATAAATCGCCGCGTCGCGCAGAAACGCCTGCCGGAGGGCGGATTTTTCCTGTGCGAACAGGATGTGTCCCAAGTTTTGATCCAGCAAAAGCACCGGGTCTTCGACTTCGGCGACAATGCTGACATGGCTGAGATCGCCCGCGATACTGGCGAGGATGAAGTTCGCCAGACCGCCAATCAGCGCGCTCATAAAGATAAAGATGAACACGCCCAAGGCGACTCCCAGCACCAACAGCGCGGATTGCGCTTTGCTGGACAACAGATAGCGGAAAGCGATTTTGAGCGCGTAAAGCATCAGGGATCGACCTTGGCGGCGGTGGGCACGCTGACGGCCAACCCGTCCGAAAGACCCGTCGCATCGGTGATCACCACATCGCCCGTCGCAAGCCCAGCGGTCACTTGCACCCGGTCTGCGGGCCAATCCACCACGCTGACCTCCCGTCGCACGGCCCGGCCTGCCACCGCGACGAACACCGCCGCACCCGTGGCATCGGTGATCACTGCGGCGCGCGGCACGGCGATTGCCGCCGCCTGCGTCTCAACGATGATATTCGCCGTCACTGTCAGGCCGACGGGTGCCGCCACCGGATCATCAAAGGCGATCTTCACCGCCAGACCACCCGTCGCCGCATCGACCTGCGCCGCCACAAAGCTGACGCGGCCATCCCGCTTGGCGCTATCGCCCTTCAACTGCAAGACGGCGGGCAAGCCCAGAGTGATGCGCGCGGCATAGCCCTCATCTACATCAGTCTCAACTATCAGCTTTCCAAGGTCAGCTATGGAAAACAACGCGGTTGTGACATCGACGACTTGCCCCACTTCGGCGTTCCGGCTTAACACTTTGCCCGCGACCGGAGCCGCAATCGTGTATTTTTCAAGACCGATCTGCGCCTGATCCAGCAAGGCCGTCAGGCGGGCCACCTCTTGCGTGGCGGTCTGCTGCGCTGTTCTGGCATCGCCCAGCGCCGTGCGGGTGATGTTGCCGCCCAAAGCCACGGCCCGCGCAAGATTGGCCTCGGCTTGCGCTTGCGCGGCCAAGCCTGCATCCAACCCCGCGATGGCCTGACGCACCTGCGCCTGCTGCCCCGAGGCATCCATCTGCGCCAGAATCTCGCCTTGCTGAACGACAGCACCCGCCTCGACCAGCACCGCTGTCACCGTGCCAGCAACGGTGGGTTTCACAGCGACCAGATGCTGCGGGGCCAATCGCCCGTTCACCGCCAGAACCAAGATCAGCGGCGCAGGCGTAGCCGTCTCAACGGTCACAGCCAGCCCCTTGCTCGCCCAAGGCTGAACATACCAAAGCGTCGCCGCGACGAGGAAAAGCACCACCAGACCCGCCCAGATACACCGCTTGGGGGTTTGCCTCGGGCTGAGCGTCGGCGACGGCGGCTTTTGCGGCGACACTGTCAACTGACCACCCGTGTTTGGCGTCGCGAGGTCGACGCCCATGCTAAGCGCTGCGCTGCTGGGTGTTTTGGTATCAGACATCCGCCCACCACTGCGACACCGCAAGACGTTCCACCGCCACCATCCGCGCGGCAGACGGGCAGCACCGAAACGATGGCTGAGTTGGTTTCACGGGATCTTTCCTGCAAACGAAAGTCGCACTATGGGCAGCATAGCTAAGCCGAACCTGAAGCGCGTTGATCTGGATCAGCGCGCCGCCGCAACACCGAGGGTGCGGTCATTGCAGGATGCGGCGCACATGCGTAGCCGTCTGTCGTTTCAGTTTGGCACAACAGCCAAGCGCTAAAAAATATCTGTCCTGCGGTCGAAAACCAACCTGAAGCAGTGCCGAGACAGCGCATCTGCGCAATCATCAGCCACGACCTGCCAACGCATCTCTATCCCCAGACGCGTTGGCGCAAGACCGCCATGCCCGGTGCGCCTGCCCCCCCTTGTTGCAGCACCGGGCGGGCAATCTTGTTTGTTAGGCAGTGCACGGCGCGGCCTTTTATCAGAATGCAGAGGTCATATGCGCGATCTTATGCTGTGGGAGCGCGGCGCATCTCCTTCATTCAGCCTATAGATTTTTCCGAGTTTTCAGCGATTTCCACGGATTTTCCTGTGTGTTTGCGGTAACGATCGTCTTTCACAGCCGAAATTCTCGATTTCCTTTCCCAGCCATCGGCGATTTGGGGTGACGCTGCTTGGCAGCTCTGACACATTCGCTATGATGACGCGGTGCGCGGTGGAGCTGTCGTCTTTGTCACCACGCGGATGCGGGTGGATCAAACCCTTGCCGTTTCGGTGGATCGGGCTTTTGTCCACGGTCCCGCAACAAAGGCAAGGCCCGCATGACTTCCCCTGACATTTTGATCATCGGCTCTGGCATGGGTGGGGCGACGCTAGCGGCGGCTTTGGCACCCTCGGGCAAGCGGATTGTGATCCTTGAGCGCGGCGATTGGTTGGCCGATTGCCCCGAGGCACGCGATCCTTGGGCGGTGTTTGGCTCGGGGCATTTCAGCCCAAAAGAGACGTGGTATGATGCCGAAGGCGGCACGTTTACCCCGAACAATTACTACCATCCCGGCGGCAATTCGAAATTCTATGGCGCGGTGCTGATGCGCTACCGCGCAGAAGATTTCCAACCCCTGCGGCACATGGGCGGCACCGCTCCCGGCTGGCCGATGTCTTATGATGAGTTTGAGCCCGACTATCAAGCGGCGGAGGAAATGTACGAAGTGCGCGGCAGAATGGGTGAAGATCCGACCGAGCCGCACCATTCCCGCCCCTACCCTTTCCCGCCGGTGCCGCATGAGCCCGATATGCTCAATTTGTGCAACCGTCTGAAAGCGCAGGGTTTACATCCGGGACCGCTGCCGTTGGGTGTCGATATTGATCTGTGGCTCAAAGGAGGCCCGCTGACCTTTGACGGCTTTCCCAACACCCGTGGCGGCAAAAGCGATGCAGAGACCATTGGGCTTGCCGCCGCCTTGAAACACCCGAATGTGACGTTGATCACCAAGGCGAAGGTGACGCGCTTGATCGCTGAGGCCGGCAAGATCACAGCGGTAGAATATGAACAGGACGGCGCGACGCTGCGAATTTCGGCCCCGCTTGTCTGCCTGTGCGCGGGCGCGGTGAAATCGGCTTGTTTGCTTTTGGCCTCGGCAGACAGCTCGCATCCGACTGGATTGGCAAATAGCTCGGATCAGGTTGGGCGAAACTTTATGAACCACAATATTACTGCTGTGCTGGGGGTCAGCCCGTTCCGCCGCAACCGCTCGGTCTATGAAAAGACCATCCAGATGAACGACTGGTATCTGACGGGTGGCCCGAAGGGTGAGCCTCTGGGCAATGTGCAAATGCTGGGGCGGATCACCGGCGAGATCATGGCGGCGGAATCCGGCCTACCTTTGCCAATCTCGCGCTGGCTGGCGGATCATTCGGTGCATCTGATGACGATGTCGGAAGACCTGCCGAACCCCGAAAGCCGGGTGTTCCTGCGCGATGGCCAGATCGTGTTGAAATGGCAACGCTCCAACTGGCAGGCGCATGTGGCACTGAACGCTAAGCTGAAAGCTGTGCTGAAAAAGGCGGGCTGGCCGCTGGTGCTGACCAAGACCTTTGAGAAACGCACCCCCAGCCACCAATGCGGCACGGCGCGGATGGGGGCGGACCCTAGCACAAGCGTGGTCAACCCGTTCTGCCGCAGCCATGATCTGGCGAACCTGTTCATCGTCGATGCCTCGGTGCTGCCGACGTCTGCGGCGGCCAATCCCTCACTGACCGTCGCGGCTTTGGCGTTGCGCACCGCGCGGCATATCTTGCAGGCGCAGGAGTGAACAGCTTAGGCCCTGCCCGCCCGCTGAAAGGCATTCTGCTGGTGGTGCTGGCGACACTGGCCTTTGCCAGTGCTGATGTGCTGACCAAAAGGTTGACGCAAAACCACCCGATCCCGGTGGTGATTGCGGTGCGCTATCTGGTCAATCTGGGCTTACTGTTGCTGTTTCTTTATCCCCGTATCGGGCCGCAGCTTTGGCGCGTGCAAAACTTCAAACTGGTGTTTGTGCGCGGGTTTTGCCTTGCACTGGCCTCGCTGACCATGGGCCTTGCGCTGCGGCTGATGCCGGTCGGCGAGACGGTGGCGATTGTCTATCTGTCCCCCTTTGCCGTGATGTTGCTGGCGATCCCATTGCTGGGCGAGAAGGTCAGCCCGATGGGATGGCTCTGGGCTGCGCTTGGCTTTGCCGGCGTTTTGCTGATCCTGCGCCCCGGTGGCGGTCTTGACCCTTGGGGTGTAGCCTTCGCGCTGATGAACGCCTGCCTTGCCACCGGCTATCACCTGCTGACCCGCAAACTGGCGGGCCATGAAAGCACGATGGCAATGCTGTTTCACACCGCACTGGTGGGTTCGGTGTTCTTCGGGATCGGTTCGCTAACATCCTTGGATCAGCTGCATTTCACAGCCCCCGATCTGGCATGGATGGCAGCTTTGGGCGTGCTGGCGACGCTGGGGCATTTCCTATTCACCGCCGCTTATCGTGAAGCCCCGGCCTCGCTGCTCGCCCCGGTGAACTATCTGCATCTGGTCTGGGCGGCAGGGCTTGGCGTGGTGATCTTTGGCCATACGCCGGATGCGATCAGCCTGGTCGGCATGGCGCTGGTCTGCACCTCGGGTATCGCCAATGCCATCCGGGCCAAGCGCGCTTAACCCTCCAGCCCCCGACCCTCCAACCCCCGCGTCATCGCCTCGACCAAAGCCGCGACCTCGCCCGGCAACTGCTCGCGCGGGGTGGCGACAAAGCGCGCAGTCAGCGCCAGCATCACCACGCCATGCACGGCGGCAAACACCGTCAGTGCGCGCTGGCGCAGGGCTGCCCCCGCCAGATCGGGGCGCAGCTTTGACAGCGGCGCTATAATTTGCGCAATCAGCACCGCATGTTCATCCCGGTGCCAATCCGGGGCCTCGATGCCTTCCGGCAAGCGATGGGTGAACAAAGCCGCCCACAGCCGGAAGTTCTGCAAGGCAAAGCCAACATAACCCTGCGCCAGTTCGGCCATCACCGCGCGCGGCCCATGCCCCGGCACCACCGCCGCCTGCAACGCCACCCCTAACCGTGCGAGGGTTCGCGAGTTCACCTGCAGGATCAACCGATCCAAATCCTCAAACGCGGTATAGAGCGCACCCAAAGCACAGCCCGCATCCGCCGTCACATCGCGCGCCTTCAGCCCGTTCAGACCACCCAAAGCGATTCTGGCCTCGGCAGCGTCGATCAGCCGTTGCTTCAGTCCTTCGCGCTGTTCTTCGCGATTGTTGCGCATTTCGCCCTCAATTGCTTCATGAACGATGTTCATTATATTCTTGAACGGCGTTCACGCTTCTGCCATACAGAGTTCATGAACACGGTTCATAACAAGGGAGATTGAAATGTTCAAACTGTTTGTCACCCTGCTGCGCGGTCGCAACGCCGATGCGGCCGACGCTTTGACCGATACGCTGGCGCTGCCGATCCTGCGCCAACAGCTGCGCGATTGCGCCGGTGGTGTCGAGGCCGCCCGCCGCGCTGTGGCGATGGTGATGGCCTATGCCGAGCGGGAACGCAAAGCCTCGGCCCGCATCAGCGCGCAACTCGCCGATCTGGAAACCCGCGCATTGGACGCCTTGGCGCAGGGCCGCGACGATCTGGCGACCGAAGCCGCAGGAGCAATTGCGCAACTGGAGGCTGAGGCTGCCACCACCGCCCGCGCTTTGGCGACCTATGACGCCGAGATTGCCCACCTTCGCGCCGTTCTGGCTGATGCCGAGACCCGTTTGCGTGATCTACAACGCGGCCAACGCCTTGCGATTGCCACCGATCATACCCAGCGCCTGCATGGGGCAGCAGCCGTCGCCACCTTGACCGAGGCCGAAGCCACCCTCGCCCGCCTGCAAGAACGCCAATCCAACCTCGACACCGCCCGCGCCGCTATGTTGGAGCTTTCCGCCTCGACCAATGCCGAAGCGATGCAGAACCGTCTGGCTGCTGCGGGCTGTGGCGCACCCCTGCGCCCCGATGCGGCGTCAGTTCTTCAACGCCTGAAGGCCCGCGCGGCGTAAGGCGCGCCGCCGACATCCCCTCAACCCATTCAAAGGTTTAAGAAAATGAACGACGTGCTCGCCGCCAAACCCTCGTCCGCCTGGACCATGTTCACCTACCTTAACTTCGTCGTCGCCGCCGTGATGATGGCAGGCGGGATCTATTTCCTTGAGGCCAGCTTTGCCGCCAAGGGCTTTTATGCCATGGCCGCGCTGATGCTGGTCAGTTCCACCGCCGCAATCACCAAATCCATCCGCGACGCCGAGGAATCGCAGCGCCTGCACAACAAGATCGACGAGGCCCGCACCGAGCGTCTGTTGATGGAAGTCAACACGCCACGCAGCTAAGATTAGGTGAACCGGGGTCGCGCCATCGGTGCGGCCTCGTGCTTTCGCGACCCCACGCTTTCGAGACACAGTGCTTTGTTGGAGATAATGATGCCCCCCCAGCCCCTCACCCCGCTGCGCCGTTTTGGGCGCGGGCTTGGCCATCTTGGCTTTGTTCTCCTGCTGGCGCTTGGCACGGCTTGGACCGCGACCGCGCTTTATATTCAACTGCACGGCTGGGTGCAGATCGCCGCTTGGGTGGCCTTGGGATTTGCCGTGCCGGCAGTGCTGACCTTGCGCTTTGGAAAACGCCGCTTGGGCTGGCTGGGCTTTGCGATTGTGGCCTTGGCGGTGGCTGGTTGGTACATGACCATCCATCCAAGGCAAGACCGCGACTGGGCACCGGATGTCGCACATGGGGTGTGGGGCGTGGTCGAAGGCGATCAAGTGACGCTCAACAATGTGCGGGATTTCGACTGGACCTCGGATGCAGAGGCGATCCCGCTTTGGGAAAGCCGCAGCTATGATCTGAGCCAGCTTGAAACCGTCGATATGATCACCTCAACCTGGGGCGACCCGAACATCGCGCATCTGATCGTCAGCTTTGGCTTTCAGGGCGGCAATCACGTCGCCTTCTCGGTCGAGATTCGCAAAGAGAAGGGGGAGGGTTTCTCCTCAATCGGCGGGTTTTTCCGGCAGTTTGAACTGGTGCTGATTGCAGCGGATGAGGCCGATGTGGTGAAGGTTCGCACCAATTTCCGGGGCGAAGATGTGCATCTGTTCCCGGTCAAACTTGACGCCGCGCAACGCCGCGCGTTGTTGCTGCGCTATATCGCTTTCGGCAACCAACTGGCCGCGGCCCCAGTGTTTTACAACACAGTCACTGCCAACTGCGCCTCGACGGTGTACAGTCTGGTGCAGGTGATCAAGCCGGATATGCCCTTGGACTCTCGGTTGCTGTTTTCGGGACAACTGCCGAAATATATTGATGAATTGGGTGGGCTGCCGGGCGATATACCGATGGATCAGCGTCGCAAGCTGGCGGCGATCAGTGCTTTGGCGCAGACGTGGCAGGCCGGGCAGGATTTCTCGGCCCTGATCCGGGGGCAGTAGGTTTTGCGCAGCTTTACTGCATCGACCAAGCCGGAGGGTTCACACACCCATGCCATTGGTCTCTTGAACCAATGGCAAACCCCGTGGGATATTTGAGCACAGAGGATGATACTTTTAGATAAGGTTAGCGAGTTTTGAGGCTAATCCACGAGATCGAGATACACCCCGTTCGACCAGCCAAAGCCGTCCTGCAGCGCGTATTCGCCGCCTGTGCTGGGTGCCAGCGGGTCTAACACATTGTATTTCTCAACGAATTTACCACTGGCATAGAACACTGCATCGCAGGTCGCAAGCCAGCGCAGGCGCAGCGTTTCCGCCAGATCATCCAAGCCATACCGCCGCAGCCCCTGCACGGCGATCCATTGCAAGGGCGCCCAGCCGTTCGGACTATCCCATTGCTGGCCCGAGGTGATGTTGGAGGTCAGCAATCCCCCCGCGCGCAGCAGATGGGTTTCCATCCAACGAGCAGCGGTTTCGGCTTGGGCTTGAGTCGCGGCCCCTGCGTAAAGCGGAAATATCCCTGCGGCGGTGGTCAGCAGATTCGGTGTGCCATCAGCGATCAGTACATCATGAAAATAGCCCGTTTCGGCACTGTAAAAGCGCTTTGAGATTGCGCCGCGCCGCTGGTCGGCAACGGCGGCATAAGAGTGGTCGCCCGAGGCTTCGGCGAGGATTTCCTCATAGCGCAATAGTAAGCAGTTCAGATCCACCGCCCAGAGATCGGTGGTGCGAATCGTGGTCAGATCCTGCGGATCGGTCAGCCAGCGCGCCGAGAAATCCCAACCACTTTCGCAGGCCGCGCGCAGGTTGCGAAAATAGCCGTCGGCGACGCCGTTGTGCTGCGCCTCCAGATCAGTGCCATACATCTCAATACGCGGGCCCGCGGCTTCATCCCAGTAACGTGCAAGGCTTTGATACGTGTGGTCGCTATGGATGAAATATCCGTATTCGCGTTGCATCGCAGGCAGATAGCGGGCGTAAGCCGCAGGCAGATCGCCCACGGCGCGGCCATAATCCTGCACCATTTGCGCGAAGAATGGCGGCTGCGCGCGGGTCAGGAAATAGCTGCGAAAGCCGTTGGGGATATGGCCGATCTCCTTGATCGCATAGGCGAAATTCTCCAGCATATCGCGCACCAGCGCGGTTTGTCCGGTTTTCAGCAGGCCGAGTTGGGTGAAATAGCTGTCCCAATAATACGCCTCTTGGAACCGCCCGCCGACCACAACGTAAGGATGCGGCAAAGCAAAGCGGCTGGAGCGTTCGTTTGGATCATCGGCGGGTCGGATCAGATGCGGCCAGATCGCCGCCAGATGCTGTTTGGGGCTATGCGTGGGATCGGTGTGATAGGCGGCCTCGAAGGCAGCCACGGGGCGAAAATGACCGGCATAAAACGCTTTCAAATCGACAGCACCCCGCACCTTTGCGGCATGATAGGCGCGCAGGATTTCCGGTGCTGGCGACAGCAAGATTGAATCGGAGATCGCCTTCTCATCCGGCCAAATCCCTGACAGATGCAGGTCTTTGAACAGATCGCCTAAGCTGTGCTCTAAATGTTCCAAGATGTCCTCCGCAGCGGTCTATCCTCTCCAAAGCGCATTAAAATTCCGCGCGCAAGGGCGGTGTTTCTGGCAAGCATAAAAATCGCCCCCTAGCGCAGCTCCATCCGTAAATATTGCTCACGCAGGGCGGCTGGCGACAAACCATAGCCCGCCTTGAACTGTGCGTAAAACTGGCTGATCGAGGAGAACCCCGAAGCTTCCACCACCGTCGCAATCGCCAGCGAGCTTTCCACCAGCAGCGCCCGCGCCCGCATCAGCCGCATGCGGATCACAAACTGCTTCAAGGGCGCGCGCATCACTTGGGTGAACAGTGACAAGGCGTAATTCTCATGCAGGCCAGTCACCGCCGTGATATCGGAATTGCGCAGCGGCTTTTCTAGATTTTCCAGAACATGCCGCACCATCGCGATCACATGTCTTATATGCGCCGAACTTAGCGCGCGATCGCCGGAAGCATCATGTTGCGGCGGCCGCAGGAAGGTCAACTCGCCCAAAGCCGCGCGGCGGAACAGCGCGTTCAGCTCCATCTTCACCACCTCGGCGCGCTCAAAATCCCCCGAGCGGTAATCAGCATACCAGCGCTTCAACTGCTCTGCCGAACAAAGCGATTCAGGCAGTACGATCATACCGCCGCCCAGTAAAGCCACCTGCAATCCGGCGATGTGGTTCATGATCAGAAACGCATCTAACGGCAGGTAAATATTACATAATTTTTGGCTATATCCCGGCAGCTTGGTGATCTTGGTCAACTGATGCGGCACCCCCGCCCAGAACACCACCAGACGGTTAGCAGGCAGGGTCAGCACCTGCCCGTCGACCTGATATTCCATCTCAAAATCAGTGGCGAAATTGGCCTCGATATGGCCATGCCAATGCGGCTGCGTCATCAGAACCGGATCAAAGATGCGGATGCCAAAGCGGCCAAAGGCGCGTTTTGTCGAGTAGAAATGCCGCTCATGGCTGAGCACCGCCATGCCGGATCGTGCCGTAGTTGCGTCCTTCATGGCTTCCCCTCCCGGTTGATCTTAGGAAACCAGAAAACAATCTGCCAATCCGATATTGTTGTAAAGCCCGTTGATGCCGCAGAGTGATGCCGCCAACCTCGGGAGGAATCGGCGGTTGGGGCAAGCTTAAAATCAAGAACGCGATCTTAACCAGACAGAAACCCGGCCGCCAAACGCGGCCAAGGGAGGAACGATGATCTATCCACTCCGGCGCGCTGCTATGGCGGCGCTACTGTTGGGTGTGTCCGCGACCGCGATGCAGGCCGAGATGATGGCCGCGACCGCCCCGCCAGACGCCCCGAAATTCGACGCTCAGGTCGAGCCTGTTTACGTCAATCGCAGCGATATCGCCGAGTTCAAGGCGCTGCCCGCGTATAGCGAGCCGGCTTGGGTCAAGGCCTTTGTCGATGCGGGCAAGCTGCCGCCAGTGGCCGAGCGGCTGCCGAAAGAACCGATGGTTTACAAGACCGCCAACATGCCAGACGGCAACGGCGTTTATGGCGATGTGATGCGCCATGTCATCGGTGGCCGGCCTGAGGGCTGGAACTTTTGGGCGGGGCAAACCTATGGCTGGGGCGGCATTGATATTGCGCTGGTCGAATGCCTGACCCGCACCGGGCCGCTGTTCGAGGTCAATGCCGCCGATCTGCAACCGATGCCGAATCTTGCGAAATCATGGGAATGGGCCGAGGACGGCAAATCGCTGACCGTGCATCTGATTGAAGGTGCAAAATGGTCAGACGGCGACCCGTTCGACACCGAAGACATTGATTTCTATTGGAATGATGTGGTGATGGACCCGGAAGTCACCCCGCTGATGGGGGCGTCGCAGGAAACCTATGGCGCAGGCACCACGCTGGAGATCATCGACGCCTACACCTTCAAGATGACCTTCACCACACCCTTCCCCGAAGCCGTGCTCTACGCGATGGCTTACGGCAACTTCTGCCCCGGGCCGAGCCATATGCTGAAACCGCAGCATCCGAAATACGGCGGCAAAAGCTATGCCGCGTTCCACGATGCCTTCCCCGCCGATATGATGAATTTCCCGGTGATGGGGGCTTGGGTGGTGGTCGAGCATCGCCCGGATGACATCATCGTCACCCGCCGCAATCCCTACTACTGGAAGGTCGACGAATCCGGCCAGCAGCTGCCCTATCTGGATGAGGTGCAGTATCGCCTGTCGACTTGGGGCGACCGCGACGTGCAGGCTGTGGCTGGCACCGGCGATTTTTCCAACCTTGAACAGCCGGAAAACTTTGTCGAAAGCCTGAAGAAAGCCGCCGATCCCGCCAGCCCGGCGCGACTGGCGTTTGGTCCGCGTTCGATCGGTTATCAGTTGTTCTTCAACCTGTCGGCGAATGGCTGGGGTGAGCCCGATGCCCGCGCCCAAGCCGTGCGTGAGTTGAACCGCAACCTCGATTTCCGCAAAGCCGTGACTTACGCGGTGGATCGTCAACGCATCGGCGACAGCCTTGTCAAAGGCCCGTTTACAGCACTTTACGCGGGCGGTTTGCTGACATCGACCTCTTACTATGATGCGACCTCGACGGTGTTCTATCCCTTCTCACTCGACAGCGCCAAGGAAGCGTTAAAGGCGACCGGGCTGGAAGATACGGACGGCAATGGCGTGGTCAACCTGCCCGGCGGCGATGATCTGAACGTCACCTTGCTGGTCAACGCCGACTATGCCACCGACAAGAACATCGCCGAAGGTGTGGTGGCGATGATGGCGGATGCGGGCGTCAAGGTGACGCTGAACAGCCTTGCGGGCAAAGACTATGACAACGCCCGCGAAGGTGGCAAGCACGACTGGTATATCCGCCGCAACGACCAAGAGTTTGTCTCGGTTGTGCAAGGCATTAGCCGTCTTGCCCCCACTGGCCCCGCGACTGCGACTTGGCACTATGCCAATGCGAAGGGTGAGCTGGATCTGCTGCCTTATGAGCAGAAGCTGGTTGATGACATCACCGCGTTCAACAGCACGCAAGATGCCGCCACCCGCGCCGATGCGATGAAGGATTATCAGAAAACCTTCACCGAAAACGTCAATGCGGTGGGCCTTACCGCCTATCCGGGGGCGCTGATCGTCAACAAGCGTTTCGCCAATATCCCGCTGGGCGCGCCGATCTTCATGTACAACTGGGCGGAAGACAACATCATCCGCGAGCGCGTCTATGTGCCCGCAGATAAACAAATCGGTGCCGAACTGCATCCGGGCGAACTCGCCGGGAAGCTAGGCGAAGGCACGATTAAAGCTGAGTAATTCCGGTTAAACCCGAATTGCTTGGTCAGGCCGCATAAGGCCAAACCTCCCCGGTAGGCGGGCATGCCTGCCCACCGGACCCGCCCCTTACTCGTCAGGTCAGCCCATGCTGCGTTTCCTTGTAACCCGCATTTTGCAATCCATTCCCGTGCTTATGGTGATGAGCATCATCACCTTCGCCATCATCCAAGCCCCTCCGGGCGATTACGGCGATTTCATCCGCGCCAATATGATCGTGCAAGGCGGAGCCACCCCCGAAGCCGCCACCGCTGCCGCCAATGCCTACCGTGAGGCTAATGGGCTGAACGATCCGATGGTGCTGCAATATGGCCGCTGGATTTGGGGCATCCTCGCGCATGGTGATTTTGGCCAGTCTTACGCCTATAACAAACCGGTGCTGGATGTGGTGATGCAGCGCCTGCCCGCCACCATTGCCATCGCGCTCACCTGCCATCTGCTGGCGTCGCTGCTGGGGATTTCCTTCGGCATCCTTGCTGCCGTGAAGCAATACACTTGGGTCGACACCGTGCTGTCGTTCATCTCTTTCCTTGGCATGACGATTCCGCGCTTTCTGCTGGCGCTGATCATCCTCTATGTGCTGGCCTACAAACTGAACGTGCAGGAAATCGGCAGCTTTTATTCGTCAAAGTTCGGCGGGCAGGCCTATTGGTTGGGCTGGTTTGACTTCAACTGGGCGAAACTTTGGAACCTGATCCAGCATATCTGGCCGGTGATCTTGGTCGCCACCATCGGCGGGCTGGCCTATAACATGCGGGTGATGCGGGCAAATCTGCTCGACACCCTGAATGCGCAATACGTCGAAACCGCCCGCGCCAAGGGGCTTGGCGAAGGCGCTGTGATCCTGCGCCACGCGGTGCCGAACGCACTGCACCCGCTGATCGCCTATCAAGGCGTCGTGCTGCCCTACATGCTGACCGGAGAAATCGAGGTCGCCATCGTCTTCGGCCTCGCCACCATCGGCCCGGCCATTGTCGGCTCGATGGCGATCGGTGATGTCTATGTCACCGCCACCCTCTTGCTGGTCTTAGGTGCCACCCTGATCATCGGCAACATCATCGCCGACCTGCTGCTGGTCGCCCTCGATCCCCGTATTCGTGTCGGAGCAGACGCATGAGCACCCCCCATATCCACGCAGGTGAAGCCGCCGACGACCGCCTCTCCACCGCGCCCTCGACCTCGCAAAGCTACCCCGCCCTCGTCTGGCGCCGCTTCCGCAAATCCATCCCCGGCATGGTCGGCTTCACCTTGGTCTGCGCTCTGCTGATCATCGCCATCTTCGCCAATTTCTTCGCGCCGATGAACCCCAACGCCAACACACCTCTTTCGCTCCGCCGGATCAGATTTCCTTCTTCACCAAAGACGGCTTCACCTTTTGGCCGGTCGCCTACGCGATCACCGAAAGCGCCGAGCTTGATCCCGTCACCTACCAGCCCCTCATGGGCCCCGACATGGAAAACCCTCGCCCGCTGGCCCTGTTCGCCAAAGGCTGGGAATACAAATTCCTCGGCCTGATCCCGACCAACCGCCACTTCCTGGGTGTCTCTGATGGGAGCCCGCTGCACATCCTTGGCACCGATAAATTGGGCCGTGATATCCTGTCACGCGGCATCGTCGGCAGCCGGATCAGCCTGATGATCTCGCTGGTCTCGATCACCCTGATCACCGTGATTGGCACCTTGGCGGGCATCACCTCGGGCTACCTTGGCGGCAGATTTGATATGTGGTTTCAACGCTTTGTCGAGATTATCCTCGCATTCCCGCAACTGCCGCTTTACCTCGCCCTCACCACGCTGATCCCCGTCACCGCGCCCTCCTACATCTTCCTCAGCTTCGTGATCTTAGTCATCGTCGGCCTCGGCTGGGCGCAACTGTCGCGCGAAGTCAGGAGCAAAACCATGTCGATGGCCCGCGTCGATTACGTCCGCGCCGCGATGGCCGTGGGAGCCTCGGATCGCCGCATCATCACGCGGCATATTCTGCCCAATGTGATGAGCCACGTCATCGTCGCCGTCACCCTTGGCATCCCGACAATCATTCTGCTCGAGTCTTTCCTCGGCTTCCTCGGCTTCGCCGTCAAACCGCCGCTGATTTCCTGGGGCCTTATGCTGCAAGACGCGGGTACCTTTTCCGTGATCGGTTCCTACCCGTGGATACTGTCGCCCGTCGGCTTCGTGCTGCTTGCCGTCTTCGCCTTCAACGCGCTGGGTGACGGTTTGCGCGACGCCATTGACCCGTATTGAGACCAGAACATGAGCACAGAAATCGCCATTGAGGCCCGCAACATCGGCGTCAGCTTCAAAGTTGACGGCGGCCAGATTCAGGCCGTCAAGGATGTGTCCTTCACCCTGCACAAAGGCCAAACCATTGCTTTGGTGGGGGAATCCGGCTCGGGTAAATCCGTCACCGCCCGCGCCATTATGAAACTGCTGTCAAAGCGGGCGCGGGTTTCCGAGAAAACCGAGATCAACTACGGCGGAAAAAACATGGCCCGCCTGTCGGATCGCGAAATGCGGGGCTTGCGTGGCAACCGCCTGACAATGATCTTTCAAGAGCCAATGTCGTCGCTGAACCCGGTCTACACCATCGGCGCGCAACTGGCCGAGGTGCTGTGCATCCACCAAAAGATCAGCAAAGCCAATGCATTAAAACGCGCGGTAGAACTGCTGGCCGAAGTGCAAATCCCCGACCCGGAAGCGCGTGTGCGGCAATACCCGCACCAACTCTCCGGCGGTCAACGCCAACGGGTGATGATCGCAATGGCCTTGGCCAACAACCCCGATGTGCTGATCGCGGACGAGCCGACCACAGCACTGGACGTGACGGTGCAAGCCGAAATTCTAAACTTGATCAAAGCTTTGCAGCAGAAAAACGGCATGGCGGTGATCCTGATCACCCACGATCTGACCGTCGTGCGCCAGTTTGCTGACCATGTCTATGTCATGCAACACGGCTTGGTGCGCGAGCAAGGCGCAACCGAATCCGTGTTTACCAACCCGCAGCACCCCTACACCAAGCGCCTGCTGTCCTCGGAACCCAAGGGCACCGCCAACATGCTGCAAGGCTGCCCCGAAACCGTGCTGGAGGGCCGCAACATCCGCGTCACCTACACGCTGCGCAAGGGCGGCGCGTTTCGGGGCACGCTGTACGATCTGCAAGCGGTGGACGGACTTTCCCTGAACCTGAAACGCGGCGAAACCCTTGGTTTGGTTGGTGAATCCGGGTCCGGCAAGACCACATTCGGCCAAGCTCTGCTGCGATTGAACAAGCTGACCGGCGGCGAGGTTGATTTCCTCGGCAACCGCATCGACAGCTTGGATCGCGCCGGGATGAAACCCTACCGCCAACGCATGCAGATCGTGTTCCAAGACCCGTTCAGCAGCCTCAACCCCCGCATGTCGGTGCGCCAACTGATCGAGGAAGGATTAATCGTCAACGGCATCGGCAAAACCCGCGCCGAACGGATCGATCGGGTCAAAACCGCCCTGCGCGATGCGGGCCTGCCCGACACCATTCTGGCGCGCTTCCCGCATGAATTTTCCGGCGGCCAACGCCAACGCCTCGCCATCGCCCGCGCCATCGCTTTGGAGCCCGAATTCATCCTGCTGGATGAACCCACCTCTGCCTTGGACCTCTCCGTTCAAGCGCAAATCATTGAACTCTTACGCAAACTTCAGCGTGATCGCGGCTTGTCCTACCTGTTCATCAGCCACGATCTCAAGGTCGTCCGCGCCCTGTGTCACCGCGTTATTGTCATGCAAAACGGCCAGATCGTTGAACAAGGCCCGGTCGCTGACGTGCTGGAAAACCCGCAAACCGCCTACACCCGCCGCCTTGTCCGCGCGGCTTTTGAAATCGCAACCTGAGGAAATCATGGCTAATCCCGTCATCACCTTCATCGGCGCAGGCTCCGCCGTATTCACCAAGAACATCGCAGGCGACATCCTGCAACGCCCTGCCCTTTCCGGTGCCGAAGTCCGCCTAATGGACATCAACCCGCAACGCTTAGAAGAATCCGAAATCATCGTCGGCAAACTGGCGCAAGCCCTTGGCGGCAAAGCCACAATCAAAACCTACACCAACCAGCGCCGCGCTTTGGAAGGTACCGATTTCGTGGTCTGCTGCTTTCAGGTCGGCGGCTACGAGCCTTGCACCGTCACCGATTTTGAGATCCCCAAAGCCTACGGTCTGCGCCAAACCATTGCCGACACCCTCGGCGTCGGCGGTATCATGCGCGGCCTGCGCACCGTGCCCGTGCTCTGGGGCATCTGCGAAGACCTGCTCGCCGTCGCCCCCAACGCCATCTTGCTGCAATACGTCAACCCGATGGCGATCAACACTTGGGCGATTGCCGCGAAATACCCGACAATCCGGCAGGTTGGCCTTTGCCATTCCGTGCAAGGCACCGCTTACGAATTGGCCCGCGATCTGGACATCCCGGTCGAGGAAATCCGCTACCGCGCGGGTGGCATCAACCATATGTCGTTCTATCTGAACTTTGAACACCGCCAACCGGATGGCTCTTTCGTCGATCTTTATCCAGCCTTGCTAAAGGGTTACTGCGAAGGCCGCTTCCCGAAACCGTCGCATTGGAACCCACGCTGCCCGAACAAAGTCCGTTACGAAATGCTCACCCGCCTCGGTTATTTCGTCACCGAATCCTCCGAGCATTTCGCCGAATACACCCCGTGGTTCATCAAACGCGACCGCCCCGACCTGATCGAGAAATTTAGTATCCCGCTGGATGAATACCCCAAACGCTGCGTTGAACAAATTGCGCGCTGGAAGAAAGAAGCCGCGACGCTGAAATCTGCCAACACGGTAGAGCTGAAAGAATCGCACGAATACGCCAGCCAGATCGTCAATTCGGTGGTGACGGGCGAGCCTTCGGCGATCTACGGCAACATCGCCAACAAGGGGTTCATCCCGCAACTGCCCGAAGGTTGTGCTGTTGAAGTGCCGACGCTTGTGGACAGCAATGGCTTGCAACCCACTGTTGTCAAAGACATACCCCCGCAACTCATCGCCCTGATGCGCACCAATATCAACGTGCAGGAACTCACCGTCGCGGCTTTGGTCAATGAGAACCCCGAACACATCTACCACGCCGCCATGCTTGATCCCCACACCGGGGCCGAGCTTGATCTCGACCAAATCTGGAACCTGACCCATGACCTGCTCGCCGCCCACGACGATTGGCTGCCGCAATGGGCGCGGGTTTCGGCGCGGAAGGCAGGCTAAGATGACCTTCAAAATCGCCGTCATCGGAGCCGGATCGGTCGGCTTCACCAAAAAACTCTGCTCGGACATCCTGAAAGTGCCGGAATTCGCGGGGATTGAGATCGCGCTGACCGATATCAACGCGCATAATCTTGAAATGGTACAGCAAATCATCTCGCTCATCGTGAAGGTGAACAACCTGCCGGCCCGCGTCACCGCCACGACTGACCGGCGCGAAGCGCTGAAAGACGCGCGCTATATTATGAACGTGGTGCGCATCGGCGGGCTTGAGGCCTTTGCCGACGATATCCGCATCCCGCTGAAATACGGCGTTGATCAATGCGTCGGCGACACGATCTGCGCGGGCGGGCTGATGTATGCGCAGCGCGGCATCATGGCGGTGCTAGAGTTTTGCAAGGATATCAAAGAGGTATCTGAGTCCGGCGCACTTTTGCTCAACTACGCCAACCCGATGGCGATGATGACTTGGGCCGTGATTGATCATGGCGGCGTCAACACGGTCGGCCTCTGTCACGGCGTCCAAAACGGCCACCGCCAGATCGCCGCCGCTTTGCGGGTGCCGATGGACGAGGTTGATGTGATCTGTTCTGGCATTAACCATCAAACCTGGTATCTCGACATCCGCCATCAGGGTCGCAAAGTCAGCCAAACCGAACTGCTTGCAGCGTTTGAACGCCATCCGACTTTTTCAAAACAGGAAAAAGTCCGCATCGACGTGCTGAAACGCTTTGGCTTCTATTCGACCGAAAGCAACGGCCATCTGTCGGAATACCTGCCGTGGTATCGCAAGCGCCCTGAGGAAATCCAAAATTGGATCAGCATGGATGATCGGATTCACGGCGAAACCGGCGGTTATCTGCGCTACACCACCGAGAATCGCAACTGGTTTGAAACCGATTTCCCGGTGTTTCTGGAGGAAGCAGGCAAGCCGCTCTCCGACTACCAGCGCACCGATGAACATGCCTCGCATATCCTTGAGGCCTTGGAAACAGGGCGCACTTATCGCGGCCATTTCAATGTGAAAAATGGTGGCATTATCAAAAACTTGCCCACAGATTGCATCATCGAAAGCCCCGGTTTTGTCGACCGTTTCGGCATCAATATGATCGAGGGCGTCACCCTGCCCGACGCCTGTGCGGCCACCTGCAACGTCTCGGTGTCGGTGCAGCGGATGGGCATGAAAGCCGCGATTTCGGGTGACGTTGACCTTTTGAAGCAGGCCGTTCTGCACGATCCACTGGTCGGAGCGATCTGCACGCCGGAGGAGGTCTGGCAGATGGTCGATGAGTTGCTCGTCGCCCAAGCGCAATGGCTGCCGCAATACGCACATGCGATCCCCGACGCGATTGAGCGGCTGAAAACCCCGAAAGTGAAGACCCGCGACTGGGCCGGTGCCGCGCGGTTAGAGGTGCGCTCGGTGGAAGAATTGCGCGCGGCTGGCACGAAGAAAAAGGCCGCTGAGGGCCACAGTTTGGGCACCAAGGTGATGGGCTAAGCCTAAAATCTATCTAAAACTGTCATCCTCTGCGCGCAAATATCCCACGGGGGGAGCGCAGCGAGGGGGGCGTGAAGCCCCCCTTAGCCCGCCAGCCCATAAACGCGCCGCGCGTTCTGATGGCCAATCATCTTCTGCTCATCCGCTGACAAATCGCTCAGCATCGCCCGGCTCATGTCAATCCAATCCGGCAGCCCTATGGCCAAATTCACCACTGGCCAATCGCCACCCCAGATCATCCGCGCCGGGCCAAACACCTCTAGCATCGCATCGGTATAGCGCTGCAATAACGGGACGGAGGCCGTGCCGGGCGTACAATTCACGGTAATGCCAGAGAATTTCAACCAAACATGTGGCAGTGCCGCCATCAGCTTTAACCCCGACAACCAAGCGTCAAAGCCATCGCCCGCCACATCCGGGTTGCCGCAATGATCTAGCACCAACAGCTGATCCGGGCAGGCCCGCGCCAAAGCCTCAGCAATACCAAGTTGGCGCGCATGAAACACCATATCGTATGTATAACCAGCCGCCCCGATCTTACGGATATTGCGGCGAAAACCGTCACTTTGGCTTATCGCATCATCGACCACATGCAGCAAGCGCCGGAACCCCACCACCGAAAGCCCGCGACACTCCTCCAGCCAATCGTCAAAGCCTGCGTCACTCTCGGGCCGACAAGAGGCGATCTGCCCCAGCATGCCGCCCGAGCCTATCAGCTCCGCGATCAGCCGCGCCTCGGCCTGATAGTCGCCGTCATCGACCCCGGTTTCCATGAAAACCGTGCCGATCACGCCCTTGCCCGCCACCAGCCGCGCGTAATCCTCGGGCGCAAAATCACCCTGCAAGGGTGGCACGCCTGTCGTCCAAGCATAGCCCAACTTATCGCGCAAAATCAGATGCTGATGGGTGTCAATCAGATCCATCTTAGCCCTCCCCAAAGGCAAAAGGCCCGGCGTTGCCACCGGGCCTTGAATTCAATCCGCGATCACGTCTTGCCGCTGCTGGCCCAAGCCTTCGATGCCAAGTTCCACCACATCCCCGGCCTTCAGGTATTTCGGCGGCTTCATCCCCAAGCCCACACCCGGAGGCGTTCCGGTCGAGATCACATCGCCCGGATGCAAGGTCATAAATTGGCTGAGGTAACTGACCAGATATTTCACCCCGTACACCATGGTCTTGGTGGAGCCGTTCTGCATCTTGGTGCCATTGACCGTCAGCCACATCGCCAAATTCTGCGGATCGGCGACCTCATCCCGCGTCACCAAATACGGACCGATCTGGCCGAAATTATCGCAGGATTTACCCTTGGTCCATTGCCCCGAACGCTCAGTCTGGAAAGCCCGCTCCGACACGTCATTGGTCACCGCATAGCCCGCGACGTAATCCATCGCCTCAGCTTCGCTGACGTATTTGGCCTTCTTGCCGATAATCACCGCCAGCTCAACCTCCCAGTCGGTCTTTTCCGAGGTGCGGGGAATGATAATCGGATCGTTCGGGCCACAAATCGCACTGGTGGCCTTCATAAAAATGATCGGCTCGGGCGGCACCGTAGCACCCGTTTCGGCGGCATGATCCGAATAGTTCAGCCCGATGCAGATGAACTTGCCAGTGCCCGCCACGCAAGGCCCCAGCCGCGCGCCCTGCACAATCGGCAGCCGCGCCGGGTCCGCCGCACGGACTTTCGCGATGCCAGCATCCGACAAAACGTCGCCGCCAATGTCCGACACAATCGCCGACAGATCGCGCACCGTACCATCGCTGTGCAAAATACCGGGTTTTTCGGCCCCTGCGGGCCCATGACGAAGCAGTTTCATGATTAATCCTTATGCGTTGGCCCAACCGCCGTCGATCACATGCGCGACGCCGGTGGTGTAGGTGGATTCGTCGGAAGCGAGATAGGTCACCAAAGCCGCGATTTCTTCGGCTTTGCCAATCCGGCCAATCGGTTGGCGGGCGATAAAGGCGGCGCGGGCGGCCTCATAATCACCGGTATCGCGCAGGCGCTGCTCCAGCGAGGGGCTTTCCACCGTGCCGGGGCAGATCGCGTTGCAGCGGATGCCCTTGCCGATGAAATCCACCGCGATGGATTTGGTGAGGCCGATTACCCCGGCCTTGGTCGCGCCATAGACAAAGCGGTTCGGCGCTGCGATCACCGAAGAGGCCACCGAGGCCATGTTGATGATCGACCCGCCGCCGTTCTCAATCATTCCTGGTAAAAATGCCTTACACATCCGGTACATAGCCGTCATGTTCAGATCAAGGCTGAACGCCCACTGCTCCTCATCACAGTCCAGAATAGACCCCGCCGCGACAAAGCCCGCGCAGTTGAACAGCACGTCAAACGGCCCCAACGCTGCCGCTGCCGCAATCGCAGCCGGATCGCGCACGTTCAACACACGCGTCTCAATGCCCTCTGCCGCCAATTCCGCCAACGCCTTTTCATTCACATCGGTGGCCAGAACCTTTGCCCCCTCGCGCGCCAGCATCAGCGCTGAGGCGCGCCCGATGCCCTGCCCCGCCGCCGTGATCAGCGCGCGTTTACCCTGAAGTCGTCCCATGTAACCCTCCGCTTTTGCCGCGCACCATGCCGTCATCAGGCGGTCAGGTCCATCAAATTGGTAAAGATTTCTTGCCGCACGTCGAGCAAAACCTCATCGACGTCCCGCGCCTGCGGTCCGCACATCCAAGCCATCACGCTTGCCGGAACCGCCGGGCGCACCAGCTTGTCTTGTGGGATCTTGCTGATCGGATTGAAGCCCGCGTCGCGGATCGCGCCCTGCATCGCCGTATCGGTCGGCGGGATACCGACGAAAAACGTTTTCACATCCGGTGCCAGCTCCATCGCCATCATCTGCGTCAGCATCCGCATCCCGGCTTTGGTGGCGCAATACACGGTCCAACCCTCCATCGGCGTGGTCGCCGCTCCAGTCCCCGCATTCACGATCACGCCTTTTGAGGCCCGCAGCAGTGGCAGCGCCGCAATCGCCATCCGGTGCACCCCGATCACATTGACCGCAAAGGCCGGAGCCAGCGCATCCGACGCCAGTTCCGCCAGCGGCCCGATCGGCGTTATCATGCCGGCGTTGTTCACCAGCACATCCAACCGCCCCGATTCGGCGGCAATCCGCGCCATCGCCGCATCCACATCTGCCTGTTTGGTCACATCCAGCACCAGCACGGTGGCCGCCTCTGGCAGGTCTTCCGCGCTTTCGCCCGAGAACACTCCAGCGAACACCCTTGCCCCGTTGGCCACCAGAATCCTTACCAATTCCGCGCCAATCCCCTTCCCCGCCCCGGTCACTAAAACGGTGCGGCCACTCAGATCTGGCACGGGAACAGGAGCTAGGTTGAACATTTTTCTTGACCTCAGATTGCTAAGCGTTGTTAATTGGCCTTACCAATTATCGAAATATCGCGATATGGCGACCAAGTCAAAGATAAAGCCAAACGCGGTGAGGGGGGAATATGACGAAAATAGCGCGGATCGAGCCGATCCCGATTGAATACCCCGATCCGAATGATTTCGGCACCATTCGGCGCACGGTTTTGGTGCGGGTTGAAACCGATGACGGCGTGGTCGGCTGGGGTGAAAGCATCGCGATGTGGCCCGAGGCGTGCAAGGCCACGGCTTTGGTGATCCGCGAAGGGTTAACGCCGATCCTGCTGGGCGAAGCGGTTGATATTGAAACACTTTGGGTGAAGATGCGCCGCCATGTCTGGTGGTATGGCGAGGGTGGCGTGGCCTCCTTGGCGATCTCGGGCGTCGATATGGCTTTGTGGGATATCAAGGGCAAGATCGAAGGCAAACCGCTCTATGAGCTGTTCGGCGGGTTGAAGCATGACCGTTTGCTCGCCAATGCCTCCAGCCATGTCAACAAGAAGGGCGAGGCCGCCTGCGTCGCCGATGTCGAAGGCTTTTTCGCCAACGGCTTCCGCTCCACCAAACTGGGCTTTGCCAAAAAGGGCGAAAGCAATATCGGCGGCGACCCGGATGTGGATGTCTCCTTCATCCGCGCCCTGCGCTCTGCGCTCGGCCCCGATGCGGGAATTCTGGTCGATATCGGCAACGGCGTGCGTTGGGATGTCGATACCGCGATTTCGGTCGCCAACCGGATGCATGATCTCGGCATCGGCTGGTACGAAGAGCCGCTCTATGTCACCGATGACGCGGGCTACCGCAAACTCCGTGCCAATACCAAGGTCCGCTTGGCCTCAGGCGAGCGCGAATTCACCGAAGCAGGCTATCGCCGCCAGATGGAATTTGTCCAAGCTGTCGACGTCTACGGCGTCGACCCCGCCCGCGTCGAAGGCATCACCGGCTTCCGCCGCGTCGATGCTTTGGCGATGCAATACGGCAAGAAAGTGAACGCGCACGCTTGGTCTACGGGTATCACAACGGCGGCGTCCTTGCATCTTTCCTTGGCTTCCCCCAACACCGAACTCTTTGAATTCAAACCCTTCCCGGTGATCGTGCAGGACGAGTTACTGGCCGAGAAAATCTGGCATAAAGACGGCTGGGCCTATCCAATCCACGCCCCCGGTCTTGGCATCGAGGTGCAAGAAGACGTTGTGCGCCGGATTGCGATGCAATGACTTTAACGCCTCCCACCGAGGACGATATCCGCAAAGGCGGCTTCTCCACCCCGTGGGATGCGCCGATGATCCCGCCGTTTCCGTTTCGGTTTCGCAATGCCGAAATCCTGACGGTGTATTGGCGCACAGACCCGGCGGCGATGGCCTTCCTGCTGCCGCCGCCCCTGCGCCCGGAGGGCGATATCGCCTGCTGCCACATCTACAAGATGAACGACACCGATTGGCTTGGCCCCTATGCCGAGGCCAATGTGATGTTCGGCGCGTCTTTTGAAAATCGGCAAGGCGCCTATTCGCCCTATCTGGTGCTGTCCTCGGATGTCGGCGTCACCCATGGTCGAGAAATCCACGGTCAGCCGAAAAAGCTAGGAAAACCAATGCTTGAGGCGCGCGGCGATCTGTTCGTCGGCACCGTTGAACGCAACGGCATTGACGTGCTGACCACCACCTTGCCCTACAAACAACGCCCCTGCGACCCGGCCCGCCTGAAGCCCTATTTCGACTTTGCCACCAACCTGAACCTGAAAGCCATCGACCACATCGACGGCACCCCGGCGATCCGCCAACTCACCTCGCGTAAGCTGTCGGATGTGGTGGTGCATGAATGTTGGGAAGGCCCCTGCACGGTGGAACTGCGCGCCAATGCACAGATGCCGATCTTCCGCCTGCCCGTGCTGGAACCCTTGCAAGGCTTCTACTGGCGCGCCGATTTCACCCTCGTCCCCGGCGAGATCATTCACGACTACCTAAAGGTTCACCCATGAAAGTCGTCGTCACCGACTACACCTTCCCCGCGTTGGATCAAGAATCCGCCGCGGCCCGCGCGGCCGGAGCCGATTTCGCAGCACATCAATGCAAATCCGCCGAGGAAGTCGCTGCAGCCGTTGCCGGAGCCGATGTCGCTGTGGTGCAATTCGCCAGCTTCGGCCCCGAAGCCGCCGCCGCCGTCAAACCGGGTGCCACCGTGATCCGCTACGGCGTTGGCTATAACAACATCGACCTCGCCGCCTGCGCCAAACACGGGCTGCGCGTCGGCTATGTCCCCGACTATTGCGCTGATGAGGTCGCCGACCACACTGCCGCCGCTGCATTGAACTTGCTGCGCAAACTGGTGGCGATGGACAATTCGGTGCGCCGAGGCGAATGGGCAGCAGTGAAATTCGCCAAGCCAATGAAACCCTTCAACAAAACCAACTTTGGTTTCTTTGGCCTCGGCAACATCGGCCGCGCCGTCCATGCCCGCCTGAAGGGCTTCGGCTTTCAATTTCTCGCCGCCGATCCCGGTCTGACCGAGGCACAAGCGGCGGAAATGGGCGTCCGTAAAGTCACTCCCGACGCCCTGCTGCGCGAGGCCGATATCATCAGCCTGCACGCCCCGGCGACGGCGGAAACCACCGAATATTTCAACGCCACCCGCCTGAAAACCATGCAGCCGCATGCGATGCTGGTAAATTCTGCCCGAGGTCAGTTGATCAACGAATCCGATCTGGCCGCAGCCCTCACCGCTGGCACCATCGCCGCCGCCGCCCTCGATGTGTTCCATGTGGAACCCTTGCAGGCCGACAGCCCGCTCCGCACAGCCCCGAACTTGCTGCTGACCCCGCACGCCGCTTGGTATTCCGAAGCCGCGATCCATCAGCTGCAATATCTGGTGGCCCAAGACATCACCCGCGCGCTTGCAGGCCAAGGCCCGCGCAAACCTGTTCCACACTAACCCACGGGCGACCAAGGGAAATAACCCGGCACGGGGTTCGTGCCAACCAAATCTGGGAGGATTACAATGAAACACGTTCTACTCGGCGCAGCCGCAGCCCTGATGCTGACAACCGCGAATTTCGCCTATGCCGACACCATCAAACTAGAGCCCGGCAAAGAAACCAACATGGTTCTGCTGCCGAAATTCCTTGGTATTCTGGTGTTCGATCAGGCCAATGAGGGCGCGCAGGAAGCCCACAAAGAACTCGCCAACCCCGGCAAACTGGAATTCACCGGCCCTACCCCGGAAAATTCAACCGCTGGCCAAATTGAGATCATGACCACCGCCGGCACCCAAAAACAGGGCGCGGTGATGCTGTCGAACAACGCGGGCGACCAGATCGTGCCCTCGGCAGAAGCCGCCCAAGCCGCTGGCACCAAAGTCGTGACTTGGGATAGCCCGATCCCCGGTGGCAAAGGCGAAAGCGTGTTCGTGGCACAGGTCGATTTCGGCTCGATCGGCACTGTGATGGCCGATATGGCGCTGAACATCCTTGGCGGCAAAGGTCAAATGGCCGTGCTGTCGGCGACCCCAGATGCCTCGAACCAGAACGCTTGGATCGAGTCGATGAAGGCCGCCCTCGCCGCCGATCCGAAGTATAAAGACATCGAACTGGTCGACGTGGTCTATGGCGATGACCAAGCCGAAGTATCCTACAACCGCGCGCTGGCTTTGGTCGATAAATATCCTGACCTTGGCCTGATCATGTCGCCAACCACCGTGGGCATCCAGGCCTCGGCAAAAGCCATGCAGGACGAAGGGTTGTGCGACAAAGTTAAAGTGTCGGGTCTCGGCCTTCCGTCTGAAATGGTCAGCTACACGATGAACGGTTGTGCGCCGGAATTCGCTTTGTGGGACTTCCGCGATCTGGGCTACCTCACCTATTTTACCGCTTACGGTCTGGCCACGGGCCAGCTCAAGGGTGACATCGGCGAGACCTTTACCGCGGGCCGCATGGGTGATTACACCATTGAGGCCGATCCGGGCCGTGAAGGCGCCAAGCGCATCCTGATGGGGCCATTCACCGTCTATAACAAAGACAACGTCGAAGCCGCTGCAAAGTAAGGATTTTTCGCGCGGCCGGAGTCGATCCGGCCGCGTCCCTCTCGACGGATTGACCCTATGACCTTAGCCCCCACGCTCGCGCTGCGCGGAGTCTCGAAGAATTTCGGGATGACCGCCGCCTTGACCGATATGACGCTGGAACTGTTTCCCGGCGAGGTTCACGCCATCGTCGGCGAGAACGGTGCGGGCAAATCTACCATGATCAAAATCATGACCGGGATTCACCAACCCTCCTCGGGTGTGCTGGAGGTTGACGGTGCCCCCGTCGTGCTGAACGGATCGAAAGCCGCCCGGTTGCGGGGAATTGCTGCAATTTACCAAGAACCGATGGTGTTTCCCGATCTGGATGTCACCGAAAACATATTTATTTCAGCTACTTCCGGTCTGTTCCTCAACCGCCCCGCCATGCGCCGCGCCGCGCGAGATCTCATTGCCCGGATCGGAATGACGCTGGACGTGGACCGCATCGCATCCGGCCTGTCGCTCGCCGAGCAGCAAGCGGTTGAAATCGCCCGTGCCCTGTCCCAAGACGTCCGCGTGCTGATCATGGACGAACCCACCGCCAGCCTTTCCGCGCATGAGGCCAGTGAACTCCGCCGCATCGCCCGCGCTTTGGCCGATGATGGGGTGTCTGTGGTCTATATCTCGCACCGATTGGAGGAGGTTTTTCAGCTTGCGGACCGGGTTTCGGTGATCCGCGATGGCAAGCATATCTCGACCAAACGGATCGCCGACACCGATCCGCAAACCCTCATCGCCGAGATGGTCGGACGTGAGGTTGGCAATTATTTCACCAAGATGCCTTCGACCGCCACATCGGAAACTTTGCTGTCTGTGCAGGGCCTGAGCGTCGATGGCGTGTTTCAAGACATCTCTTTCGACATCAAACGCGGTGAAATCCTTGCGATGGCGGGCCTGATCGGCGCACGCCGCACTGATGTGGCTTTGGCGCTGTTCGGGATGCTGAAAACCAGCGCCGGAACAGTGACTTACAAAGGCGCGCCTTTGAAAGTCACCTCGTCGCGGCAGGCGATTGACGCAGGCATCGCTTATGTGTCCGAAGATCGCCGCAAGCTGGGTCTGGCGATGGCGCTGCCGATCCGCTGGAACATCAGCCTTGCGACCTTGCAAAAATACCTGACTCCCATGGGTCTGATCAACACCCATGCCGAGATCGCAACCGCTTGGGACTACAAGCAAAAACTGAACATTCGTACGCCGAACACAGATATCGCCGTAGGCAATCTCTCGGGAGGCAACCAGCAAAAGGTGATGCTGGCGAAATGGCTGAACATGGCGCCCGACCTTCTGATCGTCGATGAACCCACCCGAGGCATCGACGTCGGCGCCAAAGCCGAGGTCCACGCCCTGATCCGCGCTTTCACAGCGGCTGGCGGCACCGCCTTGGTGATTTCCTCCGATCTGCCAGAGGTCCTCGCCCTCGGCGACCGTATTCTGGTGATGCGCGAGGGTCGTCAGATGGCGATCCTTAACCACGACGACGCCAGCCAAGAATCCATCATGGCACTTGCCACCGGACAAAAGGACGCCGCCTGATGGCTCTGCTTTCCCGCCTCTCCCCCGCCGCTTTGCGCATCCTTGCGCTGCTCGCGGTGCTTGCCATCGTCATTTTGTTCTTCGCCTCCCAGATCGAAGGCTACCTGAACGGCCGCCTGTTCAACCGGATTTCGTCGTCGGTCGCCATCATGGCGCTGATCGCCACCGGGCAAACCTTGGTGATCCTGACCCGCAATATCGACCTATCTGTCGGCTCTGTTGTGGGCTTTACCGCCTTCGCCACCGGCTCCATCATCACCAACCACCCCGACCTCAACCCCTTGCTTTTGCTGCTCTACTCCGCCCTCGTCGGCATCAGCTTTGGCACCGTCAACGGCCTCTTGGTCGCCTATGCACGCGTGCCGTCGATCATCGTCACCCTCGCCACAATGGCCCTATTCCGCTCGTTTCTCGTCGAATATTCCAACGCCAAATCCATCACCTCCGACAGCCTGCCCGCATGGCTGACCGATTTCCCCAACCTGCCGGTGTTCTCGATCGGCACGCTGGAATTCCGCGCCGGCTTCACCGCGAGCCTCGTCGTCGTCATCCTCGTCCACCTCTGCCTCACCCGCCTGCGCCCCGCCCGCGCGTTATTCGCCGTCGGCTCCAACCCCGAAGCAGCCGACATGGCCGGCATCGACGCCAAGCGCGTGGTCTTCGCCGCCTTCGCCCTCTCCGGCCTGATGGCGGGCCTTGCGGGCTTCATGTTCCTCGCCCGTTTCGGCAATATCACCGTGGTCGCGGGGCTGGGGTTTGAGCTGAAATCCGTCGCCTCATCGGTCGTCGGCGGCGTCAATATCTTCGGCGGATCGGGTTCGGTGATCGGCGCGTTCCTCGGCGCAATCCTCGTCGATCTGTTGGAAACCTCCCTCGTTCGTTGGGCCGTGGTCAGCGAGTTCTGGCGCGAGGCGGTGCTTGGCGCGCTGATCCTGCTCGCCGTCGCCACCGACACCATCCTGTCGCGCCGCCTCGCCAAACTCCGCGCCAAAAAATCCAAGGAGGCTGCAAAATGAGTCGTCTGTTCAGCTGGGAAGGCTTCCTGTTCGCCTGCCTCGTGGCGATCTTCACCTTCAACGCCATCGCCGCCCCGGATTTCCTTGGCATATCAAACCAAATCAACCTGTTCCAACTGTCGATTGAGAAAATCATCCTCGCCCTCGTGATGACTTTCGTGATCATCAACGCCGAGATTGACCTCTCGGTTGGCTCGATGATGGGGCTTTCCGCCTGCACCTTCGGCTATCTTTACCAAATGGGCGTCCCCGCGCCGCTGGTGATCCTGATCTGCCTCTGCATCGGCGTTGCAGGCGGCCTGTTCAACGGTTGGTTTGTCGCCCGTTTGGGCCTGCCCAGCCTTGTCGTCACCCTCGCCACCCTGATCGGCTTTCGCGGCCTCGCCCGCGTCATGCTGGAAGATCGCGGCATCGGCAGTTTCCCCGATTGGTTCGCAGCCTTGGGCCAAAAGGGCTTGATCGGCCCGGTGCCCTTCGCCCTGATCGCCTTCATCGTGCTGTTCGTCCTGCTCTATATCCTGCTCGAACGCTCCGGTTTCGGGCGCAAAACCTATGTCATCGGCTCAAACCGTGACGTCGCCGACTTTGCAGGCATCGACACCGCCCGCCACAAGATCATCATCTTCACCATGTCCGGCACCGCCGCCGCTTTCGCAGGCCTGCTCTATGCCGCCCGCGTAGGGGCCGTGCGCGGCGATGTCGCTTCCGGCTTTGAGCTTGACGTGATCACCATCGTCCTCTTGGGCGGCGTCAGCATTTTCGGCGGCAAAGGCACCTTGATCGGCACCCTGCTCTCAATCCTGATCGTGCTAAACCTGCGCAATGGCATGGCGCTGCTCAGCATCACCGGCCATATCCAAACCGGAGTGATTGGTCTATTGTTGATCGCATCCGTAGTGATCCCGCGCATCAAACTCCCTACCCCTAGGTCCCTCAAGCCCGAGGTTGCAGCATGACCGATCCCATCCGCATCGAATTTGAAACCCCGATCCAGCGCGAATCCGTCGCTGAAATGGTGGTCCGCCGCATCCTCGACATGGTAAAATCCGGCGTGCTGAAAGCCGGAGACGCCCTGCCGCCCGAGCGTGATCTGGCGCTGTCGCTGGACGTCTCGCGCCCCTCGGTGCGCGAGGCGATGCGGGGGCTGGCGGTCTTGGGCGTGGTGAAATCACGCCAAGGCGGCGGTGCGTATATCTCTGATCTTGGCCCAGATGCGCTGCTTGGCCCGATCCAGTTCTACCTGTCGCTCGAACAGATGAACATCCGTGAGCTTTACGACGCCCGCTCCCTCATCGAATCCGACGTCGCCCGGCGCGCCGCCGTCAACATCACAGACGCCGATCTGGCCCGGCTTGAGGCCGTCCTCACCGCCCAACACGACACCATTGGCGATGCGCTGGCCTTCCGTAAATCCGACTTTGAGTTCCACGAAATCATCTGGATCGGTTCCGGCAACGCTTTCCTGAAACGCATCGGCGAAACCTTGAACGTCATTGGGCTAGAGTTCCGCAAACGCGCCTCGGAACGCCCTGGCGTTCTGGATCAATCGCTGCAAGACCACCGCCGCCTTCTGGACGCCCTGAAAGCCCACGACCCGGCAGCGGCAGCAGCGGCAGCCGAGGCGCATATGCAGAACGTTTACCAATCCACCGTTGCACAGGAAGATTAACATGGCGAAAATCGGAGTCGTCGGCATCGGCTGGTGGGCCTGCTTCAATCATATTCCTGCGCTTCAAGCCTCTGGCAACGTTGACAAAATCGCCATTTGTGATCTTGATCCAGCGCGCCTGCAACAAGTCGGCGACCAATTTGGCATCACCGCGCGCTACAGCGATGTGGCCGCAATGATCAAAGCCGAAGCCCTCGACGGCGTGATCATCTCCACCCCCCACGTCGCCCACACCCGCCCCGCCATCGCCGCTCTGCAAGTTGGCGCCCATGTTCTGGTCGAAAAGCCGATGGCCACATCCGCCACCGATGGCCGTGCCATAGCCGCCGCCGGAATTGCGGCCAACCGAGAAGTTCTGATCTCCACCGGCCTCAACTACACAAGCTTCACCGCCCAAGCCGCCACATGGGTGCGCAGCGGCAAAATCGGCCAGATCCGCCACGCCGTCTGCCAAATGGGCAGCGCGCTGGATGATCTGATGGCGGGTGAGCCGATGCTGGAAACCGCCAACCACCTGTTCCGCCCCCCGGCCTCGACATGGTCTGATCCGGCGAAAGCTGGCGGTTACGCTTGGGGCCAGATGAGCCATTCGCTGGCATGGCTCTGTCATGTCGCCGATGTGAAATTCCAATCCATCTACTGCCTTGATGGCAAATCAAAAACCGGGGTCGATTACTACGACGCCGCCGTGGGACGCTGCACCAATGGCGCGACCGTAGCCCTATCCGGTTCCTCCACCGTGCCGAAACAACGCGGCATGCACACCGACATCCGCCTTTACGGCACCGAAGGTGTCATCTGGTTTGATTGCGAATCCGGCCGCGCCCGGCTTGAACTGTCGCGTCTTGACGGCAGCAATGAAACCTACGCAATGGCCCCCGGAGAGGCCGATTACGACGGCACACTCCCCGTCACGCATTTCGCCGCCCTCTGCGCCGGACAACCCGTCGGCAACCCGGCAAACGGCGAAAATGGCGCCCGCGTCACCGAGGCAATCGCCGCGATGTATGCCTCTGCGGCCGCAGGCGCTGCCGTGCAGATCGAGGGTTAAGATGAAACTGTCACTTACGTCATGGTCGTTCCCCGCTTGTAGTTTGCAAGAATGTGCCGCCATCAGCCGCGCTTTGGGCATCGGCGCGCTGGATGTGGGTCTGTCTTACCGCTCAGGTCTTAACAAATCGGAAATTCTTGCCGATCCGAAAGCGGCGGCAGAGCCGCTGCGCAGCCTTGGCGTCACCGTCCCGAATTATTACCATCTGTTTGGCGAAGGCCTCAGCGGCCAAAATCTATCGCTCCCCGGCACAATCTCCCTAAATATCAAAGATATAGAATCCGTTCTGGCCTTTGCCGATGCTGCCGATATCGCCTCGGTGTTCATCCTGCCCGGCATCATCAATCCCGGCCAATCCCGCGATCAAGCCGCCCAGAAAGCCACCGAATCGATCAAAGCCCTGCTGGAAGTCGCGACCCACCACAACGCCAAACTCTGCGTTGAGCCCCATGTGCAAAGTTGGGCCGAAAGCCCCGCCCTGACCCAACGCCTGATCGACCAGACCGGCATCGGATTGGCGTTAGATTACAGCCACTTCACCTGCCTCGGCTACCGTCAGGACGAAATCGACCCGCTCGCCAAACACGCCACCCATGTCCATCTGCGCCAAGCCAAAATGGGCTATTTGCAAACCAAATTCGCCCAAGGCACCCTCAATTTCCCGGCCATGTTCGCCACCCTGCGCGACGCTGGCTATCAGGGCCACCTCGCCCTTGAGGTCGTGCATCAGGATTACATGAACACTCTCACAGAAGACGTGCTGACAGAAACCATCCTGCTGCGCGATTGTTTCCAAAACTGGAAAGGTTAACTATGCCCGGATATGCTTGGGTGCTGGAAGTCCGCCCCGGATACGAGGTTGAATACCTCAAGCGCCATGACGAAATCTGGCCCGAAATGTTGGAGACCCTGCGCGCAGCCGGCATCCGCAACTACAACATTTTCCGCCACGGATTAACCCTGTTCGGCTTCTTTGAAACCGATGATTTAGAGGCCACCAAAGCTTATCTGCGGACATCGCCCGTCGACAAACGCTGGGGTGAATGGATGGCCCCAATCATGAAAATCGAGATCGACCCCACCACCAACTACCCGTATTTGCTGCCAAAACAGTTCTACATGGCGTGATCTTACGCCTTGATCCGCGCCCCCGTCGGATCATAAAGCGCACCCAGATGCAGCTTGGCCGCGACCCGCTCTGACGCGACCTCCAGCTCATAGCTGCCGCTTGTCATGAACGTCTCGTCCACGCCCGCGTGGCGCACATAACCATAGCCAATCGGCTTGCCGATCGTGTGGCCAAACCCGCCCGAAGACAGCCAACCCACCCGCTCGCCATTGCGGTAGATTGTTTCCCGCCCAAGCAAAATCACCGAGGGATCATCGACGGTAAACGCCGCCAACCGCTTCTTAACCCCGCCCGAAAGCTGTGCTGCCAGCGCCGCACGGCCCAGAAAATCCACCCCGGATTTCATCTTGCAGGCCCAAAGCAAACCTGCCTCAACCGGCGTATGATCCGGCCCAATATCCGCACCCCAAGCCCGATACCCCTTCTCCAATCGCAAGGTTTCAATCGCGCGGTAGCCTGCGTTCACCACACCGCCGACCGCCATCAGCGCCTCATACACCGTCACTGCCGCATCGGTCGGCATGTGCAATTCCCAGCCGAGCTCGCCGACATAGGTCACCCGCAACGCCAAAACCGGGCAACCCGCCACCGAAATCCGCCGCGCGGTACCAAATTTGAACCCCTCATTCGACAGATCATCCGGGCACACCCGCGCCAAAACGCGGCGCGCCACCGGCCCCATCAGCGACAGCACCGCCGAGCCCGAGGTCACGTCGACCAACTGACAATTCCCGGTCAAATTGCGTGAAATCCAGTCGAAATCATGCGTCGCAAAGCCGGTGCCGGTGACAATGTAAAACTCATCCCAAGCTGTCCGAGCCACCGTCACATCAGCTTCAATCCCGCCGCGCGCGTTCAACAACTGCGTATAGGTCAGCCCCCCCACCGCCCGATCCACATTCCCCGCTGCAATATAATTCAATGCCTTGGCTGCATCCGGCCCTTTCAGCACAAACTTCGCGAACGAGCTTTGATCAATCAGCACCGCTCCTTCCCGGCACGCCAAATGTTCGCGCCGCACCTGATCCCACCAACCGGGGCGCTGGTAGGAATAGCAATCGACCGGTACTTCGCCAACTGACAGATCGGCGAACCAATTCGGGCGCTCCCAGCCCAATTTCTCGCCAAAACACGCCCCCGCCGCCTGCAAATGCCCGTACAAAGCCGAGCGTCGTGTCGGCCGCGCCGACTGCATTTCCTCAGACGGCCAAGCGATGGTGTAATGTTTGCCGTAAGCCTCCAGTGTCCGCGTCCGCACCCAATCGGTCGACTGATGCACACGGCCAAAGCGGCGAATGTCCACCGGCCACAGATCATACGGCGCTTCCCCCTTCGCCGCCCATTCCGCCAAAGCCATGCCTGCGCCGCCAGCCGAGGCGATGCCAAAGGCATTAAAACCTGCACCCACATAGAAATTCTTCAACTCTGGTGCTTCGCCCAAGATGAAATTGCCATCCGGCGTGAAGCTCTCGGGCCCGTTCAACAGCTGCTTCACCCCCGCCGTCGCCAGCGCAGGCACCCGCGCAATCGCGTCCTCCATGAACTGGCTGTAATGGTCAAAATCCGAGGTCAGCAGATCGAAATGAAAGTCCTCTGGGATGCCCTTCACCGCCCAGGGTTTCGGGTTTGGCTCATAGCCACCCCAGACCAAACCACCGACATCTTCTTTCCAATAGGTCAGCCGATCCGGGTCGCGCAGGGTTGGCAGACCCGGTGTAACCCCTTCAATACGCTCGGTAATCATATACTGATGTTCCACCGAAACCAGCGGCACATTCACCCCCACCGAGCCCGCCAAAACTCGAGTCCACTGTCCGGCGCAGCAAATCACCTTCTCGCATTCCACCACGCCATACGGCGTTTCCACCCCCCGAATCCGGCCATTTTCAACGATCACCCGCGTCACCGGCGTGTCTTCAAAAATCTTCACCCCCGCCATCCGCGCGCCTTTCGCGAGGCTTTGCGTGATATCTGAAGGATTCGCCTGCCCATCCGTCGGCAGGTAAGCCGCCCCAACAAGGTCCTCAATCGTCATCAATGGCCACAAATCCTGCGCCTCTTGCGGCGTCAGCAAGTGCATTTCCAGACCGAAAGATTTCGCCGTCGTCGCCTGACGTTTCACCTCCGTCCAGCGCGCCTCATTGCAGGCCAAACGCAAGCCGCCGTTCATTTTCCAACCGGTTTGCAACCCCGTCTCGGATTCAAGACGTTTGTACAACTCCACCGAATAGCCCAATAATTGCGTGATGTTAGCCGATGTTCTGAGCTGCCCCACCAACCCCGCCGCATGAAACGTCGTCCCCGAGGTTAGCTTTTTCCTTTCCAGCAAAACCGTGTCAGTCCAGCCCAATTTCCCCATGTGATAGGCGGTCGAGCAGCCAATAATCCCGCCGCCAATGATGACAGCTCGCGCGGTCGTGGGTAAGTCAACCATGTTATCCTCAAGCGGTTTCAAAGGCTGCAAACGCTGCCCGATAGGTGGAAAGATTTTGCGCAGTGTAGGCGGCATAGTCGAAATTAATCTCGGAATATATCTCAGACACCATGCTCCACAGCGTCTCGCGCAGCGCCGCCGCCGCCTTCATCGCTTTGTATTTGCGCCATAAATCACCGTCTGGCGCCCGATCAAAATAGGCCCCCAGCATCCGCGCTTCTTGCGCCGCAGTCAGGCCAGTGTTCGCCGCCAGCCCGCCGAGATCAAACAATGGCGCGTTAAACCCGGCATAATCCCAGTCGATTAACCACATCCGCGTGCCATCATGCAGGAAATTCGCGGCAAGCAGATCGTTATGCCCAAACACCAAGTCAATCTGCCCCACCGCAACCTCTAGCAGCGCAGCCTGCGCCAACAATTCCGGCAGCGCCGAGGCATAGCCAGATCCCGCATCCCGCAGCGTCCCGGCATAGTCGCGCAGCACATGAAACACCCAGAACACCAGCGCAGGCCCCCGTAAATGCAGCGGAATTTCGCGATGTGCCCGCGCCACCAAGGCCAAGGCCTGATCCAGCACCGCATCATCGGCAAAATCCGCAGGCGTCATGGTGCGGCCCTGAATATGGGTTATCACCAGGGCCCCCGGTTCATGGTAAATCACCGCTGGTGATACTCCCGCCGCATGGGCCGCGCGGCTGGCCGACAATTCATTGAACCGCAAGATCTGGTGCAGCGGAATGTCGTCGCCGATCCGCACCACCACCTTTTGTGCATCATCTTCCACGATAAAGTTCAGATTGGTGATGCCACCACCGAGGGGTTCCACCCGCACCACCCCTTGCCAGATCGGCAGATTTTGCACCCTTTGCAGCGGAGTCATCGCACCTCCTAGCGTTTGCCGTAAAACAAGCCTACCACATGCTCGGCCTCTGCAAAGAACAACCAGCGGGCGGCCAAAGCGCCGATCAAATGGCATATCGCAGCCAAGGCAAAAGCCCAAACCTCGCCCGAAATCGCCAGCAAACCCGCCGGAATTACCGCCGCCAGTGCCAATGCAATCGCCCGTAATTTCTGTGCATGTTTGCGGCCCACCACGAAAATCATCTCGCGCAGCAGATAATTTCCCGCCGTATGCGCCTGCTCAAACACCGTCACGTCGCCGATCCGATCAAGCCCAGTCGCGGTGCCCAAAGTCTGTGCCCGACGCGCAAATTGGTCATCGCCCACCTGCCAAATCGCCAGCAACATCACGACCAGAGCAGCCAGCAACACTGCAGCATAGCTTTGCCCCGCCAGCACCGCCCCCCCTGCCAGCGCAAAGCTTAAAAACATCACGGGTGTTAACCAATGATGCCAGCGCGGCACCGCTTTGATCTGCGTATAAATCATCGAAGTCGTGAACACCGTCAGCAGCGCCAACGCCCCACCAAGCCAGCCGAACGGGCGCGGCAGGCCCAAATCCAACCAATCCGACAGCGCCATCGGAGCCAACAAAACCAAGGCCGCAACCGAAGCCCAAGCCTCGCGCGAAAGCCAGCTTGTCCGCCATTGCGTGAACGCCCGCCACGCCCGCTTTGGATTGCCCAAATGGAAGGTCGAGGCCAAAAGACCAATCACCGCAAGGCTATAGCCCAAGCCCCACCACAGAAAGGCCATGAGCCCGGACGGATGTGCAAAGCCAAACCCAAGGTAGAACAGCAGTCCAAACCCTGCCCCCGACAGCACCGAAAACACAATAACCGAAGGTGCCGGATGCATCAGATCTTCCCCAACACGCGGTCAAGCCATCCGGCAAAACCACTGGCCTTAATGTCCAACAGAGGTGCCAGAATGCTGGCATCCTGCCGCACATCCTTCTTACGTGGCGGCAGATAGCGGTTAACCGGTTTGGTCCCCAGATCGGGCATCAAAGCATAGCCCCCGCGCGCGGCACTCAACCGGCTGACCTTGCTATCCGGGTCAGCAAAATCGCCAAAATGCCGCGCGCCTGTCGGGCAGCCGCGCACGCAGGCGGGCTCGCGGTCTTCCTCGGGCAGGTTTTCATTGTAAATCCGGTCCACGCAGAGCGTGCATTTCTTCATCACCCCCGCTGCCGCGTCCATCTCGCGCGCGCCATAAGGGCAGGCCCAAGCGCACAGGCCGCAGCCGATGCAGGCATCCTCATTTACCAACACGATGCCATCTTCGCTGCGCTTATAGCTCGCCCCGGTCGGGCAAACCGTGACGCAGGGCGCATCTTCGCAATGCAGGCAGGAACGCGGGAAATTGATCGTTTGTGCAGCGCCATCAATAGGTTGCACGGCATAGCTGTGAACCCGATTTAAAAATACCCCGGAAGGCTCTGCACCATAAGGATTTTGATCTGACAAAGGCACGCCATAGCCCTGATCGTTCCAGCCCTTGCAAGCCGTCACGCAAGCCTGACATCCGACGCAAGTGTCCAGATCGATTGCCAGACCCAGCCGCTTTTCTGTCGAAACGGGTAAACTGGTCATGCGCGCTCCCCCCCTTGCGGCACCACGCGCGGGATCGGCGCGAAGCTTGGTTCAGATTGCGTCTTTGCGCCAACCCGCTCAATCCGCACCCGCAAATCGAACCACGCGGCCTGTCCCGTCACCGGATCAGAGTTCGACAGCCGCGCACCATCGCCCTTGTCCGGCAAAAGTTCGGAAATCAAATGGTTCAGCAAAAACCCCGTCGTGGCCTCGGAGGCACCCGCGTCCAACGCCCAAGCGCCCTTGCGTTTGCCAATCGCATTCCACGTCCAGACCGTGTGCTCGTTCAGTGCCGCCATATGCGCGACAGGCACTGTGATGCCGCCATTGGGCGAGATCACCCTTGCATAATCGCCCTCGGCAAAGCCTTGCTCAACCCAGATTTTCGTCGGCAGATAGAGAAAATTCGTGCCCCGAATTTGCCGCAGCCACGCGTTCTGACTGCCCCAGGAATGATACATATCCATCGGGCGCTGCGTGATCGCGTGGATCGGGTAGCCCCAGCCAGTGGCCTCCAGATCGCCAAACGGCGGATACCAGATCGGCAGCGGCTCCATCGCTTGTTTCAGCCGCGCGCGCAGATGATCGGGCGGCTGAATCGCCCCCAGCCCCTCGGCGGCCATCTGGAATTTGCGCATAGGCTCCGACCAGATTGAGAACAGATAGGGCTGCGGAGACTCGTAAAACGAGGTTTTCACCGCCCAGTCCTGATAGGCCATGTTCCACGGCTTGTAGAAGGCCCCCTCCTCCGGCACATGGGCTTGATAAAACCCGCCATTTTCGATGTAGCGCGCCAGTTGGTCGGGGTTGGCATCGCCGCGCCCCTCTGCCGTGCCATCGCCGCGAAAGCCGATCAGCGGCCCGACGCCGGGGCGGCGAATGTGGTTCACGATGTAATCGGCGTAGTCCTTGTACTTCGGCGTGCCATCTTCCTTAACCATCGGCGCCAGCCCCAGCCGCGCGCCCAGATCCAGCAACACCGACTGGAACGGCCGCACATCGCGGTCGGGCTCCACCACCGGCCAGCGAATACTATCGCCCGCCGCATCCGGTTCGGAAATCGGGCGGTCGAGCAGCGAAATGCAATCGTGCCGTTCCAGATAGGTGGTATCGGGCAGGATCAGGTCGGCATAGGCCACCATTTCGCTGGCATAGGCGTCAGAATAGATGATGCGGGGGATGACATATTCGCCATCCGGCGTTTTATCTGTCAACATTTCCATGACCTTAGCCGAATTCATCGAAGAATTCCACGCCATATTGGCCATATAGAGAAACAGTGTATCAATGCGATACGGATCGCCGGCATGGGCATTCGGGATCAGCATATGCATCAACCCATGCGCCGAAAAAGGGTTCTCCCACGTAAACGCCTTATCAATCCGTACCGGCGAGCCGTCTTCCTTCAACGCCAGATTTTCCGGCCCGCGCACATAGCCTAAGTGCGGCCCTGACAGCGGCTTTCCGGGGGCGGTGACAAAATGCGGCGTCGGATGCGCCTCCATCGGTTTTGGATAGGGCGGCTTCAGACGGTATCCGCCTGGCACTTCCACCGTGCCAAGAACGATCTGCAACAGATGCAAAGCGCGGGCGGTTTGAAAGCCGTTAGAATGCGCCGAAATCCCGCGCATGGCGTGGAAAGACACAGGCCGCCCCGGCATCGTTTCGTGGAAATCGCCGCGGAAATCGGTCCAGGATTGCTTAATCTCAATCGCCTGATCAAACGCCACATGCGCCAGTTCGGCGGCCAAAGCCCGGATGCGATCCGCCGCAATACCGCAGCGCGCGGCCACCGCTTCGGGCGCGTAGTCATCCGACAGATATTTCTCCGCCATATGCTGAAACACTGTGCGATTGCCCTGATAGCTGGCACCCAGATCGGGCTGCACGCCCTTGCCGTCCCAAGGCGCTGACGCGCCGGTTCTGCGATCAATCACAAAGGGTTGGCTTTCGGCATTCTTCGCGATCAGCCCCTTTTCCGGGCCATCCTCCACCACCAGCAACGGCGCATTGGTGTAGCGCGCCAGATACTCCAGATCGACCTTGCCAGCCGCAAGCAGACAGTGGATCAGCGACAGGATCAACAGCCCATCGGTGCCGGGAGTGATGCCCAGCCAGTCATCGGCGACCGCATTATAGCCGGTGCGAATGGGGTTAACGCCGATCACGCGGGCTCCGCGTTCTTTCAACTTGCCCAGACCGATCTTGATTGGGTTGCTATCGTGATCTTCCGCCACACCGAACAGCACGAACAGCTTGGTGCGCTCCCAATCTGGCGCGCCAAATTCCCAGAACGCGCCGCCGATAGTGTAAATCCCGCCCGCCGCCATGTTCACCGAACAAAACCCACCGTGGGCCGCGTAATTTGGCGTGCCAAACGCCTGCGCCCACCAGCCGGTAAAGCTTTGCGACTGATCGCGCCCGGTGAAAAACGCCAGCTTCTCGGGGGCTGTTTCGCGCAACGGCTTCATCCAGGACACTGCCAAAGCCAAAGCCTCGTCCCAGGAAATCTCCTCAAACGCCCCCGATCCACGCGGCCCGACGCGGCGCAAAGGCGCGCGCAACCGCGACGGCGCCGTCACCTGCATGATCCCCGACGCACCCTTGGCACAAAGCACGCCCTTGTTGATCGGATGGTCGCGATTGCCCTCGATATAGCTGACGCGGCCCTCCTTCAGATGCACATTGATGCCGCAGCGGCAGGCGCACATATAGCAGGTGGTCTTGCGGATTTCGTCCGAAACCGGGGGCGAGGTGTCAATCTTCGGCTGAACAGTCATCTTCCCCCCAAGCGTCTACCGTCAATCTGGACGGAAGTTTTCCACCAAACAAGCCCGATTGCGACACAGGGTCACGACATTCGCCGCAATCTCGGAAAAACCTCCGCCCCGCCATCGTAAAACCGGAAAAACCCACGCCCCCATGTGGTTACGCACCAGACCGCAGCAGCGCCAAGGCCTCGACCGCAATCGAGCGTTCTTCCTCAGCCTCCACGATATGCACGGGAGCATCCCCGGCCCATGCCAAACCGCGCACAATCCGCCCACGCACCATCGCGTCATTCTCGCCAATGCCACCGGTGAAGGCGATGGCATCGAGCCCGCCCATCGCCGCAATCATGCTGCCCGCGTGCCGCACCGCCCAATAGCAGAAATGCTCGACCGCAAACGCCGCCTCTGGCGTGCCCGCCGCGTGCAACGCCCGCATGTCGCTATACCCGCCAAGGCCCAGCAACCCACTCTCGCGGTTCAAAATCTGCCCCGCGCCCGCGATCCCGTGCAGCTCCGCCAGCCGCAACACTGCATTGCCGTCTATGCCGCCCGTCCGCGTGCCCATGGTGATGCCGTCCAGCGGCGAATAGCCCATCGTCGTTGCCACCGACACGCCGCCCCGGATCGCACAAAGCGACGCGCCATTGCCCAGATGCAGCGCCAGCAACCGCTCGGGCAAAGCGCCCAAGCCCTGCAAATGCCGCACCAGACCGCCGTAACTGATGCCGTGAAAGCCATAGCGCCGCAGCCCGCGCGCCCGCTCTGCCACAGGCAGCGCATAAGTCACCGCCACCGCCGGGTTGCTGGCATGAAATGCAGTGTCAAAGCTGACAAACTGCGGCAGATCGGAGGCCAGTGCCTGCAGCGCCCGAATGGCCGTCAGATTGCCAGGGTTGTGCAGCGGGGCCAGCGGCACACAAGCCGCAATCCCCGCAATCACCGCATCTGTCACCCGCATCGGCCGCACCAAAGCCTCACCGCCATGCACCACCCGATGCGCCGCCGCCGTCAGATCACCCAAACCAATGCCCTGCGCTGCCATCGCCTTGAACGCCAGCGCCAAAGCCGCTTGGTGATCAACCGCCGCACAATCCTGATCGACAGTGCCGACTTTCAGCCGTCCCGCCCCGCCAATCTCGGTCACCGACCCCGCCAGAACCTCGCGCAAATCCGCGTCAAACACCGCCAGCTTGACCGAGGATGACCCGGCATTGACCACCAGCAACATCTTACAGCACCGCCTTGATCAGCCCCATCACCGCCAGCCCGCCCAGCAGCAAAATCGCAAAGCGGCGGAAATCCTGCGGATCGGTGTTCAGAAAATGCCGTGATCCCAGCCAGTTGCCCAAGAACGTCAGCGGCAAGGCCGCCAGCGCCGCCCAAAGCGTGTCCCACGTCACCAGCCCATGCCACCAATACAAAGGCCCTGAATAGAGATCGAGCAGCGGGAAAAACGCGATCAATGTGGCGCGAAACGTCGCCGCTTGCATCGGCTGCGCGGCAAAGAAAGCCGCAATCGGCAAGCCGCCCATCCCCGGCGCATTGGCCAGACCCGAGACCACCCCCGCTGCCAGATTGCCCGCCCCCCGCACCTCCGCGCGCAGCCGCCAACCTGCCAGCAACACCCCACACATCACCAGAATATAGACCGAGATCGCCGCCCGCGCCGCTTCCTCGCTGATCCCCGTCAGCGCCCACAAGCCCAGCGGCAGGCCAACCGCTGCCCCCGCCATCATCAGCCAAACCCTGCGCCAATCGACATCGCCGCCGATCCCCCGCGCGGCTTGCAGGCTCATCGCCGTCTCCAGGATCACCACCACCGCCACGAAATGCAGCGGATTGGTGACCACGCCAGAGGCCGCAATCACCATCGCCGAATAGCCAAAGCCGGAATAGCCCCGGATGAAGGCCGCGACCAAAATCGCCACCGCCATCCAGATGCTTGCGCCCAGCCCCAGATCAAACGGCATCAAACAACCTGCTGGCGCATATCAGCCGCATCAATCCCCGCCACCGCCACGGGTTTCTTCATCGCATCGCGGCGGAACGGCTCGCCCAACTCCTGATTGATCATCGCCTCAATTAACGTGGTTTTGCCCGCCTTCTGGTCGATGATCGCTTGCCGCAGTGCCGCCGTCAGCTCGTCCATCGTCCGTGCCACCACACCTTGCAGCCCGCAAGCCTTTGCAATGCCTGCATAAGACACCTGCGTATCCAATTCGGTGCCGACAAAGTTGTCGTCATACCACAAGGTCGAGTTGCGCTTCTCCGCGCCCCATTGATAGTTGCGGAACACCACTTGGGTGATCGCAGGCCACTCGCCCCGGCCAATCGCGGTCAATTCCGTCACCGCAATGCCAAAGGCGCCATCGCCCGAGAACCCGACCACCGGCACATCCGGGCAACCGATTTTCGCCCCCACAACCGCAGGCAGGCCATAACCGCAAGGCCCGAACAGGCCCGGAGCCAGATACTTCCGCCCCGCCTCAAACGTCGGATAGGCATTACCAATCGCGCAGTTATTGCCAATGTCGGAAGAAATAATTGCCTCTTTCGGCAAAGCCGCCTGAATCGCCCGCCACGCCATCCGGGGGCTCATCCACTCTGGCTTATCCGCCCGTGCGCGCTGATTCCATGTGGTGCCCGCGTCGTCTTCCTCATGGTCCATCGAGGACAAAGCCTGCGCCCATGCCGATTTGGTCTGTGCGATCTTGGCTTTACGTTCGCTGCGCGCATGGTCACCGGCGGTAGAGGCCAATCGCGCCAAAACCGCCTCGGCGACCTTTTTCGAGTCGCCGACAATGCCAACAGTCACCTTCTTCGTTAACCCGATCCGATCAGGGTTAATATCGACTTGGATGATCTTGGCCTGTTTAGGCCAATAGTCCAGCGCGTATCCGGGAAGCGTTGAGAACGGGTTCAATCGGGTACCCAAGCAGAATACCACATCCGCAGCAGAAATCAACTCCATTGCCGCCTTGCTGCCATTGTAGCCCAAAGGCCCGGCAAACAGCGGGTGGCTGCCTGGAAATGCATCGTTGTGCTGATAGCCCACACAGACCGGCGCATCCAACCTTTCGGCCAGCGCCATGCTCGCAGGAATTGCCCCGCCCAAAACCACACCAGCCCCATTCAAGATCACCGGAAACTTCGCCGATGACAGCAATTCCGCCGCAGCCGCAATCGCCGCCTCGCCGCCCGAAGGCCGCTCAAATTCGACAATCGCGGGCAGGTCAATGTCGATCACCTGCGTCCAGTAATCGCGCGGCATGTTGATCTGCGCAGGCGCACTCGCCCGCTTGGCATTGATGATCACCCGGTTCAGCACCTCTGCCACCCGGCTCGGATCGCGCACTTCTTCCTGATAGGCGACCATATCGGCGAACAAAGCCATCTGCTCAACCTCTTGGAATCCCCCCATCCCGATCGTCTTATTCGCCGCCTGTGGCGTGACCAACAACAGCGGCGTGTGGTTCCAATAGGCGGTTTTCACCGCCGTGACGAAGTTGGTAATCCCCGGCCCGTTCTGCGCGATCATCATGCTCATCTTGCCGGTCGCACGGGTGTAGCCATCCGCCATCATCCCGCCCGAACCTTCATGTGCGCAGTCCCAGAACGTAATGCCCGCACGCGGAAACAAATCCGAGATCGGCATGAACGCCGAGCCGATGATCCCAAACGCGTGCTCAATGCCATGCATTTGCAGCACTTTGACAAAAGCTTCTTCCGTGGTCATCCGCATCGCGCATCTCCTGAAATTCTGTGGTTAAGCTCGTTCTATCCCTCCGTCCAATCCCGCCTTAGGGCCAGAAGGAAGACCGTGGTAAGTCCAGATAACACGGCGGGCGCAATCTCTTAGCAAATCCTGAAGATGACAGATTAAGCCATTGCCAAACCTAGATTAAAATTCATGTCCACGCGCGGACACTCCCTCACGCCCCCCGGATCGCCCGCCCAATCCGCGCAATCCCCTCCGGGATCTTCGCGGGCGAAATCGAGGAATACCCCAGCCGATAGAAATTCCGCGGCGCCTGCGCGGGGTCAAAAAATGCCCGCCCCGGCTCGATCAACACGCCTTCCGCCCGCAATCCCTCAGCCAACGCTTCCGTATCCACCCCCGCAGGGGCTCGCATCCAAAAACTCGATCCGCCAAAGCCGCCCTGCCCGGCCACCGTCAAGCCATTGTCGCGGATCGCCTCCTCCATCACCTGCCGACGGCGCCGATACGCGTTCCGCATCCGATTGATCAGTGCATCATAATGCCCAAGGCTTAGAAAATACGCCACCGTCCGCTGAATATGCCCCGGCGGATGCCGCAGCATCATCAACCGCAACGCCCGCGCCTCGCGGATAAAACTCGCAGGCCCCACCAGATAGCCCAACCGCATCCCCGGAAACACCGACTTGCTGAACGACCCCGCATAGATCACCCGCCCCTCGCTATCCAAAGACTTTAGCGCGGGCGACACGGGTTTGAGGAAAGACATCTCAAACTCGTAATCGTCCTCCACAATCACAAAATCCTCGCGCGACGCCGCCTCCAACAGCGCCAGCCGCCGCTCCAACGGCATGGTCGCATTGGTCGGGCATTGATGGCTGGCGGTGGTAAACACCACATCCACCCCCGCAGGCAACCGATCCGGCGGCAGCCCATCAGCATCGACATCGACCGAGATCACTTCCGTCCCCGAAGGCTCCAGCACCCCGCGCAGCCCCGAATAGCCCGGATTCTCCACCACCGCCCGCCGCCCAGCGCCGAGCAGAACCGCCGTGGTGATCCACAAAGCATTCTGCGCGCCCATCGTCAGCAACACCTCATCCTCGCGCGCCGCAATCCCGCGTCGCGGCAGGATCGAGCGCAGCAAATGCTCGATCAACAACGGATCATCGCGGTCATACATATCAGAGGTCAGCGCGGCGAAATCCTTCCGTCCCAGCGCCCGCAACGCGCACAAACGCCAGTTCTGATGATCAAACAAACTGGCATCGGCCTGACCATAAATGAACGGAAACGGATAATTCTCCCAATCAAGGGGCCGCTTAACCGTCGCCAACCGCGAAAACCGCCCGCCTGTCATGGCTGCGAAATCCACGCCCTCGGCACGCGGAGCCCGCGCCTGCAACTCCGGCGCGCGCGGGGCATTCTCAGAGATGAAATACCCCGACCGCCCCCGCGCCATCAGATAATCCGCGCTAACCAGTTCCGCATAAGACAACGTCACCGTGATCCGGCTGATGCCCAGATGCTCGGCCAGCCCCCGCGACGACGGCATCTTCTGCCCGGCGCGAAACCGCCCCGACAACACCCCTTCCGTCACCATCTGCCGGATGCGTTGCTGCAACGTACCGCGCGCAGCGGGCGGCAGCACGAAAGCTTCGGCGGGGATCGACATTCTGGCCTCATGGCTGCGGATTTCTGGACTTATAAGTCGCAGTTACGCCCCGCAAGTCAACCACCGCCCCGCTTGAAATCAAACAAGGCAGCCCTTCAATTAACTATGAAAGTTGGAAACTTTCCGCACCCATGCTGTACTATCGTTCAAAGAAGGACTTTCCCTACGATGCAAGATTTTGGTGCGACAGTTGTCGCGATTGCTGTGCTTGGCATTTTGCCGCTCATGCTTTGGGCAGAGGCGCTATGGCGTGGCTCACCGACCATCAAGAAACTCACGTCTGCACTTGTGGTCCTGTGGTTCTTTGCGCTCATCATGATATCGCTGCCGGAACTGCTGTGCGACGGAAGCGTCTTGAATACGTTAAGCACCTGTAACGGACCCTTGGGGCCTGAGATCCTTGTAAGGTTCTTGGTCGTGGCACCTTTGCTCCCACTCATCCTGCTCATTTACGCAGGCTCCGTGCTAGCAAGGGTCCTGCGCAGCCGGGACTAATGATGCCCCGGCTGCAAGGATGTTAATTTAACCAAACACCGTCGTCAGCGCGTTATCAATCGCCCCAGTGATCTGATCAATGTCATCCGGCGTGGCGATCAGCGCAGGCGACAGGCAAAGCGTGTTGTTCAGACCGGGGATCGAGCGGTTGGTCATGCCGATGATCACGCCCTGCGCGTTGCAGGCGGCGACCACAGCGGCGACCTTTTTCTCATCCATCGGTTCTTTGGTGACACGATCCGCCACCAATTCCGCACCGCAGAACAGCCCTTTGCCACGCACATCGCCGATAACTTTGTGCTTTTCCATCAAAGCGTTAAGGTTATCCATCACCCGCGCACCCATCTTCAGGGTGTTGTCGAGCAGCCCCTCATCTTCGATGATCCGCATGTTTTCCAGCGCTGCCGCTGGCCCCGCCGTGCACCCGCCAAAGGTCGAGATATCGCGGAAATACGACATATGATCGCCAGCATCCTTGAACATGTCGAACACCGCTTCGGTGGTCACCGTGCAAGAAATCGCCGCATAGCCCGAGGCCACGCCCTTTGCCATCGTCACGAAATCCGGCTTGATGCCGTAGTGCTGATAGCCAAACCACGTCCCGGTGCGGCCGACGCCACAAACCACTTCATCAATATGCAGCAAGATATTGTATTTCTTGCAGATTTCCTGAACCCGCTCCCAATACCCGGTCGGAGGCGTGATCACACCACCACCTGCGGTCACAGGCTCCAGCACCAGCGCACCAATGGTATCCGCGCCTTCACGCAGAATGACTTCCTCAATCGCATCCGCCGCGCGCTCGCCGTAGTTCTCAACATCCCATTGCTTGCGATACTCCAAGCAGTGCGGCACCATCACGAAGCCATCCGGGTAAGGCCCATACTGCGCCGCCCGCTCCAACTGGCCGCTGGTGGCAAGCGTGCCAATCGTGGTGCCGTGGTAATCCCGCTCGCGGTACAGGATCTTCCACTTCTTGCCGCCGTGATGCTTGTGCGCGATCTGGCGCACCATCTTATAGACCTTCTCATTCGCCTCGGACCCCGAGTTCGAATAATAGACCCGGCTTAGCCCCGGCATCTTCGAAATCAGCCGTTCGGCAAACAAAGCCCCCGGAATAGATCCGCCAACCCCGGCAAAATAGTTCATTTTCAACAAGGTATCGCGCACCGCATTGGCGATGCTTTCACGCCCGTAGCCGACGTTCACTGTCCAGACCGCGCCAGACACCGCGTCGATATATTCCTTGCCGCGCGCATCCCAGACCCGCAGACCCTTGCCCTCAACGATGATCCGAGGGTCAACATCAGGGCTCTCGTAGCCCTTGTGCTGGCTCAGATGGTGCCAGACATGCGCCTTGTCGGCGGCCACCACCGCAGAAATGTCATTGGCGTTTGTATAGCCTTGCATGGCCGAACCTCACTTTGCTAGACCGCCCCGTGCGGTCAGATTTCGCGCCATAATCCGGGATCATCCGGCTTCCTCTTATGTCCAGACCGCAAGGGCCGATAAGGCCAGAGCGGATCTATGCCGTTTCCACATAGCCCCATGCCTTCTTCTCGTTTCCTCCCCCGCCGACAATCGGCTAAACATTGGGCAAAATGGGGGAAATATGGGCCGCTCTGTCATCGTTCACGAAAACTTCCTGCGCCGGGTGGCTGCCCGCGATTTTCCGCCCGGCAATCCTGCCACTGGCCCCCTCACCTCCGAAGATGCCGTGGCCATTTACCGCGCCGCCTGCACCTCCCGCGCGCTGGATCGCACTTCGCGCGAGATGCAGCGTGCAGGCACCGGGTTTTACACCATCGGCTCGTCGGGGCATGAGGGGCTGGCGGCGGTTGCCCTCGCCTTGCGCCCCACCGACATGGCCTTCCTGCACTACCGCGATGCCGCCTTCCAGATCGCCCGCGCGGGGCAAGTGCCGGGCCAAACCATCGCCTATGACATGCTGCTCAGCTTTGCCGCTTCGTCAGATGATCCAATTTCCGGCGGGCGGCACAAGGTTCTGGGCAGCAAATCTTTGAACATTCCCCCGCAAACCTCCACCATCGCCTCGCATTTGCCTAAAGCCGTCGGCGCCGCCTATGCCATTGGCGCTGCCAAGAAAAACCGCCCCGAGCATGCGCAGCTTCCCGATGATGCCATCGTCTATTGCAGCTTCGGCGATGCCTCCGCCAACCATTCCACCGCCCAAGGCGCCTTCAACGCCGCAGGCTGGACCTCCTACCAAAGCCTCCCCCTCCCCCTGCTGTTCGTCTGCGAGGACAACGGCATCGGCATTTCCACCAAAACCCCCACCGGCTGGATCGCCAACAGCTTCAAACACCGCCCCGGCCTGAAGTATTTTCACGCCAATGGCCTTGATATTTACGAGACGTACCGCGTCGCCCAAGAAGCCGCCGCTTACGTCCGCACCCGCCGCAAACCCGCCTTCCTGCACCTGAAAACCATCCGCCTCTACGGCCACGCCGGAGCCGATATGCCCACCACCTATCTGCCGCGCGAGGAGGTCGAGGCCGAGGAAGCCCATGACCCCCTGCTGCATATGGTCCGCCAACTCGACCAAGCAAGCGCCATGCCCGCCGCTCAAGCCCTTGAAATCTATAACGAGACCGCCCAGCGCATCACCCGTATCGCAGCCGAGGCTACCACCCGCCCGCATCTGAAAACCGCTACGGAAGTGATGGCCGCCATCATCCCGCCGCACCGCCCCTGCAAGCCCAGCAACGGCCCCAACCCCGACGCCCGCGCCACGGCTTTCGGAGGCGACCTCAAACAGATGGACGAGCCGCAAATCATGTCGCGCCTGATCAACTGGGCGCTGACCGATCTGATGCTCACCCACCCTGAAATCGTGATGATGGGCGAGGATGTCGGCCGCAAAGGCGGCGTTTACGGCGTGACCCAAAAGCTGACCCAGCGCTTCGGCCCCGCCCGGATGATCGACACCCTGCTGGATGAACAAAGCATCCTTGGCCTTGCCATCGGCATGGCGCAAAACGGCTTCATCCCGTTTCCAGAAATCCAGTTCCTCGCCTATCTGCACAACGCCGAAGACCAGCTTCGGGGTGAGGCCGCCACCCTGCCGTTCTTCTCCAACGGCCAATACAGCAACCCAATGGTGCTGCGCATCGCGGGGCTTGGCTATCAAAAGGGCTTCGGCGGCCATTTCCACAATGACAATTCGGTGGCCGTGCTGCGTGACATCCCCGGCCTGATCCTAGCGGTGCCCTCCAACGGAGCCGATGCCGCCAAAATGCTGCGTGAATGTGCCCGCCTTGCCCGCGAAGAACAGCGCCTCGTCGTCTTCCTCGAACCCATCGCGCTCTATCCAATGCGCGATCTGCACGCCGATAAAGACGGCGCATGGATGCAGCGCTACCCCGCCCCCGACCAGACCATTCCCTTCGGCGAGGTAGGTATCCACGGCGACGGCACCGACCTCGCCATCGTCACCTTCGGCAATGGTAATTACTTGTCACATCAAGCGCTTCTGCAGATCGAGGCCGCTGGCATCAAGACCCGCATCATTGATACCCGCTGGCTTTCCCCCCTCCCCATCGAAGCCCTGCTCGCCGCCACCAAAGGTTGCAAAAACATCCTGATCGTCGATGAAACCCGCCACTCTGGCGGCGTCGCCGAGGCCCTGATGGCGCTGTTCCACGAAGGCCCACCCACCAACCTCGCCCGCCTGACGGCACAAGACAGCTTCATCGCCACCGGCCCCGCCTATGCCGCCACGATGCCCTCCGCCGCCTCGATAACCGCCGCCGCCGTGGAGCTTTGCAAATGAGAACAGCCGTCCTGATCTGCCCCGGCCGTGGCACCTATACCAAGACCGAATTGGGCAGCCTTACCCGCTTCCCCGACGCTAAGCTGCTGGCGCATTTCGACGCCCGCCGCAGCGCCTTGAACCAAGAAACCCTGACCGCGCTCGATAGCGCCGCCACCTACTCGGTGTCAAAACACACCCGAGGCGACAACGCCTCCGCCCTGATCTATGCCTGCACTCTGGGCGATGCGCTTTCCCTAAAAGACATTGAAATCACAGCCGTTACCGGCAATTCCATGGGCTGGTATTCCGCCCTCGCCTGCGCAGGCGCGCTCACCCCCGAGAACGGCTTCGAGGTCGTCAACACCATGGGCACGCTGATGCAGCAAAGCCTGATCGGCGGCCAGATCATCCATCCGTTCCTAACCGAAAACTGGCTCCCGAACCCCGCCCGCAAAGCCGAACTGTTGCGCCTAGCTGCCGAAATCAACACCCGCCCCGACCACACCCTCACCCTCTCCATCGACCTCGGCGGAATGCTCGTCCTCGCAGGCAACGAAGCGGGCTTAAAAGCCTTCGAATCCGCCGTCCCGCCCGAACAATCCCGCTTCCCTATGCGCCTTGCCAACCACGCGGCCTTCCACACCGTCCTGCAAGCGCCAGTCGCCGCGCAAGGCCGCGCCCAACTCCGCGCAGCCCTCTTCCAACAGCCCCAAAAACCGCTGATCGACGGGCGCGGCAGCATCTGGTGGCCCGGCGCCACCAAAACCGACCAACTCCACGCCTACACCCTCGGCCACCAAGTCACCGAACCCTACGATTTCACCGCCGCCATCCGCACCGCCGCCCGCGAATTTGCCCCCGATCTGTTCATCATCGCGGGCCCCGGCACCACTTTGGGCGGCGCGGTCGCGCAAAGCCTGATCCTAGCCAACCACCAACACCTTGTCAGCAAACAAGATTTCCAAACCCGCCAAGCCCAAAACCCTCTCGTCATCTCCATGGGCCTGTCCGAGCAACGCGCGATGGTGACTTAACCCGCGCAAAACTCCCCCTCCGCCTTGATTGTATTTTAACCCGATCCATCGCAAACTCCGGCCATTCAATTCAGGAGATTGCTATGCCGCTATTGCCTTTGATCCTCGCCCCCGTGGCGCTGGTCGTACTTGCCCTCCTGCTGGCAATCCTGTTTCGCCGCGTGGTCAGCACCAATGTCGTGCACATCATCCAACGCGGCCGCGCCACCACGCCCTATGGCACCAACCTCGATGCCGGAAACGTCTATTACGCGTGGCCGTCGTGGATTCCGCGCTTTGGCGTCAATGTGATCCAACTGCCGGTCAGCAACTTCGATCTGACGCTGGAGGATTATGAAGCTTATGACACCGACGCGTGCCGTTCATGGTGCATGTCACCTCGTTTTTCCGCATCGCCGACACCGCGTTAGCCGCGCAGCGCGTTGATTCCATTGCGGCTTTGAAAGAGCAGTTGATGCAGATCGTGCAAGGCGCTGTGCGCAAAGTGCTGGCCTCGGACAAGATCGACGCCATCATGCTGGAACGCTCCAAATTCGGCGCGGCGTTTACCTCTGAAGTGATCGAGCAGCTCAAGCAATGGGGCGTTGAACCCGTCAAGTCTATAGAGTTGATGGATATTCGCGACGCCAGCGGTTCAAAAGTGATCTCGAATATCATGGCGAAGAAAATCTCGCATATCGAGATGGAAAGCCGCCGCGAAGTGGCCGAAAACAAGCGCGCCGCAGAAACTGCTGAGATTGAAGCGCAGCGCGAGATTGACATGCGCAAGCAGGAAGCCGAGCGCGCGGTGGGCGAGAAGACCGCCGAAAAGCAAAAGGCGGTCGGCATCGCGTAGGAACAGGCGCGGCAGGAAATTCTGACCCAAGAAAAGGAAACCCGCGAGCGTCACATGGCCGTCACCCGCGTCGATGAGGTCCGCCGCGCCGAGATTGAGCGCGACAAACAGGTCGTCGCCGCCGAGCAAGACAAGCAAACCACGGTGATCATCGCCGAGGGCAATCTCGCCGCCCAACAGCGCGAAGCCGAGGGTATTCAGGCCTTGGGCGAGGCCCGCGCCGCCGCCGAAAAAGCCATGCAACTCGCCCCGGTTGAGGCGCAAATCGTGCTGGCCAAAGAGATCGGCGAGAATGCCAGCTACCAGCAATATCTGATGACGATCGAGGGCATCAAAGGCTATATTGTCGTCGGTGGCGAACAGGCCCGCGCGCTGCAAAGCGCCGATGTCAAGGTGATCGCCAATACCGGAAATCCCGCTGAGGGGATGAGTTCGGTGATGGATCTGTTTACCTCAAAAGGCGGCACGCATCTGGCCGCGTCGGTCGAGGCTTTCGCGCAAAGCCCGCTGGGCAAGGCGTTTCTGGATAAGGCGATCAAACCCGTTGCCCCGCCCGCCACGCCTATTGTGACGCCCGCCCCAGCAAACGCGCCAGACAGCCCGCCCGATGTCATATCAAACGCCTACAGCTTAACAAATCCTGAACGACACGCCGCAAGTGATTGATTTCACTTGCGGCGCTTTCTGTCCACGCGTGGACACTACCTTGCCGCGATATGCCCCGCCAAATAATCCGCATCATGCCAGACCCCCCAAATGAACGGAGAAGCCCGCCGCGACAGCCAGGGCAGCCCCAGAAAATACAATCCCGGAACCCCTGCCACCCCGCGATCATGCGCAGGCCTGCCCTTTTCATCGAACGCATCCAGCTTCAACCAACCATAATCCAAGCCAAACCCGGTCGCCCAAATGATCGACGAAATCCCCGCCGCCTGCAAATCCAGCGCCAAAATCGGATTGCTCACACAGTCCGGGTCCGGCCCAATCAGCCGCGCCTCCGGCTCCAAAGGCAGATCCAACCCCTCAGTCGCCGCGTAAGCGTCCGCCAGATCCAGCGTCGCGAGATAATTCTCATCGCCCCGCCGAATATTCGCGCCCAGATCGCCGCCCACCTGCAACACCCCGTCGCGATATTCACCAACCCGGCCCAGCAAGGTCATCCCCCCCGCCGCCAATCGCCGGAAATCCACCGTATGCCCGCCCCGCGCCCCCGATACCGCGATCGTGACATGCTCGGTCCCCGGCTCTTTCGCGCGCGCGTCCCACTGCCCCAGCACCCCCAACCACCAGACAAAATCCTTACCCCGGTAGGCGCGCGGCGGGCGGTCATGCGGCCCGACCGACAGATAAACCTTCTTCCCCGCCCGCATCAATTCATCAGCGATCTGCGCGCCCGAAGACCCCGCGCCCACCACCAGCACCGCGCCCTCCGGCAACTGCCCCGGATTGCGGTAGGCGTTGGAATGCATCTGCACGATGCCGGCGCTTTCCGGCACCAAAGTTGGGATCAACGGCTTCTGAAACGGCCCCGTCGCCACCACCACATTGCGAGCCTCAACCCGCCCCGCCGAAGTCTCAGCCACAAACCCCGCGCTCGAAGGCTCAAGCGAAGTCACCTCAACCCCACAACGGATCGGCGCTGCGATCTTCTCGGCCACCGCCTCAAAATACGCCGCAATCTGCTCTTTCGGCGCGAAAGCATCCGGGTCGATCTCGTCAAAGGTCAGGATCGGAAAGCGGTCGTGCCAAGCCGGGCCATTCGCCACCAGCGAATCCCAACGTTCCGTGCGCCACCGTTCGGCAATCCGGTGCCGCTCCAGCACCAGATGCGGCACCCCGCGCTCCCGCAACTGCGCGCTCATCGCAAGCCCGGCCTGCCCGCCGCCAATGATCAGCGTGTCAATATGTTCGGTGGGCATCGCGGCGTCCTTTTGCTGTGGGTGGCCTCATCGGCAGTTCCCCATCCTGTAAGACAGCCACCGCCCAGCGCAAATAAGGATTTCACGCAGCATTGATTAGGCTAGGCCCAAAGCCACGCCGCAGATTGGCTTAAGCCCCGCCTAAGCAAAGCTGAGCAAAACACTGATGGCTCGCACCGTCGCTTTCGGGCAAAGTTCAGCTTCTGACCCCCGAGCACCCTCAGCCGCGAGCACGCCATGAACCAGCATCACAGCCTCCCCCCCGCCGCCGCGTTGCACGCCAATGTCTCGGTGCCGTTCAATCAGGCCCATGCGATGCCAAAATCGCTTTACACCAGCGACGCCTTCCTCGCGCAGGAGCAGAAACACATCTTCGCGCAGGAATGGCTTTGCGCCGGCCGCGCCGAAACCCTTGCCAACCCCGGCGATTACCTGACCATGCAGATCGCAGGCGAGCCGGTGATCGTGCTGCGCGACCGTGACGGTGAAATCCGCGCGATGTCCAACGTCTGCCGCCACCGGATGTCCACGCTGCTGCAAGGCCGTGGCACGACCCGCGCCATCGTCTGCCCCTATCACGCCTGGACCTATAATCTCGACGGCACTCTGCGCGGGGCCGCGGCGATGACGCTGAACGAGGGCTTCTGCAAAGACCAGTTGTCGCTGCCACAGATCCGCTGCCAAGTCTGGCAAGGCTGGATCATGGTCAGCCTGAACCCCGACGCGCCCGATCCCGAAATCGCCCTCGCCGGGGTGCGCGATCTGATCCCCAATCTGGATATGTCCACCTATACCGAGACGTATCAGGAAAGCTTTAACTGGGCGACGAACTGGAAGGTTCTGGCCGAAAATTTCATGGAATCCTACCACCTGCCGATGTGCCACGCGGGCACCATTGGCGGCGCGACAAAGCTGGATGAAATGACCTGCCCCGAAGGCACCGAGGCCTTCAACTATCACTGGATTCTGAAAAACGATTCCGTTCCCCTCGCCCTCGCCCATCCCGCCAACACCACGTTGCAAGGCGATGATCGCCGCAAGACCTGGCTGCTGGCGATTTACCCCTCGCTGCTGATCACCCTCACGCCGGGCTATTTCTGGTATTTGTCGCTAACCCCCGATGGCCCCGGTCGCGTCAACGTGCTGTTCGGCATGGGGATGAGCGCCGATTGGCTGGCCGACCCAGAAGCCCCGGCGCATCTGGCAAAGGTCAAAGCCCTGCTTGATGATGTGAATATCGAGGACAAAGGCTGCACCGAGAAAGTCTATCGCGGCCTGCTGTCCGGCATGGGAACCCCCGGCCCGCTGTCGCATCTCGAGCGGCCAAACTACGAATTCGCGCAATACCTCGCCAGCCGCATCCCAGCCTGACCCGAAAACGCCCCAACCCAGCAGGACAAAATGACCATCACCCGCTACCGTAAATTCAACACCAAAGTCACCTACCCTGAGCAGAACCTCGACAACGACCTCTGCCATCTTGTCGCCACCCGTGGCGGCACCACATTGTATTTCCGCGGCGCCTGCCCGCAGGATCTGGACACCGCCGAGAACCTCGGCAGCCACGATCCCGCCGAGCAGGCCCATAAAGTGATGAGCAATATCAAACAGATGATCGAAGAAGCCGGCGGGCGGATGGAGCATCTGGTCAAACTTGTCGTCTATCTGACCGACGTGCGCCACCGCGAACCCGTCTACCGGGTGATGGGCGAATATATCAAAGGCGTGCATCCGGTCTGCACCGGGCTGACCGTTGTGGCGCTCGCGCGCCCTGATTGGCTGGTTGAGATTGACGCGACCGCTGTGATCCCAGATTAACCTTCCGCCAAGGTTCATCCTCTGTGCTCAAATATCCTCGGGGGTCCGGGGGCGGAAAGCCCCCGGCGCTTGGCCAAAAGGACGACATATGACCTTCTCCCTCATCGCCCGCTGTGCCAAAACCGGACAATTCGGCATGGTGATCGCATCCTCCTCCCCCGCCGTCGCCGCCCGCTGCGCGCATGTGCGGGCGGGCGTGGGTGCGGTTGCCAGCCAGAACATCACCGACCCGGCTTTGGGCCCGCTGCTGCTGGACGCATTGGCCAAGGGCGAACCTGCCGATCAGGCTTTGGCGGAAATCACCAAGGACCGTCAACACATTGATTACAGACAACTTCTGGCGATCGACACCCAAGGCAAAACCGCCATCCACTCTGGCACGCAAGTCCTCGGCACCTGGGGCGAAGCCCAAGGCCAAGATTGCGCTGCTGGTGGCAATCTACTCGCCAATCCCAGCATCCCCACCGCGATGATCACCGCGTTTGAGACCACCAAAGGCCATCTCGGCGACCGCCTGATTGCCGCTTTGACCGCAGGTCTGGCGGCGGGCGGTGAGGCTGGCCCGGTTCATTCGGCGGGGATGAAAATCGCCGACACACTCGATTGGCCCTTGGTCGACCTGCGGATTGATTGGTCCGACACCCCGATCCAAGACCTTGAAATTGCTTGGAAAATTTACCGCCCGCAGATGGCAGCCTATGTTCAGCGCGCGCAAGATCCTACTCAAGCCCCGTCTTACGGTGTGCCCGGCGACGAATAGATTTGCCGCGGGTATCGCAATATGCTTAGGCTGTCCCTAATCCAAAACCGGGAACAGCCCCAGATGCCGCTTCGCTTCACGCTTCGTCAGTTGGAATACCTCGTCGCCGTCGGCGATAGCGGTTCGATCGCGCTTGCGGCGGAAAAGGTTAACGTCTCCAGCCCCTCGATCTCCGCCGCGATCTCGCAGCTGGAGGCGGAATTTGGCCTCGCCCTGTTCGTGCGCAAACACGCGCACGGCCTATCCTTGACCCAAGGCGGCAAGCAATTCGTCGCCCAGGCCAAGCAGGTGCTGACCGAGGCCGGAAAGCTGAACGAACTTGCCAATCAGATCACTGGCAAAGTGCGCGGCCCACTTTCCGTCGGCTGCCTCGTCACCTTCGCGCAGATGGTTCTGCCGCAACTGCGCCACAGCTTTGTGCAGGCCTTCCCCGAGGTGGATTTCACCCAAGTCGAGCTGAACCAAGTCGAAATCTTCGCCGCCCTGCGTTCGGCCAATCTCGACATCGCACTTACCTATGACCTTGATATTCCCTCTGATCTCAGCTTCGTCCCGCTTGTTACGCTGCCGCCCTACGCGGTGATGCCCCTGCATCACCCGCTTGCACAGCGCGATCACGTCACCCCGCGCGATCTGGCGGAATATCCGATGATCCTGCTCGATCTGCCGCTGTCGTCCGACTATTTTCTGTCACATTTCAGCGCCAACAACCTGCGCCCCAATATCGTCGAGCGCACGCGTGACATGGGCGTGATGCAGTCGATGGTCGCCAATGGTTTTGGCTATTCCATCGCCAATATCCGCCCCTTGACCGACGCCGCCCCCGATGGCCGCCGCCTGCGCTATGTGCCGCTCACAGGGGCGGTGCGTCCGATGAAACTTGGCCTCGCCTTGGCCGAAGGCGCCGGGATTTCGTTAACCGTGCAAGCCTTTATCGACCACGCCCGCGCCGAGATCACGCTGGATTCCACCCCCGGCCTGCATCTGAAAGTGCCGCGCAGCAGATAAGGCGTAGCCTAAGTCACGCTTCACCAACGCGTGCTTTATGCCAGATCCAAGCTGGCCAAAGTGCTGCGACCCCACCCGAAAGGCCGGACCATGCGCGACCCTCGTTATGACATTCTGTTTCAGCCACAAGCCATTGGTCCGTTGATCGCAAAAAACCGCTTCTATCAGGTACCGCACTGCAATGGTGCTGGCTACCGCGACCCCTCTGCCGCAGCGGCGATGCGCGGCATCAAGGCCGAGGGCGGCTGGGGGGTGATCTTTACCGAACAGACCGAAATGCACCATACCTCTGAAATCACACCGTTTATTGAGCTGCGGCTATGGGAGGATCAGGACATTCCGGCCATCGCCAAGATGGCAGCCGCGATGAAAACCCACGGCGGTCTAGCGGGGATTCAACTCGCATATTCGGGCATCAACGGCCCGAATTTTTACACCAAGGAGGTGCCGATGGCAGTCTCGCCCGGCCCCATTCGCACCTTCACCAATGATCCGGTGCAGGCGCGGGGCTTGGACAAAACCGACATCAAAAACCTGCGGCGCTGGTTCGTGAATGCGGCGAAACGCTCCAAACTGGCGGGCTTTGATCTGATCTGTCTCTACGGCGCGCATGGCTTTGGAATCTTTCAACATTTCCTATCCCGCGCCACCAACCAGCGCAGCGATGAATATGGTGGCAGCCTGGAGAACCGCTCGCGTTTTGCCCGCGAAGTGCTGTCCGATATGCGCGACGCCGTGGGCGATACGATGGCTTTGACCATGCGGGTCAGCCTCGATGAACAAATTGGAAAGCTTGGCTTTTCCAATGCCGAACTGCGTGATTTCATCGCAATGAATGGCGATCTGCCCGACCTTTGGGATCTGGCACAAGGCACTTGGGAGGATTGCTCTGGCCCAAGTCGTTTCAAAGAGGAAGCCGCGCAAGAAACCCTTGTCAAAGGCATTCGCGAGCTGACCAGCCGCCCGGTCGTGGGCGTCGGTCGCTTCACCAGCCCTGATGTGATGGCGAAAATGATCCGTCAAGGCACGCTCGATTTCATCGGCTGTGCGCGGCCCTCGATCGCCGATCCGTTCCTGCCGAAAAAGATCGAGGAAGGCCGCATCGAAGATATCCGCGAATGCATCGGCTGCAATATTTGCGTCACCGGTGACATGACCCAAAGCATCAGCCGCTGCACGCAGAACCCGACCTTCATGGAAGAATGGCGCAAAGGCTGGCATCCCGAGACGATGAACGCCAAAGGTCCCAGCCAGAACGTGCTGATCGTCGGCGCTGGTCCGGCGGGTCTGGAAGCCGCCCGCGCCCTGTCACTGCGCGGCTATGATGTGGCCTTGGCCGAAGCAGGCACAACCCTCGGCGGCCGCGTCGCCAAGGAACGCCTGCTACCGGGGCTGTCGGCTTGGGGCCGTGTTGCCGATTATCGCGCCTATCAGATCAGCCAGCGCCCGAATGTGCAGACCTATTTCGACAGCCGCCTGAGTGCCTCCGATATCCTCGATTTCGGCTTCCAGCACGTCGCCATAGCGACAGGTGCGCTGTGGCGGGCGGATGGCGTGGCCCGAATGCATGTCGAGCCGATCCCCAATGCGGGCCTGCCCGTCTACACCCCGGATGATCTTATGGCGGGCAGCCTGCCCAAGGGTCGTGTCACGGTGTTTGATGACGATCACTATTACATGGGCGGGGTTTTGGCGGAACTTCTGGCGCAAAATGGCTGTGAGGTGACGCTGATAACCCCGTCGGCCTATGTCTCGGATTGGACGCTGAACACGCTTGAGCAAGCCTCGATCCATCGCAAACTGGCAGCCGCTGGTGTCAAGATTGTGCTGAACACCGGGATGATTTCACTTAACCCGCAGGGTGTTACAACGGCTTGCGTCTACACCGGAGCCGAATCCCACATTGACGCGGAATCCGTCGTGATGGTTGCCAGCCGCATCGCACAAGACCAGCTTTACCGCGATCTGCAAGCCCGCGAAGCTGACTGGGCCGACGCAGGCATCCAATCGGTCAAAGTGATCGGCGATGCCTGCGCCCCCGGCCCGATTGCTTGGGCGACCTATGCGGGGCATCGCTATGCCCGCGAATTGGACATGCCCGATCTCGGCGACGCCCTGTCGTTCCGCCGCGAAGTCACGGCGTTGCAAGACTAAACCCAGCGCTTAAGACGCCAACGGCTCGCTTAGCACTTGGGCAGCCACCGCACCCGAGCGCAGCATATCCGCCAAGGTCAGCGATTCAATCAGCAGCAGGTATGACCAGAAAATATCGGCAAACACCTTGCGGATGCGGCAGCTTTCCTCGTCAACACAATCCTCGCAACGCTGATAAGCGCGGCGCGACAGGCACGGCAACGGCGCAATCGGGCCGTCGATCAGCCGCAGCAGCTCGGAAATCGAAATCTCCGCAGGCGGTTTGATCAGCTGATAGCCGCCCGAGCGCCCGCGGGTTGACGCGATAATACCCGCGTTGCGCACTTCCAGCAGAATATGCTCCAAAAACCGTTTCGGCGTGCCAGAGCGCTTGGCGATCGCTTCGATCGTCAAGGCCTCGGGCGCGGGCATCGCTGCCGCATCCGCCAACACCAACAGCGCCTTCAACGCATATTTCATCTTTTGTGTAATCATCTCCAAGACCTAACTGGCGTGGAAAAAGGAATCAATCCGCGCGAGGCGGGATTGTAAAAAAACTTGACAGCAAAGCGTCTGCGTGACGGTTTTGCAGGGGATTGCTGCCGGAGCCCGCTACAAGCCAACAATCGCCGATGGATCAGCAGCCCTGAAACCCCAGAAATCACTGCGAAAACCGCCCATCCACGCCACCCGAATCAATCACGATATATTTGATAGATTAATAATGCTTTCGCGACTCACAAAAGCTTGATAATATAGTGGCACGATCCATCCAAAGCTGCACAGGATGTTCAAATGACTCAGACCATGTCTCAGCGCCCGTCGCGGCGCGCCACGTATCTTGCTCTGGTTGTGTTTGGTTTGGCCTATATCGGCGTGATGGTGATCATTTTCGCCCCCGAAGGCAGCCTTTCCAGCCGCAACCCGCTGATGTCGGCAGAGCAGACCGAATAACCAGATCCATCACGAAAGGCAGGCCGGCGCGGCCTGCCTTTTGCGTTGTGACTCCGCTTGACGCGCTGCCTCAAACGACACCCAGCTTGAAACTCCGCCGCCGCGATGTAACTCTGCCCCAAACATTGGGGGCGAGCATGGCGCAGGTGCGGGTGGGTTTTGTCGGTTTGGGCCTGATGGGTCAGGGCATGGCCGCGAACATCGTGGCTAAGGGCTATCCGCTGACGGTCTACGCCCACCGCAACCGCGCGCCCGTCGAGGATCTGATCGCCCGTGGTGCGGCCGAGGCCACATCCTTGGCCGACCTCGCTCGTGCTTGCGATGTGATCTTCCTCTGCCTGTCCGGCTCGCCGCAGGTGACCGAGGTGGTGGCCGCCCTTAAACCCGGCCTTGCCCCCGGTGCGGTGCTGGTCGATTGCTCCACCTCCGACCCGGTGGTGACCGAAAGCTTGGCCCGCGATCTGGCAGCCATCGGCGTTAATTTCGCCGACGCCCCGCTCAGCCGCACCCCGAAAGAGGCTTGGGCGGGCACGCTCGATTGCATGGTGGGGGCCACGCCTGAGTTGTTCGCCCGCATCCAGCCAATCATCGCCACTTGGGCGGGCAAGATCGTGCATATTGGCGGGGTCGGCGATGGCCACCGCATGAAACTGCTGAACAATTTCATTTCACTCGGCTATGCCGCGATCTATGCCGAGGCGATTGCGCTGTCGGAAAAAGTCGGCATCCCGATTGCCAAGTTTGACAGCGTTATTCGCGGCGGTCGGATGGACTGCGGCTTTTATCAAACCTTTATGGCCTGTGCTTTGGAGGGCAACCGCGAGGCGCATCGCTTCACCATCAGCAATGCTTACAAAGACTTGCGCTATCTGGAATCAATGGCGAACGATGCCAAAGTGGTGACAAGCATGGCCTCTGCGGCGAAAAACGCCTTCGCCTATGCGATGGCCAATGGCGGCGATGGCCCAGAAGATTATGTCCCGCATCTCGCCGATTTCACCGCCAAGCTGAACGGCATTCCCTAGGGGCTGTGGACATTTAGGATTCCCATTGGGTGGATATCGTGATTCAAGCTTCCTTTTGAGGAGGTATGAATGCGGGCTGAACGTTTTGTCATTTCTGACCGGAGTTGGCGGCTTCTCGAGCCGCTTTTGCCGGGCTCGTTGCGGACGCGCGGGGTGACGGCGAAGGACAATCGGCTGTTTCTTGAAGCCGTCCTTTGGAAGGTCAGGGTTGGCGGTCCATGGCGTGACCTGCCGCCGGGTTTTGGCGCTTGGAACTCTGTGTTCCGGCGGTTTCGCCGCTGGGCGCAAGCCGATGTATTTCAACGTATTTTCGACGCCATATCGGGGGAGCCTGACTTTGAATACGTCCTCGTTGATGGCACCATCATCAGCGCGCATCAGAAGGCGAGCGGCGCAAAAGGGGGACTCGAAATCAAGCGATTGGGCGCTCGAAAGGCGGGCTGACGACGAAGGTTCTGGCGCTGACAGACGCGCTTGGCAATCTGGTGCGCTTTGTGCTTCTGCCGGGTCAGCGCAGCGAAATTACCGGGGTGCCGGACCTGATCGAGGGGCTGAGCTTCAACGCCCTGATGGCCGACAAAGCGTTTGACGCAAACCACCTGCGCGCCGAGTTGGACCGCAGGCAAGCAGAAGCCGTCATCCCCGCCAAACGCAACCGCATCCTGCACATTCCCCACGACGCCGAAGCCTACAAATGGCGACACCTCATCGAAAACTACTTCAGCAAGATCAAGGAGTTCAGAGGCGTAAACACAAGGTACGACAAAACCGACACAAGCTACCGCGCAACGTGGAGCATCGCCGCAACAATCATTGCGCTGCGCTAAATGTCCACGGTCCCTAAAACTTATCTAAAATTTTTCATCTTGGCGAAAATATCCCACGGGGGTCTGGGGGTGTGAAACCCCCAGTTCAACCCCGCAAACCTACTGCGCCGCCAACTCGCGCGGGGCGGTCAAAATCCGCTCGGTCACAGCAGACAAAGCCAAAGCCGCCGCGCCATGCGCCCAGAGCAGATCGCCCCAAGCGTGGATCTCAATCGGCGGCCGCGGACGCCCGGTGTTGATCACCAGATTGTCCATCTCGGCCAAAGTCTCCGCCGCATAAAGGTAGTCAAACTTCAGTCGCTCGCCGGACAGAATGATTAGCGCCGGATCAAATAGATTGACCACATTCGCCAACCCCACCGCCAGATACCGCCCCGCCCGTCGAAAAATGCTGCGCGCCGTGGCGTCGCCCGCCTGCGCGTGATCATAGAGACTCTCCAAAAGCACCGAAATCGACTGGCCATCGCGATGCCCCCAATTCAGCGCCGTGGTCGCCTCGCGCGCCAAGGCGTAATCGGCGACATAAGCCTCCAGACAGCCCCTTTGCCCACAGCGACACAAAGCGCCATCGAGCTGCACCTTGGTATGGCCCAACTCCAACCCCAGGCGTTGCGCGCCGCGATAAATCCGGTGGTTCATCACAAAGCCCATGCCCACGCCATGCTCAAACGTCACCACTGCGAAATCCGCCAAACTCCGCCCTGCCCCGAACCATAATTCCGCCAAAGCCACCAGATTGGCGTCGTTGTCGATGCTCACAGGCAGACCCAGCCGCTCTTGCGCAGCCAGTGCCAAAGGCACCGCGCGCTCGGTCAGGGTCGACGACCAGAGCACCACACCCTCCGCCTGATCGACAAACCCCGGCAGGCCGACCCCCACCCCCGACAAAGCCGCCCGCGCGATCCCGGCGTTCTCACACACCCGGTTCAGCAAAGCCTCCATCGCGTCCAGCATTTCCAACACGGGCATCGGGCCGGGCCTGCGCGGCACCACCTCATTCGCCAGCAGATTGCCCGCGAAATCGACGATCACGGCAGAATGTTCGCGGTCGGACATCTTCATGCCCGCCACCAGATGCGCCTGTGCGCGTACCCCCAAAGCCACCGCTGGCCGCCCCCGCCCCAGTTCAGGGTCCCGCGGCGCGCTGACCTCCTCGATCAACCCGGCCTCAATCAATTCCGAGGTAATCGTCGTCACCGAGGCCGGCGAGACGCCCAAATCTTTCGCCACCTGCACCCTTGCAATCAGCCCTGCAGCGCGCACCCGCTCAAACACCTGCTGGCGCAAGGGTCGCATTGATTCGGACAACGGAGCAATCAGTGGGCCACAACCCAAGCCCCCCGCTTTTGCCGTTTCTGCGCCGCCAAAACCCGCCATTTATTTGATCTCCGAACAAAAACAAGGCGAAATTGTTCTCACACGATCTATTATTGCTGCAATGCAGCGCAGATTTGCGAGATATTCCGGCACTTCTGTTCTCGTCTATCAGTTTTATTTTGACAACTGAATTTATTCGCGGCAATTTTCGCACAGTTCTAGCGAATCTGCGGAACAGGTCATACGCTGGCCGAATCCATAGGGAGGATAAAAATGCGTAAGGTCATTATGCTTGCGGTCATCGCCGCAGCGGGTTTTTCGTCGGCTGCTTTGGCAGAAGGCAAAAAAATTGGCGTGTCTTGGGCGCAGTTCCAAGAAGAGCGTTGGAAGATCGACGAAGCCGCAATGAAGGCCGCGATCGAAGCCGCTGGCGACGAATATATCTCGGCTGACGCGCAGTCGTCATCAGAGAAACAACTGTCCGATGTTGACGCGCTGATCGCTCAGGGCGCCAATGTTCTGATCATCAATGCATGGGACAAAGACGCCATTGGCCCAGCCATTGAGAAAGCCGCTGCCGAAGGTATCCCGGTTGTCGGCTACGACCGTCTGATCGAAGACGCGCGCGCCTTCTACCTGACCTTCGACAACGTCGGCGTTGGCAAAATCATCGCCGAAGAAGTCATGAAGGCCAAACCCGATGGCAACTACGCCATCATCAAGGGCGATCCCGGTGATCCGAACGCGGACTTCCTGCGCTCGGGCATGGAGCAAGTCATTGGCGAGGCTGTAAAAGCTGGCACCATCAAGATCGTCGGCGAAGTTTATACCGATGGCTGGAAGCCAGAAAATGCTCAGAAGAACATGGAGCAGATCTTGACCGCCAACAACAACGCTGTCGACGCCGTTCTGGCTGAAAACGACGGTATGGCGGGCGGCGCATCTGCTGCTTTGGCGGCACAGGGACTTGTGGTTCCGTTGGGCGGCCAAGACGGCGATTTGGCAGCAATCAACCGTGTGGCACGTGGCACCCAGACCGTTTCGGTTTGGAAAGACTCGCGTCAACTCGGCAAAGCGGCTGGCGAGATTGCAGCGCAACTGGCTGGCGGCACCGCGATTGACGCGATTGCTGGTGCTACCAAGTTCAGCGACGGCGAGAAGCATGTCGAGATGAACGCGATCCTGCTGACCCCGACCGCGATCACCAAAGACACGCTGAACCTCGCAATCGACGGCGGCCATATCTCGAAAGCCGAAGCCTGCGAAGGCGCTATGGAAGGCGTTGCTGCCTGCCAATAAGCGGCACAGCAGGCAGATCTGCGCAAAGCGGGTCTGCCAACGCACGAAACTAACGGTCCGGCGTCAGCCTTTGTGCGGGCGTCGGGCTTTTCCCAAGACGCAAAGCCGCAGCCTGATCAAAGGCCTATTCGCATAGGGTCAAAGCCAGATTTGGCAGCCCGCGTCGCCCCCCCTCTCACAAGCCGGACGAGGATATGACAGACACCCCCACCCACGCCCCACAGGGCAGCGATGCCAAACTTGGCCCCATCGCGCGTTTTATCCGCGACACCGAACTTGACACCCGGATGCTTGGCATGGTCGGCGCACTGCTGCTGATCTGGTCCGCGTTTCACTTTTATCCGATTATTGCGGGCCTTCTAAGCGGCAACGGCCTGAACATGGGCGCGGGCCTGTTCATCACCCCGCGCAACCTGTGGAACCTGTCGGTGCAAACCTCGATGACCGGGATCATGGCGACGGGGATGGTGCTGGTGATCATCACCCGCAACATTGACCTCTCGGTCGGTTCCATTGTCGGCGTCACCGGCATGGTGATGGGCATCGTGCAGGTCAACTTCCTTCCGCCGCTTGTCGGTCTTGGCAGCCCAGTGATCTGGATCATCACCGCCCTGATCGGCATCGTTCTGGGTGCTGCGATTGGTGCCTTTCACGGCTGGCTGATCGCCTACCGCGCGATCCCCTCGTTCATCGTCACCTTGGGTGGCATGTTGGTCTGGCGCGGTGCTGCCTTCCTGACTGCTGACGGCAAAACCATCGCACCGGTCGACACCACCTTCGCCCTGCTCGGCGGTGGCCCGAGTGGCTCCGTCGGCGCGGTTGGCAGCTGGATCGTCGGCATCCTCGGCTGCATCGCCGTACTCTGGATCATCCAAGCCGGCCGCAAAACGCGCACCAAACACGGCTTCCCGCAGCGCCCGATGTGGGCCGAAGGCGTCCTCACCATCCTCGGCTGCGGCGTGCTGATTGGCGCTGTTCTGGTGGTCAACGCCTACACTTGGCCGAAAGGCATCGTTGACGCCTATGTCAAAGCCAACCCCGACGTGGTTGTCCCCGAAGGCGGTCTGCAAATCTCCACCGGCTTTGCGATCCCGGTGCTGATCCTGATCGTCGTCGGCATCCTGATGACCATCCTGATGACCCGCACCCGCTTTGGCCGCTACGTCTTCGCCATCGGTGGCAATCCCGAGGCCGCAGCTTTGTCCGGCATCAACACCAAATGGATGACGCTGAAGATCTTCTCGCTGATGGGCCTGCTCTCGGGTCTTGCCGCTGTCGTCGCCTCGGCCCGCCTCAACGCCGCGACCAACGCCTTGGGCACGCTGGATGAATTGTACGTCATCGCCTCGGCGGTCGTCGGCGGCACCTCGCTCGCGGGCGGTGTCGGCACCATCTACGGCGCGATCATCGGCGCTTTGGTGATGCAATCTTTGCAAACCGGCATGGTGCTGATCGGTTATGGCGATGGATCTTACCGGATGATCGCCGTCGGCGTGGCGCTGGTTCTCGCCGTCTATCTCGACAATCTGTATCGCAAGAAAACCAAGTGAGGGGTGACACCATGGCAAACACAGGCACACCTCTGGTCGAGATGCGCGACATTTCCATCGCCTTCGGCGGCATCAAGGCTGTCGATCATGTCTCGATTGATCTGCATCCCGGTGAAGTCGTCGGCCTTCTGGGCCATAACGGCGCGGGCAAATCCACGCTGATCAAATGCCTTTCCGGCGCCTACAAAGCCGACGCGGGCGAGATCTACATCAACGGCACCAAGGTCGACGTCAACAACCCCCGCGACGCCCGCGAGTATAACATCGAGACGATCTACCAAACCCTTGCGCTGGCCGATAACCTCAACGCCGCCTCGAACCTGTTTCTAGGTCGCGAAATTGTTGGCGCTGGCGGCTTCCTCGACGACAGCGCGATGGAGGCTGAAACCCGCAAGATCATGGCGCGGCTGAACCCGAACTTCCGCAAGTTCAACGTGCCAGTCAGCGCCCTGTCGGGTGGCCAACGCCAATCCGTCGCCATCGCCCGCGCGGTTTATTTCAACGCTAAAATCCTGATCATGGATGAACCCACCGCCGCTTTGGGCCCGCAAGAAACCCAGATGGTTGCCGAGCTGATCCAAGAGCTGAAAAAACAAGGCCTTGGCATCTTCTTGATCGAGCACGACATTCACGCCGTGATGGATCTGTGCGACCGCGCCGTGGTGATGAAAAACGGCCATCGCGTCGGCACGGTGAACGTCAATGAAGTCACCGACGAAGACATCCTTGGCATGATCATCATGGGCAAAAAACCGCCGCAAGCTGTCTGAAACTTCGGGCGCGGGGGCAACCTCGCGCCCTTTCTCTATCACGATCCCCGATCAGGAGCCCCCATGCAGCGCCGTCATTTCCTCGCCCTGACCGGGGCCGTTTTCGCCCTTCCGGCTTTGCCCTTGCACGCGGCTACCAGCCCAAGCGATACCCTGCTGACATGGTACAAACTGGTGCTGGAACTGGTCCGCCACACCGCCACCTATACCCCCCCCGTCGCCGCCCGCGCCTTTGGTTATCTAGGTGTCGCGGCCTACGAATCCCTCGCCTCGGCCAGCGGGGCCACCAGCCTAGCGGGCCAGATCAACGGCCTCACCGCCCTGCCCCCACGCCCCGCAGGCAGCTACGACGAATCCCTCGTTCTGCACGCTGTGATGTCCGAGGCTGTCGAGACCTTCTTCGGCAACACCGGCCCCACAGGCCAGCGCGCCATGGCTGCGATGCGCGACAAGCTGGGCGCAAAACTGCACGAAGGCGTGGCCGAGGATGTGGCCGCCCGTTCCGCCGCCTATGGCCTTGCCGTCGCGCAACATATTGAAGACTACAGCACATCCGACGGCGGCCATGATGTAAAAAACATGGGCTTCCCGATGCAATGGACGCTGCAAAAAGGCCCGGAGTTCTGGGTGCCGACCAACGTGATCGTCCAGCAGCAAGCCCCCTTGCTGCCCGAATGGGGCAAAAATCGCCCCTTCGCGATGCCCGCTGACGCGCCCTGCACCGCAGGCGATCCCCCCGCCTATTCCGAAGACCCCACTTCCGAGTTCTACAAAGAGGCGATGGAGGTCTACGACACCTCGAAAACCCTGACTGATGAGCAGAAAGCCATCGCGCGGTTCTGGTCGGATGACCCGATGCTGTCGCCCACCCCGCCCGGCCATTGGATCTCGATCACCCTGCAAATCCTGCACCGCGACAGCCCCGATGCCCTGCACGCCGCCGACGCTTTGGCCCGTGTCGGCATGGTGGTGAACGACGCTTTCATCGCCTGCTGGGCCGACAAAATCCACTACAACCGCATCCGCCCGGTCACCTATATCAAGCGGGTGATTGATAAAACATGGGAGCCTTTGCTGATTACCCCGCCCTTCGCCGAATATCCCTCGGGCCATTCCACCCAATCGGGTGCCGCCGCCGTGGTGCTGACAGCGGTGTTCGGTGAGAACTTCGCGTTTGACGATGCCACCCACGCCGATGACGGCATCAAACCGCGCCATTTCGCCGATTTCCAAAGCGCTGCCGCCGAGGCCGCAATCTCCCGCCTCTACGGCGGCATCCATTTCCGCGCTGCAAACGAGAACGGCCTGCGCCAGGGCGTCGAAGTCGGCGGTTTCATCAACGCCTTGAAAACATTGGCCTGATCCATGAAAATCGCCAGCCTCGCCCTCACGCTGCTGCCCCTCGCGGCTTACGCCGAAACCACCCCACCGCCACCACCCGCACCTTTGGTCCCCAGCTTCACCGAACAAACCGCCACCGCAGGCGTCAATCATATCTACGCAGGCGATTGGGAATATATGGTCGGCGGCGGCGTCTCAACCTTCGACTGCAACGCCGACTCCCGCCCCGATCTGATCATCGCAGGCGGCACCAATCCGGCGAAACTGTTCGTCAACCAAAGCGAAAACGGCGGCGATCTTAGCTTTACCGAAACCCCAAGCGGTTTAGAGCGCACGAGCGTCCTCGGTGCCTATCCCATCGACATCGACAGCGACACCATCCCCGACATCGTCCTGCTGCGCCAAGGCGAAAACGAAGTGATGAAGGGCCTCGGCAACTGCAAATTTGAACGCGCGAATGAGGCTTGGGGCTTCGATGGCGGCAAAGCCTGGTCCGCCGCCTTCGCCGCCACTTGGGAAAAAGACCAATCCTGGCCCACCTTGGCCATCGGTAACTACATCGACGTCACCCAAGACATGTTCCCTTGGGGCTCCTGCACCGACAACTGGCTGCACCGCCCCGACAGCCAAAAATTCGCCCCGCCCACCCCGCTCAAACCCAGCTTCTGCGCCCTGTCGATGCTGTTCTCCGACTGGAACCGCTCCGGCACCCCCAGCTTGCGCATCGCCAACGACCGCGAATATTACAAAGGCGGGCAAGAGCAACTCTGGCACATCGACCCCGGCAAGGAACCCGCGCTTTACACCGAGAAAGAAGGTTGGAAACGCCTGCGCATCTGGGGCATGGGGCTCGCCAGCTACGATCTGAACTTCGACGGATACCCAGAGTATTTCGTCACCTCAATGGCCGATAACAAGCTGCAAACATTGACAGAAATCCCATCCGACGGCGCCCCCAAAGCCACCTTTAAAGACGTGGCCTATCCCAAACACGCCATCGCGCAACGCCCCTATACCGGAGGCGATCTCAACCCCTCCACTGGCTGGCACGCCCAGTTTGAAGACCTCAACAATGACGGCCTCGCCGACCTGTTTATCGCCAAAGGCAACGTCGATGCGATGCCGGATTTCGCTCTAAAGGATCCCAACAACCTGCTGCTACAACGCGCCGATGGCACGTTTGAAGAATCCGGTGACCGCGCGGGCGTCGCTGCAACCGGCCTGTCGCGCGGTGCCGCCCTCGCCGATCTGAACGCCGATGGCCTGGTCGATCTGGTCGTGGTTAACCGCCGCGAGCCTGCGCAAATCTGGCGCAACACCACCAAATCCCCCAACCACTGGCTTGATTTGACGCTCACTCAAACTGCCCCCAACACCGATGCCATCGGCGCTTGGGTCGAGGTGAAGATGCCCGACCATATCCAGCGCCGTGAAATCACCATCGGTGGCGGTCAAGCCGGCGGCAATCTCGGCCCCAGTCATTTCGGTCTAGGCGATCTGGCGCAGGCCGAGGTCCGGGTGATCTGGCCGGATGGCACGACGGGCGCGTGGGAAATGCTTAACGCCAACGCGGCGTATCACTTGCAAAAGCCCTAATCGGCCACGAAGAATTCAAACGCCATCTCATGCCGATAAACCCCTCCGGCCTTCACCACGGCCGAGGGATACGCGGCATGGTTCGGGCTATCCGGCCAAACTTGCGTCTCCAACGTAAACCCGGCCCGCGCGCCATAAGCAGCACCCACTTTGCCCGGCAGCCCCTCCGGCAGATAAGATCCAGTGTAAAGCTGCACGCCCGGCTGATTGGTAAACAACCGCATCCCCCGCCCCGACACCGGATCAACCGCCACCACCGCGGGCCCCGCCCCGTCCTTCAGACAAAAGTTGTGATCAAACCCACCCGCAGGCACATCCACGCCAATCGCTCGTAACTCTCTGAAATCAAACGGTGTTCCCGCCACGTCGACAGGCGCACCCAACGGCAGCAACGCAGCATCGACGGGCAAATACCAATCCGCGCCGATCTGCAACAGCTGGCCATCCGCCGCCCCACTGCCCTGCCCCGCCATGTTGAAATAGGCGTGGTTGACCAGATTAACCACGGTATCCGCCGCCGCCCACGCCAGCATCACAATCTGCAACCGCCCCGGCGCGGTAAACTCGTACCGCACCTCAACCTCCAAAGCGCCCGGAAACCCCATCTCACCATCAGGCGAATGTAGTCCAAACGTCACGCCCCGCGCATCCGCCCGCAGCACCTCCCACGCCCGCTTATCAAACCCAAGCGCGCCGCCGTGCAAATGGTTAACGCCCTCGTTGCAGTCGAGCTGCACCACGCCGCCCGCCCACGCAAACCGCCCGCCCGCAATCCGGTTAGCATAGCGCCCGCAGGTCGCGCCAAAATACGTCCCCGGATGGTCGAGATAGCCCTGCACATCATCATGCCCCAGCACAATGTCAGCCAAAGCGCCGCCCCGCCCAGGAACCCACAACTGCATCAGCCTTGCCCCATAAGAGCTTAAAACCGCTGAACAATCCGCCCCATCGCTGATTATGAAAACCTCCGCATCCATTCTTCAAGCCCCTAAAATCCAAACCCGGTCCACCGCCAGAATATCAGCCATCGCCGCCCCAGCCGCGTCAGCCTCACCATGCCCCACCGCATCGGCCAAAGCCTGATACATGGACGCTTTGGCGACAGCGAAATCCGCAAGCCCCGCGCGCAGCTGCGGTGCAATCGCCTGCACCACTCCGAATTCCACCAAAGCCGAGGCCGCGCGCAGAAACGGATTCTGGCTCGCCTCACAAAGCATCCGGTGAAATTCAAACTCCGCCAGCGCGAAAGGCTCGGCCAAGGCCGCCGTCATGCTGCGCTGGTTCAGCCAGTACAAAAGCATCCGCACCTGCTCGGCAGAGCGCCTCTGCGCCGCCAATCGCGCGGTTTGCATCTCAATCATCTCGCGCAACTCGACGTAGGATTGTAGAAAAACCAACCCCGGTCCCGCCTCTTGAATCCAGCCAAGCACTTGACGATCATAGAGATTCCAGCGGCTGCGTGGCAGCACCCTTGTGCCCACTTTGGCGCGCGCCTCGACCAGCCCCTTGGCCTCCAGCGTCTTGAGCGCCTCACGCAAAACCGTGCGCGAGACGTTGTAGGTGTCCATCATTTCGGCATCATTCGGCAGGATTGAGCCCACCGCAAGCCGCCCCGAGGCGATGCCGATGCCGACTTCGCTGATCACATAAGAATGGAAATTGCGCGCCACCTGCCGCCCGGACAGCGCGCGGACAAGGCTGCCGGGTTCGCTCATGCTAGGTTTTCCAAAACACTTTCCTGCGCGGAGATGCCGCCGAGAACACCAGCCTTTGCAACAAAATGAACAGGAAAAGCAAGCCGCCGATGACGATTTTGGTCCACCAACTCGACAGGCTGCCGTCAAACACGATGTAGGTTTGCACCAAGCCTTGCAGCATCACCCCGATAAACGTGCCCGCGATGAATCCGTAGCCCCCGGTCAGCAAGGTGCCACCAATCACCACCGCCGCGATGGCGTCCAACTCCACCCCCAAAGCCGACAGCGAATAGCCCGCCGAGGTGTAAAGCGAGAACACAATCCCCGCGAGCCCCGCCAAAGTCGCCGACAAGGTGTAGATCAAGATCGTGGTGCGCGCGACCGGAACACCCATCAATCCTGCCGAAACCTCCGACCCACCAAGCGCATAGACATACGAGCCAAACCGCGTGCGATGCGCCAAAATGATGCCGAATACGAACACCAGCAGCATGATCATGCCGATAACCGTAAGCCGACCGCCGCCCGGCATCAGAATGTAGCTTTTTGAAATTGTTGTATAAAGCTCATGCTTGATGCCAATGCTATCGGGGGAAAGCACGGATGCGCCACCGCGCGCCAGAAACATGCCCGCCAGCGTGACGATGAAGCTTGGCACCTTCAGATAATGAATAGCCGCCCCCATCACCGCACCAAACCCCGCCGCCACCGTCAGCGAAATCGCAAAGGCAAACAGTGGATGCAGCCCCAGCCACATGATCAAAACCGCATTCAACACCGTGGTAAAGCCGATCACCGCCCCAACCGAAAGGTCAATCCCGCCCGAGATGATCACAAAGGTCATCCCCACCGCCGCGATGCCCAGAAACGCATTGTCGGTCAGGAAATTACCGAGAACCCGCGTCGACAGCATCGCCGGAAACTGGATAACGGCGGCAAGATAGGCCAGCGCAAAGATCGCCGTCGTCGCCACCAAAGGCCGTAAAGCGCGGTTCATTGGGCTTTCCCTTCCGACATGCGCTTGCGCAGCCATTGGCTGGTCATCGGCGCTTGCAACACCAAAATCAGAATGATCACCCCGGATTTCACCACCAGATTGAACTCTGGCGAGAAGCCCGAAATCAAAATCCCGGTGTTCATCGCCTGAATGATCAAGGCCCCCACCACCGACATCGGGATCGAAAACCGCCCCCCCAGCAGCGAGGTGCCGCCGATCACCACAGCCAAAATAGCATCCAACTCCAGCCACAACCCGGCGTTATTGGCATCCGCGCCGCGAATATCCCCCGCCACGATCAGCCCCGAAGTGGCCGCACAAAACCCGGCAAACGTATAGACCACCACCAGCAGCAAGCCACTGGAAATGCCCGAAAATCTGGCAGCCGAGCGGTTCACTCCCACCGCCTCAATCAACAATCCCAACGCGGTTTTGCGCACGATCAGCGTCGCCCCAATCGCCAAAACCGCAGCGATCACAATCGGCATCGGCATCCCGAACAGCGACCCCGTGCCGATGAAAATCAGCACCGGATCGGAGAATGTCACGATCGACCCTTCCGTCACCAGCTGCGCCAATCCGCGCCCCGCCACCATCAACACCAGCGTCGCGATGATCGGTTGGATTTCGAGATAGGTCACCAAAATCCCGTTCCACAGCCCGCACAGAAGCCCCACCGCCAGCGCCGCCGCAACCGCCACCACCGCCGACGATCCGCCCGTCACCAGCACCGCCGCCACTGCGCCTGCAATCGCCATCACCGCGCCAACCGATAGATCAACCCCCTTGGTCGCGATCACCGCCGTCATGCCAATCGCCAAAATCGCCACCGGAGCGCCGCGGTTCAGCACGTCAATCACGCTGCCAAACAGCCGGCCATCCTGCAAAGTGATGTCGAAAAACCCCGGAAACAGCAGCCAGTTGATCAGCAACACCGCCGCCAGCGCCATAAATTGCGGCCGCAGCAGCGCGCCCCGCCAGTCGATCCGCCTCATGCCCCCACCTCCGCCGTAACTTTGGCTCCAGGATTATCCGCAATCGCCGCCACAATCACCGAGGGCGCAATATCGGCGCCGCTGAGTTCCGCCACCATCTCGCGGTCCCGCATCACCACGATGCGGTTGGAATAGGCCACCACCTCGTCCAACTCGGATGAGATCACCAGCAAAGCCAACCCTTCTTCGCGCAACCGATTGATCGTGCGCACAATTTCGGCATGGGCTCCCACGTCGATCCCCCGCGTCGGTTCGTCCAATATCAGGAAGTTCGGGTCAATCGCCAGCCAGCGCGCAAGGATCACTTTCTGCTGATTGCCTCCCGACAAAAGCTTCACCGGCATCTCATGGTTTGCCGCCCGAATATCCAACGCCTCGGCATAATTGCCGGCAATCTCGATCTGCTCATCGCGGTTCAGCGCCCGGAACCAGCCCAATTTCGCCTGCAACGCGATAATGATATTCTCGCGCACCGACAAATCGCCGAAAATTCCATCCAGCTTGCGGTCCTCCGGGCAAAACCCGAACCCCGCCGCCACCGCTTGCGCCGGGTTGCGGATATTCACAACCCGCCCGCCCACCGAAATCTCGCCGCCATCCGCCGGGTCCACCCCAAACATCAACCGCGCCATCTCAGTACGGCCAGACCCCAACAATCCCGCCACCCCAACAACCTCGCCCTCATGCAAAGCCAGGCTAAAAGGAGCCACTTTTCCCTGCCGCCCCAAAGACTTAAACTCCACCCGCACCGGACCTTGCATAGCTTCCGCCACGCCGACACCGCCATGATCAAACGCCAGATCCTTGCCCAGCATCATCCGCACCACATCCGTCGCCGTCACCTCAGACAGCACTTTGGTGCCGATCAGCTTGCCGTTGCGCAGGATCGTCACCCGGTCGGCAATCTCAAACACCTGATCGAGAAAATGCGTGATGAAGATAATGCCAAGCCCGCGCGCCTTCAGCCGCCCCACCACCTCAAACATCTTGGCGACCTCGTTGCGATCAAGGCTCGCGGTCGGCTCATCCAGCACCAAAACCTTGCCAGAAAGCTCCACCGCCCGCGCAATCGCCACGATTTGCTGCACCGCCACCGAATAGCTGCCGAGTTCCGCCTTCACGTCGATTTCCAAACCGTAACCCGCCAGCAAATCCCGCGCCCGCGCCTCAATCACCTTACGCTGCACGATGCCAAACCGCGTCGGCTGATGGCCGAGAAAAAGATTTTCAGCGACAGATCTGTTCGGCAACAGGTTCACTTCTTGGTATACTGTACCGATGCCATGGCGCTGCGCATCCAGCGGGTCCGAGAACCGCACAGGCGCGCCTTCCAGCAAAACCTCGCCGCCATCCGGCTGATAGGCCCCGGTCAAGATCTTGATAAGCGTGGATTTTCCGGCGCCATTCTCACCCAGCAACGCATGAACCTCACCTGGGCGCACAGCAAAATCAACGCCGTCCAAAGCCCGATGCTGGCCGAAAATCTTGACAATACCGCGCGCTTGCACGACTGGCTCCACGCCCTCGACCATAGCCCTGCTCCCCAAAACCCTGCTCCCCACTCTGCGCGAAAGCCCAGATAAAGCAACGCCGGCCAGATCGCTCCGGCCGACGCTGTCAGCTTACGTCAGCTTAATAGCCCAGACCCTTGCGGCGGTCGTACTCGCCCTGCGCATCATCCGCAGGCGTATACAGCTTCGACTCGGTGATGATGAACTTCTCGGGCACGGTGCCCGCAGTCAGATAAGCGTCCAGCGCCGCAAACGCCGGGCCCGCCATGTTCGGCGTCAGCTCGACCGTCGCATTGGCTTCGCCCGCCACAAACGCTTGGAAAATATCCGGCACGCCGTCGATCGACACCACCAGAATATCGGTCCCCGGCTTCAGGCCCGCGTCTTTGATCGCCTGAATCGCCCCAACCGCCATATCGTCGTTATGCGCATAAACCGCGCAGATGCCCTTGCCGCCGTCTTCGGCTTTCAGGAATCCTTCCATCACTTCCTTGCCTTTGGCGCGGGTGAAATCGCCAGTTTGGCTGCGGATGATCGAAAGGTTCGCATGGCCCGCCAGCGCATCTTCGAAGCCTTTTTTGCGGTTGATCGCAGGCGATGAGCCGACAGTGCCTTGAAGTTCCACGATTTTACAGTCTTTGTCGGCGACGGTTTTCACCAGCCAATCGCCCGCCACATGACCTTCCTTAACCTGATCCGACGCCACCGAGGTCAGATACAGATCCTGCGGCGCATCAATACCACGGTCGAGCAGGATGACCGGAATATTGGCTTCCTTCGCCTCGGTCAGCACTTCTTCCCAGCCGGTTGAGACCACCGGAGCCACCAGAATCGCCGCAACACCCTGCGCGATAAAGCCCCGGATCGCCTTGATTTGGTTCTCTTGTTTCTGCTGCGCATCGGCGAATTTCAGATCAATCCCCAGCTTTTCAGCCTCGGATTTGGTCACCGACGTCTCCGCCGCCCGCCAGCCCGATTCCGAGCCAATCTGCGAAAAGCCGATCACTTTGCCCGACAGGTCGGCATAGGCCGCCGAAGACAATAGGGCACTGGCACCCGCGGCCAGCGCGAGTTTTTTGATAATGGACATGATCCCTCCCTAGGATTTTGTGGCAGGTGTCTTCCCTCACCGGCCTGAGACAAAGCTAGCAAAAGTATTACTATATGTAAAATGCGAAGTTTGAGGGATGTTTTTGCCGATATTTTGGGCGATCCGTGAAGCTAACCTGTTGCGAAATCAAAGAAGCTTGAACGCGGCGACAGCGGGCGCATCCGCAGCATTTTCCAGCCGCAGCGCAGCGAGCACCGCATATGCCATGCCGGAGTCAAGCAAGAGAATCACCGAAAGCCACGAGATTCCTTCACGCTGAAAAATGATTTCATTCTGAGAGCGTGCTTGGCCGCCTTAAAATCAGAAGCCTCCGGCGGCAGTATTTCGGAAAGAGCAATTCCAAGGGACTGCCCCCATCAGTTGCTCTTTTCAAAATACTCCCGCCGGAGGCTCCCTAGCTTTCGGCCGCCCAAAGGTTAAGAATCCCTTTACCGCACACCATCAACACATTGTAATTAATAAATTAAATAGGGTCCCGAGTTGGGACCGCCTTAAACAAAGCTCCGAACCGTCTCCAAAGCCCCGTCCAAAGCCTTGCCCTCTTCATCCATCAAAGCCGCCTCCCGCAACCGCCGCGCCCAATCCGCCGCATCGGGTCTGCCCGCCACCAAAGCGATACCATCCAGCACCCGATCAAACTTGGAAAGCCCGCGCGCATGGGTGTCCGAATAGCCCTTCACCAGCCGCCGACACCGGATCACCTCGACCGCGAGATCATAATTCACAGGCAAATACCCCAAAGCCACCGCCAACCAGTGCTCCAGATGCGCCACTTCCTGCGCGTACCGCAGCGACCCCAACCGCCGCCGTTTCATCCCGCCCAAAACATACAGCATCAGATAGGCCCGCAGACTATCCGTCCGCATCCGGCGCCCCTTGTTGAACCAACGGTCCAACCGCGCCATCCAAACTGGGCTGGCCTCCAGTTTCGCCCCAAGCTTCACCGGGAACAGCCCGACAATCTCCTCGGCCCGAGGATGCAGAAACTCGGTCAGCTGCACCACATTGCCAGCCTTCGCCCCCATCTCAAGCGCAATCCGCTCCGCCCGCCCGGCGCGAGTTTTGAGGTCAGCGACCCGGATCACATCATCATAGGCCATTGCATTGGCGATATACTTCGCCGCCTGCTTTGAGAGTTCAAACGGGCTTCTGTCCCGCGCCAGTACCGCCTCCACCCGATCCAAGTAGACCGCGCCATAGGGGAGATCCTGAAACTCCACGACTTTGCGCAAGCCCAAAACCGCCATCTCGGCAACCGATTCTGGCATCCGCCCCGCCCGATCCACCAGTGCCTGCCACGCCGCCAGCAACCGCGCCGACCCGATCGGAGCCGCCGCAATCGCCACCGCAACAACCGGCATCGCAATCGGCCCCTGCGCCGCCGCATAGCCGGCCGCAAACGCCCGCAAAGACGCCTCGGCCCCCTTACCCCCCGATTTGATCGCCGCCTCAAACGCTTCACGCGCGAACGGCAGCACCTCGGCCCCTGCCAGCGCGCCAAACAGGCTCGCCGAAATCACCGAGCCCTGCGCGATCGCCAATGCATCGAAATCCGCAGCGATAAACCTGCGCGCCGCCACTTCCGCCGCCGCAATCACCTCTTCAGACGACGCAATGCCATCCCCCGGCACCATCTTTTCCGAAACCGCCAAGGCCCGATGCGTCGAGGTGATCAGAGTGGTGCGATCCGGTGTCACAAAGCCGCGCAGGATCGAGCGGCCAGCCTCCATCATCTCGGCCGTCACCATGATATCGACATCGCCCGCCGCTGGCATCAGCGAGAACACTGGCGCGCGCGGGCCAGTGGGGGCCATCTCAACATAGTAAACCGTAGCGCCCGTCCGCTGCGCCACCCCAGCCACCGAAGTCGCCTGACAGACATAGCCATTTGCCCGCGCCACCGCCTCGATCCAGCCCGTCAGTACGCCGCCGCCCTGCCCGCCCACCGCCAAAAGGGCGAGTTTGATCACGCCGTCCATACCCTTGCCGCCCGCTGGAATCGCCTGATGCAAACTCATGCCGCCCCCCCGAATACCAAGCGTTTCGCATCGCGTCGCCGTTGCAGCCAGCCGATCATCCTGCCGCGAAATCCGGCCAAACGCCGCTCAAACGCGCTTGGATTATGCACAACATCGGCGCGATAAAAGCTGGGGCACAGTACCGCCGCATCGGCCACTTCACCGCAGTTGCCACAGCCGACGCAGGATTGGTCAATCGAGGCCACCGGATCATCACGCAGCGGATCATCGAGCTTTTTCAAGGACAAAGACGGGCAGCCCGACAGCCGGATACAGGCGTGATCGCCAGTGCAAACCGCCTCATCAATGCCAAAACGTGGGCTTTCCACCCGTCGGCCTGATTTGATCGCCGCCGCCCGCAGCGGCTTTTCGCGGCGCTGTTTGTTCAGCATACACTCGCTTGAGGCCACGATCACCTTCGGCCCCGGCGCATCTGTGGTCAGCGCCTCGCGGATCGTATCGCGCATCTTTTTGACGTCATAAGTGTGGTCAATCTGGCGCACCCACTCAATCCCGATACCGGCCAAAGCCTTGGAAATCGGGTTCTTCGTCGCCTTGGTCGCATTGTCCGCGCGGCTGGACATAACATCCTGCCCGCCCGTCGCCGCCGAGTAGAAATTGTCGACCACAATCGCCACGCCATCGGATTTATTGAACGCCATATTGGTAAACGACGAGCTCAATCCGTTGTGCCAAAACCCGCCGTCGCCGATGATCGCAATCGGACGCCGCTCGCCACCGCCATCAAAGGCCGCATTCGCCGCAGGGCCAAGACCATAGCCCATCGTCGCCCCGCCAATCTCAAACGGTGGCAGGCTCGCGAACAAATGGCAGCCAATATCGGCAGCAATCTGGTGCTTGCCGAGTTCCTTTTCCACCAGCTTCATCGCCGAGAAGATCGGGCGTTCCGGGCAACCGGTGCAGAACCCCGGCGGACGGATCGGCACGGTTTTTGACAGGTCAGGAATCGCGGGACGGTCGATATTTGGGGCGCGCACGACTGCTGCCAGCATCGCGGGGGCGGCAGTTTTCAGAAAGCCCGTCACCGCCTCCAGCATCACAGCGCCCGTGTATTCCCCGGCCAGAGGAAACAGCCCTTTACCGTGCAATTTCACCGCCGATTCCGCCCGATAGAGGAAGCTTCCCAGCTGGGTTTCGATAAACTCCGGCTGGCCCTCCTCGATCACCAACACATTATCCTTGCCAGCACAGAATTCCAGAAACTCCCCGGAAATCAATGGGTAAGTCACGTTCAGCACATAGATCGGCACTTGGCTGTCGCCGTAAATATCCGCCAAGCCAAGCCGCTGCAACGCCCGAATCAGCCCGTTATACATCCCGCCCTGCACCACGATGCCAAAGTCGGATTTCGGACCAAACACCTCATTCAGCCCCCGCTCACGGATGAATTTCTCCGCCGCAGGCCAGCGGTTTTTCACCTTATCCTGCTCATGCGCGAAAGACATCGGCGGCAAAACCACCCGCGCGAAATCGCTGCGTGGGTTCGACAAGGCGTCTTTTACCGTCAGCTTCGGGCGCTGGTTGTCGCGGGTTTGAAACGATCCGGTGACGTGGCACGACCGGATACGGACCATCAACATGACAGGCGTATTGCTGACTTCTGACAGCTCAAACCCGTCGGAAACCGCCTGCACTATGCTGGGCAGGTTCGGGCGCGGATCCAGCAGCCAAAACTGTGATTTCATCGCAAAAGCATGGGTGCGCTCCTGCATAATGCTGGAGCCCTCGCCGTAATCCTCGCCGACAATCACCAAAGCGCCGCCGGTCACACCCGATGACGCCAAATTCGCCAAAGCATCCGAGGCCACATTCACCCCGACCGAACCCTTGAACGTCACCGCGCCGCGCATCGGATAATGCACCGACGCCGCCAGCATCGCCGCCGCCGCCGCTTCATTGGCATTGGCTTCAAACCGCACGCCGAGTTCACCCAACAAATCCTGCGCATCGGCCAAAACATCCATCAGATGCGAGATCGGCGCGCCCTGATAGCCGCCGACATAGGCGACGCCGTTTTCCAAAAGCGCCTTGGTCAGCGCCAAAATCCCCTCGCCGGTGAAGGTTTCGCCCGCGCCCAAACGCAGGTCTTCGACTTCGGCTTTGAACGAACGCTCTGCCATCTAAATCTCGTGCTTTCTGATATTTGTCAGCATTTTCTGAAGGGTAGCGGTGAAGGCCTGCCGTTCAGCCTCGGGGATTCCCCTGAACATCCGCGCCTGCGCCTTCGCCATATGCGGCCAGAGCGACTCAAATGTGCTGCGCCCGGTCTCGGTGACAAACACCCGCACCGCGCGGCTGTCGGCGCTGTCAACCTCGCGCCGGATCAGCCCATCGGCCTGCAACTGGTCCAAACTGCGGCTGAGGGTGGAAGGATCAACCACCGTATAGATTGCGAGTTCCCGGATCAGCGGGCCTTCAACCACCGAAAGCACCGCCAGCGCGCGCATCTTCGGCGTGGAAAGCCCCAGATCGGCCATCTCATCGCGCAAGCTGGCGTTGTAGCGCCCCATGATGCGGTTCATCAGATAGGGGGCGAAATTAGTTAAGCCAATCTCACCCAAACGCGGCACTGCGGGGGTTTCATCGTTCATGCGCCCAACCTCTTTGCCGCGTTAAATCCCGAGCCACCACCCAAGCCCGGCCCCGGATGGGTCGAGGCACCAATATGGATCAACCCGCGCACCGGGCCTGTGCCATTCGTCGAATGGGCAAACGGTCGCCAGATGAAAAACTGATCAATGCTGCACGCCCCGCCATAGGGGTCGCCGCCGACAAGGTTGCAATTCATCCGCTCCAAATCAGCGGGGGAATAGGCTTTCCGCGCCAGTTTGATCTTGTCGAAATCTTTGATATGGCGTGATAAAATCACTTCAATCCTGTCCGCAAACGCTTCCCGCGCGCCCTCCCAATCCTGCGCTGCAATCTCACCGCTTGCGTCGCCCTTGATCACGCGTGGCGCATCGGGGATCTGCAACCACAAGATTGCCTTGCCTTCAGGACAGCGGCTTGGATCCAATCGATGCGGTTGCCCTACGCAAATCGTGGGGGTGGCGGGCAGCATCCCGCGCTCGGCCTCATTGGCGGATTTCGATACCGAATCCACACCATCCGCCAGATGGATCAGCGCCACATCATCCAAGCCAGCCGTTAACCATTCAGGATGCCGATCCAGTGCATAATGCAACTGGAAGTTGCCACGCCCATGCCGGAACTGCCGCACCGCCGCCTGTTCTTCCGGCAGGTTCACATCCAGAAACCGCCGGTAAAGCTGATCCGGCGCGACCGAAGCCAGCACAGACGCGCAAGCAATCGCCTCGCCGCCTGCCAGCCGCACCCCCGTCACCCGACCATCGTGCGTGGTGATTTTCTCAACGTCAGTGCCCGTACGGATCACCCCACCATGCGCCTCAATCAACCGCCGAAACGCCCAAGCGGCCTGCCCCGCCCCGCCTTTCAAGATCGGCGCGCCCGCCGCTTCCAGCGCGAAAGCAATCACTTTACCCATCTGCGCCGAATAGGTGGACTCTGGCGTTAACCCACAATGTAACACCCAAGGCGCCCACAACGCCTGCACCAGCGGGCTTTGATAATTGCTCTGCAACCAACCCCGCGCCGGGGTCAAAGCACTCCCCATCCAGGCCGCAAGGCCGCGCAATCCGCGCTTTCTCACCTGCCCAAACAGCAGTTTCGCTGTGGCCCAAGACCATAGATTCCCACCCAACAGCGCGAACAGGAACGGCGCATCGGCTGCAATGCCACCAACATCCCACGCATGCTGATCGCCATCTCCTGCCGACAAGGCATTGAAAGAACGCACATTCTTCGCCGCATCCATGGTCAAAACCAGCGCTGTCCCATCCGGTCGCAGCACCGCCGTTGGATGCGGCGAATGGCAATATTCAAAGCCATGCCGCGCCAGATGCGGTCCCAAAGCAGCCCCCGCAGACGAGGTCATGAACAACACAAAGGTCGCCGCCATCACGTCATGGCGGAACCCCGGCAGGGTGATTTCCTCGGTCAACAGACAGCCGCCGATCCGGTCTTCCCGCTCCAACACCAGCACGCGCGCGCCCTTCAGCGCCAGCATGCTGGCCGCCACCAGCCCGTTGATGCCCGAGCCGATGATGACGTGATCGAATTTCCCCAGATCGGCGGCCATTGCTTAACGCGCCACCAGCGCCAAGGCCCGAATGGGCGAGCCGGTGCCGTTCTCAATCTTCAGCGGTGCCGCAATCAGGATCGCCCCCTTGGCAGGCAGCCGGTCCAGATTGGCCAAGGACGCCAGACCATAGCAGTTGTTCTTGTGCAGCAGATTATGCGCCGGGAACGGTGGAGTCATCCCGCCCGCCTGCCCCGCATCGGTGCCGATGCACTGGCTGCCCCAGCCGACAATTCCCTTTGAAATCAGATACTCAATCACTTCAGCGGTTGGCCCCGGCGTGTGTGGTCCGGTTTCATTGGCGTTCAGGAACAGCGCTTCGTCATGGCTGCGCTTGTCCCAATCCGAGCGCAAAACCACCCATTCGCCCGCGCCAATCGCGCCATGCTTGGCTTCCCACGCCTTCACATGTTCAATCGTCAGCAGGAAATCCGGGTTCGCCCCACATTCCGCCGCGAAATCCAAAACGTTAACGGGAGCAACCAAGCGCTGCACTGGCAACGTGTCGGTATAACCGTCAGCATAATCCTTGCCGGTGATCCAATGGTGCGGCGCATCAAAATGCGTGCCGGAATGTTCACCAACCTTCAACCAGTTCCACGCCCAGAACGGGCCATCGGCGTCGTATTCCGAAATCCGGTGAATCTCGATCGCGGGCGTGTCCTTGGCGAAATCGGGCGGCAGCTTCAACAGCGGCGTGTTCGGCCCCAGCACCCCAGTGCAATCGACCACTTCCACCCCGCCCGAGGCGAGCATTCCGGCCAGACCGGCCAACACATCAGCTGAACTCATCGCTATCTCCCTGATTGCGGCGGCTGTCCCGCCTTACGGAATAAGACTAGACAGAATTAAATGCATTTGCAAATATCCTTAAGTCAACCGGAGCGAAATATGTCCGAACGCTACGACGCGGTCTTCATCGGCGCGGGCCATAATAGCCTTGCCTCTGCCCTGCATCTGTCCGCTTCCGGCTGGAAAGTGGCCGTGTTTGAACAGGCTGCAGTTGCAGGCGGAGCGGTGAAATCCGGCGCCTATACGCTGCCGGGATTTCAGCATGACTGGGCGGCGATGAACCTGTCTCTGTTTGCCGGATCACCGTTTATGAAGGTCTATGGCGCGGAATTGGCGCAACATGGGTTGGAATTTGCGCCTGTTGCCAACCCCTTCTCCTCTGTATTCCCCGATGGCACATGGTGCGGCGTCTCTACCGATGCCGCCGCCACCCGCGCCCGCATTGCAAAGCTGTCGCAAGCGGATGCTGCCACTTGGACGCGGCTGACGGAAGGTTTCGCGTCTGAAGCCCCGCACCTGTTTGGCCTTCTTGGCGCACGGATGAAATTACATGCGCTTGCATATTTCGTGTTCAAAGCACTCCGCACCAAAGGCCTTGGTGGCACACTGGACATGACCAGGTTCCTGCTGCAATCGCCCCGCCAATGGCTGACGCAGACCTTTGAGTCGCCCAAAGTGCAGGCGATGCTCGGCGCATGGGGCATGCATCTCGATTTCGCCCCCGATGTCGCGGGCGGCGCGCTGTTTCCCTATTTGGAGGGCATGGCGGGCCAAGCTTTTGGCATGGTTTTGGGCAAGGGTGGCTCGGATACGATCATCCGCGCGCTGGTTGCCGCGATCACCGCGCGCGGCGGGCATATTGAAACCAACCAAACTGTCAACCGCATCCTGCACACCAACGGCAAAGCCACCGGAATCGTGCTGGCGGATGGCCGCGAAATCACCGCCCGCCGCGCCGTGATTGCCAATGTTGCGCCGCGTGCCCTGCCACGTCTGACCGGGACCACCAGCGATTTTGACGCCAACCTGACCGCCTTCACCCACGCCCCCGGCACGATGATGATCCATCTGGCTTTGTCCGATTTACCCGATTGGAAATCTGGCAATGATCTGAAATCATTCGCTTATGTGCATCTTTCCCCCAGCCTTGATCAAATGGCGCGCACCTATCAGCAGGCCAAAGCGGGCCTGTTGCCGGACGAGCCGATTATCGTTGTCGGCCAACCCACCAGCGTTGACCCAAGCCGCGCGCCTGAGGGCAAACACACGCTTTGGTTGCAAATCCGCATGGCACCGGGTGCAATCAAAGGTGACGCCAAAGGCGAAATCAGCGCTACGGATTGGCCGCAGGCCGCCGAACCCTTCGCCCAACGCGCGCTGGATATTCTGGAGACCTACGCCCCCGGCACCCGGGCCAAAATCCTCGGTCTGCGCATCGTACCGCCGACCGAACTTGAATCCGACAACCCCAATCTGGTCGGCGGCGATCAGATTTGCGGCAGCCACCACCTTGCGCAGAACTTTCTGTTCCGCCCGGTGCGTGGGTTTGCGGACGGCTCCACTCCGATCCGAAACCTGCACCTGACCGGAGCCGCCGTTTGGCCCGGTGCGGGTCTGGGGGCCGGATCTGGCTATCTTCTCGCCCAAAAACTGACCGGGAAATAACCCCGGCTTCATCCATAACCTCAGGGAATTGCTATGAAACTCAACCGTCGTGCGCTTTTACAACTCTCCGCCGCGAGTGTCGCGCTTGCGGCCTTCAGCCTGCCGCTTCGTGCGCAGGCCATCGCAGAACTGGTGATCGCCTATAACGTCAACCTGCCCGCCTGGGATCCGACGACCGGGCCTTCGGCGGTCAATCCGACGATTCAGGGCATCTATCAGTCGGTGTTTGACCAATACATTCTGCAACAACCCGATCTGAAACCAGCCCCCGGCATTCTGACTGAATGGGGCTGGAATGACGACAAAACCCAAGTCTGGATGACCGTCCGCGACGGCGTGACATGGCATGATGGCTCGCCCCTCACCGCGGAAGATGTGGCGTGGAGCCTTGCCCGTGTCGCCGATCCGGCCACTGGCAGCCCGATCCAGTTTGTCTGGGGCACGCTGACCAATCACCGCGTTGAGGGCAACAAAGTGCTGGCCGATGTCGCGCAATTCGACCCCACCATCTTCAAATGGATGTATTTCCTGACCGGTTATGTGCTGCCGAAAGCCTATTACACCAAGGTTGGCGCCGAAGGCTTTGAGGCTGCCCCGATCGGCTCTGGCCCCTATATGGTGGAGAAATTTGAGCGCGACGCCTTTGTGCGGCTGAAAGCCAACGCGAATTACTGGGGCGGCAAGCCGGAATTTGAAACCGTTACGATCAAATTCGTCACCGACGCCGCCGCCCGCGTGGCCGAGGTCGAATCCGGCAATTCCCATGTCACTTTGGAGGTGCCATACGAGGAATATGACCGCCTGAAGGCCACGCTGACCGGAACCGCAACACCAATTTCCGACATCGGCATGATTTTCCTCAACGATATCGAGGTGATGCTGGACCCGAATGTGCGCAAAGCCGCCGCCCATGCCATCGACAAACAGACCATCATCGACCGTCTGCTCAAGGGTTACGGCGTGGCGATTGATACGCTGGAAACCCCGCAATACGACGCCTATGATGCCAGCATCAAGGTACCCTACGATCCTGATCTGGCGGTGAAACTGTTGGCGGACTCGGGTTATTCCATTGATAATCCCGTGAAATTCAAAATTCAAACCACCAAGGGCTTCAAACCCAAAGACTATGAGATGATCCAAGCCATCGTCGGGTTGTGGCGCAAGGTTGGCATTGAGGCCGAGATCGAGGTCTACGAGATCGCCAAGCACTATGAACTGCGCGCCGCAGACCAACTCGCCCCCGCCGCCTTCTACAACTGGGGCAATTCGGTAGGCGATCCGACCACTTCAACCGGGTTTGCGATGTTCGGCCCAAGCCCACATTCGGTCTGGGATGGCAAGGATCTGATCGACATGATCGGGCCTTTGTGGGGCGAAAAGGACGAGGCAAAGCGCATCGACGGCTGGAAAAAGGTCGATGCGTTCATTGCCGAGAATGCGCTGGTGATACCGCTGCTGCAATATGTGCAGCCGATCCTGTCGGCCAAGGGCGTTGTGGTGACGCCACATGCCTCTGGGGCGCTGCTGCCCTATCTGATGAAGCGGGCGTAGCTGATTTCGCTTAACTTTCCTGTCAACGACTGGGGGACTTCGCGTCCCCCAGTCCCCCTACGGGATAGTTCTGCCCCTGAAAAAGCAGTCGAAACCGTTTGATCCCTGCACGCCCACCTAGGAAGCCCCCGCCTATGCAATTTCTCCAATCGGTGCTTCTGCGATTATGCACCACCCTGATCACGCTGGCAGGCGTGGCAGTGATCGTGTTTTTCGTCATCCGCGTGGTGCCCGGCAACCCGATCGCCATGATGCTTCCCCCCGGCGCGACCGAGGCAGATGTCGCCCGGCTGACAGCGCTTTACGGGCTGGATAAATCCATCCCGCAGCAATTTTTGATCTGGTTGTCCGGTGTGGTGCAAGGTGATTTCGGCACCTCGATCACCACCAAACAACCGGTGTTGCAGCTGGTGCTCAGCCGCCTCCCCGCGACTTTAGAGCTTTCGGTGATGGCGCTGATCATCGCCATCATCATCGGCGGTTTCATGGCGCTGACAGGCACCCGCCTGCGCGGCAGCAAAACCGAAGCCGCGATAGACATCGGCAACGGCATGGCGCTGTCGATCCCGGATTTCCTCTGGGGCCTGATCCTGATCCTTGCCTTCGGCGTGCTGATCCCAATCTTTCACATCTCGGGCCGCGTCACCCCCTCGCTCCCCCTGCCGTTCAGCACGAATTTCTACCTGACCGAATCCCTACTGCGCCTGCGCTTCGATCTATGGCTGGATATCGCAGCCCATATGTTCATGCCGGCCCTGGCCCTTGCGATTCCCCTTGCGGCCATCATCGGCCAACTTCTTAAACAATCGCTTAAAGAGACCATGCATTTGGATTACGTCACCCTTGCCCGCACCAAGGGCTATTCAGAAACCCATGTCATCCTGCGCGAGGCGCTGCCGAATGCCATCCTGCCGACCCTGACGCTGGTCGGCGTGCAGTTCACCTTCTTGATCGGTGGCACGGTGATCATCGAGCGGCTGTTTTCCTACGAGGGCCTCGGCAATATGGCGATTGATGCGGTGATCAACCGCGATCTGCCGCTGATCCAAGGCATCGTCATCCTGTTCGCGGTGATCTTCACCGGAGTTAACCTATTGGTAGACCTGACTTATGCCGCTTTGAACCCGAGGTTGCGCCATGCTTGACGGACGCAGCGCGATCAGGCGCAAATTGCCCACGCGGCTGGTTTTGTCGGCCACATGGCTGACCCTGCTGGCGCTTGCCGCCGTGTTTGCGCCACTGATCGCGCCAAAAGACCCGCTCGCGCAAGACTTGTTCCTTGGCCAACTGCCGCCGTTCTGGGTGCAGGGGCACGAGCCGGGCTATTTCCTCGGCACCGACTCCCTGGGCCGCGACGTGCTCAGCCGCATCCTTTACGGTGCGCGACTGGCCCTGATCGTGGCTCTGACAGCCGGAACAATCACCTGCATCATCGGCGCCACCATGGGCCTGCTCGCCGGATTCCTGCGCGGTTGGGTTGATATAGTCATCAGCCGCGCGATTGATATCTGGATGGCCTTCCCGCCGGTTCTGTTCTCAATCCTGCTGATCGCCGTGCTGGGCCCCAGCCTGACCTCAATCATCATTGCCATCGTGGTGATCGACTGGACCCGCTTCGCCCGCGTCATCCGGGCCGAGGCGATGACCCAAGGTGCTATGGATTACGTCGCCTCCGCCCAAGTCGCAGGCCGCACCCGGCTGTCCACCATGCTGACCGAGATTTTGCCCAATGTGCTGCCCACCATCACCGTCCTTCTGACCCTGGAAATGGGAATTGCCATCATCGTTGAAGCCATCCTGTCTTTCGTAAACCTCTCCATCTCCACCGATGATCCGACCTGGGGCGGCATGATCGCCGAAGGTCGTGCCTCGATCCACCAAGCGTGGTGGGTGCTGGTGTTCCCCTTGATCACGCTTTTCCTCACCGTTTTAAGCTTTTCGCAACTGGGCGAAGGGCTGAAAGACCGCTTCGATCCGGTGCTGCGATGAGCTACCTTTCGATCCGCAATCTCTCGGCCCGCCTGAAAGGTCGGCCTGATCAAATCCTGCGCCGGGTGTCTCTGGAGGTCGCCGCTGGCGAAGTGCGCGGTCTGGTCGGCGAATCCGGCGCGGGTAAGTCTATGATTGGAAAAGCTATTCTGGGAACTTTGCCGCAATCGGTAGAGATCATTGGTGGTCAGATCATCCTCGACGGCACCGATCTGCTCAGCCTGCCCGCCGCACAGCGCCGCACATTGATCGGGGCGAAATGCGCGCTGATCCCACAAGACCCGCTGACCGCGCTGAACCCGTCGCGCCGCATTGGGCCCCAGATCACCAACCGTCTGGTCGATATCCTGCACTGGAGCCGCGCCGATGCCGAAAAACGCGCCCGTGACCTTTTGACCGAGGTGCAAATCCCCGACCCCGAACGGGTGATGCGCAGTTATCCGCATGAATTGTCTGGCGGGATGCGTCAGCGTATCCTGATCGCATCGGCCTTTGCCGCTGAACCCAAGCTGATCATCGCCGATGAGCCGACCACCGCGTTGGATGTCACCGTACAAAAACAAATCCTCAAGCTGATCGCGGCGATGCAAGCCCGTCACGGCACCGCTTTGCTGTTTGTCACCCATGATCTGGGCGTGGTCTCCAAGGTTTGCCAAACCTTGTCGGTGCTTTATGCGGGCTATGTGCTGGAAGACAGCACGATCCCTGAGTTCTTTCATGCCCCCAAACACCCCTATTCCCGCGCTCTGCTGGCCGCGACCCCCAAATACACCGACCCCGACGGCAGCCTGACCCCGGTGTCCGATGCCGTGATCGCAGCCACCCGCGCCGAAGTCGAAGCCGCAGATCGGAGCGCGCATGTCTGAAATCTACCCCCCAAACCTTTACCAAATTGATAATTTGCGGCTGTCACTGGCCGATATGACACAAAAACCGCTGATCGGGGCGGCACCCCGGCTCGAAATCCTCAAGGGGCTCAGCTTCAGCATCCCAAAAGGCGAAATCCTTGGCATCGTCGGCGGTTCCGGTTCCGGCAAATCCACGCTTGGCCGCGCTTTGGTGCGCCTGCTAGAGCCCTCGGGCGGCACGATAAAATTCGACGGCCAAGATATCACCCACCTCACCGAACGTGACTTACGCCCGCTGCGCCGCCGCTTTCAGATGATCTTCCAAGACCCGATGAGCAGCCTCAATCCGCGCCACCGTATCGGCCAAATCATCGCCGCCCCGCTGTCTTTGCACGACTTTAACAATCCCAAACAGCGGGCTTTTGAGGCGCTTGATCACGTCGGCCTGCCCCGCGCTTTCGCCGCGCGCTTCCCGCATGAACTCTCGGGTGGTCAACGCCAGCGCATCGGCATCGCCCGCGCCATTGCGTTGAAACCCGAGTTCATTCTGGCGGATGAGATCGTCTCTGGCCTTGATGTTTCCAGCCAAGCACAAATTCTCAACCTGCTGGAATCCTTGGTGAAAGATCTTGGTCTGACACTGGCTTTCATCAGCCACGACCTAAGCGTGATCCGCCGTCTCTGCACCCGCATCCTCGTGCTGCACCAAGGTCAGATCGTGGAAAATGCCGCCACCGCCGAGCTGTTCGCTAACCCGCAAGCAGCTTATACCCGCGATCTGCTAGACGCGATCCCACTGCCCGACCCTAACCAAATCTGGGTCTAAAGCCGCGCCAAATCCACCGCGCCCTTCTTCAGGATAAAGCAACCATAGGGCCCCGGATCAGAGGTGCGCACGATGGCAAAGGCCCGCCCGGCGGCCTCATAAAACGCAAACCGCTCCAGCGCTTGCATCGGCACCGCTCGCCCCTCGGCGGCGTCAATCACGCCCTGCACCAACCCGAATATCGGCATCTCAGCCCCCGCATCGCCGACCACCTGCATCCGCGCGACAGGCGTATCCACAAATGTATCCAGCGGCATCAGTGTCAGGATCGCGGCCAGCCCGGTCGGGATATCGCAGCCGACCATATCGACAACCCGGCCATGCGTGGTTTTCGCCGCAATCGTCGCCGCCGGATGGTTCACATCGCAAATCACCAGCGCGTCACCATGCCCCATCAGCATCAGCACATGCACCAGTTCCGCCGACAGATGCCGATCAATCCCCTTCAGCATTTACTTAATCGCCCCAGCCGCCATGCCCTTGATAATATAGCGCTCCAGCACCACGCCGATCACAATAAGCGGCAAGATCGCCGCCCAAGACAGCGCCGCCATCGACCACCACGAAATCCCCTGTGACCCGGTTTGCGAGGCCACCATCACCGGCAAGGTGTTGGCATGGGTTGAGGTCAGCAGCGCCGCGAAGAAATACTCGTTCCACGTCAGCACCAGTGACAGAATGAACGCCGCCACCATCCCCGGCAATGCAATCGGCAGAATGATGGTGATGAACGCGCCCCAGATCGACAGGCCATCGACCAATGCCGCCTCCTCCAACTCGGTAGGGATAGAGGAAAACTGGTCGCGCATGATCCAGATCACGATCGGCAGCACCGACAGAGTATAGAGCAAAATCAAGCCGATGCGCGTATCCAGCAGCGCCAGTTCTTTATACAGCACCAGCATCGGCAGCGCCAAAACCACCGGCGGCAGGATCAACTGGCTTAGGAAAAAGAATGAAATGTCGCTATTGCCCATCCAGAGGAATTTATAGTTAAAGCGGCTCAACCCATAAGCCGCCAGCGACCCCAGCATCACCGCCAGAACCGAGGATGTCACCGAGGTGATCGCCGAATTGGTGAAGCGCTTCATAAACTCATCGCGCACCGTGCTATCGGCGCCAATCGTATCGGGCGACAGACCCAAAGACTTCCAGCCCAGCCATTTCGGGGTGAAATCCCACCACGGGATCAGATTGCCCTTCATCACGTCGGGGGCCATTTTGAAGCTGGTGGTCAGCGTCCAATAGATTGGAAACAAACAGATAAATGCCCACAGGATCAGCAGGCCATAAACGAACAGCCGCCCGGTGAACCATTTTGGGCGAAAGCTGCGGTCGGCGGCCGAATCCTTGAAAATCTGCCCGTTCATATTGGCCTCACTCATGCCAGCTTTACTCATGTCCGGGGCCTCGCAAACCGATCCGCAAGCTTCATCAAAATCGTCATCACGACGATGATCAGCACCAAATAGAACATCGCCAGAAGCGTGCCGTAGCCAACGTTCGAGCGGTCCCTATACTCACGGAAAATGAACGAAGTCACCGTATCGGTCGCCCCGCCCGGCCCACCGGACGTGACTGCAATCACGATATCGGCCAGCTTCAGCTTGAAGATAATCCGGATCAGGATGGCGGTGATCGACACTGGCAGCATCATCGGGAACGTGACCTCCCAAAACGCCCGCCAGCCATTCGCGCCATCGACCTTGGCCGCCTCGTTCAACTCTTTCGGGATCGCCTGCAAGCCCGCCAAAATCATGATCATCATAAACGGGATGAAGGTCCACGCATCCATCAGCATGATCGTTGCCTTAGCCACGCCGGGGGTGCCAAAGAACGACGGCGTCTCCCAGCCCAGAAACCGCGCCAACCGCGCCACCGGGCCAAACCGCGCCTCCAGCATCGACTTGCCGATCATCCAACTGACCGCCACGGGGCTCAGCATCAACGGCAGCAGAAACGCCACCCGGAAGAACTTCCGCGCCCTGATCTCGGCGTTCAAAGCCAGAGCAAGCCCAAAAGCAATCGTATATTCCACAAGGATCGCAAGCACATACCAGACCATGTTCAATAACGCGTTCCAGTAAAACGGATCAGCCCACATTTGGCGCACATTGGTCAGACCGTTGAAATGCCGACCCGTAGGGCTGGACAGGTTCCAATCCGAAAACGCAATGATCAGCCCGAACAGCAGCGGGAAAACGGTCAAGGAAATTACAAACAACGCAGCAGGCAGCACAAACAGCGTGCGCTTGCCATGCTCGCCATGCAGCAAAACCTGCCCCCAGCTGAGGCAAATTGCCCAGAGGATATAGGCATAGAGCGTCGGCCGCCAACTGGTCAGGCCAAAGTCGTGCATGCCCTGCACCTGCATCAGCTGCGCCAGCGCCACCAGCGCCATCAGCAAAGCCGAGCCCCAGATGATGCCCCGCCCCAGCGCCCTTCGGCTGTCCGAGATGTTGTCATTGCTGACAACGTGTAAAAGATCGCCTGAACCGCTCACCGCATCGCCCCGCTTGGGAAAATTAGGGTGCGCAAACCATGCGCACCCTCCCTCATGCCAGCATAAGGTTAAAAATCCCCTATGCGATTATCGTAGGGTGGGTTTTCAACCCACCGCTACGCCGAACTCACATCCCAAGCGACGCCTTATACAGCGCAATCTGGCTGTCACGCCCGATCTGGTCGGTGATTTTCTCCCAAGCCGCCGCAATCGCATCGGCGGTTTCTTGTGCCGATTTGTATTGGCCGGAATAGCCCTTGGCCAATTCATCCTCGGCGACCGAATAGTATTGGAAGATGCCGGGAATACGCGGTTCAATCGCGGCGTTCGGGTGGTTGTAGCTGTCAAGGTTCGAGCCGAGGTAATCCTCGATGAACGCCTTGTCATAGCCTGCGGCCACCCATTCGTCGTATTGGAACTGGCTGTTGCGGTAAGGTTGGAAACCCGAAGGATAGGCCGCCATCCACAGCGAAATATCCTTGCCGCCCAGATGCGCCGCCGCAGACCAAGCCGCCTTGCGCTTTTTCTCATCCGCCGAGACGCGGTTGGTCACATAGACGCCCCAACCGAGGAAGGCCATGTTCGGCGATTCGTTATAGGTTTCTTCCCAAGCCGAGGTTTTCGCGTTGTAGACCTTGTCCGAGCCGCGGTTGATGCCAAAGCCCACCACATCACCGACCACCGAGGTATCCGAGGTGCGTGCGTTCGAGCCCACATCGCCCCACCACATCAGGCTGGACCCGGTGCCGGCAAGGAACTGCGAGAACGCCGTGGTGCCCGGATCCGCGTTGATCTGGTCTGCCGGATAGGCCCCCGGCGTGGCGATCAGGTCCATCACGTCTTGGATAGCCTGCACCCAACCCGGATTGTTGACGCGCGGTTTCATCGTCTCCGGGTCAAACAGCCAAGCCGGATCGGACGGATGCTTCACGTAAGCCGCCGCGCGGTTCTCAAGGAAGTAGAAGCCAAAGCCGCCCCAGCCCTTCAACGGGTCCAGATAGCCAATCGCGGGCTGCCCGGTCAAAGGATCGGTCTTGCCGACAATAGCCTTGGAATAGGCGTTAACCTCTTGCCAAGTCTTCGGCGGCTCCGCCATGCCAGAAATAGCGCCCTCACCGAAGTAATCGGTCCGATACGCAAAGGTATGGCAGTCACCGTCGATCGAGATCCGGTAGGTTTTGCCATCCCATGTCCCAACCGGGGCCTTCAGGTAATTCACGTAATCATCCATGTCGATCTGGGTCTTGACCCAATCCGGCATCTCATCCAGCAGGCCTTTGCTGGCGGTATCGCCCTCCAGCGGCGCACCCATCGCGAGAATGTCGAAATCGACCGTTCCGGTGGCGATGCTTTGCTGCAGACGCGGGTTATAATCAGCCTGCGCAAGGTCAATCCAGTTGATCTTGGCGCCAGTGTAAGCCTCCCAGCCCTTCAACAGGCCCCGGAACAGGATGTTGTGCAAGCCGTTGTTATTGATGCCGAAGAACGTCAGCTCAACGCCCGCAAACTCGCCCTCGGCTACGTTGGTCTTGGTGCTATCAAGGCACATCTCGCCAACCTTCTGCCAATCCGCATCGGTGGGCGAGCCTTTGCCCACACCCGGAATTTGCAAAATCTGCGCCCGCACCGAATCTTGTGCCATGGCGGGGCCATAGCCCATCACCTTCGGCATCACCGCGAGTGCGGTCAGCGCCGTCGCCCCTTGCAACATGCGACGGCGGCTGAGCGTGGCCTGAACTGCGGCCTGATAAAGTTCTACTTTCAAGACGTCTCCTCCCTTTTTGCCCTTGCGCGGTCAAAGACCGCCGAGCTGTTATCTGTCGAAACTTTGGAACCGCTAAACTTTTGGAACCCGGTGGCCCGTCCGGCACACCCTGCACGCAGGCCTCCCCTCCCACCGCAAACACCTTCCTTGGCCTTAGCTTGGCCTGTGGCAATGCCCCTGTCAAGATTCTAACATGTTAGTATGATCAGCAGATAGACAGCGCCCCCCGGCGTGACTATTCTTGCGGCAACAACGAGGGGGAACCACATGGCTGAAGTCACAATCCGCGATCTGCGCAAGGCTTATGGCGGGGTGCAGGTGATTCATGGCCTGAACTTGGATATCAAGGATGGCGAGTTCGTGGTGCTCGTCGGCCCCTCCGGCTGCGGCAAGTCCACGCTTTTACGCATGCTAGCGGGGCTGGAGGAGATTTCGGCAGGCGATATCAGCATCGGCACCGCCCGCGTCAACAACCTGCCGCCGTCCGAGCGCGACATCGCCATGGTGTTCCAGAACTACGCGCTCTACCCGCATAAAACCGTCGCCGCCAACATGGGCTTTGCGCTGAAAATGCGCGGCATGGAGGCGTCAGCGATTCGCACCAAAGTCGAACGCGCGGGTGAAATCCTTGGCCTCACCCCCTATCTCGACCGCTTCCCGCGTGCGCTTTCCGGCGGCCAGCGCCAACGCGTCGCCATGGGCCGCGCCATCGTGCGCGACCCAAAAGTGTTCCTGTTTGACGAGCCGCTCTCCAACCTCGACGCCAAACTGCGGGTGCAGATGCGGACCGAGATCAAAGAACTGCACCAGCGCCTGAAAACCACCACGGTCTATGTCACCCACGACCAGATCGAGGCGATGACCATGGCCGATAAAATCGTCGTCATGCAGGGCGGCCGCATCGAACAGGTCGGCGCACCCTTGGAACTCTACGACCGCCCCGCCAATATCTTCGTCGCCTCCTTCATCGGCTCACCCTCGATGAACCTGATTGACGGCGTGGTGAAAGGCGGCATGGTCGATGTCGACGGCGCGCGACTGGCTTTGCCGCCCGGATCGACCGCGACCGAGGGCCAAAAGATCGTCTACGGTGTGCGTCCCGAAACCTTCACCGCAGGCAGTGAAGGTCTGAAAGGCACCATCGCCGTGGTGGAACCCACAGGCTCAGAAACCCATGTCGTCGTGCGAACCCCAAGCCGCGAAGTCACCGCCGTATTCCGCGAGCGTGTCAGCTTCCGCCCCGGCGAAAGCATCACCCTCGCCCCCGACGCCACCCAATCGCATATCTTCGACAAAGCCAGCGGGCAAAGGCTGGCTTGACCCTTCGCGGAAATCCAGCACATTAGCCGCAAAAGGGAGGGCACCATGCTCAAAGGAATTGACCCGCGCTTGAACGCGGAAGTGCTGCATTGCCTGCGCGCGATGGGCCACGGCGATGTGCTGATCTTGGCTGATACCAATTTCCCGTCGGATTCGGTGGCCCGCGCCACGGTCACGGGCAAACTGCTCAGGATGGAAAACCTTACCTGCGCCGAAGCGGCCCAAGCGATCCTCTCGGTCTATCCGCTCGACACTTTCGTGGCCGATTTCGCGGGCCGCATGGAAGTCGTAGGCAGCCCCGATGAAATCCCCCCGGTGCAAGCCGAGGTCCAAGCTGAAATCAACGCCGCCGAAGGCTCTGATCGCCCGATGATCTCGATCGAGCGTTTCGCCTTCTACGACATGGCCCGCGAGGCCTATGCGGTGATCCAAACCGGAGAGCGCCGCTTCTACGGCTGCTTCATGTTCCGTAAAGGCGTGATCCCGCCAGAGGTCAAATGAGATGAATAAAGCCGCAAAACCGATTGTTATCCTTGGCATTTTCGTTGCCGACACCGCCTATCGCGCCGCCCGTCAGCCCAAAATGGGCGAGACGATCTTGGGCAATTCCTTCGTCTTGGGGCCGGGCGGAAAAGGCTCCAACCAAGCCGTCGCTGCCGCGATGGCGGGCGGTAAAACCCATTTCATCACCCGCCTCGGCGATGACGCCTTCGCCGAAATCGCGCGCTCCACATGGGCGAAGGCGGGCGTGATCTCGGAAGTAAAAATCGACGCCGAAAGCTACACCGGGGCGGCCTATATCTTCATCGAAGAAGCCACTGGCAACAACGCCATCATAGTATCCCCCGGTGCCGCTGGCCGCGTCTCGGTGCAAGACGTTGAAGAAAAAGCCGATCTGATCCGCTCTGCCGCGATCTTCGTGACGCAGTTGGAACAACCGATCCCCGCCGCCAAACGCGCGCTGGAAATCGCCCGTGCCGCTGGCGTCACCACCATCCTAAACCCCGCCCCCGCCGCGACCCTCGGCGATGATATCCTCGCGCTCTGCGATTACGTCACCCCGAATGAAACCGAGACCGAAGCCCTGACCGGGCTCCCTGTGACAACGATTTCCGAAGCGGAAATCGCGGCCGACGCTTTGCTGGGCCGCGGCGTCGGCGCCGTGGTGATGACCCTCGGCGAGAAAGGCGCGCTCTACCGCGACCGCACCCGCTCCGTCCACGTCCCTGTCATGTCGGCTGGAAAAGTGGTCGAGACCACCGGCGCAGGCGATGCCTTCAACGGCGGCTTTGCGGTGGCGCTGTCGGAAGGCCGCGACGTGGTGGAAGCGGTGCGTTTCGGCTGCGCCACCGCCGGCATCTCGGTCACCCGCCCCGGCACCGCCCCCTCGATGCCGTCGCGCGCTGAGATCGACGCGCTCCTCGCCAAAAACGCCTGATTGCTTCATTGATGTCGGATGCCTCCGGCGGGAGTATTTCAAAAAGAGCAAATACGGCTTCTCTGCATTGCTCTTTCTGAAATACTCCCCCCGGAGGGTTCACCGCAGATCAAAGCGCACCCGATTTGAAATCGGCCCCCCGTGGCGCAGGTTAACAAAAGGTGAATCACCCCCAGATAACCCATTGATTTCCCTAACATGCACCCTCTGTCCACGCGTGGACATCACTCCATATTGGTATGCCGCGCCCGCATCGCTTCCGCCGGCTCACCCTTCATCTCCCGCAGCCGCAGCACCATAATTTCAAACACCAAAAACATCGCCCCCTCAAACAGCGACCCCATCGGCAGCACCGAATCCCCGCCTACATCCCGCGCCATCGTCTGCGCCGGAATCACCAAAACCTGATCCGCCAGCGCGAGCGAGGCCCCCGAAGCCTCCGCTGTCACCATCAAAACCCCCGCCCCCGCCGCCCGCGCCACCCCCGCCAAAGCCGTGACAGTCGATAGCTCCCCCGGCCCACAAGCGGCGAATAACAAATCCCCCACCCCCAAAGGCGGCGCGGTCAGGTCGCCCTGCATCGAGACCGCCACCCCGAGATGATACAGCCGCATCGCCAGCGCCCGCATCATCAGCCCCTCACGCCCGCAGCCATAGAGCATCACCCGGCGCGCGCCCAAAATCCGCCCGCAAGCCGCCTCCACCGCCACCTGATCCACCCGATCCGCCACCGCCGCCAATTCCGCCAGCGCCCCCCGCATCAAATCCTTCACACCCCGCCCCCCAATTCCTGCGCAATATCTCGAGTTTGCTGATAGAGCCGCTTCCACAACGGATATTGCCGCGCATAGACCGCTTCGGCCACAGGCTGCACCACCCGCGCCACCGGGTTCCACTCAGCGATTTCCTCCGGCAACACTCGCCCCACCGCCACCGCCGCTAAAAACGCGTCGCCATAACTCGCGCCGACGGTCTTTTCCGCCACAATCTGCGGCACCCCGCCCAGATCGGAGGTGGCCTGCATCCAGACCGCATTCTTGGTGCCACCGCCGACCGCGAGCACCCGCACAGGTTCCGCCTTCAATTCGCGACACACCTCCATCACATGCGCCGTCCCCGACGCGATCCCCTCCAACACCGCGCGGAACAGATCGCCCCGGCTATGAGTCAGGTTTAGCCCAAAGAACGCCCCCACCGCCTGCGGATCATGAATCGGCGTGCGTTCCCCTGAGAAATACGGCAGGCACAGCAGCCCCTTCGCCCCCTTCGGGCTGGCGGCCGCCTCGCGCGCCAACACGCCAAACGCGCCCGCGTCCAAGTCGCGCGCAAACTGGTCGCGGAACCAATGCGTCAGCGTGCCCGAGGTAGCTAACCCCGCCATCGAGGCATGTTGGCCGGGATAAAGCCACGGCGCGTACCACATCCGAGGGTCGCGCACTGGAAGCGCCGTGAGTTGGATGATGAAGATGGTCGAGCCATACATCATCATCATTTCGCCCGGGTCTTTCACCCCCACCGAAACCGCCTCTGCCGCCGCATCAATCGTGCCAACCGTCACCGGCGTCCCCACGGCCAACCCGGTTTCCGCCGCCGCTTGCGCCGTCACATGGCCCGCAATTTCGGTGCTCCACGCAAGACGCGGCAGGCGGTTCAACGGCAGGATATCGGCGGCGAGTTCATCCGTCCAAGCCAAGCGGTTCACATCGTAAAGTGGCGAGAAATTCGCCGCCGTATAATGGTCGATCACATAGTCACCGGTCAGCTTCCACGTCAGATACGGCGTCGCCGACAGCACCATAGCCGTCTGCGCGTAAATCTCGGGGCGCTCTTGTTTCAGCCACAAAATCTTCGGCCCCACCGATTGCGAGGTCAGCGCATTGCCGCAGCGCGCCATGATCAGATCAGCACCAATCTTTTCGGTCAGCTCGGTGATCTGCGCCGCCGCCCGCGTGTCCACGCCGTAGAGCACGCCATTCATCAAAGGCTTGCCTGACGCGTCCACTGGCAGCATGCAGGGGCCAATGGCCGAGCAGGCCACCGCCACAATGTCTTCAGGTTTTACCTGAGATTCTACCAACAACATCTTGGTAACAAAAACAAAATCACCCCACCAATCTTCTTCAGCGCGATGCTCCGCCCAGCCCGACTGCGGCACCAGCATTTTATGCGACCGCGTGGCTTGTGCGACGATGACACCCGAGGCATCTACCAGCACGCCTTTGGTCTCAAACGTGCCAATGTCGATGCCGAGGGTGTAGCTCATCGCGGCCTCCGGCTCAGATCAAAGCCCGGACCAATCTGCGACAAAGCTTGTTCCAACAAGTCGACCATCCCCGAAAGATCAGCCATATCCAGCACTTCCAGAGCCGAGTGACTGTAACGCATCGGAAATCCCACATCCAAACAGGCAACCCCTCCGGTCCCCATGAACTGAATATAAGACAGATCGGTCAGCGCCCCGGTATGGGCCGAGCGCTGCAAAGGCAAGCCGCGCGCCTCGGCCGCAGCCTCGAACAGCTTCACCAATGCTGGATGCGGAATAACCCCGTTCAAGGTGCCGCGTCCGTGGAAAGAATACAGCGAAATTCCCGGCCCTCCGCCCAAAGTCACTTCGCCGCGCTGGGTCATATCCGGGGTGTCGCAGGCGAGCAGCAGATCAATCTGCAGGGCAATATCCGGCGCGCAGGCGGTCGCCGCAGGCAACACGCCGCGCAGGTTGTATTCCTCTTGCACCGACCAGACCAGATGCACCGTCGGGCCGGATTTCCGCCCCACCAGCCGTCGCCCCAGATCAATCAGCGCCGCACAGCCCGCGCGATCATCCACCGACGTGCCCGCCAACCGATCCCCGGCGAGGTCAATCACGCGCGGCAGATAGACCACCGGGCAGCCAATTTTCACCCCTGCCGCCTCGGCTTCGGCACGGCTGGCGAAACCCGCATCGACGTAAAGTTCCGCATAGGGCACCACCCGGTATTTTTCGTCCGGTGTAGTGGCGTGGTGGCTTTTGTTGGCAATCAGCCCCGGCAGATCGCCCTGTTCGGTGCAGATCAGCACCGCCTGCGCGGCCAAAGCGCGTTCCGGCACTCCGCCCAATCTCTCCAGCCGGATCAGGCCAGACTCCTCGACCTTGCGGATAATAAAGCCCAACTGATCCATATGGGTGAACACCATCACCGAGGGTGCCTCCGGATCACCCGGCAAGGTCGCGATCAGATTGCCCAAACGGTCGCTGCGATGCGCAATCCCCAAGCTATCGAGATGCCGCGCTATGCAGCCCGCCACCCGCTCCTCATAGCCCGACAGACCGGGGATCAGCATCAATTCGGTCAAAAGCGCCCGCATCATGCCCCCCGCACCGCGCGCACGCGGTCCATGAAATCCCGCGCCCGCGCAGGGTCCACCGCTGCCCAAGTATCGCCGCCCTGCTTCAACGCCGAGCCGACAATGCAACCATCCGCCACCCGCAACACCTCGGCCACGGTGTCATGCTTGACGCCCGTATTCGCGAGCACGGGCGTATTGGGCAATACCCGCTTCACCTCCTCCAGATCGACCATCTTCGCGGCTTCGCCAGTGATCGCCCCCGACACCAGCACCGCGTCGGGGATCGAAGAAAACACCGCCGAACGCGCCCGATCCGGCAAGCTGCGCGGATCCAAAGATCCAGCGAACTCTGCCGAAACGTTATACAATTTCGCCAAACCGCCCGCGCCAATTCGCTGACCATAGCGCAAAGCCGCCCCCGCATCCGGCGCCCAAACCCCCATATCGCTGGCATAAGTGCCGGTGAAAATCTCCCGCACGAAAGCCGCCCCCGTCGCCGCCGCCAAGGCCATCGTCGCCATCGGGTCCCACAAAACATTCACCCCAAACGGCACCGTGATCTGGCTGCGCAGGCGGCCTATCACATAGCCCATCGTCACCGTGCTGGCCTGATCGACCTTCAATTCATAGGGTCGGTCATTCTCATTGCCAAACATCACCGCATCAAAGCCCGCCGCCTGCAATGCCGCCAAATCCGCCAAGGCCCCGGCGATAATCCCCTCCACCCCGGCCTCGGGATCATGCAACGGCGTGCCCGGCATCGCCCCCAGATGCACCATCGCAATCACCGGCTTCTTCGCCCCAAACACCTGTGCAAAGCGTGTCATAAAAACCCTCCCGTTTTGCAAAGGCTAGCGCGAAAGCCATTGGCCGGGAAGGCAGAACATACTAGCATGTCAGTGAAAATCGAGGGAACGAAGATGCGGATCAGACACTGGGATCGTTTGGGCAATGGTGGGTTGGATTTCACCGAACTGGGCTTTGGTGCCGCCCCAATCGGCAACCTCTACCGCGCGATTTCCGAAGCCGACGCCCAAGCCGTGCTGACCCGCGCTTGGGAGGCTGGCGTGCGCTATTTCGACACCGCCCCGCTCTATGGGCTGGGCCTGTCGGAAACCCGGCTGAACCATTTCCTGCGTGGCAAGCCCCGCGATGCCTATGTCATCTCGACCAAAATCGGCCGCCATCTGCGCCCCTGCCCGCCCGATCAGCGTGACGGTATGGGCAAATGGTTCGAGGTGCCCGCGCGCAATGAGGTCTACGATTACAGCTATGACGGCGTGATGCGGTCGCTCGACGCCTCGCTCGAACGCACAGGCCTTGACCGCATCGACATCCTCTACGCCCATGATCTCGACATCGCCAACCACCGCTCGCAATCCGGTCTTGACGCCAAACTGTCCGAGTTCATGTCGGGCGGCTACCGCGCCCTGATCGAATTGCGTGACCAAGGCGTGATCAAAGCCTTCGGCGCGGGCGTCAACGAATGGCAACCCTGCCAATGGCTGCTGGAGCGCGGCGATTTCGACCTGTTCCTGCTCGCGGGCCGCTATACGCTGCTCGAACAAGCCCCCCTCGCGAGCTTCCTGCCGCTCGCCACAAAACGCGGCGTCGGTATCATCATCGGCGGCCCCTACAACTCCGGCATCCTCGCCACCGGGCCAAAACCCGGCGCGTTCTATAACTACGACCCCGCGCCAGACCACATTCTCGCCCGCGTCACCGCCCTGCAAGCCGCCTGCCAAACCCATGGCGTTCGCCTCGTCGATGCCGCCTTCCAGTTTCCTTTGCTCCATCCAGCGGTGATTTCAAACATCCCCGGCGGTCAGGGTGTGGCCGAAATGGACAGCAACGTCACCGCAGCACAGACCAAGATTCCGCCCGCTCTCTGGGCCGATCTGAAGGCACAAGGCCTGCTGCACCCGGACGCTCCGGTTTGACTAAAATCTACCTAAAAACTTCATCCTCTATGCACAAATATCCCGCGGGGAAAGCGGCCCTGCACCACGCGGGGGGGTGCCCCCCCCGTCCCACGCCCGCAGCGAGATCGTGCGTTAAGGATTAAACAACTCCGGGTGGCTGCGCTCCAATGGCTCCAGATAGGTCACCAATTTCCGCAAATGCAGCCGCATCGCCGCCCGCGCCGCCTGCGGATCACGCGCCTCCAATGCCGACAGAATCGCGCGGTGCTCTTCCAAAGTCGCCGCCACCCTCCCATCCACCGGCAGCACCAACCGGCGCGCGCGTTCGACATGCACCCAAGCGGTTTCTGCCACCGCCGACAGCTTGCGAAAGCCAGTAAAGCTGCGGATCAACTCGTGCATCTCGCCATCGAGTTGATAAAACCCCGGAAAATCGCCATCGGCCAGCAGCGCCGCCTGCACGGTGATATTGCGCCGCAAGGTCACCAACTGCTCATCACTTATGCTGTCGGCCACCAGCTCGATCGCCTGCAACTCAATCGCCTCACGCAGAAACGCGCCCTCGCGGATTTCGGCCATCGAGAATCGCGCGACATAGGTGCCCGCTTGCGGCACCACATCGACCAGCCCTTCCCCCGCCAGCCGCGCCACCGCATCCGACACCGGGCTGCGCGACACCCCCAATTCCGCGCAAATCTCGGGCTTGCGCAGGATTTCACCGGGGCGGTAACTCAGCGATAAAATCGCCTGCCGCAGCGTTTGATAGACTTTTGCGCCCAGCGATCCAGAGAACGCTTCAAGCGGTTGCAAGCGGGGATTATCCGCGATCGGGTCTTGTGAGAAGGCGTCATCGAGCTGTAACATGCTAACATGTTAGCCGAGCCAAGCCTCGGGATCAAGCAAAGGCGACAGCAAAATGTTACAAAGCAATCAAAGTGTGATACGGTTGAATCCAGCCGATAATCTGGTGATCGCCTTGGTCGATCTGCCCGCAGGGGCGCAGCCGGGCGGTCTGGAGATTGCCACCACCCAAGCGATTCCCCGTGGCCACAAAATCGCCACCCGCCCGATTGCTGCGGGCGAGCAGGTGATCCGCTACGGCCAGATCATCGGTCAAGCCTTGGTCGATATCCCCCCCGGCGCGCATATTCACAGCCACAATCTCGGAATGGGGCCACATACCGACGATTACGCCATCGGCAGCGAAAGCCACCCGCTGCCCGCTTTGCCGCCGCGTGAATTCTTGGGCTACCACCGCGCCGATGGCCAAGTCGGCACCCGCAATTACATCGGCATCCTCACCTCGGTGAACTGCTCCGGCTCGGTCGCCCGCTTTATCGCCGAAGCCGCCGAGAAAGACCCGTTGCTGTCGGCAATGCCGAATATCGACGGCTTTGTGCCCATCGTGCACAATACCGGATGTGGCATGTCTGGCGTGAATGAGGGCTACGACACCCTGATGCGTACGCTGAAAGGCTACGCCCGCAACGCCAATTTCGGCGGCATCCTGCTGGTGGGGTTGGGCTGCGAAGTGATGCAGGTGCCTGATCTGGTCGGCCAAGGCCGCCTGCGCCCCGACGGCAATTTCCGCTACATGACCATCCAGCAAACCGGCGGCACCCGCGCCACGATTGCCGCTGGCCTGAAGGTTCTGCGGGATATGGCCGAGGTCGCCAGCCATACCGCCCGCGCCCCTGCGCCAGTCTCCAAGCTGATCATCGGGTTGCAATGCGGCGGCTCGGACGGTTATTCCGGCATCACCGCCAATCCGGCACTTGGACATATGTCCGACTTGCTGGTGCAGATGGGCGGCACTACAATCCTGTCAGAAACCCCCGAGATTTACGGTGCCGAACACCTGCTGACCCGCCGCGCCGTCTCGAAAGAGGTTGGCGAGAAACTGCTGGAACGCATCCAGTGGTGGGAAGATTACACCGCCCGCAACGGCGGCGAGATGGACAACAACCCTTCCCCCGGCAACAAAAAGGGCGGCTTGACCACGATCCTGGAGAAATCCCTCGGCGCCGTCGCCAAAGGCGGCACAGCCCCCCTCGTCGGCGTCTATAAATTCGCCGAACCGATCACCACGGCCGGCTTCACCTATATGGACAGCCCCGGCTATGATCCCTGTTCCGTCACCGGACAAATCGCCTCCGGGGCCACGATGATCATCTTCACCACCGGACGCGGCTCAGTCTCCGGCTACAAACCCAGCCCCTGCATCAAGCTTGCGACTAACAGTGAAATGTATGCCCGCATGGCCGAAGATATGGACATCAACTGCGGCGACATCCTCACAAACGGTGTGAGCATCGCCGCGAAAGGTGCTGAAATCCTAGAGAAAGTCATCGCTGTGGCGTCAGGCCAGCGCACCTTCTCGGAAGACCTCGGCTTTGGTGGGGCCGAGTTCGTGCCATGGCAAATCGGTGCGGTGATGTAACAAGAAAGAGCCTCCGGCGGGAGTATTTAAGAAAGAGCAAATCCCTTCGGGGCTTTCATCTTGGCCCAAATATCCAGTCCGGAATGCTAAAGCATTCCGGCTAGCCGGAGGCATCCGGCATCTCAGCCCGCCGACCCGATCAAAGCCGAAATCTCCGCCACGGCCTTTTCTACCAGATCCAGCCGCCCGCGCGATTCCACGTTCAGCCGCAGCAACGGCTCGGTGTTGGAAGACCGCAAATTGAACCGCCAATCGCCAAACTCCAGCGACAACCCGTCGATATCCTGCCGCCCGACCGCTTGCGGCGCATAAACCGCCTCGATCCGCGCAACCGTGGCCTTGGCGTCCTTGACCCGAAAGTTGATCTCACCCGAAGACGGAAACGCCGCCCGCCGCGCCGCCAGCAGATCGGCGAGCGAAAGCCCCGACCGCCCCATCAGCTCCGCCACCAACAGCCACGGGATCATCCCAGAATCGCAGGCCATGAAATCGCGGAAATAGTGGTGCGCCGACATCTCGCCGCCATAAATCGCCCCGGTATCGCGTAACGCCTGCTTCAGAAACGCGTGCCCTGTCGGTGCCGCTACCGTGGCCCCGCCCGCCCGCGCCACCACATCCTGCGTGTTCCAGATCACCCGCGGGTCATGGATGATCACGGCCCCCGGCTCTTTCGCCAAAAACACTTCCGCCAACAACCCGACGAGATATTCCCCGGCCACAAAGCCACCGCTCGCATCGAACAAGAAGCAACGGTCGAAATCGCCATCCCAAGCCACGCCCATATCCGCGCCAGCCGCAATCACCGCCGCCGCCGTCACGGGTTGGTTCTCGGGTAACAAAGGGTTCGGGATGCCGTTCGGAAAACTGCCGTCCGGCTGATGATGCATCCGCACAAACTCCAGCGGAGCCCCCGCCGCCGCCAAAGCCTCAGCAATCGCATCAAACGTCGGCCCCGCCGCGCCATTGCCCGCATTCACCACGATCTTCAAAGGCCGCAGCGCGCCCACATCGACAAACGACAACACGCGCTCGACAAACCCCGCCCGAGCCCCGCTAGCATCGACCACACGCCCCGCAGGTAACGCCTCAGCAAACGCCCCGCTCTCCGCCAAAGCCTTGATCCGCGCCAGCCCAGTCGCAGCATCCAACGGCGCAGACCCCCGCCGCACCATCTTCATGCCATTGTAATCCATCGGATTGTGCGAGGCCGTCACCTCGATGCCACCATCCGCCTCCAGCGCCGTGGTGGCAAAATACATCTCCTCGGTGCCGCACAGGCCCAGATCCATCACCTCGACCCCCGCCGCCACCAGCCCCTCGGCCACAGCCTGCGCCAGTTCCGCCGAGGACGCCCGGCAATCCTGCCCCAGCACCACGCGCTTTGCCCCCAAGCCCTCGGCAAACGCCCGTCCGATCCGCCGCGCAATATCGGCGTTTAGCTCGGGTCCGAGTTTGCCGCGAATGTCATAGGCCTTGAAGCAGGTATAAGTTGTCATGTCTCACCAGATTGCCGCCAAATATCCGCGCCACAATAGGCGGCCTGCGCCAAAGGTCCAGCAGCCAAAGCCTTTCCAAACCGCCCCCCCCGCCCTATAAGGCCGCAACCCTGACACCGGAGCCGCCGATGCGCACAGCCGAGATCACCCGCAACACCAATGAGACCAAGATCGAAGTCGCGATCAACCTCGACGGTTCCGGCCAAGCCAAGATCAAAACCGGCGTCGGCTTCTTCGACCACATGCTCGATCAACTCGCCCGCCATTCGCTGATCGACCTCACCGTTCAGGCCACGGGCGATCTGCACATCGACGATCACCATACCGTCGAAGACGTCGGCATCGCCCTCGGCCAAGCCCTGACCCGCGCTTTGGGCGACAAGAAAGGCATACGCCGCTACGGCCATTTCCAGCTGGCGATGGACGACACCCAAGTCGCCTGCGCGTTAGACCTCTCCGCACGCCCCTTCCTCGTCTGGAATATCGCCTTCACCGCCGCCAAAATCGGCACGTTTGACACCGAACTGGTGCGCGAATTCTTCCAAGCCCTCGCCACCCACGGCGGCATCACCCTGCATGTCGATCTGATCCACGGCATCAACAGCCACCACATCGCCGAAGCCGCCTTCAAATCCGTCGCGCGGGCCTTACGCGAAGCCGTCGAGCCCGACCCCCGCATGGAAGGCGTCCTGCCCTCCACCAAAGGCGCACTCTAGCCCCTGCTTTTTGCCGCTCAACCCATCCTCTGCGCTCAAATATCCCCGCCGGAGGCATCCGACGCCCCAGCAACCCAAGGCCCGTCAAAATGCTCACCGTCCTCGTAGACTACGATTCCGGCAACCTGCACTCGGCTGAAAAGGCGTTCCAACGCATGGCTACGGAGTCCGATGCGGGCGAAGTGCTGGTCTCCTCCCGCCCCGAGGATGTCGCCCGCGCCGACCGGATCGTGCTGCCCGGTGACGGCGCCTTCCCCGCCTGCCGCCGCGCCTTGGGCACTTACGGCGGGCTGTTTGAGGCCATTGAGGAAGCCGTCACTGCCCGCGCCCGCCCCTTCCTTGGCATCTGCGTCGGCATGCAGATGATGGCGACATGGGGCCGCGAATACGAAGACACCAAAGGCTTTGCGTGGATTCCAGGCGAAGTGGTGAAAATCACCCCCAGCGATCCGAGCCTAAAGGTCCCGCATATGGGCTGGAACGACCTGATCATCGACCACCCGCACCCCGTGCTCGCAGGCATCAAAACCGGCGACCACGCTTATTTCGTACATTCCTACCATTTCCGCGTGCAAAACCCCGCCGAGCGCCTTGCCCATGTCGATTACGCGGGCGACATCACCGCGATCATTGGCCGCGACACCATGCTCGGGATGCAGTTCCATCCCGAGAAAAGCCAAGCCACCGGCCTGCGCCTGATCGGCAATTTCCTGCGCTGGAAGCCATAGATGCAGGACCTGCTCGACCAGATCGCCACCGAGATGGCTCAAGCCACAGATCGCGGCAAAGTCGCGAATTACATCCCGGAACTGGCGAAAATCGACCCGCAGCAATTTGGCATTGCGGTCGCCCTGCCCTCTGGCGAGACCCTCACCGCAGGCGATTCTGAGACCCCGTTTTCGATCCAGTCGATCTCAAAAGTCTTCACCCTCGCCATCGCCCTTGGCCGCTTGGGTGATCAAATCTGGGCGCGTGTTGGCCGCGAACCTTCCGGCCTCGCCTTCAACTCAATCCTGCAGCTGGAACAAGAAAACGGCATCCCGCGCAATCCCTTCGTCAATGCGGGCGCGATCGCCGTCACAGATGCCATCCTGCAAGGTCGCCAACCGCGCGAAGTACTGGCCGAACTCCTCCGCTTCATCCAAGCCGCCGCCGAGGATGACACCATCACCATCAACCAAGCGGTGGCGAAATCCGAACAAGCCACCGCCCACCGCAACATCGCCCTCGCCTCGTTCATGGCCGCGATGGGCAACCTGCGCAACCCGACCGCGCTTGCCATCGGCACCTATGTCCACCAATGCGCGGTTGAGATGACCACCGCCCAACTCGCCCGCGCGGGCCGCTTCCTGCTCGGTGCGCCCGGTTGCCCTCGCCTCGTCTCAATCGCCCGCATCCGCCGCATCAACGCGTTGATGATGACCTGCGGCCACTACGACGCCTCGGGCGAATTCGCCTATCGCGTCGGCCTTCCCGGCAAATCCGGGGTCGGCGGCGGTATTCTGGCGATCGCCCCCGGCAAAGCCTCAATCGCGGTCTGGTCGCCGGGTCTGAACGACTATGGCAACTCCAAACTCGGCTCCATCGCGGTGGAAAAACTGGCGCGCGGCATGGGTTGGTCGGTATTCGGCTAAACCCGCAACCCCCTTAACAATTTCATCTTGGCCTAAATATCCCCGCCGGAGGCTCCACCACCTCACCCAGCGCAATCGTTAAAAATCTCTAAATCGAAAATACAACGCATTGATATTGTTCAATACCCCTCACGGTCCCAACTCGGGACCACTTACCGGGCCGCCTTCTCCACAATCCCCGAAACCCCCTCGCGCCGCTCCAATTCCGCCAGAACATCCCCCAACGAAACGTCCCGCGCCGCCAACATCACCAGCAAATGATAGACCACATCCGCCGCCTCTGATGTCAGCTTGACGCGATCCCCCTTCACCGCCTCAATAATCGCCTCAATGGCTTCTTCCCCGAACTTCTCCGCACATTTCTCCGGCCCCTTGGCCAGCAGTTTCGCCGTCCAGGAACTTTCTGGGTCCGCCGATCTACGGGCCAAAATCGTCTCGCTCAATCTTTCCAACGCGCTCATGTCAACCTCATCGGAATACCCGCCGCCGCCATATACTGCTTGGCCTCGCCGATGCTGAACTCACCGAAATGGAAGATCGAAGCCGCCAGCACCGCAGAGGCACCACCTTTAGTGACGCCCTCCACCAGATGCTCCAACGTGCCCACTCCTCCGCTCGCAATCACCGGAACCGACACCGCATCTGACACCGCCCGTGTCAGACCAAGGTTAAACCCGGCCCGCGTCCCATCCCGGTCCATCGAGGTCAGCAAAATCTCGCCCGCCCCCTTGGCGACCACCAGCCGCGCAAATTCCACCGCATCAATCCCGGTCGCTTTCCGTCCGCCGTGGGTGAAAATCTCCCATTTCCCCGGAGAAACCGTCTTGGCATCAATCGCCACCACGATGCACTGGCTGCCAAACCGATCCGCCGCTTCGGCCACCACGTCCGGGTTCGCCACTGCCGCAGAATTGAACGAGACCTTATCCGCCCCGGCCAGCAGCAAGGCCCGCACATCTTCATGCGTGCGCACCCCACCGCCCACGGTCAGCGGCATGAAGCAAGCCTCAGCCGTCCGCGTCACCAGATCAAACATGGTGCCGCGATTTTCGTGCGTCGCGTGGATATCCAGAAAACACAGCTCATCCGCGCCCGCCGCATCATAGGCCCGCGCGGCTTCCACCGGATCGCCCGCGTCGCGCAGCGAGACAAAATTCACGCCTTTGACCACGCGGCCATCGGCAACATCAAGGCAGGGGATCAGGCGGGTTTTGAGCATGATTTGACCTTATCGCTTGGGACTGTGCGGCGAAAGGGGGGCTCGCCCCCTCGGCTTCGCCTCACCCCGAGGATATTTGAGCACAGAGGATGACCTAGCGGCTCAGAACCTTCAGCGCGGCGGTCAGATCAATCGCCCCGTCATACAGCGCCCGCCCCGAGATCGCACCCGCGATAACACCCGTATCACGCAAAGCGATCAAGTCCTCCATCCGGCTGACGCCCCCGCTCGCGATCACCGGGATGCTGACGGCCCGTGCTAAAGCCTCGGTCGCCTCGATGTTCGGGCCCTGCATCGCGCCGTCACGGTCGATGTCGGTGTAGATGATCGCAGCGACGCCAGCATCTTCAAAACTGCGGGCGAGGTCAGTGACCTTCACTGTGGTTTCGACCGCCCAGCCTTTGGTCGCCACGAAGCCTTTGCGGGCGTCAATCCCCACCGCAACCTGACCGGGGAACGCTTTTGCCGCCACACGCACCAGCGCCGGATTTTCCACCGCCACCGTGCCCAAAATCACCCGCGACAGGCCCTTTTCCAGCCACATCGCGATCGTCGCCATGTCGCGGATACCGCCGCCCAACTGCGCAGGCACGCGCACGCGGGCCAAGATCGCCTCAACCGCCGCCGCATTGACCGGAGCCCCGGCAAACGCGCCGTTCAGATCGACCAGATGCAGCCATGCGCAGCCCGCGTCCTGAAACTTCAGCGCCTGCGCCGCCGGGTCATCGCCAAACACCGTGGCCTCTGACATCTCACCGCGCAGCAGCCGCACGCATTGGCCGTCTTTCAGATCAATCGCCGGGTATAGGATCATCACAGCCTCCGTATCTCTGCCGCAGGCTTTAGGGTGCTGGGACGCGATTGCCAAGACCCGCGCGACCCCACGTCAGTGTTGATTTGCCCAAGATTGCGCGCAAACCTGTGAAAGACCTTGAGGGAGGAAACCATGCTGAAGAAACTGATACTCGCCGCCACGCTGACCTTTGGCGCAAGCGCGGCTTTCGCCGACCCGGTGGAGGGGATTTGGAAATCCAAGCCCGATGACAATGGCAATTTCGGTTATGTGCAGATCAAGCCCTGTGGCGCGACGTTTTGTGGCACGTTGATCAAGGCGTTTGGCGCGGATGGCAAAGAAAAAGCCAGTGAGAACGTCGGCAAGAAGATCGTCTGGGATATGGTCGCCTACTCGGACGGGCTTTACGACGATGGCCAGATCTGGTCGCCGGACCGCGACAAGACCTATAATTCGGACATGACGCTGGCGGGTAACAAGCTGGCGGTGCGGGGTTGCGTGTTCGGGATTTGCCGCGATGGCGGCACTTGGACCCGGGTGAAGTAGCTGCGGAAGAAATAGCATAAAGCGGGTCGCTTTTCTGGGGCGGTCCGGTTTATCTGGCGACCTGTGAAGGGAGCCTGCAATGTCCGCTAATGATTGGTTTCGTCTGGCGATCCTGTCCCTGCTGTGGGGCGGGTCGTTTTTCTTTGTGGCGATCGCACTGCACGGCCTGCCGACGTTGAGTGTCGTGTGGGGGCGGGTTGGGCTTGGCACTGGCTTTCTCGCGCTGGCTTTGTGGGTCAGTGGCACGGCGTTTCCGAAAGGCGTTCCGGTGTGGCGGGCGCTTGCAGTGATGGGGCTGCTGAACAATGCGATCCCGTTCACGCTGTTTGTGCTGGCACAGGGGCGGATCAGTGGCGGGATGGCCTCGATCCTGAACGCCACGACGCCGCTCTGGGGCGTCCTGTTGGCGCATCTGTTGACCGATGAGAAGATCACTGTTCCGAAGGCCGCAGGGCTGGCTTGCGGCTTTGCCGGCGTGGTGGTGATGATGGGCGGGGCGGCTGTGGGCGATCTCTGGGCCAGTCTTGCCTGTCTGGGGGCGGCGTTTTCTTATGGGCTGGCGGGGATTTGGGGGCGGCGGTTTCGAAGCTTAGGGGTGCCGCCGCTGGCGACGGCTTTCGGGCAGGTGATTTCGGCGGCGGTGCTGTTGCTGCCGATCTGGCTGGTGGTGGATCGGCCGTGGAGCCTGCCGGTGCCGGGGCTTCCCGTCATCGCGGCTGTGCTGGCGATTGCGGCGTTTTCCACGGCGCTGGCCTATCTGATTTATTTCCGTCTGCTGGCGTCAGCCGGGCCGACCAATCTGATGCTGGTGACGTTTTTGGTGCCAGTGTCGGCTTGCCTGCTGGGGGCGGTGTTTCTAGGGGATGCGATCTCGGGGCGGCAGTTGGCCGGGTTTGGATTGATCGCGGCGGGATTGGTGGCATTGGATGGGCGGGTTTTGAAATGGCTTTGACGGGCGGATGCGAGGCTTTGGATCAGGACTGGCAGGATTTGCTGGGCAAGGTCGCGCGGGCGGGGTTTTATGGGGTGGAGAGCACCGGGATTTATTGTGATTTCGGCTGCCCCTCGCGCCCGCCGCTGCGGAAGAATTTGCGGATTTTTGCAGCCGCAGAGCAAGCTGAGGCCGGCGGCTATCGGCGGTGCAATCGCTGTGCGGCACGGGATGTCCACGCGTGGACAGGGGCTACGCCTATATGAAATCAATAGGTTACGGTCGGGCGTTTACCGCTTGTTAAGATTTTCGCGCGATGCCGAGGCGGGGAATTTCGATGGCGGGGCAGCGGTTCATGATCGCTGTTACCCCACGGGCTTCGGCGCGCTTGGCGGCCTCGGCATCTGTCACGCCTAGCTGCATCCAGACGGCTTTGAGGTTGGGAAAAGCTGCCAAAGCCTGATCCACCACCGCACCCGCTTCCTCAGATCGGCGGAAGATATCGACCATATCAACCCCGCCTTCAATCTCGGACAGGCTGGCGCGCACCACTTCCCCCAAGGCCACCTGTCCCGCCTGCCCCGGATTGACCGGGATCACCCGATAGCCCTGCTGCGCCAAAAACCGCGCCACGCCATGGCTCGGGCGGTCGGGGTTCGGCGACCAGCCAACAACGGCGATGGTCTGCACTGCGCTTAAGATATCGCGGATTTCGGCATCGGTGCTGTGCAGCATGGCAGGCTCCAGAGTGTAGGCTGTGAATAAAAAGACGTCCGGGGCACAGGATCAACCCGTGGGCCGGACGTCAAGGTGTGGAACGAGGGACAGTAAACAGGCACCGCGAGAGTTCCGGCTCGCGTCATGATGATATGGATACCACAGCGCCGGATTTAAGAGGCGGTCGCGTATTTGTGATGATGCAGCTGCGGCAAAGCCTGAGCGGCTAGCCCGCCGCTACGACGTTTCTTCGCTCCTTCGGAGCAAACTTCTACGCACCTAAGGATATTTACGCGCAGAGGATAACAATTTTAGATAAAGTTTAGCGAGTGGCGGCAGCGTAGAGGCCCACCGCTGCTGCGTTCGAGACGTTGAGGCTGCCAAACTCCCCCACGAACGGAATGCGGGCGATCATATCGCAGGTTTCGCGGGTTTTCTCACGCAGGCCGGGGCCTTCGGCACCCAAGACCAAGGCGACGGGGCGCTTGCCGACGGAGGCCATCGCTTCGGACAACTCCACCGTGCCATCACCATCAAGGCCGACCAGAGTGTAACCCATGGCTTTCAGCTCAACCATCGCTTCGGCCAAGTTGGTGACTTTTAGGTAAGGCTGACGCTCCAAAGCGCCGCTGGCGGTTTTGGCCAAAGCCCCGGTTTCCGGGGCGGAATGGTGGCGGGGGGCGACGACGGCACGCGCGCCAAACACCTCGGCCGAGCGCAGGATCGCGCCGACGTTATGCGGATCGGTGACGCGGTCCAGAAGCACGATCAGCGGCTCACCTGCCCCCGAAATCGCCACATCGGCCAGTTTGCCCCAGTTCAGCGCTTTGACTTCAAGTGCCGCGCCTTGGTGCACCGAGCCTTCGTCGATCGGCACCGAGAAACTGCGCGGATCGGAAAGTTCAGGCTCCATCTTGGCGAAAGCCACCGCTTCCTCCAACTTGTCGAGCGCATTCTTGGTGACAACCAGACGGATTTTCTCGCGCGCGGGGTTCATCAGCGCGTCACGCACCGCGTGCAGGCCGAACAGCCAGACGGTTTCGCGCGCCTCAGCCCGGCGGTTGCGTTCTTTGTCCACAACCCAAGTTGGTTTTTTATCACCCGACATCGCGTATCAGCCCCATATCATGCGGTCACGACAATGCGGGTTGCGCAGTTTGGGCGCAAGGCGAAAGCTTTCAGAAATCCCGCATTCCGCCCTTGACGCCCGCTTGGGGCTTCGGTAATCACCGCCGCAGTGGGCGATATGCTGCAAGGTGCGGCAGCGGACTGTAACTCCGCCGAGGCGACTCATGCTTGGTTCGATTCCAAGATCGCCCACCAAATAAAATCAATGACTTACGGCAGATTTGAGAAGATCAGCCAGCCGCCGAGGCCAAAAGTGCTGCACATTTCGCTGCACAATCTGCTAGGCACCCTCCCTTGATTACACGGCGATTCCGATGCATTTCTTGCACATGGCAATCAAGAAACGCGGCAAGATATACCAACTCGTTCAACGTGTCCCCCGGCGCTACCAGCCGGTAGAGGCGCGCGAAACCGTTTGGATAAGCCTGCACACCGACAGCGAAACCGCAGCCAAGGTCAAAGCACCTTTAGCTTGGGCGCAGATGATTGAGGCATGGGAGGCCAGGTTGGCGGGCGATTCCCAAGATGCCGAAACTCAATTTGATGCTGCAAAGGAACTCGCTGCCATGCGGGGCTTTCGATACCTGCCCGCTTCCCGAGTAGCGAAGCTGCCTCGGGAAGAACTGTTGCAGCGCATTGAAGCCGTCCAGACCTCGGGCGATGCACCTGTAAAGACCGAAGCGGCTGCGATCTTGGGTGTAGTGGCGGAACCCGCGATCACCGTTTCCCGCGCACTAGAGCTGTTCTGGACGCTGGCAAAGGCCAAGACGCTCGGAAAGTCAGAGGCGCAGGTCAAGAAATGGAAAAGCCCGATCAAGCAGGCAATCCGCGACTTCATCGCGGTTGTTGGCGATAAGGCGATACATGAGATCACCCGAGATGATGTTCGGTCGTTCCGCGACTGGTGGCTTGAACGCATTGAAACGGAAGACCTGAACCCGTCCACCGTGAACAAGAATATGGATCACTTCGGCAAGGTGCTGAAACTGGTGAACGAAGAAAAGCGCCTCGGGCTAACTCTGCCCCTTGGCGGGCTGCGCCTAGAGGAAGGCGAAAAGAACACCCGCCCGCCCTTCTCTCTCGGCTGGATCAAAAACACGCTTTTGAAGCCGGGTGCGCTTGACGGGCTGGACGCCGAAGCCCGCGCGGTCTTGCTGATCATGGTAAACACTGGCGCGCGACCTTCCGAGATATGCGCCCTTACGCAAAGCACAATCCACCTTACAGCCAATGTGCCACACATCAGCATTGAACCGGACGGGCGGAAGTTGAAAACCAAACACTCGCGCCGGAAGATTCCGCTTGTCGGTGCCAGCCTAGAGGCCATGCGTGGCTTCGCAGACGGCTTCCTGCACTACCGGGAAAGCGAAGGGCTATCGAAGGCGATAAGTGACTACATGACAGCGAACAACCTGCGAGAGACGCCCGCCCATAGCCTCTATTCGCTTCGGCACTCGTTTGAAGATCGCATGTTGAAAGCGGGCGTAGATGAACGCATCCGGCGCGATCTTATGGGCCATCGGCTCACACGCGAACGCTATGGCGAAGGTGCTGATCTTGCGCACCTCCACACCCTAATTCAAGCCATAGCGCTTTGACGGGCGACTATGGCGCGGGCCATCACGTCGCCCTCTGCTTGGGCTAGAGAGGTTTCATGTTCAAGGCGAACAAAGATCGGCGCATAGGCCGGGTCGGAAACCACCAGCTTTGCGACCTTGGCTTGGGCAGCGTGTAGTCGTTGCAGATCGGATAGAATGACGGGCGCAGGCATGGGGCGAACTCGGGTTGCTACCCTAAGCCTTTATGCGCGCGGGCGGAATTCGTTCGCTGGGATGAAGAAAAAAGGGCAAGGCTTTCGCCCTGCCCTCTTTGGTATCATCGGCACCGCGCAGCCGGAGTAACAGAGCCGCCGTGCCGTGTCGGGGTTATGGCTTTCATGAAACCGCGCACTCACCGACTTATCGCAGCGCATTTGTGGTGAAGCCCCCACGGGCGCGCTAACCCTACAAAGTGTTCATACGTTCGCGCCGGGAAGTTGTCGGTTGGGATGGGAAGAAAAAACGGGCGTTGGTGACGCCCGCTTTTGTGGTGCTGGTGGCGCAGATCAGGCAGCCTCCCCTTCCTCGCCATGAGCTACCCCCCGAAAATCGGACAGTGACGGAAGCTACGATCTGAAGTCTGCTGGTCTCCAAGCACGAGGAGAACAGAGATGTCGAAACGCAGGAACCATGACGCAGCCTTCAAGGCGCGTGTGGCGTTGGAGGCGTTGAAGGGTGAGCGCACGGTGTCGGAATTGGCGACCGCCTATGAGGTCCATCCGACGATGATCCATCAATGGAAAAAGGCACTTCTGGAAGGTGCCACGGGCATCTTTGAGCGCGGCAGCAAGGCGGTCGCCACCGCTGAGGTCGCCGAGGATACGGTCCGCGAGCTGCATGCCAAGATCGGAGAACTGGCGGTCGCCAACGATTTTTTGGCAAGAAAGCTCAAGCCCTGGACCGGGAAGTGAGGCGTGGCATGATCGAACGGACCCACCCCACGCTGTCGGTCGGGGCGCAGTGTCGACTGCTATCGATCTCGCGGTCGTCGTTCTACTACGCGCCGCAAGGAGAGACTGCGATGAACCTCGACTTGATGCTGCTGGCCGACAAGCAGTTTCTGGAGACGCCCTTCTATGGCGTCCGGCAAATGACATGGCACCTGCAGAATGAAGGTCATGCCGTGAACGAAAAGCGCATCCGGCGTCTGATGCGCCTTATGCGCTTGATGCCGATCTACCAAAAACCCAACACCAGCAGGCCTGCGAAGGGGCACAAGACTTACCCCTATCTGCTGGGTGGGCTGCGGATCGACCGGCCCAACCAAGTCTGGTGCGCCGACATCACTTACCTGCCCATGCGCAAAGGCTTCCTCTATCTGGTGGCCATCATGGACTGGTTCACCCGCAAGGTGCTGGCCTGGCGCATCTCCAACACGCTGGAGGCCGACTTCTGCCTGGAGGCTTTGAACGACGCCATCCACAAGTTCGGCCCGCCCGAAATCATGAATACTGACCAGGGCAGCCAGTTCACCTCCTTCGACTGGACCGACCGCTTGAAGCGGGCAAAGACCAAAATCTCGATGGACGGCAAAGCCCGCTACCTCGACAACATCTTCATTGAACGTCTCTGGCGTTCCCTGAAGTATGAATGCGTCTACCTGCACGCCTGGGAAACCGGGTCACAGGCCAAAGCCGGCGTCGGGCGCTGGATCACCTTCTACAACCACCTGCGGCCCCACGCCGCCCATGGCGGACAACCGCCCGCCGTGGTCTACTTCAACGCAATCGAAACCGATCAGCAGAGGCAGGCAGTAGCTTAACTCACCCGGAAATCTGTCCAAGAGTTGGGGAGTAGCTCACCAAGCATCGAACGCACGGTGCGCATAACGCTTGCGCCGGGCTTCTCGCACCGCATCGTCACCTTGACCGTATCGCTATTGCGCAAGTGTCGCGCAATCACCGTGCCTTCGCTGGTGTTGAGATAGACCTCAACATCGGAATAGGGCGATTCCAGAGTGTTCAAGTCTTCAATATGCAAGTGAGGTGCGTCGTAAGTTCCGCCTTCGGCAATATCCTGCACTTCGCAAAGCCAGCGATAGAAGGTATCGGATTCCATCAAGATCGTAACCGGCGTTGCCGCATCGGGGGTAGTCGTGGTAACATTAGTAGGTGCGGTCATCTTTTTAATCCTTATATGGATGTCATACCCGCGAGCTTCTGGGCTGGCATCTGTCGTGATCCGGCAAGTCCACGACTGCTGCCAGCGCACTGGAGCATGCGCTGATCAGCCGGTTCGGTACCTTGGGCAAGGTGAATCGCGAGTTCCTTCTGAGGTCCGACAATGGCCTCGTCTTCACCAGTCGGCGATACACGGCGCTTGTCCGCAGCTATGGGCTGAAGCAGGAGTTCATCACATCGCACTGCCCCCAGCAGAACGGCATGGTTGAACGCGTCATCCGAACACTGAAGGAACAGTGCATCCACCGGCAGCGTTTCGACAGCGTCCAGCATGCGACACACGCCATCGACGACTGGATCAGCTTCGACAGCCACCGCCCCCATCAGGCGCTGGACATGAAAACCCCAGCTGAGGCATTCGCTTTAGCGGCTTAACCTGTGCAGATTCCGCTGGGTCGATACAAGACCACGTTCGGGCCTGTTGGCGCAGGCACCGGTTAACAGCCCCACCCACATAACCCCCAAAAACAACGCAAAAATTCGGCCGGAGCCGGATGAGGAGAACGCTTTCGCGAGGGCAAGTGGCGGATTGATATTCTTTATAACTACACCACTAAATAATTATTATAACCGCTAAAAAATTAATACACAAATAATATACCACATTGCAATCCAGTGGCCGCAGTTTATGCCTTTCGATAGGATTCGGCTTTTTCCGAACAAAAGGCCATATATTTTCACCTCCAACGCTGCGCTGGGACCGATTACGGCCGAGGCTGTGTGGAAACACCAAGATGTGGTATGCTTCCTTAGATAAAGGGGTGCATCTATGTCAGGTTTCATTGAAGGGGTTGGGCGGGATCAGGTCACGCTTTTTCCGGAACGTCTCGAGGACTGGATTGGCGAAGATCATCTGGTTCGGGTGGTGGATTTGTTTGTCGATCAACTTGATCTGGCAGAGCTTGGCTTCGAGCGCGTGGCGCATGCGCGAACTGGGCGGCCCGGTTATCATCCGGCGGTTCTGTTGAAACTGTTTATTTATGGCTACCTCAATCGGTTACCGTCCAGCCGCAGGTTGGAGCGCGAGGCGGGGCGCAATGTCGAGGTGAAGTGGCTGATCGGGCGACTGGTCCCCGATCACAAGACGATTGCAGATTTCAGGCGCGATAACGGGGCCGCCATCCGCAAGACCTGCGCGCAATTTGTGGAACTATGCCGCCGGATCGGCACACTGAAAGGCGATTGCGTGGCAATCGACGGCAGTAAGTTCAAAGCCGTCAACAATCGCGACAAGAACTTCACCAAGGGCAAGATCGCCAGCCGCCTTGAGCATCTGGAGGCTGATGTCGAACGCTATATCACCGAGCTGGTGCGCATCGACCGGCAAGAAGAAGGTGAAGCGCGGACCGAGAAGGTTGCGCATCTGGCACAACGATACCCAACTCTATCAGCGGCCGCGACGGCGGCTGCGGCATTCGCTGCCAGGACGATCTCTGTGACTGGAATACCATAGGCTGACAGCAGCGCGCGCGCCTCGGTGGCCGTCAATGCTTCCCGACCGTCTTTGATCGCGGCGCTCAAAATGTCTTTGGCAGCCTGTCGATCTGGTTCGATACCGGCGCGGGGGCCAGGCAGTTCCAAAGCAAGCCGGCGATTGATGGCATGACGACCCAAGCACGAAAAGGCATCAATCGCCGCCTCGGGCGTCTCATAGTCCGGGATACCTGCTGCCGAAATTGCTGCTCTTGCAGCCCCCACGGTTGTTTCCCCCATCCAGCACGACAAAAGTGGCTTGTCGCGAGCTTTCTGCGCAGCGTCGATCATTGCATCCGCCGCGCCCACCGGGTCGGTCATCGCTTGGGGTGTCAGCATCGCCAGAACGCCGTCGAACGAGGCATCCGCAAGGCAGGCCTCTAAGGCCGCCGTATACCGTTCTGGCCGAGCATCGCCGAGAATGTCCAAAGGATTTGCCGCCGACCAGAAAGGTGGCATCACGCCGCGAAGGCGCTGAACGGTTGCCGCAGACGGGGGCGGCAATTCCAGGCCAAGATCGGCGGCTCGGTCTGCCGCCAGCACACCGACCCCGCCACCGTTCGTTACGATGGCAAGACGCTGGCCCGAGACCCTTTGCCATCGACAAAGCAATTCAGCAGCGGCGAACAACTGCGCAAAACTTGTCACCCGAACCGCCCCGGTGCGCTCAAGCGCCGCGTTGAACACAGCGTCGGACCCAAGCAGCGCCCCCGTGTGGGTCGCCGCGGCCCTTGCCCCCACATCGCCATGGCCAGCCTTCAACACCACGACCGGCTTCGTCCGCGCTGCCCGCCGCAGCGCGCTGACGAATTCGGGCGCATTCCGGATACCTTCCAAGTAAAGCAGGATCGCCGCTGTCGCTTGGTCCTGCGCAAGAAAATCGACGATTTCGCCCACATCCAGGTCCGCCGCATTTCCAAGCGAGACCATCGCAGAGAATCCAAGATGGTTGGGCGCGGCACCGTCAGCAATCGCGGCACAGATCGCGCCAGATTGCGACACCAGCGCAAGCTTGCCCGCAGGCGGCATTCCGGGCAGAAAGGTTGCATTCATCGCATGAGGCGGCCGCAAAAGCCCCACGCAATTCGGACCAAGAAGGCGCAGTCCGGCCGCCCGCGCGACGGCGACCATCGCTTCCTGCCTGCTGCGTCCCTCGGGACCTGTCTCGCCGAAACCAGCAGTCAGCACGATAGCGGCCCGCACACCGGCCCTCGCACAATCTTCCACGATTCCCGGCACGGCGCTGGCAGGCGTGGCGATCAACGCAAGGTCCACCGATCTGCCATATGCCGCCAGATGCGGATAACACGTCAACCCGTCGATACTGCGATGCTTCGGATTCACCGGAACCAACACGCCGCCAAAACCCGAACGCCGCAAGTTTGCCAGTAAGATGCCACCCACAGACCCCACCCGATTGCTCGCCCCAAACAGAGCAATACTTTCGGGGTCGAACAGCGGCGACAGCGGATGGCGACTTGGCGTTTCGGGTAGCGTGCTCATTTGATCAAGCCTTAGGTGATCAACCACCAAAAGCCGTTTTCTCACATTGCCACATTGATCAAGATCAAGACACGGCATCCTGTTGGCGCAAGGCCGGTTTCGCACCTGTGATCGTACGCCCATTGACGATATGGTTTCGGGCGGCTCACCACTGCCTGCACCGTAGTCGAGAGCCAGCGCAAGATCTCGCTCAAAGCAATTCAGGTCTTCACTGTCTCGCTTCCAACAGCGCGAAAGGTGCATTCAAGCGCCGCGCGCGCTGCGGCAGTTGTCTTCTGTCTGGGACCGCCTGCATCAATGCTGACCCAACTTTGTTGTGACACGACTGGCCCTGCCAAAGCGATCTGAGCCCGCACCACAGCCGCATCGGCATCGGACGCATCACCCCGCCGTGACGTGACCCGGTCTTCAAGAACAGCCTGTGGTGCCGTCAGCCACAGCCCTAAGAAGTCAACGCCGGAACGCAAGGCCAGATCTTCGGCGGCAACGCGCTGCGCCAAGTCAAGAAACGTGCCATCAAGAATAACGCTTCTGCCCGCCGCCAACAGGTTCGCGGCCCGCGCGAACAACCGTTCGTAAATCGCTCCACGTCCCTTCGGCGTGTAGTCCAGATGGCTTGCCTCCACCTTGCGCTCGGTGTCGGTGCGCAGATGCACCGCACCCGGACAAGAACCGATATCTGGCGCCAGATCACCCGCCAAAACCGTCTTGCCCGTGCCGGAAACCCCACCAATAGCAACAAGCATCGGCCTTGTTGTCTCAACATGCCCAACGGCTTGCGTCAGATATAGCCGCGCTTCGCCAATTGACGCGCCGCTCTGGCCTGTCGCCTGATCTGTCTGCAAAAGCACCATCGCGCGAATGGCGGCGCGGACAGACATAAACAACGGTAGCACCGAAATTCCGGTATCCTCGGCTCCGCGCGCTGCCAGAAGATAGGCGGTTGTCGCGATGTTGGCTTGCCGCACCAGCCCACGATGGCACAGATCCATCAGCAGAAAGCCCATATCGTAGAGCACATCACATGTGGCAAGCCGCTCGTCGAACTCCAGTGCGTCGAACAGCACCGGCTGCCCGTCGATCAGGACCAGATTGCGCAGATGCAGATCGCCATGCACGCGCTTGACATGACCCAGCGCCGAGCGTTCCCGCAAGATCGGGGCCAGAGCAGCCAATTGTTGCCGCGATCGTCCCAGAAATGCACCGACCAGACCGCCACCGACGCCCTCCTGAAGCGGAGTCATCACCCGGTCTAACTCGTCAAGAATGTCACGGATCAGATCATCGCCCCGGTCTTTAAGTATCGGACAGGTGGCGTGAAATCGCTGAACGACCTGCCCCAATGCCTCGGCCACGTGATCGGTCAACCTGCCGCTGGTGGCAACCGCCGTCATTTCACATTCCGTAGCAAACCGATGCATCATCAGCACCCATTCAACGGGCGGCCCGGCACCATCCATTTCAAGCCCACCATCAGAGGCCCGGGTGACAGGCACCACGTCACGGTAGATCATCGGAGCGGTTGGCTTGTTCAGCGACAACTCGCGGTTCAGCAGGGCGTGGCGCTGATCCAAGGTGGACTGATCAAGATAGTCGTAGCGGATTGCACGTTTGATCTTCAGCGCCGCATCGCCACACAGAAACACATGCGCACAATGGGTCTGCACGTGATCAATCGGACTGGCTGTAGAAAATGCGCCCCCCGATTGCAAAAAGCTAATCACTTCATCTTTCTCGTTGCCGTTGATCATTGCTGAAATCTCACCCCCTGATGGACCCAAGCGGAACTTTCCACCCATTCGCCGCCCGCGGCTTTGACGCACGTCAACCCAAGTGCATCTCCCATTGGCCGAGGGTGTTGAAAAAACCTATCGGGGCATACGTCAACCGGCCAGTCCTGCGGCGGATCGCACCGATTACGTGGACGCGATAAGGCAATGCGAAGTCAGCCGAGGCGGTCCTATCGTCGCTGCTCTCCACTAAAGGGGCACCAACCGGGTTGATCAAGGTCAATGCCGCCTGGCGGGAAAATCCGTAGAGTCTCACGGTGGTGGCCTCTTGCCTTGCGATGCCGCCTGCGCTGCTCAAGACACTACTGGGCGTCGTCAGAAGGAAGGACCGCGTGGGTGATTTGTTGTGCTGCCAAGTGCGCAGCACACCTTGGGCGCTGATCTTTGCAAACGCGCTGAATGGGTAAGGAGCCTTCATGCCATGACGCCAAACCCCGATATTATTTTACGCGCCAGCGGTCTGACCAAGGTGTACCGCAACGGGGCCTTGGAGGTTCACGCCCTGCGCGGCATCAACTTTCAGGCCCGAAAAGGCGAATTTATTGTGATCCTTGGCCCTTCTGGCTCGGGCAAATCGACGTTCCTCAATATCGTCGGCGGGCTTGATACGGCAACCGCTGGCGAGGCTTGGTTCGCAGATCACCAGCTGACTGCGCTGAACGAAAAGGGGCTGACCCAGTACCGGCGCGACCACGTCGGTTTTGTCTTTCAGTTCTACAATCTTTTCCCTAGCCTGACCGCGCGCGAAAACGTGCAGCTTGTCACCGAAATCGCCCGCCACCCGATGACAGCAGATGAAGCGTTGGCGCTGGTCGGCCTTTCGGAACGGGCCGATCACTTCCCAGCCCAGCTGTCTGGTGGCGAGCAGCAACGCGTCGCCATTGCCCGCGCGATCGCCAAGAACCCCGAGGTTCTGCTATGTGATGAACCCACCGGGGCGTTGGACAGTGCCACAGGGATCAAGGTGCTAGGGGCGTTTACGCAGGTCAACCGGACGGTCGGGGCCACGACGCTTGTCATCACCCACAACGCCGCAATCCGGGATATCGCTGATCGTGGCATCCGCTTTGCCGACGGGCGGATCGTCGAAGAAAGCGTGAACACCACCAAAAAGGCGGCATCGGAGGTGGTATGGTGATCGCCCCCCTCCGGCGCAAGGTGCTGCGCGATCTTGTCAGGCTTTGGGCGCAGGTTCTGGCCATTGCGCTGGTGCTTGCCGCCGGGGTTGCGACACTGATCCTGGGAAATGGGGCCTATTCCTCGTTATTCGAGGCCCGCGCGCGGTATTACGAGCAGAACCGTTTCGCCGATGTCTTTGCCGATGTAACCCGTTGCAACGCACCAAGGGCGAAACCTACCTGCGCGAGCGCGGTATCACCTGCCCGTTGCCAGCTTGGCTGGGCCTCTGTTGCCTTCCACGCGCCCAGCGCCCGCTGGCTGTCGGCAATGGTGGGGGACGTGTCCACGGGCGGCGTGCATCGCACATATTTCGAGAAAACCGGGGCGCGCATCGCGGGCCAAGCCAAGATGATGCAAGGCCCCTGCGCAGGCGGTGCTGTGGCGCTGTCAGAGGCACCGGGGCCGCTGGTGGTGTGTGAGGGGATAGAAACGGGCCTAAGCCTTCTAAGCGGGCTTCTGGCTGGCCCTGCAACGGTTTGGGCCGCGCTGTCTACCTCTGGCATGAAAGCCCTCGCCCTGCCCAGCGCCCCCGGCGAATTGATTGTGGCGACGGATTCCGATGATGCCGGGGCCGGATGGCAGGCAGGCAATGCCTTGGCCGAGCGCGCGGCGGCGCGGGGCTGGGCAGTGTCGGTGCTGCCCGCCCCCGAGGGCTTGGACTGGAATGACGCCCTGCGTGGAGGGATTGCCGCTTGAACGCGCCCAAACCCATTCCCTTCACGCCGCAGGCCGAGGCCCCGCCGCTGATCTATGATTTTCAGCCGTGGCGAGAGATTGACCCGGCGCAAATCCCCCGGCTGCGGTTTGTCTATGTCGACACCTTCGCGGCGGGATACCTGAGCGTCACCTTTGCCGCCCCCAAGACAGGCAAGAGCCTTTTGGCGCTGTCCGAGGCGATAGACGCCGCCACGGGGCGCGGGTTTCTGACAGGCAAGCCCGCCGCGCCGATTAAGGTTTTGTATTACAATGCCGAGGATGATTCCGCTGTAATTCAGGGCCGGGTGGCTGCGGTGTTGCAGGCGTGGCAAATCCCGCAAGCCGAAATCACGGGGCGGCTGTTCGCGGTATCGGGGGTATCGGCTGAAAGCCCTGTCGTTTTGATCAAGGGCGAGAAAGGCGACATTGCCGAATCCGCATTCCTGGCGCTTTCCGATCTGATCAAGCGGGAAGGCATTGCCCTCGCCATATTCGACCCGTTGCAAGACCTGAGCCATAGCCCCGAGACAAACGAAGTTTTCCGGGCGCTGGGTGGGCGCATCCGGGCTCTTGCGTCCGAAACCGGGGCCGCTATTGGGCTTGTGCATCACACGCGCAAACCTTCCCCCGGCATTGCGCCAACCCTCGATGATGGCCGGGGTGGATCGGCGCTGCGGGGCGTGGCGCGTTTCAACCGCCTGCTGGTGCCTATGACCGAGGCCGAGGGCGCGCAGGCGGGTGTTGACGACTTCCGGCACTATTTCCGCATTGGTGAGGCCGAAAGCAACCTCGCGCCGCCGTCATCGGATCGAAACCGGTGGTTCGAGAAATCCGGGGTAATGATTGCCAATGGCGAGAACGTCGCCACCATCCGGCCTTGGGTTTGGCCCGAGGCATTTAGCGGCATCACAGTGAACGACACTTGCCGTGTGCGCACCGCGATTGCCGCCCGTGAAACTCCACCGCGTGAAAGCAGTCAAGCCGGGGATTGGGCTGGGAAGGTAATTGCCGAGGTGCTGGGCCTTGATCTGGCGAAGCCGTCAGAAAAGGCAAGGGTCAAGACCATGCTGAAAAAGTGGATTGAAACCGATGTTCTGCGGATCGAAAACTTGCCGCATGGTGATAAGGGCAAGACCGCACCTTTTGTATTTGCAGGCGAGAATAACCCAGCGGTGGAAGAATGAAAATTCCCCCACCTTCCCCCACTTCCCCCCACCTCGCAAAAACCCATTTCCTCACCCTGAATAGCCCCTAGTTTGCTAGACGCCTTGCAGTTTCAGTTTCCGCTGCTGTTCGAAGGCGATTGGTGACAGCATTCCGTTTCTAACGTGTTTGCGCTGCGGGTTGTAGAAGAACTCGATGTAGTCGAACACGTCCCGCCGCGCCTCTTCGCGGGTTTTGTATTTCTTTCGCCGGATGCGTTCACGTTTGAGCAGGTTGAAGAAGCTCTCCGCCACCGCGTTATCCCAGCAGTTCCCACGGCGGCTCATGCTGGGGGCCAGATTGTGCTGCTCAAGAAACTCCTGCCACTCATAGCCGGTGAACTGGGAGCCTTGGTCGGAGTGCACATAGACCTTGGTCTTTGGTTTGCGCCGCCAGACGGCCATGAGCAGAGCCTGCAGCGGCAGGTCGGTGTAGGTGCGGCCCTGCATAGACCAACCGATGACGCGTCGGGAAAACAGATCGATCACGACCGCAAGATACAAGAAGCCCTCATGCGTGCGGATGTAAGTGATGTCGGTGACCCAAAATTGGTCAGGCGCATCGACGTCGAACTCCCTGTTCAGCGTATTATCCGCCACGACGGCCGGGCTGCCGCCATAAGAGCCAGGCTTCTTTTTGTAACCAATCTGGGCCCTTATGCCCGCCAGACGGGCCAGACGCCAAGCCCGGTTTGGGCTGATGTCTTCGCCGAGGTCGCACAGATCATCGTGCAGCTTGCGATATCCATACACCTCGCCGCTGTCATCCCAAGCCTGCTTCAGCAGCACAGTTTGGCGCTGATCCTCCAGCGCCCGTTGGGAAAAGGGTTCGCGCAGCCACGCATAGAAGCCGCTGGGATGAACCAGAAGCATCCGACACATGGCCCTGACTGCAAAGATCAGCCGATTCTCGGCAATGAAGGCATACCTCACCGGGATTCCCTGGCGAAGTATGCGGTCGTCTTTTTTAAGATGTCCCTCTTGTCTTATCCTGAATCCAGCTCTTGTGCGATACTGGAGCCGTTGCCCGGCACGGCATTTATGCCGGGCAACGACGGGGGTCGGATCGTTTCCCGCTTGGTCGTGCTGGACCGTGGAGGAGTATGGTCGCCTTCGTCTTTTCTCTTGACCTGAACGGATACTGGGGCCTTGGGCCCGTATGACAAGACAAGGTAGAAAAGACACATGGATGATATCATCGGAATTGATGTTTCCAAAGACACGCTTGACGTCCATCGGCTTGCAGATGGATCAAACCGCCAGTTTCCAAATGGGACAGTTGGCCATAGCAAATTGCTCAAATGGCTTGAGACGCTGCCATCATTGCCCTTGGTAATATATGAAGCGACGGGTGCATATCATCGACAGCTTGAACGGCGACTTGGGGCAAAGGCTTTGTCCTTTGTAAAAGTGAACCCAAAGCAGGCACGCCGGTTTGCCCAAGCCAGCGGCAAGTTGGCAAAGACGGACCGCGTTGACAGCGAAATGCTGGCAAGGATGGGCGTGGCGTTACAGTTGACGCCAAAGACAATACAGGCGGAAAATCTGTATGATCTTAAAGAGTTACTGGCAGCGCGGCGGGCATTGATCAAGGATCGGACTGCCGCCAAGACGCGAAGAGCGACCAGCACCGTAGCGTTGATCAAGGTCCAACTCGACAGAAGGCTGCGCCAGATCGCAGACGACATCGGCAAGATCGATGCGCAAATGTTGGAAGTGGCCAGCAAAGATCAGAACATGGCAAAGCGGATGGAGCAATTGATCAGCATACCAGGGATCGGTATAAATACGGCGCTCATGATCTTAGTTGACATGCCCGAGATTGGCAGCCTGACCAACAAACAAGTCGGCAGCCTCGCGGGTCTTGCTCCGATGTCACAAAGCTCGGGGAAATGGCAGGGCAAGGCGCGGATTTTGGGCGGACGTCCCAACCTGCGCCATGCGATATTTATGCCCGCACTTGTCGCGATCAGGTTCAATTTGGATATGAAGCTGAAATACGCAGCCCTGATCGCTGCGGGGAAAGAAAAGAAGGTCGCGATCACAGCCGTCATGCGAAAGCTTCTTGTGTTAGCAAATGCTCTGCTGCGCGACGATAGAAAATGGGCCGCAAAACCGACTTGACCAAGACGGATACTCCTCCGTCACCCGCGCCAAATCGCGCTTCAGGCGGCGGATCTCATCGGCTTGTGCATCGACTTCCTGGATCACCTTCGCCGGCCGCGAAAACAGCCGCTGCCATGTGTAGATCGACTTAGTGCTGACCCCTAAACGCTCGGCCACCTCGCGGACCGGATAACCCCGATCCTCGACCTGGGCCACCGCATCACGCTTGAACTCGTCTGTGAATTTAGCTCCGGACATCTCGTCCTCCTTGCTTCCAAAATTACCAAGCAAGGCGTCTACAAATCTAGGGGCTATTCACCCCCCACCCCCACCTTCTCTAGGGGTGTGGGGGTGGGGGTGGGGGAAGTAAAAAGCGCCCCCACCTTTCCCCCACCTCGCGATGTTCACGGCTTAGACTTTCGCGCCCAGATCGGCGGGCCTGCAATGCTAATCACCATTCGCCCCGGCCCCGTCTTGCACCTCTGGGAAGGCAGCAAGGAAGTCGCCGCCGTGCCTCTAACACCATCGGCAACCCTCACCCTATGCCGTGACCTGTTGGCGGCTTTGTCTGGGGTTGTGCCGCGATGATGGCCGAGGGGGTTAAAATCAACGCGTCATGGCAAATCAACCCTTTAGCCCGCCTATGGCCCCGGAATTACGGGACAAGTCAGCTCTAAGGGGATTGTGAAATCATAGCGTTAGCTGGCGAAGGTTGAAATCAATCAAAGGAAAATCAAAATGCCCGGCCCAGAGCCAAACGGAATCGAACTAGGCCACGACTACCCCCGCCGCCTGTCGGTGCTGGTGTATCGCAGCGATGCCAACATACTTTATGGCGGCGGCAACATGCGACACCGCAACGCCCGCGCCGAGGCCGTTCTAAGGCGGCTGTGCCGTGGCTGGCTATGCCGTTGGTGCCGCCGCGCCGTGCCGATCTATCGCCGCGCCGATGCCTGCTATTGTTCGCAGGGGTGCCGCAAGCGGGCCGCACGGGCGCGCAAGAGCGTTGTGTGACGGGGGGGCATCAAATGTCTGGGGCGTCAATCGAAAGGGACCGTATGCCAAGCCCGTCTGACATAAACCGCAACATTTCCGGGGCCGATCTGCGGGCGGCGCGCAAGGCGGCAAAGCTAACCCAAGCCGATCTGGGCAAGCGTGTGGGTGTGACCCGCGATACCGTCCAGTATTGGGAAGCCAAGCCCCAAATCGGGCGGCACAGTGCTGGTGAACGCATGGCCGAGGCGCTTGGCCTGCGGATTAATTGGAAGCCGACCGCGCGCGCGGGGGCATGGGGTATTAGCTGGCAAGAACAAGCCGACGCCCAAGCCGAGGCGCTATTTGCCGCCTATCTCGCCCGCACCAAAGCACGCGAAGCCCAGCGCATCGCCACCCTTCGCGTCATATGCGGGGCCAAGACGCGCAAGGGCGGGCAATGCCGGAACAAGTCCGAACCGGGCAAGCGCCGCTGCAAGTTTCATGGCGGTAAATCCACCGGGGCCAAGACGCCCGAGGGCCTCGCCCGCATTGCAGAGGCCCAGAGGCGGCGCTGGGCGCTGTTGCGTGACTCCCAGCTAGCACGTCGTAGCCCATAGACGGTTCGCGAACGGCATGGGCGGGTCGAATCTGACGCAGAGTGAAGCTGCTTTCGCCACCTGATTCAGCTATCCCCATAGGCATGCCGATGGCTACTCAATGGCGGGTTGGCACGGGAACGCATTCGAAAGCGCGACCCATATCAGAAGGGCGGCGTCATTATGACGAGATGTCGGATTAGCTTTCAGGAAGTCTGTGACGACGTCTCTTACCTGTAGCTTCGTAGCGCCGTTCGGCAGGCAATACGAAACTGCTTTGTCGAACTGTGACAGTGCTTCGTCGTTTTTTAACTCAGGAGCTAGGTGACGTATTGAGGCTATTCCCCCCGCGAGCATGCCATCATGAACCCCAGTGATGTATCCAAGGCAGTATCCTAACTCCCCGCCACTGCACTGCTGTAGTAAATCATTCCCAGTGAGTGCGAAACTTTGGTTCGGAGCCATGAAGGCCAATGCCACAACGATGGACACCCGTGTGTTCATGACTTCACGCTGACAAGCGCTACACCAAGCCCAGCTGTAACCTGCCCAGCCTCTAAGAACTGGACGCCTTGGGCTTCGAGGGCTTTGCGGATGGCTTCTACCGTTTCATGCCTACCGCCCACCGGGCCTTTCGTGGCGTCCAGCCGTTGAATTGTCGGATAGCTAACGCCCGACCTTTCCGCCAAGTCTGCCGCTGTCCAGCCCACAAGCATTCTAGCCGCTTTGATCTGCTCACCGTTCATAGCCTCACCTTTCATAGAATATCTATCAAAACAGCAAGAATATCTATTGATATGCGGTCTGTCGTTATGTATAGATAATCTATCAAACCTGATAGGGGAAGCCGCCATGTTCAACAAGTCGGAAATCATGCGCCGCGCTTGGGCCATCGTGAAAAAGGGCAGCGAGTGGCAGAAGTATCGCCTGCGCCGCCTGCGCTATGCCCTGCAAGACGCATGGGGCGAGGCTAAGCGTGCCGCCAAAGCTGCGACAAACTCCACCGCAGCCCAGTTTCGCGCCGATCTGTGGGCCTTCGAGTGCAAGGACACCATGCGCGGTTCTGACTGGACCCGCCTTGATGCCAAGCGCGCTGCCCTGTCCCAAGCCGAGGCTCGCGAAGCCCTTGCCGCCTGACAAAACCGAATTGACCGACAAAACCCCAATCTGAAAGGAAAGCCGATGAAAGACTTGCTTGATGCGATGGACACAATCAGCGATGCCCGCCACTTTGCCGAGGCTATCCGCATGGCGTTTGGCAACCCCGACGATGATGAAGCCAAGGCGATTGCTGCCGTGGCCTTTCACGTCACCACCCTGCTTGATGGAGCACTGACCGGGTTGAAAACCCTTATCCCCGGCATGGCCGAGGTGGCGCAATGACCACCACCATTGATCGCAACACCATCGCCGTCCGTTGCGAGGATGTCTACAACCTTCTGGGCCTCGCCCTTGATCTGGTGGCAGAGTTGCCTTTCGTGGACGCCAACGGCCACCGCATCCGGGGCATGGATCAACTGGACGCGCTCTTGCGCATGACCCTCGCCCAGACCGTGGGCTTGCCCGATCAAATCGAGGCCCTGCCATGAACATTGCCCTTCGCGCCGCTGTGGCGCTTCGCCTCAATCTGAATTGGCTGTTTGACCCTCGCACCGCATGGCAGCGCCGGGAACCTCTGCGGATGCTTAAGCAAGGCATGACCTCGCCACCGTCCGAGATTGCCCGCCTGTTTGCAGAGTGGACCGCTGCCCGCGCCGCCTTAAACCTTCGTGCGAAAGATGGGCGCTTTGACAATGAGCCTGACCCGCACTTTGAAGCCATGATGCGGGCAGAGGATGCGATGATGCCCATTCCGGCAAAGACCCCCGCCGATCTGGCAATGAAGATTTACGCGGCACACACTGGCGATGTGGTTGATCGCTGCCCGAGCTATGAGCCGCTGTTTCTGGAAATTGAGGCGCTGGTGGGGGTGCCCGAAAAATAGCGCCGGGGTTCAGCCCATGGGGGCAAAATGCGTGAGTATGACCCTAAGATTACCCTAAGGTTTCTCACCCCGCCTATGGAGTGTTAGCCCCGCCCAGCGCGGGGCTTTCGCATGTGTAGGGGGTGTATCAATTCTCTGCCGCCTTCGCGCCGGGGGACCGCTTGGGAGCCTTCCTTCGCGCGGGGAACAAGGCTGAAAGGGGGTAGGGGTAAGCCGATCTAGCTGACAGGAACCTGACAAAACCTGAGATTGCCGCGCCGTTGAATCGTCGCGCATGTTAAGCTTTGTTAAGGTTGGAAATGCGCTGGGCTAACCTGCGAAAACCTCACATGCGGTATTCTGGCAGAGGTACACGCACGCGGGGGAATAGGGTGATAGCCTAATCGCGGCGCAATAGGCGCATGGGAAGTGTGTTGCGTCGCGCACAGATCCCCATCTTTTAAGCTTTCATTGCTTTGTCTTCTTTCCTCTTCGCCGCTTGGTATTCCTTCCATACATGCGCGCCAGCATCAGTCATGCCTTCATGTTTATGGCGCTGGAAAAAGTAGAGTCGGAATTCGTTCCAATTGGCTGCGTCAGGCAACTCTGGATCGGTCAGAGCAAGGCGTGCAAAGTCGCCTTCCGCATCATAAGTAGTCTTGCGGAGTTCCAAAAAGCCTTTGAACGTCATGCGCGCCTCCCAAGCTTTTCGCTAAGCGTAGAGCAAAACGTGCACTTTCGATATGACTATGTGAACTATTGGCGCAAGGGGGCATCGATCTGAGCGTTTTCCCCAAGCCGTGACATGAAAGGCACGGCCAATTCTGCAATGTGGGGGATGGAAAGCCAAAATTTCCGTAATATCTAATAATTTCAATATGTTATGTGTAGATATTGGCGGATCGATAGGGATTCGAACCCTAGAGACGGTTCCCCGCCTACACACTTTCCAGGCGTGCGCCTTCGACCACTCGGCCACCGATCCGTTGCGGGTGTTTAGCCTGCAACGCCAAGCGGGCGCAAGGGGGGGCGATTTGGTTTTATTGGCGATTTGGTGGGATTTTTGCCCATGGGCTGCCTGTGGTCAATCGACCAGCAGCAGGTTGACCCGGCGGTTTTGTTTGCCTTTGTTTTCGATGCGGCCGATCTCAATCCGGCCGATCTCGGCGGTGCGGGCGACATGGGTGCCACCGCAGGGTTGCAGATCAATCTGCGCCTCGCCCTGGCCGATCCGCACCAGACGGATTTGGCCCTGCCCCATCGGTGGGCTGACCGACATGGTTTTGACAAGCTGCGGATTGGCCAGCAATTCGGCATCGCTGATCCATGTGTCTGTGACCGGAAGATCACGCTCGATCAATAGGTTAAGTGCAGTGTTCAACGCGGCTACATCGGTGGGCGGCTCTGGCATCATAAAATCAAGACGGCCTTTATCAGCGCCGATCTGCCCGCCGGTCACTGGCAGGGGGATCACCACCGACAACAAATGTAGTGCTGTATGCACCCGCATATGGCGGTGACGACGGTGCCAGTCGACGCGCTGGGTGATTTTGCTGCCCACCGGTGGCAAGGCGGTGGCCTCGGCTGGCACCAAAGCGATCAGCCCGCCTTCAACTTTGACTGCCGTTGCAATCGGCATCCGCCCGCCCGCCCAAACGATCAAGCCACTGTCCCCCGGCTGCCCGCCTGCCGTAGCGTAGAAGATTGAGGCATCCAGCACGATGCCGCCCTCGGGGGTATGCGCCAGCACGGTCGCCTCGGCCTCGCGCAGATAGGCGTCGTCGCGAAACAGCAAGGTGGTGGTCATGCGTCGGTGTCCTTGGCTTTTGGGCGGCTTGATGGGGCGGCGTCTGGCTCGGCCAAAAACACAGCGACGGCGTCCAACGCAGCTTGTTCCTCGGCCTTGGCTTCGGCATCCGCCGCCGCCTCATCCGCCAGACGCTTCAGGTAATCGCGATGCGCGTTGGTGAACAAGATGCCCTCGGCGTGGAACCGCTCGGCAATCTGGTGGTTGATCTCCGAGCGCACCGGCACCTGAAAATAGATATCCCGCACGATGACGCGGATCTCAAAATTCATCAATTCGCCGGTGAAGCCCATCAGCGCGATGATTGGCGGCGGCGTCAAAATCGCCAAAGGCTGCGCCTCAACAATCTCGCGCAGGATCGCCTCCACCCTCCGGCTGTCACTGGTAAACGGCACCGAGACCGGCACAATCATCCGGCCCGACATGTTGAACCGGGTCCAGTTCGTCACCCGCCCGGTGATCAGATCCGAGTTCGGCACGATCACGTCAGAGCGGTCAAAGGTCTGGATCCGGGTCGAGCGCACCGATATCGCCTTGACGATGCCGGAGGTGGTGCCGACCTCAATCCAGTCTCCCTCTGACACCGGACGTTCGACCAATAGGATCACGCCCGAGACAAAGTTCGACACAATCGTCTGCAAGCCAAAACCGATGCCGACCGACAAGGCCGAGGCCACCAGTGCGAAGCCCGACAGATCAATCCCCGCCGCCGTGATCGCCAGCAGCGCCGACAAAAACACCCCGGCATAGCCCACGCCCGAGATGATGGCGTTCTTGCCGCCCTGATCCAGCGAGGTGCGCGGCAGGATCGAGGATTTCAAGCCCCCCTGCACCAGTCGCATCACCGCATAGCTGACCCCGAACACCGCGACGAGGATGATGAAGCTGGTCGGCGAGATCCGCACGCCACCCAAGGAGACGCCAGAGCGGAACGCCGCCCACAGATCCACCAGATCGACCACCCGCGCGCCCCAGATCAGCGCCAGCAGCGGCAGCGCCGCACAGGTGATCACCAGACCGGCGATGATCGGCATCAAGCCATCGTGCCGGGCCTCAGGCGTGCGCGCCACCGTCACATACAATTCGGCAAAGAAGCCTTGCAGCACGACCACCATCGCAAACAGCGACAAGGTGTTGATCGCAGGCCAAATCAGCGCATTGGCGGCACTGACGTAGCCGATCACGCCCAGAGCCGGGGCAACCACCGCGATGGCGATGGCGGCAGAAGATACCCAATAGATCAGCTCAAACCGGAACGCGCCGTCCGTACCGCTGCGCCCCACCGCGCTTTGCCGCCGCAAGATCTGGCCCAGCCGATACAGCGCAACCGCCGCGAAAATCTGCAACGGCACCACGATCACCGAAATCGCCGCATCCGTTGCCAGCGCCACCTGCTGCGCGCGATCCGCCCCGATGTTGCTGGCAGCCCCGCCTAGAAAATTCGCCGCCCTCGGCACGATCCACGCCGCCACCAGATCGTAAACGGCAACCGAGACCCCCAGCAACACCGCTTGCAGCCGCCCCTCGGCACGGCCCTCGGGCCCAAGTCCAATGGCGCTTTCCGTGGCAGGATCGGTTGGGAAGATATGATGCGCCAGCCAGCGTGTCAGGAAAATCACCAACACCACGGCGGGCAGCGCTGCAAACAGCGACAGGATGATCGGCCCAAACAGCGAGGCCCGCTCCAGCGCCATATACAGCAACACCGCCCCCACCACGGGCAAAGCCACTTGACCCAAAGACACAAAGCCCGAGATCAGATTGCGCCCGCGCATGTGGGTTTTCGTCAGCAGCCAGTAGGTCAACCGCCGCATCCAATGGCCGCCGCGCACCAACAACAGCAGCGCCGACAGCACCAGAACCACAATCAACGGCGCATTGTCGCGCAGTTGATCGACGTTCATCGGCCGGGTGAAGCGCCAGCGGGTTTCATCCCAGATCCACTGCCCCATCCAGCGGAACATCGACGCCGCCGTCGGCCAGTTCACCGGGTTCAGCGCCGAGGGAGACAAGCGCAGCAATTTATCGGCGTGACGCTCGCGGATCAGCTTATCAATCGAGGCGATTGTGCTGTCGGCACGGGTGGTGGCCTCGGTGGCGGTCAGCACGGGCGCTTGCAGCTTGGCCAGCTCAGCGCTCAGCTCGCCCCGCCGCTTGGCGATCATCGCATCTTCGGTCTGGCCCTCGGCGGGCACCGGGCCCAGCGCGGCAATTTGGTTTTTCACCGTGGCGATCTGGTCGGCGTTGCTGCCTTGTGCGGCGCTGAAGGTCGAGCGCCATTTTACCATCTCGGCCCGCATATTGCTCAGGCGTTCGTCATCGACCTGCGCTTTGACGACAACATCCTCAATCTGCGACACCGTGGTGTCGAAGGTGTTGTAGTCGTCAGGTTTAAGCGCGTCTTGCGCAAGGGCGGGGCCAGCCTGCCCCAGCGCCGCCAGCAGCGCCAGAACCAGCAGCGCCCTGCGCAGCATCAGACCAATCATGCGTCTTCAAACACCGTCGGGATATTCGACGGCGCGCGGTCCAGCCATTTCGGTACCGGCAGACCCTTTTCCTTCAGGAACGCCGGGTTATAGAGCTTGGACTGATAGCGGTTGCCGTAATCGCACAGAATGGTGACGATGGTATGCCCCGGCCCCATTTCCTGCGCCATCCGCACCGCGCCTGCGATGTTGATGCCAGACGAGCCGCCCAGACAAATCCCCTCATCCTCCAGCATTTCAAAGCACAACGGCAGCGCCTCGGCATCCGGGATGCGATAGCTGAAATCGGGGGTAAAGCCTTCGAGGTTGGCGGTGATGCGGCCCTGCCCGATGCCTTCGGTGATCGAGGTGCCGGGGCTGTCAAACTTGCCCGTGGTGTAGAACGCGTGCAGCGCCGCCCCTTCCGGGTCCGCCAGACCAATCTTCACGCCCTTCGGCTGCAACGCCATGCCGACCCCCGCCAAAGTGCCACCCGAGCCAACCGCGCAGATAAAGCCATCCACCTTGCCGCCGGTCTGCTCCCAAATTTCTGGGCCGGTTGTCTCGATATGGCTCAGACGGTTGGCGACATTGTCAAACTGATTGGCCCAGATCGCGCCATTCGGCTCGGTCCGCGCCAAAGCCTCTGCCAGACGGCCCGAGTAGCGGACATAGTTGTTCGGGTTCTTGTAGGGGGCTGCTGGCACCTGCACCAATTCCGCCCCCGCCAAGCGCAGCATGTCCTTTTTCTCCTGAGATTGCGTCTCAGGAATAACGATCACCGTCCGAAATCCCATGCTCGCGCCGACCAACGCAAGCCCAATCCCGGTGTTGCCCGCCGTGCCCTCGACAATGGTGCCGCCCGGCTTCAGCTGGCCTTTGGCGACCGCATCGCGGATCATATACAAGGCCGCGCGATCCTTCACCGACTGACCGGGATTGAGGAACTCGCATTTGCCCAAGATCGTGCAACCGGTGATCTCGGACGCGCGTTTCAGCTTCAAAAGCGGGGTGTTGCCAATCGTGTCAGCCAGGTCACTGTGAATCCGCATGGGAAAACCATCCTTTATACCGTTGCTAAAGGAATAGGCGAGCGCACAGGCAAACTCAAGCGCGCGGCTGTCGAAAAGGAAAACCACACGGCTTGTGCAAGCCCACACCGAACTGCGTTCCAGCAATCGAGCACCTGCCCAAACATTCCCCACCCTTCGGCTTTCATCTTGGCCTAAATATCCCCGCCGGAGGCTTCAACGCCAGCCAAAAGAACTGTCTCCCCCAAAACACCCGACCCGATCTCGATGTTTGAGAAAAATCGTGGCCACATCCTGACCCAGTCGCGCAGATTGCCTGCGACAAAGATGAACAAATCCTAAACTCAAATATTCAACCCTTTGATAATACGTCATGTCCCAATCTGTCCACGCGTGGACACCGCACAGAAAAGGGCGGAGCCTCACAGCCCCGCCCACGATTTTTCTCAAAAATCGGCTTCAGATCACTTAAACAACCCGTCGGCCTTCAACCCCGCATAGCATTCATCCAGCGAGATCTTCGCCCGCGCGATCAGCACGTCAATTTCGTCCGGCGTGATCACCAGCGGCGGCGCGATGATCATCCGATCCCCGACATGCCGCATGATCAGATTGTTAGCAAAACACCGCTCACGGCAGCGATAGCCTACAGTCCCGGTATCGCTGGAAAACTTCGCCCGCGTCGCCTTGTTCGGGGTCAGCGCAATCGACCCCATCAACCCCACCAGCTGCGCATCTCCGACCATCGGATGATCCGCCAGCGTGGCCCATTTCGCCGCCAGATAGGGATGCGCCACATCGCGGACATGCTCGACGATCTTTTCTTCCTGCATGATCCGCAGGTTCTCCAACGCCACCGCCGCCGCCACCGGATGGCCAGAATAGGTGTAGCCGTGGTTGAACTCATCGCTGCCGATCACCGCAGCGACCTCGTCACAAACGATCGAGCCGCCAATCGGCTGATAGCCCGAGGACAAGCCTTTCGCGATGGTCATGATATGCAGCTTGATGCCGAAGGTCTGGCTGCCGAACCAGTTACCCGTCCGCCCAAACCCGGTGATCACCTCATCCGCGATCAGCAGGATGCCATATTTGTCGACTATGCGCTGAATCTCCGGCCAGTAAGTCGTCGGCGGCACGATCACCCCGCCCGCGCCCTGAATAGGCTCGCCGATGAAGGCCGCGACGTTTTCGACGCCGAGGTTCAGGATCATCGCTTCCAGTTCCTGCGCCCGCATCAAACCGAACGCCTCGGGCGTCATATCACCGCCCTGATCCCAATAGTTCGGCTCGCCGATATGGACGATCCCGGCCAGCTTGCCGCCATGGGCATGGATGCCCGACATGCCGCCCAACGAGCCGCCACCGATGGTCGAGCCATGATAGCCATTGGTCCGTGCGATGATCACCCGCTTTTCCGGCTGACCCTTGATGTCCCAATAGCGCCGCACCAGCCGAATGTTGGTGTCATTGGCTTCCGAGCCCGAGCCCGCAAAGAACACATGGTTCATCCCCGCAGGCGCCAGTTCGGCGATCTTCGCGGCCAAAGCGATGGCGGGGACATGGCTGGTCTGGAAGAAGGTGTTGTAATAGGCCAGCTCATCCATCTGCCGCTTGGCAACTTCGCCCAGTTCCGGGCGGCCATAGCCGATGTTGACGCACCACAGCCCGGCCATGCCGTCGATGATCTTGTTGCCTTCGCTGTCGGTCAACCAGACGCCCTTGCCCTGCGTCATGATCCGCGCGCCCTTTTTGCCCAGCGCGGTGTTGGCGGTAAACGGGTGCATGTGGTGGGCTGCATCCAGCGCCTGAAGTTCAGCCGTCGGCATGTGGTTGGTGATTTTGTTCATCGCATGACCCTCTTGATACGCGCGGCCATGCCCGAATCCGGTGGCCTTTGGATCAGGATATGATCAAACGCAGCGGCGTTCAAGAAATTTGATCAAATTATTTTGGGGCGGATTTACGGACCTAAATTTCACCGCGCTGCAAGGCGGCGCGGACCTGATCAACGCCCTGCGCAATGTCGCGCTGCATCGCGGCGGACAGGCCAGCGGCATCGCCTGCCCGCATCGCCGCAAGCGCCTCTTTATGCGAATCCGGCAGGCTCGTCGCCCCACTGCGCGACGAGACCACCCGCAGGCTGGGACCAAAGCGCAGCCAAAGCGAGCGCGCCATATCCAACAGCACGCCCGCCCCCGCCGCCTCATACAAAGCGAAGTGGAAGGCGTGGTTGCTTTTCAGATAGCCCGAGACATCATCGGCGCGGATTGCTGCGTCGACGGCAGCGTCCAGTGCCTCCAGTTTTTCGATCAACGCGGGCGTAACCACGGCTAGGCCCGCCAAATGCGGCTCTATCGTCAAGCGGGCGAAGGCGACTTGATCGAGGTCGGCAGCACTCAGGCGCGGAACGGTTACGCGGCGGTTGCCTTGTGGCAGCAATGCGCCTTCGGCTGCAAGGCGGCGGATGGCTTCGCGCACTGGAGTCATTCCGGCCTCTAAACCTGCGGTCAGGCCTTGGATCGTCACGGGCTGACCGGGCTGCAGCACGCCAAACAGAATCATGTCGCGCAGGCGGGCGTAGATGACCTCATGGGTCGGTATTTTACGGGTATCGTCGGTCATGCGGCCTGCACTCATTGCTCTGAGCGCCGTTTATGACGGCAATGGCCTGCGTTGCAAGCCCGGCGTTTATCAGGCGGCGGGATGATAAGCGAAACGGGTGAAATCGGCACTCCAGCCCTGCCCGGTCAGATCGTAGGCGATCATGCCAACAAAGGCTCCCGTGAACGAGGCATGTTCACCGCGCCCGCCTTCATCCGAGATCACCGAGGCATCGAGCACCGGGCCAAGCGGTTGCGGTGCTGCGCCCTGCGCCCAGAAGAATTGCTGGCTGGTGCGGTCGACTTTGACCGACAGGGTGATCGGGCCATCTGGCAGCGGCACCGGGTCGGTGAAGGTCAACGCCTCGGTCGGATCGCCGATGCAAGAGATGATGCGGGCGCAACGGCCAATCTGGGGTTCATCGGTGATCAAAGCGGCGTGGAATTTGTGGCGGTTGTAATAGGTGGTGAGGCCCGCCGCGCGTTGCCAGTTGGGCGGATCGGCGTTGAGGGTGGTCTCGGCGTGGTAAGCTTGGTGTTCTTGGCGGCGGGCGACAAGGGCCTGTTCAAACCAGCTGCCCAAGCTTTCGCGGCCAATCAGGCGCAGAGCCTGCCCGGTCATCTGAAAAATCCGCTCGGGATACGGGGTACGCAGCCATTGGAATTCAGGCGGCAGAGTGGTGGTCAGATCATGCACGGTCGGCGGGCCCGCCGCGCGCGCAGGCCCAGGCAGGGTGGCAGGCGGCACCAGCCCGCCGCCCTCAAGGTAAAGCCAATCCTCCACCCGCATACATTTGGCCAGCCCGGTTTCGCGCCCCATCGCACAGAACGCGCCATGCGGTCCCTGCACGGGCCGCCCACAGAGGTAGCTGTGGAAGGCCTCGCCCTCAGGCGTTTCGACATACTGACCATGCCCGACGCGCTGGATCGGATTGCCGGGGGCGAAACGGGCGGTCATCAGGTGTTGGTTGGGGTGGGTTTCGTAAGGCCCGTGCAGCTGACGCGACCGCGCCATTGTCACTGCATGATCATAGCCCGTGCCGCCCTCTGCCGTGGTCAGATAATACCAGCCATTGCGTTTGAAGAGATGCGGCGCTTCGGTCAGGCCCAGAGATGTGCCGGTATAGATCGTGGTCACCTCACCCAGAAGGCCGCGCTCGGGGTGCCATTCCTGCACTTCAATGCCATCAAAGCGATCCTGCGCGGGGTTGAGGCCACTGCCGATGGGCCGATGGTTCCAGCGCATGTTGGTGAACCATTTGCGGCCATCGTCATCGTGAAACAGCGAGGGGTCAAAGCCCGAGGAGGTGACATAGATCGGGTCCGACCAATAGCCGTCAATCGCTTCAGCGGTGACGATGTAGTTGTGCGCATCCTTGAACGCACCGTCGAGGCGTTTGACATCCGTGTAAACCAGCCAGAACTTGCCATCGGCATGACTGAGGCAAGGTGCCCAAACCCCGCAGCTGTCAGGATTGCCGCGCATGTCCAACTGGCTGGCACGGTTGAGCGGACGCGCCACAAGCCGCCAATTCACCAGATCGCGGGAATGGTGGATTTGCACGCCAGGATACCACTCAAAGGTTGAGGTGGCGATGTAGTAGTCGCCGCCCACCCGGCAGATCGACGGATCGGCATTAAAGCCGCGCAGCACCGGGTTCTCGATCATGGTTATCCTCTGGCTCAAATATCCTAAGGGGGTCCGGGGGTTGGAAAACCCCCGGTTCCAGCCTTAGCGCAGCAACGCCCGCGCCTGATCCGGCCCCAAAGCGGCGGGGCGGGTGCAGGTGGTGGTCAGGGTGATGAACTCCCCCGTCTCGCCCGACCGCAAAGCCGCCGTCATCACATCGACGCCGTGCAGGGTCCGCTCCAGCGAGCAGCGCGCATCGCGGCCTTCGGTGATCGCCAGCACCATATCGGCCATGCCCGCGGTGCGGTAATTCGCCTGATCCTCGCCGCGATGGCCCTTCTGGTTGACGATACTAAACGGATGATCCCAAGCCGCAACCGTCTGCAGCACACCGTCGCGCCCCGCCATTTCCAGCGGTCCGCCGAAGAAGTTCGGGTCAGGGACATAAAGCGTGCCCTCGCTGCCGTAGAGTTCAAAATGATTGCTCTTGTGGTGCCAGACATCCCAGCTTGCCGAAAAGCTAATGGTGGCGCCTGAGTGAAACTCCAGCAACGCCTGAATATTGCTGGGGGTTTTCACCGCAATCTCTTGCCCTGCCCGATCGCCGGACCCGATGGCGCGGGTCGGGGTGGCCGATGAGGTCAGCGCCCCCACACGACGCACCGGGCCGAGCAGGTTGATCAGATTGGCGATGTAATAGGGGCCCATATCCATGATCGGTCCTGCGCCGGGCAGGTAGAAGAACTCCGGGCTGGGGTGCCAGCTTTCGGGCCCATGGCCTTGGATCGCGGCGCAGCCGGTGGTGATCGTGCCCAGCTTCCCCTCGTCAATCAGCGCCCGGGCCTGCTGATGGGTGCCGCCCAAGAACGTATCCGGCGCGCAACCCACCGCAAGGCCCTTGCTGGCCGCAAGATCGCGCAACGCCACGCCTTCCGCCAGCGTCAGCACCAGCGGCTTTTCGGAATAGGCGTGCTTGCCAGCCTCCAGAATCCGTTTGGTCACCGCATAATGCGCGTCGGGGATGGTGAGGTTGATCACCACATCGACGTCACTATTCGCCAACAGGTCATCGACCGACTGCGCTTTGACGCCAAACTCCGCCGCGCGCGCCTGCGCGGTGGCCATGTTCATATCGGCCACCGCCCGCACCTCCAGCCCTTTGAACAATGGTGCCAGCCGCAGGTAAGAGGTCGAGATATTTCCGCATCCGATGATGCCAATGCCCAGATTTGCCATGATAATTCCTTACAGCTTTTCCGCCGAGGCCAGCGAGCGGCTTGCAAAGCGCGCGTGATCGGTGGGGTTGTCATGCTCCATCACGAAGTTCGTGACGCCGATTTTGCGCAAAGCGGGCAGGATCGTCGCCCAGTCCACGACGCCATAGCCAAGATCGGCCCAGCCATCTTCGGCGAGATTTTCGCCCTTCGGGGCGATGTCTTTGACATGGGCGGCGATGAGGCGGGATTTATGGGTGTCAATCCACGCCAACGGGTCCGCACCACCGCGCACCACCCAAGCCACATCCATTTCCCATGCGAGGTCCGGCCCGCCTTCAAACAAAGCGGTTTGCGGAATGGCACCGTCGGCGGTTTTGACGAATTCAAAGTCATGGTTGTGCCAGCCGAATTTCAACCCGGCATCGCGGATCGGCCCGCCCGCCTTTTGCAAACGCACCCCCAGATCATGCCAGCCTTTGCCGGTGGTGGGGCGCTCATCGGGATGAATCCACGGCACGATCACCTGTTCCATGCCCAAAGTCTTGGCGACTGTGATCGCCCAATCCGGGGTATCTTCGACTTGCGCCAGCCCGAAATGGCCGGAAGGCATTTTCAGCCCGCAGGCCTGCAAACCCGCATGCAGATCGCTCAAGCCCGCTGGGTCGGCATAAAGCCCGCCGAAGCCTTCGACGGCGCGGTAGCCCGTTTGCGCCAGCATTTCCAAGGTCTTAGCCAAGGGCGGGAAGTTGCGCGAGGAATAGAGTTGATAGCTGAACATAAGTGCCTCCTCAGGCAGTCGGACCATAGGTCGCGGAATGAAGGTCTCGGATGGTGAAACGGGGCGCAGCACCAGGTTGCGCGGGGGTAAAGGTGATCGTGGCGGGATAGCCGGGGAACAGCGTCACGGCGTTGTGCGAGAACCGCCCCGGCTGATCGGATTCGACGGCAACAAACAGCGCGAGGGCCTCGGCGGTGAGGGTGATTTCGTAGATGCCATTGGTTTGGCGGACCTGATGGGTCAGATGCGCGGGCAGAAGATCGTAGTGTTTGTAAGGCTTTGGCGCGAAAGTATCGCCGGAAATCAGCGTGCTGCCGTCAGACCAAGTGTAGGCCAGCATCTCTTGCGCGCCGAGATCGGTGGCGTCGATTTGCAGGGCGAGAACGGCGGTTTCGGCGACATTGACCGTGGCTTCGGCCAAGTCGCGAATGCTACCATCCATCGCCACAGCCATCGCTTTCACTGTCACATCCAGCGCCGTGCCATCGTTGATCGCGCGCAATTCGATGCCGCCCGCGACCGGAACCGCCGAGACGAACACCGCTTGGAAGAACTGTTTCGCCATATGGTGCAGCAGTTTCCAGACGCCGCCGTGATCAAGGCTCGACCACGAACACACCGGCCAAGTGTCGTTCAACTGCCAGATCAGCGCGCCCATGCAATGCGGTTTCAGACTGCGCCAATGCGTGACGGCGGTTTTGATCGCCAAGCCCTGCTGGACTTGGCTGAGATAGACGAAATTCTCGAAATCCACTGGGAAGCGGAAATAGCGGAACATCGTCTCGGCAATCCGGGCATTGCCGCCAGCGTTCTTCTGATGGCTTTCCATCACCGGGGCCGCAATGTTGAAATCTTTCGGATCGGCGAATTTGCGGATCACATCCATCGACGGATAGCTTTGAAAGCCAAACTCTGAACAAAACCGGGGGCTTACATCGCGGTAATGGTCGAAATCGCGGCCCTCGTGCCAGACCGACCAGAAGTGCATATCGCCCTTTGAATCATCATGCCAAGCATCGCCAAAATCCATCGGGCCGGGGCTAGGGCTGGAGGGCCACCAGACCGCCCCCGGCACCGCTGCCTTCAACGCGGTTTCAATCGTGCGGTTCAGACGGTCATAGCCGACCAGATAGAGATCACGGTTGGCGCGGGTTTCAGGGAACCATGTCAGCGCCCCGATCAATTCATTATCACCGCACCACAGCACCAGACTTGCGTGATAATGCAACCGCTTGGCCTGTTCGGCCACCTCAATCGCCACATCCGCCAGAAACGCGCTATCGGCAGGATAGATATGGCAAGAGAACATGAAATCCTGCCAGACCATCAGGCCGAGTTCATCGCAAAGATCGTAGAACCAGTCCGGCTCGTAGCGCCCACCGCCCCAGACCCGGATCATATTCATACTGGCATCGACTGCTGATTGCAGCAGATCGCGGGTGGCTTCAGGGGTGATGCGGCCCGACAAAGCATCCTGCGGAATCCAGTTCGCGCCCTTGGCAAAGATGTCGCGGCCATTGATGCGGAACTTGAAGCCCAGGCCTGCGGCGTCTTTGACATTGACCAAGGCGGCATCGCGCAGGCCGATACGACGGATCAAGACTTGATCGCCTAATTCGATCACCAGATCATGCAGCGGCTGCGCGCCCTGCCCTGCCGGCCACCACAAAGCCGGGTTTTCCACCACCAGCGCTGCTATCGCCTGCCCGCGCTGCACTTTGGCTTGGGTGGTCAGGCCGTACAGCGCAAAGGACACTTCAGCCCCCTCAGCTTCACCTTCGACATCCGCCGTCACCGTCACCACGGCGCGATGGGCGGAATGCGACTGCGCAACCCCCACCGCAGTGATGCGCGTTTGGGCCCGCGGTTCGAGATAAAAGTCGCCGTAAACACCGAAGCTGCCGAGAGCGATGTTCCAATCCCAGCCAAAATCGCACGACGGCTTGCGCAGCATATTGCCATTGTGGATGGGGGTGTTGTTGGCAGAGAACGGCACGAAATACGGCTGTGCGGCCTGCCGCTTGGCAGCCTCCAGCTCGGGCGAGCGGAAGGTGATCGCGATGTCATTCTCGCCCAAGCGCAGCGCATCGGAAAGATCGACGCGGTAGCTGCGGAACATGTTGTCCGATGCCAACACCGTGACGCCATTCACCGCGATTTCCGCCACAGTGTCCAGCATCGACACCACCAGCACAAGGTCAGTGCGGCTGGTGCTAAAGCTGCGCTTGGCGACCCAATCGCGGCCACAAATCCAGCGCAGATCGTATTCGTTGCGGCCCCAATAGGGATCGGCAATCGCGGCCGCGCTATGCAACGCGCTGATGCCATCCCCCGGCAGGGTGAAGGCTACAGAATATGCACCGCTTTCGTCAGAAAGCGTCCAGCCTTCGGCCAAATCCATCATGTCAGACCCGCTGTTCACTCACCGTGTCGAAGATCGACGCTTTCGGGATATCCACTTTCAGATGCACAGTTGTGCCGGAGGCCATGCGGCGTTCCACCGGCACGCGGACCGACATTTTCAGACCGCCTTCGGCCTCCAGCCAGACCAAACTGTCGGCCCCCATCGGCTCGTCAATCTCGACCACTGCCGGGATGGTCAGGCCCGGTTCCGCGTGGTCTTGAATATGCAGATGCTCTGGGCGCAGGCCGAGGATGGCTTTGGGGCGATCCAAGATCGCACCGCCCTCGTAGCCCGCCAGACTGATCTTAGTGCTGGCGAATTGAAACGCCGCACCGCCGTCAATCGTCGCCCCATGCAGGAAGTTCATCGACGGGCTGCCGATGAAACCCGCCACGAACAGGTTCGACGGGCGGTTGTAGATTTCCTGCGGGGCAGCGAGTTGCTGGATAAGGCCGCCGCGCATCACCGCAATGCGGTCGGCCAGCGTCAAAGCCTCAATCTGGTCATGCGTCACATAGACCATCGTGTTGTTCAGACGGCTGTGCAAGCGCTTGATTTCCACACGCAATTCGCTGCGCAGCTTGGCATCCAAGTTCGACAACGGCTCGTCAAACAAGAACACATCGACATCGCGCACCAGCGCCCGCCCGATGGCAACCCGCTGGCGCTGCCCGCCCGACAAAGCCGCGGGCTTGCGGTCCAGCAACGGCTCAATCTGCAAAATCCCCGCCGCCCGCGCGATGCGTTTGTCGATTTCCTCCTTCGGCATCCGCGCGTTTTTCAAGCCGAACGACAGGTTTCCCCGCACCGTCATCTGCGGATAAAGCGCATAGGATTGGAACACCATGCCAATGCCCCGCTCCGAGGGTTCGGCCCAAGTGACGTTCTTGCCCTTGATCCAAATCTCACCGTCGGTGATGTCCAAAAGCCCCGCCAGACAGTTCAGCAGCGTCGACTTCCCGCAGCCAGACGGCCCCAGCAGCACGATAAACTCGCCCTCGGCCACGTCGATATTCATGTTTTTCAGCACCGAAACCGAACCGAAATTCAAGCTCAGGTCTTTGACTTGGATAGAATGGGTCATGGGTCAGCCTTTCACGGCGCCAGCAGCAATGCCGCGAACAAAAAGTTTGCCAGAGACGAAGTAGATGATCAGCGGCACAAGGCCGGTCAGCAACGTCGCCGCCATGTTGACGTTATATTCCTTCACCCCCTGCACCGAGTTGACGATGTTGTTGAGCTGCACCGTCATCGGGTAAATCTCGGGCTTGGTGAACACGACGCCGAACAGGAAGTCGTTCCAGATGCCGGTGATTTGCAAGATCAGCGCGACGACGAAAATCGGCAGGCTCATCGGCACCATGATCTGAAAGTAGATCCGCCAGAACCCGGCGCCATCGACGCGCGCAGCTTTGAACAATTCTTCCGGCAAGCTGCTGAAATAGTTGCGAAACAGCAGGGTCAGGATCGGCATCCCGAAGATCGTATGCACAAGGATCAGACCGTAGAGGGTGCCGTAAATGTGCATCTCACGCAGCAGGATCACGATCGGATAGAGCATGATTTGATAGGGGATGAACGAGCCGAAAATCAGGATGGTGAAGAACACCTCCGACCCCTTGAAGCGCCAGTTCACCAGCGCATAGCCGTTCACCGAGGCCACAATGATCGAGATGATCACCGAGGGCACCGTGATCATCACCGAGTTCCAGAAGCCGCGCGAGAGCCCGTCGCAGTTCAACCCGGTGCAAGCCTCGGACCATGCTTTGACCCAAGGTTGAAAGGTGATCTCGACCGGCGGCGCAAAGATATTGCCCATGCGGATTTCCGGCATGCCTTTGAGCGAGGTCATCACCATCACCCAAAGCGGCAGCAGGTAGTAGACCGACACCACAAACAACGTGCCATAGAGCATGATATTGCCGCCCGAGAACCGTCGCTTCGGCTTGGCCCCGCGTGGCTGCACGACGGTCGCGGCGTGAATTGCTACATCAGCCATGCTTTTTGCCTCCGAATTCCAGATAGGCCCAAGGCACCAGCACGATCAGCACCGACAACAGCATCATCGTGCTGGCGGCAAAGCCTTGGCCGAGGTTTTGTGCGGTGAACATGTAGCGATAGACATACATTGCAGGCACTTGGCTGGCATTGCCCGGCCCACCCGAAGTTTGCGCCACCACCAGATCATACAGCTTGATGATGCCAGCCGCGACGATCACCAAAGTGGTCATAAACACCGGGCGCATCATCGGGATCACCACGAAGATATAGGTTTTCCATTTCGGGATGCCGTCAACGCGGGCGGCTTTCCAGATATCCTCGTCAATGCCGCGCAGACCCGCCAGCATCAGACACATGGTAAACCCGGTGCCCTGCCACAGCCCCGCGATGAGCAGGCCATAGAGAACGGTATTCGGATTGTGCAAAGGATCAAAGGTGAAGGTCTCAAACCCCATGCGGCGGACCACCTCTTGAATCCCCATCTCGGGGTTCAAAATCCATTGCCAGACCAGACCCGTGACGATGAAAGACAACGCAAAGGGATACAGCATGATGGTGCGGAAAGTGTCTTCAAAGCGGATTTTCTGATCCAGCAGCACCGCCAGCACGAAACCCATCACGATGGTGAAAACCAGCGACATCACGCCATAAAACGCGAGGTTCCAGATCGCAGCGTTCCACAGATCGTTCGACCAAAGCCGCTTGTATTGGTCGATGCCGACAAACTCCAACCTCGGTAACAGCTTGGAATTGGTGAAGGAATACAGCACCGTCCACAACGTGCCGCCGACAAACACCACCATGGTGGTCAGCACCATCGGCACCGCTGCGACCTTGGCGTTCAGGTTGCGAAACAGCCGCAGCCCCTTAGGTTTTCCTGCCATGCTCTGCTTCTCCCCCCCAAATCCGCACTTGGTCACAAAAGCGCCGCCCGAACGGGTCGGGCGGCGCTTTTGCAGTCGAAGGCTTAAAGCCCGGTTTTCAGGATTTCGACGTAGCGCGCTTGAGCGTCTTCTGGGGTCATATCGCCGCTCCAGAATTCGCTTTGCATATCGCCCAACTGGGTTTGCACATCCGGCGACCAGACCTGATCGCCAGCGGGGACGACGTTGCCGGATTTCAGGATCTCCAGACCCTTCTTCATGCAGTCGTTGGCAGCGGACATGTCGATATCACCCCGGATCGGCAGCGAGCCCTTCTTCAGGTTGAAAGCGACTTGCACATCCGGGCTGACCAATAGCGCAGCCAGACGCTTCTGTGCGGCTTCCTTCTCAGGGTCCGCCAGTTTCGGAAAATAGAATGCATCGCCGCCAGTCGAAAGGTAAGCGTTCAGCCCAAGACCCGGCAGGCAGGTGTAATCTTTGCCCGCAACCTTGCCCGCAACCGCGAATTCACCCTGCGCCCAGTCACCCATGATCTGCCCCGCAGCCTCGCCGGTGATCACCATGTTGGTGGCTTGGTTCCAGTCCTGCACGGTCGATTTCGACGCCAGTTTGCGCGCATCGGCCGAGGCTTGGAACACTTTCAGCATTTCGGGGCCAGCAGCGGCTTCCATATCCTTATCGACATTGACCTTCTTCCACAGATCAAGCCCGCCAATCCCGACCGCAATCGCGTTGAACGCAAGGTTCGATTGCCAAGCCTGACGGCCCAGTGCCAACGGGATCTTGCCAGCGGCTTCCACTTGCGGGGCAGAGGCCACAAATTCGGTCCAGTTGGTCGGGATCGGGATGCCCAGATCTTCATAAATCTTGTTGTTGATCCACAGCCATTCCGGCGAGTGAATGTTCATTGGCGCACAGTAGACCTTGCCGTCAATCGTGCAACCGTCCAGCAGCGAGATCGGGTTGATCACGTCGCGCCACTTGTTGGCTTCGGCCACATCAGTCAGATCCAGCATCAAGCCAGCCTGCACCAGCTCCAGCGCTTGCTGGCCGTGGTTGAACTGCGTCGCCCCCATCGGATCACCGCCAGTGATGCGTGCGATCATCACCGGGCGGGCGGTATCGCCGCCGCCTGCAATCGCGCCATCAACCCAGTGATCGCCCGACGCGTCAAAGGCTTTCGCAAGCTCAGCCACCGCCGCCGCTTCGCCGCCAGAGGTCCACCAATGCGTAACTTCCAGATCGGTGGCATGGGCCCCAGACGGCAGCGCAACCGACAACAACAGGCCAGCGGCCAGTTTCCAATTCTTCATGTGATCCTCCCAGATCGTTTGGCATTCTGCCAAATCGCTTGATATTTTTGTCGTCTATATCGTTATAGTTTGATCCTATAACGTTATAGTTTTCCCAATCAAGCAATCTTTTCGCTTGTCGGTTGTAAAATTCTGCGCCTTGATTGCGGGTGGTATGTGCAGGATCTTCGGCTTGGGCGTTGCTGCTTGCGTGCGAGGAAGCCTCTGAAATTATGGGCAAGTTGGCGCGGATTACGATCACTCTGAACCGGACATCCGCCGCAGGTCGCAAAGGGAAAGGGCGAATCACTGGGCTGGAAGATTGCGCGGAATACCGCCAAAAGAAGCGGCAGGCTTCGGGAATGGATGCGATGACAGAATCACCCCTGCCCCTTGTCGGGGCGGAACGGCCCACGCTGAAAACCATCGCAGCCGCCACCGGCCTTGCGATTGCCACGGTCAGCCGTGCGCTGAAAGATGCCCCCGATATTGGTGAGGAAACCAAGCGCCGGGTGCGCGAAACTGCGTTGAAACTCGGCTACCGGCAGAACCGCGCCGCTGTGCGTTTGCGCACAGGAAAGACCAATGTGATTGCCCTGCTGCTGTCCACCGAATCCGATGTGATGAACCACACCTCGAAACTTCTATACTCCATCGCTGATGCCCTGCGCGGTACCGCCTACCATCTGGTGGTGATGCCGTTCTTCCGCGACCAAGACCCGATGGACCCGGTGCGCTACATCGTTGAAACCGAAAGCGCCGATGGCATCATCCTGAACCAGACCAAGCCCGACGATCCGCGCATCCGCTATATGACCGAGCATCACATCCCCTTCGCCACGCATGGCCGCACCGATATGGGGCTCGATCACCCGTATTTCGACTATGACAATGAAAGCTTCGGTCGCCTTGCCGTGCAGGCGTTGGCTGAACGGCAGCGTGGTCATGTCTATATGATCGCCCCGCCGCGCAACCACATGTACGCCCGCCATATGATCATGGGGGCCAGCCAAGAAGCCGCCGCGCGGGGTATGCGGTTTGAATTGGCCGATGGCGTCACCTCGGACAGTTCCGCCGATGACATCGAAGCCGACATTGCACGTAGCTTTTCTGGGACGGCACCAGATGCGATCATCGCAGGCTCCACCACCGGGGCGATTGCGGCAGTGGCAGGAGCGGAAAGCGCAGGCTTGCGCATCGGCCAGGATTTCGATGTTGTGTCAAAAGAAGCCATCCGGCTGTTGCACCGCTTTCGCAAAGAGATGATCGTGGTGAATGAGGATGTGGCCCGCGCCGGAAATTTTCTGGCCCGCGCTGTGGTGGCCGCGATTGAGGGTCGCGCGCCGGATGAAGGACAAGCACTGGAAGTGCCGCAAGCGTCGGACTTCCGCACGGGAAACTAGGGAGAGATTATGAAGACGATCAAAGGACCGGCGCTGTTTCTGGCGCAATTCGCAGGCGACGCGGCCCCGTTCAACAGCTTCGATTCGATCACCAAATGGGCCGCCGATTGTGGCTACAAGGGCGTGCAGGTGCCGTCATGGGATGCGCGGCTGATTGATCTGGACAAAGCCGCCAGCTCGAAAACCTATTGCGACGAATTGACTGGCATCGCCGCGCAGAATGGCGTCGAAATCACCGAACTTTCGACTCACCTGCAAGGCCAGTTGGTCGCCGTCCATCCCGCCTATGACACTCAATTTGATGGCTTCGCCGCCCCCGAAGTGCGTGGCAATCCGAAGGCCCGGCAGGCTTGGGCGGTGGATCAGGTCACCAAAGCCCTGACCGCCAGCAAGAACCTTGGCCTCACCGCCCATGCCACCTTTTCGGGCGCGCTGGCCTGGCCTTATCTCTATCCATGGCCGCAGCGCCCGGCGGGTCTGGTTGAAGAAGCCTTTGATGAACTCGCCCGTCGCTGGACGCCGCTTTTGAACCATGCCGATGCCTGCGGCATTGATCTGGCCTACGAAATTCACCCCGGCGAAGACCTGCATGACGGCATCTCGTTTGAGATGTTCCTAGAGCGCGTCAACAACCACCCCCGCGCCAACATGCTGTATGATCCCAGCCACTACGTTCTGCAACATCTTGATTACCTTGAGCATATCGACATCTACCACGAGCGGATCAAGATGTTCCACGTCAAGGATGCCGAGTTGAACCCCACAGGCCGCCAGGGCGTCTATGGTGGCTTTCAGTCTTGGATCAATCGTGCGGGCCGCTTCCGCTCGGTCGGCGATGGGCAGGTCGATTTCGGCGGTATCTTCTCAAAACTCACCCAATACGGCTTTGACGGCTGGGCGGTGGTCGAATGGGAATGCTGCATCAAACACCCCGAGGACGGCGCGCGCGAAGGGGCTGCCTATGTCGCCAAACAGATCATCCGCGTGACCGAGAAAGCGTTCGACGACTTCGCAGACGCAGGTACCGACCGCGCCGCCAACCGCCGCATGTTGGGATTGGAGTAAACCATGGCGATCACCGCAGCCCATACCGCCCGCAGCCCCCGCATCCGCCTTGGCATGGTCGGCGGCGGCCGCGGCGCTTTCATCGGCGCCGTCCACCGCATCGCCTCGCGCATCGACGACCAATACGAATTGGTCGCAGGCGCGTTTTCATCCGACCCCGAACGCTCCGCCGCCTCTGCCGCCGATCTGGGCGTGGCACGCAGCTATGGCTCTTTCGCCGAAATGGCGCAGAAAGAGGCGCGTCGGAAGGACGGCATTGAGGCCGTCGCCATCGTCACCCCCAACCACATGCACGCCCCCGTCGCCTTGGAGTTCCTGAAACGCGGCATCCATGTCATCTGCGACAAACCGCTGACGGCGACTTTGCCCGAGGCCAAGAAACTCGCGAAAGCCGCCGAAGCCTCGGGCGTCGTCTTCGCTTTAACCCACAACTACACCGGCTACCCGATGATCCGCCAAGCCAAAGCCATGGTGCAGGCAGGCGATCTCGGCGACATCCGGCTTGTGCAGGTTGAATACGCGCAAGATTGGCTGGCGCATGAGGTCGACAACAAACAAGCCGATTGGCGCACCGATCCGGCCCGTTCCGGTGCGGGCGGATCGACGGGGGATATCGGCACCCATGCCTTCAACCTCGCCAATTTCGTCAGCGGTCTGACGCTGGCCGAACTCGCCGCCGACCTGCAAAGCTTCGTCCCCGGCAGGCGCGTTGATGACAACGCCCATGTCCTGCTGCGCTATACCTCTGGCGCGCGCGGGATGCTGTGGTGCAGCCAAGTCGCGGCAGGCCAAGAAAACGGCCTGCGCTTGCGGATGTACGGCACCAAAGCGGGCATTGAATGGGAGCAAGAGAACCCCAACTACCTCTGGGTCACCCCCTTGGGCGCGCCGCGCTATCGGTTGACCCGTGGCGGCGCAGGCTCGGGCGAAGCAGCCGCCCGCCTGACGCGCATCCCCCCCGGCCACCCCGAGGGCTATCTGGAAGGCTTTGCCAATATCTATGCCGAGGCAGGCCGCGCCATTATCGCCCGCCGCGACGGCAGCCTACTGGACAGCGCGGTCAGCTTTCCGGGGCTGAAAGAGGGCCTTGAAGGCGTCGCTTTTGTCGATGCCTGCGTGCGCTCATCGGCCAGAAACGGCGCTTGGACCAAGCTGGCGCTGTAACACCGCCTACCCCCGCGCAACCGGAATTTTCGAAAATTCCGGCACGATTTTTCTCAAAAATCGGTTGCGCGGGGTCAGGCCTTGCGCAACCGATCCCGGTTCTGTGCCAGCCAAAACGCGGTCAGCACGGTCGGCGCGTTGGAAATCTCTCCCGAAGCCACCAGCGCCATCAGCCGATCAAAGCTGATCAGATGGCCGCGAATATCTTCCGCCTCGCCCTCCACCCCAAACACCCCCGCCGCCGTATCGGGCAGATCGGTCAGCGCAACAAATGAATACAAGAACTCTGCCGAACACCCCGGCGTCGGATAGTAGCTGGCGACCGGCAGCAGATCGGTCAACACCAAGCCTGCCTCCTCCACCGCCTCACGCCGCGCCGCCTCAACCGGCGTTTCTCCCGGGTCAATCCGACCCGCAATCGCCTCAATCTGCCAAGGCTGCGGATCGCCGCGCAGATAGGGCCCGGCACGGAACTGATCGACCACCAGCACCCGGTCACGCAGCGGATCATAGGGCAGCACCGTCACCGCATCACAGCCGATGAACCCGGCCCGCGTCACCTGCGGGCTCATACTGCCGTCAAAGCGGCGGAAGCTGACGTCGATTTCTTCCATCGCGAAAAACCGCGCGTAGGGTTCGCGCAAAGCCGCCACCGACACATCCCCCACCCCGGCGCGATGGCGCAGGTCTGTCGGTGCAGCACCAGATGCCCGCACCCGAGACGCCCCGCGCGCCAGCATCTGCTCAAACCGTGCCGCTACCGCGCGCGGCGGCTTCACCCCGAACAGCGCCAGATAATCCTTGGCCATCGCGACAAATTCTGCGCCAAATTGCGACTGCCACTGCTCCAACGCCCAAACACCGCCGCGCTCACACTGCGACGCGCAAGCCTCGGGGTGAAACACCACGGCCTCAACCACCGCGTCGTGTTGCATCACCGCCATGGCGCGGCCGCTATACCCAAAACCGCCCTCAAAGAAATCCATCCGCGCCACATCGGCCTCAGAGCCAGCCGTGACCAAAATCCCCTCGACCTGCGCACCCGGCTCTGCAATCAGGATCGGAAAACTGCGATCCTTCACCCAATACAGCGCATAATCCGCTAACCAAGCCGGGGTGGCCGCCACCTCATGCCCCAGCACGGCCTCGAGCAGCGGCTGGTACCGCAAGGCACCGCAGAAGAAATACGGATGCTTCAAGACCAGCGCTTCCCGGCCCATTCGGTGACCATGCCAGCGACAATGCCACCCACCAAGATCACCCCTAGCATATCCGGCACCAACAGCATTTTGCCGTAATCAAACATCAGCTGGAACACCCCCAAAACCGCTTCCATCGGGCCGTCATACATCATCCGCATGGATTTCTTGATCATGAAGTACAGAGAAAACGCGAGCAGCGCCCAGAACACCAACAGCAGCGCCGTCACCAGCCCCGAGTTTATCGCCTCGCGGTAGCCCTTGCGGGTCAGCTTGCCCATCACCAGCCAGCCGGTGATGAAGCCAATCGCTGCCGTGATCTCGCGGAAATAGCCCAAGGGCGTGCCCTCGGGCAGATATTTGACAAAAGTCTGCGCTGCGAGAAAGCCCAGCAGCGCATAAGCCACCGCGGCGACAAGTTTAGAGGCAGTGGGCATGGCGATCCTTCTTGGCTGTAGCTCAGATCACGCCGTCCCCACCTCTGCAATCGGGCGGGTCAGCGTGATCTGCGTTACATCGCAGTTTCCGCCCTCAAACGTGCCAGCACAAGAGGCGAGATAAAAGTTCCACATCCGCCGGAATCTCTCATCAAAGCCAAGCCCAGCCGCTTCGGCCCAGCGCGCATTGAACGTGGCATACCAGCGCCGCAGCGTCTGGCTGTAGCTTTTGCCAAACTCAATGGAGCCTTTGACCCGCAGCCCGGCGCGTTCCGCCTCACGCTTCAGCACCGAGGGGCTGGGTAGCATCCCGCCGGGAAAAATGTATTTCTGAATGAAATCAACGCTTTTACGATAGATTTCAAATCGTGCCTCTTGCACGGTGATGATCTGTAACGTCGCATTGCGCCCCGGCTTCAAGCGATTGCGCACGGTGTCAAAATATACTGGCCAGTATTTCTCACCCACCGCCTCGAACATCTCGATACTGGCGATGCCGTCGTAAAGCCCAGTCTCATCGCGATAGTCTTGCAGCTTGATCTCTACCTTATCCTGCAGCCCCAACCGTTGCATCCGCGCCACGGCAAAATCATGTTGCGCTTGGCTGATCGTCAAAGCCGTCACCCGCAGACCACGCTCTTTCGCGGCATATTCGGCAAACCCGCCCCAGCCGCAGCCGATCTCCAGCACATGATCACCGGGCTGCGCGCCCATCTGATCCACCATCGAGGCATATTTTTGCGCCTGTGCGGTCTCAAGGCTTTCCTGCCCAGTGCGGTAAATCGCTGACGAGTAGGTCATGGTATCGTCCAGCCACAGGCGGTAAAAGTCATTGCCCAGATCATAGTGATGCGCGATGTTCTTCTTGGCTTGGCGTTTCGAGTTCGATTGCAGCCAGAACCGAAACCGCTCATACGCCCGCACCAAAGCCATGCCGGGGAAGGCATCGTAGACCTCGCCATTGCCCTCATGCACCAGATCCATGAAGGTCATCAGGTCAGGGCTGGACCAGCCGCCCTCGACATAGGCCTCGCAAAACCCCAGATCGCCCTCGCGGATCAGCCGCGCGAATAGATCCGGGTCGTGTACGGTAATCTCCGCCACTGGCCCCGGATTTTGCCCCTCGACGCGAAAGCGGCGGCCATCCGGCAGGACGAAATCCAACCGCCCGTTGCGCAGCTTTTGCGCCAGTTCGAATACGGCGGAAAAATAGCGCGGCAGGTGCTTTTCGCCTTTGGTCGTCGTCAACACCTCCATCATTCTCTCCCATCTTTCTCGGTTTGCCCCGCAGCGCGACCCCGCGCAGCATAGGCCTCCAGTGCCCGCGCCCGCCCGTCGGCGAGGCTGATAATCGGGTCCGGGTAAGTCTGCGTCACCGCGAGGTTCCAGCGCTTTGGCACCGCTGCAAAATAGCTCTGCGCCTCTGGCCCCGGCTTGGCCGATATCTCTGCAATCCAGCGTCGCCGATATGCCCCATCGCTGTCAAATTTTTCAGCCTGTCCGGCGGGGTTGAACACGCGAAAATAGGGTGCCGCATCGGGGCCAGAGCCTGCCACCCATTGCCAGCCCATCGCATTGGCGGCCTCATCCCAATCGGTCAGACACTCGGCAAACCACGCCTGCCCCAGCCGCCAATCGGTCAGCAGATGCTTGGTCAGATATGAGGCCACCACCATCCGCGCCCGATTGTGCATTCGCCCGCTGACATACATCTCGCGCATCGCCGCATCGACAAACGGCTCGCCGGTCATGCCACGCCGCCACGCTTCGGCTTGGCGGTTGTCACCGCGCCACGGGAAATCCTCCCAACCCTCACGCCAGCTTTGCGTCAGGATATGCGGCGAGTGGTGCATCAGATGATAAGCAAACTCGCGCCAGACCAGTTCCTTGCAGAACTGCTCCGCCCCGGCATCGCCCTGATGCAGCGCCCGTTGCCCCGCCGCCCAAATCGTCCGAGGCCCGATCTCGCCCCAAGCGAGGTTTTCCGACAGACCCGAGGTAGCACCTATCACCCCCGGAAAATCCCGCGCCACACGGTAACGCTCCACCGCCGTATCAATAAATTCATCCAGCCGCGCCAGCGCCGCCGCCCCGCCCACCCGCTGATGCGGCAAGCACACCACCGCCCCGCGCCGCATCGCAGCGCCCATCTGCCAATCGGCCAGATCTTCTGAGGCAGGCCAAATATCAGGCGCACGCATCGCCGTCACCGCAGGCACCGGAGGCGCAAACCCACGCGCCGACACAGCCTTCCAGAACGGCGAATAGACCTTGTAATAGCCGCCCTGCCCGGTCGCGACGTCCCAAGGCTCGATCAACAGCGCCCCCGGAAAGCTTTCGGCAACCAGCCCCTTCGCCTTCAGCGCCGCCTTCACGCCGGTATCGCGCGCCACCGCCTGCGGATCATACATCCGCTGCCACATCACCCCCGCAGCCCCGGTTTCAGCAATCAAACCCTGCAACACCGCCAATGCATCGCCGCGCCGCAGGATCAGCCGTTGCCCCATCGCGGCAAGCGTTTGGGCAAACCGCACCAGCCCCAGCCCCAGCCGCCATTTCGCCGCAGCGCCCAAAGCCTCGGCCTGAGCATCCAGCACAAACACCGGCAACAACGGCCGACCCGAGGCCACAGCCGCCGCCAACATCGGGTGATCTGAAAGCCGAAAATCCCGCCGAAACCATAAAATCAAAGGCTGATCTGCCATCACATCCCACATCGTTTCAACTGCTTACGCAGCCACCGCCCGATCAGATCACTTGCCCGTCCGCTCTGCTCAAATATCCTGAGGGGGGGAGCGGAGCGGGGGGCGCACAGCCCCCCCCATTTCCGCCACGGAAATCGTCCACGATTTTTCTCAAAAATCGCTACAGCACCCGGTCCAGCGCCCCGATCAACTGCGCAACCTCCGCCGCCGAGGTGTAATGCACCAGCGACATCCGCAGCACGCCCTGCTCCAGATCCACCCCCATCGCCGTCAATGGCCGCACCGCATAGAAATCGCCCGCCCAGCACGCAATGCCCTCGCGCCCCAAAGCCTCTGACACAGGCTCCGCCGCGCGATCGAGCACCACCGCCACCGTGGGCGCACGCGCCTCTGCCGCCCGCGGCCCGATCAACCGCAGATCATTGCGCGCCGCGAGATAGTCCAGCAGCGGTGCCACCACGGTAATCTCATGGCTGCGCATCAGATCATGCACCGCCCGGTTCCGCGCCGCAGCATCCGCTTCGGCCCCGAAATGATGCCCGTGCAAAGCGTCGATATAATCCGCCATCCCGGCACAAGCCGCGATCTGCGCATGATCCGGCCCGGCAGGCGTAAAGCGCTTATACAGGCTGCCTGCATTGAAATAATGCCCCTGCGCCGGCAATTCCGCGCCGAATTCCTCAGAGATTAGCATGATGCCCTGATGCGGCCCATAGGTCTTATAGGCCGAAAACAGATACACATCGCAGCCCAAAGCCGCAAAATCCGGCAGCCCATGCGGCGCGTAAGACACCCCATCCACCACCACCCGCGCCCCAGCCGCCTTGGCCAGTGCGGAAATCGCCGCTACATCATTGATCTCAGCCACCACGTTCGAGCAATGCGGCAGACACACCATCCGTACTTTGCCATCCGCCAGCAGTGCGCTCAAATCCGCCGAGTCCAAACTCCCGGTCTGCGGATCAATCTGCCACTCGCGCACCTCAATACCCTCGTCGGCCAACCGCCGCCACACCCCAGAATTCGCCTCATGATCCTGATTTGTCACCACAATCGCGGCATTGGTCCCTTTCAGCCACACCCGCACCGCCTGCGCCAACACATAAGTATTGGCGCTGGTCGAGGGCCCAAACGACACCTGCTCCGCCTTCACCCCCATCAGCCCCGCCAGCCGCGCGCGCGCCTCGTCCATCTCGGCCCCGCCCGCCTGCGCCCCCGGATAGGGGCCATAGGGCTGCACTTTGCGATCCAGATAAAACCGATGCAGCCGGTCCACCACCTGACGGCAGGGGTAAGATCCCCCGGCATTCTCAAAAAAAGCATGGCTCGACAGCACCGGGCTGTCAAAAGCCGGAAACTGGCTGCGCACGAAATTCAGATCAAGCTTGGTCATCAAACACCTCTCATTGCGGTTCAGACAAACGGCCCAGCTGGAGTCCACGGGTTTTGCAAAGGCCGTGGCAGGTCTTCCAGCCAAGCCGCAGCCCCGCATAGGTGCTGTGGCAGACCCCGCTTAAGAGCGAGTTCGAAGCAAACTTAACCAAGGATGGCCAAGGCGTAAACCCGGCAAATTTCAAACTGAGACACTGCCAAATTCCCGACGCTTGGAATGCGGTTGTGCGTCCGCCCTGCCCAAATACCCGATGCGGCTCGGGGCTGGCCCCAAAAACCGCTGGCCCCCCAAAGCCGCTGGCTCGTCTAAAGCCGCAAGGCCAGTCAGCCAAAGCGCAGCGAATAGTGCCACGCCCGCGTGCTTTGACCAAAATTCAACCAGACGCCCGCTGCAAAAGCCGCGCAACCCGAGCGAACCTGCAATAAGGTCTTGAGCCAACCCGACGCCCGCTCTAGCCTTGCGCCATCCTCAGGCCGCAGCAGACATAAGTGGCCCCCTAACAGCCGGAAGGAACCCCATGCGCCTCACGAAACTTTTCGCCAGCACGGCCATCGCGCTCAGCTTCGCCAGTCTTGCCCATGCCGCCGACCCAGACCTCACCGTCTTCGACTGGGCGGGCTTTGAGAATCAGGCATTGATCGAGGCTTACGCTGCCAAAAACGGCGATATGCCGACCTATTCCTTCTTCGGCGACGATGACGAAGCCTTCCAGAAAGTCTCCAACGGTTTCAAAGCCGATGTCGCCCATCCCTGCGCGCAGATGGTGCAGAAATACCGTGACGCGGGCCTGATCGAGCCGTGGGATGTCAGCAAAATCCCGCTCTATGGTGAGATCGGCGAGCGCTACAAGAACTCCAAGATCTTCGCCGATGACACGGGCGTGTGGTATATTCCCACCGACGGTGCCTATACCGCCGTGGCCTATAACACCGATCTGGTGAAGCCCGAGCAGGTCGCCTCGCTGCAAGTCTTCGTCGATCCGGCCTTCGCGGGCAAAATCTCGCTGCCCGACAACACCGATGACACCTGGTCGCTGGCCCTGCTGGCCACAGGCGTTTCGGATTGGACCCATGTGACCGACGAACAATTTGCCGCCGCCGCCGCTTGGTTGCGTCTGGCCCATGCCAATGTCCGCACCTACTGGGCCGATCCGTCGGAGCTGGCGCAGCTGATGAAAACCGGCGAAGTGGTGATCGCTTGGACGTGGAACGATGGCGTCGCCAATATGAAAAAAGAAGGCGTGCCAGTTGCGTTCCAGCGCACCCCGAAAGAAGGCGTGGCGAACTGGTTCTGCGGCTATGTCAACTTCAAGGACGGCCCCGGCAAAGAAGAAAAGGCCTATGATTTCATCAACGCTTGGCTCGATCACGGTTCGGCCAAGGGGCTTTTGGACAATTTCGGCTATGTCCACGCCAATGACGTGGCGATGAAAGACATCCCGCTGGAGGAGTTGAAGGCGCATGACGTCGATCCGGTCGATGGTATTTTGCTGTCGCAGGTGCCGATCGACCCGGCGATGCGCGACCGCATGACGCAAGAGTTTGAGATGATCAAATCCGGCTTCTGATCCATTGCAAAACTGCCAAAACGCCCGCAATCCATTGCGGGCGTTTTGCTTTGCGCGGGCGCGCCTCGCAAGAAACCACGGCAATCCTTAACAAAGTGTTAAATCAACACCGACAACCCATTGATATAAAACATATAAAAAAGGTCCCGAGTTGGGACCGCACACCACCTTGCGCCGCCAGTCCCCTGCCCCTATATTCACCCTGTCCGGGGTAACTCGGACTATGGCGATAAACGCACCCATAATAAACGGCTCGGACCCGGGGGCGGTACCCGGCGACTCCACCAATTCACCCTTTCATTTGGGGCGTGTGGGGTCGAAACAGGATCGACGAACGTCTAAAGGGGCCAGCTTTTGCTCGGTGAGGTACCACCGTTATCGGTCCAAACGTACAGTTGCAAATGACAACCGTGCTCCGGCAATGGCTTTGGCTGCGTAAGCAGTTCGAGTCGCCGAAACTAAGTCCTTGCGCTTAGCCGCGTAAGGCGGGGTCCGCCGGAACCTGGCAACAGAATCCGGCACTTTTACCTCTTTGTTTTCAAAATATTGCGCGCTGGTTTGTCTTCGCATTCTGCGCAAAATATCCAGCACTGGCTTGTCCGCGCTTGACGCATCCGCCCGAATTTCCTATCCAAACTCATGGGGTCCGCGAACACCCCGTGAGGCTTAGGCCCAAGGCTCGCATCCCATGTCACCGCACAGGATGCCCCATGCCCGGACCAAACCAGATCACCCCCGCCCAACTGATGCGCCTGATCGGCCTGCCCGATGCCCCGACCATCGTCGATATCCGCATTGCCGAAGACCTCACCGCCGATCCCCGGTTGATCCCCGGCAGTTTCACCTTGCCGCATGATCGCTTCGATCCCGCCCCGACCAATCTGCTGGGCCAAAAAGTCATTGTCGTCTGCCAAAAGGGCCGCAAACTTTCCGAAGGCGTCGCAGCCCTCCTGCGCAGCCAATCGATTGACGCGCAGGTTTTGGAAGGTGGCTCAATGGCTTGGGCCGGGGCAGGCCTTCCAATGATCGCGTTCAAAGCCCTACCGCCAACAAACCTCTGGGTCACCCGCCACCGCCCCAAAATCGACCGCATCGCCTGCCCTTGGCTGATCCGCCGCTTCATCGACCCCACCGCCCGCTTCCTGTTCGTCGCCCCGTCCGAGGTCCAATCCGTCGCCGTCCGTTTCAACGCCACCCCCTTCGACATCGAAGACTGCTTTTACAGCCACCGCGGTGACACCTGCACCTTCGACAGCCTGATAACCGAGTTCGCGCTGCACATCGATGCTCTGCAACGCCTTGCCTTGGTCGTGCGTGCCGCAGACACCGACCGTCACGACCTATCCCCCCAAGCCGCTGGCCTGCTTGCAATTTCTGTCGGCCTGTCCCGGCAATACCGTGACGACCTTGAACAACTGGCCGTCGGGATGACAATCTACGATGCCCTCTACCGCTGGGCGCGCGATGGTCATGATGAAGGCCACGACTGGCCCGTAGGCCGCAGCGCATGACCACGCTCCCCGACCTCACCCGCGCCTTTGCCCGCATTGGCATCCTGTCCTTCGGCGGTCCCGCCGCCCAAATCGCCCTGATGCACCGCGAATTGGTCGACGAGAAACACTGGGTGACCGAGGAGGAGTACCTCTCGGCCCTGTCGTTCTGCATGCTGCTGCCCGGCCCCGAGGCAATGCAACTCGCCACATGGATCGGCTGGCGCAAACACGGCACAATCGGCGGGCTGATCGCCGGCGGGTTGTTCGTCCTCCCCGGCGCGCTCATCGTCCTAGCGTTATCAATGATCTACGCCGCATGGGGCACCCTGCCACTCGTCGCCGCTATGTTCACAGGCATACAAGCCGCCGTCTTGGCCGTGGTCATCGAGGCCCTGTTGCGCGTCTCCAAACGCGCCCTGAAATCCCGCCCACAATGGATCACCGCGGCTCTCGCCTTCGCAGCCCTGTTCTTCTTCGCTGCCCCTTTCCCCGCCGTGATTCTTGCCGCTGGCCTCTGGGGATTTTTTACCGCAAAATCAAATTCTTCCACCACCACAGCCATGCCCACCCCTTGGGCGGAATCCCTGCGCGCCACGGCGATCTGGGGCGCGGTCTGGCTGGTGCCGCTTGCCCTGATTGTGCTGTTCGCCCCCGCTATTCTCGCCGACATCGCTTTGTTCTTCTCCAAACTCGCGATGCTGACCTTCGGCGGTGCCTATGCGGTGCTGATATGGATGGCACAGGATGTGGTGCAGCAAAAACAATGGCTTACCCTACCACAGATGATCGACGGCTTGGGCCTTGCCGAAACCACCCCCGGCCCGTTGATCCTTGTCACCGAGTTTGTCGGCTACCTCGCCGCCGCCAAACAGGGCATTGCCATGGGCCTCGCAGGCGCGCTGATCACCCTCTGGATGACCTTCGCCCCCTGCTTTCTGTGGATATTCGCAGGCGCGCCGTGGATCGAACGCCTCACCCACGCCCCGCGCCTAAGCCAAGCGCTCAAATCCATCACCGCCGCCGTCGTCGGCGTCATCGCCAATCTGTCGCTGTGGTTCGCGGCCCATGTGATCTTCGCCAGCGTCACCCCGCTCAGTCTCGGCCCGCTGCAACTGATCTGGCCCGACCCCACCAGCCTCAAAACCCTACCTACCGCCCTTGCAGGCATAGCCGCCTACCTGCTGCTGCGCCGCCACTGGCCGCTGCTGGGGGTCCTCGCCCTCTGCGCGATAACTTCCGCTGCAGTTGCAGCATTCTGAGCCGCCCCCCTTCCCTTTAGGCCCGAATCCCCTATGGTGGCAGCATTACGAAGGGGTGGCTCATGGCGAAGTCGATTGATTACGGAAACCTCATGCACCGCGCGATGCGGGGATTGATTCAAACCGTTCTCAAGGATGTGTCGGTCCACGGTCTCCCCGGCGCGCATCATTTCTTCATCACCTTTGACACCACGGTTGAGCAGGTTGTTATGGCCGACTGGCTGCGCTCACGCTACCCCGGTGAGATGACGATTGTGGTGCAACATTGGTTTGAAGACCTGATCGTCACCGACGAAGGCTTTGAAATCACGCTGAATTTCGGCAACCAACCCGAGCATCTTGTGATCCCTTTCGACGCCGTGCGCACCTTTGTTGACCCGTCGGTTGAGTTTGGTCTGCGGTTTGAAACTCATGAAGACGAAGACGACGAAGATGAAGACCCCGAAGACGATCCGCCGCCGCCACAGGGCGAAGCGCAGATTGTCCGGCTGGATAAATTCCGCAAGCAATAGACTTGGATGTTTTACAGGAGGCTGCGATGCCCAAAGAAACCACACTGTTCTTGCGTCAATTCCTGAGCAATCCGCTGCAAGTCTCCTCTGTGGTGCCGTCTTCTCGTTGGCTGGCCCGCGCCATGGCGCAAGGTTTAGGGCCAAATTCGGGGCGTGTGGTTGAATTCGGGCCCGGAACCGGCGTTCTGACCAGCGGCATTTTGGAAACCGGCCTGCCGCCGGAAAACCTGACTCTGTATGAGATGAGCCCCAGCTTTACCGAGTTGCTGCGGCAGAAATTCCCCAACATCACCGTGCACAACGCTGCCGCACAATCGGTTGTTGGCAACGTCGAACCCGGCGTTGAGGCGGTGATTTCCGGCCTGCCGCTGCTGTCGATGCCCATAGCGGTGCGCGAATCCATCGTGAAGGCCGCGTTTGAAATCCTCGGCCCCAACGGAACTTATGTCCAATTCACTTACGGCGCCAAGCCAGCATTGTCGACCGAACAGTTGGGTCGGTTGGGTCTAAAGGTTATCGCGGGGCCGAAAGTCTGGCTAAATATCCCGCCCGCCCGGATTTTCATCTTCCAGCGCGCCTGAGTTCGGAAAATTTCGGTATACCGCTGCATACCGATTGAATTTTTGAGCCTGCCACGCTAAGCCGCAGGCATCTTAATTTGGAGGCTTGCAGATGTCCGCCACTCGCACCGAAACCGACAGCTTTGGCCCGCTGGAAGTTCCCGCCGATAAATACTGGGGCGCGCAAACCCAGCGCTCGATCCAGAACTTCCCGATTGGCTGGGAGCGTCAGCCGATTGCCATCGTCCGCGCTTTGGGCGTGATCAAAAAGGCCTGCGCGCTGGTCAACATCGCCCAGGGCGACATTGATCTGGGCTTGGGCGAGACGATTGCCAAAGCCGCGGAAGAAGTCATCGACGGCAAATTTGATGACAACTTCCCACTGGTGGTCTGGCAGACCGGCTCTGGCACACAGTCGAACATGAACGCCAACGAAGTGATCTCAAACCGCGCGATTGAGATGCTGGGCGGCGTGAAGGGCAGCAAAAAGCCGGTGCATCCGAACGATCACGTCAATATGGGGCAATCGTCGAACGACACCTTCCCCACCGCGATGCATGTCGCTATCGGCATGATGGCGCGCGATGTGCTGCTGCCGGGTTTGGTCAAGCTACATGCGGCTTTGGATGCTAAGGCCATTGAATTTAAAGATATTATCAAGATCGGCCGCACCCATACCCAAGACGCGACCCCGCTGACCTTGGGCCAAGAATTCTCCGGCTATGCCAAGCAAGTTGAAAAAGGCATCGCGCGGGTGAAGATGTGCCTGCCCGACATTTATGAATTGGCTCAAGGTGGCACCGCTGTTGGCACAGGCCTGAACACCCGCGTCGGCTGGGATGTTCGGGTTGCTGCGGCGATTGCCGAGATCACCAACCTGCCGTTTGTCACCGCCCCGAATAAGTTCGAGGCTTTGGCCGCCCATGATGCCATGGTGATGTTCTCGGGGGCGTTGAAAACTGTCGCCGCTTCGCTGTTCAAAATCGCCAACGACCTGCGCCTTTTGGGCTCTGGCCCGCGTTCCGGTTTGGGCGAATTGATCCTGCCAGAGAACGAGCCCGGTAGTTCCATCATGCCGGGCAAGGTCAACCCGACCCAAGCCGAAGCTTTGACCATGGTGTGCGCGCAGGTGATGGGCAATGACGCAGCTGTGGGGTTTGCGGGATCGCAGGGGCATTTCGAATTGAATGTCTACAACCCGATGATGTCCTATAACGTCTTGCAAAGCATGCAGCTTTTGGGCGATGCGGCGGGGTCGTTCACCGACAATATGGTTGTCGGTACCCAAGCCAATATCGCCCGCATCAACAAGTTGATGAAAGAATCGCTGATGCTGGTGACGGCTTTGGCCCCCACCATCGGCTATGATGCGGCCACCAAAGTCGCCAAAACCGCGCATAAAAACGGCACCACCCTGCGCGAGGAAGCCATCACTTTGGGTTATGTTGACAGCGAAACCTTTGACCGCGTGGTGCGGCCCGAGGATATGATTGGGCCGAAAGGCTAATGGCTGAGATTATCAACCTGCGCGCGGTGCGGAAGGCCAAAGATCGGCTTGAAGCCCGCTCGCAGGCGGATGCCAATGCTGTGAAATTTGGCCGCCGCAAAGGTGATAAGGCGCTGGAAGCTGCGCGTTTGGATAAGGAAAAGCGCGATCTTGATGGCCACGCGCTGACCCCGAAAGACCCGGAATGAGCGGCAGGCCCGTCAAACATTCGGTGACGCTGAAGGGCCACCGCACCTCGATCTCGCTGGAAGCCGCATTTTGGGACGGCTTTTGCGAAATCGCCCGCGCGCGCGGCCAAACCCTGAACGCCCTGGCCGCAGAAATCGACGCGGGCCGCGCGGATGACATTGGCCTCGCCTCGGCAATCCGGTTGTTTGTGCTAGCTCAGTTACGCCGTTAACGCCGACTGATCCGCAGCCAAATACCGTCTTTCGCGCGCACCGTCAGATGCGCCATGGGCACAGCCTCACGCCCCGCCACACATTCAAACCGGAACGCCCGCACGAGCAGTGCCAGCAGCAGAGTACCTTCCACCATCGCAAAACCCGCGCCAGTACAAACCCGGGGACCCGCCGAGAACGGCATATAGGCATCGCGGGCGCAGGCGCGGTTTTCCTCAGTTTGCCAACGGCTTGGGTCAAATTCATCGGGGTGCGCCCAGATGCGTTCGTGGCGGTGCAGATGCCACGGGCTAAGCACAATTTGCGCCCCGCGAGCCACCTTACGCCCCCGCATCTCCTCGGGCACCGCATTTTCGCGCACCATCATTGGCACCGGAGGATACAGCCGCAGCACCTCGCGGAACACATCGCGGGTGAAGCGCAATTTGGACAGCGCAGAAAATTCCGGCCGATCGCCCAAAGCCAGCGCCTCGCCTGCGACCTTTTCCTGCACATCGGGGTCCATCGCCAGCATCAGCAGCGCCCATGACAAAGCCGAAGCGCTGGTTTCATGCCCGGCCAGAAAGAAAATCGCCACCTGATCGACCATCTCAGCGGTTTCAAACCGTTCTCCTGTCTGCGGATCGGCGGTTGTCATGATCTTGGTCGCCAAATCATCCGGCGCCGTCCCCGCCGCAATCTCAACCGCGCGTCCTTCCGTCAATCGCGTGATCAGCCCCCGGATCACCGCCGCCGAACGCTTGGTGGCAGGGCGATGAAACCGCGGCACCCATTTCGGCAAGGGTAGAAAAGCCGCAAGGTTGAGAATGGGTTGCGCGCGCTGATAAGTGCGGAATTCGGCGAAAACCGCCGCAGCCACCTCATGCTCAATCGGGATTGAGAACAGCGTGCGGAAGATCACATCCGCCGCCGCGTGGCTCATCTCCGCCTCAACCTCGACCTCCCCCAGCGGCATCCGCGCCACCGCCGCCTGCCCCGCCGCCCACATCGCGGGGAAAGTATCGCGCAGCCGCCCGCCCTCAAATGCCGGGTCGATGATACGACGCTGACGCTTCCAGACCTCGCCATTGGTCACAAAAACCGAATTGCCGAGCAGCGGGTTCAGCCCCTCACGGATGCGGTTGGATTTGGGGAAATCATCGGGCCGCTCGATCAAAACCCGGTTCACCAAAGCCGGATCGTTGCACATATAGCTGCGGAAGAATGGCGTGCGGAACTCGGCCATCCAGGCCCGATAGAGCCGCGCGGGTTGTGCCGACAGGATATCGGCGCGGAACAACCGGAGATATTGCAGCAGCGAAACCTTGTCGGCGCGCGGGCGCGGCTTAGGCGGGATCATGCCATGTCCCGGTAGCCAGAAGCGGGGCGGGTGATGCGGTTTTTTGAGGGGGCGCGGTCGCGGTAGCGGTCGGCCAAACTAAGCGGCCCGGCAGTGATCTGGAAGTAATCGTAGTCACCGGGGCGATCAAAGGCGCACAGGTATTGAAAATGCAGCCGGAAAAACTTCCAGCGCAACTCTTTCCACCGTGTGGGAGACAGGGTTTGGGTGAACGCGGCCGATATTACCAGGGGCCAGCGTTTATCCGGCGGAGCCACACCCGTCACCGCCACAGGATCGCATAACGCAAAGGCGCAGCCATCGCCGGGGGCGGTCACATCGACCCAAACCAGTTCCTCGCTTGCGGAGAGATAGTGCAGATCCGCACGCAGACGCTTGGCTTTCGGCAAGAAGGACACCATCGGCACTACCTGCCCCAGTGACAAAAACGCCAGCCGCGCCGCCTTTGCGGGCAGACCTTCGCGCAGCAGATCGGCCAGAATAGACACCGCCAGATGCGCGCCCGAGGAATGGCCAACCACCAGAATCTCATCAAAACCCGCCGTCATAGCGTCGCGGATCGACAGACGAAACGCCGTCATCCGGGCTTCGAGTTCCGGCGGATTGGCCCCGCCCGCCTGCGCCGAATAGGCGTAATCATGCATGAGGTAATAGGCGAAAATCTTGTTATCCCAGCGCTTGAAGGCCCGCAGCAGCGCCCAGATCACCCCCAGACCCGCCGCCCAGCCCAAAGCCGGATGCGCATAAGCCACCAATTCACCGACGCCCCAACCTGCCAAGCAAGCCAAAAGCAACTCTGCCAGCAGAAACACAAACGGATAGAGGGCCGCGATCATCGGCCCCTTGCGCAAACCCGCCAGTCGAAACACCGCGCCCGAGCCGATATAGGCATAGGCGGTGTGCAGCAGTTGCAGATAGGTCGCCAGAATCCCCCGCGCCATCGAGGTTTTGACGATATCAGACCACACCAGCACCTCGACATCCGCCTCGGTCACCGCCCCATCCATCGTGCCGGTCACATGCCAACCATAAGGACCACCAGTCTTTTTCGGTTTCAAAGCAAGCTGATAGCCCGAGATCTGCGCCTGCGCTTGACCTTCCTTGCGGTAAAGCTCGCGGTAGCGGCGCGGATGAATTGGATCGTAGCCGGGGATATAAAACACCCACCTGCGATGCACGCGCTGATCGGGAAATGCTTGCGGGGTGATCGGTTCCATCATGCCTCTGTCCAGTTGACGGCATCATGGCAGAGGAATTGGGCGATTTTAAGGGGGAGAATTCTAACCCAGATTGGCGAGGAAGGGCACATTCTCCAGCAACCAGTAGGAGAAGGATGAAAAACCACCCGTCAGCATCAACAGGCCAATGGTCCACAGCAGCAGGCCCATGATCTTCTCGATCCGCTCGGCGTGGCGTTTCATGAAAGCCACGAAGGGGGCAAGGCGGGTGAAGAAGGCGGCGACCAACAGGAAGGGGATGCCCAGACCCGCCGCATAGACCGCCAGCAGGGTCATGCCACGCGCGACATTGCCTTCTTGTGCGGCGAGGGACAGGATCGCGCCCAGTTGCGGGCCGATGCAGGGTGTCCAGCCGAAGGCGAAGGCGAGGCCGAGAACGTAAGCGCCGAAGGCCGAGCCACCTTGATCGCCTGCATCCAGCCGCATCTCACGATCAAGAAAGCCGATGCGGTAGATGCCGATGAAATGCGCACCGAAGATCATCACCACCACTCCGGCGATGGTGGCGAAGGTGCTGGCATTGCCGAGGAAAAACGCGCCAAAGGTCGAGGCGGCGAGGCCGAGCAGTAGGAACACGGTCGAGAGGCCAAGCACGAAGAACAGCGCGGCGAGCAGCGGCGAGCGGCCAGTTTTCATCTCGGTGACTGAAATGCCGGACATATAGGCAAGGTAGGGCGGCACGATGGGCAGCACGCAAGGCGACAGGAACGACAGTATGCCCGCCACTAGGGCCACCAGCATCGCCGGGATCAGGCTTGCGTCAAAGATGTCGATGCCGAACATGAAAACTCCGTTTTGCACGGGTCTATCGCAGTTGGCGGCAAAGGTCACGTGAGGCCGCCTCACGTCTGCGTGCGGCATTTTGGGCTGGCATCAAAGCCTCCGGCGGGGATATTTGAGCGCAGAGGATGGGCTTGGTATGGATTGGGATGTGGAGTTGGATTGCTTGGGGCTGCTTTGCCCCCTGCCCGTGCTCAAGGCGCGCAAGCGGTTGATCGGTATGGCTGCGGGTCAGGTTTTGCGGGTGCTGGCCAGTGACAAGATGGCGGCGATTGATCTGCCGCATTTCTGCGCTGGAGCCGGGCATGATTATCTGGGAGCCAGCGACGTGGATGGCGGCAGCGCCTATTTGATCCGGCGCGGATAGAGAAAGGGCGGCGGGTTTTCCCACCGCCCCCCAATCAAATTCTGAGCTTTAGCGGCCCAAAGACCACCAGCCGCGCTTTTTCGGCCTGGCGGGGCCATCGTCTTCGGCGGGCTCCACCGCGGCGTCGGCAAGGCCGGGATCGACATGCGGGCTGGCCGAAGGGGCCGCTTCAACCAGACCCGGATCGGCTTGCAGAACCGGTGCGATTGCCACCGGAGCAGCTTCTGCGACAGCTTCAACCGCGACCGAGGTGGGCACCTCAGATACAACAGCTTCAACCACCACTTCGGCTTTCGGCTTAGCGCGGCTAGTGCGGCTGCGCGTCGGTTTCAGCTTTTCTTCAGCCACAACGAGGGTTTCCGCGACCTGAGCTTCGGCCGCGACTTCCGCCACAGGTTCCACCTTCACGGCCCTGCCGCGCGAGCGGCTGCGGGCGGGCTTGACCGCCTCGGCTGCGGGCGCTTCCGCTGCAGCCACTACCGCAGCCCCTGCCGCCGCAGATTTGCTGCCACGCGGCGCGCGGGTGCGGGTTGGCTTTTTCACTTCGACCTCAGCGGCCGCCTCTACCGGGGCCTCTGCTGCGATTTCGGTGACCGCCGAGGGCGCATCATCGCCCGCCTCGTCGTCGCCATCATCATCGCCGTCGTCGCCTTCAGCATCCGATCCAGCGATAGCCTCACCCGACTGACCGGGCTTCTTGCGACGACGCCGACGGCGGCGTTTTTTGCCAGTGCCACCGTCGCCATTCGTCGCCGCAGCCGTCGCTGCCGCCGCAACCGGGGCCGCCTCAACCACTTCGGACTCATCCACATCATCCACATCGTCGATGATATCTTCGTCGTCTTCTTCCGCCACCGGCGCGCCCATCAGCGAGGCATTGCCCGAAATGACTGAGGAGCCTTCCGGCACCACGCGGGTCGCGGTTTTGAACTTCTCAATCGAGAAATCTGGGCTGATCATTGCCGGATCACATTCAATCCGCACCGCCATGCCATAGCGGGCCTCAATCAAAGCAATATGCTCGCGCTTGCCGTTGATCAGGAAGTTCACGATGCCAATCGGCGCGCGCAGCAGCACCTCTTTCGAGCGTTTCCGCGTGCCTTCTTCTTCCAACGCGCGCAACACTTGCAAACCAAGGCTATCATCCGAGCGGATCAGCCCGGTGCCATGGCAATGCGAGCAGGGCTGTGTGGTCGATTCCAGCATCCCCGGACGCAACCGCTGACGCGACATTTCCATCAGACCAAAGCCAGAAATCCTCCCGACCTGAATCCGCGCGCGGTCGGTTTTCAGTTTGTCTTTCAGCTTCTTCTCGACGGCTGCGTTGTTGCGGCGCTCTTCCATGTCGATGAAGTCAATCACGATCAGGCCAGCCAAATCGCGCAGACGCAGTTGGCGTGCGACTTCTTCGGCGGCCTCAAGGTTGGTCTTCAAAGCGGTGTCCTCGATGGACCCCTCTTTGGTGGCGCGACCGGAGTTCACGTCGACCGCCACCAGCGCTTCGGTGATGCCGATCACGATATAGCCGCCGGATTTCAGCTGCACCGTCGGGTTGAACATGCCGCCGAGATAGCTTTCGACCTGATATTTCGCGAACAGCGGGGTGGGATCATCATAGCGCACCACCGCTTTGGCGTGGCTTGGCATGATCATCCGCATGAAGTCTTTCGCGGTGCGGTAACCCGCCTCGCCTTCAACCAAAATCTCGTCAATCTCGCGGCTATAGAGATCGCGGATCGTGCGTTTGATCAGATTGCCTTCCTCGTAGATCGCGGCGGGCGCAATCGACTTCAGGGTCAGTTCGCGGATCTGTTCCCACAACCGCATCAGGTATTCGTAGTCGCGCTTGATCTCGGGCTTGGTGCGCTTGGCACCAGCCGTCCGAATAATCAGGCCCGCGCCTTCCGGCACTTCGATTTCGGTGGCGATCTCTTTCAGCTTTTTGCGGTCAGCGGCTTGGGTGATCTTGCGGGAAATCCCGCCGCCGCGCGCGGTGTTCGGCATCAGCACGCAATAGCGGCCCGCAAGGCTGAGGTAGGTGGTGAGGGCAGCGCCCTTGTTGCCGCGCTCTTCCTTGACCACCTGCACCAGCATGATCTGCCGGACCTTGATCACTTCTTGGATTTTATAGCGCCGGGCCCGAGGCTTGCGCGGCGCGGAAATTTCTTCCGACACATCTTCTTCGGCGATGGATTCGATCTCATCGTCTGTGTCCGAGGCGTGATCAATCGAGCGATAGACCGCGTCGCCTTCCTCGGCATCCACCGAGGCGACGTTGTGGGTATGGCTGTGATCGTGATGATCGTGGTCGTGATGCGGCTGTTCCACCACATCGGCGGGCGCGGATTGCACCAGCGCATCGGCACCAGTTTCATCCCCAAGATCCACCACATCCATGCTGCTGATCTCAGACGACTGTACAGCGTCGCCCTCAACGGCTTCAGCGCGCGGGCGCTGCTGTTGCGGCTTGGGACGCGGGCGCGAGCGGCGGTTGTCTTCTTCATCCTGCGCGCGGTTGAAGGCGCGTTCTTCGTCCAGCAGGGCTTTGCGATCGGCCACGGGGATCTGGTAATAATCCGGGTGAATTTCGGCAAAAGCCAAGAAGCCGTGACGGTTTCCGCCATATTCAACAAAGGCCGCCTGCAGCGAAGGCTCCACGCGGGTCACTTTGGCGAGGTAGATATTTCCGGCAAGCTGGCGCTTGTTTACGGTTTCAAAATCGAATTCTTCGACCTTGTTTCCATCGACCACAACAACCCGAGTTTCCTCGGCATGGGTGGCGTCGATAAGCATTTTCTTTGACATATCAATCCATTGCGCCTGTCATGCGAAAACCCGCTTGGCGGACCAAAGCGGGTGTTTGACACAAAGAGGCGACTTGTTCGGGCGGCTGCGCGCAACGCAAATAGGCGGGCTGTGCCCGGTGGGCACCCCTCGCCTTGAATTGCCAATGTCGCGCACATCATCGCGGTTCACGTTTGGACAGCTTACGCCGCCCACCTAAAAAAGCCCGGTTTGATCCTGTGTTATCAGTCACTTACGAGCAATAATCCGGCCTTGCGGCCGATCCGACCACCCCGGTTTTCGGCGCGGTGAGCGCGCCAGATTGCTGAGGCAGAGAATTCTTTGGCGATATAAAATCGCTTGGCTGTAACCCTAACGGGAAACGGGCAGCGATGACAATGGGTGATTTGCGTTGGTTGCAGGGTGCAGGCTGGGTGGTTCTGCGCTTGGCGCGGAACCACCCAGCCTGCCGCTTAAACATAATCTTGCCGCTGCAAACCATACTTCGCCATCTTTTCGTTCAGCGTCCGGCGTGGCAGGCACAATTCATCCATGACGCCGGTAATCGAACCCTTATGCCGCCGCATGGTGTTGTCGATCAACATGCGCTCGAACGCCTCGACATAGTCTTTCAGCGGCTTGCCCTCAGTGGTCAGCGCAGGCCCGGAAGCCTCGTTATCCGCCATCAGCAGCGAGGCAATCGAGCCGGACCCCCGCCGATTCTGCAACACCGCGCGTTCCGCAATATTGACCAGTTGCCGGACATTGCCCGGCCATGGCGCTTGCAGCAGTTGCGCGGCCTCTTGTGCTGTCACCTGCGGGGCATCGCAGCCATATTCCTCGGCAAATTGCTCCGACGACCGGGTGAACAGCGTCAGAATATCCTCACCCCGTGCGCGCAACGGCGGGCAGATGATGGTCATCGCGCCCAGACGGTAAAACAGATCGGACCGCAACACGTCTTCCAACGTCTTATCCGGCGCGTGTTCATTGCAGATCGCTATGATGCGGGTTTCCGGTGGCATGCCCTGTTCATTGATCAGCGTCAGCAGGCGCGATTGCAGCGGATGGCTCAGTGCCTCAATATCCTCAAGACACAACGTGCCGCCACGGGCTTCCTCGACCAGTGGCAGGTTGCCATCATCCGAAGGCCCGAACAGCTTGGCCGCCAGTTGATCCTCGCTCCACGCCGCACAAGACACCGTGACGAATTTCTTCGATCCCCGCGGCCCGACAGCGTGCAAAGCATGGGCCACCAAGGTCTTGCCCGTCCCGGTCTCACCATCAATCAGCACATGGCTATCGGCTTGTCCCAGATCGAGAATATCCTCGCGCAGCCGCTCCATCGCCGGGCTGGCCCCAACCAGCTTTTTCATCAGGATCGAGCCATCCGACAACTCACGCCGCAAAGCCCGGTTATCAAGCGTTAGCCGCCGCGCCATCGTCGCGCGTTTGGCAAGTTCGGTCATCCGGTCCGGGTTGAACGGTTTTTCGAGGAAATCATAGGCCCCAACCCGCATTGCCTCCACCGCCATCGGCACATCGCCATGCCCGGTGATCAGGATCACGGGAAGGCCGGAATCCATCCCCATCAGCCGCTTCAAAAACGCCATGCCATCCATGCCCGGCATCTTGATGTCAGACACCACGACCCCCGGCCATTCCGGCCCCAAGGCCTTCAACGCCTCTTCCGCGCTCGCATATGTCTCGGTGTCAAACCCCGACAGGGCCAGCCACTGGCTGATCGAGGCGCGCATATCGGCCTCGTCGTCCACAATCGCCACTTTCATCGCCCGTGCCATGCCGCCCTCATTCCGCTGCTTTTGCTTCTTTGCCCAACAGGGGCAGTTGAACTTCGAACACAGCGCCACCAGCTTCGGGGTTATGCGCCGTCAAGCGCCCACCCAGATCGGTGACAATGCCCGAAGAGATCGCCAGACCAAGGCCCACGCCCTCGCCCGGCTTTTTCGTCGTGTAGAACGGCTCAAAGATCGAGCCGATATCGCCAATGCCAATGCCGTTATCGCGTACCGCCAACGTGGCGCTCTCACCCACCGTCAACAAGAGGTCGATCTGCGGATCAAGCGAGTCTTTGGTGGCATCCAGCGCATTTCGCAACAAATTGATAATAACTTGCTCCAACCGCAGCCGATCCGCCATCACCATCACCGGTTGACGTGGCACAGTCCGGGTTATCTTCACAACGCGCTGTTTCAACTGTGGTTCCATCATCGCCAAAGCTGAAGAGATGCAGGCGCGCAGATCGACAGGCTCAAACGCCTCGCCTCCCTTACGCGCGTAGGATTTCAGCTGCCGGGTGATCGCTCCCATGCGGTCGATCAGATCATCAATGCGTTGGAAGCTGGACAAAGCCTCATCTGGGCGCTTGCGCTGTAACAGCAGCCGCGCGCCCGCGAGATAGGTTTTCATCGCGGCCAAAGGCTGGTTTAACTCGTGGCTCACCGCCGCTGACATCTCGCCCAAAGCCGCAAGCTTCGAGGATTGCGCGAGGGTCAGCTCCGCCACTTCCAGCGTCTTCTGCACCTTTTCCCGCTCGGCAATCTCTCGGCTCAAACGCGCGTTCAGCAACCTCAGTTCCGCCGATTCGCGCTGGAACGACACCGATTGCGACCAAGCCCGGCGCGACAGCACATAAAACGTCAAAGCGGTGAAAATCGCGAAGCCCATGATTTCCAATGCAATCACGCCGTTGACCCTTTCGCGCACAGAATCGTAGGCGGTGAAGGTCACCATCTTCCAACCCTGAAATGGCACCCGCGCCTCGGTGCGCAACACCGCCTCGCCGGACACATAAGCATCCGGCGGATTCTGCGCCCAATCCGCAGCCCCCTTCAAAGCGCGATCCAAGGCCGAGGGGCTGTCGGTCGGCGAAAGCGCCTGCGCCACCGGCTTGCTGCGCCACGAAGGCTCGGTCGCAAGAATCACGGTGGCTTCGGAATTGGCCACCAAAACCGCATCCTGCAACCCCGCCCAAGCGCGCTCGTGCTTCATCATGTCGACCGCAACCACGATCACGCCCTGCACCTGACCATCCGCCTCAATCATCCGCGAATAGGTGAAATCATAGGCACCGCCGGGCTGTGGCGTGACAGAGAACACCGTGTCCTTGGTGCGCTTGGCATCGACAAAATAGCCGTCATTGCGGTGCGAGGTGCCCAGCAGATTGCGATTGGTCGCCCCCACCGTCCAGCCGTCTTTGTCGAGCAGCAGGATCGAGGCGACGCCGATTTCCTTTTGCACCTCGATCAACCGCAAGGTGGTGCGGGAAAACGAATTCTTTTTCAACGAGTCGCGAATCGCCGGATCATCGGCCAGCAACAGCGGCACCACCGCCGTGCGCTGCACTTCTGACAGCATATTGCCGGAATAGAGCGCCAAGCGCAGTTCGGCCCGGTTGCGGGTGGTCTCAGTAAAGCGTTCTGACAGCCAGCGGTTGGTGATCAGGACCACGCCGACTGCCAGCAAGATCAATAGGGTAGCAGCCAGCCGAATCCGCCAGGATTTCCCCGGCGCTGCATCTGACATACGTTTGGATCGGCTGCGGCTTTGCATCGCGTAAGTTTAAGCCCGCCCAAGCCCGGCCTCAAGCCGAAGGGACACAGGCCAGCGCCATCCCGCCCATCAGGCTGGCAAACAGCGCAGCACCATCGGTGCCGCCTGTACGGGCATCCACCACCCGCTCAGGATGCGGCATCATCCCCAGCACGCGACGGTTGGCCGAGAGCACGCCCGCGATGTCAGCCGCAGCGCCATTGGGATTTTGGGTGTAGGTGAAAGCGATGCGATCTTCGGCGCGCAAAGCAGCCAGCCCTTCGGCATCAATGGTATAATTGCCGTCGTGATGCGCCACCGGCACCGCGATCTGCTGGCCTTTGGCGTAAGCACTGGTGAACGCGCTGTCAGCCGTGGCCACTTGCAAGCCAACGGTTTTGCAGATGAACTTGAGGCCCGCATTGCGCATCAACGCCCCCGGCAGCAGTTGCATTTCGGTCAGCACCTGAAAGCCGTTGCAAATCCCCAACACATAGCCGCCCCGGTCAGCATGGCTGCGAATGGCCGCCGCAATCGGCGACTGCGCCGCAATCGCGCCGCAGCGCAGATAGTCACCAAAGGAAAACCCGCCCGGAACCCCGACGACATCGGTGCCTGCTGGCAGCGCCGTGTCCTTGTGCCAGACCCGCGACACCTCAAAACCGACGCGCTCAAATGCTACAGCAAGATCACGGTCGCAGTTCGAGCCGGGAAAGGTGACGACGGCGGCTTTCATGGGCAGCACTCCGATAAATTGGGATGGCCCGCGCATAACGCAATCCGCATGGTGCTTCCAGCCAAAAATCCCGTTGAAGCCCCGGCACGGAACTCGCACGAATTCCATGCACGATTTTCGCGCGAAAATCGCGTTGTTGCACGCACCGGATTTAGATCAATTCGACCCGGTAGCTTTCAATCACCGCATTCGCCAACAGCTTGTCACACATGGCGCGGGCAGCAGCCTCGGCGGCAGCTTTGTCTGTCTCTGCCAAATCAAGCTCGATCACTTTACCCTGCCGCACACCGTTCACCCCAGCAAAGCCCAGCGTGCCAAGCGCGTGACGCACCGCCTCGCCTTGCACATCCAGAACGCCAGATTTCAGCATGACCGTTACGCGCGCTTTCATAGCAATCTCCAAAAAGGGGGCGGTTGGCCGCCCGATACCGCCGCTTGCCCTGACGGGCAAGCCTTAGTTGATCAAAGTCGGCTTCACCGTATGCGTGACGTTGGAGGGCAACACGCCCAAGCGCCGCGCGAGTTCGGTGTAGACATCGGGCAGCGGTCCCGGCTCGGGGATCGGTTGGCCGTCGCCACGATCGACCAAACCGCGCAGATCCCACAACCGGCAGCTGTCCGGGCTGATCTCATCGGCGACGATCAGGCGCATGTAATCGCCTTCCCAAATCCGCCCGACTTCGATGCGGAAATCCACCAAGCGGATGCCGACGCCCAGCATCACGCCGGACATGAAATCATTCACCCGCAACGCCAGCGCGATCACGTCATCCAGATCCTGCTGGGTGGCCCAACCAAAGGCGACGATATGTTCTTCCGCGACCATCGGCAGCGACAGTCGGTCGTCTTTCAGGTAATATTCGACAATCGGGCGCGGCAGTGGGGTGCCTTCGGGGATGCCGAGACGCTCGGAAATTTCACCAGCAGCAAAGTTGCGCACCACGACTTCCAGCGGGATGATTTCGGCCATCCGCACCAGTTGCTCGCGCATGTTGACGCGGCGGATGAAATGGGTGGGCACGCCGATGGCATTCAACCCCGACATGAAAAACTCTGACAGACGGTTGTTCAACACGCCCTTACCTTCGACCGCAGCCGGGGTGGCCTCGGCTGCGGTGGGCGCGGAATCGTCCTTGAAATATTGGATCAGAGTGCCCGGTTCCGGTCCTTCATACAGGATCTTCGCCTTGCCCTCGTAAACCTTCTTCCTGCGCGCCATGAATGCTCCGATGCCAAACGGGCACGGGGGCGGCCAACGCCACCCCCTGCCCTTTTTCCCGGCTATATGCCAAGCTGCGACGAGGGGCAAGGTATACGGGGGCAAGGCGTAGGACGGCTTGATCTTCGACGGGAATGCGGGGCGGTGGTGCTTGTCCAGCTGCGGTACAAAAAAGGAAACTGAGGGTGGGACGCGAGGCTGAAGCGCAGATGCTATTTGCCGGGCAGAGCGGCGGGGGAAAATCGTGCTGGAAGCGACGGAGCTGCTCCTGCGCGGTGCGCTCAAAGCCCGTATTCCCCGCGCCGATCTGGCAGGCTTTGCTGTTGAGGGCGACGATCTGGTGGTGCTGACGCCTGCGGGCGCGTTGCGGGTTTCTTTGGTGCCGCGCAGGCAGCACTTTGGCTGAAGACGCTGCAAAAGCCCGCCCCTAGTCTTGCCGCCAAGTTGGGGATCAGCCCGCAAAACCCGGCCTGTGTGATCGGCAATCTCAGCGATGCGGCGCTGATTGCCGCCTTGCAAGGCTGCACTTCGGGTGATGCGGCGCTGTTCGTCGCTGAATTGCCGGATCAGGCAGCGTTTGAGGTCGCCTTGGCGGTGATCCTCCCGCAGCCGCAGGCACGGTTCTGGGGGGGGGTGACGCGGAAAGGCACGACGCGGGGGTTTTCCGAGGCCGATTTGCGCGCGTAGATGCGGGGTGCCGGGTTCATCGACAGCAAATCCTGTGCGGTCTCGGCGCTGCACACTACCACCGGCTACGCTCGGGTGCGCTGATGGCCGATCTGCCACAGCCCAGCCGTGGCTTTTTATCTTGAACGGCGGGCGCGGGATGGGCATATGGGGGATAACTTTCCATGACCCAGAGGGCCAGCCATGACCACATTTGACGACCGCGAACACGCTTTTGAATCCAAATATGCCCACGATGCCGAAATGCAGTTCCGTGCTGAGGCGCGGCGCAACAAGCTGACCGGTCTGTGGGCGGCGGGATTGCTCGGCAAATCCGGCGATGAGGCGGCAGAATATGCGATGTCGGTTGTGCGTGCTGATTTCGAAGAAGCCGGCATTGAAGATGTGGTGCGCAAGGTCGCGGGCGATCTGGGCAGCTTGTCGAGCGCCGATGCCGTGCGCGCCAAGATGGCCGAACTGCTGCCGGTGGCCAAAGCCGAGCTGATGAACGAGTTTTAAGCCCACCTGCGACGGCAGCGTTTCAAGAGGCCGCCGCCGGGTTTGGTGCGCGGCCTTTTTGCTGCGGCGTTTACGGATGCGACTGGCTTTGCGGCGCATCATGTGCTGCGGCGCATAGTGTTATGAGGAATATAGATTTGCCTCGCTCCGCCGCGCATGGCAAACACAGGGTCAACGTGAAACATAGGTTCGCTCTGAACCAGACGAGGTCTGCCGATGTCCCAAGATGCGCTTTCGAAACTGCTCGCCAGCCGCGATTGGCTGATGGCCGACGGGGCCACCGGCACCAATTTGTTCAACATGGGTTTGGAATCAGGCGAGCCGCCAGAGTTTTGGAACACCGACAAGCCCGACAATATCCGCACTCTGTATCGCAATGCGGTGAATGCCGGATCGGATATTTTCCTGACCAACACCTTTGGTGGCAATGCCAGCCGTTTGAAACTGCACGCAGCCCAAGGCCGGGTGCGTGAGTTGAACCGGGTGGGTGCTGCTTTAGGGCGCGAGATTGCCGACGCCTCGGGGCGTGTGGTGGTGGTTGCGGGCTCGGTCGGGCCGACGGGGGAGATTTTTGAGCCGATGGGCACGCTGACACATCGCGTCGCGGTCGAGATGTTCCATGAGCAAGCCGAGGGCTTGAAAGAAGGCGGCGCGGATGTGCTGTGGGTGGAAACCATGTCGGCACCCGAGGAATATGCGGCGGCTGCGGAGGCTGCAGCTTTGGCGGGCATGCCATGGTGCGGCACGATGAGTTTCGATACCGCAGGGCGCACGATGATGGGGATGACCTCGTCCGCGATGGCCGAGATGGTGGAAAAGCTGGCCAATCCGCCGATTGCGTTTGGCGCGAATTGCGGTGTCGGGGCCTCGGATCTGATGCGGACTGTGCTCGGGTTTGCGGCTGTTGGCTCGGCGCGGCCGCTGATTGCCAAGGGCAATGCCGGGATTCCGAAATATCATGACGGCCATATCCATTACGATGGCACGCCGGAGTTGATGGGGGAATATGCGGTCCTGGCGCGCGATGCCGGGGTGCGGATCATTGGCGGTTGCTGCGGGACGATGCCGGAGCATTTGGCGGCGATGCGCAAGGCGTTGGAGAACACGCCGAAGGGTCCGCTGCCGACGCAAGAGGATATCACCGCCAAGCTGGGGGCGTTTTCTTCGTCCTCAGACGGCACCGGGGATACGTCGGCCGATCCGAAACGTGAGCGGCGCAATCGGCGCGGGTGATGTGAAGCGGGGCGCTTGGCCCAAGTGCTACGGAATTTGAGAAATTCCGGCACGATTTCCGTTTCGGAAATCGGTTGCGCCGGGGCTGGCCGTCAGAACAGGCTGAGCTGATCGCCCGCCCGTGCCGGGGCTGCAAAGAGATCGCAGCGCATCGGCGGCAGCTTTACCGACAGACCCAACCGATCCAGCGCCACCCGAAACCGCCGCGCCATAAGATCAGCCCACGGCCCCTCTCCCCGCATCCGTTTGCCAAAGGCCGGGTCGTAATCCATGCCACCATGCAACTCGCGCACCCGCGCCATCACTTTCGCGGCACGGTCGGGCACATGTTCGGCAAGCCAATCTTGGAACAGTTGCGACACCTCGCGCGGCAGCCGCAGCGAGATATAGCTCGCCGCCGTCGCCCCGGCATCGCGGCAGGCGGCCATGATCGGTTCCAACTCGTGATCAGTCAGGCCGGGGATCATTGGCGAGATCATCGCCCGCACCGGGATGCCGGCTTGCGCCAGCCGCGTGATGGTCTGCAACCGCCGCTTGGGTGCCGCCGCCCGAGGTTCCATCTTGCGCGCGAGGTCTGTATCCAGCGTGGTCACCGAAACCCCGACGCGGCACAGGCCCTGCCCTGCCATCTCGGACAAAAGATCAATGTCGCGCTCGATCAAAGTGCCTTTTGTGGTGATTGCCAGTGGATGCTTGAACGCGCGCAGCACTTCAAGCACTTCGCGCATCACGCCATATTCGGTCTCGACGGGTTGATAAGGGTCGGTATTGGTGCCCAGAGCCATCACCGCGACCTTATAGGATTTCGCCCGCAGCTCTTTTTCCAACACCGCGCCAATCCCCGGACGGGCGATCAGTTTGGTTTCAAAATCCAACCCCGGCGACAGGTTCAAAAACGCGTGGCTCGGGCGCGCAAAGCAATAGATGCAGCCATGTTCGCAGCCGCGATAGGGGTTGATCGCGCGGTCAAACCGCAGGTCGGGCGAGGTGTTGTAGCTGACAGCCGAGCGCGGCACTTCCAGCCGGACCTCGGTGCGCAACACCCGCTCCTCAGGCGGTTCCCAGCCATCCTCAAACGCCAGCCGAGCGGCAGCTTCAAACCGCCCCACCGCATTGCCCAATGCGCCGCGCCCGCGCGGGCGCACCCCCGGCATGATTGTGCTCTCTGACTTATCCACCCCGTCAAACTAGAACATATCAAGAACAATCCCAAGCGATTTCTGCATTTCCTGCCCTACAAAGTCGGCTTTCTGTTGGCGCATGTCGCTATTCGAACAGTGTCTGGCGGGCTTTGGCCCCATCACACTGACAACCGCCCAAGGAGTTCCCAGATGGCCGACGACGAAATCATCCTTGCTGATCTTTCCGATGACGAACTGGTTATGCAAATGCATGACGACCTCTACGATGGTCTGAAGGAAGAGATCGAAGAAGGCGTTAACATTCTGATCAGCCGTGGCTGGACGCCCTATGACACGCTGACCAAAGCCTTGGTTGCGGGCATGACCATCGTGGGCGCTGACTTCCGCGACGGCATCCTGTTCGTGCCAGAAGTGCTGCTGGCGGCCAATGCGATGAAGGGTGGCATGTTCATCCTCAAGCCGCTGCTGATCGCCACCGGCGCGCCGCGGATGGGCAAAATGGTGATCGGCACCGTCAAAGGCGATATCCACGACATCGGCAAAAACCTTGTCGGTATGATGATGGAAGGTGCGGGCTTTGAGGTGCGCGATCTTGGCATCAACAACTCGGTTGAGAAATATCTCGCCGCTTTGGAAGAAGAAAAGCCCGATATCCTTGGCATGTCGGCGCTGCTGACCACCACGATGCCCTATATGAAAGTCGTGATCGACACGATGAAAGAGAAGGGCATGCGCGAGGACTATATCGTTCTCGTCGGCGGTGCGCCGCTGAACGAAGAATTCGGCAAGGCGATTGGCGCGGATGCCTATTGCCGCGACGCCGCCGTGGCTGTGGAAACCGCCAAGGCCTTGGTTTTGCGCAAGCACAACCAGTTGACCGCTTAAATCAGCCGAGACGCTGGTTCTTTAGCCTCGGGGTCTTGCCCCGAGGCTTTTTAATTGCCACGTTAAGAGGACAATAAGGAGGATGCCAATGCCGCTCCCAACCTTTCTGGCCCTGATTTTCGGGGTAATTCTTGCTGCCGGAGCCTCAATTGCCGTGATTCAGGTTACGGGCTTGTCGTTTGTCTGGCTCGGGCTGTTGGCCCTGTGCCTCGCGTTGTTCGTCCGTACCCTGCGATGGCACTGATCAGCGATGATCTGCTGACCGCTGAGGGTCTGGCGCCTGCGCATCAGGGCCGGGTGTTGTTGATCGCTTGCGGCGCTTTGGCGCATGAGGTGCTGGCACTGAAGCGCGTGAATGGTTGGGATCATCTCGATCTGCAATGCCTGCCTGCCAATCTGCATCTCTATCCCGACCGGATCACGGAGGCGGTGACGCGCGCGGTGGAAGCGCAGCGAGGAGCATATGACAGCATGTTCGTGCTCTATGCCGATTGCGGCACCGGCGGGCTGTTGTTGGCGCGCTGTCAGGAATTGGGCGTTGAGATGATTGAGGGCCCGCATTGCTATTCGTTCTTTGAAGGCAATGCGGTGTTTGCCGCCCATCCCGATGAGTTCACCGCGTTTTATCTCACCGATTTTCTGGTGCGGCAGTTTGAGGCTTTTGTCTGGCGGCCGATGGGCCTTGATCGCCACCCGCAACTGCGCGATATGTATTTCGGCAATTACACCAAGCTGGTCTATCAGGCGCAGACCAATGATCCAGCACTGGACGCCAAGGCCGAAGACTGCGCCCGACGGCTGGGGCTGGCCTACGAGCGGCGGTTCACTGGCTATGGCGATCTGGCGGTGGTGATGGCGCAGGCGGCGGCGACATAAATCCGCCGAGGCCTTGACTGTGCGACGCAAATTCCGCGCGGGTTTTGGTGTGTCGATTGGCAATGCCGCGCGCAGGGTCTATTGTGTCGTCATGAGCAAAATAGCCGTCACCCTGTTTGAAAACCACCCGCGCCCGATGTCGGTCTTGGCATGAGTCTTGAAGATTTTCCGCGCCGCTTTGCGCAGGCCTTCACCGCGCAAGATGCCGCAGGTCTTGCTGCGCTGATTGCGCCTGATGGCACGCTACAAAGCCTGACCGGGCTTTGGGCAGAATCACCAGAAGAAATCGAAAGCGCCTTTGCGGCAGAGGCGGCGGGGATTTTTGCCCGCGCGCGTCTGGTCACCGGCAAGGCCCAGATCCGGGCGCTGGGGCCGCATAATGCCTTATTGCGCCAGCGCTACACCGTGTCGGGGGCACGGGATCAGTCCGGTGCCGATCTGCCGCGTTTTGGCGCGATGTTGGTGGCGGTGTTGGAGGTCGACCCTGCGGATTGGCTGGCGTTGAACCTCAGCTTTACAGCCCTGCCCTAAGCCAGCCCATGTTTATGCCAACAAAGCCCGCGCCGCCTCACGCGCGGCTTCGGTGACCCGGTCGCCCGCCAACATGCGGGCGATTTCCTCGATGCGGGCGTCGTCGCCCAAGGCGATGACGGTGGACAGGGTCTGGCCTTTGCTGACACGTTTTTCGACCCGCCAGTGATGCCCGCCCAAGGCCGCGACCTGCGGACTGTGGGTGACTACCAGAACTTGCGCAGAGCTGGCGAGGGCTTTCAGGCGACGTCCGACGGCATCCGCAGTGGCCCCGCCCACCCCCCGATCAATCTCATCGAAGATCATCGTCAGTCCGGGGGTGTTGGCGGTCAGGCACACTTTCAGCGCCAGCAAGAAGCGCGACAACTCACCGCCCGAGGCGATCTTGTTCAGCGCCCCAGACGGTGCTCCGGGGTTGGTGGCGACGGTAAATTGTACCGCGTCGGTGCCATCGGGGCCAGGATCACCCGCAGAGATTTCGGTGGTGAACACCGCGCGTTCCATTTTCAGCGGGGCGAGTTCGGCGGCCATAGCTTTGTCGAGACGCACAGCGGCGGTTTTGCGGGCTTTTGACAGCGCCATCGCTTCGCGCTGATAGGCGAGTTCCGCCTCAGCCAGCGCCTTTTCCAGCTTGGCAAGACCCGCAGCCCCACCGTCAATCGCCGCCAGTCGCGCGCGGGCGTTTTCGGCGAAATTGCCAAGATCATCCGCCAGCACACCATGCTTGCGGGCCAAAGCGCGGATGGCAAACAAGCGTTCTTCCAAGTTCTCCAGATCGCCGGGGCGGAAATCTAACCCGCGCAGGCAGGATTCGATGCCGTCTTGCGCTTCACCCAACTCCACCAAGGCGCGGCCCAAGGCAGCCAGCGCAGTATCAAGGCGGCCTTCGGCCTTGTCAGCCGCCGCCTCCAGCCAGCGCAGCGCGTCGCTGATGGCATTCTCGGCCCCTTCGCTCAGCGCCGAATGGGCGCGCTGCACGTCGGTGCGGATGCGCTCGGCCCCCTGCATGGCGCGGCGGCGGGTGTCCAAGCTGGCTTCCTCACCCGGTTCGGGGTTCAGCTTATCAAGTTCGGCGACGGCATGACGCAGGAAGTCTTCTTCGACCTGCGCGCGCTCCAGTGCCGCGCGGGCCACTGCCAAAGCGTCACGCGCTTGTGCTTGCGCCCGCCATGCACTGCGCGCGGCGGCGGTATCGAGGCCTGCAAAGCTGTCCAAAAGGTTGCGGTGGCCGCGTGGGTTCAGCAATCCCCGGTCGTCATTCTGGCCATGCAGTTCGACCAGAGTATCCGACAAATCGCGCAGCACATCGCCCGACACCCGGCGGTCGTTGACGAAGGCGGTTTTGCGGCCATCGGCGGTGTTGACGCGGCGCAGGATCAATTCATCCGGGTCATCGAAGCCTGCCTCAGTCAGCACCGCGCGGGCAGCATGACCGGGGGGAAGATCAAACTCCGCCACCACTTCGCCCTGTGCTGCCCCTGCCCGCACAAGTTCAGCCCGACCGCGCCAACCCAACACAAAGCCCAAAGCATCGAGCAAAATCGACTTGCCCGCCCCGGTTTCCCCGGTCAGCACGTTCAGGCCCGGAGCAAACTCCAAGGTCAGCCGATCAATGATCAGCACATCGCGGATATCAAGGCTGCGCAGCATCCCCTACCCTTTGCAGACCAATCGGGCGCCTGCGCCGCAGCGCAGGGGTATCACAACCATTCACCCTTGATCGTCTGCCGGTAAATTTGCGACAGCCAGCTGGTGCCTTTGGCTTCCGGCGACAGACCTTGCTTTTTGAGCAGGTTGAAGGCGTCTTGGTAGAATGGCGAGGATTGGTAGTTATAACCCAAGATCGCGCCTGCGGTCTGCGCCTCATCGGTCAGACCCAACGCAAGGTAAGCCTCAACCAGCCGCTCCAACGCCTCAGCGGTGTGGGTGGTGGTCTGGAAATCCTGCACCACCGAGCGGAAACGGTTGATCGCCGCCGTGAAGTTGCCGCGCTTGAGGTAGTAGCGCCCGATTTCCATATCTTTCGCCGCCAAGTGATCAAAAGCGAGATCGAACTTCAGCGTCGCCGATTTGGCATATTCGCTGTCGGGATATTCCTCGATCACCACGCGCAGGGCTTGCAGCGCCTGATAGGTCAGGCCTTGGTCGCGGCCCACCTCGTCGATCTGGTCGTAATAGGACAGGGCCAGCAGATAAGACGCATAGGCCGCATCTTCATCGCCGGGGTAGAAATCGAGATAGCGCTGCGCGGCAATGCGGGCTTCTTCGTATTTCTTATTCTTGTGCTGCGTAAACGCCTGCATGATCAGCGCGCGCTTGGCCCATTCGGAATAGGGATAAAGCCGCTCTACCGCTTCAAAATCCGCCAGAGCATCTTCGTTCTTGCCCTGGCGCACTTCCAGCGCCAGCTCTCCGCGTTTGTAAAGCTGCTCAGCCGTCAGGCTGTCTAACGCCGCAGTATCATTCTGCTTTTTCTGTGAACAGGCTGCCAAACTGGCAACAAGCACCACCATACCCAGCATCCGCAGAGCTTTGCCCGACTGTCCGCCTGCCATCTTCCGCCTACCCCAATAACCCGCGCCGAGGGCCCCAAAGATGGGGCCGCGTTCACCGCGCTTTCGCCCCTCGTAGCACAGAAAAATCGCAGGCGCAAAACGGCTTTCACGCTTTGCCGAATGGTTTTAGCCGCGCAGAGGCAGATCACCACGATGAACGCCAACGCCGGGCAGCTTTCCGCCCGCAAGGCCTTCACAATCTTGCTCAATCCAAGCGCCGGGCGTGGCAAAAAGCACGCGCAAAAGCCGGTTGGTCATCGCGTGTCCCGCCCGCTCACCGGTATAGCGGCCAAGGATCGGCGCACCCGCCAAAGCCAGATCGCCCAAGGCATCCAGCATCTTGTGGCGCACCGGTTCATCCGAATGGCGCAAACCACCCGGCGACAGCACTTTCGCGCCATCAAACACCACAGCGTTTTCCAGCGTACCACCCAAAGCCAGCCCGCGCTCTTGCATCGCGATCACATCGGCGTTGCGGCAAAAGGTGCGGCTGTCCGAGAGTTCACGCACGAACGCGCCGTTCGACATGTTCAGCACTTTCGATTGCTTGCCAATCGCGGCATCCTCGAAATCAATCTTGAAGTCGATTTCCAGCATGTCAGACGGTTCCAGCCGGGCAAATGCCGCGCCATCACGCACTTCAACGGTGCGCAAGATACGGATCGCCACCACGGGGGCGTTTTGCTTCACGATGCCTGCGTTCAGAAAGCCTTCAACGAAGGGCGCAGCCGAACCATCAAGGATCGGCACTTCCGGCCCGTCAATCTCGATCACCGCGTTGCTGATCGCCGAACCAGCCAGCGCCGCCATAACATGTTCGATGGTCGACACGCTTGCGCCAGCGGAATTGGCCACAAGCGTGCACAGTTTCGACGGCACAACCGCATCCCAACGCGCGGGGATCAGCGCATCGCCTGATACATCCGAGCGCAGGAACCAGATGCCATGGTCCGCTGCCGCAGGATGCACTTTCATCGTAACGGCAGCACCCGAGTGCAAGCCGAAGCCGGTAAAGACAGCCGTGGTTTTCAGCGTATGTTGCAACGGAACTCTCCGAGACGTTAACTCTTTGGCCAGACCTATGGCCGCAGCAATGATCTAAGTCCGCGGGGGCGTTATCTCAACTCACAGTTTGTAACGGAGTGTAACAGGATTCTAAAGGCATAAGGCATTGATCTAAAAAGAAAAAGGCCCGGATATTTCCGGGCCTGTTACGTTCGCGTTAAGTCGTCTCTATACCCGACTCAGTTGGCCTGACGGCGCAGGAAGGCCGGAATCTCGATCCGCTCTTGATCTGCCGACAGTTCCTGCTCGTCATCATAGGCGGTGACGGGCGGTTGCTGACGCGCGGACTGCTGGCGTTCCTGCGGCTGTTCAGCTGCCCCGCCCGCCATACGGTTGATCAGACTGCCGATGCCAAAACGCGCACGCTCGGCGGATTTCGGTGCGGGCGCTGGGGCCGCCATCCGCTGTTGCGGTTGTTGCGCGGGCTGACGGGCCGCACCGGCTTGCGACGGCGATTTCGACACAGCGGCTTGCAGACGGGCCAGAGCCTCGGGCGACGGCGTGCCAGCGGCGCGCGGACGCGGGGCGACAAAGCTGCCTGCGTCATTGTCCAGCGACAAGGGTGCCGGAGCCTGCGCACGCGGCTGTTGCACCGGAGCTTGTTGTGCCGGGCGGTAAACCGGGGTCGGCAGATCGTCTTCCATCATCTCTTCAGCGTGATCGTGGAAGCTGGGCTGCTGGGCGTGGAACAGATCCTGCGCCGGGGCTTGATATTGCTGCGCCGCAACAGGCTGTTGCACCGGAGCGGGCGCTGCCGCTTTCGGCTCGGGGGCCGCGGCGGCTGGCGCGAGGGGTTGCGCCATCGAGCGGCGGGTGGCGGGCATCTCAGCCCGGTTTTGGCCAACGTCGATGCCCGTGGCGACCACGGAGACCCGCAATGTGCCCTCCATCGAGGTGTCCAAGGTGGAGCCCACGATGATATTCGCGTCAGGATCGACCTTTTCGCGGATGATGTTGGCGGCCTCATCAAGCTCAAACAGCGTCAGATCATAGCCGCCAGTGATGTTGATCAAAACACCCTTGGCGCCATGCAACGAAATCTCATCGAGCAGCGGGTTGGCGATGGCTTTCTCGGCAGCCTCAACCGCGCGGTTGTCGCCGGTGGCCTCACCGGTGCCCATCATCGCCTTGCCCATCTCATCCATCACCGCGCGCACGTCGGCGAAGTCGAGGTTGATCAGGCCGGGGCGCACCATCAGATCAGTGACGCCCTTAACGCCTTGATACAGCACATCATCCGCCATCGCGAACGCATCGGTGAAGGTGGTTCGTTCGTTTGCGAGGCGGAACAGGTTCTGGTTCGGAATGATGATCAGCGTGTCGACAACTTTTTGCAGCGCAATGATGCCGTCTTCGGCCTGCTTCATCCGTTTGTTGCCTTCAAACTGGAAGGGCTTGGTGACAACGCCCACGGTCAGCACGCCCAATTCACGCGCGGCTTGCGCGATGATCGGGGCAGCCCCGGTGCCAGTGCCGCCACCCATGCCCGCAGTGATGAAGCACATATGCGCGCCTGCGAGGTGATCGACGATTTCTTCAATCGTCTCCTCAGCCGCAGCTGCCCCAACGGTCGGACGCGCCCCTGCCCCTAGACCCTCAGTCACCCGCAGACCCATCTGGATCTTCACCGGCGCGTTCGATTGTTGAAGCGCCTGCGCGTCGGTGTTGGCGACAACGAACTCGACCCCCTCAAGGTTCTTCTCGATCATGTTATTGACGGCATTGCCGCCCGCGCCACCGACGCCAAACACCGTGATACGCGGCTTTAGCTCTTCGCGCGCCGAGGCCATGATCAGATTCAATGCCATTTTTATCCGCCTGTTCTTATTACGCGGGCTGCCGCCGCCGGTTTGCCGTATCGGTCTTCCCCCGCCTGTCCCGAAGCAGAGTGTGCCGAATTATCCTCAATTCTATCCACAGATAGCCCGAAGGTCACGCAAAAAACACACTGGCCCCACAAAATATGGGGCCAGTGTTGCTGGTATTAGCGGTATTTCGCCAATGTTACCCGATTTAGCGGATTACCAGTTGTCCTTAAACCACCGGAAGGCACGTTTGAGGGATCGCGCCGGGTAACGTTCGGCCGGAATGTCGAAATCCCACCACTCGTCTTGCGGATGGGCGGCGAACAGACACAGGCCCACGGCGCTGGAAAAAGCAGGCCCGGTTGCCGCCTGCGGCAGACCCTGCACCCGCAAAGGCCGACCCATGCGGACGCGCTGGCCAAGGATACGGCTGGCCAATCCATCCAGTCCGGGGATCTGGCTTGCGCCCCCGGTCAGCACGATCTGCTGGCTGGGCAGGCTGTCAAAACCCGCCGCGTCTAAGCGAGCGCGGACTTCTTCCAGAATTTCCTCGACCCGAGGCCGCATGATGCCGATCAGCTCGGTGCGCGAAATCTGACGACGGTCTTTCTCCCAATCGCCCGAATCGCCACCCATCTCGATCATCTCGCGGTCATCCATGCCCGTCGCATGCACGCCGCCGTGCTTGGTCTTGATGCGTTCCGCCACCACCAGCGGCACTTGCAGGCCCTTCGAGATATCCGAGGACACATGATCGCCGCCCATCCGCACGGAATCGGCGTAGATCATGTGCTTTTTCATAAAGATAGAAATGCCGGTCGCACCGCCGCCCATATCAATACAAGCCGCACCGAGTTCCTGTTCGTCCTCGACCAGCGAGGAAATCCCCGAAACATAGGCCGACGAGGCAATACCGGCGAGTTCCAGATCACAGCGCTTGATGCAATACAGCAGGTTCTGCACCACCGAGGCATCGACCGACAGCATATGCAGATCGCAGGCCAGACGATTGCCGATCTGCCCACGCGGATCGCCCAGGCCCGAGCGATGATCCAAAGCGAAGTTCACCGGCTGTGCGTGCAAAATCTCACGCCCATCGCCGAAATCCGGCACATCACAGGCCGCCAGCACGCGGGCCACGTCTTGCTCGGTCACCACCGAATCCTGCAATTCCCATTCGCCAGCAAGGCCATAGCTGCGCGGTTCGGCCCCCGAGAAGCAGGCGATCACATGATCAACCCGCACATTCGCCATTTTCTGCGCGGCTTGAACCGCCGTCCGAATAGCCCGCTCGGTTTCATTCATCACCGCGATTTCGCCAAACCGCACGCCGCGCGACCGCGTTGTCGCAGCCCCGATCACGCGGAACGATGATTGCCCGGCCATCGGCCCCACGCCATCCTGATCGCGGTCATCCTCGATGCCGTCAAACCGCAGCACCAGACAGGCGATCTTCGAGGTGCCGACATCCAAAATCGCCACCACACCGCGCTGCATCGCTGCCCGCCGCATGTTGCGCATTGCGCGTTGGGATTGGTAAAGGTCTGTCATAATCCGCTCTCCGTCGTCGGTGCCAGCCCTTGCGCACGGCGGACTTCGTTCATCGCGAACGGAGCCAGCCGGATCGCCGGGCGGTCTTGATTTCTTAGGTCTATCGAAAGAATGTCGCGTTCTAGCAATTTATCAGAGGCGTTCAGCGCCAGCAGGCGTTCGACCGCCGCCACCGGGTTCACCGAGGGCAGCAAGATGCTCTGATCACGGTCCAACACCAGATCCCAGCGGCGTTCGCCCACGCGGATCAACCCACGCACACGGGGAGCGATCGGTCGAGCGGTGTCGAAAATCGCCAAAGCTTCTGGCATCGCCGCATCTGCGCCCTCGCCCGCCACCAGCGGCAAATCGGCCCGATCCGCGCGCGCAGACAGCCCCGCCACACGGTGGCCGGTGGCATCCAGAAGCTGCAAACCAGCCGCCCCGCGCCACACCACGACTGGCACACGCTCGGTCAAGATCACTTGCAGCACGCCGCCCGAGCGAACGCGCAATTCGGCAGAGGCGACCGCGTCTAAGGCTTCGGCCCGGGCGCGCAGCTCGGTCATATCCAGATCAAACGAGGATTGCGGCAGCTTCAGTGCCAGCTTGGCCCGCACCGCATCGGTCAGATCGCGCGAGGCACCCTCAACCGACAAAAGCCCTACGCGAAACTCGGGACGCTGTTCGAACTTGGTGCGCAGATCGACAAAGCTTTGCACAATAGCAGCGCGGCGGGCGTCGCTGTACAGCACTCCAGAGGCGATCAGCGCCACCACCGTCAACGGCAGTCCCAGACGGCAGACCACCCGAAACAGCGGCGTCAACCACAGCCGTTGCATCCGGTATTGCCACCGGCTTGGCGCAGGATCACGGCGGATGCCATTAGCTGGAAGTGAGCGATTGCGGCCTAGCGATTGCATGAGGCGTCCTCCACCATCCAAGCGCAGAACGCGGGGAAGGAGATGCCGAAGTGGCCCGCTTGTTCGGGGGCCAGCGAGGTTGGGGTCATCCCCGGCTGGGTGTTGGTTTCCAGCAGGATCAACCCCGCCAGACCGCGCGCTTCATCCCAACGGAAATCGGTGCGGCTGACGCCCCTACAGCCAAGGGCGTTATGGGCGCGCAGGGCGTAATCAAGGCAGGCGGCGGTGATGTCTTCGGGCAACTCAGCGGGCAAAACATGCCGCGAGCCGCCAGTTTTGTATTTCGCATCAAAGTCATACCAGCCGTTGGTGATGATGTCAGTCACACATAGCGCCCGATCCCCCATCACCGCGCAGGTCAATTCCCGCCCCGGCGCATAGGTTTCCACCATCACCCGCTCCGGCATGGTTTCCGCCAGACGCGGCGCATTGCTGCCCTCGCGGACGATATAAACCCCAACCGAGGAGCCTTCGTTGTTCGGTTTCACCACATAGGGCGGCGGCAGGATATGGCCTTTACTGACGTCTTCCCGCGCAACCAGCACCGATTGCACGATCGGCAGGCCAGCGGCGGCAAAGACTTCTTTCGCGCGCGCCTTGTCCATCGCCAAGGCCGAGGCCAGCACGCCAGAATGGGTGTAGGGAATTTTCAGCCATTCCAGCAGGCCCTGAACGCAGCCATCCTCACCCCAACGGCCATGCAAAGCGTTGAAGCAAACATCAGGTTTGATTTCAGCCAGCCGTGCGGGCAAGTCGGGGCCGCAATCGACCTCAACCACCTGATACCCTGCTTCCCTAAGTGCTGTCGCGCATTCACGACCAGAGACCAGTGAGACTTCCCGCTCTACGGAAGGCCCACCCATCAACACCGCCACTTTGGAAGCCGCTTTTGATAAGCCGCCCGCCATCTACTGCCTCATCCAGACCTTTTTCGGTCCATGATATTGTTATTTATGCGATACGTTCGCCGACCCGCATAATTTCCCACTCTAACGTGATACCGCTCTGTTGGAAAACCCTTTTTCGCACTTCCTCGCCTAAATCTTCGAGATCGGCGGCACTGGCCTCTCCGGTATTGATCAGGAAATTCGAGTGCATCGGCGACATTTGGGCACCACCCAGCGAAAACCCGCGCATCCCCGCATCGTCGATGACTTTCCATGCCTTTAGCTCGTGGCTGTCATCCGCGCGACCTGTGCTGGAATGGCCGACCGGATTGCGGAAGGTTGACCCTGCCGAGCGGTCTTTCGTCGGCTGGCTGGCGTCACGTTTGGCGATTTGATCGGTCATCCGCGCCTCCAGCATCACCGGATCGCCGGGCGCTGCGCGGAAGGTCGCGGCGACGACCACCCAACCCTCGGGCAACTGGCTTTGACGGTAAGCCAGCTTAAGATCGGCGGCGGCAAGTTCGACAACCTCACCCTGCCGCGTCACGCAACGCACCGAGATCAGGTGATCGGCGACATAAGACCCATAGCAGCCCGCATTCATCCGCACCGCACCGCCAATAGAACCCGGAATGGTGCGCAAAAACGTCAGATCCAGCCCCGCCTCGGCGACTTTGCGGGCAACATGGGCATCCAACGCCGCAGCACCTGCCGTAACGGTGCCGTCGCAAGTAATCGCGTTAAAACCCCGCCCCAACCGGATCACCACCGCGCGCAGACCACCATCGCGCACGATCAGATTGCTGCCGACCCCCATCGGGAACACCGGCACATCGGGGTCAAGCGCGGCCAAGAAACTGCACAAATCCGCCTCATCGGCAGGTTGAAACAGCCAGTCGGCTGGCCCACCGACACGCAGCCAGGTAAGGTCTGCCAAAGGGCGATGCGGCGTCAAAGTGCCGCGAACGGGGGGCATTGTATTTGTCATGCCCGCCTTTTTAGGCAAATTGCGCCAAGCCTCAAGCCCCAACCCGCGCCCGGATCCACCGCCACAGATACCTGAGCGGCCAGCGGAGCACCGATCCGGCCGCGAGCAGAAAGGCCAGACCCAACCACGGGCCATTTTCATAGCACAGCCAGATCAGCAGCGGCAGACCCACCGCAATCAGCCAATAGGCATTGCGCCAGTGGTAGTCTTTGCTGGGCAACATGCCCGTAAGATTGGCCACCACCAGCCAGATCAGCCCGGCGACCAGTGAGATCATTTCCGCAAATCCGGCGGCAGTTCGACGGGCAGGCCCAGGCCACGGCGGGCGAAATAGATCAGCGGGCGGCGGAACATCGACAAGAACGCAAACAGACCCAGCCCGACCCAAAGCAAGCCATGCGTTAGGCCGATCCAGAGCAACAGCACCGGGGCCAGCACCAGCAACGTCATCCCCGGCACCATCTGTTGCTTCATCGGCAGCATGGCGGTGATCGTCGCGGCGATCACCCAGAGGCAGCCCATGATCAGCGGCAGGCTCATGCGGCTTTGCCCGTCAGCCGTGCGGGCAAGCCATTCGCCCAAGCCGAGATCGAACCTGCGCCAAGGCAAACCACCATATCGCCGGGCTGCGCTTGTTCTTTCACCAGCCGCGCCAGATCAGCCTCATCGGTGATGGCGCGGGCGTGGCGGTGGCCGTGGGCGATCAGGCCGGCCACCAGATCATCGCGGGATGCGCCCAGAATGGGGTCTTCACCTGCGGCGTAGACTTCGGCGATGGCCACCACATCGGCCTCATTGAAACAGGTGCAGAATTCCTCAAACAGATTCGACAGCCGCGAATAACGGTGCGGCTGATGCACCGCGATCACCCGGCCCTTGGTGGCCTGACGCGCGGCTTTCAGCACAGCGGCGATTTCCACCGGGTGATGGCCGTAATCGTCGATGATGGTGACACCATTCACTTCCGCCACTTTGGTAAAGCGGCGATTGACGCCTGCAAATCCAGCCAAAGCCTCGCGGATTTCTTCTTTCTTCATACCCAGATGCCGCGCCACCGCAATCGCCGACAACGCATTCGAGACGTTGTGATCCCCAGGCATTGGCAGCACGCAGCCCTCAATGACAGCCCCCTGCCCTTCGCCCTGCAAGGCCACATCAAAATGCGCAACACCGTTGTCATAGGTCAGGTTCACCGCCCGCACATCGGCTTGGGCGTTAAAGCCAAAGGTTACCACACGGCGGTCGGTGACGCGGCCAACCAAAGCCTGCACCTCGGGATGATCGGTGCAGCACACCGCGAGGCCATAGAACGGCACGTTGGAGACGAAATCATAGAAGCCTTTGCGCAGGGCGTCGAAGGTGTGCCAATGCTCCATATGTTCGGGGTCAATGTTGGTCACAATCGCAATCGTGGCGGGCAGGCGGTTGAAGGAACCATCCGACTCGTCAGCCTCCACCACCATCCACTCGCCTTCTCCGGCACGGGCATTCGAGCCATAGGCATGGATCACCCCGCCGTTGATCACGGTCGGATCAAAGCCCCCCTTGTCGAGCAAAGTCGCCACCATCGTCGTGGTCGTGGTTTTGCCATGCGTGCCCGCGATGGCGATATTCGAGCGCAGCCGCATCAATTCCGCCAGCATTTCGGCACGGCGCACCACCGGAAGGCCACGCCGCCGCGCCTCCTCCAGTTCCGGGTTACCCTTTTTGATCGCCGAAGAAATCACCACAACCGCCGCTTCGCCGATATTGCTTGCCGCTTGGCCCTCAAAGAACACCGCCCCCAAAGCCACCAGTCGATCGGTGATTTTTGAAGCCTTCGCATCCGAACCCTGCACCCGAAAACCCTGCGTCATCAGCACTTCGGCGATGCCCGACATGCCAATACCGCCGATGCCCACAAAGTGGATCGGCCCCAGTTCCATCGGAAGTTTTGTCGCGTTCATCGTCTCTCCTAACTCGCCAAAGCCTCAACCAGCGCCACCAAACGGTCGGTCGCATCTGGCCGTCCCTGTGCTTGCGCCTTACGCGCCATATCTTCCGCCCTTGGCGGATTTTGCAGAACTGCCGCCATTTGGGCGCTTAAGCCGCTCGCATCAAGCTGAGCCTCTGCGATCAGCACGGCTGCCCCCGCGTCAACCAAACCGCGCGCGTTGGCGGTTTGATGATCGCCCATCGCCGCCGCGAACGGCACCAGAATCGAGGGCCGCCCGATCACCGAGATATCCGCCACCGACGATGCCCCCGAGCGGGAAATCACCAGTTGTGCCTCGGAGAGCCTGCGCGGAATGTCGGTGAAAAACGGCTCCACTTCCGCCCGCACGCCAGCATCGGCGTAAGCTCGCACCACTGCCGCCAAATCCTCCGCCCGCGCCTGATGTGCCACCCGCAGGTGCCGCCGCAGGCTCTCTGGCAAGGCCGCCACCGCCGCAGGCACCACTTGCGACAGGATGCGCGCGCCCTGAGAACCACCGATCACCAGCAGTTCCATCGGATAATCGCCGGGCGCAATATAGCCTGCCCCTGCGCGTTCTAAAACCGAAGCCCGCACTGGATTTCCGGTATGAATACCCTCCACGCCCGAAGGCAAAGCCGTCGGCCAAGTGCCACAGGCCACCTTATCGACGCGCCCAGCGAACAGCGTATTCACCCGCCCCAACACGCCATTCTGCTCATGAATCATCCGGGGCCTGCGCAAAATCCACGCCGCCGTCAGCGCCGGGATCGACGGATAGCCGCCAAAGCCCACGACCACATCGGGCCTGTCGCGCAAAGACGACAGCAGCGCCGAGACGATGCCGCCCGCAATCCGAAACGGCACCGCCAACTTGGCCGCCAGCCCACCGCGCGCGAAGGTCGCCGAGGACAACTCGACAATCTCAACCGCCTTTGGAAAGCCCCCAGCATAGCGTGCCCCCCGCGCGTCGGTCGACAGCTTCACCCGCCAACCCTTCGCGATCATTGCCTCGGCCAAAGCCTGCGCCGGGAACATATGCCCGCCGGTGCCGCCCGCTGCGATCAACAGCAAAGGCATCAGCGCCCCCGCTTAAAAATATCAGACATCTGACCCTGCGGACGGCTGCGCGTCATCGCCAGCAACATGCCCACGGTAATCCCCGCCGCGATCACCGAAGACCCGCCATAGGACACAAACGGCAAGGTCATCCCCTTGGCAGGCAGCAAGCGCACCGCCACGCCCATGTTGATCATCGCCTGCACCCCGAAAATACAAGCCAAACCCGTGCCCGCGAGCCGGGTGAACGGATCACGCTCACGCGTCAGCCGCACCAGACTGCGCACCACCACCGTCGCGTAAAGCGCGATGATCACCAGCACCAGAACAAGGCCGTATTCTTCCGCCGCGACCGCGATGATGAAGTCAGTGTGCGCATCCGGCAGCGTCCATTTCACCTGGCCCTCGCCGACGCCGACCCCAAAGAAGCCGCCCTCTTGAATGGCACTGGTGGCATAGCCCATCTGGCTGCGTGGATCGACATCCGAGTTCAGAAAGCCATCAATCCGCCGCGCGAAGTGTTCCGAGGAATGATAGGCGGTAAAGCCACCCAAACCCGTTAACCCCACTGCCGTCACGATCAGAATCATCGGCGCGCCCGAGACGAAATAGATCACGCCCCAACCAAACAGCACCAGCATGGCCTGGCCGAAATCCGGCTGAAACGCCAGAAACAGCACCACGGTCACGGTCAAAGCGAAGGAAATCAGTCTGCCGGGCGGGCCGTTCAGGTCTTGGCTAGAGGCCATCAGCCAAGCGATCACGATCATAAAACCGGGCTTGAGAAACTCAGACGGTTGCACCGAGGCAAAGCCAAAGCTGAACCAGCGGATCGCACCCTTGCCAAAATCGGTGCCAAACATCGGCAACAGCATCAGCGCCAGCATCGACACCGCAAAGCCCAGCACGCCAAGCCGGCGCACCATCGCAGGCGACATCATCGACACGCCGAAAATCGCGGCCAAAGCCATGCCGCCGAAAAACGCCTGTCGTGTGACATAGTAATAGGGGTCAAGCCCGTTGCGCTCAGCCAAGGGCACCGAGGCCGCCAGGCCCAGCAGCAACCCGATGGCAAACAACACCAACACTGCCGTCAGCGTCCATTTGTCAATCGTCCGCCACCAGCGGGGAATCACCGGTTCCGATACCCTGCTGGGCATCGAGCCATAGACCATCTCAGTCATGGAAAATCCGCCTGTATTTTCGTCTGCTCTGCCGATACCAGGTTTCCCCGATACTGCCGGGTTGTCCCGGTCTAAGGCCAAGACTAGCCAAAACGGATCACAAAGGCCAGCAGAAACAAGGGGTCACGAATCACTTCTGTGGCGATTCTCCGCCGCAAAAGCCGTGCGCCGCCGCTACAGCTGATCCTGCCCGGCAGCATCGTGCCGAACCGGCCAGATCGGATGCGGCACCGGGTCTTTTGCGTGCCAGAAATACTGCCGGATGATCTGGCCATAGCTGCGATAGACGTAGGCCTCATTGCGGCGCAGGTAATGCTCGCGCCGACTGGCATACAGCGCTGGCAACTCATACCACGGCACAGCCGGATGCATGTGATGCACAACGTGGAAATTGTTGTTCAAAAACAAATAGCTGAGCGGGCCGCGATCCTCGATCACCACGGTGCGGGCGCGAAACGCCTCATGCGCGCGGTGCTCCAGATAGGTGCGGATTTTCAGCAATGCCGTGCCGAGGTAAACTGCCAGCAGATAGGCCCAAATCGGCATCCCCACCCATTGCAGCCACAGCACCAAGGGCACCAACCCGATAAGATGCAGCCCCCACGCTAGCAAAACCCGGCCATCGCCCGCGCGCAGCAAGGCCAGTTCATCGCGCAGAAAGATATAGCTGCCCAAAGCGGGGCCAAGCAGCACCCGCCCGGCCAAGGTATTGTTCCAGCGCAGCAAAACCTGCAGCAGCGGCGCGGTTTTGGCCCAGACAGCAGGTTCCATATAGTTCGACTCTGGGTCATCATAGGGGTCTGTCAGCGCCGGGTCGAAATGGTGCTGCAAATGCATGTCCTTGAAGCGCAGATAGGGCACGAAGGGCATCAGCGCCGGAAACACCAGCGCCTCGTTCACCCACTGCGCACGGAACGGATGGCGATGCAGCACCTCATGCTGCAAGGACGAAAACTGCGCCAAGGCGATCCCGGTGAGAAGGATCGACACCGCGCCCGTGCCGGGCCAAACCCAGCCGCCCACTGCAAAGAGGGTATAAGTTCCCAGCAACACCGCCACAGTTGGCCACTCGATAACGCGACTCTGCGGCATATCTTTCCTCATCAAGGGGTTATGGGCGTATGCTAACACTTGCCAAACCGTGGCGGAACTCAGAGGATATGCAACATCTCATCACCATTGCGGATAAAAACAAACAGATGCCGGATTTTATCGACAAACGCGACCGCGCCCCGCTGTTTCGCATCCGTCTGGCCGAGGCGATGGCGCAGCAGGGCACCAGCCAAGCTGCCCTAGCCCGCGCCACCGGGGCGGATCGCTCGACGGTTTCGGCCCTGCTCGCCCCCGGCATCCGGCTGCCCAATGCGCAACTGACCGCCGATTGCGCCACCGCTTTGGGGGTGTCTTGCGACTGGCTTCTCGGCATGACCGATCGGCCCGAGCCGGTGGATGCGCTGCTTGCCAGTTCCGTCACCCTTTCCGAAGCGCCGCGTGCTTTGTTTGACCAAGAGCTCATCGGCTGGCACCGTGCGGCGGCTGGCTACAAAATCCGCCATGTCCCCGCCAGCCTGCCCGATATGCTGAAGACGCCCGAGGTGGTGGCGTGGGAATATGCCGACTACCTTGGCCGCTCGGCCGATCAGGCGATTGCGGCGTTTCAAGATCAGCTGGATTGGATGAAATCCGCGCAATCCGATTATGAAATCGCCATGCCACTGCATGAAATATCAAACTTTTCCAGAGGCTTAGGCTATTGGTCTGGCCTGCCGCTTTCCGCCCGCCAAGCGCAGATGGATCATCTGATTGCGCTTTGCGACACGCTCTATCCGTCGCTGCGGCTGTATCTGTTCGACGCGCACCGGGTCTATTCCAGCCCGGTTACGGTGTTCGGCCCGCACCTTGCCGCTGTCTATCTCGGCCGCCAGTACATCGTGTTTCGCGACCCTGACCGGGTGCAATCCATCCTGCAACATTTTGACGGACTGGTGCGCGCCGCCCCGTTCGGCGCGCGTGGCGTGCGCGATCATCTGGCGCGATTGCAGAGGGTTATGGATCAGTAAACCACCAGCCGCCGCAGATCATAGCCGTTCCATTCCAATATATCCCGCGCCGCTTTCAGCCGATCCGGCGGGAAAGTCCCGCGGTTCAAGATAAAGCCCAGCCGCCCATTCGGGCTGCCGACCACCAACGTGCGATAATCGCCATCGGCCCACAAAATCCACCACGGCCCCGGCTGCCCCGGCACCGCAAACCGCCCGACGGTATCGGATTGCATCGGCCCCGTCCCCGCCATCTGCACGCCAGATTCGCACAAACGGTAGCGGATTTGCAGCCCGCCCGCGCCTTGAGAAATCTCGGCGCCGCCCGGCTTGCACCCCTCGCCGCCGAAAGCCGCCACTTGGCTCCAACTGCCAACCAGACGGTTTTGATCCATCACCGCATTGGAATACATCGGCGCATCCGGCGCGCGGTAGCGCCCCACCGCCACGGTTTTCGGGGCAGCCGCACAGGCGCTCAGCAGCAAAAGCGCGATCAATCGATACAAAGGGTCACCATTGCGCCATTATCCTGCAAAATTTCATTACAGCCAAACAAAGGCGCGATTGGCGCACAAGTATTTGATCTGGCAAGGCAATCACCCTCGCAATCGCTTTTCTTACGGCAAGATTTGCCCGCATCGCGCATCCTACGCACGCAACTCATCCCGCCCGCTTTGCCTGCGACGGCCCATTGCCCCCCCTTTTTGACACAGGCCAGTTCTTCCGGCCCAAGCACCCGCGCTGGTTCTTCGGCCACCGGCGGCATCGCGGCTTTGGCGGGATCGACAGCTGCGGGATCGGGCTGCGCTGGTGTAACTTGCGCGGATGTAGGTTGTACTGCGTCCGGCTTTGCAGGTTTCACGACATCCGCCGCTGGCTTGGCCGGATCAGCCGCAACCACAACAGCTGGCGCATCCAAAGAGATCACCGCAATCGCATCGCCGGTGATCGGATTGGCGGTATCACTGGGCTTCGCCAGTTTGCCGCCGCCCAAGGTGCAGCCCGCCAACACAACCGCCAAAATCATGCAAAACCGCATCGCGCGCACCTAGTATGGCATCGGATGCGCGCGATGCGCGGCATCAATTTCGGCCAAAACCTCAGCATCCAACTCGACATCTGCAGCCCCCAAAGCCACTTCAAGCTGTGCCAGATTGGTGGCGCCAATGATCGGAATACAGGGGAACGGTCGCGTCAGGCAAAACGCAATCGCCATCTGCGCCGGATTCAGCCCGTGCCGCGCCGCAATGCCCAAATAGGCCTCCACCGCCGGAAACACCTGTGGCGTGATGCGCCCCGACAGCGTCGGATTAAGCGCCCGCCGCGTACCTTCCGGGATCACATCGCCGGCATATTTGCCCGTCAGCAGCCCGGTGGCCAAAGGCGAGAACGCCAATAGCGGCATGTCTTCCAGCGCCGAAAGTTCGGCCCAATCGCTGTCAAACTGACGACACAGCAGCGAATACTCATTCTGCACCGCCGCCATTCGTGGCAAACCATGCTTGTCCGCCAGCGCCAGCCAGCGTCCTGCTCCCCAGACCGATTCATTGGAAAGTGCAATATGGCGGATTTTCCCTTCAGCAATCAGATCGGTCGATACCTCAAGCATTTCAAGCATATGCGCTTCAATGTTCGCCTTATCCCCGCCCCTCGGGTCAAAGTGCCAAATGTCGCGAAAGTGATAGGCGGCGCGATTGGGCCAGTGCAGTTGATACACATCAATGTAGTCGGTATTCAACCGCCGCAATGAATCCTCCGCCGCCGCCCGCATCACCGCTCCGGTCAAGGGCGCGCCACCGCGTACCGCGTCCTGCCCCTCTCCCGTTACCTTGGTCGCCAACACCAGCCGATCACGCCCACCCCGCGCCGCAAGCCAGCTGCCAATGATCTCCTCGGTGCGCCCCACGGTTTCAGCCCGTACCGGATTGACCGGATACATCTCGGCGGTGTCCCAGAAATTCACGCCGTGCCCCAGCGCCATATCCATCTGGGCATGGCCGTCAGCCTCGGAGTTCTGGCTGCCCCAAGTCATCGTGCCCAGTGAAATCGCCGATACCGAAAGCCCCGTCTGCCCCAATCGCACTTGCCGCATCGCGCCCTCCTGTTTCAGCGCAGACTAGGCGGCGCGCCCCGACAAGGAAAGCCCCCGTGCAGGACCCGATCAGACTGAAGTCTGACCTCACGCGAATTTGCGCAGTCTTGACCATTTTAATGTTACATTACCTCAGGATAAGGAGGCTTACATGCGCATGCTGCTGTTGCTTTTGGCGCTCGGTGCCAGCCCCGCCTTCGCTGCCCCTGCCAAATATACCCTGCAACCCGATGCATCGCTTATCGGGTTTGAAACTGATTTTGGCACCGATAAAATCACCGGGCAAATGCCGATCACCCGCGCCGATCTCACGCTCGATTTTAAGAATGTCAGCGCCAGCCATGTTGCCGTGACGCTGGATTCCGCCCATGCCGAGGCCTCGTTTCCCTTTGCGGCTCAGGCGATGAAAGGGCCCAAGGTACTGGATTCGGTGGATTTTCCGCAGATAAGTTTCGAGAGCACCTCGGTGACCGCCAAGGGCGAAGGCGCCGAGGTCAAGGGTCGTGTGACCATTCGTGGCGTCACCAAGCCCATGGTGATGCTGGCGATGATCTGGCGGCAGAAGGGGCATCAGGCGGGCGATCTCAGCCATCTGACCATCCGGCTGACGGGTGCGGTCAACCGCTCGGATTTTGGCGCGGTGGGCTGGTCGGACATGGTCGGTGATCAGGTGCGCCTAGATATTCTGGCCCGCATTGCACGCAGTGACTAGATGTGGCGGAACTCTCCCAGCCATTTTGGCCGCATCTCGCGCCTGCTGCATTGGACCATGGCGGCGCTGATCTTGGCTTTGCTGGTGCTTGGCACGGCACTTGGCTGGATTAAGCCCAATCTTTCGACGCTTTGGCTCTATGGCCTGCACAAGACCATGGGGCTGACGTCACTCAGCCTCGCCGTGATCCGGTTGATTTGGCACCGCATCAGCCCGCCGCCACCGCCGCTTGGCCCCACTGCGCACTGGCAAAACCGCGCCGCCCGCGCCACGCATCTCGCACTTTATCTGCTGATGCTGGCGATCCCGCTGTCCGGCTGGATCGCCAGTTCCGCCACGGGTCTGGATGTGGTGATCTTTGGCCAGATCACCCTGCCCGCCATCACTCCCACTTCGGAAGCGCTTGAAAACGCTGGCTTTGCCATGCATGGCATCCTGACTAAGCTGCTGATGGCGCTGCTGCTGGCCCATATCGCGGGTGCGGTTCTGCGTGGGCTAAAGGGTGACGGTACGCTGCGGCGCATCACAAAAGGCTTATAATCCCGGTCTATGCCCTAACCTCGTCTAGCCCTTGGCCCTCGCATCGGGTAAACGAGGCGCAACTGACGGGAAAGGGCATCGCATGGCACGGATTCTGATCACCTCCGCCATTCCTTATATCAATGGCATCAAGCACTTGGGCAATCTTGTGGGCAGCCAACTGCCCGCCGATCTGTTTGCGCGCTACAACCGCGCGCGCGGCCATGAGGTGATGTTCATCTGCGCCACGGATGAACACGGCACCCCGGCCGAGTTGGCGGCGGCCAAAGCGGGCAAACCTGTCGCCGAATATTGTGCCGAGATGCACAAGGTGCAGGCCGAGATTGCGCGCGGCTTTCGGTTGTCGTTTGACCACTTCGGGCGGTCGTCCAGCGAGCGTAACCATCTGCTGACCCAGCATTTCGCCGGCAAACTGGCCGAGGCTGGGCTGATCCGCGAGGTCGAGGAAAGCCAGATCTATTCCATCGACGATCACCGCTTTCTGCCCGACCGCTATATCGAGGGCACCTGCCCGAACTGCGGGTATGAGTCTGCGCGTGGCGATCAATGCGACAACTGCACCAAGCAGCTTGATCCCACCGATCTGATCAACCCACATTCGACGATTTCCGGCTCGACCAATCTTGAGGTGCGCAAAACCAAGCACCTTTATCTGCGCCAGCGGTCCTTGCGGGACAAGCTAGAGGCTTGGATTGACAGTAAAAAAGACTGGCCGATCCTGACCACCTCGATTGCCAAGAAATGGCTGAACGACGGCGATGGCTTGCAAGATCGCGGCATCACCCGCGATTTGCACTGGGGCATCCCGGTCAAAAAAGGCGATCAGATCTGGCCGGGGATGGAGGGCAAAGTTTTCTACGTCTGGTTCGACGCTCCAATCGAATATATCGCCTGCACTGCGGAATGGGCCGATGCGCAGGGCTTGCCAGATGCCGCGTGGCAACGCTGGTGGCGCACCGATATGGGCGCGCAGGATGTGACCTATTACCAGTTCATGGGCAAAGATAACGTGCCGTTCCATACCCTTAGCTTCCCCGCCACCATTCTGGGGTCGGGTGAGCCGTGGAAGCTGGTCGATTACCTGAAGTCGTTCAACTACCTCAACTATGACGGCGGCCAGTTCAGCACCTCGCGCGGGCGCGGCGTTTTCATGGATCAGGCTTTGTCGATCCTGCCGTCGGATTACTGGCGCTGGTGGTTGCTGAGCCACGCCCCGGAATCGGCGGACAGCGAGTTCACATGGGAGAATTTCCAAGTCTCGGTGAACAAAGACCTCGCCGATGTTTTGGGCAACCTCGTCTCCCGCGTCACCAAGTTCTGCGTCGCGAAATTCGGCAGCGAAGTGCCCAGCGCCGGGGAGTTTGGCGAGCAAGAAGCGCGCCTGATTGAAGAACTCGGCACCCGCATCAAAGACTACGCCGCCTGTATGGAATCGATGGAGGTCCGCAAGGCCTCTGCCGAGTTGCGCGCGATTTGGGTTATCGGCAACGAATACCTGCAAGCCGCAGCGCCTTGGACGGTGGTGAAAACCGACCCCGAGCGCGCGCAAGCGATGATCCGCCTCAGCCTGAACCTGATCCGGGTCTATGCGATCTTGTCAGCACCGTTCATTCCCGATGCGAGTGCCACCATGATGGCCGCAATGGGCTCGGATGATTGGACTTGGCCCGATGATGTGGCCGCAGCAATGGCCGCCCTGCCCGCAGGCCATGCCTTTACGGTGCCGGAAAACCTGTTCCGCAAGATCACCGACGAAGAACGCGCCGATTGGCAACAACGCTTTGCGGGCATTCGGACCTGAATAGCTGCAGATGAAATGCAAAAGGCCGCAGGACAATCCTGCGGCCTTTTGCATTTAGACCAAACGCTTAGCTGAAGATCAGCTTCAGACTGACCAGTACCAGAATGATCGCCAAAAACACCCGTAGCGCCTTTTCCGGCAGGCGTGGCGCTAATGTGCTGCCGACGATGATCCCCGGAATGGACCCGATCAGCAGCGAGATCAGCATCGCGAAATCCACATCACCAAACCACCAATGCCCCAGACCCGAGATCAGCGTCAGCGGCACCGCATGGGCGATGTCAGACCCAACAATCCGCAATACCGACAGGCGCGGATAGATGATCAACAGCGCTGTCACCCCAATCGCCCCGGCGCCCACCGATGTGGTCGTCACCAGCGCGCCAAGGATCACCCCGGTTACGATGGTTTGGGCGGCCACCCTCGTCTCGTTGGTGCTGGCAAAGCGGCTGAAAAACTCGACAATCTGGTCGCGAAACAGCAGGGTGGCCGAGGTCGCCAGCAGCACGATCCCCAGCATCAGCGCCAAAATCCCGCCCTTGCTGGTGTGCACACCATAATAGTTCATCACCGCGAACGTCACAAATGTTGCCGGAACCGATCCGGTCGCCAGCCTGCGCACAATCCGCCAATCCACCGATTTGGCCTTGTGGTGGATCGCAGCCCCGACCGATTTCGTCGCCGCAGCATAGAGCAGATCCGTGCCCACCGCCGTCGCCGGATGCACCCCAAACAGCAAAACCAGCACGGGCGTCATCAATGATCCGCCACCCACCCCGGTAAAGCCCACGATCATGCCAACAAAGAAGCCCGACAGCGAATAGAGAAGATTTATATCTGCAAATGCCATTTCAGAGAATCTCCCTACTGCGCTCACCCTGTTTGGCAGGAAAATCAAACCCGTCAACTGAACTTTTAATCTCTATAGACTTTAGCGAGATTATGTAACCCTACCGCCCCCCAGAAGCTAATGCGTTTGCTCTGGGTCTCTGCTAGGATTGCAGCAAAGGAGAAGCGATGAACGACATTGCCAAATTCGTCGCCAAAGGCTCGGCGCATGTCACCCTGCCGGCGCAGGTAGAGCCGCTGGACGTGGCCTTCGTTTTGCTGCCGAAATTCACCATGCTGGCGTTTTCATCGGCGATTGAGCCGTTACGGATGGCCAATCAACTGACGCAACAGGTGCTGTTTCGCTGGCAGGTTTTGTCCGACGATGGCGCACCGGTGGCCTGCTCCAACGGCGTTCCGATCATGGTTGATGGCGCTTGGGGCCAAGCCAGCCCGGCGGGTATTGTGCTGGTCTGTTCGGGGGTAGAGCCCGAAGGCAAAGCCAGCCAGGCCTTGGGGGATTGGCTGCGTTCGTTGTGGCGGCGGGGCCGTGTGGTGGGCGGTCTTTGCACCGGGGCCTATGCTCTGGCGCAGGCGGGCATCCTGAAGGGCCACCGCTTTACCATGCATTGGGACAATATCGACGCCTTTGCCGAGAACAATCCTGATATGCTGCCAGCCCGCCAAGTGTTCTGCATCGACGACCGCGTGATGACCTGCGCTGGTGGCGTCGCTGCCGCCGATCTGATGTTAAAGCTGATCAATGACCGCTTCGGCCCCCCTTGGGGCAAGCGGTGATGAATATGTGCCTGCTGACGCAGCGCCGGCAGGAAGCGGATCTGCAAACCACCTCGCTCGCCGCCCGCCTTGGCACCCGCCACGACAAACTGCTGCAAGCGGCGGCTTATCTGGAGGCGCATATCGAAGAAGACTTCGACTTGGACGCCTGCGCAGCCCATCTGTCGCTGTCGCGCCGCCAGATTGAGCGGCTGTTCAACCGCTATCTGAACATCACACCGGTGCGGTATATGAACGATCTGCGGCTGGCGCGCGGGCGGGCGCTGCTGGCCGAAACCGATCTGAAGGTGACAGAGGTGGCAGTGGCCTGCGGCTATGCCTCGACCTCGCATTTCTCGAAGTCGTTCCGCAAGAAATATGGCACCTCGCCCTATAGGTTCTCGCATTTCGGAGGATAGAACGACTGCAAAGGTGATCTGATGGCGCGGCTTACGCCGCAAGCCTCTTGAGCGCTTACGCGCAGTTGGAATGCGGCATCACCGCCTGTGCCCCGCGTTTTTCTTGCAGCACCCTGCCCCAACCGCTATGCAAGCGCAGCAATTCCCGGAGGCCGCCATGCCAACCCATCTCTCGACCCGTGATGCCGATTTTGAGGCCCGCTTCGCAGCCCTGTTGGGGATGAAGCGCGAAGAGGCCGAGGATGTTGATCACACCGTGGCGGCGATCATTGCCGATGTCCGCACGCGCGGCGATCAGGCTGTGCTGGATTTGACCGCGAAATTCGACCGCCTGACGCTGACAGCGGAAACCCTTGCCTTCAGCCCGGAAGAAATCGACGCCGAATGTGCGAAAGTCTCGCCCGAGGATCGCGCAGCCTTGGCGCTCGCCGCGAACCGCATCCGCGCCTATCATGCTCGCCAGCTGCCGCAGGATGAGATGTGGACCGACAGCGCAGGCGCAAGCTTGGGCTGGCGTTGGACCCCCGTTTCGGCGGCTGGCCTCTATGTCCCCGGCGGCACCGCGTCTTATCCGTCCTCAGTGTTGATGAACGCCATCCCCGCCAAAGTGGCGGGCGTGCAACGGCTGGTGATCACCTGCCCCACCCCCGGCGGCATTGTGAACCCGCTGGTGCTGCTGGCAGCCCGCATCGCAGGCGTGGACACCGTCTACCGCATCGGCGGCGCGCAGGCGGTGGCGGCCCTCGCCTATGGCACCCAAACCATTACCCCGGTGGATAAAATCACCGGTCCGGGCAATGCCTATGTGGCGGCAGCCAAGCGCCGGGTGTTTGGCCGCGTTGGCATCGACATGATCGCTGGGCCCTCGGAAATTCTGGTGATTGCCGACCGTGACAATGATCCCGACTGGATCGCGCTCGACCTGCTCAGCCAAGCCGAACATGACGCCTCTGCGCAATCCATCCTGATCACCGATGATGCCGCTTTTGGCGAAGCCGTTGCCCTAGCCGTCGAAAAACGCCTTGTCACGCTGGAGCGTCGCGATATTGCGGGGGCATCTTGGCGCGACAATGGCGCGGTGATCATCACCCGCGATCTGCACGAGGCCGCCACCCTGTCGAACCGCGTCGCCCCCGAACATCTGGAGCTTTGCACCGCCGATCCCGAGGCGTTGAGCCTTGAAATCACCCATGCTGGCGCGATCTTTTTAGGGGCATGGACACCGGAAGCCATCGGCGATTACGTTGGCGGGCCGAACCATGTGTTGCCCACCGCCCGTTCGGCGCGGTTTTCTTCTGGATTGAGTGTGATGGATTTTGTCAAACGCACGACCCTGGCCAAAATGACCCCCGAGGCGCTGGCGCAGATTGGCCCCGCAGCCGAACGGCTGGCGATCTCGGAAAGCCTGCAAGCGCATGGCCTGTCGGTGCGCGCGCGGTTGGATCGGTTGAATGGGGGGACGGCATGACCAACCGGATCTGCGCCATCGATATTGACGAAAAAGGCCTCGCCCGTGTCACCCCCACGATTGAGCAAGAGCGCAATGTGGCGATCTTTGATCTGTTGGAGGACAACTCCTTCGCGCTGCCCACCCGCGACGATCGCCCGACCTTGCCGGGGCCGTACCGTTTGGGGCTGGCGATCCGCGAGGGGCGGCTGGTGTTTGATATCGCCACGGAAACCACGGAAAAAGTTGGCGAATTCCATCTGTCACTCGGCCCGTTCCGCCAAGTGGTGAAAGACTACTTCCAGATATGTGAGTCGTATTTCGAGGCCGTCAAACGCCTGCCCCCCAGCCAGATCGAGGCCATCGACATGGCAAGACGCGGCATCCACAACGAAGGCGCGCGGGTGTTGCAGGAACGCCTTGAGGGCAAGGCCGAGGTCGATATCGACACCGCACGGCGCCTGTTCACCCTGATCTGCGTTTTGCACTGGGGCTGATGATGGCATTTCCGCAAGCTGTGCTGTTTTGCTGTGATCACAACGCCGTCCGCTCGCCAATGGCCGAGGCGATGATGAAGAAATTCTACGGCCAACGCGCCTATGTGCAATCGGCGGGGGTGAAGAACGATATGGAGGTCGACGGCTTTTCCATCGCCGTCTGTGCAGAACTCGGCATCGAGCTCGCCCGCCACCGCGCGCGCTCGTTCGAGGAAATGCAGAACCTCGGCGACGATCTAGGCCAGTTCGACCTGATTATCGCGCTGTCCCCCGCCAGCCAGCATGCAGCGCTTGATCTGACCAAATCCTACCATCTAGAGGTCGAATACTGGCCGATCATCGACCCCACCGCCTTGGGCGAGGGCCGCGACGCCAAACTCTCCGCCTACCGCCAAGCCCGCGACCAGATCAAAACCCGGATGCTCGACCGTTTCGGCCCGCCGACGGAACTCTAATTCCCTAAAACTTATCTAAAATTGTCATCCTCTGCGCTCAAATATCCCACGGGGGTTTGGGGGTGTGAAACCCCCAATTCTACGCCCCCACCCGCGCCGCCTGCATCTGCGGCAAATTCGCCTCAATCCAACGACCCAACGCCGCCACCAGCACTGCCGCCTCTTGCCCCAAGGCAGTCAGCGAATATTCCACATGCGGCGGCACCACCGGATGCGCCACCCGCAGCACCAGCCCGTCGCCCTCCAGCGCCTGCAAAGTCTGCGCCAGCATCCGTTCCGACACGCCGCCCACCCTGCGCCGCAGGGCCGAGAATCGTAAAGTGCCATCCTGCAAGGCAAACATCACCAGCACGCCCCACTGGCTGGTGAGATGCTTCAACACCGCCCGCGACGGACAATCTGCCGCCAACACATTCGGCGGAAATTCCACCTCGACATTCATTCTGCACCCTTTCGCCGCAAAACCTTACACTAACAAAAATGTATGTACTTCCCTTTCGTAAGTAAAGGCGTATCTCTGGCGCATCCAAACAGGAGATCAAAATGACCATCGCAATCACCGGCGCCACAGGTGCCCTCGGCCAACTTGCCCTCACAGCCCTAAAAGCCCGCGCGCCGCAGGCCGATGTCGTCGCACTCGTCCGCGATCCGGCGAAAATCACTGGCACCCCGGCCCGCGCCTTTGATTACACCAAAGCTGAAACCCTTGCCCCCGCCCTCAAAGGCATCGACACCCTCGTGCTGATTTCCTCGAACGATTTCAACGACCGCGCCGGCCAGCACCGCGCCGTGATAACCGCCGCCAAGACCGCAGGCGTCAAGCGGATCATCTACACCTCGATCCTGAAGGGTGACGCCTCGCCGATGATCTTGGCGCAAGACCACATCGCGACTGAGGCCGTGCTGAAAGCCTCTGGCATCCCCGCCACCATTCTGCGCAACGGCTGGTATACCGAGAATTACACCGGATCGCTGAAAGCCTCGGTTGAACACGGCGCGCTGATCGGGTCCTCTGCTGACGGTCGCATCGCCTCGGCCGCCCGCGCCGATTATGCCGAAGCCATTGCGGTTACGGCGCTCGACGACAGCCATACGGGCAAGACCTACGAACTTGCGGGCGATACGCCCCACACCATGGCCGATTTCGCTGCCGAAGTCTCGAAACAGACCGGCAAAACCATCCCGTTCAACACTCTGCCGAAAGACACCTATGCGGGCATCCTGCAAAGCTTTGGTCTGCCGGAAGGTTTCGCCAATATCCTCGCCGACAGCGATGACACCGCAGCACGCGGGTCTCTGCTGGACGAGAGCCACACCCTGTCGAAACTGATCGGTCGCCCAACCACGCCGATCGCCACCACGATCAAGGCGGCGCTGTAAAGCGCGCGCCAGTCGGCACTCTGAACCAACTGCGACAGCAGGCAACCGCTGTCGCAAACCACCGCCATCCTGCCGATCCCGGTCTGGACCGGGCTGCTTCCGCGTGCCACCATGCGCCAAATTCTGTATGAGGCCCGCATGACCCAATCCGCCCGCGACACCGTCACCGCCTATTACGCCGCGTTCAACGCCGAGAATCCCATGGGCATGCTCGCCTGCGTCACCGACGGCATTGAGCACCGCGTCAACGAAGGTGGCATCCGGCTTGGACGCGCAAAGTTCGCCGAATTCTGCGCGCATATGGGCGTGTCCTACCGCGAGCAACTGAAAGACATTGAGATTTTCGTCAACGCGGCAGGCACCCGCGCCGCCGCCGAATTCGTGGTCCACGGCGCATATCTCAAAACCGACCCCGGCCTGCCAGAAGCGAATGGCCAGACCTACATCCTGCCCGCCGGGTCGTTCTTCGATCTGACAGAGGGCAAAATCTCCCGCATCACCACGTTCTACAATCTCAACGACTGGATCGCTCAGGTCTCGGCATGACCGCAGATCTGGCCGCCGAAATCGAAGTCCGCGCCCTGACTGGCCCCGCACTGGAGGCCGCTCTGGATGGCGTAGCCGCGCTGCGCATCGCGATTTTTCGGGATTGGCCTTACCTTTACGACGGAAACCTCGACTACGAACGCGCCTATCTGAAAACCTATCGCGACAACCCCGGCGCCCTGTTGGTGGCTGCCTTCCACCAAGGCCGCTTGATTGGCGCTTCGACCTCCACCCTGATGGAAGATCATGCCGAAGCGTTTTCCGCCCCGTTCCGCGCGCTGAACATCCCACTGGAAAACATCCTTTACGGTGCCGAATCCGTGCTGCTGCCCGCCTATCGCGGCATTGGTCTGGGCCACCGCTTCATTGATCTGCGCGAAGACCACGCCCGCGCCATGCACCGCGCCTATGTCGCGTTCTGCTCGGTCAAACGCCCGGAGCGTCATCCGATGAAGCCAGAAAACGCCCGCTCAAACGATGCCTTCTGGAGGGGCCGGGGCTACGAACCGCTGCCCGGCGTGCTGGCCGAATTTGCGTGGAAAGATGTGGGCGACAGTGAAGAGACCGTGAAACCGCTGCAATTCTGGATGCGCAAACTCTAACCTAACACCGCCCCCTTGCCCGATTTGTCCCGCGACAAATCGGGCCCCGCCTGCCTGCCCCCGGCAGGCGCGGCCCGATTACCCTGTGGAATGGCTTGCTGCCCAACTCCCCTTGCTCAACGGCGTCCCGCCTTTTGAGCAACGAACCGACGAACTCTGCCCCGCAGAGTTTGTTTGCGGTTCGGTCCGGTCTTTCAACCGCAGCACATCTTGCCATAATGGCGCAAAGTCCTCTTATCCCAAGGTCCCAAATGATCCTCGCAGCCGCCGCCTACCCGCTCTCCCACCTTGTCGATTTCGCGGAATATGCCAACAAACTCACCATATGGGTTGAAGATGCCGTAGCGATGGGCGCGAACGTGCTGGTGTTCCCGGAATATGGCAGCATGGAGCTGGCCTCGCTCGCCCCCCTCGAAGTTTCGGAAGACCTTGAAGCCGCGCTGCACGAAGTCGCTCGCCATGGTCCCGCCGCCGCAGGCCTGCATTGTCAACTCGCAGCCAAGCATAACCTCTACATCCTCGGCGCTTCGGCCCCGTATTTCGGCAACACTCGCCCCACCAACCGCGCCACCCTCTACGGCCCCAAGGGCATCATCGGCCATCAAGACAAACAGATGATGACCCGGTTTGAGCGCGAGACTTGGAATGTGGTCGCAGGCAACCCCTTGCAACTGTTCGACACGCCCTTGGGCAAGATCGGCGTGCTGATCTGTTATGACAGCGAATTCCCCCTGCTCGCCCGCGCGCTGATCGAGGCGGGCGCGCAAATCCTGCTCGTGCCGTCCTGCACCGACACTCTGGCCGGATACACCCGCGTCAAAGTCGGCAGCATGGCCCGCGCGCTGGAAGGCCAATGTGTGGTCGTCCACGCCCCCACCGTGGGCCTGTGCGATTTCTGCCCCGCTGTCGACGAAAACGTGGGCGCCGCCGCGATCTACGGCCCCTCTGACAAAGGCTTCCCCGAGACCGGGATTCTCGCCCAAACCGCGCTGAACGAACCCGGTTGGGCCATCGCCGAAATCGACCTTTCCGCCATCGAATCCGTGCGTGCCACAGGCTCGGTTTTCAACCACCAACACTGGCCCGAACAAGCCGCCCGCGCCGCGCAAACCCTCGAAATCGTTAAAAATCTCTAAACGACGCCACGCCACCCTATTGAAACATCACAACAAAAAAAGGTCCCGAGTTGGGACCAGCCCATCCTCTGCGCCCAAATATCCCGCCGGAGGCTCTTTTCTACCAAACCACCCCCCGATTTTCCCCCTTGAAAATCCCCCCCAACAAGCGCATATCCCCGCCGATGCCTGCGGTTCCCGCGGGCTAAATCCTATTGGAGAGACCATGGCCAAGGAAGATATCCTCGAATTCCCCGGTGTCGTGAAGGAACTCTTGCCCAACGCGACATTCAAGGTTGAACTCGACAACGGCCATGAATTGATCGCGGTGATGGCAGGCAAGATGCGCAAAAACCGCATCCGGGTTCTGGCAGGCGATAAGGTGCAGGTCGAAATGACGCCTTATGATCTGTCGAAAGGCCGCATCAACTACCGCTTCAAGTAAATTGAAGTTCATCCTCGGATCAGGCAGCCCGCGCCGGAAGGAACTTCTGGCGCAGCTTGGCATCATCCCCGACGCCATCCTCCCCCCCGACATCAACGAAGACCCGTTGAAGGGCGAACTCCCCCGCCCCTACTGCGCCCGCCTCGCCCGCGAGAAGGCCGCAGCGATTCCGGCGGACCCCGATGACATCATCCTGACCGCCGACACCACGGTCGCCCTCGGCCGCCGTATCCTTGGTAAGCCCGCCGATGCCGGTGAGGCCGCGCGGTTTCTGACTGATCTTGGCGGGCGGCGGCATCAAGTGATCACCGCCATCGCCGTCAAACGCGGAGACAAAATCTGGAGCCGCGAAAGTGTCTCCGCCGTGAAGATGAAACGGCTGTCCGACGTGGAGCTGAACACCTATCTCGCCTCAATGGAATGGCAGGGCAAAGCTGGTGCCTACGCCATCCAAGGCGCAGCTGGCGCGTTCATCCCGTGGATTTCCGGCAGCTTCACTGGCATCGTTGGCCTTCCCTTGGCTGAAACCGCAGCCCTGCTTGCCGCCGCAGGCTACCCCGTCTGGAAAAGCCAATGACCCGCACCGTCCTGCTCGACACGATAACAGACCGCCCCGCCGCAGCACTTATCGTGGACGGCCAGTTGCACGATCTGGCCATCGACCCGATCACCGACGCCCCCCTACCCGGCGCGATCTACCGCGCCATCGCCGACCGCCCGATGAAGGGCCAAGGCGGGTTGTTCGTGAAGCTGCCGGAAGGCTCAGGCTTCCTGCGCCAAACCGCAGGCATCGCGCCGGGTCAGCGCCTGCTGGTGCAGATCACTGGCCCAGCCGAGGCGGGCAAAGCTTACCCCGTCACCACCCGCCTGCTGTTCAAATCCCGCTACGCCATCGTCACCCCCGGCGCGCCCGGTCTGAACATCTCACGCCGCATCAAAGATGAGCCGATGCGCGATGATCTGGAAGCGCTGGCAAAAACCGCGATGCAAGGCGCAGATGAAGCGCTTGGCCTGATCCTGCGCTCGGCCTGCACCCATGCCAATGACGATGAAATCGCCGAAGACATCGCCGCGATGCGGGAACTCGCCCAAGCCGTGCTGGCCGACACCATCGGCAATGCCGAACTGCTGGTCGAAGGTGCTGGCGCACACGAAACCGCGTGGCGCGACTGGGCCGATCCCGAACCGGATGAAGTCATTGAAGGCGGCTTTGCCGAGCATGACGTGCTGGAAATGATCGACGCCCTGCTGACCCCGCGCGTTGACCTCGGCCAAGGTCATATGATGATAGAGCCCACCCGCGCCCTGCTGGCGGTTGATGTGAACACTGGCAATGACACCTCCCCCGGTGCTGCGCTGAAAGCCAACATCGCCGCCGCCCGCGAACTGCCGCGCCAACTGCGCCTGCGTGGGCTTGGCGGCCAAGTGGTGATCGACTTCGCCCCAATGCCGAAAAAAGACCGCGCTATCCTCGACCAAGTCATCCGCGCCGCGTTCAAATCGGAATCCGAGGTCAATCTCGCAGGCTGGACCACGCTTGGCCTCTACGAGATCACCCGCAAACGCGACCGTTTACCTTTGTCCGAGATATTGGCATGACCTGCCCGATTTGTGCCCGCAAATCGGACGAGAAATACAAACCATTCTGCTCGCGCCGCTGCGCAGATGTTGATTTGGGCAAATGGCTTACGGGCAGTTATGCCATCCCAGCGGCCGCGATTGACGACGAAAACCCCGAAGATTTAACCGACCCGAAACATCGCCCGCAATGATCTGCCGTCGGCTGCATTTTTCTGCCAAAACCCTCTGGACAGCCCCGCGCCCGTAACGTATCACCCCGCCACCAAGCAAGATAACACCTTGCAGATGTGCCCGGATAGCTCAGTTGGTAGAGCAGCGGATTGAAAATCCGCGTGTCGGCGGTTCAATTCCGTCTCCGGGCACCACCGATTTTTTCCGCTTCAAGATAAAATCCTTTCGCTTCAAGCGCATAGCGTGATGCGTTCTGATGGGTTTGCCCCTTATAGATTTGATCAAAAGATGCCGATTTTGGCTGTTTTAGGGTGTTTTGGGGTGACTCTTTCCGAAACGAGGTGAATCCTAGGTGAATCCGTAAGCTTCAAGCGCAGGTATTTTTTGACCCAGAATCGGCTTGTGTGTTTGCTTCAAGCGCAAGTTGGCGGGTTTAGGATTCACGTCAGATTCACGTCAGAACGGGGTGAGACAGAGGCGCGTCAGCACCCTGCCCTACATCGAATAGACTCGCTTGATCTTCACCGACAATGACCGAGTCAGGGGTCCGGGGAATCCCAAGTCATACGGGCCGTCCTGCCGCCACAGCTTCGGCGTGGCCTCATTGGGCGGGGTCCAGTAAAACGACTTGTAGGACGCCTGACTGTCGAGGAATGTTGTCAGGGTAGTAACGTCCGAGATGGTGTAATTCTCGAAGCTCAAATCCCACGATTCGACAGTAGTATTGATCCCATCGAGTCCCGCTTGGGCGTACCCGTCTCCGAAGTCAGCGACAAGGATACGGGCAGCGCGTTGTCGTTTGGATTTGGTGTCCGGAGCGATGGCGGGGAAAGTGTCGGGCACTTATCGCCCCCCACGTGGATTCATCATGCCACCGTACCTAGCGGCCTCTGCCATGCTTTCCTTGACCTTAAGGTTAATCATGGTCGCGACCTGTTCCGCCATGGCCTGCGATTTCACCGGATCGGATATATCGCCGCCCGCGTCAATCGTTACGTTTGTGTTGATACCGCCGTTGAACACCGCGCCACCGCCTGAGGCCATGCCCGCACCTTTCAGATCGACTCCGATCTTGCGACCTTTTGACAACGGAATGACCGCTTCGTTAGGGTGAAGGATGGCAGGTATCCCGCCTGAGGTGTTGGGGGTGCCTTCCCTATAGTGCGGGGCGTTGCGGAACATTGCAGGCGACACGCGGGCGCTACTCATGGCTGGGCTATCTGAATAGCCGCCCTCTTGGAACATTCCGCCTAGCAGTGTTCCGACAAAGCCAAGGAAGCCGCCGCCGCCACCAGCGCCGCCGCTGAATAGTTGTCCGAGTAATTGTCCGAAGGTCTGTGCACCAGTGGTTGAACCTGACTCGACGCCTTGCTTCAGTGCATTTCCCGCAGTGTAGCCGCTTGTACTCATAGTAGTTGTCACGGTTGAACCGACAGAACTTGCACCCGACACAAGCGAAGAATGCAACATGCCCGCGACCGTTTGTCCGGCTGATATCATGCCGTTGGAAATCATGCCGCTTGCGATTTGTCCGCCTTGTGCAACTTCCCCGCCCTTGCCGCCGCTGATAGCGCCTGTGATCCCGATCTTACCAAGGATCATCCCTGTGGTCTGCTTGGCTAGGATATCCGCCATCGTTCCGGCGACAGACGACGCGAAGCTGGCTAGGTCGAGTTTTCCAGTTTTGAAGAAGTTGGCGAGGGTGTCTGACATGTTATTGATGATTGAACCTTGAATGCTGCGGCTGGCCTCTTCCCACAAAGGTACGCTTGCAAGGAATTCACGGACAGGGTCTTTCGCAGCGCGGGTAAGTTGTTCGTTCAACATTGCGGCGGCGTCGATCTGGGAAAGCATTTGGCGGGTTGTGTCACTGATGGCACCGCCGCCCGCTGCCATGGCTTCGCCGTACAACTTAGCTGCTTCTGTGCTGCGATAGGTGCCGTCGATTTGCGCTTGTAGCGCTGTAGACTCTTCGTTCAGAGCCTTGGCGCGTTCTTCAATGTCTTTCCGGATATCGCGGCCTGTGCTTGCGCCACCGCCGCCACCAGCGCCGCCGCCTGTCTTCGGTGGCGTGTAGATCACTGGACGTTTGAAACCGGAATCACGTATCTGCATTTCCCCCCGGTTCACCGCGTCAACGCCGCCTACAATCGTACGCACTTTGCTTCCCGCAATGCGCCCCTGTGCTTGCGCTGCGGCGGCATCCCAGAGGGCTGCGGCAAGGCTCAAAGCGGGCCCCACAGCGTTGGCAATGCTGCCCGCCATATTGGCCCCGGCGATCAGGTTCGAAGCCACAGCCGACTCGCGCAACGATTGTTCCAGCGACTTGGACAAGGTGAGGCTGGAATTTACATGGGTCGGAACCTTTCCAAGGCTTGCCCCGACTTCCACCGCTGCCTGTTGCACACCGATAAGATTCTTCCACACGTCACCAGTTGCAGCCGATGCCTTGGCGCTGGAGCCGAACACCGAGACCATAGCAGCTTGCAGGCCCTTGGCTGCGGCTAGCGTTTCGTTTGGCGTGCTGGCCTCTCTCAGTTTTGCCGCAGCAATCGACAGCTTTTCAGCATCGCGTGCGGAAATCTTGTAGGCTGTGGAGATGCGATTCACGTTGTTTTCGACGTGTCGCAGGCCTTCAAGTTCCGCGCGGATGTCGAGGGATTTTAGCAAGTTTGCAGCCGGGTCGCTGGATTGATCTGCAATCGTGTTCGCGAGTTCAAACTTGAGTCGTTCCAATCGTTCAAAACTGGCGACCATGGATTCAGAAGATGATAGATCACCACCAGTCAGGGGACTCGCCACATCTGCGGAACCGCCTTTTAGGCCCTTGATAGCTTCACCCTGTGCGATCTGACTTTGAAGGTCCAAGACGCGCGACATCTCGCTGCCCATGGATTTGTATTTCTCGCGCAGTTCGTCAACAGGCTGCGATTGAGATTTCACGGCAGATTCAAGATTGCGTTGCGCTTGCGCCATGGCGTCGATTGGACTGATTGCCTCTTTGGTTTTCTTGGCGACTTCCTCGGTCGAGAATGCCCACTTGGCGAACACGGCAATGAGTGCAGTGGCCCCAATGGTGATAATGGAAAGCGGATTGATCAGCGATGATACGCCGGATAGCAGAGTCGAGAATACACCCTGCCCGGATGCCCGGATTCCATTGAGTTGGGCAGCTAGCTGTGACCCCTGCTGCAGCGCGATTGTGCCAACGGACTGGAAGCCCATTTGCGCCGTCACCAGCACGTCGGAGAGTTGCTGCCCCGCCATGATACCCTGCTGTGTTGCGGCGGAATTGTTCTTAGTCGAGGCGGTGAAGCTGTTTGTGGATACCGATGCGGCTTGCAGGGCTGCGGCGGCTTTCATGCGGGCAGCGGCTGCTTGATCAGCGGTCACAATGCCTTCACGTTCCGCCATGGCAAGCCGTTCCAAAGTGGATTCATACTGGCGTGTAGCAGAATGCAGAGGAAGAAATTCCGACCGAAGTCCCTCCAGCGTGGCCTTGTGCGCGTCCGTAGCTTTCGCAGCCGCAGCGCTTGCCATACCCGCTTGTGATTGCTGCCACCTGAAATCCTGTGCAGCCATAGCCGAACGGTTCAAGCTCGATTGCAGATTGTCATATTCGTTCCGGGCTTCACGAACGTCTAGGGTGGAGGTCGCGGACCCTAGAGAGGTCTTTAGGTTGGTAAGCTGGCCTTGAATTCGCGCGATGCCACTGGAATCCCCAATATCTGCGAGGCGTCCTGAGAGGCGTGCAGCGGCATTGGTGGCGATGCGCAGGGAAGAGTCAGCGGACAGGGCAAGGCGGCGCAATGCTGCGTCAGATTTGGCTGCGGCAGCATCCACAGTGTTGATACTCTTGGCGGTGTCGGCTGCAGCTTTCTTGGCGTTGGTGAGGCTTGCCGTGTCGATCTTCGGGCCAATGTTCAGCTTTTTGAACGCACCGTCAGTATCTCTGGAAAGCCCAGCCATCGCGGCCTTTATAGCATTAATCGCGGCTTCGAATTGGGAAGCGCCCTGCTTGGCAGCGCTTGCGTCGATCTCGACGCGCATGGAATGTGTTGTGGCTGCGCTCATGGCGTATCGTTTCATAAATGTGGGGGTTTTGGGTGGTGATGCCCGCGAAACGTACAAGCGGGCATCACATTTTTATGTTGGGCAGCGGGGCGAAATTGGCTTAAACTCCCCGCTGCCTATGCCCACGGAGGACTCCCAAATCATAGCAAAATAGGGGTAAAATGTCACGGAATTGGCATAAGCGGTTATCCGCTTAAACTGAAATGAAACTGAAGCTGGAAAAATTTTCAGAGGGCAGTGTTAAAATATGATTTGGATTCGTAGAGTCCAAAACCGCCGGGTTGCCCTTGTAACTCCATACGGGTACTGGGGGTCTGCCTAAAAAATAGGCATATCGCCATTTGGGACCCTAGACTATTGTTTGTTATCAATGACTTACCTCTGACGCGGTCGGTCAAATGTCAGCAAGTCGGACAAGCCACCGAGTCACACCCTGACAAGCGGGCGGCGGGCGGGCCTTTGACCCTGCAATGTCATCGCCGTGCATCCGTTTGACCATGTCGAGGTGATGGCGGAGGTACTTCGTACCCTTGTCGAGGGGGCGGCATATGATCATGTCGAGGTGATACAGCGCCGCGTCAGCGGCCTATGCCTTGGCTTCGTAGACTCCAGCACGTTTAAGCATTTGGCAAATGCTGCCTTGATTGTATTGCTTGCCGTTGTTCGTGTGTCCGAGAGTTTCCAGTTCGGCTGCGATGTCTCGGAGGCTGCGGCGCTGGCCTGACTTGGGGTTCTTACGGTACAGGCGCTTGGCCTCTAATATGGTTGCGTCAGCAACAGGCTTGCGGCCTTCCACACGACGCCCTAGGGCAGCGCTGTTGCGGTCCCTTGCGCCTTTCAGCTTAGCATTCAACGTCATACGCTCAAACGCGCTGAAAGCCCCCAGTATGGTTCGTACAAGCTGTGTGGTGGGTGTATCGACTGTGAAGTAATCGGGCGCGGTGGTAGGTATCAGATCAATGCCCCGCTCTTTCAGCAAGCGGTGTCCGAGTTCCTGCACAATAGCATCACGGGCAAAGCGATCTGGAGATTCAACAAGGATTGTATGGGTGCCGTTGGCAAGCACAGCGTCAAGCAGGGCCAGCATGCCGGGGCGGGTCTCGATTGGGTCTGTACCTGATACGGCGGCGTCATAGAACGTCTCGACAATCACATACCCGCGTGAGCGTGCAAAGGCTGCAATGGCGAGAGACTGCCGTTTGTCGGAATCCTTGGCCTCACCCACGTTTGTTGCCGATGATGTACGCAAATAGGCGAACGCGGGAATCTTTGTTTTGCTATTCTCCATTGGAATCAAGCCTTTGCAGATAATTTCGTTACTGTACTTCAGTTTAGTAACACATTTTCGGGCCTGAGTCTCGTGATTTTGAGAACGGTTAGCGTTTTTCGGATGCCTGAAAAAGTCGTTGCATATGCAACCATCTATAACTTAACGTGTGAAGTAATAAATCAATGACGCGTAGCCACTATCAGGCCTGAATCGGCATCGATCCATTAACAATGTTCAGATATTGACCTGCAAGAACGTTGCGGGTGGTGTGGAGTTGTACAGATTGGGTATCGTTGAGGTGAAAACGCGGGGGCGGAGTTGAGCTTGCTCCCGCGTCGATTTGACTAGCGCAGCACGTACAATTCCGGTCGAATTACGACATCGGCGGCAAGTGTCGGCTGGGCTATCCCCGCAGCGCTGGGTTGGTCTTGAACCAATATAATCATTTGCGCAGCGGCGATCATGTAGATCGCGGCTAGGACTAACAGAGAGATTTTTACGATGGGTTCCATGTTCGCATCCCTCCCAAATGCAACCTAAGGATACATCCTTCTTAGGTGAGTCGGCGGAATAGTGTGGTGTCCTAAGGGCAAGTGGGCGGAAAACGGCTGACACGGGAACGTGTGTTAGGTCGGTGCGGTGTGAATTACAGGCGAGTCAATGTGTTGGCAGGCGGTGGGGTTTTTGTGTATCTTCGATGCACGACCGCATAGTCCCTATGTGGTTGGGGCTTAACGCCCTACTTGCCCGCCTCCCTCCCGAGGCGGGTTTTTTCATGGGGGTGGGGACGTTCGGATTGAGGGCGAGAGGCAGCGCTAAACAGCGTGCATAGGGTCTGGGTCGGCGGGGATAGAAAGGACGGCCCGAAGCCGCCCTCTCCATTATTTCAGCAGATTTATGGCAGTGAGCACGAGGCCAAGTATCGCAGTTTTATCTGTGACACTCAGACCGCCCCACCAAGCATACAGCTCAGCCATGGCGACCTCCGAAAGGAAGCTAAAATTCAAGGGTGAATTGCGGGGGGCGCGTGATTGCGAGAGTTGCTAACGGGTCCTAACGGTTGCCCTCGGCATTGTTCTGCATCAGCGTTTGGCAGGCTGCGTGAACCGCGAGAGTTGCCGGGATACCCCAAGGCAGTATTCTGCATCAGCATCGGCAGACCGCGTGGAGGGCGAGAGTTGCTGACGGGTCCTTGCGGTTGCCCTCGGCATTGTTCTGCATCAGCGTCGGCTGCAGTGCAAATTTAACATGCCGGAGGTCTCCACACAAGGGCGGACACGGGCGGACAGATTTTTCCCCGAATCCGCCCGGATTATCCTTTAAAATCAACGCGGGCGGACAGGGCGGACCGGGCGGACGGGAAAAAGGTGTGTATGTGATTTCTTTTCAGTTTCAGGATTACTCCCGCGAACAGAGAGAAGAAAAAGAGAGAAGAAACAGCGACAGAAGAACAGCCTTAAAATAACTTTACTCTATATTCTTGTCCGCCTTGTCCGCCCTGTCCGCCCGCGTTGATTTTAAAGGATAATCCGGGCGGATTTGGTGGAAAATCTGTCCGCCCGTGTCCGCCCTTGGATGTTTCGGGCATGAAAGAGGGCCCTAACGGGCCCAATTTCTCCATATTCTCCTGAAAACTTTGTCAGCATCCAAGCCTTACGAGGTTGAGTCGAACATTGCTTACGGTACCGCCACCGCAAACCGTCGGGAGTTTATTGTGGGTGTTGTTTCTCACTCCGCTCATATCAAGTGCGAACGCCAGCACCTTCATTAAATCCTGTTTGGTGCCTTTCAGGCCCATCGCTTTCATATCGATCTTAGCCGACAGCAGAACTATTTGGGTCTCAGTCCACCAGCCCCGGCGTTCCTGTGTGGTCTTGGCGTCGTGTGCTTCATCTTGCGGTGAGACCGTAAGTTGTCGGCCCTTGTTCGATATGCACCACGACCGGAAGTCATCCAGCAACGAAGACTCGGCATCGGTTGCCCGCCCTTCGTCCGACGCCATGAAAGAATTCCACGCGACCTTGACGCAATCCGCGACTCTGTCCTTCTTATCTTTCGGTAGGATGTCCGCCTCAATCGCCAACTCCCCGGCGATCTGTACCAGCGCAAACGTCTTGGCTGCGCGAACTTGTGCGGCTGTCGCCTTGTCGCCGGTGAGCTTGAGCGCAGCATCCTCAATCCGCTTGCGCAGATCGGACCCGCGCTTGTGCCAGCCCTGCGCAATCAGCCATCGGACGAACGCAGGCCCCGCATGGCCATAGTTGCGAGTCACGTTTGCCATCACTGCAATCTCTGCTGCCGTAATCGTTTTTCCCGATGATACGGGGATGTCGGGGAACCGTACACCGATGCCTGCTTTGTAGTCGCCGCCTGCATTTTCGATGATGGTTTTGAGTGACCGCTCGCCCGTCATCAGCATGTAAACGAGGTAATCTACACCCTCCACCAGCCCAGCACCACGTCCACTCTTTCGTGCCTTGGCGACACCTTCCGCAAGGATGAACAGGCAGGTGGAGAAGTCACGTGGATCGGGGATCATGGCGGTTTCATCTATCGCGCCGAAAGATTCCGAGCCGATGGACGCGATATCTTCAAGCGCATTTGAGGTGGCGCTGGCCTTGAAAATCAATCCCTTCGTGCTCGCGGTTGTCCCCCAAGCTGCTGCAGCAAGCTGCAGCGCCAGAGACTTGCCGAGCGACGTTTGGCCTGAGAAATGAGCACCACAGGCAGGCATGTCAGCAAGCCCCAGCAGTGGGCCTGCAAAGGCTGCCGCCACCGCATAACCCCAGTAGAAGTTATCGACATGCCCCAGCGCCGCGTCAGCGCAAACCCGGTAACCGTCCAGTGTGCCTGCCGTTTTTTTGTCCCGCATGGTGGCTTTCGTCGAAAGCCTGAACAACTGGGCTGGTTCAATCTCAATGTAAGCACCCGAAGGCCCCATGTACCCAACAATGTTTCCGCCGCCATCGCGGACCCAACCCGGACGCGGCACCGTCGGGATATGGCGTTTCACCCGCATGAGGTTGAAGAGGTCCAGCAGATCGTCCTTATCGTTCTTATTCCGCAGGGCGTAAATTTTCATCCCTCGCTTTGCGAGTCCCTTGACGATGTCCCCCCCGGAAGAGCTGGCCAGTTCTCCCATGTATATGGTTTCCTCGACTGCAATTCCGTTCTCGTTTTTGAATTCGATAATCCGTCCCGCTTCGTCGTCCCCGGCGAGATTTGAAGCACGGCCTACAACGTTGAAGGCCTGACATAGGCGGGTTTTTGTGACCTCTCCCTCCGCTGTAGGCTTTCCGACTTTCCAGATTGAGCCGTTCTCCATTTCATATCCGCGCGGCATCCAGCTATCGACAGGCTCAAAAAGGAACTCGTCGGTTTCCATCCCGCGTTCGCGCGCTTTTCCCTTCGCAATGTCGTCCGCGCTTTGTTTGAGAAGAAACCTCTCATCGGTCAGCAAGTTCTCATCGAACCATTTATTTTTGACGGCCTCCGCGACCATGGCGAGGCGGTCATGACGTTCCGCGCAGCCGTGCTTGCACTCCCAAACGTACGCCCCTTTGTCGTCCGCGTTCCGGACGTGACAAGCGGTGTCGGTGGTGTCCCCCGTGTTAGTGTGCGATGCATCGAAAGGACATTCCACCACCAGCAGACCGTCATCGTCTTGGCGGCGGACGCGTTCCGGTGCGTACTCAGCAAGCAGCGCGCCAATCCGCAGGCGATGCCCGAACCTTGCGATCCAGACGTTCGTCGTAAGCCCCGCGATCTTTCCAACGGTCTCTGTGGTCTCTGTCTTTTTGGCTTTCACTGCACCGACTTTTGGCTTGCTAGCCTTCGCTGGTTCCTCTGTGACAACTTCTGCTACAGCGATTTCGTCAAGCGTCAGACCGCGACCACGGATGACGTCGACGCGGTATTCAGCACCGGGCGGATGCGCGGGCATGTAGAAGATGCGCGAAACGTCTAGGCAAGCCCCATCAATTTTTTGGCCCAGTTTCTCTGACAGTGCGCGAACTTTTCGTCCGTAGAGGTCCATCGAGTCTTCGTGTGATCTTGGGTCAAGCTCCGTGATTGTCTGAGCCTCCGCCAGTGGATGCATCAAGCGAAATTTTTGAATCGGGTCGTGGCTGAAAACTATGTGAACGCCTGCCCCGGTGTGCTCGGACTGCGTCACGATCTTAACCGAGTCTATGATATGCTGGTGCAGCTTGTTTTCTTGCTGCAGGAAGTTTTTCAATTCGTCGTCGGTTGGGTCCCGTGCAATTTTGAGTTTATTGAGCACCACGCTACGCTTTTCGGTGCTGTGCTGCTTCCGGTGAGTAAATGAAGTGTAGCCAATACAAGCCCAGCCTGCAGCCTTCGCGGCATCAAGCGCCGCTTGATATTCATCGCCCGCGTCGAAATCTCCCAACACGAACTCGACTGTTTTCATGCCCTCTTTGGTGCGGCGAGAAAACCCCTGCTCTCTGCTGGTAGCGGATTCCCCGAACACAATAGGATAGAACCCCTTCACCTTGCGTTCGGCGTGGGTGGCGAGAGATGCGCCTTCTACGCCGTCCAGCCATTCACGCAGCGCATGCGGCTTACTGTTTTTCCAGTCGTACTGCTTAGCGTCTTTGTTAATGTTCTTCGGTAGGAACAAGGTCATAGGACGCGCCAGCAATGCTTGCCATTCCGGGCTATCGGGTCCGCTGATATGTGCATCATGCAGTGTTGAATCTGTGTCCCCCGACAACGGGTCACGGCGATCGGGGGCTTCCTGAGGGGCCTTTGGGCGCAGCCCTTTGAAAGGATCAATGGGTGGCTGGCCGTTGGGATGTTTGGCCGCCCACCTTTCAGCTAAGCTGATCACTTCGGCCATAAACTTAGGGTCGTCTTGGATCGAGTCCGCGTTGGTCTTTTGTGCTTTGTAGTGCTTCATTTTGTAGCCTTCTTGCATTTGCATTTTACATTGTTCTGGGCTATATTGTTCCGAGTAGCCCACGGGTGTTTCAGCGCCCGTCTTGCATTTTAGAGGTCAGCGCTCGTCACGCTGGCCTCTTTTCTTTTCGGGGCATCAGTCTGGAATTGCCCAATCGTTTGCTTCAAGTTCGCGGACGTAAATCGAGGTGAGAATATCGACATCAAGCAGTTCTTGCTCATCTGCGATATGTTCCGCTGTCATGGCTTCCCGTTTCCAGCGTGCATGTAACCACTTCAACTGACGCGCTTTGATCACGGCGGGGTCCTGTTTTGATTTGTCCTTGCGCGGCACTATGCACCCCAGCCGACGGGCAGCGGATTATGTGGCTTGTCCGTTTTTGGAGTCACCCGGAACGCTCGCGCCTGCTCTGAGAGAGAGCGCCATTCGGCTTCCAACAGTACCAGCCGCGCTTCCAATGCGGCCAGCCGCGCGGGGTCGGAAGTCTCGGGAGTCTTCAATTGTTCTCGTTTGATCCCGTTCAATTTCCGCCGGAATTGGGTTAGTAGGTCGAGAGCCTCATCGCGCGGTCCGCGAGATGGATTGACCCCGTCCACACGAGGTTTTGAAATACCAGCGGCAACCATTACGCACCCGCCAAGTGTGCGTCGAGGTCGGCTTGGTCTTTCGCCAGCATGCGTGATTTATACGCCTCCAGTAGGCCCTCCAGCGTGAACGCACTGGACTGCAACCTCGTCTCCGCCTCAGCGTCGAACCGGAACGAATGACGCGCCAGAAAGCGCGCGGCCTTATCAAGCTCGTAAATCGTTACGTTTTCATCGCCGATCTTGAAACGGCGCGGGCGGAACTCGCCGTTATTTGTCATCGTGAGGAAGCTTGCGAAGGTTGTTTTTCCGACCCGCAGGGCTGACTCGATGTCTTTTTTCGTGACGTACATTTATTTCTCTTTCTGTTGTTTTGCGCTTGAAGACGACGCTCTATCTGCTAAAGTAGTCCTGAGGTGATTCGAAGCTTTCGGCATCACAGGTGTAAGCAACGCATATCACATTGGCTTTCATTGTCAATTTTCCGAACACAACGGTTTTTTACCGAACATTTTTACAACACCGGGCAATTCTGCGTGACATTTGGTAAGGTTTGGCTTACCTCAACCCATTGAAAACGCTGTAGAAAAGACTCGCCGCCCCGAAAACATTGTGTCATAACGTCCACACGGTAACCACGTATGGAGATAGAGCGATGGAAGAGAAAATGTTCGAGGCACAAAGCCGCCTGATCAAAACCACCCACCAACTCGCAGCGTTAACGATGCTGGAGGACACCGACAGCAACGAGCTTGCTTGGCTCGTACAGTTCGACGCGGTGGGCGAGGCACTGTCTGAGGTGTCCGCGCTTCGTCGCGGCGATCACTGACCGCACTATATAGTGCAGGCCTCCAGCGCATGGCTAATCGCTGGAGGCCTTGGGCATCGGCTGGAGCATGTCCGACGCCACGGCTGGGGGTAGCTCAGGACCACCCCCAGCCTATTCTATTAATCGTCGCGTCCCGCGCGGCGTTGCAGCCGCCACGTCGCAAGCTGCTCTTGACTCGGCCCCTCTGGAGGGGGGCAGGCCTGACGGATCAAGTCGTATTCCGCAGCGCTGACGCGCAAGCCGCTAGGCCCTACAAGCACCCCCCGCGAACCGTCCACCGCTTCCACGGTGAAGAACGCGGCGTAGTGTTTGCCTGAGGCCTTGATCTCACTACAAATCAGCGACAGCCCGAACGGGAGGGTTTTAATCGACGGCGTCACCATTGGATCAAAAGCCGATCAAGGACAGCCTTGTATTCAGCAGGCGTCCACTTCCCCCCGAACGCGCAAATGCGGTTCCCGTATTCGTCGGGCGCGGCAAAGAATTGCGCGGGGGGCTTACACGTCGATTTGATCAAACCGATGATCTCAGAGAGCGTCGGGGCTTTTGGGGTCAGCATATTTCGCCCCACAATGTGGTTTGTCATTGCCCCGCCGCCTTCTGTGCGTTGGTCACCGCAAGCTGCATACGCGCCAGAACTGCCGGGTGATCCTGCTCGAGGATACTACCGCCAAAAATAGAAGTGCGCGCGCCATCCACAGTCTGCCCGAACACTGCGTTGGGTTCGATCCCGCCCAGCACGACGACAACACATAGCTCTGTGATCGCCTCATTGGTCATATAGACGCGGGCGATAGGTTTTACGCGGTCCACGGCGGGGCTGGCGCTGGTGTCCATTGCGCGGCGCAGTGGTGCCTTTGTGCGGATTGTGGCGGGGTTGCCGTCTGCTTTGATATTGGTAGATTGGTTCATTGCTTTTGCTTTCATTTTAGTACTGTCCATTCGCTATTTTCCAAGCGGCTGTATATCCGGCCTTCAAACTGACTGCGGCTGCAGTCGTTCGCACTTGCTCGAGGAAGGCGGCGTAGTCCTCATCTTGGATGTAACCGCCAAAAATGCTTTCACGGGTTCCGGCGAGGGTTGGTTCTGAGAATACCGTGGTAACGTCCAGATTCTCGTTAACGATTTTAGCTGCCAAATTATGCTTGGCCACGTGATCAAGCGGGGTCATTGCTGCACCTCCGGCGGTGGTGGTGATGCAGGGCGGGGGTGTGTGAGGCCTAGGCCTACTCCAAGACGCATCACGCTAATCCTAGCGATCTAGCAAGCGCGATACGATCCGCCAGCTTTGCCGCTGGAATCGCCAGCACGGCGTTGATGCGATCTTCTTTGCTCATGTTCGCACTGACGGGTGCGGGGCTGTCTTTTAATCCCAGCTTCCGCGCGGCAATCATTCGCCGCATCGGTGTCTTTTCTTCCAAGCACTCTGCGATTGCCTTCGCGCGTTCATCCAGATCACCGGAAGCAATCCGTTTTTCACGCTGGATAGTGGCAAATTTTGGATGCGCTTCTAGTTCACGTTCGTAAGCTTCCTGCTCGAACGCGGACCCAAAGACTCCCAACTTGCACTCGTTTAGGTCAAGGACCTCGTCGGGCGTCAATTCCATGCCGAATAAGCGCTTTGCGTCGAGATTGACCTTGTCCACCATGTGCTTGAATTTCTCAGTTAGGAATTGGGAAGAGTCTACATGGTGCATGAAGGCTAGTTTCGCTTGATCGTCCATATTAGTATCCTATCGCGCATCGGCGGGCCATAAGCACGGCCTCTACATCATTCATATTAGCTTGACGGTGAATTGCGGGCGCTGGCATTCGACTCAGCACACCTTCCACTTGATCCCGTTTCAGTCGAGTCACCGCTTTCAAGATTCCGGTCAGCCGTGACTCGTCATCCATAATTTTTAGGATGTTCGTCTCATTGCCATCTGCGCAGCGGTATACCGACAGCAACGCGCGTTGATTTGATAAAACCAAGCCCCTGATTTGATTGAGGTAAGATGCACTCATGCTGCCCACCTAAGCACTGACTCCAGCTCACGCGGGCCGATCTGAGAATTCAGAAGTGCGAAGGCCGGGGTGAAAGCCGTCCACTCTGGAAGGGATTCCCGCTCGTCCAGAAGGATGAAGCGTTGAATGCCGCCGTTAAGCAAAAGCTTGATCCGCAGTGCTTCAATGTGAGGCCAATACGCGCGGCTTCCATCACAGAACGCAAGGTTCGAGGTGAAAGTATTTCGCACGTGCTGGATGCGATTTGCAACGTTCACACCATCGGAGAAAAGATTTGTTGCTGCGACTTCAAAGGATTTTCCAAGCGGAATTGATTCTGATCCGACATACAGTTCCCCGGTCTCGTCTGACGCGTCCAGAATTGCTTTTGCGCGTCCACGTGTGTACTTATTACACCACACGAATACTTCCGATGTATGATAGAATTTCAATGGCCCGTCCCGCCAATTCGGCGCGGAACTCATTCGAGTTGCTACGGTGTTTTCCGTGATCCCTAGAACCTCCGCGATTTTTACCTGTGAGATGATATGTGTCAATTTTGTTGTCCCGATACCTTTATTTATGGCTTGCCTATTTATAGCTTGCACCGTGATGAAAGTCAAAAACCGCTACAGAACGGTTCAAAAGCCGAGTTACTCCGGGGAAATGGGATTATTGGTGTTGATTTGATCGGGGGTTATTCACGCTGACGCGTACAGGTTTCAATTCACCACCCTGTCGAGGCATCAATTCCACACCCCCAAAATCCAAAAACCCAACACCACCACGCCCATTGAATCAGCATGCTGGAGCGCGTGTTGGGTCTGTGTGAGGATGTGTGAGGCGAGTATGAAAAAACCGCCCAGAGCACCGGGGAGGTACTTCTGGGCGGTTGGGAGTTGGAACTAACTGGAATAGTAAGTATGTCAGCCTTGCACCGAAGTGACGCTGGGTCAAGCGGCGTCAGGAGGCCCGCCCTGCTCGGACGCGTCAGCGTCGTCAGAGGCCTGTAGCGCCCTGCCCTATTGCTCTTGAAGCATAAACCGCTTACACCACACCGACACGCGGAATCATGAGGTGAATTTATGGCGTATGTTCTGACGAAAACGAAACTTGACGCCAAGGGCAAAGAGTTCAACGTGTACTATGCACGCTGGCAAGAAGATGGAAAAGCTAAGCAGAAAACCTTTGCGCTAAAAAAGGAAGCCAAGAAGTTCTCGGATGCGATGCACCTCAAGCATGAAGCGAAAGAGGAAGCCAAGGCAGAAATTCATGTCACCAAGCTGACCTTTCTGGACGTGGCGAAAGACTACCTTTACGCCCTCAAAGTTGGTCACAATGGTAAAGAGCCGCTAGAGGCCCAAACGCTGCGGACCTACACCGATTATCTGACGAACCACGCCCTCCCCTACTTTGCGGATAAGGGCGGCACACTCGGCACGATCACCGAAGCGGACATAGAAGCAATCCGTGACCGGGTGATGACTCACAAGAATAACCTGTCGTCACGGTCCGGGCGGGAAGTCCTGAGGCTCACGCGGGCGGTGTTGAAGTTTGCGGTGGCGAGGGGGTACATCGCCGCTGTTCCGGGCAGTACGGTTACAATCGTTCGCACACGCGCTGAAAAGACCGCTGAACGCGCTGACCGCTTGGACGCGGTGTTCACCCCCCGCCAGATCAAGAGCCTACTCTTAGCGGCTGACAGTCTCGCCACCGACAAGAACAAGACCCGACGCAATGCGTGGGTGTTGTATCGCCCGCTTGCGTACCTCCTGATACACACGGGAGTCCGTATCTCGGAGGCGCGCGGCTTCCCCCGCAAATCGTTCAACGAGAAAAAGGGCCTGATTGAGATTCGTCAGCGGGCTGCGGAAAAGGGTGAAGTCGGAGGCACCAAGTCAATAGACGGAGTCCGCAACATCCCAATCAACGCGGGCCTTATTGAGCCTATGAGAGCCGCCCTGAAAGCCCATAAGCGCGATCTGGTGTTCAGCACAGCGAGCGGTCAGCCGATGCAGTATCACAACCTCTACAACAGGATGTTGAAGCCTCTGGTGGCGCGCGCGAATGAATTGGCTAAGGCCGATCCTGACAATATCGAAGCTGTACCTTTCCACGGATTTCATGCCATCCGCCATGCCTACGCTTCCCGATTGATCGCCGCTGACGCGAACCTGAAACAGCTTCAAACGTGGGTGGGCCACAATGACCCGGCGTTCACTTTGCGCGTTTATGGTCACCTGTTCCAAGACGACGAAAACACGAAAAGCGTGATGGAAAAGATGGTCATTTAGAAACGAGGTGAATCTGAGGTGAATCGGTGAACCAGAAAAGGGCCATTTAGCGACGTTATTGCAATTACTTGCCGGAAATACTCTCACGGATTGAAAATCCGCGTGTCGGCGGTTCAATTCCGTCTCCGGGCACCATTTATATTAAAAAAACAAAATAATAACAAAAGCATAGCTTTAATTGGACAGTATCAATCCCCCCAGCTATCCCCCGCACGTCCACCGCGTCAGCGTTTCTGACGTCAGATGGATACTTACGCACTCAATTCCAAAGGCAGGCTCAGCACTACCTCACGCCTGTTGCGGCACGGTGGCTTCTGAACAACTGCCCGCTAGCTTCTGCACGGAAATCTTCGCGGGGTAGCAAAGCAATGATATGAAGACAGTGATAGGCAGCAGCGCTGATTTTGACCGGTGCTTTGCATCATCAAGGCGTTCATCAAACGCATGTGATGGCTTACGTTTGATCGCCTAAAGTCATGGTCTCTACTTGGTCGGTCTTGTCGGGTTGTCCTTCACATGGCATGAACGGCAAATGGGTCAATGACACGGATGGAGGCCAACGTGGCGGAATTCAGCAAGGCCGACCAGAAGATTGTCTTCGCCTACAAAAACTGGCGCGGCGACACATCGACACGCCAAGTTTTGCCTCACCATATCTGGTTTGGCGAAAGCGAGTGGCACTCGGGATCTCAATGGTTCTTACAAGGTTTGGATGTAGAAAAGGGCGAAGTACGTGACTTTGCTTTGACCGACATCGTGTTCCAGCCCCCACAGTGACTAACCCACTACCCCGCTTGCTGCCAACAAAAGCGCGATACGCCCGGCCAACTTAGCCGCAGTTTCCGCCATCCCATCTAGGGCGTTTAATCCGTCCTTGCATTTCTCCAAAAATCCAACTGCCAAGCCGAGCTTTTCCGGCGAAGGTTCAACTACCGCCGCATCGAGATGCGCATTCGTCTGGGACAGCAGCTCAGCACTTAGCGGACTGGCGTTCAAAAGTTCCCGAACTTGTTGAACGATATCGTTAAAATCTGCTTTCAATAGCAACTGCGCTGCACCCGAGCTCGTTGCGTCCCCGGAGCCGGAGACAGCAGCTTGACCAATCGAGCCGCTATTATTGATGTTTATCGCGTTGTTGTTGGTGGTGGTGTTACTCACGTAGGTATCTCCCGATGCGTTGAACAATCCGAAATCTTCTTGATAGTCAATCTTGCGGAACTCCCTAAATAAATCGTTCCGACCTGCTGCCGCTGCCCTCATAAGTTCCCTGAGTCCTTTGTCATTCTCAGCGCTCTCATAAAGACCAATCGCCAGCTCTTTGTATCCGCTTCCGCGTTCAGCTTGCCGGACCAAATGTTCGAGCAGATAGCCACGAACTTCCTCATCCGCCTCAGAAAAATACCAGTCCACAACGAGCGGTTCCACGCCGTCATACCAAGAGTCTCTCAGGCCGATGGCGCACCCGATGCGAGCCTCTTTTTCTTGGTCTTGGCTACCTAACTCGATGAGCTGGTGCCTAGTATCAGAGCAGTCACTTTCTGACGCATAAAGTCTATACACATATGAACGAATGTTAACGGGCCTGCTCTCGATACTAAACGGGTCGATTCCGAGGTCTTTTGCGGAAAGATTTGGATTTTCAGCAGCCGCCCAGATCGAGTACTGAGATACTAACGGTTCGTGATGCCCTCCAAGCGCGCGTACGAGCTCGTGATTTCCAAAGCGCGGGTCAAACAGATTGTTCGGAGCCTTTTCAAGGCCAACAAGTATCAGTGCAAGCTTCAGATTTGTGGCGGTCGCGCAGTCGACGTCGATTTTGGGGAACTCACCCTTCAGCTTGCTGGCGGTAACCGATTGTAGGGCAGAAAGCGCCAAGAACTCAGGGGATACAAAAGCTAAGGCATTGAGTTCAGTATGCGCCGTATTTGGCTTCAGTTTGAAAGCGGCGGCGATAGCTGCGGAGATTACCTGTGGTTCATGCTGATGGCTGACTAGCGTAGAGATTACCGCCTCCCAACTGCTTGCTTGCCTGCCGAACTGTGCCAAGGCACTCAGCGCCCAACGCCGAACTTTTTCGTCGGAGTTACCTCGGGAAAGGGCTCCCAAAACGGTCGTCTCAAAGCCGTTGAGATCGACAGAGTTCAGTCTCGCACCCTGCCAGTATAGTTTGCAAACAGCTTGGAGTGCACGCTTTGCGTGTTCATTTTTCCCCGACTCGATTGCGGCTTTGAGGTAAGCCGCTTCAAGCGACGGAATGATTAATGTTCCGCCCCTGACCGCCATTACCCATCCCACGATTAAAGCACTTCTGAAGAAGCGACCGGGACCACGGGTCGAAGTCGTTCATGTTGTTGGTAGGAGCCTCCAGATCCATCCAATGCAAATCGTTTATTGAAAGTCGGCTTTGTGCTGGTTCGAACCAGTCAGGTGCAAATATCTCAACTACGGCCAAGACCTCTGCAGGCCGATCAGTGTCTGAGAGCAAGCATCTGAACTGAGACGAAAAGCTTGCCGAAAGTGAGTTTGGATCAAATTGGTGATCAACCGGCACATTGAGGTCTGTTGATACAGCTGTGAGTGCTGCTTCAACAATACCAAGACCTTTCATGTCGAATAGCGTTTGGTCGCTTTCCAGCACCAAGCTGGCAAAGCAGATAGACCGCATTTGCGCGAATGTATCTCGATCATCACGGTAGCGTCCGGTTCGATAAGTCAGAACGTAGTTGTCTCTGCGAACGGTCGCTATGGACCAAAGTAACGCCAGATCGCCGGGTACGGCCTTCGGCTCAACATAAACAAACTGATCGGTACGACCTAGTTCGTCCAGCATTGCGGCATGCTGGTTTTGCCCACCCAGAATGGAAAGCCCCTTAAGAAAGCGCTTAGAAAGTGCAAGCGCTGGTCCTCGAAGAAGGTCTCTGGTTCTGCGCCGCGCCCGCATTTCCCGCCGATAGACGGCTGGTATACTTGCGTCACTGAGAAATTCTCGCAGGAAGAATTTTCCGGGTTCTGTACGAAAAAAGTAGCTTTTCTCACGACCGTGAAGAATGTCCTCGCTGAGCCGTGCCTGCATAGTCTTGTGCTGAGTGGTGCCGAATAAATGAGCCGACACTAGGCCTTGCTGATAGGCCAACCGTAAAATAGAGCGCGCCGACAATGGTCGCCGCACTTCTCGAAGAACTTGTTGAGCTATAGTCAGATAGCTGTTCATACCACATCGGTCACCAGAGTATCGCCCCACTCTAGCGAGGGTTGCCGGATGTAGCAAATCGGAGTTCAAGCCGCTGATTTACAAGAAGTATTTTCCTAAATCTACGATTCGACACGCATTGGTCGAGCAATCTCTGGCCTTCTGCAGTGGGTAAGCGCCAAGACCCAAACTCAACTGGGAGTCAGAGAAAACGCGATGCCGAGTAAGACTGTTGTACAAATGAGCAACCATCCCCAAAATTGTTTTTCCGTCTTTTTCCGACTGCCACGTAACGATTTGAGCGCTGCGCGGGCAATCGCTTTCAGACTGGAAGTAGCCGCCTCCGCCTCAAGCCGGGTGAGGCCAATTTCAATTTTGTCCAAATCCAAATCATCACGGCGGGTCACACGAAGCGCATATTCAACGAAAAAACTATCTCTAATTACAGCTAGCTTCTCGATATCATTCGGAGGAATTCTATCAACCGCCAAGTTCACGACGTGCGCCAAGATGAAATAGGCTCCTTGGTAGTTTTCCTTCGTCACAAGACTATCGGCGCACTCACACATCATCCCAAAACAATGGTCGTTAAGCCCACTATCTTTGGGTATTTCGGATATAAGAGTGGCGATGTAAGCTGCAGCTCCGTCTTCGGGTTCACCCGCCACGGCGGCGCTAAATGATTCCATGTAAAGCGAGGGCTCTTTCTCAATGTTCCGACATAGAGAACGGAGAATGAACGCTGGCAAGGAATTGTTGACTTGTTTCTGCAGCGAATCCGTAGCCCGTTCAGAATCATTCATTTGATGATCGCCCTATGGTGGCTGTGCTCTGTTATCGTGCCAGAGGAACGGTCTTTTAGACAACCGTGGAGAAGGCTGAACTCAGAACATAGTGTCTGCAACGTGGACAGCCTGCCCGTCAATTTGCAGGCAAGACAGCAATCAACTTCGAGAAATCTTCTGCCATCGGCATGTCGAACAGACATTGCCCCGCGCTGGCTTCTGCCCAAAGCTGCCCAATCATCCGCTTTTCCTTCGCTTCCTCGGCGAGATGCCCACCTTTATATTCGACTACAAGAATGCGGCCATCGGTCAGCATGGCCACGAAGTCAGGATAGAAGCGTCCACCTGATAGTTGCAGCCAGAAGGCGTTGGGCTTGCGATCAACATTGCGGACCCAGAAACGCACCCCCGGATGCTCGTCCAGAAAAACCGCACAGCGGAATTCTTCGCCATCAGGCTTTAGGTCGCCGATAATCGGAAAGTAATGCTTGTTGAAGGTCCGCGCCCCTCGGTAGGGCTGGTTGTAGGCATAGGTCTGTTCATCGAACAGTAGTGCCAAATCGGAACTTGTCTCGAAACTCGCCGTATCCACGGCAAAGAGGGCTTTGAAATTCCCTTCCTCGCGCTGGGCGCGCAGAGATTGGATTTCTTCGGTGAGCGCGCGCCGCACCTCGTATTTGTAGCGGGCAAGCTGGTCCAAGGTGTAAGCCTTCGACTGCATCACCGCTTCAAGCGCACGCTGGATGAACACCCGCGCAGCTGGCTTGGTCACATCAGGGTGCGGGATGCCCCGGTCAATCCAGTTCACCAGCCGGGGCAATGTCCAAGCCGCTTCCTGAATTGCCATCGAAAGCTGATCGTGCAACTGGCCGACAAAGGCGATCTGCATGTGTCCGGCATCGGTTACGTCAATCTCTCCGGCGCGCGTGTCGGCATGAATATTGAAACGCGTTGCAAAAAGCGTGGGGTCACAATCGGCAAGGTTCCAAGGCAGATCAAGGAAATGGTCCGGCCCGAAAAGTTCCAACAGACCTTGGCGACGGATGCACAGCCGGGGCACGAGGAAGGGTGGCTTCTCACCCTCGGGCATTTCGCTCGCCTGTATCCGGTTGGATTTGATGAACAGCCGGTCAATCACCCTCTCTGCACCCTGCACTTTGGCGAAGGCGAGTTGCATCAGATTGCGCTCGTCGCGCGACAGGGCGCGCAGCACGCCGATTTCCCTCGTTTCCGGGTCGAACTGCACGCGCAACTTGAGCGAAGGTGGTAGCTTCTCAATCGCAGCCACAACGGCCTCCGCCGAGGCGCTGGGGGCGTGCGGCAGCGCATCTGACTTGTGGATGTAGTCTGCGCGTTCGTCTTCAAACTCGAAAGCCCCATGCTGCTTGACCAGCAATTCGGCTTCCAGCCGGTTAAAACCTGCACCATCGACGAGGCCATCTTTCAGGCGTTCCGCGACAGTCTGAAAGCTGTTGGATGCCACAAACGCATAAGCGCGGTTTAGCATATCGCGGGTTTTGCGTCGCGCCTTTGGCATTCGCAGCACACGGCCAAGGATTTGCTCGACCGCCGTGGGCGAGTTCAATTCTGCCACCGAACACAGAATGTATGCGAACGGGCAATCCCAGCCCTCGCGCAGCTTTTGCACCGTCACCACGTAGCGAACTGGGCAGTCAGGCGATGCAATGTCGGCAATGGCGTCCAACTCGGCATGGCCGGTTGCGTGAATGGCAATCTGATTGCGCGGGATACGTTTATCATCTGTCAGGAACTGCACCACCGCCTCGGGCGTGAGGCGATGCGGGTCGGTCTTTGACTTTGCCTGTGCCTGAAACAGAATGATGGGCCGGATGTATTCGCCGGTATCGGCACGCTCGGCCTCTGCCGCCGTTTCCAGCCCGGCCTGACAATCCAATGCCTGACCGATAACCTTGCGCCAATCCGCATCGGTATTCAGCCTGATCGGCAGCTTGATCATCTCCTCGGCTTTCAATTCAGCGGCAGAGACGTGGAACAGCACGTTGGAAGGATAGACCTCGTTCGCCACATCCTTGGTCAGTTGCGGCGTTGCGGTCAGTTCCAGAATGATCGAGGGGTCAAAGCGTTTCAGCGTCTCGAACGACAGTGGCGTGCGCGCGTTGTGCGCTTCATCCACGATGACCATGGGGCGGTGCAGTTGCAACACGTTGCAAAGTGACGCCACGGGCCGGTCAGAGCCTTCAACCTTTTCCAGCCGCGCAATCTGCTCGGGGGCAAGACCGCTGAAATGATCCATCAGAGCCCCGGCATCGGCATAGACCTTGCGGCCTGCCGTATCGTCTACACGGAACGCCTGAATCGTCGCCACGATGATGCAGGCACCGCCCGTTGCATCGGGGCGCGATAGGGACAAGGCTTCGGCCACGGTCATGACCGTCAGGTTGCGGCCAAATTCAGTGGCAAGCGCAGCCCGATAAGGGTGATCGAGATTGCGCAGAGCGTTCAGCGTCTGATCAAGAATGGCGGTCGAGGGCACCAGCCACAGCACCATCGGGTTGTCGGCTTGCAGGTATTCCTTCGCCGCAACACCCACTGCATGAGCCGCAACAATCGTCTTACCACCGCCGGTCGGGATACGGATGCAGACATAGGGCGTCTGTTCGTTCACTAAGGGTGCGGGCCAATAGTTGCCTTCTGCCACATCGGTGAAGGCGGCTTTGGCGGGGTTGTTCGCCACCCCATCCATGCGCACCACCTTGCGCAGATAGGTCCGCAGGGCGCGCAACGCCTCGTTCTGATAGCTGCGCAATGCAAAGTTCACCGCAGCCATCTAATACCCCCGTGTAATGCAAAAATTCACCGCCGCCATCTCATACCCCCGCAATCTGATAGGGGATTTGCTTGAACACGGCACCCGCCGCTCGCAGCCGGTCGGCAGACACTGTGCAGCCCTCGGCATAGATAACCAGCACGCCTGCGAAGCCCTCTGGGGGCCGTGGCAGAGAGGCAAGCCTGTCTGGCGTCAGCACATTGCCGGACGCTTCGCGCGGCGTCTGTAGGTTAGCTTCATCATACAGCAAATACACTGCGCGGCCTTGGTGGACGCCCAACAATTCCGATTGCGCCCGGTGCGGGATGGGCACGCCGGTTTCCGAAAAGAAGATATGGGCGGCAAGGTCGGTGAATGTCACCTCGGAGGCGATGTCGCCAAACTCATCGAACAGCGGCACGCCAAGACGGCAGAAGCGAAAGCCGCCGCCCAATCCTTCCACGGGCTTCGCGGGGTCGCCACCCTTGTCGTGGCCAGTGATGACCCGCCGTAAGCGTTCGGCAGTAACATCTGCCGCTATGTCAGGGTTGATTTCCACCAGAATGAAACGACGACTTTTTCCATCCTGCTTGTTAAGGTCCAGCACGGCATGGCCCGTAGTCCCAGAACCGGCAAAGGAGTCCAGAATTAAATCGCCATCACCTGCCACAAAGCTAATCAAATCCGCTACCAATTCGACTGGCTTAGGTGGTGTGTCGAAAGACCGCTTCTTTTCAAAGAGAATAGCCTTAAGTTCATTTTGCCCCCGCCTGCCATCTAACTCAATTAGGCTCGGCAGCTTTGCCTTCCATTCCTCAATATAAAGTTTCAATTCGACAATCTTGTCTTCGGTGGCTCCAAAAATGAATCTCTTCTGCGCAAGAAGGTCTTTCGCGGTCTCCTCGGGAAAGCGATAGCCCATGAGAGGCTTCTTTGTTGGCTTACCAGTCAGTTCATGGGGGATATCATAAAAATAGCCATCTTTTCCGGGGTTGTGAACGCTCCTACTACCCGTATATATGCCGCCATGATCAATTTCGTCGTATTCTTGAAAAGGCCACAGATACGGCTTTTGTTCTCTAAACCATTGGCGATAGGCCACTTTCAGATCATTTAATTGCAATTCATCTGGGAACTGAGAAATCAGATCACGAGCGACCTCAATCATATTTTCTCGAACGGGTGAAGTGCGGCTCTTCCAGACCGGCTCAAGATCAGCCTTACGGCGTGCGTAGCAAACAATGTATTCGTGCTCTATTGAGATGTTTGTCGGATTGTTGTCCGTTACATTCTTCCAAACAATCGTTCCAACCCAGTTGGACCGACCAAAGATTTCATCCATTAGCGGAACAAGGTGCGCAGCCTCGTTGTCGTCCAATGAAACGAAAATCACGCCATCATCACGCAGAAACTCGCGCAGAAGCCGCAGTCTCGGATACATCATGCAAAGCCATTTATCGTGGCGCGACAGGTCTTCGGCCTCTTTGCCGACCACCTTACCTAGCCACTCCCGCATCTCGGGCGAGTTCACATTGTCGTTGTAAACCCAGCCTTCATTACCGGTATTGTAAGGGGGGTCGATGTAGATGCACTTCACCTTGCGCGCGTAGTAGGGCAGCAACGCCCGCAACGCCTCAAGATTATCGCCCTGCACCAGAAGGTTGCCCGCCTCGGGGTCGCCCTCAGACAGCGCCGCGTCACAGTGGATCAGCCGATAGGGCACCTCGCGATGATGGTTGACTACGGCCTGTTTGCCAATCCAATCAAGTGTCGGCATGTCCGCGCCCCCTGCATTCTGCGTTTTCCATCTTGTGCAGGATGCCGCACAAAACAGCAACTGCTCCCGGCACTATGGCGGGGCGTCGGGATGCCGGAGACGGTAGAGGAAAAGTTGCAACGCGTTGCAAAAATGATCGCGTAACGCTGGCAGCACTGCTAGTCGGCCCAAGCGTCAGGCACAGAAAAGCGTCAAGACGACATTTCATTACCTGCGGAACTTCCGCGCAACTACTTGCAATTCGCTGTGCAGTTCCCGGAAACAGGGCGCGATATGCTCATCCTCCCGCTGCAACGGGTTGCAAATCTGCCTTCACATTGGCCGAGTTGACTGCAACATCCGGTCCAAACCTAGCGGGCATCGCCGCCGTTCAGCAACGCGAACTCGACCGTTGCCCATGGAATGACCCAGCGCAGTGCAGCACATCGAGACGCGGGACGCGGCGGAACATCCAGGACAGCGGCAAAGGCGCGATCAAGATAAACCTCCGGCACCCCTGCCCCCTCGGCCAGCCAGTAGAGCATCGGCGGGCACATGATCCGATTATAGATGAACGCCGCAGTCCGGGGCCGATGGCCAGCGACCCCCTCGGCTTCGCGCCTTGCATGATCATCGAGCCATTCCAGCCAGTGCTGCTGTTGCGAGCCGTAAAGCGCGTTGCCAAGCCCGACCCCCACCCCAATCGCAAGTTCCATCCTGCGACAGCGCGGCAGGAGCGGGTCGATGTTTTCGACGTAGGCCCGAAGGTCGTGGGGAAGCATATGGGTTATCTCTCTTGGGTTTCGATAGCCAAGATTAGCACAGTAAGCATTTGAAAATAAACACTATTATAAATTACGCCCTAACCGAAACCAGAGGCTGGCGGTTGACTATCTGTCATTAGAAACCTGCCGCGAAGTGCCGCAGCCCGCACTGCACCGCCCGCTGACGCCCGGAGCGCAACGCTAAGGGAGCCTTACGATATGTTAGGATGTACGACAGCCAAAAATTGTGTCAGCGACTGAGCCAGCGGTCCAAGCCGCGAATGGGTTGGAATGACCTAAAACTGCGTAGATGGCGCGAATTGACTCAGCTAGCCAATCCGCGCCGCAACCCAGCCAAGGGCCAACACAATCGGCCAAAGCACCACAAACGTGCCCTTGGCGATCAACAGCGTGACATCACCGCGCTGGGCGGAATGTGCGAGGTACACACGCCAATCTTCGGGTTCGCCCCGCGTTGGGCCGGGCAAGACGATACGCCGCCACCAGAAGGCTCCGGTGGCGAGGTAGAGAGCGGCTATTGGGATACTCAAGTTGTGCAAGGGAATTGGCTTTCGTTTGATGAACGGGGCATTACACCGGGCTAAACGGGTTTTGCCGGAGGAGCGGGGGTTGGGGGTGAGGAGGCTTTCTTCCCGGCGAAACTTTTCCTGTTTCTTCGAACAGTGCGCCGGAGGGCTGCGAAGCAGCGGCTCCGGCTAGGAGTCTTTATGGTATTCTAAAATACTGTATTCCTATTACTGTATTCAGTGTGCCTGTCAGGCAGTTCAGAACTGCCAAAGGGGCAGTCGTAACTGCATCTCCGGCAGTTCTAGGAGTACCAAATCCGGCATTATCGTCGGAACTTAACTATGTTGTCCTCTGCGGCCAGCTTTTTCGGTGTTAAATATTCATCAGCTCGCCAAGCAACATTCACCACTATCGTCACCCGGTCTCGACGGCTCTTTCTTGTGATCAGACCCATCTCCACAAGAGATTTTAATGTCTTGTAATTGGTGCGCTCGGTCAACCCAATGCCAGCATAGTCATCGGTGCCACGAAGAATGTTGTCATGGCACGCCGTAAAATTATTTTTTCCCCAGCCAACCGAGCGGTCGACACAATATGTCATTACGGCGATTTCATACGGGGTGAGGTAACGACGCCAGACACGGCTCATAAACTGGTAGACTATTAACTTTTCCAAAACTCCAATTTCTTGATTCTTTCTCAACGCGTGATCAATTTTCTCAATCTCGTTCATCATTACACCCCGACCCTTGTAAGTTGGCGAACTTGGAAACCGAGTTCTGCAACGGGTTGCAAATTGCTCGGCTCTGACGCGCAAGGTCGCTGCGCGCGCGTCACCACCGAAATCAGTTGATAGCGGGCGTGGGTGCCCGGATGTTCGCCGTCATGAGGCTCCCGGATGGTGACGATGTTGATGCCGCGCTTGCGCAGGAGGTGAATCGAAGATGCCCAGCGGGGCGCGGGGTCATCGTAGAAACTGCACCCCGCTGCACCGGCCCGGATCAAGGCTTCAAGTGTGTCCCGTTCACGGCTGTGGCGCAGCACAACGAAAAAGACAGGACGGGTTTCATCATCAGGGTGCTGGACATGATAGCTCATACCCCCGCGAGGGTTACTTTCAATCGTCATGATTTTGATTTCCTTTGGGAATTATCAAATCCGCTTGAGGAAACGCCCAGTTTGCGCTAAAATCCGACCCTGCAAACCAGTCAGATTGAGCGACCCCGTTGCGCATCCTGTGCGGCGGGGTTTTCTTTAGGCTGCAGGGCGTTCGGCGCGCAGGCTTGCGATGTGCTGTTCCAGAACAGCCATCTCCCAAAAGGTGCGGCGACCGATGCGAATGGGTTCCGGGATCAGGCCCAGCTTTAGCCAGCGCCAAAGGGTCGAAAGACCAATACCGTAGAAATCTGCCACGTCGCGGGCAGAACCGAGTTTGCCGGGAAGGTGATTAGCGTGCATATCATGAGACCTTGATTAGTGTTTCATGATCTCTTGATGACCTACACGCCGGAAGGTTAGGACTGATCCCTTCCAGTTTTTTCCGCCGCCAAATTTGCAATAAATCTCTGCCGTATAGCGTCGGGGCTGGCCGCAACCCCCTTTCGCAGCGGATCGAAATGCTTGGGATCACGCCGCGATAGAACAATAGCTGCCGAGCGAACAGTCTGTCCGCTTTCGATCAAGCGCTTCATCGCCTCGACAAGAAAAAAAGTATCGGTTTTGACTTTCCCTCTCCGTTGTTGCCCTCCGTCTTTTCTAGCCCGTTGCATCACATGCTCCCGCGCCACTTCTGCAAGATGTCGGTCCCGAAGCCGGGATGTGGTCATGACAATCCCGATCCCGAATGCGAGGTCCAGCGCCTGCCGGACGGTCTCGGTGTGTTCCGGGGGCAGGCCAGCCGTCAAATCATGTATCCGGTCGATCTGTTTTCGGGCACGGTGAAGATATGCCGCTTGCGAAAGCGGATGATGTTCGGCTTCGTCCAGCGCGGGGGAGAGTTGCCGAAGGAACGCCTCAACATCAGATAGCCGCCGATACTCTTCGCTTCGGTGCGCTTCCAAGACCGCTGCAAATTCCTCCGGGGTTACGCATGGCCCCACTTGCGGGATGACGACCCGAATAGTTGTGCTGGATGACATGGCGTCAGAACGGGTTTCCACGGTGGTGCCCGTTGCAACCTGTTTCACCGCAAGCTCCCTGTCACTCATTGCCCACCGCCAGTTGGACAACCTGCCCCGATGACTTGCCGGTAACGAATTGCGCCCAGCGGGTCAGCAAGACCGCGCGCTGTTCCAGAAAGTCGGTGCGGTTGTATGCCTTGGCCACTTTGTTACCTACAGAATGGGACAACATGGCTTCGGCCACTTCGTAGGGCGCGTTGGTGGTCTCAGACAGCCATATCCGCAGACTTGTCCTGAACCCATGTGGGCGGGCTACCATCTCGCGGCGTTCCATCAGCCGAGCCATGGTCGCATCAGAAATCACGCCTTTCCGCACGCTTGGAAACAGGTATCCGTCGCGGGAAAATCTCCGCGCTTCTTCGATGATTGCCAAAGCCTCAGGGGACAACGGCACACGGAAATCCTGCGTCGCGTCTTTCAAACCCTTCATTTGCTCGGCGGGAACGGTCCAGACTTGTCCCACCATCTGGTCTTCGTGCAGATAGCGGACAGGGCCGGAGCGCATTCCGGTAAGGATCAAAAACCGCAAAGCAAGGTGGGCAATGCTGCCTTCATCAAGACTGGCATAAAATGTGGGAACGTCCTGCCACGACAAAGACGGGATGTGTTCGGGCTTGTGACGCGGCTTTCCCAGAAGGGCGCGGGCCTTATCCGGCGCTTGCAAATCCACGATCAGACCAAGTGCGGCTGCGTGCTTCAAGCAGATGCCAATTCGGTTTAGCGCCTTGCGTGCTGTCTCAGCCTTGCTGTGCCAAATTGGGGCCAACGCATCGCGGATGTCGATTTGATCAAGGTCCGAGACGGGCACTTTGCCCAGCTTCGGAAGCACATGCAGTTCCAACGGGCTGAACCAACGCCCTGCTACTCCATCCCCTTTCAGTTCAGCCTTACGGCTCTCGAAGGCATCATTCGCAATATCTTTGAAAATGTGCAGATTTCTGGCGGCCTCTCGTTTCAGGCGTGTTCGGTCTTTGATCGGATCAACATTATCGCGCACCTTTGAACGCGCATCCTCCGCGTTTCGGCGGGCCTCTGCTAAAGTAACAACGGGAAAAGCTCCGAGGCCCATCTCTCTGCGCCTGCCGTGAACAGTTACCCGCAAAACCCATTGCGCGCCGCCATCTTCACGCTTCACCAGCCACAGGCCGCCGCCATCTGCGTATTTTCCTTGGGCTGCCGCAGCGATGCCCTTGGCAGTCAATCTGTTCGTTGCACGCATGTATGCGACCTTTTTCAATCCACCCTTGTGTCCCCCTTCTATCTTAGGACGCATTGGCATCACATGACACGCGGAAAGACTGTCTGAGACTGTCAACAGTATGTTTCCAAAAGAGAAACGAGACATGCTGACATCAAGCGAGAGCAAGGGAAACTGCCATCCGTTGCAGTCTCCGGGCACCACTTCATCCCATTGTTATTGCTAATAAATTCGGCTTGTATTTTGAATGCCCTTTCTTACGGTTTGACGGTTTTGGGAAAAGGTTTGACAACTTTTGTTCACCATTCAGTCTCAACCTCTAGTGTTTCAATGGTCTTGCGGTTGCTATCTGCAAGGCGCGCATTCCTAGAATAATGATGCGCCATGCTTTCGGTTTTCTGCCCGAGTAGATCGGCAATCTCGCGCGGAGGAACATCGCGTCGCTTGTCGATTATGAGCCGGTAGGAGCGCGCATTACCAACTTGGCGGAGACTGCTGCCAACGAAAAACTGAGAGCGAGGGCCAGATCTCTGCTCGAGAGTTTCCGCGACAGTGACCGGTTCTAGCGTTCCGTGATACTGATCCTCGCCCCAGCATGCTGGCGTGAAGTTTTTGTATCTGCGGCAACAAAGAGGGAACGCTTTTGGGATCGTTGCCGCGCAGCATTCGGCAGGAGCGAAAGACCGCAAAGGGTTGAGAGCTCCATTGCGACTGCGAGTCTGTTTGGGCATGCTTTGGCCTGCGCGATTGGCGGCTTCGGTTTCAAACCCACATTTCACTCGTCCAAAACCAAGGGATGGATTTTCCTACAAGCATGACGCAGATCCGACGCTCCCGCCAAATAATCTGTTGCATATTGCTCGAGCGAGCTTCCATCGAACGCGGCGATTTTCCGTTTGAATATCAATGCCTTATCCTACATGCAAATGGTTGGGCGAACATGCAACGCCATCTGCATGTACTGGCACCCAAAAATCCCCAAAAGGCAGCTTAAACTGAGCAAGAATCCAACATAAAACCTTTATTTTACTAGCGTTTAAAGGGTGCCTTATATGCCGCGAGCCAATGGGGGAAACTGCCATGTACGCACCGTCACCGGCCATTTGCCGCCTTTCTGCCAACTCTGCCGCGCGCACCCCTTCCCGCCATTCATTAGCTCTTAAGCCACCGTAATTACGACGATTGTCACCTGTTCTCATCAATTTCCGGATATTTCCGCTTCTCTGCAGGTTCTAGTGCCAACACACAGTCGGGGATCAGGCACGCATCACAGCGGCCAAAGATGCGGTAGCGGTTGCGGGCGATCGGTTTGTAGATCGCGTCTTTTAGCGCTTTCGGCAGGTAACGGATGATGCGGGCGCAGCGCCACGGGCTTGGCAGTTCCGCCATTGCCGCGGCGAAGGCATCGAGGCGCTGGTTGATCTCGCCGTGGGTGGTCACGAGGTTGGTCCCCAAAATCGATCAGAGGCAGGTTCAGCGCGGTGTAAAGCGCTTGGCCGAGCGGGCTTTGCGCAGTGGCATAGTGGAATTTTTTGCACACAATCGTGGCGCAGCATGAAACGGAAGAAGGCCGGGCAGAACACGCATTCACCGTCAAACACGATCAGGGTTTTGCCTGCGACGTGGTGGTTGAGCGGGTTTGGCAGGTTGGCGGTTTGCATGGAAGAAGTCTGGCTCAGGTTTTGCGGCGGGGCGAGAGGCTGTCATGTCGCAGAGGGGCCAGCCCCTCGCCCTGCGGGCTCACCCCGGGATGTTTGAGCGCAGAGGATGAGAATTTAAGGCAAATTGGCGCGATGCCGCCAAAGCTGTGCGGATCACACAAGCGTGACTGGGCAGATGCAGGCTGTGGCCTAGATTTTTCATGTTGATAACCATGGAGCGTGCGATGACCCGAATGACCGCAAAGGATTTCAACCCGGAATTGCTGGAGCTTTATGATTTTTACGCGCATGGCCGGATTTCAAAGCGCGAGTTTCTGGATAAGGCAGCCAAGTTTACTGTCGGCGGGCTGACGGCGGCAGCACTTTTGGACATCATGTCGCCGAATTATGCTTTGGCCGAGCAGGTCAGCTTTAACGACCCAAATATTGTGGCGGATTACGTCACTTACCCCTCGCCAAATGGCAACGGCAATGTGCGCGGCTATCTGGTGAGGCCCTCGGCTGCGGTGGGGACATTGCCCAGCGTGGTGGTGGTGCATGAGAACCGTGGACTGAACCCCTACATTGAAGATGTGGCGCGGCGGCTGGCCAAGGCCGGATTTCTGGCGCTGGCCCCGGATGGGTTGACCAGCGTCGGCGGCTATCCGGGCAATGACGAGGAAGGCAAGGCGCTGCAATCGACGGTCGACCCAACCAAGTTGATGAACGATTTTTTCGCGGCGATTGAGTGGATGATGGCGCATGAAGGCTCCACCGGCCGGGTCGGGATCACTGGATTCTGCTATGGTGGCGGGGTGTCGAACGCGGCGGCGGTGGCCTATCCCGAATTGGGCGGGGCGGTGCCGTTCTATGGGATGCAGCCGAAGGCTGAGGATGTCGCGAAGATCAAGTGCCCGTTATTGCTGCATTATGCCGAGTTGGATACCCGGGTGAATGAGGGCTGGCCCACCTATGAGGCGGCGTTGAAAGCCGCTGGGACCAAGTATGAGGCGTTCATTTATCCGGGCGTCAACCACGGCTTCCACAACGATTCCACGCCGCGTTATGACAAGGCGGCGGCGGATCTGGCTTGGGATCGGACCTTAGCGTTTTTCCGTGGGAGTTTGGCGTAGATCGGGCTGGCTGGCGTTGGGGGCTAGTGCCGCCCAGTCAGCCAGTTGCCAAAGGCTGCGAATTTCGATGGCGGGATGCCGAGTTTGGCCTCGCGCTGATCGGCGATGCGCAAGAGTTTGTACATCAGATGCACGCCGAACCAGCGGAACGGCTCGGGTTCCCATTGCCGCACGCGGCGGTTGACCCAAGGGAATTTCGCGATTTTGGTGTCGCGGTTTAAGGCGAGATCGGCCAAAGTGCGGCCCGCGAGGTTGGCGGTGGACACGCCCGTGCCGACATAGCCGCCGGCCCAGCCGAGGCCGGTCTTGCGGTCCAGCCCGACGGTGGCGCACCAATCGCGCGGCACGGCGATGACACCGCACCAGGCGTGGTCGATGGGGTAGCTGGCGGCTTCGGGGAAATGCGTGTGCAGGGTTTCGGTGAGGCGGCGAATGGTTTCCGCATCCGGTTCGCCGTTTTTATCCATTTGTGACGCATACTTATACGGCACCCCACGCGCGCCGACAGTGATCCGGCCCTCGCGGGTGCGCTGGCAGTAGCAATAGGCGTTGTTCATATCGCCGATCAGCTCATGGCCGTCCCAGCCGATTTTCTCCCAGACTTCCGGCGGCAATGGCACGGTGGCGATCTGGGCGGAATTCAGCGGCAACCATTCGCGTTTATGGCCCGGCAAAGTGGCGGTGAAACCTTCGGTGCAGCGCAGGATGATTGAGGCTTTGATGGTGGCTTTCGGTGTGATGACTTCGCCCTGGTCGTAGGAGAGAACCTCGGTCGCCTCGGCAATCCGCACGCCCATCCGCTCGCACGCCTCGGCCAAACCGCGCACCAATTTGGCGGGTTGGATGCGGGCCATGCCAGAGACCACCATGGCGCCCAGAACATTCGGCGCTGTGATACGTTGTTTGACCTCGGCAGGCGAGAGTTCGCGGACGCGGTGGGCATTGCCCCAAAGCTGATGGTGGGCGATGGATTCATGCATCCGCGCCAGTTGCGCGGGGTTGGTCGCCAGCATCAATTCTTCGGAAGGGATGATATCGGCGTCGATGCCTTCTTCGGCGCAGATACGGGTGATTTCGGACACGGTGGTTTCAAGTTCGCGAACCATTTCCAGCACGGAGTCGCGGCTGGTGGCTTTAGCATAGGCTTCGTGGTTCCAGGCAAAAGTGCCCATGCACCAGCCACCATTGCGACCCGATGCACCAAAACCTGCGAATTCTTTCTCAATCACCAGCACATTCAGCACCGGATTTGCCTTTTTCAGATAATAGGCGGTCCAGAGGCCGGTAAAGCCCGCACCGATGATCGCCACGTCAGCCGTGGTGTTTTCGGCAAGCGCGGGGCGGCGGGTTTGCGGCAGACCGATGTCGGCATACCAGAAGGACACGTCGCCGATGTGGTTGGGGTGCATGCTTGGCCTCTTTGTTTGGCGTGAGAGTGCCGGGGCGTTTGATCAAAAGCAAGGGGGGCTTCCGCTCCCTCGGCCTACGGCCTATCCGGGGCGCGAAAGCGTTCGCGTCCGTTCGGCGCTGAAACCCTTCCACTGGAAGGCTTTCCGGGCGCGCCGCACCCCCTTGAGGATATTTCAGCCCAAGGATGATACAGGGAGCTAAATTCTAGGCGTTTCGTTCGGCGGCAATCCAGTTGCGGAATGATGCGAGCGGCGCACGCGGCGCGGCGTCTTTTGGCCAGACCAGATAATAGCTGCCAAGCGACGGGATGGCGGGGCCGAAAACCGGCGTCAGGCGGTTCTCGGCGAGTTCGCGCTCGATCAGGAACAGCGGCAGCAAAGCCAAGCCAAGGCCGTGGATGGCCCCTTGGGTCATGGTGGCAAATTGGTCGAACAGCATGGCGGGTGGGCGTTGGTTGGGGTGGCCGTGATGCGCAAGCCAGCGGCCCCAATCTCCGGTTCGGCTTTCGAGTTGCAGCAGGGGGTATGAGAGAATGTCATTGGCTTGGGTGAGCGGGGTTTTCAGTAAACCGGGGGAAGCAACGGCCAGCAAGTCTTCCGCCATCAAGGGCAGGTAATCGACGCCCGACCAATCTTGTCGACCGTAGTGGATGGCGGCGTCGAAATGGCTGATGGCAAAGTCAAAAGGTTGCAGGCGGGTCGAGAGGTTGACTGTCACCTCGGGGTGTTGGGCGGCGAAACGGGCAAGCCGGGGGGCCAGCCAATGCATGCCAAAGGCCGGCAAAATCGCGAGGTTGAGTGTGCCGCCATTGGGATTGGCGCGTAGAGTCAGACTGGCTTGGTTCAGCGCCTGCAGAGCACGGCGGATCTCGCGGCAGTAGTCTTGCGCAGCCGGGGTCAGGCGCAGCCGGTGCTTGTCGCGGATGATCAGCGACAGGCCCAACTGACCCTCAAGCACTTGCAACTGCCGCGAAATCGCACTTTGCGTCAGGTTGAGCTCCTCGGCTGCAGCAGAGGCGGAACCCAGACGCTCGACGGCCTCTAAGGCCAGCAACGACGGCATTGAGGGCAGATAGCGGCGCGAGAGCATATGAGGTTTCCTCATGTTTTGTTGCCAGAACCTCGTTAGGCGTTTTGGCTGGCCTGTGCAATATAATCGGCAAAACCATAGGAGATTCCGCCATGACCGATAGACCCAAGCTGAAAGCCAAAGACGCGCCCGATCTAGGGCGGTTTGATTGGCAAGACCCGTTCCGCATGGAAGATCAGCTGACCGAGGAAGAACGCATGCTGCGCGACGGCGCGCGGGCCTATGCGCAGGAAAAGCTGCAACCTCGGGTGATCGCGGCCTATCGCGAGGAATCCACCGATCCGGCGATCTTCCGCGAAATGGGCGAGATGGGGCTTTTGGGCGTCACTGTTCCCGAGCAATACGGCGGGCTGGGCGCGTCTTATGTGGCCTACGGGCTGATCGCGCGGGAAGTTGAGCGGGTGGATTCGGGCTATCGTTCGATGATGTCGGTGCAATCCAGCTTGGTGATGTATCCGATTTATGCCTACGGCACCGAAGCGCAGCGGATGAAATATCTGCCGAAGCTGTCGTCGGGGGAGTGGATTGGCTGTTTTGGCCTGACCGAACCTGATGCGGGCTCTGACCCGGCGGGGATGAAAACCGTGGCGAAGAAAACCGCCAATGGCTACGTTTTGAACGGCGCGAAGATGTGGATTTCCAATGCGCCGATTGCCGATGTGTTCGTGGTTTGGGCGAAATCCGAAGCGCATGGCGGCAAGATTAAGGGCTTTGTGCTTGATAAGGGCACGAAGGGTCTCACGGCACCGAAGATCGGCGGCAAGCTCTCCCTCCGGGCTTCGGTGACCGGCGAGATTGTTTTGAAGGATGTGGAAGTCGGCGAAGACGCTTTGCTGCCGCATGTTGAAGGGCTGAAGGGGCCGTTTGGCTGTTTGAACCGGGCGCGCTACGGGATTTCCTGGGGCGTGTTGGGGGCTGCCGAGTTCTGCATGGGGGCGGCGCGTCAGTACGGGCTGGATCGCAAGCAGTTCGGCAAGCCTTTGGCGCAGACGCAGCTTTATCAGTTGAAGCTGGCGAATATGCTGACGGAAATTTCGCTGGGGATGCAGGCGTCGTTGCGGGTCGGGCGGTTGTTGGATGAGGCCAATGCGGCGCCTGAGATGATTTCGATCATCAAGCGCAACAACTGTGGCAAGGCTTTGGATGCGGCACGTTGGGCGCGCGATATGCATGGCGGCAACGGCATTCAGGAAGATTACCAGATCATGCGGCATATGGTGAACCTTGAGACGGTCAACACCTATGAAGGCACACATGACGTGCATGCGCTGATCTTGGGGCGGGCTGTAACCGGGTTGCAGGCGTTTTTCTAAGCACGGGGAGGGTGCGGGGGGCTTTGCCCTCCCTGCGTATTTCAATGTAAAAGGCCCGGATCGCTCCGAGCCTTTTACGTTAGATAACAGCCTCTTCCAAGGCGGCGGCGCGGCGGGCCTCGGCCTCACGCGCGGCCTCGACGCTCGCGTTGCGGCGGCGTTTCAGCTCATACAGCACCGCCATCGCCAAGGTGACCACGATCAACAAGAACGCCAGCGCGTTGATGGTGGGGCTGATACCAGAGCGCACTTTGGAGAACACATAGATCGTCAGCGTATCCGCACCACCGCGGGTAAACTGGGTGACGTTGAAGTTCTCGATCGACTGGAAGAACGACACCGCCGCCCCTGCCCCGATCGCCGGATAAAGATGCGGCAACAGGATGCGGCGCATCACTTGCGCATGGTTGGCACCCAGATCAAGGGCGGCTTCCTCGAGCCCCTGATCAAAGCTTTGTAGACGCGCCAAAACCAGCAGCATCACGATGGCCGCGATGTAGCTGACCTGCCCCAACACCGACAGATGCAGGCCGGGGTTGAACAGAATGAACTCACTGCCCAAAGCGTGGCCCAGCTTGGTCCACATGATCATGGTGGAAATCCCGATCACCGCACCGGGGATCAGGATGGTCGAGATCATCGTGCCATACAAAGCCGCGCGCAGGTTGCCTGACACCGAATTGATCAGGATCGCCGCAGCCGTCCCCACAATCACCGCGATCAGCGCCACCGCGATGGCGACGAAAATGGTGTTCTGAAAGGCGTGCCACATCCGGTCATCGGCCCAAAGGGCGCTGAACCACTTCGTCGTTGCCCCCTTCCACGGCACGATAGCCGGGATTTTGTCGGTGTTGTTGAAGGCCGCCGCCGACATGATCACCAGCGGCAGCAGCATGTAGAAGATGAAGGCCCCGGCATAAACGCGGGCGAGGGTTTGGCGAATTTTGTGCATGTGATCCCCCCTTAATTCGCGATGTCGGACAGTTTGACGCGGAACACCTTCATCACCAGACTGACGAATAGGGTGCACATCAGCAAAAGCAAGAAGGCATAGGCGGCGGCGGTGTTCCAATCCAACGCATCCAGCATCCATTGCTGCACGGTCTGGGTGAACCATTGCGAGGTGGTCGAGCCCAAGATCGACGGCACCAGAAGTGAGCCTGCCGAGAGCATGAACACCATCACCGCGCCGCTTGCGATACCGGGTTTGGCGTGCGGCAGCACGATGCGCCAATGGATGCGCCACCACGGGGCGCCAAGATCCTCGGCCGCCTCGATCTGGTTGGAATCCAGCGAAGAAATCGCGTTGTAGACCGGGAAGATCATGAACAACACATAGGTGTAGACAAGGCCGATCATCACGCCGTTATAGCCGGTGATCCAGCGCACCTCGTGGTCGATCAGGTGAAGTTTCAACAAGATCCATGACAGCGGGCCTTTCAGCGCCAGAATCATCCACCACGCAAACGCCCGCAGCACTTCGGACACCCACAAGGGCACGAACAGCAGCAAGAACATGGTGGGCAGCGAGCGCGCGCTGAGGATTTTCGCCATGAAATAGGCCAAAGGATAGGCCAACATGAAGCAGATCACCGTGACCACCACCGAGTAGAACAGCGTCAGGCTGAAGGTCAGCACATGCACCGGAATGTGGAAGGTGAAGCCGAAGGGCGAGACCTCAATCGCGCCGTTGAACACTTTCATGTAGTTGGCGGCGGTGTAGAGGTCTTTCGGGCCGCCAATTTCGGTGACGGGCAGATAGGGGCGGAACGAGCTTTCCAGCAGCGTGATGTTCGGCACGATCACCAGCATCAGCAGCCAGAATGCGGTGAGCAGGCAGATCAGCAGGGTCAGACTTGCGCCGTAGCGGCGGATCATATTGCTCATTTACGCCACCACGGTTGAGTCGGGCAGGATCGAGGCATGTGCTGCGTCAAAATGCGCAAACCGCGCCGCACCGATTTCTGGCACCGTGGCCGAACCGTCATTGCGCACTTCGGCGACGATGGTCTGGCCGGTTGTGGTTTGGCCATGCACCGCGATGAACGCCCCCTCGAACGAGACTTCCGACACCGTCACCGGCACCGAGTTTTCCGCAGCTTGGGTTTCCGACAGAACGGTATGTTCGGGGCGGACATAGAGCTTGATATTGTTGCCCTTTGCGAGTTCTCCCAGACGGGCGCGGAATGGACCAAGCGCTGTGTCAAACCCGGCCATACCGCCCGAGGCATTGCTGACCGAGCCCGCAAAGATGTTGTTTTCACCGACAAAAGACGCAACGAACCCATTGACCGGGTTGTTGTAAATCTCCCGCGGGTCGGCAACTTGCTGGATTCGGCCTTGGCTCATCACGCCGACGCGGTCCGACATCGCCAGCGCTTCGCCTTGGTCGTGGGTGATGTAGATAAAGGTCACCCCGGTGCGCTTTTGAATGGCGCGCAGTTCCGCCCGCATGTGCTGGCGCAGCTTCAAATCCAAAGCCGACAGCGGCTCGTCCAGCAGCATCACCTTGGGTTCCACCGCCAAAGCCCGCGCGATGGCGACGCGCTGTTTTTGGCCGCCGGACAACTGGCTGACCATCTTATCGGCAGCGCCGGGCAGATCAACCATCTCCAGCAGCGCCTGCGCCTTGGCGCGGCGGGTGGCTTTGTCGACGCCACGGACTTCGAGACCGAACGAGATATTCTCCCAGATCGGCATCAGCGGGAACAAAGCCAAATTCTGGAAGATCAGCGCGGTCGGGCGCTGGTTCGGGCGTTGACCCTTCATATCCTTGTCACCGATGCGGATTGTGCCCTGCGTCGGTTCGATAAAGCCGGAAATCATCCGCAAAATCGTCGTCTTGCCGCAGCCAGACGGCCCTAGAAAGGAAAAGAATTCTCCGGGTTTGATCGCCACAGTGGCGTTATCAACCGCGCGGAAGCTGCCAAAGTCGCAGCAGACATTTTGAAGATCAATCCCAGCACTCATCGGATCGTCTTTCCCCCTGATATGTTTTTGTTATGAGGCCTTTTTGGCCATTGGGCAGTAGAAAAATCAACGCCGGGCCCCTGCGGACCCGGCGTCTGGTTCAGTGTGATCGCTTACGCGGCCTTGAACTTGTCAGCATATTCCGCCCGTTTGGTCAGGAATTCCGCCGATTGGTTCGGCCACCACCACAGTTTCGCCAGCGCTTCGTCGTTGAAGGTGCCTTTGTAGTAAGCGGCGACATCGGGATCCATCAGATCGGACGCGCCCTTGCCAACCGGGTTCGACGAGAAGGCAGTTGCCCACATCGACGCACCTTCCGGGGTGGAAACCCATTTGGCGAATTCATGCGCCTGATCAACGTTGACGGCGTTTTTCAGCAGCACGAAGCCTTGGTGCCACGCAAACGCGCCCTCAACCGGTGCCATATAGCCGTAGCCATCATTGCGCAGGTTGAAGCCGGTCGAATCCCAGCACAGACCGACGGTCGCTCCATTGGCGGTGAAGCCTGCGTTGGCCTCGTTCTCGCCCGACCACCACTGCACGACGTTGCCCTTGGCCTTGATCGCCTCAGCCAACGCGATGTCCCACAGTTGGGTCATCTTGGCCATGTCGGAATAGCCGTCGATCCACGGGAACGGCAGCTTGCCTTGTGCGTCGAGCCAACGGCCCATTGCCGCCAGCGAGGAATGTGGACGCAGCACAACTTGGTTGGCCGGATCGAACAAAGCGCCCAAAGTCGGCGGCTCACCCAGTTTCGCGGTTTCTTTGTTGTAGACCAGCGATTCAGTGCCCCAGTTCGACGGCACATACATCAGGTTGCCGTCGATATGCGACCGCTCGCCCGCCGAGCCATCGGCCAGGCCGGGCAGATAATTGTCCATCGCCAGCTTCGCCGGGTCCCAAGCGCCGAGCAGGCCGTTGGAGTTCCACGCGCCGACACGTTCGATGGTCGGTTCGGTCATATCCATGCCGCCAGCTTCCAGCGCGACCTTGGCTTCGCCAAACATCGTGTCTTGGTCGGGCAGTTCTTTGAAGTTGACCTTGATGCCAGTGGCGGCGGTGAACGCCGGGATCACCACAGCCGAGAGTTTGTCATAACCGGCCCAGCCGGTGAAGTTCAGCTCGCCCGACGAGGCGAGCGCCTTGGAGGAAATGATCGCGGGGGCCGCCAATGCGCCCACGCCAATGGCCGACGATTGCAGAAAGCTGCGGCGGTTCAGTGCGATATCTTTTTTCACGAAAGTCTCCCTAGTGTTGATCCGCTTTTGGCGGATGGCAGCAGATGCTTTGCGCATCTTGTTTTAGAAGCTCCTCCCGCATGACAGTTTTATGACGGTGAGGCGGAGCCATGCGCGAAGCCTACTCCCGAGCGGGGGGATTCTGTCAACAAGAGTTGTTGATTGGTGGATCAAGAAATCGCGCGATTTGGATCTTGTCCGGGCAGATGCTTGCAAATCGGGCAGCAAAACAGACGCGCATGGCTGTATGGCGCTGCGTCGCAGCGGCAATATTCTAACGCCAGAGTTGAAAATACCTTGCGGTGAAAGGTGTGATATGCGGCTTTTTTGTTATGTAGGCGTGTAATATTTCATATTTTTGCAAAAAATTAGAATAATATACGTATATTTTCGCAAAACTCCGATGACATTCCAAACTCCTTTCACGGATTTGCGCTATGCTGCGATGCAACAGCAGGGTCTACACACCAAGGGGTTGCATATGAAGATCGTCATTCTCGGCGCAGGCGTCATTGGTGTCACCTCGGCTTGGTATCTGGCGAAAGCCGGGCATGAGGTTACGGTGATTGACCGTCAACCCGGCCCGGCTTTGGAGACCAGCTTTGGCAATGCGGGCGAAATCAGCCCCGGTTATGCCAGCCCTTGGGCAGCCCCCGGCATCCCCGCCAAGGCGATGAAATGGCTGTTCATGCGCCATGCGCCGCTGATCATTCAGCCGATGCCGGATTTGGCAAAGGTGTCTTGGGTGATGCGGATGCTGCTGAACTGCACAAGCGCCGCCTATGGCGTGAACAAAAGCCGGATGGTGCGCTTGGCCGAATACAGCCGCGATTGCCTGATGGATTTGCGCCGCGACACCGGGATTTCTTATGACGAGCGGATGCAGGGCACGTTGCAGCTGTTCCGCACCCAGAAGCAGGTGGACGGGGCCTATAAAGATATCAAGGTGTTAAAGGCCGACGGCGTGCCGTTTGAGGTCTTAGACGCGGACGGCTGCATCAAGGCCGAGCCCGGTTTGGCCTCGCGTCGTGACGCCATCAAAGGCGGTTTGCTGCTGCCCGGCGACGAGACCGGTGATTGCTTTAAGTTCACCAACTCTCTGCAAGATATGGCGATCGCGGCGGGCGTGAGCTTCCGCTACGGCGTGCGGATTGATCGGCTGGAGGCTGCGGGCGGCAAGATTTCCGCCGTGCATACCTCGGAAGGTCGGATGACTGCGGATGCGTTTGTGCTGGCCTTGGGGTCGTATTCGCCGATTTTGGCGCGGCCTTTGGGCATCAAACTGCCGGTCTATCCGGTGAAGGGCTATTCGATCACCGTGCCGATTGTGGACGCGGCCCGCGCGCCCGAATCAACCGTGATGGATGAGACCTACAAGATCGCCATCACCCGGTTGGGGGACCGCATCCGCGTCGGTGGTATGGCCGAGATTGCCGGGTTCGATATGACCCTGCACGCCAAGCGCCGCGAGACTTTGGTACATTCGGTGGAGGATCTGTTCGGCGGCGCGGGCGATCAATCGCGCGCCACGTTCTGGTGCGGCCTGCGGCCAATGACGCCGGATGGCACGCCGATCCTGGGCCGCTCGCCGATTGGCAACCTGTTCCTGAACACCGGGCATGGCACGTTGGGTTGGACCATGGCGGCGGGTTCGGGTCGGGTGTTGGCCGATCTGATTTCTGGTAAGGCGGCGGAGATTGAGACGGCAGATTTGGGGTATGCGCGGTATCAAGCGGCGTAATGGCGGCTGATGGCCGGGGGCTCGCCCCCGGACCCCGAGGATATTTGAGCACAGAGGATGACAATTTTAGATAAGTTTTAGGCGTTATCTGTTGGCGAAATGATCTGCCTGATCTCGGATTCGACGGAATCGAGGATGGTGTTGATGGCAGCCTCTGCCGCGTCGGGGTCACCCGCGACAATCGCATTGGCCAGATCGCGGTGTGGTGGGAAGCTGGCCAGACCAAACCCCGGCACTGAGAACGGCGATTCCGCCGAACGCTCGAACGCGTCATCCATTTTCGCCAGCACTTGCCCGAACATCGGATTACAGGTGGCATCGCAAATCGCACTGTGAAACGCCATATCGGCGGCGCGGTAGGGCTCACCCGTATCAACAATCTGCAACAACACATCGCACAAGCGACTGATCTGCTGGCGCTGTGCTATGGTGGCATTCAGCGCCGCCCGCCGCACCGTGCCGGATTCGATCACCCGGCGCATGTCGAGCAGCCGCAGAATCGCCTCACCCTCCAGTTGGATCATCGTCGGTAGCGGGCCCTGCGAGGTTTGCACTTTCGCGGTCAGATAGGTGCCATCGCCGCGACGCCGCCGGATGATCCCCAAACCTTCCCAACGATTGAGCGCCTCACGGATGGTCGACCGCCCTACCCCCAACGCGGCTGCCAGCGACACTTCGGGCGGCAGACGATCACCGACTTGCAGCCCCGCCCGTTCGATCATCTCGGCCAAAGCATCCAGCACCGCCACCCCACGCGCGGCGGTTTCAATCGGCTCAAGGTAGCGAATGGCGGCGCGCGACATGATCTCTCCGGTGCGCAAGGGCGCGCTTTAGGTCTTGGCTGATAGCTGCGGCAGCAATTCTGTCAAGGCTGTTACCAGATGGTCCATCTGGGATTCGGTGTTATAGCCCTGCACTGAGACCCGCACGATGCTGTGATCCTGCCAGTCAAAGCAGGGGATTTCGATGTGGTAGTCGTCATAAAGCCGGGTTTTCAGCACGGCTGTATCGCAGCGCGGCACCGGCATCGACACCATTTGTGGCGCGCAAAACGCCGGGCTGCTCAGCGCAGGCAGACCTGTCAGCGCGCGCACCCGCGCGGCGGTGTCTTGGGCAAGGCTTTGGCAGGCTTTGGCAACCCTGTCCCAATCGTGATCTTGGCGGAATTGCAGCGCAGCAGGCACGGTCAGCCAAGCCGAAGGGTCGCGCGTGCCCTGCATTTCCAAACCGTCGATGAACGGCGAATTGCCGAACACGCCTTTGGTGCCGGGGATTTTTGCGTCTGCAGTCCAGCCGTGACTGATCACCAGCGGGTTCAGCATCGCTTGCAATTCGGGGCGGACATGCAGAAAGGCCGAGCCCTTCGGGGCCATGATCCATTTGTGGCAGTTGCCAGCGTAGAAATCCGCATCCAGCGCGTCCAGATCCAGCGGAATATGCCCCGGCGTATGCGCGCCGTCGATCACGGTATAGATGCCGTGCTTGCGGGCCTCGGCAACCGAGCGTTCAATCGGGAACACCAAGGCGGTGGCCGAAGTGATATGCGACAGAAACAGCACGCGGGTTTTGTCGGTGAAACCCGCAAGAATGACGTCGGTGAACTGCGCCTCATTGGTCAGCGGCAGCGGCACGTTGACCACTTTGATCACCGCTCCGGTGTTGCGACAGACATAGGCCCAAGTCTTCTCCAGCGCGGCATATTCATGATCGGTGGTCAGGATTTCGTCGCCGGGTTTAAGGTCCAACGATTGCGCCACGATGTTCAGCGCGTAGGTGGCATTGGTCAGCCCGACGATATTCTCTGCCGAGGTGCCCAAAATCGCGGCCATCGCCACCCGCGCATCGCGCATCCAACCTGACAGACCCCGCGCAGGGTCCAGAAAGGCCACCGGCTGGCTTTCCAGTTGCAGCTGCCATCGCTGATATTCCTCGAAAACCGGCCGAGGGCAGGCCCCGAAAGAGCCGTGGTTCAGGAAGGTCACGTCGGGGCGCAACAGGAAGAAGGCATCAAGGTTTTGCAATTCAGCGCCCTTTCAGGGTCGGATCAAGAGCGTCTCGCAAGCCATCGCCAAACAGGGTGGTCGCAAGCACGGTGATGGCAAGGGCGGCAGTCGGGAACACCGCTAAGTGCCAGTAAAAATACATGAAATTCATCCCGACGTTGATCATCTGCCCCCAACTTGGGATTGGCGGCGGCACGCCAATGCCGAGGAAACTAAGGCTGGCCTCCAGCATCATCGCCAGTGGGATCGCCAGCACAAAACCGACGATGATCGGCGAGATCGCGTTGGGGATCAGGTGGCGGCGGATGATATAGCCGGGGGTTGCCCCCAAAGCCTGCGCGGCGCGGACGAACTCTTTCTGCGCCATCGCTTTGACTTGCGCGCGCACCAGCAAACACACCTGCACCCAGCCGAACAATGCCGCGATCAGCACGATGGTGACAAAGCCGCCGTTGGTCAGCGCCCCCAGCAGCATCGCGGCCAGCAGGGGTGGCACCACCGAAAACAACTCGATCAGCCGCATCACGCACCAATCCGCCCGCCCACCGTAATAGCCCGCGATGGCCCCCAAAGGGATGCCGATCAGCAGCGAAAACGCCGCTGCGGTGAAGCCAATCGTCAGTGAAACCCGCGCGCCATAGACGATGCGGGTGAAGAAATCACGACCGAGATCATCGACGCCAAACCAGAATTCGGCCTGCGGGAAGGCATAGGCTTGGGTGAGGAATTTCTGGTCCGCATAGCCGGTTTTGCTGATCAGCGGCGCGAAAATCGCCATCAGGATGATCAGCAGCAGGATGGCTCCAGCGACCAGAGCGGCCTTGTTATCGGCAAAGCGCCGCCATGCGAAATAGAGCGGGCTGCGGGGGGGTGAAGCGGTCATTTGCCATCTCCGAACCGGATGCGGGGATTGAGCAGCGCATAGATGACGTCGGAAATCAGATAGGCCACGCAAAACATCATGGTGATCATCAGGATCAGCGCCATCTCTAGACTATAGTCGCGCAGCTCGATTGAGCTGACAAAATAGGCACCAAGCCCCGGCACCCGGAACATCGCCTCGACGAAAATTGAGCCTGTGGCCGTGCCAATGAACATCGGCAGGAACACCGTCACCATTGGCAAAGCGGCGTTGCGCAGCACATGTTGGAAGATGATGCGGCGCTCCGACAGCCCCTTGGCGCGCAACACGGTGACGAAGGGTTTGGTCAGCACATCGAGCATGGCAGAGCGAGTGTAGCGTGCATAGGTCGCCATCGGGATCGCGGCATAGGCGATGATCGGTAATATCCAACTGCGGGGTTTGCCCCAACCGCTTGCCGGTAGCCAGTTCAGCCAGACCGCGAACACCATGATCAAGGCCATCGAGATCACAAACACCGGAATCGTCAGCCCCAAAGTGGCGAAGGCCGAGGCGAGATAGTCGATCCAAGTGTTGCGGCGCAGGGCGGCGGCCATGCCGAGCAGGATGCCCAAAGGTGCACCAATCAGCACGCCTGCGCCGCCCAAGATCAGGCTGGGCGGCCAAGCGCGGCCCAGAAGTTGCAGCACGGTTTCGCCCGGCGATTGGAACGGCACGCCGAAATCGAAATGCAGCACACCCCACATGTATTTGAAATACTGTACATAAAGCGGTTGATCGAGGCCGAGCGAGGCGTTCAGCTTGGCCTTCACCGCATCATTGACCGGCATGTCATTGCCATCAAACGGCCCACCGGGCACCGCGTGCATCATCAGGAAAACGATGATCGAGACCACGGTAAAGGTCAGCGCGATGGAGGCGAGACGGCCCAGAATATAGCGGATCATCGGATCGCCTCCAATCGGTGGCCGGGGGCTATGTCGTGCAATTCGGGGGTGCCGTCTTGCCCGGAAAGCCGGGGCGTTGCGGCCTCGATCTGCGCGCGGCTCAGGAAAGTTCTCGCGCGCCGCTCGCGCGGGTTCAGCACCGGAATCGCATCCAGCAGGCTGCGGGTGTAGGGGTGGCGGGCATCGGTGAAGATGGTCTCCGTCGGGGCCTCCTCGACGATCCGGCCTTGGAACATCACCGCGACCTTGTCTGTGAGGGAGCGCACCACCGACAGATCATGGCTGATGAACAGGATCGACAAGCCCATTTCCGCCTGCAAATCCAGCAGGAGATTGATGATCTGCGCCTTCACCGACACGTCCAGCGCCGAGGTCGGCTCGTCCGCAACCAGCACTTGCGGGCGCAGGATCAGCGCCCGCGCAATCGCCACACGCTGGCGCTGACCGCCGGAAAGTTCGTGCGGATAGCGGTTGCCGTAAGAGCGATCAAGGCCGGTTTTCACCAGCATCTCAAGGGCTTGCTCGGTTTGCTCGGAAGCGGTGCCAAGGCCGTGGATATGCAACGGCTCGGCCACGATCTGCGCCAGCGTCATCATCGGGTCCAGCGCGGAATAGCTGTCTTGGAACACCACCTGCATCTTGCGCCGGAATGGCTTCAGCGCGGCATGGCCCAAAGCGGTGATGTCCGTGCCATCGACCAGAATCTGCCCCGCCGAGGGTTCCACCAGCCGCATCGCCATCATGCCAGTGGTGGTTTTTCCCGAACCACTCTCCCCCACCAGCCCCAAGATCTGATTGCGCGGCAGGGTGAGAGAGACGTTGTTCACCGCCAGATGATCGGTCGTGCGGGCGAAAAACCCGCCTGATTGGCGCAACTGATAGGTTTTTGAGACGCTTTTCAACTCCAGCGCCGGGGTCATGCCAGCCTCCAGCATGCCGCAGCGCGGGATTCTGACAGGGCGCGGAACGCCGGGGCTTCGGCGGCGCATTGCGCATCAGCCACGGCGCAGCGCGGATGAAACGGGCAGCCCGTGGGCGGGTTGGCGGGGTTTGGCGACGCCCCTGCGATCTCAATCAGGCGCTGTTTGCCGGGGGTGCGTCCGGGCATCGAGGCCATCAGCGCCTGCGTATAGGGATGCAAGGGTGCGTCGAAAATATCCTGCACCGGGGCGGTTTCCATCACCCGGCCGCCATACATCACCACAACGCGGTCCACGGTTTCGGCGACCACACCCAGATCATGCGTCACCATGATCAGCGCCATGCCCAGTTCAGCCTGTAACTGCTTGATAAGGTATAATATCTGCGCCTGAATCGTCACGTCCAACGCCGTGGTCGGCTCATCGGCGAACAGGATTTGTGGGCGGCAGGACAGCGCCATTGCGATCATCGCGCGCTGCAACATGCCGCCGGAAAGCTGGTGTGGATAGCTGTTCAGAATGGCGTCGGGAGTCTTGATTTCCACCCGCGCCAGCAGGGCAGCGGCCTCGGTGGTGGCCGCTGATTTCGACAGATCGCGATGCGCGCGGATGGTTTCTACGATCTGATGGCCAATGGTGAACACCGGATCAAACGCCGTCATCGGGTCTTGGAATACCATCGCCGCGATCCGGCCCCGCACCGCAGCTAGTTGCGTGCGCCCTGCCCGCAACATATCAACGCCGCCGAGTTCAAGCCTATCTGCCACAATCCGCGACGGCGGCTCGCGTAGCAAACGCAGCGCCGCCATGCAGGTGACGGACTTGCCAGAGCCGGATTCTCCAACAATGCCAATGCTTTCGCCCGGCGATACCCGCAAGGATACCCCACGCACCGCCTGCACCACGCCATCGTGTTGCGGAAAACTGACGGTCAGATTTTCGATATTCAGCAGGGTCATTGGCGCTCCGAAAATAGCCCCCCGAATCAGGCCGGGGGGCATGGGGGGTTATTTCGACACATGCGTGTAGAAATACAGCGCCAACTGCCGCAGTGGTGAAAAGCCAAGCTTATTCGGCTTGGTGCCATCGCCCTTGAGGTCCGCCGACACCACCGCGTTGGTGATCGGATGCACCAGCGGCACGAACGAGGCGTTGTCGATCAGCACCTGCTCGGCCTGCTCATAAAGCTTCTCACGGTCTTCCCATTTCGGGGCAGAATCGGCCTTGGCGACCAGATCATCATAGGCTTGCAAATGGTGGTCGTGACGGCCGCCGTTGTAGAAGATGCCGTAGAAGTTTGACGGGTCGAGATAGTCGTATTCATAGGGCGCGAGGAACAGATTGTTCTTCTTCTCCATCATGCCCGCCATCCAGTCTTTCTGCGGCAGGATCTTGATATTCATGGTGATTCCCAGAATATCCTTAAACTGCGCTTGCAGATATTGCAGCATCGGGCCCGAAATTGCGCCGTTATAGCCGCCCTGATCGCGATACCAAATCTCGACCTCTGGGAAGCCTTTGCCATCCGGATAACCCGCATCGGCCATGAATTTCTTGGCTTTTTCCGGGTCAAACACCGCCTGAGAGGTGATGACGTCGTTGTAGCCAGGATAGCCCGGCGGCAGCAGTGACTTACCGGGGATGGCGAGGTCTTTCAGCACGGTCGCGGTCATCTCATCGCGGTTGATCGCGGCCTGAAACGCTTTGCGGACGTTGATATTGTCGAAGGGCGGCATATCGAGGCCGAACGAGATATAGCTGGTGGCAAACACCGCATTTTTTGCGATTTGGCCCGGAAAGCGTTGTTCCACAAACGGAATTTGGCCCGCGTTCAAGTAGGAAAAATCCGCCTCGCCCGCCATGAAGGCGGGCAGACCGACCTCTGGCGCACCCAAAGTCGGGTCAATTTCCAACCGATCCACCTGAGGCTGCCACGGCCCGGTGTAGGTCGGGTTCTTCACCAGAACCATCTTGTTGTTGGACTTTTCCCACGATTCGACGATGAACGGGCCAGAGGACACCAGCGTCTCGACATTGGCGGCGTAATCGTCACCCAGCTTGTCCCAGACGTGTTTCGGCACCGGATACCACAGCGAAACCACGCTTGGCAGATAGGGTTTCGGCGCTGCGGTTTTGACCTCAATCGTCAGATCATCCACCGCTTTGATGCCCAAAGTGGCGACATCTTTCTCGCCCTTGGTCACCGCATCCCAGTTCTCAATCCCGCCCGCATAGCCCCAATACCAGGCGAAATCATAGCCGGTGGTGGCTGCGCGTTGCAGCGCGAAGATGTAGTCGGAGGCGCGCAAAGGCTCGCCATCCGACCACACTAGGCCGGGGCGCAGCTTGAAGGTCCAGGTCAGGCCATCTTCGGATTGCGTCCACGACTCAGCCGCCATCGGGTTCAGCACATAGTCGTTGTCGAAGCTGGTCAGCGGCAGCTGGATGATCTCGGGGTTGCCCGCGCGAGCATAGACGGTTTTCATGTAATCCATATATGTGCCAGAGGTGGTATCCCCCGCACTATATACAGTGGTCTGCGCCGCAATGGGCGTCGTCGCAAGCAGCGTGGCTGTCACCAGCGCCCCCGCGAGTTTCAGGAACTGTCGCATCTATTCCTCCGTGTTGACGCCCGTATGTGGGCTTTTCATTGGCAGGATGCCCGAGTCTGCTCGGTGCATTTTGACCGCAAGCGTCGGATGACGTGGGGCCAATTCCAAATGTCTGACAAATTCTAAACCGTCGCGCAAGACGCCCGTTGCGATGCGGCGCAGATTTTTCTCAAACGGTTGACCCTGCCCGGCCTGCGGCTATGGTCTGCGGCAAAACAGGCAAAGGATGGCGCGATGACTCCCTCGATTAACCCCGTGAAGCTGGCGCAACTGGCCGAGGTGGCGGTGAATGTCGGCGTGGCCCTGCAGCCGGGGCAGGATCTGATTCTGACCGCCCCGATGACCGCCCTGCCCTTGGTCCGGCTGATCGCGACCGCCGCCTATCGCGCCGGCGCGGGCGTGGTGACGCCGATTTTCGCGGATGAGGCGATTGCCTTAGCGCGCTATCAGCACGGGCGCGATGCCAGTTTCGACACCGCCCCGAACTGGCTCTACAACGGCATGGCCGAGGCCTTCGCCAACGGTGCCGCCCGGATGGCGATTGTCGGCGACAACCCAATGCTGCTGGCCAATGAAGACCCCACAAAGGTCGCCTGCGCAGGCAAGGCGAACTCGCTCGCCTACCAACCGGCTTTGGCGAAGATCGCGGGCTTTGATATCAACTGGTCGATTTGTTCCTATCCGGGTGAGGCTTGGGCGCGGCAAATCTTCCCTGAACTGACCGCAGACGCCGCCGTGCATCGACTGGCCGAGGCGATTTTTGCGGCCTCGCGCGTCGATCAACCCGATCCGGTCTCGGCTTGGGCCATGCATAATGCCGCCTTACGGACGCGGACCAAATGGCTGAACGGCAAACGCTTTGCGGCCCTGCGCTTCACCGGCCCCGGCACCGATCTGACCGTGGGTTTGGCCGATGGCCACGAATGGCAGGGTGGGGCCTCTACCGCAAAAAACGGTGTCACCTGCAACGCCAATATCCCGACCGAGGAAGTGTTCACCACACCGCACGCGCTGCGCGTGGATGGATTTGTCAGCGCCACCAAACCCTTGGCGCATCAGGGCACATTGATTGAAAACATTCAGGTGCGCTTTGAGGCAGGCCGGATTGTCGAGGCCAAAGCCACCAAGGGCGAGGCGGTTTTGCAGAAGCTGATCGATAGCGACGAGGGTGCGCGCCGCTTAGGCGAGGTGGCGCTGGTGCCACACGGCTCGCCGATCTCACAATCTGGGCTGTTGTTTTACAACACGCTGTTCGATGAAAACGCCGCCTGCCACATCGCTTTGGGCCAGTGTTATGCCAAGTGTTTTCTGAACGGCGCGGCGCTGACACCAGAACAGATCGCGGCCCAAGGCGGCAATGCCAGCATGATCCACGTCGATTGGATGATCGGCTCGGGGCAGGTCGATATTGACGGCATCGGCGCGGACGGCGCGGCGGAACCGGTGTTCCGGCGCGGCGAATGGGCTTGAGGCGCGGCGTTTGCGGCAGGCCGCTGGCGGTTTCACACCCCCAGCCCCCCGTGGGATATTTGAGCCAGATGAAAGCAAATTTTAGGTAAATCGTTAGCTCTTGCGGCCAGCCCACCGCTATTTCACCTGAAGCGTCTTAAGGTATTCCGCCAGTTCCACCAACCGAATCGGCGTCGGCGTCGCAATGCCGTCGCCGCCATCATAAGGCACGGTGACGCCCTCCAGCAGCGGCGCGAAGTCGGGCATCACACCTTTGCCCTTTTTGCCCGCATAGCCCCAGATCTGCGCCATCACCTTCGTCGTTGGAAACGCGCCCTTGTTGCGCGCGGCAAGGGTGGTCAGATCGGCGGGCTTTTTGCCCAAGCCTGCTGCCGTTTCGCCATCGCCCTTGCCCGTCGGGCCATGACAGGCCGCACAGTAGTCGTTGTAATCATGCGCCCCTGTGGTTTTCTCGGGCGGTTTGCCATACTCGACGCAAGCGAACAGCAAGGCAGAAAGCCCGACGGCGGTGACAACTGGCATGATGTGCATGGCGATCTCCTGATCAGTGGGACGCTTTCTTGCACAGATGCAAAGCGTCTACCTTGACCTATATCAGGATGTCACAACCCGGCCTTTGTCCAGCCGCACCACACGATCCATCCGGGCGGCAAGCTCCATATTATGGGTGGCGATCAGCGCGCTCAGGCCGGTTTCGCGCACCAAAGCCATCAGAGCGGCGAAAACCTGATCCGAGGTGACAGGGTCAAGATTGCCGGTGGGTTCATCGGCCAGCAGCAGTTTCGGCTTATTGGCCAGCGCGCGGCAGAAGGCGACGCGCTGTTGCTCGCCCCCCGACAGCGCGGCCGGGCGGTGACTGGCGCGCGGCAATACCCCGACATGGGCGAGCAGATCGCGCGCGCGGGCTTCGGCTTCTGCCTTCGGCACACCATTGGCCAACTGCGGGATCACCACGTTTTCAAGCGCGGTGAATTCGGGCAAAAGGTGGTGAAACTGGTAGATGAAGCCCACATCATTGCGCCGCGCCTCGGTGCGGGCCTTGTCGCCCAAACCCACCATATTGCGCCCGCTCAAAGCCACCGAGCCCTCATCCGGTGTGTCCAAAAGCCCCGCGATGTGCAGCAGCGTCGATTTGCCAGCGCCAGAGGGCGCGACCAAAGCAACCACCTCGCCGCGCTTTACCTCTAGTGTCGCGCCATGCAGCACCATCACTTCCGACGGCAAACCGCGATTGTAGCATTTCTCAATGCCCGCCAGTTCCAGCGCAAACTCACTCATAACGCAGCGCCTCCACCGGGTTCATCCGGGCGGCACGGCGCGCGGGGAAAATCGTGACGATAAACGACAGCCCCAAAGACAAAGCCATCGCCGAGGCCACATCCCCCAGTTTCAGCTCAGCCGGTAGCGCGTAAATCCCCCTAATCGACGGATCCCAAACATCGCCGCCCGTCACCAGATTGATCAGCGCAACCACATCATCAATATAGGTTGCAAACAGACAGCCGATCACCACCCCCATCAGCGTGCCGACCACCCCGGTAAACGCGCCGCAGATGAAGAAAATCCGCAGGATCGAGCCTTCGGTGAGGCCCATCGTGCGCAAAATCCCAATGTCGCGGCCTTTGTTTTTCACCAGCATGATCAGGCCGGAAATGATGTTCAGCGTCGAGATCAGCACGAGGATCGACATGATCAGGAACATCACATTGTCTTCTATTTTCAAGGCATTGAGATAACTTCCGGCGCTGTCCATCCAGGTCCACAGCATCGCATCCTGTCCCCCCGCCGCCATCACCGCATCACGGTAGTTGTCGATGGCTTCGGGGTCTGTCACCATCACCTCAAACTCATCGGCGAGATTGTCACGGTTGAAGAACGACTGCGCCTCGGCGAACGGCATATACATCCGGCTTTGGTCGATCAGATAATTGCCCGAGGTGAAGATATAAACCACAGGATAGGCGTTCACCCGCGGGCTCGACCCAAACGGCGATTTCACCCCCGAGGGCGAGATCACCCGCAGCTTGTCGCCCACCGTCACGCCCAAAGTCCGCGCCAAACCAGAGCCAATCGCGATGCCTTGGTCGAAATCATCCAGATTGCCATAAGCATCCGCGCCATCGCCAATACGCGGAATCCGGCGCAGATCGGCCAGCCGCAGCCCGAACACCTCGGCGCCGCTGGAACCCTCGCCAGCCGTCAGCATCACCTGCCCCTTGATCTGGGGGGCCGCCTCGGTCACTCCGGGCACCGCCGCCAGCTTCGCGGCGATGGCATCGTAATCGGCAAAACCCTTCACCATCTGGCCATCAGCGTCCATATGCCCCGCCGAATACACCGTCACATGCGCGTTCGATCCAAGGAACGTCGACACCAATTCGGTGCGAAACCCCGACCGCACCGCCAGCGTCACAATCAGCGCGAACACCGCCAAAGTGATGCCAATCAGGCTGATCCAAGTCATCACCGACACGCCACCCTCGGCGCGTTTGGCGCGTAAATAGCGCCACGCAATCATGAATTCAAAGCGCGAGAACGGAGAGGTGGAGGCCAAGATGCTGCTCTTTCTTTTTCGCGCCAAACTGCAACGTTACAGCAGCAGGGTCAAGGAACGCTTGTGTGACGCCGCAGACTTGACGCACGCTTGGGTTGCAGGCATCCTGAACGGGCATTTTAGCACACCGGATTACAGCCATGGAAACCTATCGCGGCGTCGAAATCACCGACAGCTATTTCACCGGCCACCCGAGCATGATTTTCTCCACCCTGGTGCGCTCAATCTCGGCAATCTGCCGCTTTGATCGCTCGGTGTACCTGTATTACATCGGTGTCGCGAGCGGCTATGACTATTATTCGGCCCTCGCGCGGCGGATTGATCAGAAAAAGCTCGAGTATCAGACCACCCGCATGAACCTGATCTATCAATCCTCATCCGAGCGGCACACCCGCCAGCTGGAGGCCAATCTGGTTGATCATTTCCAATATATCAAAGCCGACGACCGCGTCTGGAACAGCACCGGCGGCGGCGGCGGGCGGCGCGGATCGGGGCCGCGTTTCTACCTTTACCTCGCCACGTCGCACGCATTTTAGAGACCAGTCTCGCTAAAGTTCAGTCTCCGCGCCCGGCAAAGCCTCTAGCTTCAACTCGGCCGGGGTTTTCCGCCGCAGAATTATATCGCCATTCGGCAGCTTTTCCGGCGCATGATAGTTCTTCAGATCATCCATCATACCCAGAATTTGCATCAGCTTCGGCTGCGCCTCTTTCAGCGCCTGCGCCATATCTTGCAGGCTGGGTTCGACCTGCCCCATCATATGGTTGAACAACAGTTCCGCCCCCTGCTGCATCAGGCTCAGCCCCTTGTCCGCATCAGACGGCGGTGGGGTCTGCGCCAAAGCGGGTACAGGCAACAGCATCAGGGCGAAGATGAGATGTTTCATCCCCCGACTATGCCCGGCTTAGGGCACATTTCAAATCACAATGCCAAATCCAGCGTCACCGGAAAGTGGTCAGAGGCGGAAAGCAGCGCATCCGCCAGTTCCGGCACCGCCAGCACGCCGGGATCATTGAACGGATGCCAAATCCGCCATACCGGCTTGCCGGCCGCCAGATCGGGCGAGACCATGATGAAATCCAACAGGGCCTCGAAATAACGCTTCTGCGGTTGCAGCCAGAACCGCGACGAACTCGGGGCCAGCGCATTGGTCTGGGTCAGCGCCATTTCGGCGTGCGGGTCATGCAGCCGGGTCTGCCCACCCTGCCCCAACACAATCTCAATCCCGGAATGGCCGAACAGCTTTTCATATTCGTCCAACCCCGGACCATCGTTGAAATCGCCCATCACGATCAGGCCATCGCCCGCCTCCAACTGCCGATCAATCCGGGCGCGCAGCCACAGACATTCCGCCAACTGCTTGCGTCGGTTCTCAATCGAAATCCGCGTGAACGCGGCATCATCGTCGGCGCTATGCGGCGCCTTCGATTTTGCATGCACCCCGATTAGCCGCAATTCGCCCCCCGATGTGGTCGTCACCGCCAGTTCCAACGGCGGCTTGGAAAACCGCACCAGATCCTCTACCCCATCGCTATTGATATCCAGCCGCAACTGGCTGTCAAAACGCGGAGCCCCCGGCGCGCCGTGGCTCGGGGCCGGATCGCCCTTTGGATCATGCCGCGCGGAGAGCTTGTCGGGATCATACAGAAACGCGATTTCCTGTTCGGTTTCAGAAACATAACCGATCAGCGCCTTGCGCGCCCGCAAGCCATATTTCGCCGCAAAATTCTCCAGCGCCGTCACGGTCGACCTGCGACTGTTGGTATCCGGCGCTTCAATGATCATCACACCGTCAGCATCCAAAGCGGTGAACACAATGCCCAAAGCCGCCAGTTGTTCGCCCCGGGTGATCTTGTAACGCGCCGAATACTCGCGATCCTCCAGCAGATGCCCCCGGTCATCGAACAAAGCGTTGAACCATTCGACGTTGTAGCTAGCCAGTCTGAGCCTTTCGCTCATGCCGCGACCTTGGCCTGAATCTCGTCCCAAGCCGCATTGATCGCGATCAACCGCCGCGTCGCCAGTTGCACCGCTTCGGCAGGCACCCCGCGCGCAATCATCACATCGGGATGGCTGTCTTTCACCGCCGCCCGCCATGCCGCGCGGGCATCGTCGAGGCTCGCCTGATGCGGAATCCCCAAAACATCGTAGGGATCGCGCGGCGCGCCATCGACAAAGCGCCCCCGCAGCACGCGGAAACAGCGGTCATCCAGCCCAAAAATCTGCGCTACTTCGCGTAAAAACGCATCCTCTGCCGGGTGATATTCACCATCCGACATCGCGATCTGGAACAGCCCTTCCAGAATGTCGATCAGCACGTTGCGGTCATCAGCACAGAGCGGCAATCCAGGTTTATTGAACAAAAGCGCGATCTTACGGGCGTAAGAGGCAAACCCCGCCACATCCTGTCGCGCCAAGTTGTACACATGTGCGGCGTTGGCTTCTTCGGCTTTCGAGATCGAAAATATCCGCCGGAACGTCGCCACTTCGTCGCGGGTGACCTCGCCATCCGCCTTGGCCATCTTCGCGCCCAAAGCGATCACCGCGATGGTGAAACCGACCGAGCGTTCCGGCGCCGCGCCGCCACGCAAGCGGTCAAACACAGCCGCCAACCCCTCGCCTGAGGCAAGGGCGGCGATGGCTTCGGTGATGCGGGTCCAGATCGACATGAGGTCAGCTTATCGGTTTCGTTGGCGGCTGTCAGGACAGGAATTTCTGCATCAGCACAAGATCCATAAACCGGCCGAATTTGAAGCCCGCTTCGCGAATGATCGCGATCTCGTGATAGCCAAGGGCTGCATGAAACCGCTGGCCTTCCGGGTTTTCTCCCGACACGCCCGCAATCATCTGATGCGCACCAGCGGCCCGTGCATGATCCTCCACCGCCACCATCAACGCCCGCCCCGCGCCCATCCCGCGCGCGTTGGGCGACAGGATCACCGAGTGTTCCATGCAGGTGGCATAGCCGGGGCCGCCGCGAAATTGACTATAGGTCGCAAAGCCTTGCACGCCGTTGTTGATGTAAACTAGAAAGCACTCCCGCGCCGCAATCATCGCCAGAAGATCGGCCTCAGACTTCTCGGCCGAGTTGAACGTCACCGCCGTATCGCGGATCCACGGGTTCCACAAAGCCGCCAGTGCAGCCGCATCTTCCGGCAAAGCCGCCCGGATCATTCCAGCACACGCAGCCCATGCGGGGTGGTAAATGTCGCCCGCATCGCCTTCGCTACCCCCGGCACGATCACCACGCGGGCATCCTCAAACACCCCCGTAAGCGCAGCTTTCAACGCCCGCGCCTCGGGATGCGCAATCTCAAACCGCTGCAACCGCACGCCACTTTCCGGCAACGCCCGCGCCGGATGCAAAGCTCCCGCCCATTCGATCAAAGCCGGGAAGCAGCCGTCAAACGGCAGCTTGCCATCGGCGGGCACCGCCATCTGCCAACGGTAATCGCCGCGCTGCAACGCCACCGGAATCCCTACCCCAGCCGGGCTAGCCGCCACCGCAGTGCTTATACTATCACAACATGCAACCCAGTTTGTGAGCCTTGGACCGCCTTGAAAATTGTCTAAATCAAACCATCGCGGCCAAACCGGGGCGACCTGCGCCGGGTCTGCCGCGATCACCTCCAGATACAAATCGCCAAGCCCCAACAGCCGATTATGCGTCGCCATATGCGGGTGCTGCCCACCCCCCGCCAGCGCCACGCCCAAAGCCGCCTCGACCGCAGCCACGCCTTCGGCCAAATCCAGCGCCGATACCGCGAGATGATCAAACTGCAGCATCACGCCTTCACCCCCAAAGTGGTTTGCGCCTTCAACGCCTGCGCCAGCGACATAAACCGCGCCTCGGCCACCTCGCCAAATAGCCCGCGACCTTCTTCGGTCAGTTGCAGTTCCAACAGCCGCGTCGCAGGCTGCCAGACAAGCCGCCCCGCCCGCCCCGGATCGCCGACCGAAAACATCGCGCCAAACCGCATTGCTTTGCCCAAGACCTCGGCATCCTGCAATTCATCCTCGCGCAGCAGCTTGAACAGTGGCTCCATCCGCGAGCCGTTGCGGCTGTTTTTATAGCGATGCAGCAGCGCCAGCCCCAAAAACACCCGGCCCGGATGATCCAAACCGCCCAAATTCGTCCGTGTTGCATTGTCAAAACACGCCTCGGCACGGTAATCTGGGTGCGCCCGCCATGTCGTATCATGCAGCAAACAAGCCGCCTTGATCAGCCGCAGCCGCTCCTCACTCACCTCGGGGAACAAAGGCAGCAGGAATTCATAGAGCTTCTTGCCAAACCCCGGTATCCGCGACGAGAGCTTCTCTGCCATCCGCGCCGCTTCAATCAGCGGGTCGCGGGCGCGCAGTTTTTCCGGCATCTGCTCAAACAACAGCCCCTCACGGATGCCGTAAGCCGAGACGTCAATCTCCGACGGTTTCAGCATCTTGATCAGCTCGCGCATCACCTCGCAGGCCAGCGGCACCAGCTCCATTCGCTCCACCCCAGTGCCGGTTTTACTGCGCAACTGGCTTAGATCACTTGCGGCAATCCAATCGAGCGTTTCCAGCAAGTCATTGGGCAGCATACGATATTCGTGCAAAACTGTCAGCGGATAGCCGCGCCGCTCCATATCCAAACGCGCGATCACCCGCCACGAGCCGCCGACCAGAAAAATCCGCTCGCCTTCCGAATTCAGCCGCGCCTGACAGTCTTTCAGGATGCTATCAATATGGGCGGCGCGCTTTTTCGGCGTGTCGCCCACCTGCTGCAACCGAAACGGCCCCAGCGGCGTAGAGACCCGTTGCCCCACCGTGCCACCGCCGATTTTCGCCAGTTCCATCGAGTTGCCGCCAATATCGCAGACAATCCCCTTCGCCTCCGGCCAGCCCAAAAGCACGCCCTGCGCCGACAGACGGGCTTCTTCGTCGCCGTCCACCACCCAGATTTTCAACCCAGTTTGCGCCAGCACTTCGGCCTGAAACGCCGGGCCGTCAGACGCCTCACGCGCCGCAGCCGTCGCCACAACGGTCAGCGTTTCAATCCCCATTCCCTTGGCCAGCAACGAGAATCTTTTCAACGCCACCAGCGCCCGCCTGCGCCCTTCTGGATTCAACTTGCCAGTTTCCGCCAGCCCTTTGCCCAGACCGCACATCAGCTTTTCGTTGTAGAAATAGGCCGGGCTCCGCGCCGCGCCATCAAACACCACCATCCGCACCGAGTTTGATCCGACATCAACCACCCCGACGCGGCTTAAGGCCCGCGCCGAAGGGTCGTCAAACAAAGGGCGGCCAAACGGGCCGTGATCGTCGTCATGGTCTTCGGTCATAGGTATTTCCGTTCAGGTCATTCAGCCGCAAATCGTCATGTCGCAGAGGCTTCAGGCAAGGTTTCGAACATCCTTCGCACCCGCCGTGCCGCGACCGGACAGCGAAGGATTCTCCATAAAGAAACGGTGACAGTTGAAAGCGCTGCCGTCCACAGGCACCTGCTCGCGCTTGTAAGCGCCGCCGGGTTGCAACACCCAGGATTGCGTCTCATCGGCGAGATTGGCGGCCATAATCTGCCCGACAATCTGCGCCTGCACGGTTGGATTGTGGATTTCCACCAAGGTTTCCACCCGCCGCGTCAGATTGCGCCCCATCCAATCCGCCGAGGAGATAAACACCCGCGCCTGTTTGGAGGGCAAGCCATGACCATTGCCAAAGCAGATGATCCGACTGTGCTCTAGGAATCGCCCAACGATGGATTTCACCCGAATATTCTCGGACAAGCCTTTGATTCCGGGGCGAACACCGCAAATCCCGCGCACCACAAGGCTGATCTTCACCCCGGCTTTGGAGGCCGCATAAAACGCGTCAATCACATCCGGGTCGATCAGAGAATTGACCTTGCCCCAGATTTCCGCAGGTCGCCCGGCGCGGGCATGATCCGCCTCGGTGGCAATCATCTCCAGCAGCCGCGATTTCAGGGTGAACGGTGAAATTGCAAGGTTTTCAAGCCCTTGCGGCTCGACATAGCCCGACAGATAGTTGAACACCCGCGTCGCATCGCGCCCCAGAGCGGCATCGCAGGTGAAGAAACTCAGGTCGGTATACACTTTCGCGGTAATGGGGTGGTAATTCCCGGTGCCATAATGCGTGTAGGTGACCAGATTTTCGCCCTCACGCCGCACCACGGTCGAGATTTTGGCGTGGGTTTTGTAGTTCATAAAGCCATAAACCACATGCGCCCCGGCGCGCTCCAACCGCCGCGATTGCCGGATATTCGCCGCCTCGTCAAAGCGCGCTTTCAGCTCAACCAGCGCCGTTACCGACTTGCCCGCCTCCGCCGCCTCACACAAAGCGGCGACAATCGGGCTGTCCCATGACGTGCGATAGAGCGTCTGTTTGATCGCCAGCACATTCGGATCGCGCGCCGCCTGTTCCAGATAATTGATCACCAAATCAAAGGTCTCATAGGGGTGATGCAGCAGAATATCCTTCTGCTTGATCGCCGCAAACAGATCACCATCATGGTCCTGCACTCGTTCCGGCACCCTTGGGGTAAACCGTGGCCACAAAAGATCAGGCCGAGACGACAGCACCAGTTCCTTCAGATCGGCGACGCCCAAAAGCCCGCGCACCTCGACCATTTCATCGGGCGTCACGCCCAGTTCTTCCATGATCAGCGCGCGCAATTCGGGCGGCGCGCCGGACGACAGCTTCAGCCGGATCACCTCGCCGCGCCTGCGCCGTTTCAGCGCAGTTTCAAACTCGCGCACCAGATCCTCGGCCTCGTCTTCGACCTCAAGATCACTATCGCGCAGCACCCGGAACAGGCAATGCCCGCGGTCGGTGTAGCCCGGAAACAGCATATCCAGATGGATCAGCAGCAGTTCTTCCAGCGGCAAAAACCGATATTCGCCATCCTTGTCGGGCAGTCGCACGAAGCGGGCGATCTGCTGCGGGATCGGCAAAAGCGCCTGCAGGCTGCGATGATCGGTCTCGCGCTCCAACTGCAAGGCCAGCGAAAACCCAGTGTTCGGGATGAACGGAAACGGGTGCGCCGGGTCAATCGCGAGGGGCGACAAAACCGGGAACACCTTGTTCAGAAAGTGATCTTCCAAAAATTTCAGATCGCGCACTGTCAGTTTAGAGCGCGTCAGCAGCGTGATCCCCTGCACATCCATCAGCTTTTTCAGCTTGTTGAACACCGCCTGCTGAGTGTGCATCAAGCGCCGGGCATTGGCATGGATCAGCGTCAACTGTTCGGCAGCCGAGCGACCATCTTCCGACGGAGTCATGTTCCGCGCCCGCACCTTTGCGCGCAGACCCGCCACCCGCACGGTGTAAAATTCATCCAAGTTTGTCGCCGAGATCGACAAAAACCGCAGCCGTTCCAGCAGCGGCACGGCGGGGTTTGACGCCTCATCCAGCACCCGCCAGTTGAACGCCAACCAGCTGAGTTCGCGGTTGAAAAACCGACGCGGGCCGGTGATTTCGGCCTCGGGCACCTCAACAGCGGCGGGGAAGTCGTGCTTGAGAAAATCGGATTGGGTCATCGGGCCTTCATGCTGATCAAAGGTAACGCATCGGTGACATAGTCTCACCCCGCCTGCGCCAAGTCCAGCACCTCGGCGGCCAATGCCCGCGTCACCGGGCGGCCCAAAGCCAGCGCGCGGGCGTCGAGAAACTTCACCCATTCGCGCGCGGCGGCAATCGAGCGGTCCATCCGCGACACAAGGTAAGAGATCAGGTTCGGCGGCACCACGATCTGACGGTCGGCGAACAGCTTGATCAGCACCGCCGACAGCAGCAGATCATCCGGCGGATTTAACTGCGCCACGGGTGCCGCCTGCATCCGGCTCAGCAGATCCGGCAATCCCAGCCGCCAATCGCGCGGCGCACTCGCCGCCGTCACCAACAGCCCGCGCCCATTCAGCAGATTGTGCAGATGGAACAAAGCCACCTCAGCCTCGCGGTCGCCCGCAATCGTGTCCGCATCCTCGATCGCCACCGGAGCCTGCGCCAGATCGTGCAGATCAGTTTCCAGCAGTTTGGCGGCCGAAATCACCTCAGCCCCCGCAAATGTCGCCCAGATATGCGCCAGATGCGTCTTGCCCGACCCCGCAGGCCCCACCAGCACCAACTTGCCACCCGGCCAATCCTGCCAAGCCTCTACCGAAGCCAAAGCCTGCGCATTGGCGGGCGAGGCATAGAAATCAGCCCGCCGAAACGCCTCGCCGCTGGGCAGGTCAAAGGCCAGCTGACGGCTCACGCGTCGTCCTCATCGCCCGCCTGCCCGGTAACTCCTTGATACAACAGGCTCGCCTGATACTGCGCAATTGCAAACCGGATCAGCACCCCCATCGCCGCTGCCACCGGAACCGCCACCAACATGCCAACAAAGCCGAATAAAGACCCGAACACCGACAAAGCAAACATCAGCCAGACTGGATGCAGCCCCACCGATTTGCCCACCAGTTTCGGCGTCAACACATTGCCCTCAAGGAACTGCCCGATGGCGAACACCCCTGCCACCAGACCAATCGACACCCAATCGCCCCAGAACTGGAACAAGGCCAGACCAATCGCCAAAGCCCCGCCAACCAGCGCACCAATATAAGGAATAAAGGTGATCGCGCCCGCAATCGCCCCCACCACCAACCCAAACTGCAAGCCCACCAGCATCAGCGCGGTGGCATAATACGCCCCCAAGCTCAGACACACCGTCAACTGCCCGCGCACAAACGCCGACAGCGCATCGTTGATTTCCCCCGCCAAGCGCCGTACCACCGGGGCATGATCGCGCGGCAGCATCGCATCAATCCGCGCCACCATATGATCCCAGTCGAGCAGCATATAAAACGTCACCACTGGCACCACGACGATGAACACCACCGCCGACAGCAAACTCAGCGCCGAGGTCAAAACCCCCTGCGCCAGAGCCGCGCCCTTGGCTTGAATAGCCGCGCCAATCTCGGCCAATGTGGTGCGGATGGTCGAGGTGCTATCGGTCAATTCCGGGAATTTCTCGATCATAAAGCCTTGCAAACGCCGGGCAATTTCGGGCGCCGCATTGATCAAAGCCGAGGTTTGCTGGATCAACGTCGGGATCACCGACAAAACCAAAAGCACCATCGCGAGCAGGCCCACCAGCGTGATCACCGTGGTTGCCGCCACGCGACTTAATCCCCAGCGCTGCAACCGATCCGCCACCGGGTCCAGAAAATACGCCAGCGCGCCGCCAACCAGAAAAGGCAGCATCACCGAGCCCAGCAAAAGCAGCAGCGCAAACAACACCAGCAAAGCGATGCACCAGTATTTGACCTGCTCGCGCACCGGATGTGCCATGTCATCGCCCCTTTTCGCTCGCCAGACATATCGCCTTTGGAGGCTTGCGTTGCAAGGGGGCGGGCATGGCGCGGCGGGCTTTCCCCTGCTGCAAGCCAGCCTAAGCGCGCCAAAAATCCCATAAGCACGCGCTTATGCCCGCAAGACTAAGCCGCAGGTCAATAGAATCTCCTGCCAGAGCCTGACATCTCAGGCCATGCCCCAGCCGCAACACCGCGGCGAAGGGCTTGCCAATCTCTGGCACATTCACGATCAAAAGGACGATCCGATGACCCGCACTTTGCTTCTGGCCCTTGCTCTGCTTGCTGCCCCGTTTGCCGCCTCTGCGATGCCCGCCGTGGGCGATATCGTCGGCACCAACGCCGACACTGCCAAGGCCGCGCTGGAAAAAGCTGGCTGCCCCGTCAACGCCTTTGAATCCGAAGATGGCAAGATCGAAGCCATCTGCACCGACGCCGCCACCTCCAAGAAGATGGATATCACCATCGACCCGGCCAACGGCGCGATTCTGACCATCAAAGGAAGCAACGATTGATGGCACAAGCAGAACTGGGGGGCACCCGCCCCCCGGCCCCGCACCCACCGATCCTGTGGGATCGCATCGTGCGCATCAGCCATTGGGGCATCGTCATCGTCATTCTGGCCAATGAGGTCTTCACCAAGGGCGGCAGTCCGGTGCATGTCTGGTTTGGCTGGGGCGGGCTGGTCTTGCTGGTGTTGCGCATGGCTTGGGGCATCGTAGGCAACCCGGAAGCCCGGTTTTCTGCCTTCCCGCCCAATCCCTTAGCCGCCCTCGGCCATATAAAACAGCTTTTTGTGGGCAAACCGCGCAGCTACGCCTCACACAACCCGGCCGGGGCACTGATGGCCTATGCCTTGTGGGCCTGCATCGCTGTCATGGTGGCGACGGGTCTGACCATGTCCGGCCCCAATCCCTTCGCGGTGGCCGAACGCCAAGCCATTATCGACAGTGGAGATTGGTCGAAGCTTGTGAAAATCGCCGATGCAGGCGAGGGTGGCGAGGAGGAAGGCTCTGGTTGGGTGAAAGACGTGCACGAAATTACCGCCAACCTGATCCTGCTTTTGGTGGCGCTGCATATTGGTGGCGTGATCGTGGAAAGCGTGATGATGCGACACAATCTGGTTCCAGCGATGCTGGTGGGACGCCGCAAAGATAAATTCGGGAAGTAAGCAGCCGATGACCTTTCTCAGCGGATTGAAAGACAGCAAGGGCGGCCGCCCCGCCGTGCTTGCGCTGGTGGTGCTGTTGCAAACCTCGGCGGCGGTGTTTTTTGTCGCCAATGCTTTGTCGGAATGGGGGGAAGATGGCTTCGGCCCGCAACTGTGGATGCAAACGCTGGTGACACTGTCGCTGATCTTGGGGGTGGCTTTGGGTGCCTTGGAACTGCGCCGCGCGCTTAACCATCAGCAGGACCAAGACGCCACCATCGCCAAGGCCAGTGGTGAAATGCATCAGGTGGTGCAGCGCCAGTTTGATACATGGCAACTCAGCCGCGCCGAGCGCGACGTGGCCTATCTCGCGCTGAAGGGCCTCGACGTGGCGGAAATCGCCTCTGCCCGCAACGCCGCCCCCGGCACCGTACGCGCCCAGCTTTCCGCGATTTACGGCAAGGCTGGCATCAGTGGCCGCGCCCAATTCGCCGCCCATTTCGTCGAGGATTTGCTGGCCGAAGGCTTGCCCGGCGATCCTCCACTGGTCTGATCCAGCGGCACAGCGCCTTTTGGCACCTTCGGTTTGCACCAAACGCGGTGCGGCCATTGGTAAAGAAACTCTGAATACGCCATTGTAACCCATTGAAAACAATAGATCTGATAGAGTGTCCACGCGTGGACAACCGCTTGCCGCCGCAAAGCCCGCCCCCAAACCCGCCGCTTGCCTGCCCCCCCTCAACCCGTTAGGAAAGCCCAAACCCTATCTCATGAGGCCGCGATGCGCGTTTCCCGTTACTTTATGCCCGTCCTGAAGGAAAACCCCGCCGAGGCGCAGATCGTCTCGCACCGCTACATGCTGCGGGCGGGAATGATCAAACAGCAAGCCGCCGGGATCTATTCATGGCTGCCCTTGGGCCTGCGGGTGTTGAACCGCATCCAACAGATCGTGAACGAGGAACAAGAGCGCGCGGGTCACATTCCCCTGCTGATGCCCACCCTGCAACCGGCTGATCTGTGGCGCGAGTCGGGCCGCTATGACGACTACGGCCAGGAAATGCTGCGCATCAAGGATCGTCAGGATCGCGAGATGCTCTATGGCCCGACCAACGAGGAAATGATCACCGACATCTTCCGCGCCCATGTCAACAGCTACAAAGACCTACCGCTGACCCTCTATCACATCCAGTGGAAGTTCCGCGACGAGATGCGACCACGTTTCGGCGTGATGCGGGGGCGCGAGTTCCTGATGAAAGACGGCTATAACTTTGACGTCGACAAGCCTGCCGCCCTGCACGCCTACAACCGCCATATGGTCAGCTACCTGCGCACCTATGAACGCATGGGCCTGACCGCGATCCCGATGCGCGCCGATTCCGGCCCGATTGGCGGTGAGGATACCCATGAGTTTCTGGTGCTGGCCGCAACTGGCGAATCCGAGGTATTCTTCGACAGCGCCGTGACCGAGCTGCGGCTTGGCACGCGTGAGGTCGATTACGACAACCGCGAGGAAGTCGCAAACGTCTGCAAAGAATTCACCACCCTCTACGCCCGCACCGATGAGACCCACGATGCGGCCCTGTTCGACGCCATCCCCGAAGACCGCCGCAAGGTGGCGCGGGGGATCGAAGTGGGGCAGATCTTCTACTTCGGCACCAAATACTCCGAAGCCATGGGTGCCACGGTCGTCACCGCAGATGGGTCGAAAGTTCCGGTCGAGATGGGCTCACACGGCATCGGCGTCTCCCGCCTGCTCGGCGCGATCATTGAGGCAAGCCACGACGACAAGGGCATCATCTGGCCCGAAGGCGTCACCCCGTTCCCGGTCGGCATCGTCAACCTGAAACAAGGCGATGCCGCAGCCGATGCCGCCTGCGAGGGCCTTTATAAAGCCCTCAAAGCGCAGGGCCTTGAGGCGCTCTACGATGACCGCGAAGAACGCGCCGGGGCGAAATTCGCCACGATGGACCTGATCGGCCTGCCGTGGCGCATCACCGTCGGGCCAAGAGGCTTGGCGAATGGCGTGGTTGAACTAACCTCGCGCCGCACCGGGGTTTCGGAAGAACTCACGCCAGAAGCCGCCGTCGCCCGGATTGCCGAGATTTACGCAGGCGTCTGAGCCTAACATTCCATCGCAAATGCCTTATGTCCTGTGCAGACCGCCTGCACAGGGCATTTTCATTTGGAGCATCCGCATGGACTATCGTCGCTTGGGCAAATCGGGCCTGAAGGTTTCCGAGTTTTCTTTTGGCTCTTGGGTCACTTTTGGCAAACAGGTCGATGGCAATGATGCCAAATCCCTGATGACCATCGCCTATGACGCAGGCATCAACTTTTTCGACAATGCCGAGGGCTATGAGGCTGGCAACTCTGAGCTTGTGATGGGTCAGGCGCTGGCCAGCCTTGGCTGGACGCGGGACAGTTATATTGTCTCGTCCAAAGTGTTCTGGGGCGGCGAGAAACCCACCCAGCGCGGGCTTTCCGCCAAGCATGTGACCGAAGCCTGCCACGCCGCCCTGCGCCGCCTGCAAGTCGATTACTTGGATTTGTATTTCTGCCACCGCCCCGACATCGACACCCCGATCGAAGAAACCGTCCGGGCGATGCATAACCTGATTTTGCAGGGCAAAGTGCTGTATTGGGGCACCTCGGAATGGTCGGCCCAACAGATCACCGAAGCCCATGCGGTGGCCCGCGCCGCTGGCCTGACGCCCCCGACCATGGAGCAACCGCAATATAACCTGTTCGAGCGTCAGAAGGTCGAGGCCGATTACGCGCCGATCTACGACACTTACGGTCTTGGCACCACGATCTGGTCGCCCTTGGCCTCGGGCATTCTGACCGGGAAATATAACGCGGCAATCCCCGACGACAGCCGAATGACCCTGCCCGGCTATGAATGGCTGCGCGATATGCTGGCCTCGGAGGCGGGGCAAGAAAAGCTGGCGAAAACCCGCAGCTTGAGCGATCTCGCCGACAAAGCCGGCCTGCCGCTCGCACATCTGGCGCTACTCTGGTGCCTTGAGAACCCGCGCGTCTCGACGGTGATCTTGGGGGCCTCGCGCGCCAGCCAGTTGACCGATAACCTCGCCGCTTTGCAGCATAAAGCCAAACTGACACCCGAGGTCATGGCCGAGATCGAGACGATCATGGGCAATAAACCAGCGGCAGCGCAACGGTTCTAGGTTGACGATCCTGCCAACAGTGGGAACTCTGCGGCGAAGTCGGGGGGCTGTCTGCCCCCCACGGATTTGCCAAGCAAATCCTCCCCCCGAGGATATTTGAGCACAGAGGATGACCATGACCAAAGCGCTGATCACATGGGGCGGCTGGGACGGCCATCAGCCGGATAAGGTTGCGGCGTTCTTCGCCGAGGAACTGCGCGCGGCGGGGATGCAGGTGGAGGTCACGAATAGCCTTGGCTGTTTCGATGATCCGGGGGCTTTGGCCGACCTCAGCCTGATCGTCCCGGTCTGGACGATGAGCAGCATTGAGCCGCACCAATCCGAGAATGTCGCGGCAGCGGTGGCGGCGGGCGTGGGTCTGGCAGGCTGTCATGGCGGTATGTGCGACGCTTTCCGTACCGATGTACTGTGGCAGTTCATGACCGGGGCGCAATGGGTGGCGCATCCGGGCAATGACGGGGTGAATTACCGGGTGCGGATGGTCTCGGACGATCTGCTGGTGGCCGGGATCGCTGATTTTGATGTAGCGACCGAGCAATACTACCTGCACGTCGACCCCGCCGTGCACGTTCATGCGGTCTGCGATTTCCCGGTAGTCGACGGGCCTCATGCGCCGAACGGCCCGGTGGCGATGCCGGTGGTGTTCTCGAAACTCTGGGGCCAAGGCCGGGTCTATTACAACGCTTTGGGCCATCAGGCCGATGTCATCAACCACGGCCCCGCCCGCGAACTTATGCGGCGCGGGCTTTTGTGGGTGGCAAAACTGGAGGGGTGAATGTCGTTCCAAGCCTATCTGGACAATATCCAAGCCAAAACCGGGAAAACCCCCGCCGATTTCAAAGCCTTGGCGCAAGCGAACGGCTTTGCCACGACTGATGGAATCGCTGCGGGCGTCAAAGCCACCCAGATCACCGATTGGCTGAAGGCCGAGTTTGATCTGGGCCACGGCCATGCCATGGCAATCTTCGCGCTGTTGAAGGGTAAGACGAGCTAACCCAGCACCGCGCGCAAGCTGGCCCAGATCACCACCACCACGGTCGGGTAAAACGTCAGGCCAAAGCCAAACGCCCGACCCGCAGCACCCTTCGCGTAACCCAGCGTGAACGCCAGCCGCCCGATCAGAAATGTCACCGCCAGCGCCGGAAACAGCCCGGCCTGCGCGGGCGCAAGCTGGATCGCCAGCGCGGGCCAAGCCAGCGCCACCAACACGCATTGCTCGGTGGTATTGCGCAGCACGCGTTGCGCCCGATCTGCCGCCGAGCCCGCGCCGCCGTCCTGCCCGTCAATCAAACTGGCATCCAGAAACCGCATATTTGCCATCCGCCCGATCATCGCCAGCAGCGCCAGCGCGGGCAAGCACAGCCATTTTACCGCCAGCTCCAACGGCGTGCCGCTGGGGGTGATCCAGCCCGGAGCCAGTGCGAAGACCGCAGCCGTCCAGATCACTGCTGCCGCCATGCCAACCAAAACCCCGCGCTGGTTGGCACTGAAGCTCATGTGCGTGCCTTGCGGATCAGATCAAGAATATCCTTCGCCGCCTCGGGGATATTCGTCCCCGGCCCGAAGATCGCTTTCACCCCGGCGTCGTAGAGGAACTGATAATCCTGCTGCGGAATAACCCCGCCGCAGATCACCAGAATCTCGCCCGCGCCCGCATCGCGCAACGCCTGCACCAGCTTCGGCGCGAGGGTCTTGTGCCCCGCCGCCTGCGACGAGATTCCCACCACATGCACATCGTTGTCGATGGCATCCTGCGCGGCCTCGGCGGGCGTCTGGAACAACGGCCCAACATCGACGTCAAAGCCAATATCGGCGAAAGCCGTCGCGATCACCTTGGCACCGCGATCATGGCCATCCTGCCCCATCTTCACCACCAGCATGCGGGGACGGCGGCCTTCTTCCTCGGCAAAGGCCTCAACATCCGCCTGAATCGCGGCAAAGCCCGCGTCACCCGCATAGGCCGCGCCGTAAACCCCGGCGAGGGTTTTCACCTCGGCGCGGTGCCGCCCGAACACCTTCTCCATCGCCATGCTGATTTCCCCCACCGTTGCCCGCGCCCGCGCCGCCTCAATCGCTGCCGCCAGCAGATTGCCGTCATGGCCCGCGATCCGGGTCAGTTCGTCCAGTGCCGCTTGCGCTTTTGCCTCATCGCGCGCCGCCCGCGTGGCGTGCAGCCGTTCGATCTGGTTTTGCCGCACCGCCACGTTATCAATGTCGAGAATGTCGATCGCGTCCTGCTTGGCGAGTTTGTATTTGTTCACCCCGACCACAACCTCATCGCCACGATCAATCGCCGCCTGCCGCCGCGCCGCCGATTCCTCAATCCGCAGTTTCGGCATCCCCGAGGCCACCGCCTTGGTCATGCCGCCCATCGCCTCGACTTCCTCGATCAGCTTCCAGGCTTCTTCCGCCAAAGAATGCGTCAGGCTTTCGACGTAATAGGACCCTGCCAGCGGATCGACGACATGCGTCACCCCGGTTTCCTCCTGCAAGATCAACTGGGTGTTCCGCGCGATCCGGGCGGAAAATTCCGTAGGCAAAGCAATGGCTTCGTCCAAAGCGTTGGTGTGCAAGGACTGCGTGCCGCCCAAAACCGCCGACATCGCCTCATAAGCGGTGCGGATCACGTTGTTATAGGGGTCGGCTTCCTGCAAGGACACGCCAGAGGTCTGGCAATGCGTCCGCAGCATCGATGAGCCGAGCTTTTTCGGTGCAAACTCCGCCATGATCCGGTGCCACAGCAGCCGCGCCGCGCGCAGCTTCGCGGCCTCCATGAAGAAATTCATCCCGATGGCGAAGAAGAACGACAGCCGCCCGGCGAAGTCATCGACATTCATGCCGCGCGCCAGCGCGGCCCGGACATATTCGCGCCCGTCAGCCAAAGTATAGGCCAATTCCTGCACCAAATTCGCCCCGGCCTCCTGCATGTGATAGCCAGAGATCGAGATCGAATTGAACTTCGGCATATGCGCCGAGGTGTATTCGATAATATCGGCGATGATCCGCATCGAAGGTTCTGGCGGATAGACATAGGTGTTGCGCACCATGAATTCCTTCAGAATGTCATTCTGAATGGTGCCAGACAGCAGGGACCGATCCACCCCCTGTTCCTCGCCCGCCACGATAAAGCTGGCCAAAATCGGGATCACCGCGCCGTTCATCGTCATCGAAACAGACACTTTTTCCAGTGGAATCCCGTCGAACAGGATCTTCATATCCTCGACGCTATCAATCGCCACCCCAGCCTTGCCAACATCGCCCTCGACCCGAGGGTGATCCGAGTCATAGCCCCGATGCGTCGCCAGATCGAAGGCGACAGACACGCCCTGCTGCCCCGCCGCCAAATTTTTCCGATAAAACGCGTTCGACGCCTCAGCCGTCGAGAACCCGGCATATTGCCGAATGGTCCAAGGCCGCCCGGCATACATCGTCGCTTTCACCCCCCGCGTGAACGGCGCAAAGCCCGGCATCTCGCCCATCTGCGGCAGGCCTGCAACATCCGCCGCCGTATAAAGCGGCTTCACTGCGATGCCTTCCAGCGTATCCCACGTCAGGCTAGCGGGGTCGCCGCCCTTCATTTCTTTCGCGGCCAAAGCCGCCCATGCGTTCAGATCAGTCATGCTCTGCTCCCTTGCAGCCAACGCGGGCCAGCGCGGGCAATGCGGTTACTCCAGAAAATCCTCGGCCACCGGAATGCGGCCAAAGGCGATTTTTGCCCCCGTATAGGCGACGTAATGCGGTGGCAATTCGCCAAAACGCACGGTGTTCTGACCGTAGCGCAGGTTCAATCGGTCGATGGCATGGCAGAGGCCCACGGGCGCGTCCTCTGCCACCGGGGCGTCGAACAGATCGCCCGTCGCTTGCCCCACGAGCAGCAAACCGCCCAAGCTTACATTCACCGCCTTGATCCGTCCGCGCGGCAGCTTTGCCCAATAGCGGTCCAGCGTTTCCAGCAGAAAAAACGTATCCTGCGTTGCACGAATTTGGCCCTCGGCACTGGGATGCCCGCCCTCCTGCAACCGCAGAGACAGATGCAGGCTGCGCGCCACAAAACCCTCGCGCCGCAACCGCGCCGCAGCCTTGACCAGCAAACGCCGCGCCACCAGCCGCGCACCCTCCGCTGTCTTGTTGCCCGCCGTCAACACCTGCCCGTGCCCAATCATGCCGCGCTGCGTCTCTGGCCAGATCACCACCTCGCCGCGGAGTTCGCGCAAGAACCGCTCGCCCAAAACGCTGCCCCAGATCGCCCGGGCCCGCTTTGGGTCCAGCGCATAAAGCGCCCGCACATCCGGCACCCCCGCCGCCAACAAACGATCCCGCATCCGCGAAGAAACCCCCGGCAGATCGTCCAAGCCGAGATGCGCAATCCGGTCCGGCAAAATCTCCGGCAACAGCCAGTGCAACCCGCCGGGTTTTTCCAACCCCGCCGCCAGTTTCGCCAGCAGCCGCGTTGGCCCCAAGCCGACCGAGCAGCGCAACGCCGGGTTGACGTCCCGCAACACAGCCGCCTGCAACGCCCGCCCGAGGCCCACAGCCTTGGCCAATTCCTGCTGCGATCCCATCAACAGGCAGGAACATTCGTCGATAGAGAACACCCGATGCACCGGCAAAACCGTGTCCACCGCGCGCAAAATCGCATGATGATAGCGCACGCAAACATCGTGCTTCACCGGGCGAAACACGATGCCGGGGCACAGCGCGCGCGCCTCGTCTTGCCTTGTGCCCATGCCGACACCGCAGCGTTTCGCTTCGATACTGGCGGCAATACAGGCCGCATTCGGCGCATCCGCCGTCAACACCCCCACCGAGCGGCCCATCAGCGCAGGCTCCTCGGCCTGGGCGACCGAAGCGTAAAAGCTGTTCATATCGAAGAACAGGGTGGAGACGCGCGCGGACATCTGGCCTCGAGTCGGGGATGCGTAAACAAGCCATCAGACTAGGGGCTGTGGACATTTAGGATTCCCATTGGGTGGATATCGTGATTCAAGCTTCCTTTTGAGGAGGTATGAATGCGGGCTGAACGTTTTGTCATTTCTGACCGGAGTTGGCGGCTTCTCGAGCCGCTTTTGCCGGGCTCGTTGCGGACGCGCGGGGTGACGGCGAAGGACAATCGGCTGTTTCTTGAAGCCGTCCTTTGGAAGGTCAGGGTTGGCGGTCCATGGCGTGACCTGCCGCCGGGTTTTGGCGCTTGGAACTCTGTGTTCCGGCGGTTTCGCCGCTGGGCGCAAGCCGATGTATTTCAACGTATTTTCGACGCCATATCGGGGGAGCCTGACTTTGAATACGTCCTCGTTGATGGCACCATCATCAGCGCGCATCAGAAGGCGAGCGGCGCAAAAGGGGGACTCGAAATCAAGCGATTGGGCGCTCGAAAGGCGGGCTGACGACGAAGGTTCTGGCGCTGACAGACGCGCTTGGCAATCTGGTGCGCTTTGTGCTTCTGCCGGGTCAGCGCAGCGAAATTACCGGGGTGCCGGACCTGATCGAGGGGCTGAGCTTCAACGCCCTGATGGCCGAAAAAGCGTTTGACGCAAACCACCTGCGCGCCGAGTTGGACCGCAGGCAAGCAGAAGCCGTCATCCCCGCCAAACGCAACCGCATCCTGCACATTCCCCACGACGCCGAAGCCTACAAATGGCGACACCTCATCGAAAACTACTTCAGCAAGATCAAGGAGTTCAGAGGCGTAAACACAAGGTACGACAAAACCGACACAAGCTACCGCGCAACGTGGAGCATCGCCGCAACAATCATTGCGCTGCGCTAAATGTCCACGGTCCCTAGAACAAAATACGAACATTTGTCGAGTCTCGCCTGTCGCTGATCGCCCCCGACCTGCCACCTATTCAAACTCCATGATCACTTCGTCGACCTTCAGGCTGCTGCCCGCCACCGCTTTCACCGCTTTGACCACGCCCTTGCGCTCGGCTTTCAGGATGTTTTCCATCTTCATCGCCTCAACCGTCGCCAAAGCCTGCCCCTCCTGCACCTCATCGCCGACCGCGACCATGATCTTGGCGATCAAGCCGGGCATCGGGCAGAGCAGGAATTTCGACGTATCCGGCGGCAGCTTCTCCAGCATCAGCTTGGCCAGTTCAGCCTGCCTTGGCGTGCGCACATGCACCTTCAGATCAGCGCCGCGCAGCCGCAGCCGGAATCCGCCCGAGATTTTGCCGACCTTCATCACCAAAGGCGCGCCATCAACCATGATGCTGGCCAAAGCCTGCCCCGGCACCCAAGCCGAGGTCACCCGCAGGCTGCGGCCATCTTCAAACGTCACGGTTGAGCCCGCCGGATCGGCGGCGATTTTCACCACATGTTCAACGCCTTGCAGCGTCACCACCCAATCATCACCGACCCGGCGCTCGTGGTTATCCATCGTGCCAGAAATCCGCGTGCGCCGGATTTCCGCCACCCGGTTCATCGCAGCGGCACTTGCCGCAACCCGTGCCAGTGTATCCGCGTCCAACGTGGCACCCTGGAAACCATCAGGATATTCCTCGGCAATGAACGCCGTGGTGATATTGCCGGATTGAAAGCGCGGATGCTCCATCACCGCGCCGACAAAGGGCAGGTTGTGGCCGATGCCCTCAACCTCAAACGTATCCAGCGCAAGCCGCATTTCCTCAATCGCATCCGCCCGCGTCGGCCCCCAAGTGCACAGTTTCGCGATCATCGGGTCGTAGAACATCGAAATCTCGCCGCCCTCAAACACCCCAGTGTCATTGCGCACGATGCCGCCCCGCGCCGTGGTGCCTTCCACCGGAGGCCGATAGCGGGTCAGGCGGCCAATCGAGGGCAGGAAGTTGCGGTAGGGATCTTCGGCATACAAACGACTTTCCATCGCCCAGCCGTTGATCTTCAGATCTTCCTGCTTGAACGGCAAGGGTTCGCCATAAGCCACCCGGATCATCTGTTCGACCAGATCAACTCCGGTGATCAGTTCGGTGACAGGATGTTCCACCTGCAACCGCGTGTTCATCTCAAGGAAATAGAAATTCCGGCTGCCATCAACGATAAACTCCACGGTCCCCGCCGAAGTATAGCCCACCGCGCGGGCCAAGGCGCAGGCCTGCTCACCCATCGCCTTGCGCGTCGCCTCATCCAAGAATGGCGACGGCGCTTCCTCGATCACCTTCTGGTTCCGGCGCTGGATCGAACATTCGCGCTCATGCAGATAGACGATATTGTCGTGCTTATCGCCCAAAACCTGAATTTCAATATGACGCGGCTGGGTGACGAATTTCTCAATGAAAATCCGATCATCGCCAAAACTCGCCGCCGCCTCATTCTTGGAAGACTGAAAGCCTTCCCGCGCTTCGGCGTCATCCCAAGCGATCCGCATCCCCTTGCCGCCACCGCCAGCAGAAGCCTTGATCATCACCGGATAGCCGACTTCCGAGGCGATTTTCACCGCATGTTCGGCATCATCAATCAGGCCCATATGCCCCGGCACGGTGGAAACCCCCGCAGCCATCGCCAGCTTTTTCGAGGTGATCTTATCGCCCATCGCCTCAATCGCGGGGGAAGGTGGCCCGATGAACACCACGCCCGCCGCTTCCAACGCCGCCGCGAAGTTCATGTTTTCAGACAGAAACCCATAACCCGGATGCACCGCTTCGGCCCCCGAGGCCTTCACCGCCGCCATGATCTTCTCAATGACGATGTAAGACTGCGCGGCAGGTGACGGCCCGATATGGATCGCCTCATCCGCCATCTTCACATGCAGGGCACCCCGGTCGGCGTCGGAATACACTGCCACCGTCTTGATCCCCATCTTGCGGGCAGTCTTGATCACACGGCAGGCGATCTCGCCCCGATTGGCGATCAGGATTTTCTTAAACATAGCTCTCTCCCCTTCGCGTCCGGGCCGGGACGCACAAAACAAAACGGCCAGCCGAGGGAACACCCCGACTGGCCGTCATAGCATTAGCCGCGTAAGCGGCGATTAGATCAGTAGCAGGGCGGCAGGCCGATGTTGACGCCGCAGGTTGCAGCGCCCGCAAGGCCGCCGATGACCGCACCCGTGACCGCATTGTTGTCGGTGACATCGGCAATGGCCGCGCCAGCTGCAGCGCCTGCCAACCCGCGCGAAGCCGGGTCTTGCAGACAGCCAGCCAGCGGCATGGTGAGAAGGGCGAGAAGAAGGAAAGATTTCCGCATTTTGAACTGCCTCTTTTGTTTGTTGTTCTGTGCGCAGATTCTACTGAATCTTGCAGCGATGCAAACTGAAAAAAGCCCGCCCGCGCGCAACTGGCAACAAGCCGCCAAAGCGGTGCCGCAGCCGATGCAAAAAAAGGCCTGACCCCGAAGGAGTCAGGCCAGAGGGTAGGGAAAGGGTAACAGTCTTGCCCAAGGCATTGCGGTGCAAGCAACGCCCCAAGCACAGATTGATCATCGCGCAAGCCCGCGCTTGGCGCAAAGCCTACTTCGCCCCGCCCGAAGGCTTGCGCGAATTGCTGCCAAGATGCCAAAGGCTTGCGCGGAATCATGCCTAGTCCTGATCCTCGTCGTCATCCCAGTCGCCAAAGTCCATAGGCTCGGCATCGGGGGCGAAAATCTCAGGGAACGAGACTTGTGCGACTTTAAGATTGATCTTCAGCAGCGCATCATAAGACGCTGGGTTGAACGGATCTTCAGCGGGCACCACCTCGCGGCCAAACAGCCACGACAGCCGCCCCGCATCCAGATTGCCACGCTCGAAAACGTCCTCGCCGAACTGCGCCCATAAGGCCGCCATAAAGCCCTTATCGGCCATCCGGTCAGCGTTTTTGCGATCTGCGAAACGTTCGCGTTTGATGATCTTGGCCGCGCCTTGCTTCATATTGGCGCGCCGGATCACAAACTGGAAATCAGTGCCGGTCAGGCGGCCGGGAAAACCGCGATGCTTCAGCATGATGCCACCTCTTGCGCAGAGGTGAGAGCGAAGGCGGAGCCGAAACCCCGCCCATGGCTGTTATTTGTATTTGCCGGTCTCGGTCGGCTCAACCGAAATTGGTGCCGGCGCAGGCTCCATAGGAGCCTCTTTTTTAGCGCAAGCAGCGAAAGCGCTAAGCGCGATGAAGGCAAGGATTGTTGCGGAACGCATGGGATACTCCAGTTTGCAGCGTTGATGACGCTCGCACCATAGGTGCTGGTCAGATCAAGTGCAAAGCGGTTCGCCCCCGCTAGGACAGTTGTTGCCGACGCCCCGTAAGCCGTTGCAACAGATAGAAAAAGGGCGGGCTGGGCCGTCAGGCCCACAAGCGCCCGCCCCTTAGTCTTACTTGTATTTGCCGGTGTAGGTCGGCTCGGTGGTGACAGCCGGTTGGTCCACGTAAACCACGTCTTCGGCTTTCTTAGCGCAACCTGCCACGAAAGCGACCAGGCACAGTGCCAGTACGGTAAACTTAGTGCTCGACATCCTCGACTCCATTTATTTGCTGGAGGCGTGCTTTGTGCCGCCCCCTTCTGCGAAGGAAAGGCCGCTTGGGTTCGGCCTACATGAACTCTAGCCGATAAACTGCGGAATTGACACGCAAATTGGTCAAATGCCCCAAGCTGTGGCAAGGCTACATCAGCCATCGGTTGCAAAGCGGCCCAAGCCGCTAGATTTTGTGCTTTCATCAAAAAGCCTCCCATATACAGGCGTCGCCCTCGACACGATACGCCTCAAAGAATTGAGTGGCCTCAGGAGCAGCTTCGCCAAACGGCACGTCGCGGTCGGAAAGTGAAATCACGATCTGGCTTGGCAGCGGCCCGGTTGAGGCGATACGCGGCAGAGCGAAACTCTTGCACAAATGTTCCATATCCGTCGCCGCCACCTCGAAATCCACCGATCCGGTTTGCTTGGCAATCGCGGGTGCGACAAAGCGAAACCGCGCGGTCAAGCCGTCCGGTCCCGGCGCGTTCATCACCACATCGACGAAACGCACCCATTGCCCCGAGGGCACCGGCACCACAACCGCCTCTGCACTTTCCGTTGTATTCGGATCGGTCATCGCCGCACCGCTTTTCCGCTGCCCGCACGCATTGCTGTTCTCCTTAGGTCACAGCGGAATGTTATCGTGCTTTTTCCACGGGTTCGCCAGCTTCTTACCGCGCAAGCTTGCAAATGCCCGCGCGATGCGGCGACGGGTCGAATGCGGCATGATCACTTCGTCGATAAAGCCCTTTTCGGCGGCCACAAAAGGGTTGGCGAAACGGCCTTCATATTCCTTGGTCAGCCGGGCAATGTCTTCCGATGATTTGCCGCGATGAATAATCTCGGTCGCCCCTTTTGCCCCCATCACCGCAATCTCTGCCGTCGGCCACGCATAGTTGAAATCACCGCGCAAATGCTTTGACGCCATCACGTCATAAGCCCCACCGTAAGCCTTGCGGGTGATCACCGTCACCTTCGGCACCGTCGCTTCGCCATAGGCAAAAAGCAGCTTCGCGCCATGTTTGATCACCCCGCCCAATTCCTGCGCCACGCCGGGCAGGAATCCCGGCACATCGACCAGCGTCAGGATCGGAATTTCAAACGCATCGCAGAACCGCACGAACCGTGCGGCCTTGCGCGAGCTGTCAATATCCAGACACCCCGCCAGCACCATCGGCTGATTGGCCACCACCCCCACCGATTGCCCCTCCAACCGGATAAAGCCGGTGATGATGTTGGCGGCAAAATCGCGCTGAATTTCAAAGAAATCGCCCTCATCGGCCAGCTTCTCGATCAGCTCTTTCATATCATAGGGCTGGTTCGGGTTTTCTGGGATCAGCGTATCAAGGCTGGCCTCCAACCGCGCCGGATCATCGAAGAACGGCCTAACCGGAGCCTTCTGGCGGTTGTTCAGCGGCAGAAAATCCACCAGACGACGCACCTCGGCCAAAGCCTCGACATCATTCTCAAACGCACCATCCGCGACCGATGACTTCTTGGTATGGGTCGACGCCCCGCCCAACTCCTCCGCCGTCACCACCTCATTGGTCACGGTTTTCACCACATCCGGCCCGGTGACGAACATGTAAGACGAATCCTTCACCATAAAGATAAAGTCCGTCATCGCTGGCGAATACACCGCCCCGCCCGCACAAGGCCCCATGATCACCGAGATCTGCGGCACCACGCCCGACGCCATCACATTGCGCTGAAACACCTCGGCATAGCCCGCCAGTGACGCCACGCCTTCTTGAATCCGCGCCCCACCCGAGTCGTTCAGCCCAATCACAGGCGCACCATTCTGCATCGCCATATCCATGATCTTGCAGATCTTCTGCGCATGGGTCTCCGACAAAGATCCGCCAAACACGGTGAAGTCCTGCGAAAACACATAGACCATCCGCCCATTCACCGTACCCCAGCCGGTCACGACGCCATCCCCCGCCGGACGATCCGCCTCCATGCCGAAATCGGTGCAGCGATGGGCGACAAACATGTCGAATTCTTCAAACGAGCCTTCGTCCAGCAACAGCTCAATCCGCTCGCGCGCGGTCAGCTTGCCCTTGGCGTGCTGCGCGTCAATCCGGCGCTGCCCGCCGCCCAAACGCGCCACATTGCGGCGGTCTTCCAACTGTTGCAGGATATCTTTCATCGCAGGCTCCCCCTCAAATCGCGGCCAGCATAGCGCCCCACAACCCGCCCGCAAAGCGCAACATCGAAAATATGCAAACCCTGTGAAGCGTCAGAAATGCAAATTGCAAATCTGCAAATTCATCACTTCCCGGTAATGCCCTCAATCGGCGGCAATGGCAGGGGCTGGGTGACCAAAGCCGGATCGACGCGTTCGTAAAACGCATTGCCCCCGGTGGTCAGCACATACTGCATGTTGTTGTAGCCTGCCTTGTAGGTTGCCGTATGGAAAAACTGCGCATTGCCGATCAGCGGATGCCGCTCGCCCTGCAACACCGACTCCGCCGCGTCGCGCAGCTGCGGTGCGGTGCGCGTGTTCATGCGCTTGCTCATCACCCCCGGCGCGAATTGCTTGCGCTGCCCCACCACGCCACAGACATTGCGCGGATATTTCCCCGACTCGACGCGGTTCATCACCACGCTGCCCACCGCAACCATGCCATCCCGGCTGGAGCGGTTGGATTCGAAATACATCGCCCGCTCCATACATTCGAGTTCGCTATGCCCGCAGCTTGCCAGAAGCGCCAGTGCGAAACCGGCACCGAAAAGATGCCGCGCGGTTCGGATGAGGGTCATTTTATCAGTCCTGCTCGTTTTGTTTTTTTGCAATCCTAGCGCAAAACGCGCCGGAATGCAGCGTTTTCCTTGCATCCTCACCCGACCCAGCGGCGCTTTGCGCAAGTGCAGTCACTTTTTCGCGGCGAGATAGCCTTCCCAAAGCCCCCTCCCTCAGCCTTGGTTACGCAGACCCGCACACCGGCTATAGGGTCGAAACTGATATGTGCAGGCACCTAAGCTCACGACCCGCACCCTAAGAAACACCTGTGGCGACCAACTGCCTCAAATACCGTCATTGATGGCAAACTTGGTTTTTGTTCTATATACGTCCCCGATCAGCAGAATTTGCATCCGAGAACCCCCATGCCCACCCTTCCCGTCCCTCTCATCACCATCGGCCTCTTGACCCTGTCGAACATTTTCATGACCTTCGCTTGGTATGGCCACCTCAAGCACAAATCCACCGCGCTGATCACGGTGATTTTCATCTCTTGGGGCATCGCGTTCTTCGAGTATTGCCTGATGGTCCCCGCCAATCGCGTAGGCTCCCGCATCTACAACGGCGCCCAGCTCAAAACCATTCAAGAGGTCATCACCCTCTCGGTTTTCGCCGTGTTTTCCGTGTTCTACCTGAAAGAGCCGCTGACATGGAACCACGCCCTCGGCTTCGCCTTTATTGCACTGGGCGCGTTCTTCATCTTCCACAAATGGAGCTGAGCCCTCCCTAAAGCCGCGCTCTTAGCTCATCCTCTGCGCCCAAATATCCCCGCCGGAGGCATCGCGCTATCCGCACGCACTACCCCAGAAAGCCCCGAATGCCCCACCCCAAGGCGATCTTCCTCAACCGCCAAACCCCGCCGAAAATTCTCACCCTGACCCTGCTCGCGGGCCTCTCGGCGCTGACGATGAACATCTTCCTGCCGTCGCTGCCCGGCATGGCCGCCTATTTCGACGCCCCCTACGCGCTGATGCAACTCTCGGTGGCGCTTTACCTCGCGCTCTCAGCCGTGCTGCAAATCCTGATCGGCCCGATCTCCGACCGCTACGGCCGCCGCAACACCATCCTGATTGCGCTGGTGCTGTTCCTGATCGCCACCGTCGGCACCCTCACCGCTGCCAATGCCACCACTTTCCTAATCTTCCGCATGGCACAAGCGGTGATCGCCGCAGGCATGGTGCTGTCCCGCGCCGTCGTGCGTGATATGGTGTCAGACGCCGAGGCCGCCTCGATGATCGGATATGTCACCATGGGGATGTCGCTGGTGCCGATGATTGGCCCAGTGATCGGCGGTATCCTTGATGAGGCTTTCGGCTGGCAAGCCAACTTCGGCCTGCTGCTCGGCCTCGGTCTGATCGTCTTGGCCCTCTGCTGGGCCGATCTGGGCGAGACCGCCACCCTGCAACGCCGGTCGTTCAAGGATCAGTTGCGCAGCTACCCCAGCCTACTGAAATCGCGCCGCTTCTGGGGCTATTGCGGAGCCGCCGCCTTCTCCTCGGGCTGCTTTTATGCCTTCCTCGGCGGCGCACCCTATGTCGGAACCGAGGTCTACCACCTCACCTCGTCCCGTATCGGCCTGCTGTTTGCCATCACCGCCGTCGGCTACATGGCCGGGAACTTCTTCGCCGGCCGCTATTCGGTGCGCCTAGGCATGAACAAAATGGTGCTGATCGGCACCACTGTCACCACGCTCGGCATGGCGCTGCTGGCGCTCGTCGCCGCGCTGAATCTCTCCAGCGCCGTGGTTTTCTTCAGCCTGACCATCACCATGGGGCTCGGCAACGGCATCGCTTTGCCCTCAGCCAACGCGGGCATCCTCTCGGTGCGCCCTGACCTCGCAGGCACCGCCTCGGGCCTGGGCGGTGCGATCATGGTTGGCGGCGGTGCCGCCCTTGCCGCCTTGGCCGGAGCCGTGCTGCCCCCCGGTTCCACCGAAATGCCGCTGATCCTGTTGATGCTGGCCTCTTCCGTACTCTCCACTCTCTGCATCCTTGCGGTCATTCGCCGCGCCCGCAGCTTAGGGATTGCCGCTTGACCGCCTGACTTTGCAAAGCCTACCTTGGGCTTTGCAAAGGAGTGCGCAATGGCCATCCAAAAACTCTACGCAGGTGCCAAACTCCGCGAACTCCGTGGCCGCCTCAGCCTGACCCAACGCGCCTTTTCGGATAAACTCGGCGTCTCGCTGCCCTACCTCAATCAGATGGAGAACAACCACCGCCCAGTCTCCGCCACCGTAGTCCTCGCGCTCGCGCAAGAATTCGGCCTCGACGTCACTGAACTTAACGCTGGCGAAGGCGAACGGCTGGTGTCAGATATGCGCGAGGCCCTCGCCGACCCGGTGTTCGCCAAAACCACCCCGCCCTTGGCCGATCTCCGCCTCGCCGCCTCCAACGCCCCGGCCTTTGCGCGCGCCTTTCTCGACCTGCACCGTGCCTACCGCCAAAGCCACGAACGCCTTGCCTCGCTGGATGAGGCTTTGGGCCGCGAAGACACCGCCCTGCGCGCTTCCCCGTGGGAGGAGGTTCGCGATTTCTTTCACTATTGCGACAATTACGTCGATTCCGTCGACCGCGCCGCCGAACATTTCATAACCGCTGCAGGTATCGGGAAAGACGCCCTGATCATCGCAACTGATGCGCTCAACAAACGCGGTATCAATGTTCAATTTTCCAACACTGGCCCCTTGCGTCACTTTGACCCCACCACCCGGACCCTTGCGCTTTCCGCCCGCGCCGCAAGCCCCACCCAGCGCTTTCAACTGCTCTACCAAGTCGCCCTGCAAACCCAGAACGAGCTGATCGAAGCCACTCTCGATCTCGCGCAATTTCAAACTCCAGAAGCCCGCGACATCGCCAAAATCGGCATGGCGAACTATTTCGCCGGCGCTGCCCTGATGCCCTACCGCGCCTTCTTGGAGGCCGCCCAAACCACCCGCCACGACCTCGAACGCCTCGCCGACCAGTTCGGCGCCTCCATCGAGCAAGTCGCCCACCGCCTCTCCACTCTGCAACGCCCCGGCGCGAAAGGTGTTCCGTTCTTCTTCGTCCGCGTCGATCAGGCTGGCACCATCACCAAACGCCACTCTGCCACGCGCCTGCAATTCGCCCGCTTCGGCGGCGCTTGCCCGCTCTGGAACGTCCACCGCGCCTTCGAGACCCCCGGCCATTTCCTGCGCCAACTGGCCGAAACCCCCGACGGCGTGCGCTATCTCTGCCTCGCCCGCGATGTCTCCAAACCCGGCGGGGCCTTCCTCGCCCCCGTCCGCCGCTACGCCATTGGTCTGGGATGTGAGATCAGCCACGCCTCCAGCCTCGTCTACTCCGATGGCTTAGACCTGAAGGGCCGCTTCGAGCCGATCGGCATCTCCTGCCGGATCTGCGAACGGCAAAATTGCCACCAACGCTCGGTGCCGCCCTTAGAGCGCCGCCTGAAAGTCGATCCCGACAAACGCGGATTGCTGCCCTACGACATCGCCGACTAAGCCTAACCGCAGCACGGGCAGAAATGTTGAACGCTCCGCGGGGAGTATTTAGACCAAGATGAAATACCAAGAATTTCACGTTGGCTTAAATATCCCCGCCGGAGGCATCAACAGCAAACCAAAACGCACCATTTCAAACTCACCGCGCGGCAGCGGCGGTCGCGTGCCGCCTCGATGGCGGCCAAGACCGCCCCGCCGTATCGGCAGGCCCCAAATGAAAAGACGGGCCAAAGCCCGCCTTTGCTAAATCTAAAAGCCCGCTCACCCCTTCAAATGCATCCAGACATGATCCTTCAGCGCCGCCCGTTGCTTGCGAAGAACTTCTTCCTCAGCCTCGGTCAACAGATCCAGCCGCGCCTCTGCGCGATGCACCTTGCCATTTACTGCGTCATATTCGGCCACCAGATTGGCAAAATGCGCGTCTTTCTCCTTCATCGCGGAAATCTTCACAGCGAAGTCCGGGAACTCGGCGGCCAAGCTATGCGGGGTATGCGTCATCGGGTCTCTCCTGTTATTACTACCCCAGCTTAGGCTTAACGCCACGCCACAGCTTTGACCTTGATCAAGCCCAAACAGTTAAGAAAGGCTTAAGCCAAAAATCTAACCCTTTGATAAATAAACACAGTCAAATCGGTCCATGTGAGGACCTCAGCGCTGCGACACCCGCCAGTTCTCATTGATCACTGGCTGCAAATTCGACCGCGCCAGACGCTTACCCAAGATATGATCCGCCGCCTTCTCCCCGGTCATAATCGACGGCCCGTTCAAATTCCCATTGGTGACCTGCGGGAAGATCGAGCTGTCCGCCACCCGCAGCCCCTCGACCCCAATCACCCGACATTCCTCATCGACCACCGCCAGCGGATCATCCCGCCGGCCCATCCGACAGGTCCCGCAAGGGTGATAGGCGCTCTCGACATGCTCTTTCAGGAAGACGTCCAGTTCCGCATCCGTCTGAACCCCAGCCCCCGGCTGAATCTCCGCCTTCACATGCTCTCGCATCGCAGGCTGTTCAAATACCTCCCGCGTCAGACGCACACAGGCCCGGAAATCCTCCCAATCCGATGGCTCCGACATATAGTTGAACAGGATCTTCGGTGCATCCTTCGGATTGCCTGACCGCAACGTCACCGCCCCGCGCGATTTTGAGCGCATCGGCCCGACATGCACCTGAAAGCCATGGCCCTCGGCCGCCGCCTTACCATCATAGCGCACCGCAATCGGCAGGAAATGATACTCGATATCCGGGTAATCCACCCCGGCTTTCGAGCGGATAAACGCGCAAGATTCAAACTGGTTCGACGCGCCCAAGCCCTTGCCGGTAAACAACCACTGCGCCCCGATCAGCGCCTTGCCCCACAGGTTCCAGTATTTATACAAAGTGATCGGTTTGGCGGCCTGAAACTGCATGTAAATCTCAAGATGGTCCTGCAAATTCGCCCCAACACCGGGCCGATCCGCCACCACCTCGATGCCATGCGCGCGCAGAGCCGCCGCATCGCCGATCCCCGACAGCATCAGGATCTTCGGCGAGTTGATCGAAGAGGCCGACACGATCACCTCGGCACTGGCGCGAATAACCTCGACCACACCGCCGCGCTCAATCTCGACCCCTACCGCGCGACCATCCTCAATCACCACGCGGCGCGCAAAGCCGCGCACCAGCTTCACAAGCCCGGTTTTCAGGGCGGGCCGCAGGTAAGCATTCGCCGCCGACCAGCGCACGCCCTTAAAGATCGTCGCCTCCATCGCGCCGAAACCTTCCTGCGCCTGACCGTTATAATCCTCGGTCACCGGGTAGCCCGCCTGCCGCCCCGCCTCGATGAAAGCGTTGAACAGCGGGTTCTTGCGCGGTCCCCGGCTGATATGCAGCGGGCCGTTTGAGCCCCGAAACGCCGCGTCGCCCGAGGCAGAGCCATCCGCCTCGCCGTGCCAAGTCTCCATCCGCTGGAAATAGGGCAGCACATCGGCATAGGACCAGCCCTGCGCGCCCATCTCCTCCCAAGAGTCAAAATCCCGCGCATGGCCGCGCACATAGACCATACCGTTGATGCTGGATGAGCCGCCAATCACCTTGCCGCGCGGCGTCGCCAACCGCCGACCGCCCAAGTATGGCTCGGGTTCCGACTGAAACCCCCAGTCGTAAATCCCCATATTCATTGGATAAGACAGCGCCGCAGGCATCTGGATGAACGGCCCGATATCGCTGCCGCCCTGCTCGATCACCACCACCCGCTTGCCCGCCTCGGCCAAACGATACGCAATCGCCGCCCCCGCTGACCCCGATCCAATGATCACATATTCCGCCGTCATATCTCTCTCCTGCCCGACCGAACCGGGCGCATCTTTCATTTAAACCCGCACCACCACAGCGCCCCGACGCGCCGGGGTGGGCGGGTGGGAGGCGCGTCGGGGCGCGCTTAGTAAGGCGCGTCCACCGGCCCCATGCCGACGTAGACGCTTTTCACCTGTGAATAATGCTCCACCGCCGCATGGCCGTTTTCACGCCCCACACCCGACAGCTTCGATCCGCCAAACGGCATCTCGACCGGAGTCAAATTATATGCGTTGATCCAGCACGTCCCCGCCTGCAACGCGCCGATCACCCGATGTGCCCGCGTGATATCGGCGGTAAACACCCCCGCCGCGAGGCCGAACTCGGTCGCATTGGCCCGCGCCACCGCTTCGTCTTCGCTGTCGAAATCCAGCACCGCCATCACCGGGCCGAACACTTCTTCCCGCGCAATCGTCATAGCGTCGGTCACATCCGCGAATACGGTGGGCAATACAAACGCGCCCTCAACCCCCGCCTGCCCGCCGCCGCAAATCAGAGTCGCACCTTCGGCCTTAGCCGTCTCGATATAGCCGAGCACCTTCGCAAGCTGCGCCCCAGACACCAGCGGCCCCATCTGTGTGGCTTCATCCAACGGGTCGCCCAACCGGATCGCCGCCGTACGTTCCGCCAGCCTTTTCAGAAACTTAGCCTTGATGCCTTTTTGCACAAACACCCGTGTGCCGTTGCTGCACACCTGCCCAGCGGAATAGAAATTCCCCAGCATCGCAGCCCCCACGGCATCCTCAACGCTGGCATCATCGAACACCAGAATCGGCGATTTCCCCCCGAGTTCCATCGTCACATGCCGCACGCCCTGCGCCGCCAGCGCATAAACCTTCTGCCCGGTCGACACCGATCCGGTCAGCGACACTTTCGCCACCCGCGCATCAGACACCAAGGTCGAGCCCACCACCCCGCGCCCCTGCACCACGTTGAACAGGCCCGCAGGCAACCCCGCTTCGATGAAAATCTCCGCCAGCTTCAAAGCCCCCAAAGGCGTGACTTCAGACGGCTTGAACACCATCGCATTGCCCAAAGCCAAGGCCGGAGCCGACTTCCAGCAGGCGATCTGGCTGGGGTAATTCCACGCGCCAATCCCAACACACACCCCCAAAGCCTCTCGGATCGTATAGGCAAAATCGCGCCCCAACGGGATTGTCTCACCGCCCACGCTTGGGGCAAGCCCTGCGAAATATTCCAATGCATCCGCGCCCGAGGGCCAATCGGCGACCAGCGTTTCCTGAATGGGCTTACCCGTATCCAACGTCTCCAGCCGCGCCAGTTCAGGGTTGCGCAGTCTGATCAAATCCGCCGCCCGCCGCAATATCCGCGCGCGTTCGACCGGACGCGTCGCGGCCCACGCAGCTTGCGCCCGCGCCGCACTTGCCAAAGCCTGCTCGATGACCGCCGCCGTCGCTTCGTGCAGACGCGCAATCACCGCCCCGGTGGCCGGGTAAATCACCTCGATCACCGCACCCGCAGTATCATCGACATAGACGCCATCTATGAAATGACTGGCCTTTGGCTGTGCCATCATGGGCGCGCCCCTTCCAACTTAGAATTGAGATAATTCAACGCAGTAGTAATGGCCGCCTCCCGATCCGGTGGCCCTGATTTTAACACTTCGCGCAGGTAGAGCCCGTCAATCAACGCGCCCAGACCATCGGCGATCGGCTCGGCACGATCCCCCGCCAAAGGCCGCAACCCCGCCAAAAGGTTCGACCTCAGCCGCCCCTGATACACCTTCAACAACCGCTTCGCCTCGGGCACGGTCTGCGCCAAAACCCAGAAGTTCAGCCAAGCCCCGACCGCCTCGCGCCGGAAGTTCGCCGCGCTAAACGACGCCGCCAGCACCGCGCGCAACCGGCTTTCCGGCCCTTCCGCCAGCGCCAAAGCCCCGCGTACCTCGGCGCCATAAAGCGTCAGAATGTGCCGCATCGCCGCCAAGAACATTTCTTCCTTGGAGCCAAAATAATGATGCGCCAGCGCCGAGGACATCCCCGCGCGTTTGGCGATCTGACTGACCGTCACGTCCAACGACCCCACCCGCCCGATTTCGACAATCGTGGCTTTGACGAGCGCCGCCTTTCGGATAGGCTCCATTCCAAGCTTCGGCATGTTGCGGCCCTTGATAATAATGCTTGCCAAAGGCAGCTAGCTTGAAGTTTATTGACTCGTCAATCAACAAAAACAGGGAGCCCAACATGACTCTTAAATCGACGCTGCTCGCGTCCGCCGTCACCTTCGCCTTTGCTGGCTCCGCTTTCGCGGCGGGCTGCGATAAAGTCACCTTCTCGGATGTCGGCTGGACCGACATCACCGCCACCACCGCCGCCAGCTCGCTGGTGCTAGAGGCTTTGGGCTATGAGACCGAAACCAAAGTGCTGTCGGTTCCGGTGACCTATGAAGGCCTCGCGTCCGGCGACGTTGATGTGTTCCTCGGCAACTGGATGCCGACGATGGAGAGCAACATCGCCCCCTACCGCGATGCCAAAACCGTCGATACCGTGCGCACCAACCTTGAAGGCGCGAAATATACCCTTGCGACCAACACCAAAGGCGCTGAACTCGGCATCAAGGATTTCAAAGACATCGCCGCGCATAGCGCTGATCTGGATGGCAAAATCTTTGGCATTGAGGCCGGCAATGACGGCAACAAGCTGATCCTTGATATGATCGACAAAGACGCTTTCGGTCTGAAAGCCGCCGGGGTCGAACTGGTGGAATCCTCCGAGCAAGGCATGTTGGCCGAAGTCGCCCGCGCCGATAATGAGGGCAAAGCGATCATCTTCCTCGGCTGGGAACCGCATCCGATGAACGCCAATTTCAAGATGACCTACCTCACCGGCGGCGATGATTTCTTCGGCCCGAACCTTGGCGGCGCCACCGTCGCCACCAACACCCGCGCGGGTTACGTCGCAGAATGCCCGAACACCGGCAAACTCTTGTCGAATCTGTCGTTCAGCTTGGCGATGGAAAACGAAATCATGGGCGCGATCCTGAATGATGGCACCGACCCGCGCGAGGCTGCCAAAACCTGGCTGGCCGCCCACCCCGATGTGATCGGCCCATGGCTGGATGGTGTCACCACCAAAGACGGTGGCGATGCCAAAGCCGCTGTCACGGCCGCTCTGCAATAAGCGAAACCAAGGCCCCGGCGGAAGATCGGGGCCTTTTTCTATCCAACACGGGGACGGTGAATGGAACTTCTAGGCTGGCTGACGGGCGACTCTGACTACAAGATTCCAATCGGATACTGGGCAAATGCGGTTTTCGTCTGGATGAAAACCCACCTCAGCGCGGTGTTCAACGTTATCGCCGATGCTCTGGAAGGCTTGATCAACGGTTTTCTGTGGCTGTTGCAAGCACCTCACCCCATCGTCATCATCGCGATCTTTGTGGCCCTCGCATGGGTGCTGCAACGCAATTGGAAAATCTGCGTCGGCGTCGGGCTCGGCTTTCTGTTCGTCGTCAATCAAGGCTACTGGAAAGAAACCACCGAGAGCCTGACGCTGATCCTGTCGTCCTGCGCCGTCTGCATGGCCATCGGCGTGCCCATCGGCATCGCCTGCGCCCATAACGCCAAACTGAATGCCGCTTTGTCGCCCGTCATGGATCTGATGCAGACCCTGCCGACCTTCGTTTACCTGATTCCCGCGATCATTTTCTTCGGCATCGGCATGGTTCCCGGCCTGATCGCCACGGTGATTTTCGTCCTCCCCGCGCCGATCCGGCTGACCGAGCTTGGCGTCGCCTCCACCCCCACCGCTTTGCTAGAGGCCGCAACCGCCTTTGGGGCCACCCCCAGCCAGCGGCTGATTAAAGTCGAACTGCCTTGGGCGCTGCCGCAAATCATGGTCGGGCTGAACCAAACCATCATGCTGTCGCTGTCCATGGTCGTCATCGCCTCAATGGTCGGTGCGAATGGTTTGGGCGTGCCGGTGATGCGCGCCTTGGCTTCCGTCAACGCTGCCAAGGGTTTTGAGTCCGGTTTCGTGATCGTCGTGGTCGCCATCGCTCTGCGCGCCACCTTCCAGCGCAAGGTGTAACCCATGGTAAATGCAGTAGAATTTGATCGCGTCTCCATTGTGTTCGGCGACCATCCCGACCGCGCTTTGCCCTTGATGGATCAGGGCATGTCGCGCAGCGATATTCAGACCCAAACTGGGCAAATCCTTGGTGTGCATGACTGCTCGCTGACGGTGGCCGAGGGCGAAATCCTTGTGCTGATGGGCCTGTCCGGTTCGGGAAAATCTACCCTGTTGCGCGGCGTCAACGCGCTGAACCCGGTGGTGCGTGGTGAAGTCCGGGTGTGGGACGGCGCGAAAATGGTCTCGGTCACCAAGGCCAAAGGCGAATCCCTGCGCGGCTTGCGGCTATCGAAAATCGCCATGGTGTTCCAGCAATTCGGCCTGCTGCCGTGGCGCTCGGTGCGCGACAATGTCGGCTTAGGCCTTGAACTCGCAGGGCAATCCGTCGATCAACGCCGCGCCAAGGTTGACCAACAACTGGCGTTGGTGAACCTGTCGCAATGGGCCGAGCGCAAAGTCGGCGAACTCTCTGGTGGGATGCAGCAACGTGTCGGCCTTGCGCGCGCCTTCGCCACCGAAGCCCCGATCCTGCTGATGGACGAGCCGTTCTCGGCGCTCGATCCGCTGATCCGCGCCAGGTTGCAAGACGAACTGCTTGATTTGCAAGCCAAACTGAAACGCACCATCATCTTTGTGTCACACGACTTGGACGAAGCCTTCAAACTCGGTAACCGCATAGCTTTGATGGAGGGTGGCCGCATCGTGCAAATCGGCACCGCGCGGGAGATCATCGCCAATCCGGTCAGCGACTATGTGGCGGATTTTGTGGCGCATATGAACCCGCTCGGCGTGCTGACTGCGCGGGATGTGATGCAGGCGGGCTCTTGTGACGGCGCGTCGATTGACTGCGAAATGCCCGTCAAAACCGTGATGACCCGGCTGTGCAATGACGAGCCGGAACTGAACGTCACCGAAAACGGTGCCCATATCGGCGTGATCCGAGCCGCCGGGTTGATGGCCAAACTCATCAACCCGCGCGCTTAGATCAGCTGTCTAAAACATCCTCAGAAGCGGCGACCTTGGCCGCCGTTTTCTTTGCCGCAGGCTTTTTCGCGGCCGTCACTTTCGCCGGGGCCTTAGCCGCAGCCTTCTTCGCCGCAGGCTTCTTCGCAGCCGCAGCCTTGGCCGGAGCCTTCGCTGCCGCCTTCTTCGCAGGGGCCTTCTTACCCGACTTCCCAGCCTTTTCTGCAATCAAAGCAAGCGCTTCCTCCAAAGTCACCGCTTCGGGAGTCAACTCCTTCGGCAAGGTCGCATTGACCTTGGCCCATTTGACATAGGGCCCATATTTCCCCGGCATCACCTGCACCGGCCCACCGTCAGGATGCTCGCCCAACGCCCGCAGCGGCTCCGCCACCGCAGCGCCACGCCGCCCCGCCGCCTTCAGCGCCAAAACCTCAACCGCGCGGTTCATCCCAATGGTAAAGACTTCCTCAACATCCGGGATATTGGCGTAGACCGTGCCGTGTTTGACATAAGGCCCAAACCGCCCGATCGCCGATTCGACCATCACGCCATCTTCCGGGTGCGGCCCGATCTGGCGCGGCAACGACAGCAGCTCAATCGCCCGCTCCAGCGTCAAAGCCCCCGATTCCCACCCTTTCGGCAGACTGGCACGCGGCGGCTTCGGCGCTTCTTCAGTCGCCTCGCCCTTCTGCACATAGGGCCCAAACCGCCCGGCGCGCAGGCTGATTTCCACGCCATCGGCATCGACGCCCAAAACCCGGCCATCCACCGAGCCACCCTCCTCGCCCGAAATCGGGCGGGTATAACGGCACTCTGGATAGTTGCCACAACCGATAAACGCCCCGCCAGACCGCGAGGTTTTCAGATGCAGTCGACCCGTGCCGCAGCTGGTGCAAATCCGGGGATCAGAGCCATCTTCGCGCAACGGATACAGATGCGGGCTCAGGAAATCGTCAATCTTATCCAGCACTTCGCCAATACGCAGATCCGCCGTCTCGGCAATCGCCGCCGAGAAATCCCGCCAGAACCGCGCCAGAACTTCCTTGTAATCCCGCTCACCGGCTGAGACGTCATCCAGCTGGCTTTCCAGATCGGCGGTGAAATCATACTCGACATAGCGGCGGAAAAAGTTGGTCAGAAACGCCGTCACCAAGCGCCCCTTATCCTCGGGGAACAGCCGGTTCTTATCCTTGCGGACATATTCGCGATCCACAATCGTGGTCAAAACGCTGGCATAGGTCGAGGGCCGCCCGATCCCCAACTCCTCCATCCGCTTCACCAAAGTCGCCTCGGTATAACGCGGCGGCGGCTGGGTGTGGCTTTGGCTGGCGAGAATAGCACCATCCGGGCTGATCACCGCCGAAGGCACCCGACGTAACGCCGATTTAGCCTCGATCAGATCGAAATCATCCTTGCCCACAGCGTCGGCTTGCTTTTTGAACGCCGCCTCAAAGCCACCCTTTTTCGGCGCAGCGGCCTCACCCTGCATGATCTGTGGCAAGCGGCCTTCGTCTTCGTCTTCGTCGTCGCGGCCTTCCTCGTAGACCTTCAAAAATCCATCAAACAGAACCACTTGGCCGTTGGCGCGTAGGCCCACCTGGCCATCGGCGCTGCCAATTTCCACCACCGTCCGCTCCATCCGCGCGCCAGCCATTTGGCTGGCAATGGTGCGCTTCCAGATCAGTTCATACAGGTTCTGCTGATCGCGTTCCGACAACCGCAACTCCGCCGGGGCGACGCCCATATCGGTCGGGCGGATACATTCATGCGCTTCCTGCGCGTTTTTCGCCTTGTTTTTGTAGATGCGCGGCGCGTCCGGCACATAGGCCGGACCAAAGCGTTTGCCAATTTCCGCGCGCGCCGCCGTCACTGCTTCCGGCGCCATATCAATGCCGTCGGTCCGCATATAGGTGATGTGGCCCGCCTCATACAGCCGTTGCGCCGCCGACATACAGGCCTTCGCGCCCATGCCATATTTGCGGCTGGCTTCCTGTTGCAGGGTCGAGGTCATAAATGGCGGATAGGGGGTGCGCGAAGCAGGCTTGGCTTCAACCGACAAAACGCTCAATGTTCGAGAAGTGACAGCTTGCACCGCCAACTCCGCCGCTTCCACCGTCGGAATGTCGAATTTGTCCAGTTTCCGGCCACCCAGAACCGTCAACCGCGCCTCAAATTCCTGCCCTCTCGGCGTGTTCAGCACCGCCGAAACCGACCAGAATTCCCGCGCCCGAAACGCCTCAACCTCCATCTCACGCTCAACGATCAAGCGCAGGCAGACCGACTGCACACGGCCCGCCGAACGCGAGCCCGGCAGTTTGCGCCACAGTACCGGCGACAGCGTAAAGCCCACCAGATAATCCAAAGCCCGCCGCGCGAGATAAGCGTCCACCAAGGGTTGGTCGACCTGACGCGGATGCTTCATCGCCTCGGTCACCGCCTCTTTGGTGATGGCGTTAAACGTCACCCGAGACACTTTCTTGCCCTTCTTCAGCGTGCTGGCGAGCGCCTCTTGCAAATGCCAAGAAATCGCCTCGCCCTCGCGGTCAGGGTCGGTCGCGAGGATCAGGGTATCGTCGGTTTTCAGCGCTTCAACAATCGCACGAATGTGCTTTTTGCTGTCGGCCGCCACCTCCCACAGCATGTCGAATCCGTTCTCGGTATCGACAGAACCATCCTTCGGCGGCAGGTCGCGCACATGGCCGTAAGAGGCCAAAACCACATAGTCCGAGCCAAGATATTTGTTAATTGTCTTGGCCTTAGCGGGCGATTCTACAACGACAACGGGCATGAAATTCCCTTGAAAACAGGCATATGTGCGGCGAGGCACCATGTGGGGGTTTGTGCGGGGATGTCAACCGGGGCGATTGGCAAAGCCCGCGCGCGTTGCTTGCTTGCGGGTACTTATCGCTTTCATCTTGGCTCAAATATCCCCGCCGGAGGCTTGCTACGTCCGTGTCGGATGCCTCCGGCGGGGATATTTGAGCCAAGATGAAACCCGCAGTGCAGAGCGCCCGCAAGGGAGCGATAAGCGCTCAATCTACCCGACTGAGCAACCCACCGGATTGCCGCAAAATCCGCCCCTCTAGCTCCAACGAGATCAGTGCGGGCGACAGCATCCCCGGCGGTAAGGCCAGATCGCGGATCAGTTGATCTTCAGCCAAGGGGCTGGGGCCAAGTCGCGCCAAGATCTGACTGTGCACGGCGGCAATATCAGCCAGCGCACGTCGCTGCGGCACTGGACCAGGCAAAGGATCAGGCACAGCAACCGCTTCAACGGGCAGCGGCACTTGCGCCAGGAAATGCCCCTGCACCCCAATCGCCTCCAACACATCCTGCGCGGATCGCACCAAAACCGCGCCATCGCGCAGCAACACATTGCATCCGGCAGCGCGCGCATCAAACGGATGGCCGGGCACCGCCAGCACCTCACGCCCTTGATCCAAGGCGTTTTTCGCGGTGATCAAGCTGCCCGAGCGTGCTGCCGCTTCAACCACCACGACCGCCCGCGCCAGCCCCGACACGATGCGGTTTCGTTGCGGGAAATGTCGCGCCTGCGGCACCAGCCCCATCGGCTGTTCCGAAATCCGGCAACCCCGCGCTGCAATCGCCACCGCGAGTTCGGTATTCTCGACCGGATAGATCACATCCACCCCGCCCGCCTGCACCGCCACCGTGCCAGTCTCCAGCGCCGCCTGATGCGCCTCGGCATCAATGCCGCGCGCAAGGCCCGAGACCACCACCTGCCCCGCCTGCGCCAGCCCCTCCACCAACCGCCGCGTCATCCTTAACCCCAACGAAGACGCATTCCGCGCTCCAACCAGCGCCACCATCGGTCGTGCCAACAGGCCAATATCGCCCTGCGCCCACAACACAGGCGGCGCATCCGGCAAATCCATAAGCGCCTGCGGATAGCCCGCCTGCCCCCACAGCAGCACCTGCGCCCGTGCCAGCCGCGCCTGCGCCATCTCGGCCCGCACCACTTCCAGAGGACACAGGCTATACTCCTCCACCCCCGCCGCCCGCGCGATCCTCGGCAGCGCCGCAAGCGCGCCCTCGACCCCGCCATGATCCGCGACCAGCCGATGAAACGTCACTGCCCCCACACGACGCGAGCGAATGAGGCGAAGCCAAGCCATCGGGTCTGCGTCCGAGGGTGCGGAACTGGGGTTATGGTGTGTGTTCAGACCCGTCGCCATCTACGCCTCGCCTCATTCACGATTCGCAGTCTGCGATGGGATCGGTTAACAACAGATGAATCCCCCTTTAACATCGCCACCCGCTTTGGCTCGATCCGCCCCCAGACTGGACTGACCCACCCCCATATCTGGACTTATCGAAACCGCCTCTGGGCCGATTGCCCGCCGCATCATTCTTTGATCAAATGCGTGCAAAGAAAACGCGCCCCAACATCGCAACCGGGCGATCACCACCAAGGAAACCACCATGAAAAATGCCGAAATCGCCCGCCGCCGCACCGACAGCATCTCTCGCGGGGTGGGGGTGCAGACCGAAATCTACGTTGATCGCGCGCTGAATTCCGAAGTCTGGGATATCGAGGGCAACCGCTATATCGACTTCGCCGCGGGCATCGCCGTGGTCAACACCGGCCATTGCCACCCCAAAGTCATGGCCGCCGTCACCGCTCAGCTGGCGAAATTCACCCACACCTGCCACCAAGTCCTGCCCTACGAGAACTATGTCCGGCTGGCCGAGCGTTTGAATGCCCTTGTCCCAGGTGATTTCCCGAAGAAAACCGTGTTCGTGACCACGGGTGCCGAAGCCGTTGAAAACGCGGTGAAAGTCGCGCGCATCGCCACCGGGCGCAACGCCATCATCGCCTTTGGCGGCGCTTTCCACGGCCGCACCCTGCTCGGCATGTCGCTGACGGGCAAGGTTGACCCCTACAAAAAAGGCTTCGGCGCGATGATGCCCGATGTCTATCACGTGCCCTTCCCGCAAGAGATCCACGGCATCTCTACTGATGACGCGATGGCGGGCATCACCAAACTGTTCAAAGCCGATCTAGACCCAACCCGCGTCGCCGCGATCATCCTTGAACCCGTGCAGGGCGAGGGCGGCTTCTACCCCGCGCCGAAAGACCTGCTCCGTGCCGTCCGCAAGCTGTGTGACGACAACGGCATCGTGATGATCGCGGATGAGGTGCAAACCGGCTTTGCCCGCACTGGCACCATGTTCGCGATGGAGCAGTCCGGTGTAAGCGCCGACATCACCACCATGGCCAAGGGTCTGGCGGGCGGTCTGCCGCTGGCGGCGCTGACCGGCAAAGCCAGCCTGATGGACGCGGCCCACCCGGGCGGCCTGGGCGGCACCTATGGCGGCAACCCGATCGGCATCGCCGCTGCAAACGCAGTGCTGGACGTGATCGAGGAAGAACAACTCTGTGCCCGCGCCAACGAACTCGGTGGCCGCCTGAAACAGCGTCTTGAGGCCATCCGTTCCGTCACCCCGGAAATCGCCGACATCCGCGGCCCAGGCTTCATGGTCGCGGTCGAATTCGCCAACCCCTCCAACCACGAACCCGACGCAGGCTTTACCACCCGCGTCCGGGTTGAGGCGCAAAAACGCGGCCTGATCCTGCTGACCTGCGGCGTCTACGGAAACGTCGTGCGGTTCTTGGCCCCGATCACCATTCCGGATGCCCATTTCGCCGAGGCGATGGATATTCTTGAGGCGGCGGTGGCTGCGGCACGCCAAGCATAACGCTTGGCCTTAGGGGGCGATATAAAACCGGGCCGGAACGCAGCGGCGTTCCGGCCTTTTGCATCATTGGTGAGGCCAAGTTTGAAATGCCTTCGAAAGTGCGGCGTTCGTTACGACCAGCTGAAAGAAGATGCGTTATACTGCGGCAAACAACCTCTCGCTTTCGTTCCCCTCAGGTCTATAGGTTGTAAACAAACCTCGTTGACCAGCATGCATGCGAGACGCATCCGTTGAGGAAAAAGGTATTGTCGATTATTGCCATACTCGCCACATATTTGGGTGGCTTGCTTTCTCGCTTGTGCAAACAGGGACCTGCACGATGGGCGATGCGGGCCAGCTTGTTAGCATCGCATTGGCCATTCCCTTTTACGGTGTGACAATGATTTGCGCGATATTCAGCAAAAGTCATCGCGCAATCTCAATCATCTGCGTTGCTATCCTCCCAGTCTTGGTATGGCAGACTGCCTTTGCCCTCAATTTGGCGGTGCGCGTTTGGGTATTCGGATCAAGTGCTTGTGAGGTGCTAACCGGATCGCCCTATGAACACGATGGTCAAGAGATATTTTATGTCGCGCTGTGGTTACTGGTTAGCCTTTGGCTGCCCATAGCTTTCGCAATAAGGATACGGCAATCGCCGCCTGATGTCGCGGCCTAGCCAGATGGCATACATTAGTCGCTGTGGGCACAGCGTAAGAGACGCCGATATAAGCTTGATCGACAAAGGTCGCTCAGCTTAGCCTCCCCCGCCGCACGAACCTTTGTTCAAGCACCTCTTTGCCCCATTGCTGCCCCGGCCTCTCCTCCACCAACTCAAACCCTCGTGCCTCGTACAGATGCCGCGCCGCTGAAAGCCCGCTGAAGGTCCACAGATGCGTCGCCTCAAACCCCTGCGCATCGACAAAGCCCAGCGCCGCCGACAGCAACCGTCGCCCCGCCCCCGAGCCTTGAACCGCCGCATCGGTGATAAACCAGCGCAGATGCGCCAAATTGCCACCCAAATCCTCGCCGTCAATCGCGATGGCCCCCACAATCTCACCGCCCCGCAGCGCCGACCAGATCGCGTTGCGCGGGCTGTCCAGCCGATCACTGAACCCGGCAAGCCCGCCCGCCACCAAAGCTTCAAACCGCTGCCCGAAGCCCGCGTTTTGCGCATAATACAGCGCGTGCATCTGGGTGATCCGGGCGATCAACCCGCAGCGATAGCCCTCGACGATCTCGACCGCAGGCAGCGCGGGCGCAGGCGGCACAGGCGCGTCCAAGGCCTCGGCATAAAGCCGCAACCCCTCCAGCACCACCCGATCCTGCCCCGGCTGCAACCGCACCAGCGCAGCCGACACCTGCGACCGTGCGAAAGCATGGATCCCCGCAACCCGCCGCTGCCCGGCCTCGGTCAGCGCCAAGATTTTGACCCGGCCATCCTCGGCGGATTGCTCCACCACATCACCGCCAGCAATCAGCTTGCGCAGCATCCGGCTGACACTGGATTTCTCCAGATGCAGCCGCAGCCCCAGATCGCGCGCCGTCACCCCACTCGCCTCAATCTCGATCAGCGCATGCACTGCCGAAGGCGACAGATCACCCCCCGCGAAATCCCCACCCATGAACCCGAGTTCCCGCACCAGCAACCGCGCCGCGCTGCGGATGGCCTCGACAGAATCTGCAGGCCGAGCGTTGGGCATTGGGTAATTCCCTAGTTGTATAATGCAACTATATTTCCGTACTGCCGATCCTGTCAATTCTAATAAATCCCGCACACGACGACCGTTCCAGCCCGATGCCACCCCATCGCTGGACAGCAACATTGCGCCCACCCGTCACGCTGACCAATCCCCCGCCCCGAGCCTAGGATAAACCCTAACCAATCCTTAACACCCCCTCGCCTAACCCTTTGATTCCCCATAAACCGCCCCCCTGTCTACACGTGGCCCCCCCCGGCCATACCCTCACCCCCTTCCCCCCTCCCCCGCCCCGCGCTATCACCCTCCCGAAGCAGGGAGCATCCATGACCACCACCCAAGGCATCACCCTCAACCAAGCCGCCGTCACCCTCGGCGGCAAAACCATCCTGTCGAACCTCTCCCTCACCCTCACCGAACCCCGCATCGGCATCATCGGCCGAAACGGCTCGGGCAAGACCACACTTCTGCGCCTGATGGCTGGCCTGATCCCCCCCACCACCGGCAGCGTCCGCATCGACGGCTTCGATCCCAGCGACCGCAAAGCCATCCTGCCCCGCCTCGGCATCCTGTTTCAAAACCCCGACCACCAAATCCTTTTCCCCACCGTGGCCGAAGAGCTCGCCTTCGGCCTGCGTCAGCAAGGCCAAACCGAGGCCGCAGCCAACCAAGCCGTCACCCAACTGCTGCAAGAAGAGTCCCGCGCCCATTGGGCCAAAGCCCTGACCCACACCCTCTCCCAAGGCCAGCGCCACTACCTGTGCCTGCTCTCGATCCTCTTGATGCAGCCCAGCACGATCCTGCTGGACGAGCCCTTCGCAGGCCTTGATCTGCCCACCCAAATCCGCCTCGCCCGCCGCCTTGCAGCCCTGCCGCAACGCCTGATCACCATCACCCACGACCCCGCCGCCGTCGCCCAATGCGACCGCGTGCTCTGGCTCGACGCCGGAGAAATCCGCGCCGACGGCCCGCCCGGCCCCACCCTGCAAGCCTTCACCGCTGAGATGGCCATACTGGGAGAGCAAGATGCTGACACTCACCTCCCCGATTGAAACCTACGCCCACCGCATCCCCGCCGCCGTGAAAATGGCCGCCTTCGTGGCACTCACCGTGGGGCTGTTCGCCACCCCGCAGCCATGGCTGATCGCCCCGCCCATCGCCGCCCTGATTCTGTCCTGCGGCCCCAAATTCGCGCTGCAAAGCCTGACAAACCTCCGCCCGCTGATCCCCCTCATCCTGATCCTTGCACTCTGGCACCTCTGGCTGCGCGACCCCGCTGGCATCATCCTGATCACCCGAATGATCATCGGCGTGGCAGCCGCCAATTTCGTCACCATGACCAGCAAACTGACCGAGATGACCCGCACGGTCGAAACCCTCGCCCGTCCGTTCAGCCCGATCATCGCCCCGAAAACCCTCGCGCTGGCCATCGGCCTCACCATCCGCTTCATCCCCACCATGCTGATGCGCGCCGAACAAATCACGGAAAGCTGGCGTGCCAGATCCCCCAAACGCCCCGGCTGGCGGATCTTCCTGCCCACCACCCTCGCCGCCCTCGATGATGCGACCCACACCGCCGAGGCTCTGCGCGCCCGTGGTGGCCTCGGCTGAACCCCAGCCCGCACCAAGATTTCAGCGCCCCATGTCCGACAACCCCCGAACCCGGTTGTCCAAAAATAGCAGTTGCCCTTTGCCAGAGCCGCAGCCTAACTGCCGCGACGCAAGCAGGAGAGCCCGTATGGAAAAGAACCTCACCCACATCGCCCTTTTCGCCGCCTTGATCGCGGTGCTGGGCCTCGTGCCAAAAATTGATCTGGCCGCAGGCGTGCCGATCACCGCGCAAAGCATGGGGATCATGCTGTGCGGCACCATGTTGGGGGCCAAACGTGGCGCGCTGGCGGTGATTTTGTTCCTTGTGGTTGGCCTGATCGTGCCGGTGTTCCCCGGCTTTATGACGACATGGCAGAAAATCCAGACGCCCAGCATCGGCTATATCGTCGGCTTCCCGATTGCCGCCTTTGTTGCAGGCCTGATCACCCAGAACACCAAGCTGGCACTGTTCCCGGCGGCCTTCGCAGGCGCCATCTTGGGCGGTATCGTCGTGATGTATGCCTTCGGCATCCCCGGCATGGCGATCATGCTGAACAAACCGTTGCCCGACATGGCTCTCGCTGCCGTGGCCTTCCTGCCCGGTGATCTGATCAAAGCCACCCTCGCCGCTTTGATCACCAAATCCATCGCCCAAATGCGCCCCGAAGCCCTGCTGTCGCGTGGGTAGATCTTAGCACCGGAACCAGAGCGGCGGGATACACCCGTCGCTTGCTGCCACACCGAGGTCGCTTTGCTCAGATATGATGAAAAGCTAAACCTTGCCGCACTGGAAACGCTCGGAAGAGCCCAACGCGTAAGCTTTGCATTGGCTGCTGCCGCAAGGTTGATAAAATCATACCAAGCCTTTGCCACAACGACGGAAAGCCTTGATCCGTCAGCCCTGCACATTGCCCAATCCCGTACCAAAGGCCTGTTGACCGCAATGCATGCCCCACGCAGCCCGCGCCGAGGTCAAGGCGATGCTGACCCAGCTAGACCCCATGATGGAGCTGATCTTCGACATTCCCGGCCAAGCCGCCGCATTGTGCGAAGACGCCATTGTGGCAACTATCTACGCGTTGCAGTGTTTTCTTGATCCAACCCCGCAAGAAGCTGCTTGGGCCGCGCGCCGCAGCTACGAGGCCACCGACAAGCTCGCAATCGAGGCATTTGGCTTCCCAGACAGCAAAGACGCCGAAACCCGCTTGCTCTCGCATCCGCTGATCCAGCAAGAACGCGCGCGTCAGGCCGCAGACCTCACCTTGCTGCAAGCGGCCAGTGGCCTCGCACCAGAGCGCTGTGGTCAAACGCAGATATGCTAGACCACCCACCGCATTAGAGATTTCTGCAACTGTGAGTCCACATTTCAGATTTAATCGCGCAAGAGCAAACCAACCCTGCCAAAGTTTCCTGCAGGCTTCAGCGCCTGCCCAAACTGCCAGCAGCGCAGCCTTACCCTAAAACACCGGATCGAGGCCTAATGCGGCGGCACGACCTGCACAAACTGCGGCAGCAAGCTGAAATTGTCGCGTGCCAGTGCAATCTTCATGAGCGTTCTCCTCGCCTTCATCCAACTGCCCGTCGTCTTCTCGCTTTGGGCATTGCTGGCAGCCGTGCTCTCCACAAACGCCGCCCTCATAGCTGCCATTGGGGTATGCGTTGTGGTCATTAAAGGCGCGGTCATCCTCACCGCTCGTTTCAAACCCGCCTGACGCGCGCGTCCAGCGGCGCGCGCCTATCTGCGCCGCTTCCCCACCAACCACAGCGATACTTCCGGCCCCAAGCCGCACCAAACACCTGTGACAGCGCCAAACCGCCAAACCAAATCCCCCACCAATTCGCCCACCAATTCGTCCCGCCCCCCATATCCCAAAGGAGGGTGAGGCCGCAGGCCGAGGGGGCGAGAACGCCCCCTGATTTTCGCGCGAAAATCGCCTTCGCCTCAGCCGCGAAACCGCCGCAACGCCTCCAGCACGATCGCAAACGCGGGCGAGGGTTGCCTGCGGCTTGGGCAGTACAAATGATACCCCGACCGCAGCAGTGACCAGTCGGCCAGCAGCCGCACCAAGTGCTCCTCGGCGATCAAACCCGCCACCAGATCCTCGGGCAGCGACACAAAACCCCAAACCATCCAGCGCCGCCTGCTGCAGCAGCGCCACCGTGTTAAAAATCCCCCGGCCCTTTGGCCGCACCGTCAATTCTTGGCCATCGCGTGCGAAACTCCACGGATAAAGTCCGCCAGATCTGGGCAGGCGCAGCATCACCGCGTCATGCGCCAGCAAATCCTGCGGCACCTGAGGCACCCCACGCGCCGCCAGATAACCCGGCGCACAGACTATCACCTGCCTAAAATCCGGCCCAATTCGCAGCGCGGTCATATCCTGATCCACCTGCTGCCCTCAACCAAACCAGCCCAAGAGGTTCCAATGTCTGCCGCTCCGCTGTTCCACGCGCTTTATCTTGCAAATCTGCCGCTGCGCAACCGCAGCGCCCCGATGACCACTTGGGCCGCCAATCCCGATCTGACGATTTCCGACGCCGAGGCGGTCTATTACCGCCGCCTTGCAGGCGCAGTCGGTCTGGTGATCACCGGTTGCACCCAAGTCACGCCCAACGGTATCAGCTTCAGCCACGAATTTGCCGCCACCAACGACAGCTATCTGCCAAGCCTGAAGAAGCTGGCCGAGGCTACCAAAAGCGGCAGCGGGCCTGCCATCCTGCCACTGTTTCATGCGGGGGCCAAAGCTCTGTCCGACCTGACGCCGAACAGCGCCATCCTCGCTCCTCCCACCCCCTTCGCCCCAGCGCAAACGCCGCGCGCCCTGCGTGAGTCCGAAATCCACGACCTGATCGCAGCCTTCGGCCAAACCACCCGCCGCGCGATTGAGGCCGGATTTGACGGCATCGAGTTGCACGGCGCACGCGGCTTTCTGCTGCAGAATTTCTCCTCGCCTGCCAGCAACCCGCGCAGCGATCAATGGGGAGGCTCTCCCGCAAACCGGATGCGCTTTGCCCTGTCGGTGGTGGCCGAGGTCAAACGCGTGATCGCCGCCCACGCCCCGCGCCTCTTCGTGCTCGGCTGCCGGATTTCGCCCGAAGAACCCGGTGAGAATGACTACGGCGTCACCGACAGCCTTGCGCTGCTGGATCATCTGATCACCGCTGGCATCGACTATATCCATACCTCGCCCGCCAGCGTGCTGAACGACCGCCCGATGAACAATCCAAACGGCGAGACGATTGCCGCGCGCGTTGCAGCCTATGCCGCTGGCAGAATTCCGGTGATCGCTGCGGGCGGTTTGCGCACGCCCGAACAGGCCAGCCAAGCCTTGGCCCTCGGCCTCTCGGTCGCGGCTGTCGGTCAAGACTTGGTGATGAACCCCGATTGGGTCGAACTCGCTGAAACCGGGCCCGCCGATCAGATCGAAACCATGCTCGACCCCCAGCACGTCACCGCCCTCGCCATCCCCGAAAAACTTTGGGCGGTGATTGACGCCACGCCGGGTTGGTTCGCCCTGACACCGCAAGCCAGCACCAAGCGCGTGGCCAATGCCTAGAGCGGTTTCTCGTTTATCTTGACCCATACACTGCGCGCCAAGACCTGCGCGCCAACTGCTGCGCGCATTGTGAGGCTTCTGGGTCAGATAAAACGGATACCACTTTAGGCGCTCTGTCAAAAATCATGGGACGAGGCACGCATTGATTCGGGCTTGCCTTGCCCACCACAAACTCAGATCAGGCTATAAACGCCCGTACCAGCATAGCTATATGGCGCAAGTGAATAGCTTAACAAATCCCTAATGATCCCCCCATAACCCATTGAAATCACATAATCCGCCTCTCTGTCCACGCGTGGACACACCTATCTCTCCACCAATAAAGCCGTCCCAATCCCCCCCGCCGCTGCGATCGCGGCAAGGCCAATCCCGGCCTGCAATTCATAAAACAACCGCACCGCCAGCACCGCCCCCGAGGCCCCAATCGGATGCCCGCGCGCCAGTGCCCCGCCCCCGATATTGACGCGGCGTACATCCAACCCCGCCCCGCTCACACAAGCCATCGCCTGCACCGCATAGGCCTCCATAATCTCCGCCACCGCCACCCTCTCAGCCGAAACCCCAGCCCGATCCAACACCGCCCGAATGGCCGCCACCGGAGCCAACCCCGGCTCCACCGGATCGCCCCCCAGCGTCACCCCGCCCAAAATCCGCAACCCCCGCCCCGCTGCCACCCGATCCGACACCACCAAAACAAACGCTGCAGCATCCGCCGCCACCGCCGCATTCGCCGCCGTGATCGAGCCACAGACCACCTTAGCCCGCGCCGCCACCGCCAAACTCAAGCCCCGCGCAAACGCGTCCCGAACCTGCCCCGCAACCTCGACAATCTCGCCGTCACACACCCGCGCCTTGGCGTGGCTTTCCACCGCCCAAACATCCTGCGCGCCCCGCGAAATCCCCAGCCGCGCCGCCAGCGCAAACGCCGCCTCCGCCATCCCCGGATCACGATCACTCCAAGGCGTGAACCGCGCCTGATCGTAGGCCACCGCCGCCGCCCCCTCAGGATCGGTCCGCAGCCGCAACGGACGCCGAGAATAACTCTCGACCCCGCCCGCGATCACCACCTCGGCAGCCCCCGAATCCACCAAAGCCCGCGCCAACAAAACCGCATCCAGCCCCCCCGCGCATTGTCGGTCTACCGAAAGCCCCGCCACTCGCTCCGGCAACCCAGCAGCCAAAGCCACCCGCCGCGCCGGATTGCCCCCCGCCCCTAAAGCGTTGGAGCAGATCAACTCATCCACCGAAGCCGCAGCCATCCCCGCCGCCGCCAGCAAAGCCTGCACCACAGGCGCGCCCAGATCCTCAATCTCTAACCGCGCAAACGCCCCGCCCCGAGGCACCACCGCCGTCCGCTTCGCCGCCAAAATCACGCTCACAGCCCGACCTCGCCCGCCAACCGCACAAGATCGGTCTTACCCGAGGCCAACACCGGCCACTCCGCCACCCAAATCACCGTCCTCGGGGCCACCAGCGCGCCCAATCGCCCCCGACAGGCCGCCAATATCGCTGCCTCAGCCGAACGATCCCCCTGCACCACCGCCACCATCACCGCCCCCCGCAACGCATCGCGGCGCGGCAGCACGGCCACCCGCGCCACCCCCGGCAAGCCCGCGATAAAGCTCTCGATCTCCTCGGGAAACACGTTCTGATCGGCCACGGTCACCATCCGCCCGGCGCGTCCCGACAGATACAGATAGCCGCCTTCCAGCCTTCCCATCTCGCCCACCGACAGCCAGCCCTGATCCCAAACTGCCCCGCCCGCATCCGCCCCGGCATAGCCCTGAAACAGATAGGGCGAGCGCACCCAGATCTGTCCCGCCCGCAGATCAAGCTCGACGCCGGGATAAACCGCGCCCACCGACTCTGCAGGCGCATCCGGCCCCGCCAAAGTGATAAAACTCGCCTCCGCCGCGCCATAAAACTCGCGCACCTCAGCGCCGCTCAACGCCGCCCGCAGCCCCGCGTCCAGCTTTGATCCGCCAACCAGGATCAGCCCAGAGGCCTGCCACCCGGCCTCCACCAACAGCCTTAGTTGCGCAGGCGTAGCATAAATCACCCCAGCCCCCGCCAAAGCCCGCACCTGCCGATCCGGCCGTACGCCGCCCAGCAAAACCACCTCGGCCCCCAGATGCAGCCCCTCTAGCGCGCCATAGAGCGCCAGCGAATGCACCAGATCACCCAGCACCGCGACGCGGGCTTTGGGGCCAATGCCAAACAACCCCGCATTCATCGCGAAACTGGCAGTCCACGACGCCATACTGCGCAGAATCCGCCGGGGTTGCCCCGAGGAGCCGGAAGTCAGCGTCTCAAACACCCCCTCGCCCACAGGCAGTGCGCCCGCCCCGCCAATCCGAAATGCCCGCCCCGGCACCGCCAACGCGTCACACAACGCCCGATCGTCGCCCACGACCTTCGCCTCAGGATGCCATCGAAAGCATTTCATACTGGTAAAAATATTCCCGCCGGAGGCCGCCACGACCCTAGCGCTTCAGCAAAGACGCCATCCGCCGCAGCGCCAGCAGATAGCCCTCGGTGCCAAAGCCCGCAATCACGCCCTCCGCCCGCCCCGACACGAAGGAATGATGCCGAAACGCTTCGCGCTTGTGGATGTTGGAGATATGCACCTCCAAAACCACCCCTTCAAACACATTCAGCGCATCCAAAATCGCCACCGATGTGTGCGAATAGGCGCCCGGATTGATGATGATCCCCGCCGCCACCCCACGCGCGTCTTGAATCCAATCGACCAGCTGGCCCTCGTGGTTGGATTGCATACATTCCACCGCCAGCCCCAATTCTGCCGCCAGCCCCGACAGCCCAGCCACCACATCAGCTAAGGTTTCCTGCCCGTAAATCTCGGGCTGGCGCAGGCCAAGCATGTTCAGGTTCGGGCCATTCAGAACGAAAATCGGCTTCATTGCGGGCATCCTTACGATATTTTCCAAGCTTTACCGCATCCTGCCCGCTCCCGCATAGAAAAAACGCGCCTCCCGTGGGGGGAGGCGCGCGAGTGGGGTCGCTGATCCTGGGGGACCTGCCGTCAGGGAGACGTTAACGCTTAAGCGACCTTTTCGAGTGCGATTTGTGGTGAAAGCTCGGGCGCAATGCCCAAAGCGCGGACAACTTCGCGGGTAAGTTCCGGGCGGTTGAGGGTATAGAAATGCAGATCTTCAACGCCGCCTTCCAGCAGACGGCTGCACAGGGTGGTGCATTGGGTCAGCGCCAGCAAATCTTCGCGCCCATCGCGTTTCGCCATCGCAAAGCCCTCGTCCAGACGCTGCGGCACGCTCGTGCCACAGCGCGCGGCGAATTTCTTGGTGCCGTCCCACGACTGGATCGGCAGGATGCCCGGAATGATCGGGGCATGGATGCCCGCCTTCACGCAAGCATCGCGGAAGCGGAAGAACGTATCCGCCTCAAAGAAAAACTGCGTGATCGCAGTGCTGGCCCCGGCGTCAATCTTGCGCTTCAGCCAGCTTACATCGGCGAATTTATCCGCAGCATCCGGGTGCGGCTCGGGGTAAGCCCCCACACGCAGCTTGAATTTCCCGGTTTTCGCCAAGGCTTCCACCAGTTCCACCGAAGATGCAAAACCGTCCGGATGCGGCGTGAAGCGATCCGCGCCTTTCGGGGCATCGCCGCGCAGGGCGACAATCTCGGTCACACCGACTTCGGCGTAAGCCTCTGCAATCTCAAGCGTCTCCGCGCGGCTGGCATCGACGCAGGTCAGGTGCGCGGCGACGTTCAATCCGTAATTGCGCTTGATCGTGGCCACTGCGTCATGCGTCAGCTTGCGGGTGGTGCCGCCCGCGCCATAGGTGACCGAGACAAAATTCGGCTGCATCGGTGCCAGCACTTGCACGGTTTCCCACAGTTTGAACGAGGCGTCCAAAGATTGCGGCGGGAAGAATTCAAATGAGATACGCGGTGCAGGCATGGGGAAGCTCCTTTTACTTGACCCCGTTATGCCACCGCGCGTAAATTGAAGCCAATTCATAGTTTTCACCATAATGATGAAAGTCACGCATGTACCTGGAACTCCGCCACCTGCGCACCATCCGAGCCATCCATCAGGCCGGCGGCCTGGCGCGTGCTGCCGATCTGATGAACATGACGCAATCGGCGCTGTCGCATCAGGTCGCCGGACTGGAAGCGCAGGTCGGGATGGAGTTGTTTGTGCGCCGTTCCAAACCGATGACGCTGTCGGCGGCGGGTATCCGTATGTTGCGCGCGGCGGAACGCATCTTGCCAGAAATCACCGCACTGGAGGAAGAATTCCGCGCGCTGCAAGCGGGCAAAACTGGCCGCTTGCACATCGCCATCCAATGTCACGCTTGTTTCGATTGGCTGTTTCCAGTGCTGGAACTGTTCCGCCACGCTTGGCCAGAAGTCGATGTCGATATCCGTGCGGGCCTCGCCTTTGACAGTTTCCCCGCGCTTTTGCGCGAAGAGGTCGATCTGGTGATCTCGTCCAACCCCGAACCGCTGCCGGGTATCTCCTTCAACCCGCTATTCGATTATCACCCGATGTTCATCGCCTCATCGCAGAACCCGCTGTCGGCGAAGGCAATGATCGAAGCGGAAGATTTCCGCGACCAGACCCTGATCACCTACCCCGTGCCGCGCGATAAGCTCGACGTGTTCACCGAACTGCTGACCGCCGCCCGCATCGAGCCCCGCGCCCAGCGCCCGGTGGAACTGACCGCGGTGATCCTGATGTTGGTGGGCTCCAATCGCGGTGTCGCTGTGCTGCCCGATTGGGTGCTGCGCGACGTGAAATCCAACGCCGATTACGTCACCCGACCGTTGGGTCCGGGCAGCATCACCAAACGCCTTTTTGCCGCGACGCGCGAAGAAGACGCGGCCAAACCCTATATCGGCCATTTCCTGAAACTGGGGCGCTCGGAAGCGGTCAAGCTGCAACGCGGCTAAGGCGTTTGTCGCATCCCAGCCATGCAGGAAACGCATTGGAATAATAAGCAGGCTTATTATATCTATGCACAATGAATTTTGCACAAGATCAGCTCGGCCCCCTGTTGCACGACGCCGCCCGTCTGGTGCGCAAACGCTTCGCGCAGCGGGCGTCGGAATATGGCCTGTCCTCGGCGCAGTGGCGACTTTTGGCGGTGGTGTTGCGCGAAGGTCGCGCCAGCCAAGCCCGCATCGCCGATAAGTTGGAGATTGAGCCGATTTCGGTCTCGCGGCTTGTCGACCGGATGGAGCAAGCCGGTTGGGTCGCGCGTGAGCCTGACCCCGAGGATCGCCGCGTGCGGGTGATCGTGCCGACGGCCTCCACCCTGCTGATCCGTAATGACCTGAAGGCAATGGCGGATTCCGTCTTTGCCGAAGCGCTGTCGGGCCTAGCGCCCGAAGCGCGCACCGCTTTGATCGCCGGACTTACCTCGGTGACCGCAACATTGTCTCAGGCCGTTTGCGATGCAGCGGCAGACGTGAAGGACATCTGATATGACCGCCACTTCGACCAACACCCCCGCTGCAAATGCCCCGGCAACCGTCACCCCGATCACCCCAGCAGCCATCACCCCGACAGCGATACTGCATGCCCCCACCCCAGCCCCGCGCAAAAAGCGCCGGGTGCTGATGATCGCAGGGCCTTTGGTGCTGCTGGTCGCTGCCGGGGCCTATTGGCTGATGGGCGGGCGCTACGAGGAAACCGAAAACGCTTACCTGCACCAGGCCCGCATCTCGGTCGCCTCCTCGGTGGCGGGACGGATTGATAAAGTGCTGGTGAAAGACAACCAGACCGTCAAAGCTGGCGACGTGCTGTTCCAAGTCGATCCGGTGCCCTACAGACTGGCGCAGGCCCAAGCCGATGCCGCTGTCACCGCCGCCCGCATCACGGTCGAGCAGTTGAAGCTGGCCTATGGCACCGCCCAATCCAACCTGCAACTGGCCGAGGATGAAGCCGCGTACCAGACCACAGAGCGTGAGCGGCAGGAAAGCCTTGGTGCCAAGGGTGTGGCCACCGATTCCAACCTGATCGACGCCCGCCATGATGAACGCACCGCCCTCGACAAACGCGATCTCGCCAAGCAAGCCGTCGCTTCGGCCTTGGCGGCCATCGGGGGTGATCCGCTGATCCCAACCGACAACCACCCCGCCGTCCGCGCCGCCGTGATCGCCAGCGCGCAGGCCGCCTACAACTACGCCAATGCCGTGGTCAAAGCCCCCGCCGATGGCGTGATCTACCAAGCCTCGTCGTTCAAACCGGGCCAGATGGTCGCCGCCGGGCAAAGCCTGTTTGCACTGGTGCAGACCGATGACACTTGGGTCGATGCCAACTTCAAGGAAACCCAGTTGGAAGGCATTACCGTCGGCTCTCCGGCAGAAATCACCTTTGACATGAACCCCGGTCGCAAGATCGAGGCGGTCGTGGCCGCCATTGGCGCAGGCACGGGATCCGAGTTCTCGCTGCTGCCCGCCCAAAACGCCACTGGCAACTGGGTCAAAGTCACCCAGCGCGTTCCCGTCACTTTGCGCTTGCTCAACCCCGAGGATGCCAAAGGCCTATCCTCGGGCGTCAGTGCCTCTGTGTCGGTCGACACGGGCCGCCACCGCAGCCTGTCAGACCTGCTCCCCAGCTTCCTGAAGTAACCCGCCATGAGCACCGCCCCCACCACAGAAGTCCCGCATAAGGGCTTGATCACGCTGTCGATTATGCTGGCGACGATCATGCAGGTGCTCGACACCACCATCGCCAACGTCGCTTTGCCGACCATGACGGGCGACCTTGGCGCATCCCAAGACACCATCACTTGGGTGCTGACCAGCTATATCGTCGCCTCCGCGATCATGACCCCGGCGACGGGCTGGATTTCCGACCGCATCGGCAAACGTGAGTTCTTCCTGATCTCTATCGCGGGCTTCGTGATCACCTCAATTGCCTGTGGTCTGGCGTGGAGCCTACCATCGATGGTGCTGTTCCGCTTGCTGCAGGGCATCTTCGGCGCGGCCATCGTGCCCTTGTCGCAAACCTTCCTCTTGGACATCAATCCGCGCGAAAAAGCTGGACAAGCCATGGCGCTTTGGGGCGCTGGCATCATGGTCGGCCCGATCATCGGCCCGACTTTGGGCGGCTGGCTGACGGAAAGCTTCAACTGGCGCTGGGTGTTTTTCGTCAACCTGCCCGTCGGCATCATCGCCTTTCTGGGATGCGCCGCCTATTTGCCGAAATCCGTCAAACGCCTACGCCGCTTTGATTTTTTCGGCTTTGGTATGCTGTCCATCGGCATCGGCGCATTGCAACTGATGCTGGATCGCGGCGGTGAGGTTGACTGGTTCGCGTCCACCGAAATCTGGCTCTATCTGTTTCTGACCCTGACGGGCATGTGGGTGTTCGTCATCCATATCATGGGGGCCGACAAACCCTTCCTAGAGCCGCGGATGTTCCTGGATCGCAATTTTTCCACCGGATTGGTGTTCATCTTCATCATCGGCATCATCCTGCTGGCCTCGCTTGCCCTGCTGCCGCCCATGCTGTCGCGCATTTTTGGCTATCCGACCATCACCACCGGGCTCGTGATGGGTCCGCGCGGGGTGGGCACCATGGCCTCGATGCTGATCGTCGGGCGCTTGGTGCAAAAAACCGATGCGCGCTTGCTGGTGTCAGTGGGCCTGATCCTGACCGCCGCCTCGCTGTATTTTATGACCGGATTCACCCCGCAAATGGGCCCAGGCCCGGTGATCTGGACGGGCGTGTTGCAAGGTCTGGGCCTTGGTCTGGTGTTCGTGCCCCTGTCGACCATCGCCTTCGCCACCATCGCACCGGAACTGCGCGCCGACGCCACCAGTCTGTTTTCACTGGTGCGCAATATCGGTTCGTCGATTGGGATTTCGATGGTGACGCTGATGCTGACCCGCAATGTGCAGGTCAACCACGCCGATCTGTCGGTGGCGATCTCATCGTTTAATCCGAACTTTAACATGGTGGTGCCGCCCGGCACGCTGACCGCCGCAACGCTGCAACAGATGGATGGGTTGGTGGCGATCCAAGCGCTGATGATCAGCTACATCGACGATTTCTATCTGATGATGGTGATCACGCTGTGCGCTTTGCCCTTGGCGTGGTTTCTGAAAAAGGCGCAACCGCGCGTGATGGCTCCCGGTGAAGCCCCGGTTGCGCATGATTGATCTCCGCCGCTGATTGACCTTCGTTCGGGCAAAATGTAGCCTGTCGGGGCACACGAAGCCACAGGAGGGGTGCATGATCTTGATCTGCCACCCACGCACCGATGGCCCTGCAGCGGCCCTGCCTTTGTCGCAGGGCTGACCCGAGCCGCATCGCAGGTTTCCCGGTCCGCCCCTAACGGCGCTTTCGCGCTATTTCCTATGCGGATAAACCCATGACCCTGCTTGCCACCAAATCCTTGGCTCTGACCCTCGGCCAACCCCTGTTCAGCGATCTGACCTTCTCTATCGAGCGCGGCGACCGCCTCGGCCTGATCGCCGCCAACGGGCGCGGAAAATCCTCACTTCTGCGCTGCTTGGCCGGAACCTTGGAGTCGACCTCTGGCGAAATCACCCGCACCCGTGGGTTAAAATCCGCGCTGGTCGATCAAGATGTTCCCGCCAGCCTGTTGCCCCTGACCTTCCGCGAGGCCACCCTCGCCGCCCTGCCGCCCGATCAAGCCGCATATGAGTCGTGGCGGGCCGAGATTGTGCTGGATGACCTCTCCGTGCCCGAAGCCCTGCGTGACACGCCCCTGTCTGCCCTCTCTGGCGGCTGGCAACGCACTGCTCTGTTGGCCCGCGCCGCCATCCATGAGCCTGACCTCTATCTGCTGGATGAGCCCACCAACCATCTCGACCTTTCCCGCATCGGCATCCTGCAACGCTGGCTCACCGCCCTGCCGCGCGATACCGCCGTGATCACCACCAGCCACGACCGCGCCTTCCTTGATGCAGCCACCACGCGCAGCCTTTTCCTGCGCGCCACCTCCAGCCGGATGTTCGCGCTGCCCTATTCCCGCGCCCGCGCCGCGTTGGAGGAAACCGACGCCGCCGACTCTCGCCGTTTTGAGAATGCTCTGAACAAAGCCGACCAGTTGCGCCGCCAAGCCGCCAAGCTGAAAAACATCGGCATCAACTCCGGCTCTGATCTGTTGATCACCAAGACCAAACAGCTGAAAGACCGCGCCGAAAAGCTAGAGGCGAGCGCCCGCCCCGCCCATCGCGAAACCTCATCCGGCGCGATCAAACTGGCGAATTCCGGCACCCATGCCAAAGCCCTGATCACCCTGAACGATGCCGCCATCACCACCCCCGACGCGCGGCCTTTGTTCCACACCGGGCAAAAATGGATCGAACGCGGCGACCGCGTGGTGATCTTGGGCGCAAACGGCACCGGAAAATCCCAAATGATCCGCGCCGTGCTCGCTGCGATCCAAGGCCAACACCCAACGATCAAAGCAGCCGCCAGCCTCGCCCTCGGCTATTCCGACCAAAACCTCGCGCAACTGCCTGACAGCATGACCCCGCAAGCCCTGATCAGCCAGCACGCCAATGATCAAACCACCAAAACCCTGCTCGCAGGCGCTGGCATCAAACCCGATTGGCAACCCCGCCCCCTCGGCAAGTTGTCAGGCGGCCAAAGGGCCCGGCTTGCGATGCTCCTCCTCCGCCTCTCAAATCCCAATTTCTACCTGCTGGACGAGCCGACCAACCACCTAGACATCGAAGGCCAAGAGGCGCTCGAACAAGAACTGCTCACTCAAGGTGCCACCTGCCTGCTGGTCAGCCACGACCGCAATTTCATCCGCGCCGTAGGCTCGCGCTTCTGGCAAGTCGAAAAGCGCCGTCTGATTGAGGTCGACAGCCCGGAAGCCTTCTTCACAGCGGAACTGAACCGCCAGCCTTAACGCCCCCGCCGCCTTGCGCTCTTTCCCCCACCCGTGTATGCCCCCCAGCTTACGCCCCACCCCAGACGCCACCGGAGTCCCCGCCCATGCAAGGCAGTGCCAACCTCAACCTGATGATCAAGGCCGCCCGCCGCGCTGGCAAAGCGCTGGTGAAAGACTTCCGCGAGGTCGAGAACCTGCAAGTCTCGACCAAAGGCCCTGGTGATTTCGTCACAAAAGCCGACCGCGAAGCCGAGCGGATCATCAAAGAGGATCTGATGGGCGCCCGCCCCACCTATGGCTGGCTTGGCGAGGAGACGGGCGAGCAAGACGGCCAAGACCCGACCCGCCGCTGGATCGTTGATCCGTTGGACGGCACCACCAACTTCCTGCACGGCATGCCGCATTGGGCGATTTCCATCGCGCTGGAGCACAAGGGCGAGATTGTATCCGCCGTGGTGTTCGATGCCGCCAAGGATGAGATGTTCTGGGCCGAAAAAGGCTCGGGCGCTTGGATGAACGACCGCCGCCTGCGGGTGTCTGGTCGTCGCGCCATGCATGAAGCCGTCTTCGCCACCGGGGTGCCGTTCAGCACCAAGAAAACCCTGCCCGCCACCCTCGCCGACCTCGCCCGCCTGATGCCCGCCTGTGCCGGGATGCGCCGCTGGGGTGTGGCTTCGCTGGACCTCGCCTATGTCGCCGCTGGCCGCTTTGACGGCTATTGGGAGCGTGAGTTGCAGCAGTGGGACATCGCTGCTGGCATCCTGCTGGTGAAAGAAGCCGGTGGCCTGATCGGCCCGGTGCGTGAAGGCTATGACATCTTGGAAAAAGGCGCGTTGATCTGCGCCAATGAAAACCTGTTCGCGCCATTGACCAAAATCATCCGCGACGCATAAGCGCGCGATGCTCCGCGAAACCGATTTTTGAGAAAAATCGTGGCCCCGGCCTGCACCCCTAGCGCCCTAAATTAACGTTTGGGCACACGCGGGATGCGGCTGGGGCTGACCGGATATTCCGCTGCCGGATGCGGTGGCTTGCCCCTGTTCTGCGCCCAAAACCCGGCCCCCCCGCGCCGCATCAGCACAGGCAGCACCAACACCGCCCCGGCAATAAACCCGCCGATATGCGCCAGATAGGCCACACCATCCTCGGTCGCGGAATAGCCATTGAAGCTTTGCACCGCGAACCAAACTCCCAGCACGACCCAAGCCGGAATCGAAAACACCCGGAAAAAGATCACGAAGATGAACAACACATCAATCTTGGCGCGCGGAAACAGCACCAAATAGCCACCCAGCACGCCTGCAATCGCCCCCGAGGCCCCGATCAGCGGCCCGTCAAACCCCGGATCGCCCGCAACCTGCAACCCGGCTGCCAGCACCCCGCAGGCAAGGTAGAACAGCAGATAGCTGACATGCCCCATCTGGTCTTCCAGATTGTCACCAAAGATCCACAAAAACAGCATGTTACCCGCCAGATGCATCCAGCCGCCATGCAGGAACATATGGGTGATCAGGCCAGAATACCCGTCACCCTGCATCAGCCAAGCCGGCACCAGACCCCAAGTGTAGTAGAACTTCGCCAGCGCAAATTCGCTGGGCAGGCTGAACCAATAGAACAAAAACACCGCGATATTCACCGCAAGCAGCGCATAGGTCACATAGGGCGCACGGCCCGAAGGGTTATGATCGCGGATGGGAAACATCTGGCCTGACTTTCGGATATCGCTGAAATCCTAAAGCCTGCGCTCACAGATGCAAGAGCCCGCCCGCATCCGGGGCAGGCTCTACATAAAATCAGTCTATTCCATAGCCTTGATCAGTTGATCAACCGCATCACAGGCCTTGGCCGGGTCATTGGCGACACCCGACAGATCACTTTGCAGCTCTTGCGCCTTTTTGCTCAAAGCTTCCATTTTTTCCGGGTGGTTGGTGGCGACATCCTGCATCTTGGTCATCATTTCGGTGACCTTCTTCTGCGCCTCTTCCTGTGTGCAGACAGCTTTTTCTTCTTTGCAAGCCGACAGGCTCAGCACGGTGGCGAGCACCGCGAGGGGGGCGATCAAACGCATCGTAAAACTCCACATTAACCCGAGCAACACGCTCTCAGACGGCCTAGCATTGCCGCAAAACCCTGCCAAGGCCGCCCAAAGCTTATACCTCTACTCCCCCGAAACCTCGGCGAGCAGTTGCGCATTGCCGCCCGAGGCCGTGGTGTCGATGCAGACATGCCGTTCCAGCATCACATGCGCCACATCCGGCATATCGCCGATAAGCGGCAAAATCGGCCCCTTGCGCGCGGCCAAGGCCTGCGCCCTTGCGCGCCCCTGTTCGGCATCGCCCCACCACACAGCCCCGGAAAACCCCTCCAGCCGGGTCAGCGCCAGCGGAGCAAGCCCATCCGCCAGCACCGCTTGCCCTCCCAAAGCGCGTACGGCCTGCGCCTGCGCTTCAGCCGCCTGCGGCCCCGGCCCAAGGCAGAGCAGCGGCGCGCGCGGGCTGGCGGTCAGACGGTTCGACTCGCCGGTAGGCCCCGGCAACACCCGCGCATGGGCAGCGTCCTGCGGCGCGGGCAGGTTTTTCAGCGCCTTGGCCACCTCAGCCTCGGGTAAATCCGGGCTGCCCCCGCTCGACACCGCAGCCGCCGTCACCGTGAAGCGGTGCAAATACTCTGGCCCGCCCGCTTTCGGCCCGGTGCCAGAAAGCCCTTCGCCGCCAAAGGGTTGACTGCCCACCACTGCGCCAATCTGGTTGCGGTTGACATAGAGGTTGCCGACATGCAGCGCCTCGGTCACCGCCTGCACCCGGTCATCAATGCGTGTGTGCAGCCCAAAGGTCAGCCCGTAGCCGGTGGCATTGACCGCTTGCACCACCTGATCCACCTCGCCCGCCTTGAACGTGGCGATATGCAGCACCGGGCCGAAGATCTCCCGCGGCATCGCGGCAATCCCTGCCACTTTGATCACCGTCGGGGCAATGAACGTCCCCTGCGCCGGGGCCTGCATTTCGCGCAACACCCGGCCTTCCGCCCGCGCCGCCGCGATATAATCGCGAATACCGCCCTGCGCTGTCGCATCAATCACCGGGCCGACATCGGTCGCCAAATCCAAAGGGTCGCCCAAAACCAGCTCATCCATCGCGCCGAACAGCATTTCCTGCACCGCATGCGCCACATCTTCCTGCACATACAGACAGCGCAACGCCGAACAGCGCTGCCCCGCCGATTGGAAGCTGGAGGCGAGAATATCGCGCACCGCCTGCTCTGGCAGCGCAGTTGAGTCCACCAGCATCGCATTCAGCCCGCCGGTTTCCGCGATCAACGGCGCGGTTGGATCAAGGTTCTCCGCCATCACGCGGCGGATTTTCAGCGCGGTTTCTGTCGATCCGGTAAAGGCCACGCCCTTGACGCGCGAATCCCGCGTGATCAGCCCGCCGACCGCGCCATCGCCCGGCAGCAGTTGCAAAGCACTGGCCGGAACTCCGGCTTTCCATAGCAGATCGACCGCCAGCGCAGCGATAAGCGGCGTCTGTGGCGCGGGTTTCGCCAGCACGGCATTGCCCGCCGCCAGCGCCGCGCCGATCTGCCCCGAGAAGATCGCCAGCGGGAAATTCCACGGGCTGATGCAGGCAAACACCCCGCGTGCAGGGGCCGTCAGACCCGCTGCGCCATCGGCATAATAGCGCAGGAAATCAACCGCTTCGCGCAATTCTGACACCGCATCGGCCAAGGACTTCCCCGCCTCCCGCGCCAGCAGCGCAAAGATCGCGCCAAACTCGGCCTCATACAAATCCGCCGCCCGCCGCAGCACGGCTGCACGGGTTTCGGCATCCGCCGCCCAAGGTTCAGCCAGCCGCAAAGCCGTGTCTACATCCGCCTCTGACGCGCCCAGCACATGCCCAACCAGCGCCCCCGTCGCCGGATTGCGCACCTCTTGCCGCAATCCGCCGACACTGTGCCCCGCGAGCATCGGCCGCGCCTCAAACAATGTCACCTCATCCGGCCCCCGCGCCGCCGCAATCGCTGCGAGATCGCCCGCGTCGGTCAAATCCCAGCCCTTGGCATTCTTGCGCGCGCCAAACAGCCCCGGCCCTGTCGCAATCGCCGGGCTTGTCACCGGATGCATTGCCGCCATCGCCGAAATCGGGCAAGCTGCCACGGTTTCTGGGCTGACCTCTTCATTGACAATCTGGTTCACAAAACTGGAATTCGCGCCATTCTCCAACAACCGCCGCACGAGATACGCCAGCAAATCGCGATGCGCGCCGACAGGTGCATAAATCCGGCAGCGCGTCGCATTGTCGGTCAGCACAATATCGTGCAGCCGCTCGCCCATGCCATGCAAGCGCTGGAACTCAAACGACTTCTTATCGTCTGCCATCTCTAAAATAGCCGCCACTGTATGCGCATTATGCGTTGCAAACTGCGGATAAATCCGGTCGGTCATGCCCAGCAGCTTGCGCGCATTGGCGATGTAGCTCACATCCGTCGCCTGTTTGCGGGTGAACACCGGAAACGACGCCAGCCCCAAAACCTGCGCCCGCTTCACTTCCGCGTCCCAATAGGCCCCCTTCACCAGCCGTACCATGATCTTGCGGTCCAACCGGACTGACAACGCATAAAGCCAGTCGATCACCGCCCCGGCGCGCCGCCCGTAAGCCTGCACCACCACGCCAAAACCATCCCAACCGCGCAACGCCGGATCGCTGAGAACCGCCTCGATCACCTCCAGCGACAAAGCCAACCGATCGGCTTCCTCGGCATCAATGTTGAAGCCCAGCCCCGCCGCCTTCGCTAAGCCCGCCAAAGCCCGCACCCGCGGCACCAATTCTTCCATCACGCGGGCGCGCTTGGCGACCTCATAGCGCGGATGCAGCGCCGATAGCTTGACCGAAATCCCCGGATTGCTGCGAATATCCCCGGTCACCGCCGCCTTCGCAATCGAGGTAATCGCCGCCGAATACGACAGATGATAGCGCCGCGCGTCGCTTTCCGTCCGCGCGGCTTCCCCCAGCATATCATAGCTGTAGGTATAGCCCTGCCCTTCCAGCACAGTGGCACGTTTCATCGCCTTTTCAATGGTTTCGCCCAACACAAAGTTGCGCCCCATCTCTTTCATCGCCCGCGTCACCGCCCCCCGGATCACCGGCTCGCCCAGCCGTTTCACCGCCGCTTTCAGATGGCCCACCACGCCGGGCTCGCGCTCGTCCAGCACCTTGCCCGTCAGCATCAAGGCCCAGGTTGAGGCATTGACCAGCGACGACGCCGATTTACCCAAATGCCGCCCCCAATCCGATGGCGCGATCTTATCCTCGATCAGTGCATCCATCGTCTCGGCATCCGGCACCCTGAGCAAAGCCTCGGCCAGACACATGAGTGCTATGCCTTCATCGGTCGAAAGCCCGTATTCGGCGAGGAAAACCTCCATCAGCCCCGGCTTGGCGCTACCCCGGATCCGGCGCACAAAATCCGCGCCCAAAGCCGTCACCCGAGCACGCTGCGCGCCATCCATCCCCGCCTCGGCGATCAATGCGGCGACCAAAGCCGCCTCATCGCGCAGAGAATCACGCTCAATCACAGCCCACGCATTGCTCATAGCAGCCCCCCAAAGATTTCGCCCATGATAGCGCAGGTTTGACAGGCTGTTTCCCTCATTATAGAGTTATTATCAGCCGAAACGCCGTAAAAGGATCACCGCGCCATGCCAATCGACCGGGCCGAGCTTGACCGTTTCGACCACGCCATCCTGCGCGAACTCAGCGTGGATGGCCGGATCAGCGCCACCGAACTTGGCCGCCGCATCGGCTTGTCAAAATCGCCCACCCAAGCCCGGATGAAACGGCTGGAAGACGGCGGCGTGATCACCGGCTACCGCGCCAATCTCGACCCGATCCGCATGGGCCAGGCCCATGTGGCCTTTGTCGAAGTGCGGCTTTCCGATACGCGAGAAGCCGCTTTGCAAGCATTCAACAAGGCGGTGCTGGCGGTGCCAGAAGTTGAGCAAGCCCATATGATCGCCAGCCGCTTCGATTATCTGTTGAAAGTCCGCACCACTGATATCCAAGATTACCGCCGCGTGCTGGCCGAACGCATCTCGGCGCTGCCGCATGTTGCGTCCACTTCGACCTATGTGGCGATGGAAGCGGTCAAGGAACTGTTCTGAACACTTTTCCTGCAATGGTGCCCGCAACCGGAGTTGAACCGGCACGACCGTTCGATCTAGAGATTTTAAGTCTTCCCTTCGTGTGTTTCACCGAGGTTCTCGTTGTTTCGTCAAGCTTCTAACTTCCTAATTTTAATTGCAAAACTCTGTCAGTGGTGATGCACTTATTGCCCGCCTTCACTCTGGCCTGTCAGAAACTCCTGCAACTGCAAACCGGGTGATTGCTGCTTTGTCCAAAGCTTTCAAGCAGCACTCTCGGACTGAGGCGAGGCAGGCTATGCGCTCAGGCAACCCGGCTCTCCGTTCTGCGTGGCCCGCAAGTCTCTGATCATATTATAAAAATGGACCGCACGAACAAACGTGCGGCCCAAAGCTCGGGGGGGCGCTTTACTGCGATTGCGCCGCAAGATCATCGAGTTTGACGGTTCCGCTGTAGGCGCGGGCCTCTGCACGGGCGGCAACCAAGAATTCGCTGCGGTCAGATGCACAGGCAAGGCAGATCGGCTCATGATGTGAGGACGGATCGCGATCCATTTCATGGGCGATATACGCTTGGCTGCAATGGTGGCAGCGGATGCGGGCCGACCAAGGATCGTCGACTTCGTTGCGGGGATCGTGCGGGCGATCCTCGACAAACCAACTACGTCGCGCAACCATGAGCGAGGCCGCATAGATGGCCACGGCGATGGCGAGCGTGATCGGAGGTGCCCAGATACCGCCGAAGCTGCCCCCAAAGACCATCATCAAGCAGCCAACAGCCGAGGCGATGACCCAGGCACCCAAACCGCCTGGATTGATCAGCGGAACCCTGCCTGGCCGGAACTCAAGCGCTTCGGCCTTGATGCCGCGCAGGTAGCACCAAGCGATATGGGTCATCGCGACGCCGACCCAAGCCACGATGATGACGCCCTGGAATTGCAGCGTCAGCAGCAAATAACCGAAGACATTTGTCAGCATGACCAGGAAAATCACGACGGTCATGATGACCACCCAGACTGTGCGCGGCCATGAGATCTTGAAGGCGCGCGCAAAGAAGTTCTGCATGTTTGTGGAAGACAGGTAGAAATTGATGGTGTTGATCCGGGTCTGGCTGACCCAGACCAGCAGCACACCGAACGGCCCCATCAGCGCCACAATGCCGATGATTGCCGAAGTCTCCGACAATTGCCCCTCGATCGGGATGGTATAAGTGATGAACATGCCGACGGCAGCGTTGACCAGCAGTGTCACCACGTAGAAGGGAATGCCAAAGGTGAAATTGCCGTTGAAAGAGGCATCCTTGCTGCGGCCAAATCGGGCGACGTCCCAAGTCATCATCACGACGACCCAGACACCCATGTAGACCGTGAACGCGAACCACCAACCCGGCACGCCAAGATCGACGCCCGCTGCCGGAAGCTGAGTCAGCCAGTCCGCCGAGTAGCCATGCTTGGCGATGGCCCAGATCACACAGGCCAGCAGGCCGAAGACATAGAGCGGCAGCAGGATGCCGTTGATCCGGTCCAGCCAAGTCCGCACACCTCGCATCACCAGAGGCGCGCTATAGAGGCAGACGATGAAATACCAAAGACTCATCGGCCCGCCGAAGTAGTCCTGAAGGGCGATGGCGACGATCGATCCTTCGGCAATGGCGTAATAGGTGATCGTCACCCCGAACAGCAGCGCCGCAAAGGTTGCCCCGACCTGTCCGAAGACCGCACGGGAAAACAGCGCGACGCTGGTGCCGCTGCGTGCGGCGAAACGCGCGGCGATACTGCACAGGATGCCGTAGACGACGGACGAAAGCGCGATGCCGATCAGCGTATTAATCGTGCCGACGGTTAAGGCGACGGTGCTGCCGACGACCACCCAGAACATCGCGCTCATCAGGCCAAACCAGGCCATCGAAAGTGAGAAGCGCGAGCTTCGCCAACTGGGCGGAACAATGTGCAGGGAGAAGTCCTCGGCGGCAGCCTGGCGCAGGACTTCAGGCTCGTCATGGTAGATGATTTCGGGGCGCGGAATGGTTCTGGCAGTGATCATGACTTCCAACTCCTATCGTTGAACTTCCTTCAAAATCGAAAATCGGAACATACAGGCGACATGGAAGGCCGCGGTTCGCTTGATCGCATAGCCTCATGGAAAGCTGTTGGTAGTGACCCGCCTGAAACAGTTTTGAGCTTGTCGCATCATATTGAAAGGCTGATTTGGAAAGGCATCAAAGCTGGCGGTGGGCAGTGTCCGCAGTCCGGCATCCGTTTGAATTCAGTGGATTTTGCTAAGTGGACCAGACAAGGGGGCGGCGGGTTGCCTCGCCGCCCCGAAATTTCGGAGATACTGCCGTCAGGCGGCGACCCGCACCCTTTCCGTGGCTTCCTGGCTGAGCACGGCAAGCGTCCTGCCCCAATAGGGGACAGCCCGTCGTTGCATCATCTCGCGGAACTGCCGCGTGGTGTTTGCAAGCAGTTGGCCGTTGCCCCAGTCAAGGATCACCCCATACTGCCGGACGCAGTCCATGACATTGAACTCGCCTGAGCGGTAGCCGGCCGCGATGATCTCGGGGTCGGCGTCGAGCCAGCCCAGACGGGCGTCGGCGATACGCTTGCGCTCTGCTATGGTCGCCGCCTCATCGACCTCGTAAAGCGCGAGATCGCGGTCCACCACACGGATGACAACACCATAGTCGATGCGTGCACGCTCCACGCTGACATATTCTTCGGTGACATCCTCGCAAACCAGTTCTGGGTCGCGCAGCAGGGGATCACCAACCCCGCCACCACCGGCGGACGGACGGGTGAACACATCGTCCAACTCAATCGGCAGGTTCGAGAAGATCGAGCCAAGATAACGCTCTTTCTCGGTTCCCTTGTTCAGCCAGACGCCATGCGGGATCGACGGCAGGCCACCCCACATGCCCCAAGTGACGGAACGCTCGCGGTCGCAGCAATAAGACACCACAATGCGCTCGCCCTCGAAAACCGAGCCGCCCTTCTCGGCACCAAGCCCGCCACGCGACTCGCCGGGACCGGCCGAGTCCTGCACGAAATCGTGGCATTTGGTCAGCACCGGTGCCAGTCGTTCCTGTCCCTCAAGCGGTTGGACGCCATACTGGGCACCGAAGACCGGAGCGGTGGCGTTGAAGCCATCGCGCCCGTTGCGTCCACCCCAGCCGCCGGCCATCCAGTCGTACCACATGAAGTAGGGACGGCCCTCAAACCGGGTGTCGCGCCCACCGACCAGCAGATACTCTAGGTTGAAGGCGCAGCCCATGGTTCTTTCCGGCAAGATCTCTGCCCAGAGGCCAAAGACCGAGTTCATCAGCTTTTCGAACGGTCCCGAACAGAAGCCGGCGCAAGGGCTCGGCCATTCGGCATTGACCACTGTGCCGGGTTCCCCGACGTTGACCGTCACCGCCCGATACAGACCCGAGTTCAGCGGCAGATCCGGGAATTGATACTTGGTTCCCGCAACGATGCCCGCGAAAGACCCGCCGTAGGCCGCATTGAGAAAGGTCGAGATCTGGGGATGCGATCCCGAAAGATCGTAATGGGCATGATTGCCGTCGATAGTGAACTTGATCTTGATCGGGATCAGGCCCTCTTCCAGCTTCGGATCCTGGTCGATGTAGTCCTCAGCATACCAGGTGCCGTCCGGCAGTTCGGCGAGGCGATTGCGCATCAGAACCTCGACCCAGTCCTGCACCTCCCTGAAGGCGGTCTTGATGGTCTCGACGCCATATTTATCGCAGAGCCGCTGGATCTCGCGTTCGGCGACAGCGGTCGCCTCGGCCTGCGCCTGCATATCGCCGATGACATCGCTAGGATTGCGGGTGTTCGAGGCGATCATCCGGGCCACATCCCCAAGCCAGACACCTTTGCTCCAGACCCGCATCGGGGTAATCCGCAAGCCCTCGCCCATATGGTCCAGCGCGGTGATGTTGAACGACCCCGGGGTTGCGCCGCCCATATCAGCCCAATGGCCATTTGCCTGAGACCATCCGATCATCTCGCCCTTGTAGAACATCGGGCGCAGGATGCGGGTATCGTTGAAGTGGCTGCCACCGCGGAACGGATCGTTGATGATGAAGACATCGCCCGGATGGACATCGTCACCGAAATCCTCGATCACCGCCTTGCAGGTGTAGTGAAGTGTGCCGACATGCGCCGCAATGTCGCCAGTTCCTTGCATCACGAGGTTGCCCTGCGGATCGCTGAGGCCGGACGAGAAGTCGCGGCAATAGATCACGAAGGAATAACAGGTTCTGAGCAACTGCTCGGCCATCTGATCGACGATGTTGACGAAGGCGTTGCGCAACACCTCGAACGTGATCGGGTCAAGCTCGGACTTGAACACCGTCATGCGTTCGGAGTGGGGCGGGGGAAACTGGATGCCTTTGTCGGACAGTTCGATGATTTTGGTCTTGCCGGTCATGCCGGTCCTCCTCTTTGTTTCTGGTGAAGCGCCGCTCATGCTGCGCCAAGCTTGATCTGGATGTTCAGCCACTCGTCGATATAGGCCACGTCTCCGGGCGGGATGACGGTGGTCGAGTCGAGCTGGTCGATGACCGCCGGACCGTTGATCGTGACACCAGCCGGCAGGTTTTCGCGGTCATAAAGATTGGTGGTCATAGCCTTGGCATGGCCATGGAACCACGCCTCACGGGTGCCCTTGGGAACCGCCTTGGAGTTCTTGTCGATCACGACTTTCGGGAAGGATGGCTTGGGCGTGATACCGATCGCGCGCACCGTCAGCCGGTAGATTTCCACCGGAAAATCCTCGCGGCGGAAGTTATGGGCCTTCTCGTATTCGTTGTGGAAGATGGCCAGCGCCTCATCCATCGACTTGACCTGCCCCGGAACCGGGACCGCCAGCGAGCGCCACTGACCACGATAGCGCATGTCGACGAAGCGCTGGAACGTCATGTCCTTTGCGGCCACGCCATCGCGTTCCAGTCGGTCGCGCCCCTCAAGCTCAAGCTTCCTGAAGGCGGTCTCGATATCGGCCGGATCAGCCAAGGCAGCATCCTTGAAGAACATCTGGGTCACGTCGTGCTGAACATCGACCAGCATGCAGCCAACCGCCGAGGTCACACCGGGATTCGGGGGAACGATGACGACAGGGATGTTGAGTTCGCGTGCAATGTCGACGCCGTGGAGCGGACCAGCTCCGCCGAACGCCACCAGCGCGAAGTCGCGTGGGTCGTGCCCCCGGGCAATCGAGATCAGGCGAACCGCGTCGGCCATGTTGGCATTTGCGACGCGCAGCGTGGCAAGCGATGCTTCGACCAGATCAAGATTAAGCGGTTTGGCGATCTTACCCATCGCCTCAAGCGCCGCGTCTCGGTTCAGAGACTTCTTTCCGCCGGCGAGGGCGGTTCCGATACGTCCCAGAATGATGTTCGCATCGGTATTGGTCGGCTCTGTCCCGCCTGCCTTGTAGCACGCCGGTCCCGGCGTTGATCCGGCCGATTGCGGGCCGTTCCGCAGCGAGCCTGCCTTGTCGAGCCAAGAGATCGAGCCACCTCCCGCGCCGATGGTCAAAACCTCGATCGACGGGAAACAAATCGGATGGCCCCAATCCACCTCCCATTTATTGGTCATGCGCAGATGGCCATTTTCGGCAAGCGAAATATCCGCCGAAGTCCCGCCCATATCCAGACCAATCGAGTTCTGATAACCACACAATTCGGCGAAGTATTTGCTGGCAATCGCGCCTGCTGCGATGCCGGAGGCGGCAAGGCGTGCGGCATATTTCTCGGCCGTTGCGGGCGTCATCACACCGCCGCCGGAATGTAGCAGCAGTACATCGGCCTCGTATCCGGCTTCGGATGTTCTGCGGTCGAGATCGCGTGCATAGGGACGGATGATCGGCGCAAGGATTGTATTTGCGACGGTGGTCGAGAAACGATCATCCTCAAATATTTCGGGATGGGTTTCATGCGAGGTGGAAATGGCGACATCCGGCCCCAACACTTCAGCAAGGATTTCCGCCATCCGCTGCTCATGCACGCCACTGACATAGGCGTTGATGAAGCACACGGCCACGGCATGCACTTTGCGCTTGTGCAGGATGCGCGCCACTTCACGCGCCTGTTCTTCATCCAGCGCCTCAATGACCTCGCCACGGTAATTGATGCGCTCGCGGACGGTAAAGCGGTCGCGCCGCCGCACGTAGGGCGGTGTCCCCTCCTTATAGGCATCCCAAGGATCTTCGCGGGTGCCGCGCCCGATTTCCAGAATATCGCGGAAGCCTTCGGTGGTCACCATCGCCACAGGCTTGAAATTGCGCGTGATCAGCGCATTGGTCGCAACTGTCGTTCCATGCGTGAACAGATCGACATCATGCCAATCAATGTCAGCCGCTTCTGCGCCATTCATGATCGCATCAATCGGATTCGCCGTGCTGGGAACTTTCGCAACGGTCTGGTTTCCGTTCGAATCCAGAACGAATACATCGGTAAACGTTCCGCCAACGTCAATTGCCAACCGTGTGCGCGCCCGCTTTGGCGTCGAGCCTACGTCTGCTCCGTCCATACTCATGGGGTTATTCCTTTCCACTTGCGTTGCGCAAAGCGAACCACAAAGAGCGAAATACGCTTTGCGAACGGTTGCACCGACATTTCATTTTGATAGGGGGGAATGGCATCACTCGACGCGCACGGCATCCAGCGATAAATCGCATTCGTTGTTGAATGCGTATTTCGACATTACGCGATGACTGTCCAAATCTCCAAATGATTTTTTAAATGCCGCAACTGCGATTTTTATTTTAAATATTGCAAGTAAAACAATGAAATGGCGCCATGCCTGCCGTGCTGCGATGCAGAAACGCATCGTCTGCGTGGACAACTGCCACCTCGCAGCTTGCCGCTAGGTTAACTTGGTGTCGTCGATTTTGCCGGACGAGGGGTGGAGGCGAATCACCTCGAACCTGTGATAGGGCAACGGTCCTGCCGTTTCTCAGCGCATGCGCCGACCGCGGCCGACATACCCCCGAGCCCTGTTGCAATTTTACAGGTCGACCGCCCGGACAAGACAGGCAGCGGTTGCAGCACTCGCAGCCTATTTCTCGAATAGCTTGCTGAATTTTTCTGGCCGGCCCCGTGTGAAAATCCGTCCAATCCTGCGCAACTCTCGTCGCCACGGCAGGTAGTGTCGGCGGTGTTTGGAGGAAATCTCCGGTCGGTTGGGTGCTGTCGCGCGCGGGCCGGGCTTTTTCCGCAGCCTACTCGTCTTCCCGCATGAGGGTGTTTTCGTCGTCGCGCCAGTGAAGCCCGGACAGAATCTCGCCGGAAACGACATCGACGGTGGTTCGCCGCTTCATCGCCAGCTGCCGAAGCACGCGATACGCTTCCTGCCCAGAATAGCTATCGGCCAACATGATCGCCAGTTTGGCGCGTTCAACGATGCGACTGGACTCAAGCTTGGCCTGCAGCCGGTCAATATTCAGCCGCAGCCGCTGTTCTCGGCGGTGATTGTTGACTGCTGTAAGCAGGTTGGTGAGAATTCCGAAGGGGCGGATCGGAAGGCCGATCACCGCATTCACGCGCATGTTCAGCAGACGGTCGATCGACAGCGGATTTTCGTAATCTATGACTGCGATCAGCACGGCAGATTGGGCGTCAGCCTGCCAATGGAAAGTCAGCTTGCTTTCGATCACCCGGTCAACCATGACGAAAATGATGTCGATATCCTCGGCATAGGACAGTGGTGGTGGCCAAAATTCTTGGACCTGACACCCGATCCGCTCCAGATGCGAGCGTAGCGCCAGCCCCTCGCTGTCCTGCGGCTGGACAAGCAAGAACTTCAAGGACCGTAGATCCTTGATCAAAAAAGGCTGTTCCTTCTCGCTGGCGAAGGGCTCGTTTCGTCCAGGCCGCATTTCAGATCCTCTTGCCCGAAGTACGCACATTCAATACCATTAATGGTCACGCACGTTCAGTCTTGGAGGCCTTGTGCACCCGGCAATCGCACAGACAGAGCGGTGTCCAGCGGGGCCTCGCCCTCGTCGGGGGCAAGTGAATAGGTCGTCCGATACGGGTCCGGCGAGATGGCATGGCTGGTTTGGGCGACGATCTCGAATTGACCGTCGCTGCGAGCGATCCCGATTTTTGGCCAGACATGGCAGTGCGAGTTCAATTCGTCGATCTTGATCATCCCCTGAGGCGCATTAAACGACGCACCTAGAATGCCCGACCGGATCGAACCGATGCTGTCGGCGCCGTTGTTGCTCATCGCCTGAGCAACCACATGCGCCTGTGTGTAGGCCGCATCCCAACACATATTCGCATGTGGATCTTCGCCCCGCACCGCCCTGTAACGATCAAGACAGGATATGTTGGTCAGATTGGATTGCGATGCGAAATACGTCGCAGCGGTAATATGACCCGCGGTGGCCGAGGCACCGATTTCCTGAATGTCTGCCTCACTGGTCGTCAGGCTTGCGACCAGCATCCGATCTGCGTCAAGACCGTTCTCAATGTAAGCATTATAGAACTGCAGATTTGATTGGCCGACAAAATTGTTGAAAATGATATCCGGGCTGCATTTCTTGATATGCTTCATCATGACGTCAAAATCTTTTGCGGGTGCGCCGTCCTCAATATAGTATTGTCCCAATATCTCGCCACCGCCTGACCTGATCAGATCGCCCATGATCCTTCCAGATTCACGGGGCCAAACATAGTCCGATCCAACAACATACAGGCGAGGTGGATAGTTCTGAAGAAGATAACTACCTAAAAACAAGCTGTTTTGATTTGGAACAGCGCCAAAGTATATGATGTTTTCCGAATACTCAAACCCCTCGTATTGCGCGGGGTAGCACAGAAGCCCAGGCTCTCGGTCAAGGACGCTCAGAACAGCCTTGCGCTGACTCGACGTATAGCCGCCCAATATAACTTTGACCTTGCTTTCAGTCAAAAGGTTCGCAGCCAATTTCTGATAGCTTGCCGGCTCGCCCATTGGATCGCCGTAAAGCGGAACCAGTTCACGCCCATTAATGCCCCCGGCCTCGTTAATTTCTCCGATGGCAAATTCAGTCGCTGCCAGCATGCTCCGTTCGGTTACGGAAGTTCGCCCTGTTTTGGAAAAGAGTACCCCTATATAAATCGGTTGGTCGCTTTTCATCTTGCGCAAACCTTCCTAGGAAACCAAGCGGACGATCATGAACGGCACAATCCCAACAATTCGGCCCCTTCGGCCAACCTACCGCAACGCTAGGCGAGTCTGGGGGACGGGTCAACATGTTCGGGCCGCGGGCGAAGGACTGACCGGTGATCTTGGCACTGGGGATGCAGGCTCCGGCAAGCGTGTTGCTGCATCTATATCCTTGCGCCAGAATATCGCTGGCGACTTTGCCTTCCAGCGGCGTCAGGCTGGGCAGCTTCATGCGGATCTGTGCGGCCACGGCTTTTGGATCGCCCATGTTTCCCTCGGATCTCCACGGCTCTGTTGCACAAATCCCATGTGGGATTCATCTTGTGAAACCAGCGTGATAGCTGGATGTCATGAGCAGACCGAACATACCGACCTACAAAACCCTGAACTGGCCCGCCTATAACAAGGCGCTCAAGCGCCAGGGATCACTGACGGTCTGGTTCGATCCTGACATGGTAGGGGCTGCGAAGCCGACCGGCACGCGTGGGCGACAGCCCGTCTACAGCGACGCTGCCGTCCGGACCTGCCTGACGATGAAGGTCCTTTTCGGCATGGCGTTGCGACAGACGGTCGGCTTCGTCGAGAGCCTGCTTTGCCTGATCGGCCTGAATTGGGACGTGCCGGACTTCAGCACGCTCAGCCGTCGCCAGAAGCCCCTTGCCGTGAAGATCCCGCACGGAGGGCGCAGGGCCCGCTGCACCTGCTGATCGACAGCACCGGCATCAAGGTCGAGGGCGAAGGTGAGTGGAGCGCGCGCAAGCATGGTGGTCCAAAGCGCCGTGTCTGGCGCAAGGTCCACCTTGGGATCGACGAGGAAACACTGGAAGTTCGGGCTGTTGAAGTCGCCATCAGCGATGTGGGCGATGCCCCTATGCTGCCCGAATTGCTCAGCCAGATATCTCCCGATCAGGAGATTGCCAGCGTCACTGCCGCCTCTCACGGTTTGCAAGCGAACCGTGAGAGGGCAACGGACGGAGCGCCTACGACACGCGCAAGTGCCACGATGCGATTGCCGAACGCGGTGCTGCCGCCGTCATTCCACCTCGCAAGAACGCCAAGCCGTGGAAGGCCAAGCACCGGGGGCAGCCGCGCGCAACGAAGCTCGTCGGGCATCGAAACATCTCGGACGGGCACTCTGGCGACGATGGAGCGGCTACCACCGCCGGAGCCGTGCAGAGACGAAAATGCCCTGTGTAAAACTGCTGGGTCAGCGCCTCATGGCGCGGGACTTCGACCGCCAGGTCGCGGAGTTCCAGGTTCGTGTTGCTGTGCTCAATAGCTGCACCGCGCTCGGCATCCCGGTTACGAAGGCCGCAGGATAGGTCGGTCAAGCGATAGCGGCAGTCCGACCGTCAGCCGATTTGTGCAACAGAACCTCGCCCAAGCAATCCGCGCGAACGGCATCACAGAAGATGGCTGCTTTTTCGGGCGCAGATTAATCACAGCCCTAGATATTGTTTAGCCGCCCTTAATGCGTTGAATCAGATAGATCTCGTCCAAGGGATCAATAGCGGCGGACATGTTGGTGACGATTTGACCATTCACAGAAACCGAAACCCCCGCCTTGATGACCGGCGTCAGGGCGGGATGCGCCGTGACCAGCGCATCCAAAATCTCGCGGACAGTGTCACCCTTGACAGAAATCACCACCTGATCCCCCGCAAACCTGCGCAGACCGGACCAGAGGTTGATCTCAACCATGCGCTTTGGCCTTGATGGCGGCCAAAACCTTGGGCGGCGACATCGGCAAACTGCGCAACCGAGCGCCGGTGGCTGCGGCAATCGCATTGGCCAGCGCGGGCAAAGGCGGGGTGATCCCGGTTTCGCCAACGCCGCGCACGCCGTAGGGGTGGCCGGGGTTTGGCACCTCGACAATCACCGTGTCGATCATTGGCAAGTCAGAGGCGACGGGAATGCGGTAGTCCAGAAACACCGTATTTTGCAGCCGCCCATCCGCGCCGTAAACATACTCCTCGTTCAACGCCCAGCCGATGCCCTGCACCGCACCACCCTGATACTGGCCTTCGACATAGGCCGGATGGATCGCGCGGCCCGCATCCTGCACCACCAGATAGCGCAAAACCGTGGTGCGCCCGGTTTCGGGATCAACCTCGACATCCACCACATGTGCGCCAAAGCTGGCCCCCACCCCGCCCGCCGTGACTTCGTGGTGACCCGAGATCGGCCCCCCGGTGCTGCCCATCTTGGCCCCGATTTCGGCAATAGACATCGGTGGGAACTTTCCGGCATTCGGGCCAGCAGGCACCGCTGCACCATCGAGCCATTCCACCGCCTCGGCATCAATCCCCCATTCGGCGGCGGCACGAGCGCACATCTGGGCAATGGCTTGCTTGGCAGCCTCAACCGCCGCCAAACCGCTGGCAAAGGTCGCGCGGCTGCCATGCGTGGGTTCATTCACGCCCAAAGCCCCGGTTTCGACGATATTCACCCGCACGGACTCGTAGGCGATGCCCAGCGTCTCTGCCGTCATCATCCCCAACGAGGCCCGACTGCCGCCCACATCCGGCGTGCCGACCGAGACCGTCACCGTGCCATCCTCGCCAATCGCCAGCGAAACCGAGGTCTCGCCGCCATGGTTGAACCAGAACCCCGCCGCCGAGCCGCGCCCCTGATTGGGGCCAAGCGGCACCTTCAGGTTGGCATGGGCCATCGCCGCCTCAAGCGACTCAACCAGTCCGATGCGATTGTAAGTTGGTCCATAGCTGGCCTTCGCCCCTTCGCGCGCGGCGTTTTTCAAACGCACGGCCAGCGCATCAAGCCCCAATTCAACGCACATCTCGTCGAGCAGGCTTTCCACCGCAAACGCCGCCATCGGCGATCCGGGCGCGCGGTAAGCGGCTGCCTTGGGGCGGTTGGCCAGAACCTCATAGCCTTGGTGAAACACCGCCGGAACGGTGTAGCAGGCCAAGGCGCAAGACAAAGCCTCACCGACAGGCGATGATCCGATGAAGGCACCGCCCTGCATGCGGAAATTCACCGAAGCGGCAGTGATCGTGCCATCGGCCTTCATCCCCATCTTCACATCCATCGAGGCCGAGGCCGTGGGACCAGTCGCGCGCAGCACTTCGGCGCGGCTCATCACCAGCTTGACCGGGCGGCCGCCGGCCTTGCGCGACAAAGCCAGCGCCAGTGGCTCCATGAAGATCGTGGTCTTGCCACCAAACCCGCCGCCGATTTCCGAAGGTGTCACGCGCAGTTGCGACGCCTCGGTGCCCAGCACAGCCGAGCACATCCGGCGGATATACCACTGGCCTTGGGTGCAAACCCACATCTCGCCTTTGCCATCCTCGCCCATCTGGCCAAGGCAAGCGTGCGGCTCGATATAGCCCTGATGGGTGGCTTCGGTCTTGTAGCTTTGCGCGCGCACCAGATCGGCGGCGGCAAAGCCAGCGTCCATATCGCCATGGCCGAACTCGATGTATTTCACCACATTCGGGTGCATGCCTTCTGGCACCGAATGGTCAGCGGTGCCCGCCCGGATGATAGGCGCATCGGGCTGCATCGCCGCATCGACGTCGATGACATGCGGCAGCACTTCATATTCGACCTCAACCAAGCGGGCCGCATCCTGCGCCAGCAGTTTCGAGGTCGCCGCGACCGCGGCGACCGCATGGCCGTCATAAAGCGCCACATCGCCCGCAAGGGTGTTCTCTTGCAGGTTCCAATCTTCGCCGGTCAGACCAGTCGGAAAATCGGCGCGGGTGATCACCGCCTTCACACCCTCCAGCGCCAGCGCCTTTGAGGCATCAATGCGGATGATCCGCGCATGGGCATGGGGCGAGCGCACCACGGCGGCGTGCAGCATCCCCGGCGCAGAAATATCCGCGCCATAACGCGCGCGGCCTGTCACCTTATCCAGCCCATCGGGGCGGTTCGGGCGCGTGCCAACCAAACGGTAGGCGGTTTTCAGATCATCCTTCGGCATCAGTTCGCCCCCCGCATTTCAGCGCCTGCATCCATCACAGCGCGGATGATTTTGTCATAGCCGGTGCAGCGGCAGAGATTGCCCGCCAACCAGTAGCGCACTTCGACCTCAGTCGGATCGGGGTTCTGCGCCAGCAGAGCATTCGCCGCGACCAGAATCCCCGGCGTGCAGAACCCGCATTGCAGCGCCGCATGTTCGATGAATTTGCGTTGCAGCGGATGCAGGTCGGGGCCATTGGACAGACCCTCGACCGTGGCCACCGTTTTACCTTCGGCTTCCGCCCCCAGCACAAGGCAGGAACACACCAAAACCCCGTCCAGTTGCACCGAACAGGCGCCGCAATCGCCCGTCCCGCAACCCTCTTTCGTGCCGGTCAGGCCCAACTGATCGCGCAGGCAATCCAGCAGCGTGTCGCGCGGATCGGCCAGAAACTCGACCGCATCGCCGTTCACCGTGGTGGAGACGTGGATTTTGCTCATGCTGAGGCTCCTTCTGCGCGGGCGTAGGCGATGCGGGCGGCGCGCTGCACCAAGACACCCACGATATCTTTGCGGAACGTGGCGGTGCCGCGTTTGTCGGAAATCGGCGTGCTGGCGGCAATCGCGGCTGCGGACAACGCAGCTAAAGCCGCTGCGTCCAGCGTGGTGCCAATGATCGCCTGCGCTGCGGCGGGTGCCAGCATGACCTTCGGCCCCACCGCCCCCAGCGCAATCCGCGCCTCGGTGATCCGCGCGCCATCACGCCGCAGGTTCACCGCCACGCCCACCACAGCAATGTCCATCTCAGTGCGCGGGATGAACCGCAGATAGGCGTCGCCGCCATGCGCCCCACGCGGCGGCAAGATGATCGCAGTGATCACCTCACCCGGCAGCAAGGTGGTGCGGCTGGGGCCCGCGGGAATATCCTCGACCGCCACCGCGCGGCTGCCCTGCGGCCCGATCACCGACACCATAGCGCCTGCAGCCATCATCCCCGGCACGCTGTCGGCGGCGGGCGAGCCGTTGCACAGATTGCCCACCAGCGTGGCGCGGCCCTGCACTTGCGTCGACCCAACCAGCTGCATGCCTTCAACAACACCCGGCCAATCAGCGCAAACCCCAGCGTGCCGCCCGAGTTCCGCCCCCGACACCGCAATGCCAATCCGCCAGCCGCCATCATTGGTGCGGCTGATGTCCTTAACGCCGGGAATATGTTTGAGATCAATCAGATCATCCGGCGTCACAATCGCTGCGCGCAACTGCACCAGAACATCCGTTCCGCCCGCAAGAAACCGTGTCAGCCCCGACGCTCCCGCCGCAATCGTTGCCGCCTGTTCAAAAGTCTTTGGCGTGTGAAATCGCATCCTGCCCCCCCTAAGGTGATGGTCATCGTCCAGTCAGAGTCAAAGCACCGCTGAGCACTGCCCGAGTATGATGGCTATCCTGCGGGAAGTCGGCCGCATCGGCAACAGTCCGAACCCCTATGTTCAACCGCAACGTCGCTTTTTTTAGGTGGCGGATCAGGTTCGGTTCATTCTCGCTGCCTGTCCGTCATCGAATGCTTTCAAACAACCCCGTCGATTTTCGCTCTGTAGGCTCGGGATCGCGGGCGCGGCGTCACCGTTTCCCCACTCAAGGCCGTTGGCACAACTCGCAGGGGCGAACCTGCGTCAACCGTCCGGCTGTCCGTCGCAGCTAACGCCACCACGTTCTGCCGCGACCCGTGGCCAAAAGCCAACAAACTGTTCGCTAACTCTTCACGCGCCTGCGAGTCTACAAGTATTCGAAACGCGCAGCGGGGGTCACGATCTGGTCGCGCGTTCAAATCCAACACATCGCATGAAAATCATAACCTGTTGTTAATATTGGTGCCCGCGGCCGGAGTTGAACCGGCACGGCCGTTCGGCCTAGAGATTTTAAGTCTCCTGTGTCTACCATTTCACCACGCGGGCAGTCATGCGGGTTTGGCAATCTGCCGCACCATAGCCATCTGCGCGGCGGGGTAAAGCACTCGAAATCATATTGCTTGCAACAAACTGCTGCGCTGCGGCGATTGACTTCACCGAAATCCCCGCTTTTATAGCTGCGAGAGTTTGCGAGGGTCCCCTATGAAGAAAATCTACCCCAACGCGGCGGCGGCGCTGGACGGGCTGTTGTTTGACGGCATGTTGATCGCGAGCGGCGGTTTCGGCCTCTGCGGTATCCCAGAACTGCTGATCGCGGCGATCCGCGATGCGGGCACCAAAAATCTGACCATCGCGTCGAACAATGCGGGCGTCGATGGCTTCGGGCTTGGCCAGCTTTTGGAAACCCGGCAGGTCAAGAAAATGATCTCGTCCTATGTTGGCGAAAACGCTGAATTCATGCGGCAATACCTGTCGGGCGAGTTGGAGTTGGAATTCAACCCGCAAGGCACTTTGGCCGAGCGTCTGCGCGCAGGTGGCGCGGGCATTCCCGGTTTCTACACTGCTACAGGCGTTGGCACAGTGATCGCCGATGGCAAGGAACACCACGATTTCAACGGCAAGACCTACATCTTGGAAACCGGCATCATTGCTGATCTCGCCATCGTCAAGGCGTGGAAAGCTGATCCCTCGGGCAACCTCGTGTTCCGCAAAACCGCGCGCAACTTCAACCCACCAGCGGCGACATCGGGCAAGATCTGCGTGGTCGAGGTCGAAGAAATCGTGCCACTGGGCGCGCTGGACCCTGACAGCATCCACCTGCCGGGCATCTATGTGCACCGCATTGTGCAGGGCCAGCACGAAAAACGTATTGAGAATCGCACGACTCGCAAGAAGGAAGCTTAAGATGTGGGATCGTAACCAAATGGCCGAACGCGCCGGGCGCGAGTTGCAAGACGGCTGGTATGTCAATCTTGGCATCGGCATCCCCACTCTGGTGGCCAACTATATTCCCGAAGGTGTTAACGTCACCTTACAGTCGGAAAATGGCATGTTGGGCATGGGTCCCTTCCCCTATGAAGGCGAAGAAGACCCCGATCTGATCAATGCCGGCAAGCAAACTATCACCGAATTGCCGCAGACCGCCTATTTCGACTCTGCCCAGTCTTTCGCAATGATCCGCGGCGGCAAAATCGCCATGGCGATCTTGGGCGCGATGGAAGTCGCCGAGAATGGCGATCTGGCGAATTGGATGATCCCCGGCAAGCTGGTCAAAGGCATGGGCGGGGCGATGGATCTGGTCGCAGGCGTCGGTCGTGTGGTGGTGGTGATGGATCACACCAGCAAACATGGCGAATCCAAGGTGCTGAAGGCCTGCACCCTGCCCTTGACCGGCAAAGCCGTGGTCAACCGCATCATCTCAAACCTTGGCGTGTTGGATGTGGTCCCCGGCGGCCTGAAGATCGTCGAAGTTGCCGAGGGCGTCACCGAGGCCGAACTGCGCGCAGCCACGGAAGGCACCATCGTTGACTGAGGTTCTCCGCGAAAAGGGCGCGCATAAAGGCCGCTACGTCATCTGTCAGAACGGCGAGGAGGCCGAGATGACCTATTCGGTCACCACGCCGACGCTGGTGATCGCCGACCACACCGCCGTGCCGGACAGCTTTCGCGGCACTGGCGCGGGCGTGGCGATGCTGACGCAGTTTGTTGCCGATGCGCGGGCGGAGGGCTTTAAGATCATGCCGCTCTGCCCTTTTGTGAACGCAACGCGAAAAAAGCATCCCGAATGGGCGGATGTGTTCGCGGCTTAGGTCAACAAGGTCAGGGGATTCTGGCGAAATCGTTAAGATCCCCTTACCGCCTACCCGTAAATCATTGATTATAAAAACTTCTGAAAAGGTCCCCAGTCGGGACCCTTTCAATTCGTCGCCGAAATCACCTTGAACACGCAAGGATCGGTGACCAATTCCGGCGGGCTCAGACACAACCCCTGCGCCACCTGCCATGCCGCCAAAACCTTGGGCACATAATCGCGGGTCTCGGCATACGGCGGCACGCCAGAATTGGCATCAATCGCGCCCTCCCCGGCGTTATAGGCCGCGATCACCATCAAAGGATCATGATCGAACCGCTTCATCAGCCAGTCTAAGTACGCCACCCCACCCTTGATATTCTGCACCGGATCGGTGGAATCGCTGACCCCAAACCGCGCCGCCGTCGCCGGGATCAACTGCATCAACCCCTGTGCCCCCGCCGAGCTGATCGCATTGGGTTTGCCGGCACTCTCAATCCCGATCACCGCCAGCACCAAAGCGGGCGAGACATCGGTGCCGATCGTCGCCTTCAAAATCTCGGTGCCATAGTTTGAAGCGATCTCTTGCATATGCTGCATCCGGGGCGCTGCCACCCGCGCCCCGCCCGGCCCTTGGCTTAAAGTCGCCAGCGCCAAGGGGAACCGCCCCGAGACCTGATCGCGCTGCACCGGCACCGCATCCCAGAACCAGCCATATTGCGCCGTGGCCGGGGTCGGCAGGGCGGGGGTCGGTGCCGCTTCGGGGTCGGCGGGCACCTCGGGCACCCGCGCCTCTACCTCAGGCAAGGCCGCCAGCAGCCGGGCCTGTTCGGCGGGATCAATCTGCACGGTGATGCGCTTGCCGGGCAGGTTGTCGCTGACCTTGATGCGCTTGAAGCCCTCACCGCTGGCGGAATTCATAATGATTTCCGCCGCTGCCGGGATCGGCAGCAGAAGAATCAACCCTGCCAGAACTGCGCCTTGTGCCCGTCGCATCACGTTGGATGCCGCCTGCCTTGTTTTCATTGCCTGAACTGTCGCAGAATCACCCACCAATTTCCACGTTTGCCTGCGCCAATCATGGCAATTTTGCCCAAATCGGCGCGAAAGCAACGGTTACGCGGCATGGGGTTAAGCAGAGGTTAAAATATATATCTTTACATTTCAGCGTGTTGAATGATTTTTTCGGCTATATCGCAGCGCTTCAAAAACGCCCTACCCTGACCAAACTGCCGCCACGTTCACAGCGCCATATAGGGTCATACCGAACGGCAAGCGGCGAAACAGAGGTCGCAGCTGACAGAGCCGGAACGGTTAGAAACCTGAGCATCCCCAGAAAGGGACCACATTATGATGACGCTGAAACTCCGCAAGCTGTTCAAATCCTTCCGCGCTGACGAATCCGGTGCTGTGACCGTTGACTGGGTCGTGCTGACCGCTGCCATCGTTGGCCTCGGCATGGTCGTGATGAAAACCGTTGGTGGTGGCATCGAAGGTCTGGGCAACGCGATTGTGACCGATTTGGAAGGCCGCTCTTCGGGCTACCAAAACCAGTAATCGGATTTTTCGATCACCTGATAGAGGTGAGGGCCGCATCCGGGACGGGATGCGGCCTTTTCCATTTGCGAAACAAATGCGCTGAACCTTCGATCACGACTGCAGTATTTTTCGATCATAGCCTTGCCCAGCTCAGCGAAGTCAAGCCGTGCCAAACAAAGCGCAGTCGCGGCCTCGGAACGTCGCCAAGATCAAAGGTCGCTGAATACGATCAAACTGATCGCATCCAAACAAGGCCGCTTCTGATCCTGAGGCGACCACTCGCATCTGCCAAGCGGCGGCTTTCCGATAATTTGGCCAGAGCTTTGTTTCCAAAACAGAAACGCCGCGCTTCGACAGAACCCCAAGACAAGATGGTGAACGCTGCAATCACCCCAAAAAGACCCTAACCCCGCCGCAATCGCGCCACGATCACACGGCTTTATCAATCCAAGCCGAAGCGGTGAACGAACTGGAACAGAGGCCAGAACGTGACGATCCAAAGCGGTGAGACCTGAGCAACTCCTAGATAAGGAAATCCAAAATGATGACTTTGAAACTCCGCAAGCTGTTCAAATCCTTCCGCGCTGACGAATCCGGCGCTGTGACCGTTGACTGGGTCGTGCTGACCGCTGCCATCGTTGGCCTCGGCATGGTCGTGATGAAAACCGTTGGTGGTGGCATCGAAGGTCTGGGCAACGCGATCGTGACCGATTTGGAAGGCCGCTCTTCGGGCTACCAAAACCAGTAATCGGTTTTCTCGATCACCTGACAGAGGTGAGGGCCGCATCCGGGACGGGATGCGGCCTTTTCCATGTGCGAAATCCGGGTCAAAATCTGGCACTAGACCACATTGCCGCCACGGGCCCATCCCGATTCCGGCCACAATCCCGCGCTATAGCGATGATTGTGGGTGTTCTGAGTAGCCGGAGCGAAAGCCGCGAAGGAGGTAAGATGCAACGCTGGTTGAAGAAATTCATCCGAAAAACCGACGGCGCGGTCACTGTCGAATGGGTGACACTGTCTGCAGCGGTGATCGGGCTCGGGATGCTCGTGCTGTGGCCAGTTGCGTTAAGCACGGAAAGCTCGACGCAGGGCGTAGCGGATTACATCGACGGCGTAGACGTGGGTTACGACAGATGAGTTGGGGTTTTCCGCAAGGCTTGCAACGCTGCGGAAACAACTGGGAAAGGGGTTAACATGCGAATGATCTTTGGATTGGTGCTGGTGGTCGGCATGATGCTGGCGGGTGCCGCCGTGTTCATGGCAAAGAATTTCATCGGCGATCAGCAATCGGCGGCGACGCGCGAAAAGCAGCTGATGGCCGATACCGGCGGGCTGACCATGGTGTTCGTGGTCAACAAAGCGAAGAATTACGGCGATCCGCTGACCAAAGAGGATGTGCAACGCATCTACTGGCCGAAAAACGCTTTGCCGGAAGGCGCGTTTGAGGATGGCGAGCTGCTGTTTCCGAAAGATGCCAAGGACCCGCGCTATGTGGTGCGGCAGATGGAAAAGTTTGAACCGATCCTAGCCGTCAAAGTCACCGCTCCGGGTGAGCAGGCGGGCCTGAACGGCTCGATTGAAAAGGGCATGCGGGCGTTTGCGATCAAGGTTGATGCCGCAGACTTCCTGCAACCCGGTGACCGGGTGGATATCTACTGGACAGGCTCCTCGGATGCCTCGGGCTCAGAAATCACCCAGCGCATCGAAAACGCGGTCAAGATCATCGCGGTGGATCGCAACGCCAAGGCCACCGTGGCAGCGGGTGAAATTCAAAGCCGCACCATGACCGTGGCCGCGACGCCCGAGCAGGTGGGTCGTCTGGCCCAAGCGCAGGCCACCGGGCGTCTGGTGATGTCGCTGGTCGGCAATGACAGCAGCGCTGCCACCGATCCGACCCAGATCAAAGTGACGACGAAAGACATCAATGGCGACACAGCTGCCGCCCCGGTGGCAGTGGTTGAGGCGCCGAAAACTTGCTTTGTCACCATGCGTCAGGGCGGCGTCGCGACCCAAGTGCCGATCGCTTGCACCAACTAAGTTGGAAAAACAAATCTTGCCGCCACTTCCTATAGTGGCGGCAAGTTTCATCTTCCGCATTTGGTAGCCTGCTGTTGCAAGTTATCCACATAAGGAATGGCCTCCAACCATTTGATTCTTGCAAAAAAACGACACTTACGTCATCTTGCGAATTGGATTGGGCATAACAAGACCCGACCAGAGGCGTGATCGAAAGGGCAGGTCACATGAATATGCGCAAATTCCTGACCGCCGGTTGCTTGGGGCTTGCCCTTGCAACTTCGGCGCTCAGCCCGCTGTCAGCACAGACGCTGCGGGTGATGGAGGGGTCGGCTTCGGCCCCCCTGAACGTGCCAATGAACCGCGCCGTGGTTGTGGAAAGCGATGTCTCGTTTGCCGAGCTGTCGATCGCCAACCCCGGTATCGCCGATATCTCGACGCTGTCAGACAAGTCGATCTACGTTTTGGGCAAAACTCCAGGCCGCACCACGCTGACCCTGCTGGGGCCGGATGGCAAGCTGATCTCAAACGTCGATGTGCATGTCACGCCCGACATTGCCGAGTTTAAGGAACGCCTGCAACAAATCCTGCCCGGTGAGAAGATCGAAGTCCGCACCGCCAATGACGGCATCGTCATGTCGGGCACGGTTTCCTCCACCGCCAAGCTGGATCGCGCCCTGGATCTGGCCGAACGCTATGCGCCAAAACGGGTGTCGAACCTGATGGGCGTCGGCGGCACCCAGCAGGTGATGCTGAAAGTACGCTTTGCCGAGATGCAGCGTTCGGTCTCCAAAAACCTGTCCTCGTCGCTGGCGGTGTCTGGCGGCAAAAAATTTGGCGTCACCGGTGAAACTGGCACTTGGCTGAACGGTGACAATAGCATCAATAACAGCACCATTGTCCCGCGCGACAGTGCCAATAGTGCGGTGGCCTTTGGCTTCACCGCAGGTTCGCTGGAATTCGCGGTGCTGCTAGAGGCTTTGGAATCCAAAGGCGTCGTGCGCACCTTGGCCGAGCCGAACCTGACCGCGCTGTCCGGGCAAGAGGCGAAGTTCCTCGCGGGTGGTGAATATCCGATCCCGGTGTCCAGCAGGGATGGTATCACCGTTGTATATAAACCCTTCGGCGTTGAGCTGAACTTCACCCCCACCGTGGTCGATGGCGATATCATCAACCTGGTGATCAACGCAGCTGTATCTTCGGTCGACACGACAACCTCGGTGACAACCTCGGGCTTCTCGGTCAATGCCTTCAAACGCCGCGAAACCTCGACCACCGTCGAGATGCGCGACGGCGAAAGCTTTGCCATTGCCGGACTGTTGCAAGACGATTTCCGGGATCTGAACGGCCAAGTGCCGTGGCTGGGCGATATCCCGATCATCGGCGCTTTGTTCCGCTCGGCGGAATATCAGCGCGCGCAGTCGGAACTGGTGATCATCGTCACGCCACATCTGGTCACGCCGACGCGCGGCGAAGCCTTGGCGCTGCCGACTGACCGCGTTAAACTGCCGTCTGAAAAGGATCTTTTCCTGTTCGGCAACGTGGCGGGTAAACAAAAAGGCGCTGCGGGCGATGTCGCCCGGCAAGATTTCAGCGGCTCTTACGGCTATGTGATGGAGTGATCTGATGCACCTGCGATCCCTCCCCCTAATTGCCGCAGCCCTGCTTTGTCTTGCAGCTTGCGATCCAACGAGTTTCACCAGCGAAGCTGGTGCCGAAGTTGATGAAGGCGGCTTCGGCCACTCGACGATGAACAACACCATGGTGATGTCGGGAGAACGCGACTACACCATCGCGCTGGCAGAACGCTTTGCCCGCGAAGTGCCCAGCACGATCACCTTCGCCTTTAACAGCTCGGAGCTGACCCCCGAAGCCCGCGCCACGCTGACGCAACAGGCCGATTGGATCCGTCAATTCCCCGAAGTCCGCTTCCGGGTCTATGGCCACACCGATCTGGTCGGCTCTGACGCCTATAACAAAGCTTTGGGTCTGCGCCGCGCCAAGGCCGCCGTGCGCTATCTCTCCAGCCTCGGCATTGGAGGCTCGCGCCTTGAGGCCGTGGCCTCGTTCGGCAAAACCCGTCCGGTGATCCAGACCTCCGGCCCAGAACAGCGCAACCGCCGCACAGTGACCGAGGTTTCGGGCTTTGTGAAAGGTAACCCGATGGTGTTGAACGGCAAATATGCCGCGATCATCTGGCGAAGCTATGTCGCCGGGGCGATCCCGCCGCATCCCAATAACAAGATTATCGAAACCCAAGTCGCCCCCGACGGGGCCCAGTAAACCACTTGGAACTTTCTCAGCCCCTGCGCACAAGCGCGGGGGCTTTGTTTTTGAATTCGTTTCCTAAATTGCGGTCTGACGCGCGAAATACCCCAGATTGACGCTGTTTTAGCCCCAATCTCGCCACCATCCTCCAGCATCTTGCACCCAATGGGAACAATGCCGCGCCGAAGGCCAGGTATGCTCCCCCGATTGGCCCCATTCGCGCCTTAATTTTGGCCGGGGTCGGTGGTGGGATGTCTTGAGAAGGACGATGAAACGATGACGAGCGTGGCCAACTTACAACCCGATCCGGCACCCATTCTGGCGTGCACGATTTCGCGCGATGTGCAGAACTTTGATCTGCTGATCGACGATATGGAAAACGAGCTCGGTGAGGCTTGGGGCGATCTCGGCTTTGACGATGCGCTGATTTTCCTGGGCCAGCCCGAATCTGCCACGCTGGAGTTTGTCGCAATCGCGGTGGATGCCGAAGATGAGGTCGATCTGTCGCGGATCACCGAGATCATCCGCACCGCCAGGGCAAAGTCGATCAAAGTGATCCTGATCGCCGATCAGGTCGGCCCCGCCGCGCTGCATCAACTGCTGCGCTTGGGTGCCGAAGATTTTGTGCCCTATCCGCTGCCTGATGGCGCTCTGCACGAAGCCATTGAACGCATCCGCAAAGCCAAACCGGCTGAAGCTGCCGCTGCGGCACCTGCCCCCGCTCCGCCTCCAGCGCCAATCATCTCGGATGAACCCCATGCCGAAAAGACCCCGGCGTTCAAAGCCACAGGCGACCGAGACGCGGTGGTGCTTCCAGTGCATGGGCTTGCAGGTGGCTGCGGTGCCTCAACCTTCGCCGCCAATCTCGCGTGGGAGTTGGCAACTTTGTCGAAAACCGACGCCCCGCGCGTCTGCCTGATCGATCTTGATTTCCAATATGGCTCGGCTGCCACCTATCTCGACCTGCCGCGCAAAGAGGCGGTGTTTGACCTTTTGACCGACACCGGCCATGCCGACTCTGATACCATGCTGGCCGCGATGCTGACCTTCAACGACAAGCTGCATGTGCTGACCGCACCGTCCGACATGCTGCCGCTGGATATCGTCAGCCCGGAAGATATTGGCCGCATCATCGACATGGCGCGGGCGAATTTCGACTTTGTCGTCATCGACATGCCACGCACCATCGTCGCTTGGACCGAAACCGTGCTCAGCCGCGCCCATGTTTACTTCGCGCTGATGGAGCTGGATTTGCGCTCGGCGCAAAACGTGCTGCGTCTGGTGCGGGCGCTGAAAGCCGAGGGTCTACCGCATGAAAAGTTGCGCTATGTATTGAACCGCGCGCCGAAATTCACCGATCTTTCGGCGAAAAGCCGGGTGAAGCGGATGGCGGAAAGCCTTGATATCACGATCGAAGTACAGCTTCCCGATGGCGGCGCGCAGATCACACAGGCCAATGACCACGGCCTGCCACTCTCGGAAAATGCGGGCAAAAACCCGTTGCGCAAAGAAATCCAGAAGCTTGCGAAATCGCTGTTTGATCTGAACAAAGCCGTGGAAACCGGCAGGGGCTAAGGCTCGGACTTTGGGGGTTAACGATGTTCTCACGTTTCAAAAAACCGGAAGCCGGCCCAAGCGCCAGCGCCGCCGCCGCGCGCCCGGCGGCTCCGGCCCCCGCGCCAAAGCCCGGCATCAGCCGCCCTGCGGTGGCCCCCGCCCGCCCGCCCGCTGAGGCGGTTGCAGCGGATAAGGAAAAGAAGCGCAAAGAACGTCTGGGCGAGTTGAAGCAGGAATTGCACAAGCGTCTGCTCGATAACCTCAACCTCGCCGCGATCGAACAGGCCTCGGAAGCCAATCTCAAAGCCGAAATCGCCGCGATCTCCGCCGAAGCTTTGGATGAGATGTCGGTGGCGTTGTCAAAAGAAGACCGCACCACGCTGAACCAGGAACTTTACGATGAAGTGATGGGTCTTGGCCCGCTGGAACCCTTGTTGAAAGACGAATCCGTCAACGATATCCTCGTCAACGGCCCGAACCGCATCTTCGTGGAACGCAACGGCAAACTGACCCTGACCGACATCACCTTCAAAGATGAACGCCACCTGTTGCGCATCATCGACAAGATCGTCTCTGCTGTGGGCCGCCGGGTGGACGAATCCAACCCCTATTGCGACGCCCGTTTGGCCGATGGCAGCCGTTTCAACTGCATGGTACCGCCGGTTGCGGTTGACGGATCGCTTGTTTCGATCAGGAAGTTCAAAAAAGAGAAACTGGGTATTCCCGATCTGGTCCGCTTTGGCGCGTTCACCGAGGAAATGGGGCTTTACCTGCAAGCCGCCGTGTCGTGTCGCCTGAACGTGATCGTCTCGGGCGGTACGGGGTCGGGGAAAACCACCACGTTGAACGCGCTGTCCAGTTTCATCGACAACACCGAACGCGTGCTGACCATCGAAGACACCGCCGAACTTCAGCTGCAACAGGTCCATGTTGGCCGGATGGAAAGCCGCCCCGCCAACGTCGAAGGCAAAGGTGCCGTCACCCAACGCGACTGTCTGCGCAACGCGCTTCGGATGCGCCCGGACCGTATCATCGTCGGCGAAACCCGTGGCGAGGAGGTCATCGACATGCTGCAAGCGATGAACACCGGCCACGATGGCTCGATGACCACCATCCACGCCAACTCGGCCCGCGATGGCATCAGCCGTCTGGAGAATATGGTCGCCATGGCCGGGATTGAAATGCCGCTAAAGGCCGTCCGCAGCCAGATCGCCTCGGCTGTGAACCTGATCGTGCAGGCTTCGCGTCTGCAAGACGGTTCGCGCCGCATGGTCTCGATCACCGAAATCACCGGCATGGAGGGCGAAGTGATCTCGATGCAAGAGGTGTTCCGCTACGAACGCCTCGGCGTTGAGCCCAACGGCAAGATCATTGGCCGCTTCAACGCAACCGGCGTGCGCAGCCACTATTCCGACCGCTTCAAGCAATGGGGCTACGACCTGCCTGCCTCGATCTACGAACCGATCAACTGAGGGTATCATGACCATTTCAGCCGCCCCGCTTATCTACATCCTGATCTTCGTCGCCGTCGTGGTGATGGTGAACGGCCTTTATCTGGTGGTGTTCGGCAAATCCATTAGCCTGAACAACCGGATGAGCCGCCGTCTGGCTCTGCTGGAGAAAAACAACAACCGCGAACAGGTGCTTGAGCAGCTGCGCAAGGAAACCGAGCAGCACGTCAACTCGCGCGGCATCCCACTGTATTCGATCCTCGCCAAAAAAGCGCAGAAGGCCAACATCGCCTTCAGCCCGCAGCAACTGGTGATGATCATGATCGGCATGGTCGGCGTGGCGTTCACGGGCCTGACCTTTGGCACCCAAGTCGCCTTGCCGATCCGTGTGGTGGTCGCCGTCGGCATGGGGGTGGGCGGAGTTTATTTCTGGGTCAACGGCAAGGCCAAAAAGCGCATCGCTTTGATGGATGAACAACTGCCCGACGCGGTCGAATTGATGGTGCGGTCTTTGCGCGTCGGCCACCCGTTTGCTTCCGCCATCGGCATCGTTTCCAAAGAAGTCCCCGATCCCTTGGGCACTGAATTTGGCATGATCTCGGACGAAGCCGCCTACGGGCGCAACGTCGCCGACAGCCTGAAAGCCTTTGCCGAACGCATGGACAGTCAGGATCTACGCTTCCTCGCCGTCGCCGTCACCATCCAGCAAACTTCGGGCGGCAACCTCGCCGAAATCCTCGAGGGCCTGTCGAAAGTCATCCGCGCCCGCTTCAAACTGTTTCGCCGCGTCAAGGCGATCACCGGCGAGGCGAAATGGTCGGGCATGTTCCTGTCGATGTTCCCGATCGGTGCAATCGTCATGATCAACATCATCAAACCTGATTACTACGACGATGTCGCGAAATCCGCGGTGTTCATCCCGGCCTGCCTTGCCGTCGCGGTGTTCCTCGTCATCAACATCATCTTCATGCGTATCATGGTCAACATTAAGGTCTAAGCGTCATGGATTTCCTCAACAATATCAACACGCAACTGACTGACACCTTCGGTCCGCTCGGGCCATTGCTGGCACTTGGTCTGCTGGGTCTTGCGCTGATTGTCGCCGTGCTGCCGATGCTGCTGAAAAAGCAACCCGAGCCGTTCGACAAGCTGAAAGCCCTGCGCAAAGACATCGAAAACGCCAGCAAATCCCAAAAAAGCGCCAACCTGCGCCACAGTGAAAAAGCCGACAGGCTCGAGAAATTCGCCTCGTTCCTGGAACCGCAAGACGAACAGACCATGACCGCCTCGCGCCTGAAAATGGTGCGCGCCGGCTACAAACAGAAAAACGCCGTCCGCACCTTTCACTTCGCGCAACTGGCCTTGGGCGTCGGTCTGCTGGGTTTGGGGATGCTGTATACCTTCACCGGAAATGACGGCGCCGAGGTGTCCACCCAAGTGATGATCATCTCCACCCTGCTGCCGGGGGGCTTGGGCTATTACTTCCCGATGTATTGGGTCAACAGCCGGGTGCAAAAGCGGCAAGCCGAAATCGTCTCGGGCTTCCCTGACGCACTCGATCTGATGCTGGTCTGTGTTGAGGCGGGCCAATCGCTGGATCAATCCATCAACCGCATCGCCAAAGAAAGCCGCAACTCTTGCCCGGCGCTTGCCGAAGAATTTGAAACCGTGGCGCAAGAGGTCAAGGCCGGCAAAGAGCGCGTTAAGGTTCTGAAAGACATGTCCGAACGCGTCGGCATCGCCGATATCTCGTCGTTCTGCACCACCCTTGTGCAATCGGCGACCTTCGGCACCTCGATGTCGGACGCCCTGCGGGTGTATTCCGCCGAGATGCGCGACAAACGCATCATGCGGGCGGAAGAATTGGCAAACAAATTGCCGACAAAACTCACCCTCGGCACTATGCTGTTCACGCTGCCGCCGCTATTGATTATCTTGATCGGACCATCGGTTTACGGGATCTCGAAAACCCTCGGTGGCGGCTGAACCACGGGCGTCAAGCCCAAGCATATGGGGCTTTAAGTGACGCGCGCGGTGATTGTCTTGTTGATCTGCATCCCTTTGGCCGCCTGTCAGCATACGGGCGGCCTTGCCGCATCCGGCAAACCCCGCAACGTGCCCTACGGTGCCGATAGCCGTGAACAGGGCGTCGATGGCCTGCTGGTCGGCCACCGCCTGATGGAGGTGGGCGAGTATGAACTGGCAATGAAAGCCTATCTGCGCGCCGCGTCTGAACAAGGCATGAACGCCGATGTGCTCTCTGCCATCGGTTCCGCCGATCTGAAACTGGGCCGTCTGGGTCAGGCCGAACAAGTGCTGCGCCGCGCCATTGAGGCCGACGAGCGCAACGTCCCCGCCCTGAACAACCTCGGCTGTGTGCTGATGGAGCAAGGCAAATCCGGCGAAGCCCGCCGGGTGTTTCAGCAAGCTTTCGCGCTGGACAGTGGCCAATCGGACTCCATTCGCGAAAATCTCAAGCTGGCGATAGCGCGCAGCGAAGCCTCTGTATATGATCCGGTTCAGGACGAAAAACCCGTGATGAAACTGGTGCGACGCGGGCAAGGCTCTTACGTCTTGCTGTCGCAACTTTGAAGCCCCCGGAACTTGAAGACCCAGAATTTGAAGACTGAGCAGTAGACCAAAAAGGACGCAAAATGCGCCAACCTGTGTTGCTTACGCTGTGCCTGATCGGCGCAACCGCTTTGGCGGGTTGCCAAGGCACCCGAGACGCCGCGTCCAAACGCGCGTTGAAATCGGTCAATGTCGTCGATGAATCCAACCTCAGCGACATCATGCTGACCGTGGGCGACCCGAATGAGGCCGTCGCCTATTTCCAGAAAACCAGCGCCGAAAACCCCGACCGCATTGATCTTAAACGCGGCCTGGCCAAGTCGCTGATCCGCGCCAACAAACCGTCTGAGGCCATCAGCGTCTACACCGCCATCATCGCCTCGCCCGAAGGCACCAACGACGACCGTGTCGGTCTGGCCGACGCGCAGATGCGCACCTCAGACTGGACCGCCACCGCTGCCACGCTGAACACCATCCCGCCGACCTTTGAAACCTTCGAGCGCTATCGCCTTGAAGCCATGGTCGCCGACAGCCAGAAAAACTGGAAGAAAGCCGACAGCTTCTACGACATCGCCGCAGGCCTCACCAACAAACCCTCGGGCATCTACAACAACTGGGGCTTCTCGAAGCTGACGCGCGGCGACAATGCCGGGGCCGAGAAACTGTTCCTCGAAGCCCTCACCTACGATTCCAACCTGTTCACCGCCAAGAACAACCTGATCCTCGCCCGCGCCGGCCAACGCAAATACGACATGCCGGTGATTGAGATGACCCAGACCGAGCGCGCCCAACTCTACTACACTCTCGGCCTCGCTGCCGTGAAACAGGGTGATACTTCCGTCGGCCGCGAACTGCTGCAACAAGCCGTCGACACCTCCCCAACCTATTTCGAGGCCGCCGAGCGCAGTCTCAAAGCGCTGAGTGGCTGATATGATCTCTCCCTACATTGCCCTAATCTTCCTGCCGTTCTGCTTCGCCGTCGCGATCTGGGTGTCGTGGAGCGATATGAAATTCATGAAAATCCCTAATAAGGCCGGATTGGCGCTGCTGATCCTCTGGCTGGTGCTGGGGCTGATTCTGGTGCCGCTCAAACTCTGGCTCTGGGGCTGGGCTTTGGCCGCTTGTGTCTTGGTCGCAGGCTTTATCCTGAACGCGGGCGGCGCTGTCGGCGCGGGCGATGCGAAATTCGCGGCCTCAATGGCCCCGATCTTCATCCATGCCGACATCCGCTTCGTGCTCGGCCTCTACGCCGCCTGCCTGCTCGGGGCCTTCGCCGCCCACCGCCTTGCCCGCCTGATCCCGCCGTTTCGTGCGGCGACAGAGGATTGGCAAAGCTGGACCCATAAAGACTTCCCGATGGGTCTGGCGCTGTCAGGAACACTGATCTTCTATCTTTTGGCCGCACTCTTGCCGCTTTTCTAGGTCAATCCTTGGCATTGAAGCTTCGGGCGCAACAGTCGCCCCGCCAATGCAAAGGTGCCGCCGATGAACATGCAAGTGCCGATGGGTGTGCAAGCCCCGCCGCAACCGAAGTCCTTGGCCGAAACCGGCCTGAGCTCGGTGATGATGCGCGACATCCTGCTCAAAACCATGTTCCGCATGAACCTCGACATGGTGACGGACCTCTCCCGCGCGATTTGCCTGCCGGTGGTCCTCACCCAAGAACTCGTCGACGCCGCCCGCCAGCAACGCCTGCTCGAAGCCAAAGGCACGCTGAACGCCACCTCGACCAGCAATGAAATGGGCTACCAGCTGACCGACGCTGGCAAAGCCCGCGCGCTGGATGCACTGTCGCAATCGGAATACTATGGCGCGCTGCCGCTGCCCCTCGCCGCCTATTCCGCGCAGATGAAACGCCAATCCGTCCGCGACATCAAGCTGACCCGGCCCGAGTTGATGAAGGGCATGGGCCATCTGATCCTGCCGCCCGATCTGATTTCCAACCTTGGCCCCGCCGTCACCTCGGGCCGATCCATCCTGATGTATGGCCCGCCTGGCAACGGCAAATCCTCAATCTCCAACGGCATCCGCGCCGCTTTGGGCGATAAGATCTACATCCCGCGTGCGATCGAATATTCCGGTCAGGTGATCACCGTTTTCGATCCAATCGTGCATTCCTCTGCCGAGGAATCCATCGACGACCCCAATGCCCTGCGCCGCACCGGCAACCGCTACGACAACCGCTATGTCTATTGCGAACGCCCCTCGGTGATCACTGGCGGCGAACTCACGCTCGACATGCTCGATCTGAAATACAATCCCACCGCCCGCACCTACCAAGCGCCATTGCAGCTGAAAGCCTCCGGCGGCATCTTCATCGTCGACGACCTTGGCCGCCAAGCCGAACCGCCACAAAAACTGGTCAACCGCTGGATCGTGCCGCTCGAAGAATCCCGCGATATCTTGGCGTTACAGTCAGGCGAGAAATTCACCGTTCCCTTCGACACCCTTGTGATCTTCTCAACCAACTTCCACCCGAATGAGATTTTCGACGGCGCAGCCCTGCGCCGGATCTTCTTCAAGATCAAAATCGACGGCCCGAACCAAGAGATGTTCCTGAAAATCTTCGCCATGGTCGCGAAGAAAAAGAAAGTCCCGCTCGACGAAGCCACCCTGATCTACATGCTGAAAAGCAAATACCCCACCATCGCCAACAACTTCGCCAATTACCAACCGACCTTCCTGATCGACCAGATGATCGCGGTCTGCGAATTTGAAGGCATCCCCTACCAAATGTCCCCCGAGTTGATGGACCGCGCCTGGGGCAACATGTTCGTGCGCCAAGAGACGATTGCGAAGTAAGCAATCAGACAGATCGACTCCTTACATCAGCGCCTGATCGCTAACCGCGATCAGACCCGCTCTGCTTCAAAAATCCGATTAATTTGATTAAAATTGTCATCCTCTGTGCTCAAATATCCCACGGGGGTCTGGGGGTGTGAAACCCCCAGCGGCCAGCCCCAAGCGCAGCTAAAACCGCCGCACGCCCGCCTCCGTCACCATCATATCCAACCGCTGATCGTATTCATCAATCGGCACCTGATCCAATTCCTGCGCCGCAAAGCCAAACCCCACCGCCAAAGTCGCCCGCTTGCCCCTTAACCCCTGCAAGGTCCGGTCATAAAACCCGCCGCCATAGCCCAAGCGATACCCGCGCGCATCGAACCCGACCAAAGGCACGATCAGCACCTCCGGCTCAATCCACGCCCCTTCAGACGGAATAAAAGCCCCAAACGCTCCGATCTCCATCGCGCATCCCGGCGACCATTCGCAAAACCGCAACGCCTCACCCTGCGCCACAATCACCGGCACGCAAACCGGCCCCTGATGCGCCAGCATCGCAGCCATCGGATCGGCCTCGGTGCGCATCGCCATATATCCGGCCAAAGCACGCCCGCGATGCTCGGCCAGCACATCAGCCAACAGCTCCGCCGCCTGCCCCTGCCCCGCTGCAAACGCCAATTTCCGCGCCGCAAACGCCGCCTTGCGGGCCTCGGCCTTGTCGATCCCGGACTCCATCACAGCAGCACCAACGTCGCCAATCCCAGAAACGCCAGATAGCCCAGCACATCGGTCAAAGTCGTCACAAACGTCCCTGACGCCAAGGCCGGGTCCAGATCCAAACGATGCAACCCCAGTGGCACCAACACCCCGCCCATCGCCGCCACCAGTTGATTGGTGATCATCGCAGCCCCCAACACCAGCCCCAGCTTCCAATCGCCAAAGATCACGGTCCCCGCCAAGCCCAGCAGGCAGGCCAGCGCCAATCCGTTCAAAAGCCCGCCCACAAGTTCCCGCAACACCACCCGTTTGGCGTTGGCCGAGGTCAGCGAACGCGTGGCCAAAGCCCGCACGGCCACCGCCAAAGATTGCGTCCCGGCGATCCCGCCCGTCGACGCCACAATCGGCATCAGCGCCGCCAAAGTCACCAAACTGGCGATCGTGCTCTCAAACCGCGAGATCACAAACGCCGAAATCGAAGCGGTAAACAGGTTCACCACCAGCCAAGGCAACCGCTGTTTTGCCGTGGCCCAAACCCCGTCCGACAGGCTCGAATCATCGCCCACCCCGGCCAGACGCAGCATGTCCTGCTCGTGTTCCTCATCCAGCACGTTCATCGCATCGTCGATGGTGATCACCCCGACCAGCCGCCCCGTCGCATCAACCACCGGGGTTGAAATCAGGTGATACTGGTTGAACATATAGGCGACATCGGCCTCGGATTCCGTCGCCGGAATCGTGCGGAAACTGTCCTCCAGAATATCCTTCAACCGCACATTCCGCCGAGACGACAACAACCGCCCCAAGGTCACATAGCCCGTTGGTTTCATGCGAGGATCAGTCAGAATGACATGATAAAACTGATCCGGCAGATGCTCCACTTCACGCAGATAATCAATCGCCTCGCCCACCGTCCAATGCTCAGGTGCCACCACCACTTCTCGCTGCATCAGACGGCCGGCGGATTCCTCCGGATAGCCCATCGCCTGCTGCACGGCGATCCGGTCCACATCTTCCAGCGCATCCAGAATCAAGCCCTGTTGCGGCAGATCAAGGTCTTCCAGAATATCGACCACATCATCGGTGTCGAGTTCGCGCATCGCTTCGGCGACCACCGAATGCGGCAGCGATTCGATGACTTCTTCACGGATCGATTCGTCAATCTCGGACAGAATCTCACCGTCAATCTCGCCCGACCACAACGCTAGCAGGGCACGCCGGTCCGCCCCACCGATCTGCTCCAGCAAGTCGGCGATATCAGCGGCGTGCAAAGGCTCCAGCAATTCGGTGACGCGGGCGGCATCCTTTGCCTCTACCGCATCAAGGATCGCTTCCACCCGGTCGGCGTGGACTTCATCTTCGTCCATCAGTGCCAGATCTTCCGCCATGACGCACTCCTTTGCCGCTTGCTTACAGAAAGCTGTTTCAATGAAACAGAGGGCAGGCCGAAATTTACCTAAACGCCATAAGCCTATACCATAACCGGGTTTGGCAAGCGGAGTATGCAATGACCGACATTCTTCTGGGGCAAGTGCTGTCCTTCGCAGGCGATCCGTTTGCGGATGGCCCCGACGCCGCCCGGCATGAAACCCACGGTGCCGTCGCCATTCAGAACGGCAAAATCATAGCCTCCGGCCCCGCCGACCCCATCCGCGCCGCCTATCCGCAGGCCCGCGTCACCGATTACGGCCAATGCCTGATCTCGGCGGGCTTCATCGACGCGCATGTGCATTATCCCCAAACCGCAATCATCGCCTCTTGGGGCAAACGGCTGATCGACTGGCTGAACAGCTACACCTTCCCCGAGGAAATGCGCTTTGCCGACCGGGCTTACGCCGATGAGGTCGCCAACCGCTACCTCGATCTGGCGCTGGCCCACGGCACCACCTCGATGTGCAGCTACGCCACCATCCACCCCGAAAGCGTCGACGCCTTCTTCACGGCCGCCAAAGCGCGCGGCCTGCGCGCCTTCGCTGGCAAAACCTGCATGGACCGCAACGCCCCCGAAGGCCTGCGCGACACCGTGCAATCCGCCTATGACGACAGCAAACGCCTGCTGCAAAAGTGGCACGGCCAAGACCGGCTGTCCTACGTCATCACCCCAAGGTTCTCGCCCACCTCTACCCCCGAACAACTGGCAGCCATGGGCCAACTGTGGCGCGAATACCCCGATTGCCTGATGCAAACCCACCTGTCTGAGCAAGTGGATGAGATTGCTTGGGTGAAAGAGCTGTTCCCACAGTCCCGCGACTACCTCGACACCTATGAGACCCAAGGCCTCTTGCGCGAAGGCGCCGTCTACGGCCACGCCATCCATCTGACGCAACGCGAGAAAGACCGCCTGATCGAAGCCGGAGCAAGCCTCGTCCACTGCCCGACCTCCAACACCTTCATCGGTTCCGGCCTGTTTGATATGAGCCTCGCCCACCACCTGCGAGTCGGCCTTGCCACCGACACCGGTGGCGGCTCAAGCTTCTCAATGCTGCACACCATGGCCGCTGCCTATGAAGTCGCGCAGCTGCGCGGCGAGGCCCTTCACCCCAGCCAACTCTGGTGGCTCGCGACCGTAGGCTCCGCCCGCGCCCTGCATGCCGAACACCAGATCGGCAACATCGCCCCCGGCATGGAGGCCGACCTGACCATCCTTGATCTGAAGTCCACCCCCGCCATCGAACAAGCGACCCGCCGCGCGCGCGACATCTGGCAGGCGATCTTCCCCACCATCATGCTCGGCGACGACCGTGCCATCCGCGCGACATGGATCGGCGGCAAACCCCACTCACCGCGACCGCTCCTCGCGGCAGACTGCCAGAAAAAGGAATAGAGTGCGCAAAAGAAAGCAATAGCGTGCGCAAAGTCTGTCAAGCGAAATCCAGCGCAACGGCAATGAATGTGCAGGCCCTCTGATTGATAGGGAATATCTTGATGTTACCGGGCCAGATCACCGCTTTGGCCCGCGATCAGATGCTGAACGTCCTGCCGCTGATATAAGGGCCCGTAGTTGCGCCCGTCAGGGCTGAACGGCGCAATTGCTTCGAACGCGAGGCAGGCACGCAACTCAGACCAACTCAGACCGGCGGCAAGACCCAGTTCCCGCAGACTGATGAAGCGTTCGTTGAGTGCAACGAGATCTTCTCCCGACAACACAACCTGAAGCTTGCCCGATCGCGGACCTTGCCTCGTTCGAGACGGCGTGTGCCCCTGCCCTAGCAATCTGCCCAAATCGGCCGGTTTCAAGCCTTTTGATCTTGCAACAATGTCTACACTCAATTCATCCGTACCATCGGTAAGTCCTGCAAGATCTACAACAATAGCCGCAAATCCATCCCGCTGAACATAGTGGCCGATGCGCGCCAGCTGACCGTCGCGGATCCTGCGCCAAATCTCGGAGGGTTGAACCCGGAGCTGTCTTGCAGCGCCGCACACATCAAACCACTCATGCATGGCAACATAGACTGTCTCGGCCCCAAGCAAGATTTGCTCAATATGATGTCGGCCAACCATGACATCCCAATTGTCACCTTTTCCCTCTAGGCGAGCCACATCGAAAATTCCGTCATCGCGCAAATTCGCAAATGCTCCGACTGGGATGCTCAGTGCTGCCGCAAATGCAACTTCGCTAACCGGAACGTTGAGTTCGTTCAGGACACTGGCGCTGTCCCGAACTTGGAAGACATCCCACGCGTCATCGGCCGTCTCATCCACATTCTTCAGGACGTCCGAAGCGTTTAATGCCGCGCGGACAGTGTCAGCAGGCCGACCGACAGCCCTCGCCGCAGTCACCACAGAATGGTGTCGACGCCTTAGGACCGGTTCACCCATCAACTCATGCCCTGGCCCGAGCGGCCATGTCATTTCGATATGGTTGCGCAACACATCGCGAAAACCCAAAAAACCGTCAGCCAGATCGCCGTCGGCCAGAAGATCATACAAACCCCCGAATATCTTCTTTGGCCCCTCTTCCGGCGTGCCCATCATGCGCTGTAGCAACCCCAGATTGACACCGATCCGGTCCTGGCTTTCGTGGCAAAGGAGAAATCCAACAGCATACGGCCACCACGCATCAGCTTCGCGCAGCTTGCGCCATTTCGGTAGCTTTGTTGCGATGGTTGCACGACCTATTTCCCGACAAAACACGCTCACCGCGTGCAGGGGAAGTTTGTCAAACCAGACGGCCGGTTGTTTCGGCCCCCGAAGTCGGCCATTCAGCCAGATGTCGAACTCCGAAGGCTCGCGGAAAGGGGCATCGATCAAGTTGTCCATTAACTCAGAAGTGATTTTTCGCAGGCACATAACCGTATCGTACCGAACGGCAGGATCATGTTCCGACCACAGCGTAACCAGAGGCCGTCCATGCCGGTGGCAGATGTTGTAGTGGGAAACGAGCCAATGCCCCCTTATTGCCATCGCCATGGAGGGCTCGCCTGCAACGGCTGCATCCTGTCTCAGGCAGTCGGGACAACCACGCACTTCTTTCGCGCGTATCGCCTCGACCGGAAACTCATGCCCCAACAGTTGGTAAATCCGTGGCGCCACCTCTACCGGCGTGGCGTCTCGCAGCGCGTCCAATGGGGCGTCACCAATGTCGGCAATCCGCCCCAAGACGCTAAGATCGCCTGCCTGCAATGCATTGAATTTAATCCCCATATCCGAAAGAAACTCAGACATGGGCAGGCCGTTTCTGGCAGCAAGGCGCGAAGCAAAGGAAAAGGCTGTCTCGCCAGTGATGTAGTCTAAGCACAATGGCAATCTTGGCATCAGACCTCCTTTGGATCGCACCTATCGGCCTGCTGGATGCACTCTGGGTGAGGTAAACACAACACCACAGCAAGCGATGGGGTGTACGCCCCTCTGCGGCATCAATGTGCCAACGTAGCGGGTGTTGAAACACCTTTACGGAGGAAACATGTCCATGGGCGAGGTTAGCATCATAGGCAGGACAAAACGGCCTTGGCCTGAAAAGGTAAAGTAAAGAGAGCGATCCGTGTCCAGACGGCGGCCCCTTGCCGAGCCGGAGCGTAGATTTGAGAGCGCAAAAGGCCGACTTCGTCGTGACGGCCACGATCAACGCGGGGGGCGCAGAGTGTCAATCGGCAATGCGACTTGGCCGATTTAGCATCGAGCCGAAGCGGACGCTCGATCATCGCGCAGCATTTCGAACTGAGATCGACGCAAAGGGCGGACAGCGGCCGTTCGATTGATTGTTTCAGTTAAGAGTTATCTTTCGACACCAGTCATTCGAGGCAGGGCATTCGCAAGTGTTGCTCTTTTGGTGATGTCCAAGGCGCCCAACCATGCTCCATAACGCCATCCCTTTGCCTCACCTCGCCGAATCATTGCTTCATCATGAAGGCCAAAGTGGATTTCACTTGATGTCCGATCACTGATCGAAGGCCTTTGCTTCCGAAAGGATTTTACGCGCTTGCAGGCGCACTGGTTCATCCACCATGGCTCCATCGACGATCACCGCACCCTGCCCAGCTGCAAGCACACGCCGTGCCCAGTCCATTTCGGTTTCAGTGAGCGCAAAGGCGCGTTTGATCTCGGGCACCTGACGCGGATGGATGCACAGCTTGCCCCACATCCCAAGGTCGCGGGCATGGCGGGCATCCTCAGCAGCAAGAGTCAGATCGTCGATGCTGGTTGTGACCCCGTCTATTGGTGCGACAATTCCCGCTAGCCGCGAGGCAAGCACAAGTTCGACCCGCGCGGGCAACAGTGCCTCGCGCAGATGCTGCATCCTTAAATCAGCACAAAAATCAACCGAGCCAAAGGCAAGCCGCACCACCTGTGGGGTGGCGGCAATGTGGCGCGCTTCGGCAAGGCCCTTCGCGGATTCGATCAGTGCGATGATCGGAACTTGATCCACCAAAGCGTTCGCGACGGCGGCAATGGTGGCCACATCCTCCACCTTGGGCAGCATGATGGCCGCGACAGAAAGTCCGCGCAACGCCAGAAGGTCGGCATCGTGCCACGATGTGCCAACGGCGTTGATCCTGACAATTATCGGCACAGTGTCGGGAAGACCCACCAACGCGGCACGGGCCTGATCTTTGTTCGTGGGTGCCACGGCATCTTCAAGGTCAAGGATCACCGCATCCGCCCCTGATGCCGCCGCCTTGGCAAACCGCTCTGGCCGGTCGGCGGGAACGAACAATGGTGCGCGGATTGCGGTTACCATCGCGCCTGCGCTTCCATCGCGACGGGTCCGCCGCTACGCGCGGTCCACAACCTTAGGCCATCGGCTGCGGATTCCGCGTTCAGGCTGAAATCACTGGTATCAAACAGCGGCGACAGGCTGCGGAAATCAAACCTTGTCGGGGGGGTGCCCTTAAGGTCAGCGGCAAACTGGCACAAAAGCGTGGCCTGCATCGGCCCATGCACAACCAGTCCCGGGTAGGTTTCCTGCCCTGTCGCATAGGGCGCATCGTAGTGAATCCGGTGGGCATTGAAGGTCAGCGCAGAATACCGGAACAACCGCGGTGCTGTCGTGGCAACAGTCCGGCTGTGCGCGCCAAGGGGGGTGGCCTCGGGGTGGCGGATTTCAGGCGCATCTGGGGTGACATCGCGGTAAACAATGTCATGCCGCTCGGATATGGCGAGCACGCCAGCCTCGAATATCTCATGCTCGACGGTCACAAAGCACAGCCGACCACTTCGCCCTTGCTTTGCCGATATGTCCGCGATTCGGGTGTGGCGCTGGATTGCAGCCCCGATATGCAGCGGGGCATGAAACACAAAGTTGCCCCCTGCCCACATGCGCCGCGGCAATGGGACGGGCGGCAGGAAGCCGCCACGCTCGGGGTGCCCGTCAGGGCCAAGCTCTGCGGTCGGAACCGCTGGAAGGCAGAGGCAAATGTGGATCATGGGCGGTGCCTCGGCACCCATCCGGGTTGACCCTGCGCGGTCAAAGGTGGCGTTGAAGCGTTGGACCAGCGCGGGCGCAACGATATCCTCGATGCATTCCTGTCGTCCGATCCACGGAGAGAGATGCGCAAGATCCGATGGCAGGCTCATGGCGTGCTGCCAGTGAATTCTTGGCGGATGGCCGCGGTATCGGCCCCTGTCGCGGGGACTGCACCGGGGCGAAAGCTTGCGTCTCTGCCAGCGGGACGCGGCAATGTGATGCTTTGCCCATCCGCAAGCGTCACCTTAACACGGCGCAAGGCCGGGTGCTGGCCAAGGTCGCGCACTTCCGTGTAGCGGCTCCAAGCGATCTCGGCGCTGTTCAGCAGCGCGATGGCGTGGGCGATGGTCAAGCCCGCGAAACAGGGCTCAAGTTCGGCATCCAATGCCACCCGGTTGGTCACGCGCAAGGCGTTGGTGGCAAAATCGGCACGAGCCGTCAGGTCGGCGCGGCTGAGCCCCTGACACAGTCTTAGCCATTCGCCGTTGTTCTGCGCCGCCACGAGCAGCGTGCCATCGGCGCAGGCGAAGGGGCGGTAGGGATAGATCGCGGCATGTGACAAGCCATAACGCCCGGTTTCACGGCCCGCATGTTCATAATGCAAAAGCGGCACCGCCATCCAATCGGCCATCGCATCGAACATCGCAATCTCGATCTGCTTGCCTTGCCCAGTCTGACCGCGTTCGATCAAGGCCTCAAGCACCGCCGCATGGGCGTTCATGCCGGTGGCAATGTCGGCCGCCGACACGCCGACTTTCGACGGCGTATCCGGCGTTCCGGTCACGGCGCACAGCCCACTTTCGGCCTGCACCAACATGTCATAGGCTCGCATCGGCGCATAGGCGGTGTCTTGGCCGTAACCGTTGATCGACACCACGATCAGACGGGGAAACCGCGTGGCGATCACCTCGGGCGTCAGACCCATCCGGGACAGCGCACCGGGAACAAGGTTCTGGACCAGCACATCGGCCCGGGTGAGCATGTTGAAAAGCAGATCAAGCTCGGCAGCGTCCTTCAGGTTCAGCACGGCACTCTGCTTACCCCGGTTCAGCCATGCGAAATAGGCGCTGGTCCCCTTCACCGCAGCATCGTAATGGCGCGCCGTCTCGCCGCCGTCGCGTTCGATCTTGATGACCCGCGCCCCGGCATCGGCCAAGCGCACGGTGCACATTGGGGCCGCCACCGCCTGTTCGATGGCAATCACCAACAGCCCCGAAAGCGGCCCCTTAGACATTGCGCTGCTGGCCTGATCGGGCAAGCACGCCCGGCTTCAAGCGCTCGTTCGGGCCGTAGTCTTCGGCGGGATGGAAGAACAGATGCGGGGTTGCGTCGAGGGTTTCCAGCCGCTTGGCGTAGACGTCAAGTTGCTGGGCGCGCGTGACGTCATCCTCCCGGCCCGGCATATAGGCTACATAGGGCGGCAGCACGTCAAAGCCAGTGTATTTCAAAAGCCCGTTATGAATGGGCCAGAACACCGTCAAAATATCGCCGTCGATCCCGTCAGGCGCGTAGGTGTCGGCAGAGGTGCCAGTGGTTGCGGCCAGCATCGCGCGCTTGCCCTTGAACATGCCGGTGTCATATTTGCGCCCCGGCAGATAGGCAAAGCCGCGGGCAAAGACGCGGTCAGCCCAGCCCTTCAGGATGGCGGGCATCCCAAACCACCAGACCGGAAACTGAAAGATCACCAGATCGGCGCGGGTCAATTTGGCCTGCTCGGCTGCAATATCGGCGGCGATGGAGCCATTTTCCATTGCCACAGTCTGTTCGCGCGCCAGACTGAACCGCGCGGAGTCAGACGGAGCGCCGTCAATGTCAGCAGGCCCTGCAACCGCATTCCAACCCATCGCATAAAGATCGGAAACCTCTACCTCATGGCCCTGCTTGGTCAGGGTCGCCACCGCAAGATCGCGCATTGCGCCGTTGAAAGAGGTCGGTTCGGGGTGGGCGTAGACGATCAGAACTTGCATGGGGCGCCTCAGTAAGAGCGGGGAAGGCCAAGCACATGCTCGGCCAGATAAGACAGGATCAGGTTGGTCGAAATCGGCGCGACCTGATAGAGCCGGGTTTCACGGAACTTGCGTTCGATGTCGAACTCCTCGGCAAAGCCAAAACCGCCATGAGTTTGGATGCAGGCATTCGCCGCCTCAAAACTGGCATCCGCCGCCAGCATCTTGGCCATATTCGCCTCGGCGCCGGGGTTCTGGCCCGCCTCGTAGAGCGTTAGCGCTTCACGCACCATCAGTTCAGCCGCGCGCATGTTGGCGTAGGCTTTGGCGATGGGGAACTGGATGCCTTGATTTTGGCCGATGGCGCGGCCAAAGACGTGGCGGTCCTTGGCGTAGGTGGTAGATTTGTCGATGAACCACTTGGCATCGCCCACACATTCTGCGGCAATCAAGATACGTTCGGCGTTCATGCCCGACAGGATATAGCGGAAACCTTTGCCTTCTTCGCCGATCAGATTTTCCGCAGGCACCCGCAGATTGTCGAAGAACACTTCGGTCGTGGCGTGGTTCATCATGGTGCGGATCGGACGGATGGTCAGCCCGTTGCCCACAGCCTGCCGCATATCGACGAGGATCACCGAGAGGCCTTCGGTCTTTTTCATACCCTCGACCAGCGGCGTGGTGCGGGCCAGCAGCAGCATAAGGTCGGAATGCTCGGCCCGGCTGGTCCAGATTTTCTGGCCGTTGATGACATAGTGGTCGCCGTCCAGCCGCGCGGTGGTTTTCAAGGCACCTGTATCGGTGCCGCTGCTGGGTTCAGTCACGCCGAAAGCCTGAAGTCGCAAGGCCCCGCTGGCAATCTGCGGCAAGTATGTGGCCTTCTGCTCGGCTGACCCGTGGCGCAAGAGCGTACCCATCGTGTACATCTGGGCGTGACATGCCCCGCCATTGCAGCCCGCGCGCTGCATTTCCTCCAGCACCGCCGCTGCCGCCGAAAGCTGCAGACCCGCGCCGCCGTATTCCTCGGGGATCAGAACCGCGAGCCAACCTGCCTCGGTCAGTGCATCAACGAAGGCCTGCGGATAGGCCATGTCGCGGTCCAGTTTGCGCCAATACTCGCCGGGGAACTTCGCGCACAGCTTTGCCACCGCCTCACGAATTTCGGGGTAAGTTTCGATGGCGCTGGTCATGCCCGGCAACTCCTTTGGCCTATCCACCCTAAGTGCCGCAGAATAGCCATGCCGACAACGACAAGTCAGATAGATCAGCTATAGCGGAATTCTATCGGACTTCCGTCGTGTGCTGCGCGGCTCCATCGCTGGTTCATGCGGCGACAACCGCCCCGGCCAAACGCCCTGTTCAACCATCACCGCCACATTGGAGGCGATGATCTGCCCCGCAAACCGGGCCAACCGGGGAATTGGTCGGTCGGTCGGATAGGACAGGATCAGCCGCCGCATTGGAACTGGGTTGTGCAAGGGGGCGGCACAAAGCTCGCCCGATGCAAGATCACGGTGGATCGGAGCTTTGGGCAGGATGGTCGAGCCATGCCCGGCGCGGACCAGAGATTTCAAGGTGGAATAGCTGTCAGCCTCAACTGGGACACTCAGGGCAAAGCCGCAATCATCCGCGCATTTATCAAGGATGGCGCGCAACCCATGCCCTTTGCTGGGCAACAACAGCCGCACGCCTTCCAACTCGCTGAAATCCACCGGAGCGTCCTGCGACAGGCCAGAGCCGGGCGGGCCGATCAGAAACAGCACCTCCTCCAGCAGCGGTTGAACCCGCAACGTGCGCGCAGATTTTGGATCATAGAGGATGGCCGCGTCGACCTCGCCGCGGTGCATCCAATCCAGCAGATAGCCGGAATAAGCGCTGACGATGCGCAGAGTCGCATCGGGGTGGGTCTCGCGGAAGGCGGCGACGAGGGGTTCGGACAGGATATCGGCCACCGTCGGCGGCATCCCGATCGAGACATGGCCGCGCAATGGCGCGTCCTCATCACTGACCGAGGCGCGGATTTCCTCAAGCTCTGCCAACACCCGCAAGGCGTGGCGCAGCACTTCTTGCCCGTGATCGGTGGCAATCATACCGCGCCCGTGCCGATCAAACAGCCGCACGCCCAGTTCCTCCTCAAGCAGCCGGATCTGACGGCTTAAGGCGGGTTGCGCGATGTGCAGCCGGTCTGCGGCCTTGGAAAGGCTGCCAAGTTCGGCGACGTGAATCAGGGTGCGCAGCTGTGAAAGTTCCATGCCATACAATACCGCTATATCTGTTCAATAAAAAGGGTCGACGTAAGCACGGATTGGTAAGGCTATACAGGGTCAAACTTGCGGCACCGGGAGATGTGCAATGACTGTCGCTGAAGCGATCTCAATGGGGGATACACCCCGGGATCTGGCCCAAGACTGGCCACTTGAACTTTTTGACGTGTTGAAAGCCGCTGGCATCCGCCAGATGTCTTATGTGCCTGACGCTGGGCATTCCACCCTGATCCGGCTGTTCAACGCGGACCCCACGGTCAAAACCAACGTCCTGACAACCGAAGAAGAAGGCATCGCCATTGCCACGGGCGCATGGCTTGGTGGCCAACGCTCGGTCGTGCTGATGCAATCTTCGGGCGTGGGCAACTGCATCAATATGCTGTCTTTGCCGGTGCAAACCCGCACGCCACTGTTGATGCTGGTGACGATGCGCGGTGAATGGGCCGAATTCAACCCGTGGCAAATGCCAATGGGACAGGCAACCGAGGCTTCGCTGAAAGCGATAGGCGTGACGGTTCTGCGCGCCGAAACCGGCGAGGATTTGATCGAGATTGTCGCGCAAGCGGCGGGCATGGCTTTTGATGCCGACCAGCAGATCGCTGTGCTGATCGGTCAGCGGCTTCTGGGCAAAAAGAAATGGTGAGCGGGATGGATGCGACGATGGATCGTCGGGCGGCAGTCAACACGCTTCTGGCGGCGCGCGATGGGGCGCTGGTGGTAACGGGTCTTGGCTCACCCAGCTATGACGTTCATGCCGCAGGCGATGTCGCCGGCAATTTTTACCTGTGGGGCGCGATGGGCGGGGCCGCGCTGACGGGTCTGGGGCTGGCGCAGGCGCAACCCGACAAACGCGTCATGGTGATCACCGGGGATGGCGAGATGCTGATGGCCTTCGGGGCGATGGCGACGATTGCGGTGGCAGCGCCGCGCAACCTCGACATCATCGTGTTGGACAACCAGCATTTCGGTGAAACCGGGATGCAGAGCAGCCACACCGGACGCGGCATCGCGCTGCACAAGATCGCCGAGGCCACAGGGTTTGCTGAAACCGGCGAATTGCACAGTCTTGCCGAGGTCGACGATTTGGCCGCGCGCTTGCGCAAGCCCGCCGTTGGGCCAAGGTTCTTCGTGCTGAAGATCAAGGCCGAGAATCTGCCGCGCTCGCTACCGCCACGCGATGCGGTGTTCATCAAAAACCGCTTCCGCGCTCAGCTTGGGTTGGAAACGTGCTGAACCCGACAAGAGGAGGCTGAAGATCATGGAAAGATTCCAGAATACGGTTGGCGGCGCTCTTATGCCAGTGCGCGACACTTTCGAATCCTTCGACCCATACACTGGCAAGCCTTGGGCGCTGATCCCCGCAGATGGTGCCGCGCAGGTTGAAGCTGCTGTCGCCGCCGCAAAACCCGCATTCCGTGCGCCGAACTGGGCCGGATTGACCGCCACCGCGCGCGGCAAACTTCTGGTGCGGCTGGCCGATCTGATCGCTGTCCATGCCGACCGCCTTGCGGCACTGGAAACCCGCGACAATGGCAAGCTGATCGCTGAGATGGGGGCGCAACTGCGCTATATCCCCGAATGGTTTCGCTATTTCGGCGGGCTTGCCGACAAGATCGAAGGTGCCGTTCTGCCGATCGATAAGGCGGGCATGTTCGCCTTTACCCGCCGCGAGCCATTGGGGGTGGTTGCTGCGATTGTGCCGTGGAACTCGCCGCTGATGTTGCTGACGTGGAAACTCGCCCCACTGCTGGCGGCGGGCAATACCGTGGTGATCAAGCCATCCGAGCATACCTCGGCCTCGACACTGGAATTTGTGAAACTGTTTGAACAGGCCGGTTTTCCGCCCGGCGTGGTCAATACTGTCACCGGCATGGCGCTTGAGGTCGGCGTGCCATTGGTCAACCACCCGGATGTGGCGAAGATTGCGTTTACGGGCGGCGAGCCGGGTGGCATCGCCGTGTATCGCGCCGCTGCCGAGGGTTTGAAAACCGTCACGCTGGAACTGGGCGGCAAATCCGCCAATATCGTGTTTGCCGACGCCAAGATCGACAATGCGGTGAACGGGGCGATCTCGGGAATTTTCGCGGCCACCGGGCAGACCTGCATCGCGGGCTCGCGGCTGTTGGTGCAGCGCGCCGTGCATGACCGGGTAGTGGAAGGCGTGGTCAAACTGGCGGCCACTGCGCGGATCGGCAACCCCGCCGATACGAATACCCAAGTCGGCCCGATCACCACGCAGGCGCAGCGGGCCAAGGTGCTGTCCTATCTCGACATTGCGCGCAATGAGGGGGCCGAGGCGGTTCTGGGCGGCAAGGTGCCCGAGGGGCTGGGGGATGGCTGGTTCGTCGAACCCACAATTTTTACCGGCGTGAACAATCAGATGCGCATCGCCCGCGAGGAGGTGTTTGGTCCGGTTCTGTCGATCATTCCTTTCGATGACGAAGACGAGGCTTATGCGATTGCCAACGACAGCCCCTATGGCTTGGCGGCGGGGCTTTGGACTGCTGATATGGGTCGGGCCTTGCGGGGCAGTGCCGCGCTGGAGGCGGGCACCGTCTGGGTGAATTGTTATCGCGCCGTCAGCTATATGGCGCCGTTCGGCGGCTATAAGCGCAGCGGCGTCGGTCGGGAAAGCGGGCAAGAGGCGATCAACGCCTATTTGCAGACCAAGACCGTCTGGATCGATACCGCGGGAACGGTCGCCAACCCTTTCGTGATCCGGTGACGCGATGAGGGACCGCGCGCGGGAAAAGCTTGTCATCGTCGGCGGGGCGATCATGGGCAGCTTTGCGGCATGGTCGCTGCGCCGGGAAGGTTTCTCCGGAGAGATCACGGTGATCGAAAAAGACCCAAGCTATCGGTTCTGCTCTACCGCCTTGTCTGCCGCCGCGATCCGCACCCAGTTCGGCACGCCGGTGAACATCCAGATGAGCCTGTTCGGCGTGGATTTCTTCCGCAAGATCAAGCAGAGCTTTGGTCCCGCCGCCGATATTGGCTATCGGGAAAAGGGCTATCTGATCCTGGGCGGACCGGAAACAGTGGCGGCTCGCCACGCCGCTGCGGCGATGCAGCGCGCCGAAGGGGCAGATGTGTTGGCGCTGACACCGGACGAAATCGCAGCACGCTTCCCATACATGTCGATGGAGGGGGTGGGCATTGGCACCTTTGGCGCTACGGGCGAAGGCTGGTTTGATGCGTGGTCGCTATTGTCGCTGGTGCGGGCGGCGGCGAAGGATTTGGGCGTGCGGTATGTCGCGGGCGAGGTTGCAGGCTTTGATCAGTCCGGCGACCGCATTCAGTCCGTGCGTCTGGCAGGCGGGGAAAGCCTGTCTTGTGATTGGTGTGTCATGGCGGCCGGGGCTGCCTCGGGTGGGTTGATGGCGGCACTTGGCCAGCCGCTTCCGGTCAGCCCGCGCAAACGCACTGTGTTCAGCTTTCGCGCTCCCTTGAAGGCAGGCAATTTCCCGATGCTGTTCGACAATTCGGGTATCTGGATCCGCCCCGAGGGCGACGGTTTCATCGGCGGCATCCAGCCTCCGGCAGACCGCGATCCTGTTGCAACCGGTGATTTCGAGCCGGACCACAGCTTGATGCAGGATGTGTTCTGGCCCGCTTTGGCGGCCCGTATCCCGGCGATGGAAGAACTGCGGCTGGAACGGGCTTGGGCGGGTCATTATGAGGTGAATGCGCTTGACCATAATGGCGTGGTGGGGCTGCATGACGAAATCGCCAACCTTGTGCTTTCCACCGGCTTTTCCGGGCATGGCGTTATGCACGCGCCCGCCGCTGGGCGCGGCATGGCCGAGTTGATCATCCATGGCGGTTTTGTCGGTCTTGATTTGTCGCCACTTGGCTATGGCAGAATTCGCACGGGCACGCCGTTGCCTGAGAGCATCGTCTATTGAAGGAGAACACCATGCGGTTTGCAGGCAAAGTTATCGTCATCACCGGGGCTGCGCAGGGCATTGAGCGTGCCAGCGCCGTGCGCTTTCTGGCTGAAGGGGCCAAGGTGGTCATCGCGGACGTGAATGCCGAAAGGCTGGCAGCAACCGCGCAAGAGATCGGCTCGCCCGACACTGTGCTTGCCGTTCTCACCGATGTCGCCCGCAAAGATCAGGTCGATGCACTGATTGCCAAGGCCGTCGCGCAGTTTGGCCGGATCGACGTTATGGTGAACAACGCAGGCATAGCCCCTGTCATGGAGTTCCTTGACGTGACTGAAGAAGTCTATGACCGCGTGCTGGAGGTGAACCTGAAGGGGGCTTTCCTTGGCACGCAGGCGGCGGCGCGGGCGATGATCGCGCAGGGGCAAGGCGGCGTGATCATCAACATGTCGTCGATCAACTCTGGCTTAGCCAACCCCAACGTCGCCACCTATGCGATTTCCAAAGGCGGCATGAACCAAGTCACCACCACTGCCGCTGTGGCCTTCGCTCCGCATGGTATTCGCGTCTGCGGCGTTGGCCCCGGCACCATCGCGACCGAGATCATCAAGGGTGCCTTCACCGAGCGCGCCGGAATGCACGCGATCCTCGCCCGCACCCCGTTGGGACGTCTGGGTGAATCTGAGGAAATCGCGGGCGTGGTGGCCTTTCTCGCCTCGGATGATGCGTCCTACATTACGGGCGAAACGATCTACCCGGATGGCGGCCGTCGCATCCTGAATTACACCGTCCCGGTCAAGGAGTGAGCCGCATGAATCCGGTTTTCAACAAACTGCACCACATCTGTCTGGTTGTGCACGATATAGACAAGACCCAAGCCTATTACGAATCCATCGGTGTCGGCCCGTGGATCGCCTACCCGCCGCTGGTGGAATATGAAGCCCTCGACGTGCCAAGCCGCGAGGGATTCATGGCGATGCAATACCGCATCTGCAACATGCCGAACATCCAGCTGCAACTTTGCCAGCCGGACCACAATCCAAGCCCGCAGCGTCTGCATCTGGACAGCAAGGGCGAGGGTGTGTTTCACCTTGGTTTCGAAGTGCCAGACGCCGATGCGGCCGAGGCAGCGTCCGGCATTGCGGTCAAGATGAAAGGCCGCCGCGAGAACCGCACTGGCTTCACCTATTACGACACGGCAGGCGATGCCGGTGTCATCCTTCTGACCCGTGCCACCAACAAGCCCGGCACCTGAGCCATGATGAAGATCGACCTTAATTCCGATTTGGGCGAAAGCTTTGGCCCATGGGTGATGGGCGACGACGCGGCGATGCTGGCGCTTGTTACCTCGGCCAACATTGCATGCGGCGGCCATGCCAGCGACCCTGAGACGATGTTTCAGACCGTAACCGAGGCCCGAAATCGCGGCGTGATCATCGGGGCGCACCCCGGCTATGCCGACAAGATCGGCTTTGGCCGCCGGGTGATCCCGATGACCCCGGCCGAGATCGGACGGATGGTTGTGGCTCAGGTCGGCGCTCTGGCAGGCGTGGCGGCGCTGGCCGATGCCAGCTTGCGCTATGTCAAACCGCATGGCGCGCTTGGCAATCTGGCGGCGGATGACCGCACCGTTGCGGATGCCATCGTGGCGGCGGTGGCAGCACTGCCCGGTCCGTTGGCGATACTGGCGATTTCCGGCACCGAGTTGGAGAGTGCCGCAAGGGCCGCTGCTGTCCCGGTTTTTTCGGAAATTTTCGCCGACCGCGCCTATCTGCCGAATGGTCGCCTTGTGCCCCGCGCGCGTCCGGGGGCGGTGCTGCATGACGCGAATGATGCCGCCGAACGGCTGATCCGCTTTCTGCAAACCGGGCTGATGCCGGTGATGGGTGGCGACCCGATCAAACTTACGGCCCATTCGATCTGCGTTCACGGCGACAGTCCGGGTGCGCTCGACATGGCCCGTGTGATCCGCGTGCATCTTGGCAAAGCCGGCATCAGCGTCGCACCCTTTCTAAATACCTGAACCAGGGCAGACCAATGAGCAAAGGCCATCTGATTGCACAGATCATCGTGAGCAAGGGCCAAGGCGCCGCCGTTCTTGCCGAAACTACTGCATGACATGCCAGTGACGCCCCGCATGGAACGGCACTTCCCCATTTTCAGCGCCATGGCCGAGCATAGCCTGCTGGTGGAATTTGGCGATCACATCGACCGTTCTATCAACGCCAAGGTGCTTCAACTGGATCGGGCTTTGGCCGAGACGTCGTTTCACGGCTTTGTCGAAGCCGTGCCCGCCTATGCCAGCCTGCTCATCCGATTTGATCCGATGATCCGCGATCACAGCCTTGTCGAGACGCAGTTGCGGCACCTGTTGGACCATACCGCCGCGCTCGACCACGCCCAAGGACACAGCGATGTCGCGGTCTGTTATGACGTTGACCTTGCCCCCGATTTGCGAGCCGTGGCCACGGCGAGCGGGCTTTCGCCCGAGGCCGTCATCGCGGCGCATTTGGCGGGGCAGTATAGTGTCTTCATGTATGGCTTCGCGCCCGGCTACGCCTATCTGGCCGGGGTGCCGCAGGCGATCCGCCTGCCGCGAAAGCCCGCCGCTGTGCGCGGTGTTGCCGCTGGAAGCGTTCTGATCGCCGGTCCGCAGTGTCTGGTATCGACCATCACCATGCCAACGGGCTGGTGGGCGATTGGCCGATCGCCGACCAAAATACTCACCGGCAATCCTGCCGGCCCCTTTCTGTTTGATGTAGGTGACAGCGTTCGGTTCCGCCGCATCAGCCGTGCCGAATATGATGAACAGCTCATCAGATGAGTGATGCTGTCCTCTCCATCAATTTTGCCGGGCCACATGTATCGGTGCAAGATGCCGGACGTAAAGGTTTCATGCGCTTTGGCGTGCCGTGGTCGGGGCCAATGGATCGCAGATCCTTTGCCGCCGCCAACATCGCCCTTGGCAACCGCGCCGATGCGGCTGCAATCGAGGTTTCACTGGGCGGCTTGATGTTGGAATGCCTGGCCGGCACCGTCAGTTTCGCCGTGGCGGGCGGCGGCTTCATCATCGACCATGCGGGCCATAAACGCGGATCGTGGATCATTGCTACCTTGAAGCCGGGTCAGAAACTGGCCATTCGCCCAGGCCCTTGGGGCAGTTGGTGCTATCTGGCCTTAGCCGGAACCTTGCAAACCGACCGCTGGTTGGGCAGCACATCAACCCATACCATGTCGGGGCTTGGCGGGGGAAAGTTGAACTCAGGCATGAAACTGACCGTCACAGATGCCGCGCAGCGAGAGGATCGTGAAGGCGACATACCCTGCCCGGTCAATGCCCGCCCCCGGCACGAAGTCCGCGTCACCATGGGGCCGCAGCAGCGCTTCTTTGGCGGGGATGCGCTTAGAAGCTTTGCCGCCGGCTCTTGGCGCATGACCGATGCTTGGGACCGGATGGGGGTTCGTCTTGCCGGGCCGTTGATCGCCCCGAATGCCGCGTTGGACATGCCGTCAGAGCCAATCGTGCGCGGTTCTGTGCAAGTTGCCGGAGACGGCGTCGCCTCTATCCTGTTTTCCGACCATCAGACCACCGGCGGCTACCCCAAGATCGCGACGGTTCTGGATTGTGACATCGACGCCCTTGTGCAACTGCGCCCCCGCGACGGCGTCGCCTTTCGTCCGGTTTCCCCGCAAGACGCCATCGCCATTGCCCGCGCTTCCATCGCGGCGGATCAGCGCCATCAGCGCGCCATATCGCAGGCGCGCGGCAGCCTCGATTGGCGTTTGCGGTCCGAGAACCTGATTGGCGGCGCGATAAATGCAAAAGACGTTTTTCTGACGTAAAATAATTGGATGACGCAATCGGCTGACTGCCGGCAGCAGCTTGTCTGGAAGCATTTCAGCCCTACTGAGTTCGATCGATTGTTCAGGGATCGCTTCGCCCAAGCTAAATGCAATTTGATGTGCGAATGACCGCTTTGGACACGCCCTCAACGAAACCGATCGCACATTGGACGGCAGCAATGGGCCGAGGCTGTGTGGAAACACTCGCGCGAAAGCCGGCTCACAATGTGACGGCATTGGACGCGGTGCTTTGGCCTGTTTGGGCCTATCCAACCTTGTGGGCGCGCCCATATCAGCGGTTGCTGTGGGCCTTTTGAGGGCTTTTGGGGACTGCCCCCCCTTTCAGGCGGGTATGGCCGCCATCAGTCCGCTGATCCCGATGATGGCGACCATGCGCTTGATGTTGTAAGCCAGCACGTTCAGCGCCATTTCGGTCCTGACATTCTTCAGGCGGCGCATCAGGAAATGGGTGGTCCCCATCCAGGCCTTTATCGTCCCGAAGGGGTGCTCGACCGTGCTGCGGCGCTGTGTCATCGGATCAGAGGCGCTGCGTAGGCGGTCGCGCATTTCATCCACCAGATGCTCATATTCCCAACGGGTGACACGGCGTTCCGTGCCCGTTGTGCAGCGCGACTTAACAGGACAATGGTGGCATTCATTGGTCCAATATCGCGCGACATTGAGCCCGTCTTCCTCGCGCGTGTAGCGGTAGGTTAGCTCATTTTCTGTTGGGCAGATGTAGACATCCCGCACGGCGTCATACTTGAAGTCGGCTTTCACATACATGCCCTTGCTGCGATTTCCGGATGTTTCAGGGCGCGGCATCGTTACCATGATGCCTGTCTTGTCGCAGGCGGCAATCTCTACGCCGCTGAAATAGCCCTTGTCAGCAAGGGCATGCAAATCTTCCCGTCCGAGCGCTTCCTTAGCGGCAATCGCCATCGGGCTGAGTTGATCACGGTCGAATCCTTTGTTCGTGACGTCGTGGCTGACGATGATGTGGGTCTCAACATCCACGACAGATTGCACATTATATGCCACCAGTCCGCTGTTGCGCGCGCTGGTGGCCATGGAACGGGCATCTGGATCTGTCAGGGATATCTGGCCGTCAGGTGCATCGGCCAAAGCCTTGTCCATTGACTTAAGTCTCTCGATTTCTTGCTTTAAGCGCCCATATCGTTGTGCCAGATGCGCAACCTTCTCGGTCCGCGCTTCACCTTCTTCTTGCCGGTCGATGCGCACCAGCTCGGTGATATAGCGTTCGACATCAGCCTCCAGATGCTCAAGGCGGCTGGCGATCTTGCCCTTGGTGAAGTTCTTGTCGCGATTGTTGACGGCTTTGAACTTACTGCCGTCGATTGCCACGCAATCGCCTTTCAGTGTGCCGATCCGGCGGCATAGTTCCACAAATTGCGCGCAGGTCTTGCGGATGGCGGCCCCGTTATCGCGCCTGAAATCTGCAATCGTCTTGTGATCGGGGACCAGTCGCCCGATCAGCCACTTCACCTCGACATTGCGCCCCGCCTCGCGCTCCAACCTGCGGCTGGACGGTAACCGATTGAGGTAGCCATAAATAAACAGTTTCAACAGAACCGCCGGATGATAACCGGGCCGCCCAGTTCGCGCATGCGCCACGCGCTCGAAGCCAAGCTCTGCCAGATCAAGTTGATCGACAAACAAATCCACCACCCGAACCAGATGATCTTCGCCAATCCAGTCCTCGAGACGTTCCGGAAAAAGCGTGACCTGATCCCGCCCAACCCCTTCAATGAAACCTGACATAGATGCACCCCTTTATCTAAGGAAGCATACCACATCTTGGTGTTTCCACACAGCCTCGGCCGTTCATGTATTCCTTAGGCAGCTAGGAAGCTCTAAGCTTGATACCTTGTCGGGCAGGCTGCCTGGACCAATAGGCTAGAAGGTTTCCCATGGCTGTCAAACTCATGTTGCACCCCCGCAACCAACACCGAGAGGGGTACGACTTTGAACGCTTAATCGTGAAATCTCCCGAATTGGAGGCATTCATGACAAGAAACCCGCGCGGTCAGAGGACGATCAATTTTCAGGACGTGGACGCGGTCCGTACGCTCAATCGGGCGCTCTTGATGACCCACTATGAGATTGATTTCTGGGATATTCCTGTCTCTTACCTCTGCCCCCCGATCCCGGGGCGTGTTGATTATATTCACTACTTGGCGGATCTGCTTGCCAAGAGTAATGGCCAAGAGATCCCGCATGGGTCCGATATCAAGGCGCTGGACATCGGGACGGGTGCGAGCCTTGTGTATCCGCTGACGGGTCAGCATGAATATGGTTGGGACTTCACAGGCGTTGATATCGATCCGGTCGCGATCAAATCAGCACGGCAGATCTGCGAACGAAACGGGCTGAATATAAGGCTCAAACGTCAGAACAACGCGATGGATATTTTCGAAGGCGTTGTCGGCTCGGATGATATTTTCCATGTCACCCTCTGCAACCCCCCGTTTCATGCGTCGCTTGCGCAGGCGCAAGAGGGCACGCTGCGCAAGTGGCGAAATCTTGGCAAGGGCCACTCTGCTGAACTCAATTTTGGCGGCCAGAATGCCGAGCTCTGGTGCCCAGGTGGTGAAATCGGCTTTATCGCCCGAATGATCGAGCAGAGCATGAATTTTGCCGAACAATGCCTGTGGTTCACCTGCTTGGTGTCCAAGAAAGACAGCCTCAAGCCACTCTCCAGACTGCTGAAGAAAGCGAAGGTTGTCGAATTCAAGGTTGTCGAAATGGCGCAGGGCCAGAAGACCAGTCGGTTTATTGCTTGGACTTACTATCCAGAACGGCAAAGATCCTTATAGTCTGATCAGGTTAAGCAACAGGTCAGCGCGCAGACACTCATCAGCTTAAAATGCGGCGTTCCATGATGAGCGACCGCTTTAGGGAACGCCGCGTCGCAGCGGCGGCACCCTCTCGAGCGGCGGCAATGGGCCGCCTTCATCGCGGACCGACCTCGGAGGAGAGACGGACCCATGCCGCGCTGCAGATCGACGCGAGGAGCCCTTTTGCAGACGGTCGTTCTCACGGCTGAGAACTCGCCCTCAGTGCAGACGCGGCTGCACGCTTGGTCCACTGCGGACATTCGCGCAAGACACTACTTGCCTCGCGCTCCCGCTCCGTTCCACTGGGTCCATGGAGAAAGCGCCTCGATCCGGTCAGTGAGTTCACACGCGAGGGCTTCAATCTGCGTTTCACCTGCGATGTCAGCGCACAACCCCATCGTTTACGCTGCCACGATGAGGCGAGAGCGTTATGGAACGGCGACGATAATCGTCAGAATGCGCACTCACTCGCATTCCGCTCCACATCAGCGTCGCTGTCGTACGCCAGAAGCGCCCTTGAAGGTATGCCTACTCGCTGCGCGCCAAGCTGCGCAGCGAATTGATGAGGTGGACAGAATCACGCACCGCGTCGGCCGTCTCTGCTGGCAGTCGGGCGAGAGCGGCGTCGGACGGCATCGTCATCATCCCACCGCCACCTGCACCACCCCTAAGGATACCGCCCCCGTCCCCGACGTCGACCGGGGGTCGCTCTACAGTACCGCCTGCTCCGAAGTTGCCCTCGGTCTCACGTCGCCCTCCGCCGCCTTCCGGTTGCGGTTCCGTGTCATCCAGGGCGGATAGGTCGGCACCGGAAATGGCATCCTTCAGACAGCGCGCCAAGTCGACCGCGCAATTCAAATTATTGAGGATGTCGAGCGGGTCTCCGATGCAATTCTGATAGTCTGTGAAGCACGATGATCTGGCCATGACTTGTCCTCTAATTTTTAGGGAGCACAAAGGGTTTGGTCGTGCATAACCTTGAAATCGCAAATACTCTGATAATCGAGTTGCGTTTCTTGGAGATTTATGATTCTGACACACGAATCACAAGGCGTCAACACTTTGCGTGTGTCGGAAGGTCCGCATAAGCGACATAGACTGGCAAGAATTGCTGCGACAAGAACGAATGACTGGTTCAGTGAAGCCGCAACGCAGCTCTCTGTCAACGATGAACGGCAGAAGAGGGCCGCCCGATGCATTTCGCGCCGGGCGGGGATTCATCAGAGATCGATGCCTTCAGAAAGTATCAAGGCGTCATCGAGGTCCACACCAAGGTATCTCACAGTGCTGTCCATCTTCGTGTGACCCAAGAGCAGCTGAACTGCTCGAAGATTACCTGTCTTCCTGTAAATCTGTGCGACCTTGGTGCGCCGCATCGAATGGGTGCCATAAGCGCTTGGTTCCAGCCCGATCAAGATAACCCAATCCCGCAGAATGCGGGCATATTGGCGCGTGGACAAGTGCGGGCTGGCATGGACACGGCTTGGCCAGAGGTATTCGCAACCGATCATTTCAGGATCCTTGATCCATCGCTCCACCGACAGGCGCGTGGTCTCGGTGATCTCGAAGCGCACCGGCTTGCGCGTCTTGCTCTGAGTGACCGAAGCTCGTTCCTTGACACGGCCTACCGCATAAACGTCGTTCACCTTCAGGCAGACCAGATCGCAGCCTCGGAGTTTGCTATCCACGGCCATGTTGAACAATGCGAGATCACGCTTGTTGTCAGCCATTTCCAGCCGCACGCGGATAGACCAGACATGTTTGGGCAAAAGCGGGCGCTTTTGGCCGATGATGCGCCCTTTGTTCCAAGGCGCGCGCGTGGGACGAAGGGCGGGTAAGGTTTCGATGGACATGGCTTCTCTCCTGTCCGCCAAACCCGCCACGTCCTCGGCTTCGCCGACAGGGCAGTGTAACATTGGCCGTCATTTCTGTGCTGATCAATCGTATCGGGCGGTGAGCGGACATGCGGCGTTGCAGCTTGACAATCGCAGCATCCTGCCAGAGCCGCCATTCGTCCGATCTGCGGCGTTAGCGATACCGCTGGAACATCGGGCGTTGACGCCTTCGTACGGGCCACCTTCACCCTTCAAGCACCTTCCAGAAGCTGTTTTCCCCGAGCTCCCCCGCGCGAATGACAAGGACCATAGGTCCGACAATTGTTCTCTCCCACGCTTATAGGTGGGCAATTAAGTTGCCCGGCGGCTAAGCGTGCCATAACACTGGGACAATCATCTGATTATTATGTGACTGGACTACATGCCTTTTCTCAGCTTCTTGCGCCCAAGATCCGAAGACAAGCTGCCCCTGTTGGAGCGTTGCCTGTCAGTGGATCTGGAAGTTGATCCGAAGAAAGCAATAATCTTCGACCTGGCCGCCGTTCGCGATGGGTCTGGCCCTGCGGTCGTCTCCGGAAAAGGACGGCTTGAGCAATCGCTCGACAAGCTCGAAGCGGCGCTGAAGACGACCAGCCATATCATCGGCCACAACATTCTGCGTCACGATATCGAGCACCTGCTCGCCGCTCGGCCAACGCTGCGCGACAAGATGATGGCGCCCATTGACACGCTGTGGCTGAATCCCTTGGCCTTTCCGCGCAATCCCTATCATCACCTGGTCAAACACCATCACGACGGGCGCTTGCAGGCTGGCCATGTGAACGACCCCGAGCTGGATGCCCGCCTGGTCTTCGACGTGCTGGCCAACCAGATCGAGGCACTCAAGGCACAGCCGCCCGATCTGCTGCTGGCCTGGCACCATCTTGTTACCCGGACGGATCGTTCGGAGGGCTTCGATGCGGTCTTTCAGCTCGTTCGGAATGCGACCGCGCCCGATCGGGGCATTGCGCTCGCGGCGATCCAGAGGCTGTTGGAGCGGCAGGCTTGCGGTGCACAGATCGGACCGGAGCTGGAGGTGCTGAAGGATCGGCAGATGGCTTGGCCGCTGGCCTATGCCCTGGCATGGATCTCGGTCTCGGGCGGGGAATCTGTCATGCCGCCTTGGGTTCGGGCCGCCTTTCCACAGGCGGCGCTGATTGTCCGCCAGTTGCGCGATACCAACTGCGGCACACCTTCTTGCGCGTGGTGCGCCACGATGAACGATCCTAAAGGAGCGCTGGCGAAGTGGTTCGGCTTCCCTGCCTACCGCCCGGAACCGAGCGACGCCGAGGGCCGTCCGCTGCAAGAGGTCATCGTCGAACAAGCCATGGCGCATTCACATGTGCTCGGCATCTTGCCCACGGGCACGGGCAAGTCGGTCTGCTATCAGGTCCCCGCACTGAGCCTCTATGACAAGACGGGGGCGTTGACGGTGGTCATTTCCCCCCTCGTCGCGCTGATGGCCGACCAGGTTCAGGGGATGGAGCGGGCGGGAATTTCCTCGGCCGTGACGATCAACGGCATGCTGTCGATGCCCGAGCGGCAAGAGGCGCTGGACCGCGTCCGCCTGGGTCAGGCTGCGATCCTTTTGATCTCTCCCGAGCAACTGCGCTCGGTCTCGGTGCGTTCGGTCCTGAAACAGCGCGAGGTCGGGTTCTGGGTCCTCGACGAGGCGCATTGCGTCTCAAAGTGGGGGCACGATTTCCGGCCCGATTACCGCTATATCGGTCGCTTCATCCGCGAATTTTCCGGCGATCAGCCGACCGCGCCGGTGCTGTGCCTGACCGCCACCGCCAAGCCCGAGGTGGTGCGCGACATCACCGACCATTTCCGCGACAGGCTGGGCATCGATCTTGGCCTGTTCGACGGTGGTGCGACACGGACCAACCTGTCGTTTTCCGTGCTGGCGACGCGAAAGGAGAGCAAGCTCGGCGATATCCTGACGGTCATTCAGGAGCGCCTGCCCGAAGGACGCTCCGGCGCGGTGATCTATTGTGCCACGCGGAAGGAGACCGAGCGGGTCGCGGCCTTTCTCAAGGTTCAGGGACTGGCCGTCGCCCATTTCCACGCCGGACTGACCGTCGACGACAAGCGATCCGTGCAGGAAGCGTTCCGCGTGGGGGAGTTGCGGGTAATCGCGGCCACCAATGCCTTTGGGATGGGGATCGACAAGCCCGATATCCGGCTGGTCATCCATGCAGACATTCCTGGCTCGCTGGAGAATTACCTGCAAGAGGCGGGGCGGGCCGGGCGGGACCGGATGCCCGCCGATTGCGTGCTTTTGTATCACACTGACGATGTCGAGCGGCAGTTCACCTTGGCGGCAAGATCGCGGCTGGAGCGGCATGAGATCGGCGCGATCCTCAAGGCGCTGCGCCGGATCGACGAGCAGGGACGGAATGGTGGCAAGGTGGTGGCCACCGCAGGCGAGATCGTGCGCGAGGAAAAGGACCGCGATTTTCAGCGCGACAGCGCCACGGAAGATACACGGGTCAAGACGGCAGTGTCCTGGCTGGAAGAGGCAACCCTTGTCTCGCGCGAAGAGAACCGGGTGCAGGTCTTTCCTTCTTCGTTGATGGTGCACACCTTGAACGAGGCATCAGTCCTGCTCGATCAGGCACAGATCACCGGCGCGCGTCGCAAGCAGCTATTGAACATCGTCCGCCACCTGATGAACACGCCCGCCGACCAAGGCATCTCGACCGACGAGTTGACCGGCATCGCGGGCCTGACCCATCGTGGGCTTTCCAAGGCGATGGCTGACCTCGAGACCATGGGCCTTGCGCGAAACGCTATTGCCATAACCGTGCAAATCCACGTCGGGATCGAGAATGCCTCCCGGCAACGCTTCGCGGCCGCGCGGGCGTTGGAGGGCGCGCTGATCGGCACGATGCGGGAAATGGCGCCACAGGGCGATGCGGGTGGAGGTGCCTTGCTGGACCTGGCGGTCGCCAGCCAGAAGATGCGGGAGATGGGCAATACCGGTGCCGGTCCGCACATCATAGAACGGCTCATGCGCAGCATCGAACGCGACGGGCGCGACGAGGACGGCGGCCAAGGCAATATACGGCTGAGAAAGTTGTCGTCGAAGACGCTTGAGATTGTCTTGCAACGGTCTTGGCGCGTGGTGGACCAGACTGCGGCGCTGCGCTGGATGGCGGCAGAGCGGCTCTTGGAATTTCTGGTCTCCAAGGTCCCGACCGGTATAAAGGGCAAGGACATCCAAGTCGAAACCACCTTGGGCGACCTCTGTGCCGTGTTGAATGGGGATGCGGTCATCAAGACATCCGGCGTCAAAGACATGACCAAGCTGATGGAGCGTGCCTTGCTGTGGCTGCACGAACAGCACGTGCTGACGCTCGGCAAGGGGCTGACGGTGTTCCGCTCGGCCATGACGATCCACCTCAGCCCCGAGCGTGCGCCTTTTACCGCCAAGGATTTCCTGCCGTTGCAGGACCATTACCGCGAACAGACGCTGCAGACCCATGTCATGGCTGCCTATGCCGAAAAAGGGCTGGAGCGGATCGAGGAGGCACAGCGTCTTTCACAGGACTATTTCACGCTGGATCAAGACCGCTTCCTGCGGCGCTGGATGCCGGGGCGCAGCGTGGAAATCCGCCGCCAAACCACGGGTCGGGCGTGGAAGCAGATCGTGGAGGACCTCGGCAACCCCACCCAGCAGGACATCGTGGCAGATGACCGAGACGAGACAAACGTTCTCGTTCTTGCCGGTCCCGGATCGGGCAAAACACGCGTGCTGGTGCACCGCATCGCCTATTTGCTGCGCGTCCGGCGCGAAAATCCGCATGGAATTCTCGTCCTGACCTACAACCGGCACGCCGCGGCCGAAATCCGTGCTCGCCTGCGCCACCTGGTCGGCGAGGACGCCGCTTGGGTTAACGTTTCCACCTGCCACGCGCTTGCCATGCGACTGGTGGGAGCAAGTTTTGCCGGCGGTGCCGCCGAGACCCTCGATTTCGACGCCATCCTGCGTGATGCCGTTCGGTTGATCACAGGTGAAGGGCTCAGCCGCGCCGAGGCCGAGGCGCAACGAGAGGCCCTGATCCAGGGCTACCGGTGGATTCTGGTCGACGAATATCAGGATATCGGCCCCGAAGAATATGCCCTGATTGCCGCTGTGGCCGGGCGCTCGCTCGAGGACCCGGACCAGCGCCTCAGTCTTTTTGCGGTGGGGGACGACGACCAGAATATCTATGCCTTCACCGGGGCCTCTGTGTCCTTCATCCGCCGCTTCGAAGAGGATTACCGCGCCAAGCCCAAGTTCCTGACCGAGAACTACCGCTCGACCCGCTATATCATCGACGCGGCCAACCAGGTGATCGAGCTTGCGCAGGAGCGGATGAAGGCAGGCCACCCGATCACGGTGGACAAGCTGCGCAGCCTCCACCCCGGCGGCGGTGCCATGGCAACCTACGATCCCGTGGCACGGGGACGTGTGCAATTCCTCGACGTGCCGGGGGATGATGTAGCCCAAGGGGTGGCAGCGGTGGACGAGCTGGTCCGACTTTCCCACCTCGATCCGGATTTCTCCTGGTCGCGCACGGCGATCATCTCGCGCGACTGGCGGCGGCTTGGGCCGGTGCGGTCCTATGCTGAAAAGCTTGGGCTTAAAGTCGAGATGGCCAACGAAAAGCTCCCCAGCGTCTGGCGGCTCCGCGAGATGCAAAATCTGATTGCTGGTCTGTGGCAGCGCCCTGCAGCAATGCTCACGATTCAGGACATCCTCGACGTCTTGAACCAGCAGCGTCACACGCGCTGGGTCGATCTGATTGCCGAAGGCGTCGCGGACCTTGCCCGCGAACTTGGGCCTAGGACGATCCCTGTTCCCGACGCGCTGGAATGGCTGGCGGAATGGGCGCAAGACGTCAGAGGCACGCAGCGCGGGCTTTTGCTCCTCACAGCCCACCGGTCAAAGGGCCTGGAATTCGACCATGTGGTGATCTTGAACGGCGGCTGGCAAGCGCTCTCGAAGGGCGAAGATGGAGAGGCTCCACGTCGGCTTTTCTATGTCGCGATGACCCGCGCGCGCCGTAGCCTAGCCGTGGTGACCCGTGGGGCTCATGCCTTCGTCCGTGCTGACAGCGAGAGCGAACTTTTGCGCCCGGTCGAGGCAGGTCGACCTTCCGACCTGCCCGAGCCCGACCAATATCAGCTGCCAGACATGGGCTCGGTCGATCTGTCCTATGCCGGCCGCCTCCCCGAGACAAGCCAAACGCTTGTCGCCATTGCCGAAGCACAGATCGAAGACACGGTGACACTGGAGCGCCGCGAGGCAAAATGGATGGTTCTCGACACGCAAGGACGCGTGCTCGGCCGCATGGCGGGAAACTGGTCGCCGCCCGAGAGCACCCATCTTGTCTCGGGCAAAGTCGGCGCCATCGTCCGCTGGCGCAAGGCAGACAGCACGGAAGCCTACCAGACTTCCATGAAGCGCAGCGAATGGGAGACCATTCTGCCGGAGTTCATGTTCCGACGAAGCGGTGATCGCTGAGGCTGCGGCAAGTTAGAACTGCGGATTGGAACCCGAGGGTTTGGCCCAAACGGTTGATAACGATGAAATGCCCTTTCCTATGTAAAGGGCGGAGAGCTGACTGAAGGTGGCGCGGCATGGCAACCGCAGAAACTTCAAAAAGCGGCCACTCGTGCTACCCATTGACCATACGCTGGATCGGTTGGCCTGACGGGGTTGGCTCCCTGCCGATTACTCCATTTGGCGGAGGTCGCGCCACGGCGTGGGCGTTTCCAGAGACAAGAACACCTCGGTTCCAGCGCGTTTGCGAATGATGCGGAAACGGGTCTGGTCGACCATCACCTCGGGCACGAGCGGGCGCGAGTTATAGGTCGAAGACATCGTGGCGCCGTAAGCGCCCGCATGATCGAAAGCCAGAAGATCGCCTGCCTGCAGAGGACCAAGATTGGGATAGCTGCCAAAGATGTCAGAGCTTTCGCAGACAGGGCCAACGATACGCCAAGTCGGGCCCGCCTTGGCGCGAGGGGCATGCAGGCCCAGCACCGGATGGTGCGCATCGTAAAGTGCGGGGCGCATCAGATCGTTCATCGCGGCATCCACTACGGCGAAATGCGTGCCCGACGACTCCTTTACGGACAGTACTTCGGTAACCAGGACGCCCGCGCGCGCCGAAAGCCAGCGCCCCGGTTCGACGTTCAGCGCGCAGCCCAGACCGCCCACGGTTTCGGCGATGATGCGGGCGTAGGCTGCAAGATCGGGGGCAGCTTCAGTATCGCTGCCAACGCCAAGGCCGCCGCCCAGATCCAGCCGTGACACAGGCAGGCCTGCGGCGCGCAGCTGGCAAACAAGCTCGGCTAGAGCGGACCATGCGCGATGGAAGGGGGTCAGTTTCTGGATTTGCGAGCCGATGTGAACTGCCAGCCCCTGCATCTCCAGTTCCGGCATTGCAGAGGCGCGGGCGTAAATCGCTGCGGCCCCGGCGATGGCGATGCCAAATTTGCTGTCCTTGCGAGCGGTGGTGATTTTGGCGTGGGTGCCTGCATCGACATCGGGGTTCACCCGCAGCGCGACTGGTGCGTGCAGGCCCATGTCGCGGGCAATTTCTGCGATGGCGTCCAGTTCGGCAACAGATTCAACGTTGATCTGATGCAATCCTTCGGCCAGCGCGCGTTTGATCTCGGCGCGGGTCTTGCCCACGCCTGAAAAGATGATCCGTGACGCAGGCACGCCTGCGGCCAGCGCGCGCTCCATCTCGCCGCCCGAGACGATATCCATGCCGCAGCCGAGGCTGGCGAACTCAGCCAGAACGCTGAGATTGCTGTTGGCCTTAACCGCAAAGCAGATAGAGACGCCAAGCGGGGTGACGGCTGCCGAAAGCTCGCCATAGCTTTGGCGAAGCGCGCTGGCCGAATAGCAGTAGAAGGGGGTGCCCACCTCGGCTGCGATGTCGCTAAGGGCAACGCCCTCGGCATAAAGCTCACCGTCGCGGCGGGCGAGCCACCGCTCTGCAGCGGGTTGCGCAGGCAAAACGGCGGGGGCGCCGATGGAAAGGGTGCCAGTTCGCGCCGCGCTGCCCACGGGCGCAGGACGATTGCCGCGCCGCGTTTCCCCCGTTCAGCGCCATTTCCGGTGGCGGCAAGGCGAGCTGTTTTCATCATGACTGAAACAGTTGCGCCGCCATCTTCTCCCGTCTTGCGCGTCAATGACCTGCATGTGAATTACAACGTCCGACAGGGATTGCAGCGCCGCGTCCTGAAGGCGGTGGATGGCGTATCGTTGCACCTGAACGAAGGGGAATGCCTTGGTCTGGTGGGCGAATCCGGCTGCGGCAAGTCCAGCCTCGCGCAAGCGATCATGGGCATCGTGGCGCCAACCTCGGGACAGGTGGAACTCGACGGCATCACCGCCGACCCTTCGCGACCCATCGGCGGACTGGCACGGGCCCGCGCCATCCAGATGGTGTTTCAGGACCCCTATTCCTCGCTGAACCCGCGGTTGACGATCCGGCAGACGCTCTCCCTTCCGCTGCATCTGCACCGGCTCTGCCCCGCAAATGAGGTCGAGGGACGCATCCGCGTGCTTCTGGAACGTGTCGGCCTGGAACCGGACGCCGTAGACCGTTACCCGCACGCCTTTTCCGGCGGCCAGCGTCAGCGCCTTTGCATCGCCCGCGCCTTGGTGGTGGAGCCGCGAATCCTGATCTGTGACGAACCGGTCTCGGCGCTGGACGTCTCGATCCGGGCGCAGATCATCAACCTTCTGTTGCGGCTGAAGGACGAGCTTGGTCTTGCGCTTTTGATGATCTCACACGATCTGGGCGTCGTTGAGCATATGAGCGACCGAATCGCCGTGATGTATCTGGGTCGGTTTGTCGAAGAAGGGCGTTGGGACCAAGTGCTGTCACAACCAGCGCATCCCTACACCCGGGCGCTACTAGCTTCGGTGCCCGGAATGGACAAGGACCGCGTTGGCCGTATCCGGATGACCGGTGAAGCACCCTCGGCTTTGCGGCCCCCGCCGGGTTGCTCTTTTCATCCGCGGTGCCCGCTGGCGATGGAGGCCTGCCGCAGTGGCGACGGGCCAGGTGTGACGCGACTGGAACCGGGGCATGAGGCACGGTGTCATCTGGTGCAAGAAGGGGTTTCTGCGTGACAAGTTCAAGCGAAAGGATCGGCTTTCATGAGATGCCGGTCATCCGGGTGCGGGTTGGGGAAAACCCTTCCCAGCCACATCAGGGCACTCTAACCATCGACAACTGGACGGTGCCGTGTGCTACCGGGCGCGGCGGGCTCGTGCATCCAGACACCAAGCGTGAGGGCGACGGCGCCACCCCGATCGGGTGCTTTCCCCTGCGCTATGGCTTTTACGATCCCACCGCCTTTCCTGCCGAAGCGTTTGGCGGCCTCGCCTTTCCGTTCGTGCCGAAGCCCGCAAACTACGACTGGCCGGAGGACGGCTTCAGCCCCTTTTACAACCGCCTCGTCTACAACCTGGACCCCGCAGAACCTTCGCGTCTGGGCGAGCGGATCTTCGATCTGATCGTGCCGATCGGCTGGAACGATGCGACCCCGCGTGCCTTTGGTGGATCGGCAATCTTTCTGCATGTGGCCCGCCCCGATTTCACGCCCACGGCGGGTTGCGTGGTGGTGGCACATGATCAGGTGCCTCAACTGGTGCGCCGCCTGCGGCCCGGCATGATGATCGATATCGCCCCTGTCGAAGCTGGCGTCACAGCCTTGGCCACGCCCGCAATCGCCAAACCGCAAAGCCTTGAAACCGTCAGCTTTCAGGGCCTGAACCCTGGCCCCCGCGTCATTGTGACAGGGGGGGTGCACGGCAATGAACCTGCGGGCCCCCGCGCCATCGCGCGGGTGATCCAGAGTTTCCGGTCGGGCGAGCTGGAACTTCTGCGTGGCAGCGTCACCTTCGTGCCAGTGGTGAACCGTCTGGCCTTTGCGCTCAACCAACGCGAGGGCGACCGCAACCTGAACCGCGATCTTTCCGAAAAAGTGGTGCCCAAGGACAACGAGGATCGCATCGCCAACGTGCTTTGCCCGCTCTTGCGCGCTCATGACATCTTGATAGACTTGCATTCGTTTTCGGCGGAAGGCGAGCCGATGGTGCTGCTCGGCCCCACCGACAACGACGCGCCGCTGGAAGCCTTTCACCACGCAGCGGCCGAGGCTTCACTGGCAAAGGCGCTCGGCATGCCGCTGATCGTCCACGGCTGGCTCGCCGCTCATGAGCGAGCACTGGTGCTGCGACAGCAGGCAGGCCTAGCGTCAAAAGCGGCCTCAGCGACAGCGATCGGCACCACAGAATACATGCGGTTCGTGGGCGGCTACGGTGTCACTGTCGAATGCGGCCAGCACGAAGATGCGCAGGCGCCGCGCGTTGGAACCGTCGCCACCGTTCGAGGCTTGGCGCATCTTGGGCTCATCAAAGAGTTAAGTGAGGAAATGCAGACCTACCGGGCGATAGAGATTATCGAACCCATTTTGGCGCTGTCCAATGAAGATCGACTTCTACGCGTTTACCGCGCGGGTGAAGCGATTAGCGCCGGTCAGGTGATCGGGACACGGGCAACAGGAGCGCAGATTGCTGCGCCCTATGACGGTGCGATAATCTTCGCGAGCGTCAGCGCCGCAGCAGGCACCGAGCTATGCTTCATGTGCCGCAAGAGTGAACGTTTTTGAAGTTGCCTTCCAGAGAGGGAAAAAGCCGCAATCACGGGCACCGCCCCGGGAGATGTCAGCATGATGAAACGCCCGTCACCCAGGTTGATCCAGCCCCGGTTCCCGCATGTGCACCGGTCCGCAGACGATTGTCCAAGGCAGCACGAGCCCACGCAGATCTCCAGATTCTCTCTTGATCCAGTCACCGGCGCATCGGCAATATTCGGCAAAGGCTCCCTTTGCGCCCATTCTTCACGCCTCAAGCCAATGCTGATCATCATGCAAGCCCCTGACGTCGGCGGTCTTTCCCCATAGACAACACCCGGCCCCCCGCGGCTTCGTCCTTCCGAGGTTTGTCAACGTGGACCGCCATCTCTGGGCGGCAGATGTCGCGCTGCGGTCCACGTCGAAAAACCTTCAGAAGAGCGGACTGGCGCGGCTGCCGCTGAAGAGTCGCGAAATCAGGCACACACGGCCCTTTGATCGTGCTGTTGGAACTTCCGCGATGGTTCGTCGGGGGGGGCGGGGCGCAGAAGTCGGACACGATGATCCCAAACGTCAGCAAAGATCGGAGATTGATCGACGCGGCTCAGCCTTCGAGAGATGCAAGCAGATGACCAATGCAAGCCGATGACCAATGCAAGGCGACGCAATCCACGCCCTTTTTTTTTCAAAGGGCTTGCGCAGAATTGAATTGTCCCACGATCCAGGACTCGAAGGCCTTGATGGTCTTTTGTTGGGGGTGTTTGGGGCGATGCGCGAAGAAGAACCCATAGCCGTCCAGAGCCAAGGATGACACCTTCAGCAGCGCACCTTTAGCCAGTTCAGGCGCCACAAGGATATCACTGCAAATGGCGATGCCGTGGCCGGCGATGGCTGCTTCGATGCCGTGGAGGTCCTCCCGGAAACTTAGGGATGCGTGTTTGGCAAGGTCCGGAACATCCATCCCATTGGCCCGTGCCGCCCGGACCCATTCAAACCACATTGGTGGATTGGAAGACTCTTCGGGCCATTGCCCGTCAATCAGGGGAAACCGCAGCAAGTCTCGGGGCGAAAGGTCAATCGGGACAGGCCCGACGAGGGAAGGACTGGCGACCACGATATAGCTGTCGCGACCAACTTCAGAGCACACCAATCCCTTTGGAGCCGTGCGCGTGTAACGGATCGCGATATCGACCTGATCCGCTGCGAGGTCCAGCAACTGGTCCGTGCCCATGATGTCGAGCCCGACATCGGGGTGACTGATGCGCCACGAGGGCATGCGCGGTACGATCCAGCGCGCGGCAAAGGCATTGGTCGCGGTAATCCTCAACCGCTGGTTGGACGGGCTGGAGACTGCGGCCAGCCCTTCGGCAAAGTGGTCCAGTCCCAGGCTGATGGACGGCAGCAGTCTGGCCCCGGCCAGGGTCAACGACAGAGGGCGCGGGCGGCGCTGAAACAGAGGCTTGCCGCAAAACTCCTCCAGCAGGCGAACCTGGTGGCTGATCGCGGTCGGTGTCAGCGCCAGTTCCTTGGCGGCGTTCTGAAAGCTCATCAGCCGTGCTGCGGCTTCAAAGGCGCGAAGTGCGGTCAACGGGGGAAGCGTTCGCATCAGATCTTTCTGTCTTGATGAATGAAATTCACCCTAACATGAAAACATCGGTTTTGCATCACTTGGGATGCTGGCGCACATTGAGCGCAGGCGAACTTGCAAAGGTAACTGATCATGGATGGCTCTCATAGGGAATTGCTGCCAGATTTGATTGGCCGTATTCAGGCGCTCGCATCCATTGTGGATCGGCACCGCGCTGAATTTGACAGCCTGCGCCGGCTGCCCGAGCCCGTGACAGATGCCATGGCTGCGGCGGACCTGTTCCGACTGTGGACCCCGCGAGCCCTGGGCGGCGCAGAGATCAGCCCGCAAGACCTGGTCGAGGTGATCGAGGCGGCCGCTGCGTTGGATGGCAGTTTTGGCTGGTGCCTGACGAACGCGAATACCATTGGACGGATGATAGCCTACCTGTCGCCGGAAGTTGTGCGCGACTGGGTTGCGGGGCCTGATTGCCAGATGGCAGGATCGACAGCCGCCTTGGGCAACGCACGCCGTGTCAGAGGCGGGTTCGAGGTCACGGGCCGCTGGCCCTTTACCAGCGGCATTCCGTCAGCACGGCGCATCATCGGCCTTTGTCAGATCGAGGGTGAGGGAGAGCCAACAAATCCAGCGCTGATCTTCTGCCATTTCGCTGCAAGCCAGGTCCAGATCACGGAAACATGGTTCGTTTCTGGCCTGAAGGGCACCGGCAGCAACGACTTTGCGGTCGATCGTCTGTTTGTGCCACTTGAGCACACCCATGGCTTCGTCGATGCGACTGCTTGCCATGACGGCCCGCTTTACCGCTTCCCGATCGTCCCGATGCTGACCCTCAGCGTGTCGATCGTGCCATTGGGCATCGCAAAGGCCGCCGTTGATGCCTTCATCGCCCTTTCAGGTCGCACGACGGCTGGCACCTCGCTGCCGATGAGAGAGCGGGAGATGATCCAGACCGACCTCGCTCGTGCTGAGGCGTTGCGCCGGTCCGGCAAGGCTTTGATCCTGTCGGCTTTGCAGGACCTGGAAGACGCACTAGTCATCGGAGGCCCACCCCTGATCGCGGCGCGCGCCTTCTTTCGCGTGGCATTGGCGCATTCGGCCGAGGCATCGCTGCGCGCGGTCGAGATATTGGCCGCGGCCGCCGGGGCCTCCGCCATTTCAGAAAATGGTCGGTTGGAGCGCTGCCTGCGCGACATTCAGGCGGCCGTGAAACACGTGGCAATGTCTCCACATAATTTCACGGTTGGCGGTCAGATGATGCTGGGATTCGACATGACCGGAAAACGATTTTGAGGCTGCAGGGGTGCTACGGCTACCCTGTGGCACTGTGTGGGAATCATAGCTCGATCCTCAAATCGGAACCTGGTCTGCCGACTTCATCAAGGCCAGCGGTCACATGCGCCGCGTCAACAGGCCGGACACATGACCGCACCCCGCAACGATCAAAAGAAGCTCAAATCAATCCTTGCACATACGGAGCCGTGCACACATGACAGTGCCACAAAAGCTGATCGTGACATCTTGCCTTTTTTGAGGTTGAAGCGCTACCGAACCCATGATCGACGGTGTTATTCAGGTAAACCAGCCCGGATCATGCCCTCGCGCAGATGGTCAAGGTCCTCATCCGACCATACGCCTCGTCTTGACGTGGATACCCGGAACCCCGGATTGAGTTCCAGGATTCGCGCCACCAATTCTTTCGCCTCATCGGTCCGGCCCAAGTGGGCGTAGCAGATTGCCAGTCGGCTCAGCACCCAGACCTGCGGCCGAGTCCTTCTTTTGTACGCCTCGATTGCATCCGCGTAGCGCCTCGCAGTCAAAAAAACATTTCCAAGCGACAACCAATACCATTCCGGATGAAACGGGTTTAACCGCATCGCCTCTCGGATATGGAGCACGCCTTCGTTGTGCAAACCCACTCTGGCAAGTGCAACTCCGTAAGTTGCCTTTGCGTTGGAGTCGTTCGGGTTCAGTGCAAGGGCCTGCTCCAATTGCCGTTTCTCGTCATCGAATTCACGCAGGTAATTATGCACATGGGCAAGAAGCCAATGAATCCTCCCGTCATCGGGATCGATGGCCATGGCTTGATCGATACGGGTCTTGCAATCAACAAGCAGTGCGCGCGGGGCGAGATCGTAGTTGTTAGTGACCGCTTCTGCAAAGGCGAGATAGGCTTGCGCCAAGGCGTAATGCGGGTCCACTTTCAAAGCTTCCCGGAACAGGAAGATCGCCTTTTCATTGTCGTCGGCTGCATAACCGCGAAGATGTTTGATGCCCCGCATCGTGCACTCATAGGCTGCCAACGATGGCAATCCCCTGCTGCGATCCGTGACAGTATTCTCCGCGCGGTTTTGCACTGTTGCGATGATCGCGTTTACGATCTGGTCGGGAATGCCCGGCGCGTCACCGGAGGCACAATCAAAGACATCGCTCCACGTCTGTGCCCGGCTTGCGCTGTCGACAATGCGCACCGTGATCCGCAGGCGCGAGGCGGACGCCCGGATGCTGCCCTGCACAAGCGCCGCCGCACCCAGTCGTTTTCCGATTTCAACAGTGTCCGCCGTGGCCGTTGCGACCGTTGCGGCTGAATATCTGTCGATGACGAACAGGGACCGGAACCGCCCCAGCCCGGTTGAGACATCCTCGGCGAGCCCTTCACACAGGAAGTTCAGTCGGTCATTGCCGGTCAGGTTTGCAAACGGCAGAATCGCGATCGACGGTTTGGCGGACACGAATTCCGCCCGAACATCCTCGGGTGACCTTGTCGCCGCAGAGTCGTCCGTCAGCACTTCCCGATAAAGCCTTTCCGTTTCATGATCCGGCTCGACCCCCAACTCTGCCTTCAGCGTATCTCGGCAGGTCGCATAGACCTTGAGTGCCGAAACACGGTCGCCTGCTACCCGGCAGAGTCGAATCGTGGCGCGATAGACCGACTCCAGCACCGGGTCTTCCGCCAGCAGACTGCGGGCAAGCTGCAGGGCTGCGTCCCTGTCGGCGACAGAAAGAACCGAAATCGACGCGGCGCAGACCAGTTGCTCGGCCAAAGCCGCGAGACGCTGGCGTTCCTGGGTCACCCATCGCTCGAACTCCGGGGTGGATGCGTCCAGCCCTTCGAGGAACGGCCCCCGGTACAGCCCGGCCAATGTGGCTGACAGCACCGACCCGATGCAGCCCGCGGCAAACGTCACCACGTCGGTTGACAGCGCGGTCGCATCGAGGCTGACCTTGTTGCGGTCGGATATCAGCGCGTCCACACCCGTTGCACGAAATGTCCGGCGAAGGGCCGCCAGGGATTGGCGCAGGCTGTCGCGGGCCTGCTCTTCGGCGCGGTCCGACCAGAGCAGACTGGCAAGCATTTCCCGCGCGTGTGCTCGACCCTGTTGTGCCGCCAGATAGGCCAGCAGTTGTCGGTCCTTTCGGGTCGGCAGCGACAAATCCGACCCATCAGGGCCCGTCAGGGACCAGCCGCCGAACAGGGTGAGTTTGCAGTGCGGCACGACGGACGTCCTTTCGCTCAGGGCATCTCAAAGCACTTTTTACACTGAATTCACGATCCGCGCCAAGTTCAACCTGTTTTTACACCAGCTTTTCACGGTTTGCCACCCGGTCATTTCACGGGGCGGGTCCACGATCATTGCATTGAAGCCCCGTTATCAGGGAGACAGGATATGAAGCACTACGCAAATCGGGTGGCCGCGTTCTTTTCGTCGGGGCATTCAGCGCAAATGGCCGGGCGAGAGTCCGCGCCCGACGTTCAGGAACGACATTCCCTTTCTGGTTCGATGTGGGACGAGATACTTGCCGCCTCCATGTGCGACGAGAACACCCGCACGTTTCTGGATCATCTGGGGCCGCGTTGGAAATGAACAGCCTGTTCAACCCGGATGTCCTTTCAGAGGCAGCGCATCGCGGCACGATGTCCCTGACGGCTGACCTTGTGGCCTTGTGCCACCGTGACATTCCCGAACCGGCCCGCGACCCTGACCTGATCCGGTTCACGGATGCCGACTTCGACCGTGCGGCAACCGAGGTCCTTGCAAAACTCGGCGGCGCGCCGATCTGGGTGTTCGCCTATGGCTCCCTGATCTGGAAACCGGCATCCGACATTGCCGAACAACGCCGGGGCATTGCCTTTGGCTGGCACCGGTCGTTCTGCATTGAAATGCGAAGCTGGCGCGGTTGTCCCGAACAGCCCGGTCTGATGATGGCCCTGCGCCGTGGTGGGTCTTGCACTGGATTGGCACAACGGCCATTGGGCGAGGATCGGCACGCCCTGATGGTCAAGCTTCTGAGGCGCGAAATCGGCGGCCCGAACGGGTACGCGGCGCTGCGGCTGATCGATTTGCACACGGAGGATGGTCCGCTCCGGGCGCTCTGCTTCTATGCCGATCCCCCGGATGTTGCCGACCGGCCCGAACTGCCCGTCGCAGAAGTTGCAGCAATCCTTGCCCGCGCCTGCGGCCACGCCGGATCGGGCGCGGAGTACCTGTTCAAGACGGTGGCCGCGCTGCAAGTCATCGAGATCCACGACCCGCACCTGTGGCAGCTTCAGCACCTCGTCGCGAACGAAATCAAGCAGATCCATTTCGATTCCGCACGCTGACCCGGGCCGTTCGACCCATTCATGCAGTTTCTACTTCGGTTTTTGAACAACCCTGATCCGAAAGGTGACCCGACATGTCGAGAGTACAGGCCAATCTGCTCCTCCTTGTTGCGGCGGTATTGTGGGGAACGTCGCGCAGAAGACCGTGCTTGACCATCTCGATCCGTTCAGCGCGGTGGGTCTGCGGTGTCTGATCGGTGGCATGGTGTTGCTGCCTCAGATGCGGCTTGACCGTCACGGGCCGCTTGCGACCGGATACTGGCCCAGTGCCTTCCGTGTCGCGGCAATCTTCGCCTTGGCATTGGTGGTGCAGCAGGCCGCCCATCTGTCAACCTCGGTCACCAACGCGGGTTTCCTCGTCAACACCGCGACCGTGATCACGCCGATCCTGGCTTGGGTCGTGTTGCGCGAACGGGTGGGGCCGCAGGTTTGGGGTGTGGCAAGTGTCACGCTGGTCGGGGTGTTCCTGCTGTGCGGGGGACCGCAGGGTTTTGGCCAGGGAGACGCGGTAGCCCTCCTTTCGGCGCTGTTCTACGCGGCCTGGATGATCGAGCTGGGGCGTCACATGCAGACCTTTGGCCACCCCGTCAAAACCACCTGCACGCAGTTCCTGCTGACCGCGGCCATCGCATTGCCGATCGGCGGTATCTGGGGTTCTCTTTCAGTTAGTACGGCGATCGCGGCCGGGCCGGAACTTCTGTTGCTTGGCATCGGATCGACCGCGCTGGCCTTCGGGTTCCAGACCATTGCGCAACGCTACACGCCCGCCTCTCACGCCGCCATCATCGTTAGCGCAGAAGGGGTCTTCGGAGCGATGGCTGCGTCAATGTTCCTCGACGAGCGGATCACGACCCTTGGGCTGTTCGGCGCCGCGCTAATGCTGGCAGCCATCGGTCATCTTGCCTTTTCCGATACGCAAAAGGTTACGATGCAACGGGCAGCCACAATACCTTGAGAGAATGGTAAGCGCGTAACTAATCACTGCTCTACGTTGCACATGCTGTGAACGGCAACGTTGTCACGCAAAAACCTTTGCGACGCAGATTTCGGCGCGCCCGGTCTAAGCGGCAGCTTCGGGCATGCTGCCGAGCAGCATAAGGCACGGCCGATCGTCGGGTTTGGGCCGAGTTTACTTCGACCTCCGCCACTGAAAAAAACTGTGCAATTACGCTGCAGCCGCTTTAGGCGCGGCATGATGGTGTTTATCCTGTGCTGCACCAACCATTTGCCCGCCGAGATATTGCCCACGGCGCTAAATCTGGCTTGCGCGATGCCGCGACAGGTCACAGCATAGGCTTGTTCCAGTGAGCCAGCGGAGTGTCTATGCCCGATCAAGAGAGCGACCTGAACCCGCCGGTAGAAGCGCTACCAGAAGACGTTCGCGCATGGCTGGCCACCCCTGAGGTGCCCGATAAGGAAATCGAGGCCAGATTTGCAAGTCAGCCCGGGGGCGTCGACGCCATAGACGACGGTGTGGCACCATTTGCTGCATCGGATCGGATCTCTGTGGCGTCAAAATCGCCGATAGTGGCCAGTGCGCGCGAGTCAAAGCCGAAGTCAAAACGCAAGCCGGGGCCGCCCCGCCGGCCAGCGATTGAGAACTGGGAGACTGCCATCGTCAAGACGATGCTCAACACCAAGAATTTTGATCAGCAGTCTATCCTGTCCTACTTCACCCGGCCCACCCGAACGGTCAATCCGAGGGTGATCTCACAGATCAATAGCGGAAAGCGCGGAGCGGCCATTCCTGCCGCCACAGCAGAGGAGATGAGCGAGTTCCTAACGGTTTGGCCGGACTCTGACCAAGACACTGGCCTCAGCGCGCGCGGAGATGAACTCGTCATCAAAGCCCGCGAAGCGATGATAGCAGCGGTTCACACGCATAATGGCGCCGGGCTGACATTTAAAGCCGAACTGTTCGTGGTCACATCGATGATTGCTTGGACGTATCTGATGCTGGCTTACTACATCAACAAGGGCTTGCCTCACACATACCCGAAGCGTGAAGGTGAAGACTTCCTTCGACTCTGGGATTTGAAGCAGTGCATCACAACAGGTGCCTCGCCGCTGCCAGAGCTTGTCAAAGAGAACATAAAGTTCCTCTCCGGTCTCCGCGACGAAATCGAACACCGGGCGACAGGTCAGATCGATGAGGTGGTCTCGATGCAGATGCAGGCGTGCTGCATCAATTTCAACGACACGTTAAAACACCTCTTCGGTGAGCGCTTGGGTCTGGAAAAACGCGTCAGCATCGCTTTGCAGTTTAGGTCGTTCGACCGAGATCAAAGACACGTTTTGAAAACCGCGAACCTCCCGGCACATATCTCATCCTACATCGACGGGTTCAACCAACACCTGACGCCGGAACAGCTCGCAGATCCTGCATACCAAGTCCGAACAGCTTTCACCAAAGTATCCGTCGCTAATGCTCACCAGGCAGAGGCGGTGGTGAAGTTCGCGCCTTACACGGAAGGCTGCGAAACTGAGCCCAGCGTTACCGTCGTCATGAAGAAGCAGATCGAGAAGGAAGTGGTCGAGAAGCAGGTCCCGCTCCGCGAATACACTCAAAGGTCAGTTGTCGCGAAAATGAAGGCGGAAGGATACCGACTGTTTAGGGAGAGTGAGCACGGAAAGCTTTGGAAATCCATGGACGCAAAGAACCCTGCAAACGGATTCGGTCGGATTGGCGCGGTTCGAAATCAATGGCTTTGGTCTGACGGCTGGATCGATCTTGTGAGTACACACTGCAGCGAAAATAAGAAGTTATATGGGTTTAAGGAGCCGATCTAGTGAGGGCGCCTGACAAAAAGTTCCCATTACCTGACGCAGTTCCACACCGGTCGCGAATTCGCTCTGGAGGGGACAGGTCTGACACTGGTTGCTCCATTATCGCCGGACCTGCACACGGCGCCCCTCGGTGGTGACATTGACGGCCATTTAGGAAGAAGCCGGACGTCGCAATCTCGAGGATCGCGCTGTGTTTGCGCGTGAGGTGACGGATGATCATCAACCCATTCCAGTTCCGGCCCCAGACCCCGGCGACCATGACCGAGCCGGAAGCTGAAAAGCTTGACGGTGACACGTGTGATTGGGAAGATAATGGGCTTTCAAACTTCATGGCTTGTACCAGGGTAATCCCCCCCGAAAGTAAGGGGCTGCATAAGTAGAATTTTCTCGCCAAGATGAACGAGGAGATTCTGAATGAAGACAAGCAGATACACTGAGGCGCAGATTCTTGCGATCCTGCGTCAGGCCGAAGGCGGTGTGCCGGTGGCAGAGCTGTGCCGCGAGCATGGCATGAGCAATGCGTCGTTCTACAAGTGGCGGGCGAAGTATGGCGGCATGGATGCGTCGCTGATCAGCCAGATGAAGGCCATCGAGGACGAGAACCGCCGGCTGAAGCGGATGTATGCGGACCTGAGCATGCAAGCCGACCTGCTGAAAGAGGCTCTCGGAAAAAAATGACGCGGCCATCTCAACGCCGCGAGATGGCCGAGAAAGCGGTGGCGCGACACAAGGTCAGCATTGCGCTGGCCTGCCGGGCCTTCGGGGTCAGCGAGACCTGCTATCGCTATGGCCCGAAGTTAAAAGCCGAGAACGAAGAGATCGCCGACCTTCTGGTGGGTCTGACCGACGCCCGCAAGACCTGGGGCTTTGGGCTGTGCTTTCTGCATCTGCGCAACGTGAAGGGCCATCCGTGGAACCACAAACGCGTCTATCGGATCTATTGCGCCTTGGAACTGAACCTGCGGATCAAGCCCCGCAAGCGGCTGAAGCGGGACAAACCTGATGTGCTTGCTGTGCCCGAGGCACCCAACATGACCTGGTCCATGGACTTCATGGCAGATCGCCTCGGTGATGGCCGTGCGTTTCGGCTGCTGAACGTGCTGGATGACTTCAACCGCGAGGGGCTGGGTATCGAGGTTGACTTCTCGCTACCCGCCGAAAGGGTCATCCGGAGCCTGGACCGGATCATCGAATGGCGCGGCAAACCCGGCACCATAAGGGTCGACAACGGCCCGGAATACATCAGTGGCAAGCTGCTGATCTGGGCTGAGAGACAGGGCATCACGATCCAGCACATCCAACCCGGCCAGCCGCAGCAGAACGCCTACATCGAGCGATACAACCGCACCGTCCGGCATGAATGGCTCGACCAATACATCATCGAAACCATCGAGGAGGCACAGGATCACGCCACACAATGGCTATGGACATACAACAACGACCGCCCGAACATGGGCATCGGCGGCATCACACCCGCCCAGAAACTGAAAATGGCCGCGTAAGTTCTACGGATGCACCCCGTTAAAAATGGGGGGATTACCCCAGCAGGGCACTTCTGCCGTCCTGGCGAGGCACTCTTGAACACTCGACATCGCGTCTCACGAGACATTTTCACACGTTCTGCCCCTGCTGGCTGTTCTTCAGTGGAATGACGAATCGGGCTGACCTTCGGGCTCTGAGTTTGGCGACCGGAGCTACCTTAACAGCAATGACCGTGGTCGGGATAGATGTGTCCCGCGATTGGCTGGACGGGTTTTGCTTTCCCGGCGAGCAAAGGTTCCGACTGGCGAACTCGGCAGAGGGCCACCAACTGTTGGTCGCGGCGATCCGGGAGATGCCTGGCCCGGTCAAGATCGGGTTTGAAGCGACGGGCGGTCAGGAATGGGTGCTCTGGGCCACGCTTGTTGCGGCAGGGATCGATGCAGGCCAGTTGCCCCCGGCCCAGATCAAGGCCTTTGCCCTTTCCCGGGGCACGCGGGCGAAGACAGACCGGATCGATGCAGAGATGATCGCCCGGTTCATGCAGTTCCGACCGGAAGGCGGTCGAGGGTTGCCGAGCGAGAATCTGCGTATTCTCAGGGCTTTGACGACACGCAGGGCGCAGATAGTGGACATGCGCAAGCGGCTTTCGGCGCAGATCGCGGCGCGCAGGAAACAAGACATCCCCGCCGATCTCGAGAGCATCGATGCGGACCTCAAAGCCATGCTGGACACCCAGATCGGTGACCTTGAGCGACGGATCGAAAGCGTCATCGCGCAGGAGGAAAGCCGCACAAACTCGTCATCGTCGCCATCGCCCGCAGGCTGGTCACCATCGCAAACGCGATCCTCAAAACGGGCGTCCCATGGCAACAAAACCCGGTCACGTAAACACAGTTGCTAGCACTGCACCTGGTCGATCAGACGCTTGCGGTTCTCGCGCCAAGTTCAAGTACATGGTTAATTTCTTGTAAATGCCACAGTTCTTTCCAACTTCGGTCGTAATATCCGCCCCAACTCAACCTTTAAGGGAGAGCGATATCACCATGTCTCAGATCGGAACAGTTGCGCAGTTGGTCTACGCGGACAAACAGCCGCTGAATTTTGCCCGGCTTGTTGGCGATCTTCACTCCATCTTGGTGCAGGTTGACGGCCTGGAGGTATCGTTTGAATGGGATTGCGAGGATATCGCCTTATTCGACCTGCCAGCCGCCCGAATTGCGCTGGGGTGGGACGATCGGCCTGGCAAAGGTTATTCGGCTTGCATGACGGTATCGGTCGGGACCCTGCCGGGGATCCCGTTGCTGCTCGCAAACGATGGGTATGAAGAAATCTGTTCGCGAATTGTCGAACGGCTGCATGGCCGCTTTCCGGCGTTAGCGATCCTATGGCATCAGACCGAGGAGCAGCTGACCAGCGATTTGCTCGACCGCTTGGTCGAACAACTTCCCCCGCTGATGCAACTCTTCCCATTTCAGGAACCCGATTGGGTGGCAGATGCGATGACCCGTCAGTCACCTGGCCGCGCAGTGGCGCTGCGGGGTGCAGAAGAGATGAGCGAGCCCGAGATTGCTACAAAGGAATCCGCGCCGATTGCTCAGCCCAATCCAGAGCAAGTCGTCGAGAACGTCGCCGATCTGGCACTGGAGCGGGACGAAAAGGGTGCCGAACTTATCACGCTGAAATTCTCAGGCGAATCAGCGACCGCCAGAGCGCGGGCACGGGCCAAAGCACGTGCCCGCGCCCTAGCATCACCCCCATCCGAGATCGCAAATGATCGGCCTACACTGCCGCCGCCGCGCAACCGCGAACTTGCCTGGCTCCGTGACGCACTTTATCAAGCAGATCCCGAGGAGATCCCGGCCCCCCTGAGCACTCAGCTACGCCTTACCGCTCACGCACTGAACGCCACGCTGATCTTAGTCTGGGCACCGCTGGGGGCTGCCGTGATGACATACTCGCTGCTGAAGGGCGAAGACATGAAGTTATCGGCCCGGCTGATGGTGCTGACCGGCTTATTTGCCACCGCTATCGAGGGCACCATCGGCCAACACATGGCGGCGCTGGCTGGTGTCTAAACGCGCGTTCGAGCTCGCATCTGTTTCAAGATTCCATTTTAGGGATGCGGATTTTCAACGCCGTCTCGGCCCTTCCATGGAAACATTGATTGAAGCTTCGCAAATCCCGCAAGGCGCGTACGCACTGCGGTGGGCTGACTTCTGTAGCTCGGATCTTTGCAAAGCTCAGTATGAGCGAAATCGAGGTGGCGCGCCGGAATCTGCGGGAACAGGTGGTGAACAAGGTGATAGGAATCGTTCCGAGGAAAAAAGAGCAGGCGAACCAAGGCAGGCGCAAGGACGTTCCGCGAGCTTTCAAGTTCATCATTTGCACCCACGAGTCCCGCATGATCCAAACAATCCGTCCAAAAATTCAACGTTGGATAAATGTAGAACAGGGGGACGATGACGAAGGTAAAAGACGCCGCCGGAGCGAATACAGTGAACGCCACGATAAGAGCGAGGAGCACCAGTTTAAAAAATACGAAGAAGCGACCGTCATCGCCCGACAGGCTGATGCCTGTGTACGCGCGCAGGTGCCGTCCCATTAATGGCGTCGTAATGTGCCTAATGATGGTCCGCCAATTCAGCGCATCGTGTAAACGGAACTTCTGAATGACCGCGAACTCCGCATCATTGTCGTAGTCTCCGTTGTTTGCGTGATGCGACAGATGGTCATCCCGATACTTTCGAAACGTTTTCATCAACAGTGATGCGCATACCCGCCCGATCAGCACGTTGTCTTGGCGATTCTCCGAAAACGACGAATGACAGCACTCATGGACGATATTGTTTAACCCTCTGAACCGCGTTCCGATGAAAATCGCGGTCGCCGTCATCATGAGCACGGACCCGACACTAGTAGTGAGCGACAGCAGGTAATTTCCAAACCAGATGGCCGCTACTATCAAAGCAAAATACGCACAAACGATCATCCAGGCGATCATGCGCGAATACCGTTTCATTCCGAAAAACCGCAGGATGTACTTCCTGCGCAGTGATTGTCCTGACATGTGTCCCCCGACCCAACGGGTTCATGATACCCAAATTATTGAACCATTTGCACAAATTCGGAAGACGGATGCTCAAAAATTCCGCCTCCATGAGGAGCGCTAATGCAAGTGTAGCCATCCACCCTTGTTTGTTGCAATTTTTCCAGTAAAAGTCTGCACCATGCATTAGTGAATCTTATGCAGAAAGGTGAAAAATGTCGCGCATCGACTACGACTCTCTCATCATTCTCTCTGCCGTAGTTCGAGAAGGCAGCTTTGAAGCTGCCGCCAAATCGCTGAAAGTGACCCAGTCTGCGGTCAGTCAACGAATCAGGCAGTTGGAAGAAAAAGCCGGCGTCGTTCTGGTCGCCAGGGGACGCCCATGCCTGCCGACGGAGGCCGGGATACAGTATTGTCGACATGTCGAACAAGTGACACTTCTTCAACAAGAACTCGACGAACGCATGCGCGCGCTGGTGGGGGGCGACATTGCCGGGGCGGCAACGATCCGCCTTGGAGTGAACAACGACAGCTTGGCGACATGGTTCCCAAATGTGATCAAGCGAGCGTCACGGGAACTGGTGATCCGCTTAGACGTCCTTCCTGATGATCAGGACCATACCGAAGCGAGCCTGAAGTCAGGAGACGCGCTTGCGGTGATAACGGCCCTCGAAACGCCGATACACGGGTGCCGCAGGCTTTCTCTCGGATCGATGGATTACATCGCCGTAGCATCGCCCGAATTCTTTCTCGCGGAGTTTTCGAAGGGGGTGTCGCTCGATACTCTGCGTGGATCGACCTGTCTTGCCTACAATCGTAAGGACAATATCCAAAACCAATGGATGACACTTTGCTTCGGCCAAACCGTGCCTTTGTCTACCCATTTCGTGCCATCTTATGAGGGCTACATTGCTTGCTGCAGGAACGGGACGGCATGGGGACTTGTACCCAGCATCTCTGCAATACCCTTGGTCGAGCTTGGCGAGCTGGTGGAGTTAAGTCCCGGCAAGGCAGTGCGGGTGTCGTTGCATTGGCAGGCGAGTATGCAATCAAGCGAAATCCTAACGCGCCTTGGCGATCTCGTGCTTGAAGAGGCAACCAAGCATCTTATCCCTGATGCATTTAGGCTTGAGTGAAACCCCAAATTTTTGGTCCTGTTGGCTTGGCACAAGCCAAGGGGAAAAGAGCACCGTACGGTTGATCGTATAGTCTCACTCCTGGCAGTCCATGGTTAGCAGCTTGGCAGGTCGCATTGACCCGACCCTTCCGCCTAAAGTGCCCAAACTTTACCCCTCCACAGGCATCATCGCGCCACATTGATCCACGCTAGTTGCGTCAGTCGAGGTTCTGCGAAAGATCTTTAAAAAAGTGGAGTATCGCATTTTGTTCCCACGCATGTTGCAACTCTACGCTTGGAGATTCTCACGCCCTGTACAATTCGCTCCGCTTACCGCGGCCGTCCCCTATATTGCGCGAGCGAGGCACAGCGAGTCGGCTGTTACAGGGGATGTCGGCGTTCATGTTTTGGTTTTGCGCACGCTGATCGAGGAATTTGGAGGGGAGGCAACCGGTGCTGACCTGTATAGGCACCTGGCTGCCGCAAATTTGTCATGTGCTAGACGAAACCAAACTCAGTCCCAGGGGTCCATTCGCGCAACCCTTAATGAACTAACACGCTGCGGTGCCTTAGCAATCGAGGACGTGACGGGGACCGAAGTCATCGCTCGCATGACACTCGATGGAATCATTCTTGCATACGGACTGCCTGCCTCTGAAAATTGATTGAGAGTGGTCTGAACAGCGCTGTTAGCGCCGTGAGTGCTACGATGAATCCGTGCAGATTCCCCCGCATACCCTCGTCGAACGATGTGCTGGGCACCAGAAGTTCAGCCAGAAAGCAGCCCTTATCGCATCCGACCAGCGCTGCTTCTTGGCTGGTGGCCCAAGAGGGTCGGCAAACCCATTTGTCTCCATATGGCGTTTCAACCCGAAGCGGACGTGGTCTCGAGGCGCGAGTGATCCGAGTAGAAGGAGGATCGAAGCCATTCGCTGTTTTGTAAACACATTGTTTCGAAAATACTTACTATTATATCTTCTTATGTTGCATTAGTGTTTTTTAACCAGCCCGTTGCAAATAACGAGTCGAATTGCTTAAAAAGTGTAAATTGTTAACGAGTATGCCCGCGTAGGTCACCCCGCGCGGCCTTTGCCAAGCTCGAGCTCTATTGGGGATGCAAAAAATGGAGTAGCGATGGACTACCACCAGGTGTCTATGACCGATTATCGAAGCCTTCTGGAGGAAAATTTCCTTGGGCAAATTCCAGACGCTTGTGCATCAGCGAGGGCTGCCAGAAGACACGCATATTTTATCGGGATTTTCATCACGGCCTGCGTGTTTTTTCAATGTTTATTGACCACATAGCCCCACCAATCCCACTACCTGAGGGTCTCTATTAATGACTTAAGGATCGTGTCGCGCCGCGTGGTGTAGGTTCTGGTTGAGGCGGTTACCGGCATTTTCCGGCTAGGGTTTGGTTGCATACGCCAACCCGGAACCGAAAGGACCACCGATGACCGATGATATGATGAACCTGCGGGCGCTTGGTGAGAATCTGGAGGCTCGGTCACATTGGATAAATGTTGGCGACTGGGTGCACTGAATATCAGTTTCAAGCACCGCGCCGGAACGTCCACTCATTAAAGTGGTGGTGTGGTAGATCAAGTGGGCTTGAGTTGCCCGGGCCCGCCCTGTCAAACTGAACGCGTTCGCAACGGGCCTTCATAGTCACGCTTGCCAATCGGGACGCCGCGCGTGCGGAGGATGTCATAAGCCGCGACTGCGTGAAAATGAAAATTCGGCAAGAAATGACAGCAAAAATGTCTCAGACTTAAAGGGCGTCGGTTTAGGGCTGAGATGCGTAATCGTGATATCGAGAGCTTTGCCCGGCCATGCGTTACCGCCATGTGATCCATGCCCTGCGGCGCAAACCGATGGCGCTGCCCGGTCTGGTCTACCGCGATCAACTCTTTACGCGCGATGCCTACCCGTACTCACTATTGCAAATTTCCAATCATGGTGACTTTGACGGTGGTGAGCCACGATCGGCAATGCCTGTCTAAAAAGACAGCTATGCCGAACATAATTTGTCATATATCTAATGGCACATAAGAATTTGTTATGCATAACAGGTTTGGAAACAATGTGCACGTAGAGGGTGAAATGTTGCGATTTATTGATCTACATCGATCTTCGTACAATATGGCTCGTAATGTCTTTGCTCCGCCGAATGCGCTGCGCGACTTCCTTTACAGTTTGCCAGTACTTGAGTCGGCCACTTGCGTGGCGTGTTTACTATATTTGCTTCTGAGTTAGGGTCCAGACTCATTGATCGTCAAAGCCAGAACAAGACGGTTGCGGCGAGAGCGACGGCGGAGAGGAAGACTTTTGGGCATCTGTCGTAACGTGTTGCCACCCGCCGCCAGTCTTTGAGACGGCCAAACATGATCTCAATCCGATTGCGGCGTTTGTATCGGCGTTTATCGTATTTGACAGGCTTCGCGCGTGACTTCCGGCCGGGGATGCAAGGCGTGATCCCCTTGTTTTTCAGGGCGTCTCGGAACCAGTCGGCGTCATAACCCCGGTCAGCCAGCAGCCACGTCGCTTTGGGTAAGCTGCCCAGTAAGGCCGCAGCGCCGGTGTAATCGCTGACCTGACCTGCGGTCATGAAGAAGCGGATCGGTCGGCCGTTTTCGTCAGTGACGGCATGCAGTTTGGTATTCATGCCACCTTTGGTCCGGCCAATCAGACGACCGCGCCCCCCTTTTTCACCCCAAGGCTTGAAGCCGTGCGGTGCGCCTTGAGATAGGTCGCGTCGATCATCACCGTCTTCGGGACCGCCGCCTCGGAGGCCAACCCTTCCATCATCCGGGCAAAGACGCCCATGTCGCCCCATCGCTTCCAACGGTTGTAAAGCGTCTTCGCCGGGCCGTATTCCTTCGGCGCGTCAGACCAACGCAAGCCATTGCGATTGATGAAGATAATGCCGCTCAAGACCCGACGATCATCGACACGCGGCACCCCGTGGCTCTTGGGAAAGAAGGGTTTAAGTCGAGCCATCTGCTCGTCCGTCAGCCAGTAAAGGTTGCTCATTGCTCAGTCTCCTTGCGGAGCCTGAATCACGGCTGCGTTGCAAAATCAATAGGTCCTGACCCTAGGGTCCAGACTCATTGATCGTCAAAGCCAGAACAAGACGGTTGCGGCGAGAGCGACGGCGGAGAGGAAGACTTTTGGGCATCTGTCGTAACGTGTTGCCACCCGCCGCCAGTCTTTGAGACGGCCAAACATGATCTCAATCCGATTGCGGCGTTTGTATCGGCGTTTATCGTATTTGACAGGCTTCGCGCGTGACTTCCGGCCGGGGATGCAAGGCGTGATCCCCTTGTTTTTCAGGGCGTCTCGGAACCAGTCGGCGTCATAACCCCGGTCAGCCAGCAGCCACGTCGCTTTGGGTAAGCTGCCCAGTAAGGCCGCAGCGCCGGTGTAATCGCTGACCTGACCTGCGGTCATGAAGAAGCGGATCGGTCGGCCGTTTTCGTCAGTGACGGCATGCAGTTTGGTATTCATGCCACCTTTGGTCCGGCCAATCAGACGACCGCGCCCCCCTTTTTCACCCCAAGGCTTGAAGCCGTGCGGTGCGCCTTGAGATAGGTCGCGTCGATCATCACCGTCTTCGGGACCGCCGCCTCGGAGGCCAACCCTTCCATCATCCGGGCAAAGACGCCCATGTCGCCCCATCGCTTCCAACGGTTGTAAAGCGTCTTCGCCGGGCCGTATTCCTTCGGCGCGTCAGACCAACGCAAGCCATTGCGATTGATGAAGATAATGCCGCTCAAGACCCGACGATCATCGACACGCGGCACCCCGTGGCTCTTGGGAAAGAAGGGTTTAAGTCGAGCCATCTGCTCGTCCGTCAGCCAGTAAAGGTTGCTCATTGCTCAGTCTCCTTGCGGAGCCTGAATCACGGCTGCGTTGCAAAATCAATAGGTCCTGACCCTAGCGTGGTGCAAAAGGAGACCCCCATGCTGAAACCAATCGCCGCCCTGATCGCCACGTTGTGCCTGACCGCCTGCGTCACCCCTGAGCCAAGCCCCGGCCCGCGCCCCGACACCGCCCGCCTGTTCACCCTGGCCGATGGCTCGCAGTTGACGGTGATGACAGATGGCCGCCAAGCCCACCTACGCTACCCCGCCCGTTATCCGCTGACCGATGCCGAAACCGCTTCGTATGTTGAGGACGCCACCAACTGCGCCCCCGGTCGCCTGCTGAGCAGCAGTTCTGATGGTTACGATGCCCGGCGCAGCTACGCGCTGAACTGCGGCTAACACCCAATACCAGTGCCGCCTCGGGGGTGGGAGGCGGATTAGAAAACGCGCCGGGGCGCGTTTTCCCGCCGAGCGGAGCCCCCGCTCGGCGGCGTTTCCACCGCAGGCCTGTGGCGGTCGCCTTACGCGGCACAGGCACCGCGCTCTGCAGCTTCGGGGTGCCTCCGGCGGGAGTATTTGAAAAAGAGCAATTTCATCTTGGCGCAAATGCTCCCGCCGGAGGCTTCCACATCCCCCCCAAGCACCCCACCACAGAACCGCCGCCCACCCGAACTGCCCCGGCGCAAAGCCGCCCCATTTGCTTATCGCGCGAACAGCCTATTCGTCGCCCAATTCCCATCCGTCTGGGTAGAACTCAAACGGCAGCACGATTTCTGTGGCCAGCCGCTCCCATTGCCACACCGTCTCGGCATCAATCGCAATCGGCCCGATCCGGGCTTGCAGCACATCGCCGGCATGGCTGGTCTTGAAGCCCTTCGCCCGCAGCGCCTTTTCCACCGCCGCCCATTTGGTATCGACCTCTTCGGCGACGAATTCATAGACCACCACCGACAGCTTCGGCAGCTTCACGCCGCGGCCCACCGTGGCAAAGGTTTCAAACGTATCCGCCCGCTGTTCCTGAAAGTTATGCATGATCTGCCCCCTTTGCCCGCGCACCCAGATAAACCGAATCACGCAGCGCTTGATATTGCCGCGTCCGCCTTGTATCCGCTGCATTCAAGATTAGAATAGGGTCTGCTGTCACGCAGGGCCCCTCGGGCCCGCAAAAGCCCCCTGAACCGGAGTTCGCTATGTCCTGGACCGACGAGCGCGTCGAGACGCTCAAGAAAATGTGGGCCGAGGGCCAGTCTGCCAGCCAGATCGCCAAAGAGCTTGGCGGCGTCACCCGCAATGCGGTGATCGGCAAAGTGCACCGACTTGGCCTGTCCAATCGCGTCGGCGGCAGCGCTGTCGAAGCCGATGAGCCCGAGGTCGCAGCCCCCGTCACGCCGCGCCCCGAACCTAGCCCCAAACCCGTGGTCGTCGAAGCCCCGGTGCGCGCCGTTGCCCCCGAGCGCGTGGTGCCAGAGCCGCGCCCGGCAGCCCCCGCGCCGGCAGCCCCCGCGGCCAGCGTCACCACTTTGCCGATCCCGCTGCGCAAGGCGATCATTCCGGCGGGCCAACCTTTGCCGCCGCAGCCCTCTGCCAATGAAATCTCCCCCGAGGCCTTGGCTTCCGTGCGCGAGGTCGAAAAGCGCGCCAAGCGCCTGTCGTTGATGGAATTGACCGAGCGCACCTGCAAATGGCCAATCGGCGACCCCGCCACCGAAGATTTCTGGTTCTGCGGTCTGCCCTCGGTGCCTGGCAAACCCTATTGCGAGGCCCATGTCAGCGTCGCCTTCCAACCGATGTCTGCGCGGCGTGATCGTCGCCGCTAAGGCAGGCTGATTTGGCCTAAGCCCGAAAACCCAAAAGGCGCGAGCATCCCTCGCGCCTTTTGCATGCCTCGCGCCGCTGATCGGCATTGTAGGGTGGGTTTTCAACCCACCGCACCCCTTCGCGGTGGGCTTCAGCGCCACACCATCACCCTCAATTCCCCCGGCCCAGCAACTTCTGCAATGCTTTTTGCGCGTCGGCGTCCATCGCTTCATTCATCCGCCGCCGCGCCGCATCCTGCAGACTTTCGCCCTCCTGCTGCACCACGCCCAACTCTGATTCCAGCTTGGCCTTGGCCGCAGCCTCCAATTCCGCCCGCTTGGCCTCGGCCTGCGCCTGCAAAGCCGCCTTCTGCTCGGCCAGTTTCTCATCCGCAATTGCCTGCAAATCGAGCGAGAACTTCGGGTTTGCCCAAGACCCCTTGATCAACAACGGCGCCGTCAGCCCGCCCGCGCCGGTATCATCCGCCAAGGCCGTGGCCTTGATGCGATACTCCAGATTGCGCGCGCCCAAGCCCACATCCCCCACGCCGCGCGCCGTGATGTAGGGCGATTTCAGCACCAAATCCTCATTGTGCAGAACCCCGCCCGCGATGGTAAAACTGCCGCCCAAACTGTCAAAAATCGTCTTCTGGCCTTCGCCGACATAAGACGTATCCAGCGTCCGCAGCATCCCCGCGATGTCCAAGCCCAAAATCTCACCATTGCTCAAAGCCAGCGACCCCGACCCCTCCAACGAATGCATGATCGCATCCACCGACGCGCCTGAACCGAGGAACTTCACCCGCATATCCCCGGTGCCAACCAGCCGCTCATACCCGCCAAAATCCGCCAGCATCGGCTGCAACGCCATGCCCGCAAACGACAAATCGCCCCCCACCGACAACCCCTTGCGGCCATTGACCACGAACTGTCCCGAGATCACGCCTTCATAAGCCGCAACCTTGCGCAACTCCGCCACCAGCCGCGAACGCTCATTGGTCAGCACGATCTGTGACGGCCCAAACTTCACCATGCCCAGATCCATACTGTCCGCCGTCAGCGCCACCACCGCATCCAAGCCCGACAGCCCGCTCACGTCAATCTTATCCGCAGGCCAGCCCGCCGCCTGCACCCCACCGCTTTCGCCGCCACCCTGCCCGCCCGATACCCCGGCCAAGTCCAAGCTGCCCGCCACCACCTTGGCCGACAGCTTGGCACGCTGCCCCGCCGTCACCAAATCAGCGTCCACCGCCAGCTTGTTGCCATCCAGCACCACCGCGCCCGAGCGCAAATGCACTGACCCCGCCGTGGTCAGCGTCACCGCCCCCGACACGCGCACGTCCAAAGCCCCCAAGCCCGCTGGCAACCGAGGTGCCGCCATCCCCGCCAAAGCCGACACCGCCGCCAGATCGCCCAGATCGGCGCTCAACTCGCCCTTTGCCTCCGGCCCCAACCCCGCACTGCCTTTGAAGCCAACCTCAGCCGCCCCCGCCACCAGCTTCAGATCGCTGTCCACCAGCTTGCCATCGAGAAAATCCTGAAACGCGCCAACCTCGCCGGTCAGCGAAAACGACTGCCCGTTCATCACCGCCGCCATGTCCAGCGTGGCGGGCCCGGTATAACGCGGAATCGCCGCCGTGGCCGCAATCCCGCTCACCTCATAGCGCACCCCCGCCGCATGATCGGCAAACACCAGCGTGCCGCCCGAAACCGAGGCCCGATCCAAAGTGAACGGCTGCGCCACCCCTGGCGTCGCCTCCGACACCGTGCCGCCAGCGTCGCCGCCAAACACCCAATTCTCCGCCCCGGTTTTTGACCGCTCCAGCACGATCTTTGGATTGATCGCCTCCACCCCGGTGATCTTCACATCCCCTGCGATCAGCGCCGCCAGATCCAGCGAGATCGACAGCCCCTCGGCCTGCACCATCGGCCCCTCTTTCGACCACTCGGCATTGGAAATCGAGATCGGCCCGGTCGTCACCCCCAGCTGCGGCCAGATCGTGGGGCGCACCGAACCCGAGATCACCAATTCCCGCCCGGTCAGCGCGTTAAACTTTGCCACCGCAATCCCGGCCACCTTCTCTGCTGGGATCAGAAACACCGACCCCACCAGCACAATCGCCAACAAAACCAACGCGATAACCGAACGGATGATCCAGCGCATACTACCCTCACTTTGACCCACACCCCGAGTCTACGCGCAACCCTCACGCAAACAAGCCACTCCCCGCCGATTGGCAAACCTCCGCCAGATAGACCCGCGTCACCGCCCTGTTACATTGCCCTGATTTACCGCGACGGAAACAGGAGGCCAGCATGCCCGATACAACCTCAAACAACACCGCATCCCCGCAAGCGCTTGACTGGTTGGAAGCCGAACTCGCCGATGCCTTTGATGAGGAATACGAGCTGGAGCTGGAAGACGCCCAGCTCTCGTTGGAAATCTCCAAGATTTACAAAGACAAACACCCCGATGGCATTGATCGCCACACCTATTTCCAATCGCTGATCCGGCTGCAATCCGAACTGATCAAGCTGCAAGACTGGGTATCCTATCACAAGAAAAAGGTCGTCGTACTGTTTGAGGGCCGCGATTCGGCGGGCAAAGGCGGCGTAATCAAACGCATCAGCCAACGCCTCAATCCCCGTGTCGTCCGCGTCGTGGCTTTGCCCGCGCCATCCGACCGCGAAAAAACCCAGTGGTATTTCCAACGCTATGTTCCCCACCTGCCCGCAGGCGGCGAAATCGTGCTGTTCGACCGCTCTTGGTATAACCGCGCCGGGGTCGAACGCGTGATGGGTTTCGCGGGCGAAGATCAGGTCGAACAATTCTTCAACGACGTGCCCGAATTTGAACGCATGCTGGTGCGCTCGGGGATTACCGTGATCAAATACTGGTTCTCGATCACCGATGAAGAACAACAGATGCGCTTCTTGATGCGCATCCACGATCCGATGAAACAATGGAAGCTCAGCCCGATGGATCTGCAATCCCGCGTCCGCTGGGAAGACTACACCAAAGCCAAAGAAGAAATGATGGCCCGCACTAATATCGCCGAAGCCCCGTGGTATATCGTCGAAGGCAACGACAAAAAACGCGCGCGGCTGAACTGTATCGACCACCTGCTCCAGCAATTCCCCTACGAACCGGTGCCGCACGACGACGTCACCCTGCCCAACCGCGTCTTCAATCCGCAGTATGAACGCGCCGTGCTGCCGCCGGAATTGTATGTGCCGGGGAAGTATTAAGCGCCCAAAGTCTCTCTCGCCCCGGCTTCAAGCCGGGGCTTCCTGCCGTGCAGGTAACGCCCCCCGGCTCAAGGGCAGAGCGGAATATTTGCTAGATTGCGCATGACGCAAAACACCGTTTCGCAAGCGGCGTTCAGTCACCGCTGAAGCCCTCTACAATCAAGTCGTGCCTGATGAGGCTGGCACTCGGTACTTGACGGCATCCGACAATCATCATCTAAGTTTTGGCGATATACTTTATACTCCCAAGCTCTAGAGGCACCGTGGACAACAAACCCAACCCACTGGAAAGATGGAGCGAAGACGCGCTGCGCAGGGCCGTTGACGCGGCGGGCATCGCTTTGTGGTCATGGAATGTCGACACAGACAAGCTTGACATGGACGAGCGCGGCATCGACTTATGGGATGTTCTTGCAGATGATGATGTAACTTTTGCCCAGCTTTCAGCAAAAATTCACCCAGCAGATCGCGATCGCGTGCAGGCTGCCTTTTTGGCGACCCGGTCTATTGTTGGGCCTTATGAAATAGATTTCCGAACCCTCATTGGACAAAAGGTTCGGTGGATTTCGGCGCGGGGTCGCGGCAGCGATGAAGATATCTCAAGGCGCGTGATGATGGGTGTGTTCCTCGACGTAACCGCCCGCAAACAGGCGGAGGAAAGCAACGAACTGCTTGCCGGTGAAATGAGCCATCGGGTGAAGAACCTTCTTACCATTGCATCGGTGCTGGCTAAAATCACCTCCCGGTCCGCCTCTGGCATCGAGGATATGACAAGTCAGTTGATGAACAGACTTACGGCCTTGGGTCGCGCGCACGATCTGGTCCGACCTTTGCCGGGGCATCAGGGCACAGCGGCCCTTCTTGGAGATATTTTTGCGGTTTTGCTGGCACCATATGATAACCAAGGGGCGTTCGCCGGGCGCATCCGCATTTCTGTTCCAAGGATGGGCGTTGGTGAAAATGCGGCAACCGCCTTGGCCCTTATCGTGCACGAACTTGCGACAAACTCCTTGAAATATGGATCCCTTTCGTCGGAAGACGGTGTGCTGGACGTATCAGGCACGATTGTCGAAGACAAAGTGCGCTTTGTTTGGACCGAACAAGGCGGTCCAGATGCCTCCAACCCATTAGACCGTAAAGGCTATGGCCGCACTTTGGTGCGCAACGCCGTCGAAGGGTCGCTGGGGGGATCAATCGAATATGACTGGTCGAAAACCGGCATTTCGGTGATCTTGGATGTAAAAGCCACTCTGTTGGAAACTTAGGCCCGATAATCCCGAAAATCTGATAATCCCGATAACGCAAACAGGCTGATACGGTGCAAGTGCTGATGCTGCGGGCATTGATCTCACGCTGAAATCACTCCCGCCCGAGCTAAATCCGGCGCGGCTTTGCATGCCCCCTGCTGCGGTGCCACAGAAAACACGCCCTCTCACCGGCAAACCTTAACAAATCCTGAACGCCCCCAGCCTAACCCCTTGAAATCCCACAAACCGCCCCGCTGTCCACGCGTGGCCCCCCCCCTACCGCCACGCAGCGTTTCAATATATACCCCTCCCCATGTCGCAAAATCCGCCAAATCTCCGCCCAGACCTCGCCCCGAAACCCAGTTTCAGCGAGAAGGTCCGCCCCGGCCAGCCCACCATCGGCATGGTCAGCCTCGGCTGCCCAAAAGCTCTCGTGGACAGCGAACGCATCCTCACCCGCCTGCGCGCCGAAGGCTACGCGATCAGCCCCGATTACAAGGGCGCCGACGCGGTGATCGTGAACACCTGCGGCTTCCTCGACAGCGCCAAAGCTGAATCCCTGGAAGCCATCGGAGAGGCCCTCGCCGAAAACGGCCGTGTCATCGTCACCGGCTGCCTCGGGGCCGAACCTGAATACATAACCGGCGCGCATCCGAAAGTGCTGGCCGTCACCGGCCCGCATCAATACGAGGCGGTGCTCGATGCCGTCCACAAAGCCGTGCCCGCCAAGCCGGACCCGTTCATTGATCTGCTCCCGGCCAGCGCGGTCTCCCTCACCCCGCGCCACTACAGCTACCTCAAGATTTCCGAGGGCTGTAACCACAAATGCAAGTTCTGCATCATCCCCGACATGCGCGGCCTGCTGCAGAGCCGCCCCGCCCATGCCGTGCTGCGTGAGGCGGAAAAGCTGGTCGAAAACGGCGTGCGCGAGCTTCTAGTCATCAGCCAAGATACCTCGGCCTATGGGGTTGATCGCAAGCATGACCTTAGCCCGTGGAAAGGCGGCGAAGTCCGCGCCCATATCACCGACCTCGCCCGCGCCATGGGCCATTTGGGCGGCGACACCAAACCTTGGGTCCGCCTGCACTACGTCTACCCCTATCCGCATGTCCGCCAACTGATCCCGCTGATGGCCGAAGGGCTGATCCTGCCCTATCTCGACATCCCGTTCCAACATGCCGATCCGGGCGTGCTGAAACGCATGGCCCGCCCCGCCGCCGCCGCCAAAACTCTGGATGAGATCGCCGCATGGCGCAGCGTTTGCCCCGACATCACCCTGCGCTCCACCTTCATCGTCGGCTACCCCGGCGAAACCGAAGCCGAGTTCCAAACCCTGCTGGATTGGATGGACGAGGCGCAGCTTGATCGCGTCGGTTGCTTCCAATACGAAAACGTCGCTGGCGCGCGCTCCAACGATCTGCCCGATCATGTGCCGGATGAGGTGAAACAAGAACGCTGGGATCGCTTCATGGAAAAGGCCCAAGCCATTTCCGAAGCCAAGCTGGAAGCGAAAGTCGGCCATACCCTGCAAGTCATCGTCGATGAAGTTGACGACGAAGGGGCCACCTGCCGCACCATGGCGGATGCGCCGGAAATCGACGGCAATCTGTTCATTGATGAGGGGTTTGAGGGCCTCGCCCCCGGCGATATGGTCACGGTAACGGTGGAAGAAGCCGGCGAATACGATCTTTGGGGTCGTCGCGTCTGATCCGGCCTTTGGCCAGCGCTCCTCCTATACGTCCAAAATTTCCCGGCCATCACCCCACGGTGATGGCCGCAACTGTTTGCAAAGCCCCCCAAACACGACTTCAAAATTAACCCACAAAGCCGAATTTCAGGATAACCTTTGCGAGCGGGATTTTAACCCGCCCAAACAAAGGGACAGGAACATGAATATTTCTCGTGGGTTTCTGGTAATCGGTGCGCTGTATTTACTGGTCGGTTTGGCATTGGGCATGCATATGGGTGCATCTGGCGACCACACGCTGTCGCCGGTTCACGCCCATATCAATCTGCTGGGCTTTACGCTGATGACGCTGTTCGGGCTGGCCTATCGGCTGATCCCGGCGCTGAACACCGGCGCGCTGGCGCTGGCGCATTTCTGGCTGCACCAGATCGGAACGCTGGCGCTGCTGGTTGCGCTGTATCTGCTGATGTCGGGAACCATTCCCGAGGCTACAATCGGCCCGTTCATGCCGATCGGCGAGGGACTGGTCGCGCTCGGCGTGCTGGCGTGGCTGGCCAATATCATCCGCGCCACCCGGTAGCGACCAACCAGAAACGCGACGGGCACCTGTAGCCAAAACCCGGCGTCACGCAAAAAAACCAAGGCGACCACTTCGGCCGCCTTGGCGTTCAGGAGTAAGCGATCAACCGTGGTTGACGGCGTCGTCCTTGCCGCGACCACGACGGGCGAATTCAAGGCTGTGATCCACCGGAACGGTCAAAGCGGCATGGCCCGCCGGATCGTCCTTGCCTTTGCCGCCGCGAATGTGGCCCGCCGGATCATCGGCACCACGGCCACGACGGGCAAATTCCTGCCCCAGTGCGGGCAACGTCAGCGAGGTGTGGCCAGCGCCATCATCCTTGCCCTTGCCACCGCGGATATGGCCTGCCGCATCATCGGCACCACGGCCACGCCGCGACAACAGCAGGCTGTCATCGCTGGCCGTGCCCGACAGGGCTGCGGAAAACTGTGGCAGCACAGTATCTTGCACCATCGCAATGGCTGCGGTGGCACCCGTCAGCGACAGCGCAACTGCGCCAGCCGCGATGATTTTGGTGAGAGAGGAATGAGACATGATACGCTCCATAGCATGAGGTTGTTTGTTCGTACCCTCAATCTACGCCCCCCAAGCCCCGCACATCAGGGACCATCGCCCAGCGATCTTCGCGGGTAAAACCGGCCAATGGTCTGATAAACTCTCAGTCCTTCAGATGAACCCGCGCCAGCATCGCCGCCTCGACCCGGTTGCGCACATGCAGCTTTTGCAGGATCGAGGTCATGTAATGCTTGACGGTTTTCTCTTGAATATCCAGCTTGCGGCCGACTTCCTTGTTGGAAAGCCCGGTCGCGACCAGTCGCAAAATATCCTCCTCGCGCCGCGACAGATCGGCCAAGGGATTGGGCTCGCCGACCGGCTTGCCCCGCATCGCCACCAGCAGCCGCCCCGCCAATCCGGGCGAGACATAAGACCGCCCCGCCGCCAGATCGCGCACCAGTTCGACCAATTCGCTGGCCCCCACCCCCTTCAGGATATAGCCCGCCGCCCCCGCCTTCAGCGCCGTCATCAGATCGCCCTCATCTTCCGAGGCCGTCAACATCGCGACCAAGGGCGGCTTGTCCATCTTCATGATCAGGGCCAAAGCCCCCAAACCCCCGCCTTTCGGCATCGAGACATCCAGCAACACCAGATCGGGTTTCAACTCGGCACAAAGCCGCGCCGCTGCCTCGCCATCTTGCGCCTGCCCCACCACATCAATGCCGCCCGCGTCCGCCAGCGTGCGCGCCACGCCGTCGCGGTAAATCGGGTGATCATCGGCCAGAACCAGACGGATATCGCTCATGTCGCTTCCTTCAAATCCAATGTCATCCGCAACTGCGCGCCCAGGCCATCGCTGCGATTGGCAAAGCTGATATGGCCGCCCAGACTTTCCACCCGATCCGCCAATCCCGCAAGGCCAAGTCCGGCATCCTCGCGCAGAAAATCCACCGGAAGCTGCGCGAATCCCGCGCCCCGGTCCAACACTAGCAGCTCCAACAGATCGCCGCGCAAGCTGACCCGCACCTCTTGGCCCTGCCCCTCGGCATGATGCCACGCGTTGTTCAGCCCTTCCTGCACGAAACGAAAGCAGCAGATTTTCACCGCCGCAGGCAGGCCACTGACAGCTTGACAGTGCAGGGCCACCGCCGTGCCGGTGCGGGCGGCATGGGCCTCGGTCACACCGCGCAGAATATCCTCCAGCGATTTCTGCTCAATATCGGGCAGCGATAGACCGCGCGCGATGCTGCGAATTTCCGAGATTGAATCCTTCACCGCTCGCTGCACCGCCGCCAAATCCTCCGCTGCCCGCCCCGAAACCTGCCCCTGCAACGCATCCAAACGCAGCGCCGCAAAGCCCATCAGTTGCGCCGGCCCGTCGTGCAGATCAGCCCCAATCCGCCTGAGCGCCTGATCGTTGACAGAGGCGAACCGCGCCGCCGCTCCCTGCACCCGCAGACGCAGAGCAAGGTTACGCGCCGCCATATCCTTCAACGCGCCCAGCTGGCGATCAATGGTGCGAGAGCCGCGCAGCACCACCGCAAACATCGCCACCGCGATCAGCCCCATCGCGCCCGCCACCGTCAACCAGCCGATTGCCCGCGCCCGGATCAGATCTTGCTTCAGCTGGGTGGCGACCTCGTAAAACTCCGCCACCGCGATCACCTTGCCGGATTTGATCTCACGGATCGGGCTGTAAATCTCCAAAAGCGGGATGCCCAAAGCGTGCTCGGCCTTATCTTCCTCGTCTTTGGTGTCGTTGAAATCGGCGCGCACCTCGCCACCCCAAGCCTTTTTCAGGTTTTCGGTCGGCGGAAACCGCTTACCCACGGTTTCCAGATTAGAGGCATCCACCACCAGTCCGCCGGGCCGCCAGATCTTAAAGCTGACCACCCTTTTGCCCAACGCAGTATCGGCCAAAAGCTCGCCAATCTTCACCCGCGATTCCTCGGTCATATCGGTACGCCGCGCCAGATCCTGCGTCAGCGGGGCGATAAAGCTTTCCATATACAGCGCCGTGGCATTGGCGGTGTTGCGCACCACCACCTCCTCGATACGGTTTGAGACGACAGACCCGCCCAAACCCGCCGAGACCAACATCACCACGCCGCCCGCCAGCGCGAATTGCTGCACCAGTGACAGCTTTGACCATGCAGTGAAGTCGAAATTCGCCATCGGCACTCCGGTGTTGTGCGGCGATCTTACACCGCTTACCGCCAAGACATCCTAATGCTTTTCGCCGCATGGCTTGCGACGCGGCTACCCCAGATTGTTCTGCACAAACGCCACGATCTCACTGGCCGGACGCGCGCCCGCCAGCCGCGCCACCTCGCGGCCCCGCCGATACAGCACCAGCGCCGGAATCCCCTGAATCCGCGCCCGCTGCGCGATCTGCGGATTATCCTCGGTGTTCAGCTTGGCCAAACGGGCGCGGCCCTGCAACGCCTTGGCCGCCTTGACAAATTCCGGTGCCATCGCCCGACACGGCCCGCACCACGGCGCCCAGTAATCCACCAGCAGCGGCAATTCATCGCCGCGCGTCGCCTTGTCATGCCCGCCCGCGTCGAACTCGATCACCCGGCCATCCAGCAACGGATCACCGCAAGCGCCGCACTTCGGCCCAGCCGCCAGTCGATCCGCCGCGACCCGGTTCATCTGCCCGCAAGTGGCACAGCTCAGCTTCACCGCGTCTGCCATCGCTTACAGCAAATCCTCTTCTTCGCCGGTCACATCAATGCCCATCGCTTCTAACCCGGCTTCAAGATTCTCGGCAAGATCGGTCATGCCCAGCAGATATTCCGCCGTCGGGGCCGAGGCCTCAACCTCCGCCACCACCACCGCCTGACCAAATTCATCTGCCGTATAGGTGCCGCGCCCGACCCAAGCCAGCGCCGTCAGATGCGCCTTTTCATCGACGTTCAACGCATCCAGCAAGCCGCGCAATTCGGCCTCTGCCGAGGCTGTGGTTTCGCGCGACAGGTAAATAATTTCCACCACTTTCGCGGCTGCAATTTCCAACATCATCATCTCCTGTTCGCCCGCATTTTAGCACAAGGCCTAGGCCCGACTATGACCTAAAGCAGGGTGAGTATCCATCACCCTAAAGCGCATCCCGCTAAAGCAACCAGACCGTCAGCCCATAACCCACCGACCCCGCCAGCGTCGCCAGCACCACCGAGCGCATGGCCGCATAAACCGCCAGCACCGACGCCGTGCCAATCACCAACGGCAGTGGCACGCCGCCCTTCACCATCGGCAGCAACGAAGCCACAAACAAAGTAGCAATCGCCGCAGGTCCGGTTGAGGCCAAAAATCGCGCCAGCACGCCATCGGGCTTGATCGCCGACAAATCCGCCTTGGTCGGAAAAAACCGAAACGCCCAAGTGCAGGCCCCCACGATCAACGCCAGAGTCAAAATCTCAAGCCGCATTATTGCGCCTCACCAACAACCCGCTCAGCGCGCCCGCAACCATGCCCGCCAAAATCCCAGCCGTGCCCGACCACGCCAGCGTCACCGCCACCGTGGCCGCCATCGCCACCGCAATCACCGGCAGTTGCAGCCGCGAGATGATCGACAGCAGCAGCGCCAGAAACAACGCAGGCAGCATGAAACCCAAGGCCGCGTCAATCACCGGATACTCCTGCAAGGCAGCCCCGCCCGCAAACGCCCCCAAAGCCGTGCCCGACAGCCAAGACCCGTAGGCCGCCAGCCCCAGACCAAACATGAACGCCTCGGAAAATACCACTTTTCCCCGCGCCAATGCGCCCAGCGCGGCACCAAACACCTCATCGGTCAGCCCAAACGCCCAAGCCCAAGCGTGCTTGGTGCGCGCGCCCGACCCCACCCTTTTGATCAAGGCCGGACCATACAGCACATGCCGGATGTTCATCGCGATCAGCGTAAACGCCGAAACCAAGATCGGAGCGCCGCCGGTGATCAAAGCCAAAGCCAGAAACTGCGCGGCCCCAGCATAGATGATCAGCGACAGCCCGAACGCCTCTAGCCCCGAAAGCCCCGCCCGCGTGGCGGCCACGCCAAACGAAAACGCGATCGGGAAATAGCCCAAAGCAATCGGCAAGGCGGTGACAAGGCCTGCGGTGAAGGTGGATTTTGGCGCGTGAAGGCTCATGGCGCTTTGCTAAGCGGTTCGGCGGATTTGGTCAACGCACCCCTTTTTTGCCGCGCCATAAGAAAATGGCCCCACCGATGCGACGGCGGGGCCATTTCTTAACAAAGGGTTAAATCGATAACCCTAAGCCTCTGATAACAAACACTTCCAAAAGGTCCCGAGTTGGGACCCTCACTCCGCCGCCTCCATATAGCTTTCCAAAGGCGGACAAATACAGATCAGATTCCGGTCACCATAGACGTTATCAACCCGCCCAATCGGCGGCCAATATTTATCCACCCGGAACGCCCCCGGCGGGAAACAGCCCTGCTCGCGCGGGTATTTCCGGGTCCAATCGGCAACCAGGTCCTCCACCGTATGCGGCGCGTGCCGCAGCGGGCTGTCCTCGCTGGAAATCTCACCGTCTTCGACCGCCTTGATCTCCGCCCGGATCGCCAGAAGTGCGGTGATAAAGCGATCAATCTCGGCCTTGGTTTCCGATTCCGTCGGCTCCACCATCAACGTCCCCGACACCGGCCAAGACATCGTGGGGGCATGGAAGCCATTGTCGATCAACCGCTTCGCGATATCATCCACCGTAACCCCGACCTCAGCAAATGGCCGCGTATCCAAGATACACTCATGCGCCACCCGCCCCTTGTTGCCCATGAACAAGATCGGATACGCCCCTTTCAGCCGTGCCGCGATATAATTGGCGTTCAAAATCGCCACCCGCGTCGCCTGCGTCAGTCCCTCACCGCCCATCATCAAACAATAGGCCCATGAGATCAGCAGGATTGAGGCGCTGCCATAAGGTGCCGCCGAAACCGGCCCCTCGTCACCCCCCGTTTCAGAATGTCCCGGCAGGAACGGCGCAAGATGCGATTTCACCCCAATCGGCCCCATCCCTGGCCCGCCGCCGCCATGCGGGATCGCGAAGGTTTTGTGCAGGTTAAGGTGGCTGACATCCGAGCCGATTTCCCCCGGTTTCACCAGCCCCACCAGCGCATTCATATTCGCACCGTCGAGATAAACCTGCCCGCCACACTCATGGGTGATCCGGCAGATATCGCGGACGGTTTCTTCAAACACCCCATGCGTGGACGGATAGGTGATCATGCAAGCCGCCAAATTCGCGCCTGCCGCTGCCGCTTTGGCGCGAAAATCTTCCACATCCACGTCACCGTTCGGCATGGCCTTCACCACCACCACTTCCATCCCTGCCATCTGGGCGGAGGCCGGATTGGTGCCATGCGCCGATACCGGGATCAGGCAGATGTTGCGATGGCCCTCACCACGGGCACGGTGATAGGCCGAGATCGTCAAAAGCCCGGCATATTCGCCCTGCGCGCCCGAGTTCGGCTGCATCGAGAACGCATCATAGCCAGTGATTTCGCACAGCTTGCCCGACAAATCCTCAATCGCCTCGCGGTAACCCAAGGCCTGATCGGCGGGGATGAAGGGATGCAGCGAGCCAAACTCCGGCCAAGTGATCGGCATCATTTCCGCCGCCGCGTTCAGCTTCATCGTGCAAGACCCGAGTGGAATCATCGCACGATCCAGCGCCAAATCTCGATCCGACAGGCGGCGCATGTAGCGCATCATCTCCGACTCGGCGCGGTTCATGTGGAACACCGGATGGGTCAGATACTCCGTTTCCCGCAGCATCGCCTCGGCAAAGCCCAGTTCTGCCTTCGCGGGGGGCGAGTCCTGAATCCCAAATGCCCGCAGCACCCGGCGCAGCACGTCTTCGTTGCTGGTTTCATCCAGCGAAATCCCGATATGATCGCGCCCGACTTTGCGGAAGTTCAGCCCCTCCAGCCGTGCCGCCGCCAGAATCCCGGCTTGGCCGACGCCGACCTCAACGGTGATGGTGTCAAAGAACTGCTTTTGCGGCAGGGTCGCCCCAGCATCGCGTAGGGCTTTCGCCAAACGCACGGTCAGCGAATGCACCCGCTCGGAAATCGCGCGCAGACCCAGCGGCCCGTGGAACACCGCATACATGCTGGCCATAACAGCCAGCAAAGCCTGCGCGGTGCAGACGTTGGAAGTCGCCTTTTCGCGCCGGATATGTTGCTCGCGGGTTTGAAGCGACAGACGGTAGGCCTTGTTGCCATGCGAGTCGATGGAGACGCCGACGATCCGCCCCGGCATCTGACGTTTATGCTCGTCCTTGCAGGCGAAAAACGCGGCATGTGGCCCGCCGTAGCCCAACGGCACGCCAAAGCGCTGGCTGGAGCCGACGGCAATATCAGCCCCCATCGCTCCCGGTTCGCGCAACATACATAGGGCGAGGAGATCGGTGGCCACCACCGCCACCGCTTTGGCGGCGTGCAAAGCCTCAATCCACGGCGTCAGATCGCGGACATGGCCCCAAGTGCCGGGATACTGGAAAATCGCGCCGAACACGTCGCTGGCCTGCATCGCATCTGGATCGCCGACCACCACCTCAATGCCCAAAGCCTTGGCCCGGGTTTCGATCACACCGATGGTTTGCGGATGGCAATGCTCGTCCACGAAAAACTTTTTTGCCTTCGACTTGGCTACACGCTCGGCCATGGTCATCGCCTCTGCCGCCGCTGTGGCTTCATCCAACAGCGAAGCATTGGCAACCGGCAGCCCGGTCAGATCGGCGACCATGGTCTGATAGTTCAGCAAAGCCTCAAGCCGCCCCTGTGCAATCTCGGGCTGATAGGGGGTATAGGCGGTGTACCACGCTGGGTTTTCCAGAATATTGCGTTGGATCGCGGGCGGCGTGACGGTGCCATAATAGCCCTGCCCGATCAGGCTGGTCATCACCTTGTTGCGCGAAGCCACCGCGCGCATCCGCGCCAGCAGGTCATGTTCCGACAGCGGGGCCCAGCCCAAAGGAATGCTTTGGCGGATTGAGGCGGGGACGGTTTCATCAATCAGCGCGTCAAGGTCAGCCACGCCGACCACTTTCAGCATCGCCTCCATCTCGGACGGCGAGGGGCCGATATGGCGGCGGTTGGCGAAATCGTAGGGATCATAGTCAACGGGTGTGAAGCTCATGGCGCTCCCCTTTGGATGCAAGAACCAGACCCCGGGAATCGGGGGCCAGAATGTTCGCAGAAATCTTGCGGGCCTGACGCCCCGATCAGCCGATCAGCCGATCAGATCGTTGTATTCGTCTTCGTCCATCAAGGCATCCAGCACCGACAGATCGTCGATCCTGATCTTGAAGAACCAAGCGGCCCCGGTCGGGTCTTCGTTCACCAAGGACGGGTTATCGACCAGTTTTGTGTTGACCTCGGTGATCTCGCCATCCAGCGGAGCCAGAATATCCGACGCTGCTTTGACGCTTTCAATCACACAAACCTCGTCACCTTCGGCGACCACGGTTTCCACTTCGGGCAGCTCAATAAACACCACATCGCCCAGCGCGGTTGCGGCATGTTCGGTGATGCCGACAACCACCACATCGCCCTCGACGCGCAGCCATTCGTGATCTTTTGTGTATTTCATCTGACGTCCTCAGCGTTTGTAGGTGGTTGGATGGAAAGGCATGGTCGCGACGGTGACAGGCAGGCGCTTGCCGCGCACCTCGCCTTCGAGTGCGGTGCCCGGGCTGGCAAACGCGGCTGCGACATAGCCCATTGCAATCGGCGCGTTGACACTTGGGCCAAAGCCGCCCGAGGTGACTTGGCCCAAAGGCGTGGCATCGGGCGTGAACAGATCAGTATGCTCGCGCATCGGCGCACGGCCTTCAGGGCGCAAGCCGACGCGCTTGCGCTCGGGGCCTTCCGCCAGTTCTTGCAGGATACGCGCTTCGCCTGGGAAGCCGCCGGCGCGTGCGCCACCTGCACGGCGGGCCTTCTGGATCGCCCAGGTCAGGCCCGCCTCCACCGGGCTGGTCGTGGTATCGATGTCATGGCCGTAGAGGCAGAGGCCCGCTTCCAGCCGCAAGCTGTCGCGCGCGCCGAGGCCGATGGGCATGACTTCGGGCTGGTCCAGCAGCGCCTCAGCAAAGCTGCGCAGGTGCGCGTCAGGGACCGAGATTTCAAAGCCATCCTCGCCGGTATAGCCCGAGCGGGAAATCCACAGATCCCCGCCCTGCCACGGCAACATGGCTGCATCCATGAAGCGCATCGCAGCCACTCCGGGCACCAGCCGCGCCAAAGCCACCTCGGCCTGCGGGCCTTGCAGCGCCAGAAGGCCGCGATCCGTGACCGGGATCACCTCGGCGTCCTCCGACAAATACGCCTGCATATGCGCGATATCGGCAGCCTTACAGGCGGCATTGACCACGACGAAGATATGATCGCCCCGATTGGCGAACATCAGATCGTCGAGAATGCCGCCAGTTTCATTGGTGAAAAGCCCATAGCGCTGGCGACCCTGCGCCACGCCCAGCACATCGACGGGCATCAGCGCTTCGAAGGCCAAGGCCAAGGCTTCATAGCTGGTTTTCGGGCGCAAGATCACTTGCCCCATATGACTGACATCGAACAACCCCGCAGCGCCGCGGGTGTGCAGGTGTTCTTTCATCACGCCTGCGGGATACTGCACCGCCATCTCATAGCCCGCGAACGGCACCATTTTGCCGCCCAAGCTGATATGCAGATCATGCAGACCCAATCTTAACAATTCTTCGGCCAAAGCCGCCCCCATAACTGCCGGAAACGGAATCCGGCACCGATCAGGCGGGCCAATCCCCACCCCTCGATGCCCCCTCTGTCTATACCCAACTTGGGCGCCTGAGATCGTTATCCCTTCGGCGGGTGCTGTGGCACCACTCTCCAGAGTCTGTTATCAGAACGGTCCTTGAGCCTGAGAGTTTACCGGGGCGGTTGCTCCTTCGGCACCAGAAGTTTCCTACTGGATTCTCCCGATCCTGATGCCTTTAGCTAGCGCAGAGGCTGTGGGGCTTGCAAGTGAAAAGAATGCGACGGTATGCACCTGCTTTACGACACGCCTAAATCCGCGCTGGCGTGGCCAAAATCATCCGATAGGCCAGCCAGACACCGAGGATGCCAAAGATCACCCCGCCCAAGGCCTGCCCGATCAGCACGCCTTGCGCGCCCCAATAGTGTGAGAACCACCATGCGAACGGCACGGTGCCGATGGTGTGGCGGCCCCAGTTGATCAGGGTCGACATCAAGGGTTTGCCTAAGTTGTTACAGGCGGCATTGGCCATGAAGATTGCGCCGTTGAAGAAAAACAGCAGACACAGCGGGCCGCAGAACAGATAGACCAGATCGCGAGTCAGCCCCTGCGCGTGGAACAGATCGGCAATCGGTGCGCGGAGGGCGAACAGGATCACCGTGACGATGGCAACGACGATGGCCGTAAACTTCAGCCCATCGAGGAAGGTTTGGCGCACCCGGTCCATCCGACCGGCCCCATAATTCTGCCCGATGATCGGCCCAATCGCGCCCGACAGTGCAAAGATCACCCCCAGCGCCACAGGGGTCAACCGCCCGGCGATCGCCATGCCTGCCACCGCAGCCTCGCCATAGCCCGACACCATGCGGGTCACCATCGCCTGTCCCAAAGGGGTGGCGACTTGGGTTAAAATCGCAGGCCCGGCAATGGCATAGACTGGCGCGAGGTCCGCCTTCAGCCCCTCAACCGACGGTCTGTCAAAACCGCCGTGATGCCGGATCACCGGCACCAGCGACACACCTGCAATCACGATCCGCGACACCACAGAGGCGATTGCCGCCCCGGTCAGATCCATATGCAGCCCAAAGATCAGGATCGGGTCCAGCACCGCATTGGCCGCCGCACCCCACAAAGTCGCCGCCATCGCCCGCTTGGCGTCGCCATGGCTGCGCAGGATCGCGCCGCCGATCATGCCCACCATCAGAAAGGGTTGCGCCGGAATGACGATGCGCAAGAAATGCACGGTCAGCGCGTGGGTGCGCCCCACCGCGCCCAACAGGCTGACAATACCCGGCAGAAACGCCCAAACCACGGCGGCAAAGATGATGCCAAAGCCGATGCCGAGGATCATGCCATTGGTGGCCTTCTCCCGCGCCATCACCAGATTACGCTGTCCCACCGCGCGCGCCACCAGCGCCGAAACCGCGATGGAAAGGCCAATGCCGAACGATGTAGTGAAGAACAGGATCGCCCCGGCATAGCCCACCGCCGCCGTGATATCCTCTTGGTTCAGCATCGAGATGAACACCATGTTGATCAGATCGACCGCGAAAATCGCCATCAGCCCGACCGAATTGGTAAGCGACATCACCGTGATATGGCGAAAGAGGTTGCCCTCGACAAATTTCGGCTGTTGATCCGGCGCTTTTACCGCTTGCTCTGCCATCTACACCCTGCGGAAAGTTGCCCCTCCGCCACCTTTTGCTTCAGATTATCCGGAAATTTACCCAGATTGGACCGAAGCGCAGCTTTGCATCCGCAACTGCGGGGGTTCAAGACCGAACGCCGCAGCCTGCCCTGTATCCCCGCAGAACCCTCGCGCGTTAATCGGCAGCGGGCTTGCGGCGGTACAGCCATCTGGTCCTATAAATGCTCAACGCGGGCAGCCAAACTGGCCCCCGCGTCTTGCATGTTCAGCTGTCAGGCCGTGGGTTTAGTCAGCGCTTGTCTCGCCGAGTTGCAGACCCGCTGGGGCGTGCAGATCTTGCACTGGCACGAACGAATTCGGCAGTTCTTCCCCCCGCAGGGCTGCGTTAAGCTTGCCGCGATCCAGCGCATTCTCCCAGCGGCTGACCACCACCGTCGCCACCGCGTTGCCGATGAAGTTGGTGATCGAGCGGCATTCCGACATGAAACGATCCACCCCAAGGATGATCGCCATCCCTGCCACCGGAACCGTCGGCACCACTGACAGGGTCGCGGCCAGCGTGATAAAGCCCGCACCCGTTACCCCAGCCGCACCCTTCGACGACAGCATCGCCACCGCAAGCAGCGTGATCTGATCGCCCAAGGACAGGTCGATATTGGTCGCTTGTGCAATGAACAGCGCGGCCAAAGTCATGTAGATGTTGGTGCCATCAAGGTTGAACGAATACCCCGTCGGAACCACCAGACCCACCACCGGACGGGCACAGCCAGCGCGCTCCATCTTCTCCATCAGCGCAGGCAGCGCCGATTCAGACGACGAGGTGCCCAGAACCAGCAGAATCTCGGTTTTGAGATACGAGATCAGCCGGAAGATCGAGAACCCGTTCAGCGCACAAACCGTGCCAAGCACCACGATGATGAACAAGGCCGAGGTTAGATAGAACGTGCCCACCAAAGCCGCCAAGTTCACCACCGACCCGATGCCATATTTGCCGATAGTGAAGGCAAAGGCTCCGAACGCCCCGATCGGAGCCGCTTTCATCAGAATATCGACAATGCGGAACACCACGCGGCTGACCGTTTCAAACAGATCGACCACGGGCCGCGCTTTCTCGCCAATCAGGATCACGCCCACGCCGAACAGGATGGCGATGAACAGCACTTGCAGGATGTTGCCATCGACAAAGGCCGAAACCATGGTGTCGGGGATGATGCCCAACATAAAGCCCGTCACCGTGGTCTCATGCGCCTTCTCGCTATAGCCCTGCACCGCAGAGGCATCCAGCGTCGACGGATCAATGTTCATGCCAGCACCCGGCTGCACAACATTGGCGACGATCAAGCCAACCACCAGAGCCAGTGTCGAGAACACGAAGAAATAGCCGAACGCCTTGGCCGCGACCGATCCGACACCGCGCAGGCTGGTCATGCCAGCAAGCCCGGTGACGATGGTCAGAAAGATCACCGGGGCGATGATCATTTTCACCAGTTTGATAAAGCCATCGCCAAGCGGTTTTAGGGACTCACCGACGCTTGGCCAGAAATGCCCGATCAACGCACCCAGAATGATGGCGAAGATGACCTGAAAATAGAGCGTGCGATAGAATGGACGCGGCACTTGCGCCACGGAAGTGGTGTTAATCTGCATTGTGGTCTCCTCCCAACATGCGGATGACGAATCTGTGATGCTATGATGACAGGCTGCCGTTCGGCTGCGTAGAAATGAGGCGACTGGCGGCAATGCATTGATGTCATAGGATTTTCGTTCTGATCGGCATCAATATATGTATGCTTTTCCACACATATTTTTAATGATAGTGTGGAAATAGGAACAACAGGCCGCAGATGATCCATCGCATGAACCGCGCGCTTCCGCGCTTTATCCTTGCCAGTGCCGCGCTTAGCCTGCTGGCGCTGGTGTTCTATTTCGGTCAGGCAAGCGCTGTGTCGCGGCTGGGCGAACAGGCCACGGCTGCGGCGGAATCTCGGGTGCAGGCACTGGAAAGTGTGCTGGCGACGCAGCGCGCGGTCGCCGCAATCTTGTCGGATGATGGCTTGGTCAAAGACGCCCTGCGGCTAGGCTCCACCAGCGCGCAACAGGGAGTTTCGCGCAAACTCGATCAGTTGCGCGGGGAAACCGGCAGCAATGTGATCTATCTTCTCAACATCACAGGCACCGCGATTGCGGCCTCGAACTGGGACGAGCCTGTGTCGTTTGTCGGCACCAGCTATAGTTTCCGGCGTTATTTCACCGATGCGATGGCCAAGGGCACCGCCCTGGAATTCGCGCTTGGCACAGTCAGCAAACGCCCCGGTCTGTATCTATCACATGTGGTGTCGGACGGCGCGGCGGTGGTCGGCGTCGTGGTCGTCAAGATGGAGTTTGACGCGCTGGAAGCCAGTTGGGCTCGCAGCCCCGATCAAACGAGGGTCACCGACAGCACTGGCATAGTGTTGCTGTCATCCGCCAGCGATGAACGGTTCAAGCCGATGCCACGCCTGCAAGACCGACTGAACATGACCCGCCCGGTGCCGGGGGTGCCCGATTGGACGCTCACCCTCAGCACCTCAATCGCCCCGGCGCGGCAGGCCGGGGTTTTGGCTGCGGGGGCTGCGTTAGGGTTTGAGATTATCCTCGGTGCGCTGATCTGGCGGGCGGGGCGGGCGAAGCGGCGGGCCCAGAACGCAGTTGCAACCGAGCGCCGCTACACCGCCGATCTGCAACGCGCCGTCGAAGATCGCACCCGCGATCTGACCGCCGAGATGGCCGAACGCCGCGCGGCCGAGGCGCGTTTGGCGCGGATGCAGGCCGATCTGGTGCAGGCCAACAAGCTGGCAACCTTGGGGCAGGTCACGGCGGGCCTCGCGCATGAGGTCAATCAGCCGTTGGCGACGATCCGGCTGCTGGCCGAAAACGCGCTGGCTTTGCAAAACACCGCGCAAAACGAGGTCACAGAGAACCTTGGCAAGATCGTGCGGATGTCGGAACGCATTGGCCAGATCACCACCCATCTGCGTGGCTTTGCCCGTAAGGCGACCGGGCAAGTCGGTTCTATCAGCGTGAAAGAAGCCATCGACGCCTCGGTGATGCTAACCGCTTCGCGCCGCCGGGTTGAAGGCGCGCGGTTGGTGATCGAAGGCGCGTCGCCTGATCTGATGGTGCGGGCCGAAGCGGTGCGGCTGGAACAGGTCTTGGTCAACCTGATCCAGAACGCGCAAGAGGCTTTGGCGGGGCGGCCCGACCCCGAAATCCGCATCACCGTCTCAGCCGACGCAACCCATGTCACGATCAGCGTTGCCGACAACGGTCCCGGCCTGCGCCCCGACATCGCCGCACAACTGTTCACCCCCTTCGCCACCAGCAAGCCCGATGGTCTGGGCCTTGGCCTTGTGATCGCACAAGACATCGTCCGCGATCTGGGCAATGAATTGACCGCCGATCCCCCCCTGCCCGATCAAGGTGCCACATTCCGCATCAGATTGACCCGCGCATGACCGCGCGGCCCTTGGTCCGCCTTGTCGATGACGACGCCGATCTGCTGGAGGCGCAGACCCAGAGCCTGCGTATCGCCGGATTTCAGCCCGAGGCGTTTTCCTCGGCCGCTGCCGCCTTGCAGGGCCTTGATGCCGATTATCCCGGCGTGGTCCTGTCAGACGTGCGGATGCCCGGCATGGATGGGTTTGAGCTGTTCCGCCATATCCGCGCGATGGACCCCGAACTGCCGGTGATCCTGCTGACCGGGCATGGCGATGTCGCGATGGCAGTGGCGGCGATCCGCGATGGGGCTTGGGATTTTCTGACCAAGCCGGTGGGATTGGATGCCCTGACCGCGGCGCTGCGCCGTGCAGCACAAGCCCGCGCTTTGGTGCTGGAAAACCGCCAGTTGCGCGCCCTGCGCGGGGTTCCGGTGGCAGATGGGCGGCTTTTGGGCGACAGCACCGCGATGGTGCACCTACGTGATACGATGGCGCGGCTGGCCGAGGCGGGGGTAGATGCGCTGATCACCGGGCCATCCGGGGCGGGCAAAACCCTGCTCGCCCGCGCGATCCACCGTGAAGGCCCGCGCCACGCGCGCGCTTTCGTGCACGTCGCCTGCGATGCCTTGGACGCCGCGCGGTTTGATCTGGATTTCATCGGCGCCGAGGCAGGCCAGCCCGGCGCGCCGCGCCATGCCCGGCTGGTGGGGCGGCTGGAGAAGGCGCATCGCGGCACGTTGTTTCTGGACCGGATTGATCGGTTGAGCCTCGCCCAGCAGGCCCGCATCCTGCATGTCATCGAGGCGCGTGAGGTCTGGGCTACGGGGGCCGCTGCTGCGCGGGCGGTGGATTTGCATGTTCTGGCGGCCTCTCAAGCTGATCTGGCCGCGATGGTGGCGCGGGGGGAGTTTCTGCCGGACCTATATTATCGGCTGTCGGGCGTGACCCTGCATGTGCCTGCGTTGAAGGATCGGCGCGGGGATATTGCGATCTTGTTCCGGCACTTCTTACTGGCTGCTTGCGGGCGGCTGAACCTGCCGGTGCCACAGATTACGCCGCTTTCGCAGGCGAGGTTGGCCACCCATAGTTGGCCGGGAAATGCGCGGGAATTGATGCAGTTTGCGGAGTCGGTGGCTTTGGGCTTGCCTGCATTTGGCGGAAATGTGGGCGAGGAAGTGGTGGGGTTGGCGGAGATGATGGCGGGGTATGAGGCGGGGGTGATTAGGGAGGCATTGTTGATTTGTGGGGGGAACGTTAGTCGGGCGATGGAGCGGCTTAGGCTGCCGAGGAAGACGTTTTATGATAAGGTGAATCGGTTGGGGATTAGGCCAGAGGAGTTTCGGAACCGGAGAAAATAGAACTGTCCACGCGTGGACAGGGGTCTGCTCTTATATAGATCAATGGGTTACGCGGCCCCCATTAACAACTCGTTCATCTTTGCGTGGTGCTGCCATTTTACTCTACGCCGCCCCGGACTAGAGCCGGGGCCTCAAGGTCTGACCCGAAACGCATGAAGCCCCGGATCAAGTCCGGGGCGGCGTAGGGTAGGTGGGCTTTAGCGGCCCAGTCCTGCCGGGCTTTCCATACAGTCGCGCAACTGGCTGATCGGCAGCAAAGCGTTGGGGGCGTGGCGCATCAGGGCGTGCAGGGGGATCGGCGCGGGAGTGCTTACCGGGATCGCCAGCGCCTCAGGCGGCCTGCCTGTCGCCCATTGTGCAAGCTCGCGGCCCATCGCGGTGGTCATCGCAATGCCACGTCCGTTGCAGGCAATGCCTGCGATCAGGTTGGGCGCTGGCGTGATCAGGCGGGGCAGGAAGTTGGGCATCACGGCGGCGATGCCGGACCATGCGTATTGCAGCGGCGGCAGGTCGGGCAGGTTGAGCATTTGGGCCATGCGGCGGTGGATGGTTTTGGGCACGCGGACGTCAGCCCCTATTCCAAGAATGTGCATCCCGCCGGTGATCAGGCGATTGGCAGCATCGAAGCGGAAGGTGAACAGGTTGCGGCGGCTGTCGGAGACGCATTGGCCGCCGGGCAGCAGCCGTTCGCGGACAGATTGCGGCAAGGGTTCGGTGGCGATCTGGAACACTTTCAGCGGGAAAAAGCTGTGGGCGAGGCCGGGGATCAGGCCATCGGCGTAAGCATTGGTTACGTTGACAACGCGGCGGGCTCGGATTGTCGCGGTTTCGGTGCGGGCCTGCCAGCCTTCGGGCGTGGCGGTGAGGCTCGTGACGCGGGAGGATTCGTGGAGTTGCGCGCCCGCTTTCTCGGCGGCGCGGGCCAGACCGCGGGCATAGGCGACGGGGTTCAACACGCCGCCGGAATGGTCGATCCAGCCGCCAAGCCAGCCCTGCGCTCCGGTTAGGGTTTGCACGGCCGCGGCGGATAGGAATTCGACTGGGCGACCCTCGGCGGACCATTGCCGGACACGATCTTTGGCACGGTTCAGGGCTGCGGGGGAGTGTGAGGGTTGTATCCAACCGGAGCGCTTCGCGTCGCAACTGATGGCGTGGCGCTGAATCAGATCGAACACCAAGTCGGCGCTGCCTGCTGCCATTTGCACCAGTTGGGTGCCTTTGCCTTCGCCCAGAGCGGCGCGGACGGCTTCGGGATCAACCTTGGCAAAGTTCGGCACGATGAAGCCCGCGTTGCGGCCTGTGGCACCATGGGCGATTTGGTTGGCTTCCAGCAACACCACTTTTAGACCTGCTTCAGCGGCGTGCAAGGCGGTGGACAAGCCCGCGAAACCGCCGCCGATGATCAGCAGGTCTGTGGTAATCTCGCCTTGCGCTGTGGGACGCAAGGCTGCGGGCGCGGCGGTGGCGTGCCAGAGGGTTGCGGGTTCGGGGTTCATTATGAGCGGCGTTTTCCGAACAGGCCTTGCGGGCCGAAGAAGCCTTGCGGACGCCAGAGCAGGATCAGGCAGAGCATCACGCCAATGGCGACGATTTGCAGCGATGCCGCGCGGGCTTGCCAATCGCCCGGCACCACGGCGGCACTGAAGGCCCCTGCCCCGACCCAGATTGCCCAAACCACGACCGAGCCAAGGATTGCGCCCCGGTTGGAGCCTGATCCGCCGACCATCAGCATCGCCCAGACTTGGAAGGTCAGGGTCGGCAGGTAGCCGTTCGGGGCGATGAAGCCAATGAAATGCGCTTGCACGGCCCCGGCGAGGCCCATGACGGCACCGCCTGCGGCGAAGGCTTGGATGCGGTAAGATCGCGCGGATTTCCCCAAGGAGATCGCGGCGCGTTCGTCTTCTCGTAGCGCTTTCAGTACCCTGCCCCACGGACTGCGCGAGAGATGTTCGAGGGCGAGGTAGACGGCGATTGTGACAGCGGCGATCACACCGAGGTTGATGAAATTGAACAGCGCCGGTTGGTCTTGCAGACCCGCGAAGGGGCGCGGGATGAAGGCGACGCCGAAGGGGCCTCCGGTGAGGGATTGGGCGTTCAGCGCCACCAGTTGCACGACCACGGCGACGCCGAAGGTGGTGATGGCGAGGTAGTCGGATTTTAATCGCAGCGTGGCAAATCCGGTGAAGGCGGCGGCGGCGGCGGTGACTATTGCGGCGGCAAGCCAGCCTGCGAGGATTGGCCAGTCGAAACCGCCGATGCGGTCGGCTGTGTCGGGCGTGGTGAGGATGGCCGAGGTATAGGCCCCGATCGCGACGAAGCCCGCGATGCCGACGTTGAACAGCCCGGTTTGGCCCCATTGCAGGTTGAGGCCCAAGGCGATCAGGCCGAAAATCAAGGCACTGGACATGAAGAACGCGCCGTAGCCAAGTAAGTCGATCATCTTTCTGCCCTTCCAAACAAGCCCATCGGGCGGACGAGAAGCACCGCCATCAGGATGGCGAAGGCGACAGCAGCGCGCCATTCCGCGCCGATCAGTTGCACGGCGGCGGCTTCGGACAGGCCGATGATGAGGCCTCCGAGCACCGCTCCGGGAACCGATCCGATGCCGCCGAGGATGGCTGCGGCGAACATTGGCAGCAGCAAGTCTAGGCCCATCAGCGGGCGGATTTGCACGAGGATGCCAACCATGACTCCCGCCGCGCAGGCGAGGGCCGCGCCGATGATCCATGTGGCGCGCACCACGCGGGCGGTGTCGATGCCGACGACGCGGGCAAGCGCAGGGTTCTGGCTGTAGGCGCGCATCTCGCGTCCGGTTTGGCTGCGCGACATGAACAGGTGCATGGCGGTGACGAGGACGATCGTGGTCGCCAGCATCACCATTTGATCGGGGGTGATGCGGATGCCAAAGCCCACCGGGATGGCCATTTGGATGCCGCGTGAAAAGTAGGTCGGGCTGGAGGTGAAGATGAATTCGAGCAGGCTGCGCAGGGCCATGGATGCGCCGAAGGAGGCCATGACGACGATGATCGACTGGCCCTTGTCGCGCAGGCGGGCGAACAGCAGCCAGTCGAGCAAGAGGGCGAGGCAGGCGGTGAGGGTCATGCCTGCTAGGGTGGCGGCGATGAGCGGCCAGCCGAAGGAGAGTACGCCGATTGGGGCGGTAGTACCGACGAGTGCGCCGATGGCGGCGACGACGCTAAGAGTGCCGTAAGCGCCCCAGGCCATGAAATCACCGTGGGCGAAGTTGGAAAAGCGCAGGATGGAATAGGTGAGCGTGATGCCGATGGCACCGAGGCCGATCAGGCTGCCGGAGATTAGACCGTCTACGATGAATTGCAGGTTCATGCGTGCCTCCGCTGGCCAAGGTAGAGTTCTGCCACCACGGGATCGTCCCAGAGGGTGGCGGCGCGGCCTTCGTGGGCTTCGCGGCCCTCGACCAGCACATAGGCGCGGTCGCCGATGGCAAGCGCGGCGCGGGCGTTTTGTTCGACCAAGACGATGGTGAGGCCGGCGCGGCGGATTTCATTGAGACGGGTGAAGACCATTTCGACGAATTTCGGCGACAGGCCCGCTGAGGGTTCATCCAGCATCAACACGCGGGGATGCACGATCAGGGCGCGGCCTACGGCGAGCATTTGGCGCTGACCGCCGGAAAGGCTGCCTGCGGCGAGTTTGCGTTGGCGGGCGAGGTCGGGGAACATGGTGTAGGTTTCGTCGATGCGGGATTGAACCTCGGCTCGGGGCAGAACGCCGCCTGCGACGCGGAGGTTTTCCTCAACCGTCATCAGGGGAAAGATGTTTTCGGTTTGCGGCACGAAGGCGAGACCTTGGCGGACGCGCAGGTGGGCGGCTCCGTAGGTTATGTCTTTGCCGTCTAGCAGGACTTCGCCGCCGGTGATGGGAACAAGGCCCGCGATGGCCTTGATAAAGCTGGATTTTCCGGCGCCGTTGGGGCCGAGGATCACCACGATTTCTTTCTCATCGGCGTGGATCGACGCGCCTTTGACGATGGAGAGCCCCGGTTCATAGCCTGCGATCAGGTCCCTTACGTCAAGGATGGGCACATCGAGGATGCTCATGCGGGGGTTCCTCCGAGATAGGCTTCAATCACGCGGGGGTCGCGGGCGACTTCGTCGGGCGCGCCTTCGCAGAGCATAGAGCCTGAAGCCATCACCAGTATGCGGTGGCAAAGGCGGGTGACCATGTCGATGTTATGCTCGATCAAAACGAAGGTGACGCCGTTGGCGTTGATTTCGCGGATGCGGTCGATCAGGACTTCCAGCAGGGTGGGATTTACGCCTGCGGCGGGTTCATCCAGCAAGACCACCTTGGGGTCGGCCATCATCACGCGGGCGAGTTCCAGCAATTTGCGCTGACCACCCGACAGAATACGCGCCGGATCATCGGCCAATCGGCGCAGGGCGACAACGTCCAGCAGGCCCAAAGCCTTGTCACGCGCGGCGCGTTCCTCGGCGGCGATACGGCGGGGCGAGGTGAAATTGGCCCACAGGCGTTCGCCGCTTTGGCCCTGGCGGGCGAGCAGCATGTTATCGAGCAGCGAGAGTTCGGGAAACGGGCGCGGGATTTGGAAGGTGCGACCCATCCCCCCGGCCAAGCGCCGATGCGCGGGGGATTTCGTCACATCCTGCCCCATCAGCTTGATTTGCCCGGAGGTAGCTGCAACCGAGCCTGCCAGCAGGTCGAACATCGTGGTCTTGCCCGCGCCGTTTGGTCCGATCAGGCCAAGGATTTCACCCGAAGCCACCGAGAATGACATCTGATCAACGGCAGTGATGCCGCCGAACCGTTTGGACACATTGATCGCTTCCAGAACTGTCATGGTCACCTTGATGTTTGATCTGTGATCACACTTGATTTGATCACAGTATGAGCGTCTAATTTGATCTAGCAAGATGATTCGTGAGGTTCAGATGGCGGTTGGTGACACAGGTTTGACGCTGGCCCCGGTGGGGCGCGAAAGCGTGCAGGATCGGGTTTATACCGAGTTGCGCCGCGCTTTGGTCAGCGGCCTGTTCGCGCCGGGGCAAGTGGTGACGATCCGGCAGTTGTCGGATGCGCTGATGACCTCGACCATGCCCGTCCGCGATGCTTTGGGGCGCCTGATCAGTGAACGCGCGTTAGAGGCGCTGCCGAACCGATCCATCCGGGTGCCGCCAATGACGCTGGAGCGGATTGACGATTTGCTGCGCACGCGGATTTTGATTGAGGGCGAGGCGATTGCTTTGGCTGCCCCCCGGATGACACCAGCGATCATCGCCACGTTGCGGGCCTATATGGCGGAGTGGCAAGTGCTGCGGCTGGATGGCGATCCGGCAACGGTAGATCAGGAAGCTGCCCTCAATCAGGCGTTTCACTTTGAGATTTACAATGCCTGCGGCTCGCCCGTGCTGATCCCGATGATCGAAAGCCTGTGGCTGCAATCCGGTCCCTGCACGCGGGCGGCGATTTTCGCGTTTTCCGAAGCGGGGGAAAGTGACTCGGCGCATTTCCATCTGAACATGATCGACGCCTTGGCCAATGGCCGCGCGCAAGCCGCGCGGGAGGCTTTGGTCGCCGATATCAGCCGCCCCTTTGCGTTTTTGCGCAAGAAACTTTTGTCGAAGGAGATCGCCGCATGAATTCTATTCGCATCAGCCACGCAGCCTCGGGTATGGATATTTTGGCGGTGTTGAGCCCCGAGAAAGCTCCGGTCAACGCGGCTTTCCTGTGGCGCTATCTGGAAACCCCGCGCGTGGTGCCGGGGATTCATGCGATGTGGACCGGGCCAGAGATTTCCTGCCCGATCCCCACGGCGCATTTCAGCGCGCCCGAGACTGCATTGCCGCCCGAGAATGCGACGTTGCACCCGCAGCCGGGGGATATTGTGCTGGCCTATGTGCCGGCGCGGATGTGGGGGGGCAATCCTGATCCGATCTTTGACATCGGGCTGTTTTATGGCCCCGGCGCTCGGATGCTGTTTCCGATTGGCTGGCTGGCGGGGTCGGTTGTGGCACAGGTGCGCTCGGAAGATCGCGTGGCTTTGGCCGAAGCTTGTGGGAGAATCCGGCGTTCTGGAGCTTGTGAGATCACGTTTGAAAGGGTCGCATGATGGATGAGTTTGAGCTTTACGATCTGCGGGTGGAATTGGTGGCTCCTGAGGGGGCGAAGATTTACTGCGGCACCGTCGGCGATTGGTTTGAGTTGCGGGGTGAGCAGTTGCACATGCCGCCGGGGCAAAGTTTCTCGATCTATTCACTGGCGTCGATCCTGCCTTTGTTGCCCGCCAAACAGCGGGTGACGCATCCGAATGACTGGATGACCTCGGACGCCGAGGTGGCCTGCCCTGATCCGCACTGCCCGTCGCGGCTGCGCATCACCCGGTTGGGCAAGCGGCGGTTCTCGCATGCTGATACCACCGCCGTTCCTTTGCCTGAGGAGTCCGCAGAATGAGCGTTCCAACCCTAGAGTTGCGCCCCGGCTATACCACCTCGCGGGTCATTCGCGGTGGCTGGCAGTTGGCGGGCGGGCATGGCCCGGTAGATGCAGCGCAGCAGGTCGATGATATGATCGCCTTCGCTGATGCCGGGATCACCAGCTTTGACTGTGCGGATATTTACACGGGTGTTGAGGAATTGATCGGCGCGTTCCGCACCGCTTATGGCAATCAGCGCGGGGCCGAGGCTTTGGCGCGGATCAAGGTGCATACCAAACTGGTGCCGGATTTGGCGGCTTTGGCAGTGGTGGATCGTGCCAGCATCCGGCGCAGCGTGGAAACCTCGCTGTCACGGCTGCGGATGAAGCGGTTGGATCTGGTGCAGTTCCATTGGTGGGACTACGCGGTGCCGCGGTATCTGGAGGCCGTGGGTTGGCTGAATGAGATGCGGCTGGAAGGAAAGGTTGACCAGATCGGCGGCACCAATTTCGACACCGCCCGCACGCTGGAGATTATCGAGGCCGGGGTGCCTTTGTTGTCGATGCAGGTGCAGTATTCGCTGCTGGATACGCGGGCGGAGCGGTTGATGGCCAAGGCGGCCAGCGCAAATGGCATGTGGATTTTCTGCTATGGCACCGTGGCGGGCGGGTTCTTGGGGGATCGCTGGCTGGGTGTGACCGAGCCGGAGCATCCATTGGAAAACCGCTCGCTGACCAAATACAAGCTGATCATCGATGATTTTGGCGGCTGGGCGTTGTTTCAGGCCTTGCTGCGCTGCTTGCGGGGGATCGCGGATCGGCATGACACCGATATCGCCACCGTCGCCAGTGCTGCGATGCTGGATCGGCCAGCCGTCGCGGCGGTGATTGTGGGGGCACGCAATCGCAGCCATCTGGCGCAGAATTTGAAGGTGGCGGGGTTGGCTTTGACAGCGCAAGACCGCGCGGAAATCGCAGCGGTGCTGGCGCAGGGCCATGTCCCCGAAGGCGACACCTATACGTTGGAGCGTGACCGTCAGGGGAGGCACGGCCAGATCATCAAATACAATCTGAATAAGGCGTCCTGACCGGGCGCTGGCGCGCAGAGTTGCCTGTTCCTGCGCGGATAACAAAAGGCCAATTCAACAGATGAGGACAACATGAGAAAGTTACTTCTAGCCAGCGCTACCTTGGCGCTGATGCCGCTCGGCGCTCAGGCCTGCGATATCACCGTCGGGCTGGTGCTTGAGCTGACGGGTGAGGCCGGGGCTTACGGACAAGCCGGGGCGAAATCGGTTGAGATGGCGTTCCGCGATCTGAACGATGCCGGGGGTGTGGCGGGTTGCACGCTGAAAACCGACACCCGCGACAGCCAGACGCAAGCAAACTTGGCGGTGGATGCGGCAACGCAACTGGTGCAGGTGGCGCATGTGCCTGCGATCATCGGCGGCATTATCAGCCCGATGTCGATCCCGATCCTGACTTCGGTCACGGGGCCAGCCAAGGTGCTGCAAGTCTCGCCTGCTTCATCCTCGCCGACGCTGACCGAACTTGGCAAAGACGGCAAAACCAATGGCGTGTTCTTCCGCACCATCACTTCGGACGCGCTGCAAGGCGTGGCAGCGGCGAAGTTCGCGATGGATCAGGGCATGAAGAAAATCGTGATCATCCATCAGAACAACGACTTCGGCGTCAATCTGGTGAAGGAATTTACCGCCCCTTACACGGCTTTGGGGGGCACGGTGGTTTCGGTCACGCCTTACAACGCCAAGCAATCCAGCTATGCGTCAGAAGTCACCGCCGCTTTGGCGGGCGAGCCGGATGCGTTGTATCTGATCTCGGATCCGGTCGATGGGGCCACCATCGCGCGGACATGGATCAGCCAAGGCGGGGTGCAGAAATTCCTATTGAATGATGGCATGAACTCGGATGATTTCGTGGCCGCTGTCGGCAAGGAATACCTGGGCAACGCTTATGGCACCTCATCGGGCAGCGTGGCTTCGGCCTCGACCGAGTATTTCAATGCCAACTACAATGCGTTCTCGGGGCTGGACCCGGCAGCCCCTGCGGCTGACCGTTCCTATGATGCGGGCGCTTTGGTGGGTCTGGCCATCGCCATCGCGGGCGGGCCGGATGCGGCGAAACTGCCAGAGGCGTTGCGCAAGGCGGTCGATCCGGCGGGTGAGGTGATCTATGCAGGTAAGGAAGAATTCACCAAGGCGCTGGCGTTGATCAAAGACGGCAAGGCGATCCGCTATGAGGGGGTGATTGGCCCGGTGAATTTCGACCAATACGGCGATATCTCGGGGCCGTTCCGGCTGTGGCAGATCGTGGATGGCAAAGTCACCACGATTGGCGAGATGACCACGGCGGATGTCGATAAGGTCAAGGCCGAGGTGAAGTAAGCTAAACACAGGCTTTGGGCGCGGCCCTGTTGTCGCGCCCAAAGTAGCCTTCTGGCCGGATGGCGAAACCCGCCCTACTGGCCGCCCGCGGGCTTTACTGGTATGAGGGCGCTGCCCTTACCGAAAAGTCCTGCATGTCTTTGCTACTCCGATTGATCCATCTGCTCGTTGTCGTCGCCCTTGTGGCAGCGCTTGGCACGGCGGGGGTGCAGCATTCTGGCAGCGGTTGTTTGAAGCTTTCAAGCGTTGAGATGTGCATGGATCCTGCGCTGCGGGCGACTGCCGAGGCCTCTGGCGATGCGCTTGGCAAGAAGTGCTTCGATGCGATTTTGCTGGGCGATGTGACGGTTGATCGGGATGGCGCATGCGTTGCAGTTTCGACCGAGTTGGCGTTGGGCAAGCCGAAATCCTCACCTGTCGCGCCTTGGAAACCGCCGCGAGTCTCTGTCTGAAAGCTGTGCTGGTCCTTTGGGGCCAAACCGATTTCAGTGCCGCCCCGGAAAGACCGGATGCGCGGTTTTAGGAGATATGACATGATTAATACGACTCAAAACAGCGGCGATGCCCGCTATGTGATCCCCGCGCTTGCGCCGGTTTACGCGCGGCTTGCGCCCTTGGCCGAGACGCTGCTGCGCGTCGTGGTCGGCGTGGCTTTCGTGATACACGGCTGGCCGAAAATCCAGGATCCGCTGGGCGCGGTCGAGATGGTGCAGAGCATCGGGTTTTATCCGGGCTGGTTGTGGGCCACCGCTTTGGCTGCGACCGAGTTCTTTGGTGGTTTGCTGTTGATTGTGGGCTTGCTGACGCGTCCCGCCGCTTTGGCGACAACCGTGGTGCTGCTGGTGACGGTGTGGTTCCACTGGGTCCAGCTAGATCAGGGCTATAAAGGCGCCGAGCTTTCGATCATCTGGGCCAGCGTGACGTTGTTTTTCGCGCTGAACGGCGCGGGGCGGTATTCGGTGGACCGTCTGATTGGACGCCAGATCTGACGCGATATCTATGATTGCGATACCTATAATTGCTGCGGGCCGGATGGAGCTGCGTCCGGCCCGTTTGGCTTTTTAGCCGAGCCAGTTTGCGGTCTAACGGTAGCGCCCCCCGCGCTGCAGCACCTCAATCTGGTAGCCATCCGGGTCGGCAATGAAAAAGAATTTCGCAATAACCTCACCCGCCGGGGCAAATTCCACGATCTTGCGGGGGGCGAGTCCAGCGGCTGTCAGACGGCTATGCGCGGCCTCAAGATCGGCGACCGACAGCGCCAAATGGCCATAGCCATCACCGATGTTGTAAGGCTCGGTGCGCCCGGAATTGATGATCAGCTCAAGTTCAAAATTGGATTCGGATTCGGGGTTGCTGAGATAGACCAGCGTGAAGGTGTCAAACGGCAAGCGATCCGCGACATGCAGCCCGAAGGCTTGTTCATAAAACGAGATAGAGCGCGCTTCGTCCAAAACGCGGATCATCGCATGGATGAGATTTGACATGATGCGTTTCTCCATAGAGTTGCGCGTAGGCTGAACAGGCGGGGCAGGTCGGTCAAACCCACCTGCCCCGCCCATGTGCTGGGTTAAACTTCTGAGGCCCGAGTCTCAGGCCGTTTCAGCATAGCAGCGAAACGTTCGGACACCAAACCGAACACACCGCCAATCACCAGAGAAACCGCGACGCAGATCAGCGGATTGGCCGCCGTCAGCGCGGTCAACGATGCCCCCGATAACAAGCCGTAGCCCGCGGTCGAGGCATAGCCGTAGACTGTGGCGGGGATGATGCTGAACGCCTCGATTTTCGCCCCCATCACCAGGATGCCCGCAGTTATCCCGACTACCAGCGATGGCCAGAGCACCCCCGGCAAGCCCGAGTCGACTTGGGTGATCAACAGCAGCGCGATGTAAGCCATCACCACGCCCCACAGATTGGCGCAGACCGATTTGCGCAAGCCATCCACACCGCCGCCGCAATGGTAAAAACTTGCCCAACCGATGAAGGCCACCCAAATCTGGATGGTGCCAATGGTCAGGAACAGATAGGTCGCAACCGCGCCCAACAGGCCGATTGAGACCGCCAATGCTGTTATGATATCCACTTCTCTCTCCCTCTTGCCAGATTTCTGGCTGTTCTTCTTAGGTGCTGGACGTTGCAGGAACCGAGGAAATGCCAGCAGCAGGCAGGATTGCCCTTCCCCGGTTTCGTTCAGGCCACCGCGCTTTCGGCGGGACAGACCGCAACACGCCACCGCAAGGCAGCCGCGATCTGCCACCGCTGCCTTGGGATGTGCTGCGGCTGGGCGGCGGTTGGCCTTACGGCACGATCACGCCACGGCCCGCAAAGCGGCGGTGTTTGAAATCATCGAGGGCTTGGTTGATGTTATCCAAGCTGTATTCGGCATAGTGCATCTTGACCTTGCCGTCTGCGTTCAGCTCCATCAACTCGACCAGTTCGGTGTAATTGCCGACAAGGCTGCCGCCGATGTTGATCTCATTGATCACCAGATGGGCGGTGGGCACTTCGATCTTGCCGCCGTAGCCGATCATGATCAGCTCCCCACCGGGGCGCACCATTTTCCAGCACAGGTTTTCGACGCCGAGTTCGCCGACGAAATCCATCACCACTTGCGCGCCGCCGCCGGTGATCTGCTTGATTTCCTCGATGATATTCGGGCCGCCATCCAGTACAAAGTCTGCGCCGAGGTCTTTGCAAAGCTGGCGGGCTGCGGGTTCGCGGTCCACAGCGATGATGCGACAGCCCGAGATTTCATGCAGGCATTGCAGGGCGATATGACCCAAACCCCCTACCCCGACGATCACACAATAGGCACCGGGGCGCAGGGCTTTGGCGGCTTTCTTCGCGGCGCGGTAGGCGGTGATGCCGGCATCGGCCATTGGCGCTACATCCAGCGGCGTGATGTTGGGGTTCAACTTGATCAGGCTGCGCTCAGAGGTCAGGAAGTATTCGGCAAAGCCGCCGTCCAGACCCAGCCCCGGAAACAGGCTGTGTTCGCAGTGCATGTCATCGCCATACCGACACGACAGGCAAATGCCGCAGGTGCGGTGCGGGTGGCAGATCACCGTATCGCCGGGTTTCACCGAGGTGACGCCGGAGCCGACATCCTCGACCCAACCGGCGTTTTCATGGCCCATGATATAGGGCAGCAGATTGCCGCCCTGATCCATGATGTCTTTCCACACGCCTTCGATGATGTGCAGATCAGTGCGGCAGAGGCCCGCCGCGCCGACTTTGACGATCACATCCGTTGGCCCCATAATGGTGGGGGCTTTGACGTTTTCGATCTTCAACTGAACGTTCATCGCGGGGTCGTATTCGTAAAGTCTTGCGGCTTTCATGGCGCAGCCCTTTCCTGATTTATATGGTCAGCCAATCACTTACGGCCCAGCTTTTCGGCCCCGCCACCCAAGGCAGCGCCTGCGGTCGGATCTTCATCCTCGGCCAGATCGGCGATCAGGGTTTCGGTGGTCAGGATCAGCGTGGCGACGGAAGCGGCATTCATCAGCGCCGAATAGGTGACGCGGACGGGGTCGATGACGCCGGATTTCATCAGATCCTGATAGGTGCCAGTGGCGGCGTTGTAGCCGTGATCGCCATGCAAAGCGCAGACCTTGCGCACCACGTCGTTGGGTTCAGCGCCTGCGTTAAAGGCGATGCGGGCCAGCGGCAGGGTCAACACCGATTGCACGAGTTCAATCCCCCGGCGCACATCGCCCTGCTCGGCCAGCGCCAGTTCAGCGAGCGAGGGCGCAATCCGCGCCAGTGCCACGCCACCGCCGACCAAAACGCCTTCGTCCGAGGCCGCGCGCACGGCGTTCAGCGAATCCTCGATCAGTTGGATGGTCCGCTTTTGTTCAACCGGGGTGACGCCGCCCGCGAAGATCGTCGCGGTGCCGCCACAAAGTTTGGCGAGGCGCTCTTGCAGCTTGTCTTTGTCGATGTTGGGCGGGGCGACCTCATACAGCCGCTGCACTTGCGCGCGGCGGGCGGCGATGGCTTGCGGATCACCGTTGCCGCGAATGATCATGGTGTCGGAATTGGTGGCCTCTACGCGCTCGGCGCTGCCCATATCCAGCCGGGTGATGTTTTCCAGACTGTCGCCCAGATCGCGGGCCAGAACTTTGCCTCCCGTGAGGATCGCCAGATCCTCCATCATGTTGCGGCGCCAGTGGCCGAATTCTGGCGGATGCACCACGAGGAATTTGCCGGGGCCGTCTTTGCCCAAGAGTGTCAGCAGCACTTCGGGCGAGGTTTCTTCCGAGATGATCACCAAGGGGCGGCCATCCTCAGTAGCAATCGCTTTGGCAGCGTCCAACTGGCTGGGCGACTTCATCTTGATATCGGTCAGCACGATATAGGGGTTCAGCACCACGGCGCGCATTGCATCCAGATCGGTGACCATGTGATGCGAGATATAGCCGCGCTCAAACGCCATGCCGTCGACCACTTGCAGGGTCGAGGTGTTGCCGGTGCCGTAGTCGGTGGAAATCACGCCTTGCGCGCCGACGCGGCGGAAGGCTTCGGCGACCAGCGCGCCCAATTCCGTGCTGGAGGCGGAGATTTTGGCCACCGCCGACAGCACCGCATGATCTTTCACCGGCTTGGCTGCAGCGCGCAGGGCATGGGTGGTGGCCTCTACCGCCATCGCGATGCCACGGCAGAGATCGACCGGCTTTGCGCCCTTTTCGATCAGCACCACGCCAGACTGGATCATGCCATTGGCCAGCACGATCGAGGTGGTGGTGCCGTCGCCCGCCACGTCGTTGGTCTGCATCGAGACTTCGCGCACCACCTGCGCGCCCATATTCTCAAAGCGGTCGAACAGCTCGATTTCCGAGGCAATCGACACGCCATCGCGGCTGATCAGGGGGGTGCCCATCGGGCGATCAATCATCGCGTTCATCCCCATTGGGCCCAGCGTTGATTCAACCGCCGCCGACAATTTCTGCACGCCATGCGCCAAAGCGCGGCGGGCGTCGTTACCGTGGATCATGATTTTGGGCATAGTTCCTCCTTCGGCCAAAGCCGGATTTTGCAGTGTTTTTGGGATCGCCTGTCAGCGGCAGGCGTGGGTCGGATTGTGGGTGGTGAAATCGACCAGAACCGGGATATCGCCGGACAGATCGGCCTCTTGGTAGCGGCTGCGTTTCAGCCCCCGGCAGAGCGAGCCGGAGAATTCCATATTGATCCTGACCGAGCGCAGAAGGCCCATATAGGTGGCGTAATCGTTGATTGGGGTGCCCTGATAGGTCGGGAACGCCAGATCGCGTGGACTGGGGGCGAGGTGTTTTTCGTCGAGGATCGCCAGATAGCGAGCCTTTTGGCGGATAGTCTCAGGGTCGGTAAACTCGGCGATTTCCACCAGGGCACGCGGCATGGTCAGAATTTCAGCAGGCAAGAAACCCACGGCAATCATCGCTTTGATCACCACTTCTTGCCGACGCTGAAACGCCTTGATGTCGAACTTTTCACGCAGCGCGCCAAGGTCTTCGTCGGGGTGAAGTTCAGCAAAGACCGAACCAAAACTGGCCCCGGCGTTGATGGCGGCGTTCATTTCCTCGGCCGCCATGTGGTCTTGCAACGTCACCACGGCTTGGCCGACCCAAGGCAGGACTTCAATCTGCCGCTTGATGCCCTCGGCCATCAGGAAGGCGAAATTCGGCGAGCACCAATAGGTGGGCAGCCGGAAGCTGACATGCACCGTCGAGGTGTTCTGCTCGGGGGGGCTGGTGATCGACACCGCCTCGATGAAGCCCATATCGGTCACGGGTTCATCAAGTTCGGGGTCCATCACCAGATCAAGCCGCGCCCAAACTTGGTTCAGCGGGGCATCATCCAAGACAAGGGATATGGGCGCGGTCATGGTCATCACTCGGCTGCGATAGAGATCGGGTGTGCGGCAAATTCGGCTTTGCGCGCAGCGACGTCGATGTTGTAAAGCCGTGCCGCGTTGAGACCGAGGATCTTTTCCTTGATCTCATCGGTCAGCTGCACGCCACCGCGTTCCGCCGAAATATCCTCGGGGATTTGGAAGGCCCACAGCTTTTCGACCAGCCATTTCGGCGTCCAGATCGCATAGTCCGAGCCGAACAGGATCTTCTCTGGCCCCAGCCAGAACAGCAGTTCGGCCATGATCTCGCCGAAATAGCGCGGGCGGGAATGGATGAACGGCAGGGCCACGGCAAGGCCCGCGTAGACATTGGTTTCCTGCGTCGCGATCCAGCAGAAATCATCCAGACGCGGCAGGCCGCAATGCTCGATGATCCAGTTCAGGCCCTGGAAATCGGTGGCGGCGTAGTCCACATCATGCACATCGAAGGCGTCTTTGTTCAGCGGCAGGATGGTCGGGCCTTTGTGAACATGGATGTTCTTGATGCCGAGCTTGTCGCAGAGCTCGAAGCATTTGTAAGCCGCCGGATCGTTCAGCCGCCAGCCCTTGGATTCGCCATTCCACTCGGCGGTGTACATTTTCACCCCCTTGATGTCGTAGGTCTCTTTCATGAAGTGGATGTATTCCAAGGCTTTTTCGCCATCGCGCGGATCAAATGCGCCGTTGACGATGAACCGATTGGGATATTTCTTGGCGATTTCACTGGTGCGCTTGATGCAGCCAAAGCCGGTCTTGTAGAAATCGCTCAGCGAGGTGGTCTGGAAGATGGCGATGTCGTCCGGCCCGTCGATGAACAGGTCATTGTAAAGCTCATCCGCGCTGTATTTCTCGAACTTAGACTTCTGCCAAAGCTGCTCTTTCGGGGAAAGGCCGGTGTGGTAGGCATAAAAGCAATCAATGAACTGCTTGCCATGGATGTTCTTCTGGTTTTCCGGGCTGCCGTCCCAGAAATGGGCGTGGCCATCGACCACGAAAATCTCTTTGCCTTCGGGGGTTACATACATCTTCGTTGCCTTTGGAATGGGTTGAAAGGGGGCGCGGGGTGTCCCCCGCGCCGGGTTTTCAGATGTATTCGAGCATCTCGTTCATATCGCCGAACAGGATCACCGTGTTGTCGTCGGTGCGCACCATGCGGCCGTAATGGGTCGAGGAATTCACCTCGAACAACTCGGCGGTCATTTCGCGGCCCAGAAATTCGCCGATCTCATCCATCTTGAAGATCAGCTTGCCCGAGCCATCAATGCGGATCAGCGCCGGGTTATACGTCACCGTCACCCCCGGTTTGGCATCCATGAATTCAGCGATGGCGCGGGCCTCGACCGAATCTGACATGGTGACACCGCATTGATGCGAAACGGTTTTCTCAAAGGTGATGTCCTTCATCGCCTTGAAGATGTTGTCGTGCGAATTGTCGCGTGCAATGGTTGACATGGGACTTCCTTTCAGCGGGACAGGGAAACTTCGCCAAGGATCTTGGCGAAGCGCTCTTCGGAAACGGCGCGCGCTTCTTCAAAGCTGACGGGCTTGGAATGCGGCTTTGACCAGATCGGCTGCAACTGACGGGCGGCTTTATCGGCCAGCGCTGCGTGCTTCTTGACCCAGGATTGGAACAACGTGCGGTTCTGCGCGCCGAACTTTTCGTCATTGGCCAAAAGCCAGATCAGGTCGATGGCATTGGCAAGGTTGCGCTCATAATCACCTTCTGCCGCCGCAATCACCGAGGGGGTCATGAAGTCGTTGTTGGCAGCCCCGAACTGCATCAGGAAGCCCGAGCGGAACAGCTCGCCCACCAGCGGCTCGAACACCAGATTGATCGCGAAATACTGTTCGAGATAATCTTCGGTGCCCATGATGGTTTCAACGGCTTCGCGGGTGCCTTGCCACATCGGGTCTTCCAGCCAGCCGGTTTTGCCCGCCTCGTCATCCCAACCCGCAATATCCATGCCGATCTCGGCGAGATACAGCGTGATGTCCTGCGACAACCGCAGTTTGTACGACGAATTGGTGAGCGTCGCGTTGTTGATCATCTGGGTGTAGCCGCCGCGCTGTGCCTGCATCAGCGCACAGCCCAAGCCAAATTCAGCGTGTTTCCAAGCGCCCAGATGCTTCTGCAAGGTCTTGCCCCAAGCGGCATCAAACGCCAGCTGCGCGCCGGACTTGCGACCATTGGCGATCACCGCCTGCACCATCACCTCGATGCGCGACTGGCGCTGGTAATGCGTGCGCTCCCATTCCTGATCGGGGGCGCGGAAAGCGTGCCAGTTGCTGCTTTGCGCCTTGGTGTTGTTTTTCTCATAGGCACCGCGACCATCCGGAAACGAGATGATCCAATCCTGGATCAAATAGCGCTCCGGGTCGGGCTGCACGTCCACCGTCACATCTTCGTAATGGGTGGCGCGCTTGGCGCGGGGTTCAAAGTAGCGATATTTGCGGCTTTCGCTGTCGGCGAAAATCGCGGCCCCTGCGGCGCCTGAGCCAACCGAGCTTGATGTGGCAACCATGTCTCTCTCCCTTGTGGTGGGTTTTAACCCTTTGGTATCAATGCGCTTTGATGGGCGCGGGTGCGGTGGACGGGGTGAACTTGTCGTAGAAAGTGCGCTCGGGGTCGAAATCGAGCATGAACAGAACCGGGCTGAGCGCGTCGATCATCGGCGGTGGGCCGCAGGCATAGGCATCGCCATCTTCGATGCCCAAGCGCTTGAGTTCAGTGCCGACCACCTGATGCACAAAACCTTGCGCACCGTGCCAATCGGCATCGTCGCTGGCGTGCGACAAAACCGGGGTGAACGTGATTTCCGGGTGGGCGGCGGTGATCGCGGCGATCTGCGGCAGATAGAACAGATCGGTCTGGGTGCGTGCGCCGTAGAAGAAATGCACCGGGCGGCTTTCACCGCTAGCGATGTGGTCATGCAGGATCGACCAGATCGGCGACATGCCCGAGCCTGCGGCGACCAGCACTATCGGTCCTTGGCGTCCTTCGCGGCGGAAGCAGGTGCCGTAGGGTCCACGGACGTTGACGGCGGCGCCGACTTCGATACCGCCTGCGTCGAGTTCATTGCTGAACTTTCCGTCGGGGTATTTTTTGATGATGAACCGGAGTTTTTGGGTTTGGTCCGGCGTATTTGCCATGGAGAACGAGCGCGTAATCTCCTCCCCATCTTTGGTTCTGACGGTGATGTCGACATATTGTCCGGCCCAAAATTTGATCGGCGTTTCGATATCAATTTCGATGGCCCGGATGTCATGCGTCAGGTTGGATTTGGCCGTGATCTTCCCCTTGAAGTCTTTGACCGCGATGGATTTCGACAGCAGCTCTTCGTCGAAATTCAACAGCTCGATGGTCAGATCGCCTTGTGCGAGCGATCGGCAGAGCAAGATACCGCCCTGATCGCGCTCGCCATCCGACAAGGCGAAGGTGGAGTATTTCAAAAGCTCGACCTCGCCTTCGACAAGGTTGCATTTGCAGGCCGAGCACTGGCCTTCCTTGCAGCCATGCGGCAGCGAAATGCCCTGACGGAAGGCGGCGTCCAGCACGGTCTCGCCGGAGGCCACTTCGAATTCGACCCCGACGGGTTCCAATCGAACGGTGAAGGTTTCTGACATCTGATGCGGCCTTTTGCAGAGTGCAGGTTTCAATCCCCTACCCAAGCGGGCAGCGGTGTGGGGTGGTATGGGCCGGGGTTTCCGGCCCATAATCAGGGGGTTAGTTGCAGGGGTTGATGGTGAAACCCTTGGCATAGTCGGCGAGATGCGCCTTGCGGGTTGCCTCATCCATGCCGCGCAGGGCGTTCAGTGGCGAGCCGAGTGTGTGGCCGCGCACATGGTCCAGCGTCCACATATCCTTGTCATCAAAGCGCAAGTGCGGTTGCGGGATCAGGGTTTTGCCATCCGAACGCACGAAGTTCAGATCGACAATCGCATCGGCCAGATCGACGCCATCATACAGCGTTTCCCATTCGCGCTTGCCCGAGAACCGGCCCATCGCGGGGGTCGGACGGCCTTGGTATTCGTCAGCGAAAGCCTCAACCGCCGTCCAGCGGTCGATTTCATGCGCAAACGTGTGCAGTTGGCCGTCGATGGTATCCACCACCATATCTTCGCGGATCAGGCAGGGAACCAAGCAAGACCAGCAACGATGCGGATAGACGTAGCCGACTTCCTCGTTGAAGGTGATGACCTTCTGGCCGGGCTTCGACAGCTTGGCATACCATTTCCAGAAATCGCCGAATTCAGCATACCAGCCGGGATATTTATGCTCGAACCATTCGAAATCTTTCTCGGTCTGCGCTTCGATCCGCCAAAAGTTGACCGGCCAACCGACTGCAAAGAACTGCCCGACCTTGTGGACGTAGTTCTTCTTGGTGATCCGCTCCCACGCCAAGGTCACGTCATCATGGTGGATTTTGATGCCGTATTTTTCCATCGGCAGCATGTAGGTGCGGTAGTAATCTTCGTAGACCCAGCGATGCCACATCTCGGCATAGCTTTCCTTGTTCTTGTCGCGGTCGGTGGTGCCGTACTCGATGAACGTGCCGATGGCCGCATCGACGATGGCATGGTTCTGCCAGAAGGCATATTTCATGTCACGCTCGATCAGCAGGTGATTTTCCGGCTCTTTCAGCGCAGCCATCATCAGCGAGTGGCCGTTGCCGATGTGACGGGATTCGTCGGACTGCACCGAGAGGAACACCGTGGGCAGTGCATAGTCGCCATTGCGGGCAGCTTCGGACGGCATAGCCACGAACAGCGTGTTGGTGAACGCGGTTTCTGCCACAACGGTCAGATACATGCAGGCCGAGGTCATCGCATCGCCGGTGATGAAGCCTTCGCCGAATTGACGCCCGATAGTGGTGGCATAGCATTTCCCGAAGGCTTCTTCGGTGATGTCAAAGCCCGCCGGGTCGATGTAGTTTTCCATATACCACTTTTTGAGGTTCATCTGAATCGTGGAGTGGCGGAATTCATCGACCATCTGCATGGTGAAGCCGGTGCGCAGGTCTTCTCCCGGTGCCAGACGGCTGACCATCGCCATCGAGCGGGCAGCGCTGATTTCCGGGAACGGGATGATCGCCAGGAACAGCTTCATCCATTCGACCCAACGGGGTTCGACGTTGCGGAACATATCGCCGCGCAGAGCGGCGTCCAAGGCACCGTAAACCCGGTTGTCCTTTTCTTCCTGCATCGAGAAGTAGGACCGCAGCACCTGCTTCATCGGATCGCGCGGGGCTTTGGTGATCTTGTAGTCGCTGGGGTAGGTCATCGCTTCCTGAACGTAGGAAGGATTCCACCCCAGATCGGCGCATTTGCGGGTCGCATCGGCCACCGAAATGCCCTTTTGCGCGGTAATTTTGTTGAGTGTCAGAGTCGACATTGTTGCTCACCTTTTTGGTTCGAGTTGCTGTGGGCAGGACCGTCGGCAAAGGTCAGAGAACTGCGTTTCGCAGCCATCCAAGACGTCGGATCAGTTTCACGGGATGTGAATTTCATTCGCAACGCAGGCCTCCCTTCCTTCGTTCTTTGAGCCACCTTGAGTTGTCGCGGCGGCTTTTCTTTTTCTTCGATGAGGCAATGTAGGGGCCAAAATCCGCTGCGGCCAAACAGATAATTTTTTGTAACGAACGGCTACGAATTGTAATGAATGGTTACGGATTCATAATTTGTCGCAATGTTGGCGGCGGTAGATATGCTGTGGGCTGCGGAGGAAAAATCGGGTGATCCGGTTTTGGTGCGGAGCAGGCATATGTCTGATTTAAAACAGATTTCTGACAAGATGGCTGAGTTGCAAAAGCTGCGGGTCGCGGTGGTGGGTTTGCTGTGCCAAGAGAACTGCAAGCTGTTGAGCAAGCGTCAGCGGGTAGCGGGCAAAGAGATTGAAGTGATGTGTGCTGAGCGTGACCTGATCGAATCTGTCGATCAGTCCGCCGCGCAGGCCGCACTGGATCAACTCTACCTGGAGCAGAGTTCTGCCCAGCAGGCCTTGGCCGAAACCGAGCAGGAAGCTGAGAAGCTGGAAGCTTTACTGGCTCGGATCGGGGCTGATATTTCCGCGCTGTGCCAATCATAAACGGGGGAACCACCATGAAAGACGAACGCGCCCATTTGCAGCTTTTTGACCTGATTGCCCGCGATTGGCAGTTGGCCTCGCCCGTGGAGCAGATCAGCTTTAACGCCGATATTTCCGCCGTCGCTTTCGCCTGTGCGGATGGCTCGGTGCATCTGGCGGCCACTGCTGATAAAGCCTCACCCACCCTGCGCACGCGACGGGCGATTGACACCGGGCGGCTGACGATTGCGGCGCGCGAGAAGCCCTTTCTGCCGCTGAAAGTGGCGGAGTTTACGGAGGGGCGCAGTTCGGGAGTGGTGGCGTTTGGCGCGCAGGGTTTCGCCTTTGCCAAGACCAGTGGGCGGATCAACGCGCTGTCGGCGGGAGGGATCGCCTATCACATCCCACCGCGCGCGCAGGCGGCGATTGGGGTGTTGGCGGCGTCAGTGGATGGCAAGACCTTGGCCTATGCCAGCGGTACTGAGCTTTATGTTGCCAGTGCCGAAACCACCGACCCACAGATGATTGCGCTGCCGGATATGATCAGCGCCGTGGCGTTTTCGCCCGATGGGCTGACGCTGGCCGTGGCGCAGGGAAACGCCGTTTGGCGACTGCCCCTTAAGGATCTTAACAGCCCTCCGATTGAAACCGTGCTTGCCGAACCCGCCACCGACTTGCAGTGGCACCCGGATGGCACTTGGCTGGTGTGCCGGGCGGCGGCGGACGGGTTTTATATGATCGACACTGCCCGCAACCATGCCCTTCACCGCAGCAACTTCCCCGCTGCCGTGCACAGCACTGGCTTTGGGCAAAATACCAAGACCGTTGTTGCCTCGGGCGCGTTCCGCGTCGCCGCATGGGCGCTGGAGGATGGCCGCGATGTGGTGACGGGCAAGGCGGGCCTGGTGCTCGTCAATGCGGTGGCCACCTGCCCCAACCGCAATCTGGTGGCGGTCGGCTATGCCAATGGGCTGCTGAGCCTTGCAGAGATCGGCCAGCCATCCGAAATTTTGCTGCGCGAAGATACCGGCGCCGGGATCACCGCGATGGTCTGGTCGCAGGATGGCCGCTTCCTCGCCCTTGCCGGAACCGATGGCTCTGCAGCTTTGGTCGAATTCCCCGACGCCATGTTCAAATCCTGACCCTGTTCACAGAAAGTACTCCGATGACCGCAGAACTCACCACAGAAGAAAAAAGCAAGGACGCGTTCTTTCAACGCATCGCCCTGATTGGCGAGGAAATGATCGCAGCCCATGGCCGCGACTTCGCCACCGGCGCGTTTGTGCTGGCCGCCCGCTGGATCAGTGAGGGCCGTTTGGGCGCAAAAATCCAAAGCAAGACCGAGCCGGGTGGCGAACAGCGGCCCAACTAGCCCCGTGTAACGCTTCGTTACACCAGATTGGGTTTTTTGCCCGGTTTCGATGCAATGCACGAAAAACCGCAGGCTATGTTAGCCTGCGACAAAATGACACCCATCGCACACCGAGGAGTGAGTCGATTGGATATACGTTCAAGACTTAGCGCGACACGGCCGGAAGACAAGCGCGCCAAAGAATATCTTCAGCGCAACTGGGGCACCATTGAGAAGCTGGCCGATACGCTGAGCGGCGGCAAGTATTCGCAGGACAAGGCCCGCAAGGCGGCTCCGCCGCCGCAGGCGCAGGGATTGATCATTGTCGATCAGGCCGCGCCACGCAAACCCGATGAAGCGGTGCCTTATGTGCGCGTCAGCCTGAACGGGCGGGTGGTGCTTGCGGATAGCAACACCGGGGTGCAACTGGCTTTCCTAGGTGAAATCAAACGCTTGAATGGCGAGAAATGCTTTTTTATCGCAACGGCAGCGAATGGGTTCATCAGCCCGCTAGAGCCTGAAATTGTTGAAAAAATCGCGGATCTGGCGCAACGGGTGATCAACCGCGCCTATACGGAAGACCAGCTTGCCGACGACATCAAAGCGCGACTTGACATCGCGTAACTTTATTGATGCCGATACGAACTTCGGGCGAAGCAGGAGCAGATCACCATAAGATTGCCCTGCGCCGAAGCTTAAGTCTACGGGAGGAGACTTAAATGATGACATCTGACCAGCGCAGCGGGCCTAAAGCCGCACGTCCAGATATTGACTTCACCGATGTAGACCCACGGGAAACCTCGCGGGCCTGGAACAAGTTTCTGTCAAACCGCAACGCACCCAGCCTGCCGATGACCGGAGTGCGCTCGTTGATCTATCAATCTTGGGTGCGGTCCACCACCACGGGCATCAAGCCAGAGCAATTCGCGGCACCCTCCTTGGAACGCGGCGAGGTGGCGACAAAATCGAGCCATGATCAGGCCGAGTTGCGCCGGGCGGCGCGGGCCTCGATGATGCGGATCGGCGATCTGCTGTCGGGGGCGGAGGCGATGCTGCTGCTGACCGACCGCGACGGCGTCATCCTAGAGACGGTCGGCGACAGTTCCACCCTGCGCAAAGCCTGCAAGATCAACCTGTCGGTCGGTGGGTTGTGGAGCGAACATGCCTCGGGCACCAACGGGATCGGCACCGCGCTGTGGACAGGGCAGCCAGTGTATGTGCATGGCGAGGAGCATTTCTGCGAGGGCATGAAGGCGTGGAGCTGTGCCGCCGCCCCGATCCGTGATCCGATTGATCACAGCATCATCGGGGTGGTCAATCTGTCCGGGTTGACCCGAATTTTCCAAAAGCACAACGCCGCCTTCGCCGCCACCGCCGCCCGCGACATCGAACTGGTGCTACAGCAAGAGCAATCGCTGATGAACATTCGGCTGATGGAGGCGACGATGGGCAGCCTGCCCGGTCGAGCGATGGACAATTCGGACGGCTTTGCGATCATCGACCGTTTCGGCAGGCTGATCTTCAGCCGCAACAGCGGCGTCAATGTCGGGCGACCGGATCAGGATCTGGGGCTGGGCGCGCATTTTCTGGAATTGCCCGATGGCATTTCCGAAGCAAAAATCGCCGCCGCTTTGCCCAGCACACATTGCTGCGATGACATCCGGCTGATCGAGATCGACGGGATGATCAAGGGGGCGGCGCTGGCCTTCCGGCAAAGACCGAAAGTACCCCAAGCGGCCGCCGTGTTGCGGCCCTCTGCTCCGGCCCTGCCGGGCGTTTTAATCGGCACGACAGGGTTGAAGATCGTCGGCAAAAGCGAGGCGATCTTAGAGGCATTGGATACCGCCCAGCGCATCGCTTCGGCCAATCAGCCGACATTGATTGAGGGGCAAACTGGCGTTGGCAAAGAGTTGTTTGCCCGGCTGATCCACGCGCGGATGTCGCCGGAAAGTGGCGATTGCTTTCGCACTGTCAACTGTGGGGCAATGAACCCGAAAATGTTTGGCGATGCGCTGCTGCAACCGCTGGAGTCGGGGGACACAGCGCCGCTGTGTCTGGACGAGATCGGCGAAACCTCGGCAGAGACGCAGCTTTACCTGCTGCGCATCCTTGAGGAACACAGCGCGCGCCTGCACGGCCCGCATCCGCCTGCGCAAGCTTTGCGCGTGTTGTCGCTGACCAACCGAGCCATGCGCGACGAGGTGGAAGCCGGGCGGTTCCGCCGCGATCTGTTCTATCGGCTGAGCACCTTGGTGCTGACGATCCCGCCGCTGCACGCGCGCGGCGAGGATGTTCTGCTGATTGCCGAGCATTACATCCGCAAGATCTGTATTGAGACGGGACGCGATCGGCTGATCTTCAGCCCCGAGGTGCAAGAGGCGCTGATGGCGCATGTCTGGCCCGGCAATGTGCGAGAGCTGCGCAATGTGGTGCTGGGGCTGCACAGTCTGGCGAAATCGCGCACGGTGACGCTCGCCGATCTGCCCAGCGAAATCACCGCGCCATGCGTGGCCAAGACCGGATTGAGCGAGGTGTTTGCGACGCAAGAGCCAACCCTTGCGCGCGATGCTTCGCTGAAACAGGCCGAAGTCAGGCTGATTGAAGACGCCCTGAAGCGTCACCACGGCAATCTCAGCAAGGCAGCGCTGGCGCTGGGGATTTCGCGACCGACGCTGTATCGCAAAATCGAGGCCTATGGGATCAGAACGCCATAGGTTTTGGTTCGGTCAATATAGCCCCAAATCCCGCATGATCGGCGGCCAATCCTTGATGCGTTTGCGCGCCTTGTCGGGGAATTTCCCGGCGACGGCGTGGATGATGACGTTCATCAGCGTGGTCATCGACCCGGTGCTTTCCAGAAACGCATCGACTTTGGTGGTTACGTGGAAGACGAATGGGGTTTCGCGGGCGGCCCAGGTGTTCAACTCATCCGTCACCACCACCACCGACATGCCCAACTTGCGGGCGGTCTGGATGATCGGCAGCGCCTCGCGCGCGTAAGGGGCCATGTCGACCAGCACCAAGCAGCGTTTTTCGCTGGCGCGGCGGAAGGAGGGGATCCATTCGACCAGCCCGCCGTCATGCGGTGACAGGAACCGCACCGAGCCGCGCACGATGGAGAGCCTGCGGGTGAAGTCTTCAGCAATACCGCGAATGGTTTGGAATCCGATAACAAAAACCTCATCCGCCTCTGCGATGGCGTCGATGGCCAAGGGCCATGTTGGCTTGTCGACCTCATGCGCCAGCGCCAGCACCGCATCTGCATCGCGTTTCAGGATCGCGCCTATCTCGCCATCCAACAGGCGGAAATAGCGCTCGCTCGGCGAGATATGGGTATGCACCAGCGCCGCCTGTAGGTCTTCCTTCAGGCCTTGCAGGCCCTTGAACCCGGCGCGCTTCAGGAATCGGCTGACGGTGATTTCACTGACGCCGGTTTTGGCGGCGATTGAGGCACCGGTCTCCAGCCCCAAGGTGGCCTCGTTCAGAATAAGCCATTGCACAATGACTGCCTCCGATTTGGTCAGGGCACCGGAAAGGCTGCGCAAACGCGCGGCAAGGGGCGAATCTTCGGGAGTTTCGGTTCGATTATTCATGACAGCGTTTACATCAATTATTTGTTATGGTAGCATTCTGTCATAACCATAACATGCTCGACTCGCCGCTACCAACAGATTTTGCCAATGCGGTGAGGCAAGGGCACCAACCGGGAGATCACCATGAAGGCTTTAGGAGTGGCCGTTGCACTGGCCCTGATGGCAGGTGCGGCGCAGGCCGAGGAAACACTGGCCCTGTATAACTGGGGCGATTACATCAACCCCGAAATTTTGACGAAATTCACCGCAGAAACCGGCATCAAGGTGACGTTGGACACCTATTCCTCGAACGAGGAAATGTTGGCGAAAATTCAGGCAGGTGCCACGGGATACGACATTGTGTTCCCCTCGGTGCATATGAACGACATCATGTTGAAGCTGGGCTTGCTGGAAAAGACCGACATTAACCTGTCGCCCGATTTCAAAAACATTGATCCCGCGAACTTGCGCTCGAAAGAAGACCCGACCAGCAGCTATTGCCTGCCCTATGCTTGGGGCACGGTGGGGGTGTTTTATAACGAGAAGATCACCGGGCCGATCAGTTCTTGGGCGGATTTCTTTGCGGTGCCGGAAAAGACCGGCGGCAAGATCACCTTGCTGGATGATATGCGCGAAGTGCTGGCGATTGGGCTGATCGCGAGTGGCAAGTCGGTGAACTCGGCCGATCCGGCGGATATCAAACTGGCGACGGATTACATTCTGGCGCACAAGGCCAGCGTCTCGGCGTTTTCTTATGACAGCATGGCGATGATGACCTCGGGCGATATTGCGGCGGCGCATTTCTTTGTCGGCGGCAATGTGTTTTTCACTCAGACACCCGAAATCAAATACATGATCCCCTCGGAAGGGGCGACGATGTATCAGGAAAACATCTGCGTGCTGGCCTCCGCCCCGGATAAGGAAAACGCCAAAAAATTCATGGAGTTCTACCTGCGCCCCGAGATCGCCGCGCTGAACGTGGCGCAGCAGTATAACGGCACCGCCAACGTGCCCGCGCGTGAGTTGATCCCGGCCGAGATCAAGAACAATCCGAATATCACGGTGGGGCCAGAGACCATCGCGCGGCTGCATATCTTTGAGGATATTGGGGCTGCGTTGAAGCTGTATGACCGGGCTTGGAACACCATTCGCACGGCACAATAAAGCTTGGCAATGATTGGGCGGCCCTTTGTGGGCCGCCTCTGCTCACCGGGATATCTGACATGGCACTTCTTGAAATCCGCAACGCGCGGCGCGAATTCGTCACACCTGAAGGCGGGAGGTTTGCAGCACTTGATGGGATTGATCTCGACATCGGCGCGCATGAATTTGTCACGCTGCTGGGGCCTTCGGGGTGCGGCAAGACCACCTTGCTACGGTCAATTTCGGGGTTTGAGACCCTTGATGGCGGCGCGATCTTGCTGGATGGGGCTGATCTTTCGACGCTGCCGCCGTTCCGTCGCCCGGTGAATACGGTGTTTCAAAGCTATGCTTTGTTCAGCCACATGTCTGTGGCGCGCAATGTGGGCTATGCTTTGGAAGTGCGCGGTGAAGATCGTGCAAGCCGCGAGCGAGCGGTGGCCGAGGCGTTGGAAAAGGTCGGGCTGACCGGAATGGGTACGCGCAAACCGTCGCAACTGTCCGGCGGGCAACGTCAGCGCGTGGCCTTGGCGCGGGCGATCATTGGTAAGCCTCGGCTGTTGCTGTTGGACGAGCCGCTGTCGGCACTGGACCGCAATCTGCGCCAGCAGATGCAGATCGAGTTGAAAACCCTGCAAAACACTCTTGGCATCGCGTTTATCTTCGTCACCCATGATCAGGAAGAAGCCCTGACCATGTCGGATCGCATTGTGGTGATGCGGGCGGGCCGGATCGAGCAGATCGGCACCCCGCGCCAGATTTACCGCCATCCGAAAAACCGCTTTGTCGCTGAGTTCATCGGCGAGACAAATCTTTTTGCACTGACCATTGACCGGATTGAGGCGGGGCAAGCTTTGGCCCGCACAGTTGAGGGGTTGGAGTTGCTGCTACCAGCAGGAACGGCCAAAGCCGGAGACAAAGCCGTGGCCGTGCTGCGTCCGGCGGATTTCACTTTGGCAGATCAAGGCATCGCCGCGACCGTAACAAAGGCGGTTTATCTGGGCGCTGACCTGCATCTGTTCGTGCAGCCCGCCGTCGGTGGCCCGGAAATCCGCGTCACCGCCCGTGATTCTGCATCCGCCCCCAAAGAAGGCACCGCCGTGCATCTCGCCTATGATCCCGCAGCGCCGCATGTGCTGGAGGCCGCGTGATGGCCATCCGGCGACAAACCCTTGTGCTGGCAACACTTTTAACCCCGGTGACGCTGTTTCTGGGCGTGTTCTTCCTGCTGCCCTTGCTGATCATCGCGCTGTTTTCTTTCCTGACTCCGGGGCTTTATGGTGGCGTGGAATGGGCGTTTTACCATTGGAACTATGGCCGCATCTTTGGCTGGGCCGATGACATCATCGAGGTCTACGAGCCGATCTATCTGCAAATCCTCGCGCGCAGTCTGGGTTTTGCCGCGCTGACGGTTTTGCTGTGCCTGATCCTGTGCTATCCGGTGGCGTTCTGGGTCAGCCGCCTGCCCAACCGCTGGCGGATGTTGTTTCTGTTTCTGATCACGCTGCCGTTCTTCTCTAGCCTGATCGTGCGGCTTTATGCGTGGCTGTTGATCCTGAAACCTTCGGGGATTTTGAACACGGTGTTGATCGGCGTCGGTGTGATTTCCGAGCCGCTGGAAATTCTTTACACTCCCGCCGCTGTGGTGCTGGGCATGGTCTATGTCATGGTGCCATTCATGTTCCTGCCGCTCTATTCGGCGGTCGATAACCTTGACCGCGCGCTGATTGAGGCTTCGATGGACCTTGGCGCGACGCGGTTGCAGACCTTCCTGAAAGTGGTGCTGCCGCAGACCTTGCCCGGTATCTTGGGCGGCGCGGTGATCGTGTTTATCCCCTCGGTCGGCAACTTCATCGTGCCGGATGTGCTGGGCGGCGCAAAGGGGCTGATGATCGGCAATCTCGTTGAGCAACAGTTCTTGTCGGCGCGCAACTGGCCGTTTGGCTCGGCGCTGTCGATGATCGTGATGGCGGTGGTACTGGCGGTGCTGCTGGGCTCCACGGCTGCAGCCAAGCGCAAAGGCTGTCAGAATGCGTAATCCGATTGGCTGGGCCGCGCTGACTTTGTTCTCGCTGGTGTTTTTCCTGTTCATCTACGCGCCATTGCTGGTGATCATCGGCTATTCGTTCAACTCCAACCCCGTCAACATGATGATCTGGGAGCATTTTACCTTTGATTGGTATCGCGGCTTGCTTGGCCTTGGCAGTCGCGCGGCGGACGCCAACAACCGCGCCGCCTATATCGAAAGCACCGACCAGATGCTGCGGGCTTTGCGCACCTCGCTGACGGTGGCTGTCGTCACCACAACGATTTCCACTGTGATCGGCACGGCGACGGCCATCGCTTTGGCGCGCTACCGCTTTGAGGCGAAAGGGTTTTACAACGGCTTCCTGATGCTGCCGATGATGATGCCCGATATTGTGCTGGGCATTGGCCTTTTGATTTTCTTTGTCACCATCGGGATGAACCTGTCGATGCTGACCATCATCATCGGGCATTGCACCTTTTTGACCTCCTATGTCTTCATCATCGTACAGGCCCGCATCGCGGGGCTTGATCCGGCGCTGGAGGAGGCCTCTGCCGATCTGGGCGCGTCGGAATGGGTGACATTGCGCAAGGTGCTGTTGCCGCAACTGGCACCGGGGATCGTGGGTGGGGCGCTACTGGCCTTCGTGATCTCGATGGATGATCTGGTGATCACCTATTTCGTCGCTGGCACAGACAACACGACACTTCCGGTCTTCATCTTCGGCATGGTGCGCCGGGGGGTGAAGCCAGAGATTAACGCCATTGCAACCATGATGATCGCGGCTTCCATCGTGATCGCGGCTTTGGGATTATGGCTGCGCGCCAGAAAGACAGAATGAGATGAAAGACACGAACGCAAAACTGGCCCAAAAACCGCGGGCCCGCGATCTTGGCTTGCCGTTTCCCGGCATCCCCGGTCCGCTGAATGCGATCACTGATGTGCCGGGCGTCGCGGTGGGGTTTTGCACCCTGACCGACCCTGATCGCAACATGCGCACCGGTGTCACCGCCATTCTGCCGCGTCCGGGCAATGTGCCGATGCCGGTCTGGGCGGGGCAATATTCCCTGAACGGCAATGGTGAGATGACCGGCACGCATTGGATCCATGATGCGGGCTATTTCGTCGGCCCGATCTGCATCACCAACACCCATGGCGTGGGGGCGGTGCATAGCGGGGCGACACGTTGGATGATCGACACCTATGCGGACTATTTCCAGAACCATCACGCTTGGGCGATGCCGGTGGTGGCCGAGACCTATGATGGTGTTCTGAACGACATCAACGCGCTGCATGTGCAGCCCGAACATGCCATCTCCGCGCTGAATGCCGCCAGCATGGGCCCGGTGGCCGAGGGGTCCACTGGCGGCGGCAACGGCATGATCTGTTACGAGTTCAAGGGCGGCACCGGAACTTCGTCGCGCCGGATCGAGATTGGCGGGCAAAGCTACACCGTCGCCGCCTTGGTGCAAGCCAACCACGGCATCCTACCATGGCTGACCATTCTGGGCCGCCCGGTGGGCCAGTTGATGCCTGAGGATTCACTTCACGCGACTGAAATGGGCTCGATCATTGTGGTCATCGCCACAGACGCGCCTTTGTCAGGGCTGTCGCTGCGGCAGGTGGCCAAACGCGCGGCCATTGGCATCGGGCGGGGCGGCACGCCGGGGGGCAACAATTCAGGTGATATTTTCATGGCGTTTTCGACCGCCAACGCAGGCCCAGTGCCGCAATTTGCGCCCGCCGTGCTGAGCAAACAAGAGTTGAACGGCGAGCACATCGACCCGCTGTATCTGGCGTCGGTTGAGGCGGTCGAAGAAGCCATCGTCAACGCGATGGTTGCGGGCGAAGATGTGGCGACCTTCAAGCCGCCGGGGCATGTTTGCCGCGCGATTGACCCTGATCGCTTACGCGCGATTTTCCATCCCGCCTGACTGCGGCGCTGGGGCAACCAACAACCTGTGATGATCCATCACGCGGTTCGCACTTTTCCCCGCCCGCGCCTTCTGCCAAACTGGCTTTGGGGCGAAGGAGACCCAAGTTTGGTGAGTTCCGCACGTCTGCCCCCTGCCCCCGCCTCTTTCCGCGCGCGGTTTTCCGCGCTGCGCAACCTCTGGCCGTTCCTGATGCTGGTGTGGCAAGCCAGCCGTGCACTGATGCTGATATCAATGGTGCTGCGCCTGATCCGCGCCGTGCTTCCGGTGGCGGCTTTGTGGATCGGCAAGCTCATCATCGACGAGGTGGTGCGGCTGTCGGCGCTGCCAAACCGCCCGGCTGATTTGTGGGGCTGGTGGAACAGCGATGCGCTGGGGTTGTTGATCGGCTATGTTTTGGCCGAATTTGCGCTGGCGATCCTGTCGGATGTGTTGGGCCGGGTGGTTGGATTGGTCGACACATTACTGTCGGATCGTTTGACGATGTCATCTTCGATCCGGCTGATGGAACATGCCGCCACGCTCGATCTTGAAGATTTCGAGGATGCCGAGTTTCAGGACAAGCTGGAACGCGCGCGCAGGCAGGCCAGCGGGCGGATGACGCTGATGGGCCTGCTGTTTACCCAGATGCAGAACCTAGTCACCGTGGCGACCTTTGCCACTGGCTTGGTGATTTTCAATCCATGGCTGATCCTGCTGCTGGCCTTGGCGCTGATCCCGGCTTTCATCGGCGAGGCGCATTTCAACGCGCAAACCTATTCGCTGGATTTTGGTCGCACACCCGAGCGGCGTGAACTCGACTATGTCCGCCAAACCGCTGCGAGCGTGGAATCTGCTAAAGAAGTCAAGATCTTCGGGCTGAACGGCTTTCTGACCGACCGCTACCGCGAGCTTTCGGAAAGCTTCTATGCCGCCAGTCGCAAGATCGCCCAACAGCGGGCTTTGTGGGGCGGTGTGCTGACAGCGCTTGGCACGCTGGGCTATTACGCCGCCTATGCGTGGATCATTGCGGGCACTTTGGCGGGGCAGTTATCGCTGGGTGATCTGACGTTTCTGTCGGGTTCATTCCTGCGGCTGCGCGGGCTGCTGGAAGGCCTGCTGACCTCATTCTCCTCTACCGCAGCGCAGGCGCTATATCTCGATGATCTGTTCAGCTTTTTCGAGGTTCAACCCGAGATTCTCTCGGCCCCCGATGCCCTGGTCTTCCCCAATCCGATCCGCCAAGGCTTCGTGTTTGAGAATGTCGGATTCCGTTATCCGGGAGCAGAACGCTGGGCGGTGCGGGGATTGAATTTCTCCCTGCACGCGGGTGAAACTTTGGCATTGGTGGGGGAAAACGGTGCGGGCAAAACCACCCTCGTGAAGCTGTTGGCGCGGCTGTATGACCCCGATGAGGGGCGCATCACGCTGGATGGTCAAGACCTGCGCCAATATGATCTGGACGGTTTGCGCGGGGCGATGGGGGTGATTTTTCAGGATTTCATGCGCTACAACCTCAGCGCTGCCGATAATATCGCGGTGGGTCGGATTGAAGAACGCGACAACCGCCCGCGTATTGTGGACGCCGCCCGCCGCAGTCTGGCTGATCAGGTGATCGACGGTCTGCCGAAGCAATATGATCAGATGATCGGCAAACGCTTTCGCAATGGGGTCGAGCTTTCGGGGGGTGAATGGCAAAAGCTGGCCATCGCGCGGGCCTATATGCGGGGGGCCGAGGTGCTGATTTTGGATGAGCCCACCGCCGCCTTAGACGCACGGTCAGAGTTTGAGGTATTCCAACGGTTCAAAGAGCTGAGTGCGGGGAAAACCGCCATCCTGATCTCGCATCGTTTCAGCTCTGTGCGGATGGCAGATCGGATTTTGGTGCTGGCTGACGGCCGGGTTGAATGCTCTGGCACCCACGCGGAACTACTGGCGCAATCGGGCCGCTATGCGGAACTGTTTGAGTTGCAGGCCGCAGGTTATCGCTGAGGATTTCTATTTTTGTGTACATTGATGACTGTATATTCAGATCTGTACACAAATTCTGACTGACTCACCCCGCGAGCCACGGCAAAACCATCAGTCTTCGGGTGGCGCACCAGCGGATTCGCGGCGGGATCGTACGAAGCCGTCAAGCCGATTTGCTACACCGTCGCAGGCTTCTGGCGGGGTAAAATCGGCAAGCCGTTGCTTCCAGATCGCTGTTGCCCGCTGATCAGCCCTCAGCGCCCCGGCTTCGGTCCAAGCGCCGTGGTTTGACAGATCCGCCACCAGCGGACGATAGAACGCCGCCTGATAGCGCTCCATCGTATGCGCGACCGAGAAGAAATGGCCGCCCGGCTGCACCTCGGCAATGGCGTCAAAGCCCAAGGCGGCTTCGTCCGCCGGGGCGGGACTGGCAAGTTCGGCAATCGTCTGCAGCGATTCAATGTCGAGGATGAATTTCTCGTAGCCCAGCGTCAGACCACCTTCGAGCCAGCCTGCCGCATGGACCGTCACCGTCGCATTGCCGAGCAGCGCGCCCCACAGCGCCATGATCGTCTCGGACGCCCCTTGCGCATCTGCGGTGTTCGACGCCGCCCCGGTGGCCGAGCGCCATGGCAGGCCAATATGCCGCGCCAACTGGCCCGACCCGATACAGGCGCGGATATGTTCGGGCGTGCCAAAAGCCGGCGAGCCGGACTTCATATCAACGTTCGACAGGAAGCCGCCGTAAGACACCGGCGCGCCAGCGCGGGTCATCTGGGCAAGCGTGATGCCCGCCATCGCCTCGGCATGTTGCAGCATCAACGCGCCGGAAACCGTGATCGGGGCCATCGCCCCGGCCAGACAGAACGGCGTGATGATCGACATTTGACCAGCCCGCGCGAAGTCAATAATGCCGCGCGACATCGGAATATCCAACTGGCGCAGTGAGTTAGAGTTGATCACGGTTGTCGCCCAGACGCCGTCCACGAAGCCAGCCGCATCCAAGCCGCGCGCAAGGCGGATCATCTCAAAGCTTTCTTCAACCTGCTGACGCCCGCGCGGATAGACAAACAGCGGCTTGTCGCAGTTTTCCAGCTGGCCCTTCATCATCGCGTAATGGCGCAGATGGATCGGCACATCCTGCGGCTCGACCGAGGGGCCGTGCATGTGGATGACGTCAAAGCATTGCTGCAGACGCAGGGTTTCCAGATAACCCTGCAGATTGCCGGGTCTGCGACCACGCTCACGGTCAAAGGCGTTCGGGCAGCCCGCGCCCGCCATGAATAACATGGAACCAGGGCGGTAGTCCTGCTCGCGCGCCGGATTGGCTGAAATTGGCGTTGCAGACTTTGATCCGAGACGGAATCGACCGGGTCAAAATTCAGATCATGGCCAAGCAGTTGAACGTTTCGCGCTCTAGCTTCTACTGGTTCTTCAAAAGCCCGCAGGATTTGCATGACCAGATGCTGGAGCAGTGGCTTGAGAAAAATACCGGGCCGATCCTCCAGCGGGCTTTGCGCCCGGCACATACGATCTGCGAGGCGATCCTGAATGTGTTCGAATGCTGGGTGAACGAAGACCTGTTTGACCCGCATCTGGACGTTGCGGTTCGGCTCTGGGCCCGGCGCGCGCCTGACGTGCTTAAGGTGGTTTCCGGCGCGGATCAGCAGCGGCTTGATGCGCTGACCGGCATGTTTCTGCGCCATGGTTTTGACGAGACCGATGCGCTGGTGCGGGCGCGGGTTTTGTATTTCACCCAGATCGGGCAGAATACGCTGGATATTTGCGAAGACTTGGGCGTGCGGTTTTCACGGGCCCGCGCCTATCTGCTGGCGTTTTGTGGGCAAGAACCGAGCGAAAACGAACTCGCCCGGTTTAAAGGGATTGCTCTGACGGCAAGCGGCAAGGGGTGATCGCTACTGATTGCGGCCTTGGGGTTTGCGTGTTCGGGTTGCGGTCTTGGCCCCGATTTGGTCAGGCCGTTATGGCATACAAGCGGGCGGCACAGATGAAATCATTCGCGGCTAAGCCACCCAGTTCGTGGCTGGTGAAGGTAGCCCCGCCCGAAACCCACATCCAGGTGATGCCCCATCTTCTCGCCCAGCCAAGCCGCGAGATTGGCCATCTCCGCCGCTTTGGCAAAACCCTTGAAAGTAAAACGGCGCAAAAGTCGGCTGCCGTCCAGCTGCCAGTCGGGATGTAGGCCCAGCATCATTGCCGCTGGATCAGGCAGCGTTGCACCTGCGCCTTGACAGGGCGCGCATTTGCGCTGCGTCAGATCGCACAGGGTCATTCAAACCGCCTTCGGTGGATATTTGGGCGCATGCAGCCCCAGCGCGCGCGCCGTGGCCACATCTGCCAGCAGGTCACGCTGGGCTGCCGCGAACAGATCGTCCAGATCCTCGATCACGAAATAGACCGGTTGCAGAATGTCGATCCGGTAGGGTGTGCGCAGAATGTCGATCACATCGAACGGCCGCAATTCTGGCTGGCCCGAGGTCGCCCATTGCAACTCGGCGATGGAGGAAGCCAAGCCCGAGCCCAACCCCTTCAGCACCCCGTTTTCCCGCGTCAGACCGAACTCGATGGTGAACCAATAGAGCCGGATCAGCCACGCATAATCGGCCTTCTCCGCCCGCATCCCCGCCTGCCCGATGGCATGGCTGAAACCGGCAAAGCGCGGATCGGTCAACAGCGGTGCATGGCCGAATATCTCATGGAAAATGTCGGGTTCTTCGATGTAATCGAAATGCTCACGCCGCCGGATGAACGAGGCCGCCGGAAAACAGCGATCCGCCAGAAGCGCGAAAAACCGCCAGAAGACGATCAGGGCTGGCACCGGTTCAACCCGCCAGCCGGTGGTCGCACGCAGAGCTTCTGTGACCTCGGCGCATTGCGCGACGCGGTCGGTCGGCAAGCGCAACTGTGCCAGACCGTTAAGGTAGGGGCTGGCCATCCGCTGCTGCACCGACGGCATCTGCCGCGCCATCAGATCGTGCCAGACGCTGTCTTCGGCGGCGTCATAGGCAATGTGCCCGCTACTATCCGGCAGTTTTGCCGCGTAATCGGTGGATTTTGGCATGGCTTCCCCCCTAAGTGTTCAGTCCGGCATCTGGTGGATCGGGTTTAGGATGAATCGATCTGGCTCTGATGTCCAGATTTTGCAGATGTATGCGTAGGGCGCGAGGCCGTTCAGCGTCTTGTGCCTTCGGGCGAAGTTGTAGGCGGCCAGGAAGTCGGCAAGGTGCGTGCGCAGCTGATCGTAGCTGTCGTAGTGGAAGCGCTTTACTGTCGCGTCCTTGATCGTGCGGTTCGGTTGGCTGACAGGTGTTTGCCGTCAAACGCCGAGAAGCATTCGCTCGACTTGGCCGTTCGTCCATGGGTGGTTGGGTTTCGTCAATCGGGGCTTGATGCCGTTGGCCTCGCAGATCATGTCGAAGCGCATTGGCCGGGAGTAGATCGTGTTCCGGTTCCGGGGTTGCTCGGCGAACGGGATGCCCCTCGCCATTGGGCTTGAACCCGTGGCGCTTCCAATGGCTCGATCGGGGAGAATGGTCTGAACCTGATAGGGCACGGCCTCGAGCATGTGTTGCCGGAACTCCCAGGCGGTGCGTCTGTCAGCCGTTGCAACGCGTTGCGCGACGGCGAACTTGGCTGTCCGGTCGATGCCGACGAAGAACGAGAGCTTGCCTTCAGCGGTCTGCATCTCAGCGATGTCCCCTCTCGTGGTTTGCAGGCAAACCACTGCCGGGCAGCGGATGTGGAAGAACCCGCCTCTCGGCGATGCAAGCATCGCCTGTCGGCCAATGGATCGGGTAGCGCTTGAGCTTCTGGCGTTTGGGCTTCTCGCCCTCGACGTCGGGCAGGCGGGAGATGCCATGTCGCTGCAGACACCGGTGCCGCGCCGAACGGGTCAGGTGCGGGATCGGCGGTTGCAATGCATAGAGGCAGTCATCCAACGGCAGCAGCGTATGGCGCCGAAACGCGACGACCATCGCCTCTTCGGCCTCTGTCAGAACGGTGGACCGCGGCTCCGACGGCCCGGTCTTCATATCCTCGACCGTCGCGCGCTTGCGCCACTTCGCCACCGTCTTGGGGTTGATGCCCAGCTCGCGCCTCAACTGCGCGAGCGAAGCTTGTGATCGCTGTATTGCGGCTCTGACGGCGTGCGCCTCTCGGCGAATGCATGCATTCACCTGCCGGGCAACGGGATCGTGGTGCTTCCGTGACGAACCTGTCCCATGTTGCTTCCTTCCATGCCTGAGAAAGGATCGCACCATCAAACCGTGGAATCAAACAGCGGATATCCGCATGATCAGGCGGGCGGGCGCACCGCACGGCCTTGGGGTCGACACCAACTAGGTCGCAGACCCGACGCTGCGAGATTTTGTGGTCCCGCAGCGCCTTGATCGCCGCTTCGCGCCGCTGGGCAGGTGTCGTCAGCGCTTTCCCAGCAGGTCTTGCAGCACGACAACGTCCAGCATCGTGTCCGCCACAAGCCGCTTGAGCTTTGCGTTCTCGTCCTCGAGCTGCTTAAGGCGTCGGCCATCAGACACGTCCATCCCGCCATATTTGGCCTTCAGCTTGTAAAAACTCGCGGGGCTGATGCCGCGCTTGCGGCAGACCTCTGCCACAGTCAGCCCGGCTTCCTGCTCTTTGATCATCCCAATAATCTGGTCTCGGTGAAACGGCTCTTTCGCATTCGTCTGCTCCTTCAGGGTTGGCCAGACTCTACATTAAAATGAGGGCGTTTCCGGGGGGCAGGTCAAACGCCATTCTGCACTGTGCAGGCGACGGCCTATCATCGACCGTTGCCTGCCCTGACCGGTGCCAGTTTCTCGCCAGTCACCCGCCCCCATCTGGAGGCAGACAGCCAGCTTGAGGCGCAGGATCTTTTGCAAGCCCAGCAGATCAGGGCAGACCGCGGCGCGCCTTTGGCCGCTGGACTTGGCGATTGGGACGCCTTGGTTTTGCCAATGCTTCCCGTCCGGGTACCCCGGATGATGGGTGTCTGGCAGTCCTTCGATGGACGGCGCGTGTGCACCCATGCAAGCCGCAAAGCTGGTGACGTCACAAGGGGCAGATGCCGTTCTTTCAACGATAGTGGGCCGCAATAGTGTCGCTTTCAATGATGCCTATGCCGAGGTGACCGAGGCCGCTATCCGCGCCCCGATCGCTTCATTGACCGCAACCGAATCTGAACTTGCCCAAATGCGACCCGAGGCGCGGCTTGGCCATTTGGCTGTTGCCCCTCTATTTCGGAACGCTTGCGCACCCCTGCCAACGTGGCTTTTGTTGTCAAGTTTCGCCGCAAGCATGGCTCCGGCGGGCCGGGGGTTTACAGCGAAGTCGCCTATTCTCTGCTGCATTTCTATCCCAACGCCCTTGAACTGGCTGCATCGGAAGATACCGGCGCCATCCTCGGAGCTCTGTCCGGTGCCGCGTTCAAAGCGCCGGGCGGAGATGTGTATATTGACACCGAGACCAATCATTTCTCAATTCGACCGCTGATCGGCAAAGCCAATGGGCCGGGCAATGTGACATTATCTGGCAATCACCGACCGTGATTCGCGCCGACCCCTCTTTGAATACCTATGATCGTTCGGTCAGCGCAATGATGACCTTATGAGTGACCTCCCTCCCAACGCGCAAAACTCTCTGCTGCGTCGCCTGCACCGGGTCCGCATTCTTGTCATCCATCCTGATGACGAGGACCGCAAAATGCTGGTCGACCAGCTTCGATGCATTGGCTGCCAGACCCATAGCCAGTGGCCGTCGCCGCCCCAGCTTTCCGACCCCTATGATGTCGCGATCGTTCTTCTCAGCGGTTCCGGGCAGGCCGAACCGGCGACATGGATGACCGAAGGCGGCGATGCGGCAGGGGTTGCGATCATCGCCTATGAAACCCCAGATATTTTAGAGGAAATCGAACGCCAACACGTCCACGGTGTTCTGTCCAAGCCGCTGCGGATTTTTGGAGTCCTTGCCGCGATCACGACTACCTTGGGTATGGCCGGGCATGAAAGCCGACTGAAACAACGGATCAAATCTCTCGACGAGACCTTGCGCGCCCGACCGCGGATCGAGCAAGCCGTTGCCATTCTGTCTTGCGAACGAAATATCTCGGAACAGGAATCCTATGCGCGAATCCAGGAGAATCCCCTGAAATCGAAGACGTCAGTGACTGAGATTGCCGATGCAATCATTGCACCCAGCGACATTTGACAGCTAAGGCCCTATATTTCGCGGTCATAAGTGTCTGTTGCCCGGCACTTCACAGGGGTCATGCAACGGCTTGGTTCGACCGCGCCTCAACTCAACTATCTTTCCCTTTCCGCCGAATTTCTCGGCCAACGGGCATCATCAAGCCAAGTCCGCCAGGTTATTCTAGCAGTTTCATGTCAGACTGCCTGCACCGCATCTGCAGCGAGGCTTTGCGCTGCGGGCTGAGTGTGGCGCATCAATCGGCGCTCGACCAATCGGATCGCGCCGATCAAAGCAAGATTCAGGATCAAGTAGAGCACCCCCGCGATGGCAAAAACCTCGAAAATCGCAAACGTCTGACTCATCAGGCGCTTGGCGTAGCCGGTGATTTCCAGAACCGTGATGGTCGAGGCAAGGCTGGTGCCCTTGACCATCAACACCAGCTCATTGCCATAGGCGGGCAAGGCCTGACGGATCGCCAGCGGAAACTCGATACGGCGAAACCGCACCATGCGTGACATGCCGCAGGCCTTGGCCGCTTCGACCAGACCGACGGGCACCGCAACAAGTCCACCGCGCAGGATTTCCGACGTATAGGCTGCGGTGTTCAGCGCAAGCGCCAGTACCGCGCAACGCGAACCCTCGCTGACAATCCACCACAGGACGGGCGTGTCGTGGACGAACTTGATCTGTCCAAGCCCGTAGTAGATCAGGAATATTTGCACCAAAAGCGGGGTGCCCCGAAACGCGGTACTGTAGCCACGCGCAAACCCTGACACCCAAGGGTTTTCTGATCCGCGCATAAGGGCAAGACCGAGGCCAAGATTAAATCCGATGGCGACGGAAATGGCTGTCAACGTCAGGGTCATCCAAAGACCCTTGAGCAGCACCGGAACGGCCAGCTGAATAAGTTCCATCGCTCAGCTCGCTTTCCGAGATGACAAAACGGCTTCGACCTTGTTGAAGCCGACTTGGCTGATCAGGGTGATCATCAAGTAAACTCCGGCCGCAATGGCGTAAAAGATCAGCGGATTGCGCGTTGATCCCGCGCCGATGAAGGCGGTGCGCATCAATTCCTGCAGGCCGACGACGGAAACCAGCGCCGTGTCCTTGATCGTGGTTTGCCAGACGTTGTTGATCCCCGGAAAGGCGATGCGCAGCATCTGAGGGGCGATGATGCGCGCGAAAATGCGGCGGCTTGGCAGGCCCAGCGCGACGGCGGCCTCGATATGGCCCTTTGGAATTGCCGCCAGTGCCCCGCGTATAACCTCGGTCGAATAGGCACCCGAAATGGCGCTGATCGCGGCCACGGTGATAAAGAACGCATAGCCTGCGTCGGCAAGTTCTGCGAAGCCGAAGGCCGTCGCGATCTTGGTGACGAATTCAACCGAGCCGAAAAACAGCAGGTAGATGATCAACAGCTCTGGCACGCCGCGGATGACCGAGGTGTAGAGATCAACCAGTTGCGACAGCCCGAAAACCGCGCGCCACTTGATCAGGCCGCAGATCGTGCCGATGATCAGCCCGAAGATCATGCTGGCCACACCGACGGCGATGGTGACAGCGGCACCGCGCAGGATTGCTCCGACCCAGCCGCCCTCCCATACCTGCACTAAGCCAAATTCCATTGCTTTACCCTGCTCTCTGAAGCACGCGCCCAACTTTGGGCCGGGCGCGGCCTGTTCCTGAAATCCCGGCCCGCGTTATTGGCAGGGGCGCGAGATATCCATTTTGAACCATTTCTCACTGGAGGCCTTGATCGAACCATCCGCGATCAACTCGCAAAGGGCGGTGTCGATCTTGGCTTTCAGTTCGGTGTCATCCTGACGGATGCCGACACCGATGCCCTCTCCCAAGGTCGGGTCATAGGTGCTGGTGATGTTGACCGGGACGAACTGGAAGTCCGCACCCTCGGGCTTGTCAAGGAAGCTTTGCAGCGCAGAGGCATCCGCAAAGCCTGCATCGACGCGACCATTGGCAAGGTCGATCTGCATTTCATCCAAGGTGCCGTAGGATTTCAGCGTCGCGGTCGGGGCCAGCTTTTCCATGAAATGGGCGTGCGTGGTGCCCGCTTGCACGCCAACCGAGTGACCGTCAAGTGCTGCCAACAGCGCCGGGATCTCTGTGATGCCCGCAAGGTCGGAATCTTTGGCGACGACAACCTTGTTGGCCAGTTCAGCATAACCGGTCGAGAAGTTGATTTCCTTCTTGCGGTCGGCGGTGATCGACATGCCCGAGATGATGATGTCGAATTGTTTGGCCTGCAGCGCCGGGATCAGGCCGTCAAAGGCCTGAACCACAAACACACATTCCATGGCCAGCTTGGTGCACAGCATGTTGCCCACGTCAGCGTCAAAGCCGGTGACCGCGCCGTTGGCGTCGGCCATGCTCCACGGCGGATAGGCGCCTTCGGTGCCGATCTTCAGCTGGCCTTCGGCCTGTGCGCCCGTCGCTGCCCCTGCGAGCAAAGCGATGAGCGAAAGAACTTTCAATTTCATGTCCGTCTCCTTGTTGAATTTGGTTTCTTTTTGGTCTTCACCGCACCGATTTCACCCTGTTCTGGCTAACTCGATCACAGTGTCAGTCTCAGAACGTCCGGGCCAGAAACTGGCGCAAACGCTCGGAACGCGGTTGGCCGAACAGATCGGCCGGGGGGCCTTCTTCTTCGACACGGCCTTGATGCAGAAACAACACCTTGTGGCTGACTTCACGGGCGAACTGCATCTCATGCGTCACAAGGATCATGGTGTTGCCTTCTTCGGCGAGCTGGCGGATCACGCGCAGCACCTCGCCAACCAATTCAGGGTCCAGCGCCGAGGTCGGCTCGTCAAACAGCATAACTTTCGGGCGCATCGCCAGCGTGCGCGCGATGGCGGCGCGTTGTTGCTGGCCGCCGGAAAGTTGGCTGGGATAATGCGCGTGCTTTTCGGAAAGCCCAACCTTTTTCAGCAGGCCATGCGCATGCTCCACCGCGTCGGCGCGCGCCTCTTTCAGGACATGGATCGGTGCCTCGATGATGTTTTCCAACACCGTCATATGCGGCCAAAGGTTGAAATTCTGAAACACCATCCCGACACGGGCGCGGATATGTTCGATCTGGCGCGGATCGGCGGCTGTCTTGCCGCCTTTGGCATGGGCCTTCATCCGCACCAACTCACCGTCAATCACCACCCGACCAGAGTTTGGTTGCTCCAGCAGGTTGATGCAGCGCAGCATGGTGCTTTTGCCCGACCCGGAGGAGCCGATCATGGACACCACCTCGCCCGGATAGGCGGTCAGGTTTACGCCCTTTAAGACCTCCAACGCACCAAAGGATTTATGCAGATCAACCACTTCGACCGCAGGGATGCCCTTGGGGACAACCGCCACAGGAATCGTTCGCACGGCCGCAGCACCCGGTTTTGCTTCGACCGTTTTCAGCACGGCCAAGGCCCTGTCAAAATGGCGCAGGCTGGTGACAAGGCATATCTGCTGCCAGCTGTCGTCTTGCGGAATGAAGCCGTGCAGCAAGTCTGTCTTGATGCGCTGGCCGCGCTCGGACTCGGGCTTGCCGTAAAGGTGAAGCCAGTTGTCATCGACAACACGGCGCTGCATCTCGGCACTGCTCAGCGTGCCACATTCCATCACCAAGGGCAGCACCCGCGCTTGCGGCATGGCCTTGCGCACGAAATCCGAGACATAGCCAGTGGCCGTGGCCGCGATACCTGTCTGGGTCGTAGCGCTTGCACCGGTGATGACTGGCACCATCGCGGGGCCGAAAATCTGCCCGCCCCAAGGCAGTCCGGGATGATCGACCGGGCTGACCGACAATAACGCGGGGTAGCTATATGGCCCTGCTCCGGTGTGCAGATCAAACACAATGACCTGCCCGGCTTTCTGACCAAACTCGGCCAATACGGCGGCCAGTACGCGGTTCGACCAGACTGGGGCATCGCCACCATAGAACAGCCCGTCTGCAAAGGCGTATTGCCCGGCCTCGATGATCGAAGACACCGCGGTCTGACCCTTGGTTCTGGTCAATGCGGCCAAAGCCTCATCCGCCATGATCCGTTCTGGCCCATCCCATGCCGCCACGACCAAGGCGGGATGCAGATCGGCATAGCCCGGATTTTCCGGTGGCTTTATGGTCCAATCAATGAAGTTCCGGTTCAGATCGACATTGTCTTCATTCACCCGGCGCGACCAAGCTGTGCCCCAGGGGTTGATCAGATGGATCATCAGAACGGCGGTATCTTCGGGTAGCGCCCAATGCGCCTTTTGCCCCAGCCACGCCGCTTGGCAGGCAGAGCCATAAGCCCCTTCCACCCCATGCGTGCCGGAAATCAGCACCATAAGCTTGGGAGCATCCGCATGCCCGATCAGGGCTACATCCGTGGCAATCGTTTTGCCATCAGGCCCATGCAGCGGATGGACGTGTTCCGAAAGGGCCGCACCCGCTGCACGGGCGGCCGTCAGAAACCGCTGACGCATCGTGGCATAGTCCAACGCGAACGGCAGGCTGGTGTCGGTGGATTGCGTCAGATCGCGCGGTTGCATCATTGGGATTTCTCGCGGGCTAAGGGCTGGAGCGGCAGAACTTTGCCGGGATTCATGATCAGGTCTGGGTCTAGGGCCTGCTTGACCCGCATCATCGTGCAAAGCTTCGCTGGGTCAGTGGTGGCAACCAAGGCGGATATGCGTTTGGCCCCTACCCCGTGTTCGGCAGAAAACGATCCGCCAAGGTCGCGCAAGATGTCGTAAAGCACATGCTCCACAGCACTGGATACGGCGGCCTCCAGCGGACCTGCGCGGTTCAGCACAATATGCAGATTGCCGTCGGCCAGATGCCCAAAGACATAGGGTGTGATGCCACCGTCAATCTGGGCCAGACCGCTGTTTACAAGGTCAACATAGGCCGCGATTTCGGACAGCGGCACCGAGACATCATAAGACGGGGCTGCCGCATGAGCGCGGTACAGCTGATCGGTATCCTCGCGCAGCCGCCACAAATCGGCCTCTTGCCGTTTGGACGCGGCGATGATGCCGGTGGAGGTTGGGTAGCGATCGAGGATCGCGCCAAAGATCTGCTCGATACCCTCGTTCAGATTAGTTTGATCGCCGCCGCCCAGCATCACCAAAAGACAGATCGGCTGATCCAGTGGAAAGCTTGGTTCCGACCAACCCTGTGCCCGCGCGGTCAGTTGAATATAGGACTGCCACAGCCCTTCAGCCGCCCGCAAATGCCCTGCATCACAGCGCAGCGCGAGGCTGATCGCCTCCAGTGCCGCAGCCACCGATGGCAGGCCCAGCATCACCGTGGCGGTGGACTGCGGCTGCTGCTCCAGCTTGATCACCACCCGGGTGACGATGCCAAGCGTGCCTTCCGCGCCGATAAAGAGGTGCTTCAGATCATAACCTGCGGTGTTCTTCACCACGCGTGTCATGTCGGAATAGATCGTGCCATCGGGCAAAACCGCCTCCAGCCCCAGCACGCGATGCCGCATCACCCCGTAGCGATGCGCCATGATGCCACCCGCATTGGTCGACACCATGCCGCCAATCGTAGCCGTTCCGCGCGCGGCAAGGTCAATGCCGGGTTCCAGCCCATGCGTCAGCGCTGCAGTCTGCAACGCTTCCAGCGCCACGCCCGCCTGTACGACGGCCACACGCTCGTCTGGATATACCGCTTCAATCAACGCCATCCGGGTCAGTGACAGCACGATTTGACCGGGATGTGACTGGCAACCGCCCACCAAACCGGTATGGCCGCCTTGCGCAACAATGCTGACCCCATGCGAACGGGCGATGGCCACGACGGCGGCGACCTCGGCGGTTGATCCCGGCAGGACAAACAACGTAGCACCGTGGTCTGGTGCCGCTTCATCACGCACATGGGCAGCGCCAACAGCCGCGCTCAACGCTTGTTGCAACGCTGAGCGGTCTGGGGTTGCTGCCAGCTCCGTCATCATCAGGCCACCTGCTTGCGAAGCGAGGCAATCAGGCGTTCATTGTCCGCAGGCTTGCCAATCGTGGCGCGCAGCCATGTCGTATAACCCGCTTCGCGCCATGGCTTTACGATGATGCCGTCCTGCAACAGGGCTGCAGCCATTTCGGTGCTGTCGCGCCCGGTGTCAAAGAACAGAAAGTTGGTCTGCGACGGGGCGGCATGAAGCCCCAATGCGGCCAAGTCAGCGGCCACGCGGTCTCGCTCCGTCACGATGCGCGCGACCGAGGCCTTCATCCACGCCTCATCCTCCAGCGCTGCCACGGCGGCGAGCTGCGCCGCCCCATTCACGTTGAACGGGGTCTTAGCCGACGCGATCACCCGCGCAATTTCGGGGTCTGAACAGACGGCATAGCCGACGCGCAGCCCGGCCAAACCGTAAGCTTTGGAAAAGGTCCGCAACACGACGTAGGCGATGCCACTGTTGCGTAGCACCTCAATACCATCAGGCAGGCTTGCATCAGCATATTCGAAATAGGCCTCGTCCAGCACAAACAACGTGCCGGGCCGCACGGTGGCGATCAGGCGCTGCAAGGCCGACTTGTTCAGCGCAGGCCCAACCGGGTTCCAAGGCGAAGACAAGAACACCACGCGCGGGCCGACGGCTATTGCGGCCTCAAGCGCTGGCAAATCAAAACCCGCCGTCGCGGTCATCGGCACTTTCAGGACAGAGGCGCCTGCCGCCAAGGGTTCGATCTCGTGCAGCCCAAAGCTTGGCACCACGGTCACCACCTGCGTGCCAGCGACCAGCACGCCACGCGAAATTGCGGCGATCATTTCCTCTGAGCCATTGCCCACCACGATCACGTTTGCATCGACCCCAAGCCGCGCCGCCAAAGCTTCACGCAGCGCGGTGCAGGCCGGATCAGCGTAGCGCCAAGGCTCAAAACCACCGCTGGCCAAAGCCGCCAAAACAGCGGGCGCGCAGCCATCGGGGTTTTCGTTGCTGGCAAGCCGCGCCAAATCGTCATGCCCACTCAGCGCCCGGGCACGTGCCAGCGACATCCCCGCGTTATAGGGCCGCAGGGCGGCCACATACGGATTGACCCGCAACGCCGCAGAGGCCGCGCCGGAGTTTGCTTTGGTTTCGAGCGAAGCGGTCATCACAGATCCAATACAATGGCGGTTTTCGGACGCGCGCAGCACAACAGCAATTCGCCAGCCGCTACATCTTCGAGAGGGTCTTCGAAATAGCTCACCTCGCCGGAGATGATCCGCGATGTGCAAGTGCCGCAGATGCCCGCACGGCAGCTGAAATCCGGCTGAATGCCTTGATCTTCGGCAAAGGATAAAAGCGATTGGGCGGCAGCGTTCCATGCGGCAACTATGCCAGACTTGCGGAACTCGACGGTGATCGCCCCGGCGGCGGGTGCCGTAGTAGTAGCGACTTTCTCGGTGATCGGCTTCGGTTTGGCCTCGGCGTCAAGCAGCGTGGCAGGGCCGAAGAACTCATAGGCGATCCGGTCCTTGGCGACACCAAGACCGCGCAGGGTTTGATACATCGCCTGCATGAACGGCGGCGGGCCGCAAAGGTAGACGTCATACTCGTCCAGACACAGCAGGTTTTGCATCGCGCCGCGGCTGATGAACCCTTCGCTATGGAAGTGGCCCGCAGACCGATCCCTGGCACTTGGCGCACGATAGCAATAATGCGCCGACAGGCCGGGGCGTTGCCCGATCAGCGCATTGACCTCATCGCGAAGGCCATGCACCTCGCCGTTTTCGCAGGCGTGTAGAAACAAGGCGCGACGGGCCGAACGACGCGCCAGCGCATGCAGCATCGCCACCATCGGCGTCAGCCCGACCCCGCCACTGAGCAGAACAACCGGACGCTCGCTCACCTCATCCAGCACAAATGCACCGCGCGGGCCGTCGACGCCCAACACATCGCCAACACCGATGCAGTCATGCAGGTAATTTGAACTTAAGCCGACCGGCAAGCCCGGCCCCGCCGACGGCTCGCGCTTGACCGAGATGCGGTAGTGGCTCAGATCATCCGGCGCGCCGGACAGGCTATAGTTGCGCAGCACAGTGCCTTTGCCATCGCCCGAGGGGATCTTGAACACCAGAAACTGACCGGGACGGAAAGCAGGCAACGCCGATCCATCCGCCGCTTCCAGATGAAACGACGTGATCAGGCTGCTTTCAACGATTTTCGCAACCACTTTCAGGTCGCGGAAGCCACTTTTGCCTTGCGCAGACTGGTCGATACCGGGCGTCATTCAGCCGCGACTTTCTCGGCCAACTCTGCCTCAATCAGTTTGGCCAGATTGCGACGAAAGCGCATCGGGCCCAGGTCGATCTTCAGATCAAGGTTTGGCGTGCGTTTATGGGCCAATCCTTGGTGAACCGCTGTCAGCACAGCCCGATCTTCATCGAAGGCACCGCGCACGGATTTGGCGAACTGCGCCGAAATCTCGGCATCATCCGGTGCAAAATTGCGCATTTGAAACCAGTAGTATTTGGTCTGGTTTTCATCGACCGGGGTCATGAAATTATAGCTGTCCATCAGGAAGGTATCAGGGTGCAACGGCTTGCCCTCGCCGCCCGTGCCGGAAGGGCAGAAGATCGCCTTGATGATCGCCGCCGCCGGATAGCGCACCTCATAGTGCTGCTTGCGGTCGCATTTGCCTTTGAACACCAAATAGGGCGCGTAGAACGGCGCAGGCTCCACATCCAGCATCCAACGCCAAACCGTCACGCCATCATTGCCGACAGTGGTTTCCAGCGGAGCCTCTTCAGCGGCGGCATTGCCAAAGGACGATTGGTGAACCCAAGCCACATGTGACGGATCAAGCAGGTTGTCGGTCATCAGCAGATAATTGCAATCCAGCACCATCGACTCGCCGCGATTGAGGCCCCAAGCGGGGTCGCCCCAATGATCCACATCGAAAATCAACGCCGGGTCGGCTTTGTCGACGTCCCCCATCCAAACCCAGAGCAGGCCATAGCGTTCCGCGATCGGATAAGACTGAACCCGCGCCACATGCGGGATTTTTTCCACCCCCGGAACCCGCGTGCAGGTGCCCGTGCAATCAAACGTCAGGCCGTGATAGCCACATTCAACCGTGTCGCCTTTAATCCGACCCATCGACAGCGGCAGTTTGCGGTGCGGGCAGGCATCTTCAAGCGCCGCGACAACGCCGTCCGTCTTGCGGTATAAAACGATGGCTTCACCCAGCACTTTTACCGGGACAAGGCCGTCGCCTACCTCATGATCCCATGCTGCGACATACCAGCTGTTGCGTAGATACATGATGTGCTCCCGAACTTATGTGTAGACATATTGCTAGCCTGCATCTACCGATTCAAAAAGCACTTGCTTCTGCGTTCTATTGTAGAAAAACTAAACCATGCCCGGAGTGGAGCAGCGGCTTTGCAGAAACTTCCATCCATGCGCGCGTTACAGGCTTTTGAGGCCTTTGGCCGTCTGGGCAGTGCCACGGCAGCTGCGGCTGAACTGGGCGTGACGGTGGGGGCTGTCAGCCAGCAGCTGCGCAAAGCCGAGGCAGAGGTCGGGCTGCGCTTGGTCGAACGCAAGGGTAAGTTAATCGCCTTGACGACTCGCGGGAGGCTTTATCATGATGACGTCAAAGCCGCGTTTGATGCGCTGCGCGACGCGCAAAGAAAAATAGAGCGCACGCGCTCAGAAGCTACACTGACGATTTCCTGCCTGCCGTCGCTGGCTTCGAAATGGATCGGTGCGCAGTTGTTCGATTGGCAATCCGCGCATCCGACAGCAACGGTGCGTTTGATTGGAGATGATACTGAACCTCGCTTTGGAACAGACGATGTCGATTTCCGCCTGTCCTACGGCGATCTGATAACCCGCTTTGATCATCGGACCGAGCTGTTTACAGATTGGGTCGTCCCCGCCTGTTCTCCTGCGCTCCTCACCCGGCTCAAACTGGAGGTGCCCGCTGACATACTCGATGCGCCGCTTTTGGGGATCGAATGGGATCGCGCACAGGGTGCGGCACCCGGCTGGAGCGCTTGGGCGGCCCATGTTGGCGTGCCGCGGCGCAAAGCACTGGGGGAGGTTGCCTTTTCGATGTCCAGTGCTGCGATTGATGCGGCGATCAACAGCCGGGGCTTTGTATTGGCGCAGCTTTCGATGGCAGCCGAGGATATTGCGTCGGGACGACTTGTCGTGCCCTTCGACATCCGACTTAAACTGCCACAACCCTATTCGTTGGCCTGGGACCCCGCAGCACTGGAAAAACCGTTCGGAACCGAGTTGCGAAGCTGGATTCAGTCGATTTCTCGTCGGCAAAAGGCGATTTCGGCACCACAGACAAACTAGTCCGCCTGCTGTGATCTGCGCATGGGGAAAAGCGCGACGCCGATCTTTATGCCGACGCCACAGCTGAAGCTGTCGAAACCGCTCGATCTGACGCGGGATCTCGCTATCGCTCCGGCGGCAGGGTCGGGTTGTCCTTGATGCAGCCGAGGACTACGCTGGTCTCGATGCCGAAGACGCCGGGGAATTCGGCCAGAATCTCGCGGATGTAGCGGTTGTATTCCTTCACGCTGGGGATGCGGATGGTCAGAAGGTAGTCATGTGCGCCGGTGATCAGCGCGCATTGCTGAAACTCCGGCTGGCGGCGGACGCAGTCCTCGAACCGCTCAATGGTGTCCCGATCATGACTTTTCAGCTTGATGAAGACGTAAAGCTGGGTTTCCAGCCCGCATTTTTCCGGGTCAATCTCGGCCCGATAAGCGCGGATCACGCCCTGTTCTTCCAGCGCACGGATGCGCCGTCGCACCGGGGTTGGCGAAAGCCCCACCCTTTCGGCCACCGCCTCAACGCTGGCCCGGCCATCTTCGACCAGAGCCGATAGTATTTTTCGGTCAATTCTATCCAATTCCATAGCGCAAAACCTCTATTTCCTACGCAATTTATGGCGAAAATAGCCGGACTTCTCTCTGGATGACAGTCTAATATTGCCTGCATAACCGCAGACCAAAGCGAGGCTTCCATGACCAACGACAGTGATTTCCGCCGCACCCATATCGGCGGTCACCGCCTGCATCCCTCGACGCAGATGATGTCCTATGGCTACGACCCGAAGATGTCCGAGGGCGCGGTGAAGCCGCCGGTTTTCCTGACCTCGACCTTTGCCTTCACCAGCGCCGAAGAAGGCGCGGAGTTCTTTGATGTGGTGGCGGGACGCAAACCGGCACCGCAGGGCGGCGGCGCGGGCGGGTTGGTCTACAGCCGCTTCAACCACCCCAACACCGAGATTGTCGAAGACCGTTTGGCGCTGTTCGATGGCGCCGAGCGCGCGCTGCTGACCTCCTCCGGTATGGCTGCGATTTCGGCGGTGTTTTTAACCCATACCCGTCCCGGCGATGCCATTGTGCATTTCACGCCGCTGTATGGCGGCACCGAAACCCTGATTGGCAAGGTGCTGACCGGCTGGGGCATCAAGCCGATCCCCTTCACCGACGGGTTGTCGGATTCGATGCTGCTCTATGCGCTGGAAAAGGCCGCGCGGCATGGGCCGGTGAAGATGGTCTATCTGGAAACCCCGGCCAACCCGACCAATGCGATGACCGATATCGCCATGGTGCGCCGCGTGGTTGATGAATGGGCCGAGGTTTCGGGCCAGCGCCCGCTGATCGTCTGCGACAACACCATGCTGGGGCCAGTATTTCAACGCCCGATCGAGCTAGGGGCCGATATCTGCGTCTATTCACTGACGAAATATGTCGGCGGCCATTCCGATCTGGTGGCGGGCGGCGTGACGGGCCGCGCCGATCTGATCAAGCCAATCCGCCAAAGCCGCAGCGCGTTTGGCTTTCAGCTTGACCCGCATTCAAGCTGGATGCTGGCGCGGTCGATGGAAACTCTGACCCTGCGAATGGAGCGGGCGGCGGAAAGTGGTTCCAAGGTGGCGGCATGGCTGGCAGCGCAAGACATTCTGCCCTGCAAGGTGCTGCACCCGAACCATGCGATCAGCCTGGCAGAACGCGCGGTTTATGATCGGCAATGCACCGGCCCCGGTTCGACCTTTGCGCTGGTGGTCGACAATGACCGCGCCTTGGCCTTCCGTGTGGTCAACGGTCTGCAACTGTTCAAGCTGGCGGTCAGCCTTGGCGGCACGGAATCGCTGGTCTGCCACCCGGCCTCGACCACCCATTCTGGCGTAACGGCAGAGGCACGGGAACGCGCAGGCGTCACCGAAGGGCTGATCCGGCTCTCGGTCGGGCTGGAGCATCCCGACGATCTGATTGTCGATCTGAAGACGGCACTGGAAGGCGCAGTTCGCGGCTAAGCCGGGCGCTGCTGGGACATCAGACGGGAAAACCCGTGGCACAGGATCACGAAGCCATGGAAGTTTTGCGCGCACGGCTGTTGTGACCGGTCTGCTTGACTGTCACAACGCCAATCCTCTGCGCGACAGGGGCGTTGGCGCTGTGAAAGGGGGCGGGGACAAGCTTCGTCCGCCCCGATGGTAGCGATCCTGCCGCTAGGCTATGCGCCCAACTCCATCGCGAGCGGCGATCCGGCTCGGATTTCGATCAGGGTCGGAAAAGCGCGTCCAACCGACCGCGCCAATTCCGCTGCAAAGGCCACACTGTCGTCCGGACGGCTTGCGGCACAGCCCATCGCGGTGGCGATCCCGGTGAAGTCAGGGGTAAAAATATCGACGCCGATCTGCGGTATGCCGCGATCTGCCATGAAGGCCTTGATCTCGCCGTAACCCGCATTGTTCCAGACCACGATCGCCACCGCGATACCAGCCTCCACCGCCGAGGCGAGTTCCTGAATGGAAAACTGAATACCGCCGTCGCCCATCAGGCAGACAACCGGACGCAGAGGCGCCGCCAGTTTGGCCCCGAAGGCGGCGGGCATCCCATACCCCAGCGTGCCGTAGCCGGTGCTAGAGTTGAAATAGGATCGCGGGCGCGGGGCCTGATAGAACTGATTGGCACAATAGACAGGCTCGGTCTGATCGCCCGCAACAATCACATCCGGCAGGGTGCGGCTGACCAGATCCATGATCCGACCGTGAGTTTTGCAGGCAGGCCACAGACCATGCATTACCGCGGCCCGGATTGACGCCGCGCGCGCGGCACCTGCGCGATCCTCGCGGTTACCCCCCAACGCCGCAATCAATGCTTGCGCTGCAAGCTTCGCGTCCGCTGCAATCGGAATATCCGCTGAAAAATGTGTCACCAACTGCTGCGGATCAATGTCGATGCGGATCAACCTGCCGCCGATTTCAACGGGATGTGGTTCGGGATACATCTCGGTCTCGCCGAACTCGGTGCCGATGGCCAGAACCACATCCGCCTCGGCCAGTGCGCGGCGCAATGGCTCCATGCCAAGATTGCCCGTCAAAGCGCGCGGATCAGACGGTGGAAGGATGCCCTTGCCGTTGATGGTCATGAACACCGGCGCGTCCAACAGGTCCGCAAGCGCGCGTATTTCCAGAGCCGCATCCTGCGCCCCGCCCCCGGCGATGATCAGCGGGCTCTGGGCCGCGCGCAGCAGTGCCGCCGCCTTTGCGATTGCCCCGCTTTGCGCGGCAGGGCGCTCCGGCAGAGCCCAAGCAATGGGTTGGCTGTCATCGACTTCGGCCACGATAACGTCCAGCGGAATTTCGATATGCACCGGGCGTGGCCGCGCCGAAGAAAACACCGCGAAGGCGCGCGCCAGAACCTCGGGCAGTTGGACCGGGTCCAGCACGGTATGGCTGAAGGCGGCCACTCCGGCCACCAGACCGCTTTGCGACGGCAATTCATGCAAGCGCCCCTGCGCCATACCCAGATGCCGCCGATCATTGACGCTGGAAATCACCAGCATCGGCACGGAATCGGCATAGGCTTGGCCCATGGCCGTGGTGATGTTGGTCATCCCAGGACCGGTGATGATGAAGCACACACCAGGCTTGCCGGACACCCGCGCATAGCCGTCTGCCATGAACCCGGCCCCCTGCTCGTGGCGCGGGGTGATATGGCGGATGCGTGTGGCGGGCAGTCCGCGATAAAGCTCAACCGTATGTACGCCGGGGATGCCGAAGATCAGCTCGACCCCATAAGCTTCCAGCAATTTAACCAGATATTCGCCGCATGTCGCCATAATCCGCCCTCTATTTACCCGCAGCCGAGTCCGCACCGGATCGGCCCGCCGCACAGCCCGCTCGGAATTGTCGATGTGCCGCGCTCTGTTGAAGTTGTTGGTTCAGGCCGCGTCCCTGCTCGGGAACAGCACACAATCCTCGGCCCGGAAACCGATCTTGACCCGGTCGCCCCGAGAAAACGACATGCCGCGCCCACCCGGCTCCACCACCATCAGCGTCCCTGCGCTGCAACTGACGTGGTAATGATTTTCGGCCCCCATGCTGATCGCAGTGACCACCGTCGCCGGAAACTGATTGGCGCCTGTCATCCGGTCATCTTCATGCGTGCCCACAATGGAGATGCGCTCTGGCCGGATTCCGACCTTGACGGCCACATCGTCGCCAAGACCGGGGTTTCCGGTGGTAAGGACTACCCCTGAGTCCATGACAACATTGGCAAAACCGCCGCTGTTGTTCAGCTTGAGGCTGCCGCCAAGCCAGTTGCTGCGGCCAATAAATGTCGCAACAAACTGCGTCGCCGGACGCGAGTAGATGTCGCTGGGCGAGCCTTGCTGGTCAATCCCGCCTCGATTCATCACGATGATCCGATCTGCGAGGCTCATCGCTTCATCCTGATCATGGGTCACAACGATGGTGGTAGAGCCCACCTCGGTCAGAATACGCTTCAGCTCGGCCCCAAGTTCTTCGCGCAATTTTGCGTCCAAGGCTGACAGCGGCTCGTCCAGCAGAACCAGTTTGGGTTTCGTAGCGAGGACCCGGGCCAGAGCGACGCGCTGCTGCTGACCACCACTCAACTGCTGCGGGCGGCGGTCTCCGAAATCCTCAAGCTGCACGAGCCGCAGCATTTCATCCACCCGGCTTGCAATTTCTGCATTGGGCCATTTCCGGTACTTCAAACCGTAAGCGACGTTTTCCCGTACGCTCATATGGGGAAACAGCGCGTAGTGCTGGAACAACAGCCCGACGTTGCGCTCATAGGGGCGTTTGCCGATCATCGACTCGCGGCCGATTGCAATGGTCCCGATATCGGGTTCCTCAAAGCCCGCAATCAGGCGCAGCGTGGTGGTCTTGCCGCAACCGCTTGGTCCCAAAATCGCCAGAGTTTCGCCCGCAACGGCGGAGAAGCTGAGGCCAGCGACGGCACGGACGCCCCCGAAGGATTTGGCGACATTGTCGAATGTGAGAACGACCTCATTTGACGCATTCATGATCTGTGCTTTCAACGAAAGGTGCCCTGACCGATGGCGCGGTTCAGGCCGACAAGTTTCTCAAGGAGAACAATCAGGAGGATCGTCATCGCCATCAGCATCACCGACGCCGCCGCGATCGACAGGTTGAAATTGGCCCGCATACTGCTGATCAGCGCAATCGGCAGCGTATAGGTTTTGGCATCGGTCAGCATGATCGAGACGGCGACATCATCCATCGAGACCGCAAAGGCAAAGATCGCCCCACTGACAATACCGGTGCGGGCCAGCGGCAAGGTGATGTCCCAGAAAGCGTGCCGTTCATTGGCGCCAAGGATCAGCGCAGCCTCGGTATAAGATTTGTCGATGCCGGATATCGACGCCAGCGTGGCGCGGATCGTATAGGGCACCGTGATGATGATATGGCCACACAACAGCCGGGCGAAGCCGTCAATCACCCCAATCTTCGACAAAAACAGCAGCAAGGCGAAGCCAGTGACCACGGGCGGCACCACAAGCGGCGACAGGAAAAACGACACCATTGCCTCCTTGCCGCGAAAACGCGCCCGATCAACGGCATAGGCGGTGGCCACTCCGGCAAAAAGCGAGATGGTGACCGATAGGCAGGCCAGCTTGACGCTGGTGACCAGACCATTCAGGAAATAGCTGTCCGAGAAAAACGCGCTGAACCACCGCAGTGACAAAGCCGGTGGTGGCAACGGCCCAAGGTAATCCCGCGCGTCAAAGGCCATCAAAGTGGTGACAGCGATGGGGGTTAGCAAGAACAGAATGATCAGACAATTCATCGCCTTGCAGGCAAATCGGATCAGGTCATCAGCACGGCGACCAGTCATTGTTGCCACCATTTGTTGACCATATGGGTCATTGCATAAACGATCAGCATCGCCAGCACGAACAGCACGACCGATATCGCCGCTCCACTCGGGTAATTGGCGATCTCGCTGAAGCGGGTGTAGATCAGGTTGGAAATGAACAGCACGCGCCCCTTGCCCAAGATCATCGGGATGACAAAAGCACTGATCGAAAAGGTGAACCCGAACAGGAAGGCCGCGAGAATACCGCGCATACACAGCGGTAGCGTCACCGACAGATGCGCTTGCCAAGCCGGGGCACCCAGCACCTGCGCGGCGTCGGTCAGCCTTGGGTCGATGTTTTGATAGGTTCCAAGCAGGGTCAATACCGACATCGGGATGATGTAATGCAGCAGGCCCACCCCGACGAGAATCTCGATATAGCCCCGGCTGTTGGTTGAAATGCCCAGCGACTGCAGGACGGGCCCAAGCGGCCCGGTCGCGCCGAACGTCAGTTCCAAGGCGTAGGTTCGCACCAAAACGCTGAGAAACATCAGGGTCACAAAAAAGCCGACGGCAATGACCCGCCAGTCCGCAGGCAGCTTTCGGGCCATCCAATAGGCCAGTGGCAGTGAAAAGAACACCCCCGCCAGCGACGCGAACAGGCTGATGCGCAGGGTCTGAAAGAAGAACCGGGCGAAGGAAGGCTTGACCAGTTCGCCGTAGTTGGCAAGCGTAAACGGCGCATCGGCAGCCGAACCGATGCTGCCCGGAACATAGGTATGCAGGCTTTCAACGAACAAACCCGCCATCGGCAAGGTGAAAAGCATCAGAAAGATGGTCGCAGCAGGCAGGAACAGGGGGTTTGGTAAACGATTGTTAAACATGCTTCTGTGTCCCCCTGCCCTTTATCAGTGATCTACATCAGTGATCTACGCCTGTTCGCTTAGAGCAGCGGCGCGATTTCATCTTCCCAGCGCTTGGCCCACGCGTCCTGCTGCGTCAGCACGACGTTGAAATCCGGCACATAGACGAATTTGTCGAATTCCTCGGGCGTGAACGACAGATGCTTGAGGTTGTCAGGCGTCTTGGCTTTCACATTCAACGGGGCCTCGCCGGCAACCTGAGCATAAAGTTCGCTCATCTCGGGGCTGATCGCGAAGTTGATGAAGGCCAGCGTGGCATCAAGGTTGGGCCGGTTCTGGAACACCGCAAAGCCGCTTTGATACAGAAACACCGGCATACCTTCGGTTTTGGTCAGGCGGGCCACCGGGAAAGCCTCGGCCACCGAGGTCAGCTGCGGTTCCGAATAGAACCCTGCGACGGTTTCGCCGCTGGTCAGCGACGTGGTGAAATCGGTGTCCGTCACAGCGATCCGACCAATGTTGCCGGAGGCTGCCAGTTTTTTCATCAGCTCCCAACCCGGCTCCAGATTGTTCTCGTCGCCGCCCGCGTGCAGGGCCAGCGCCACCAGTTGCAGCATCATGCTCTGGGTCGGGCCGGGCCAGCAGATCTTGCCCTTCAGGCTCGGGTCGAACAGATCGTCGATGCTCTTGATCTCGATCGGGCATATGTCCGAGCGATAGGCGAAATAGATACCGCCCACAGCACGCGGCACCGCCATCCATTCGCCTTTGGCATTTTTCACGATGATCTTTTCAGGAATATCGGCCAAGTTCGGCACCATTTCCACGGTGACCGGCACCAGCCAGTCTTCTTTGAGCATACCGTTGAACGAGCCTTCCCAGCCCGCAACATAATCAAACTCGGCAGTCGGCCAGGTTGCCTTGATCTTGGGCAGGATCGCGCCGGACCCACCCTGATGCAGCACCCAGTTGATCGTCACCGCATCTTGCTTGGCCGCGATCTGCTTCATCGCATCGACCACACCACCGCCCCATTCGACGACGGTAAGCTCGGTGGTACTCGCGGCGCGGCTCATGAAGCCGATCGAACTTGCCGCAAAAGTGGCGGCGGCGGTCTGCAGTGCTTGCCGTCTGGTAAACGAAGTCATGTCAGTCTCCCCATGGACGTTTGCGACATTGCCCGCATCGGTTGACCCGCACGGCCGTCTGCGAAGATGGTTGCAAACACCAAAGGACTGAACAATATCGAATTGCCAAAGCGTAGTTTTCGGCACATCAATGTAACGGGCGTCCGGTTTTCGCTGCGGCTCGGATCGGCTTCGCTGGCATTGACGCACAGCACAAACCGCGCATCCAGACCATGGTTTCTCCGAAAGGGGCTTGAATGCTGAGCAATCTCACCGAAGGCGATATTCGGCTTCTCAAGGTCTTTGCCAAGGTTGTGGAAGCTGGCGGGTTTTCGGCGGCGCAAATTGATCTGAACATCAGCCAGTCGACGATCAGTACCCACATGACCTCGCTAGAGCAGCGGCTGGGCGTCAGACTTTGTGAACGGGGGCGCTCCGGTTTCCGTTTGACCGAGCGCGGCCAGCTTATCTATCAGGCCAGCCAGCGCCTGTTCATGGCGCTTGACGAGTTCCGCTCTGACGCAGGGGCCGCGCGGAACTGCCTGACCGGTAATCTTGCCATCGGAATGCTGGATAGCCTGATCACCAACCCCGTCTGTTGCCTGCATCAGGCCATCGCGGCCTTCCATCACAAGGCCCCCGAGGTTCAGTGCAGCATTCGTGTCACTTCGCCCTCTGAAATCGAGCGTATGGTGCTGGAGGGCAGTTGCGATATGGGATTGGGGGCCTGCGGCCAACATTCACCCTATTTGGAGTATGAAGATATCTTTGAAGAGCGGCAGGCGCTGTACTGTGGCCACGGCCATCCTCTGTTTGCCCCAGATCATGAGATCGGGATAGCCGATCTGAAGGATCAGCAATTCGTGCGCCGTGCCTATGCTGCGCCAGAAAAGCTGCCACCCGGGATCAAACTGGCATCAACGGCGGTGGCTGACTTGATGGAAAGCGTCGCGGCGTTCATTCTGTCGGGCGTCTATATTGGCTTCCTGCCAGTGCATGTCGCACAACACTGGGTGGCGCTCGATCAGATGCGTCCAATTCTGGAACCAACCCTAGGTTACCAGAATCCCGTCTATCTGGTCACCCGCAAGACTGAGGAAAAGAAACCGGTCCTATCGGTGTTTCTGAAAGAACTTCGTTTGGCGCATGGCCAACAGCCAGCCCAGAAAAATGCCGCCAAGCGGATGGTTGGGCTGCCGAGAGCCGTCGGATAGCGGGCATGGGTCAGTGCTTCAGAACCTGACTGAGAAACAGTTTTGTCCGCTCATTCTTGGGCTGGGAGAAAAATTCATCCGGCGGGGCAACTTCGACGATTTTGCCGTGATCCATGAAGATCACCTTGTCGGCGACCGTCTTGGCAAAACCCATCTCGTGGGTCACGCAGATCATCGTCATGTGGCTTTCGGCCAGCTCCACCATGACATCCAACACTTCTTTGATCATTTCCGGGTCCAGCGCCGATGTCGGTTCATCAAACAGCAAGATATGCGGCTCCATGCAAAGCGCTCGCGCAATCGCCACGCGTTGCTGCTGACCGCCGGAAAGCTGGCTGGGAAACTTGTGAGCCTGTTCGGCAATCCGCACCCGCGCGAGATATTCCATCGCCAGCGCTTCGGTTTCTTTGCGCGATTGATGCCGCACCCGGCGCGGTGCGAGGGTCAGATTGTCCAACACCGAAAGATGCGGAAACAGGTTGAACTGCTGGAACACCATGCCAACCTCACGCCGCACATGCTCGATGTTCTTGATCTGATCGGTAAGCTCGACGCCCTCGACGAAAATCTGCCCGGATTGATGTTGCTCCAGCCGATTGATGCAGCGGATCGCGGTCGATTTTCCCGACCCCGAAGGACCGCAGATCACGACCCGCTCGCCCTTGGCCACGGTCAGGGAAATGTCCTTCAGAACCTGAAACTCGCCATACCATTTGTTGACGTTGCGCATCTCGATCATCGGTGCGGAAGGGTCTGGCAGGTCTGCCATTTTTCTCTCCAGTATTAGCGGGAAATCCGCATCCGTCGTTCCAGAACGCGGGAACCAACGGTCAGCGGGTAGCACATGGCAAAATAGATCAGCGCCACCAGACCATAAATCAGGAAGGGCTGGAACGTCGCATTGGCGACAATCTGGCCGGATCGGGTCAATTCGTTAAAGCCGACGATTGAGGCCAAAGCGGTGCTTTTCAACAGTTGCACCAGAAAGCCGACCGTCGGCGGCACCGCGATCTTCAGCGACTGCGGCAGGATCACATAGCGCATCTGCGTCAGGAAATTCATCCCCAAACTGGCACTGGCGTCCCATTGCCCGCGCGGAATGGCATCGACACAGCCGCGCCAGATCTCGGCCAAAAACGCGCTGGCATAGCAGGTCAGCGCAATCCCCGCTGCAGCCAGAGGTGAGACTTCAACCCCTAGCAGCGGCAGCCCAAAAAACACCAGAAACAGTTGCAGCAACAACGGCGTGCCCTGAAAAAGCTGAATGTAAAGCGAGGTCGCAACGCCCCCAACCTTCGGCGCGCCATAACGCCAGAGCAACAGCAGCGTCGCCCCGGTAGCGCCTCCGACAAAGGCGATGGCCGACAGCAACAGCGTCCAGCGCGCGGCCAGCAGCAGGAAAGGGATAATATCGGCAAGTGACAGCGTAACCATCAGCGTTTCCCCGCAAAAAGCTGTCGTCCGGCGCGGTTGAACAACCAGCGCATCAGCAGTGCCATGCCCAGATAGATCAGGGTCACCGCAAAGTAGGTCTCAAACGCGCGATAGGTGCGCGATTGGATCAGATCGGCCGCATGGGTCAGATCGGTGACAGCGACCTGTGAAACAACCGCCGATTCCAACATGGTAATCACAATCTGACTGACCAAAGCCGGATAAACCACGGCAATCGCTTGCGGCAGAACGATATAGATAAACGTCGAGATCGGCGCGATGCCCAGCGCAAAGCCCGCTTCGCGCTGCCCCGGTGGCACCGCCTCAATCCCCGCCCTGACAATCTCGATGCCATAAGCCGTCAGGTTGATGGTCATCGCCAAGGCTGCCGCCTCGAAGGCCGTCAGCTTCACGCCAAGGCTGGGCAACCCGAAAAAGATAAAGAAAAGCTGCACAATGAACGGCGTGTTGCGGATCAGTTCGACATACACTCCGACGAGCCTGCGCAACCAGCCAGGACCCCATAGGGCCGCAGCCGCCCCGCCGATGCTCAGCGCCATGCCAACGGTTGCCGCAATCGCCGTCAAACCAATCGTGAGGCCCGCCCCATGCAGGAGCAGGCCGATATTTTCCGAAATCGCACTGAAATCGAATGCGTAACCCATGGTTGACTTAGAAACCTTCGACCAGCGGTTGCTTCAGCCATTTCACGGCCAAATCGTTCAGCTCGCCATCGGCTTTCATGGCCACCAGTGCCGTGTTCAGCGCCTCTTGCAGCCGTGTCTCGCCCTTCTTCACCGCCATTTGCGACGGCGAAGTCAGCAGCAGGAACTTCTCAACCGGCTCAATCGCCGGGTTCTGCGCAAGGATTGTGGCACCCACATCATTGCCAACCACCATCAACTGCGCTTGACCAGAAAGGAACGCCGAGATCACGCCGCTATAGTCGCTGTAGCGCTGGATGTCGGCATCTGCCGGGGCAACCTTGGTCACTTCGGTGTCTTCCAGAGTGCCGCGGTTCACCGCGATGGTTTTGCCCGAAAGGCCAGCCGCGTCTTTGACATCGACATCTTTCGGACCCATGACTGCGATATAATAGGGGGCATAAGCATCCGTATAGTCCACCACCTGCGCCCGCTCGTCACTGTAGCCGATGCTCAGCAGCAGATCGACTTTGCCTTCGGTCAGAAACGGAATCCGGTTCTGCCCGGTAATGCCGACCAACTCGACCTTGACGCCCAGTGCTGCCGCAAGCTTGTCTGCAACTTCTGTGTCATAGCCCTCGATTTTCATGCTGGCATTGAGCGAGGCGAAGGGCGGGAAATCTTCAAAGATTCCAACCTTGATGACGCCTGCTTTGGTGATGTCGTCCAGCGCATCCGCACGCGCAGGTTCCATGGCACCCACCAAAAAGCTGGCGGCCAAGGCAAGGCCGCAGCTCAAACTGGCACGGCGGGAGAGAGAAAATATCATGTGATCCTCCTGATTGTTGGGTTCATACGCGTTGCTTTTGACACGTCTGGGGCCAGTGTCGTTGGTTCTTCTGCCTGTTCAATAGTGATGATCCGAAACTCAGTTTGGCCAACATCCATGTAAGCACGGGAACGGCTGAGCATTGGCCAAGTGCGGAGTTCACTGTGTCCCCCGTCACCATAGCCCATAGGCTACTCCCCTAACATCGCCGATAACGATCTCAAATAGAATCAACACTGCACCTCGGGATCGCATCCCCATGAATGCTATCGACCAACGCAGAGCTATCTTGCGTATGAAGCTGCAAACTGACCATCTGGTCGAATCTTTCGATAACACTATCAGGGCAGAGCGGAGCTTGATCTCGGGCTGCTTCGTTTTGATAGGGTTCAATATTTGTACAAATTGCCAAGGAGTTAGGCAAAAATTCCTATGTCGAAAATATTGTCGACAAAATTATTGACAAAATGGTCCGCAATTCTGACAGTAGAAGCAGGACGACTGCACTCGCCGCAGCGTTCATCATCTGCCCGCGAATCCCGGCGAAAGACCGAGACGAGACGGGCCCGCAACAGGGACAGACCATGTTTTTCAAATCCACCCTGCTGGCCGGCGTAGCCATCGCCTGCTTTGCCACCGCCGGATCGGCGCAGACTCTGCGTTGGGGCGCTGCCCGCGACATCAACTCGCTGGACCCGTATTCCTACGGCTCCACCTTCACCATCAGCTTTCTGAACCACGTCTATGAAGGCTTGGTGCGCTACAATGCCGATCTTCAGATCGAACCAGCATTGGCGACCGAATGGGAAGTGCTGCCAAACAACATCTGGCGCTTCAAGCTGCGGCACGGCGTGAAATTCCACGACGGCGCTGACTTCACGGCGGATGATGTGGTGTCGTCGCTGGCGCGCGTCAGCCACCCCGACAGCCCGCTGAAAGGCAACCTGCCCGCCTATAAATCCGCCACCAAGGTCGATGACTACACCGTCGATATCGAACTGGTGGGCACCTATCCGTTGCTGCTGAACGATCTGACCAACATCCACATGTTCGACGCAGGCTGGCTGAAAGAGCATCACGCCGAACTGCCGACCGATGTCGCCAAAAAGGTCGAAGGTTATCCGACCTTCAACGCCAACGGCACAGGCCCATTCATCGTCGAAAGCCGGGTGCCCGACAGCAAGACCGTGCTGGTGGTCAACGATAACTGGTGGGATACCCCCAAGCACAACCTGAAACGCATCGAATTTACCCCGATCGCCTCGGATGCAACCCGCGTCGCCGCCCTGCTGTCGGGTGAGATCGACTTCACCGAAAAAGCCCCGGTGCAGGATCTGCCGCGCCTTGAGGCCACCCCGAGCGTCAAGGTGATGGAAGCGAATGAATTGCGCACCATCATGTTCGGCTTCAACTTCCACGACAAACTGGCGAACGGTCAGCCGAACTTCTTCCAGCACAAAGAAATGCGCGAGGCTGTGGCGCTGGCCATCGACCTCAACCTGATCCGCGACAAGGTGATGCGCGGCAAATCCCGTGTGACCGGCACCGTCGTCGCCCCGGCGATCCCCGGCTATGATGCCGCCTTGGACGTGCCGACCGCCTACGATCCCGACAAAGCCGCCGCGATGATCAAGGAACTCGGCGCCGAAGGCTTTGCGTTTGAAATCGTCTGCGCCAATGATGTGTGGCTGAACGAGGAAGAAATCTGCAACGCCATGGTCTCGATGCTGACCCGCGTGGGTCTGAAGCCGACGCTCAGCATTGGCCCGAACGCCGTGCAGCAGATCAAACAGACCAATGGTGAAGCCGATATGTTCAGCTTTGGCTGGGCGAACGAGCCGATGCTGGATGCCTATTCGATCCTGCTGCAAGTGTTCCAGACCAAAAGCGACAAGGCCGGGGTGTTCAACTGGGGCGGCTGGTCCTATCCTGAACTGGATAAGCTGATCATCGCAGCCTCGACCGAACTGGATCGCACCAAGCGGCTGGCTTTGGAATCGCAGGCGCTGAAGATCGTGAAGGATGAGTCGATCATGCTGCCGTTCCACCAGCAGCCGATGGCTTGGGCGACCTCTGACAAGGTGGAAAGCGTGGTGCAGCTTTCGGACAACAAAGGTCGGCACTGGCTGACCCGGATGACCGAATAAGCGAAATCGCTGGCCCGGCGTATTGCGCGCCGGGCCCCACCCCTTACGGAGCCAGTCACATGATTGTTTTCCTGATAAAACGGCTGGCGAACGCGGCTTTTGTCATGCTTGTCGTAGCCTTGATGGCCTTCATGATCTTCCGCTTTGTCGGCGATCCGGTGCAGCTGATGGTCAACGAACAGACCACCCAGGCCGAGCGGGATGAGTTGCGCGAACGCCTTGGCCTCAACCAATCCATGCCGATGCAATATCTGCACTTTGTCACCAACGCCGTGCAGGGCGATTTCGGAATCTCTTACCGCAACCAGCAAGAGGTGATGAGCCTGATTGCCGAGCGTTTCCCCGCCACCATCGAACTGGTGCTGATGGCCACGATCATCTCACTGGTGGTCGGTGTGCCGCTGGGGGTGATCACCGCCATCCATCGCGGCAAATGGTATTCCGAAAGCCTGCAGTTTCTCTCGATCATCGGCGTCTCACTGCCCAGTTTCGTCATCGGCATCATGCTTATTCTGGTGTTCTCGGTGATGTTCAACATCCTGCCCGCGTTTGGTCGCGGGGATGTGGTGAACATCGGCTGGTGGACCACCGGCCTGCTGACCCCTTCGGGCCGCGCCGCCCTGATCCTGCCCTCTATCGCCTTGTCCTTCTACCAGATCACTCTGGTCATGCGCTTGGTGCGCGCCGAAATGCTGGAAGTGCTGCGATCCGACTTCATCAAATTCGCCCGCGCCCGTGGCGTGCCTGCCTGGCGCGTGCATTACAGCCACGCCCTGCGCAACTGTCTGATGCCGGTGGTGACGATGACCGCGATGAACATCGGCTCCCTGATCGCCTTCGCGCTGATCACTGAAACCGTTTTTCAATGGCCGGGTATGGGGCTGTTGTTCATCCAAGCCGTCACCTTTGTCGATATCCCGGTGATGGCCGCCTATCTCTGCATCGTCTCTTTCATCTTTGTCGCGCTGAACACGCTGGTGGACATCACCTATGCGCTGATCGACCCGCGCCTGCGCAATGCAAAGGCCTGATCCATGACCGTAAACCTTAGCTCTCCAAGCCTGCTGGCCCGGATCCGCCAAAGCGATCTGTGGTACTCGTTCACCCGCCAACGCAGCGCGGTGTTTGCCGCCGCCCTACTGGCCGTGCTGATCATCAGCGCCTTCACAGCACCACTCTATGCGCCACAAAACCCGTTTGACCCGGCGCAACTGGAGTTGTGGAACGCCGAAATCCCACCGATCTGGCTGGAGGGTGGCCAGTGGCCCTACCTTCTCGGCACCGACACCCAAGGCCGCGATATCCTGTCTGCAATCCTGTATGGCTCCCGCATCTCGATCCTGATCGGCATCGCCTCGGTGGTGTTCGCGCTGATCATCGGCATCGGATCGGGGCTGGCTGCGGGCTATTACGGCGGCTTTGTCGAAAACGCCCTGATGCGGGTGGGCGATATTCTGCTCTCGATCCCCACCATCCTGATCGCCATTCTGGTCAGTGCCATCGTCCGCGAACTGCTGCCGCCCGCCCTGCGAGATGTTGGGGCTGCGGGCGTGCTGGTGCTCGCCATCGTGCTCAGTGGTTGGGTGCAATATGCCCGTACCGTACGTGCCCAAACGGCGGTGGAGCGGCGCAAGGAATATGTGCAGGCCGCCCAACTGCTGAAAGTGCCCGCCCGTCGCATCATGTTCAGTCACATCTTGCCCAACACGCTGACTCCGATCCTTGTCGCCGCCACGCTGAACTTCGGCATGGCGATCCTGACCGAAGCCACTTTGTCTTTCCTTGGCATCGGAATGCCGCCCAGCCAGCCCAGCCTTGGCACGCTGATCCGGCTTGGCAACCAATTCCTGTTCTCTGGCATGTGGTGGATCGTGCTGTTCCCCGTGCTGCAACTCTGCCTGCTTGTCGTGTCGGTCAACCTTCTGGGTGACTGGCTGCGCGATGCCCTGAACCCGAAACTGAGGTAAGTGATGACCGATCTTTTGATCCGCAATATCCGTCCGATGGCTGGGGCTGCCACCGACATGTTGATCCGCGCGGGCCGTATCGCGGCGATTGGCCCGAACCTTGCCGCCGATGGCGTGGCAGTTGAAGACGGCCAAGGCGCGATTGCCATCCCGGCGCTGGTCGATGCCCACACCCATCTCGACAAAACCACTTGGGGCATGGGCTGGTATGCAGGCCGCAAGGGCGGCGATCTCCAAGACCTGATCGACAACGAACGCAACGAGCGTATCCCGCTGTGCCTCGACGTGCACCGCCAATCCATGCGGCACGCCTTGCAGTTGATCGCCAACGGCACCGGCCATATCCGCAGCCATGTCGATGTGGACCACGACCACAAGCTGACCCTGCTGGAGGGCAAGCTGCGCACCCGTGGCGCGCTGCAAGGGGCTGTCGATATCCAAATCGTCGCCTTCCCGCAATCTGGCCTGATGATCCGCCCCGGCGTTTATGACTTGCTCGACGAAGCCTTGGCGATGGGCGCCGATGTGGTCGGCGGGCTTGACCCGTCGTCGATGGACCGCGACCCGAAAGCCTCGTTGGATGCGATCTTCCGGCTGGCCGAAAAGCACGGCAAACCCATCGACATTCACCTGCACGAATACGGCGAACTCGGGGCCTTCACGCTGGAAGAAATCATCACCCGCACCCGCGCCCACGGGATGCAGGGCAAGGTCGGTGTGTCGCATTGCTTCTGTCTGGGCATGCCCAACCCGCACCGGGTTGGCCCGTTGATGGAGCAGGTGGCCCGCGAAGATATCCGCATTTTCACCACCGGCCACCCCTCTGCCGAAGTCCCATCTCTGCAAGACATGCGCGCGGCAGGTATCAAGGTGGGGATGGGCTGCGACGGTATACGCGACACTTGGGGCCCGTGGGGACAGCCCGACATGCTGCACCGCGCCCGCATCGTGGGGATGAAAAACCGCATGCGCCGCGATGACGAGTTGGAACTGCTGCTCGATACCGCCTCGCGCGGCGGGGCCGATGCGATGGGTCTTGAGGCTTTGGGGCTGGTGGTTGGCGCTGTGGCCGATCTCACGCTCGTCGCAGGCGAAACCCTCGCCCATGCCGTCGTCGAAGAATCCCCCCGCCCGCTGGTGGTCAAAGCTGGCCGCGTGGTCGCCCGCAATGGTGCGCTGACCCTGCCGGGGATCACCATGCCATGAGTGTATTTCAAGACCTGAAGCTTGGCGAGCACCCCACAGGCCGCACCGCCCTCACCGCTGATTGGGTGCTCGGCCATGCTAACGGCGGCCATTGCCTGATCCCCAACGGCGAAATCGTCTTCGAATCCGGCCGCATCCTGCATGTCGGCCAACCCTTTGAAGGCGAAGTCGCCCGCCGCATCGCCCTTGGTCGCGCCCTGATCTCGCCGGGCCTGATCGACCTTGATGCGCTCTCCGATCTCGACACCACCATCCTCAGCATCGACCACAACCCCGGCTGGGCCAAAGGCCGGGTCTGGCCGCGCAGCTATATCGAGCGCGGCCCCTATGAGATGTATACCCCCGAAGAACTCTCCTTCCAGAAACGCTACGCCTTCGCGCAACTGCTGCTGAACGGCATCACCACCGCCGCCCCAATCGCCTCCCTGTTCTACCGCGCATGGGGCGAAACCACCGCCGAATTCACCGCCGCCGCCGAGGCCGCAGGCGAGATGGGCCTGCGTGTCTACCTCTCCCCCGCCTACCGCGCGGGTGGCATGGTCTTGGATGCCCCCGGCCAAATGCGCCCGCAGTTCGACGAACCCCGCGGCATGGCGGGCCTGAACGACGCCATCGCCTTCATCGCCGCCCAAAATGGTCGCCACAACGGCCTGATCAACGGCATGCTCGCCCCCGACCGGGTGGAAACCTGCACCGCGTCCCTGCTGAAACGCACCATGGACGCCGCCCGCGATCTGGATTGCCGCGTCCGCCTGCACATGGCGCAAGGCGCGATGGAGGTGCAGACCGTCCAAGCCCTGCACGGCACCACCGCCCCCGATTGGTTGGCGCGCGAAGGCCTGCTCAACGACCGCATCCTCGCCCCCCATGCCACCAATGCAACCGAAACCGACCTCGCCCACTACGCAGAAAACGGCATCAGCGTCGTGCATTGCCCGCTGGTTTCGGCACGCAGCGGCTCCATCCTGCGCTCCTTCGGCGGCCTTCGCGCGCGCGGCATCAACATCGCGATGGGCACCGATACCGCCCCCGCCGACATGCTGTTGAACCTGCTCACCGGCCTGATGACCGCCCGCATCGCTGACCCCACTGCCCCGCACCAGCAAAGCGCCGATTTCTGGGATGCCGCCACTTTGGGCGGTGCCCGCGCCTTGGGCCGCACCGATATTGGCTGCCTGAAACCCAATGCCCGCGCCGATATTGCGGTGTTCCGACTGGATGATGCCATAATGACCCCGGCGATTGATCCGATCACCACGCTGATCGCAGGCGGCTCTGGCAAAGTCACCCAAGCCACCTTTGTCGACGGTCGCCTGTCAATGTGCGAAGGCCGCGTCGCAGGCATCGACATGCCCACCGCCCAAACCCGCGCCCAAGCGCAATTCGACGGCCTGCTGGCAAAATACCCCGAGCGCAGCTGGCAGCACCGTCCAGTCGCTGAATTGTTCCCGCCAAGCTACCCGATCCGACAGGAAGCACAGCCATGACCCAAACCCCCATGCTTGATGTCCGCGCCCTGCGGGTGGAATTTCCTGGCCGCCACGGCACCGTCACAGCCCTTGCCGATATCAGCCTAACCATCCAGCCCGGTGAAATCCTTGGCGTAGTCGGCGAATCCGGCGCGGGTAAATCCATGACCGGATTGGCCGTGTTGGGCCTGCTGGAGCCCCCCGGCCATGTCGCGGGCGGTGAGGTCTGGCTGAACGGTCGCCGTATCGACCAATTAACAGATCGCGAAATGGAAAAGGTCCGTGGCCGCGAAATCGGCGCGATCTTCCAAGACCCGCTCACCTCGCTCAACCCGCTGTTTTCGGTCGGCAAACAACTGATCGAAACCATCCGCCTGCATTTGCCGCTGAACCGCACCGAAGCCCGCAACCGCGCCATCGCTTTGCTGGCCGAGGTCGGCATCCCCGGCCCCGAAACCCGCGTTGACCACTTCCCACACCAATTCTCAGGCGGCATGCGGCAGCGCGTGGTGATCGCCCTCGCCCTCGCCGCCCGCCCGAAACTGATCATCGCGGATGAACCCACCACGGCCTTAGATGTCTCGATCCAAGCCCAGATCACTTCGCTTTTGCGCCGCCTGTGCAAAGACAACGGCACGGCGGTGATGCTGGTGACGCATGACATGGGCGTCATTGCCGAAACCGCCGACCGGGTGGCGGTGATGTATGCCGGGCGCTTGGTTGAAATCGGCCCGGTGGCCGATGTGATAGCCCGCCCCAGCCACCCTTACACGCGCGGCCTGATGGGCTCGATCCCCACTTTGGGCGCACGGGTGCCACGTCTGCAACAGATCGATGGCTCGATGCCGCGTCTGGATGCGATCCCGCAAGGCTGCGCCTTCAACCCGCGCTGCCCGCAGGTGATGCCGCGCTGCCGCGTTGAGCGCCCGCACCTGCACCCCAGCGGATCGGGCCAAAGCGCCTGCTTTCTGAACCAACCCGCACAGGAGAGCGCCGCATGAACGCCCCCACTTCCGCCCTCACCGTCACCCACCTGTCGCGGCTGTTCAACGTCTCGGCCCCGTGGCTGAACCGGGTGATCGAGCGCAAGCCCAAAGCCTATCTGCGCGCCGTGGACGACATCAGTTTCAGCGTACCCTCTGGTGGCTGCCTCAGCCTTGTCGGCGAAAGCGGCTGCGGCAAATCCACCGTGGCGCGGTTGGTGACCGGGCTTTACAGCCCGACCACGGGCCAGATGCAATTTGCCAATGGCAAGAACGGCAAGCCCTTGGCAGCGCAGATGATTTTCCAAGACCCCTATGCCAGCCTCAACCCGCGCTGGCGGGTGTTCGACATCATCGCCGAACCTTTGCGCGAGTTGAAACTGCGCGACACCGAGGCTGAAATCACCGAACGCGTCGGTGAACTGCTGACCACAGTGGGCCTTGCCCCCCGCGATGGCCGCAAATTCCCGCATGAGTTTTCCGGCGGCCAGCGCCAGCGCATTTCCATCGCCCGTGCCCTTGCGACCGAGCCCGAGTTTCTAGTTTGTGACGAGCCGACCTCGGCCCTCGATGTCTCGGTGCAAGCGCAAATCCTCAACCTGATGCGGCGCTTGCAGGATGAAATGGGGCTGACCTATCTGTTCATCAGCCATGACATGAGCGTGGTGCGCCACATGTCCGACCAGATCGCGGTGATGTATCTGGGCCGCATCGTCGAACAGGCGGCCACCGAAGTGCTGTTTGCCAACCCTAAGCACCCCTACACGCAGCTTCTCTTGGAAACCATTCCCAACGTCACCGATCCCAAGCGCGACCGTGAGGTGCAATCGGGCGAGGTACCAAGCCCGATGAAACCGCCCTCAGGCTGCACCTTCCACCCCCGCTGTCCGCAAGCCGACGCGCGCTGTGCGGCGGAACGCCCCGAGATGCAGGCCTACAATGACGGCAGCCGCGTCGCCTGCCACCGCGTCGCGGAAACCATGGCCGCGTTGGCCGTGTCGCTGGTAGGCGAGCGCCGTCTGTCGGCGTAATCCTATGGGGCTCTGAATTAACAAACGCCAAGGGCAGGAAATTGCCCTTGCGCAGCCGATCTGAGCAACGCCGCTTTGAGGCCGTAGCTGTCCTCTGACAACAGCGGTATCTGTCAGGCCACCAGCGACAGGCCGCCATTCCGGCTTATTTCTTCGCTAATCTCCCGGATCAGGCTATCCAGCGCCGGATTTCTTGATTTGCGCGCCCGGCGGATGACATAGGCAAGCATAGGAGGACGGGCAAGCGATCCCTGACCACCTCCATATCTGGGCGTAGATAACGATCGCTCAACAGCGCAACACCAAGGCCTGCGTTCACGGCTGCCATAATTCCCGCAGCGCTGGAGCATTCGAAAACCGTTTCCATCGTCGCGCCATCATCCTGTCCGATATCCAGCGCCCACTGTCGATAGAAGCAGTCATCATCAAAGGACAAAAATGGCACTGATCCGTCAGCAGGCAATGACAATTCAAAATATTTCCCCCAATGCAGCGCCTCCCGGAACAGGACGATATCGGTTGGTCTGATCTCATGGGCGAAGACCTGTACGATGGCCACGGGTGATTTCCATCCCAGGGCAGAGTGTTTTCGGCGCGGGTTGTAGAAGCCGTTGATGTATTCGAAGATGGCGACTTCGACTTTGCGACGGGTTTGCCTGTTGCGGCGCCAGACCAGTTCGGCCTTCAGCGACTTGAAGAAGCTTTCGACGACAGAATTGTCATAGCAATTGCCTTTCCCGCTCATCCGCTGCCCGGCAGCGGATGTTTACATCCGTGAGAGGGGAGGGCGTCAGCGCGTGCTTGCGCAGAAGCTTCTGGTGGTCGTGGGCACAGTATTGCGAGCCGCGGTCCGTGTGGTGAATGCAGCCTGGCGGCGGTCTGCGGATCGCGATCGCCCTGTTCAGTGCGCGCAGAGCGAGATCCTGCTTCATACGGTTGCTGATAGCCCCGCCGACCACTCGGCGCGAAAACAGGTTCAGGATAACCGCCAGATAGACCCAGCCTTCACGGGTCCAAACGTAAGTGATGTCCCCCGCCCATTTCTGGTTGGGTCCGCTCGTCGCAAAGTCTTGTCGCAAAAGATTCGGCGCGATGTTGAAGGCGTGGTCGCTGTCGGTGGTGCGCTTGAACTTTCGGCTGCGGATGACCTGGATGCCGTTCTGGCGCATAAGTCGCCCGACGCGGCGCTGGCCGACACGAAAGCCCAGCTCGTTCAGCTCCGCGGTCATACGAGGTCTGCCGCCGCTGCCCAAGCTCAGCCGGTGCTGATCGCGTATATGGGCGAGGAGCACCATGTCCCGTCGCTGACGGTGCGAAGGGGCCCCCCTCACGGTTTGCAGGCAGAGTTTGCAGGTCTCGACCAAGGGCGCGATGGTGGCCCAGTTCTCGGCACCGGCATCGTGCCCGGCGAAGAGGGCGTTCTTTCGGTTCAGGGTGATGGGCCGGATTGTTCGCTCGACAGCATTGCTGTCCATCTCAATCCGGCCATCAACCAAGAACCAGCAAGGGCCAGTCCAATATTTTGCGATGTATTTCAGCGCCTCGCCCAAGGGGGATTTGGCAGATACGCGGGCGCGGTGGTGGGTGAGCCAAGTCTCAAAATCGACGATCTTCGGCGCTGACTGGTCTTGGCAGATGGCGTGGCGGTTCTCTGGGATCAAGCCCCTGATCTCTGCCTCAATCTTGTAAAGCTCGGCGATGCGCTTCAACACGTCCTCGGCGGATCAGGTGTGGCGCGCGGCTATGTTGGCCGCCCCGGCACCACTGCAGATCGCTTTATCCCCGATCCGTTCGGTCCGCGTCTGGGTGGGCCTGCGGGCGCGCGGCTGTATCGTTCCGGCGATCTGGGTCGTTGGCGCGAGGACGGCACCATCGAATTCCGCGGTCGGGGCGATCTTCAGGTGAAACTGAACGGCTACCGCATTGAACCCGGCGAGATTGAGGCGGCTTTGCTGGCCGAACCCGGCGTCCGTGAGGCTTTGGTGCTGCTGCGCGACGAAGATGGCGACAAGCGGTTGGTCGGCTATGTCGTGGCACCGTCCAGAGTGGCAGGCGAGGATCTGTTGGCTTCGCTGGCATCAAGACTGCCCAAGCATATGCAGCCCGTGGCGGTGGTGGTGGTGCTGGACCGCATGCCGACCAACCCCAACGCCAAGCTGAACCGCACCGCCCTGCCTTTGCCGGGCCGGGTGCAGCGCCGTGCGAAAGGTGAATCCGCAGTGGGCCGGGCGGAAACAGAGATTTTGGCGGTCTGGCGCGCCGAGGTCGGCCATGATCTGATTGGCGTCACCGATGATTTCTTCGCGACGGGCGGGCGATCTTTGACGGCGCCGAAGGTTCTGGTGCGGCTACGCAAGCTGTGGCCGCAAGTGGCGCTAACTGTGGCGGATTTGTTCGACGCCCCAACCGTGCGCGAACTGGCCGCAAGGATCAGCGCCGGCAATGCCACAGGACACAGCGCGACCACTTTGCGCGCTGGTGGCAGTAAGCCGCGGCTGTATTGCTTCCCCGGCCTGTTGGTATCGACCCGTGAATATCTGCGCCTGACCGAATATTTGAGGGCGGATCAACCCGCCACCGGATTTTTGTGCCATTCGTTGAATGAAACCAAAGCGATGAATGTATCGGTGCGGGATATGGTCGCCGAATATGTCGACCATATCCGCGCGGCCGCGCTTGTGCTTTGCTGGGGTGGTCTTGGGACGGGCTGCTGGCATGGGAAGCCGCGCGGCAGTTGGCAAACGATGTCGATATCCGTCTGATCGTGCAGGTGGATGTCTGCGATCTGGGCCGCGATTTCGCCCCAAGTGCAGTGCCGCGCTTTGCCCCCGGCGAGCGCGCCCGTCTTCAGGCAGAGCTGGACGATTGGTTGTCATACAGCCAGATGCGCAGCGAATGGCATCGCCTGATCGGCGCGATGGCTGCGGAATGCTACGCGCAATTCCCGCGCTTTATCGGCAATGAGGCTGATCCGCTGCCAACCGACGGGCCCGAAGTGGCAAGTCGCGAGCACACGTTCTGGGTGCTGATCGACAATGCGCTGGTATTTCGCCGCCACATCCTTGCGCCGTTGAATGTGCCGGTTGCCTCGTTCAGCGCGGGCGACAGCCTAAGCCGAGGCCTAAATCTGGTGGATTGGCGTCGCCTGTCGCCGCGCGCCAATGCGGCAGAAATCATCCCCGGCGTCAACCGTCTGCACATCATCGGCGATCGGCTGTTCTATGCCCGGCTGAAGATCCACATGAACGGGCTCTCGAAGCATGTTTAAGCGTCTCTGTGCCCAGCCTGTCAAGCGACCGGGCACAGACGCTGCTCCCAGGATTTAATCCAGTTTGAGATAGTCTCTGACCCAACCGAAGGGGCTGAACAGGTCAAAAAGCGGGGCGCGGAAGGGCCATCGGGCGCACAAAAGGGGGCATGAACACCAAGCTCCATGCCATCGCCGATGCCAGAGAGGCGATCGCTGAAGTTCTTCAAGACAGCAGCCGAGGTCAGCGACTATATCGGAGCGGCGGCCCTGCTGCGCGGCATGCCATCGGCAGAATGGTTTGTGGCAAACCGCGGCTATGACGCAGATTGGTATCGGAAACCTCTAAGAAACAATAGGATACGGATCTGCATCCCCAGCCGGAAAAGCCGCAAGACGAAGATCCGCTTCGATCGCCGCCGCTACAAACGCCGCAACCGCATCGAGATCATGGTCGGTAGGCTGAAGGACTGGCGCCGGGTCGCCAGCCGATATGATCGATGCCCGATCATCTTCCTCTCGGCCATCTCACTCGCGGCTACCACCCTCTTCTGGCAGTGAAAGTGAATGAGCCTCGCGCTCAGCGTGTCAGCAGGATATCGCGTTTGTCCGGATGCTGCGGGCTGATTTCCTCAACCCTGACAAAGCGCTTTGCCACGCTGCGCAGAAGATTTTGATCTCGGAGATAAGAGTTCCGGCGCGGACGAAAGGCAAAGGCTGGCCATTTTTCGTGCAATGATCGGCGGGGCTATCCTGACGACCTCGCTTACCGCTTTGGGCATTAGATAGCAGTTGGAGCCACCAGCTTGGACCGGCAGCTGCCTTACGCGAAAGAAACGCTTTGCTCAGACCAGCGCATGCCTCAGATCGCGGCTGGTCGGTATTTCTTCGGTCAGATCCAACTCGTCCTCAACGTGCTGAAGGTGGTCCAGCATGATCCGCGTGGCGCCCGTTTTGTCGCGAGAACGGATCCGTTCAATCAAAGCGGCGTGTTCATCTGGGCCGCAGTTGTGCAAATGCTGCGAACGATAGATTGCCGTGATCAACGAACTGCGCGAAATCAGATCGCGCAGGATGCCAAATAAAAAGCTAGACCCAGCGAGTTCGGCCAGCAACAGGTGAAACCCGCCCGAAAGCCGGATCGTGGCCGAGGTATCACCACGTTGATCGGCTTCACGCTCTTGCGCCAGATGCGCTTCCAGCTGCGGGACTTGGTCATCAGTGATGCGGTCAACCAGTCGCTCCATGACGCGGGCTTCGATCTGTTTGCGCACATGAAACACGTCGCGAGCCTCGTCCACTCCCGGCTCTGCGACGAAGGCCCCCCGGTTCGGTACGATGGTCACCAGACCGTCGCTTTCCAACACCGCAAGCGCCTGTCGCACCCGCGCCCGACTGACATCAAAAATCTCGGCCAACTGCTCTTCTTTCAGCCGCGCGCCGGGCCTAAGCCGCTTTTCTGCAATCGACAGCCAGATACGCTCGCAAATCTCGGCGGTCGGGCCGATCACGGTTTCCTTGCTGTGATACATGTAGGCTCCTTGGTTCAACGCGTATTCTTGCTGCTTGCCTCAAAAAGTCAATCTGTACGGCAGGTTGATGTTGACTACAAAAATGTAGACAATATTGTTGATAACAGCAACCGAAAATAATACCGATGGATTCTCACCGGGTCCGCACCCCCCTAAACGCCGACAGGCCTTACCGACAGGAACGCCGATGGATTTTGATTTCACCCAGATCACGGCACAGGATCGCTATCGCCTGCTGACCAATTTTGTGGGTCCCCGACCGATTGCGCTTGTCTCAACCCTGTCCGAGACGGGGCAAGATAACGCGGCGCCGATGAGCTTTTTCAACGTGTTCTCGCATGATCCGGCGATTGTTATCCTTGGCATTCAGACCAAAGCCGATGGGCAGGAAAAAGACACCGTACGCAATATTCGTCGCAGCGGTGAATTCGTAGTCAACATGGTGGATATGGCGATTGCCGATGCCATGTTGGTCTGTGGGCTTGCTGTGGCTGCGGATATTGATGAGATTTCGCTGGCCGGGTTGACCTCGGCGCCCTGCGATCAGGTGGCCGCGCGGCGGGTGAAGGAAAGTCCCTGCGCGATGGAATGTCGGGTGGAGCGGTTGATCGACTATGACCGCCGGGTGATCGTGCTGGGCGAGGTGCTACACATGCATGTGCGGCGCGACTGTCTGGATGCCGAGGGCCGTTACGTTGACCCCGACCGCTACCAGCCGATCGCGCGATTGCATGGCGACAATTACATCACCTCGGATCGGCAATTTGTGATGCCATCTCCCGGCCTTGCCTCGGTGCAAGACCGTCTGAAGGTAAGGGCCTGAGCCATGAAGATCTTGGTGATCAACCCGAATTCCACCGCCTCGATGACCAAACAAATCGGGGAAAGCGCCCGGCGCTGTGCGTTTCCCGGCACCGAGATAGAGGCGGTGAACCCCAAAGGCACCCCCGCCAGCATTGAAGGGCATGCCGATGAGGCGCTGTCGGTGCCTGCCATGCTGGACCTGATCCGCGACGGTGAGGCGCGGGGGGTGGATGCCTATGTGATCGCGTGTTTCGATGATCCGGGGCTTGCTGCGGCGCGCGAGATTGCGAAGGGGCCGGTGATCGGGATCTGTCAGGCGGCGGTGCAGGTGGCGACCACGATTGCGACGCGGTTCTCGATTGTCACGACGCTGCCGCGCTCGGTGCCGATCATCGAAGATCTGGTCGAGGCTTACGGGGTGGGGCATCGCTGCCGGAATGTGCGGGCGGTGGATATGCCGGTTCTGGCGCTGGAATCCGATCCGATCACCGCCGAGGCGCGACTTGTGCGCGAGATTGAAGCCGCGCGGGATGTCGACGGAGCCGAGGCTGTCGTGCTGGGCTGTGCTGGCATGTCGGACCTTTGCGAGCGGTTGCAACGCCGCACCGGGGTGCCGGTGATTGATGGGGTGAGTGCTGCGGTGAAGCTGGCCGAAGGGCTGGTGGGCGGCGGCTATGCGACCTCAAAAATCGGCGCTTATGATTATCCGCGTGCCAAATTTGGCTGCGTGCTGGCCGAGACGGCCTGACCCCTCCCCGATGCCCTATCCGGGACACCTGACCGCGCCAGAGGATCGGCGCGGTTTTTTTATGCTTGGCTGGGATAAGGGGGTGCCCACGCGTGGCCAAAATTGCGCCTTAATGAAATCAATGGTCTATGGGGGTGTCGTTTACCAAATATTAGGGAATTATATACTTAACTAGCCAAATTTTGATCGACATGGCCTCTGGTTTTGGCTGACCGAACTGCTTTCTCTGATGGCAGGCTATACTCATCTCGACGCCAAAATCACCAAGTCGAACGATGGCGATGCTGGCAACCGCACGCCGCTGGCGCCGTACAATCGGGCCTCGGCCTGGACAGATTACGCCTTTATCGGACGCGCTGAGGGCCTGCGCCTTGGCGGTGGTCTGCGCCATGTCGGTCAATCTTGGGGCGATACCGCGAACACCCGCTCGGTTGACAGCTATCTGTTGGCCAACGTGGTGCTCCGCTATGAAAAGACGGCTATTCGGTCGCCTTTGGTGTGAGCAATCTGCTCGATAAAGACTACGCGGCAACCTGTGATGCCTCGGTCGGTTGTATCCGAGGCGAGGGTCGCGAAATCACGCTGATGCTGGACAAAAAGCTCTAACCAGCGGTGAGCTGTATAGCCTCATACCCCGCCCGGGTGCTTCCGAGACAGGTAAGTGCCACGAGTTGATCCAGCTGGCACCGGATTCACAGCAGCATGCTGCGCCACCAATCCTAGATGTGGCAGACCCTGAAGGTGAGCGCTGCCAGGGCCGGGTCAAATCTTGGCAGGTTGGGCGTGCGCCCCTCCCGCCAAGATCATATATACCGGACAAAACCGATCGGCGTGCACTCAAAGCGGCGCGACGTCAGTTTCGAGATTAAGCCAGCCAACCACATCCGCGCCAAGTTGCAGTCCAAAGGCGGGCAATGTGGTGGCGATTTCCAAGGGGCTGCGTGGGCCGACCAAGGCAAAGGACGGGAAATCCTGCGCCAACACCCACGCCGTTGCGATGTTATGCGCGCTGACGCCGTATTTTGCCGCCAAGGCTTCAGACCGACGCCGGCGCTCGGCGTTGGCGGGGCTGCCGAAACATTCTTCGGGGCCAATGTCGGCGGGCAATCGGGCCCGCAGCGGCTCTGGCAAGAAATAGCCCCGCGCCTGCGACGACCAACTGAGATGCGTCGTGCCGGTTTGCCGCAGATAGTCCAGCGTTTCGGCATTGTTTGAGCTGATGCAACCGGCCCAAACCGGACGTTCCATCACCGCCAGCGACAGGTTGTTGTTCAACACCCGCATCGGTTGCAACCCGTGCGCTGCCGCATAGGCGTTCGCTTCGGTCAGACGCGCCACCGACCAGTTCGAGCCGCCGAAGATGCCAATTTTACCCGCAACATGCAGGGCGTTCAGCGCCTCAACAAACTCCCCCACCGGAACCGCCGGATTGTCGCGGTGCATGATGTAGATCGGGGCGTGGTCAAGCCCCAGCCGGGTCAGCGAAATCTCCAGTTGCGCGCCGATGCTGCGCGGTGTGCAATACGGCGAATGCGCCCCCTTCACGATCGCCACGATGTCTTTGACCACACCGCGATTGGCGATCCACTGGCCAAGCACCGCTTCATGCGCACCGCCACCATAGACAAAGCCGGTGTCAAATGCGTTGCCCCCGGCCTCGATCCATGCATCCCAAACCACAGAGCCCGCACCGATATCGCCTTTGTTGTCACATCCGATCACCAGACGGCTGACTGGCAGGGCGACACCCTCGATGGTGGCTTTCGGAATTTGTGGCAGGCCCTGCGGCAGCACCGGCGGCAGGGCGCGGTTGGTTTTCGGGTCTTCCGCCAGATTGACATAGCCCAGCTCGGCCCGCCAACGATCCAGCACCACAGCATTGCCAAGGCTGTCGGCAGGGGAAAGCGCTGGAAAGGGTGCAGAGGTTGCCCCTTCGGCCACGGCGCGGCTGATCAATTCTGCCTCAAAGGCGAACAGATGTTGCGGGTGGCGCAATTCCTCAATCCGCGTCACCGAGCCGACCGTCACGGTGATTGTGGTATCCGATGGTCCGGCATTGCGGCCCGGAACCCAAGGGTCGGCGAGTTCAATCCGGCCCTTGTCGCCTTCGATCACCGCACGATTGTCCATCCGGCGGGCGATGGCGCACGCGACCTCTGCCGTGAAACCGCCTTCAAAGCTGAGCAGACCATAAGCCACCTCATCGACACCGCTTTGGCCGATGAGACCGCTGCCTTTCACGCCAATCGGATCGGCAAAAGCCTTGCCCACCGCCGCCCCCGCCACCAGCCGCGCCAGTGAAACCGGATAGCCGCCCACATCCATGATGCCACCACCACCAAGGGCGCGGTCGTAGAGCCGCGACGTCGGGTTGAACCCGGCGGCAAAGCCGAACTGGGTGCGAATGTGCCGAAGCGTGCCGATTTCACCGCTTTGCAGGATTTCCAGCAGACGCGCGATCTGCGGGTGGCAGCGATACATATAGGCTTCCGCGAACATAAGGCCCGATTGCGCCGCGAGTTCAGTCAGTGCCGAAACCTGCGCTGCCGTCAATCCTGCCGGTTTTTCCACCAGCACCGGCTTACCCGCCCGCAAGGCCAGCAAAGCGTGTTCGGCATGGAACGGATGCGGGGTCGAGATATAGACCGCATCGACGGCGGGATCAGCCACCAATTCGGCGTAGCTCTTATGGCGATGCGCCGGGTCCACCCCGTTGCGCGACCCGAAGGCGGCGCGCCGGTTTTCATCGCGGCTGGCGATGGCGACAAGACGGCCCGAGGGCGCCTCGGCCAAACCATCTGCAAAATTCTGCGCAATCGCGCCCGGACCGATAATACCCCAGCCTGTCGTTTTCATCCGAAAACCCTCTCTTTAGTGTGTCGATATCGAAGGGCGCGTCCCGCCCTGATTGCCAGATTTGGCTAGCGCATCCGCTTGCCTGCCTTATCAAACAGCATGACTTGCGCCGCATCGAAGCGCGCCGCGATGCGTTGGCCCGGTTGCAACGCCCGCCCGTCGTCACTCGCCAGCGTCAGCAATTGACCACCGGCCTGTCGCGCATAGGCGAAGCTTTCATTGCCCAGATGTTCAACAATCTCGATGGTCAGGTCCAACACCGCCTCACCGCCGCGCTTGAAGCTTTCTGGTCGGATGCCGACCGTCACTTCGGCTCCCTCTGCGGGCGTTTTAGCAAGACGGCCCAGAGGGATGATCTGGTCGCCAAATTCCGGCAAGCGCACGCCGTCACCGGTGACGACGCCCGCCAGAAAGTTCATCTTTGGGCTGCCGATAAAACCCGCGACAAACCGGTTGTCGGGATCATCGTAAAGAGCAAGCGGCGATCCTGTCTGCTCTACCACGCCCGCGCGCATCACCACGATCTTGTCCGCCAAGGTCATCGCTTCGACCTGATCATGGGTGACATAGATGATGGTGGTGGCGAGTTCCTTGTGCAGCCGCGCAACCTCGATCCGCATGTGCACCCGCAGTTCGGCGTCCAGATTGGACAGCGGTTCGTCGAACAGGAACACATCAGGATGGCGCACGATGGCGCGCCCGATGGCCACGCGCTGCCGCTGACCACCCGACAGATCCTTCGGGCGGCGATCCAGCAGCGGTTCCAGTTCGAGAATCCGCGCGGCCTCGTCCACCAGCCGTGCAATTTCATCCTTCGGCTTCTTGGCAAAGCGCAGCGCGAACCCCATGTTTTCGCGCACCGTCATATGCGGGTAGAGAGCATAGCTTTGAAACACCATGGCGATGCCCCGGCGCGAGGGATCGACCTCATTCATCCGGGTGTCACCGATGAACAAATCCCCCGCCGTGATCTCTTCCAACCCCGCGATCATCCGCAGCAGCGTGGATTTGCCACAGCCTGACGGCCCGACAAACACCACGAATTCGCCCGGCGCGATATCCAGATCGACGCCTTTGATCACTTCGACCGCGCCGTAAGACTTCCGAACCCCGCGTAGTTTCAACCCGCTCATCCGATATCCCCTATTCGGCCGAAAGATGTGTTGTGACCACGCCCAAACGATCACAGTGAACCTTCACTTCTATCGCCCCCGCGCCCGTCGCCTGCACCCATACCCCGGTGGCCCCCGCCCGCAACGGCACGGTGGCCGGGCCAAGGCGGCGGCCAGCACCGCTGACCTCAATCGTCACCGGCTCGGGGAAAAACGGCAGTTTGTGGCCTGCCTGATCCAGCACGCGGATCATCACCCGCACCGCATCACGCTGCCCGATCGTGGTTTGATCCGCCAACACTTCCAACCGCGTTGGCAGCGCATCGCAGACAAAGCGGGCTTCGGCGGCGGGTTGGCCGTCGATCAGGCCGGTGATCGTCACCGCCTGCCATTTCATCCCCCACAGACCGAGTTCTTCCTTGGTAAAGTTGGTGGAATCCACGATCACCGGGGCATAGGGCAGATGTGGAAACCTGTCGCGCGCAGGCTTCACCCGTTTTGCCGCGTTGTTGCCATAACGCAGTTCCACCTCGTCGCAGTTGGTCAGGATGATCAGCGGCAACACCCCCCCAATATTGCGCTCGCCCCGCGCCCAGAAGGTGACCGGAGTCATCACCACGCCCTCCGCCGGGTCGCCCTGACTGGCATAGACAGCGGCCGCAAATTTTGGCTCGCGGAACATGTCCATCACGCCATGATGGCAAATCCGGTCGCCCGATCCGAAATCGTTGTGGGTGTTGTAGTCAAACGCGCACCAGCCTATCGCCCCGGCAATCTGTGGATCGCCATACATCGCGTTCAGAACCTCCAGATGCCGCAATACATGTTCGGCCTGCCGCTGTTCCTGATCGTGGCTTTTCGTCGGATACATATGGCCGCCAAATTCGGTGATCATATAGGGCACCACCCGGTCCAACCCGGTCACTTCCTGTTGCGGACGCAGCGGGGTGCGGGGGCGATTGCCGCCCTGTTCCTCGTTGCCAAGGATGAAGTCGTTCATGGTGTAGACGGTTTCCAACAACTCGCTGTCGGTGATATAGCGCACGCCGCCGGTGGGGCGTGTCAGGTCAAGCGCCAAGGCCGCCCGGTTGGTTTCGGTATAGAAATCATGGTCATCCTTAGATTCATTGATGCGCACCCCCCAGATGAAGATCGACGGATGGTTCCAGTCGCGGCGGATCATGCGCCGGACGTTTTCCACCGATTCCGCCTTCCACTTCTCGCCGCCGATATGCTGCCAGCCCGGAATTTCCTCAAACACCAACAGGCCGATCTCATCGCAGCGGTCCAGAAAATAGGTGGATTGCGGATAGTGCGAGGTCCGCACCGTATTCAGCCGCAGATCGAATTTCAGGATATCCGCATCCTTTTCCTGCGCGGCACGACCCAGCGCATAGCCGACGTAAGGAAAGGATTGGTGCCGGTTCAACCCGCGCAGCTTCAGCGGTTTGCCGTTCAGGGAGAATCCATCTGGGGTGAAATTAACCTCACGGAAACCGAAACGGCTGGAGGTGCCATCCCTGCCCTGCGGCGTATCAAGCTCTAGGTCCAGATGATACAGCACCGGGTTTTGCAAATCCCACAGGTCTATGCCCGTCAGCCCGCGCATCTCCATCCGGACCCGCGCGCCGTTCACAGTTGCACTTACGGTTGCCAAGGCTGTGCCCGCACTATTCCGCAGGGTGGCTTTCAGAGTGCCTGACACAGGCAATGCCTGCGGGTTGTCCAGCTCCACATCCACCGTGACGGTTTTCTGCGCGGCCAACACCTCCGGCGTTTCAATCTTGTGCAATCCGATCGACACCGGAGCTTTCACGATCAGCCACGCCTCGCGGTAAAGCCCTGCATAAGTCAGATAGTCGATCACACCACCAAAGGGAGGTATCTCGGGGTTTTCGCTGCCGTCGATACGCACGGTCAGGGTGTTTTCGCCCGCCGAAAGCAGACCCGTCAACCGCGCCTCGAACGGGGTATAGCCATCGGCATGGGTGACCAGTTCGACCCCGTTCAGCAGCACGGTCGCATTGGCCATCGCGGCGTCAAACCGCACCGAGACCTCTTTCCCCTGCCATTCCGGATCAGCGGTGAAGGTCTTTTGATAGGTAAAGCCGCGTTGATAGGCGGTTTCGTCAAAATACGAAAACGGTAGATCCACCGCGTTGTGCGGCAGGCGCACGATGTCGCGCCCTTCGAAAAGCCAGTTGTCGTTGAAGTCAGTGCCGACGCGCATAAAGAAGAACCCTTATTTGATAGATCCTGTCAGCCCTTCGACAAAGCGCCGCTGAAGCAGGAAGAAAACGATGACAGTGGGCAGGGTCGCCAAAACCGTCGCCACCATGACCACGCCGTAATCGGGGTAATAGGACGAGGCCAGCGACGAGATAACCAGCGTCAACGTCTTATTTTCATTGGTTTGCAAGACGATCAGCGGCCAAAGATAGTTGTTCCAGTTCGCGAGGAACACGATGATGATGGCAGCGGCATAGGTCGACCGCATCACCGGCAGATAGATGTAGATAAAGATCTGCCACTCTTTCAGCCCGTCGATCTTGGCGGCATCGCGCAATTCCCGTGGGAAGGCTTTGGTCGCCTGACGAAAGTAGAAGATGATGAAGACCGAGGCGATGATGGGCAGCAGAATGGCGGTGAACGTGTTGATCAGCTTCAGTTTTGCCATCATCACGAACAACGGCACCATGATCGCCGCAAACGGGATCGACAGGATCAGCAGCAGAACCGAAAACAGCCGTTCGCGTGTTTTGGACTGAAACATCTCAAAGGCGTAGCCCGCCAAAGACGAGACGGCCAATGTCAGGATCGTGCCCACCACCGCCAGAAAAGCCGAGTTCCAGAACACCTGCAGCATATCCACTTGGGCAAACAGATTGCTGATGTTTTGAAACAGCGCGCCGCCGAAACTGACCTTGCCCTTGATGATGTCAGCGGCGGTGTTGGTGGTGCCGACCAGCATCCAGAAGAACGGAAAGATCGACAAAAAAGCTGCCAGTGACAACAGGCCATAGACCAGTCCGGCGCGAAGGTTTGTGGCAATGCGGCTCATGCTTTGCGGTCCCTAGCGACAAGAAATTGCAGGTAAGACAGCACCGCCACCAGCACTACGATCACGTAGGAAACCGTTGCGGCATAGCCAAAGCTGGGCATGAATTTGAAGGTGAGGTTGTAGATATACAAAGACAGGGTCAGCGTCGAATCCGATGGCCCGCCCAGCGTGATGTTGTTCACCTCGTCAAACAATTGCAGCGTGCCGATGGTGGAAATGACTGTGGTAAACAAGATCACCGGCTTCAGCATCGGAAGGGTGATGTAGACGAACCGCGCCCAAGCCGGAACCCCGTCGATCCGGGCCGCCTCGTAGATCGACTTGTCGATATTCTGCATGGCGGCAAGATAGAAGATCATGTTGTAGCCGGTCCAACGCCAGGTGATCGCCAGAATGATCACCACCCGCGCCCAGAACGGATCGCCCAGCCAAGAAATCGGCGCATCCATCAGGTGCAGCGCGATGGCAAGGTCGTTGATCACCCCGTCGCTGGCGAACATCGACTTGAACAGAATGGAATAGGCCACCAGCGAGGTCACGCAGGGCAGAAAGATCGCCGTCCGGAAAAATCTGCGGAAACGCAGGTTGGGGTTGTTCAACGCGGCTGCGAACAACAGTGCCAGCACGATCATAATTGGCACCTGCACCACAAGAAAGATGCAGGTATTGGTCAACGCACGGATAAAGACCGGGTCTTGCGTAAGCCGGATGATATTGGCGAAGCCGCCAAAGCTGTGGTTCATCCCGCGCCCGGTTTGAAAGCTCATCCACAGCGACCACAGGATCGGATAGATCATGAAGATGCCCAACAGCACCAGTGCCGGCGCGATGAACAGCCAACCGTTCAGCTGTTCCGCCCGGCCAATACGTGATTTTGCCATCTTCCCCTCGGACATTTGCCTACAGAACCCACCGTAACTTGCAGCCGACAGCCTGCCTGCACCGCCGCCGATCAGGCGGCGCAGATTTAGTCCTGCAAGGTGAAGACCGGGGCCGTTGTGCCCCGGTCAGGGTTTGGATTACTGGATCTGCGCGCGCACTTGCGCGTCGATCGCGGCAATCGCGTCATCCACCGAGCCACCGTTGGCCAGCGTCGGAAGCTGGGCGGCTACCGCTGCATCTGCCTCGTTGGTGAAGATACCGTAGTTCACCGGTGGGATTTGGGCCAACCAGTCAGAGAAGCTTTGCCACACCGCCTGCCCGCCGAAATAGGCATCGGTCGCCTTATAGGCATCGCCCTCACGCGCGGCCAGAAGGGAGCCAACGGCGCCTTGATCGACCAGAATCTTCTGGTAGAAATCAACGTCCTTGCCCCAAATTTCGGCGAGCAGATCAACGGCCTGATCCTTTTCCGCCGACGACGACAGCACATACCAGCTGGACCCGCCAAGGTTTGATGCATGGGTGGCACCTTCAACACCTGCCAGTTTCGGCAAGGGTGCCACGCCCCATTTGCCCGACATGTCAGCCGCCTTGATCGTGGCCGTCATCCAGACGCCAGTAAAGACCGAAGCCACCTCACCGCTGGTAAAGCCGCCCGTGTACTCGGTCCAGCCAGAGACGGGTTTGTAAATCTCTTTGGCCTGCAACAGCTTGGCATAGGTTTCAAGCGCCGCCTTGAACGTCGCACTTCCTGCGATGTCGGGCTGACCATCCGGGGTGAAATACCACTTGCCCGCCGATTGCAGCAAGACACGCAACGCACCAGCATCGTTCAGATCAATACCCAGCATCGGGTGGCCGGTTTTTTCCTTCACGACCTTGGCGATGTCGATGAACTGGTCCCAAGTGATGTCTTGCAGATCGGCTGCGGTAAAGCCTGCCTCGGCCAGAATATCAGTGCGGTAGAACAGGCCGGTCACGCCGGAATCGAAAGGCAGCGAATAGGTTTTGCCGTCCACGGTGGCCAGTTGAACCTTGTAGGGGGCGAAGCCACTGTAATCTATTTTGCCGTCCAAGGGCTCGAACGCGCCGGGAAAGGACAACAGGTATTTCTGGGCGCCGTAGTCTTCGACCAGAACGATGTCGGGCAGACCCTCGGTTGTGCCGGATGCCAGTTGCGCCTGTAGCTTCTGCTCAAGGTCAGCCTTGGCGAAATCGACGAGGTTCACCGTCACATCGGGGTGGGTGACGGCGTAGCGCGCAGCCGCCTCTTTCATCGTGGCACCGTTAAAGTTCGGATCCCAGCTCCAAACCGTAATCTCGGTAGCCATGGCCGAACTCAGGGCCAACAAGCTGATGCCTGAGGCAAAAATAGCCGTATTTCGCACACGTGCGAGCATCTTATTCATGTTTTCCTCCCATGATCGAGACTCATTTTCTGGTCTCGTGGGATGAAGCGTAGCGCGTTCAGAAACATCGCGCAAATTATTTTAGTAAAATTTTACTTAGGCACTGATCGCGGCTTTTGCCGTGTGCTAGAGCGCAGGATCAGACGCGACGCCAGCAACGCACATTTCGGCGTGCTGCGCCCGGCTAGCCGTTCAACCAGCATTTCCACCGCAGTTTGACCAATCTCTTCGGCAGGTAGGCGCACGGTGGTCAACGGAGGGTTCAGAAATTGCGCGACCGGAATGTCGTTAAAGCTGGCCACCGCAATATCGGCGGGGATTTTCAGGTTGAATTCATGAATGGCGCGGTAAGCACCAACCGCCATATTGTCGTTACCGGTGATCAACGCATCCGGTCGCTGCCCGGTTTCAAGCAGTTGTCGCGTCAGATCATAGCCGCTTTGCTCGGTGTTATCGCCAATCTGGCACAACTCGGGTTCATAGCGCCCGCGCGCACGCATCCATTCCACATAGGCCGGAAGCCTGCGGTCCGCGACGCCTGTGGCGCTGCGGGTGCTGGCGGTTTCCCAGCCGACAAACGCCATCCTGCGATAGCCCTGATCCTCCAGCGCCTGCAACAGCTTGCGCATTGCCAGATCAAGATCACTGCGGATGCTGTCATAGGCGTCGCTGTCCGGCGAAAAATCGGCAAAAACCACCGTGGAATTGTGCCGCAGCACCCAGTCGATTTCGGTCTGACTGTGCAATCCGACGACGATGACCCCGGCGGCCGATTTCAGCAATGTCGGGTCAGGCACGGAATCGGTGTGGTAGACCTGCACGGTGTCAAACTTCAGATCGTTGCAGCGGCTTTCGATGCCCAACCGGATAGCCACATAATAGGGATCGATCAGTTCTTGTTCCGGGCGCAGAAAATGCACCAGCGCGATTTTGCGATCAAGCTTGTGCTCTGCGGGTTTGCGGTTGCGCGGGGTGGCGTAGTTCAGCGCCTCTGCCGTCTCGACAATGGCCTTGCGGGTCTGCGGGCTGACCGACAGCGTGCTGTCAAAATTCAGCACGCGGGAAACGGTTGCCGAGGACACCCCAACGGCGTTTGCGATTTGCTTAATGGTAACCATGGGCGATCCGTTCGGCCAGCTGACGCGGCTGCGTGGGAATGTGCCGTGGATGGCACGCAAGCCTGGTGCAAGCAATGCCGAACTGCACGTCACCGGGGCCGATCCTGTCCCTGTGCTCGGAAAGGCTGTAAATGCGGCGGAAAAATCACGTTTATCGGGCGAGGCGGTCTGCGGGCGTTGCCTTCGCCGTGCATCTCCGGGCGTTCCAATCTTCTACGAAACACACGACTATGCCGGGCGATTTTTCTGTCCTCCCTGCGGCTCGTCCATTTTTACCCGCAGCGCAGACGAAATCGACGTGAATCTGTGACTGGGTAATCCCCCCCATTTTTAACGGGGTGCATTCGTAGAACTTACGCAGCCATTTTCAGTTTCTGGGCGGGTGTGATGCCACCGATGCCCCATTGCTCGGCAATGGTTCGGGCTGTAGCGATAGCAAGTCTCGCCGAGACTGAACGCCCGGCAGGCCAAGGCTATGCTGACCCCGCGACGCGCCACCGCATTCCCGGCCATCTCCCGACGTTGAGACGACTGTGACGTTGCCCCCAACTTTTATCCAGCGTGAGCGAGACCCCGGGTTTGCGTTTTGCCCTTTTGGGCGGGTTGGACGACGGGGCTGGCGCGAAGCTTTGCGGGTTGCGCTGCGTCGGGCCCCGTTGCGATGTGAAGGTCTGGGCGAAGGCGGCAGGCGTCTGCCAGCCGAGTCGGGAATGGGGTCGTTCGGTGGTGTAATCCGTGCGCCAGGCAGCGAGCGTGATCCGGGCATAGTGTAGGGACGGGAACAGTGTCTCGTTCAGCATCTCGTCGCGCTGACGTCCGTTGAAGCTCTCGATAATGGCGTTCTGGGTCGGCTGGCTGGGCGCGATGCAGTGCCGGTCGATCTTGCGGTCATCGGCGAAAGTCAGGATCGCGTTCGAGGTGAACTGGCCCCCCTCAGGAAAACGATCCCCCGGATCGTTTTCTGATCTTCGTCGATCGCTGAGCACCGTCGTGGGTTTGCCGCGGGCGTCGAATAGCGTGGCCAGTTCACGCGCCACCCGTGCCCCCCGACGTGAGGTGTCGGCCATCAGAGCCAAGCATTCCCGCGTGCAGTCATCGACCACGGTCATGATCCGGAAGCGGTAACCATCCATTGCCCGGCAGGCGATTGTGAAGCAATCTGCCTAGAGGGGGTGAGTTGGTCGGACACGAAGTCGAGCGACCAGCGCTGGTTCGGCATCAACGGCAGCACCATCGGGGACCGCGTGCCGATGGCCCGCTTGCGCCCGCAGCGACGGCGGACAGCTTGATTTTGGCGCGGTCAGCATGGGCGGCAAGCGCCATTGCCGCGAGGTTGCGCGTATGAATCCCTAAGATGCGGCACGCTTGGGGATTGCTGATGGCAATATGATCCGCATCTGGAACATCTGGAACGAACGCGGTGCGGTTTTGGCTTCGGCGCAGGTGTCGGATGCGATCCGGCAAGGCGTGGTGCAGCTTGCGACGGGGGCTTGGTATGCGCCGATTGATCTTGCAGGGTCGCGGCGCACCTACATGAACGGCAACCCGAATGCGGTGACATCGGATATTGGCGCGTCGATCCTCAGCCAAGGCTGCGCGGGTCAGCTTTCGCTGGTATCGGTCGCGCGTCTGCCCACCGAAGCCCCTCCCGTTGTGCCACATGTGCAGGTCCTGCGGCGGGCCTGATCTGCAAACCCCAGAGCAGGCAGCGCACAAATGAATACCTAAGTGTTCAGTCCCGGCATCCGGTGGATCGGGTTTAGGATGAATCGATCTGGCTCTGATGTCCAGATTTTGCAGATGTATGCGTAGGGCGTGCGGCCGTTCAGCGTCTTGTGCCTTCGGGCGAAGTTGTGGGCGGCCAGGAAGTCGGCAAGGTGCGTGCGCAGCTGATCATAGCTGTCGTAGTGGAAGCGCTTTACTGTCGCGTCCTTGATCGTGCGGTTCGGTTGGCTGACAGGTGTTTGCCGTCAAACGCCGAGAAGCATTCGCTCGACTTGGCCGTTCGTCCATGGGTGGTTGGGTTTCGTCAATCGGTGCTTGATGCCGTTGGCCTCGCAGATCATGTCGAAGCGCATTGGCCGGGAGTAGATGGTATTGCGGTTCCGTGGCCGCTCGGCGAACCGGATGCCCCTCGCCATTGGGCTTGAACCCGTGGCGCTTCCAATGGCTCGATCGGGGAGAATGGTCTGAACCTGATAGGGCACGGCCTCGAGCATGTGTTGCAGGAACTCCCAGACGGTGCGTCTGTCAGCCGTTGCAACGCGTTGCGCGATGGCGAACTTGGCTGTCCGGTCGATGCCGACGAAGAGCGAGAGCTTGCCTTCAGCGGTCTGCATCTCAGCGATGTCCGCTCTTGTGGTTTGCAGGCAAACCACTGCCGGGCAGCGGATGTGAAAGAACCCGCCTCTCGGCGATGCAAGCATCGCCTCTCGGCCAATGGATCGGGTAGCGCTTGAACTTCTGGCGTTTGGGCTTCTCGCCCTCGACGTCGGGCAGGCGGGAGATGCCGTGCCGTTGCCGACACCGGTGCAGCGCCGAACGGGTCAGGTGCGGGATCGACGGTTGCAATGCATAGAGGCAGTCATCCAGCGGCAGCAGCGTATGGCGCCGAAACGCGACAATCATCGCCTCTTCGGCCTTTGTCAGAACGGTGGACCGCGGCTCCGACGGCCCGGTCTTCATATCCTCGACCGTCGCGCGCTTGCGCCATTTCGCCACCGTCTTGGGGTTGATGCCCAGTCCCCGGCTCAGCTGCGCGAGCGAAGCTTGTGATCGCTGTATTGCGGCTCTGACGGCGTGCGCCCCTCTCGGCGAATGCATGCATTCACCCGCCGGGCAACGGGATCGTGGCGCTCCCGCGACGAACCTGTCCCATGTTGCTTCCTTCCATGCCTGAGAAAGGATCGCACCAACAAACCGTGGGATCAAACAAAGACGCTCTACAACCGCTGGAAGCGATGGAGCGGGATGGGGGTCTTCGCCCGGATCATGGATGGGCCTCGCGTCCGAGGCTGCGGAACGCAAGACCATCATGATCGATGCGGCCTATCTGAAAGCGCACCGCACGGCCTCCAGCCTGCGCGTGAAAAAGGGGGGCGCGGACGGGCCATCGGGCGCACGAAAGGGGGGCTGAACACCAAGAGTTCCATGCCATCGCCGATGCCAAGGGACGGCCGTTGAAGTTCTTCATGACCGCAGGCGACCCTCTCGGCGATGCAAGCATCGCCTGCCGGGCAACGGGTCAGCGATTACACAGGTGCTGCGGCCCTGCTGGGCCACATGCCGAAGGCAGAGTGACTTCTGGCCGACCGAGGGTATGACGCGGATTGGTATCGAGAAGTTTTTAAAGACAAAGGGATACGGGTTTGCATCCCTGGCAGCAAGAGCCGCAGGAAGAAAATCCGCTTCGACCGCCGCCGCTACAAACGACGTGACCGCATCAAGATCATGTTCGGAAGGCTCAAGGACTGGCGCCGGGTCGCAACCCGATACGACCGATGCGCCATCGCTCTCGCCGCAACCGTGCTCTTCTGGCTGTCAAAGTTAATGGGTCTGGAGCCTAGATAACGATTGATTCTCTCCATGTCATCACCGCGTTATACGACTGCCCTCGGGCAAAAATAGCCTGCGCGCGGGCTCACTATAGCGTGGTCGCGCGCGGACCTGCGCGCTCTGAACGCAAGTTGCGATACGTCCCGCTCCGCTGGCTGGGCCTTGGCGCCAACCGCAAAACCATGCGCAAAGCCCCCGGGTCAGCGGCGATGGCAGCGGCAGGAAGTTGAGGCATCGGCCTGTGATTTGGACCGACGCCCCCTTCGTTCAGATAATCCGTCTGAAAGCCAGCGGCGGACAGCGCCTTTGCAATACCGCAAAGCTGCACGCCACCGAAATTCTGGCCCTTAGCCGAGTTTCTGCCGGACAATCTCACGCAATTTGACCAGATCTTTGGCAAAGCCCCGGATGCCGCTGGCAAGCATTTCCGTGGCCATAGCATCCTCGTTCAAAGCCCAGCGGAAGGCGCGCTCGTCCATGTCGATCTTTTCAACGGCTGCGAAACTGTCCGGCGAGAGCGCCCGCGCAATCGTGCCGTCGCTGTCGCCAAGCTGTTGCAGCAGGGCCGGGCTGATGGTCAGGCGGTCACAGCCCGCAAGCGCCTCTATCTGACCAGTCGAGCGGAACGAGGCCCCCATCACGACGGTTTTGATGCCATGCGCCTTGTAGTAATTGTAGATATCGCGCACCGATTGCACGCCGGGGTCTTCATCGGGGGTGAAGGTGCGGTTCAGCGATTTGCTGTACCAATCGGTGATCCGACCGACGAAGGGCGAGATCAGGTACACGCCCGCATCGGCGCAAGCAATCGCCTGAGCCCGGCTGAACACCAGCGTCAGATTGCAGTCAATGCCGGCCTTTTGCAGTTCTTCGGCGGCACGGATGCCTTCCCAAGTTGCGGCCAGTTTCACCAAAATCCGCTCGCGTCCGATACCGCGCTCGGCGTATTGCGCGATCATCGCCGTCGCGCGCGCGATAGAGGCTTTGGTGTCAAACGACAGATCGGCATCAACCTCGGTCGAAACACGTCCGGGCACCAAACCCGCCAGCGCCGCACCGACAGATACCGCCAAACGGTCGGCAATCTGCGCCTCACGGTCACCCGGCTGCTTGGCCCCCCAAGACACCGCCTCGGTCATCGCCTCGGCAAAATCGGGCGATTCAAGTGCTTTCAACACAATGGACGGGTTGGTGGTGCAATCGACCGGCTTCAGCCGACGCACGGCTTCGATATCGCCGGTGTCAGCAACCACGGTCGTCATACTGCGCAGTTGGTCTAGTTTTGATGGCATTTGTTATTTCTCCCGTATCTCTGTTTACTCGGTCAGCGTGAAATCGGCAACCACGCTAAGGTTCTCAACCAGCTTTGCATTCTCATGATCATTTTCAAGCGCGCGTTTTCGGGCGGCGGCCGGGTCGAGCCCGTGGTCAATCCAGCGCTGCACCAGCCGCTTTTCGAGATCTGCAAGCGGGACATGCAGGAAGACGGTCAGGTCATAGATCGGCCGCAGCGCTGCCCAGGGAGATTGATCCAGCAGCAAGTAGTTGCCCTCCACCAAAAGCAGTGCGGTATCTTTTGAAATCAACCGCCCGCCCGCGCGCGAGATTTCAAGCTTGCGGTCAAACACCGGCACGGCAATTTCGGTTTCGGTATTCTGTTTCAGCCGCCCCAACGCCGCCGCCATCCCACCCACATCAAACGTGAACGGGGCACCTTTGCGCGCATGAGTACCCCGGGCGTGCAAAACAGCATCGTCAAAATGAAAGCCGTCCATCGGGACAACCGCGCTGGACTCTGGTCTGCGCTGGTTCAATGTGGTCACCAGATAGTCGCTCAGCGTTGATTTGCCACTGCCCGGCGCGCCTGCGATGGCAATGATGCGGCGGCCTTTCAATGCAAGCAGATGTTCGATCAGCTTTTGCGCCATTGGGTTGTTGGACCAGGGGCTTGGTAACCCTTGCTTCGCTTCAGTCATCGGGTTCCCCCTTTGTTGCAATATCCTTAACGGATACCGTCACCTCGGCAAACCCAAGTCACGATATTCGTCATCAGCCTGCCATAAAGCTGCCAGCCCAGAAAATCGAGCGACAACCAATGCGGACCGATATCTGTCGACCAGATCACGCTGCGGCCCCTGCCATAGTCGCGCACTGCCAGCAGTGGCCAATCCTTGCCACGATAGCGGCAGATCGCCAATAGGGTCGCGGTATCATCGCCTCGAAATTCCAACTTATTCAACCCAAGTATCGGCGGCAGAGGCTGGTCTATTCCGGCGAAAATTGGATGCGCCATATCCAGCAGGGTCGCGGCCAACCCCTCTGGCACTTCTAGCCCGTCACTGTGGGGCAAACACCGCACCGGCAGCACATCTTCCACCGCCGTATCGGCAAAGCGCGCGGTGCCGAACATGCCTTGGAAGCCCATATAGCCGCCTGCCATCATCAGCCCGCCACCTGCTTCAACATAGGCTTTCAGCACCTCCAGCCGATTGGGGCCGACCTTCCCTTGGCGCGCATCGAGCGTCATAAGCAGCGTCAGCGCGCCAACATCCGACAGGATCACCGCGTCATATGCGGCCAATTCAGCCAAGCTGCGGGGGAAATCCGCGCCACAATGCTCGCCACCGATCTGTGTTACAGAGATGCCAGCTACAGCAAGTGCCGCATTGAAGGCCACTGCCCCGTTCGACCAACTGGCACTGGTAATGGTATCGCCACCCGAAGCAACCGTGGTTGTCCCAAGAAACGTCTCGCCTGCAAGCAGCACTTTCATCGGGCACAACCTTTTGAGTGATTAGAATTTGAGGGGGCGGGCCTTACCGCCCCCAAAGACGATTGATCAGAACTTGAATTCAGCCAAGTTCGCCGGAGTCACGATTTTGGCCGGCCCAAGCACCAACTCACCATCTTTGCCAATGGTGTAGTCGCCCAAACGCCCCGCAGTAAACTTTTCACCTTCTTTGCCGGTGATTTTGCACTGCGCCAGCGCCTGTGCGGTTTGATAGGTGAGATAGCCAAGGTCCGTCACGTTCCACCAGATATCTTGCGCCGAGCCGTCGGTGATATATTTGGCGATCAGGGTGGCCGGGGCCAGACCCGTCAGTTTGACCTTGCCCATCATGCCCGCTTCTTCCAGCGCGCGGGCGGCGGCAGGCAGGCCAATGCCAGCAGGCACGATGATCGCTTTCAGATCGGGGAAGGCCTGAACCAAAGCCAGAGCCTGCTGTTGGTTGACCTGCTCGCTTTCCTCGCCGTAGGCCACCTGCACCAGCTTCATTTTGGCGAATTTCGGCTCGGCCGCCATTTTGGCCTTCATGAAGTCGATCCAAGCGTTCTGATTGGTCGCGGTGGGGGTCGAGGAAAGGATGGCGAATTCGCCCTCGCCGCCGGTGAGATCGAACGCGCTTTCCAGCATCATTTCGGCAAGGCTGTCGCCCTTGACCTGATTGACGAAGACCGAACGCGCGTCTTTGGCGACATCGGAATCATAAGAAATCACCCGAACGCCCTGCTCGATGGCACGCTTCAGGGCAGGCGCAACTGCATTGGAATCATTGGCAGAAATTGCGATCACCCCAACCTGCTGCGACACGAGGCTATTGATGAATTCGATCTGGGCTTCAGCCGTGGCCTGCGACGGAGCAACTTGAATGACCTCGCCACCGATTTCCTTGGCGGCCTCCTCAGCGCCCTGCTTGGCAACTTGGAAATAGGGGTCGGTATCAAGTTTCGGCAAGAAGCCAACCTTAACCGGAGCCGTGGCACATTCCTGCGCGAAGGCCAAAGGGGCGGCGGCAAACATCACAACAGATGCCAGAAGGGTAAGTTTAAGCGATTTCATTTTTTCCTCCACTGAAATCGGGTTTCTGTTCGGGGCCCGAAATTACCCCTTCGTTCCGCGCAAAGAGCGCGATCTGTGCAGGCTCTCTTGGGCAGAGCGCCAGTAATTCCCCACCAGCAGCGAGCCGATCAGCAACAGGCCAATGATCATGCCCTGCGCGTCGCCGCCGATCTCGTTCAACGCCAGCACGTTGCGGATCACCGCAATCAGCACCAGCGCCAACAAAACGCCTGTCAGCTTGCCCTTGCCACCAAACACGGAAATCCCGCCCAGCAGCACGATGGTGATCACGTCCAGCTCCATCCCCAACGCATTGTTGGCCCGCGCATTCGACAGCCGCGCGGTGTAGACGATGCCCGCTACCCCCGCGACGACGCCTGAGGTGATGAACAACCGCAAGATCATGCGCTTGGTGTTGATGCCGGAGTATTTGGCCACCTCGGGGTTGCCGCCGATGGCATAGATGCGTTTGCCGACGGGCATCTTTTGCAGCACCACTGCAAACACTGGCGCCAACAGCAAAAACGGCATGATGGTCCACGGGATCTGCGTGCCGGGGAGGTTCTTGATGCCGAAATCAACAACAGCATCGGGGAGAATGTTCACCGAGCCGCTGCCCAGCAGGATGTAGCCAATGCCGCGATACAGCGCCATCGTGCCAAGGGTGACGACCAAGGATTGCAGCCCGAACGACGTCACCAGATAGCCGTTGAACGCCCCCAGCACGCCGCCCGCAATCAGCGTCAGCGGGATGGCCACCAACGTCGGCACGCCTGCCTGCACCAATAGCCCGAACACCACCGAGGTCAGCGCCAGCATGGACGCCACCGACAGATCAATCTCGCGGGTGATGATCAGCAATGCCATTGGCAGGATCAGCAGCGCTTTTTCCGAGGCACTCGCCGCAAGCTGTGACAGATTGAACGCCGACAGGAAATTCGGCACAAAAATCGCCGCATAGAGCACCACCGTAAGGCAGGACCCGGCCAGCAACATGTCCCAGAAGTCGAGTTTACGAAGGAACGTCATCCGATCTTCCTTTCCCGCGCTTTTTGCGCCCGGCGCACGATGAAGGCGTCAATGCCCACGGTGACAAGGATCACCAGCCCGTAGACGCCTTGCAGCCACAGCGGATCAACCCGCACCAGCGTTAGCCCGTTCTTGATGATCAGCAGGGTGAACGCCCCCAAGATGATGCCCAGCAAGGTGCCCGCCCCGCCCCGGATCGCCACACCGCCGACGACAGCCGAGGCGATCACCGTCAACTCGAATCCCAGCGCCACGCGGGCGTCCACTGTCGCGTAGCGTGAGGCCCAAAGTGCGCCGCACAATCCCCCCAGCAGACCCGCAATCGCGAAGGCCGCAATGATCCGCCGATCCGCTGGAATACCGATCAGCCGCGCACCATCGGGGTTTGATCCGGTGGCAAACAGCTCGCGCCCCATCGCCGTGCGGTACAAAAACACATAGCCCATCACCAAAATCGCCGCCGCAATCAACACGATGAACGGAATACCCGCAACCCGGAGGCTGGTCATCGCCAGCCACCGCTCCGTCACCTCATCCGCACTCACCTGATTTCCCGCCGCCCAGAGCGAGTTGAAGCCGCGAAAGATCGACATTGACGCGAGGGTCACGACAATGGCCGGGATCTTGCCTTTGGTCACCACCAGCCCGTTGATCAAACCTGCAATCAGACCCACGCTGCAGGCGGTTGCCAGACCAACCGCAAGGTCCAGCCCCGGATAGGCCTGCACCATGCTAGCCGCCATATAGGCCGCAAGCCCGATCACGGCGGCAATCGACAAATCAATGTTGCGGGTGATCAGCACCAGCATTTGCGCCAGTGCCGCCACGATGACCAGCGCGGCATCCATCGACACGGCGGTGATGTTGGCCGCAGAGATCATGCGCGGGTTGATGATGGTGACGGGAATCGCAATCGCCAGCATTGCAGCGAGCAGGCCAAACTCGCGCCGTTTCAGGAAATCGAGCGGGCCTTTGACGGGCGTTGCCCGCGCCATTTCAACCGCATGGCTTTCCTGCTCACCGCTTTTGGTTGCGGCCTCCAGTACCTTTTCTTGGGTGGCCTCGCCCCGCGCAAACTCCGCAGTTTTGCGGCCTTCGCGCAGCACAATGATGCGGTCACAGTTGCCGATCAGTTCCGGCATTTCCGAGGAAATCAGCAAGATCGCCATACCCTTGCTCGCCAGATCAGCAATCATCGCATGGACTTCGGCCTTGGTGCCGACATCAATCCCCTGCGTCGGCTCATCCAGAATGAGGATGCGTGGGCCAGAGCGCAGCCATTTCGCCAGCACCACCTTTTGCTGATTGCCGCCCGACAACTGGTTGACCGGCTGGTCGTAGCTGGCAAAGCGCAACTTCATCCGCTCCAGCCAACCCGCCACCAGACCAACCGCCCGATCCGTCTGGTAAATCCCGCCCACAGCGGCGGCGTCAAGGCTGGGCAACACGGCGTTGTCGAGGATTGAGAACTCCATCACAAGGCTTTGCCCCATGCGGTCTTCCGACACATAGGCAATGCCCGCATCCATCGCCGCCTTGGCAGAACCGATGCGCATCACTTGGCCGTCGAGCAGAATTTCCCCGGCATCCGGTTGGTCGATGCCAAACAAAACCCGCGCAATCTCGGTCCGCCCCGATCCGACCAGCCCGCCAAGGCCAACCACTTCGCCCGCGTGCAGGTGCAGATCAATCCCGGCAAACGCGCCGCTGCGCGACAAGCCTCGGGTTTCCAGCATCAGCTTGCCGGGGGCGGCGGTGCGTTCGGGGTAAAGGTCTGTCACCTCTCGCCCCACCATCATCGAAATCGCGGCGGCCCGCCCCAGTTCGGCCTTGGGATGCACGCCGATCAAACGCCCGTCGCGCAGAACTGCGATACGGTCGGCGATGCGAAAAATCTCATCCATCCGGTGGCCAACGAACATCATCGCCACGCCGTGCCGGCGCAAATCGTTCACGACGGTGAACAAGCGTTCCACCTCGCGCTGCGACAGCGCGGCGGTCGGCTCGTCCATGATCAACACGCGGGCATCCAGCGATAAGGCGCGGGCAATTTCCACCAACTGCTGTTCGGAAATCCGCAACCGCCCCAGCGGCACATCGGCGCGCACATCTAGGCCGACGGTTTCCAGCACACGGCGTGCGCCTGCAATCATCGCGGCGTTGTCGATGCCGCCAAAGCGGTCGCGCGGCATGTGGCCGATGTAGATGTTTTCCGCCACCGACAGATCAGGGAACAGGCCCGGATGCTGGTGCATGACCGCTACCCCAGCGGCTTGCGCATCGTGGGGCGAGCGGAAGGTGACGGGTATGCCATCAATCTGCACGCCGCCTTCGGTTGGCGCATGAACCCCCGCCAGCAGTTTGACACAGGTGCTTTTGCCCGCGCCGTTTTCCCCCAGCAGCGCCAGCACTTCACCGCGTCGTAGCTGAAACGAGGCATCCCGCAGCGCGACCGTGCCGCCAAACACCTTAGTGACATCCACCAAAGCAATCGGGGCCGTCTGATCCGCATCGGCAAAGCCAGCCGGATTTACACCAACATTCATGTGCGAGATAACTCCTCCCAGAGGTATTTCTTTTTTCAATTTGCTATAATAAATAAAACCCGGTTGCAACTGTTAAATTGACTTCCCTGCTTCCTACGGTCAGTGTCGGACACAATGAGACGTTGAGGTGGCGCGTCGCCAATGCGGGCTCGACCAAACGGGAAAGACCCGAAAAAGTGACAGGAGACGCTGGTTTTGTTAGGAAAAGGCAGCAATTCCAGTAAGCTTCGGCGCTATAACGAACGCTTTGTCCTCGATGCACTGCGCCGCATGAAGGAGGCCTCCAAGTCGGATCTGGCCCGAGCCGCCCATCTGACACCCGCTGCTGTGGCTGTCATCGTCGACGGGCTGGAAGCCTCTGGATTCGTCAAGCAGGTTGGAAAAAGGTTTGGCCAGCGTGGATCTCCCTCAACTCTCTATCGTTTGACGCCGGAACGGGTTTACAGCGTTGGCATCAAAATTGGGCGCCGAGCGCTAGAGGCGGTCTTGGTTGATTTCACAGGAGAAATTCGGGCCCGCGAAACTCATGAATACCGTTTCCCCGACCCAGATCTGGTGCGAAAGGCGGGAAATACTGTTCTGGATAACTTCAACCAGATCGTCGGCAGTCTGGGCGATGCCACCATTGTCGGCCTCGGCATCGCCTCGCCTTATTTTCTGGGCTTGTGGAGCGATGAGTTGGACTTTCCAGAGGATCTTGGCGCGCGGTGGGAGGTCATTGATCTGACGACATTCTTCGCGCTCGACCCCAAAACGCCGGTCTTCGTCGAAAACGATGCGACCTCTGCAGCGCTTGCGGAATTGCTGCAAGGCACCGGTCGCCGTTACAGCGATTTCATGCATATTTCGATCGACACTTTCGTAGGCGGCGGGCTGGTGCAAGGCGGCAAGGTGCACACGGGGCCGCACGGCAACAGTGCAGCACTCGGTCCCTTGCCGGTGTCGCCGTCAAAACTGGATTCGGTCGCCCCGCACAAGGGCCGGTACCAAAGCCTGCTGCACCGCGCCTCGATCTATGTGCTGGTCAACCATCTAAAGTCACGCGGCATAGAGATCACCCGTGTCCGCGAATTAGACCCGCTGCCCGTCGGAGCCCATGCGCCGCTTTATGAATGGCTCGACGATTGCGCCAATGCCTTGGCAGAGGCGATCATTGCCATCACCGCCGTCATCGACATCGAAGCCATCGTGCTGGATAGCATCCTGCCGCGACCGATTCACCATGACCTGCACGCGCGCGTGCAAGCGCAATTCCAACAGATGAGCGCGATCGGCATCGTGGAACCGGCCATAGTATCGGGCCAGTTCGGGCCAGACGCTTCGCCAATCGGTGCGGCGATGCTTCCGCTGTCAGCCCTTTTCGCGCCAGATAGCAGCGTGCTGATGATCGGAAAAGACAGAACCAACCTGTCAGGCCGCCTGTCAACACAACCCAGCTGATGTAGACCTGCCTGATGTAGAACTGTGCCACCATCCCTGCATTTTCCGTGACAACGCTCGGCAGACTCCACCGCCAGCGCAAAGCTGTGCAAAATAGGCGATTTTACAGCCACGGCGCGCGAACGTGAATGCCGCGCGCTATCGTTTGGCGGCGCACCTCTTTCGGGTGATCACACTCGCAATCTTCTCGGTCGCCATGATGATTGGGGCATTCACATTGGCGGAGGGGATCTTTGGCAGGATCGAGCCATCGACGATGCGCAGTTGATCAAGCCCATGCACCAAGCCCGCCGCGTCGGTGACAGCGCCCGCATCTCGGCCCATCCGGCAGGTGCCGACGGGGTGGTGCTCGGGGTTGGCGACGTTGCGGATGAAGGCTTCAATCTCGTCATTGGTGGAGGTGTGGCGCACCTCGTCCAACTGACCGGTGCAGTATTTGCGCCATGCCTGTTGTCCGGCCATTTCCAGAGTTTTACGCACACCGTCGACCATTTCGACCATATCTCGGCTGTCTTCAAAATAGTTGAAACTCAGGGCAGGCTTAACACTGGGGTTGCTGGATTTTAGCCGGATGGAGCCTCGGCTGTGTGGGCGCATCTGGCTGATGAAATATTGAAAGCCGTCGCCCAGCACGACCTTGCCGGATTGGAAATCGGCCAAGAATGGCAGGAATTCATACTGGAGGTTGAAGTAATCGCTGCCGCTGCCGCCGTCAAAGAACGCACCCACTTCAAAGAAGCTGGTGGCACCAAGGCCTTTTTTGAATAGTAGCCATTCCAAACCCAGCTTGGCACGGCCCAGCAGACTTTCCAGACTGCGGTTGATCGCATCTGCCCCGTTGGAGCGGAAACGCAGCGAGGCTACAACGTGATCTTGCAGCCCCTGCCCCACGCCGGGCAGATCAGCGACCAGCGGGATGCCGTGGTGTTTCAGATGTGCGGTCTCGCCCACACCGGACAGCATCAGGATATGTGGCGAGCCAATGGTGCCCGCCGTAAGGATCACCTCGCGCTCCGCCCTGACTGTTTCGGGTTGACCGTTGCGCAGGTAAGTGACGCCCTGCGCGGTGGTGCCGGAAAACACGATCTTCTCGACAAGGCACCCTGCGCACGGTCAGGTTGGGCCGCGCCATCGCCGTGCGCAGATAGGCCTCGGCGTTTAAGCAACGCTTGCCGCCCTGAATGATGGCTTGGGTGACATGCACACCTTCCTGCGCGCCGCTGTATAATCGCCTGCCGCAGATAGGTAGTATTGCTCGCCTGCCAGTTGGAAGGCATCATAAAAGGCATGTTTGGCCGCACTTCGGGTGATGCTGAGCGGGCCATTGCCGCCGTGCATCGGATCGCGGCCTGCATCAAAACGCTCCATCTTCTTGAAGAACGGCATGCAATCGTTGAAACTCCTCCCTCGACGCCAAGACTGGCCCATTGATCGTAATCTTTCGCGTTGCCGCGGACATAGACCATGCCGTTGATGGAAGATGAGCCACCAAGGCCACGTCCGCGTGCCTGCCCAATAGTACGGCCATGCAGGGCGGCCTCGGGTTCGCTTGCGAACTTCAAGTTGTAGGTGTCGCTTTCGATCAGAAAGGTAAGGGCTGCAGCCATCTGGATGAAGAAGGACTTGGCGATCCGCGCCTTGAACATGGCCATCGCCCTGCGAAGGCCACCAAAGGGATGCATTCATCATAGCGACAGGGGCAGCCTAGGCGGATTCAACCGGTCGTCGCAACACCTTCGATCATATCCGTTTCGAGCAGGCGGTCGAGTGCTTCTGCTGGTGTCTGCCAGCCGAGTGTCTTGCGTGGGCGCGTGTTCAGCGCGTTGGCAACGGCATTCAATTCATCCGCACCGTGTTGGCTGATATCCGTTCCCTTGAGAAAGTATTGGCGAAGCAGACCATTGGTATTTTCGTTGCTGCCTCGCTGCCAAGGACTTTGTGGGTCGCAAAAAGTAAACGTCGAGACCGGTGTCGATCCGGAGCTGGGCGTGTTGTGTCATCTCGGCGCGCTGGTCCCAGGTTAGGGATCTGCGCAGGTGTGCTGGGAGGTCCATGATGGTCCCCACGATTGCGTCGCGAACGGCTTCGGCACCATGACCGGCAAGAGCCGGCCCATTCTTGATGGACTTGACCTTTCCATGGCCCTCCATTCGCGGCAGATGCAGCAGCATCGTGAAGCGCGTGGTTCGTTCGACCAAGGTTCCGATCGCCGAGCTGCCCAGACCGAGAATGAGCTCACCTTCCCAGTGACCTGGCACCGCCCTGTCACAGACGTCTGCCGGGCGATCGCTGATCATCAACGCATCCCCGACAAAAGACTTGCCTCGGTTCCGCGCACGTTCTCGGGGAAGACGCAGCGCCCGGCCTGAGCGCAGGCAGGCGGAAAGCTCGCGCTTCAGGGCGCCGCGTCCTTGAATGTAGAGCACTTGATAAATCGCTTCGTGACTGATGCGCATGGTCAGGTCCTCGGGGAAGTGCGCCTTCAGCCGCTGCGCGATCTGTTCCGGGCTCCATGCCAAGGACCAGCGTCGACTTTGCCGGTGAACCGCCCGTCGTTTCTTCCATACCACGACAGGCCCATCGAAAGCGACGCCGTTCGGCGTGGCGATCAGGCCTGCGAGCCGGTCCTGCACATAGTCACGCAGGGCAGGATTGTTCGCCAGCTTGCTGGCCTTGGGGCGTTGGGCAGCACGGTCCGCATGCCACTGCGCGGTGATGGCACGGTAATCGAAATCCCCGCTAGGGGTCGCGGAGTTACGCCTGATCTCGCGGGAAATCGTGCTGGGCGAACGCCCCAGTTTGCGTGCAATGGCGCGCACCCCGGTCTTCCGCGCGCATTCCAAGGCTATCTCCTCACGCTCGGCAAAGGAAAGATTGCGGCCCTGCGGCTGCGGCGCAGATGTGGCCAAATGTGTGGGAGGCATTCCGCCAGAACTCCGAAACCAACGGCTTGCGACAGGAGCAGAAACACCGGCTGCGACACCGGCATCTTCACTGCAGAGACCTGCTGCGATCCACCGCCAGAACCGACACAGATTCACACGCTGCCAGACAGGCGAACGTCCTGGCGAGCACAATCTGCGCCGCATGGACCGTTCGGATTTTCGCTTTCCAGTCGTCATCTACACCTCCAAGGTCAGGGTGTTGCGACGACCGGTTGAATCCGCCCAATACTTGTCCACGACTATCAGAAGCTGCTGCGCAAGCACGGCTTCAAGGCGTCCCCTCTCACTGATGTAAACCTCCGCTGTCGGGCAGCGGATGAGCGGCAAAGGCAATTGCCATGATAATTCCGCCGTCGAGAGCTTTTTCAAATCCCTCAAGGCCGAAATCGTATAGCGAAGGAACTGGCAGACCCAACGAGAGGTCGAACTCGCCCTCTTCGAATACATCAACGGCCTCTACAACCCACGCCGCAGACACCCCGCCTTCGGCTGGAAAAGCTCCGTGGCTTTCGAACGAAAGGCCGCTTAACATGAGAACCTGACCGGAACGAAACAGCGGCTGGTCCATTGTGCTCAGACGGCAAAGCCTTCGACAGAGCAACGGCCCCAGTCTCGCTGGCAAGCTGTCACCAATGTAAATGTCTCGCCTCCGATACATAACCATCGCAAAGCTGTTACCCCCATTTTCTAGGTTCCGCCCAAATCTCCCGAAAGGAACCACCATGAAAAAAGCTCTCTCTGTCATCGGCGCTCTTGCGATGACCACCAATGCAGCCTTTGCCGCACCCGTCCAGATCACTTGGTGGCACGGGATGGGTGGCGCGAACGAGCAGGTGATCAATCAGGTGGCCGAGAAGTTCAACGCGGCACAGACGGCTTGCGCGATCACCCCGGTGTCCAAAGGCACTTATGAGGAAGCGCTGGCGTCGGGCATCGCGGCGTTCCGGTCGGGCGAGCAGCCGAACATTCTGCAAGTGTTTGATGCCGGGGCCGCCACCATTATCAGCGCCAAGGGGGCGACGATCCCCGCCGAAGACCTGCTGGCGCAAAACGGCCACACGCTGGACCGCGACGCTTTCATCGACGGCATCCGCAACTTCTACGCCGATGCCGATGGCAAATTCATCGGCATGCCGTTCAACTCGTCGGCGCCGATCATGTATATCAACACCGATGCCTTCACCAAGGCCGGTGTGACGCCGCCGAAAACCTGGGAAGAATTTGAGGCCGTGGCGCCCAAGCTGAAAGAAGCGGGCTATGTGCCGCTGGCGGCCAGCCAGTTGACCTGGATGCTGTTTGAGAACTTTTTCTCGCGCAATAACATCCAGATGGCGTCGAACCACAACGGTTATGACAGCATCGACGGCACCACGCTGAACGCCACCGCACCTGAGATGATCGCGTTCTGGAACAAGCTGAAAGAATGGCACACCGCGGGTCTGTTCGGCTTCTACGGCGCAGGCTGGGCTGACAACCAAAAGCCGTTTGAAGAGGGCAAGGTTGCGCTGTGGATCGGCTCTTCGGGTTCGTTCGGCGGGCTGACCAAGACCGCAACCATGCCGTTCTCGGCTGATTTCATCCCCTACGTCGCTGCGATTGGCGAAGGCAACAAATCGTCGTTCATCGGCGGCGCTGCCCTGTTCGCGATGTCGGGAAAACCCGAGGCTGAGAACAAATGCTCGGCGGATTTCTTCAACTTCCTGACCACGACCGAGATTCAGACCTTCTACCATCAGGCCACCGGCTATGTCGCCATCACCAAGGCGGCGTATGAGGCATCGAAAGCCGAAGGCTGGTACGAAAAGCACCCAGTCGCTGAAGTCGGCATCAAACAACTGCTGCTGCCGACGGGCGAATGGTCGAAAGGTTATCGTCTGGGTTTCTACCCGCAGATCCGCGCTGTCGAAGAGCGTGAATTCAACAAAATCTTCTCGGGCGAAACCACCGTCGAAGACGCGTTCAAGGCCATTGAGACCGAAGGCAACGAGCTGCTGGCGAAGTTCGCCAAGACCGCAGGCTGATAGTTTAGTGCGATATGCCGGGCCTGCCACAGTGCAGGCCCGGCTTTTGTTTTGCCCCCCTGATCCTGTGACGTGAATCCCAATGACCGATGCCACCCAAACGGCCTCTGGCCCGATCCGCCGCTGGATCGCCCGCGCCACCGCACGGCCCGAGCCCGCCAAGCGCGTGCAGTTTGACCGTCCGCTCTTGCCGTGGCTGTTTCTGGCCCCGCAACTGGCGGTGATCTTCGTGTTCTTCTATTGGCCCTCGGCGCAGGCGATTACCTCGTCGTTCTACATCGAAGACCCCTTCGGTTTTGGGTCAACCTTTGTGGGCTTTGACAATTACACCGACGCTTTGGGCTCTGCCGAATACCGGCATATCGCGGGTTTCACCGCGATTTTCACCATTCTTGTCACCGCGTTCTCGCTGGGTCTTGGCCTGCTGCTGGCGGTGAAGGCCGATCAGGTGATCCGCGCGCGCTCCACCTATCGCACGGCGCTGATCTCGGTCTACGCCATTGCGCCCCCGGTGGCGGGGCTGATCGGGATGATGCTGTTTGACCAACACATCGGCCCCTTCGTCAAACTCGCCGCATGGTTTGGCTGGGACATGAAGGTGGGTCTGAACTACTTCGACACCGCCTTCGCGATGATCCTCGTGTCGGTCTGGAAGCAGGTGCCTTATAACTTCATCTTCATCCTGTCCGGCCTGCAGAGCATCCCACAAAGCGTGCGCGAGGCGGCGTTGATTGATTGCAAGAACGGCGCGCGCCGGTTCTTTACCGCGATCCTGCCGTTGCTTGCCCCGACGGCGTTTTTTCTGCTGATCATCAATATCACCTATGCGCTGTTTGACACCTTTGCGGTGATCGACGTGATGGTGAAGGACAAGGCTGCCAACAACCCGATCACGCTGGTTTACAAGGTCTACCTCGACGGCTTCCGCGGCAATGACATTGGCGGTTCGTCCGCGCAATCGGTGATCCTGATGCTGGTCGTGCTGGTGCTGACGCTGGTGCAATTCCGCTGGCTGGAACGCCGCGTCCATTACGGGTGAGATGGTGAACCGGACACGCCCCTTAGACCATCTGATCCTGATCCTTGGCACCCTGTTCATGGTGATGCCTGTGGTGGTTGCGATCATGACATCTACCCACACGGCGGTTGAAATCCACACAGGCGGACTGCAAATTTTGCCCGGCAACGATGGCTATGAGACCTATCACACCGTGCTGACGCGACAGGGTGGGTTTACCGGACAGGTCACTGGCGCGCGGATGGTGATGAACTCACTGATCCTTGGCATTGGCTTTGCGGTGGGTAAGATCGTGCTGTCGATGGCTGCGGCTTATGCCTTGGTCTATTTCCGCTTTCGCTTTGCCACGCTGATGTTCTGGGTGATCTTCACCACGCTGTTGCTGCCGTTGGAAGTGCGGATCATGCCGTCTTATCAGGTGATGTCGCAGCTGGGCCTGTTGAACAGCTACACAGGCCTGATCTTGCCACTACTGGCCTCGGCCACGGGCACATTCTATTTCCGGCAGTTCTTCAAATCCATCCCGGATGAGCTGCTAGAGGCCGCCCGGATCGACGGCGCAGGTCCGGTCAAGTTCTTCATCGACGTGATCTTGCCGCTGTCAAAAACCATGATGGCCGCGATCTTCATCATCATGTTCGTCTATGGCTGGAACCAGTATCTCTGGCCGATGCTGATGACCACGGATGAGCGGTTCTTCACCCTGATGCGCGGCATCAAGCAGATCCTGCAAGTCTGGGTCGGCAGCCAGATCCCCGATTACAACGAAGCCTTTGCCCTTGCGGTGCTGGCCCTGCTTCCGCCGGTTCTGGTGGTGGTGGTGTTCCAGCGCTGGTTCATCAAGGGCCTGACGGAAAGCGATAAATAATGGCCGCGATCACGATAACTGACGTCTCAAAGACCTATCCGGGGGCAAGCGCACCCTCGATCACCGACATCAGCCTGACCATACAGGATGGCGAGTTCATTGTGCTGGTAGGCCCCTCGGGCTGCGGAAAATCCACCCTGCTGCGGATGGTGGCGGGGCTGGAAGACATCACGGCGGGCGAGGTCAAAATCGGTGACCGCGTCGTCAACAAGGTCGATCCCGCCGACCGTGATATCGCCATGGTGTTCCAGAACTACGCGCTTTACCCGCATATGTCAGTACGCGAAAACATGGCTTACGGCCTGAAAAACCGCAAAACTCCGAAAGCCGAGATTGAGGCGCGCGTGGCCGAAGCTGCCCGTATGCTGGAACTCGGCCCCTATCTTGACCGCAAGCCGCGTGCCCTGTCGGGTGGTCAGCGTCAGCGCGTCGCCATGGGCCGCGCCGTCGTGCGCCAGCCTGCGGCGTTTCTGTTCGACGAGCCCTTATCCAACCTCGACGCCAAGCTGCGGGTGTCGATGCGCGGTGAAATCCGCCGCCTACAAAAGCGGCTTGCCACCACATCGCTGTATGTGACGCATGACCAGCTAGAAGCGATGACGTTGGCCGATCGTCTCGTGGTGCTGAACGCAGGCCGGATCGAGCAGGTCGGAGCGCCCTTGGAAATTTATCACCGTCCGGCGACGACTTTTGTGGCGAGTTTCATCGGTTCACCCGCGATGAACCTGCTGGACGCCGCAGTTGACGGCAACCGTCTGCGGATCGGCGGCCATGTGATCGAAACCGGTCGCGCCGTGCCCGCGCATGGCGCTGTCACTCTGGGCATCCGCGCCGAAGATCTGCACATCTCTGCGACTGGCCTGCCGTTCAAAGTCGATTTCGTTGAAGAACTGGGCGCGCAACGTCTGGTGCATGGCAGCATCGATGGGCAGGCGCTGGTGTTATCACTGGACCCGAAAACACCGCTTCAGTATGAGATGTGCCTGTCGGTGATTTCCGACAAGCTGCACCTGTTCGACACCATCAGCGGCAAACGGCTGGAGCAGGCGCACACTATCGCGACCCTTACCCCTGTGCCGGCATGATCTTTGCCACGACACCGCAGCTAACCGGGCTTTCCCAAACCGAGCGGAACCAGATTGCCGAGCTCCCTCGCAATGTGGCGTCGCATGATGTTCGCTTGGCGACTCTGTCTTGCATGAACTCAGTCGAGGTGGGCGGCACAGCACCCACCGAGCCGCTCGGTTTCCCCTTCACCGTTGCCGCGTGGAACCTCGAACGCTGCCTGTTCCCAACTGAATCTGCCGTCAAAATCGCCACATCTCGTGCTCAGGTGGTGCTGCTGTCCGAGATGGATAACGGCATGGCCCGCACCGCGCAGGCCCACACCACTGCCGCAGTCGCCTCGACCCTTGGCATGGTCTATGCGTATGGGGTTGAATTCATTGAGCTTGGTCTAGGGTCGGAAACTGAACTCGAATTCTGCACCGACAACCATAACCGTCTGGGCTTTCACGGTAATGCAGTTCTTGCCGCAACACCGCTGGTGCAGCCCTTCCTGCTGCGCCTGCCTGGGCAACGCTTCTGGTTTCTTTCGGGTGGCGATCAGTCGCGCTTGGGTGAACGGTTGGCGATTGGCGCGGTGATCCAGACCGAAGCGGGGCCGGTTGTGATGGTCTCGACCCATCTGGAAAGCAACGCAGACGCCGCCCAGCGTGAAACCCAGCTTTGCATTTTGATCGACTCGCTAGAGGCCACGTTCCCCAGCCTGCCGCTGCTCATCGGCGGCGATCTGAACACTGGCAACCATATCGGCGGCGATTGGCGGGACGAGACGCTGTTTGCCCATGCGACACGACGGGGCTTCATGATTCACGGCGGCCCCGAAACCGCAATGACGACACGCGCCAGCCAGATCACCCGCTGGCCTAACCGCGCGATGAAGTTGGACTGGTTTCTGACGCGCGGGTTGCAGATCGCACAATCGCAAATCATCGCATCGACTGACAAATGGGACAAACCGCTTTCAGACCATGACATGATCGTGCTGCAAATTTCGGGTTTAAACCAATGAACTGAGGGGCGGCTTTGTGCCAAGCTTACACCGGCTTTGAGGTGCGGTCAGAATGTAAAGCTGTGAGAAATTGTTGGGGAAGAAACAGAACTTCGGTGCGCTGCGTAGCTAACAGATTGCGCACCATCAAAAAGTGCGTCGGGCTTCTACCTGTTTGTTTGTACCGAGTTCACTTTGACATGGACGCAAAGGCCAGCGGCTTACTGCAGCAGGTTTGGGGAAGGCGTATTCTCCGCGAAAACATCGCCTTAACGGTGGCTTTGGGCCGTTATCTACGGCCAAAGGCAACACGTCTGCTACGAGCTAAATAGTTTCGGAGGTGCCGAACTTTGCCTGGATCTTCGCCAGATGCTGGCGCAACGCGTATTGGGCGCTACGGATATGCGCGACGGTCAGATTGGCTGCGGCATCTGCATCGCCGCGTGCGCAGGCTTCCAAGATATCAAGATGCTCGGCATTTGAACGGGCATGACCATCGGTCAGCAACAGTTGTGCGCGCAAATAGCGGTCCAGCCGGTCCATCGCGTTGGTCAGCGTGCCCAGATGAAACGGCAGATTACTGGCTCGATACAGCGTTATATGAAAGGCGCGGTTCAGATCGCCCCAACGCATCGGATCGGTGGTGCTGGCAAAGGCGTCACAAATCGCGCGGGCCTCGGCAATCAGCGCTGGCGTCATATGCGGTACAGCGGCGCGAATTACATGCGCGTCAATGATACAGCGGAAATCGAAAATCTCGCTGGACTCTGCGATGGACAGGCCGACCACGACTGCCCCCTTGAATCGGTGGTTTTTCACCAGGCCCTGCTGTTCCAGCATGGTGATCGCCTCGCGCACAGGGATACGGCTGGTATGAAACAGCCGCGCGATTTCATCCTGACGCAGCGGATCGCCGTCTTTCAACTCGCCCTCGATGATTGCACGGCGCAACGCCTCAAAGACCAGCCCACCTGCCGAGACCATCTTGGAAACGTCCACACCCTTAAGCGCCATAGTGCCCCCCGCATTTGCTGAACGGTCTACCCACTTGCCATCAAATCGGGAAGAACTTTAATATTGTATATCGGATCCAATCTGGGTTAGGTGCAAAAGCGTGTCGATGGGGAGCTTGGCACGACGTCCACGACCGTGCCTTGCGCCGGTTTGGCGCTGCTTGCCCCACATGCGTCGCAAACAGACAATGGACCGTGAATGACCGATTTTGCGACCGCCCTCGCCGCCTTCCGCCCCGTTCAAGCCGCAGCGATAGAGCCGACAGAGTTGCAGATGCGTCTGGCCGGGCTTCAGGCGCGGATGCAGCGGGATGGGGTCAAGGCGGTCTGGCTTGGATGCCTCCTCGTCGCTGATCTACTACACCGGGCTACGTTTGGGCCTGTCAGAGCGGATCCATGGCGCGTTGGTGCCGTCTTCGGGTGCGCTGATCTATGTCTCGCCCCAGTTCGAATTCCCCAAACTGCGCAGCCTGTTGCGACTGGATGGCGATGTTGTGGCGTGGGAGGAACACGAAAACCCCTACGCCCTGATCGCCGCCGAGCTGCGCGCCATGGTCGCCCCGGGTGCCGGATTGGCGCTTGATCTGGCCACCCCGTTTGTGTTCGCCGCAGGCTTGATGGCACAAATTGCAGGGCCGGTGATCTCGGCACAGAGCATGATCGAGGCACAACGCCAGTGCAAATCCGCCGCCGAAATTGCACTGATGCAAACCGCTATGAATGCCAGTTTCGCGGTGCAAAAGGCGGTCCATGCGGGCTTGCGCGCAGGGATTTCCACCACCGAAGTCACCGATTTCATCCTTGCAGCCCATGTGGCACTTGGTCTGAAACCCCTGTTCGCTGCCGCCCAATTCGGCGAGGCCACCGCCTATCCGCATGGCGTGCCAGAGCCGCAAATTCTGCAACAAGGCGATATGGTGCTGTTTGATATGGGCGGCACGCTGCACGGCTACGCCTCGGACATCACCCGCACTTATGTTTTCGGCACCCCCACGCCCCGGCAACGTCAATTGTGGGAATTGGAGCGTCAGGCGCAAAGTGCGGCCTTCGCTGCGGCACAGATCGGTGTCACCTGCGGCGCGGTCGATGATGCCGCACGCGGCGTGCTGACGGCTGCGGGTTTCGGCCCCGGCTACCGCGTCCCCGGCCTGCCGCATCGCACGGGCCACGGCCTTGGCATCGACATTCACGAGGCACCCTATATCGTGGGCGGCAATGACACACCCTTGGCGGCAGGCATGTGCTTTTCCATCGAACCGATGCTGTGCGTTTACGGCGAATGCGGCGTGCGGCTGGAAGATATTGTTTACATGACACAATCCGGCCCCCGCTGGTTTGTGCCCCCGGCCGAGCGGCTCGATGATCCGTTCGGAAACACGACGACCTGAGGCGCACTCGCAACTGCGCCCATGAAGAAAACCGGCCCGCCTGAATGGGTTGGAACAGTGCTTAACAGAGAGTGAAAGGACCAAGACATGAAAATGCTATCCCGCATCCTGATTGCGGCCTCCGCATTGGCGATGACCACCGCCATGCCTGCCCTTGCCAAGACCTTCGTCTACTGCTCGGAAGCCTCGCCCGAGGGGTTTGATCCGGCCCCCTACACCGCTGGCGGCACCTTTGATGCCTCGGCCCACCCGATTTACAACCGTCTGGTTGAGTTCAAAAAAGGCACAACCGAAGTTGAGCCCGGTCTGGCGGAATCGTGGGAAGTGTCGGCGGATGGTCTGGAATACACCTTCAAGCTGCGTCAGGGTGTGAAGTGGCATTCCAACGAAAAATTCACCCCGTCGCGCGATTTCAACGCCGATGACGTGATCTTCAGCTATCAGCGCCAAGCTTCGGCAGATCACCCGTGGAACCAATATATCGCTGGCATCACCTATGAGTATTACAACTCGATGGAGATGCCCTCGCTGATCAAAGACATCGTCAAGGTTGACGATTACACCGTGAAATTCGTGCTGACCCGTCCCGAAGCACCGTTCCTGGCGAACATCGCGATGCCCTTCGCCTCAATCGTCTCGGCGGAATACGCGAGCGTGCTGGAAGCCGCTGGCACCAAGGAAGATCTGAACAACGCCCCGATCGGCACCGGCCCGTTCAAGTTCGTAGCCTACCAAAAAGACGCGGTGATCCGCTACGCCAAAAACCCGGATTACTGGGGGCCCGCCCCGAAGATCGACGATCTGGTGTTCGCGATCACCCCGGATGCCGCTGTGCGCCTGCAAAAGCTGAAAGCTGGCGAATGCCAACTGATGCCCTACCCAGCTCCGGCTGATCTGGCGGCGATCAAAGAAGATCCGAACCTGAAAGTCGAAGAGCAGGCTGGCCTGAACGTCGGCTACCTCGCCTATAACACCACCCAAGCGCCGTTCGACAATCCGAAGGTGCGTAAGGCGCTGAACATGGCGATGAACAAGCAGGCGATCATTGACGCTGTGTTCCAAGGGGCTGGCCAAGTTGCCAAAAACCCGATCCCGCCGACAATGTGGTCGTATAACGACGCCATCGCTGACGATGTGTACGATCCGGTTGCAGCCAAGGCCGCTTTGGAAACCGAAGGCGTCAAATATCTGTCGATGAAGATCTGGGCGATGCCGGTGCAGCGCCCCTACATGCCGAACGCCCGTCGTGCGGCAGAACTGATGCAGGAAGACTTCGCCAAAGTCGGCGTTAAGGTCGAGATCGTCTCCTACGAATGGGGCGAATACCTTGATAAGTCGATGGAGCCGGGCCGCGATGGCGCGGTGATCTTGGGCTGGACCGGCGACAATGGCGACCCCGACAACTTCATGGGCGTCTTGCTGTCTTGCGCCTCGGCTGGCAAGGGCGGCGCAAACCGCGCCTTCTGGTGCAACCAAGAGTTCTCGGATCTGCTGTCGAAAGCCAAGCAGACCTCGGACGTGGCAGAGCGCACCAAGCTTTACGAACAAGCACAGGTGATCTTCAAGGATCAAGCCCCTTGGGCGACGCTCGACCATTCGACGCAATATGTGCCGATGGCCAAGAACGTCACCGGCTTCGTGATGAGCCCCTTGGGCGATTTCACCTTCGATACCGTCGATCTGACTGAATAAGTCAGCCACTCTAACCGGATGCGCGGGGGCCCTCCCCGCGCATCCGACATTTTGGCCGCGTGTTGGCCTAAGGATCCTCACATGATCAGATTCATTCTCAGCAAACTGCTGTATCTGGTGCCAACGTTTCTGGGCATCACCTTGATTGCCTTCAGTTTTGTCCGCATCCTGCCCGGCGATCCGGTACTTTTGATGGCAGGCGAACGCGGCATCTCGCCCGAACGTCACGCAGAGCTTTCGGCACAACTTGGCTTTGACCGCCCCCTTTGGGTGCAATATTTCGATTTCCTCGGCCGGCTGTTCCACGGCGATCTTGGCAACTCGCTGGTCACCAAAAAACCGGTGATGGCCGAATTCCTGACCCTGTTCCCGGCAACGGTTGAACTCGGTCTGGTCGCCATCCTGATCGCCACCCTGATCGGTGTGCCCGTCGGCGTGATGGCAGCCATCAAGCGCGGCTCGTGGTTTGATCAGGTGTCGATGACCGCCGCTTTGGTGGGTTTTTCGATGCCGATCTTCTGGTGGGGCCTGCTGCTGATCATCTTCTTTTCCGGCATCTTGGGCTGGACCCCGGTATCAGGCCGCATTTCGCTGATGTATTTCTTCCCCGATGTGACCGGATTCATGCTGATCGACAGCCTGATTTCCGGGCAAAAGGGCGCGTTCACCTCAGCAATCTCGCATCTGATCCTGCCGTCCGTCGTGTTGGCCACCATCCCCTTGGCCGTGATTGCGCGCCAAACCCGCTCGGCGATGCTGGAAGTGATGGGCGAAGATTACGTCCGCACCGCCCGCGCCAAGGGCATGTCGCCGTCGCGCGTCATCGGAGTGCACGCGCTGCGCAACGCGATGATCCCGGTGATCACCACCATCGGCCTGCAAATCGGCGTGCTGATGGCAGGTGCCATCCTGACCGAGACGATTTTCTCATGGCCCGGCATCGGCAAGTGGATGATCGATTCCATCTCGCGCCGTGACTATCCGGTCGTGCAAAGCGGGCTTTTGTTGATTGCGGGGCTGGTGATGCTCGTCAATCTCTTGGTCGACCTGACCTATGGCCTCATCAACCCGAGGATCCGCCACAAATGAGCGATACAGCCATCAAACTCAGCGATGCCGCGATCCGCCGTCAGATGCTGGCCGATTTCTGGTTCTACTTCAGGCAAAACCGCGGCGCGGTGGTCGGCATGTGGGTGTTCATCGGTTTGGTGATCTTGGCCGTCTTCGCCCAAGTCATCGCCCCGCATGACCCCACCCAACAATACCGCGACGCGCTGCTCGCCCCGCCGTTCTGGCAAGAGGGCGGCAGCACAAGCTTCCTGCTTGGCACCGATGCTGTGGGCCGCGATATGCTGTCCCGGCTGATCTACGGAGCGCAATACTCGCTTTTCATCGGCATCGTCGTGGTCGCCATTGCGCTGATCGGCGGCATTTTCGTCGGCCTGCTGGCTGGGTTCTTCGGCGGTTGGGTCGATACCGTGATCATGCGGGTGATGGATGTCATCCTCGCCTTCCCGTCCTTGCTGCTGGCCTTGGTGCTGGTGGCAGTGCTGGGGCCGGGCCTGACCAACGCAATGATCGCCATCGCCATCGTCTATCAGCCGCACTTCGCCCGCCTGACACGCGCCGCCGTGATGGGCGAGAAAGAGCGCGAATACGTCACCGCCGCCCGTGTCGCAGGCGCAGGCACCATGCGGCTGATGTTCAAAACCATCCTGCCGAACTGCCTCGCCCCTCTGATCGTGCAAGCCACCTTGTCGTTCTCGTCCGCCGTGCTCGATTCCGCCGCCCTTGGCTTCCTTGGCATGGGCGCACAGCCGCCCTCGTCGGAATGGGGCACCATGCTCGCCGAAGCGCGCGAGTTCATCCTGCGCGCGTGGTGGGTCGTTACCCTGCCCGGCCTTGCCATCCTGATCTCGGTGCTGGCGATCAACCTGATGGGCGATGGCTTGCGTGACGCCCTCGACCCCAAGCTGAAGCGGAGCTGAGCCATGGAGAAACAAACCGGGGCCCTTTTGAATATCAAAAACCTGACCGTGCGCTTTGCCACCTCAACCGGGGCCTTCACCGCTGTCGATGGCGTCGATGTTTCGGTCAGCCCGCGCGAAGTGCTGGCGATTGTCGGCGAAAGTGGCTCGGGCAAATCGGTGTCGATGCTTGCGGTGATGGGCCTGTTGCCCGACACCGCCACCGTCACCGCAGATGAGATGACCTACGACGGCCGCGATCTGCTGAAGATGACCGCGGCAGAGCGCCGCAAGCTGATCGGGCGTGAGATCACGATGATCTTTCAGGAACCCGTCGCCTCGCTCAACCCGTCCTTCACCGTGGGCTTCCAGATCGAGGAAGTCTTGCGCTTCAATCTCGGGATGGACCGCAAAGCCGCCCGCGCCCGCGCGGTCGAACTTTTCAACGCCGTAGGCATCCCCGAGCCGGAAACCAAGCTGAACGCCTATCCGCACCAGATGTCGGGCGGTCAATGCCAGCGCGTGATGATCGCCATGGCGATCGCCTCTAACCCGCGGCTGCTGATCGCGGATGAACCCACCACGGCGCTGGATGTGACGATCCAGAAGCAAATCCTCGATCTGCTGATGGATTTGCAGGAAAAGCACGGCATGGCGCTGATCCTGATCACGCATGACATGGGTGTCGTCGCCGAAACCGCCGACCGTGTGATCGTCCAATACAAAGGGCGCAAGATGGAAGAAGCCGATGTGCTGAGCCTGTTTGAAAACCCGCAGAATTCCTACACCCGCGCGCTGTTGTCGGCCCTGCCCGAGAATGCCAAGGGGGATCGTTTGCCCACTGTCGCCGATTTCATGGCAGCGGAGGCAAAGCTATGACCGTGGTGATCGAAGGCAAAGCGCTGACGCAGGATTATCTGGTCAGCGGTGGAATGTTTGCGGCCACCAAGCATGTGCGCGCCGTCAAAGGCGTTGATTTCGCGGTGGAAAAGGGCAAGACCCTTGCCATTGTCGGCGAAAGCGGCTCGGGCAAATCGACACTGGCCCGTATCATTGCGCTGATTGATGCCCCCTCCAGTGGTGTATTGAAGGTTGATGGCCAGGAGATCAACATCAGTCGCAAACGCCTGACGCCCGAGATGCGGTCCAAAGTGCAGATGGTTTTCCAGAACCCCTACGGCAGCCTCAATCCGCGCCAAAAGGTCGGCGATGTGCTGATGGAGCCGCTGCTGATCAACACGCCGCTTTCGGCTGCCGAGCGGCGCGAGAAGGCCGAGGCGATGCTGGCCAAGGTTGGCCTGCAACCCGAACATTTCAACCGCTACCCACATATGTTTTCGGGCGGCCAACGCCAGCGCATCGCCATCGCGCGCGCATTGATGCTGAACCCGGCATTGCTTGTGCTGGATGAGCCAGTCTCTGCGCTGGACTTGTCGGTGCAGGCGCAGGTACTAAATTTGCTCGCCGATTTGCAGGACGAATTCAACCTGACCTATGTCTTCGTCAGCCATGACCTGTCCGTGGTGCGCTACATCGCCGATGACGTGCTGGTGTTAAGCAAGGGTGTAGCAGTTGAGCAAGGTAGTCGTGAGGCGCTGTTCGCAAATCCGCAGCATCCCTATACGCAGCAATTGTTTGCCGCGACACCCGTGACAGACGTAGCCGCAATCCGTGCAAGGGTAGAGCGTCGTCGGCTCGCGGGGGCAAAGCTCTAGCCTTGGCCAAGGTGAGCGAAACTACCGATGAAAGGACGCCTGTTGATTTCCAAGCCTGCGCGATGTGGCGCAACTCCATGATTCAGGTGGTGCGCGTTCCTAGGCTTCACTTCACGCTGCCATTCGCATGACCAAAATGAGCGCTTATTCGATTAGGGTTTGTTGACGTTTGAGGATTCCCAAATTAGTTTCTGAGTGATTCAAGGTTGCCAAATGGGAGGCAACCTTGATCCGCACCGCTTTGACCGACGCCCAATGGGAAACCATCGCCCCGCACTGTCTTGGCCGGGAATGTGATCCCGGTCGCACGGGGCCTGATCCGCGCCTTTTTGTCGAGGCCGTTCTCTGGATCGCGCGCACCGGCTGCCCTTGGCGCGACCTGCCCGAGGATTTCGGGAAGTGGAACTCAGTCTTCAAACGGTTCCGCAGATGGGTGAAGGCCGACGCATTCTATCGTATGTTCAGGATGTTGGCCGAAGATGCCGACTTCGAATACGCCATGATCGACGGCAGTATCGTCACGGTCCACCGCCACGGTCAGGGCGCAAAAGGGGGACTCAGAGCCAGGCCATCGGACGTTCTCGCGGCGGCATAACCACCAAGATCATGGCCCTGACCGACGCACTCGGCAACATGATCAACTTCCGCTTGCTGCCCGGACAGGCGCACGACCTGCGTGGCACCGCAGCCCTGATCGAAGGGCTGTCCTGCGGCCAGTTCCTCGCGGATCGCGCCTTCGACGCCAACTGGCTGCGCGATGCGCTGACCGGCGCAGGGATCGAAGCAGTCATACCCCCTAAATGCAACCGCCGCTTCCCGGCGGAGTTCGACCGCCACACCGACACATGGCGGCACCTGATCGAGAACTTCTTCGGAAAACTAAAGGAATACAGAGGCATCGCCATGCGCTGCTGCAAAACAGACGAAAGCTTCAGCGCGTTCATCTCCCTCGCGGCAACAGTGATGCGCACAAGATGAACATCAACAGACCCTTCTGTATCTGCGTTCTGCTAAACTGGCCCCGTCACCGGTCCCGGCCAGGGCCGATGGCGGGGTGGTGCGCGACGTCTGACCCTTGTGGCAAGACCACGTTTTCTAGCCTGTCGGCACCGCCTCTCTTCATCGTCTCGAACAGTTGATTGCGGCCTTTTCAGGACCGCGCACCAGAAGGAAGAGAGCATGGATAATCTATCACATGGCCGCATCATCGGCATAGATGTTAGCCGCGACTGGCTGGACCTTCATTGCCTGCCCGACGGGCATCGCTGCAGAGTGCCAAACGCTCCGGCAGGTCATGCTGTTGTGGCGGATCTTGCCCGGGACAGAGATGCCGTCGTCTGTTTTGAGTCGAGTGGCGGTCAAGAATGGCAGCTCTGGGCGCTTCTGGAGGTAGAAGGCGTTGCAGCCCGCCAGGTGCCCCCCGCTCAGGTGAAAGCGTTTGCGCAAAGCCGCGGCACGCGCGCCAAGACCGACCGGATAGATGCGGAACTCATCGCCCGCTTTTTCGCTTTCCGGCCCGAAGCAGGCCGCCGTCGTCCCGCCGAAAAGCTGCGCCTTCTTAGAGCTTTGACGTCAAAACGAGCCCAGCTGGTTGAGATGCGCAAACGGCTGCTGGCCCAATTCCGCGCGCTTCAGAAACTCGGCACCGCCGCAATGTTCGAGGACATCGACACTGAGTTGAAGCAACGTTTCGATATCCTGATCAAGGAACTGGAAGACAGGATCACCCGGGCCATCGCAAGCGATGATCACCTGTCGGAAATGGCCACCGTTCTCCGCTCCATCCCGGGGATAGGCCCGGTTGCCAGCTCAATGCTGATCGCCGAAATGCCTGAGATCGGCACCATCACCGGCGAAGAAGCTGCCGCACTCACCGGATTGGCTCCGGTCGCGCATGACAGCGGAACACTTCGCGGGAAACGGGCCATCGCCGGTGGTCGCCGTGCCCTGCGGCATGTGATGTTCCAAGCAGCCTTGGTCGCGGCACATCATAACCCAAGCCTGAGATCCTTCGCAGATCGCCTCCGCAAGGCCGGAAAACCGCACAAGGTCATCATCACCGCCGTCGCCAGAAAGCTGGTCACCATCGCTAATGCGTTGTGCAAGAGCCGTCAGAAATGGGCAACCCCGACGTCCTGACAGATACAGTTGCTAGGGACCGTGGACATTTAGCGCAGCGCAATGATTGTTGCGGCGATGCTCCACGTTGCGCGGTAGCTTGTGTCGGTTTTGTCGTACCTTGTGTTTACGCCTCTGAACTCCTTGATCTTGCTGAAGTAGTTTTCGATGAGGTGTCGCCATTTGTAGGCTTCGGCGTCGTGGGGAATGTGCAGGATGCGGTTGCGTTTGGCGGGGATGACGGCTTCTGCTTGCCTGCGGTCCAACTCGGCGCGCAGGTGGTTTGCGTCAAACGCTTTGTCGGCCATCAGGGCGTTGAAGCTCAGCCCCTCGATCAGGTCCGGCACCCCGGTAATTTCGCTGCGCTGACCCGGCAGAAGCACAAAGCGCACCAGATTGCCAAGCGCGTCTGTCAGCGCCAGAACCTTCGTCGTCAGCCCGCCTTTCGAGCGCCCAATCGCTTGATTTCGAGTCCCCCTTTTGCGCCGCTCGCCTTCTGATGCGCGCTGATGATGGTGCCATCAACGAGGACGTATTCAAAGTCAGGCTCCCCCGATATGGCGTCGAAAATACGTTGAAATACATCGGCTTGCGCCCAGCGGCGAAACCGCCGGAACACAGAGTTCCAAGCGCCAAAACCCGGCGGCAGGTCACGCCATGGACCGCCAACCCTGACCTTCCAAAGGACGGCTTCAAGAAACAGCCGATTGTCCTTCGCCGTCACCCCGCGCGTCCGCAACGAGCCCGGCAAAAGCGGCTCGAGAAGCCGCCAACTCCGGTCAGAAATGACAAAACGTTCAGCCCGCATTCATACCTCCTCAAAAGGAAGCTTGAATCACGATATCCACCCAATGGGAATCCTAAATGTCCACAGCCCCTAGAACGTACTGCCAAAATTGATGCAGCGCCGAGGCCAGACAGTTTGGCGCATGAAGGGTGAACGAAACGCAACCAATTTGCAATTCCAATTGCCCGCTTCGGGCTTATTCTGTTGAAAACCTCGGCGTGTGAGCCGCGATGACATGGGCTCGTCATTTGCGCGCACGTCTCTCGATCACGCTGGTCGGGCTACTGTTGGTGTGGGCAGGCGCTTTGCGAGCTTCCTGAGGTTCTGGGCGGCCGCCGCGAGGTGGAATTCATCGTGTGCGCCGAATGGGCCGCGCAATCGGAGACGGTTCAGGCCGAGAATCCGCTGCAGATGTGCAAAAAGCGTCTCGACTTTCTTCCGGAGCTCGCAGGAGATTGGGTATTGCTCTGTCCGAGCGATCGCCCGGGCCACATCGCGGGATGGCTCGTAAATCAACCTTGTCACTTTGCGCGAAGGTTCTTTCGGGCAGCATCGCGATCTCAAAGCACAGCCATCGCAATCTGCCTTGCTGGCCCTGTACCGGAGCATGCCATCTGCGTCCGGGCTCTTCTCTCTGGGCTTTGCAAATGCACGGCGAGTTTGCTTCAGTTCCTTGGTGCCCGGACAGGTGCAAATATCCCTCTCAGCATCATAGGCGACGTCGGCCCGCACGAATGTGTCGTCCTTGCGCCCTGATTTGTCGATGACCGGAATATGCGGCGCGATCCCAGGCTGCTGAACCAGCCAGTCAAGCATCTCGCCCTTGCCATAGGCCGTGTCCGCGATCAGGCGTTCCGGCTTTATGCCGAACGTATCGTTCACGCGCTCGATCATCGTCCGCTCCGCCCCAACCTCGGCTTGGCGGATCGAGTGGGCGGCTTCCACATCGAGGATAACACCGTTATCGGTGTCGATCAGATAATTGGTGAAATAGGCAAAATAGGCAGGCCCGCCCCGCGCCCCGGTCCATTGCGATGCCGGATCGGAATGTGATGTGAACTTTGGCTCAACTGGTCTGGCTGAACCAAAAGCCGCAGCGGCGAGGGTGGCAAGATATTCCCGCACAGCCCGTGGTGCATCTTCGGGATTGATGGCCCTAGGTTCCCAATCAGCCTGTGGCGTCGAGTTCTTACGGTTTGCATCTGCTGGAATGAGGCTGGCCTCCGCCGCTAAACGCTGGCCGCTCGCCAGCCCTTCTGAGATGCAGCGGGCAACCACCGTCTCGAACAGATGCCGTAGAAGATCGCTGTCCCGGAAGCGGCCATGCCGGTTCTTGGAAAAAGACGAATGGTCGGGGACTTGCTTATTCAGATCCAAGCGACAAAACCAGCGATACGCGAGGTTAAGATGGACCTCGTCGCAAAGCCGACGCTCCGACCGGATCCCCATAATATAGCCGACAAGAAGCATTCTAATCATCAACTCTGGATCAACCGATGGCCGCCCCGTGGAACTGTAGAAGGGCGCAAGATGCTGACGAAGGCCAGAGAGATCAACGAACCGGTCGACCGAACGCAGCATGCGGTCTGGCGGAACATGTCCTTCGATTGAGAACTCGTAAAACAGAGCGCCCTGCGCTTCTTGCCGCGGTCCCATCATCGCCGCCCACCCCCACCAACCCAACTGAAAGTGAATCAGCGATCAGTCGGCCAATCAAGCTGAGCTTTTCAACAGAATAAGCGCTTTATCACCCCCGACGCGCAGGGTGCCAAGGTGCCCTATGCTGACGATTTTGCTGCGTTGGACCGGGTTGAAGTGACGGGCACCTATACCGGCAAGCTGATCCTACAGCATCCAGCCCCCCGCCATCTGGGTGATCGCCATCTGTGACCGCTCGGGGTCGATCCTGTCTAAAAAGGCCACCGAAGCCCTCGGCCCCGGGATTTCCACCCGCACAATCGGATCAGGGCCCTATGTCTTCAAAGACTGGAAGCCCCGCGATCAGGTGGTGTTAGAGGCAAACCCGGACTATGCGGACCGCGATATGCCCGCATTCCGGCAGATCATCCTAAAGCCGATTGTAGAGCCGCGCACCGCCTTGCTGTTGCTGCTGGCTAAGGAAACGGCGCTGACCGAAGCGGATGGAACAGCCGAAGATGAGCTGGCCAAAGACAGTGACGTGGCGGTCGTCAAGATAGAGGGGATTGACTATTCTTGGGTCAATATTTGGGTCAGTCTGAACGTCGAAAAGGGCGCGCTGACCGATCTGCGGGTGCGTCAGGCGATCCGGCTGGGGATGGATATTCAGACCGTGATCGACGGAGCCTATGCTGGCAAGGTCGGGCGGGCCAATGCTCTGCTGGCCCCGCCACTGCTGGGCTATTGGGCCGAAGCACCGGTCTATAACCGCGACATTGCCGCAGCACAGGCGCTGCTGGCCGAGGCAGGGCAAAGCAATATCGCGCTGACCTTCACCTGCCTGAACGATTCAACGTCGCAGGCCATCGCCCAGATCGTGCAGGCCAATCTGTCCGAAATCGGCATCACTCTGACCATCAACGCACTGGACCCCGGTGCCTATTGGGCGATGGGGTCGGGGATGCGGCAAAGGATCTGGAACTGACGCCGATCACCTATGCCTCCAAATTCGACCCCAGCTTTCAGACCCAATGGTTTCTGGGCTCGCAAGTCGGTTTGTGGAACTGGCAGCGCTGGACCAGCGACGAATTTGACCGATTGCACAATGAGGCGGCGGCTATGCTGGGTTGCACCTTGCTCGGCGAGGCCCTGCGCGACGCGGTTGACCCAAAGCTGAAAGGGCGGATGTGATGCAGGATGCAAACCGCAGCGGCCCCATTGGTCTGCACAACCTGTCGCTTGAATTTACCAGCCGGGGTGCCGCGCCCAGCCCGGTGCTGCGTGACATCTCGCTCGACATTCCGCCGCGCTCAATCATCGGGCTGGTGGGCGAATCTGGCAGCGGCAAATCGACGGTAGCGCTGGCCCTGATGGGCTTGCTGGCCCCAAATGCGCGGGTACGCGGCGGCCAGATCATGTTGCGCGACCGCAAGATTGAATGCAGCGACAGCGCCGCGCTGGCGGACCTGCGGGGGCATGAGTTTGCGATGATTTTTCAGGATCCCACCGCCTCGCTCAATCCGGTGTTCAGCATCCGGGCGCATCTGCACGAGGTGCTGCGCCGCTGTGACCCACAGGCAAACCACGCCGAAAGGCAGACACGAGCGGTTGGCGCACTGGCAGCGGTTGGCTTTGACCGCCCCGAGGCGCGGGTGCGTAACCATGTGCACGAGCTATCCGGTGGCATGCGGCAACGTGTGGTCATCGCAATGGCGCTGCTGGCGCGGCCCAGCCTGCTGATCGCAGATGAGCCGACCACCGCGCAGGATGTGAACGTCGAGGCGCAGATGCGCGCGATGAAATCGGCTGTTCGATCCTGCTGATCACCCATTCGCTGGGTCTGGTGGCGCGCTACTGCGATCTGGTGGCGGTGATCTATGCCGGTGAAATCGTCGAGCGCGGCGCGATGGCTGATGTGGTCCGTCACCCGGCGCATCCCTATACCGCCGATCTTTTTACCGGCGATGTCGAGATCGACGCGCCACGGGCCAATCCGCCACTGGCGCAAAGCTTTCAGGTGATCCGCGGCGAGCTGCCCGCCCTGCGGGATTTGCCCAAGGGCTGCATCTATGCGCCGCGCTGTGCCCACGCCGTAGCAGATTGCACCGCAGCACACCCCGATCTGCGGCCATTGGCAGGCAAACCCGGTCAGGAGGCCCGATGCATTCTGACACCATAGCCCCACCCGCAGCCATTGATGTGGCGGCCGCCGTCGTGACCTTTGGCTCCTTCCGGGCGCTGAACGGCGTTTCAGTCGCGGTCCCCACTGGCAGTTGTTTCGGCATTGTCGGGGAAAGCGGTTCTGGCAAAACTACGCTTTTGCGCGCCATTCTAGGGCTTCAGCGGCTGAGCGCGGGTCAGGTTGCCCTGATGGGGGCGGTGCAGCCAGCTGCCCAGCGCGATTTTCGCAGCCTGATCACCACGATCCAACCAATTTTTCAGGATCCGGCGCAATCGCTGTCGCCGCGCCGCCGGATTGGTCAGTCGATGGACGAGGTGGCTGGATGACTGGGCGAGTCGCGCGACGAGATCCGCGCCCGGCTGGCGGACGTCCTGCAACAGCTGAGCCTGCCGCCGGGCGTGGTTGATCAATATCCGCATCAGATCAGCGGCGGTCAGGCCCGTCGCGCCGCCATCGCCCGCGCCCTGCTGTTCCGTCCCCGCATTCTGGCGGCGGATGAACCAACCGCCGGTCCCGATGTCTCGGTTCAGGGCGATTTGCTGAATTTGTTGCAAGAGATCAGTGTTGAAACCGCGGTGGCCCTGCTGGTGGTCAGCCACAATCTGGCAGTGGTGCGGCTGATTGCCGATCAGGTCGCGGTGAGGCATCGCGGTCGTATTGTCGAGCAAGGCGATTGCGCCACGGTCCTGCAAACGCCGCAGGCCGAGTACACGCAACAACTGCTCGCCTCTTGGCCTCGCGCACATCATGTGGACGACGGCCAAGGATAGCGATGCGATACCCATAAGGATGCCGCAACATAAGGCCACCACCCGGAGCCGTCAGAAACAGGACACGCATCGATGCCCGTATTGGTCAGTTCACCTCCGAAGGCAGAGGTCGCGCTGTTCAACTCAACATACCGCGACCATATTTCTGTCCCGTCGCGCCTTGGGTCAAGTCAGATCGGTGCTGTCATTCGGCGGCGCGCTGGACAGGATCGCGTCCAGCAAACCGGGAAAGCGACTATCCAGATCGTCGCGGCGCAGGCTGAGCGTTCGGCCCCTGCCCTTGGGGTCATTGCGGATCACGCCCGCCTCACGCAGCACCCGCATCAGGTGCGATTTGGTGGATTTGGCGATGCTGGGGTCTTGCAACTGGCAGCGCGCCATATCGACGGGGCCTGCGACCAGTTGGGCAACGATCGCAAGGCGTGCGGGATCGCTGAGGGCAAACAACACCTGCGCAAGCACCAAATCCGCGCGGGCGGGATGCGGCAACTCTCCAACTGGAAAAGGGATATCTTCGCTCATAGTTCGAATATAGTTGAACAGTCGCCGCAAGGGTAGTAGGAAATTGTTCGAAAATAATCGAACAATAAACCAGCCAGCGCCCCGTGAGTGTATAATGCAAATTGAGATCCCCTATACCGCAAGACACCGCGCGGGCTTTGCCATCGTGCTGATTGGCCTGATGCTGATGATGGCCAGCGCAAGCGCGCCCTCGCCGTTCTATCCGGTCTTGCAGCGCGACATCGGCTTTTCTGACCCGGCGCTGACCGGAATCTTTGCAGTCTACACCGTGTTCCTGCTGGCAACGCTGCTCACCGCCGGGTCATGCTCGGACCATCTGGGCCGTCGCCCGGTTCTGTCTGTCGGGTTTGCCGGGCTCGCGCTGTCTTTGCTGGTGTTCGAGCAATCCGCCACGGTCGAAGGCCTGCTGATCGCCCGCGCCATCCAAGGCGTGGCCTGCGCGCTGCTGCTCTCGACGCTTTCGGCGACCATCGTGGATTTAGAGCCGCCGTCGAACCCCGGCAGCGCAGCCATTGTCAATTCGGTGATCCCGCTGATCGGGCTGGCCCTCGGTGCGCTGGCCGCAGGATTTATCATGACCGTGGCGGCAACCCCGAAACAGGATGTGTTCGACGGGCTGATCCTGCTCTGTCTGGTCCTATCCGCCGCCATTTGGGCCCTGCCCGAAACCTCACCCCGGCACGAAGGCTTGCTGTCAGCCCTCCGTCCCCGTATCGGCCTGCCACCCCGCGCCCGCGCCGCGTTTTGGCAGGCGGCCCCGGCGATCATCGCAGGTTGGGCGACGGGCGGGCTTTATCTGTCCCTCGGCGCGCCCATCGTCGCGCGGATCTTCGGGCTGCACAGCAGTCTGATGCAGGCTTTTGTCGTCACGCTGCTGTCAGGGATGGGCGCACTCGCCTGCTATCTCGCACGCCATCGCACCCCGCGTCAGATCACCCTCGGTGGCACCGCAGCGCTTTCCATCGGCACGGCGCTGACCCTGATCGGCATGGCGCTGCCCTCGCTGCCACTTTACCTTGTGGCGCTCTCCATTGCAGGCATGGGCTTTGGCACCTGCTTTTACGGGGCATTGCGCACGCTGATCCCGCTCAGCACACCAAATGAACGCGGCGAGTTCTTCGCAGCAATCCTGACCCTCAGCTACGCCGCCTTCGGCGCACCGACCCTGATCGCAGGGCTGCTGTTGCCGCAACTGGGGTTGACGGTGACGGCGGTTGGCTACGGCGTGATGATCGTCCTGCTCTCGGCCACCGCCGGCCTGATGCGCAAGTTTACCGCAACCGACTGACCTGCCGAGCCTAGATTTGCAACCTTCCCACCGCATCTTGCGCGCCCGTTCAGCTCAATGCACCGCAAGCCTGCCTGACGACAGGCAACCTCCCGGATGACCGTTCGGTGCAGGTGCACCATCTGGATAAGCGGTCAGCCATCGCGAAACATCCTCGCCCCACTCTGGGATCAGATCCACGCCAACACCGCCTCACTCATGAATTTCCAGCATGAACCTAAGGTCAGACCGACGGCTAATCGCAGGACCTGCGGTGGGCTATATCACCTGCCAACAGCCGTCATTTTGGCGACAAACCCAACGGAGTCTCCCCATGCAAACCATCGGCTATGCAGCGGACAGCACCAGTTCAGACCTTGCCCCGTTCAATTTCACCCGCCGCGTACCCCGCCCCAATGATGTGGTAATGGAAATCCTTTACTGCGGCGTGTGCCATTCTGACCTGCATTGGTCGCACAACGACTGGGGCTGGACGACGTTCCCCGCCGTGCCGGGACATGAGATTGTCGGCCGGGTGATTGAGGTTGGATCGGCTGTCACGAAATACGCGACGGGGGATCATGTGGCCGTGGGCTGCATGGTCGACAGTTGCCAGCAGTGCGATCAGTGCAAAAACGGCGAAGAACAGCTGTGCCGCGAAGGCAATACTGGCACCTATGGTGGGCGGGATCGCATCAGCAAAGACATGACCTACGGCGGCTACTCTAAACACCTTGTCGTGCGTGAGGAGTTTGTTTTGCGGATGCCCAAGGGCTTGGATATCGCCAAGGCCGCACCGCTGCTCTGTGCCGGAATCACCACTTGGTCGCCGCTGCGCACATGGAATGTCGGCCCCGGCAGCCGGGTCGGCGTCATTGGTCTGGGCGGGCTTGGCCATATGGCGGTCAAGCTGGCGGCGGGCCTTGGTGCGCATGTGACCGTGCTCAGCCGCACGGCGGACAAGAAGGCGGATGCTAAGGCACTTGGCGCGGCGGATCTGTTGATGTCATCCGACCTACAGGCAATGGCACAAGCGGCGAACGGCTTTGATCTGATCATCGACACCGTACCGGTGAAACACGATCTGAACCCTTATCTGCCGCTACTAGACGTTGACGGCACGCTGGTGATCGTCGGGCAAGTTGGCCCGATGGCAGAAATCTCGACCGTGCCCCTGCTGCTGGGCCGTCGCCGCATCGCCGGCTCGCCGATTGGTGGCATCCGCGAGACGCAAGAGATGCTCGACTTCTGCGCCGAAAAAGGCATCCTGCCGGACGTCGAGATGATCCGCATGGACGAGATCAACGCCGCTTTCGCGCGGATTGAGAAATCCGATGTGCGCTATCGCTTTGTGATCGACATGGCCTCACTGTCAGCTTGACCCACGCAGCCACCACCACTCCCCCATCGAAGGAAGCCCATCATGGAGATCAAACGCAACGGCACCACAGCCTCGGCCCGTGGCCCCGCAGATTGGTTTACCGGCACCGTCCGCATTGACGCCGCGTTCAACGCCACGGCCCCGGCGCGGGCGGGCGGTGCGATTGTCACCTTCGAGCCCGGCGCACGCACGGCTTGGCACACGCATCCTTTGGGTCAACGGCTGATCGTGACGGCAGGTCTGGGGCTGGCACAGCGCGAAGGCGGCCCGCTCGAGGAAATCCGCCCCGGAGATACCGTCTGGTTCGCGCCGGACGAAAAGCATTGGCACGGCGCGTCTCCCACCGTTGCCATGACCCATATCGCCATCGCCGAAGCCTTGGATGGCCGCGCCGTTGATTGGCTGGAGCATGTCTGCGACGCCGATTACCCCGCCCCGTAGGGCTGAAAGCACTAACATGACACTCGCAACCCTGACTGAACCGACCGGCACCGCCGGGTCGGCTGTCTGCCCTGATGCCGCACGCCAGCAGCGCGCTGTGCTGATCGTGGTGCTGGCAAGCTATCTGATGATCCTGCTGGACACCTCCATCGTCATCACCGGCTTGCCCGATATACGGGACGGCTCGGACTTTTCCCCGGCCGGGCTCAGCTGGGTGCAAAACGCCTATACGCTCAGCTTCGGTGGCTTCCTGATGCTGGGCGCGCGGGCGGGTGATCTGTTTGGCCGCCGTCGGGTCTATCTGGCCGGGGTTGCCCTGTTCACACTGGCGTCACTGGTGATTGGACTTGCTCCGAACCCCGCGACGCTGCTCACCGCGCGGGCAGTCCAAGGCATCGGTGCGGCGATCCTTGCCCCGACCACACTGGCGCTGCTGTCCACCCATTTCGCCGAAGGCGAGGAGCGCAACCGCGCGCTGTCGCAATATGCCTCGACCGCCAGAGTTGGCGCGAGCCTTGGGCTGGTGCTGGGCGGCATTTTTGCGGGCTGGATTTCGTGGCGCGTGGGATTTTTGATCAATGTTCCTGTCGGCCTCGGGCTGTATCTTTCCGCCGCGCGTCTGTTGGTAGAAACCAAGCCCACGCCGGGGCGGGTTGATATCGCCGGAGCCGTCACCTCGACCGTTGGCATGGGCGCGCTCGTCTTTGGCATCGTGCGCTCGGCCAGCTCGGGTTGGCAGGATCACCTGACGCTTGGCTTGGTCGCCGCAGGATTGGCGCTGGTCGCCTGCTTTCTGGGGATGCAAGCCCGCACCGCGCAGCCGCTGCTGCCTTTGCGGCTCTTTGCCGACAAAGGCCGTGCCGGGGCTTACGGCGCGCGGGCGCTGTTTCTGGGCGCGATGGTCAGCTTTTTCTTCTTCAGCACCCAACTGATGCAAGGCGTTCTGCACATGACCCCCGTGCAGGCCGGGTTCGGATTTCTGCCGATGACCGTGGTGACCTTCCTGATCTCACTGCTGCTGCCCCGCCTGCTCGGGCGCTTTGGCAGCGGCGTGGTACTGGCGGCAGCTTTCCTCTGCGCAGCGCTTGGCCTTGTTTGGCTGGCGCAAGCGCAAGCCGGGGCCAGCTATGGGATCGCCGTCGGCCTGCCAATGCTGTGGATCGGGCTTGGCAATGGCGCGGCTCTGGCACCGCTGACCGTCGCCGGAGTGCGCCGGGTGACACCACAGGATGCAGGTGCGGCCTCAGGGCTGGTCAACGCGGCACATCAGTTGGGCAGCACGTTGGGTCTGGCCGTGCTGGTGACGGTATTTGCCGCAGCGATGCGGGGAGCACCCACCTCAGACGCGATGCTGACCCACGGCATTTCGGCCGGACTTTACGGCGCAGCAGTGCTGCAAGGGCTGGGTCTGATCGTGACGCTATCCTTCGTTATTCGCGCCGACAAGACGCACAAAGCCGCCTAATCTGAAAGGAAACTCCATGCCTGCACGCACCGTTCTGATCATCGGGGCCACTGGCAGCATTGGCCGCCCCGTGGTCGATCAAGCCCTATGCCAAGGCCACCGCGTCCGCGCTTTGGTCCGCGATGTAGACCGCGCCCGGCGCACTCTGCCCAAAGAGGTGGAACTGCTGGCAGGTGACCTCACCCGCCCCGAAACCCTCACCGCCGCAGTGCAAGGCGTCGATGCCGTGGTGCTGACTGTCAACGCCGATGGTGGTGGCAAGGCCGCTTCCGAAGCGATCTATTATACTGGGCTGCGCGATCTGTTGACGGTGACCGGCCCGCGCCGGACGCGCATCGCTCTGATGACCGCCATCGGCGTGACCGTCTGCGAAACCAGCTATCAACGCAGCAGCGAGTCGCATGATTGGAAGCGCCGCGCTGAGCGGTTGCTGGCGCCAGCGGTCAAAATTACACCATCATCCGCCCCGGCTGGTTCGATTACAACGCCACCGAGATGCAGAAGCTTCTGCTATTACAAGGCGATACCCGCCGCTCTGGCACGCCGTCCGATGGTGCCGTGGGCCGCAAGCAGATCGCACGGGTTTTGATCGAAAGCCTGACCTGCCCCGCCGCCAACCGCAAAAGCTTTGAGTTGATCACCGAACGCGGACTCGAGCAAACCGATCTAACGCCACTGTTTGCCGCCCTAAACCCCGACCGCCCCGGCGGTCTGGATGGCGTGCGCGACATCGACAACCAGCCGCTGGCGCAAGAACCCGACCGCGTCCGCGCCGATCTGGCAGAACTCCGCGCCCGTATTGCAGCCACCTGACACAGCACTGCGGCATTTATCCTCCGCGCTCATGAACCCAAGCGGGATTGCCCCTCTCATCCGCCCCCCGGCTAGTCTTACTTTCAAGTTGCTGCATATTGGACGGCAGACCGCCATCCCCAACTGATAGGGCTCTGCATGAAACCCACCGCGAAACGTTCGGCGCTACGCGCCGCAATCATGCCCGTCGCCGCGATTACTGTTCAAGAGCTGGCCGAACCAAATCGTCTCACTTTCCCCGCAGCGCTCGCAGGGTTGGTGCATTGCAGCAAGCGCTGTGCATTACGCCATGACGGCGCTGCGGCGCCCCAGCTCAGCGCGTTAGCCAAGGCGCGCGCCCCTGAGGATAGAATTCAGTCATCCTTTTATGATATCATTGCCACACCGCAAGTTGCATAGGGTTCATAAATGAAGCGCGATGAACTCGGCGATCTTGTGGCCTTCTTGGCCGTCTATGAGGAACGCAGCTTCACCAAGGCGGCGGCGCGGCTGGGCACCTCGCAATCTGCGCTCAGCCATACCGTCAAGCGGTTGGAAGATCGCGTGGCGCTGCGGCTTCTGACCCGCACCACCCGCAACGTCTCGCCGACCGATGCCGGTGAAAAGCTGGCCGAAGCGCTGCGCCCCGCGCTGGATGATATCGAGGCGCGGCTGGATAGCCTGAACGCGCTGCGCGACCGTCCGGCGGGCAACATCCGCATCACCTCAAGCCGCGATGCCGCACGGGAAATCCTGTTTCCCAAGGCGCGCGATCTGATGCAGGACTACCCTGACATCAATATTGAAATCTCTGTGGATCAGAAGTTCACCGACATCGTCGCAGACCGCTTTGATGCTGGGGTACGTTTGGGCGAAAGCGTCAAAAAAGACATGATCGCGTTGCGCATCGGCCCCGATCTGAAGATGCTGGTGGCAGGCGCACCAAGCTATCTGGCCCAGCATGGCCAGCCGCAAACCCCCGCCGATCTGACGCGTTTCAACTGCATCAACCTGCGCCTGCCCACCCTCGGCGGGCTTTATGCGTGGGAGTTCGGCCAAGGCGACCGCTCGGTCAATGTCAGGTCGAAGGCCAGTTTATCAGCAATGACCCCGATCTGATCATCGAAGCGGCAGTGGCTGGTTTGGGGCTGTGCTGCCTGACCGACAAACACCTGCAACCGTGGATCGACCGCGGTGCAGTAGTGCCTGTCTTGCAAGAGTGGAGCCAGAGTTTCCCCGGCTACCACCTTTACTATCCATCGCGGTTGCGCGGCTCGCCTGCATTTTCATTGCGGGTCGATAGGCTGCGTTGGCGCGGCTAGCGGCTGACGCCGCACTCAAGTCGCAAGACAGCGCCAGAGTTAAAGCCCGGTCATCGCAAGCATGGCCGCTGGCAACCGCTCCCCCACCAACGAGATTGCAGCGCTGCCGTGGTCAAGCTGCTGCAGGTCTTCAGGCGTCAGGCTCAGCGCCGCACCGCCAAGATTTTCCCGTAAACGGGCCAAGCGCTTGGTGCCAGGGATCGGCACGATCTTCGCGCCGCGCGCAAGAAGCCATGCCAGCGCCACCTGTGCCGGCGTGGCACCGTGCCGCGCGGCCACGGCGCTGACCAGACCCACCAGCGCCTGATTGGCCCCGCGCGCTTCTGTGCTAAAGCGCGACACCATCGTGCGAAAATCCCCCAGCGCGAAGGTGGTCTCGGCGGTGATCACCCCGGTCAGAAAGCCCGCGCCCAGCGGTGAGAACGGCACAAAGCCGATGCCAAGCTCAGCAAGCGTCGGCAGCAATTCAATCTCGGGCTCGCGGTGGAACAACGAGTATTCACTTTGCACCGCCGCGACTTGCTGCACCGCATGAGCGCGGCGAATCGTAGCGGGCGCGGCTTCGGACAAGCCAAAATGCCCGACCTTACCCTCGGCAATCAGCTCGCGCACCGTGCCCGCCACATCTTCAATCGGCACGGCCGGATCGACGCGGTGCTGATAAAACAGGTCGATGCGATCGGTTTTCAACCGCTTCAGCGCGGCCTCGGCCACCCGGCGGATCTGCGCGGGCTGGCTGTTGACGCCGCCGCTGCGGGCAGCAGTGACAGGGTCAATGTCAAAGCCAAATTTGGTGGCAATCACCACCTTATCGCGCAGAGATGCCAGTGCTTCGCCAACAATATCTTCGTTCATCCATGGGCCATAAGACTCGGCGGTGTCAAAGAAGGTGACGCCAAGATCATAGGCATCGCGGATCAGACTGATGGCATCGGCGCGCTCGGGGACAGCACCATAAACACCGGTCAGGCTCATGCAGCCAAAGCCGATCTCTGAAACAACGGGGCCATTGCTGCCCAAGGTTCTGGTTTTCATCAAAGAATGTCCTGTGTCGGGCCAAGGGCGCCGCATCCGACGCGCCGCCTTGGCGTTCGATGCCGGCAATTCACCCTTTCTCACCGCCGTGATTAGACGGCTAAATCAGCTAAGCTTGATACTTGCGGCATATGAATAGCCTGCCCCGCTGACCAACCCTCTGGCCGCATTGCGGCCCAATATCTGCAGTAAATCCCAAGATCCTTCGTCCGATCTGGACCGCTGTCGAAAATTGCAAACGCAGAAAGACCCGTGATGGCCCGCAAAGTTCCGAAACGCGTCAGGGCACGGCAATGGGCGGCGCGCCCCGCCAAAATTCTCAATGTGGCGGTCTCGCGCGCCCGGCAGACCCGATATGTGGTCGGTTCCGCCGCTGCATGGGCGGTGGCAAGCAACAGCCTGCAAATCTTGCAGCAGCAGTTGGCGCGCGCGTGACATATCTTTGAAGTGGCACGCGTCGCTCAGGACGACACCCATGGCGGCTTCAGGCCCAGGCCGCTTTGGCGGCGGTCGGTCGGAACAGACGCGCCCTATCCGCAGCCCAACAGATCGCTTGCCAGCATCGCTGCAAAACCCCGCCTCCGCGCAACCCGCAGCTGTCATGACATGCGCGAGATGGAGCCACAGGACCGATACAGAAATGCCCTGCCACCTCGTCCCCGCCCCTGCAGCGAAGGCAATCGCCCGTATGCCGCGCGTCGGTATGGCAGACCAGATCTCGCCCAGCTTGCGAACGCCCTACTTGTGATACAGCCCCGCGTACTGGTCGCGCAGCAGGTTCTTCTGCACTTTGCCCATGGTATTGCGCGGAAGCTCGTCCATGAAAACCACCCGTTTGGGCTGCTTGAACCGCGCCAGACGGTCTTCCAATGCCGCGACGATGGCGGCTTCGGTCAGCGCAGGGCTACCCGTGGGCACAACAACCGCCGTCACGGCCTCGCCGAAATCCTTATGCGCAAGGCCGATCACTGCGGATTCCAGCACGCCGGGGATCTCGTCAATCTCGGCCTCGATCTCTTTGGGATAGACGTTGTAGCCGCCAGTGATGATCAGATCCTTGCCGCGCCCGATGATATGGACATAGCCGTTGTCGTCGATCCGCCCCAGATCGCCGGTGATGAAAAAGCCGTTCGCGCGCAGTTCGGCCGCAGTCTTTTCCGGCATCCGCCAATAGCCTTTGAACACATTGGCCCCGCGCACCTCGATCATGCCAATCTCACCCTGTGGCAGCTCCACGCCGCTTTCAGGGTCAGTCACAATCACCTCAGTCCCTGGCAGCGCCAGCCCCACCGTGCCCGCCACCCGCGCGCCATCATAGGGGTTCGAGGTATTCATATTGGTCTCGGTCATGCCGTAACGCTCAAGGATCGCATGACCCGTGCGCACCCGCCATGCGCGGTGGGTTTCGGCCAGCAGCGGAGCCGAACCCGAAACGAACAAACGCATAGGGGCGGTGGTCTCTGCATTCAACCTATCATCCTCCAGCAGGCGGACGTAAAAAGTCGGAACCCCCATCAGCACCGTCGCCCGCGCCATCAGATCAAAGATGCGCTCGGTGTCGAACTTCGGCAGCAAGATCATCGACGCGCCCGAGAACAGCGTGACGTTTGTGGCCACGAACAGCCCATGGGTGTGGAAAATTGGCAAGGCGTGGATCAGCACATCTTTGTCGGTGTAGCGCCACGCCTCGCGTAGCGTCAGCGCGTTGGACACCAGATTGCCATGCGTCAGCATCGCACCTTTCGAACGCCCCGTGGTGCCCGAGGTATACAACAACGCCGCCAGATCGTCCTTGTCGCGCAGCGCTGTGTCAAAACCTGAAGGGGCCGAGGCTGCGGCATCACTCAGGCTGCCCTTGCCTTTGGCATCCAGCGTCACCATCCGCGCCCCAGCCTGTTCAGCGGCCTGTGTCAGATCAGCCGCACGCGCAGGGTCGCAGACAAACAAACTCGGCTCCGCATCACCGATGAAATACGCAATCTCAGCCGCCGTATAGCCGGTGTTCAGTGGCAAAAACACCGCACCCGCGCGGGCGGTGGCAAGATAGAGGATGATCGCCTCGACCGATTTTTCCACCTGCACCGCCACACGGTCATCCGGCTTCACCCCCAAAGCCACCAGCGCATTGGCCATCCGGCCGATGCGGGCGACCAGATCGGCGTAGGTGATCCGCGCGCCGTCCAGCGTCTCAATCGCCGTGGCCCCGGCATCGGTGATCGAGCGGGCAAGAATGTCGAACAGGTTGGCGTTCATGGAAAACTCCTGCAAAAACCGAAATCAAAGCTTACCGGCGGGCAGCACGGTTTGCACGCTCTGCGCAACGGCGACAGGACTGCGCGCGGCATAGCCTTGGCGGTTGGTCACTATCTGAGCAAGATCATAGAGAGCGTTCACCTTCAACCCATGCGATTGTTTAAACCCATGGGCCGATATATCACCCAAACAGGCCCGCCGTTACTGGCGCACATTGCGCGAGGGAAATCGCACCACGGGGGCGATCATACGCCGCGGGGATCGCGAAGCGCAGCAATAGCGGGCAACGCGCGCTTCGGCGCCTCCGCCACCTGCTTGCTCACAGCCTTGCCGAAAGTCGACCCTTTCGCGCCCTCTGTGGGCCGGAGCAACAGCGTTTGCTGCAGCACAACACCCCGGTTTGAACCTGTTACCGACATGGCAAGCATCGAGCACACCCGCTGGCACAGCCGATCCGAACCTCAATTACCCTGAAAGGCCTCATCTTGCGGCAAGGCCCCACCCCCAACCCACCCATCTTTACGCCGCCTTTACGCGAAAGCCTCACCTTCGACATATCGCCCTCACGCGGGGCTCTGGCAAAACACACGGGTCAATCCCGGAGCACATCATGTCCGATCTCATCTACCTCTCCCTAACCTTTGCCGCTTTTGGCGGCTGTGCGGCGCTGATCCGCATCCTAGACCGTCTGTGAGGAAATCATGTTCGACCTGATCCTAGGCCTTGCCGTTGCGGCGGGGCTTTTCGTCTATCTCGGGGTGGCGCTGATCGCCCCCCATCGTTTCTAGGGGCAAATGATGACCCTGATTTCATACATTCTCTACTTCGCCGTGCTGACAGCACTTGGCCTTGGCTTAGCTGTCTGGATGCAACGAGTGTTTGAGGCCCGTATCCCGGCTTTGGCTTGGGTCGACCGCATTGTGCTGCGCGGCGCGGGCGTCGACCCCGACCGCCAGATGAACTGGACCGCTTACGCCATGGCGGTGCTGACCTTCAACTTAGCGGGTTTTGTGGTGCTTTACGCCCTGCTGCGCTTGCAGGACTATCTGCCGCTGAACCCCGATGGCATTGGCGCGATGTCGCCCGATCTCGCCTTCAACACCGCGATCAGCTTTATCACCAACACCAACTGGCAAGCCTATTCCGGCGAGGCGCAACTGTCTTACCTCAGCCAAATGGCCGGGCTGACCGTACAAAACTTCGTCTCGGCCGCCAGCGGTATGGCGGTGGGCGTCGCGGTGATCCGGGGCTTTACCGGCCCGAAAGATAGCGGCTTGGGCAACTTTTGGGCCGATATGACCCGCGCGACGCTGTGGATTCTTCTGCCGCTGTCGATTGCGCTGGCGCTGTATCTGGCTGCCCAAGGTGTGCCGCAGACCCTGCTGGGCGCGGTCCATACCACGGGCCTTGAAGGCGCTGAACAGATCATCCCGCGCGGCCCTGCGGCAGCGCAGATCGCCATCAAACAACTCGGCACCAACGGCGGTGGCTTTTTCGGCGTGAACTCGGCGCATCCGTTTGAGAACCCGACGATTGCATCTGACCTTGCACAATGCTTGTCGATCCTGCTGATCCCGGTGGCGTTCTGCTTCCTGTTCGGCTCCATGGCACGCGACCGCCGCCAAGGTTGGGCGATCTTTGCCGCCATGGGCATCATGCTGCTGGCGGGCCTTGCGGTGATCCATTTCTACGAGACCGCAGGCAACCCGAGCCTTGGCATCGGCGCGAATATGGAGGGCAAAGAGGCCCGCTTCGGCGCAATGCTGTCCTCGCTGTGGGCGGCGTCCACCACGGCAGCCTCGAACGGCTCGGTCAACGCGATGCATGACAGCTTTATGCCGCTGTCGGGCATGGTGCTGATGGTGTTCATGCAGATCGGTGAGGTGATCTTCGGCGGTGTCGGCTCCGGCCTCTATGGCATGCTGCTCTATTGCATCATCGCGGTGTTCTTGGCCGGGCTGATGGTGGGCCGCACCCCCGAATACCTTGGCCGCAAGATCGAAGCCCGCGAAGTGACGCTGGCCGTGGTGGGCTTCCTGTCCATGCCGCTGGGTATTCTGGTGGTCGGCGCGTTTGCTTCCACCCTACCCAGCGCCTTGGCCGCGATTCAAGATCCCGGCCCGCATGGCTTCAGCGAAGTGCTCTACGCCTATTCGAGCGCCACCGGCAACAACGGCTCGGCCTTCGGCGGCTGGGGGGCATCGCTGCCGTGGCACACCACCGCCATGGGTCTGGTGATGATCCTTGGCCGCTATGCGATGATCATTCCGGTCTTGGCGATTGCAGGCTCGTTGTCGCGCAAAACCAAGGCTGAGGCCACCGCAGGCACCTTCCCGACCCATGGGCCGCTGTTCGTCACGCTCTTGATCCTGACCGTGCTGATCCTCGGCGCACTCACCTTCTTTCCTGTGCTGGCCCTTGGACCGATTGCGGAAGAAACCGCGCGCATTGCTGGCCAAAGCTTTTAAGGACTTGAAATCATGTCTAACCCTATCCCAACCGCAAGCCTGCGCGATCTGGCCCCAGCAGCCCTGCGTCAAACCTTCGTCAAACTTGATCCGCGCAGCCTTGCCCGCAACCCGGTGATCTTCACCACAGCGGTCGTCGCCCTGATGACCACCATTCTGGCGCTGCGCGATATTGGCAGCGGCACGGTCGGCGGCTGGCCAGCGCTGCATATCTCAATCTGGCTCTGGCTCTGCGTGCTGTTCGCCAACTTTGCCGAGGCTTTGGCCGAAGGTCGCGGTAAAGCCCGCGCCGACACCCTGCGTGCCACCAAGACCAAAGGCTATGTCAAACGTCTGGAGGGCCCGCAAAGCGAATTCGATGTCGCTCTGCTGACCCCGATTGATGAGTTGCAAGCAGGCCAGTTCGTGCTGGTCGAAGCGGGCGATATCATCCCCACCGATGGTGAGGCCGTGCGCGGCGTCGCTTCGGTGAACGAAAGCGCCATCACCGGCGAAAGCGCCCCGGTGATCCGCGAGGCGGGTGGCGATCGCTCCTCCGTCACCGGCGGCACCACGGTCGTCTCCGACTGGTTGGTGCTGCGCATCACCGCCGAGCCCGGCAAAAGCTTCATGGACCGCATGATTGCCTTGGTCGAAGGCGCCGAGCGTCAAAAGACCCCGAATGAGATCGCCCTGAACATCCTGCTCGCCGGGCTGACGCTGATCTTCCTGTTCGTCGTCGTCACCCTGCCCGCTTTCGCCAGCTTTGCCGGGCTGAACATCCCCGTCGTCGTGCTGGGCGCACTATTCGTCACACTGATCCCCACCACCATCGGTGGCCTGCTGTCCGCCATCGGCATCGCCGGGATGGACCGTCTGGTGAAGTTCAACGTCATCGCCAAATCCGGCCGCGCCGTTGAAGCCGCAGGCGATGTCGACACGCTTTTGCTGGACAAAACCGGCACCATTACCTTCGGCAACCGCATGGCCGACGCCCTGATCCCCGCGCCGGGTGTCGATATGGCCACCTTGGCCGAGGCGGCTTATCTTGCCTCGCTGGCCGATGAAACCCCCGAAGGCCGCTCGATTGTTGAGAAAGCCCGCGCGCTGCTGGGCAAAGATATTGCGCTGCCGACGGGGGCTTCTCCGGTGGAGTTTACGGCTCAGACCCGGTTGTCTGGCTTGGACTTGGCCGACGGCACCAGCCTGCGCAAAGGGGCCATCGACGCCGTGGTGCGCCTGACCACGCAAATCCCCGCCCCCGCCCTCGCGCTAGAAATTGACGCGATTGCGCGGTCTGGTGGCACGCCGCTGCTGGTGTCGAAAGGCTTCACCATCCTCGGCGCAGTGCATCTGAAAGACGTGGTGAAACCCGGCGTGCGCGAACGCTTTGCCGAACTGCGTGCCATGGGCATCCGCACCGTGATGATCACCGGTGACAACCCCCTGACCGCCGCCGCCATCGCGGCTGAGGCCGGAGTCGATGATTTCCTCGCCGAAGCCACGCCGGAAATGAAGCTAGACCTGATCAAGCGCGAACAATCCGGCGGCCGTTTGGTCGCGATGTGCGGCGACGGCTCCAACGACGCCCCCGCCTTGGCGCAAGCCGATGTGGGCGTGGCGATGAACGCAGGCACCCCGGCGGCGAAAGAGGCAGCCAACCTGATCGACCTCGACAGCGACCCAACCAAACTGATCGAAATCGTCATGGTCGGCAAAGAGCTGCTGATCTCGCGCGGCTCGCTGACCACCTTCTCCATCGCCAATGACGTGGCGAAATACTTCGCCATCCTTCCGGCGATGTTTGTAGGCGCCTATCCCGGCCTCGCAGTGCTGAACATCATGGGCCTCGCCTCGCCCAATTCGGCGATCCTGTCGGCGGTGATCTTCAACGCGCTGATCCTAATTGCCCTCGTCCCCCTCGCGCTGCGCGGCGTGAAATACACCCCCTCCTCGGCAGCGGTGCTGCTGCGCCGCAATCTGCTGATCTACGGCTTAGGCGGCCTGATCGTGCCCTTCATCGGCATCAAGGCGATTGACCTCGCCCTCGTCGCGCTCAATCTGGCCTAAGGAGCCCATCATGCTTTCCCATCTTCGTCCCGCAATCACCCTCACGCTTGGCTTCACCCTGCTCACAGGCCTCGCCTATCCCTTGGCAATCACTGGAGCGGCACAGGCGCTGTTCCCGACCCAAGCCAACGGCAGCTTTATCGAGAAAGGTGGCGCGGTGGTAGGCTCTGCCCTGATCGCGCAGTCCTTCACGAAAGCAGTCTATTTGCACCCCCGCCCCTCGGCCTCAAGCTACGGCGCGACCCCGTCTGGAGCCTCCAACCTCGGCCCCACCAACGCATCCCTGATCGCCAGCGTCGCCGAACGCCGCACCGCCTATACCGCCGAGAACGGCGCAGAGGCACCGATTGATGCAGTAACAACCTCGGCCTCTGGCCTAGACCCCGACATCAGCCCGGAAAACGCCGCCGCCCAAGCCGCCCGGATCGCCACCGCCCGCAACGCCGATCCCGCCGCCGTGCAAGCGCTGATCGCACAACAAACCAAAGCCCCACTGCTGGGCCTGTATGGCGAGCCGACGGTAAATGTGCTGCAAACCAACCTCGCGCTGGATGCGGCCTTCCCCCTGCCGAAATGACCGCCTCAGCGCATCAGATCGGACTCGGTCCAGCCAAGGGCGGCCATATCCGCCGCCCGAGCTGCCGCATCATCGCCGACGATGAACTCGTCCAACTGCGGCGGGGCTATGGCTGTCGAAGACAGCATCGCATGAGCTTGCCCACGATGGTGCGTCTGATGCTGAAACAGATGCGACAGCAGATCATCCGCCCGGTCAAGTTGCTGCCGCTCGCCACGATCCACACTGACGATCCGGGCCAGCCCCTCGGGCGTGAGCCCCCCTACAAACGCCAACAACCGCGCGTCACACGCGCCCTGCGCCACAACCAGCGCCTCCAGCGTCACCAACCCCCGCGCATCGTCCAGCGCTGCACGGTCCAGCCGATTGCCCTCCAGCGCATTGATATAAAATCGATCCACCAGCAAAATATGGTTCAACGTCGCGCGGATGGACGGGAAAAAACCCACGCGCGGCGCGGCATACTCCTCTGCCGACAGGAGCGCGCAGGCACCATGCAAGCGATGGTTGGCAAGTCGGTTCATTTGCGCCAGTTTACGCCACACGCGGCAGGGATCACGGGATGATGCAGACACAAACTTTCCTCCCTTATTCCCGGCAAAACTACCGCAGCGCAGGCTTTGCGGCTAGGGGCCAAAGCCATGGCTGACACCGACACCCGCCCCTCGCCCGCAGCCCTGTTGGACCGCGCCAACCGCGAAGGCCGTGGGCGGTTGAAGATCTTCATCGGCGCGGCCCCCGGTGTCGGCAAAACTTGGTCGATGCTGGACGACGGCCACCGCGAATGGGCCAAGGGCGTCGATGTGCTCGCCGCCGTCATAGAAACGCATGGCCGCGCCGAGACCGAGGCGAAACTCGCAGGCCTGCCCCTGCTGCCGCGCAAACCCGTGCTCTACAAAAACCGCGCTTTGACCGAGATGGATCTGGATGCCCTGCTCGCCCGCCGCCCCACTTTGGCGCTGATAGACGAGCTGGCCCATACCAATGCCGAAGGTGGGCGACACGAAAAACGCTGGCAGGACGTGGCCGAAGTCTTGGCCGCTGGCATCAATGTCTACACCACCCTGAACATCCAACACATTGAAACCCTGAACGAAACCGTCGCCCGCATCACCGGCGTGCGCGTCCGTGAAACCGTCCCCGATCAGGTGCTGGAACTCGCCGATGAGATCGAACTGATCGACCTGCCCCCCGATGAACTTCTGGAACGCCTGAAAGCTGGCAAAATCTATCCGCAGGATCAGGCCGCCCGCGCCCTCACCTCGTTCTTCATCAAAGGCAACCTCACCGCCCTGCGCGAACTCGCGATGCGCACCGCCGCCGACCGTGTCGATGCCCAACTGCGCGAGCATATGGCCGCCAATGCCATCGAAGGCCCGTGGCCTACCCAAGAGCGCATCCTTGTCTGCCTGAACGACAGCCCCGCCGCCCGCGAAGCCATCCGCGTGGCGAAGCGATCAGCCGACCGCGCCCGCGCCGATTGGATCGCGGTGAATGTCACCTCCGCCCGCCAGAATGACCTTGGCGAAGCGCAGCGTGACCGAATTTCCACCGCCCTGCGCCTCGCCGAACGCCTAGGCGCCGAGGTGGCAACCCTAGAGGCCGAGAACGACACCGCCAGCGCCATCCTGTCCTATGCCCGCGCGCGCAATGTCCGCCGCATCATCGTCGGCTACCCCCGCCGCCGCCCGTGGTTCACCCGCTGGCTGCAAGAAGACGTGGTGCAAAACCTGATGCGCGGTGCCGGGTCGTTCGAGATAACCGTCGCCTCGCAACCCGACGAACGCCTAGCCTCAGAACGCCCCCGCCTCACCCTGACCCCGCTTCGCGGCATCGCCGAGGCTATCGGCATTACTCTGCTCGCCAATCTCGCCGCCACTTTGGCCGACAGGCTGTTCCCCGTGGCATCCCTGTCGGTGATCTTCATGACCGCCGTGGTGCTCGTGGCGTCGCGTCAAGGCAATCTGCCCGCCATCCTCGCCTCGATCCTCGGCTTTTTCTCTTACGATTTCTTCTTCGTCGAGCCGCGCTGGACCTTCACCATCACCGACCGCGGCGAAGTGCTCACCCTCTGCCTGTTCCTCGTGGCCTCTCTGATCACCGGCAACCTCGCCGCCCGCCTGCGCCAGCGCGTCCGCGTGCAAACCGAAATCGCCGACCGCACCAACAAACTCTACGATTTCAGCCGCAAAGTCGCCGCCGCCGCCCAGCGCGATGATCTGATCTGGGCAGTGGTCAGCCATGTCGCGGTAAGCCTGCGCTGCGAAAGCATCCTGCTGATGCCCGATGCCAGCGAAACGCTGCAAGTCGTCGGCGGCTTCCCCCCCGAAGACCGCCTAGAAGTCCGCGATCAAACCGCCGCCCAATTCGCATGGGACAAAGGCCAGCCCGCCGGGCGTGGATCAGACACCCTGCCCACCGCGCGCTGGTATTTCATGCCCTTGAAAACCAACGAAAACCGCTTGGGTGTTCTCGGCATCGCCTTTAGCGACGACGGCGCGCTGACCCGGCTGGATCAACGCCTGATGGATGCGCTCAATGATCAGATCGTGCTGGCGCTGGAGCGCCTACGGCTGACCGAAGACCTCGCCTCCACCCGCCTTGCCACCGAGACCGAACGCCTGCGCACCGCTTTGCTGTCCTCGGTCAGCCACGACCTGCGCACCCCGCTTGTCACCATCATCGGCGCCGCAGGCAGTCTGACTGACCCCGACGATCTGCCCGAGGCCAGCCGCTTAGAGCTGGCCGAACTGATCCGCGAAGAAGGTGAACGCCTCGACCGCTATGTGCAAAACCTGCTCGACATGACCCGGCTTGGCCATGGCGCACTCCACCCCCATCTCACCGCCGTCGATCTGGCCGAAGTCGTAGGCTCCGCCCGCCACCGCATGCGCGCCATCCTGCGGCTGCATCCGCTGACCACCGATCTGCCGCAACCCTTGCCGCAAGTCCAAGCCGATCCAGTGCTGCTGGAACAAGTCCTGTTCAACATCATCGACAACGCCGCCAAATATGCGCCCGAAGGCAGCGAGATCACGCTTTCGGCCAAAACCAACGGCACGTTGCTGACCCTGACCATCGCCGACAGCGGCCCCGGCATCCCCCCCGAAGACCGCGACCGCATCTTCGAGATGTTCTTCCGGGTTGAAAGCGGCGATCGCCAACGCGCAGGCACCGGGCTAGGCTTGGCGATCTGCAAAGGCCTGATCGAAGCCATGGGTGGCTCCATCCGCGCCGAAGCCACATGGCCAAACGGCACCGGCACGCGTATCGTGATCACGCTGCAAATCCTCACCGCAGCCCAAACCTGAGCCCTCGAAAGCCATATGACAACCGCCCGTATCCTCGTCATCGACGATGAAGCCCCGATCCGCCGCTTTCTGCGCGTGGCGCTGGAATCCGATGGCCATGATGTGATCGAGGCCGCCACCGCCCGCGAAGGCCTGCTGGCGGCCGCCCGCGAAACCCCGGCGATGCTGATCCTCGACCTCGGCCTGCCCGATGCCGATGGCCTGAGCGTGCTGCGCGATCTGCGCGGGTGGAGCACGATGCCCGTGCTGATACTGTCTGTGCGCGCCGATGAGGCGGGCAAGGTCGCCGCCCTAGATGCAGGTGCGCAGGATTACGTCGTCAAACCCTTCAGCGTCAAAGAACTGCTCGCCCGCGTCCGCAGCCTGCTGCGCGACCGCAGCCCGAATGACTCCGCCCCCGCCGTTATCACAGCAGGCGATCTGCGCATCGATGCGGCCCTACACCAAGTCAGCCAAAACGGCACAATCCTGCACCTGACCAAACGCGAGTTTGACATGCTGTGGATGCTCGCCTCCAACGCCGGTCGGTTGGTCAGCCAGTCGATGATCCTCGGCACGCTCTGGGGGCCCGCCCACGCAGAAGACAGCCAATACTTGCGGGTGTTCATCCGACAGTTGCGCGCCAAACTCGGCGACGACGCCGCCAACCCGCGCTACATCATGACCGAACCCGGCGTCGGCTACCGCTTCATCGCCAGCAATGACTCTGTGGGCAACTGACTCGCCGCCTTGCCACAACAATCCCCGTAGCCCCTCGTCAAAACCTCTCAACCGCGGTTGGCATTCCAGCCGCCGATGCCCTACGCTGTCCCCATCAAACGCTCCGTGCCGCGCCACGGCGGCCAGAAAACACGTATAGGATCAAACATATGGCTGATAAAATCCGCTGGGGAATTCTGGCAACCGGCTGGATCGCCGAGTTGTTCGTCACAGACCTGCACCTGACCGGTCATAGCGTCACCGCCGTAGGCTCGCGCACCGCCGCCAGCGCTGAACGCTTTGCGAAAGCCTTCAACATCCCCAAAGCCCACGCCAGCTACGAAGCCCTCGCCGCCGACCCGAATGTCGACATCATCTATATCGCCACCCCACACCCGCAGCATGTCGCGGCAGCCAAGCTGGCGCTGAATGCGGGCAAACATATTTTGGTCGAAAAACCCTTCACCATCAATGCCGCTGAGGCCATCGAGATCACCACCCTCGCCCGCGCCAAAGGCCTGTTGGTTCTGGAAGCGATGTGGACGCGCTTTCTGCCCCACATGCACCGCATCCGCGACATCATCGCCGCTGGCACGATTGGCGAGGTCCGCTCGATCACCGCCGACCATCGCCAAAAACTCTCCGATGACCCGAAACACCGCCTGAACGACCTCGCCCTCGGCGGCGGTGCGCTGCTCGATCTCGGCATCTACCCGATCTCCTTCACCTGGGACATCTTGGGCAAACCCGACACCATGCACGCCTCCGCCACCTTCCGCGCAACCGGGGCCGATGCGCAAGTGGCGACGATCTTCCACTATGCCTCGGGCGCCATCGCCACCACTTTGTCCTCCTCCGACAGCGCCGGCCCCAACCGCGCTTGCGTCGTAGGCTCCAAAGGCCGCATTGAGATCGACCGCGTCTGGTACGAACCCACCAGCTTCCGCGTCTACGCCAGTGACAACACCCTGCTAGAGACCTTCAACGCTCCCCGCATTGGCCGCGGCATGCAGTATCAAGCCGAGGAAGCCGAAGCGCTGATCGCCGCAGGCAAGATCGCAAGCGCCATCCTATCGCCTCAGGAAACCGTGCAGATCATGCAAACCCTCGACACCCTGCGCGCCCAGATCGGCCTGAAATACCCCAGCGAAGCCTGATCCTCGCGGTCCAAAACAAGAAAGGCCCCGAAACAAGAAAGGCGGTGACACCCCAGATGTCACCGCCCTTTCTTCGGGGAAAAACGCTTTGGTCGCAAAAGTTCCAACAAACGGCTTTGAGTATATCTTTTGATAGCCCGAGTCTCAGCGCCGCCGCATACCCAAATTGCGGTAGGCGCGCGAATAAACTGACCCTAGGGAACGCTGATTTCTCGGTGTCACCCCGCCACTTATTCCCCGCACAAGGAATTGCTCTTTTCGAAATACTCCCGTGCGGAGCACTCCGCCCGCACAACCCCATAACCATGTGCCGCCATCGGGGGCATCGAGCCCCCTCCTGCGGCTGCTGCCGCTGCAAGCTGCAAACCGCCCGCCCATCCGATCCCCGGCAGCGCCGTTCAAAGGGGCTCCATTCGGCGGGCAAACGCGCCCCCAGCGTCTTTGCTTTTCCGCCTCATACCTCTGCGGACGGCACCGCCTTCTCAGTACATCGCGCCGCACCAACAGCACACGCGCAAACAAGAAAGGCGGCGGCACCCCAGATGCCACCGCCCTTTCTTCGGGGAAAAAGTTTTTCGTCTTAAAGGTTCCAGCTAAGCGCTTCTGAACATACCCTTTGATAGCGCAAGCCCCACCCCGCCCGCATACCCAAATTGCGGTAAGGCCCACCAGATTCTCACCGCCTCGGCAAAAATCGCTCCAACACCTCGAACACCTGCGGCCATTCCTTGAAGAACAGCAACTGCCCGGTGTTCGGCATAAAGCGGATATCCAGATGGGTATATTCCGCCATCAACTCGCGGATGGTCTGCACCGGGGTCTGCGGGTCTTGATCGCCCTGCAACAACACCACCGGTGCCTGCACCCGCTTGACCAGATGCGACCAATCCTTTTCTGATCCGATACATTCGCGCGTGAACGCCTCCGACGCCAAAACCCGCTCGCCCAAACACACTTCCGACCCCGCCAGCATCGCCTCGCGAATCTCCGGGTCGGCAAAGGCCGCCATATCGGCAGGCGAGCCGCCATTCACCTGCGCGAAAAACTTCTCTTTGCCCAACCGCCGCGCCAAGGAAAACCCGGCCTTGACCAGAAATGGCAGGATTTTCGGCGCATAGCGGGCATTGGCGAGGATAAAGCGCTGCCACTTATCCATCCGCTCATATTGCGCCGCCGTGCGCAACGGCAACTGACAGGCGCAGCCCAAAATCCCCGTCACCATCTCGGGACGCTCCAAACTCAAACTCATCGCAAAACGCAAATCCGCGCCCAAAGCGATCACCGCCGCGCGCCGCACCCCCAGATGCTCCAGCACCGCGATGTAATCCGCCGTAACGCCTTCGAGATGCCCGACGCCTTTCGGATGCAACTCGGTGCGGCCATAGCCCGCCCGCACCGGCACGATCACCCGCATCCCACGCCGCCGTGCCGCACGTTCCGCACTGGCAGGCCAGCGGATCAGCCCGAAATCCAGATGCATGAACACGCAGGGCGCACCCGAGGGCTGGCCAAACTCGATCCACTCCAACCGCCGCCCATCCGGGCCCCGCATCTGCTGAAACGCCAACGCCTCCAGCGTCCCGGCTTTGGCGACAACCACCGCCCCTTCCGAGGGCAGCACCGCCACATCCATCAGCCCCAAGACCACCCGCACCAGCTCTGACTGGCTATGCGTCTCGGTCTTCGCCAAAATGGAGCGCACCTGCGTGCGCACCGTCTCGGCCGAGCGGCCCCGCGCCTCGGCAATATCCTTCACCGGCAGCCCCAGTGTGATCCCGCGCACGATCTCGACTTCCGCCGCTGTCAGCCCAAACGCCTCTTGCACCGTCAGCTCAAAACCCTCGGGCCAGACCAGTTCGGTGGACATCACCAGCGCAAGCGGCTTTGAGCCCGGGCTTTCCACCGGCCCCACCCGCACGATCACCGGACTACCGGTGCGATGGGACCGCATCCGCAAGGTGATCACCTTCGCGGCCTTGCCCGCCGCGACCGATGCAATCACCCCGCGCAACAGCGCAATATCCTCAACCTCAAACGGCAGGTCAGATAAACGCGCGCCCTCCTTCAACCCAAACGCCACCGCCGCAGGTCGATTATGCCCCGCCAGCACCGGCCCACCGTCACTCAGAAATGCCGCCGAGCGCGGAATATCCTCCAGCACCGAGCGGTAACCACCATCACCGCGCGTCGCCTCAAACCGATCGAGGAAAACCGAGGCCCGCGCCATATGCGCCTCAATCTCTGGGTCATCCAACTGCACCGGATCATGCCCCGGCCCGCTGCGCAAAGGCGCAATCCGGCCTTCCCAGACATCGAGCAGATCTTCCAGCCGGATCGGGTCAAGCGCAACCTCATAGAGCCGATCGACAATCTCGGCTCTATCCTCGCGCGAGGGCGTCTGCGCGGCGTCAGCTGGGGACTTCGGCTCGGACATCTGTCTGTGGTGGCGCAAGCCTGCCGTTACGGCAAGTAAAATCCTGTCGCCGCAGCGCAGCAAACGTCAGGAATCTTCCGAATTCCGCGAAGCCCGCCGCCGCCCCTTTCCGCCGCCGCGATCTTTGCCTAAGAATACTGCAAAATCGCCACCACAGGAGCCCGCCCATGATCACCCTCTACGGAGTTTACCGCTCCCGCGCCTCGCGCCCGTTGTGGCTGCTGACAGAACTCGGTCTGCCGTTTACCCATGTCCCGGTGATCCAAGGCTATCGGCTGGCAGACCCCAAAGCCGCAGACACGCCGCTGAACACCACCTCCGCCAGCTATCTCACGGTCAACCCGCAAGGCCAAATCCCCGCCTATACCGAAGACGGTCTGGTGCTGACCGAAAGCCTCGCCATCACCCTACATATCGCCCGCTGCCATGGCGGCACGCTCGGTCCGCAAAACAAAGCCGAAGCAGCGCTGATGGAGCAATGGTCGCTGTTCGCCGCCACCTCGGTGGAAACCCCGGCGCTGGAGATCCTCTATATCATCGGTGATGGCGGCGACAAAACCGCCGAGGGCCAAGCCAGCATCGCCGTCAATGCCGAGAAACTCCGCCGCCCGCTCTCCCGGCTGCAAGCGCATCTCACAGGCCATGACTGGCTGGTCGGTGACCGCTTCACCGCCGCCGATATCAACGTGGCCGAAGTCGTCCGCTACGCCCAAAGCCACCCCACGCTGCTGGGTGAATTCCCAGCCGTGAAAACATGGCTAGACCGCTGCCAATCCCGCCCCGCGTTCAAAGCGATGTGGGAAGCGCGTTCGGCAGAACCCGCGTAGCCCGTAGGCTGGGGTTTTACCCCACCATTCTCCTCGCCCCAATCCCACCACAGGGCGGCGCCTGACCGCCGGGTGGGCGCTGCAACATCTGTTCTAGGCGCTTTATGCCTCAACCAACTCCCCAGAAGTTCGGCGCGGGACGCTGCAATAGCGCCTGCCCGTGGGGGCGGTGAGGCGCTGCCCGGCGGCGCAAGCGCCTTGATTCCGGGCGGGGTGTGGTGCTTAGAGGGTTGTAAACAGACCAAGGGAATGATCGAAATGCGGCGCTCTCTACGATTTGGCAAGGCAATCTTCTCATTCGTGATCATGACGTTCAGTTCACAACGCTAACAGCCTCAAGTCGCATCATTGCAGCTTTCATCCATTCTGTCGGCAGTTTGCCCCGATTTGCCGCAATTAGCCCATTCACAAAAGCTGCTCCCCAATCAGATTGATGCGCAAACGCGCGATACTCCATGAATTCGGGCATTGAAGCTTCTCCCCCATTTTCCGGCGGTCGCTTAATCGGTTCTACCCGTCGCGCAACCGGGACATAGCACCCCATAAAAAAATCATCCTCAAAGCCGCCACTGATATCCAAACCGACATAAAGACCTCCAGTAAAAGTGAAGCCTGCATCATTTATCTTTGCATTGAACTCAGGTTGCCAGTCAGAGTCCCCTAAAATCATATCTACATAAAGGACTTTCACCTCAAAGGTTTGTATTATTTCTTCCCGCAATTTTCTTCTCCTTGTTTGTCGTCACAAAACTCACTGAATGTCGCCGTTGGTCGCCTTCAAGCATCTTCCGTAGGGCGGGCTTCACCCCCCGCCCTCAAACCTTAACAAACCCTTACCACCTCACCTCAACCCCTTGATCCTAAACCCATCTCTACCCTGTCCACACGTGGACACGCCCCAATCACACCGTCGGATCATCCACATAGTCCCGCCAATCATGCTGCTGCCGGAACCCCAAAACCTCCCGCACCTTCCGATTGGAAAGCAAACTCTCCCGCGCCCCAACCGGGCGGCTTAAAGGCACCTTCGGGAAGAACCGCGCCAGCAATTCCTGATTGCTCTGACAGACCGAATTGGTGTCATTGCAGGCATTGAAAACCTGAAACCCCAGCCCATCCTTCCGCAAAGCCAGATCGACAATCTGCCCCAGATCCCGCGCATCCATATAACTGAAGGTGATCCGCCGCCGCTGCCCCGGATCAACGAAAAACTCGGGAAACCGAGTCCGATATTCCTGCGGCTCGATCACATTGCCGATCCGCAACGCATAAATGTCATTGCCAAAGCGCCGCTGAAAACTCCGCGCCGTGGCTTCATTGACCTTCTTTGACATGCCGTAGCTGTCCATCGGATCAATATCGTAATCCTCCTCCAGCGGCAGCACTTTCGGATCGACAACTCCGTTGGAAAAACAAACCCCGTAGGTTGTCTCTGAACTGGCAATGATCACCTTCGGAATACCCAGCTTACAGGCCGCCTCCAGCACGTTATAAGTGCCCATCACATTGACGCGGTAGGTTTCATTCTCCGCCTGCAACATCAGCGCAGGCACCGCGGCAAAATGCACCACCGCATCAAACCGCGGCGCCGCCCCCGCGTCCAACTCCGCCCCATCCATATGCGCCGCCATCGCGTTGAACATCTGGCCCGAGTCACAAATATCCGCGTTCAAATCCGCCACTCCGGCAAGCCGCAACGCCATCCGATCCACGTTCAGCACTTTGTGCCCCTGCGCCGCCAGATAGGCCACCACATGCCGCCCCGCCTTGCCCGACCCGCCCGTAAACAATACCCGCATCTCAGCCCCCCGATGTTTCTCCACAGCCTACCCCCCGTATCGCAATCCAGCAACACCCCCACATCTTGCGCCCCTCCCCTCCGATCTGTGATAATCCCCCCCAAAGCCGCAAAACAAGAATCGAGCACGCATGGCCAACGACCTCCTCTCCGGCACGCCCGACACCTACGACGCTTCCTCGATCGAGGTGCTGGAGCCGCTAGAGGCCGTCCGCCTCCGCCCCGGCATGTATATCGGCGGCATTGATGAACGCGCCTACCACCACCTCGCCGCCGAGATCATCGACAACGCGATGGACGAGGCCGTCGCAGGCCACGCCAACCGCATTGAGGTCGAACTCCACGCCGACGGCTCGCTCACCGTGCGCGACAATGGCCGCGGCATCCCGGTCGATCCGCACCCGAAATTCCCCGACAAATCCGCGCTTGAGGTCATCCTCTGCACCCTGCATTCGGGCGGCAAATTCAACGGCAAAGCCTATGAGACCTCAGGTGGTTTGCACGGTGTTGGCTCCTCGGTGGTCAACGCCCTCTCCGATCACCTCTATGTCGAGGTCGCCCGCAACAAAGAACTCTACGCCCAAAGCTTCTCGCGCGGCACGCCCCTCGGCCCGATCGCCAAGATCGGCGCCGCCCCCAACCGCCGCGGCACCGCCTTCACCTTCCACCCAGATCCGCAAATCTTCGGCAGCCACCACTTCCGCCCTTCCCGTTTGCTTAGAATGGTTCGCTCCAAAGCCTACCTGTTCTCCGGTGTCGAAATCCGCTGGAAATCCGCCATCCCCGACGGCGACACGCCGCTAGAGGCCACCTTCCACTTCCCCGGCGGCCTCGCCGATTACCTGTCCGATACGCTGGAAAAAACCACCACCTACGCCGACCGCCCCTTCGCGGGCAAAGTCAGCTTCCAGGAAAAATTCCAAGTCCCCGGCTCGGTCGAATGGGCGATCAACTGGTCGCCGGTGCGCGACGGCTTCCTGCAATCTTACTGTAACACCGTCCCCACCCCCGAAGGCGGCACCCATGAATTCGGCTTCTGGTCCGCGATCCTGAAAGGCATCCGCGCCTACGGCGAGCTTACCAAAAACCGCAAAGCCGAACTCATCACCCGCGACGATATGCTCGCCGGGGGCTGCGCCTTAATCTCGGTTTTCATCCGTGAACCGCAATTCGTCGGCCAAACCAAAGACCGCTTGGCGACCGAAGAAGCCACCCGCTACGTCGAAAACGCCGTGCGCGACCATTTTGATAACTGGCTGGTGTCAGATTCAAAATCCGCAGGCGCGATCATGGATTTCCTGATCCTGCGCGCCGAAGAACGCCTGAAACGCAAGCAAGAGAAGGAGACCCAGCGCAAGACCGCCACTAAAAAGCTGCGCCTGCCGGGGAAACTGACCGATTGCTCATCCAAAACCCGGGACAATACCGAATTGTTCATCGTCGAAGGCGATAGCGCAGGCGGTTCCGCCAAAGGCGCGCGCGATCGTGAAACCCAAGCCATCATGCCGCTGAAGGGTAAAATCCTCAACGTGCTTGGTGCCGCTTCCGGCAAACTCAACGACAACTCCGAAATCCGCGACATTTGTGAGGCTTTGGGCGTGCAAATGGGCAGCCGCTTTAAAGTCGATGACCTGCGCTACGATAAAATCGTCATCATGACCGACGCTGACGTGGATGGCGCGCATATCGCCAGTCTGCTGATGACCTTTTTCTTCACCCAAATGCGCCCGCTGATCGACAAAGGCCATCTGTATCTGGCCTGCCCCCCCCTGTATCGCCTGACCCAAGGCGCGCGGCGGCTTTATGTGGCTGACGATGCCGAGAAAGAGCTTTGGCTGGCCAAGGGTTTGGGCGGTAAAGGCAAAATCGACGTGCAACGCTTCAAGGGCTTGGGCGAGATGGACGCCAAAGACCTGAAAGACACCACGATGAACCCCGCCACCCGCAAACTGATCCGCGTCACGATTGACGAGGATGCACCGGGCGAGACTGGCGATCTGGTCGAGCGTTTGATGGGCAAGAAGCCTGAATTGCGCTTCCAGTATATTCAGGAAAACGCACGGTTTGTGGAGGAGTTGGATGTGTGAGGGGATAAGCTGCACAACTCCACTCCAAATTGTTCAGGTGCTTTCTGCTTTGTTGACTCCAACAATAGCCCTAGTGGTTGCTTACGTTGCGTATCAACAATGGCAAACAAACCAAGCAACGTTGAGAGAAAAGCTGTTTGAAAAAAGATTCTCGATCTTTAGAGAAACTCACTTTTTGCTGACAAGATATTCGCAATCCGAACGACCAGATAGCAATCAAATTTATTCATTTTTAGATACGGCACAACGCGCGCGCTTTTTCTTTGGAAAGGAATTTCACGAAGACTTGTTTGAAATATTTGTCAAAGCACGGCGCCACGCCATAGTTGTCGGAAGATTGGACGGGTCGGACACCGATTCCTCGGCTTGGAACGAGCATTTTGACGAGATTGCGGAGATTGAAGAATATATGGATAGGCGTCTTGCTGGTCTTTTCGATTATTTTGGAAGGTTTATGGACTTCTCCAAACACGTTTAGAATATGTGGTTCCGCTCCATTAAGCAGATTCACACATCGCAGCTCTCACCCCCGACCTTTCACACTTCCTTAACCATCCCTCCCCTATCCTCACCCTTGCATTTCCCCTTAATGTATGCATATAAATGTGGGACTGGGATGAGCCAAAGCGCCAAGCCAACCTCGCCAAGCATGGCGTGGATTTTGCGGCCATAGCTGGCTTTGACTGGCTTTCGGCGGAAATCTGGATGGACGAACGCTTTGACTATGGCGAGGATCGCAAGGCTGCGCTCGGGATGGTTGGGGCGCGGTTGTATTTCATCGCTTACACCGAACGCGGCGCAACTCGGCGATTGATCAGCCTGCGCAAGGCGAATGAAAGGGAACGGCAAAGATGGAGCACGCCCGAAAAGTAAGGCCCTATGTGGCTCCGCTGACGCCCGAGGAAGATGCCGAGATCACCGCCGCCGCGCTGTCTGATCCTGACGCTCAACCTTTGACCGATGAAGAACTCGCAAAATTTCGCCCGATCTGGGCCTTCCCCGAACTGGTCGCCGATCTGCAAAAACACGGCTATCTCGGCCGCCCGCCCCTGCCGCCAGAGGAACGCAAGCAACGCGTCACGCTCTACCTCGACCCCGATGTGCTGGAAAGCCTGAAACAAGGTGGCAAAGGCTGGCAAACTCGCGCCAATGCGGCACTCCGCAAAGCGTTGGGTCTATAGGATGGGGCTCCACTCCACCACGCCCAAACCTTAAAAAACCCTTACCGACCCCCAGCTAACCCCTTGAAAAACCATAAACCAACTGCTTGTCCACGCGTGGACACACCCCTAAACCTACCCGCGCCGCAGCAGATAAATATCCATAATCCACCCATGCGCCGCCCGCGCCTTTTCCCGCAGGCTCACAATCCGCGCGCCCACCTCGGCCAGCTCTCCCTCGACAATCATCTCCTCCTTCATCCCCACATACCCCCCCCACCAGATACTCACCCCAGCAGGGTCCAGCGTCTGAAACGAACACTCCCCATCCAGCATCACCACCGCCGTATCAACGCCGCTGGGAAACCCCTCCTCCCGCAACCGCCGCCCCGTGGTCACGATAAACGGCGCCCCAATCTCATTCAAAGCCATCCCATGCGCCGCTGTGAGGGCATGAATTGACGTCACCCCCGGCACCACATGAACCCGCTCGCTCGGCACCAACCGCGCAGCAATCCTCAGCGTGGAATCATACAGGCTCGGATCACCCCAAACCAACAGAGCCACCCGCTCCGCCGCCCCAATCGCGGCCCGCCACACGTCCGCGATCCGGTCGTGCCAATCCTCAACCCGCGCCTTATAGTCCGCGATGGTTTCGTCCCGCACCGGCAGATCAAACTCCACGATCCGGGTCGCAGGGTTGGTCAGCACATCGCGGCAGATCGCGAGGCGCAATTCGGCCAGATCGGCTTTCCCCTCGCCCTTGCGGGGGATCAGGATCAGATCAGCAGCGTTGATCGCCTTGATGGCTTGCAGGGTCAGATGGTCGGGATTGCCCGTGCCGATCCCGATGAGGGTGAGGGTGAGATCAAACATGGCGCCTCCTAAAACTGCGCTATTTGCAGCAAAACGCGCGCCAACCGCAAGGATTGGCGCGCGTTGATTTTAGTCAACCTTACTGCGGGCGCGACCAGAGCCAACCCGACAGCGCGCCCAAAGCCGACCAGACGATCAGACCCACCCCCAGCGAGCGTGCCGCGAAGGTTGAGGCCAGTTCGGGCGGTGCAACGCCGGAATAGCTGTCCAATTCGGGCGCGCCGATCACATGCGGGACAGCCAGCAGAGCGACCGCGCCGATCACCGAAGCCACGCCCTTGCCGTAGCCCAGCAGGCCCAAAGCGGCAGCGGTGCAGATCGCGGTGCCAATCCACCAGATCTGACGCGCGGTAAGATCGGCGGCCATGGTGCCGGGGAGTTCAGGCTCCAGCCCCATCGCCGGGGCCAGTTGGAAGGCGGCGTAGCCCGCGATACCCCAGAGCAGGCCTTCGCGCAGGGTCACACGTTTGCCGAACACTTCTGCAAGGCCATAACCTGCGACCAGAACAAGGGCATAGCCGACAAACTCAAGGCCGTAGAACAGACTGGTCGAAGCATTGCGCGCGAATGCGCCGCCTTCCTCAGCGGCCTCGTGCTTGTGCTCATGGCCGTCAGCCTCGACAGCTTCGGGCGTAGCCGGAGCCGTTGCATCTGCCGCTGGCGCTTCGGGGGCGGCATGATCCTGGTCTTCCGCAGGTGCTGCCACACCGTTGAAATGCACCAATGCGCCGGTTTCATAGTCTTCGCCCAGAAGGATCAGCTTCTGCACGAATGCGAAATGCAGCAGGGCCGCAAGCAGGCCTGCTGCAAAACCAGCGAACACCGCGCTGGTCACCATACGTTGGATCATGCGTTCAGTGGCAGGGGAAGCCAGAAGCGTGACGCACATCATGTGCTGCGTCATGTAGGGTTTGCGAATGAGCAAAACCGGTCAGAAACACGGTCGAGGCGCCAATCATAGCAACAAAAAGCACTGACATCAGTGCGGTGGCTTTGCTGGAAGCGAGGGTCTTCGTGGTCATTTTACTCTCCATACCGTCACACCCGACGGTGTTTAGCGTTTCTTTGCACGGCCGGTCTCCTGGCTCGCGGGTCTTAGCGACCTTCCGCCTTCCCAGCTTGAGGCTTTTCAGCCGTCAGCCAGTGGCATTTCGGAAGGCCGCTCACCGCATACAGTCGCGGGGGCGGCTGAGGCTTGGGGTGCCGATTGGTCCACCCATTCCTCATTCTCGTTTCAGTTCAGACGCTTTGCGTTTTTAGAACACCATGCCCCTTCATCAGTCGCCTAAGCCCCGGTTTGGGTCAAGCGGAAATACGGCTTTTGAAGGCGCAACGCCGACACTTTGATGCGAATGGCCTAGCCGGGAATGCGCGCGATGGCCTTCGTGCGCAGATTTCCCAATACACGGGCATCGGCGAAATTGCCGTCTGGCGAGGCGGCATAGAGGCGGGCGAAATTTTCAAGCTCGAGCAGATCAGCGGCTGTGATGTCGCCAAACAGATAGGCGGTTTTACCATCCGCCCGAAAGGCGATGGTCTGATCGCGGGTGCAGCCGGACATACATTCGATTTCAAGCACTTCGACGTCGGTGGGCAGGGCTGCGCGCAAGGTGTTCGCAAAGCCCTCACGGCCCAACTGGCATAGGGTGCAGACGTAAAGCCTCATGCCGGGAACTCGGCCAAGGGGCCGTAGAAGATCAGCGCTGGATGCGGGCTTTGCGCGGTTTGCAGATGCGCGGCGAGGCTGGCGATGGTGTGGCGGGTGATTTGTTGATCGGGGGTTGAGACGGCTTCAGCCAGCAGCGCGGGCGTGTCAGCGGGCAGACCATGGGCGATCAAGCGGCTCGCCAGATCGGCGAAGGTGCGGCGGCCCATATAGACAACGGTGGTTGCCATCGGGTCGGCGAGGGCGGCCATATTGGTGCTTTCCGGCAAGCTTCCGGTCACATCCGCCCCGGTGATGAACTGCACGCGCCGCGCGGTGAGGCGGCGGGTCAACGGGATGCCAGCGGCGGCCGCGGCGGCAGAGGCAGAGGTGACACCGGGGATGATTTCGTAAGCAATGCCAGCAGCTTGCAGCGCGACGATTTCCTCCTCCAAACGCCCAAACATACCGCAATCGCCGGATTTCAGCCGCACGACGCGCTGGCCTGCCAAAGCGTGATCGACCAGCAGGCGGCTGACGTGATCTTGTTTCGGCGAGGGTCGCCCTGCCCTTTTGCCGACCGCGATCAGATCGGCTTGCGCGGCATGGCCAAGGATCGGGCCGGAAGACAGATCGTCAAACAGCACGACTTCGGCGGCGGCCAAGCGCTGCACGGCCTTGACCGTCAGCAGATCCGGGTCGCCGGGACCGGAGGATACGAAGGAAACAAAGCCAGTCATGTCGCCTCTGCGATCAAATGAAAGAAGGTGCCCGAGGATTGCCCGCCACCCGATTGGATGCGGAGCGAGCCGGTTTCAGGCACCATGGTATCGGTCGCATCGGTGACATGCGCAAGGGCCGCATCGGGCTGGGCAAGGATGGTGGCATAGTGAAACTCATGGCCGCGCAGGCGGGTATTGGCCGGATGGCCAGCCAGTGGTGCGTGTGTTTGGGCTAGGCGGTAGCCCAGATGCATCCGGCGTTTAGCAAAGCTGGTCTCTAGCCCCAGAAGCCCGGTCATTTTATGGCGCTCACCTTGCGCGTCGATCAGGCCCGCACCCATCGCCATATAGCCGCCGCACTCACCATGCACCGGTTTGGTCTGGGCGAAGGTTTGCAGGGATTGGCGGAAATACGCGTTGGCAGCGAGTTTTCCGGCATGAAGTTCGGGGTAGCCGCCGGGCAGCCAGCAGGTTTCAGCACTGGGATCAGGTGCTTCGTCAGCCAACGGCGAGAATGGCAGGATCGTGGCCCCCGCCGCGCGCCATCCGGCCAGAAGATGCGGATAGACGAAAGAAAACGCGGCATCGCGAGCCAAGGCGATGCGGTTGGCGGGCGGGATGATTTTCAGCGGTTGCGCGGGCGGCAGATGGCCACGGGCGGCGGCGCGCAGGGTGTCGAGGTTGAGGTGTTCGGCAATGAACGCCCCAGCTTCGGCCAACAGGGCTTGCAGATGCGGCTGTTCTTCGGCCTGCACGAGGCCCAAATGCCGCTCGGGCAGTGCGATTGAGGCGCGACGCGGCAGCGCGCCCAGCACCGGGATACCCGCCGCCTCCATCCCTGCGCGGACCAGGGCTTCGTGGCGCGGTGAGGCGACGCGGTTTAAGACGACCCCGGCGAAGGGCATCTCGGGGCGCATTTTGGCGAAACCGATGGCGACGGCAGCGGCGGATTGCGCTTGGCCCGAGACATCCAGCACCAGCACCACCGGCCACCCCATCATCACCGCGATATCGGCGCTAGCCCCAGAGCCGAATTCCCCCGGTTTGGCAACGCCATCGAACAGGCCCATCGAGCCTTCGGCGAGGATCAGATCGGCGTCTGCCGCTACCGAAGCCAGCCCTGCGATCCGCGTCGGGGTCATCGCCCAACTGTCCAGATTGACCGAAGCGCGGCCCGAGGCTGCGGCGTGAAAGGCGGGGTCGATGTAGTCGGGGCCGGATTTGAACGGCTGTACGTTAAGCCCCTGCGCCCGAAAGGCGGCGAGCAGACCCAGCATCAGCGTGGTCTTGCCGGTGCCCGAGGCGGGGGCGGAAATCAGGAGGCCGGGGGGATTCATTTGGCGTCCGGGAAGCGGGGTTCGGTGCCGACGGAGCGGAAGCGGCGGTCGTAATCCCCGGCGTAGAGGCGGCTTTCCTCGAAGCTTTCGGCGGCCAAAGCGGGGCCGACAAGGATCAGCGCCGTGCGCTCCATTTCCGCGCCAATGGCGGTTTGCAGAGTGGCAAGTGTCGCGCGGACGATACGCTCATCCGGCCAAGTTGCGCGCCAGACCACGGCGACGGGGCAATCGGGTCCGTAGTGCGGCGTCAGATCTGCGACAACCTTTTCAAGCACATGCACGGACAGATGGATGGCGAGGGTGGCCCCGGTGGCGGCGAAGGCGGGCAGATTCTCGCGGTCTGGCATCGCGGTGGCGCGGCCAGAGGTGCGGGTCAGAACCACCGATTGGGTCAGGCCCGGCAGGGTCAATTCGGTGGCTAAAGCTGCGGCGGCGGCGGCGAAGGAGGGCACACCGGGGGTCACGTCATAGGGGATATTCAGGGCGCGCAGGCGGCGGAGTTGTTCGCCCATCGCCGACCAGACCGACAGATCGCCTGAATGCAGGCGGGCGACATCTTGGCCTGCGGCATGGGCGGCGGCGAGTTCGGCTATGATCTCATCCAGCGACAAGGGGGCGGTGTTGATGATCTTGGCACCGGGCGGACAATGCGCCAGCAGCGCTTGCGGCACCAGCGATCCGGCATAAAGGCAGACTGGGCTGGAGGCGATCAGATCACGGCCACGCAGGGTGATCAGATCGGGCGCACCTGGGCCTGCGCCGATGAAATGGATGGTCATATGGGGCTCCTTTCGGCAAGGGCTGCGGTGGCCTTGCCGTCTTGGGATGTGACGCGGGGGCCTAAAAGCCGTGCGCCGGGGCCAGCGTCGGCAAGCGCTGCGGCTTCGGCAAGGCTGCCAGTGCCGTAGTGGGCTTGGACGCGGGCGGATTGGGTGAGGGTGGCTTGGTTTTGCAGGCTTTCCAAGGGAACTGCGTGCAGGGGCAGGGCCATTTCAGCGGCAAGGGCTTGGATGACAGGGGAGTCAGCTTTGTCCTCGGCGGTGGCGAGAGCCTGCGCCTTTTCGCCCCCTGCAGCGCGCAGAGCATCGCGCAGGCTGTCGATCCTGGCACCTTTGCGAAAGCCTATGCCTGCAACGATCATCTTGTGACGCTCCACTGCACGACCGGGCGGGTGGCATCCCAGCCACGCATCCGGCCTAAAGGGGCGGCCGTGGCTAGGTCAATGCGCAGAAGCGTGCCGCCGCGTTGAGCGTGTTGCTGTGCCAGCAGGCTTTCGGTTTCCAAGGTGACGCCATTGGCGACAATGCGGGCGCCTGCGGGCAGGATGTGCCAAAGTTGATCGTAAAGCGCCGCATTGCCACCGCCGCCGACAAAGACGGCATCAGGCAGCGGATGCCCGGAGAGGGTTTCGGCTGCCGGGCCTTCGATGCAGGCCAGCCGGTGGTCTATTCCGAAACTGGCGGCATTGGTGCGGATGTTGATGGCGCGGTCGGCACGGAGTTCAAACGACAGCGCGCGCCCCCCCGCCAAGCACCATTCGACCGAGATCGAGCCGGAGCCTGCGCCAATGTCCCACAGCAATTCACCTGCGCGGGGCGCGAGGGCAGAGAGCGTCAGCGCGCGCACCGGGCGTTTGGTGATCTGGCCGTCATGGGCGAACAGGGCGTCGTCGAGGCCAAAGGCACGCGATAGACCCTTGCCTGCAGTGATCTCGATGGCGACGGCGACCGGGGCAGTGATGTCGGTCAGCGCAATAGCGGCGGCGGTGGTCTGGCGGATGCGCTGATTGGGGCCGCCGAGGGATTCCAGAATGCTCAGCTTGGCGTCAAAGCCTTGTTCGATCAGCCATGCCGAAAGGGCTTGCGGCGCGTCGCCGTCGCGCAGCAGGCAGATCGCCCGCGCGCCTTTGGTCAGCGCGGGGCGCAGGCGGGCAAAGGGAGCGGCGTGCAGGCCGTGGCAGGTGATTTCCTCCATCTGCCAGCCGATTTGCGCAGCGGCAAGCTGGAAGGTCGAGGGCGCAGGGAAGGCTTGCCATTCGTCGCGGGAAAGCTGGGCGGTCAGGCTGCTGCCCGCGCCGAACCAGAACGGATCACCCGAGGCGAGCACGGCCACGTTTTGCCCCTTGTGGGCCAGAACGGGGGCCACCGAAAACGGGATCGGCCAAGCACGGCCCTTATCGCCTGCCGCCACTAAGGCCAAATGACGCGGGCCACCGAAGATGATTTCAGCCCGCGCCAAAGCTTCACGGCTTGCATCCGATAGGCCCGCCAAGCCATCCTCACCCAGACCGATGATCGCAACCCAAGGCTTACCCATGACTCGCATCCTTCTGCTGGGCGGCACCACCGAGGCCAGCCTGTTGGCGCGGGCCATGGCTGCTGCGGGGCAGGATGCGGTGTTCTCTTACGCCGGGCGCACCGATAGCCCGGTGGCGCAGCCCCTGCCGATGCGGGTCGGCGGCTTTGGCGGCGTGGCGGGGCTGGTGGACTATCTGCGCGCTGAACGGATTGGCGCCGTGATCGACGCCACGCACCCCTTTGCCGCGCAGATAAGCCGCAACGCGATGGAGGCTTGTGCGCAGGCTGGAGTGCCATTGCTGGGGCTGGAGCGCAAGCCTTGGGTGGCGGGGGTAGGCGACCGTTGGACTCATGTGGGTAGCATGGAGGCGGCTGTTGCAGCCCTGCCAGACGCCCCGGCGCGGGTTTTCTTGGCGATCGGCAAGCAGAATTTGGCTGGCTTCGCCGCCAAGCCGCACCACTATCTGCTGCGGCTGGTCGATGCGCCCGATACGCCGCCCTTGCCCGACTGCACCGTGGTTCTGGCGCGCGGGCCGTTTGAGGTAGAGGGCGATAAGGCGCTGCTGATGCAGCATAATATCAGCCATATCGTTGCCAAGAATGCAGGTGGCGCGGGGGCAGAGGCTAAGCTGATCGCCGCCCGCGCTTTGGGCCTTCCGGTGATCCTGATCGACCGCCCGGCCCTGCCCGCGCGGCGCATGGTGGGCTCGGTGGCCGAGGTGATGGCTTGGCTGTCTCATGCGGAACGCGGTGTGTAAACGAAGCGGCCAACCCGGCGGGTGGCGGAATTTCCGACGATCACAACCGTGCGCATATCGGCCATTTCGGGCGTGGCTTCGGCGAGGGTGACGGTCTGGATGCGTTCTTCCGGGGTGGACACTGCGCGAGCGAAGGTGATCAGGCGGTCGGGGCCACATTCCTCGCGCAGGATTTCTAAGGCGCGAGCGAATTGGTGCGGACGGCTGGCGGAGCGCGGGTTGTAGAAGCCCATCGCGAAATCGGCTTGGGCCGCGAGGCGGACGCGATGTTCGACGAGGGGCCATGGTTTGAGGTTATCGGAAAGGTTGATCGCGCAGAAATCGTGACCCAAGGGCGCGCCGGCATGGGCGGCGGCGGCAAGCATGGCGGTGATGCCGGGGAGGATGCGGATATCCAAATGGTGCAGGTCGGGTCGATTTTCCAACGCTTCAAACAAAGCCGAGGCCATTGCGAAGACGCCGGGATCGCCGGAGGAGACGATCACCACCTTTGCCCCCTCGGACGCAAGGCGCAGGGCATGATCGGCGCGGTCAATTTCAACCCGGTTGTCCGAGCCATGCAAGTTCAGGCCGGGGCGCGGGGCGATACGGGCGACATAGGGGAAATAACCGATCACATCGGTGGCCTCGGCCAAAGCGGCGCGGACCTCTGGCGTCACCATGTTTTCCGCGCCGGGGCCAAGGCCCGCGACTGCCAGCCAACCGCTCATTCGACACCGCCAATTTCCGGGCGGCGGCCTTGGCCGTGGACCAGCACGATGGCGAAATACGGGCAATCGGTGACATCGACTTCGGACAGCCGGGCGATGCGTTGGGTCGGCATGGTGCCGCGTTCAACCAGCCATGCATCGTTCAGCCGCCCGGCGTGCTCCAACGCGGCGCGCACTTTCGGCAGATTGCGGCCAGTTTTCATAATCACCATCGCGTCAGAGCGCTGCATATGGGTGATCAGATCGGCCTCGGGCAGCGTCGCCATCAACACCGACAACACATCATCGCCCCAAGTAAAGGGGGTGCCAACGGCGTTCCAGCAGCCTGTCATACCCGTGATGCCAGGGATCACCTCGACCTCGGCGCGGCCTTGCAAGCGGGTGTGCAGGTGCATGAAAGAGCCGTAGAAGAACGGATCGCCTTCGCAGAGCACGATCACATCGGCGGTCGTCGCGACCTGTGCCAAACAGTTGGCCCAATCATCATAAAACTGCGCCAAAGCATCGTTATACTCCGGGCTGTCGAACGGCATTTCCGTGGTGACAGGGTATTCCATCGCATATTCGACAACACCCGATGCCAGCATCCCCTGCACGATCTGCCGCGCTTGGCCTGCCCGCCCCGCCTTGCGGAAATAGGCGACATGCGCTGCCGCCCGGATCAATCGGTCAGATTTCACCGATATCAGATCGGGGTCGCCGGGGCCAAGGCCTGTGCAGATGATCTTGCCCATTCACTCCACCCGGCTTGCAAGCGCGTTGATCGCGGCCACGGTGATCGCCGAGCCGCCCAGCCGTCCGCGCACGATCAGCGACGGCACCGGAAGCACCTCCATCAATGCCGCTTTCGATTCCGCCGCCCCGATGAAACCGACCGGGCAGCCGATGATCGCGGCAGGGCGCGGGCAAGCGGGGTCTTCCAGCATGTTCAGAAGGTGGAACAGGGCAGTGGGGGCATTGCCGATGGCAACAACGGCCCCAGCGAGGTGGGGACGCCAAAGCTCCAAGGCGGCGGCGGAGCGGGTATTGGCCATTTCCTTCGCCAAAGCGATCACCGCAGGGTCATGCAGCGTGCAAATCACCTGATTGCCCGCAGGCATCCGGCCCCTTGTGACGCCTTCGGACACCATCCGCGCATCACATAGGATCGGCGCACCTGCTTCCAGCGCAGCCCGCGCCGCAATCGCCATGCCTTGGGAAAATTCGATATGCGCCTCAAGCCCAACCATTCCGGCGGCATGGATCATCCGCACCGCGACGATTTCTTCTTCGGGCGTAAATCGGGCGAGATCGGCCTCGGCGCGGATCATCGCGAAGGAACGGCGGTAAATCTCGGCGCCATCGGTGATGTAGCTGTGCGGCATCAGGGGAACTCGTTCAGGATATTGGTTTCGGTGAGGTCATCGGCGGATAGCCCTTCGCGCAGCGGAGTGCCAGAGGCGGTGCCGTTGCGGATCAGGGAGAAGCCTGTGGGGGTGGCCGTCAGGGTCAGGGGCGCTGCGGTCGGGTGGGCACAGCCTTTGGCGCAGCCAGAGACATGCAGGGTTTCGATGAGTTTAGGGGCCAAAGCGCGGGCGAGCGGGCGGGTGGCGGCATGGGCTTGCAGGCAACCGGGGGCACCGGTACAGGCGATCACCCGCAACATCGGATCATCGGCGCGGGTGATCAGACCGGGGATTTGCGGGGCCTCGGTCAGCCCTTCGATCAGCAGCATCCGCCAAGGTGTGACGCGTAGAGGGCCTAGGTCGCCAAGCTGGGCGAGGGTTTCGGCCTGCATCTGGCCAAACTCAAAGCCGACCAGTTGGCCTTGCGCGAATGCCCCCGGTTTGGGAGGCGGGGCGTTCCCAAGCATTGCATCGCTGCCTTCCCTAAACCGCAGGGGCAGGCGATCATGCCGGGTATTTCGAGGTTCATTTTGCCAAAGCCGAACCATTCTTCCGCGCCCGCCTTCGACCCCGCCACTGTCCACAAACCAGCGCGCCAATTCTAGTGCGGCGGTTGCCGCTGCTTCTGGAGTATCGACCATTGCGCCAGTGACGAAGCTTTCGCCGCGCACCAACCAGCCAGACAGGTGCCACTCGATGCGAATATCAACGGGGGCTGTTCGGATGGTGGAAGACTTGGCAAGATCAATCGAAAAACCAAACTTGCCCGGCAAACTGGGCGCATCTTGAGCGCTAAGTGCTTGGGCCAACGCCGCAGCGATCTCTTGCGAGCCATCCCCCTCCGTCCAAAACGGCGAGACGATAATGTTGCGGCGGGCCTCATCGGTCGCATCGGTGTCGATCAAATCGAGCCCGCGCAGGCCGTCGATCAGGGCGGGATGGCTGGCTTCGGTGACGCCGCGCAGTTGCAGGTTGGCGCGGTTGGACAGATCAATCAGCCCGTTGCCGTGAAGCGCTGCAAGCTGGGCAATGCCGCGCGCTTGATCGGGGGTTAGACGGCCCGCACGGGGGCGGACACGGACGACCAAGCCATCGCCGGATTGCATCGGGCGCAAGGCTCCGGGGCACCAACCTTGGATGACGGGCGTGCTCATTCCCCTGCCCCCATCATGGCCGCGATGGAATTGCGGCGCGTGATCCACAGGCCTGCATCCTGCAACGCCTGAAACCGCGCACGCAGCGCGGCGAGGGCAGCAGGGTTTTCCGCTGCCATAAAGGCCACCAGATCGGCACGGCCCAAAGTGGCTTCGTGATACAAATCAAAGAGATGCGCGGGCACGCTGCGGGTCAGATGCGCGTAGGCGGCAAGGTTGTCCAGCGTCGCCGTGACCTCTGCCGCCCCCCGGAAGCCATGCCGCATCATGCCGCTCGCCCAATCTGGATTGGCGGCGCGGGCGCGCACCACGCGACCGATTTCCTCGGCGACAAGCCGGGCTTTCGGGGCATCGGGGCGGGTGGCGTCGATGTGGTAAAGCGCAGGCTCGGCGGCTCCGATCGCGGCCATGGCGGCGGCGAAACCGCCCTCATGGGCGGCATAATCGGGGGCCAGAAGGATGTCGGTTTCCACCAGATCCTGCACATGGGCATAACCGTCAGCGGCCCGCAGGCGGTCTTCCAAAGCGGCCCGGTTGTGCTGGGTTTGGCCTTTGGCATCAACGGTCCAATCCGAGCCTGACAGCCAAGCCTCACCTGCCGCAGCACGTCCTTCGGGGGTGTAATCCTCTAACGCAGGCTCCATCCCCATACCGTAAAGCCCCGGTTTCGGGCCGAACACACGGGGACCAGCGGTGATGTAGGGGTTCATGTCGGCGGCTTCGTCGCGTTGTGACAAAGCTGCGGCCCCGGCGTCGAATAGTTGGGACAACCCGCCGAACACGTCACGGAACAGGCCGGACACGCGCAAAGTCACGTCGATGCGAGGGCGATCCAGCAGCGCGAGGGGCAGGATTTCAAAGCCGGACACCCGTTCTGATCCGTCATCCCATTTCGGCGCAAGCCCCGCGAGATGCATCGCCATCGCCAGTTCTTCCCCGGCTGTGCGCATGGTGGCCGATCCCCAAAGGTCGATCACCAGCCCCTTCGGCCAGTCACCCTTGTCTTGCAGATGGCGGCGCAGCAGTTCTTCGGCCAGCTTGACGCCTTGGGCATGGGCGGCGCGCGAAGGCACAGCGCGGGGGTCCACAGAATAAAGGTTGCGGCCTGTAGGCAGCACATCGCTGCGGCCCCGCCATGGGCTGCCCGCGGGCCCAGCGTTGACGCGCTTGCCTGCAAGCGCGGTCAGCAGACCCTCGGTTTCCCCGGGGGCTTGGCCATAGACATGCAGGCCGTCGCCGAACTGGCTTTCTTTGATATCGCATACGAACCGATCAATACGCGTGATCGCCTCGGCGGGACTGGCGGTTTGGTCCAGGCCAAGGTCAGCCTCAACCCCCGAGGCTTGTGCCTCATCCCGAATGGTAGCGATCAGGCGGTTGCGGCGGGACGGGTCTAGGCCGTCGGCGGTGGAGTATTCGTCGAGCAGGCGTTCAAGGCGCAGCAGGTTCTCGGGGGTGGCACTTTGCGCCAAAGGCGGTGGGACATGGCCTAACGTGACAGCCCCGATACGGCGCTTGGCTGCCGCGGCCTCGCCGGGGTCGTTGACGATGAACGGATAGACCACGGGCAGCGGTCCGGTCAGGGCTTCGGGCCAGCACTCGGTGGACAGGGCCACCGATTTCCCCGGCAGCCATTCCAGCGTGCCATGTGCGCCGATGTGGATCAGGGCGTGTAGGTTTTGCGCGCGCAGCCAGAGGTAAAAGGCGACATAGGCGTGACGCGGGGTGCGGGATAGGTCGTGGTAGTCGGTTTCGCGGCTGGTCACGGTGCCGCGTTCGGGTTGCAGGGCGATCAGGGCTTGGCCTGCAAGGGTGGCGGCGAAGTGGAAGTGGCCGTTGTGGGCGGCGGGGTCGGATTCAGGTGCGCCCCATGCCGCGCCGAGAGCGGCTTGGAGGGGTTCTGGCAGGCTGGTGAGGGCGGTTTTGTAGGCGTCGAGCGGCCATGTCAGGGTTTCGGTGGTCAGGGCTTGGGCGAGGTTTTCGGCGGGCTGAACTGCGTAGCCTGCGGCGGCTAGGGCCGTGGTCAGGGCCTCGGTGCTGGCGAGGGCATCAAGGCCAACGGCATGGGCAATCTGGTCGGGACGGCCGGGATAGGTGGACAGGATCACTGCCAGTTTGCGCTGCGGCGCAGGCGTGGTGGCAAGGTGTTGCCAGCCGAGGATGCGGTCCACCACGGCATTGATGCGCATAGGATCGGCGCGGTGGGCGAAGCGCGAGAATTGCAGATCGGGGTCGCGTTTTCCCGGCGATTTGAAGCTGACCACGCCCACAAAGATGCGGCCATCGACTTCGGGCAGGACAACGTGCATGGCGAGGTCGGCGGGGGAGAGGCCACGCTCGGAAGCGCTCCAGTCGCGCTTGCGGGCGGTGGAGAGGGCGACTTGGAAGACGGGGCAGCCAGTTGCGTCTAGGGGGGTGGTGCCGTCACTGCCACGGGCGGAGAAGGCGGTGGCGTTGACGATGGCGGCGGGGTTCAGATGGGCTAGGGCGGCGCGCAGGAAAGCGTCGGCTCCGGTGGCTTTCAGCGAAGGGGCGAACAGGCCGTAGGCTACAAAGCCACGCACACGGAAGGCGCGGATCAGGGCATCGACGGGGTCGGTGTCGGCGGCGGTGACGTAGCTGCGGTAGAAGGTGATGGCGATGGCATGGCCTGTAGCAGCGGGCTGAGGGATCACGCCAAGATCGGGGTCATACCAGCCGCAATCGGGGACGGTTTTGTCACCCATCACTGGGCCTGCGTAGAGGCCAGCGGCAAGGGCAAGCTGTGCCAAAGCGGCTTGGGCGGCGACCGCGCCTCCGGCATCGCACAGGGCCGAGAGGCGGCGCAGGGTGCTGATGGGCAGGGTGGAATGGGCGTCGAGCGTCTTATCCTCACGGCCATCGGCGGGCAGGACGGCCAAGGCGATGCCCTGACGACGGGCGAGGTCTTGCAACTGCATCAACCCGTAGGGCCAGTAATTCTCGCCGCCAATCAGCCGGACGAGGATGCCTTTGACGCCCGGCAGGGTTTGCTGGACGTAGGTATCGACCGACATTGGGTGCTGTAGGGCGACCAAATTGGCGAGGCGCAGAGTGGGCAGCTTGGTACCCGCTCCGCTTTGTGCCGCACGATGCCAGCCCGCCGCGAAAGCCCCTAGGTCACTGTCGGAAAACGACAAAACCACCAGTTCGGCCGGGGTCTGACCCAGATCGAACGGGGTTTGTGTATCCTCCAGCCCATGGCTTTCGCGGAAGACGACATGCATGGTTCAGGCCCCCAGCACGCTGCGGATCGCGGCCAGATCAACGTGGTGATGCTCGGCGATCACCACGAGCTGACCTTGGCGCGGACTGCCCCCCCACGGGCGGTCAAACTGATGCCGCACCCGCGCGCCCACCGCCTGAACCAGCAGGCGCATCGGCTTGCCGGTGACAGCGACATAGCCTTTGACGCGTAGGATGTGTTGCTCGGTCGCAAGGCGCTGGATCGCGGCCACCAGCGCATCAACATCACTGATCTCGGGCAGATCAATCACCACGGTGTCGAAATCGTCATGCTCGTGATCATCATGACCATCGTGATGCGAGGGACGCGCGGCGAGATCATCCTCGGCCTTTGCGTTCAGGCCAAGGATCAAAGCGGGGTCAATGATGCCTTCGGACATCGACAAGATCGGGATCGAGCGCGGAGATTCCGCCATGATTACGGCGCGGGCAGCGGCAAGGCCAGCTTCCCCCGCCAGATCGGCCTTTGACATCAGGATAATGTCGGCGCAGGCGATTTGATCCTCAAACACCTCGGACAGCGGGGTTTCGTGATCAAGGGAGGGATCAGCGGCGCGTTGCGCATCCACCGCCTCTACATTAGGCGCGAAACGGCCAGCGGCGACCGCCTCGGCATCGGCCAAGGCGATCACGCCATCAACGGTGATTTTAGAGCGGATCGCGGGCCAGTCGAAAGCCTTCAACAACGGTTTCGGCAGCGCCAGCCCCGAGGTCTCAATGATGATGTGATCGGGGCGCACGGGCAGCGCCATCAAAGCCTCGATCGTCGGGATGAAATCATCGGCGACGGTGCAGCAGATGCAGCCATTGGCCAGCTCGACGATGTTCTCCACCGGGCAGTTCGCATCGGCGCAGGATTTCAGAATGTCGCCATCGACGCCAACGGTGCCGAACTCATTGACCAAGATCGCCAAGCGCTTGCCCTGCGGGTTCTGCATCAAATGGCGGATCAGCGTGGTTTTGCCCGCGCCCAGAAAGCCGGTGATCACAGTAACGGGGATTTTTGCAAGATCAGACATCGGGAAGCTCCAAAGGGGGAATACGGGCAAGGCTTTGCTTGCGGAAAATTACCGGGCGCGCACGCCACGGCACGATACCATCGGGGGCGGCGAGATAGGCGGCGGCACCGAGAAGAATATCAGGTGCATCGGCCTCGGTTAGACGGCCATAGACATAGGACCAGCGTCCGGGGGCTGAAAGCGCCACCGCTGCACCAGAATTGCAGGCGGACAGACAGGGGACGCCGACGATGCGCAGACCCTCGGGAATGTCGCCCGCCAACAAGGCCGCATGCAGCCGCGCCCCCGGCAGCGCTTCACCGTCTTCTACGACCTCTCCGGCCTTACAGGTGGTGCAGACATGCAGCGTTACGGTCATCGGCCTATCCAAATTGAGCGATGGGATGGCCAGAAAGGCACGGCCAAGGGGCCTTGCCTGCTGGTTGCGAAACACCCCGTTCGCCCGTTCAGTCGCGCGCTGGCAGGTCTCCCGGCTTGCGGATACAGAGGTTGCCCCCCACGGTGGCCCGCCTTCCCGGATTGCTCCAGTGGCCTCGGGCAACCTCTCCGGTCACGGTCGCGGGGGCGGCAGCTTTCGGGGTCGCCCCCTTTCGCATTCCCTCTTCGCCTGTCATAAACAGGAACCAGCGCATGCCCACCTGCGGCACAACCGCCTCCCTTGTCAAGCAACGGAAAACACCTGATGGCCGACCCAGAGCTGCCCGTGATTGAAGCGACCCCCGATACCGACACTTCGGGTGACGAAAACGCCCGCCACGCACGCAAGATGGCCAAGAAGAAGGCCGCGCGGGATAAGATCATGGCGGGCAAGGCCGGGGATAAAGGCCTGCTGATCGTGCATACCGGGGCGGGCAAGGGTAAATCCTCCAGCGGATTCGGGATGATTCTGCGCTGCATTGCGCATGAGATGCCCTGTGCGGTGGTGCAGTTCATCAAGGGCGCCTGGGATACCGGCGAGCGGCGGATCATCGAGACGCATTTCGCCGATCTGTGCGAGTTCCACGCCATGGGCGAAGGCTTCACTTGGGAAACTCAGGACCGCGCTCGCGATATCGCGATGGCGGCTAAGGGATGGGAGAAGGCGAAAGAGTTGATCCGCGATCCCAGCAACCGTCTTGTGCTGCTGGATGAGATCAACATCGCCTTGCGCTATGATTACCTCGATATCGTCGAGGTGCTGGCATTTCTTGCCGCTGAAAAACCGCCCTTGACGCATGTGGTGATGACCGGGCGCAACGCGAAACCCGAATTGATTGAGGCCGCCGATCTGGTGACAGAGATGACGTTGATCAAGCATCCGTTCCGATCCGGCATCAAGGCGCAGCCGGGGGTGGAGTTTTGATGTGTTGCGCCTGCTGAACTGACAGATTGGGGGTCAGCCCCCAAACCCCCGGGATATTTGAGCCAAGATGAAAGCAACGAAGTGTTAACTATCGTGTGTCAGACAGGTCATGCGGCACAGGGGGGGACCCCGATGGTCGCCCAAGGTGAAAGCGCAACACCTCCCCCGATCTATCGGCCCGAGGTGTTGCGCCCGCCTTTGGCTTTCATCTTGGCAAAAATATCCCCGCCGGAGGCTTCCGTAGGTTGTGCAAAAGCGCGGCTGGACGTCCCAAAATGACCGCCCTCATGATCCAAGGCGCGGGTTCGAACGTCGGCAAGTCGCTGCTGGTCGCAGGCCTGTGCCGTGCAGCAAAGTTGCGCGGGCTTTCGGTCGCACCCTTCAAGCCGCAGAATATGTCGAACAACGCGGCAGTGACGGCGGACGGCGGTGAGATTGGCCGCGCACAAGCCTTGCAGGCTCTGGCTTGCGGGCTGGAGCCGCACACCGACATGAACCCGGTGTTGCTGAAGCCCGAGTCCGAGACGGGAAGCCAAGTTGTGGTGCAGGGCAAGCGCATCGCAACAGTGAAAGCGCGGGACTATGCGGCGCTGAAGCCTTCGTTGATGATGCCGGTGTTGGACAGCTTCAACCGGTTGAAGGCGCAATATGATCTGGTGATCGTGGAAGGTGCGGGCAGCCCGGCGGAGGTTAATCTGCGCCACGGCGATATCGCCAATATGGGCTTTGCGCGGGCGGCGGATTGCCCAGTAATCCTGACCGGAGATATAGATCGCGGCGGGGTGATCGCGCAGATTATCGGCACGCAGGCGGTGCTGGACCCTGCGGACAATGCGATGATCGCAGGCTTCCTGATCAACAAGTTTCGCGGCGATCCACGGTTGTTTGACGACGGCTACAACCTGATCGAAAGCCGCACCGGCTGGCGCGGCTTTGGCGTGGTGCCGTTCTTCACGGATGCGGCGAAACTACCTGCCGAGGATGCTTTAGACCTGCCAAAAGGCGGCGGGGCGGGCGGCTATAACATCGCGGCGCTGACACTTTCGCGGATTGCCAATTTCGATGATCTCGACCCACTGGCGCAGGAACCCGGCGTCAGCTTGCAGATGGTGCGGGCGGGCGAGGTGATTGCGGGCGATACCGATCTGGTGATCATTCCGGGCTCCAAGTCGACGCGGGGCGATCTGGCCTATCTGCGTGCGCAGGGTTGGGATGTGGATTTGGCTGCGCATCTGCGGCGGGGCGGTCGCGTCTTGGGGATTTGTGGCGGCTATCAGATGCTGGGCCAGATCGTGCGCGATCCTGAGGGCATTGAAGGGTTGGCGGGTGAGACGCTGGGGCTTGCAGCTTTGGCGGTGGAAACCGTGATGACGCCGGACAAGCGGCTGACGCGGACCGAGGCCGTTCACGCAGCCACAGGACTACCGATGCAGGGCTATGAGATTCACATTGGTCGCACAGAAGGCCCGGATCGCGCCCGCCCGTTCGCCTATGTGGATGGACAGCCCGAGGGGGCAGTTTCAGCGGATGGCTGCGTGATGGGCAGTTATCTGCATGGCATGTTCGCCAATGATGCGTTTCGCGCAGGATTCCTCCGCCAGATCGGTGCGCAGGCCTCAAGGTTAACCTACGCGGCGGGGGTGGATGCGGTGCTGGACGCGCTGGCTGCGCATCTAGAAACCCATGTCGATGTCAATGCCTTGCTGGCCTTGGCGCGCTAGCGGCGCGGCCATTCGGTCTGGGTGTTTTCTTGCCAGCCCGTGCGGTGCAGCAGCGGGGTATCGTCCATAAATTCGGGATGGCCGAGGCAAAGATAGGCGGCAAATTCCCAATCCTCAGGCACGCCCAGCAACGCCTCGATGTCATGCGGTTCCAAAATTGAGACCATGCCGAGGCCCAAATTCTCGGCCCGCGCCGCAAGCCACAACGTATGGATCGCCATCGCCGTCGATTGGCGCAGGGTTTCGGGCAGGGTTTGGCGGCCAAGACCATGCCCGGCCTCGGGGTGCATCACATTGAACACCGCCAGTTGCACCGGGGCCATCTCGAGCCCCGCCAGCTTTAGCGCCAGATATTCCGCATGCTTTTCGCCAGTGTAAAGCTTGGCGGCCTCGGCGTTGCAGCGGCTGAAATTGGCGCGCACGGCAGCGCGCAGGGCGAGATCATCGACGCGGATCACCCGCCACGGCCGCGCGTTGCCGACCGAGGGCGCACAATCCATCGTAGCGCGCAGCCGCTCCAGCACCGCCTCATCCACCGGATCGGGGCGGAAATGCCGCACGTCACGACGCCATTGCAGGATGCGCAACAGGGTGGCGGATTCGTCTGCGGTGAACTGCATCAGGCCTCCAACGCGCGAGTCAGCCGCGCCCATTCGGCGGATGAGCCAGGAAGGCCGATCCGCAGCCATCGGTTCGAATAGGGAAAGATACGGCTCCAAATTTGCTGTTTTGCCAGCCGGATTTGTGCGGTTTCTGCATCCGGTGTCTCATAGCTACGGAACAATTCGCAACCGCCGATCAGTTGCCAGCCTGCCGCCAATGCCAAAGCATCGGCCTGTACAACTTCAGACCGCAAGCGCTGCACCGTCGCCTCGGCCCAAGCCTTGTCTGCCAAGGCCGCAGCCCCGATCCGCAGCGCCGCACCGTTCACAGGCCACGGCCCGCACATTTCATGCAGCGCCGCAATATCCTCAGCGCAGCCAATCACGAAGCCCAACCGCACCCCAGCGAGCCCGTAGAACTTGCCGAAAGAGCGCAGCACCAGCAGACCCGACTGCCCGGCTTGCGGCAGCAAAGACACCTCCGGTTGCGCATCGGCGAAGCTTTCATCCACCACCAACCGCCCGACCTGCCCCGCCAAAGCCAGCAGGTCGGCGGGCGGGTAGGAACGGCCATCGGGGTTGTTGGGGTTCACCACCACCGCGAGGTCAGCCCCCGCCAACTGGCCGAACTGACTGACCTGTTCAACCCTCCAGCCAGCGGCGCGCAAAGCGGCGGCATGTTCGTTATAGGTCGGCCCCAGCACGCGGGCCTTTCCCGGCTTCGCAAGCCGCGGGATCATCTGAATCGCGGCTTGCGCGCCTGCCACCGCCAGCATCGGGGCGGTGCAGCGGTAGGTTTTGGCGGCCACGTTCAGCAGGGCTTGCTTGGCGGTTTGCGTGGGCAGCATCGTCCAATCCTCAGGCTGCAAAACCGGGATCGGATAGGCCACGCGGTTGATGCCGGTGGACAGATCAATCCAATCGGTGCCGCCAAAGCAGGCGATGGCCCCGTCAATATTTCCCCCGTGATCGCGCATCTGCCCCCTCAGACCAGCGCTAAACCGAGCAGCGCTGCGCCCAGCACAAACATCGCCCGGACATAAAGCGCAAGGCCTCGTTGCAGATCGGCAGGGGTTGGGTCGGCGGCACCCGCATTGACCCAAGGCTCGTCAGCGATACGATCGGCATAAACCCGCGGCCCCGACAGCCGCACAGCAAGACCTGCAGCCATCGCGGCTTCAGGCCAGCCCGCGTTGGGCGAGCGGTGCAGGCCAGCATCACGCCACATCACTTTCGCGGCTTGGCGCGGGGCGGTGGAGACCAACGCAAATACCGCCCCCGTCAGCCGCGCTGGGATCAGATTGACCAGATCGTCGATCCGCGCCGAGGCCCAACCAAACGCCTCAAACCGGGGCGTGCGGTGGCCGATCATCGAATCGAGCGTATTGATCGCCTTATAGGCAGCAATCCCCGGCAAACCGAATATGGCTCCCCAAAACAGCGGCGCAACGATGCCGTCCGAGGTGTTTTCGGCCAGACTTTCCATCGCCGCCCGCGCCACGCCCGCCTCGTCCAGCACCGCAGCGTTGCGCCCGACGATCATCGACACCGCAACGCGCGCCTGCACCAGATCGTTGTTTTGCAACGGCGAAACCACCGCCGCAACATGGGCGTACATCGCGCGCAGCGCCAGCAGTGGCCAAGCCAAAACGCCGCCGATCAGGATGCCCAGCCAGCCCACAGGCAATGCAGATTGCAATGCCCACGCCAGCCCGCCTGTGCCGCCAATCACCACCAGCGCCGTCGCGACCCCAGCTATCCGACGCGATAGATCAGGGGCAGCATCGTGGTTCAGCGCAAGGTCCAGCCAGCGGATCAACGCGCCGATCCACGTCACCGGATGGCCGATCACCGCGTAAAGCCGTGCAGGCCAGCCGATTGCGCTGTCCAACACCATCGCCACAAGCATCATCGCGGCAAAACTCATCTGCCCCCTCCGGCTCGAAACTGGAGGATACCGCGCAAGCCCGCAGCCTGCAAAGCGACGCTGGCGTGCTGCGGAACCTCACCGGGCGCGAAGATCAGCCCCCGCGCCGCCCCAGTATGAGCGATGACATAGCCCAAGGCCCCAAGGTCTACTGCAAGCGACGCGATAGGATCACTTTGCGCCCCGCGATGTGCCAAGGTGCGGCTTGCCGACAGGCTGGCCAGAGCTGCGATGCGTGGTAGATCGCGGGCAGCGCAGCCGTCCTGCCATTGCGGGATCAGATCCGCAATATCGGGAAAATCCATGTCCCGGGGATCGGTGCGGCGCGGCGGGCCGAAAAATCCGCCGATGACCTCCATTTCGGGCGGCAGCGGCAGCGTGGCAAGAATTTCCCCATGACGTGATGCCCAAAGTGTCTGCGACGGCAGCGGCAGCATCAATGGGTCCGACGCCCCTTCCACCGCAATACAGGCCCGCGCCAGAGCCATCGGCTCTCCCTGCCAACCCGCCAAACCCGCAAGTGCCACCAAGGCAGCCGTCGAGACACCTGCGCCACCGCCGGGGGGCATCTCCGCCGCGAAACCGAGCCTGCCAGAGATTGAAAGACCTAACAAACACAGCAGTTTGACAGCCCGTTCTTCGGGGATGATCGCAGCGCTGGCCTCGGTGATCGCAAACCCCTGCCCAGCTGCAAGGCTTGCCGTCACCCCCAGCACCGGGCACGGCAAGGTCACCAGCGCCACCGGGCCATCGCGCCCGATCCGCCCTTGCAACAACTCGCCAAAATGCCCCGCGACGCGGAGGGTATCCTGCCTCATCGCCGCATCCGATTGACGCCCGCCACCGAAAACACCCCGCCCGGAAGCGCCACAAGCGTGGTCAGCGACAGTGGCGCGATTTGAAACGCCAACCCTAATTCAGGCACTCCTAAAGCCAGCCCCAAAGCCGCGCGGATCACTCCGGCATGGGCGACGATCACCACGCGACCGCCCAGCGACCCGACCTCAAGCAAGGCAGGCGTCACCCGCTCATAGAGATCCAGAAAACTCTCGCCCTGAGGTGGGCGATGCGCAGCCAGTACCGCCCCCGACAGCACCCCCAAATCCGGCAAATCGGTAAAAGGAACCCCTTCCCAAGCGCCAAAATCCTGCTCCCACAACCGCGCGTCCTGTTCCGGCGCAAGGTCAGGCCATAGCGCCGCCGCTGTCTGCGCACAGCGCAAGGCCGGACTGATCCGCCAATGATCCACCGCCCCCACCGCGCCGCGCAAAGCCGCAAAGGCCAAGGCATCGCTGCAATCGGCCGCCACATCACGCCGCCCAGCCATCCGCCCTTCGGTCAGCGCGGGTGCGTGGCGGATCAGCATGATCTCGGTCTGGCAATCTGTCGCGGTCTGTGTCGGGGCATCTGTCGGGGCATCAGCAGGCACGGTCGCATTTCTCCTTTCGCGCTGGCCCCGTTTCTGCTTTGACATCAGCCAAGGGGCAAGGGCCGATATGCACAAAACCATCCTGATCACCGGCGGCGCGCGCTCTGGCAAAAGCCGGATCGCGGAGATTCGCGTTTTGCAGATGGCCCAAGCCGAACGTCGCCCCGCGCATTACATCGCCACTGCGCAGGCTTGGGATGAGGAGATGCGCGCCCGTATCGCCGAACATCAGGCACGGCGCGGACCCGAGTGGATCACCCATGCCGAACCTTTGGATTTGCTCGCAGCCCTCACCGCGACCAATGGCAAAGGCCCGCGCTTGGTCGATTGTCTGACGCTCTGGCTGACCAACCTAATGCTGGGCAACCACGATTGGCGCGCGGCGGGTCAGGCTTTGCTGGCCGCCCTGCCCGCCCAGTCCAGCCCGGTGGTGTTTGTCACCAATGAAGTCGGCATGGGCATCGTGCCCGAAAACGCCCTTGCCCGCGCGTTCCGCGATGCAGCAGGCACCCTGAACCAATGGATCGCAGCCGAGGCGGATGAGGTGATCCTCGCCGTCGCGGGCCTGCCAATGAAGGTGAAATGATGAAACTGACCACGCTCGCCGCCGTCGCCGATCTGGCCGCAACCCTGCCGCAAGCCGATACAAAAGCCGCCGACGCCGCGCTTGCGCGGCAAAACTGCCTGACCAAACCGCCGGGATCTTTGGGGCGATTGGAGGAATTGGCCGTGTTTATGGCGGGCTGGCGTGGCACGGCCCGTCCGCAGATCGCCGGCGCCCAAGCCCTAGTTTTCGCCGGAAACCACGGCATCTGCGCCCAAGGCGTCAACCCCTATCCGCAGGCGGTGACCGCACAGATGGTCGGCAACTTTCAGGCAGGCGGTGCCGCGATCAACCAACTCTGCCGCGCCAATGGGGCGGAGCTGTCGGTAATCGCACTTGAACTTGACCGCCCCACCGCCGATTTCACCCAAGGCCCCGCGATGACCGAGGCCGAGACTTTGACCGCGATGCAGGCCGGGGCGGATGCGGTGGATGTGACGGCGGATGTGCTGATCCTGGGCGAAATGGGCATCGGCAATTCAACCGTTGCCGCCGCCATGGCCTCAGCGCTGTTTGGCGGTGAGGTCGCCGGATGGGTCGGGACTGGCACCGGATCAGACAGCGACGGCATCAAGCGCAAGATCGCCGCGATTGAAACCGGGCTTGCGCGCCACAAAGGCCTGTCCGCGATGGGCGTTCTGGCGGCCTTGGGCGGGCGCGAGCAGGCGGCGATTTGTGGCGCAGTTCTGGCCGCACGCGCCGCGCGCATCCCGGTCATTCTAGATGGCTTTATCTGCACCGCTGCGGCCTCGGCGCTTTATGCGGCGAACCCGGCCCTGCTGGATCACTGCCTTGTCGGCCACCAAAGCGCCGAGCCGGGGCATCGCAAGCTGCTGGCCGCACTTAACAAACGCGCGGTTCTGGAGTTTGACATGCGCTTGGGCGAAGGCTCGGGCGCGGCTTTGGCTTTGGGCATCCTGCGCAGCGCGCTTGCTTGTCATAACGGCATGGCCACCTTCGGCGAGGCCGGAGTTTCCGAGGCATGACACCGCTGCGCGCCCGCGCGGCAGAGGTTCAGTTGGCGGTAATGCTGCTGACCCGCCTGCCTGCGGGGCAGATGGCCGAAGCCCCCGCCATTGGCGCTGCGGTCTGGGCGTTTCCGCTTGCGGGGGCGCTGGTGGGCGGCATCGCAGCGGCGGTTCTGGCCGGGGCTTTGGCGCTTGGCATAGCGTCCGCCTTGGCGGCGGGGCTGGCTTTGGCCGCAAGTGTGATCGCGACGGGCGGGTTGCATGAAGACGGCCTTGCCGACTGCGCCGACGGCTTTGGCGGCGGCCGCGACCGCGACCGCAAGCTGGAAATCATGCGCGACAGCCGCATCGGCAGCTATGGCGGTCTGGCGTTGATCCTGTCACTGGGCCTGCGCTGGCAGGCTTTGGCGATTTTGGCCGCGCATCAGCCTGCGTTCGCGCCCTTCGCTGTGATCGCGCTTGCGATATCCAGCCGTGCCGGGTTGGGGTTTACCCTGCTGTGGCTGCCCGCCGCGCGCAGCGATGGCATGGGGAAATCAGCGGCTGCCACCAGCTTTGCGCGTGCGATGGTCGGGCTGGCGCTGGCAGGCCTTGGCTTGGCGGTTTTGCTGCCATGGCCCTCTGCGCTCTGTGTCTTGGCCGCAATGGCCGCAGCGCAACTGATCTTCGCCCGTATCGCCCTGCGCCAGATCGGCGGGCAAAGCGGGGATGTTTTGGGGGCGATGCAGCAGTTGGCCGAGATCGCAGGCTGGTTGGTTCTGGCGCGCTGATTTGGCGGAGTGACCGGGGGCTAGCCCCCGGATCCCCAGGATATTTTCACGCAGAGGATGACCAAATTTTATTAAAGTTTTGGTCGCTTTTGCAGCAAGGGCATCACGTCAGCCATCTCTGGACCTGCATCCAAGCCCGTGACAGCCCGGCGCAGCGGGCGGAACAGGGTTTTGCCCTTGCGCCCCGTCGCCTCTTTCACCGCATTGGTCCACTCGCCCCAAGTTGCGGTAGTCCACGGCCCTTCGGGCAGCATATCAAAGGCTTGCGCCACGAATTCGCGGTCTTCGTCATCGACGAGTGGAGTTGCTCCATCGCGGAACAGCACCCACCAGCCCTCTAGATCAGCCAGCACGGTGATGTTGGCCTTGGCGACGTTCCAGAACAACTCGGCCTTGTCGGCGGGCACGCCCAGTGCCGCGATCTTCTCAGACACATTTGCCAACGGCAGCGATTGCACATGCGCGCGGGTCAGCGGGAACAGGTCTTCGGCGTCAAACTTCGTCGGGGCAGCACCAAAACTGCCGATATCAAAGCCGTCGATCAGGTCTTGCATCGAGGACGCCAATTCCACCGGCTTCGATGACCCCAGTCGCGCCATCAGCGACAGCAGTGCCATCGGCTCCACCCCCCGCGCCCGCAGGTCGCGCAGGCTCAACGTGCCCAGACGCTTGGACAATTCCTCCCCCTTCGGCCCGGTCAGCAGCGAGTGGTGCGAGAAATTCGGCGGCGTGCCGCCCATCGCCTGCATGATCTGGATCTGCGTCGCGGTGTTGGTGACATGATCCGCCCCGCGCACGATCGAGGTCACGCCCATATCAATGTCATCGACCGACGAGGCAAAGGTATACAAAATCTGCCCATCCGCCCGGATCAGCACCGGGTCAGACACCGAGGCCGCATCAATCGAGATCGGCCCGAGGATGCCGTCATTCCACTCAATCCGCTGTTGATCCAGCAGGAAACGCCAATAGCCCGCGCGGCCTTCATCGCGCGCTTTGGCCTTCTCATCTTCCGTCATCCGCAGCGACGCGCGGTCATAGACCGGCGGCTTGTGCATGTTCAGTTGCTTCTTGCGCTTCAGATCCAACTCCACCGGAGACTCAAAACACTCATAGAACCGATCCGCCGCGCGCAACTGGTCCGCCGCCTCGCGGTAGCGATCAAACCGCAGAGATTGCTGTTCCACCCGATCCCAATGCAGACCCAGCCATTCCAGATCGAACAGCAGCCCGTCAATGTATTCTTGTTTCGAGCGTTCCTGATCGGTGTCATCCAACCGCAGAATGAACGTGCCGCCAGCCTTGCGGGTGATCAGATAGTTCATCAGCGCCGTGCGCAAATTGCCGACATGGATATAGCCGGTGGGCGATGGGGCAAAGCGGGTAATCGTGGGACGATCGGTCATGTCGGCTCTCCTGCAACCGCCCTTCCCTGTCATATGACCCGCCGTTTGTCCAGTTATCGCCTTGCAGCTTTCCGCGCGGCGGCTAGGCTGCGGCCATGACCACGCCCCATGCCAGCCTGACCGCCCCAGACGCCGATCAAATCGAGGCCCTCGCCCGCGCGGCCATCGCCGAATTGCCGCTGCCCTATCGCGAGGCTGCCCAGCAAGTCGCGCTGCGGATCGAGGATTTTGCCAGCGATGAGATGCTCGCCGAACTCGGCTGCGAAAGCCCGTTCGAGTTGACGGGCCTGTACGATGGCACCCCGCTGACCGAGAAATCCGTGTCCGATCAACCGCTTCAGCCCGATATGATCTGGCTGTTCCGCCGCCCGATCTTGGATGAATGGGTCGAACGCGGCAATGTCACCCTGCAAGAACTGGTCGCCCATGTCTTGGTGCATGAACTCGCGCATCACTTCGGCTGGAGCGACGAAGAAATCGGCGCGATTGATCCGTGGTGGGAGTAAACAATCCACGCCCCAGCACGCTTGCCGCTTGGACAGCGCGCGAAAATCTTTCTATCATGTCAGTTCTATCCTGCCCGTGCAGTGTGATGATTTTAATCTGAAATTGGGGAGTTGATCCATGTTTGCCAAAACCGTCGCCGCCGTTGTTCTCGGCACAGCGCTTGCAATGCCTGCCGGTGCCGGGCCGGTGCTTGATAAAGCCGCTGAAATTGAGGCTTTGATGGCCGCCGATAATGCCAGTGGGGCTATAGATGCAGCGAACGCCCTGCTCGCGACGGTCTGGGACAGCAGCAAGGACATCGGCATTCATCAGACCGTTCTGGTGACGCAACCCGCTGCGGGATATGGCATCTACAATCCGCGCCCGGATGAAAAGTTCAAAGGCGGCGAGCCGATTCTGATCTATGCCGAGCCGTTTGGTTTTGGCTATGGCTCGGGCGGTGATGGGCTTTACACCATTGGTTTTATTGTCGACTTGAAGGTGATGACCGAGGCGGGCGAAGTGCTGGGGGAACTGCCGTCGGTCGCTAATCTCGATCTGACCTCGCGCTACCAGAACCGTGAGTTTCAGGCCAATCTGACCTATACATTGTCGGGTATCGCCCCCGGTCGCTATGTGCTGGAAACCACCTTGCGCGATAAGAATTCTGAAAAGGTAGGCACTTTTCAGAATACCATTGAGATCGTCGAATAAGGCCACGGTCCCATGGTCTCCCAGCAAACGCCTATCCTGACCCTCACCCTGAACCCCGCGCTGGATATGGCGACGGGAGTGGCGGAATTGGTGCCGGATCAGAAGTTGCGCTGCTCGGAACCGCTGCTCGATCCCGGTGGCGGTGGCTTGAACGTCAGCCGCGCGATTGCGGCTTTGGGCGGCGAAAGCCTGGCACTGGTGGCGTTGGGCGGGTTGACCGGCGATCGTCTGGCCGGGCTGATCCGGCAAGAATCCGTGCCTTTTCTGGCCCTGACCGCCCCCGGCGAAACCCGGCAAAGCCTGACCGTCACCGAAGCCAAGACCGGGCGGCAGTACCGCTTCATGCTGCCGGGGCCGATCTGGTCAGAGATCGATCAGGACCGCGTGTTCATGCTGTTGCGGGCCTCGGCCCGACCCGGTGCGATTGGGGTGATTTCGGGCAGCCAGCCGCCGGGGGTTCCAGTGGATTTTCCTGAACGATTGGCCAGCTCGATGCCCGGTTTGAACGTGGTGCTGGATACCTCGGGCGCGCCGCTGCGCCAAGCGGTCAGCCATCCGATCCCCGGATTATTTGTGCTGCGGATGGATGGCGAGGAAGCCGAAAGCATCGCGGGGCACACGCTGGAAACGCGCGTGCAAAGTGCTGATTTTGCCTCTGATCTGGTCAAGCGCGGCGTCGCACAGCGGGTGATCGTGGCACGCGGCGCGGATGGCTCGGTGATGGCCGAAGCCGGGCGGCGCGTGTTTGCGAAAGCCGCGAAAGTGCAGGTGGTTAGCACGGTCGGCGCGGGCGACAGCTTTGTGGCGGGCTTCGTGCTCAGCCTTGCGCGAGGGATGGATTCAGCTCAGGCATTGGCCTATGGCGCGGCCGCAGCCAGTGCGGCGGTGACGACGGATGCCACGCAGCTCTGCCACTTGCCCGATGTCGAACGCCTGTTGCCGCAGTGTGAAATCAGCGCGGTTTAGCCCCGCGGGGCCCATAAAATCAGCGCCGCTCCGGCCAAAGCCAAGGCCGCACCGCCAAAATCGGCCCAGTCGGGCTTGCTGCCCTCAACCAACCAAAGCCACAAAAGCGACGCCGCGATATAAACCCCGCCATAGGCCGCATAACTGCGCCCCGCGTGGCTCGGCGGCGTCAAAGCCAGCACATATGCAAAGCCCGCCAAAGCAATAGCACCGGGAACCAGCCACAATACCGATGCCCCCCGCCACCAGCTCCAGACCGCAAAGCAGCCCGCGATTTCGAGGAAGGCAGCGAGGATATAGAGCGGCATCAGGCGTTGTCGCGCCAGCGGTTCGCAATCGGATAGCGGCGGTCGCCTGCAAAGGCGCGGCGGGTCAGCCTTGTGCCGGGGGCGGATTGGTAGCGTTTGTATTCGCTGATATACAGCAAATGTTCGACCTTCTTCACCGTGGCGCGATCAAACCCCTTGGCAACCAGATCAGCGACCGAAAGCTCTTGCTCCACCAGCCCATCCAAAATCGCATCCAGCACCGGATAGGGCGGCAGGCTGTCCTCATCCTTCTGATCGGGGCGCAACTCGGCACTCGGCGGCTTATCAATGACGCGCGGCGGGATCACCACGCCTGCGGGGGCCAGCATCCAAGGACGATGGTTGTCATTGCGCCAGCGGCAGGTGTCAAAAACCCGAGTTTTATACAGGTCTTTCAGCGGGTTATAGCCACCGTTCATATCGCCATAAATCGTGCAATAGCCCACCGCCATCTCGGATTTATTGCCCGTGGTCAGCAGCATCTCACCAAACTTGTTCGACATCGCCATCAGCAACAACCCGCGCAGGCGGGACTGCACGTTTTCTTCGGTCACGTCTTCAGCGGTGCCCTCGAACAGATGTTCCAGCGCGCGCGAAACAGACTCCTGCGCGCCCGAGATCGACACCGTGTCCAACTGACAGCCCAAAGCCCGCGCAACCTGCGCCGCGTCGTCCAGCGAATGCGCCGAGGTATAGCGCGACGGCAGCATCACACAGCGCACGTTTTCCGGCCCAATCGCATCGGCGGCAACGGCTGCCACAATGGCGCTATCAATCCCGCCCGACAGCCCCAACAAAACCTTCTTAAACCCGGTCTTGCCAAGATAATCCTTCAAAGACATCACCATGGCCCGGTAGTCAGCCTCGTAGGAGATCGGCATCTTCTCCATGATCCCCGGCAAAGCCCGCCAGCCATCATCGGTTTCGACAAAATCCACATGCGTCACGCAAGCATCGAACTGCGGCAGTTGCGCCACCAATGCCCCGCCGGGGTTCAGCACAAACGAGGCCCCGTCAAACACCTGATCATCCTGCCCGCCGATCATGTTCAGATAGACCAGCGGTAACCCGGTCTCGATCACTCGCGCCACCATCAGATTGGTCCGCACCGAGGGTTTACCGCGATGATAGGGCGACCCATTCGGCACCAGCAGGATCTGCGCCCCGGTCTCGGCCAAGGTCTCACACACGTCCGCATGCCAGGCGTCTTCACAAATTGGCGAGCCAATCCGCAGCGGCCCCACCCGATACGGCCCCTGCGGCGGCGCCGAGGCGAACACCCGCTTTTCATCAAACACATCGCTGTTGGGCAGTTCATGCTTCAACACCGTGGCCGCAATCTTGCCGCCCTCAAGGACGTAATAGGCGTTGTAAAGTAGACCATCCTTCACGCATGGCCCGCCAATCCCCAGCGCCGGGCCATCGACAATCCGCTCGGCCAAAGCCTCCACCGCTTGTATCGCAGCCAAATGAAACGCCGGTTTCATCACCAGATCTTGTGTCTGATACCCGGTGATGAACATCTCGGTCAGCGCCACCATCTGCGCCCCCGCCGCGCGTCCCTGCAACCAGACCTCATAGGCTAGTGCCGCATTGGCCTCGATCGCGCCCAAACTGGGGTTCAACTGGGCGAGGGTCAGGCGGAACGTCGCGGCCATGTTATGCTCCGGGCTAGGGTTTTCCCGGTTCTAGCAGGTTCAGAGCCGAGGGGAAGGCCAAGCGGGCGACTTGTCAGCAGGGCGCGGGCTCGGCTAGGGTGCGCCGCGACAACAGGGATAATGGTGATGCGCAACACAGGCTTGGCGGCGGCGATGGTGGTGGCTCTGGCTGGGGTGGCACTGGCACAGGACGCAGGCGAGATCATCAGCAAGCAATATGACGATGGCTCGGTCTACGAGGGCACCTTCGTCAATGGGTTGCAAGATGGCACCGGCACCTACCGCTTGCCGAACGGCTATGAATACGCGGGCGAATGGGTCGGTGGCGAAATCCGCGGCATGGGCGTGGCGCATTACCCAAACGGCTCAGTCTACGAGGGTCACTTCGCTGCCGGCAAGCCCGAGGGCAAAGGCAAGATCACCTTCGCCGATGGCGGCACCTATGACGGCGACTGGCGCGGTGGCAAAATGACCGGGCAAGGCCGCGCATCTTATGCCAATGGCTCGGTCTATGTCGGCGCGCTCACCGAGGGCAAACATGACGGTCAAGGCAAGCTGACCGATGCCAATGGCTACAGCTATGCGGGCAACTGGCAGATGGGCGAAAAGCAGGGCGAGGGCGTGATCCGCTATCCTGATGGCACCACCTACACAGGCACCTTGGTCAAAGGCGCGCGCGAAGGCACCGGCACGCTGACCATGCCGAACAAATTAACCTATGTCGGTGCGTGGAAAGACGGTCAGATCAACGGTCTGGGCAAGCTGATCCAACCGAATGGCGATGTCTACGAGGGCGATTTCGTCGAGGGCCTGCGGGTCGGCAAGGGGACTGAGACCTATGCCAATGGCGATATCTACAAGGGCAGCTTCAAGGCTGACAAGCGCGACGGCAAGGGCACATTCACCGCCAAGGATGGCAGCAGCTATCAGGGCGATTGGGTGGCGGGCCAGATGCAGGGTCAAGGCCGCATGATCTATGCCGACCGTTCCACCTATGAGGGCGGCTTCAAAGCCGATCAGCCAGAGGGCGCGGGCAAGATCAGCTATGCCGATGGCTCCAGCTACGCGGGCCAATGGCTGAAAGGTGCTATCACCGGGCAAGGCACGGCGGTCTATGCCAATGGCGCGACCTACACCGGGGCTTTGGTCGGCGAAAAGCCTGAAGGCATCGGCAGCATGAGCTACCCCGATGGCTTCCGCTATGAAGGCGCGTGGAAAGCTGGCGTGCGTGAAGGCGTCGGCACCGCGACTTGGGCGGATGGCACGGTCTACAAGGGCAATTTCAAAGTGGGCCTGCGCGATGGCAAGGGCGCTTTGACGCAACCCGACGGCTTCAGCTACAGCGGCGATTGGCTGGCAGGCGCAATGCAGGGCAATGGCATCGCGATTTATCCAACGGGAGATCGCTACGAGGGCGGTTTCGTCGCAGGCAAGCGCGAGGGCGCGGGCAAACTGACCTATAAGGGCGGTGAAATCTCGGAAGGTATCTGGAAAGCTGGTGTGCTAGTCGGCCCACTCCCCAATGCCCCGGCGCAGCCACAGCCACCCGAAGCCCCTGCAACGCCTGCGGCCCCAGCGGCTCCCGAACCACCCACCGCCCCTGCAGACGCGTCCCCGCCCGCAGGCGAAACGGCCGCCCCGGCCAATCCCTAAGCGGCAGGCATCGGGCCAGCGCCCGCCGTCACCACGGCACTGCCTTGCCCGCATAATCATAAAACCCACCCGACTGGGCCGGGGTCAGCCCACCCAGCACCGCAATCAACCGCGCGGCGGATAGATCAGCGGCGTCCTTCTGCCCCGGATACCCCGCCGTAAACGATGTGGCCACAGTACCCGGATGCAAACACGCCAGCACCGCCAACGGATGACTGCGCGCCAGCTCAATCGCCGCCGTATGCACGATCTGATTCAGCGCCGCCTTCGCCGCCCGGTAAGAATACCAGCCGCCCAAAGCATTGTCGCCAATCGACCCCACGCGGGCCGACAACACCCCCACCCGCGCCACCCGGTCCTTCTGTAACAGCCGAAGCACATGCTTGATCAGCAGCGCTGGCCCCACCGCATTCACCGCGAGCTGCTCCAGCATCGCCTCCGCCGACACAGCTTTCAGCGATTTCTCCGGCACCCCCAAAGCCCCCGAGGCGATGAACACCCAGTCAAACCTCCCCAACACCCCACCCAACACCCGCGCAACCGAGGCTTCATCCGTTACCTCCAACCCATCGGCAGAGCGTGACAAAGCCACCACCTCGCCCTGCGCAGCCAAAGCCCCCGCCAAAGCCGCCCCGATCCCGCCCGACGCCCCAATCACCAATGCCCGCATCGCGATCCTCCAACCCTGTGCTGCACTATCTCTGCTGCGCACCAACGGCGCAAAGATAGCCCGTGGCGGCCACTTCGCCATTGCGCATCGAATATTATCTTGATCCACACGATGGCAGATGCCGCAGAACCGAGCGCAACGACACGCCTTTGGCTGCCCCAGCCCGCCGCCGCCGACAAAACCACTCAGCCACCTTTGCCGCCAAGCCCACCCGAGCGCAAAGGTTAAGATTCTATGAACTTACCCCGGTTAACCCATTGTAATTATTACATCTACAACCCTGCCCACGCGCGGACAAACCCCTACACCTCCGCCCCCCCCAATCCCCTCTCGCAGAATTGCTCTTTCCCAAATACTCCCGCCGGAGGCTCCCCCTCTCACCCGCGCACCGCCCGCAAACTCATCCCCCGGCAGCGCCGCCGAGCGGGGGGTCGATGCCCCCCGAAGCGGCACCACTTTTTCACCATACCCCCCTTCCCTTCCAACAAATCCGCCGTATAGTCGCCAACATGGCACGGGAAACTATCATCACCTCGACCTGCGCCGCGCCCAGCGCGCCGCTTTCCCGTGGGCTGCTGCTTCTTACCCGCTTCTGAGCGTGCCCTTGGGTGCGACCGCTCGGAAGTGATCAGCGCCCGGAAAGCAGCAACACTCTTCAAGGAATAAACCCATGACCGACACCGCCGCGCAATCCCGCGCCGAAGCCGCTAAATCGCAACCCTCCCGCGCCGAGCAGGCGCAATCTCAGCCCAAAGTGATCATCTTCGACACCACCCTGCGCGACGGCGAGCAATCCCCCGGCGCCACCATGACCCATGATGAAAAGCTGGAGATCGCCAGCCTCTTGGATGAAATGGGCGTCGATGTGATCGAGGCTGGCTTTCCCATCGCCTCCGAAGGTGATTTTGCCGCCGTCACCGAAATCTCCAAACGCTCGAAAAACTCCACCATCTGTGGCCTCGCGCGGGCCAATTACAAAGACATTGACCGCTGCTGGGAGGCGGTGAAACACGCGCCCTCGCCGCGCATCCACACCTTCATCGGCACCTCCCCCCTGCACCGCGCCATCCCGAACCTGACGATGGATGAGATGGCGACCCGCATCCACGACACCGTCACCCATGCCCGCAACCTGTGCGACAACGTGCAATGGTCGGCAATGGATGCGACCCGGACCGAGCATGATTATCTGTGCCGAGTGGTCGAAATCGCCATCAAAGCCGGGGCCAGCACGATCAACATTCCCGATACCGTCGGCTACACCGCCCCGCGCGAATCCGCTGACTTGATCCGCATGTTGCTGGAGCGGGTGCCGGGGGCGGACAGCGTAATTTTCGCCACTCATTGCCACAATGATCTGGGCATGGCGACGGCGAACTCTCTGGCTGCGGTTGAGGCGGGTGCGCGCCAGATCGAATGCACGATCAACGGTTTGGGCGAACGCGCGGGGAACACGGCCCTGGAAGAAGTCGTGATGGCGATGAAAGTGCGCAACGATATCATGCCGTACCGCACCGGCATCGATACCACCAAGATCATGAACCTGTCGCGCCGAGTCTCCAGCGTCTCGGGCTTTGCGGTGCAGTTCAACAAGGCCATCGTCGGCAAGAACGCCTTCCTGCATGAGTCCGGCATCCACCAAGATGGTGTGCTGAAGAACATTGAAACCTTTGAGATCATGCGCCCGGCGGATATTGGCCTGACCGCGAACAACATCTCGATGGGCAAACACTCGGGCCGCGCGGCGTTGCGCTCGAAACTGAAGGAACTCGGCTACGAGTTGGCCGACAACCAGCTGAACGACGTGTTCGTGCGCTTCAAGGCTTTGGCCGACAGCAAAAAGGAGGTCTATGACGAAGACCTGCTCGCCTTGGTTGCCGATGAAGCCACCAATGACGCGCACGATTCCATTCAAGTCAAACGCCTGCGCGTGGTCTGCGGCACCGAAGGCCCGCGTGAGGCGGAATTGACGCTGACCATCGACGGGGTGGATCATTCGATTGATGCCACAGGTGACGGTCCGGTCGATGCGGCGTTCAATGCGGTGAAAATGCTGTTCCCACATTCGGCGCGTTTGCAGCTCTATCAAGTGCAGGCCGTGACCGAAGGCACCGACGCGCAAGCCACGGTTTCAGTGCGGATGGAAGAAGACGGTCGCATCGTCACCGGAGCCTCGGCGGACACCGATACGGTGGTCGCATCTGTTAAAGCTTATGTGAACGCGCTGAATAAACTGGTGGTACGACGGCAGAAATCGGCCCCCGATAGTGACAAAAAGTCGGTAAACTACAAAGATCAGGGCTAGAGCAGCCCAGTCTTGCGGCCCTAAAGTGGGAAAACTGCAAGCTTGCTGTCCAAGGCGGAAAGGCGCGACTAAAAAAGCTCGGGCCTTTCCCTACCTCTGGCATGGTCTTATATGAAAGCGCCCGCCTCGGTCACAAGCTGAGTCGCGGGCGTTTGTTTTTCGCGGGCCTCAAGGATCACCTCAGCATGTCTATCCTCTCCAGCATTTTCTCGTCTGACATGGCGATCGACCTCGGCACCGCCAATACGCTGGTTTATATCCGCGGCAAGGGCATCGTGCTGAACGAGCCTTCGGTGGTCGCCTACCACACCAAGGACGGCAAAAAGCAGGTGCTGGCGGTGGGCGAGGATGCCAAGCTGATGCTGGGCCGCACGCCGGGGTCGATTGAAGCGATCCGCCCGATGCGCGATGGGGTGATTGCTGACTTTGAAGCGGCGGAGGAGATGATCAAGCATTTCATCCGCAAGGTGCATAAGCGCACGACCTTCTCGAAACCGAAAATCATCGTCTGCGTGCCGCATGGTGCCACCCCGGTGGAAAAACGCGCGATCCGGCAGTCGGTTTTGTCGGCAGGTGCGCGTCGCGCCGGGTTGATTGCAGAGCCGATTGCGGCAGCGATTGGGGCGGGGATGCCGATCACCGATCCGACTGGCAATATGGTGGTGGATATCGGCGGCGGCACCACGGAAGTCGCGGTGTTGTCGTTGGGCGATATCGTTTATGCGCGCTCGGTGCGCGTCGGTGGTGACCGGATGGATGAGGCGATTATCAGCTATCTGCGCCGTCATCAGAACCTTCTGATCGGTGAATCCACCGCTGAGCGTATCAAGACCAGCATCGGCACCGCTCGGATGCCGGATGATGGGCGTGGGGCCAGCATGACCATTCGCGGGCGCGACCTGTTGAACGGTGTGCCGAAGGAAACCGAGATCAATCAGGCGCAAGTGGCCGAGGCTCTGTCGGAACCCGTGCAGCAGATTTGCGATGCGGTGATGCAAGCTTTGGAGACAACTCCACCGGATTTGGCAGCTGACATCGTCGACCGTGGCGTCATGCTGACGGGCGGCGGTGCGCTGTTGGGTGATCTGGACCTAAGCTTGCGTGAACAAACCGGGCTTTCGATCTCGGTCGCCAATGAGCCGCTGAACTGCGTGGCTTTGGGCACCGGCAAAGCGCTGGAATATGAGAAGCAACTGCGCCACGTTATCGACTACGATAGCTAAACCGGTGGTCCTCCGGTCTTTCAAGTGAAACGGGCCAGTCATGGCAAGAAACCGCATTGATCCAGAAGAGTTCCACCGCCCGCTGCGCCGGGTTCTGGTGGGATTGCTGATTCTGTTGATGCTGGGGCTGTTCTTTTTGTGGCGCATCGACAGCCCAAGGGTGGAACGCTTCCGCGCGGCTTTGGTCGACCGCTTCGTGCCCAGCTTTCAATGGGCGGCGGCGCCGGTCACATGGACGGCGGGGGTGTTGGACAATTACCAATCTTACGCGCGGCTTTATGAGCAGAACCAGCAGTTGCGCGAGGAATTGCGCCAGATGAAGGCGTGGAAAGAGGCGGCGTTGCAGCTGGAGCAGAAGAATGCCCGGCTGCTCGATCTGAACCATGTCCGGCTGGATCCGATGCTGACCCATGTGACGGGGGTGGTTTTGGCCGATAGCGGATCACCCTTCCGCCAGTCGGTGTTGCTGAATGTCGGCGCGCGCGATGGCATTAAGGACGGCTGGGCGACGATGGATGGTATCGGGCTGGTGGGCCGGATTTCCGGGGTGGGTCAGCAGATCAGCCGGGTGATCTTGCTGACCGACAGCAACAGCCGGGTGCCGGTGACGGTGCAGCCCTCCGGGCAGAAGGCGCTGCTGTCGGGCGACAACTCAGACCTGCCGCCATTGGATTTTCTGGAAGACCCCGATGAGGTGCGGCCCGGCGACAGGGTGGTGACCTCGGGCGATGGCGGGATGTTTCCGGCGGGGTTGCTGGTGGGCTCGGTCGTGCTGGGCACCGACAAGCGGCTGCGGGTGGCTTTGTCGGCGGACTACCAGCGCCTCGAATTCCTGCGCGTGCTGCGCAGCCATGAGTTGACGCCGATCACCGATCCGGGTGCTTTGGTGACATCCCCCCCGGTGCAGGGGCCGCCAAAGCCGCCAACCACGCCAGAGCCCGCCTCCGAGACGGGAGCCAGCAATGGTTGACCCCGCCGCGCGTGAGGTTTGGCTGCACCGCGCTTTGTTCGTGGCCATCGCCCTGCTGCTGCTGTTCTGGCGGCTGCTGCCTTTGCCGATGGCGATGATGTCAGATTGCGCCGAGACTGCCGGGTGGTGCCGTTTCACCGTCTGGCTGAACCGCACGCCGGGCCCAGATTTGCTGCTCTGCATCATCTTTGCCTGGACGATGCGCCGCCCGGATTACCTGCCTGCCCTGCTGATCGCCGCCGTGGTGCTGTTGGAGGATATGCTGCTGGATCGACCCCCCGGCCTCTGGACAGCACTGGTGCTTTTGGCTTCAGAGTTCGTGCGGGGTCGCGTTGCACTGACTCGTGAATTGAACTTTGGGGTTGAATGGCTATTGGTCTCGGGTCTGATGGTGGCAATGCTGCTGGTATATCGGACGTTCTTCGCGATGGTGCTGGTGCCGCAAACCGGCTTTGGATTTGCAATGATCCAGGTGGTTTGGTCGGTTCTGTGTTATCCAGTCGTGGTGTTCTTGTCGCGCTATGTGCTGGACCTGCACAAGCCTGCGATGGGCGAAATTGATGCTTATGGGAGACGGATGTGAGACGGGCGCCGCGCGATACTGAAGCCACCTCACGCTCGGTGACGCGGCGGGCGTTGTTCATGGGCGGTTGCATGGCGGCGATGGTCGCGGCATTGGGCGCGCGGATGCGGTTTATCGGGGTCGAGCAGGCCGATGAGTTTCGCCTGCTGGCCGAAGAAAACCGTGTCAGCATCCGGCTGATCCCCCCGGCGCGAGGCTTGATTCAAGACCGAAACGGCAAGCTGATCGCTGGGAATGAGCAGAATTACCGCGTGGTGATCACCCGCGAAAACGCCGGCAAAACCGATGCCGAAGTGGAAGAGGTGCTCAACCGCCTCAGCCACATTATCCCGATGACCGCCGCGGATCTTGCCGACGCGATGAAAGAGCTGAACCCAAGGGTGAACTCTGCCTTCGTGCCGATCACCGTGGCCGAGCGTTTGGACTGGGACGATTTCAGCAAAGTCGCCATCAACGCCCCCGCCCTGCCCGGCGTGACACCCGAATCTGGACTGAGCCGACTTTATCCACGCGATTTTGATTTCGCGCATATCGTGGGGTATGTCGGCCCCGTTTCGGAAAAAGACTTGGAAGAACTGCGCACAAAGCAGCAAGAAACCGGCGAGTCCATCGACCCACTGCTGATGATCCCAAAGTTTCAGATCGGCAAGATCGGGGTCGAGAAATGGATGGAAGACACGCTGCGCGGGACGGCAGGCACCAAGCGCATTGAGGTCAACCATGTTGGCAGGGTGATGCGCGAATTGGACCGCGCCGAAGGTCTGAAAGGCAAAGACCTGCGGCTGACGATTGACGCCGATGTGCAGAATTTCGTCCAAGCCCGCTTAGGCGAGGAAAGTGCCGCCTGCGTGGTGATGGATGTCAACAATGGCGACATCATCGCGGCGGTATCCTCACCCTCGTTTGATCCGAACCTGTTCGTGCGCGGGATTTCCAGCGCCGATTACGCCGCTTTGACCGAGCATGACCACCGCCCGCTGGCGAATAAGGTGGTGCAGGGGGCCTATCCGCCGGGATCAACCTTCAAGATGGTGACGGCACTGTCCGCTCTGGAAGCGGGCGTGATTGATGAAAATACCGCAGTCCATTGCCCCGGCTATATCGAAATGGGCGGCATCCGATTCAACTGCTGGAAGCGCGGCGGGCATGGCTCGGTCAATCTGAAACGCGGCTTGTCAGAAAGCTGCGATGTGTTTTTTTATGATGTTGGTCAAAGAGTTGGCATCGACAAGATGGCCGAAACCGGGCGCAGTCTCGGGCTTGGTATCCGCCACGACCTGCCAATGTCGGCAATCTCGGAAGGCAAGATGCCGAACAAGGCGTGGAAGCAGGAACGCTACGGTCAGGCTTGGGTGATCGGCGACACCATCAACGCCTCGATCGGTCAGGGCTATGTGCTGGCCACGCCACTCCAATTGGCGGTGATGGCGTCGCGGATCGCTAGCGGCAAACAAGTAGCCCCCCGCATCATCCATTCGGTGAACGACATTGAGGTGCCGATTGCCGAGGGCGAGGGGCTGGGTGTCGATGGCTCGAAACTGCGCGCGGTGCAGATGGGGATGTATGAGGTGGTGAACGGTCCGCATGGCACCGGGCGTGGCTCGCGGATTGCCGATGACACCATGCAGATGTGCGGCAAATCTGGCACAGCACAGGTGCGTAACTTTTCCGATGCCGAAAAGCGCAGCGGGGCTACGAAGAACGAAGCCTTGCCGTGGCGCTTGCGCGACCATGCGCTATTTGTCGGCTTTGCCCCCGCCAATGCGCCCCGCTATGCGGTGTCGGTGGTGGTGGAACACGGCGGCGGCGGCTCCGCCGTGGCCGGGCCGATCGCGCGCGATGCGTTGTTGCGCGCCCTGACCGGGGGCATCCCGCCGCTGACCGCCTATCCCGCCGATCAGCGCGGCACGATCGAGACCAGGATGAAAGAGCTGCGGTTGCGTCTGCCCGATGGCAGCCAGCCCGCAGCCTCAAAGGTGTGAAACGGCGATGAGTTTTCTGGAATATCGCCTCAAGCTTGCGCCCAGTGGCATCTCTAAGGTGTTCTACATCAACTGGGCGCTGATTTTGGTGTTGACCGCCATCGCCGCTATCGGCTGGCTGATGCTGTATTCTATCGCGGGCGGCGATATGGACATTTGGGCTTTGCCGCAGATCAAGCGTTTTGGCATGGGTCTGGGGCTGTTGTTCTTCGTGGCCTTCATCCCGATCTGGTTCTGGCGCAGCATGTCGGGGGTATCTTACCTTGTGGCGATGCTGCTTTTGCTGGTTGTGCATTTCTTCGGCACCGTTGGTATGGGGGCGCAGCGCTGGATTGATCTCGGCTTCATGCGCTTGCAACCTTCGGAATTGATGAAGGTGACGCTGGTGATGATCTTAGCGGCCTATTACGATTGGCTGGATGACAAGAAAGTCTCGCGCCCGCTGTGGGTGGTGATCCCGGTGGCGCTTATTCTGCTGCCAACCTATTTCGTGTTGAAGCAACCCAACCTTGGCACCTCGATGATGCTGGTCTTGGGCGGGGCCGGGGTGATGTTCGCGGCAGGTGTGTCGCTGTGGTATTTCGGCGCGGTGGCGGCTTTGGGCGGCGGCGGCCTTGCGGCAGTGATCATGTCGGAAGGCACGCCGTGGCAGGTGCTGCATGATTACCAATACAAACGCATCCATACGTTTCTGGACCCTTCGGCAGACCCTTTGGGCACCGGCTACAACATCATCCAAGCCAAGATTGCTTTGGGATCGGGCGGTTGGGCGGGCAAAGGATTCATGCAAGGCACGCAGAGCCGATTGAATTTCCTGCCGGAAAAGCACACCGACTTCATCTTCACCACCTTGGGCGAGGAATTCGGCTTCATCGGTGCGATTTCTCTGCTGGCGCTCTACACGCTGGTCTTGGTGTTTTGCATCATCGCGGCAATCCAGAACAAGGATCGTTTCAGCCAGTTGTTGATCATCGGCGTGGCGATGAACTTCTTTCTCTACCTCGCGGTCAATCTTGCAATGGTGATGGGGATGGCTCCGGTGGTGGGCGTGCCACTGCCGCTGCTGTCGTATGGCGGCTCGGCGACTTTGGTGATTTTACTGGCCTTTGGGCTGGTGCAAAGTGCCATCGTGCATCGACCGAGGTAATCCTATGAAACGTCACATCCGCTTTGTGCTCGCCTTTGTGATCGGCGCAGTCGTTGCCCTGCTGGTGCAACTGACGCCACTGCCGTTTGAGCTGCGCGTGCTGGCGGCGGCCAATGCATTTTTCGTCAGCTATCTGGGGCTGATGCTGCAATTCGCGGCCACCACATCCTCGGACGAATTGCGCATCCATGCCGAGCAGAATGATGCCGGCGTGGTCGCAATCCTGCTGTTGGCGCTGGCCGCAGGGGCGATCAGTCTCACCTCAATTATTCTGGTGCTCAGCGCGCCGAGTGACAGCACACCCGCGCGGCTGATGGCTTTGGGCTCGGTCCCGCTGGGCTGGGCTGCCGTGCATGTGCTGGCGGGGTTTCACTATGCCTATCTGTTCTATCAGCCCCGCAAGGCCAAAACGCCCGCCGGGCTTGAGTTTCCCGGCACCGATAAGCCAGACCCTTGGGATTTTCTGTATTTCTCTTTCGTTATCGGCATGACCGCGCAGGTCAGCGATGTCACCACCTCCTCAGCGCAGATGCGCAAAGTCGTGCTGCTGCATTCGGTCGGCTCGTTCTTTTACAACACCATCATTCTGGCGCTCGCGGTGAATGCCGCTGTGAGCAGTGCCGGTTGAAGTTACAGGAGCCTGAAATGAGCCTCACCGTGTTTTTCTCTGCCCCCGCCGTGTGGGAGGAATATCGCGACCTGCTGCCGCAGTTGCTGGCGGCTGCCGGGATCGACGCCCAAGTGGTGACCGAAGCCCCTGACCCTGCCACAGTAGATTACATCATCTATGCGCCTTCCGCGCCATTGCAGGATTTCACGCCTTATGTCGGCTGCAAGGCGGTGCTAAGCCTCTGGGCCGGGGTTGAACGCATCGTTGGCAACACAACGCTGACCCAACCGTTGTGCCGGATGGTCGATAACGGGCTGACCGAGGGCATGGTGGAATGGGTGGTCGGTCACACGCTGCGCCATCATCTCGGCATGGACCGCCATATCATCAATCCGGGCCATATCTGGGACGCGGCCTGCCCACCCTTGGCACGCGAGAGGAAGGTGGCGATGCTCGGCATGGGCGCGCTCGGCACCGCCTGCGCGCAGGCTTTGGCGGCGTTAAATTTCAACGTGGTGGGCTGGAGCCGGACCGAGAAAGTGACCGCAGGCATTCAGGGCCTTCATGGTGAGGCCGGACTGGAAGCAGCCTTACGCGGCGCGGATATCGTGGTCACATTGCTGCCGAAAACCCCCGAAACCGAGAATATCCTGAACGCGGAACGCCTGTCGTGGCTCAAGCCCGGCGCGTTTATCCTGAACCCCGGACGCGGGCCGCTGATCGACGATGCAGCCCTACTGGCGGCACTGGACTCGGGTCAGATCGGCCATGCCACGCTGGATGTGTTTCGCATCGAGCCTTTGCCCGCAGATCATCCGTTCTGGAGCCATCCCCGCGTCACCGTCACCCCGCATATCGCCGCCGACACCCGCGCCACCGGAGCGGCGAAAGTGCTGGTGGAAAACATCCGTCGCGGTGAGGCAGGCGCGCCGTTGTTGCATCTGGTGGATCGCACCCGCGGCTACTGAGGCAGCGGAATTCGCGCGAATTCCGTGCACGATTTCCGCGCGGAAATCGGTTTCGCCTGTTGTTTCGGTGGGATCAATGCGGCAAAGGTCGCGATTGGGCCAGACCTGCGCCGCCGTCGCGCCCAACTTGCCGCAAACGGGGGCGGCAATGTCATATCTGAGCGGCGCAATTTTGATCATCCTTGCCGGGGTGCTGTGGTCAACGCAGGGGCTGATCATCCGGCTGATCCCAGATACCGGATCTTGGGCGATCCTGTTCTGGCGCTCGGCGGGGATGTTGCCGGTGCTGGCGATTTGGATCGGGCTTGCCGCACGCGGCAGCATCATGACTGAAATCCGCTCGGTCGGCTGGGCCGGCGTGCTGGGTGGCCTTGGGCTGGTGATGGCTTTCTCGGGCGCGATCTATGCGTTCCAAGCCACCAGCGTCGCCAATGCCGTGCTGCTGTTTGCGGCCTCACCGTTGTGTGCCGCGATTTTGGGCCAGGTGTTGCTGGGCGAAGACGTGAGCGGGCTTACATGGTTTGCCATTGCTCTCGCCGCCTTGGGCATTCTGGTGATGGTCGGCGGCGGCCTTGCAGGGGGGGCGATGGACGGCAATATTGCCGCTTTGGTCTCGGCGCTTGGGTTTGCAATTTTCACCGTGACATTGCGCTGGGGCAGGCTCGCCAACATGCTGCCTGCGGTGGCCTTGGGCGGGTTTTTCTCGATGATCGCCGGGGCGGTGGCTTTGGCAATCCTTGGCAAAGCCGTGCTGATCCCGCTGCCCGAGATTGCCATTTCGGCGCTGATGGGGGCAGTGACGCTGACGGGCGGCATGTTGCTTTATACCATTGGCAGCAAAGTAGTGCCCGCCGCGCAGGCGACATTGCTGTCGCTGGTTGAGGTGCTGCTGGCCCCGCTTTGGGTTTGGCTGTTGTTGGACGAGACGGTGTCGCGCGGCACGCTGATTGGCGGCGCGGTATTGCTGGCGGCAGTGCTTTTGAACGCTTATGGCGGGCGGTTTCAGCGCGTGCAGGGGGCTCGCCCCCTCGGCGTGGCACGCCTCACCCCGAGGATATTTGAGCGCAGAGGATGAACTCAGGGGGTCTAACGGTGACGGCGGAAGAACCTTGTGCGGGCATAGAGCTCCTCTAACCGCTTCATCCGGCCTTCGGTGACATCCCATGTCAGATCTTGCACCGCTGCCAGCAGCGTTTCTACCAGCACCATCAGCGACACGTTGCTGTCCCAAGCCGAGGGCGCTTCGATATGGCAGGCCAAGGTGTGCCGCGCATGCGCCGAAGCCGGGGAAATCCACCGATCAGTGATCAGCACGATCTCAGCCCCGCGTTCCTTTGCCATTTCCGTCACTTGCAGCACCGCGTTTTCATAGCGGCGGATGTCGAACACCAACAACACATCGCTTGGCCGCATATCCAGCAGCGCGGGTTGCCAAGTCGACGAACTGTCCGACAGCAGCGTCACCTCAGGCCGTACAATCGTCATCAGCGAGGTAAAATAATCCGCCATCGAATGAGTGATCCGCCCGCCCATCGCGAAGACATGCCGTGCCGGGTCAGCCAACAACCGGGCGGCCGCGTCAAATTCGGCATGGTCGATCTGGCCCAAGGTGGCTTGCAGATTGCTCATCACCGCATCGGCGAAGCGGTTCAAAATGTGCGTGTCGGGCACGCCACCCGCCCAGCGATCATGCTTGGCGAGGGGCGAGATCAGCATCGCCTCGACCTCGCCCCTCAGCGCGGCTTGGAAATCGGGATAACCCTTATAGCCCAGCTTTTGTGCCAGCCGCACCACCGTCGGCGTGGACACGGATGCAGCTTTTGCCAGAATGGTGATCGAGCCCAAAGCCGCCACCGGGTAATGCGACAGCACATGCGTGGCGAGTTGCCGCTCGGCCCGCGTCAGATCGGGCAAAGCTGCGCGCAGTTGCTCGTCTAAACTTAGTCTGGCATCCATCGCGGCCTCCTCTTTCGCCAAGCCTAGCGCAAATTGTAGGGTTTGGAAAAGATTGTATCAGCGCCGCCCCGAAAGAAACATTCTTGACAGAACTGCGGCAAAAGGTGAGCCTTGGAGCAACTCTAGGGGATGACTCGACGCCATGCGAGGTGCAACGAAACTCAAAACGCCTGCGCCCCCCAAAGCGCCCGTGCCGCTGGTCGACGCATTTTTGCCTGTGATCGAGAATGTCGAGGCCGCTGGCCGGATCATTCTGGTCTGCGAACATGCCTGCAACCATATCCCGCCTGCGTGGGGCGATCTGGGGCTGACGCCTGCGCAGCGCATGGCACATATCGCCTGGGACCCCGGCGCTTTGGCGGTCTCTCGCGGCCTCGCGCAGCGCTTGGGTGCAGTGTTGATCCACGCCCCGGTGAGCCGCCTTGTCTATGACTGCAACCGTGCGCCGGATATGCCGGGGGCGATGCCTGTACGCTCGGAAATCCACGACATTCCCGGCAATGCCACGATCTCGGCCAGTGAGCGGCTGGCGCGGACCGAAGCCGTGTATCTGCCATGGGCCAACGGCCTGCACAGCCTGATCGCCAAGCGCATCGCTTTGGGGCTGCAGCCTGTGATGATCACCATCCACTCCTTCACCCCGATCTATCACGACAAGCTCCGCCGGGTGGAGTTCGGCGTGATCCATGATGCCGACCCGCATCTGTCGGTGGCGATCTTGAACGCCGCGCATAAGCTGACCGGGCTGCAAGCCGAATTGAACGCGCCCTATTCAGCGGCTGATGATGTGACGCATACTTTGCGCGTGCAGGCGACGCCTTATGGCTTGCCCAATGCGATGCTGGAAATCCGCAACGATCTGATTGCAACGCCAGAGGCCGCCGAGGTGATGGCGGATCAGTTGGCGGCTGTATTGAACATGGGTCTGGTGGAAATCCAGCGGCAGGCGAAGGCCAGTTGACGCGCGGCTAAAGGCTTCTCGGCGGGGCTTTGGCCCCAAATGCACATGACCCCGCACCAGACGGGGAACTCAACAGCGGAGATCCCGGACATGCCCGGCAATATGACACTTTCTGAGCTTAAAGCCGCCGTGAAGGCTGGCGAAATTGACACCGTTCTGGTGGCTGGCATCGACATGCAAGGCCGCCTGATGGGCAAGCGCTTTCACGCGCAATTCTTCGTCGATGGCGGATGGGAGGAGACGCATTGCTGCAACTATCTCCTTGCCGTTGATATGGAGATGACCACGGTTCAGGGCTATAAAGCCTCGAACTGGCAGACGGGCTATGGCGACTACATCCTGAAAACCGACATGAGCACCCTGCGCCGGGTGCCATGGCTGGAAGGCACCGCGATGGTGCTGGGCGACACGTTGGATCACCACCACAACCCGGTGCCCCACGCGCCGCGCAACATCCTGAAGCGTCAGGTGGAGCGTGCCCGCGCCATGGGCTTCGATGCGATGATGGCGACGGAGCTGGAATTCTATCTGTTTGAAAACAGCTACGAATCCCTCCGCGACAGCAATTTCACCGGGCTGAAACCCGTCAGCGCCTATAATGAAGATTACCACATCTTCCAGACCACCAAGGAAGAAGACGTGATGCGCGCCGTGCGCAACGGGCTTTATGGTGCAGGCATCACCATTGAAAACTCCAAGGGTGAGGCGGATGCGGGGCAAGAGGAGGTGAACTACAAATACTCCGACGCTCTGGACACCGCCGACAACCACAGCATCGTCAAGCACGGCATCAAGGAAATCGCTTGGTCGAAGGGCAAGTCGGTGACCTTTATGGCGAAATACGATCACCGCAAGGCGGGGTCGTCGTCGCATTGCCACCAATCTTTGTGGACGCTCGACGGCAAGCCTGCGTTCTATGACAAAAAAGACAAGCACGGCATGAGCCAGCTTATGAAGCACTATATCGCGGGGCAGCTGGCCTATGCGCGCGAGATGACGGTATTCCTCGCCCCCTATGTCAACAGCTACAAACGCTTCACCGTGGGCATGTTTGCGCCCACCAAAGCCGTCTGGTCTGCCGACAATCGCACCGCAGGGTTCCGGGTCTGTGGCGAGCATACCAAAGCGATCCGGGTGGAGTGCCGTATCCCCGGCAGCGATGTGAACCCCTATCTCACCTGCGCCGCCCTGCTCGCCGCGGGCCTTGACGGCATCGAGCAGAAGCTGGAGTTGGAGCCCGAAATGCAGGGCGATATGTACACCGCAGGCGATGTGCGGGAAATCCCGCACAACCTGCGCGAAGCCGCCGATTTGCTGCACGGATCGGCGATGTACCGCAAGGCGTTTGGCGATGATGTGGTGGAGCATTACCACCACGCCGCCCAGTGGGAGATTTCGGAAACCGACCGCGTGGTGACCGATTTTGAAATCCAGCGCCTGCTGGAACGCGCGTAAATATGTAGGGTGGGGTTTTACCCCACCTATCGCATGAACGGTGGGGTGAAACCCCACCCTACGAGGTAAGCTATGAAACCAATTCAACTGATTTCCCCGGTGGACGGCTCGGTCTATGCCGAGAGGACACCGCTGACGCTGGAGGCTGCGAAAGCCACCGTTGCCCTCGCCCGCGCCGCACAAAAAGGCTGGGCCGCGCGCCCCTTGGCAGAGCGTATTGCACTGGTGAAAGCCGGGGTTGCTAATCTGAACTCCAATGCCGAAACCATCGTCGAGGAACTGGCGTGGCAGATGGGCCGCCCCACCCGCTTTGGCGGCGAATTTGGCGGCGTCAATGCACGCACGGAATATATGTCCGAGATTGCAGCCACCACCTTGGCCCCACAAACCGTTGAAGACAGCGATAAATTCCGCCGCTACCTCGCGCGCGAAGCCTTGGGTGTGGTGTTTATCGTAGCACCCTGGAACTATCCCTATCTCACCACGATCAACACCCTTGTTCCCGCCCTGATCGCCGGAAACACGGTTGTTCTGAAACATGCGTCGCAAACCATGCTGGTGGGCGAGCGTTTGGCCGAAGCCTTCCACGCCGCGGGCATTCCCGCCGATGTGTTCCAAAATGTCGTCCTCGACCATGCAACCACCGAACATCTGATCGCCAACCGCGCGTTCAATTTCGTCAACTTCACCGGCTCGGTCGGTGGCGGTCAGGCGATTGAACGCGCAGCTGCGGGCACCTTCACGCCCTTGGGCCTTGAACTCGGCGGCAAAGATCCCGGCTATGTCCGCGCCGATGCGAACTTGGATGCCGCCGTCGATACCCTGATGGATGGCGCGATGTTCAACGCGGGCCAGTGCTGCTGCGGCATCGAGCGGATTTATGTGCATGAATCGCTCTACGATGCCTTCGTAGAAAAGGCCGTGGCTTGGGTGAAGACCCTGAAACTCGGCAATCCGTTTGAGGCCTCATCAACCCTCGGCCCGATGGCGAACAAACGTTTCGCCGCCGTGGTGCGCGGCCAGATAGCCGAAGCCGTGGCCGCAGGTGCCAAGGCCCTGATCGACCCTGCCCTGTTCCCGGCTGATGACGGCGGCGCCTACCTTGCGCCGCAAGTGCTGGTGAACGTGGATCATTCGATGCGGGTTATGATGGAGGAAAGCTTCGGCCCGGTCGTCGGCATCATGAAGGTCAAGGACGATGCCGAAGCCATCAAATTGATGAACGACAGCCCCTATGGCCTGACCGCGAGCATCTGGACCGAGGATTACGACACCGCCGCCGCACTCGGCGCGCAGATTGAAACCGGCACGATCTTCATGAACCGCGCCGACTACCTCGACCCCGCGCTGTGCTGGACCGGCTGCAAAGACACCGGGCGCGGCGGCAGCCTGTCTTACTTGGGTTTCCTCTCGGTCACCCGCCCGAAATCCTACCATCTGAAGAAAGTCTAAACCATGACCCACTCTGTCCCCAACCGGAACTGGTCCTACCCCACCGCGATCAAATTTGGTGTTGGCCGCATCAGCGAACTGGCCGAACATTGCGCCGCCGCAGGGGTGAAAAAACCACTGTTCGTCACCGACAAGGCTTTGGCCAGCCTGCCGATCACCGCCGAAGCCGTAGCCATCCTGAAAGCCCACGGTCTTGGCACTGCGGTGTTTTCCGAAGTCGATCCGAACCCGAATGAAACCAATATGGCAGACGGAATCGCGGTCTATCTCGCGGGCGGCCATGATGGCGTGATCTGCTTTGGCGGCGGTTCGGCCCTCGACCTTGGCAAAATGATCGCCCTGATGGCGCATCAGCGCAAAGACCTGTCGGTGTGGGATCTGGAGGATATCGACGACTGGTACACCCGCGCCGATGCCAGCAAAATCGCCCCGATCATCGCGGTGCCGACAACCGCTGGCACGGGTTCGGAAGTTGGTCGCGCAGGCGTTCTGACCAACTCGGCGACGCATAAGAAAAAGATCATCTTCCATCCCAAACTGCTGCCCGTGGTGGTGATCTGCGATCCGGCCCTGTCGGTGGGGATGCCGAAATTCATCACTGCTGGCACCGGCATGGATGCGCTGGCGCATTGTCTTGAGGCCTATTCCTCGCCGTTCTATCACCCGATGAGCCAAGGCATCGCCTTGGAAGGCATGCGGCTGGTGTTTGAGAACCTGCCGAAAGTCTACGCCAACCCGAACGATCTCGATGCCCGCGCGCATATGATGTCGGCAGCAGCGATGGGGGCGGTGGCCTTCCAGAAGGGTCTGGGCGCGATCCATTCCCTCAGCCACCCTGTCGGCGCAGTCTATGGCACCCATCACGGCACCACCAACGCTGTGGTGATGCCAATGGTGCTGGACATGAACCGTGCGGCCATTGAGGACCGCATCGAGAAAGCCGCCGCCTATCTTGGCATCAAGGGTGGTTTCGATGGCTTCCGCGCCGCTGTGATGGCTTTGCGGGCCGAGTTGAACATCCCCGCCAACCTGACCGCGATGGGCGTGAAGCGCGAGGATCTCGACATGCTGACGGAAATGGCGCTGGAAGATCCGTCCTGCGGCGGCAACCCGGTTGCTATGACGCGGGAAAACACCCGCGCGCTGTTCGAGGCTTGCATGTAACTTGAAAAGCGGCGGTTTCAGCCTTTAAACCGCAGAAACCGCCGCCTTTACCTACGGACCCAGAATGACCCAGTACGTCACCACTGATATTGCGATCCTTGGGGCGGGGGTCGTCGGGCTTGCTATTGCCGAGGCTTTGACGGCTGAAGGGCGCGAGGTGGTGCTGGTGGATCCCGGCCAGCCCGGTATGGGGGCGAGCTATGGCAATGCCGGCACTATCGCCGACTATGCGGTGATGCCGGTGGGCAGCCCGGATGTTTTGCGCAACCTGCCGTCGCTTTTGTTGAACAAGAACTCCCCCCTCGCCATCCGCCGCGCGGCCTTGCCTTCGCTGCTGCCGTGGCTGGCGCGGTTTGCCATGCAATCCCTGCCCGCCCCCACCCGACGCAATGCGGCGGCGATTGCGGCGCTGGTCGCCGATGCCTGCCCCAGTTGGCAGGGCTTGGCGGAACGGATTGGCGGCTCGGCTCTGATGCAGCATAAGGGGGCTCTGTATCTGTATGAGACTGCCGCCAGCTTCAAAGCCGCCGAGGCGGATATGGCGTTTCGGCGCAGCCATGGGATCACGGTGGAGCTGATCTCGCCGGATGTGCTGGCGGGAATGGAGCCGGGCTTGCCTGCCGTGGAAGGTGGGGCTGCGTTCTTCCCGAAGGCGGTGTTTCTGTCCGATCCGGGGCTGATGGTGCAGACCCTCGCCGCCCATATCGGTAAAAGCGCCGCGTTTGTGCGGGCCGAGGCGCGCACGATCACGCGGCAGTTCGATGGCATCGTGGTGGAGGGGCCGGATTTGCGGCTGCGGGCGCGAAGGGTGATCATCGCGGCGGGGGCGCATTCGAAAGCACTGGCGTTGCAGGCGGGGGATCGCGTGCCACTGGATACCGAGCGGGGGTATCATGTGGAGTGGGATATGGCCTCACCGCGCCTGACCCGGCCTGCCTGTCCGACGGCACGCGGGTTTTATTTGTGTCCGATGAGTGGCCGCCTACGGGTGGCGGGGACGGTGGAGTTGGGGGGGCTGACGGCTGGGCCATCGCCACATCGGATCAGGAAGCTGGTGGAGGGGGCGCGGGTGATTTTCCCAGACCTCGGCGCGCCGGATCGGGAGTGGATGGGGTTCCGGCCTTCGATGCCGGATTCGGTGCCAGTGATTGGGCCGAGCCGGGCTGGAGCGGAGGTTATCCATGCTTTCGGGCATGGGCATATCGGGCTGACCTTGGCCCCGATCACGGCGCGATTGGTGGCGGATTTGGTAGCGGGGCGGCAGCCGGAATTGGATTTGACGCCGTATTTGCCCGGCAGGTTTTAAGGTGGTCCCAACTCGGGACCTTTTTTTATACCTTTATATCAGATAGTTGATCTAGCGCCGTTAACAGATTTTTAACACTTCAACCCGTGACAGCAAAAAGCCGCCCCAAACGAAGGGCGGCTTTCGCGGCAGATGCCAGTGGTCTTAGCCCAGATGCGCCAGCACGAAAGGCTGCACTTCGTGCCAACCTTCCCACATCATTTTCAGCGCGACATAGACGATGATCGCAAGGCCGACATAGGCGATCCAGCGGTGCTTGTTCAAAAGGCGCGCGATAAACGTCGCGGCAAGGCCCATCAGCGCGATCGACAGCACAAGGCCGATCACCAGCACGGTCGGATGTTCACGCGCGGCGCCCGCCACAGCCAGCACGTTATCAAGGCTCATCGAAATGTCGGCAATCACGATCTGCCACGCGGCTTGCGCAAAGGTCTTGCGCGGCGCGCCGCCTGCGACGGTTCCATCGGCGTTCAGATCGCGGTCGGTCAGCGATTCCTCGGCCATATTGTCACTGCCGTGGCCCTGTTGCAGCTCGCGCCACATCTTCCAGCAGACCCAGAGCAGCAGGATGCCCCCGGCCAGCAACAGCCCGACAATCGCCAACAGATGCGTGGTGATCAGGGCAAAACCGATCCGCATGATGGTGGCCGCGATGATGCCGACCAGAATGGCCTTGTTGCGCTGATCTTTCGGCAGGCCCGCAGCGGCGAGGCCGATCACGATGGCATTGTCGCCCGCGAGGACAAGGTCAATCCCCATGACCTGAAGCAGGGCAATAAAGCCCGGATAAGTGAAGATTTCCATGTCCGTCCCGGTTTGCGTGTTGTTGTTGCGGGCTAGGTAAGGGCTGACCAAGTGTATTTCAACCCAGCTTTCAAAGCCAATTCCATCGGTTCAGCCCGAAAGCAGCTTTGCAACCACCACCTCAGGGGCAAAGTGTGGTGATTTCGACGCTATAGGTGGTTTTGCCCGGCATACCGGGCGGCTTAGCGATCAACTTGAGCACAAGATCGCACTCTTGCGTGCGCACCGTCCATTCATCGGCCCCATCGGAGAAACTGCCCGTGTTGCTGATCGCACCGATTGGAGCCTGACGCAGCGCATCTGCAACCGCCGCGTCTTGCAGGATCGTGGTGATCTTTTCGGCGCTGTCATAAAACGGCGACAGCATGGCGAGCGCGGGGCTGGCGGCAAGCGTCAGCAGAGCTGCAAGGCGCAGCATGATTACAGCATCCCCGGCACGACCTGATCTGGCGGGCGGTGGCCGTCGGCGAAGGTTTTGATGTTGATGATGACCTTTTCGCCCATCTCGATGCGGCCCTCGACCGTGGCGGAACCCATGTGCGGCAGCAGCACAACATTTGGGAGCTCTCGCAGGGTTGGGTTGATCTCGGTGCCGTGTTCGTAGACATCGAGGCCCGCGCCGCCGATTTCACCGGCTTTCAGGCCTCGGGCCAGAGCGTTTTCGTCGATCACTTCGCCACGTGAGGTGTTGATGATCACCGCCGTTGGTTTCAGCAATTTCAGCCGACGCGCGTTTAACAGGTGGAAGGTGGAGGGGGTGTGCGGGCAGTTCACAGAAATGATGTCCATGCGGGCGATCATCTGATCCAGGCTTTCCCAATAGGTCGCCTCTAGCTCGGCTTCCACCTCGGGGCGCACGCGTTTGCGGTTGTGGTAATGCACCTGCATCCCGAAAGCGCGGGCGCGCCGCGCCACGGCTTGGCCGATGCGGCCCATGCCAAGGATGCCCAAACGACGACCGCCGATCCGGCCACCCAGATGCGCCATCGGCGACCAGCCTTGCCATTTGCCCGCCTGCATTTCGGCCAGACCTTCGGGGATGCGGCGGGTGACGGACAGCATCAGCGCAAGCGTCATATCGGCGGTATCATCGGTGACGGTGCCGGGAGTGTTGCTGACCAGAATCCCACGTTGGCGGGCGGTTGCGACATCAATATGATCGACGCCCGAGCCATAATTGGCGATCAGTTTCAGCTTGTCGCCAGCTTGCGCGATCAGGCCCGCATCAATCTGATCGGTGATCGTTGGCACCAGCACATCGCAGCGCCGCATCGCGGCTGCGAGGTCATCGCGGCTCATGCCCACGTCGGGGTCGCGCAGCTCGACATCGAACAATTCCTTCATCCGAGTCTCGACGGCTTCTGGCAATCGTCGCGTCACGACAACGTTTAAGCGTGTTGCGGGCATGAAGGCCTCCCTGCACTTCCAAATCAGCGTATTGTTTGGCAAAGTGGCGGGAAGCGGGGCAAGGTACAAGCCCCCGTCTGTATTTGGGGCGCGGCGGGATGAACAGGAAGCAGTTTTTGGTGGGGATGACGGCGGCTTTGCTGGCCGGCGGCGCGCAGGCGCAGGAAGAACTGCCGATGACGCCTGCGCCGGATGACAAAACCCCGCGCGATCCGAACAAAGGCCCGGTGACCAATCTGCCGCTGCCGCGCTATGTCAGCCTGAAGGGGCGCGAGGGCAACGTGCGGCGCGGGCCGGGGATGACGCACCGGATCGACTGGGTGTTCACCACGGCGGGGATGCCGCTCAGGATCACCGCCGAATATGACCGCTGGCGGCGGGTGGAAGATTATCAGGGCATGGGTGGCTGGATGCAGTTCAACCTGCTGTCGGGGTCGCGATCGGTGCTGGTGACGCAAGATATGGCGGAGTTTCGCGACAGCCCGGATGGGCAGGCGCGGGTGTCGTTTCAGGCGGAAGTGGGTGTGATTGCTAAGCTGCTGGAATGTAACGCTGATTGGTGTCGGGTCAATGCGGGCGGTGAAAAGGGCTGGATATTGAAATCATCGCTTTGGGGTGTCGATCCGGCGGAGATTTTAGACTAGCGCCCTGCGGTTCGGCCTGCGACCGCAGAGTGCTTGCACTGCAGCGGCGGCTTGGGTATGGCGCGGGTCCGGGTTTTAGGAGCGTAAGATGAGCACATCCGCCAGCATGAAGTTGAATCTGTCGGCGGGCCTCGCTTCGGTGGCGATTGCCGGGGTGATGGTGGGGCTGAAGCTTTGGGCCTATGGCACGACCGGGTCGTTGTCAGTGGCGGCCTCGCTGGCCGATAGCGCGATGGATCTGATGGTGTCGCTGGGCGCTATGGCGGCGCTGATCTATGCCGCCAAGCCTGCGGACGAGGACCATGCCTTTGGGCATAGTTCTGCCGAGGATCTGGCGGCGTTGGGGCAGGCGTTTTTCGTGTTGATCTCGGCCGGGGTGATCACTTGGGCGGCGGTGACGCGGCTGTTGGGCCCGACCGAGGCGCATCTGGTTGGCGAAGGCGAGGGGATGCTGGTGATGGGCGTCTCGGTGGCGCTGACGGTGGTGTTGGTGTGGTGGCAGGGTCGCGTCGCAAAGCGGACGGGCAGCCGCGTGGTGGCAGCCGATCGTTTGCACTACATGGGCGATCTGCTGCCGAACATGGGCGCGATCATTTCGCTTTGGGCGTCGAAAAGCTTTGGGCTGGGCAGCATCGATTCGGTGGTGGCCTTGACGGCGGCGGCGATTATGGCGGTGGGGGCACTGCGGATCGGCAAGGGGGCGTTTGATGCGCTGATGGACCGCACCGCTGATCCCGCGATTGTCACCGGGATTGCGGATATGGCCGCCGCTTGGCCGGGGGTGCGCGGCTTTCATGATCTGAAAACCCGGATGGCGGGCAGCAAGGTCTTCGTCAACCTGCATATCGAGTTGGATGGCGAGCAGTCTTTGCGCGACGCCCATGCGATTGGGGCGGCGCTGCGGCGGGCGATTTTGCAGGCCTATCCGCAGACCGATGTGATCATCCACAAGGATGTGGCGGATGTCACCGCCGCCTCCAAGCGGCAGAGCCATTAGGGCAAAGTCCTAGCCCGCCTTAGATTTCACCGCTTTGTGGTCAGGCCAATTTGCGCTAAACTAGCGCCTGTGCGCAGCATTGGCGTTTTGCGCACAACCCAGCAAAATTTTCCGTAAGACTTGCAACACCTGCAACTCCGTCTCATATTAAGGTTGAATTACACAATCGTATAACAAGAATGGCCCGCTATGGCAGACCGCCGCCCCTATCGCCGGGAAAGTGAAGAACGTCGCCGCGAGGATTTGATCGCGGCAGCGCTCGATCTGGTTGCGGAAGGCGGGCTTCATGCGGCAACGGTGCGCGCGATTGCTGAGCGTGCGGGCGTCACACCGGGGCTGATCCGGCATTACTTCACCTCGAAAGAAGACCTCACCCGCGTCGCCTATCAGCGGCTGATGGAACGGATGACCACGGATTCAGCAGCCGTGCTGCATGGCGGACCGGATGACGCCATGGCGCGGCTGGCGAATTTCGTGGTGGCATCGGTCAGCCCTCCGGTGGCGGACCCGGTGGCGGTGGGGCTATGGGCGGCTTTTGTGCATGATGTGCGCCGCGATGCCGCGATGCGCGAGATTCACACCGCGAACTATTTGGCGTTTCGCAACATGTTGCAGGGGCTAATTGCCGCCCTACCCCGCCCTGTCAGCGATGCGCAACTGCGCCGCGACGCCATCGCCTGCAATGGGGTGATTGACGGGTTGTGGCTGGAAGGCTCGATCCTGCCCGAAGCCTTCGCCCTTGGCGAAATCCCCGCCATCGCGCTGACTTCTGTGGGCGCCATTCTGAACATTGACCTTGTTGCTGCTTATCAGCCAGATCGGACTTTGCCATGAAATATGCCGCCATCACCGACCGTCTTGCCCATCTGGGTGGAGCAAAATGGGAGGTTCACGCCCGCGCCAAGGCTCTGCAAGCTGCGGGTAAGCCTGTCATTCAACTGACGATTGGCGAGCCGGATGTCGCCACTCCGCCCGCTTTGATCGCGGAAGCGCAACGGGCGATGGATGCCGGGCGTCTGGGTTATTCCAATGGCCGGGGCGAGCCTGCTTTGCTTGAGGCTTTGGCTGCGCGCTATTCCAAGCGGACGGGCCGCGCGATTTCGACGGAGCAAATTGCCTGCCTGCCCGGCACGCAAACCTCGCTTTATGCGGTGCTACTGACGCTGACCGGGCCGGGCGATGAGGTGCTGGTGGGCGATCCTTTGTATGCAACTTACGAGGGCTTGATTGCTTCCACGGGCGCGGTTGCAGTGCCGGTGCCGCTGCGGGCCGAGCATGGCTTTCGGATGCAGGCGGCGGATGTGGCCGCCCGGATCACCCCGCGCAGCCGGATGATTTTTCTGAACACGCCGCACAATCCCACCGGGGCTATTCTGACGGGGGATGATATTGCGGCCTTGGGGGCTTTGGCGAAGCAGCATGATCTGTGGATGCTGAGTGATGAGGTTTATGAGGAATTGGTGTTTGCGGGTGGCACCTTTGCCTCACCGTTGGACAATGCCGATCTGGCCGATCGGGTGGTGGTGACGGCCTCGATTTCGAAATCGCACGCGGCACCGGGATTCCGCTCTGGCTGGTGCGTCGGGCCCGAGGAATTCTCGGCGCGGCTGCTGCCGGTGGCGGAAACCATGCTGTTCGGCAACCAACCCTTCATCGCCGATATGACGGCTTTGGCGGTGTCGGCCCCTTCGGAAGTGGCGCAGGGAATGGCAGAACGCTTCGCGCGCCGCGCTGCGTTGATTTATGAACAACTGAACGGGGTGAATGGGTTGCGGGTGCATAAGCCCGATGCCGGGATGTTCACCGTGGTGGATGTGAACGCCACGGGCCTGAGTGGAGAGTGTTTTGCTTTGGGGCTGCTGGCCGATGAAGGTGTCGCGGTGATGCCGGGCGAAAGCTTTGGCGCGGCACTGGCGGGCTGGATCAGGATCAGCCTGACACAAGACGATGCTTTGGTGATTGAGGCGTGCAAGCGGATCGCACGCTATGCCGCGTTGAAGCAAGGAATGGCGGCATGAAAACGGTTGGTGAGCGTTTGGTTGAAGGTCTGGCTGCGCGCGGGGTTGAGGTGATTTTCGGTATTCCCGGCGTGCATACGGTGGAAATGTATCGCGGACTGTCGGGCAGTTCGGTGCGCCATGTGACGGCGCGGCACGAACAGGGCTGTGCCTTTATGGCGGATGGCTATGCGCGGGTTTCCGGTAAGCCGGGGGTGGCTTTGGTGATCACCGGGCCGGGGATTTTGAACGCGCTGACCGCGATGGGGCAAGCGGCGGCAGATTCGGTGCCGATGCTGGTGATCTCGGGGGTGAACCGTCGCGATTCTTTGGGGCTGGGGCTGGGCTTGCTGCATGAGTTGCCGGATCAGGCTGCGATGGTGCGGCCTTTGTGTCCAACCCGGCAGATCAGGGATGCGTCTGAGGTCGGTGAGGTTTTGGACTGGGCCTTCGCCGCGATGGCGACGGGGCGGCCGGGGCCTGTGCATATCGAAGTGCCGACCGATGTGATGCCATTGGACTGTGCAGAATTGCCTGCGCCTGCCGCGTTGCCCGTGGCGGCGGTGCCGGATGTTTCGGCGGCGGTGGCGAAGTTGAACGCGGCGCAGTCGGTGGTGATCTTGGCTGGCGGTGGCGCGCGCGGGCAAGAGGCGGCGTTGCAGGCCTTGGCCGAGAAGTTGGACGCTCCGGTTGTGCAGACGGTGAATGCGCGGGGCATGATGTATGGTCATCCGCTGGTGGTGCCTGCCTCGCCCAGCTTGGATGCGCCGCGTGCGCTGATCGCAACGGCAGATCAGGTGCTGGCGATTGGCACCGAATTTGGCCCGACAGACTACGACATGTATGTGCGCGGTGGTTTCCCGGATCTGTCGGAGATGATCCGGGTGGATATCTGCGCCAAGCAGTTGCGGCGGCACAAGGCTGGCGTTGCGCTGCACGGTGATGCGGGCGCGGTGATGGTGGCGCTTTTGCAGCTCGTCGCGCCGAAGCAGGCCGATGGGGCTGGCCGGGCTGCGGCCGCGCGCAAGGCAGCAAGGGCGGAATTAGCAGAATTGGACGTGCTGATGCCGGGGCGGCTAGAAATGGTCGAGACTATCCGCACTGCCGTGCCGGGGGCTTTGATCGTTGGCGATAGCACCCAAGCGATTTATGCCGCGAACCTCTACTACGATCATGACCGCGCGGGAGGGTTCTTCAATGCCGCGACGGGTTTCGGCGCTTTGGGCTTCGGGCCGGGGGCGGCTGTTGGCGCGGCACTGGCGGCACCGGGCGAACAGGTGATCTGCCTGATCGGCGATGGCGGCTTGCAGTTCAGCCCCGGTGAGTTGCGCACGGCGGTGGATGAGCGTTTGCCGATCACCTATGTCGTGTGGAACAACGCGGCCTTCGGCGAGATCGCCGATGCGATGCGTGGGGCAAATACCGAGGTGATCGGGTGTTCGCCCTCGCCCCTGAACATGGAGCCGTTTGCCGCCGCCTGCGACTTGCCGTTTGCGAGCGTGGCGTTGGACCCAGAAGCGCTGCACGCGGCGCTGATCCAGCCACACAGCGGGCCACGCATGATCGAGGTGCGGGTGGCAAGGTAGCCGATTTTCGCGCGAAAATCGTAGACGGAATTCGCGCGAATTCCGATTTCGGGGCGCGGCTGTCGCGCCCCTTTCTTTTGATCAAATTATTTGGCATAAGGCGTCAAGTCCTGAAAGGTACCCCTGATGTCCGAGTCTCTGATCGCCGGAATTCACCCAGACCGTCTGCAAAAGCTGCGCCTGCGCGAAGCCAAACGTTTTGCGCAAGGCCGCCCAAAGGCCCGCGCGGCACTCGACAAAGGTGCGGATATATTCCTCGATGGTGTGCCTTTGCACTGGATGAAAGACTGGCCGATGCCGCATCTGCCGTTGATCACCAAGGCCAAGGGCGCACGGATCACCGATATTGACGGCTATGAGATCGACGATTTCTGCTTGGGCGACACTGGCAGCATGTTTGGCCACTCGCCCGCCCCGGTCGCAAAAGCCATTCGGCATCAGGCGACGCGCGGGCTGACCTATATGCTGCCCTCCGAGGATGCTTTGGAGGCAGGCCGCCTGCTCACGGAACGCTTCGGTGATTTCCGCTGGCAGATCGCCACCAGCGCCACCGATGCCAATCGTTTCGCCATTCGGGTGGCCCGCGCCATCACGGGCCGTGCGAAAATTCTGGTGTTCAACGGCTGCTATCACGGCACCGTCGATGACGCGATGGTGGAGCTTTCCAACGGCGTTACACAAAATCGCGCAGGGCTGATGGGGCAAGTCGCCGATCTGACTTCGGGTGCTGTCGCTTGCGAATTCAATGACTTGGCCGGGGTAGAGGCGGCGCTTGCCAAGGGTGACATCGCGGCAATCCTGACCGAGCCAGTGATGACCAATTCTTGCATGGTCCTCCCCGACCCCGGCTTCCACGATGGGCTGCGCGCGCTGTCGCTGAAATACGGCGCGCTGTTGATGATGGATGAGACGCATACGATCTCCAGCGGGCTCGGCGGCTATACGGGCGTGTATGGCCTAACGCCCGATATCTTTGTGGTTGGCAAATGCGTGGCGGGCGGGATGCCCACCGCTGTCTGGGGTCTGACCCCGGAAACCGCCGCGCGGTATGAGGCGGCCAACGCTGCCCGCAGCCCCGGCCATTCCGGCATGGGCACCACGCTTTCGGCCAATCCGATGCAATTCGCCTGCCTGAAGGCCACTCTCGCGGGCGTAATGACCACGAAAAACTATGCCCATATGGAAAGCCTCGCACACCGTCTGGCGCAGGGTCTTGGCAAATCCATCGCCCGGCACAAAGCGCCGTGGCATGTGGTGCGTGTTGGTGCGCGGGTGGAGTTCATCTGCGCCCCCGGCCCGTTGCACAATGGCACCGAAGCCGCCTTGGCGCATCAACCATCCGTGGAATCCGCGCTGCATGTCGCCCTCTTGAACCGGGGCTGCCTGATTGCCCCCTTCCACAACATGATGCTGATCAGCCCCGCCACCAAGAAACGTCAGGTCGATCGTTTGATCGCCGCCTTTGACGAAACCCTGTCCGAATTGTTTTGAGATAACCATGACCGATACTCACAGCCCCTCTGGTTCCACCGTCGCCGAGGCTGAAGCCTTTCTGGACGCGCATCCCGAGATCGAAGCGTTTGACATCGTGCTGCACGATGCCAATGGCATTGGCCGCGGCAAGATCATCCGGCGGCATGAGCTTTTGGGCATGTTCAAATCCGGGCGACATTTGCCGATCTCGATCCTGGGCCTCGATATCTGCGGCGAGGATGTGCATGAAACTGGGTTGATCTGGGACCAGGGCGACGGCGACCGTCGCGCTTGGCCGCTACCGGGAACCCTGCGCCCGATCCACGCCAGCAAGCCGCCGCGCGGCGAAGTGCTGATGTGCGTCTATAACCTTGACGGCACCCCAATGAGTTCCGACCCCCGCCATGCCCTGCAACGCCAAGTCGATGCCTTGGCCGCCGCGGGCCTGCACCCGGCAGGCGCGTTCGAGTTGGAATTCTTCCTGCTGGCGAACGAGCGGTCCCCCGAGGGCAAAATGGTGCCCGCGCGCGATGTGTTGGACGGACGGCGGAACTCGAAAACCGATGTCTATTCGGTGGATCAGCTGCACGGGATGTTGCCGCTGTTTAACGATATCTACGCCGACGCCGCCAAGGCGGGTATCAAGGCGGAAACCTTGATTTCCGAATTTGCCCCCGGCCAGTATGAGCTGACCCTGCATTACCGCGAAGATGTGATGCAGGCGGCGGATGATCTATTGCGGCTCAAGCGGATGGTGCGCTATCACGCCCGCCAGCATGGCGTGACCGCCTGTTTCATGGCGAAACCGAATGAGGATTACGCCGGATCGGGCATGCATTTTCACGTCTCGATGCTGAATGACGCTGGCAAGAACGTGTTCATCGAGGCAGTCGAGGGCCAGTATAACGACACCATCCTGCACGCCATCGGCGGCCTGCGCGCCACCATGGCCGAGTCGATGTTGATTTTCGCGCCTCATGCCAATTCATGGCGGCGGTTTGCCTCAAACTCCTACGCGCCGGTCAGCCCGACGTGGGGGGTGAACAACCGCTCGGTCGCCCTGCGCATCCCTGCGGGCGACATCCGCGCGCGCCGTATTGAACATCGCCCGGCAGGGGTGGACGCCAATGCCTATCTGGTGGCGGCCACCGTGCTGGCCGGGGTGCGGTATGGCATGGCGAACAAGATGGATCCGGGGCCGGAAACCACCGGGAATGGCTACACCGATGCCTCGGATGCGCCGCCGATTCCGGTGGACTGGCGCTCGGCGATTGAGGCGGCGAAGGCCTCGACGTTCCTGAAGGACGCCTTGGGCGAGGATATGCACCGCACCTTCACCGCGATCAAAGCAGCCGAATATGCGCGGGTGATGCGGACGGTGTCAGAGGTCGATTTCGATCTGTACCTGCATACCGTCTGAGGCCGCGCGGGCTGACAGTTCAGCAGCCTCCGGCGGAGATATTTGAGCGCAGAGGACGACCCTTTCTCTACTCTTTCACATTGGCCTAAATTCTCCGCCGGAGGCACGCAACGCTGAGCTAAATGCGCGTTATCCATGCTTAAACCGACATTCTTGCAGGCAAACCGGGCTTGCGGCGCGGATGGCTTCGGCGATCAGGGCGGGGATTTCCGGGCGCAGGCCGAGGGCGGGGAGTTGGGTTCCGGTGAAACCTGCGCGGACCAAGGCTTCGGGGATGTCGGTGGTGACGTGGCCGCCGGAGGCTGCGAAGAACGGCAGGCAGAGGGCTTCGGGGCCGAGGCCGGGCAGGTCTTTCAGTTGCGGGGATTGGTCGATGAAGCCCACCTGGACCGCGCAGCCCAGTTCGGCGCGGATTTTGTTGGCGACATGATAGGCGATGTCGGAGGGGACCGAGGTTTTGGATGAGCCGTGGGCCGCGAGGATGATCGGGCCCGCGCGGGTTTGCAGCGCTTCGGCGGCGGTTTTCACGGCGAGGTCGTGTAGGGTGGTGAGGCAGCCGAGCGGTTCCAGCACTTGCCAGCCTTGCGCCCCTGCGGTTGTCAGGCGGGCGGGAAGGTGGGTGCGGGTGAACCAGCCTCCGGCCATGAAGACGGGGAACAGCAGGCCTCCGGGGCCGAGTTTGGCGATGGCTTCGCTGAGGGCCTCGGGTTCGGCGAGAGTGGCGGAGGCGACGGTTTGGCCGGGCAGATGTGCCGCCACTTTGGCCGCGAGATCAGCCAGCTCCGCCGCGGCGGGTCCGGGGCTGGAGGGTTGGCCGTGGGCGACAATCAGGGCGGGGGGCATCGGGGTTCCTTTGTTATCTCGCAACCTAGAGCAAGGCGGGCGCGGGGCAAGGGGGTTGGCTGCGGCGGGGTCAGTGTCCACGCGTGGACAAGACGATGGGTTATATGATTTCAAAGGGTTAGATACATGGCATTAAGGGCTTGTTAAGCTCTGCGCCCTGCCCTGCCCGATCAAAACTGCGCCGCAGCGCTTGACACTTCGCCACCTTGAAGGCCTGATGCGCCCGACCAGAACCGGGATTGCCATGACCGATACGCGCTTGGGCGAGCTGTTGTCCTCTGCCCCTCCAACGCTCGGCGATGCCGAGGCTGCAAATCTTGCGCGCGCGCATTTTGGCGTAGAAGGTGCGCTGAAACGGCTGACATCGGAACGCGATCTGAACATCCGCCTCACCACACCGGGGCAGGCCTATGTGCTGAAACTCGCCAACCCCGCCGAGCCGTTTGAGGTCACCGATTTGCAGACCAAGGCGTTGCTGCATCTGGAGGGGTCGGGGCTGCCGGTGCCACAGGTGATCCGCACCACCAGCGGGGCGACCGAGGTGAGCACGCCACATGGCACGTTGCGGCTGCTGACCTATCTGGAAGGGGTGCCGCAGCATTTGACCCCGCGCAGCCCGGTGCAGGCCCGCGCGATGGCCGGGATGGCGGCGCGGTTGACGCTGGGACTGGCCGGGTTTGCGCATCCGGCGGCGGGCTATGTGTTGCAGTGGGATATCAAGCAAGCCAGTGCATTGCGCCCGATGCTGCCTGCGGTGCCAGATGATTTGCAAGGGCTGGCGGGAGCGGCGTTGGATCGGTTTGACGCAATAGCGCCCGCGTTGGCAGGGCTGCGCTGGCAGGTGGTGCATAACGATCTGAACCCGCATAACGTGCTGGTATCACCGGACAATCCTGATGAGATCGCTGGGGTTCTGGATTTTGGCGATATGGTGCATACGCCGCTGATCTGCGATGCGGCGGTTGCGGCGTCTTATTGCGTTGATCCGAGTAAGCCGCTGGAAAGCCTGCTGAACTTCGCCCGCGCCTATCATGCGGTGTTGCCGCTGACCCTGCCAGAACGGCAGGTGTTCCCCGATCTGGTGGCGACGCGGATGTTGACGACGATCACCGTCGCCTCGGCGCGGGCGCAGCGCTACCCTGATAACGCGCCCTATATTCTGCGCAATATGGCGACGGCGCGGGAGGGGTTAACGTCTCTTGCCGCCGTGCCCCGCGCCAATCTGCTTAACGCCTTGGAGGCCCTATGAAAAACGACGGAACCATGGTGAATGCCTATGTGCCCGGCAAAGGCGATTTGTCGGCAGAGGATCAAGCGCTGGTGGCGCGCAGGGCAAAGGCTTTGGGGCCTGCCTATCGGTTGTTCTATGAAACCCCGGTGCATCTGGTGCGGGGGGAAGGCGTTTGGCTCTTTGACGGCGACGGCAACGCCTATTTAGATACATATAATAATGTGGCCTCGGTGGGCCATTGTCACCCCGCCGTGGTGGCGGCAACCGCGAAACAGGCGGCGATTCTTTCCAGCCATACCCGCTATTTGCACGACACCGTGCTGGATTATGCCGAGCGGTTGCTGGCGACGTTTCCCACCGAGCTTTCCCATGTGATGTTCACCTGCACCGGGTCTGAGGCCAATGACCTGGCGTTTCGGATTGCCCGCGCCCATACCGGCGGCACCGGGTTTATCGTCACGGAAAACGCTTATCATGGCGTGACTTACGCGATTGCGGGAATGTCTCCGTCTTTGGGTGAAGGCGTCGCTCTGGGTGAGCATGTGCGCACCGTCCGCGCGCCTGATCCGTTGCGGATGACGGGGGATTTGGGGGCTGCGTTTACGGCAGAAGTGCAGGCGGCGATTGACGATATGCTGCGGCATGGCATCAAGCCTGCGGGGTTGATTGTCGATACGATTTTCTCCTCGGATGGGGTGTTTGAGGGGCCTGCGGGGTTTCTGGCACCGGCTGTTGCAGCGATCCGCGCGGCGGGCGGGGTGTTTATCGCCGACGAGGTCCAGCCGGGGTTTGGCCGCTGTGGCGAGACGATGTGGGGGTTTCAGCGCCATGGAATCGTGCCGGATCTGGTGAGTTTGGGCAAGCCGATGGGCAATGGCTATCCGGTGGCGGGGCTGGTGATGCGGCCCGAGGTGATCGCGGCTTTCGGCGCAAAAGCGCGGTATTTCAACACCTTCGGCGGCAATGCGGTGGCAGCAGCGACGGCGATGGCGGTGCTGGAGGTGATCAAGTCAGAAGGCTTGCAGGAAAATGCGCGGGTGGTAGGCGGCTATTTTGCCGATGGTCTGCGCGGGCTGGCGGCGCGGTTTGACTGCCTTGGGCCGTTGCGGGCGGCGGGGTTGTTTTTGGGGCAAGAGATTGTCTCGGGCGGGCCGCTGGCGGCGGATGCTGCGAAAACCGGGCGGATCGTCAATGGCTTGCGCGAGGCGCGGGTGTTGATCTCGGCCACCGGGCCAAGGTCGAATGTTTTGAAGATCAGGCCGCCGCTGGTGTTCTCAAAGGCGAATGTGGATACGTTCTTGGCAGCGTTTGAGGCGGTTTTGCGGAGAGTCTAACGCGCGGCGGGGTGGACCCCGCCCTACCGGATATCGGACGCTGTTTTGAACAAGGAGTAGGGCGGGGTTCACCCCGCCGCGCCAAGTTCCACCCAAAGCGGGTGATGGTCTGAGGCGATTTCGCTGTTGTCGGTCCAAGCCCGGCGCAGATATGGGGCAAGGTCGCCCGTGACAAAGCAATGGTCCAACTGGCGCTGCCGGGTTACTCCGGCGATGATTTTCTCATGTGTATGCACGGTTTGGCCCAGATGCGCGACCGCGTTGGTCAGGCCATCGGCATAGAGCGCGCCGGGGTGGTAAGGGGTTTGGCCGCTGATCCGGGCGTGTTCCGCGCTGCCGGGTTCGCAGTTGAAATCACCCATCCAGATCGCGGTTTGTGGGCAGGGCGGCTCGGGCTGGGATTCGGTCCAGTTGCGGGAAGGCTCGTCGTCGGTGCCGCTCCATGGGCCGCCCGTGCGGGGGATTTGGGCGTGCAGATGCAGCAGGTGCCCGATTTGGGCGAGGCGTTCTTCGGTGCCGACATGGGCGAGGTGCAATGAGATCACGCGGATCGGGCCGAGCGGGGTTTGGATCAGCGCCTCAAGCGCGGGGTTTTGGGTGTTGAGCGGGCTGAGCATCCGACGCATTGGCAACAGATGCAGGCGGCTCCACAGGATCGGCCAGCGCGACAGGATCATGGTGCCGAACTGACGGCGGCGGTTGATCACGCGGCTGCCATCGGTGGTCGAGGCGTCCATGTCAAAGCCGGGGCCGTAGGCTGTGTAATAGTTTGGCAAGAGGCGTTCGAGGATCGCGGGTTGGTCGTCGTGGCGCGTGCGCGACCAGTGGCGCTCGACCTCTTGCAGGGCGACGATATCGGCGGCGCCTATGACTTTCGCGGCGCGGGTAAGGTCGTAGTGGCCGTCCGCGCCATAGCCGTATTGGATGTTATAGCTGAGCAATTTCATGAGCCGCAGACTAGCGGGGACGCCCCAGCTTGGCTAGGCTGGGGGCGACATGGGATGGGGGGAAACGCGATGATTGTTCGGGCAGTGGCGGCAGGGGATCTGGCGGCTTGGGAGCGGCTTTATGCGGGGTATGCGGCGTTTTATGGCGTGGCGCAGACCGAGGAGATGCGGGCGCGGGTCTGGAGCTGGCTGATGGACCCCGCGCATGGCACCGAAGGTTTGGTGGCAGAGGTCGATGGTGTGGTGGTGGGGATCGCGCATTACCGCAGCTATGCGCGGCCATTGTCGGCGAGTATTGGCGGATTTCTCGACGATCTGTTTGTCGGGCCTGAGGCGCGAGGATCGGGGGCGGCGGAGGCTTTGGTGGAAGGCGTGGCGGATGTCGGCCGCAAGCGGGGCTGGTCGCTGATCCGCTGGATCACCGCAGAGGACAATTACCGCGCGCGGGGCTTATATGACCGGGTCGCCGAGAAGGCGAAATGGGTGACTTATGATATCAAGTTGTAAGTGATGCGGGGCGGGCAAAAAGAGCCGCTGTATCGCCGCGTGAATACGCGGACGCATCATGTGGAGCATGGCGATCGCGGTGGCGAGGCGCGGTGGGAGCGCCATACCAAAGCCAGTATGAAAGATGAAAGGATGCGTGGCTCGATGCATCCGGGACATCGGCATGGGCTGGACTACACGCCGCTCTATCGGTTTTTGCTGTCACGGCTGGGGCGGGATTGGGATGAGGTGGTGTCCGAGGCCCTGCCCCGGATTGCAGACAGGGATGCACTTTATCATATGGTGGCGCGGCGCGTGGATGAGGAGCGCGACTTTGTGCGCTTAGGTGAAAACAGCTATTGGAGCGGATTGCGGGTGAATGCGGCGAACCAGTTGGAAAGGGTCGCGCCGGATTTAACAGCCGAAGCGATTGAACCGTGGTGTACTTGCTGTACCCATACGCTCAATGGGGTGGCGATTGCCTTCAGCAAGGAACGGCTTGAGAAGGCTTGGAAATATGTACCGGAGTCAGAGTGCTGACACCACCCACGGCTGCGGGTAGCGGTATTCCTCAAGATTGGCGCTGGGGCCGATGCGGTCGATGACGGCGAACAGGCCAGGGGCTTGCAGCGGGGTGAGCACGCCGTGCCATGTGCCGCGGTGCAGGTTGATGGCTTGCGCGCCATTGGTCAGGAAGGCGCGGGGTTTGTCGGCTGGGCTGTTGGTGACGATGACGAGGAACGAGTTTTGCGTCATCGGGATGAAGGCTTGGCAGCCCTCGGGGTGACGCTCGATCAGATCGAAGCTGTAGGGAAGTTGGCGCGGGGTTGCGTTGAAGATCGAGAGGCCGGGGCGGTTTTGCGGGCTGACCTCGGGGGCGAAGTCGAGGCGGGCGCGGTCGTGGTGGCGCTGGCACATACCGTCGTTGATCAGGCGGAAATCGCCCGTCGCCTCCAGCACATCGCCGAATGGGGCGAAGGCTGCTGCAGTGAGGGGTTCGGGGCGGATATCGGACATGGTGCGCCTTGGACTTCTGGACAAGCGAGGGGTTTCACACCCCTCGCGCTCCCCGTGGGATATTTGAGCACAGAGGATGATAATTTTAGCTAAGTTTTAGGCAGATTTAGCGGTTTGGCCGATAGCCACCCGGCCCGCGCAGGTTGGCGTGGCGGTTGACGTCTTTGTAGAGCAGATAGCGGAAGCGGCCGGGGCCTGCGGCGTAGCAGGCTTGCGGGCAATAGGCGCGCAGCCACATGAAATCGCCTGCCTCAACCTCGACCCAGTCTTGGTTGAGTTTGTAAACCGCTTTGCCTTCCAGCACATAGAGGCCATGTTCCATGACATGGGTTTCTTCAAACGGGATCACGCCTCCGGGTTGGAAGGTGACGATATTGACATGGGCATCGTAGCGCACATCATTGGGATCGACGAAGCGGGTGGTGCCCCAGACGCCATTGGTGTCGGGCATCAGGCTGAGGTTCACGTCTTTTTCGTTGATCACGAAGGCGGGGGGGATATCGACGCCGGGGGCGGGCTCGTAAAGTTTGCGAATCCAGTGAAAGCGGGCGGGTTGCTTGCCTTCGGCGAGCAGGCGCCATGTGGCACCGGGCGGGATGAAGGCGTAGCCGCCTGCGTCCAACTCGTAGCCCATACCGTCGATGGTCAGGGTGATCAGGCCGCCAGTGACGAACAGGAAATGTTCCGCGCCAGTTTCCGCATCGGGCGCGTCAGAGCCGCCGCCCGGTTGCACCTCCATCACATATTGGCTGAAGGTTTCGGAAAAGCCAGACATGGGCCGCGCGATCAGCCAGAGTTTGGTCCCGCGCCAGCCCGGTAGGCAGCTGGTCAGGATGTCGGAAAAGCAGCCTTTCGGGATGAAGGCATAGGCGTTGGTGAACACCGCGCGGCCCGTCATCAGGGTGGTTTGGGCGGGCAGACCACCGGGGGGGGTGTAATATTGGCTCATGGCAGTTGATCCTTCAGGCGCAGTGCGGCGATGCGTTCGACTTGGGCACAGGCGGTTTTGAATTCGGTCTCGGTGTCGTTGGCGATGCGGCTTTGGAAGGCTTGCAGGATTTGCGCTTTGGTATGGTCGCGCACGGCGATGATGAAGGGGAAGCCGTGTTTTTGGGTGTATTGGGTGTTTAGGGTTTGGAATTGGGCGCGCTCGGCATCGGTGAGGGCATCGAGCGCGGCGCTGGCCTGTTCGGCGGTCGAGTCAGCCGTGAGTTGTTTGGCGGCGGCGAGTTTGCCCGCAAGGTCGGGGTGGGCTTGCAGCACGCCGAGGCGTTCGGCGGGACTGGCCGTGCGGAAGCTGCGGGCGAGGACGCTGTGCAGGCCTGTGGCGCTATCATGGGCGGGGCCGAGTTCCAGATCGAAGGCGCGGTCGGCAATCCAGGGTGAATGTTCGAAAATGCTCCCATAGGCGGCGATGAAGCGCTCACGTGTCATCTGAGAAGGCCGCTCGAAGCGCTTGTGCGGATGGGCCTTTGCCCAATGTTCGGCGATTTCGATGCGGCGGGGGAACCACACGTGATTGTGGGATTTTGCATAGTCGAGGAAGCGCTTGAGCCCGGCGATTTTGCCCGGACGCCCGATCAGGCGGCAGTGCAGGCCAATGGAGAACATCTTCGCCCTGCCCTCTTGGCCCTCGGCATAGAGGGTATCAAAACTGTCTTTCAAGTATTGGAAGAACTGCTGGCCTTCGATGTAGCCCGGTGCTGTCGCAAAGCGCATGTCGTTGGCTTCCAGCGTGTAGGGGATCACCAACTGGTCGCGCTCGCCCACCTCGCGCCAATACGGCAGATCGTCGTCATAGGTGTCGGAAATCCAGTCGAATTGGCCGGTTTCGGCGGTCAGATCGACGGTGTTGAGCGAGCAGCGGCCCGTGTACCAGCCGCGCGGCGGCTCGCCGACGACTTCGGTGTGCAGGCGGATCGACTCGGCGATTTGGCGGCGTTCTTCCTCAATCGGCATATCGCGGTGATCGACCCATTTCAGGCCGTGGCTGGCGATCTCCCACCCCGCCGATTTCATCGCGGCGACTTGTTCGGGGTTGCGGGCAAGCGCGGTCGAGACGCCGTAGATCGTCACCGGAATATCCATGTCGGTGAACAGCCGGTGCAGCCGCCAGAAGCCCGCGCGGGCGCCGTAATCGTAGATCGATTCCATGTTCCAGTGGCGCTGACCGGGCCAAGGGGCAGCGCCTGCGATGTCAGACAGAAACGCCTCGCACTGGCCATCGCCGTGCAGGATGTTGTTCTCGCCGCCTTCTTCGTAGTTCAGCACCAGAGATATCGCGATTTTGGCACCACCCGGCCAAGCAGCGTCGGGCGCATCGGGGCCATGGCCTCGGAAATCGCGGGGGTAGCGGGGCATGGGGGACTCCTTTTGTTTCAGACTATATCGAATATCGACGCAGGTTTATCAAATAATCCCGAAAGGAGTTTTGCGGCTTGGCAGGGGGTGCGGGGGCGAGCAAGCTGGGGTAGGCTGGCGCAAAATGGGGGCGAAGATGGGCAAGTTGACCACGCATGTGCTGGATACGGCGAAGGGCAAGCCTGCGCATGGGGTGAAGATCATGCTGTATCGGATCAGCGGGATGAGCCACAAGAAAATCGCTGAAACCGTGACCAATGCCGATGGCCGCACCGATGCGCCGATGTTGGAGGGTAAGGCGCTGACGGCGGGGGTTTATGAGCTGGTGTTTTGCGCCGGGGAATATCTGATGGCCTCGGGACAAGCCTCGGGTGAGGTGCTGTTTTTGGACGAAATCCCGATCCGGTTTGGCGTGGCGGATGCAGAGGGGCATTACCATGTGCCGTTGTTGATCTCGCCCTTCGCCTATTCGACCTATCGCGGCAGTTAAGCGCAGGCTGTGGTCCGGGCTTGCAAAACCGCCGCTGCGGCGCATCTGTTGCAGACGGAATGTGCTGGAGGTGGCGTATAACCCCCAAAGCCTCGAAGGACGCAGATGCAAAGCAGCGATGACATTGCCAGAATGTTGGCCGGGGGTGGGGCCAAGCGGCGGCGTTGGCCTTGGGTGGTGTTGGTGCTGGCGGTTTTGGCTGCGGCGGCGGCGTGGTATTATGTCGGCCGCAGCGCCGGGACGGCGGAGGTGCGCTATACGACCGAAGCCGTCGCCAAGGGCGATCTGGTGGTGGTGGTGACAGCCACCGGGACGGTGCAGCCGACGACGGAAGTTGAGGTGTCCTCGGAACTGTCGGGGACTTTGACCAGCGTTTTGGTGGATTACAACGATACGGTGAAAGTCGGCCAAGTGCTGGCGCAGTTGGATACCACCAAGCTGACCGCACAAGTCGATAATGCGCGCGCACAACTGGCCTCGGCGAAGGCCAAGGTGACGCAAGCCGAAGCCTCGGCACGGGAAGCGGCGGCGGTGCTGAAAACCCAACAGGAGTTGGCGGCGCGCGGGGTGGCGACACGCAAGGATATGGTGGGTTATGAGGCCTCGGATCAGCGCGCGCAGGCGGCGGTCGAGATTGCGCGGGCGGATTTGACTTTGGCCGAGGCCAATCTCGATCTGGTCAGCGCCGATCTGGGCAAGGCGCAGATTCGCAGCCCGATCAATGGCGTGGTATTGGATCGCACCGCCGAAGCGGGGCAGATCGTGGCGGCAAGCTTTGAGGCGCCGGTTTTGTTCAAGCTGGCGGAGGATCTGCAGCGGATGCAGCTGTTGGTCGATATTGACGAGGCCGATATTGGCAAGGTCAAGGTTGGCGATGTGGCGGATTTCACGGTTGAGGCCTATCCGGCCCGCAGTTTTCCGGCGGTGATCACCCAAGTGCGGTTTGCCCCGGAAACCACCAATGAGGTGGTGACCTATAAGGCGGTGTTGTCAGTGGATAATCCCGATGGCCTGCTGCGCCCCGGCATGACGGCGACGGCGGTGATCACGGTGGATAAGGTCGCGGGCGCGCTGCTGGTGCCGAATGCGGCGTTGCGCTATGCGCCCCCCGTGCATGAGGCTGGGCGTGGATCGTCTGGTGGTCTGGTCGGGCTGATCCTGCCCACGCGCGGCAGTCGTGGTTCTGCGGGCCTTGGCAGTGGCAAGTCGATCTGGCTGTTGCAGGCGGGGGTGCCTGCTGAGGTCGCGGTGGTGTTGGGGGCGACGGACGGGCGCTCTACTGTCGTGACGGGTGAACTGACCGAGGGCGATGCGGTGATCACCGACCAGACCTCCGGGGCGCGCTGATGCCGCCGTTGATCCAGTTTTCCGGCGTATCCCGCACCTATGGCCGGGGTGAGGCAGAAGTGCGGGCGCTGGATGGGGTGGACCTTAGCATCGAACGCGGAGAATTCGTCGCCATCATGGGGCCGTCGGGGTCTGGAAAATCCACCGCGATGAATATCATCGGCTGTCTGGATCGGCCCTCGGCGGGGAAATATTTGTTTCAGGGCGTCGAGGTGCAGGATCTAGACCAAGACCGCCGGGCGTTGCTGCGCAGGCATTGCCTTGGCTTTGTGTTTCAGGGCTTCAACCTGCTAGCCCGGCAATCGGCTTTGGAGAATGTCGAATTGCCCTTGATCTATAAGGGCTTGCCGAAGGTCGAGCGTGTTGCCCGCGCGCGGTTGGCCTTGCAGAAGGTTGGGCTAGAGGGTCGCGAGGGCCATGATCCGTCACAGCTCTCGGGCGGCCAACAGCAGCGGGTGGCGATTGCGCGGGCGCTTGCCAGTGATCCGATGGTGATCTTGGCGGATGAACCTACGGGCAACCTCGACAGCCAGCGCAGCCATGAGATCATGCAGCTGTTGCAAGCCCTGAACCGCGACGGCATCACCATTGTGATGGTGACGCATGAGAACGACATCGCCGCTTACGCCCAACGTCTGCTGGTGTTCACCGATGGCAAGCTGAGCCGCGATGAGGCCACCCCTACCCTGATCTCGCGGAGCGCTTAGGATGTTGTGGGAAACCGTCAGCCTCGCCTTCACCACCATCATCCGCAACAAGCTGCGGACGTTTCTGACCGTGTTGGGCGTGGTGATTGGCGTCGCTGCGGTGATCGCGATGGTGACGATCGGGCAAGGCAGTTCGGCGCAGGTCAGCGCCAGCGTGGCTGCCCTCGGCACCAACGTGCTGACCGTGCGCCCCGGCACCCGCGGCTTTGGCCCGCCGACCGGAGGTGCCTCCGCCCCCCGGTTTAGCCTGAAGGATGCCGAGGCTTTGGCGGATTTGTCGCTGGTGGGCTATGCCGCCCCGGTGGTCAGTTCCGGGCAAACTGTGGTGTTCGGCAATGCCAATGCGGCGACGCAGGTCTATGGCACCAGTGGCGATTACACCCGCGTGCAGAATTGGGCGCTGCGGACGGGGCGCAGTTTTGAGCCGCATGAGGAAAGTGCCGGATCGGCGGTTTGCGTTCTGGGCCAAACGGTTGCGGCAAAGTTGTTCGGCAATTCTGACCCGGTCGGCCAAAGTATAAGGGTGAAAAACGTCGCCTGTCAGGTGCTGGGGGTGCTGTCTGCGCGCGGCTCGGGCAGTTTTGGGCAGGATCAGGATGATCTGGTGTTGATGCCCGCCAAGGCGGTGCAGCGGCGGCTGGAGGGCAATGCCAATGTCGATAGCATCGCGGTGGCCTTGCGCAAATCAATCAGCGCGGAAGATGGTATCGCGGCGGTGCAAGCTGTGCTGCGCGAGCGTCGGCGGATCGGGCTGACGCAGCCGGATAATTTCAGCGTCTCGGACAGCAAAGAGCTGTCGAATATGCTCGGCGGCATCAATACCGTGCTGACCGGGCTGCTCTCGTCAGTGGCGGCGGTCAGCCTGTTGGTCGGCGGTATCGGCATCATGAATATCATGCTGGTCTCGGTCACCGAACGCACGCGCGAGATTGGCATAAGGCTGGCGGTGGGGGCGAGTGCTGGGCAGGTTTTACTGCAGTTTCTGGTCGAAGCGGTGGTGCTGTCGCTTTTGGGCGGGGCGATTGGCATCGGCTTGGGGTTGGCGATTGCCTATGGCGGCTCGGTGTACATGGCGATCCCGTTTGCGCCCTCGGGTGCGGTGGTGGCACTGGCCTTTGGGTTTTCGGCACTGATCGGGGTGGTGTTTGGCTATTTCCCGGCCCGCCGCGCCGCAAGGCTCGATCCGATTGAGGCGTTGCGCTATCAATAGCGCTTGCTGTGCGCAGGCAAACTGGATGAACTTGTGGCAACAAGGGAGGCCCGAATGCGGGTGTTGGTCTGGGCGGTACTGGCGGGGCTATGGGCGTTTCCAGTGCTGGCGCTGACGGCGGATGATCTGTGGCAAAATGCGCAATCGCAAGCTGAGACGCGGGGCATGCGGCTGAGCGCGGAAGTCACCCCGCTCAAAGACGGCTTGCGGCTGACCGACCTGCGGCTGGTGATGCGTGGTGCGACCGAGCCTTTGCTGTTGGCCGAGGTGCTGGAGGCCACCGATGCCGCCGATGGCAGTGTCACGATTGGGTTGCTTGGCCCGTTGCAACTGCGGACGCGCGATGGGCAGGATTTGCTTGATTTGCGTATTGGTGGCGTGGCGGCGCGCTTGCGGATCAGCCATAGCGCGCAGGGCAATGACTTCAGCTTGCAGGCCGAACAGCTGACGGTGGCGCTTGCGGCGGATGACCCCGCGCAGACCAGCGGCACCGCCCGCAGCATGACGGTGGCCAATCTTGATTTCGGCAAACTGGACGCGGGATTTTCCTTCTCGCAGCAGCCCCCCGCGCAGGCGCAGGTCCATCTGGCTTCGGCGCTGTTTCGTGTCGATACCTCGACCGAAAACGACCAGACTGGTGCAAAAGAATTTAGTCGCGGCGAGATGCGGGATGGGGAAATCACCCTGATGGCGACGCTGCCCGCTGGCTTCGACTGGCTGAATTTGCCGGAACGCGACGGTGAGGTGGATGCGACAAAGCTGATGCTGCCCGGCTTCGTCGTTCGGCTGACAAGCAAGGACTCGGGCAGCAGCGGGGTGACAAGCCATGCGGGTTCTGATCTGGACTATGCGGCGAGCTATGAAACCAAGCCCAGCTTTTTCCGCTTCGATTTCGCTGCGGATGGCTTAAGCTTTGAGATCGGCATGGATGGGATAACCGCCACGCTGGATCTGCCAAAGCTGGGGCAGAAGGATGTGGGGCTAAGCCTTGGCCCGCTGCGCATGACGACGCGGCTGCCGATGGGGAAGGTGCCCGCCCCCTGGCAGTTTGCCTTGAAGCTGGACGATATCGCGACCAATGCGGCGGGATGGGCGGTGCTCGACCCAAGCGCCGGGCTTGGGCATGACCCGGCGCAGTTTGATCTGGATCTGTCGGGCGTGATGAAGATGTCGGTGGCGCAAATCCTCGCGAAGCAGGATGCCGTGATCTATGCGATGGATCTGAACCGTTTTGTGCTGCAGGCGCTGGGGGCGAAGATCACCGCCAGCGGTGGGCTGACGATGGACAACAGCGACCCAAAGGCTGTGCCCACCGGCAAAGGCTCGGCCCGGATAAGTGGCGGGATGGCGGTGCTGGAGGAGTTCATTCGGCGCGGCGTGATCCCGTCGGATGCGGTGATCGGGCTGCGCTATGGCTTGGCGATGTTGACCGATAAGCCGAAAGACGCCGGACCAGATCAGGATGTACTGCAATCGGATGTGGAAATCCGCCCGGACGGCCATGTCTTCGTCAACAATCAGCAGATCAAATAGCACCAGATCGGTTCAGGCTTACAGGGAATCGGAAATCGCGGCCTCTGGCCTGCGCTGGAACGCGTTTACCGATATGTTTGGTGCCGTGAAAGCCTGAAGCCTTTAGCAAAGCACTTTGCAACGCAAAGTGTACGTACTAGGAAGCGGTATGACCGAGATCAACCGCGCCCTTGCTGACTTAGCCCTGATCCGCAACCAGATTGCGGGCGCGCGGCTGTTTCGCGGCTTTGGGCCAACGGTGGTGGCTGGAACTGGGGTTTTAGCGCTGATCGCGGCAATGTGGCAAAATCAACAGGGTGTGCAGACGGCGCTGGAGTATTTCACGCTGTGGCTTGGGGTTGCAGTGCTGTCGCTGGCGCTGATCGGGACGGAAATGTGGGCTTTGTCCAAGCGTCACCATGGCGGGCTGGCGGGTCCGTTCGTCTGGAGCATGGCGGAAGCCTTCCTGCCAGCCGGTCTTGCCGGGGCCAGCATCGCCGCTGTGCTCTATCGATTCGTGCCCGAGGCGATGGGACTGCTACCCGGATTGTGGCAGATTCTGATCGCGCTTGGCCTGTTCAGCGCGGGAGCGCGACTGCCCGCCAGCCTGCGGATTGCAGGGGCGTGGTATTTTCTGGCCGGGCTTGCGTCGCTGATTTTGGCCAGCACTGGCGGGCTATCGCCGTGGTTGATGGGGCTGCCGTTTGGTCTGGGGCAGCTGCTGGTGGCGCTGTGCCTGTATCTCGCGGGGCGCAATCATGGTTAAACCCACCGCCCGATATGCCTATGACGGGCTGGACCGGGTGATGCACGAAAAAGCGCGGTTAAGTTTGCTGACCGCGCTGATCACCCATCCTAAAGGGCTGTCGTTCACCGAGTTGAAGCAACATTGCGGCCTCACCGATGGAAATTTAAGCCGCCATATGAAGGTGTTGCAGGAAAGCGGGCTGGTGGCGGTGGTCAAGGGCTATGAAGACAACCGGCCCCATACGGCGGTGACGATCACCTCCAGCGGACAGCAGCAGTTTCTCGATTACCTCAGCGTGCTGGAGCAGGTGCTGCGCGATGCGGCCCCCTTGGCCGCCAGTTTGCCCGCCACATTTCCCGATGCCGAACCGGATTTGGCCTGAGCTTTTATTTGTGGAGTAGCTTTGCAATGCAAAGTAGTTTGCTAAACGCGGAACCTTTGCTGTTCCCCAAATTGAGCCATCTACATGGCCCACAAACCCGCAGGCTGTTGCGGTGCTCTGCGGGGGTCTATGCCACATTGTTCGGCGCGGCTGTGGCGTTGCTGCTGTTGGCACCTGCGACTTGGGCAGGCTTTGCGCTGGGGCTGATGGCACCGGGAGCGGGCTTTGCCGCAAGTGGGGCGATGCTGGCCGGTGGCGTCCTGTTCGGCGTGGCCCTGCTGATCTGGTTTGCGACGGGCAATCTGCTGCTACCGCCGATGGTTTGGCTGGGCGCGGCGTGGCTTGCGGCGGAAAACACTCCCTCTCCGACGCAAAAATTGACCGCCCCCGCCCTGATTATACTGGGTTTTGCAGCGATCTGGCTCTGGCAGCGCCGCGCCCTGCACCGCGCACAGAACCATCGCGCCCAGCTTAACCTTCATCTCGCCAACTGTCCCGCCCTGCCTATACCTGCCCCCTCTGCCGACGAGTTGTCTCCCGCCGATCTTGCCCGCCTGCGTCTGCTCTTGGACCGCGCCTTGCAGCCCGCCGATCAATTCAACGGCTTTGAGCATCGCGACCCGTTTCAGACCGCAGCCTTGCGCTATCAGGTGAATTTTGTCGCTTTCGCACTGGCGCTGGTGCAGGCGCACTTTGCTCCGGCCTGTAAGGGCTATCTGCATCAGGCGCAGGATAACCTGCTGATCAAGATACAAAATCCGAAAGTCTGGCGCTATTGGGCATGGGAAAACCTGTGGGGCAATCTGCGCCACGATCCGGATCCGATTGCCCAAGGCAACATCATGTATGCGGGTTTTGTGGCCGCCCAAATCGCCCTGCGTGCCAATGCCTGCGGCTATCCGTTTGATGCGACACAGGTGCAGATCAGCGGCGGGCAAAGCTTCACCTACAGCCAGCCGCAGATCATCGAGACCCTGACGCGGCAGTACGAAACCTCTCGCCTTGGCCTGCTGCCGTGTGAGCCGCATTGGGTCTACCCCCTGTGCAATCTGATCACTGCCGCGGCGATCCGCGCCCATTCGAACCGCCACAGGACTGACCATTGGCTGCGGATTTCTGGGCCGCTGCGGGCCGGGCTGGAGGCTGAGTTTATCGGGGCCAAAGGCGATCTGGTGGCGTTCCGCTCCAGCCTGACCGGGATTGCGGCTCCGGCGGTGGGCGGGGCGCTGATGCAGGGCTATCCGTGCGTTTACCTGCACGCCATCGCCCCCGATATGGCGCTGCGGCAGTGGCAGAGCCTGCGGTATGCGCTGCGTGGACGCGGGTGGCGGCAGGCGATTTGGCGGCTGGATGTGGGGAATTATGGCCCGTCGCGGGCGGCAGGATATACCGGGTTGGCGCTGGCAGCGCGCGAGATCGGCGATGAAGTGGCGGCGGGCGATCTGCTGACGCTACTGGAAACGGATTGCCCCGAAGTGATCGCCGCCGGGGTGTCGCATCGCGAAAACGCCTCGCTTTGGGCCGTGGCGCATGAGGTAATGGCGCGGGCGCACCGGGCGAGTGGCCTGGCTGCGCTGATGCAACCGCAGGTGGTCGCGGGGCCGTATATTGAGGCGGTGAATTATGCCGAGACCTTGGTAGCGAAAGCGCGCAATACCGCAGGCGGGCTAGAGATGGTGCTGTATCCGCGCCAGCCGGGTCAGGTACAAAGCCTTGCTTTTGCAGGGTTACAGCCGCATCAAGCCTATCTGCTGCGCGGTGATATCGGCGGTAAACTGATCGCGGATGCGCAAGGCAAAGCCTCCCTGCACCTGACCCTCACCCCGCACAGCGCCTTTACTCTGCTGGCAGAGAAAGCGTCAAACCGATGATCTGCTGTACCCTGTTCATCGCCCTGCTCGGCCTCATCGGCACCGCTTTGCATAAACTCGGCTTGCGCCCCGCCTCGCCCTTGGCATGGCGCCCCGACACCCCCGCCCCCGCACGCTTCTCATGGACCGCCCGCGCCCGCAGCTTCCGCTACGCTGGCCGTGGCCTCGCCACCGCCCTGCGCGAGGAACATAACGCCCGCCTGCATCTGGCGGCCACCGTGTTGATGACAGCGCTGGGTCTGGGCTTGCACTTCACTGCCGCCGAATGGGCGCGGACCCTGTTTGCCGTGGCCTTGGTGTTCATCGCCGAACTCTTGAACACCGCGCTTGAGCATCTCTGCGATGTGATCTCGCCCGCAGAAAACCCCACAATCGGCAAGGCCAAAGACGTGGCCGCCGCGACCGTGCTGATCGCCGCCCTGACCGCCTGCGCGGTGCTGGCGACGATCCTGCTGCCACGGCTGTTGCCTGCCGCAAATGCGATCTGCGGCGGCTGAGGTCTAACAGCGCCGTTCAAGGCTTGCCCTTCTATCGCCAGATGCGTCAAACTGCAGCCCTGACCAGATTTCGGAATATTGGGGCGTGTTGTGATCCATTCAAAGACCGCGCGATGATCCCCGGCCATCTGACCCCGCCCTATCGCTTCATCGCCTTTGATGTCGAAACCGCCAACCGCAATGCGCATAGCATTTGTCAGGTTGGCCTCGCTTGCGTCGATGATTGGGGCCAGATTGACAATTTCAGCCTGCTGGTCGACCCTGCTGAGCCGTTTTCCGACTTCAACACCCAACTGCATGGCATAGATGCCGCTGCCGTTCGCCACGCCCCGCAATTCCCGCAGCTGATCGCCGCCCTCGCGCCGCTGATGGCGCAGCAGCCGATTGTGCAACACTCCCGCTTTGATCAGCGCGCGGTAGAGGCGGCGTGTGGCTGGCATGGCCTCGATGTGCCCGCCTTGCATTGGGTCGACAGCGTCACCATCGCGCGCCACGCTTGGCCCGAGTTCAAAGGCAACGGCGGCCATGGTCTGGGCCATCTGAAAAAGGCGCTGTCGTTGCAGTTTCAGCACCATGATGCGGGCGAGGATGCGCGGGCAGCGGCACAGGTCGTCTTATGTGCCGAGGCAAAGACCGGGCGCAGCTTTGTCGAAATCCTCGCCAAACAGAGCGCTAAATCACCGCGAGAGGGACGGTCTGCCGCCGCTTATTACGAACCATTTGAATAAAATTGTCATCCTCTGTGCTCAAATATCCCACAGGGGTCTGGGGGTGTGAAACCCCCAGCGATCTATGCAGCAAGCCTACTTTTCAAACGGCTGCCCCAACGAGGCAATCGTGTTCAGCCGCATCCGCCTCCGGTTCGAAGAAATCACCGCCAGCATCAGGATCGTCACGATATAGGGCACGCAGGCCAAAAGCTGCGACGGGATGTTGACGCCCGCCGCTTGCGTCGTCAACTCGCCCAACGACAAAGCTCCAAACAAAAACGCGCCAAACACCACCCGCCCGGTTTGCCAAGTGCCAAACACCACCAGCGCCAAAGCGATCCAGCCGCGTCCGGCGATCATGCCATCGGCCCAAAGCGGGGTGTAGACCGTCGAGGCATAGGCCCCGGCGATCCCCGCAAGTGCTCCGCCAAAGCCAATCGCAGCGCAGCGGATCGGCAGCACCCGAAAGCCAATCGCGCGGGCGGCATGCGGGTTCTCGCCCACCGCCCGGATGATCAGTCCCAGTTTTGAATGGTTCATCGTGGCCCAGATCGCCAGCGCGAGGGCTATCGTCAACCAAACCACCGCATCCTGCACGAACAGCACTCCCACCACGGGCAGATCAGACAGCAACGGCAGCGCCAGTTTCGGCAATCCGCTGATCGTCAGGCTTTCAAAGCTTTTGCCAAATAGCGCGGACAGCCCAGTGCCTAAGATGCCAATCGCCAACCCCGCCGCCACCTGATTGGCGACAAACCCCAGCACAATCAACGCGAACAGCAACGACAGCCCTGCCCCACCCAAGCCCGCGGCCAGAAAGCCCAAAGCATGACTTTGATAGGTATAGGTCGTGATAAACCCCAAAGCCGCGCCCAGCGCCATCATGCCTTCCAGCCCCAAGTTCAACACGCCGGAACGTTCCACCACCATCTCGCCCAAAGCCGCCAGCAGCATCGGCGTGGCAGCGGCCAGCATCCCGGCCAGAATGAAATCAACCGCATTCATGGCGTGGCCCGTGGCTTGCGGGTGAAGCTGACCTTGTGGCGGATGAAGGTCAGGCCCGCGAGGTAGAAGCAGAGCAGCAAGCCTTGGAACACCCAAACCGCAGCAATCGGTAGGTCCGCCGACACCATCGCATTATCGCCGCCAATATAGATCACCGACATCACGAAAGCCGAAATCACGATGCCCCAAGGGTTCAGCCCGCCCAAATAGGCCACGATGATCGCCGAATAGCCGTATCCGGTCGAGACCGAGCGTTGCAACTGGCCCAAGGGTCCCGCCACTTCTGCCGCTCCGGCAAGGCCCGCCGCCAAACCGCCGAGCAGCAAACTGACCCAGATCGCGCGGGCTTCGCTGAACCCGGCATAGCGGGCGGCGCGGGGGGCAAGCCCGCCGACCAGCAATTGAAAACCGGCAAAGCGGTGGCGCATCAGGATATAGGCCAGTGCACTGGCCACCAGCGCGAACAGCAGTGAGATATTCACCCGCGTGCCGGGCAGCAGGATCGGCAGCAAAGCCGCATCGGGAAACATCACGCTTTGCGGAAAGTTAAAACCATGCGGGTCCTTCCACGGCCCCAGCAGCAGGTAATTCAGCACTTGGGCGGCGATCAGCGACAGCATCAGCGTCACCAGAATTTCATTGGCATTGAACCTTGTGCGGAACATGGCGGCGATCCCAGCCCAAGCCATTCCCGCCAACGCGCCCATCGCCAGCATCGCGGGCAGCATGAAGCCGCTATCGCCCTGCGGATACCACACCGGCAGGGCCGAGGCTGCAATCGCGCCGATGATCAACTGGCCCTCCGCCCCGATGTTGAACACATTGGCGCGAAACCCGATGGCCAAGCCTTGGGCAATCAGCAGCAGCGGGGCCATTTTCAGCAGGACTTCGGAAAAGTTATACCATGTCAGAAACGGTTCCAGCAGCAGCGAATACAACGCCTGACCGGGGGCTTTGCCCAGCAAGGTGAACAGGATCACGCTTGCCACAATCGCACAGGCAAAGGCTGCGATCGGGGCTAACAGCATGGCCATACGCGAGGCCCGCTCGCGGCGAATAAAGCTGACCCTCATGCGCCTGCCCCGATCATATAGGTGCCGACCTGCTCTGCATTGGTCTGCGCAGTTGGCAAAGACGGCGACAGATGGCCCTTATGCAGCACATGCAGGCGGTCGCAGATCTGGAACAACTCCTCCAATTCCTCGGAAATCACCAAGATTGCCGCCCCCGCGTTGCGCATCGCCACCAAGCGCTGGCGAATGTCGGTGGCAGCCCCAATATCGACGCCCCAAGTCGGCTGCGACACCAGCAGCAGTTTGGGGTCGAGCATCATCTCGCGGCCCATGATGAACTTTTGCAGATTGCCACCGGAAAGCGCACCCGCCTCGGCTTCCGGGCCGGGGGTGCGCACGTCATATCGAGCGATGCAGGCGGCGGTGTAGGCGCGTTCGGGTTTGCGGCGGATAAAGCCACGCTGCACCAGACCCGCTCCATGCGCGGTCAGCAAGGCATTGTCGGCTAGAGACATTTCCGGCACCGCCCCGCGGCCCAAGCGCTCCTCTGGCACAAAGGCAAAGCCCATCTTGCGGCGCTGCGCCACGCCCACCGCGTCCACGCTGCGCCCCATCATGCGTATCATATCGCCCGCCTGCACCACCTCACCCGAGATCAACGCCGCCAGTTCTTGCTGACCATTGCCAGAAATCCCCGCAATGCCGACAATTTCACCGCTATGAACGCGCAGGGAAATGTCCGACAGCGAGACACCAAATGGATCGTCATTGACGTAATCCAACCCGCCGAGTTCCAACCGCACCTCGCCCACCTCCTGCACCGTTGCAGGCAACGGCGGCGGCATGGCGCGGCCGATCATCAGCGTCGCCAGATCCTTGGCGGAATGGGCGCGTGGGTCCAGCCGCCCCGTCACCTGACCGCCCCGCAGGATGGTGGCGGTGTCGCATAGCTCTTTGATTTCTTCCAGCTTATGGCTGATGAACAAGATCGCCATACCCCGCGCCTGCAAAGCCCGCAGCGTCTCAAACAGCCGCGCCACGCTTTGCGGCGGCAGCACCGAGGTTGGCTCATCGAGGATCAACAGTTCGGGGTTCAGCAGCAAGCAGCGGATGATTTCCACCCGTTGCCGCTCTCCCACTGACAAAGCATGCACCATCGCTTCGGGATCGACATTCAGGCCAAATTCATCGCCCAAGGCCCGGATGCGGCGGGCCAGATCCGCCTTCCGCCCCGGCACGATCAGCGCGATGTTTTGCACCACCGACAGGGTTTCAAACAGCGAGAAATGCTGGAACACCATGCCAATCCCCAAGGCCCGCGCCTCGGCGGGGCTGGCGAGGTTCACCGGTTGCCCCTTCCACAGGATTACCCCGGCGTCAGGCGATTCCACCCCGTAAATCAGCTTCATCAGCGTGGATTTCCCCGCGCCATTCTCGCCCAAAATCGCATGGATAGAACCGGGATCGACCACAAGATCAATCCCGGCATTGGCTTGCACCGCGCCATAACGCTTTGATACGGCTTGTAAAGACAACAGCGCGGTCACGGGCTTACTTCGGCAGCGGCGTGGTCACGCCCTTGACATGCCAATCCATCGACAGGATTGCGTCATCGCCCAAGGTCACACCCGCAGCCACAGCCTCGGCCCCGTCCTGATTGGTCAGCGGCCCGGTGAACGGGCTGAAGCTGCCGTCCAGCAAGGTCGCATGAACCGCCTCAATCTTCGCCACGGTGTCAGGCGCAATGTCCGGGTTCCAGTCGGCGACGAACACGCACTTGTCTGCCATGCCCAGCCACGCGCTTGCCCCCGCGAAGGTGCCAGCCAAGTGCGCGGCGACGCTCGCCTTGAAGTAGGGCGCCCAATCGGTGCCCACCACGCCCAGATATTTCTTCGGCGCATAGGTCTTCATCGACGAGTTCAGGTTGAACACATAGGCCCCAGCCTCTTCACACGCGGCCACCACTGACGGCGTGTCCTGCGCGTTGGAGAACACCACATCGCAGCCTTGCGACAGCAGCGCCTTGGCGGCTTCCTGTTCAGAAGCGGGATCGAACCACGAGTTCACCCAAACCACCGACACTTCAATCGCCGGATCGACCGCCTGCGCCCCCAAGGTGAAGGCGTTGATCGAGGTGATCAGTTCGGGGATCGCAAACGCGCCCACACAGCCGAGTTTCTTCGACTTCGACAAGGACGCCGCCGCCATCCCCATCAGGTAGGTGCCCTGATAATAACGCGCGCCAAACGGCGAGAAATTCGGCGCGGTCTCATAGCCCGAGGCGTGCAGGATCGACACTTCCGGATGCGCTTTGGCCAGCTTCAGCCCGCCGTTCATATAGCCAAACGAGCCGAGGATCAGGAAGGTGTTTCCGTCCGCCACGGTCTTGTTCATGATGCGGTCGCCGTCCGGGCCTTCGGCGATATTCTCCAACAAAGTGACTTTGATCTTGTCACCGTATTCGGCCTGCAGCGCTGCGGTGCCAAGCTCCAGCGTGTGCGACCAGCCGACATCGGCGGCGGGCGAGGGCACGATCAGCGCGACTTTCAGCACGCCGTCTTGCGCGAAGGCCGGGATCGGCAGCGCCATGGCGGTGCTGGCGGCGAGGGAGGTTTTCAAGAAAGAGCGGCGGGTTTGGGTCATCGGATTTCCTTTAGGATCAAGACAGGATGCGGTGGAAGGATGCTTCGGCTTTGGTGAACAAATCGCGCTCATCAAGGCCGGGGAACTGGCCGTCGCGCCAGACGATGCGACCGTTGATCATCGTCATATCAACCGGGCGGCCGACGCCGACTTTCGGGATCAGGCTGGCCGGGTCGTGGCGGGTGCCGACATATTCCAGACGGCGGGTGTCGATGGCAAACAGATCGGCGGCCATGCCGGGGGCGAGGCGGCCAAGGTCTTTTCGCGCGAGCAGATCGGCGCCACCTTGGGTGGCGTAGCCAAGGAAAGCTGAGGGGTCCGGCACCGGATGTTTGCGGGTCGAGGCCACCAGACATTGCAGCATATAGGCCGAATGCAGGCAGTGCATCAGGTTGGAATTGTCGTTCGAGGCCGCCCCATCGCAGCCCAGACCCACGCGCAAACCCAAAGCCTGCATCGCCGGAATATCGGTGACTTCCGCGCCGACCAGATAGACCGGCTCGGGGCAATGCGACACGCCGGTTTGGCTGGTGGCCATCTGGGCCAACTCGCTATGGGTCAATTCCCAGCAATGCGCATACCAAGTGTCCGGGCCGGAAAATCCCATCTCCTCAAGGTATTGCACGGTTCTGCGCCCCGTGCGCGCCTCGATCACCGGGCTTTCGCCTTCGCCAACATGGGTGTGTAGCAACACGCCTTTGTCGCGGGCGAGGCGCACGGATTCTTCAAACGTATCCTTATAGCAATTCACCGGCTGGCAGGGTGCCACCGCGACTTGGCGCATACTGAACGGGCCAGCGTCGTGGTAAGTATCAATCAGCCGTTCACAATCGCCGATGAATTGCGCGGTGGTCTCCAACATCTCATCCGGGATCGTGCTGCCCTCGGATTTCGGCAGGGTGTTGCCACCGCGTCCGGCATGAAAGCGGATGCCGAGCAGATCGGCGGCCTCAAATTGGCGGTCTACAATGCGCGACCCGGCATGGCGCGGGAAGTTGTATTGGTGGTCAAACGCCGTGGTGCAGCCGTGTTTGATCAGTTCCGCCAAGGCCACCACCGAGGAATGATAAAACTGATCCTCGGTCAGCCGCGAAAATATCGGATAGATCAGGTCAAGCCATTCGATCACTGACAGTTTCGTCCAATCCAGATCGGCGCGGTTGCGGATAAAGCATTGAAAGAAATGGTGATGGGTGTTGATCAGACCGGGATAAATGAACCAGCCCGAGGCGTCGATGACTTCCGCGCCGGGGGCGGTCAGGTTCGGCCCGATGGCGGCAATCTGCTTGCCCGTGATCAGCATATCTTGGCCCGACAGCACCAAATTGCTGGCCGAAGGCACAATCGCGGCGCAGTTTTTCAGCAGATACGCCATCACAAATCCTCAAGCGCGGGCACGGCTTCGGGGGCGGGTTTTAATTCGTGCAGGCGGTGGATGCCGGGCATCTCGATGAACCCCGGCAGCGCGCGCAGCGCACGCGACCACAGGCGGATTGCGGGGTAATCGTCCAGCGTCACCCCACCATCCGGGGCCAAAGCGACATTCGGGAAACAGGCGATATCGGCAATTGTCGGCGCGTCACCTTCAAGGAATATCCGCCCCGCGAAACGCGCTTCAGTCAGATGCGCTTCGAGTTCGCGCAGACACTCCACCCCCGCCCTACGGAACGCATCAATATCGCCGGGATAGATCAGCATGTCATGCAGCCGCGCCATGCCCAGACTGGCCCCCAGCCGCGCCGAAAACGCCAGCCAGTTCTGCACTTTTGCAGCCCGCGCCGGGGTGCTGTCGCCCAGCCAAGCCCGCCCCGAGGCTTGCGCCAGATAGACCAGCATCGCGGTGCTTTCGGTCAGCACCAGATCGCCATCAACCAAAACCGGCAGCGTGCCGGCCGGATTGAGGTTGCGGAACGCCAGTGCGCGGTGTTCGCGCCCCGGATGAAAGTCGACGGCCACGAGGTCTAACTTCACCCCCAGCAGCGTCGCCATCAGCCGGATTTTGTAGCAGCTGGCGGAGAGGACGTAATCATACAGCTTCATGCCGCCACCATCTGCGCGCCGTAGGTCAGCCCCTTGCGTTTCAACCAGCGCCGATAGGCGATCGAGGTCATATCCGCCTGCGTCGGGATTTCCTTGCCGGGGTCCAAAGGCAACAGCCGTGGAATCTGGTTCTCCAGAATCGAGCGGTCCTGCAGGAAGATCATCTGCTGAAACTGGATCAGATCGGCCTGCGGCGTGGCATCATCAAACAACGCCATCCACGGCCAGACCTCACACAATTCCTCGGTCAGAGGCTGCACAAAAATCCCGATCACATCCCATGCGTCAGGCTTGTTCGGGCAGGTTTTATACAGCACCGCAGCGGTGGGCGCGGCGACACGATACATATATTCCGTCACAATCCCGCCCGACGCCGATTTCGCGGCCTGCGGTTGATAGAAATGCACCTTGGTCGCCCAAACCTCGTCACTGTCTTCGCGGATTTGCACCTCATAGCGGCCAACTTCGGTATGCGGCTCGGCCCCCAGAACATCGGTATGCACAAAGGGAAAGTGGGCGATATCAAGGAAATTCTCTACCGCCCGCAATGGCGAGCATTTCACCCGCACCACGCCGCAATCCACCAAGCGCCGCCCCGGTTGATCGGCCTCGGGGATCGGAAACAGATCATGCGCGGGCGTGCCGAGGCAGGCCCAGACATGGCCGTAGCGCAAGCACACCGCCAGCGCCGACCCATCGGCGCGCTGCACCACAATCTCACCAGCGTCCAAAAACACCGCAATATCGCTGCCCAAAAGCTGGGTTTGTCGCCCCGGCCACGCACCCACCTGTGCCGCCATCGCCACCGGATACCATTCGTTCAGAACCGCCTGCGCGATCATGCCAAAACCCCTTCTTCCACCAAGCGACGCACGCCGTCCAGCCAGCGCGACAGCCGCACCCGGTCGCCCGCGCCCAAGCCGTGCAGCGTGACCGATGCGCCGCGATCTTGCACCACCAAAGCCACCGCAGCGCCCTCAACCTGCCCACGCCACACCGCGCCATGCTGCACAAACCCCGGCAAGCCCCGCGTCAGCGCCGCAACATCGGCCTGCACCGTGACCGAGCGCACCGCCACCAGCCCGCTCAGATCCGGCAGCACAACTTCGGTCCCCGCAGGCGCAACCCAGATCACGCCATCCGCTTCAACGCAGGCATAGACCTCGGCCTTTATCGCGGCGGGCGGCACCATCGCCGGATGCGCCGGGATCTTGCTGCAGGCCCCGTCGGTGCCATAAGTCCAGCCGTGATAGATGCAGCTGAGCGTCTCACCGCGCACAAAACCATGCGACAGCCGCATCCCGCGATGCGGGCAACGATCATTCCACGCCGACAGCCGCCCAGTGGCAGAGCGCCAGATCGCCAGCTCCGCCCCCTGCCAGCTGCCCGCCATCACCACGCCCAATGGCAAATCCTGCGACAAGCCATTCGCAACCCACATCCCCGACATTATCGTCCCCACAATCCCCAACCAAACCTTGCGGCCCCGCGCGAAAACCGAAAGCCCGAAACCCGTTCTCGTACAGAGCCACCGCAGCAGATGCCGAAAATTTCGGCGCCATCCTCACATATGATCATAAGTTAATCCGCTATCGAAGCGAAATCGTTAAGATTTTGCAACGCGGTCGGTGTCCGATCAATCCGCTCGACCCAAACCTCTTGCGGGCCAAGGCTACAGCCCAATGCCATTGCATCCAGCAGGTCGGGCAGGCCAGTCACCACCATCTCAACCCGCTCGGCATGGTGCCGCAAAATCGCCCCGCGCAGACCCAAACGGCGGGCATGCCGCGCGATCCATGTGGCGAAGATCGGCGCCCCGACATCGCCCAGAACGACAAAGCTCTGGCTTTGCTCAATCATAGGGTCGTCGGCAGAATCGCGGTCGGGATCGCGGGTGGTAGTGTGATCCATCGCGGCCTCGGGCTTGGGATTCGCCCTAGACTGGCAGGCCCGCGCCAAGCTGTCCAGAGCGGTCGAAGCGCCGTCGAGGCCGATTGCCCTGCCCCGCAGCCCGCGTTAGGTAGGCGCATCCCTGCTTCCGACTCTCCGCTGAAAGCCGCTCTGTTGCCGCAGACCCCGCCCCCGTCAAACCGCCGCGCGCAGGTGCTGCAATGGGCAGCGCTCGCCTTGCTGTCCGCGCTGATCACTGCGGGGTTTGAGGCGCTGCACCTACCCGCAGCCCTGCTGCTGGGGCCAATGATCGCAGCGATTATGCTCGCGCTGCGTGGATTTAGCATCACCCTGCCTGGCCCCGCGATGACGGCGGCACAGGGCATCGTCGGGCTGATGGTGGCGACGATCCTGCCGATTTCGATGATGACCGAGGTGGCGGCCCAATGGCCCATCGTGTTGGCCGGCACACTTTCGACCATTGCGGCCTCGGCGCTGCTGGGCTGGCTGCTGGCACGCTCTGGCGCACTTCCGGGCACCACGGCAATCTGGGGTTCATCGCCGGGGGCGGCCTCGGCCATGGTGTTGCTGTCTGGGGCGTATGGCGCGGACATCCGCCTTGTCGCCTTCATGCAATACCTACGCGTCGCCTGTGTCGCGGTGGTGGCCACCGTGGTGGCACGGCTGTTTGGCGTGGCGGGCGAGCCTGCGCCCAGTATCATCTGGTTTCCGGAGATGCCCGCGTTGGGCATCGCGCAGACCTTGGCCCTCGCCGTGGTTCTGGCCTTTGTCGGCCAAAGATTGCGCCTGCCCGGAGCAACTTTCCTGCTGCCCATCGGCACGGGAATGTTGCTGATGCAGACCGGATGGATGCAGATTTACCTGCCGCCGTGGCTGCTGGCGCTGACCTATGCCGCGATCGGTTGGGCGATTGGCCTGCGCTTTACCCCGGCCACTTTGGGCCATGCGCTGCGGGCCTTCCCACGGGTGTTCGCCTCGATCATGGCCTTGATCGCGGTCTGCGGTGGGGCAGCCTGGGTCTTGGTGCAGTTTGCCGGGATTGATCCCCTGACCGCTTATCTCGCCACCAGCCCCGGAGGGATGGATTCGGTGGCCATCATCGCCGCTTCTACCCCGGTTGATGTGGCTTTCGTTATGACGATGCACATGACGCGGTTTTTGCTGATCCTGCTGCTTGGCCCGATCTTGGCGCGCTGGTTGTCGCGCCCGAAAGGGTTTTAGCTCCCGTTTCAGGCCAACACGATCACATCTTGGCCGCGGAACCGCAGCGCCACCTCTGCCCCCAAGGGCGGCGGCGGTGCATCAGGACGGTTGAACAGATCAAGCGAGATCGCCCCCGCCGCCGTCTCGGCCTTGACCCGGATCACCGCGCCGAGGAACTGCACCGCCGCAATCCGCGCGGGCAGCGCAAAATCGCCCCGGCTGATCTGGTCGGCATCCGCCTCCAGATGCACCACTTCAGGGCGCAGGGCCAATCCCACCGTCGCGCCCGCTTGCGCCGAAATCGCTTGGGGAAGGCGCAAGGGCTGGCCCTGCACCGTCACCTCACCGCCCGCCGGATTGGTGACAATGGCATCCAACGTGTTCAAGGTGCCGACAAACTGCGCCACAAACCGGGTTTTCGGATGGTTATAAATCTCAAACGGCGCACCGACCTGTTCCGCCCGCCCGCCGTTCATCACCACCACCCGATCTGACATCGACAGGGCTTCCTCCTGATCATGCGTCACAAAAATCGTGGTGATGCCCAGCTTGCGCTGAATATCGCGGATTTCCGCCCGTAAACTGACCCGGATCTTCGCATCCAAGGCCGACAAAGGCTCATCCAACAACAACACCCGTGGCCGAGGCGCCAGCGCCCGCGCCAAAGCCACCCGCTGCTGCTGCCCGCCCGAAAGCTGGAACGGATAGCGCGCGCCCATTTCCGGCAACCCGATCAACGCCAGCATCTCGGCCACCCGCGCAATGATCTCCTTGGCCGACACCCCGGCAATCTTCAAGCCAAAGCCGACATTCTGCGCCACCGTCAGGTTTGGAAACAGCGCATAAGCCTGAAACACCATGCCAATATTGCGCTGATTGGGCCGCAGGTGCGTCACATCCTGCCCGTCGATCTTGATCGCCCCATGGGTAGGCGTTTCAAACCCCGCCACCATGCGCAGTACTGTGGTCTTGCCGCACCCCGAAGGCCCCAAAAGCGAGACGAACTCACCTTTCGCCACCCCCAGATCAAACGATTTCACCACTTGGTTCGCGCCATAGGATTTTTGCAGCGCACTAAGATCGAGATACGCCATCAGCGCGGCATCCTTGTATGTTTGGAGAATTTGGTCGCCAGTTGGATCAGCATCATGCAGGCCCAGGTCAGCGCGAAAGTCATCACGGCCAAAGCCGCCGGTTCATAGGCTTTATTGCCCCCGGCCCAGACCAGATACGGCCCAAACGCAGGCCGATCCAGCAAAGCCGCAAAGACATATTCGCCGATCACGATGGCAAAGGTCAAAAACGCCCCCGACAGCACCGCGACCAGCACATTCGGCAAAATCACCTTTGCCAGAACGGTGATCCACCCCGCGCCAAGGCTCTGCGCCGCCTCAGTCAGCGTGCGCAGATCAATCGCCGCGAGGCCCGTATCGACGGCACGATACATATAGGGCAGCGCCAGCACCGCATAGCCGCACATCAGCAGAAAATCGGTGCCCAACGTCGATCCGGTCAGCGGCAACCAACTGGAGGTATTGAACAAACGGATATAGCCGAACACGATCACAATCGGCGGGATCACCAAGGGCAGCAGGGTAATGAACTCCATGAACGGGCGCAGGCGCGGCAGTTTCAGCCGCACCCAGAACACCGTCGGCACCACAACCAGCACACCGAACACAATCGTCAGACAGGCCATCAGCACCGAATAACCAAAGGTCGCCTGAAACTGCGGATCACCCATCACCGACCGATACGCATCCAGCGAATATTCCCCCCGCCGCATCTTCAGCGAAAATTCCAGCATCCCCACCAGCGGCAGGAAGAAATATACCACACCAACCGCAATCGCGGCCCAAGCAAGGATACGCTTCATTTGATCCACCTCTCAGAGCGGGCGCGCATCACGACGTAGACTCCGTTGGAAATCCCGGTGATCACGATCATCGCGAAGGCCAAGGCATAACCCAGATGCGGGTCTTGCAGCACATCGCCGCGGATTTGGTTGAACAGCAGGATCGGCGCGATCGACAAAAGCGACCCCGTCAAAGCATTCGCCGTCGCCACAGCACCGAACGCATTGGCGAACAGCAAAGCCAGCGTGCCCAACAGCGACGGCCCCAGCACCGGCAAAGCCACCATGCGCCAATACTGGCCGCCGGTAGCGCCCAACACCTCTGCCGCCTCACGCCACTCGCGCTTCAACCCGTCAATCGCAGGCGTGATGATCAGCACCATCAGCGGAATTTGGAAGAACACATAGGCCGCGACCAGCCCCCAGAAGCTGATCATATTAAAGCCCAAAGCGTAGATATTCACCCCGAACCAGTCGCGCAGCAGCAGCGTCACAAAGCCCACCCGGCCCAAAGTCGCCACATAGGCAAAGGCCAACGGCACCCCAGCGAAATTCGAAGTCACCCCCGAAAACGTCATCACAATGCCGCGCAGCCAAGCAGGCAAGCCGCCCAAAACCACCGCCAAGGCAATCGCAAACCCCAAAGCGCAGCCGATCAGGGCCGAGGCAAAGCTCAGCCGGATCGACAACCAGAACGCATTGATAATCTCGGGCGTGAAGAGATTGAAAATGTTCTTCAGCGTAAAGCCGCCCGCGTCATCGACAAACGCCCCCGCCACGATATTCGCGGTGGGCATCAGCAAAAACAGCAGCGCGAACAGCAAAAATGGCAATACCCCCAGGACGTTCCACGGCAGGGCACGCCAAAGGCGGGAACTTCTCATCTATTTGATCCTAAAAAGAAACCCGCCCCCAACCAACAGGCCGAGGGCGGGCAAAGAGTTTACTCGACCTTGACGCCGACGACCGAATCCCAACCAGCGGTCACGGCCTCTTTATGTGCAGCTTGCTCTTCCAAAGTCGGGAACACGGCTTTCTCATAGGCAGCAGCCGGAGGCAATTTCGCCAGCATATCCGCCGGGATCGCCTCGCGCTTTGCCAGATCGTTGAAGCGGATCGGGTGGCAATAGCCGTTCAACCAGCCGAGTTGACCTTCGTCTGAATAGAGGTATTCCATCCAGAGTTTTGCGGCATTCGGGTGCGGCGCGTAAGCCGAAATCGCCTGCACATAGACGCCCGCCAAAGTGCCCGAAGCCGGGATGATCACTTCAGCTTTCGGGTTGCCTGCAAGGGTGTCGCGCCAAGCCAAGGCGTTGTAATCCCAAGCCGCAACGATCGGGGTAGCCCCCTGCGCAATCGTCCCGGTCTTGCCGGAAACTGGCACGAAATTGCCTGCTTTGTTCAGCGCACCCATGAACTCCAGCCCCTTGGCGGCCGAGTCAGCCCCCGGAGCAGCCCCCATCGCCATGCCAGCCGACATCACCGACATCAGGCCTTGGTTGCCCGAGCGCGGATCGCCGGTCAGCGCGAAAGCGCCTGCATATTCCGGCTTCATCAGATCGGCCCAATCAGCGGGGATGTTCTTGACCATATCGGTGTTCACGATGAACGCCATCACGCCATAATAGTCGCCGTACCAGAAGCCATCGGCATCCTTGGCGCTGTCCGGAATGCTGTCCCAGGTCGAGACTTTATACGGCTGGATCAGACCTTCTTCTTTGGCGGCAGGGCCAAACGACAGGCCAACGTCCAGAACGTCAGGCGCTTGCGGGCCAGTGTTGCCTTTGTTGGCACGCACGGCTTCCAGCTCATCCGCCGAAGACCCATCCGGGTTCAATTCGTTAACAGCGATCTCGGGGTATTTCTTCTTGAACCCCTCCAGCACGGCACCATAGCCACACCAGTCATGCGGCAGCGCGATGGTGGTCAAGGCACCCTCTTTCTTCGCGGCAGCGGTGATTTCGTCAAGGCTCTGCGCCGAGGCAGCACCAGCCACCAGCATCGCCAGCAGGCTGACGCCCGAGGTCAGGGTTTTGAAAACGGTCATGGAAGTCTCCTGTTAAGCCGACCCGTCGGGGATAGCCGCGACGGTTGCTGAGCGGTGATCTAGGAGCCTGCCATGACGGATAGGTAACAGAGTGATGAAGTTTCTATGTCATAGCAAAGACTTGCGCAGAGCGCTCTTTGTTACCCAAGCGTCACACCGCCGATAACCAACCGTCACGAATCCGGCGTATCAGCCCCTCAATCAAAAGGGGGCCGCAATGCTCAAGGTCGAAAACGTCACACGCCTGTTCGGCCACAAAGCCGCCGTGGACCGCGTCAGCTTTGAAATCGACCGCTCGGCTTTCGTGGGCGTGATTGGCCGTTCAGGCGCGGGCAAATCGACTTTGCTGCGGATGATGAACCGTCTGACCGATGCCTCCTCGGGCGAGATCGTGTTTGAAGGCCGCAACGTGTTAACCCTGAACGGCGCGGAAAAGCGGGCATGGCAGGGCCAATGCGCGATGATTTTCCAGCAGTTTAATCTGGTGCCACGGATGGATGTGGCCTCAAACGTGCTGCATGGTTTGCTGAACCACCGCTCCACCTTCGCGACGATGTTCAACCTGTGGTCCGATGCCGACATCACCCGCGCAATGCAGATTCTGGACCGCTTGGGGATCGCCGAACAAGCCCCCAAACGCGCCGAAGCCCTCTCTGGCGGCCAACAGCAACGCGTCGCCATTGCGCGGGCCTTGATGCAAGACCCCAAGGTGATCCTTGCCGATGAACCGATCGCCAGCCTCGATCCGATGAACGCGCAAGTGGTGATGGACGCCCTGCGCCGCATCCACGAAGAAGATGGCCGCATGGTGATCGCCAACCTGCACACGCTCGACACCGCGCGCCGCTACTGCGACCGGGTGATCGGGATGCGCGATGGTCGCGTGGTGTTCGACGGCACGCCTGACCAACTGACCACCGGCGTTGCCCGCGACATCTACGGCGCCGACGCCAGCTTCAACGAATCCGCCACATCCACTTCGATCACCGGCCCGAAAGACGACGCTTACGCCGATGCGATGTTGGCCTGACCCTCACCAAAGTTTACCCGGCCCCAACGGGCCCAATCTGGAGACGACCATGAAGAAGCTGCTCGCCGTTCTGGCTGCCACCACCTGCATCACCTCTGCCCATGCGCAAGAGTTGAAAGAATTCAACATCGGCATCTTGGGTGGCGAGAACGCCCAAGACCGCATGACCTCGAACGAATGCTACCGCGCCGCGATTGAAAAAGAACTGGGTGTTCCGGTCAAGGTCTTCACCCCGGCTGACTACGATGGCGTGATCCAGGGCCTGCTGGGCGGCACCCTTGACATGGCTTGGCTCGGCGCGTCGGCCTATGCCAAGATCTACCTGACCGACCCTAAGGCCGTGGACGTCGAACTGACGAAGGAAAACCTGAACGGCACCACCGGCTATTATTCCATCGCTTTTGCCCGCACCGACTCCGGCATCAAATCCATCGAAGACGCCAAGGGCAAGAAATTCGCCTTCGGTGAGCCGAACTCCACCTCGGGCTATCTGGTGCCCGCCGCCGAGTTGATCGCCAAATACGGCCCGTTGGAGAAATTCTTCAGCGAAGTGAAATTCTCGGGTGGTCATGAGCAAACCATCGTCGGCGTCAACAACGGCGACTTCGACGCAGGCGTGTCTTGGGCAGATGGAGACGGCAACTGGGAAGACGGCTATTCTTCCGGCGCGTTCCGCAAGGCCGCTGATGCAGGCTTGGTTGACATGAACAACCTGGTGGAAATCTGGCGCTCCAAGCTGATCCCCGAAGGCCCAATGGTGGTGCGCGCCGCCCTTCCCGATGATGTGAAAGCCAAAGTCACCAAGCTGACGGCTGATCTGTGGGAAACTGACGCGAAATGCGCTTACGGCGTGGCCTCGGGTGAAGCGAAAGACTTCGTCCCCGCCAGCCACGACATGTATCTCGGCATTGTCGAAGCCCGCAAACTTTCCGGCGAGTAATTTCAGCACCCTCTACCGGGCCCGCGTGAAGCGGGTCCGGTTTTTCATTGGAGGCCGCATGGTTGACATCACCTTCGGGCCAGAGCCGGGCAAGCGCCCCGATATGGCCAACCCCACCGAGGCCTATATCCACCAGACCCGCCGCAAGCGGCTTTACGGCTTCATCCTGCTGATCTTGTTCGTGGCGCTGATGGCTTCTGGCTTTCAAGTCGCCCAAGACCGCAATGCCGGCGATTTCCTCTCCGGCCTGCACCAACTGCCCGCCTTCCCCGCCGAAGTCCTCTCCGAAGCGTGGACCAACCGCGCCAACCTGCCCGCCCTGCTGTGGCAATACCTGCCCTCGCTGATTGAAACCATCAACATCGCCGCCGCCGCCACCCTGCTGGGCGGTGCGTTCGGCGCGTTTCTCGCCCTCGGCTCCACCCGCCACCTTGCCCGCTTTCCCCTGCTCACCCCGCTGTTCCGCCGCTCTGCCGACATCATGCGCGCCATCCCCGAGATCGTCATCGCCCTTGTGCTGATCTTCATCTTGGGCGGTGGCCCGGTCCCCGCCGTGCTCGCCATCGCCTTTCACACCGCCGGCGCTTTGGGCAAGCTGTTCTCGGAATCCGCCGAGAATGCAGTTCTGAAGCCCGTCGAAGGCCTTGCCTCAACTGGTGCATCATGGAGCCAGCAAATCTGGCTTGGCATTCTGCCACAAGTCGCCCCGAACTGGCTCAGCTACGCCCTGCTGCGGTTCGAGATCAACATCCGCGCTTCTGCCATCCTCGGCTTCGTAGGTTCCGGTGGCATCGGCTATGATCTGAAACTGGCGATGCAATGGGGCGGCGGCAAATACGATCAAGTCGTGGCCATCTTCGCCCTGCTGTTCTGTGCCATCGTGGTGTTTGATCAGGTGTCGGGATACGCCCGCAACCGCTTGGTGAAGGGGCAATAAGATGACCGATGCAACCCAGTTCGGCACCGCCTATGCCACCGTGCAGCACCAATTCAAAACCCGCCGCCTCACCGCCTATGCGATCCCGGTGCTGCTGCTCGTCTACCTCAGCTACCTGTTCCTCAGCTTTGACATCCCCGGCCTCGCCGCCCGTGCCAGAATGGACAACGCCAAGATCCTGCTGTCCGATTTCGTTGCCTATAAAACCCATGTCACCCGCGACAACCGCACCGACAAACTCTCCGTCTCGATTGAAGGCGAAGCAAAAGCCACCTTCGCCCCCAACCAATATCCGGCTTGGGTCAAGACCGATGGCGACACCACCACCATTGACCTCGGCAAAGACAACATCGTCACCTATGACACACACGGCGCGCGCTACAACGTCCCCGGTTATGGCGTGATCGACATCCAGCCGGAAGGTGGCAAGCTGAAACTGACCGCCCCGCAACCGATCCCGGATTGGATCAACGTCACCGACACCCGCATCTCTGTAACCACCCCGCAAGGCCGCTTCGCCTATTCGCGCTCCAAGGTCGAGACGTTCAAATACCAACCCGGCTGGGCTTTGTTCTTCTTCACCCTCGACAGCCCGTTCTACGGCAAATCCTACGGCCAGTTGACCGCAATGCTGGGCGGAGAACGCATCGACCCCACCCGCAGCAACCTCAGCTATATGGCGTCCGAGTTCTGGCACAACAAACAATGGCACCACGGCGATGTGGCATTGGCGCTGTTTGAAACCGTGCTGATGGCCTTCCTTGGCACCATGGGCGCGGCCCTGATCGCTTTGCCGCTGGCCTTCCTCGCCGCTTCCAATTTCACCCCAATCCGCACCGTCCGCTTCGCCTTCCGCCGCCTGTTCGACTTTGTGCGCGGCGTCGATGGCCTGATCTGGACCATCATTCTGTCGCGCGCCTTCGGCCCCGGCCCGATGACAGGCGCTTTGGCGATCCTGCTGACCGACAGCGGCACCTTTGGCAAAACCTTCTCAGAGGCGCTGGAGAACATCGACGAAAAACAAGTCGAAGGCATCCGCAGCACTGGCGCAGGCCCGCTGCAACGCGCCCGCTTCGGCGTGCTGCCGCAAATCGCCCCGATCCTGCTCAGCCAAGTGCTCTACTATCTGGAATCCAACACCCGTAGCGCCACCGTCATCGGCGCAATCGTCGGCGGCGGTATCGGCTTGCTGCTCACCCAAGCGATCATCACCCAGAAAGATTGGGAAGATGTCGCCTATTACATGATCCTGATCGTGCTGATGGTGATGGCAATGGACAGCTTTTCCGGCTGGCTGCGCCGCAAGCTGATCGGACGATAAAGCGCCTCGCTTAACCATTTCACATTGGCAAAAATACTCCCGTCGGAGGCTCCTGCCTCTCACCCCAAACCGCCCGATAACCAGAAGCCGCCCTCGGGGGCATCGAGCCCCCTCCTGCGGCCGCTGCCGCACCAAGCCCGAAGCGGTCGCTTCAACGCCTCCGCGGCAGCGCCGTCCAAAGCGGCTCAATGCCGCTGCGGACGGCACCTGCGTTGCGGTCAAACTGTTAACAAGATGTAAACGGCACCCCACCAACCCTTTGAAATATAACATCCCCATCCCCTGTCCACGCGTGGACAAGAAAGCCCGCAATGCCCAAACTCTCCGCCGACACCCCGCTGATCCACCCCGACTGCCAGATCAAAAATGCCAATTTCGGCGCCTATTGCGAGGTCGGCCGCTTCAGCCGCATCCTGAACTCAAGCTTCGAGGATTACAGCTACTGCGACCAATTCTCCGACATTACCAACACCAGCGTCGGCAAATTTGCCAACATCGCCGCGATGACAAGGATCGGTCCCACCGACCACCCGATGCAAAACGCCAGCCTGCACCATTTCCTCTACCGCAGCAGCGCCTATTGGGAAGACGCGATCGACGACGACGCCTTCTTCACCGCCCGCCACGCCCGCCGCACCACAATCGGCCCCGACACCTGGATCGGCCACGGCGCGATCATCAAACCCGACGTCAGCATCGGCGCAGGTGCCGTGATCGCCAGCGGCGCGGTCGTCACCAAAAACGTCGCCCCCTACATGATCATGGCGGGCCTCCCCGCCACCCCGCTGCGCGCCCGCTTCCCCGCGCAGATCGCCGAGCGCCTGCAAGCCCTCGCTTGGTGGGACTGGAGCCACGAAGTGCTGCGCAGCGCATTGCCAGATTTTCGCAGCTTGCCTGTGGAGGCGTTCTTGGAAAAGTATCACGGCTGACCATACCCAGAAGCCGCCCTCGGGGGCATCGAGCCCCCTCCTGCGGCGTTACCACGGCAGGCTCAAACCGCCTGACCAGCCTATCCCCGGTAGCGCCGTCCAAAAGGCCTCGATGGCCCTGCGGACGGCACCTGTTCATAGGCCCTATTGGTGGAGACGCGCAGAAGTGTTAAAAATTCGTTAAATACACAGCGCTAACATTTTGAAGTTAACAAACAAAAAAGGTCCCGAGTTGGGACCTCATTCTGCCGCCAGCCGCAAAGCCTCGGGCTGGCTGACAAATCGCCGCGCGGCTTCACCCGCCAGATAGCTCAGCCGCCCCGCCGAAATCGTCGCCTCAATCCCACGCGTCTCGGCGTTCACGATCACCATATCGGCGCGCAATCCCGGTTCCAGACGGCCACGATCGACCAGCCGCATGATCTCTGCCGGGCGCGACGATACCAAGGCCCAAGCCTGCGCCAACCCCATCACACCGCGATCCACCAGACCCCAGACCGCCAAGGGCAGTGCGGGGATGTGATAATCCGAGACCAACGCATCGCACAGGCCGTCCGACACCAAGGCCAGCGCCGATACATTGCCAGCCTGCGAGCGCCCCCGCACCACATTCGGAGCGCCCATGATCACCGGGCTCATCATCGCATGCGCCGCCGAAGCCGCGCGGCGGGTGAGCGGAAATTCGGCAATCTTCGCGCCGATCATCGAGTAGAATTCGCGGGTCTCGCCATCGGGGTCATCATGGCTGCCGTAGAGCACCCCCAAGGCATCGAAACTCTCGGCCAGCGTACACAAGCTGCGGGGCACTTCTTTGGCGCGGGCGGCGGCGGATTCGATGGCTTCGGCGAGTTCCTCAGCGGTTTTGCCAACCTTGCGCGCCCAAGCGGCGAAATCGGTCGGCGCGATGCGGGCCATGTGCAGGCCTTCGGACAGATGATCATTGAACACCACATAGCCGATGCGGTGGCGCTTGACGGCGGCGATCAGGCGGGTGGTTTCACTGACAAGATGCGTCTCGGCGCGGATTTGCAGGCGCAGATCGGTCAGTGCTTGCGCACGATAGCTGTCGATGGCGACCATCAACGCCTCGGCATGATCGGGACCGCGATGGCCGCCTTCCCAGCTCCAGCCCTGCGCCAGATAGGCGGTGGTGACGCCATGGACGGCAGCCTCGCGATCAAAGGACGCGAGGCCAGCAGCAAGCGGAAACGGGGCGGAAGGGCGCGGGGCCATGTGACGCTCGAACCCATCGCCATGCAGGTCGATGATGCCGGGCAGGATCAGGAATCCCGTGAGATCCACCTCCGGTAGCGGGCCACGAGTGATGCGGCCATCCGCCAGCCCGATGGAGCGTTGCTGCATCGCGCCGTCGCGCAAAATATGCGCGCCGGTCAGTCGCAGAGGGGGCAAGGGCAGCGGCATTTCGGACTCCGGGAACGGGGGCAACTGGGGGTTGTCGGCTGGAATAACATTGCCAAGCAACGGGGTTATGACAGTTTATCCACAGTTTTCCCCGCATCTGCGCCTTCTGGCGAGACGGTTAAGGTGACGCGGTCGCCTGCGAACCATGTGGTGCCGAACTCGATAGGTTGACCTGCGGCATCGACATTCACCGCGACGGAGCGCAGCAGCGGCGCGCCAGGGGCCAAGCGCAAATGCAGCGCCAACAGGGCATCGGCGGCAATCGCAGTTATGCGGGTTTCCGCGCGGGTGTAATCAGTCAGGCCCGCCTCGGCCAAGGCAGCAGTGACCGAGCTGTGACGGCTCATCGCCTCGAGCAGGTTGGGGAAGCGGGCGGCGGGGAAGATTGAGCGGAACATCGCCAAGGGGGTGCCATCGGCGAGCGAGAGCCCATCGACCACTTGCACCAAAGCGCCAGCGGGCATGTCTAGGGCGGCGGACTCACCCGGATCAGCGGGGCGGGTTTCTTGGCGGAGGATTTGCCGGGAGGGCGTGCGGCCAGAAGCCAGAACATTCTGATGGAACCGCACGCGGCGGCTGAGGGCGTAGTCGGTGGGGGTGGCAGTGACGAAGACGCCCGCACCCCGGCGGGCATGGACGGAGCCAGCCTCGGCCAAGGCAGCCAAAGCATGGCGGACGGTATGGCGGTTGACGCCGAAGCGGGCGGCCAGAGCGGCTTCAGTTGGGAGTTTATCACCGGGGCGGTAATGGCCTGACCTGATCTCGGTGGTGAGGGTTTCGGCGATGGATCGCCAGATTGTTGGCTTTGTCACCAAAACTTCACATGCATTTCGCAGGCTCCTCGGCTATGATTTGTCTAGTTGTATAGTATGATAGACAACTTCGCAAGATGTCGGGATCGAGATGATGCAAACACCCCTTGAAGCTGCCACCCCAAACTCTGAGAGCTTGGCTGCGCGCAAAGCGTGGATGGGCCTGCTGGCTCGCGCCAAGCCCGCGCGGCTGGCGGATTTGTTCCCCGAGCTTCCGGCGCATGATCTGCTGCGCGCGCCCGAGGTTGGCGCGGTGATGGTGCAGGGCCGGATTGGCGGCACCGGGCAGCCGTTCAACTTGGGCGAAATGACGGTGACGCGCTGCGCCCTGCGCTTAGGCTCGGGGGCTGTGGGCCATGCCCATGTGCAGGGCCGCGACAAGGGCCATGCGCTGCGCGCGGCGGTGGTGGATGCCCTGATGCAGACCGATCAGGCTGCGGCTTTGCAGGCTGCGGTGCTGGGGCCGTTGCAGGCCGAGGAAGTTGCACGGCGGGCCAATCGCGCGGCAAAGGCGGCGGCGACGAAGGTGGAGTTTTTCACTTTGGTGCGGGGGGAAGACCAATGAACGATGCGTTGTTGGGCGGGTTTGTGGACGCGGCTGTGCAGTCATCGCATGCGTTTCGCGCGGCGCTGACGGTGCTGTCGCAGCCGGGGGAGATCAGGGAACTCAGCGGGGTGGTGCCACCTGCTCCCTTGTCGGTGGCGGCGGGGGTGTTGCTGTTGACGTTGTGTGATGGCACGACGCCGCTGCATCTGGCGGGGGAGTATGACTGCGCCCCGCTGCGCGATTGGATCACCTTTCACTGCGGCGCGCCGTTGGTTTCGGCAGAGCAAGCCGTGTTCGCTTTGGGCGATTGGGCGGCGTTGCAGCCCTTAGGGCAGTTCGCGATTGGCTTGCCGGATTACCCCGACCGGGCGGCGACGCTGATCGTCGAGATGCCCGCGCTGGAGGCTAAGGGTGCGGTGCTGCGCGGACCGGGGATTGCCGATGCGGCGTATCTCTCGCTGCCCGAGGTGGCGGCGTTTCAGGCCAACCGGGCGCTGTTCCCGTTGGGGTTTGATTGCTTTTTCGCCTGCGGCACGCGCGTGGCTGCCCTGCCCCGATCAACCCATGTGGAGGCTGTCTGATGTATGTGGCGGTAAAAGGTGGCGAGCGCGCGATTGACAATGCCCATGCGTGGTTGGCCGAGGAACGCCGTGGCGATCTGGGTGTTGCGGAGTTGTCGGTGGCGCAGATACGGGCGCAATTGTCGCTGGCGGTCAATCGGGTGATGGCGGAGGGGTCTTTGTATGACCCAGACCTCGCCGCCTTGGCGATCAAACAGGCGCGTGGCGATCTGATTGAGGCAATCTTTCTGATCCGGGCCTACCGGACCACCCTGCCCCGGTTGGGGGCGTCTTGCCCGGTGAATACCGCTGAAATGGCGGTGATCCGACGGATTTCGGCGACGTTCAAGGATTTGCCCGGTGGGCAGGTGTTGGGGCCAACCTTTGACTACACCCACCGTCTGCTGGATTTCAAACTGGCGGCCGAGGGCGAGGGCGAGGCGGCGCAGGCGGCGACCGCTCCGGCAGCGATGGAAGCGGTGCCGCATGTGATGGCGATGCTCGACCGCGATGGCATGATTGAGGCCGAGCCTTTGGGCAATGACGTGCCTGCGGATTTGACCCGCGAACCGATGGAATTGCCGGGATCGCGGGCGCTGCGCTTGCAGGCGATCACACGGGGGGACGAGGGCTTTATCCTGTCGATGGCCTATTCGACCCAGCGCGGCTACGGGCGCACACATGCTTTCGTAGGCGAGTTGCGGATCGGGGCTGTGGCGGTGGAAATGGAGATCCCAGAGCTGGGATTTGCCGTGGAAATCGGCGAGATTGAGTTGACCGAATGTGAAACGGTGAACCAGTTCAAGGGCAGCAAGACCGAGCCGCCGCAGTTTACCCGCGGCTATGGTTTGGTGTTCGGGCAGACCGAGCGCAAGGCGATTGCGATGTCTTTGGTGGATCGCTCGTTGCGGTGGGCGGAACTGGGCGAGGACTACACCGGAGCGCCCGCGCAGGACGAAGAATTCGTGCTGATGCATGCCGATAACGTGCAGGCGACCGGGTTTCTCGAACATATCAAGCTGCCGCATTACGTCGATTTCCAGTCTGAGTTGGAACTGGTGCGCCGTCTACGCGCGGAAGTTTTCGCCACGCAGGAGGCCGCAGAATGAGTGATCAGGCTTACAATTTCGCCTATCTGGATGAGCAGACCAAGCGGATGATCCGGCGCGCGATCCTGAAGGGCGTGGCGGTTCCGGGCTATCAGGTGCCCTTTGCCAGCCGCGAGATGCCGATGCCTTACGGTTGGGGCACGGGCGGCGTGCAGGTGACGGCGGCCTGCCTGACCCCGGATGACACGTTGAAAGTGATCGACCAAGGTGCCGACGACACCACCAACGCGGTGTCGATCCGGAAGTTTTTCCAGCGCACGGCGGGGGTGGCCGTGACGGAAGCCACGGCAGAAGCTACGCTGATCCAGACCCGCCACCGCATCCCGGAAGCTGCACTGACGACCGGGCAGATTCTGGTCTATCAGGTGCCGATCCCCGAACCTTTGCGCTTTCTGGAACCGCGGGAGACCGAAACCCGTAAGATGCACGAGTTGGAAGAATACGGGCTGATTCACGTCAAACTGTACGAAGATATCGCGCGGCACGGCACCATCGCCACCTCTTACGCCTATCCGGTGAAGGTTGAAGGGCGCTATGTAATGGACCCCTCGCCGATCCCGAAATTTGACAACCCGAAACTGTCGAACAGCCCCGCGCTGCAACTGTTTGGCGCCGGGCGTGAGCAACGGATCTATGCACTGCCGCCGTTCACCCATGTCGTCAGCCTCGATTTCGACGACCACCCGTTTGAGCCCAGCAAAGCGTCGCATGACTGCGATCTGTGCGGCGCGGGCGAGAGCTATCTTGATGAGGTGATCACTGATGATCAGGGCGGGCGGATGTTTGTCTGCTCGGACACCGACTTTTGCCGTACCCGGCGCGAGGCGGGGCAATTGGGGGCTTTGGGTGTGCCAGTTCTGCAAGGGAGCGTGTGATGGGAGCGGTGGATTTGAGTCTTTGGGCCAAGGTGAATGCGGATCGGCCACTGCTTTCGGTGCAGGGGTTGAGCAAGAATTACGGCAGCCGGATTGGCTGCGCGGATGTGTCGTTTGATCTGTTTCCCGGTGAAGTGCTTGGGATCGTGGGGGAAAGTGGCTCGGGAAAATCGACACTTTTGTCATGCCTGGCAGGGCATTTGGCCCCAGACACAGGCCGGGTGATCTTCGAGACCGCACAAGGCCGGCGCGATACGGTGACGATGGCCGAGGCGGAACGCCGCAAGATGGCGCGCACGGATTGGGCCTTTGTGCATCAAAACCCGCGCGATGGTTTGCGGATGGGCGTCTCGGTGGGCGGCAATGTCGGTGAGCGGCTGATGGCTGTCGGCGCGCGGCATTACGGCGATATTCGCGCCGCGGCGGTGGATTGGCTGGGCCGGGTGGAAATCGCCGCCGACCGCATCGACGACCGCCCGCGCGCGTTTTCAGGGGGTATGCAGCAACGCCTGCAAATCGCCCGTAATCTGGTGACCGGGCCAAGGCTGGTGTTCATGGACGAGCCGACCGGGGGGCTTGATGTCTCGGTGCAGGCGCGGCTGCTCGATCTGTTGCGCGGGCTGGTGCGCGAGATGGGGTTGTCGGCGATCATCGTGACGCATGATCTGGCGGTAGTGCGGCTGCTCGCGAATCGGCTGATGGTGATGAAGGGCGGCCATGTGGTGGAACAGGGCCTGACCGATCAGGTGTTGGACGATCCGCAACACAGCTACACGCAACTGCTCGTTTCCTCGGTTTTGCAGGTCTGACATGCTTTTTGCCTATCGCCCCGAAGCTGGCGGCTTGATCCAGATGCCGATGCCCGTCGATCTGACGGCAGCTCTCTGGATCGACCTCTATCGCCCGCTGTCGAACCAATCCGCCGATGTTGCGCGCTTGGGTCTGCCGGTGCCGACGCTGGCAGATATGGAGGAGATCGAAATCTCCAACCGTCTCTACCGCGAGGGCGGGGCCGATCATATGACTGTGGTTTTGCCCGGTCTGTCCGAAAGCAAAGCGCCGATTTCTGGTCCGGTTTGCTTTATCCTTTCAGCGGATCGCCTGATCACCGTGCGCCACCACGCGCCGCGCCCGTTTGAGACCTACCCCGCCCGCGCCGACAAGGTTGGCCCCGGCTGTGATCGGCCAGAGCGGCTGTTTCTGGGGTTGATTGAGGAAATCATTGGCCGGATGGCCGATATTCTGGAGGGCATCGGGCGCGGCTTGGATGATGTCGCCTCGGGGATTTACAGCGGCGGCGCGAATGGCTTGCAGGCGGATGCTTTGCAGACCGCGCTGGAAAAGGTGGGTCGTGAGGGCGACCTTTTGGGCCGGGTGCGTCTGGGTCTGCTGACGGTGGAGCGTGCGGTTAGCTTCTTTGGCCAAACCCTGTCCGACCGGGTCGAGGGCGACGTGTTGCGGCCCTTGGTCAAGGGCCTGATGCGGGATTTGCAGGCGCTGGAGGTGCATGCGGATTTCTTGGGCTCGCGTCTGGCGCTGACCTCGGATGCCACGCTGGGCATGATCAACCTGTCGCAAAACGTCACGGTGCGGATCGTGTCGGTGGTGGCGGCTTTGTTCATGCCGCCGACGCTGATCGCCAGCCTGTATGGCATGAACTTTGCCTATATGCCGGAACTGGCTTGGGGTCTGGGCTATCCGATGGCGCTGCTGATGATGCTTGCGTCCGCAACGGGAACCTATCTTTTCTTCAAATGGAAGCGCTGGCTATGATTGAAATCCGTGACCTTGCGAAAAGCTTTACCCTGCACAATCAAGGTGCTGCGGTGATCCCGGTGATGGCAGGGGCGAACCTGCATGTGCGCCCCCGCGAATGTGTCGGGCTGATCGGCGCTTCGGGTGCGGGCAAATCGACACTGATGCGGATGGTTTGGGGCAACTACCTTGCGGCCTCGGGGGTGATCATGGTCGGCGGCTTGGACGTGGCGCAAGCCGCCCCCCGCCAGATCATCGCGCTGCGGCGGCAGGTGCTGGGCTATGTCAGCCAGTTTCTGCGGGTGGTGCCTCGGGTGCCGACGCTGGATGTGGTGGCGGAGCCACTGCTGAACCTCGGCGTGCCTAGGGATCAGGCCCGCGCGCGCGCGGCGGAACTGCTGGCACGGCTGAACATTCCGCAGCGGTTGTGGGGGCTGTCGCCCACCACATTCTCGGGGGGTGAGCAGCAGCGGGTCAACATCGCGCGTGGCTTTGCGCATCCTTACCCCGCGCTGTTGTTGGATGAGCCGACCGCCAGTCTGGATGCGGTGAACCGTGAGGTCGTGCTGGGGTTGATCGAGGAAGCCAAAGCGCGTGGGGCGGCAATCTTGGGGATTTTCCATGATGAGGCCGCACGGGATCGGGTCTGTGATCGGGTGGTGGATGTGCGGGAATTCACGCCGAAGGTTGCGGCATGACGGGACGGGTGTTTCTGGTCGTCGGGCCTTCGGGGGCGGGCAAAGACACGCTTTTGGCGGGGGCTGCGGCGGCGGACCCTCGGCTGCATTGGGCGCGCCGGGTGATCACGCGGGAGAGTGCTGCGAGCGGTGAGCCGTTTGAAGGGGTAACTGAAAGCGTTTTTCAGGCGCGTGTGCAGGCGGGGGAATTCGCGCTGCAGTGGCAGGCACATGGGCTTTGCTATGGCGTGCCTGCAGCGGAGCTTAGACCGCTGGAGGACGGGCGGGATGTGCTGATCAATGGCTCGCGGGCAGCTTTGCCTGCAGCGTTGCAGGCGTTTCCGGGGCTGCGGGTGATCCAGATTTCAGCACCTTTGGGCGTGCTGGCGGATCGTTTGGCGGCGCGGGGACGGGAAAGCCACGCCGACATTATCGCCCGGTTGCAACGCGCCAGTTATGCTTTGCCCGAAGGGGTTCCGGCGATTGAGATCAGCAATGATGCGACGCCCGAAAAGGGCATCGCGCGACTGCTTTATGCGCTGAGGGCGTAGCGGTGCAGCAGGTGAAAGCGCCCCATGGCATCCTCGCCGCACAGGCAGATGTCGTGAATGTGAAACGGTTGCGGGATCAGGCCCGCGAAGTGATTGGCGGTGGCGTTGGTGACGGCGGTTTCGTCCTCATCCAGCGGGCCGGACAGGGTCAGGTGGAACTGAAACTGTTCCATCACATAGGGATAGCCGTAGGTCGCCAGCAGATCGCGCTGGCGCGGGGTCAGGCGTTCTGGGTGGCGGCGGGCGATCTCGGCTGGCGTCAGGGCGGCGCGGTAGGGGTCGAGGCTACGGACCACTTCGGCGGCCAGAGATTGCAACGCGCTGGTGTCGCCCAAGGGGGTGAGCGCGAGGAAGCCTTCGAGGTTGGCCATCTGAAGCCCCGGCATTTTCAGCGGCGCAAGGCTGGCGGCCAAACGCGCCGTGGCTTGCGCCAAATCTTCGGCCGAGGTGCCTTCGGCCAAACGGAACGGCGGCTTCAGGGTGCCATGGAAGCCGTATTTGCGCGGCTCGGCAGTGACTTCGGCCAAGGGGCGCGGCAGGTCGGGCGCGGGTTGCTGCACGGGTGCGCCCAGTGCCAGATCCCAGCCCAGCCAAGCGGCTGCGGCATCGGCAAAGGCGCCCGGTTCGGGCGCGTAGTAGATCGCGAAGCGTTTCATCTGGTCCATAGCCGCCGCCCTTACCTGCCCATCGTCACACCGTTGTGACAGTTTTCTGGCATCTGTTTTACGTAAGCACAATGAAGGTCTGATGATGACTGAGACGATCCTTGCCAATGCCACGCTGGTTCTGCCGCATGAAGTGATCCATGGGGCACTCCGCATTGAAAACGGTGTGATTACTGCAATAGATCAAGGGGCTGCGATCCCACACGGCGCGCTCGACTGCAACGGCGATCTGTTGATGCCGGGGCTGATCGAGTTGCACACCGACAATCTGGAACGCCATATCGAGCCGCGCCCAAAGGTCAACTGGCCGCATGCCAGCGCGATCATCGCGCATGATGCGGAATTGGCGAGTGTGGGGATCACGACGGTGTTCGACGCTTTGCGGGTGGGGTCGATCACCTCGTCTAAGAAGATGAATTACGGCGAATACGCCCGACATTTGGCCGATGAAATTCTGGGGCTGCGGGAAAAGGGCGCGCTGAAAATCAGCCACTTCCTGCATCTACGGGCAGAAGTTTGCTCGGAAACCCTGATCGCGGAACTGGCAAAATTTGGCCCTGCCGACCGCATCGGCATCGTGTCTTTGATGGATCACACCCCCGGTCAGCGGCAATTCCGCGACATCACCCAGTTGCGCGCCTATGTCTGCGGCAAGCATGGGCTGTCGGAGAGCGAATTTGAGAGCCATGTCGCGGAGCAAGTGGCGATTTCCACGCGGCTGGGCCAAGCGCATGAGGCGGCGGCGGTGGCGGAAGCCCGCCGCTTTGGCGCGGTGCTCGCCAGCCATGACGACACCACCGCCGCGCAGGTCGCCACCTCGGCCCAGCACGGCGCGCATTTTGCTGAATTTCCGACCACGGTTGAGGCCGCCGAAGCCTGCCATGCGCAGGGCATCAAGGTGATGATGGGGGCGCCGAACCTGATCCGGGGCGGCTCTCACTCCGGCAATGTTGCGGCGAGCAAGCTGGCTGAGGCGGATTTGCTGGATATTGTGTCGTCGGATTATGTGCCCTCGGCACTGCTGTCGGCAGCTTTGTTGCTGGGCGATCTGTGGGGCGATGTGGCGCGTGGGGTGCGTTGTGTGACGCAAGCGCCAGCGCAGGCGGCGGGTTTGTCGGACCGTGGCAGCTTAAGCCTTGGCGCGCGCGGCGATGTGATCCGGGTGGCGCGGGTTGCTGGGGCTGCGGCGCTCCGCGGTACTTGGGTGCAGGGGCAGCGGGTAGGTTAACGCCTAATCCGCCATCCAGCGATAGCCAATGCCGGGTTCGGTGCGGATCAGGTCGGGGGCGCTGGGGTTGGACTCAATCTTCTGGCGCAACTGGCCGATGAAAACGCGCAGATAGGGCACATCCTCGCCATGCGCGGGACCCCAGATCTGCAGCAATATCTGGCGGTGGCTGAGCACCCGGCCCGGATTGCGTGCCAACATCACCAACAGATCGAACTCCGTCGGCGTCAGATGCACGGGCGCTCCGTCGCGGGTCACAGTATGGCCCGGCAGGTCGATCACCAGCGGGCCTTGCCGCAAAATATCCTCGGGCTGCGGGGCCTTGCGCAGGCAGGCGCGCAGGCGGGCAAGCAATTCGCCTATACCAAAGGGCTTGGCGACAAAATCATTCGCGCCAAGGTCCAGCGCCATGATCTTTTCCATCTCTTGATCATGCGCCGACAGCACGATGATGGGCAGATTAGATTTGGCGCGCAGGGTTTCAATCACCGCTTTGCCGTTCAGATCCGGCAGGCCGAGATCAAGGACCATCGCGTCGGGCTTCTGCGCGGCCACGGCCTCTAAAGCGCCCTGCCCTGTCGCCGCAAAGCAGGTGTCATACCCCGAGGCAGCCAAAGCGTGGCCAAGAAAGCGTTGAATCTGTGGCTCGTCATCCACGATCAGGATCAGCGGCTTGGTCATGCTGCAGCTTTCGGCAGGGGCAGAGAGATGTGCATCGCGGTGCCGTGACCTTCTGCGACCGGGCTTTCGGCGGTCAAGTTACCGCCCAGCGCCGCAGCGATGCCGTGGCAAATCGTCAACCCCAATCCGGTGCCGGGAAAGCTTGGATTGGCGCGAAAGAACGGTGTGAAGATTTGCGCAAGGGCTTCGGGCGCGATGCCGGGACCCTGATCGGTGACGGTCAGAGTCAGGGTTTGCGCTTGCGCGCGGGCGGTGATTTGGATGCGTGCGGGTGGGGTCGAGAATTTCACCCCATTGTCGATCAGATTAAACAGGCTTTGCTCCAGCAGCGCGGACTCGGCGCGGATCATCGGCAGGTCGGGCAGATCAGCGGTGATTTCGGCCAAGGGGAAGGCGCGATGCGCGCGCGCCACCGCGGCTGCGATCACATCCGCCGGGTCCACCCAGACCAGATGCAGCGCCAACCCGGCTTGTAGGCGGGTCATATGCAACAGGTTGTCGACGTAGTTTGCCAACCGCTGCGCTTCTTCTTCAATCGCCAAGGCCAGATCGTCACGCGCCTCCGGCGGCAAGGACGCGCCCAACTGCCGCAGGCTGGTGATCGCGCCCAGAATGGTCGCCAAAGGCGTGCGCAAATCGTGTGACAGCGACGTGAGTAAAGCCGCGCGCAACTGCTCTCGTGTGGCGGCGGTGCGGGCCTCTTCGGCAGCTTGCGCGAAGCGCAGGCGTTCCAGAGCAAGATTGGCTTGGTGGCAGATCACTTCGATGGCGGCGGCGCGGGCAAAGCGATCGGGCCGCTGCGCATCCAGACGATGATAGCCCAGCACCAGCACCATCTGTCCTTGCTGCATCAACGGCAGAAAAGTGTAACGACCACCTTGCTGCCCCGGCTCGGCAGCGTCTTGGGGCGTGTGACGGCGAAAGGCACGTTCGGCCGCTTGCAGGTCTGGGGCCTGCAGATCAGTGGCGTCAGGATTGCCGTCGTGCAGCACCAGCGCAGGCCCATGCGCCAGCGCCGTGGCGTGGATCACCAAAGCCTGCTCGACGGCCAAGGGCTCATCCGCTTCGGCAAGATCGGTGGCAAAGGCCGACAGCACTTCCAGCACAGCAGCACGAGATTTGGCGGCATTGGCTTCTTCGCGCAACCGCCCGGCCAGAAAGCCCGTCAGGCCCGCGACACACAGGAATTCCGCCAGCACCAGTAGGTCGCCGGGCTTGGCGATGGCCAATGTGTAAAGCGGGGCGACGAACAGGAAATTGAACAGCGCAAAGGCCGCGATGGCGGTGGCAATGCCAATCCAGAAGCCAAAGCGCACGGCGGCCAACAGCACGGCAACAAAGAACAAAAACAACCCCGAGGGTTCGGGAAAGCTGTCCTGCGTCAGATGCGTGCCCAGGGCCGCAACCGCCAGAAACAGCATAGCCCCCAGCACTTGCGGCAGTCTGGGCAATGCCGCCCAGCCTTCATGTCGTGGCATCCATGGCGCAGGCGTCAGCATCGCCGAAGTTTTAGCCGCTTGGCCCTTGCTGTCCATGATCTTTACGCAATCCTTATGCCCGGGCGCAAACCCCCTGTCGCATCCTTATGCCGCAATCCCCAGATTGCCCGCAATCCGCCAGACTTGGCTTTTGCAGGATCAATGCCGTGACCACCACAGAGCTTAGCCTTTCCCCCCGCAAACATCCCGGCGTTCTGGCGCTGTCACTAGGCTCCATCGGGGTGGTTTACGGCGATATTGGCACCTCACCGCTTTATGCCTTCCGCGAGGCTTTGCGTGCGGCGGGCGACTCTGGGCGCGAGACCGTGCTGGGGGTGTTGTCGCTGATCCTCTGGGCGCTGATCATCGTGGTGACGCTGAAATATGTGCTGATCCTGCTGCGGGCGGATAACCAAGGCGAGGGCGGCACGCTTTCGCTTCTGGCACTGGCGCAGCGCGCGATGGGGCGGCAAACATCCGTCGTGCTGATGGCCGGGCTGATTGGGGCGGCGCTGTTTTACGGCGATGCGGCGATCACCCCAGCGATTTCGGTGCTGTCGGCGGTCGAGGGGCTGAGTTTGGTCACTACCCAGCTTGACGCCTATGTGCTGCCGATCACGCTGGTGATCATCATCGCTTTGTTTGCGGTGCAAGCGCGGGGTACGGCGGCGGTGGCCAGTCTGTTCGGTCCAATCACGCTGGTGTGGTTTATCGTGCTGGCTTGGGGTGGTCTTGCGCAGATCGCCACGGACCCCGCGATCATGGCGGCGCTGAACCCGATCCACGCCGCACGGTTTCTGACGGCACACGGCACGATTGGCCTAGTGGTGTTGGGCGCGGTGTTTCTGGCCGTAACCGGAGCCGAAGCGCTTTACGCCGATTTGGGTCATTTTGGCCGCCGCCCGATCACCCTTGCATGGGTCACCGTCGCTTTGCCCGCCTTGACGCTGAACTACCTTGGCCAAGGTGTTCTGGTACTGCAACACCCGGAAACCTTAGAGAACCCGTTCTACCTAATGTATCCCGATTGGGCGCTGTTGCCGGTGGTTCTGCTGGCGACGATGGCGACAATCATCGCCAGCCAAGCCGTGATCACCGGGGCGTTTTCGCTGACCCGTCAGGCGATCCAACTGCGCCTGCTGCCGCGTCTGAAGATTCGCCATACCTCGGAAACGCAGGAAGGTCAGATCTATCTGCCCAGCGTCAACGCCCTGCTTCTGGTGGCGGTGCTGGCATTGGTGGTGGGCTTTGGCAACTCTGCGGCGCTCGCCCATGCTTATGGCATCAGTGTGACGGGCACGATGGTTGTAACAGCCGTGCTGGCGCTGATTGTGGTCAACAAACATTGGGGCTGGCCGCTTTGGGCCGCAAGCCTGCTGATCGCACCGTTCCTGCTGATAGATCTGATCTTTCTGGGGGCAAACCTGCTGAAAGTGTTTGACGGCGGCTATGTGCCGCTGGCTTTGGCCGCCTTGGTGATCTGCGTGATGCTGACTTGGCTGCGCGGCACCGCCGTTCTGGTGCGTAAGGAACATGAGGCCGAGGTGCCGCTGACCACAATTCTGCGGCAGGTGGATACCAAACCAATCCCGGTTATTCCCGGCACGGCGATCTACCTGACCTCTAGCCCCGACACCGCCCCGGTGGCCTTGCTGCACAGCCTGAAGCATTTCAAAAGCCTGCACGCGCAGAACGTGATCCTAACGATTGTGACCGCCACTGTCCCGCGTGTCGCCATTGAGGACCGCGTGAAGATGGAGGAAATCACCCCCCGCTTCCGCCGCATCAGCTTGACCTATGGCTATATGGAGGACCCCAACGTGCCGGATGGTCTGATGCTCTGCCGCAAGCTGGGTTGGAAATTCGACATCATGTCGACCTCGTTCCTGCTGTCGCGCAGGTCTTTGAAACTGTCGAGCAAAAGCGCCTTGCCGGGCTGGCAGCGCCGGGTGTTCATCTTCATGGCGCGCAATGCCGCCGGGGCGTCGGACTACTTCCACATCCCCGCAGGCCGCGTGGTTGAGATTGGCACGCAGGTGAATATCTAACGGTTTAGCTCAAACGCAGCCCGGTCTTGGCATCAAACAGATGCACAAGGCCGGGTTTTGGCATCAGCCCAATCTGATCACCGCGCTTGATGTTGGGTCGATCGGTGAAAACGGCGTGCAGGGTCAAGGCACCCGCCTGCATCGCCACAAACATCGCCGTCCCGGTGCTTTCCACAATCCCGACCTGCCCCACAATCGCCCCCGGCGCATCTGGGTTGGTCAGTTCCAGATGCTCGGGCCGGATGCCATACAGCACCCCTCCGGTGGCTGCCGATGCAACCTCCAACACCTGCCCCGAGGCCAGCCGGACCTGCCCACCCTCCGCCACAGCCTCTAGCAAATTCATCGCAGGCGAACCAATAAAGCCGGCGACAAACGCATTGGCGGGCCGATCATACAATTCCAACGGCGGGCCGGCCTGCTCTAACCGCCCCGCCCGCATCACGACGATCCTGTCGGCCATCGTCATTGCCTCGACCTGATCATGCGTCACGAAGATTGAGGTCGAACCCAACCTCTCATGCAACGCCCGGATTTCCGCCCGCATCTGCACCCGCAAGGCGGCGTCGAGGTTCGAGAGCGGCTCATCAAACAAAAACACCGCTGGCTGGCGTACAATCGCCCGCCCCATCGCTACCCGCTGCCGCTGTCCGCCCGAAAGCTGCTTTGGCGTGCGATCCAAATAAGGCGTCAAGCCCAAAATCTCGGCAGCCTTGCTGACCGCCGCCGCGATTTCCGCCTTGCTGGCCCCGCGCAGATGCAGCGAAAACCCCATATTGTCGCGCACAGACATATGCGGATAAAGCGCGTAATTCTGGAACACCATCGCAATATCGCGCTGCTTTGGCTCTACGTCATTCACCACCCGCCCCGCGATGGAAACCGTGCCCGAGCTGATCTCTTCCAGCCCCGCAATCATCCGCAGCAGGGTCGACTTCCCGCAGCCCGAGGGGCCAACCAGTGCCACAAACTCGCCATCCGCCACATCAAAGCTGACGCCATGCAACACTTTGGTCGTGCCGTAAGATTTCGTCACGTCTCGAATGGAAACTTCGGCCATTTGATCCTCGGGCTTAAGGGATTATTGCAGCACAACGACTTTGCTCAGATGCCGCGGCGCTTCCGAGTTGATGCCCTTCGACAAAGCCACCCTCTCGCCCAACATTTGCAAGGCAGGCAGACAGGCAAGTGCATTGGCATCGTCAGACAGCCCCAAATCAATCCGCAGATCCCCCGGCCCGTTAAAGCCAATCACCAGCGCGCCCTTGGCCTGCAGTTCGGCGACCAGAATAGCCTCTTCAGCGGCGGTGGCTTGCGAATACAGCATCACCACCAGTGACTTAGTGTCGATCAGGGAGACCGGGCCGTGGCGATATTCCATCGGATGAAACGCCTGAGAATAGGAAATGCTCATCTCTTGCAACTTGAGGCAGCCTTCGGTTGCCATGCCATAGTTCGGCCCAGCGCCCAGATAAACGAAATGACTGCGCCCGTGCAGCAGGCCGACGATCCCCGACTCAAGGGCGGTCATAGCCGCTGCGGCCTCAGCGGGGATCGTCTGGTGCAGAGCGACGCCTGCCATCCGCAATCCGGCCAACAGCATCAGGCTGGCCGACACCGACATCACTATGCCCTCTTGCGGATCAGTCGGCAGATACAGCGCCTGATCCGCCGCGCGCAAAATGGTCGAATCCGGCTCACACGATACCGCAAGCGTCCGCCATCCGCGCGCACGGCTGGCCTCAATCGCCTGAACGGTTTCCGATGTGGTGCCAGAGCGCGACAATCCGATCACCAGCACGCCCTCGGTATGGGCGAGGTAACATTCCGGCCTGCGCGCCCATTCCGCTCCCGGCACGGCCAGCGCCGCTTGGCCCTGCGCGTTAAAGGCACAAGCCATCACCTGCGCCAGATAGTAAGACGTGCCGCAGCCGGTGATCACCACCGTCGTGGCTTTCACCGCAGGCAACTCTTGCGTCAAAGCGGCGGTCCAATAGGGAAACTGGCGGCGGATGACGGTTTCGGTGATGGTCGCAGACATGATTTTCGCTTTCCTTACAGTCAGTTATTTCCCCGCCCCAGCCATCAGGCCCGAGACGAGATATCGGTTGAGAAACAGCACCAGCAGCATCGGCGGCAGAATTGCGATGATTCCGGCTGCGTTCATCAGCCCGTAATCGACATAGTTGCGGGTGACGAATTCGGGGATCAGCACGGTCAGCGGCTTGGTCGCAAGCGTCGGCGAGAACACCAGCGGCACCATGAACTGCCCCCAAGCCGACAGAAACGTCAGGATGCCGCAGGCCACCAAACCCGGACCCGCCAAGGGCAGCACGATCTGCACAAAGGCGCGCAGCTTGCTGGCGCCATCCAGCCAAGCCGCTTCCTCCAGCGACAGGGGCATCGCTTGGTAAACCGAGCGCATCAGCCACAAAGCCAGCGGCAAAAACGCCGAGACATAGATCAGCGTCACACCCGTATAGGTGTCGATCAGGCCCATTGAGATCATCAACCGATAGAGCGGGATCATCACCGTGTAGGCCGGGATCGCAAGTGTCGCCACCACCAGCACGAACAGCACATTGCGGCCCGGAAACTCCAACCGCACAAAGGCCCAAGCGCCAAAGGCCGCGATGATCACCACCAACGCGGTGGCGGCCAGCGAGGTGATCAGGCTGTTGGCAAAGGCGCGTGAGAACTGCGGCCAGACCGATGCCACCTCATTGCCCTGTGAGGTTGAAGTGGCCCCAAACAGCTTGGCGTAGTGCTCCCAAGTCGTGGTCTCCGGCCAGAAATGCAGGTTATCCGACACCAAAGCATTAGGTGGCGTGATGGAGGTCACGAACGACCAATAAACTGGCCCCACCGACCACAGCACCAGCAGCGCCACACCCAAGCACAGCCCGACCTGCCCCAGCAGATGTTTGAAACGGCGGCTCATTCAAACCTCGTTTCGCGGTAGACCCGCAACACATAGATCATCGACACCGCAAGCGAGATCACCATGGTCAGCACCGACAGCGCCATCCCGCTGGAGAATTTCATGTTCTGGAATGCCAGCACATAGACCTGAATGATCACAGAGCGGGTATCCAGCGAGGCTCCGTTCAAAATCCACGCCTCATCAAACAGGTTAACGGCAAAGACGGTGGATTGTGACAAGGCAATCGCCAGACCGGGGGCGATCAGCGGCAAGGTGATCTTGCGCAGACGTTGCAGCGGGTTGGCCCCGTCCAATCGCGCGGCCTCATACAACTCCGCCGGGATGGATTGCAGTGCTGCGAGCAGGATGATCACCGTCAACGGCATCATCCGCCACGCATGAACGACCGAGACCAACAGCAGCCCGGTTTCGCGGTTGTTAAACCAAACCTGCGGCGTGTCGATAATGCCAGCGCTCAGCAGCAGGCCGTTCAGCAAGCCATAGCTGGGGTTATAAATCCACATCCAGATGATCGCGTTGACCACAGGCGGCAGGCACCACGGCAGCACCACAATCGCCAGCAGCCAGCGCCGCCCGATTTTGATGCGATTCAGCAGCAAGGCCGCAGCGAGGCCGCCGACGGTTTCAATAAACACCGCCAAAGCCACATAGATCGCCGTGGTGATCCAAGCCGCGTTGACGGTGCTATCCTTCAGCAGATTGGTGTAATTCCGCACGCCCACAAACGGCGAGCCGGGCTTCATCGGCTCTACCCTGAACAGGCTGTCAAACAATGTCGACAGCAGTGGCAAAAATACCAACCCGCCCATGATCAGCGCCACAGGCAAGGCCAAAGCCAACCCGAGGCGCGCATCCCGGCCGAGGCGTAGGCGTCCCAACCGAGGGGGTCTGATCCGCAAAGTCATTCCCCCTCGCCGCCCTTATTCCTGCGCCGTCGCAGCAGCTGCGGCGATCTGCGCCACCGCTTCGTCGACGGTCAACTGACCCTTCGCCGCTGCGTTCAACGCCGTCGCCACCGCGCCCGAGAATTCGGGATACCACCCCGGTGTACCTTGCGCGAACAAAGGCTCGACCACCTCGGCCTGCGCGATCAACACATCGCCCTGCTTCAGATTTCCGGCCTCATTCAGGGTTTTCAGCACCGAAAGCCGCGTCGGCAGATTGCCCAGCAAGCGGTAATTCGCCTCCATCGTCGCAGGCTCCAACATCCATTGGATAAAGCCCGCCGCCTGTTCCTTATTTTCCGCGTTCATCGGAATCCCCAACGCCCCCGGCAGGCCAAAGGTCCGCGATTTGCCGTTCACATTCGGCATCAATGCCGCCGCCACATCTGCCGCCACCTGCGATTTCGCAGGGTCGGTATATACCGCCAAATTCCCCGCCCAGCCTGCGACGTCGAACGTCGCCTTGCCAGCTTTGAACAGCTCTTGCACCTCGACATCCTTCAGGCTGGTCGAGGCCGGATCAATCAGCCCTTCGTTCAAAGCCGCAATCTCAAACGCCATCGCCTGATAGCCCGCCGAGGCCGGATCGATGAACAAAGGCTTGAAATCGGCGTCAAACAGATCGCCGCCAAACGCCTTTGTCAGCAGATACCACGCCGTCGCAGCCCCCTCCGAGGCCGACAGTGGCAAAGCAATCGGATAGTCCGCGATCTTGGCGGCCTTCACCGCACGCGCCGCAGCCAGCAATTCCGCCGGGGTTTTCGGCACCGCCACCCCCGCCGCCGTCAGATGCGCTGCGTTGTAAATCAGCACGCGGAAGTCGTTGTTATAGGGCACGCCGATCAGCTTGCCATCATAGGTGAAAATCGAGGTGGTCGGCAGATCGGCCTTCAACTCATCCGTAAGCAGCGCGTCCAGCGGATCGTACCAGCCTGCCGAGCCGAACTGACCAACCCAGCTCCAATCCATCTCCGTGACACTGGCGGGCGCAGTATTGGCCAGCATTGAGGTTACGATCTTGGTGCGAATTTCGTCCCAACCGAGCGTCTGAATATCAAGACCGCCGCCCGTGTAAGTATCCGTCATCGCTTTGGGCAGTGTCACCCATGGCGGCAACAATACCGCCAAAGCGCCCTCGGCAAAGGCAATCGCGGGCGCAAAGGCACTCAGGCCAAGCGCCGAGGCAGAAAGAAGAAAATACCGTCTTTTCATAATGTCACCCTGTTGTCGGCCCCTTACTGGGGCGTTGCGCTTTTGGTCAATTCCGTCTGAAGTGTCGCGATAAACTCCGGCCCTATCGCCCATCCGGCAGCCTTCGCCGCAGCCAGTGCCGCACCACCCACCGGGGGCAAAACCGGCGGTACGGGCGGGCCTAGTGCAGCCATCAGCGCCGTCATCACCGTGGCGTCCTGCATCACACCGCCCGCAAAACTCCAGCGCAACGGCGGCTCCACCCCCGCGTGCCGTCCCGCCGTCCGCCCCGCAAGCGCCAGATGCCCGGCGGCCTCTTGCATCAAACCCACCGCCTCAATCACCCCCGCATTGGCCAACCGCGACACCAAAGCCGCCACCGAGGCCAGCCCCGCCCGCGTGTCCCGCCCATAGGTCCAGCCGAGCAAATCCTCTGCCGCCACCCCCATCTCGCGCAGCAAACCATGCGCAAAGCCCGATGGCGGCTTGCGGCCATCCAAGTGCTGGCTGGCCAGCGCCAAAGCCGCCCGCCCGATCCAATGCGCCGAGCCTTCATCGCCAAACAAATGGCCCCAGCCGCCAACGCGGTGGGTGCCTAAAGGCCCCCGTGCCCAAGCCATTGATCCCGTGCCCGCCAGCACCAAAACGCCGTCTTCCCCCGCCAAGGCCCCGTGAAACGCCACCGCGACATCGTTCATCACCGCGGCTTGTGGGCCAAACAGTTCAGCCACCACCGCCACCTGCCGCGCCGAAATCGCCGCAATCTCGCCATGACAGGGCAGCCCCAGAACTGCGCAAGACACCGGCCCGAACTCTGCCGCCAACAACCCCAAACGCGCTTCCCAACCCGCGCCCGCCGTCGGGTCCAACCCCTCAGCCCACGCCCGCGCCAGCACCCGCCCCGCGCGGTTGATCACCACCGCATCGGTCTTGCTGCCGCCGCTATCCAGCCCGAGAATCCGCTCCATCACGCGACCTCCGCCACGGTCACCGCACAACCCAAACCCGCCAGCACATCCCGCCAGCCAACAGCCAACCGCGCATCGGTCAGCAGGCACATCCCCGCGCCCAGATGCGCCACGCCATAGGTCAGTTGCGGCCCGAACTTATCCGCATCGGCCACAATCACCGGGGCCTTGCTGCGCGTAAGCATCAGCGCGTTGAGCCGCGCCTCTTGTTCATCGCGGCTGGAAATCTCGCCCCTGTCCGAGATACCGCCCGCCCCCAGAAACAACTGGTCAAACCATAGCTTCTCCAGCGCCGCTTCTGCCAAAGGCCCCACCATTGAGGCGTTTTGCCGCCGCAAACTGCCGCCCAGCAGAGTGACGCCAATCTCCGGCACCGGCATCAACACCTGTGCCACCGGCAGACAATTCGTGAAGACTCGCAACGGCATCGGGTTCAGCCGCAGCCGCCGCGCCAGTTGCAACACGGTGGTTCCGGCATCCAGAAACACCGAGGTTTCAGGCCGCAGCATCTGATACGCCGCCTCACCAATCGCGCGCTTGGCGGGCAGGTTGATCTGCTCGCGGCTCTCAAACGCCACCTCAACGCCGGAAGTCTCAGCAATCTGCGCGCCGCCATGCGTGCGCAAAATCTGCCCCTCGGCCTCCAGCGTCAGCAGATCGCGCCGCACCGTTGGTTCCGACGCGCCCACCGCTGCCGCGATCTCGGCAATCGAGGAATAGCCCTTGGCGAAAAGGTGCTGCCGGATGGCGGTGGCGCGATCAATCTTCATGGTGGTCCTGTTTTCCGGTATGCCCCTATACAGAGATCAAAAATAATCACTGTCAATCATGATGATGATCATTTATGATTTTTTATAGCAATATACGCTCTTATTTTGATCAAAAAGGATCGACCGCAATGTCGACTGCCGCTCTGCTTGCCCTCGCCCCCGCCCGAAAATCAGGCCAAGTGCTTGCGATTCCGTCGATTTGCTCGGCGCATCCGGTGGTGATTGCCGCCAGCTTCGCGATGGGACGGGCGCGCGGCACCCCGGTTCTGATCGAGGCCACCTGCAATCAGGTCAACCACGAGGGCGGCTATACCGGGATGACCCCCGTCGATTTTCGACGTTTCGTGCTGGGAATCGCGGCGGCAGAGGGCTTTGATCCGGCAGGCCTGATCCTTGGCGGCGATCATCTGGGGCCGAACCCTTGGACCGCGCTGCCCGCTGCCGAAGCGATGGCGAAAGCCTGCGATATGGTCGCGGCCTATGCGCAGGCGGGGTTTGGCAAGATCCATCTCGACGCCAGCATGGCCTGTTTGGGCGACCCCAATCCGCTGCCCGATGCCACCATTGCCAGCCGCAACGCCCAACTCGCCGCCGTCGCCGAGACCCACAGCCCAACGCCCCCGGTCTATATCATCGGCACCGAAGTCCCGGTTCCAGGCGGCGCTTGGGAGGAAGTCGAAGGCCTGACCCCCACCTCGCCCGAGGCCGCCCTCGCCACCGCGACCTTGCAACGCGAAGCCTTCAAAGCCGCTGGCATCGCAGCCGCTTTCGCGCGCGTCGTCGGCCTAGTGGTGCAGCCCGGCGTCGAATTCGGCAATGAAAACGTCGTCGCCTATCACCGCCCCGCCGCCCGCGCTCTGGCCGCCTGCCTGCCCAAACTGCCGATGCTGTTTGAGGCGCATTCGACCGATTACCAGACCCCGCAAGCGCTGGCTGATCTGGTGCAAGACGGTTTCGGCATGCTGAAAGTCGGCCCCGGCCTGACCTTTGCCTTGCGCGAGGCGCTCTATGGCCTCGATCATATCGCCGACGTGCTGTTCCCCGATCACATGCCCCTGCGCCTGACGATGGAGGCTTTGATGCAGCAAAAGCCGCAGCATTGGGCGAAATATTACCACGGCACGCCGCTACACCAGCATCTGCAACGGCATTACAGTTATTCCGACCGCATCCGCTATTACTGGACCGATCCGGTTGCCAGCGCTGCCGTCGCCGATCTGATGGCACTGTTTGGCGACGCAAGCCTCCCCGAGCCGCTGATCTCGCAGCACCTTGGCGCGGCTTATAGCGATGTGATGACAGGCAAAACCGCCAAAACCGCCCCCGCCCTGCTGCGTGCGGCGGTGATGCGCGCGCTGACGCCGTATTTCGATGCCTGCTATGGCGCGCACTGATCCGCAAAATCGGCTGCCACCAGCAAACTGAAACCATATTTCTGGATTTGCTGGTGGCGAGAGAGAGACTTGAACTCTCGACCCCACGATTATGAGTCGTGTGCTCTAACCAACTGAGCTACCTCGCCACTGGCGCGGTGAGTAGTTTGGGGGGCGGGGGGCGTCAAGGGGTATTCTGGGGCAAAGTGTGGATTTTGGCGGGCTGCGCGCGGAATAGCCGCCCAGACCTTGCTGGCAGCGAAAGCCGCCCGGATCAGCGGTCCCGCCGAGAAATTTCCCTTAGATTGCCGCTTCTTCCGGCACCGCATGCGCCACCCGCGGCCGCCCCGAAGCCGTCACCGAGATCGTCGCCTCGACAAACATCGGCTGGCCTTCGACCGAAGCGGAGCGCAGATCGCGCGCGGTGGTGATGCGCAAATCCTCGGCACCTGCATGTTTGGCGCGGCGCACCGCTTCCAGCGTCAACGCCGCTTCGGTGGCAGCCATCGCGGTCTCCGGGTCGGTGAAGCTCAGCAAGCCTTCCGGCAAATGCGCGGTAAAGCGGCCAACGCCGGGGCTGGTGACAATCGCTGTCGCCCGCTGGCTGACTTGGCCGACCACAGCACCGATGGCATTGGCAACGCCTGCGTGTTCCGGCAGGATCATCTCGCAACCCAAACGCTTGCCGACCGCCCCATAGTAATAGGGTGCCGAGGCACCAAGCCCGATCACAGGAACCCCCAGCCGCGCGGTGAATTCGATCACCCCACGATGCCGCCCCAAAGCCGCCCGCGTCAAAGCGTGCCGCGCCAGCACTTCCGGGCTTTCACCGGCAAAACCGGGGTCTTCATCAAACGCCGCTTCCAGCAAACATTCCACCGTCTGCGTGGTCAACTGATCGACAATGCCCTGCGCCAAGACCGCAGCATCGGTCGAGAACCGCTCGCCCGAGCCATTACGCCTGCGCCCCAGCAATTCCACCGCCTTCGCCGCAGCCAAGCCATCCCAAGCCTCTAGCCCACCGAGAACATGGCTGGCATCCGACGGCGTCACCCCCGCCATCATCACCAAGCCGCGCGCCACCAACCGCTCCAGCGCCGCAATCTCCAACCGAGTCGTCAACACTTGCGCCATCGGCATCGGCTGCGTGATCCGCGCGAGCACCGTCAATTCGCGCGCAGAAAGCCCCCCGGTCTGCCCCGCCATCGGCACCACAAACCGCCCATCCATCTCGCCCGCCTTGTCCGAGGACAAGGCCCGATCCAGCGCCGCATGCACCATCGCGCCATGCTCGGATGCCAGCAGCGACACCGGGATCAGACGGCGCGGGCCCAGCCGCATGCCGCCTTGCAGCCCTTCGGTGATCAAATGCACCTCGGAATCCCCGCCGAGGCCACTTGTCCGCATCGCCACCGCCTCGACCATGGTGCGAAAGCCACCCACCCGCGCGCCTTGCGGGTCAATCTCGGGCAACCCATCGCGCAACAGGGCGACATCGGTGGTGGTGCCGCCAATATCCGAGACCAAAGCGTCCTTCGCCCCGGTCAGCCACCGTGCGCCGACAATCGAGGCCGCAGGGCCCGACAGGATCGTCTCAATCGGACGCTCGCGCACCATCGCCGCCGAGATCAGCGCGCCATCGCCGCGCACCACCATCAGGGGGGCTGTGATGCCGATTTCCGCCAGATGCCGCTCGCAGGCAGCAACGAGGCGATCAATCATCCCGATCAGCCGCGCATTCAGCACCGCGGTCAGCGCCCGCTTCGGGCCGTTCAACTGCGCTGAGAGCTCATGCGAGCAGGTCACCGGGCGGCCCGTCACGGCCCTGATCAGATCGCGGATGGCGATTTCATGCGCGGGGTTACGAGTGGCGAAGCGGGCGGCGACGGCAAAGCCCATCACCTGTGGGCCAAGTTCGCGCAGCAGCACTTCCAACGCGGTCAAATTCAACGGAGCCGCTTCGGTGCCCGCATGGCTATGCCCGCCTGCGATTTTCACCACCGGATCGCCCTTCAAAGCCTCTATCAGCCCGCCGCGCTCCAAATCGCCTTCGTCAAAGCCGACGAAGATCAGTGCCACCCGCCCGCCCTGCCCCTCAACCAAAGCATTGGTCGCCAAAGTCGTCGACAGCGACACCAAGGCCACATCCTTCGCCGCCACCCCAGATTGCGCCAAAGCCGCATCGACCGCGCGGCCAATCCCTAAGGCCAAATCCGCCCGCGTGGTCAGTGATTTTGCCTTGCCGATCACCAGATCGGCGGCCTCATCAACGATCACCGCATCGGTGTAAGTGCCGCCCGTATCCACGCCCAGAAAATGCGCCATCTGACTTCCCGTTTGATTTCGCCCCAGCGATAGCGGCGCTGCGCGGCGAAGTCAGCCCTCTGCGCGACCTTTTCGGCCCATTCGCGGCAAAACCGGCTTGCGTTTGCGCCGCGACGCCACCGGAATCCCCTCGACCTCGCGGTATTTCGCCACCGTGCGGCGCGCGATGGTCACCCCGGTATCAATCGCCAAGGCCATCGCCAAAGCCGCATCTGACAGCGGCCGCGCCGGGTTCTCTGCCGCCACCAGCCGCGCCAGCCGCCCCCGCATCGCAGCGCCCGAGATCAGCGGCTGGCCATTGCCACCCAGCGCGCTGCTGAACATCTGCCGCAGCCACCATGTGCCGCGCGGGCTGTCCAAACTGGCCCCCGACACCACCCGGCTGATCGTGCTTTCGTGAAAGCCCAAAGCCTCGGCCAGATCGGCCATGCTCATCGGCGCAAGCCCAATCGGCCCCAGCCGGATCGCCTCTTGCTGACGCGCCAAAATCTCGCGCCCGACCAGCAGCAGCGTCGCATTGCGCGCCTCGACCATCCGTTCCAACGCTTTGGCCTGCGACAGCCCCTCTGCCGAGCCTGCCTCCGACTTCTCCACCCGCAACGTTGGCAAAGCCGAGCGGTTCAGCGCGATGCTCCAGCCCGTCGCCGTCGCCTTCACCACCAGATCAGGCTCACGTGATTGCGCGGCACTGATGCTGGCAAACTCCGCTCCCGGTTTGGGATTCATCGCGCGAATGATCCGAAACCGCTGCAACACCGCCGCTTCCGAGATGTGACAGGCCTTGGCCAACCGCGCCAGATCGCCCGAGGCCAGCAGATCCAGATGCGCCAGCACCGCCGCCATCTCTTTGTCCAGCGCCCCCGCTTCAATCGCTTGCAACCGCAAGCACTCCGCCAGATTGCGCGCAAAAATTCCTGTTGGTTCAAGCTTTTGCAAGCGGTGCAGCACGGCTTCAACCTCGGCAAGCGTCGTGCGCGTTTCGGCCACCACAAGGCTCAGCTCGGCCCCCAGCCAGCCCGACGGCTCCAACACCTCGGCCAGCGCCACAGCGATCCGCTGTTCCCTTGGCCCGAGTTTCAGCGCCTCAATCGCGCCCATCACATGCGCCATCAGACTGGGGCTGGTATCTGCGGTTTCCGCCGCAAGCCCCAGACCGCCGCCGCCCGACCCCAACACCCCTGCCCAGCGCGGCAGCCAGTCGTGCAGACCGGGCTGAGGCGGCGGCTCCAGCCGCAGATGCGGGTTTTCCGCCGCCTGCTCCTCCAGATAGCGCGTCAGCCCCGCCGCATCGGTGCGCAAAATCGCAATCGAGGCTTGCAGGCTGGTGTTCAGCTCAAGCCGCTGGGTCTGGGTCAGGCCAAGGCGCTGCTGGGGTGATCTCATAGCGCAAGGCTAGCTTGCGCGGTCCCTCCGCGCAACCGCCAGCAGAAGCGCCGCCCGCCCTCACCCGCTGCCCCGCTCACGCCCCGCCAATTTCATCTTGGCTCAAATATCCCCGCCGGAGGCTCCCCCAAGCCAACACCGCAAACCGCAGCCTAGATAATACGGCGCCGCAAGCGTCCAACATCCCCTCTCCAGCAAGCATGGCCTTTCCAACCCCACACAGCTACCAAGGAGCAAACCACCGAGAGCCCCATGCAACCCGATTTCCCCATCGTCAAAGATCTGGTGCTGGTCGGCGGCGGCCATGCCCATGCGCTTGTCGCCCGGATGTGGGCGATGAACCCGCTTCCAGGTGTGCGGCTAACCCTGATCAACCCCGATCCCGCCGCGCCCTACACAGGCATGCTGCCCGGCCTGATCGCAGGCCATTACGCCCGCGAAGAGATCATGATCGACCTTGTCCGCCTCGCCCGTTTCGCAGATGCCCGCCTGATCCTTGACCGCGTGACAGGCCTTGACCGCGAAACCCGCCGCCTGCATCTCGCCCATCGTCCGCCGATCTCCTACGATCTGTGCAGCATCGACATCGGCATCACCTCCGATTTACCAGACATCCCCGGTTTCACCCAATTCGCCCATGCCGCCAAACCCTTGGGCGATTTTGCCACCCAGTGGGCAGAGTTTGTCGCCCGCGCCCTGCCTGCCCCGCAGATCACCGTGATCGGTGCAGGTGTTGGCGGTGTAGAACTCGCCCTTGCCACCAAACACCGCCTACCCAGCGCCAATGTCACCCTGCTGGAACAAGGCCCAACAGCCCTGCCCGCCATCGGCAGCGGAGCCCGCAATGCCCTGCTCGCCCATCTCATCCGCGCTAAAATCTCCCTGATCACCAACGCCAAACCCGCCGAAATCCAGGCAACCGCCGTCACCCTCAGCAACGGCACCCGCCTGCCATCCGATTTCACCCTCGCTGTCGCAGGCAGCCGCCCGCACGCATGGCTGACGGACACCACGCTCACCCTGCACCACGGCTTTCTCACCGTCTCGGACACCCTACAAACCTCCGACCCCGCCATCTTTGCCGCCGGAGACTGCGCTCACCTGCCCTTCGCCCCGCGTCCAAAAGCCGGAGTCTACGCCGTCCGCGCCGCGCCGATCCTGCTGCACAACCTGCGCGCCGCCTTGCTGGAACGACCCCTCAAAGCCTTCAAACCGCAGCGCGACTACCTGAAACTGATCTCGACCGGGGCGAAAGGTGCCGTCGCCGACAAATGGAGCCTGCCACTGGACGGCGCATGGCTGTGGCGCTGGAAAGACCGCATCGACCGCAAATTCATGGCGAAATTAACCAGCTACCCCGTGATGCCGCGCGCCCTGCCCAATCCCGCGCTCCCCGGCCTGCTGGATGCCATGGGCGACAAACCGATGTGCGGCGGCTGCGGCGCGAAACTCGGGGCATCAGACCTCACCGCCGCCCTCGCCACCCTGCCCAAACCGCAGCGCCCCGAGGTCATCTCCGGCCCCGGCGACGATGCCGCCATCCTGACGATCCCCAGCGGCGTGCAGGTCATCACCACAGACCACCTGCGCGCCTTCACCAACGATGCCCGTCTGATGGCCCGCATCGCCGCCATTCACGCACTTGGGGATGTCTGGGCAATGGGGGCCGCTCCGCAAATAGCCCTCGCCCAAATCACCCTGCCGCGCCTATCGCCGGAAAAATCCGCCGAGATGCTGGCCGAAATCATGACCGAGGCGGCGGAAGTCTTCCGCGAAGCCGGGGCCGATATCGTCGGCGGTCACACCTCGATCGGCGCGGAACTCACCATCGGCTTCACCGTGACCGGCCTTGCCCAGCGCGCCATCACCAAAGGCGGCGCAAAGCCCGGTGACAAACTGATCCTGACCAAACCGATCGGCTCCGGCACCATCATGGCGGCTGAGATGGCGATGGCCGAACGCCCCGGTCTGATCCTCGGCGAAGCCGTCGCCCGCGCCCTGCACCAGATGAGCCAAGCCAACGGCCCCGCCGCAGCACAGCTCGCCCCCTATGCCCATGCAATGACCGACGTGACAGGCTTCGGCCTCGCTGGCCACCTCTTGGAAATCCTAGATGCCTCCAACACCGCCGCCACCCTGCGCAGCGACGCCATCCCAACCCTGCCCGGAGCCCTGATGCTCGCCGTATCCGGCCAAGCCTCCAGCCTCGCCCCCGCCAACCGCGCCGCCACCATAGGGCGCGTCACGGGCCCAGACTCACCGCTGAAAGCCCTGCTCTACGACCCGCAAACCGCCGGAGGCCTGCTCGCCGCCGTGCCCCCCGAGATCGCTGAAACCCTGCTGAACGCTATCTCCGGGGCCGCACTCATCGGCGAAATCACCGCAGGCCCGCCCAGAATAACCCTTGCCGACTGACCCTGCGCCGAGCGGTTTCATCTTGGCAAAAATACTCCCCGCGGAGCGTTCCGCCAGCTCCGCTACATCACCGCCCTAACCGCCGCCGCCACCTGATCCGCCAGCCGCGCCAAATCATCCGGCCCCAGCCCCGCCACCTCAATCTCGACAAACGAAGCCTGCATCCGCGCCCGATGTTTGTCATAGCGCGGGTCATAGTGATGCTGCATCAACCCCGCCGCCAGATCGACAAATGCCCCCGCCCCGGCCATCGCCTGCCATGCCTCAATCCGCTCGGCCGCATGCAAGGGGCGCAACCGGTCGATCACCCGAACCAGCCGCGCGCCATCCGCCACCATGTCGCCATACGCCTGCACCAGATACGCGGCCCGCGCCGCCACCCCCGTGGCTATCGCCACCCTTGGGGCTGCCGTCATCGCCTTCCAGATCCCTGATGGCAGGCGACACTCCCCGACCTTCGCGCTTTCCGCCTCAATCACCACTGGCTTTGTGGGGTCCAACCGCGAGATCGCCATCGCCAAAGCGCAGTCAAACGCCTTTTGCGACGGCTGCCCCCCGCGATGCCCGAACACCGAGCCGCGATGGTTGGCCAGCCCCTCAAGGTCCAACACCTGCACGCCGCGCGCGGGCAGCATGTTCAGCACTTCGGTCTTGGCGGACCCGGTATTGCCATCCAACACCACCACCGGGCAAGGGAACGGTGTGTTATACAAAGCCTTGACCACCAGCGCGCGCCACGCCTTGTAGCCGCCCGCAATCGTCTCGACCCGCCACCCCACTTGGCCCAGGATCAGCGCAAAAGACCCCGAGCGTTGCCCGCCGCGCCAGCAATACACCAGGGGCCGCCATCCCCCCGGCTTATCCGCCAATGGCCCCTGCAAATGTTTGGCGACATTCTGCGCCACCAGTGCAGCACCCACCTTGCGGGCGGTAAACGGGCTGACTTGCTTGTAAATCGTGCCCACGCGCGCCCGTTCGGCATCATCCAGCACAGGCAGGCTGATCGCCCCTGGCAGATGGTCCTCGGCATATTCTGCTGGGGCGCGGGCGTCGATGATGTCATCAAAGCCATGCGCTGCGAGGTCTGTGAGTGAGGTCAGGGTGATCGCCATGCCTCTGCATAGCCGATCCCCCGCTTGGCGGAAAGGTGCCGGACCGCAAACGCCCCGCTAGCGGATTGCACAGAGCTTTGGCTAAATCCTGCCATGCGTATCCTGTTACTCTCGCTCCTCCTCGCCCTTGCCGCCGCCGCCCAAGATGCCCCGGCGCTGGTCGCCGCCGCCCGCGCGCAAGTCGGCATCACCACGATCTACGACCCCGGCTATCAAAGCCTTGATTTCCCCGGTGGCGATGTCGACCCCGCCCATGGTGTGTGCACCGACGTGATCATCCGCGCCCTGCGCACAGCTTGGGGCATAGATCTGCAACTGGCCGTCAACCGCGACATGAAGGCGCATTTCTTGGCCTACCCGCAGCAATGGGGCCTGAAGACCACTGACCGCAACATCGACCACCGCCGGGTGCCGAACCTGCAAACCCTGTTCGCCCGCGTCGGTGCCGAACTGCCCACCTCCACCGATCCCGCCGACTACCAACCCGGCGATGTGGTGACATGGCTGCGGCCCGGCAACCTGCCGCATATCGGCCTGATCTCGGATATCCGCAGCATGGACGGCACCCGCCCGCAAGTGCTGCACAACATCGGCGCAGGCGCGCAGGAGGAAGACCGTCTGTTCGACTTCCCCATAACAGGCCACTACCGCCTTGGCCCCGATGCTGTGGCAGAACTGATCAAACTCGGGCGCTAGGCGCGCACCACTCCACCCAGCGGCCATGAAAATCCGCGCGCCCTAGGGCGATGTCTTGTACCGGGCCACCGCACCACAGCCGCAGAGTCAAAGCCGCACCCCGCTCTTGCGCATCCGCCTCCATCGCCAAATGCGCCAATGGCGCAGCAAGCGTTGCCCGCGCCCCCGCAGCTTCAAGCAAAGCCAACCCGCGCGCCTTTGCGGTGGCAGGGAAATACTGCCAAGCAATGGTGTGATAGATCAGGTGCAAGTGACCCGGTTGCGGTTCGGCCAAGCGCTGCGCTAACCAGTCAATCGCGTCGCCTTGGCTCACCACCGGGCCGTACGTCGCCAAGGCATCCAACCCCGCCGCCGTGCGCGCCAACCGCTCTGGCTGATCAGCCCAGATATAGGACAACGCCCGCACCCGATCCCGCACTGGATCAAGCGGCTGCAAATCCACACCGGCCCGCGCCACCACCTGCGGGGCAAGATCGGGCGGCAAGTCCCCGTGCCACAGCGGGTTCAGCCGTATCGTGGCATCCTTCGGACCAAACTGCGCGCCGATCTCCAGCGCATAGCGATCCCACAGCAAGTTCAGCCCGGCACTCGCCCCCAGTTCTGACAGCACCAGCGGCACGCCCAGCCGCGCTGTCAACCAATGCCCCGCTGCGATCAACACCGCTGAGCGGCGGATTTCATTGGTTTGCGGTGGGTGATCCAACCACAACTGCAAAGCTGCCGGATGCGCCCGGATCTCCCGCAGCAGCACAGCCGTCGCCTCGGCATCGGAAACCGCCTCTGGCGCGCGGTAAAACACCGCCAAATCTGGCGCAGCCCCGCTCAGCACCAACCCATGCAAGCCCCCCGCCAGCCGCAAAGCCAGCGCATCTCCGGCGCGGGAAAGATCCCCCTGCCACCCCAAAACCCGGTCCTCTATGGCGTGGCCCAGCACCATCGCCGCAGCCAGCAAGCGCAGCACCCGCGCGGTCAGGGGCGAGCCGAGGCTGTCACATCCCGCCGCCTGCGCAAGAAACATCTCGCGCACCGCTGTGGTCATTTGAAGCGGTCCAGCAGCTTTTGCAGCGGGTTTGCGGCGGGTTCGGGGATGGGTTCCGGCGTAGGCTTTGCCGTCGGTTTGACAGGTTTCTCCACACTCGCCGACGATCGTGACGGCGCCACCCGCAGGGCGACCGCGTTCATGAACCGCTGACCGTCACCCTCGGCCAAGGCCTGCGCGCCGTCCGAGATGCCGCGCAACAGATCATCCAGCCAGTCTTGATCGGCCTTAGCGAAATCATGCAGCACATAGGCCGCCACCGCGTCTTTATGGCCGGGGTGGCCGATGCCGAGGCGAACGCGGCCGTAAGCCTCACCGAGATGGGCGTGGATCGAGCGCAAGCCGTTGTGTCCGGCATGACCGCCGCCTTGTTTGATGCGGCACTTGCCGGGGGCGAGGTCTAGCTCGTCGTGGAACACAGTGATGTCTGAAAGGTCGATCTTGAAGAAATCCACCGCCGCGCGCACCGATTGGCCCGACAGGTTCATGAAGGTTTCGGGCTTCAGCAGCACGATCTTTTCCGAGCCCAACCGCCCCTCCGACACCTGCCCCTGATAGCCGCGCCGCCACGGGGAAAACCCGTGATCTTCGGCGATCCGGTCCACGGCCATGAAGCCGATATTGTGGCGGTTGCCAGCATATTTCGCGCCGGGATTGCCGAGGCCTACAAAGAGTTTCATGATGCCCCGCCGATCTGCCGCTTGCCTGCCATAAATGCCCCGGCGCAGGCTGGGATGCAAGCCGGGGCGGCTGGTCCCAACTCGGGACCTTTTTTAGGTGTTTTATATCAATGGCATAGCCTAGGGGTTTTAAGGAAATCTTAACCTTTCATCGCATCTACCCTCTCGCCACCCGCTTGACTTGCCATGACGCGCCCTTCAGCTTAGCAAACAAAGCAAGCCCCAACGGCCCAAGCAAGAAAGCAAAACAGGCGTGCGGATTACGGTTTTAGCCTCGATGCGAAACGAAGGGCCGTTCATCGTCGAATGGCTGTGCTGGTATCGGATGCTCGGCTTTACCGATGCGGTGGTGGTCACCAACAACTGCACCGACCATTCGCCGCAACTGCTGGACGCGTTGCAAGCGGCTGGCCTTGTTCACCACATTCGGCATGATCTGCAACCCGGCCAGCGCATCACCCGCGCCAAGTTGAACGCGGCGGCTTCTCACAAAGCGGTACGGCGCTGCAACTGGCTGATGATCTGCGATGTTGATGAGTTTCTGGTGATCCATCGCGGCGCGGGGCTGATCGGCGATCTGATTGATCTGACCAGCGCCGAGCCCGCCTATCTGGGCATGTCGATCAACTGGCGGGTGTTTGGCACCTCGGGGCGGAAAAGTTTTGAAGACCGCCCGGTGCATCGCCAGTTCACCTACGCGCATGAAGCTGGGCATCGCTCGTCACGGTTTGTGAAGTCGATCTTCCGGCTGGTGAAGTTCTTCAGCCATCTCGGCGAACACAGCCCGCGTGGCTTTGATTATGAGCGCGCGGCGCAAAAACGCGGCAAGCCGGGGGGCATTTGGGTGAACACCGCGGGCCAAACGTTGCCGCACTGGGCACCGCTGGACCGCCATCTGACGCTGATGCCCGCGTCGCTGGTCAGCCATGAGGTGGCACAGATCAACCATTACATGCTGCGCTCGGTTGAGACCTATCGGCTGAAACGCGGCACAAAGTCGCCCGTGGGGCTCAGCAACCGCTACCGCGCGCAATATTTCCGCACCGCCGATGCGGGGGGCGCGGTGGACATTTCCGCCTTCCGCTATTCGGCGCGGTTTGATGCTTTGTATGAACAGGTGATGGCGCTGCCGGATGTGGCTCGCCTGCATGCTTTGTGCTGCGCCGATCATGTGCGCGCGATTGCCGAAAAGGCAGGTAAGCGGGTGGAGGATGATCCGAGATATGCGGCGTTTCTGGCGCAGGCGGAGGCGCTGGCGGATCAGGCCTAGGAGCCGATTTATTCAGAAATAAATCGTCGACGATTTATGACTTCATAAATCGGCTGCGTCACAGCGCGCGGCCAAAAGCAAAGGCGCAGAGGTTTCCCCCTGCGCCCCGAACTTCAAACCCTGAAAGGCTTATTCAGCTTCAGCGACTTCCACGTAACCCGCCGGAGCCGCCACGTTGGCGATCACGAAGTTACGGTCGATGCTGGCTTTGGTGCCTTCTGGCAGAACCACGTCATTGATGTGGATCACATCGCCGATGTTTTTGCCGGTCAGATCGACGGTGATGTGATCCGGGATATCGCCTGCCAGAACGTTCAGCTCGACATCGTTGCGCACAACGGTCAAGGTGCCGCCCTTTTTCAGACCCGGGCTCGCTTCATGGTTGATGAAGGTCACGTGAATGAACAGGTTGATGCGGTTTTCGTCGTGCAGGCGCATCAGGTCGATATGCGTCGGCAGATCTTTCACAACGTCACGCTGCACAGCGCGGCAGATCACATGCACGTCCGGCTGACCTTCAACCTTCAGGTTGAACAGCGACGACAGGAAGCGGCCAGCTTTCAGGCGCTTCAGCAGGGCGTTGTAGTTGATTTTGATTGCCAAGGGGGCAACATTATCGCCGTAGACGATACCGGGAACGAAGCCATCACGACGTGATTGACGGGCGGCCCCCTTGCCTGTCCCCGTGCGTGCTTCGGCGTGAAGATCAAGGATCTCGCGTGCCATAGTGTTTCTCCATATATATATCCGCCAACGTTCAAGGGTGCATGGCGCGATCGCGGGCCTATAGCGGGGAATCACCGGGAAGGGAAGCCGGAAAGTGCCCCTGCCTCTGGGGCTATGCCCGGCTGGCGGCTCTGAGAGATGCGATGTCGGGGGTAGGATAGTCTTTCCAGCCGCCGCGCGCTATCCCGCCTGAGTCCGCAGGAGAATTTTATGACCGCCCTGAATACCCTTCGCGTCGCCCGCCCCGCCGTGGCGGCTTTTGCCGCGATGGGCGTGCTGTGGGGGTCGTTCGCTGCCGATCTGCCCGATATCAAGACCATGCTCGACATTGACGAGTCGCGCTTGGGGGCCTTGATGTTCATGACCCCGATTGCGGCGGTCTGCGCGATGCTGGTGGCTCCGCGTCTGGGCGTGGCGTTTGGTCGCCGCGCGATGCTGATCTCGTGTCTGCTGATGTGTGTGGCGTTCACTCTGCCGGGGCAGTTCAGTCATCTGCTGCTATTCCCGCTGGCGATGATGGCCTGTGGCGCTGGCACTGGGCTGACCGATGTGCTGATGAACGCGCGGGTGGCGACGCTGGAGACGCAGAGCGGGCGGCCGCTGATGAACCTCTGCCATGCCGCCTATAGTTTCGGCTATGCCGGTGGCGCGATTGCCACCGGGGCGTTGCGCAGTGCCGGGTGGTCGCCCGCTTGGGTTTTGTGCAGTATGGCCCTGTTGGCCGGGGTGATTGCGCTGGCGAGTTATGAGGCGGATGGCCGGATTGAGGGCCTCGCGCGGCCAAAGGGCAAGGGCGCTGCGCATCTGGGTCTGGTGCCAGTGATCGGCGGGGCGATGGTGCTGATCGCGTTTCTGACCGAGAATGCGGCCGAGAATTGGTCGGCTTTGCACATCGAGAAGAACTTGGGCGGCTCACCGTCTGATGGCGCGATGGGGCCTGCGGTGATGGCGATCACCATGGGGGTGGCGCGGCTGTTCGGGCAAGGTTTGGCCAGCCGTATCCCGGCGGTGTGGCTGTTGACCGGGGGGGCGGTGATCTCGGCGGCGGGGGCATTGGGGGCGGCTTTGGCGGTGACGCCCACGATGGCCTATGCCGGGTTCATCGTGATGGGGATCGGATCATCGGTGATCGCGCCCACAGTATTTTCCTTGGTAGGGCAGTTGTCTGACCCCGCCGCCCGCGCCCGCGCGGTGGCACGGGCGACGCTGATCGGCTATTTCGGCTATTTCTTCGGCCCGCCTGCGATTGGCTTTGTCGCAGGCCAGTTCGGCCTACGCTTTGCCTTCGTCTGTGCCGCCGTGATGCTGGCGGGCATCCCAGTGTTGGCACGGGTGTTGTTGCGGCGTTAAAGGCCCTGATCGACCCCGAACGCAAAAGTCACCGCCCCGCTGTAATTCAACAAGGTCAGCGTGCCATTGCTCCAACTGATCAACTGATCCGCCCCGTCTTGCGTGATGGTGAAATCGGCAAGACTATAGGGGGTAAATCTGGCAAAACTGATCACCTCGCCTGCGGCATAATCGGCAATCGTGTCATGGTCGTCCGAGGCGTAGCCGTTGAAATCGAAGATGAACCGATCGACGCCGCCGCCGCCCGTCATCACGTCATTGCCAATGCCAGCCCGCAAACTGTCACTGCCTGCACCACCCGACATCACGTCGTTGCCGTCATAGCCGTAGAGTTTGTCATCGCCACTGCCCCCGAAAAGGCTGTCATCACCGAGCGAAAGCGCGTAATCTCTGCCCCCGTCCAGCACATCATTGCCCATCCCGCCGTAAAGCAGATCCGAACCGCCGTCGCCGGACAGCCAATCATCACCATCGCCCCCAAAAAGACTGTCCGCCCCGCCGCTGTCGTCAAAGCCAGTGTCGCCGTAAAGACTGTCGTTGCCATCCGCACCCGTCATCCAGTCGGCGCCTAAACCGCCACCCAACCAGTCATCACCCTGCCCGCCGTGCAAAGTGTCCGCGCCGACCTCGGCGTCGATACTGTCATTGCCACTACCACCACTGAGTAGATCGTTGCCAAACCAGCCCAACAGCGTATCGTCGCCACTGCCGCCATAGCTGCGCGCATCACCATAGCCGCCGAACAGGCCGTCAGCGCCATCACCACCAAACAGCAAGTCGTTGCCCGCTTCACCTTCCAGCGTATCATCGCCGCTGCCGCCATAAAGCGTATCGTCGGCACCCGGACTGCCGCTTAAATCGCCTTGGAGCGTGTCATTGCCCGCGCCGCCATCCAACAGATCGCCAAAACGCCCGCCACGCAGCCAGTCATCGCCGTCACGCCCGCGCAGGGTTTCGGCAAGATCGACGCCCCGCAGGCTGTCATTTCCGCTGCTGCCCAGCAGCGTGATATGCTCAAACCCGACATAGCTGAGATTGTCTGAGCGCACGCCATTCGCGCCAAACAAATCCACGCCAAAGTTACTGCCGACCCCAGTGCCAATACTGGAAGCCGCCGAGTAGCCCAAAGCGGTGATGTGGCCAAAATCCAGCACCAGCGTGTCATTGCCTGCGCCCGCATCCAACAGCCCACTGCCGCCGCCAAAAGCCGTCGCCGCCCAAACCAAGCGGACAGTGTCGGCATATTGGGTCAGCGTGCCGTAATAATTTTCGACGTCGCTATACTCTGCATCAAGGATCTTGCCGATGCTCACGCCAGCGCTTGAGGCCGAAAGATCAAGAATAACCTCGTCCACGCCAGCGCCACCAAAGATCTGATCCTGCCCGGTGACAAACCAGAACGCATCATTGCCGCTGCCGCCATACAGGCGATCCGCCGCGCCATTGCCTGATCTTGCGGCCAGCACATCATCGCCATCGCCGCCATAAAGCAGATTGCTGTCCGTAGCACCGGCCCGCAGGTCGTCATCGCCCGCGCCACCAAACAACCGCAGCATTTTGCCACCGGTCCAGCCAGACAGGTCCATGTTATCATCGCCAAGGCTGCCCCGCAGGGTGACCGCCTCAAAATCATGCAGATTGGCCGAGCCAAGTTGGGTCGAGCCTTGGTAGCGCCCTGCGATGATGTTGCTGCCAACTGTGCCAACCACCACATGCTCGGCTACTGCCAAGCCGCTGTAATTCAAAACAAGGCTGTCTTGCCCAGCACCGGCATAGATAAAGGACAGGCCCGAGGGATCCGGCCCCCCCAAGGCACCCGCGAACAAGGTATCATCAAAGGCGGTCAACTTTCCGGTCAGCGTCTCAAAGCCTACGAAAGGGCTGCCAACAGTGACGTTGTTCAGTTCTATGCCAGCACTGCGCGCGCTCAGATCGAAGTAAACGGTGTCGATGCCTGCGCCACCAAACAGATAATCCCCAGGCCGATAAACCAGATAGTCGTCCCCAGCATCACCATAAAGGCTATCGCCACCACCGCCGCCGAACAGCACATCATTGCCCGTGAGACCAGTGATGGTATCTGAGCCTAGTGTTCCAATGAGCGTATCATTGCCAGCAGTGCCAAGGATTGAGGCTGTCACCAGCGGGGGTTCGACAACCGGTTCAACAACGCCACCCATTACACAATCCTTCTTGCACATTCACATCATGCGACGCTGCGCACTTGCGGGTATAGAGCACCAGATCAGCGCCAGCCGTCAATCTGCGGATGCACCCCTACGCCCAATTCCCCTCAAAGTCCTGCGGCACCAGAACGTGCTCGCGGCTGATGTCGCGGGCTTGTTGAACACCGCACAAAGCCATCGAGATATCGAGTTCCTTCTGGATCACCTCCAGCGCTTTGGTGACCCCCGCTTGCCCCATCGCACCCAAGCCATAGATGAAACTACGACCGATGAAGGTGGATTTCGCGCCCAAGGCGAGGGCTTTCAGCACGTCTTGGCCGGAGCGGATGCCTGAGTCCATATAGATCTCGGTCTGATCGCCCACCGCTTTCACAATCGAGGGCAGCACGCGGATCGACGACAACGCGCCATCCAACTGCCGCCCGCCGTGGTTGGAGACGATCATCGCATCCGCGCCCACATCCGCCGCTAAACGGGCGTCGTCGGCGTCGAGGATGCCTTTCAGGATCAGCTTGCCGCCCCACTGGTCGCGGATGCGTTTGACCTTGTCCCAGTCGAGATGCGGGTCAAACTGCTCATTCGCCCATTTGGTCAGATCGGCGAGGTCGGTGACGCCCTTCACATGGCCGACGATATTGCGGAAGGTGCGGCGCGGGGTTTGCAGCATCCCCATCGACCACGCCGGTTTCGTCGCCATATTGATCATGTTCGGAAGTGTCAGTTTCGGCGGGCTGGTTAGGCCGTTTTTCAGATCTTTGTGGCGCTGACCTAGAATTTGCAGATCCAGCGTCAGCACCAAGGCCGAGCATTTCGCCGCCCGCGCACGTTCAATGGCGGCATCGACAAAATCTTCGTCCTTCATCACATAAAGCTGGAACCAGAACGGCACCGGGCTGTGTGCGGCAATGTCTTCAATCGAGCAAATCGACATTGTCGACAGCGTGAACGGCACACCAAACGCCGCGGCGGCACGGGCGGCAAGAATCTCGCCATCCGGCCATTGCATCCCCGTCGAGCCAACCGGAGACAACGCGACCGGCATCGCTACCGGATTGCCCAGCATCGACACTTCGGTGCTGCGCCCGGTCAGATCACGCGCAACCCGTTGCCGCAGCCGGATTTTTGCAAAATCCGTGGTGTTTTCCTTGAAGGTCTGCTCGGTATACGACCCGCTTTCGCAGTAATCATAAAACATCTTCGGCGTGCGCTTTTTGTAAAGCTGCTTGAGATCGTCGATGCAGGTGATCACCGGGGGCATATCTGGGCCTTTTCGCTGAAATTGGTCATGGATGATTACCAATTTCAACGATTTCGCGCAATGGCTTTCGTGCTTACTGCGGCATCCGCGCAAACCGCCGATCCGGCACGATCCAGATCGCCGCCACAACGGCGATCAGCGCCAGCATCGGCTGCACAAAGGCCAGCGGCATCGCCAGCGTATAAGCCAGCGTCGAGATCTTGCCCTTGCGATCCGACCCCAGCGCCCGGGCGAAGTCGGAATCCGTACCATGCTCGGCCAACAGCGCCTTCACCAGCAAAGCATAAGCCACCGAGCACATCAGCAGATCGAAGCCATAAAGCGCCACGGTGGGGGCGGCAAAGCCATTCTCGCCCATGAACGCGGTGGCAAAGGGCATCAGCGACAGCCAGAACAGCAGATGCAGATTGGCCCAAAGCACCCAGCCGCCGACATGTTTGACCGCTTGGAACATGTGGTGATGGTTGTTCCAATAGATGCCAACATTGGCGAAGGACAACACATAGCTGAAGAAGATCGGGATCAGCGGGGTGAGCGCCGCAAGATCATGGCCGTGTGGAACTTTGAGCTCCAGCACCATGATGGTGATGATGATGGCCAGCACGCCATCTGAGAACGCTTCGATACGACCTTTGTGCATGGCGCGCCTTTCAGGTTTACGGGTGAAACGTGTGGCGACTGACGTGTGGCGTGATCGGGGCGGGCGTCTTGGGGGTTTCACACCCCCAAACCCCGGTGGGATATTTGCGCGCAGAGGATGTCAATTTTAGGGACCTATATACTTAACTAGCCAAAGTTCAGTTGACACGCCTTCTATGCTTGGCTAGTTATGTTCGTGAGCGATGGAGTTCACGATGCAAAAGCCCGATACCCTAAGCACCTTCGAGTTCTTCAAGAAGTTTCCCGATGAGGAAGCCGCGCGTAAGTTCTTTGAAGATCGCCGCTGGGGTTCGGAGCCTGTTTGTGGTCATTGCGGCTCTGTCAACGTAACTGAGTGCAAAGACCACAAACCGATGGCCTACCGCTGCAAGGACTGCCGCGCGCATTTCAGCGTCCGCACTGGCACTGTGCTTGCAGAAAGCCGCCTTCCCTTGCTGAAATGGCTGTTGGCTATCTTCATGCTCACCAGCGCCCGCAAAGGCATCCCTTCAACCCAAATGGCGCGCGAGTTGGGCATCACTCAAAAGTCGGCTTGGTTCCTCGCCCAACGTATCCGCGAAACTTGGTTGAAAAGCCAAGGTGGCGAGAATGACGATATGGGCGATCACGTTCAAGTCGATGAAGCCTATGTGGGCGGTAAGGAAAGCAACAAACACGCTAACAAGAAGCTGCACATTGGTCGCGGCGCTGTCGGCAAAACCGCTGTAGTCGGGATGCGCGATCAAAGCGGCCAAGTTCGCGCAGAGCCAGTTGCTAACACGAAGTCCGGCACCCTGATCGGCTTCATCGCGGCCAATGCTCCCGCTGGCGCTACCGTAGTTACAGATGAGCTTCGCGGCTACCGCCCGCTGGCCCGCGCTGGCTTCAACCACTTGACCGTCAATCACTCGGTTGGTGAGTTTGTTCGTGACATGGCCCACACCAATGGCATCGAAAGCTTCTGGGCGCTGTTGAAGCGCGGCCATTATGGCATCTACCACTACATGAGCGCCAAGCACTTGCATCGCTATGTGAAGGAATTTTCTTTCCGCCATAACACCTCGCAAGTTGGCACGATGCAGTTCATAAACATGACTATTGACAGGATGGCGTCCAAGCACCTGTCCTATGAGGAGTTGGTCCGTGGCTAAGAAACCCGACATTATAGACCCCATCGACGCTAGTTTTGACGATTTGTTAGGTGCGATTGTGCCGCGTGTAAAGCCAGAGGAACTCGGTATGAAATCAAATGAAATCAAATACTTGCCTCAAAAAACGACCGCTAAGGAACTCGACCCAAAACAGGGCAAGCTTGACCTGCAAATCGAGCGCCAAGCTGAAATTGAAGGCATCGGAATGGGCGTCCTTAAAGATGGGACAGCATTCCTAACAGGGCGGGGGCTGGCACGCCTAGTTGGCATTGAGAACCTCCACATTCGCACAATCAGTCAGGATTGGAATGAAAACCCACAAAAGCCTAGAATTAGCGCAATTAAGTCGATCCTAAGTAAGCGCGGGATTAGCGCCCCGGAGGCGCATATTGAGACCTCGGACGGAAGTCGAACAATCCACGCATTCCCCGATGCGATATGCCTAGCAGTTCTAGAGTATTACGCCTTTGATGCTGCAACTCCGCGCACAACCGCCCGTGACAATTACCGAATTCTCGCTGGGAAAGCCCTACAAGACCTTATCTACAGCCAAGTTGGCTATGATCCTACTGGGCAGCGCCTCACGGAACCGCTGCGAAAGTGGCATGAACGCATTGAACTGAACCATCAGAGCGCGCCTTCCGGCTATTTCAGCATTTTCAATGAAGCCCATACCGTAATGTATGAACTAATTATGGCTGGTGCTCCCATAGGCGAGAAGATGGTTCCCGATATCTCAATCGGACAGCATTGGGCAAAACACTGGGATTTGAATAATTTTGGGGCTAGATTTGGGGATCGTGAGAAATTCCCCCACCGATACCCCAAGGATCATCCTCAGGCTAAATCTAACCCGCAAATTGCCAACTGCTATCCATTGGATGCTCTGGGCGAGTATCGCAGATGGTTGCAGGACGAATATTTGAGCGGGGGAAAGTTCAAAAACTATCTGAAAGGGCAAAAGCAAATCGCCCCATCGGTCGCGCAGCTTGCCATAGAGCGTCTATCGCCCAAGCTGATCGGTCACTAGCGCCAATCTGGGCAGTGCTTGCAGACGGTGAATACGAGATATTCTGACTTCCGGGTAGACTTGTTCATCAATCAACCTTGCGGGCCGTGCCTGCCGTGTCCCTGTACGCCTTCGATACCGTCACAGGTGTCCGCGCGTCCGGGCAACCGCCAGCTATCAAACTATTCGTAGCTGTCTGGTGTCTTGGGAAATGGCGAGTCTATGCCTAGTCTACGGTCAAGGTGCGCAACGAGACTATGACACAATGGTTCTGTATCATGCAGCCCAACTTGATGGACAACTTTGCCAGTTGGCGAACTGATTCGAACGATTGACTTCGTTCCTCGCACGCCCTCTTTTACCTCGCAACCCGCATGGGTTCGCACCCAATCAAGATACTCACGTAGCTTCGGAGAGGGTGCGAAAGGTGCTGACATTGATCACTCTGGCTTAAGCAGCAATCAATCCATACTCGTGGTTGCCTGCTGGTCGAAGGAACGCTTGATCCCACATCTTGTGGAATCTTTCCGGCGCAGCGTCAATAGCTTGCCCTTCGGTAAGTTCGGCTTCTAACAAGCATTCCATTCGATCTTGCAAAGTTGCGATGTCCGGTGCTTGGGTACAAATGTCATACTCCAAGCACTGCGCAACGTAAGTATCGCCTTCGCGTAGAACGACGATCCGCAGATTTTGTGTTTCAGACATACTTGACTCCCGCTATTTTCATGGCACTCAAACCATACCATACATGGATTGACAACACGTTCATTTAAAGTTCGACCCTGCGTAAGCGACCAAAGTGTCGCAAATGTGGTTCAGTTTGCAACTGTGTGCGAACCTTACGAGAACATTCATAGATCCACAAAATATGGGCCTGATCCCAGCTGGGGCAAGGCCATGACAGCCCAAACGGCGATCACATCCTTGAACGACGCAGGTTTCCAACATGTTAACCGCCCCTGCGACTTCGCCCTTCGCTGGCTAGTTCTGTATATAGGTCCCCAATTTTAGATAAGTTTTAGACGATTTGGCGGTTTATGCCGCATGAGCCCCTGATGCGAGTTTGGCGACAAAAGCCAGCACTTCGGACACTGGTTTGCCGGTGCTGAGCTCCTTGACGATGGCGGAACCCACCACGCAGCCGTCAGCGACGCTGGCGATGGCTTTCGCGGCCTCAGGCGTATTGATGCCAAAGCCGACGATCACTGGCAAATCGGTCGAACGCTTGATCCGCGCCACTTCCGGCCCGACATCGCCCGCCTGCGCCGCAGCCGCCCCGGTGATGCCGGTGACCGAGACGTAATAGACAAAACCGGAAGTGTTTTGCAGCACTTTCGGCAGGCGCTTGGCATCGGTGGTGGGGGTGGCCAAGCGGATGAAATTCAGACCCGCGGCCTGCGCGGGCAGGCACAGCTCTGCGTCTTCCTCGGGCGGCAGATCGACGATGATCAACCCGTCAATACCGGCCTCGGTGGCCTGAGACAGGAACAGATCGACGCCGCGCGAGTAGATCGGGTTGTAGTAGCCCATCAGCACGATTGGGGTGGTTTTGTCACCGCTGCGGAAGTCGCGCACCATCTGCAGCGTCTTGTCCAGCGTCATCCCAGCCTCAAGCGCGCGCTGGCCCGCCAGTTGAATCGTCGGGCCATCCGCCATCGGATCGGTGAACGGCAGCCCCAACTCGATGATATCGACCCCCGCTCCCGGCAGCCCCTGCATCACCGCCAAAGACCGTGCCACATCCGGGTCGCCCGCCATGATATAGGCGACGAAGGCCTTTTTCTGCTGCGATGTCAGCCGCGCGAAAGTGTCGTCGATTCTGCTCATATCCCGGCCCATCCCTGCAAATCTGTCTAGCGGTTTGCACGGGAAGCCCCGGAAAATCAATGCCTCTTCACAGCCCCGCCCAAGCCGGTCTTGCAATTTCATCTTGGCAAAAATACTCCCGCCGGAGGCTGCAACAGCCCAAGCCTGCACAGGTTTCGCAAGCGAAAGCCTTGACCGCACCGCCTGTCCTGCCTATGCCGCAGGCGGTCTTGGCAATCGGCCAACAACAGGGGTGCGCGCGATGGGTTTCAAAATGGGTATCGTTGGTCTGCCGAATGTCGGCAAATCCACCCTGTTCAACGCTTTGACACGCACCGCTGCTGCGCAGGCGGCGAATTTCCCGTTCTGCACGATTGAGCCGAATGTCGGCGAGGTCGCGGTGCCCGATGCGCGGCTGGACAAACTGGCGGCGATTGCGGGCTCCAAGCAGATCATCCCGACGCGAATGACCTTTGTGGACATTGCCGGTCTGGTGCGTGGCGCGTCGAAGGGCGAAGGCCTTGGCAACCAGTTCCTCGCCAATATCCGCGAATGTGATGCCGTCGCCCATGTGCTGCGCTGCTTTGAAGATGGCGACATCACCCATGTTGAGGGCAAGATTGATCCGGTGGCTGATGCGGAAACTATCGAGACCGAGCTGATGATCGCAGATATGGAGAGCATCGAGCGGCGCCTGACCGGCCTTGCCAAGAAACTGCGCGGCGGCGATCAGGATACATTGGACCAAGACCGCCTGCTGCGCGCAGCTTTGAAATTGCTGGAAGCGGGGCATCCGGCGCGCAATCTCCAGATCGCCGAAGATGATCAGCGTCAGTGGCGGCTGCTGCAACTGCTGACCTCGAAGCCTGTGCTGTATGTCTGCAATGTCGAAGAAGCCTGCGCCGCCGATGGCAACGCCCAATCGGCCCGCGTGGCGGAAATGGCGGCGAAACAGGGCGCGGGTTCGGTGGTGATCTCGGCCAAGATCGAGGAAGAGATTTCTCAGCTGGCCGACGACGAAGCCGCGATGTTCCTCGAAGAAATGGGCCTGCACGAGGCGGGCTTGGACCGGCTGATCCGCGCGGGTTATAAACTGCTTGGCCTGTCCACCTATTTCACCGTCGGCCCGAAAGAAGCCCGCGCCTGGACGATCCACAAAGGCATGCTCGCGCCGCAGGCGGCTGGGGTGATCCACGGTGATTTCGAGAAAGGTTTCATCCGCGCCGAAACCGTCGCCTACGATGATTATATCGCAGGCAAGGGCGAGACCGGGGCGAAAGAAGCCGGCAAGTTCCGGGTTGAGGGCAAGACCTATGAGGTCAAAGACGGCGACGTGCTGCATTTCTTGTTTAATGGGTGAGGACCGACCCCGGCCCTTGCCGGGGGCAAATCGCTCCAGTGGAGCGATTTGAGGGTCGAACGGGCGCGAAAGCTTTCGCGCCCCGGCAGTGCAGAGGACAAAATATGAAAAGACTGCTGCCACGCCATTTCGTGTTTCCATTAGCCCTTATGGTTTCGACCCTCTGCGCCCTCCCCCTGCACGCAGAGCCGCTGAAAAGCTTTCGTGATTGTGGCGCCTGTCCCGAGATGATAGAATTGCCCTTGGGCAGCTTCATGATGGGCGCACCAGAGGGCGAGTTTCGTCGCATATTGACGCCAGCGTCACAGTATAGCGGCAATCCCACAAATCCTTACCGCAAAGATGACGAAGGCCCGCAGCATCTGGTCACAGTCGACATCGCTTTCGCAATGGCGCGGGATGAGACGACATATGACGATTGGATGGCATGTGTGCAGGATGGCGGATGCGGTGGTTATATTCCTGCTGAAACTGTGTTTCGAGACGGCCCCAATCCCATAGAAGTCAGGGTTGTCGGGACGTATCCTGTTTTATACGTCTCGTATTTCGACGCCTTGGCCTACGTTCAGTGGTTGAACGACAAGACAGGGTCAGATGCCTATCGACTTCCAACAGAAGCCGAATGGGAATACGCAGCGCGAGCTGGAACACAAACAACCTTCCCTCAAGGCGACACGATCACGTCAGAGCAGGCAAATTTTTCCAAGCAGCTTACGGAATTTGTGATGATGCAGAAAATGCCAGAGCTTGTTGAACGCGGGGTTCCGGTTGAGGTTGGCGCTATGGAGACCGCGAATGCTTGGGGACTGCGCCACATGATCGGAAACGCGATGGAAATCACTGTGTCTTGCTATACCAAACAACTGGCGCAATGGTCTGTGACAAGCGAATGGCGGGTAGCCGCAGGCAACGAATGCCCAGAACGTGTTGTGCGCGGAGGCTCTTACATTGCACCCATGGATTTGCTTCGATCTGCGTGGCGTGGCAAGCAGCTAGATTCTACACATCAAAGTAGTTGGGTCGGATTTCGCGTCGTCAAAACTTTAAAGACATTCTGAGAGCTAAAATGAATGTATCGGATGTAGCCACGCAGTTTCGGCAGCCTTCTTGCACTATGGTTCGAAAACATCTCCGTGTTCCCGTCTCATCAAGCAAGCTTAGCCTGACATATTTGGCACAGAATATAAGAAACCCTAACAAACCCTTAATCAGCACCCCCTAACCTCTTGATAAAACATACCCCCACCCCTGTCCACGCGTGGACACCTCGCCACGCCCCCACCCGATCCCTCCAACCCTCCCCCACCAAATCTACACCCTGCCCCCGCTTTCCCTCTTGCCCCCGCCCCCTCGCCTCGCTAAATAAACCCCGTCGGAAGCGTGGCTGAGAGGCCGAAAGCACTCGGTTGCTAACTGAGCGTAGGGGGAACCCTACCGTGGGTTCGAATCCCACCGCTTCCGCCAACAACCCCTTGATTCTCATTACTTTTCCCTGTTGCGCTGGAATTCCGCCGTAATTCCGGGGGTTAGCCGGCTGTGTTCTGTCCGGAGACGCTCGCGGCCCTGCACATCTGCTCGTATTGCCCCGCCCGTCTCTGCAGGCCGAAGACCCCGTTTGGGATTGATTTTCGCGTGATAACAGGGAATTAACAGGGAAATTCGATTTTTTGGGACTGTTACTGAGCTTTTTTGCGCCGAAATGCCACGCGATTTCCGCAGGATAGGACCGAATTCCCTGTTTTCAAAAAACAGGGAATAATATTCACGGGAACAGGGCAGAAAATGTGCCCAAACAGGGAAGGGAACAGGCGTAACAGGGAAGCGGGCGCTTCAGAGGAAGAGGCGCTCCTGCGCGACCCAGTCGAGGGGAATCTCGGTCGCGATCAGTTTGGCGACACTGAGGTCTGGCGACTGTTTGCCTTCGAGGATCGCCAACTGGAGTTTGGGTGACAGGAAGGCCAGCGGCAGTCGCGCGCGCAGATAAGGTTCGGAATGGCCGGTGCGGGCGACCAGAGCGGTGAGCGAAGTTCCGGATCGCAGGGATTTGGCACAGACGCGGGCCTCTGCGAGAACGCGGATCAGGACAGGATCGGGGGAGCGCTGGAAGGTGCCCGCAAAGATCCGGGTTTCGACACCGCGCCGCTTCAAGGTGATGCCGTGTTCGAAGTGGATCAGGTCGGGGCCAAGGTCGTCGCATTTATGACCGATTGCAGCGGCAATCACCTCGCCTGTCAGGCGGACGCTGATGCGGGTCCGGTGAAGGACAACGCCGTCAATGAGGTGCCCGATGAACTCGGGCTCGGCCTCGATGCGCTGGCACAGCCGGGCAACTTTCCGTCCGACGTCCCCTGCATCACTGGCATCAGGTGCAGTGAGGATAAGGTTTCGATCAGCGGCCTCGGTCAGATGCAGGACGATGATGCCGCGCACGGTGGCTTCCAGCTCCGACGCCGACAATCGCCATGCCTGCGGATCGGTTCCATTGCGGATCAGCCGATGCGAGATGTAATAGCCATATTTCCGCCCGCGCCGCTCAGTGTGGGTCGGGGTCAAGACATCGCCAGTCTCGTCGCGCAGCTTTCCTGTCAGGCAGCGAACCGGAGGGACTGTCGCGGCAGGTCCACGCGGCCTTACCGAGCTCGATTGCAGTTTCGCCTGAACGCTGTCCCATAGGGACTGATCGATGATGGCCGGGTGCAGACCCGGATAATCGCGCTCATGGTGACGAATGCGTCCAAGATAGGTCGGGTTGGTCAGCAGGTAATGCAACTGGCCGCGGCTGAACCGGTGCAGCGAGGCGGTTTGTGCCGTCTCGCCTGATCTGGCTTTCGGGCGCAGGCCCAGCCGGGCCGCTTCCAGTTCCACATGACGCAGGTTCGGGGTTGCCTCGTAGAGCCGGAACAGGCTTTTGACGACTGCGGCTTCGCCCGGCTTCACCACAAGTTCACGGCGCAGCGGATCTTCATGGCGGTCATAGCCAAGCGGCACGGTGCCCCCCATCCAAAGCCCTTTCTTCTTGGAGGCGGCGATCTTGTCGCGGATGCGTTCGGCGGTCACCTCACGTTCGAACTGGGCGAAGGACAGCAGGACGTTGAGGGTCAGGCGGCCCATGGAGGTTGAGGTGTTGAAGGCCTGCGTCACCGATACGAAGGAACAGCCCTTGGCCTCGAGCCGCTCGACGAGGCGAACGAAGTCGGCCAAGGAGCGGGTCAGGCGGTCGATCTTGTAGACCACAACCATAGCTATGCGCCCGGCATCGATCTCCGCCATCAGCCGTTGCAGCGCGGGGCGTTCCAGCGTGCCGCCAGACAATCCGCCATCATCGAAGCGCTCGGGCGCCAGCTTCCAGCCTTCATGACGTTGGCTTGCGATATAGGCCACGCAGGAATCATACTGGGCATCAAGCGAGTTGAATTCCTGATCCAGCCCTTCGTCGGTGGACTTGCGGGTATAGACGGCGCAGCGGATCATAGGCTTTGGGGTCATGGCCGCTCACCGCTTTGCTTCAGACCGAAGAAGCGCGGGCCGGACCAACGGGTGCCAGTGATGGCCCGGGCGATGGAGGAGAGTGATTTGTGGCGCCCGCCGTTCCAGAGATAGCCGTCCTTGGCGACATCGACGACATGGGTGATGCCATTCCATTGCCGGAGCAGGCGCCCGCCGGGCTGCAATGTCGGCGACGCCTCGCGCTCCTTTCCGGCGGCAATCCGGTCGAGCCTTGCCGCCGCGGCGGTGGGTAGATCGCCGGAATGTCTGACCTGCAGCGCATGGGCAAGAAAGCGGCGTTGCAGGATCTGGCTCATCTTTGGTGGAACCGGTCCGCCGAGGACGTCGGACCAGAGCCGGGCAAGTGCCGCGCGGTCCAGGGTCGCAAGTTGGGCCACCTCGGTCATGACGCCACCCTTCCAGAGCTCTCAAAAGTTCCGTTTGAACCGGCGCCGGAAGCACTGGTGGAGACCGGCACCACCGCATCTCCCACCTCTGATGTGATCCCGGCCGTCGCAACCGGTGGAGTTTCGGGTTTACTGGCCTTCTGATCGGTTTCCTCCCGCGGGCTCGCGCAAGTAATGATGGCGACTTTTACTTTGCCGGAACTGTCCCTTGCAAACGAGGCGGTATAGATCGGCCCGGCCTCGCCGGACGTCCGGGTCACCTCCAGCCCGGTTTTGCGCAGGCCCGAGATTGCTGCGCGGACGGTGTGGGATTGCCAGCCGGTCGCCAGCATGAGGCTCTGCAGGCTGACCCCGGCGGGGTCGCAGAGCATGTCGCGCAAGAGAATCTCCTTGGTTTTGCGGGGCGGTGAGGTTGGGTCGGGGGCCTGTTGTTCGGGGATCTCTTCCGGAACATGTGTCTTGGGTCCGCCACCCGTGATCTGCGGATTCTTCGCGGTAATGTGCTTTGTCTTCGCCATGTGCTGTCTCCTCGGTTCGGGGCAAGGCAAAAGGCCTGGCCCTACTGAGGAAGGCCTGGATGTCACCAGGCACAATTAAACCAACGCTCTTTGGGCGACCAAAGTCCAGTGGAACACTATCGAGTTGCGAATTTGGAGGTGGGTTTTTGGCCGTTGGACTTACCCTCCATCTCTAAAAATAAGATTGGAGAAAGTGTCTTTCTAAATCCATAGGCCCTGCGCTTCCGTCTGACGGAGCATAGATGCTGTTTCCTATTGCGCCGACAACAATATCTTGTTACGTATTGCGAAACACTTCAGGATATTCCCGTGGACCTGAGCTTCCCGGATGCCAAGATCCGGGCCCTTTGTTGCAGCAAGAGCGCCCTTGTGCACGAATTCGGCGCCGAACTCGCGCGGAAAATCATCTGCAGGCTGGCGGTTCTTGCGGCCTCGCCATCGCTTGCCGATGTCCCCGCGGGACCACCGGTAGGTCTGACGCGCCTCGCTTTGCAGGGGAATTTTTCTGTCGCACTGGGAGCCGATCACCAGCTCCTCTTCCAGACAATTCCTTTTGAGGCCGCAGAGGACACCGACTTCTCGCTAGTCTTGAAGCTCTTGATCATAGGACCAGAACCGGTTCGTACAGCGAAGGACCGACAATCATGACAAATATGAGTTCCTCCCGCGCCTACACGCCCGATCACGCTTCGCCTCCAGGCGATCTTGTGCAGGAGTACCTCGAGCACCTCGGGATATCGGCACGTGAGTTGGCCCGTCGCTGCGGGCGCTCGGGCAAGTTGATGGCAGAGATTGTCAGTGGCAGGGCACCCCTCGAACCTGCAACCGCCCTTCAGCTTGAACGGGTGCTCGGTGTGCCGGCGGCGATCTGGAGCAATATGGAAGCGGCATACCAGCTGCATCAGGCCCGTGATACCGAGGGCCAGCATCTCGCTGCAAGCCATGACTGGGCCAAAGCGTTCCCGCTCGCCGAACTTGCCGCACGCGGCTATCTGAAACGTCCGCCAGACAAAGCCGACCAAGTTCAGGAATTGCTGAAGTTTTTTTCCGTGGGGGGCGTCAAGGCCTGCGTGGACCGGATCGATGAGCTTCTGCAGGCCGACTTTCGCACCTCAGAGACATTTGACAACGACCCCTGGTCGCTTGCCGCTTGGCTCCGGATTGGGGAACGTCAGGCCGCCAGCATCGTCTGCCGGGATTATGACCGCGATGCCTTCCTTGCGGCGCTTAAAGATATCCGCAGACTTACCTTGATGCCCATCACGGAAGCTCTTCCAGAAATCGAGGCAAAATGTGCTGCGGCGGGCGTTGCTTTCGTCCTAGAACCGCCGCTGCCTAAAATGCGAGTCAGCGGCGTATCGCGATGGTTGAGCCCGCGCAAGGCGCTGATCCAGCAAAGCTTCCGGTACAAGTCGGACGACCACTTCTGGTTTACGTTCTTCCATGAATGTGCACATCTTCTCCTGCACAGCCGCAAGGCCATCTTCATCGACATGGAAAAAAGCTCCGGCAGCGCTGGACCGAAGGAAGAAGCCGAGGCCAACATCTGGGCCGCGGACTTCCTCATTCCTTCCGCTGCGATGCGGTCGTTTCGTCTGACGTTTACCCGCACTGAGGGCGAGGTGCTCGCTTTCGCCAAATCACTTGGTATCGCGCCAGGCATCGTTGTCGGACAGCTCCAACATAACAAGGCCATCCGGTATGCGGTCTTCAACAATCTGAAGGTATTCCACCACGAATTATAGAGAATGAGCTGTGTTGGGCTGCAACTATGGAAAATAAAATTGTGTCGTGATGGGTAACACATATTGACGAAGTGTGTTTGGGCGCGCAGTCTGTGGCAGAGCGATTCCATCTTGCGGACTTCGCCCGCTCACACTTGGCTGAAGGAAGCTGCCGCCATGACACAGACCATCGAAATGATTGCACCGCAGGATCTGCGGCCTTGGGGCCGCAATGCCCGGACCCATTCCAAAAAACAGATCCGCCAGATCGCGGCATCGATCCGCACCTTCGGGTTCACAAACCCGGTGCTGATCGATCAGTCGCGCACGATCCTTGCCGGTCACGGCCGGGTACGGGCGGCCGAGGAGCTGGGGCTGGCCGAAGTGCCCTGTCTGCGCATCGAGAATATGACTGAGGCCGAAAAACGCGCCTATGTCATCGCGGACAACAAGTTGGCTTTAAATGCCGGCTGGGATGACGAAATCCTCGCGGAAGAGCTGAAAGCCCTCTCAGCGATCGAAGATTTGGGCTTCGATATCGGCGTCATTGGCTTTGAAGTGGCAGAGATGGATGCCTTGGTTGAAGGCCTTACTCCCGAAGAGCCCGGCGACCCCGAGGATGACATCCTGCCTGACAATGCCCCGCAGCGAGTGAACCCGGGAGATGTCTGGCAGCTCGGTGCGCACCGCCTGGCGTGCGGCGATGCACTCGATCCGGCAGTGATGGACGTGCTAATGCAGGGCGAGCAGGCCCGCATGGTCTTTACCGATCCGCCCTACAATGTGAAAATCGACGGGCATGTCGGTGGATCGGGCAAGATCAAGCACAGGGAGTTCGCCATGGCATCGGGTGAGATGACGGTGCCGGAGTTCACCGCGTTTCTGACCCAAGCGCTGCACAATCTGGCGCACAACAGCGTCGATGGCTCGATCCACTACGTCTGCATGGACTGGCGCCATATGGGCGAAATGCTAGCAGCGGGTCAGATCGCCTATACGGAGTTGAAGAACCTGATCGTCTGGGCCAAGGACAACGGGGGCATGGGAACGTTCTACCGGTCGCGCCACGAGTTGATCTTTGCCTTCAAGAAGGGCGAGGCGCCGCATATCAACAGTTTCGAGCTTGGCCAGCACGGCCGCTACCGCACCAACGTCTGGCAGTACCGGGGCATCAACACGATGCGCAAAGGGCGCATGGAGGAGCTTGCCCTGCATCCAACGGTGAAGCCGGTGCAGATGATCGCCGATGCGATCAAGGACGTCTCGGGTCGCGGTGAGATCGTCCTCGACAGCTTTGGCGGATCTGGCTCGACCCTCATCGCCGCTGAAAAGACCGGACGTCGTGCCCGTGTGATCGAACTCGATCCGATCTACTGCGACCGCATCCTCGCCCGCTGGGAGGTCCATGCCAAAGATCAAGCGGAACATCTGGTCTGCGGCTGGCCGCGCGTTGCGACCGCGGCAGTGCTGGTAGCTGCCGAATGAATTCGACCCCGCAAGACCCGCCAGATAAACCAGTCCGGACCAAACGGGGTCTGGGCAAATCCCGATCACTGGCTGTCCGTCCTAGCTATGAGGTCGGCTACGCCAAACCACCGGCGACAACCCGCTTCCAGAAGGGTCAGTCAGGCAACCCGCGTGGCAGACCGAAAGGTGTCAAGAACCGGGTGCCAGGTCTCAATGAAGAAAGGATGAAGTCGATCATTCTTGCAGAAGCCTACCGCGACATCAAGGTACGGGACGGCGACCGCAACGTTACCGTCCCGATCGCTCAGGCTGTATTGCGTTCACTGGCGGTCAGCGCCGTCAAGGGCCAGCACAGGTCACAACGTCTCTTCGCTGAACTGCTGGCCTCGGTTGAAAACAGCAACAAGGCACTTCACGACGAATGGCTGCAGACCGCAATCTCCTACAAGGTCGACTGGGAGCGTGAACTGGACCGGCGGAAACGGCATAATATTATAGGTCTGCCTGAACCCTTACCGCATCCCGACAATGTGCTGATTGATCTCCGCGCCGGCACAGCGCGTGTTGTGGGTCCGTCGACCAAGGAGGAAAAGGCGACTTGGGACCTTTGGATATCGCGCAAAGCTGATTTTGAGGAGGAACTGGCCGAACTTGAAACCAGCCTGGAGAGCGAGACGGATGAAAAACACCGTGCATTCCTTGAGGCTGAAATCGAAAGCACCTGGAAGGTGGTCGAGTTCCTGCGGCGGGCAGAAAAGGGACTGCTGTGAGGAAGATATGGTCTGAGTGACGAAAGCAATGGTGGTCCTCGATCACGGCGACCCTGGTTTGACGAGTCCCCCCTGAAAAGCGCTAGGCGATTCACACATCTCTGAGCCTCCATCCGTGGGCGAGGGATTTGAAGTATTGGAGACCGTGGCGGAAGGTTATCGGGCCGGGCGGTTTGGATTTTGGATAGCCGTCCCATCCACCGAGCTTGGCGATGATCCACGCGGCCCAGGCAAGCGTTTCAAGCGGATGAGGGTTCTTCTGGAGCGCGGTCTTGCCTTCTGACGTTGCCCCCAAGTTTTATCCAGCGTGAGCGAGACTCCGGGTTTGAGTTTGGCCCTTTTGGGCGGGGTGGGCAACGGGGGCTGGCGCGGAGCTGATCGAATTGCGGAGCGTCAGATCCCGTTGCGGGGTGAAGGTCAGGGCGAAGGCGGCGGGCGTTTGCCAGCCGAGGCGCGAGTGGGGTCGTTCGGTATTGTAGTCGTTGCGCCAGGCGGCCAGCGTCACACGGGCATGATGCAGGGACGGGAAGAGGGTTTCGTTCAGAAGCTCATCCCGCAGGCGACCGTTGAAGCTTTCGATGAAGGCATTCTGGGTCGGCTTTCCAGGCGCGATGTAGTGCCAGTGGATCTTTCGGTCATCGGCGAAGATCAGGATCGCGTTCGAGGTGAACTCGGTGCCATTGTCACTGACCACCGTTGCAGGCTTGCCGCGAGCCTCAAAGAGGGTCGCCAGTTCCCGCGCCACACGCGCGCCTGAGAGTGAGGTGTCGGCAACCAACGCCAGACATTCGCGCGTGCAATCATCCACAACGGTCATGATCCGGAACCGGCGTCCATCGGTCAACTGGTCAGACACAAAATCCAATGACCACCGCTGGTTCGGCGCAAACGGCAGCGCCATCGGAGCGCGCGTGCCGATCGCCCGTTTGCGCCCACCCCGACGGCGCACTTGGAGCCTTTCTTCGCGATAGATGCGAAACAAGCGCTTGTGATTGACCTCGTGGCCTTCGCGCCGCAGGAACACATGGAGGCGCCGGTAGCCGAACCGGCGTCGGACCTTGGCCAATTCATTCAGCCGTTCCCGTAGCACCGCGTCATCCTGACGGACCACCTCATACCGCATGGTCATCCGGCAACATCCGATCACCCGACACGCCCGCCGCTCGCTCATCCCATGGCCCTCCACAAGTTGTGCTACCGCTTGCCGCTGCGCGGCGGGCGCTACCATTTTTTTCCGAGGAGATCCTTCAGCGCCGCATTGTCGAGCATGGCATCCGCCAGCAACCGCTTCAGCCGGGCGTTCTCGTCTTCGAGGCCCTTCAGCCGCTTTGCCTCGCTGACATCCATGCCGCCATACTTGGCCTTCCATTTGTAAACGGTCGCATCGCTGACACCGTGCTTGCGGCACAGGTCGGCCACAGAAATCCCGGTCTCATGCTCTTTCAGAATGCCGATGATCTGATCCTCGGTGAACCTGCTGCGCTTCATCTCTCTGGTCCTTTCGGTTGGGCCAGAGTCTATCTCAAACTGGATTAGCCGCAGGGGGCAACGTCACTTCGAGTTCGGGGGGCGAGAAGGTGACCCTGGCGTCCTGCCCGGACCTGCCATCGCGCGCCTGGAGGAGTTGCATGGTGGTGCAATCAGCACGGGCAGCAATCGCGGTCAGCTTGATCAACCACGGCGTTTTCCAACTGGCTGTCTTCCAGTTGCAGTCCCTGCTGTTTCAGGGTGCGGAGGAATTGCTCGATATGACAGCGCTGCGGGTACCAGCCAATCACGCGCCAGGCCATCGCCGCATCCTCGACCCGGTGGGTGGTCAGAAGCCGCCACAGGATGGGCTCGGCGCCCGGCGGCGCATCCACCTCGCAGACCTCGACAAGGCTGACTTCCACAGTCTCGGCCAACCCCGCCTGCCTAGCCAGATTGGCGGGGCGCTTGAGCGTGACGCGGCCAAAGCGGGCCACAAGGCTGGCCGTGCGGGCCGGACGGCCACCAATCGTCACGTCGGCCTCGACGTTCATCATCACCAGATGCTTGCCGCGTTCCATGGCCGCAAGGCCGATCTCTGCACCGACCGAGGGAATGCCCGTCGCGTCAATCACCATATCGATCAGGCCAGATTCCAGCAGCGTTTCGACTTTTTGAGTTGTGGCGATGCGGCCCTGCTAGATGGCTGCGTTCTCTGCCCTCGCAGAACACGAGATTTCTGAACGCGGGCAACGACGAATCGAACGTCACCTCACCGAAGCACACCTGCCGCCGGGCAAGACCCTGTCCGGCTTCGACTTCGACGCGGTGCCGAACTATAGCCCCAGATATCCGCCAAGATCATATGTACCCTGCCCACACGGAATGATCCGTGTGGGCAGGGTCTTGCCTTGCGCTGTCGTGGCTTAGAATAAAAAGTCGTGAGCCGCGTCGATGCTGTGCACTCCCTTAAGTAGAACAGCCATGTCTAGAGTGCCGTCGCCGTTCACGTCGAGCTCCAGCGTTGCGCCGTTGGCAGAGTCTTGCAAGCGCATCTCCCCCGCCCCGGCCAATGCCGAGAAGTCGGCTTGGTCGATGTAAGCAACATGGAGCGCCGTCACGTCAAGAATATCCTCGCCAGAGGTGAAGTCGGAAATTACGTCAAGCGAATGGCCGTTAAAAGATAGCGAGGTTGAGTTGAAGACGAACGTGTCCGCTCCAGCGCCGCCAGTCAGGTAATCAGCCTCGCCGCCACCGTTTAATCTGTCGTTGCCAACTCCGCCACGCAAAATATCAGTTCCCGCATCGCCATTCAGGTCGTCGTCGCCAATACCCCCCAACACGAGGTCCTTGCCCGTGCCACCGTGAACCAAGTCGTTGCCCGTACCCCCTGCCAGACTGTCGTTGCCAAATCCGCCGGACACGTCGTCATTCCCGTCACCGCCGGACACGTCGTCATCTCCCGCATCGCCATTGAGGTCGTCGTCGCCTGCATCGCCATTCAGGTCGTCGTCGCCAATACCTCCCAACACGTGGTCATTGCCCGTGCCACCGTGAACCAAGTCGTTGCCCGTACCCCCTGCCAGACTGTCGTTGCCAAATCCGCCGGACACGTCGTCATTCCCGTCACCGCCGGACACGTCGTCATCTCCTGCATCGCCATTGAGGTCGTCGTCGCCTGCATCGCCATTCAGGTCGTCGTCGCCAATACCTCCCAACACGTGGTCATTGCCCGTGCCACCGTGAACCAAGTCGTTGCCCGTACCCCCTGCCAGACTGTCGTTGCCAAATCCGCCGGACACGTCGTCATTCCCGTCACCGCCGGACACGTCGTCATCTCCCGCATCGCCATTGAGGTCGTCGTCGCCTGCATCGCCATTCAGGTCGTCGTCGCCAATACCTCCCAACACGTGGTCATTGCCCGTGCCACCGTGAACCAAGTCGTTGCCCGTACCCCCTTCCAGACTGTCGTTGCCAAATCCGCCGGACACGTCGTCATTCCCGTCACCGCCGGACACGTCGTCATCTCCTGCATCGCCATTGAGGTCGTCGTCGCCTGCATCGCCATTCAGGTCGTCGTCGCCAATACCTCCCAACACGTGGTCATTGCCCGTGCCACCGTGAACCAAGTCGTTGCCCGTACCCCCTGCCAGACTGTCGTTGCCAAATCCGCCGGACACGTCGTCATTCCCGTCACCGCCGGACACGTCGTCACCTCCCGCATCGCCATTGAGGTCGTCGTCGCCTGCATCGCCATTCAGGTCGTCGTCGCCAATACCCCCCAACACGTGGTCATTGCCCGTGCCACCGTGAACCAAGTCGTTGCCCGTACCCCCTGCCAGACTGTCGTTGCCAAATCCGCCGGACACGTCGTCATTCCCGTCACCGCCGGACACGTCGTCATCTCCTGCATCGCCATTGAGGTCGTCGTCGCCTGCATCGCCATTCAGGTCGTCGTCGCCAATACCTCCCAACACGTGGTCATTGCCCGTGCCACCGTGAACCAAGTCGTTGCCCGTACCCCCTGCCAGACTGTCGTTGCCAAATCCGCCGGACACGTCGTCATTCCCGTCACCGCCGGACACGTCGTCATCTCCCGCATCGCCATTCAGGTCGTCGTCGCCTGCATCGCCATTCAGGTCGTCGTCGCCAATACCCCCCAACACGTGGTCATTGCCCGTGCCACCGTGAACCAAGTCGTTGCCCGTACCCCCTGCCAGACTGTCGTTGCCAACTCCGCCGGACACGTCGTCATTCCCGTCACCGCCGGACACGTCGTCATCTCCCGCATCGCCATTCAGCGTGTCGTCGCCCGCATCGCCATTCAGCGTGTCGTCGCCATCTCCGGCGTTGAATTCATTATCCAGATCATCGCCGCTGAGGCCCAAAATCGCAAAGGTTTCGCCGGCCGTTATTGGCTCGGGCAAAATCGTCCCGACCTCGTCGACCTCTGCGATTGCGGTTCCTGAACCGCTTTCGTCAAAGATGAAGGAGAAGCGGCCGTCAGCGGTAATGGACATTGTTGGACCCTTTCGATGTATGCAAAAAGATGAGTGCCGTTTGGGAGCATATCGCCCCCCGGGCTTGTCAAAGCAAGCTGACCAATCATACTGCTTTTGCGAATAAACTATTGGTCAAACACTGAAAAAAATGTGCCATAAACCAGAGTTTATGGACCTGGGCCGAAAGCATGTGGACTCACATTTCGGCTGTTTTTAAAAATTCTCCAAGAAAATGGAGGTAAGTGTGTATCGGACCAAAACATCCCTTTATTGGCGGTTTTTCGCCATACGAATTTCACAATGGTTACTGCTGAAATTATCCAGAATCAGTGACAATAATGGTCGCGTCGGTCTCCCAATGCTCAACCTACGATTATCGAATAGGCATTCCGAATCATGCTGAGTTACCGCTGCATAGCAAGCGCAAACACTTCATCGCCTGTCACCGGCGTTGATGATGTGACCGCCCCCCGACGGCATCGGTGTGCCAAGGTGGGTCTGCGATGACCAGATCAAGACTAACCGTCGTGACGCGGAGATGTTGGCGCGTCTGGATAGGGCTTGCAAACTGACTGAGATCTGGACACCGGATGTTGCGCTCGAAGCCATGCGTGACTTGATCCTCGCCCGCGAGGCTTCCGTGAAGGACCGCACCCGCAAGCGCCAGGAGATACGATCTTTTCTGTTGCGGCACGACAAGATCTTTCCGGTCCTATTGGAAAAGCGGATTGAGGACAGCTTGATCGACAGGCCGCTGGCTCCGGTGGTGGAACATCCGCAAGCATTGCGTGGGGTCAAGCTGATCTGCGCTGCAACATTCATAGTCAAGGTTGGCGCCTTGCGGCGGTTCAGCAAGGCGGCCTATGAGCTGAAGCCGGTGTTCACCGCGCACTTCTTCAAGGTGATGGCTGCCCGCGAGATCAAAATCAGCTTGGACGGCAGAGGGGCCTAGCAGGACAACGTCTTCGTCTCGCGCATCTGGTGGGCCATCAAATACGAGGAAGTCTACCTGCGAGCCAATGCCGACGTCTCAGAGGCCCCCGCAGGCACCGGCCGCTATCTCGGCTTCTGCCACAGTCGCCGACCACATTCATCGCTTGACGGGAAAACCCCGATCATGCCTTCTTCCAGCCGACACTCGAGACGGTAGCTGCGTGACCCAGGCGGAAAAACCATTTAGAAAACACCCCGAGCCTGTTCAGACAAACTGAACCACCTCTCATGTCGTCGTCATGGCGGCGCTGCTTATGAGCGCAAAAATTGTTCTCGATGGCTTTGCCTGCGCCAGAATGGAGAAAGCTGGAACATCACTAGTTTTGAATTAGTGGATGTCTCCACGAGGTTCAGAATGTCTGACTACTTGTTCGGGGCATGCGGATCTTAATAGACGAGCTTGAAATATCCTGCGTTAAAGTTACCATCCATGCCGGTTCCGCAGAATCCCATCGCCATGTTCGACGTGCCTGAAATCGTGCCCCCTGCGACGATTGCGGCACCTTGTATACCATCGGCATTGGCCGAAAAGCTGATATCATTCTTGGCCAGAAGCTGGCTGCCGTAGATTTGCAGATTTGATGGAAAGCTCATGCTCCCTGCGGTCACAAGCTGTGAGCCACCTCCGATAGCACAGTTGTCATTCAAGCCGACCTGAAGGCCAGAGCTTGCTGACATCGATTTGGACGAGGTGCTGGTTGTCGCGATCACTGAGTTGATAATTTGCACCCCCTGCTCGAATTTGACGTCGCAGCTTGTGACGATGACGACATTTTTGACAATCACGTCCGCTTTGATTGTTAGCGCAGCGCCGCCTGAACAGGTATAAGTATGCAGCCTGCCCTCTTCCAAATCGGCTTGGGTCACATAGCGCGATGAAAAACCCTTATCGGTGTGCGAGGTAATGTAAGAGGGCAAATAGAGCGAATCAAACGTCGATAAACCGCTGATCAGAGCATCAATGCGATTTATGATCCGAATGTTCCAAGACCCTTCTCTCAAAGCGTCGGCAAGTCCCGTGTTGGTCTTGAATCCGGAATTCGGCAGCTCGATATCGTCAAGATTTGGCATGGAGACGACCGTGCCGGGTTCAAAGTAGTTGTTGCTGTTGAGCGAAACGTAACTGTTCGAATGAATGCAGAATCCGTTCGAATAGGTGTTGTTACTCTGTACGTCGACTGGGCCTTCGGCAACAAAGCCTTCGCGGAGGCAAGTTGGGCGGTAGGTCGTAAAGATCGCGGTTGTCGTCAGATTCCAGTCGTCGAGACCGACCAACTTCAGCAGATAAGTCGCAACTTCATTGCCATTTTCTAACGTTCTTCGTGTGGTGACTTGTACAGCGCCCCGGGAACCCGACTTGGGCACAAAGCTTTGCGCATTGGAGTCATACTGACCAAAAACAATGTCGGCATCGTTTAGAACGGCTCCGAACACGCTTTCTGGCATATTGAGGAGAGCTATCTCATGTGCTGCGGCAATCGCCTCGCTTTCGGATTTGAGCTCGCGGGTAAGCAAGGCTGCATGCGCGGAGGCATCGGCGGCGATCTGCAGTTGGGTACGGGCTGTCATGACGTTCCCGACATCGATGGCGTAGCCTCCGACAAACAGAGTGCCAATCAAGATGAACATGCTAAACGCCGTCATCCCACCTGACTCGTCAGAATAGAATTGCCGTATTTTTTTGAGAGATGACGAAAGCATATCAATTCTCCGAAAGGTGCTGGGCCGACACGGTTACGTTGAAGTCATGAAAAACGTCGATCAGGTTGGTCACGCTCAGGTCGCTCACCGGGATTGTGACTGTGCTCGCGATGATACCATTCGACAAAGTCGTCTCTACAGATGCGTTGGGGGCTATATTATGAATATCTGCAAGAATTATTGCTTCTGCGTCATCTGATGTTCGCACGCGTCCAATGGAAACCGCACGGTTGACATCTTGCACGACCCTCAGAATTTGCGACTGGTCTCCAAAAACTATCGAAGTATCTACAATCAGACCGAAGAGCGCCGCCATAACGGGCAACCAAAGTACGAATTCGACAGTCGCGGCTCCGCATTCATCCGAGAGTCCGCGAGCAATTGAACGATCAAGTTTCCATTTTCCGTTCATACGCCCTCCGAAGCTCTCTGATTCAACAATTATTTCATTCGACAAAATTGTGGCTCTGTGCTGTGAAAGCGAAGCGCCATCTGTGCCGAATAGGTTTTAATATGGGTAACATTATGGTGCAAATATGGCGTTGTCGCGCAACTTGCACCTGAGGCGTGCAGAGAATCCCTACCGCTACCTGTGAAACGAGCCGGGCGTGACCTCGCGGTTGAGGCGTCCGGTGCTTCCCGAAGCTCAATTGGTAGTGTCCGAGGACGTGGTGGACTTTTGCGCCGCGCTGACGGTGTAACCGGGGTGGCCATCTGAATAGATGGGGTGGTTGCCGTCCAGCCGTTGAGTTGCGGCGAACTGGGTTTGATGTAGGCGTGGCGGATGCCTTTGTCCTCGACGTGCCAATGGAATTTCGCTTGGAACTCATGGCCGTAGCATGTTGGGAATGACGCGCCGTTGAAGGTTATGGCCGCCTGCGCAGCCCCCAAATTGCGCAGCAGGCGGCCATAACCGGGTCTCGGGTCTCTATGGTGGTTTTGCGAACCACACCACAGAGGAGATCGGCTATGGCCAAGGTTGAGCATACTTCGGATGCCCGTGTTCTGGTAGGCATCGACATTTCCAAACACCGGCACGAGGTGCTGATTGCCGTCCCGGGCAAGGCGCGTCGTCGACGCCTGACGATCACCAACAGCACGGATGACTCCATGCGGCTCATCGCGATCTTGCGTGAATACGGCCTGCCCGTCCGGATCGGTTTTGAGGCAACTGGCAATTATCATCGGGTGCTGATGTATCATCTGGGCGTCGCCGGGTTCGACCTTAAGCTGGTGTCTTCGGTCGCTTTGGCCCGGACGCGGGAGGCGCTGCACAACAGCTGGGACAAAAACGATCCGAAGGATGCCCAAGTCATATTGCACATGCTGCAGATCGGGGCGGTGCAGATCTTCCAGGACCCGATGGTGGCCGGCACGAACGAAATTCAGGAGTTGTCCAAGACCCATGATGCCGTGTCGCGGGCCAAGACCGAGCTGTGGCACCGCATCCTGACCCATTACTTGCCGCTCTACTTCCCGGAAGCCGATCGCTTCCACCGGAGTTCGCGCACCGATTGGTTTCTGGCGTTCCTCGAGATGTTCCCCTCTCCGCACATGATCAGCGCCATGACCAAGGTGGAGTTCATCCAGGCTGCGTGGGAAGTGGTTGGGCGCAAGGTTGAGAAGTCTCTCTTTGAATAGCCCCTAGATTTGTAGACGCCTTGCTTGGTAATTTTGGAAGCAAGGAGGACGAGATGTCCGGAGCTAAATTCACAGACGAGTTCAAGCGTGATGCGGTGGCCCAGGTCGAGGAACGGGGTTATCCGGTCCGCGAGGTGGCCGAGCGTTTAGGGGTCAGCACTAAGTCGATCTGCACATGGCAGCGGCTGTTTTCGCGGCCGGCGAAGGTGATCCAGGAAGTCGATGCACAAGCCGATGAGATCCGCCGCCTGAAGCGCGATTTGGCGCGGGTGACGGAGGAGTATCCGTCTTGGTCAAGTCGGTTTTGCGGCCCATTTTCTATCGTCGCGCAGCAGAGCATTTGCTAACACAAGAAGCTTTCGCATGACGGCTGTGATCGCGACCTTCTTTTCTTTCCCCGCAGCGATCAGGGCTGCGTATTTCAGCTTCATATCCAAATTGAACCTGATCGCGACAAGTGCGGGCATAAATATCGCATGGCGCAGGTTGGGACGTCCGCCCAAAATCCGCGCCTTGCCCTGCCATTTCCCCGAGCTTTGTGACATCGGAGCAAGACCCGCGAGGCTGCCGACTTGTTTGTTGGTCAGGCTGCCAATCTCGGGCATGTCAACTAAGATCATGAGCGCCGTATTTATACCGATCCCTGGTATGCTGATCAATTGCTCCATCCGCTTTGCCATGTTCTGATCTTTGCTGGCCACTTCCAACATTTGCGCATCGATCTTGCCGATGTCGTCTGCGATCTGGCGCAGCCTTCTGTCGAGTTGGACCTTGATCAACGCTACGGTGCTGGTCGCTCTTCGCGTCTTGGCGGCAGTCCGATCCTTGATCAATGCCCGCCGCGCTGCCAGTAACTCTTTAAGATCATACAGATTTTCCGCCTGTATTGTCTTTGGCGTCAACTGTAACGCCACGCCCATCCTTGCCAGCATTTCGCTGTCAACGCGGTCCGTCTTTGCCAACTTGCCGCTGGCTTGGGCAAACCGGCGTGCCTGCTTTGGGTTCACTTTTACAAAGGACAAAGCCTTTGCCCCAAGTCGCCGTTCAAGCTGTCGATGATATGCACCCGTCGCTTCATATATTACCAAGGGCAATGATGGCAGCGTCTCAAGCCATTTGAGCAATTTGCTATGGCCAACTGTCCCATTTGGAAACTGGCGGTTTGATCCATCTGCAAGCCGATGGACGTCAAGCGTGTCTTTGGAAACATCAATTCCGATGATATCATCCATGTGTCTTTTCTACCTTGTCTTGTCATACGGGCCCAAGGCCCCAGTATCCGTTCAGGTCAAGAGAAAAGACGAAGGCGACCATACTCCTCCACGGTCCAGCACGACCAAGCGGGAAACGATCCGACCCCCGTCGTTGCCCGGCATAAATGCCGTGCCGGGCAACGGCTCCAGTATCGCACAAGAGCTGGATTCAGGATAAGACAAGCGGGACATCTTAAAAAACCGTCCCGGGCTATTGCCCGCCTGTGCGCGGTATAAACAGCCTGTGCTATGTTCAGCGGCAGGAGGGTAGTTGCCGTTCGCTTATTGGAGGCTTCGACCCCGTTAAAAAACGTGGCACATGGGCTGATGCGCACTTGAGAGTGGTGACACCGCCGTGGCGGTGATCCCGGTTAGGAAGATGACGGATTGGCATGGTCCAGACCCTCCGCTGCAACTGAACGGAGGGACGCATCATGACCAAAATGACGACGGGCGACCGCGCACAGCTCAAACCGCTCAATCCAAATGCCGCTGCAATCGACATCGGATCGAAGATGCATATGGCAGCTGTGAACCCTGACCTCACGGACACGCCGATACGCGCTTTTGGGACCTTCACCCATGATTTGCACGATCTGGCGCAGTGGTTCAAATCCTGTGGGGTCACGTCTGTGGCGATGGAATCCACCGGCATCTATTGGATCCCGGCCTTTGAGATCCTTGAGCAGCACGGGCTGGAGGTTATTCTTGTCAACGCCCGCTATGCCAAGAATGTGCCCGGGCGAAAGACCGATGTCAGCGACGCCGGTTGGCTGCGCCAACTGCATTCCTATGGACTTTTGCGGGGAAGTTTCCGTCCTGTAGCAGAGATTGCCACCCTGCGTGCCTATTTACGCCAGCGAGAGCGGCTGGTCGAATATGCGGCGGCCCATATTCAGCACATGCAGAAGGCGCTGATGGAGATGAATCTGCAACTCCATCATGTCGTCTCCGATATCACCGGAGCGACCGGCATGAGGATTATTCGCGCCATTGTGGCAGGCGAGAGGGATCCGGACATTCTGGCGGGGTTCCGCGATGTGCGTTGCCATTCGTCCATCGAGACGATCCGAGCATCCTTGGTCGGCAATGACCGCGATGAACATATCTTCGCCCTGACCCAGTCGCTGGACCTCTACGACTTTTACCAAGCCAAGATGCTGGAATGTGATCGCAAGCTGGAAGCTGCGATTGCTGCGCTCGAGATTAAAGCGGCGACGCCCCCCGGTCTGCCGCCCAAGGCGCGGGTCAAAACACGCCAAGTGAACGCCCCATCTTTCGATTTGCGCGCGGCCCTTTACGGCGTGATCGGCGTCGATTTGACCCAAATCCATGGCCTCGGACCATCCTTGGCCCTGAAGCTTGTCGGCGAATGCGGCACAGATCTTCGGGCATGGCCAAGCGCCAAACACTTCACTTCCTGGCTCTGCCTTGCCCCTGGCAACAAGATATCGGGCGGCAAACTTTTGTCTTCGCGAACGCGGCGATCTTCAAGCCGCGCTGCGGCACTTTTGCGATTGGCAGCTGTCACGATTGGCCGGAGTGACACAGCACTTGGAGCATTTTACCGCCGCCTGTCATCGCGGGTCGGCAAACAGAAGGCTGTAACTGCGACAGCCCGCAAGATCGCTGTCCTGTTTTACAATACCCTGCGCTTTGGCATGACCTACATTGACCCCGGTGCTGCCGCCTACGAAGAACGCCATCGCTCGCGGGTTCTAGCCAACCTCCAGCGTCGAGCCAAATCGCTCGGCTTTTCGCTTGCGCCCATACCCGTCGCAGAGGCTGTTTCTTAGGAAGGCGACCGCATACTTCGCCAGGGAATCCCGGTGAGGTATGCCTTCATTGCCGAGAATCGGCTGATCTTTGCAGTCAGGGCCATGTGTCGGATGCTTCTGGTTCATCCCAGCGGCTTCTATGCGTGGCTGCGCGAACCCTTTTCCCAACGGGCGCTGGAGGATCAGCGCCAAACTGTGCTGCTGAAGCAGGCTTGGGATGACAGCGGCGAGGTGTATGGATATCGCAAGCTGCACGATGATCTGTGCGACCTCGGCGAAGACATCAGCCCAAACCGGGCTTGGCGTCTGGCCCGTCTGGCGGGCATAAGGGCCCAGATTGGTTACAAAAAGAAGCCTGGCTCTTATGGCGGCAGCCCGGCCGTCGTGGCGGATAATACGCTGAACAGGGAGTTCGACGTCGATGCGCCTGACCAATTTTGGCTCACCGACATCACTTACATCCGCACGCATGAGGGCTTCTTGTATCTTGCGGTCGTGATCGATCTGTTTTCCCGACGCGTCATCGGTTGGTCTATGCAGGGCCGCACCTACACCGACCTGCCGCTGCAGGCTCTGCTCATGGCCGTCTGGCGGCGCAAACCAAAGACCAAGGTCTATGTGCACTCCGACCAAGGCTCCCAGTTCACCGGCTATGAGTGGCAGGAGTTTCTTGAGCAGCACAATCTGGCCCCCAGCATGAGCCGCCGTGGGAACTGCTGGGATAACGCGGTGGCGGAGAGCTTCTTCAACCTGCTCAAACGTGAACGCATCCGGCGAAAGAAATACAAAACCCGCGAAGAGGCGCGGCGGGACGTGTTCGACTACATCGAGTTCTTCTACAACCCGCAGCGCAAACACGTTAGAAACGGAATGCTGTCACCAATCGCCTTCGAACAGCAGCGGAAACTAAAACTGCAAGGCGTCTAGCAAACTAGGGGCTATTCACTTGTTGTCAGATATTTACGAGACAGTAAAGGTGTCGACAGGATTGCCGGTGTCGCCGGATTCAGACGCCATCCGCATGTTCCGTATGATGCTGGCTGAAGGGAGAAGCCTGATCCGCCAACGGAATGCCATCGAAGATCGTGCCGTCGCATTGCTAGGGGATCGGCCGGATTATCAGCTGCTGCGCACCATCCCCGGCATAGGACCAATCAATGCTCTGACCATCCTGGCCGAGACCGGCGACCTGCGGCGGTTCCATCATCACCGGCAATTCCTGAAGTTCTGCGGTATGGATCTGGCCACCGTCCAGTCCGGCATGTTTCGCGGTCGAAGCAAGATATCCAAGTATGGCAATGCCCGCCTGCGCCGCACTTTGTGGCTGGCAGGGCAGACCGCGTTCCTGAAGAAAGCGAACAGCTTCCGAGACAAGTTCGAGCGTTACATCGCGCAGGACCGACACAATCCAGATCTGCGCCGCAAGGCCTACACCGCCATCGCCGCAAAGATGGCACGCACTATTCACGCCGTGATCAAATCTGGCGAACCCTATCGTAGCCGGGACGGCCACAGCAGGGGACGCACAGGGCGACACACTAACGGGGATCGAGAACCTCATGGGGTCCTCATTTGCCGATACGCTGACGGGGGATTCGGGCACGAACCTCCTCTGGGGGGCGGCGGGTAATGATCTGCTGACCGGCGATGCATGCAACGACAGCCTTTACGGCGGCGACGGGACCGACACACTTTACGGCGGGGATGGCGACGATTTCCTTGCTGGGGGCTCTGGGGCCGATACGCTCTCGGGCGGGACCGGCACCGATACGGCAGATTATTCCGCCTCCTCGGCGGGGGTCACCGTCAACCTGGACACCGGCCTTGGCACGGGCGGCGATGCCGCAGGCGACATACTCACCGGAATCGAGAACTTGACCGGCTCGGCCTTCAACGACAGCCTGACCGGTGATGCCGGGTCCAGCGTGCTCGACGGTGGCGCGGGCAACGACACGCTGGTCGGCGGTGCCGGAGCGGACAGCCTGATCGGCGGCAGCGGCACGGACACGGCGGATTACTCGGCCTCCTCGGCGGGTGTCACCGTCAACCTGACCACCGGCCTTGGCGCGGGCGGCGCTGCGGCGAGCGATACGCTGAGCGGAATCGAGATCCTGACCGGCTCGGCCTTCAACGATCTACTCACCGGCGACGGCAATGCCAATGTGCTGGACGGCGGCGCGGGCAACGACACGCTGGTCGGCGGTGCCGGCGCGGACAGCCTGATCGGCGGCGCTGGCACCGATCAGGCGGATTACTCGGCCTCTGCGGCGGGCGTGACGGTGAACCTGGTCACTGGGCTCGGCTCGGGCGGCAATGCCGCAGGCGATATACTCACCGGAATCGAGAACCTGACCGGCACGGGTTTTGCCGACAGCCTGACCGGCGACAGCAATGCCAATGTCCTCGACGGCGGTGCGAGCAACGACACGCTCGACGGCGGCGTTGGCAACGATACGCTGGTCGGCGGTGCTGGCGCGGACAGCCTGATCGGCGGCAGCGGCACGGACACGGCGGATTACTCGGCCTCCTCGGCGGGTGTCACTGTCAATCTGACCACCGGACTTAGCGCGGGCGGCGCTGCGGCGAGCGATACGTTGAGCGGGATCGAGAACCTGACCGGTTCGGCCTTCAACGGCAGCCTGACCGGTGATGCCGGGGCCAATGTGCTGGATGGCGGCGCGGGCAATGATACGCTGGTGGGCGGCGCTGGCGCGGACAGCCTGATCGGCGGCAGCGGCACGGATACGGCGGATTACTCGGCCTCTGCGGCGGGCGTGACGGTGAACCTGGTCACCGGACTTGGCTCGGGCGGCGATGCCGCAGGTGATACCCTCACCGGCATTGAGAATTTGATTGGTTCCGGTCTGGCGGACAGCCTGACCGGCGATGCCGGGGCCAATGTGCTGGATGGCGGCGCGGGCAATGACACGCTGGTCGGCGGTGCCGGGGCGGACAGCCTGATCGGCGGCGCGGGCACCGATACGGCGGATTACTCGGCCTCTGCGGCGGGCGTGACGGTGAACCTGGTCACCGGACTTGGCTCGGGCGGCGATGCAGCGGGCGATACGCTAAGCGGGATCGAGAACCTGACCGGCTCGGCCTTCAACGACAGCCTGACCGGCAACGACCGCAACAACCTTCTGATCGGCGGCGACGGCGGCGACGTGCTGGACGGCGGCGCGGGCGATGACACGCTGAGCGGCGGCAATGGCAACGACACCTTCTTCGGTGGCATCGGTGATACTATAGATGGCGGCGAAGGGTCGACCGACAACGATCTGCTGGACCTAAGCGCCTGGGGCTGGTCGCGAACCAACATCATCTATGACCCGCTGAACCACGAGAATGGGAGTGTCCAGTTCCTCGACGCGTCGGGGCATGTCATTGGTTCGATGGGTTTCACGAACATTGAGAAGGTGTTGCCCTGCTTCACCCCCGGCACGATGATCCTGACGGATCACGGTGTGATCGCGGTCGAGGACATGCAACCCGGCTACTTGGTGGAAACGCTGGACAATGGGCTGCAACCCCTGCGTTGGATCGGCAAGCGCGACTTTAGTATTGCGGATTTGATCGTGCAGCCCAAGCTGCAACCGATCCGGATTGCCGCGGGCTCACTTGATCGCGGTCTGCCAGCGCGCGATATGATGGTTTCGCCGCAGCACCGCATGCTGATCGAAGGGGCGCGGGCCGAGATGTTGTTTGGCGAGCCGGAAGTGCTGGTCGCGGCAACCCATCAGACCACAATGCCCGGAATCGAACAGATGCAGACCTATGGGGTAACTTATGTCCATCTGTTGTTCGACCGCCACGAAATCATTCGTGCCGATGGGGCGTGGACCGAAAGCTTCCAGCCAGCGGATCGCACCCTGTCGAACATGGACAGTGAGCAACGCGCCGAGATCGAAGCATTGTTCCCAGAGTTGACGATGGGCGCTCTCGATTTCCAGGCCGCGCGGCTGTCGCTGAAGGGGTACGAAGCGAGGGTGCTGCTTGACGCATGACGTAGCGCGGGGCTGAATTGGCTCTGATCATGCCTGTCAAGCTGCCGGTTGAGGGCTCCAGCCCGCATGAACTTGAGAGTGAGTCGAATCCAAACTACTTGAGAATCACGATCGGCCGCTCGTTGCTGCGCTGTCGCTCTGAAAAAACCTGCTCCGCCAAATCGACGCAACCGAAAGTTATTAAACTGATGTTTCGCTTCCTGTTTGACGGCCACATCAAACAATTCGGGATATTCCGCATTGAAACGGGTCCGGGTTCAAACCACACACGCCAGCAGACACCCAACTGTATCATTACTTTGCGGGACGGACATCTTCTGCCGCCGGTTGACGCACACCAATCAAGCGTCTAGTTACACCGTACGTCAGGGGAGTCCCGCCTAAGGGACTGAGAGGCTGATAGCAAGTTAGACGTCAACGTCTGGCGTGCGGTGAAGCGACCCTTTGAACCTGACCCAGTTGATACTGGCGTAGGAAGCACAAGCGGTCGCTCTTCTTGCCCGGTTTCGGGCGGGGCGGTTTCGGGGCAATCCCGGCTTCTTTCCCTTTATGACGGGTCATCAACGCAAAGAGGCTTTGATGAACCAGATTGACCAGACCACCGCGCTCGCAACCGCACCTGCGTTGCCTGCCGTTACCACCGGGCCGCTGCCCGCCTCTTCCAAACGCTATGTGGCGGGGGTGATCCATCCCGACATCCGCGTGCCGATGCGCGAAATAGCCGTACATCCCTCGGCTGGCGAGCCTCCGGTAACCATTTATGATGCCTCCGGCCCCTATACCGACCCGGCAGTGCAAACCGATATTGCCAGGGGTCTGGCCCCCGTCCGCAGCGCGTGGATGGCGGCGCGAGGTGATTGCGAGGCCTATACGGCGCGCAGCGTCCAGCCCGCCGACAACGGCTTTGCAACCGGCACGCGGCTGGTGCCCGGCTTTCCGGTGCAGACCGACCCGCTGCGCGCCCGCGACGGCAAGTCCGTCACCCAACTGACCTATGCCCGCGCGGGCATCATCACCGCCGAGATGGAATATGTGGCGATCCGAGAGAATTTGGGCCGCGCCGCCGCCCTGCCCACCCCGCGCGACGGCGAGGATTTCGGGGCGTCGATCCCGGACTACGTCACTGCGGAATTCGTCCGTCAGGAAATCGCCGCCGGGCGCGCGATCATCCCGGCCAACATCAACCATCCCGAACTGGAACCGATGATCATCGGCCGCAACTTCGCGGTCAAGATCAACGCTAACATGGGCACCAGTGCCGTGACCTCGTCGATGGCCGAGGAAGTGGACAAGATGGTGTGGTCGATCCGCTGGGGTGCCGATACGGTGATGGACCTGTCGACCGGGCGCAACATCCACAACACCCGCGAATGGATATTGCGCAACGCCCCGGTGCCGATCGGCACGGTGCCCTTGTATCAGGCGCTGGAAAAGGTCGATGGCATCGCCGAAAACCTGACATGGGAGATTTACCGCGACACCCTGATCGAGCAGGCTGAACAGGGGGTGGATTACTTCACCATCCATGCCGGTGTGCGGCTACACTATATCCCGCTAACGGTAAACCGGGTGACGGGCATCGTTTCGCGCGGCGGCTCGATCATGGCGAAATGGTGCCTGCATCACCACCGCGAAAGCTTTCTCTACACCCATTTCGATGAAATCTGTGACATTATGCGGGCCTATGACGTGTCGTTCAGCCTTGGCGACGGCCTGCGCCCCGGCTCCATCGCAGATGCCAATGACGCGGCGCAGTTTGCCGAGCTGGAGACGCTGGGCGAGCTGACGAAAATCGCCTGGGCCAAGGACTGTCAAGTGATGATCGAAGGGCCGGGTCATGTGGCGATGCACAAGATCAAGGCCAATATGGACAAGCAACTGGCCACCTGTGGCGAGGCGCCGTTCTATACGCTGGGGCCGCTGACCACCGATATCGCCCCCGGCTATGACCATATCACCAGCGCCATTGGCGCGGCGATGATCGGTTGGTTTGGCACTGCGATGCTGTGCTATGTGACGCCGAAGGAACATCTGGGCCTGCCCGACCGCGCCGATGTGAAGGTGGGCGTGATCACCTACAAGATCGCCGCCCATGCCGCCGATCTGGCCAAGGGCCTGCCGGGGGCGCAGGCGCGTGATGATGCGCTGTCGCGTGCGCGGTTCGAGTTTCGCTGGGAAGATCAGTTCAACCTGTCGCTTGACCCCGAAACCGCGCGCAGCATGCATGACGAAACCCTGCCGAAAGAGGCGCACAAGACCGCGCATTTCTGTTCGATGTGCGGGCCGAAATTCTGCTCGATGCGGATCAGCCATGATATCCGCGCCGAGGCGCAGAAGGACGGCATGGCGGCGATGGCGGCCAAGTTCCGCGAGAAGGGCGAGGTTTATCTGCCTGCCGCAGAGGTCGCGGAATGATCACCATTCTAGGGGCCGGGGTTGCGGGGCTGTGCGCCGCGACCGTGTTGGCCGAACGCGGTCTGTCCGTGCAGGTGGTGGACAGCGGCCCGGAGGGTGCGGGCGCAAGCTGGCTGGCGGGGGGGATGCTGGCCCCCTTTGTCGAGGGCGAAAGTGCCCCGCCCGAGGTGGCGCGGCTGGGAGCCGTTGCCGCCGACTGGTGGGCCGCACGGGTGCCCGGCGTCGTGCGGCATGGCACGCTGGTCGTGGCCCCGGCCCGCGACCGGGCAGAACTCGACCGGTTCGCCGCCCGTACAATCGGCCACGCGCGCATCGGTCCCGACCAGATTGCAGAGCTTGAACCCGCTCTGGCGGGGCGCTTTGCCAGCGCGCTTTACTATGCGGACGAGGCGCATCTTGACCCGCGCCAGGCCTTGCGGGCGTTGGTGGATGGTTTGTGCCATCGCGGGGTGGCCATCCGGTATGACACGCATCTTGCGCCCGATCAGGCCGATATCGACTGCCGGGGCATCGCGGCGCGTGACGGCTTGCCCGGCTTGCGCGCCGTGCGGGGCGAAATGCTGCTGCTGCATTGCCCGGAGGTGGCGCTGTCGCGTCCGATCCGACTGCTGCATCCGCGCTTTCCGGTCTATGTCGTGCCGCGCGAAGGCGGGCAGTTCATGGTCGGTGCGACGATGCTGGAAAGCGATGACCCCGGCCCGATCACCCTGCGCAGCGCCAGTGAGCTGATGTCGGCAGTCTTCGCCCTGCATCCTAGCTTTGCCGAGGCGGCGATTGTCGAGATGGGCAGCGGCCTGCGCCCCGCCTTTGACGATAATGTGCCGCGCCTGACACAGGCGGGCGGGCGCTGGCATGTGAATGGCCTGTATCGCCACGGCTTTCTGACCGCCCCGGCGCTGGCCGGGCAACTGGCCGATATCCTCACCCAGTCACGACAGGAGCCCGCCCTTGCGCATTGATCTGAACGGCATCCCGACCGAAGTCGCCGCCGCAAATCTGGCCTATGCGCTGATGGCGCTTGGCTTTGGCGGCGCGGCGCTGGCCACCGCGCTGAACGGCGGTTTCATCCCCGCCTCGGCCCGTGCCACGACCACGCTGCATGATGGCGACCGGGTCGAGGTTCTGGCCCCGATGCAAGGGGGCTGAGATGCGGCTTTATGATGTAGAAATATCGTCGCGCCTGCTGCTCGGAACGGCGCAATACCCCTCACCTCTGGTACTGACCGATGCCATTGCGGCCTCTGGCTGCGGGGTGATCACGGTATCCCTGCGCCGGGAAACCGCAAATGGCGGCGGCGCAAACGGCTTTTGGCCGCTCTTGCAGGCCACCGGCGCGCGCATTCTGCCAAACACCGCCGGTTGCCATTCGGCGCAAGAGGCGATCACCACGGCGCAGATGGCGCGCGAGGTGTTCGGCACCAACTGGATCAAGCTGGAGGTGATCGGCAACGCCGACACGCTGCAACCTGACCCCTTTGCGCTGGTCGAGGCGGCTCGGATACTTTGCGCCGATGGGTTTGCGGTGTTTCCCTACACTACCGAAGACTTGATCGTGGCCGAACGCCTGTTGGATGCGGGCTGCCGGGTGCTGATGACATGGGGCGCGCCCATCGGGTCTGGCCGGGGGCTGCGCCACGTGGATGCGCTGACCGCGATGCGGGGGCATTTCCCCAGCGTGCCGTTGATCATTGATGCCGGGATCGGCGCGCCCAGTCAGGCAGCGCAGGCGATGGAAATGGGGTTTGATGCGGTTCTACTGAACACCGCCGTTGCCAAGGCGGGCGACCCTGTGGCCATGGCGCGCGCCTTCGGGCAGGCGGTTGCGGCGGGGCGGCTGGCGTTTGAGGCGGGGCTGATGCCGCCGCGTGATATGGCGGTGCCATCGACCCCGGTTCTTGGTATGGCCGATCTGGGGCTGGGAGGGCTGCGATGATCCTGCCCCGATTTTACCCGGTGCTGCCCGATGTCGCGATGATTGCCCGGCTGGTGCCTATGGGCGTGCGGCTGGTGCAGTTGCGGTTCAAGGGCGACAAGACGCAGGTTCCCGCGCAAATCGCGGCGGCGCTGGCCATCTGTGCCCGGCACGGCGCGCAACTGGTGGTCAATGATCACTGGCAGGCGGCGCTGGATCAGCGCGCGGACTTCATCCATCTGGGGCAAGAGGATCTTGACAGCGCCGACACCGCCGCCATTGCCCGCGCCGGGGTGCGGCTGGGGGTGTCGACCCATGATCGCGCGGAACTGGACCGGGCCCTTGCCCTGAACCCCACCTATATCGCGCTGGGTCCGGTCTGGCCGACGCTGCTGAAACAGATGCCATGGCGGCCGCAGGGGCTGGAAAAGCTGACGCGCTGGAAATCGCGGATCGGGGATATTCCGCTGGTGGCCATCGGCGGCCTTACCCTGCCGCGCCTGGCCGAAGCGTTTGCCGCCGGGGCTGATGTGGCGGCGGTGGTTACCGATCTGGTGACAGCCCCCGACCCCGAGGCGCAGACGCGCCTATGGGTTCAGGCCGCCGGGGGTGCCACATGACCCGCTATGCCCGCCAGATGCAGGTGCCGGGCATCGGGGTGGATGGGCAGGCGCGGCTGGCGGCGGCGCAGGTGCTGATCGTCGGGGCCGGGGGTCTGGGCTGCACGGTGATCCCGGCGCTTGCAGCGGCGGGGGTCGGGTGGCTGACCGTGATCGACCCTGATCGGGTGGAACTGACCAACCTGCACCGCCAGACGCTGTACACCGTCGCCGACATCGGCCAGCCCAAGGCGATTGCCGCTGCGGCCCGTGCGCGCGCGCTGAACCCCGACGGTCAGACGACCGCGATTGTTGACCGGCTCGATCCGGCCAATGCCCCCGGTCTGATTGCCGCCGCCGATCTGGTCGTGGACGCCGCCGACAGCTTTGCCGTAACCTATACCCTGTCCGATCTGTGCCTTGCGGCGGACAAGCCATTGATTTCGGCCTCAGTCATCGGGCGGGCGGGCTATGCGGGCGGGTTCTGTGGAACGGCCCCCGGCTATCGCGCCGTGTTCCCCGATTTGCCCGCGCAGGCGGCCAGTTGTGCCAGCGCCGGGGTGATGGGGCCAGCCGTGGCCGCCCTTGGCGCGGTGCAAGCGCAGATGGCGCTTTCGGTGCTGATCGGGCTGGAGCCGTCGCCTTTGGGCCGGATCGTCACGCTGGACATGGCAAGTTGGCGCTTTGGCGGGTTTGGATTTGCCGGGGCGATGGATGTGCCCGGTTTCGGCTTTGTCGCCGCCACCCAGCTTGCCGCCACCGATACGGTGATCGACCTGCGCCCGGCGGGCACCGTGCAACTCTTGCCCGGCGCGCAAGTGGTGGCACCCGGCGATCTGGACGATTGGCCGATCCCCATGGGCCGGGTGGTGCTGTGCTGCTCTACCGGCCTGCGGGCCTGGCGCGGCGCACAAGTGCTGACGGCACGTGGTGCCACAGCGCTGGCCTTGCTGGCGGACGGGCTATGAGCGTGCTGATCATCGCCGGGCTGGACAGTTCCACCGGCGCTGGCCTTGCGCGTGACCTCGCGGTGATGGCCGATCACGGGATCGCGGCGTGGGTGGCGGCCACGGCGGTGACAGCACAGGATGCGACGGGCGGCTGCATCATTCATCCGGTGCCCGCGGCGATGGTGGCCGCCCAGATCCGCGCCGCAGGTCCAGTGCGCGCGGCCAAACTGGGGATGCTGACCAACGCCAGCATCGTCGAGGCCATTGCGGCGGCCCTGCCCAACGTGCCCTTCGTGCTGGACCCGGTTCTGGCCACCAGCGCCGGGGTGCCGCTGCTGGATGCCGCCGGACGCGCCGCGATGATCGCCCGGCTGATCCCGCGTGCGGCCCTGATCACCCCGAACCTGCCCGAGGCGGTTATTCTGACCGGCCTTGCGCCAGATGCCGGACTGGACAGCATCGCAGCCGCCTTTTTCGCCCTGGGCGCGAAAGCGGTGCTGCTGAAGGGCGGCCATGCCGAAGGTCCTGAATCAGTCGATTGGCTGCTGCGCCCCGGCATCGCCGCACTGCGATTTGCCGCCCCGCGTCACCCCGGCGCAAAGCGCGGCACCGGCTGCACGCTGGCCAGCGCCATCGCCGCCCGCCTGGCGCCGGGTGACGATCTGGCCACGGCCTGCGCAGAGGCAAAACACTATCTGAATGGCTGGTGGTGATCCGAAACCCGACGCGCCGCTTTCGGCTTCACATACTGCCATCTGCGCAGTATAGGCCTGCATTCAGAATACCGGTCGCAGCCTACCCGGTCAAAACAAGGACACCGCATGAAAACCATCGTCATCTGCTCCGGCGGACTGGACTCTGTTTCATTGGCCCACAAGGTCGCCGCCGAGCATGCGTTGCTGGGCCTGTTATCGTTTGATTACGGCCAGCGTCACCGCAAGGAAGTCACTTTTGCGGCGGCCTGCGCCGAACGGTTGCAGGTGCCGCATCAGACCATCGACATCTGCGATATCGGCCGCAGCCTGTCCGGCTCGGCGCTGACCGATGATCTGGCGGTGCCGGACGGGCATTATGCCGAAGAAACCATGCGCATCACTGTGGTGCCGAACCGCAACGCCATCATGCTGGCCATTGCCTTTGGCGTGGCCGCCGCCCGGGGCGCCGATGCCGTCGCCACGGCCGTGCATGGCGGCGATCATTTCATCTATCCCGATTGCCGTCCCGGCTTTATCGACGCCTTCCAGACCATGCAGCGCCATGCCCTTGAGGGGTATGCCAACATCGCGCTTTACGCCCCCTATGTGAACCTGCCGAAATCGGCCATTGTCACCGATGGGGCGCTGCACGGCACGCCCTTTGCGCAAACATGGTCTTGCTACAAGGGTGGTGATTTGCATTGCGGGCGTTGCGGCACCTGTGTCGAACGGCGCGAGGCCTTTGATCTGGCGGGGGTTGCCGATCCTACGGCCTATGCCGATGCCGATTTCTGGCGCGAAGCGGTCAAGCGGGGGGCGGTTTGATGTTCCGCATCACTAAGGAATTCCACTTTTCCGCCTCGCATCAGCTGTGCCAACTGCCTGCCGATCACCAATGCGCCCGGTTGCATGGGCATAATTACATCGTGGTGGTGGAGCTGGCGGCGGTCAAGCTGAACGCCTTTGGCTTCGTGCGCGATTATCATGATCTGGCCCCGCTGAAGCGCTACATCGACGACAATTTTGACCATCGCCACCTCAATGAGGTGCTGGGCCATGACGCCGTCACCTCGGAAGTTCTGGCACAGCATTTCTATGACTGGTGCAAGGCACTTTTGCCCGAAACCGTGGCGGTGCGGGTCAGCGAGACGCCCAAGACATGGGCGGAATACCGGCCATGACCGATGACAGCAGCGTCATCCGCATCTCCGAGATTTTCGGGCCGACGATTCAGGGCGAGGGCGCGTTGATCGGCCAGCCGACGGTGTTCGTCCGCACCGGGGGCTGTGATTATCGCTGTTCGTGGTGCGACAGCCTGCATGCTGTGGACACCCGTTTTCGCGCCGATTGGCGCGGGATGACCACTGACGAGGTGCTGAACGACGTGCGGGCTTTGTCGGGGGGCCAGCCCTTGATGGTAACGCTGTCAGGGGGCAACCCGGCAATACAGCCGCTGGGGCCGCTGATCCGGCAGGGCCATGCCGAGGGCTACCGCTTTGCGCTGGAAACCCAAGGTTCGGTCAGCCGCAACTGGTTTGCACATCTTGACGTGCTGGTTCTGAGCCCGAAGCCGCCCTCGAGTGCGATGACAACCGACTGGGATGCGCTGCGGGCCTGTGTGGACGCCGCCGCTGTGGGGCCGCGTATCGTGCTGAAGTTCGTGGTGTTCGATGCAGCGGATTATGCCTATGCCCGTGATGCCGCAGCACGGTTTCCCGGCCTGCCGGTCTATCTGCAACCGGGCAATCACACCCCGCCGGGGCCACAGGATGACGACGCCTTGATCGACCTCGACGGGATCATGCAGCGGATGGGTTGGCTGGTGGATCGGGTGATCGCCGACCGCTGGTTTGCCGCCCATGTGCTGCCACAACTTCACATTCTGCTGTGGGGCAACAAACGCGGGGTCTGACCGCGAGGGAGATCGACATGACTGATATCTACAAGGATCTGAAACAGCTTGGCACTGCCACCCCGCTGCCGCAAAGCCCTGAAGAGGCGGTGCTGGAAAAGGTGGCGAACCCTCAAGCGGGCACCGCCTATTGTGTGCGGTTCACCGCGCCAGAGTTCACGTCGCTGTGCCCGATGACCGGCCAGCCCGATTTTGCGCATTTGGTGATCGACTATGTGCCGCAGCACTGGTTGGTGGAAAGCAAGTCGCTCAAGCTTTATCTCGGGTCTTTCCGCAATCATGGCGCGTTTCACGAGGATTGCACGGTCTCGATCGGCAAGCGGCTGGTGGAACTTCTCGACCCCGAATGGCTGCGCATCGGCGGCTACTGGTATCCGCGCGGCGGCATTCCGATTGATGTGTTCTACCAGACCGGACCTGCGCCACAGAACCTGTGGATTCCGGATCAAGGCGTGCCGTCCTACCGTGGACGCGGTTAAGCCCCCAAACCGACCGCAAAACCAACATCTTAGCCGAGAAGACATGGTATCTGGCGAAAGGAAGCGGGTCTGAACCGTCGGCATAGCTGTTCGCCATCTGCGCTATTCGATGTCGGACGCGTCTCAGCCAGCAAGAAAGCCAACCCGCTGTTCACAAAGCCGAGGGAATGCCAGTGGCATCCCCTAAGTGTGCAGTACATCTTGCGGAAAGCGTTCAATAAATCTTAGGATCAAAGAGACCGCCAACAAGCGCGGACTGGTCAAGGTTTGGATTGCCATGAAGCGAAATCTCTCTGTTCAATCGCTGACAATAGATGTTCTTAGCATGCTCCTGAAAGCTCCAACAACAGGATCCGGACCTGCCGTCGCGTCAGCTCTGGGTTTGCTGGGACGATACTTCAACGCTAGTTCCGTCCAAATTTTAGGACTGAAAGCCACCGGCGCACCCGTGCTGTCGAGTTCCTGGGCGGCGGCCGAGCGGTCTACGGACATGCCTGATCTTGCGGGGCTTGTGCGGGATCTGCAAGACGCTGCGACCAGACCGCTTTCTAAACCAGCCCCAATCCTTCTTGGCGCCAACTTTCTTCTGCGGGACCATGTTGCTGATCTTCCGGCCTGTGTGGACTGGGCTGGTGGAAATCTGGCGATCCTGCCCTTGGGAGATGGGCAAGCGGGTGCAGCCATTTTGGTTTTGCATGCCCCGGAAAATGGAAATTCTCTTTCTTTGACCGAACTAGGCGCACTCACACCTGTCACGGAGGGGATTCTTGCCACTATGGGATGGCCAAATGCCGGGTCAGGGCAAACGGATACTTCCGATGACCGTCAGGATCAAAGCTTTCAGACTTTGTTGGAAGCGATGCCGGATATCGTCCTTGAAGTAGATGCTGATGGCACGTTCATGTACGTGCAAGCCGCAAATCCGGAAGATTTGGTAAGGCCGCGTGAAGAAATGTTGGGGCGCCGGATGGAAGACGTCTTTCCGCCAGAAGTGGCTTTTCAGCGCCGCGAGATGATGGCGGAATTGGATCGAGGAGTAAGTCCTGAGGGCCGGACATACAAGATAGACACTATCACCGGGCAACGTTGGTACAGCGTGCGAGCTGCCCGACGCGAAGGCGCGAACGCAAAGTCCACATACCTGTTCGTAAGCCGCAATTTGACTTCAGAAATAATGCAACGAAATGCACTCGAAAGACTGAGTGAAGTGGCACGCCGGACGATCAACTTGGTGATCGTAACGGACAGCGATCAGCGTATCGAATATGTGAATGACGCTTTCGAACGGTTGACGGGGTACACTTTAGCCGAAGCCAAAGGAAAGCGGCCCGGTTCATTCTTGAAGAGCAAGAATACAGACCCCGAAGCCTCAGCCAAAATGCGCGATGCGTTGAACAGGGGCGAACCTGTCCAGGTTGAAATTCTGAACTGCTCCAAGCATGGTGTTGAATATTGGCTGGATATCAGCATTGAACCCTTGCGCGACAAGATTGGCAACTTGACTGGATTTATGGCGGTTGAGACGGACATCTCGGAGCGTAAACGGATTGCAGATCAAATGGATATCCGCAACGAAGAGGCAGTAAAGTCACACGATCAGCTCCGCAGCGCGATAGAGGCGTTGGATGATGCTTTCGTTCTGTTTGACCAGCGTGGCAGACTCCTGATTTGCAACCAACGATTTGGCGAGCTCTTGGCTCAGGTTGTTCCTGACCTCCCTAGGGACTCAGGATTGATCGGTTTATCGCGTGAACTTTTTGCCGGAAACCTTCTTCCTGCCACAGGTTATCACGAAGGTCAGATCGGACCAACTGTCCGAAATAAATCTGATGTCCCCGCCGTGGAGCATCAACTTTTGGACGGGCGGATTCTGCGTGTCGTCGAGCGTGCGATGCCAAACGGGGAGTCAATCGCGCTCCTGACGGACATCACGGAACTGAAGCAGGCGGAACAACGACTGCGCAACGTGATCGACGGCGCTCAGGTTGGGACATGGGAATGGTCACTGGCCACAAATGAAAATCATATCAACAATCGTTGGGCAGAGCTTTTAGGTTACAGAAGGGAGGAGCTGGAGCCAGTCACCATCGGTACTTTCAGGGCTTTGGTTCATCCTGACGACCTCGTGGCATTGGATGCACCGGCCGGTGGTATTTTGTCCGGCCAGATTCACAGGTTTGAACAAGAATTCCGGATGCGCCACAAGCTCGGTCATTGGGTATGGATCCTGTCGCGCGGCAGCGTCATGAATCGAAATATGAAAGGCGAGGCTGTGGCACTGGCGGGGGTGCATTCAGATATAACCCAACTGAAAAATGCCGAGCAACGACTCTTAAATGTCATCGAAGGGTCGCAAGTCGGCACCTGGGAATGGACCCCGACGACCGGAGCACAACATATAAATGATTGCTGGGCCGAGATGTTGGGCTATAGGCGCAGCGAATTGGAACCAATGAGTTATGCCAAATGGCATGATCTGGTACATCCTGATGACGTTGCCTTGGCGGAGGAGCGTATCGGACGCTGCATAGCAGCTGAGACTACGGTTTATCAGGCTGAATATCGAATGCGTCACAGGGATGGCCATTGGGTATGGGTGCTCGACAATGGCCGGGTTATTCGTCGCGATGTCAGTGGCGAACCAGAATTATTGGCAGGCGTTCAAATTGATATCAGTGAGCAAAAAGCTCGAGAGACCGCTTTGGAAATTGCAAAAGCCGAGTTGGAAGATGCTCTTGCAGAACGCAACGTTGCCCAAAAGCGCTTTTCAGACATTACCACGGTAAGCGAAGACTGGATCTGGGAACAGGATGGCAATCTGCGGTACACGTTCCTGTCAAAGCAGAAATTGTTCAGTCTGGAGGGTGATACGACCGAGACAATGCTAGGCAGGACTCGCGAGGAATGGTTGGAGGGCTTCCCCGAATGTGTTTCCAGTGCAGATTGGGCGGGCTTGCGAACCAAGCTAAATGCTCAACAACCATTCCGCAATTTTATCTACCGCGCACCAAACAGTGAAAGTAACGAAGAGACCTGGTTCAGAATAAGTGGGTCGCCTGTATTTGATGAAACCGGGGTATTCTTAGGATATCGTGGAGTTGGCTCTGACGTAACTGAAATTGTTATGGCCAAAGCTCGTGCGGAAAGCGCCAACCACACAAAATCAATGTTCCTTGCAAATATGAGCCATGAAATTCGAACGCCGCTGAACGGTGTACTTGGCATGGCCGAATTGCTCGACGCTTCGCTTGTGGACCAAGACCACAAACGCATGATCGGAACGATCCGGGAGTCAGGCGAAGCGTTGTTGAATATCCTGAACGACATTCTGGACATGTCTAAAATCGAAGCTGGAAAAATGGAACTGGAAGTAGTGCCATTTAAGCCCGCCGATTTGGCGGAACGGATCGAAGATCTGTATAGTCTTCGCGCCGAGGAAAAAGGCCTGTCCTTTGAGGTACTGTGGGGATCGGGTGCGGATGTTGTACGCCTTGGCGATCCGCATCGGGTACGTCAGATCCTGCACAATCTGGTGAGCAACGCACTTAAGTTCACTGAGCGTGGAGCCGTTACGGTCAAGTTGAGCGGGCGCAAAGATCAGACGCTGAAGATCGAGGTAAGCGACACGGGCATCGGTATGACACCAAAACAAGTAGCACTCTTGCATGAAGAGTTTACCCAAGCGGATAGTTCAATGACGCGTCGCTTTGGCGGAACTGGTCTTGGCATGGCCATTACCCGAAAACTGGTCGACATGATGGACGGGCAGATTAGAGTGGATTCTGAAATCGGGGTCGGCACCACCGTAACGATATCGTTGCCGCTGCGCGTTAGTGAAATTGCTGTGGTTTCGGACCAATTGCCGGTGGCTGCTGCCATGAGTTTGGCGGGTCTGCGCATTCTATCCGCCGATGACAACAGGACGAACTGTGATGTGCTGGAAAGTATGCTGCTGATACAAGGGGCAACAGTAACGATCGTCACGGACGGCTTGCAGGCGGTGCAGGCCTGGAGGCCGGGTGATTTTGATGTTGTTTTACTTGATATTTTCATGCCTGTGATGGACGGCATCAGCGCATTGCACAAAATTCGTGAAATCGAAACCGCAGCAATGATTACGCCAATTCCAATCATCGCGGTTACAGCGAACGCCATGGCACATCAAATTGCTCAATATATTGTAGAAGGATTTGATACACATATTTCGAAACCGATCAACATGACAAATTTGACGAGGGCGATCATGACCTGCGTCGACCCGTTATAACGGTCTTGTCAGAGGAAACTGGCTTAAGCTGGGCTGGGCGTCCGCCTAGCTTTGCCGAATGACAAAACGCTCCCCTTTTCGGTATTTCAAAACCAGCCCCGAGATCATCCGCCTAGCGGTGATGATGTACGTTCGATCTCCGCTTTCGCTTCGAAATGTCGAGGATCTGCTGCATGAGCGCGGCATCGCCGTCAGCCATGAAACGGTTCGGTTCTGGTGGAATAGATTTGGCCCGATGTTTGCAGCCGAAATCCGTCGCAACCGAGCAAGCCGGATGCGGGCGCACTCGAACTGGCGATGGCACCTAGACGAGGTTTTCGTGAAGATCAACGGCGAGACGCATTATCTTTGGCGGGCAGTCGACCACGAAGGCGAAGTGCTGGAAAGCTATGTGACCAAACGCCGGGATCGCAAAGCAGCATTGAAATCCCTAAAGAAATCAATGAAGCGATACGGAAATCCAGAGATTATCGTGACCGACAAACTGCGATCTTATGGTGCCGCGATGAAGGTCATTGGCAATGCATCTCGGCAGGAAACAGGCCGCTGGCAGAACAACAGGGCTGAGAACTCTCATCTGCCGTTTCGACGACGAGAACGAGCCATGCTGCGGTTCCGCAGCATGCGAACCTTACAGAAATTCGTCGCCGTTCACGCCTCAATCCACAACCACTTCAACACGGAGCGCCATCTCTACAGCCGGCAGAATTTCAAGGCCAACCGCACCGTCGCTCTCGCCGAGTGGCGTGGCCTATTTGCGGCCTAACACATTGCTAGAGTTCGTAAACTGAGACTGGTTCGCGTTTGTCTGACACCACCGCCAATTACCCTCACGAAAGCGTTCTCCCGATCCGGCTGCGGCAGGATTTTTGCGTTGTTTTCGAGGGTTATGCGGGTGGGGCTGTTAACCGCCCCCAGCGCCGAGAAGGTGGAAAGCGTTCTCTCCGTTGCCATATTCTCCGGACCTGTTAACCGCGGCTGTTCCGGTGAACAGCTATAAGTCATTGCTTTCGCCATGTTTTGTTGATCTGTACCTTGCGGTGATTTCGCAGATTCATCTGGGTGCCGGATGGAACAGAGATCCGCAACGTCCTGATGGGCTGTTTGAGTGCGCTGGAAGATGACGATCTGCCGATCACACTCGATCTCGTCCACAAGACCTCGGGCGACGATGACGGCTATCCCGAAGATTGCCCCGTCCGGCGGACCACCAGCAATGACGATGCCGCAGGCGGCCGGAATGTGGTCGGGGCCACTGCCTGGTTCTTTTCCCGCGACGAGAATGTGCAAGCCTTCGACTGGCTGTTCGTGGACGAGGCCGGACAGGTCGGCCTTGCGAACATGGCCGCGATGGGCCGGGCCGCGCGCAACATCGTGCTGGTTGGCGACCCCCGACAGTTGCCGCAGGTTATCCAGGGCGCGCATCCCGAGCCTGCAAACCTTTCCTGCCTTGACTGGATGCTGGGCGAACATGCGACCGTGCCGCCCGATCGCGGAATCTTTCTGCCTGTTTCGCGCCGGATGCACCCAGATGTCTGCCGCTTCATTTCCGATCAGGTCTATGAAGGCCGGCTTGCCAGCCACCCCGAGACCGCCCGCCAATGCGTCACCGGCACACCATTTCCCGAGGCTGGAGCATTTTGGGTGCCGGTTTCGCATGAAGGAAACGCGCAAATTTCCATGGAAGAAGTGACCGCCATTCAAGCCGCTACCGGGGAACTGCTGCTGGGCACCTGGACGGAGAAGGACGGCTCAACCCGTCCAATGCGGCAGACGGACATCATCGTCGTCGCCCCATACAACACTCAGGTGAATGCCCTCCGCGATGCGCTGCCCGATGGCATCCGCGTTGGCACCGTGGACAAGTTCCAAGGGCAGGAAGCGCCCGTCTGCCTCGTTTCCATGACCGCATCATCGGCCGAGGAAACTTCGCGCGGGATGGAATTCCTGTTCTCTCTCAACCGGATCAACGTGGCGGTGTCGCGCGCCAAGGGGCTTTCCTTGGTGTTCGGAGCACCACGCCTTCGCGAAGCAAAGTGCGAGACCGTCGAGCAGATGCGACTGGTGAATACTCTGTGTGGGCTGTCAGATTGGTAACCAGATGAACATCGAAAAGACTATCAGTGATCTGCCAAATACCGAAACGAGGAAACTCAGGGATCTGCTGGTGAACGCCAATAGGGTTCTGAGCAAAGATCCCAAGCACCTGCAAGCCACACGCTTGCGAGACGCCCTCAATGAAGAACTGGCACGACGCAAGGTTTCGAACCGGACAAGAATAGGCCCCCTTTGGTGGGAACCGCATGATCCGGATGTTGCAGAATTCTTTGCTTACGCCGAGGCACTGTCCGCCATGAGGTTTGTCTCGCGAACCGGCATTCAGGTCGCGGTTCAGAGTGACACCAATGTGCTGATCTGAACCGCCCCGGGTTTGCCGGAGACCTTCAACCTGACTAAGGATGAGGGCTATGGAAAAGAGTAAGACATCAAATCGCTATTCACCTGAGATGCGGGCACGGGCCGTTCGCATGGTGCTGGAGCATCAAGGCTCCTATGAAACGCAATCTGCGGCAGTGTCTGCGATTGCGCCCAAAATCGGCTGTATCCCGGAGACCTTGAGGGTCTGGGTTCGGCAGGCAGAACGTGACAGTGGGGCACGCGATGGTGCCACCAGTGCTGAGCGTGACCGGATCAAGGAACTTGAACGTGAGGTGCGCCAGCTTCGGCAGGCAAACGAGATCCTGCGCAAGGCGTCTGCTTATTTTGCTCAGGCGGAACTCGACCGCCCGTTCAAGCCATGATCGGCTTTATTGATGATCATCGCGTGGTGCATGGGGTCGAGTCGATCTGCAGGGTGCTGCCGATTGCCCCATCTACTTACTATGCCTGTCTCGCTGTGCGTGCCGATCCGGCCAAAGCTTCCGCACGAAAGCAGAGGGATTTGGTCTTGTGACCCAAAATAACGAAAGTCTGGAATGATAACTGGCAGGTCTATGGGGTTCGCAAAACCTGGCGACAGTTGTGCCGTGAAGGTGAAGGTGCCGCGGGTCCGTTCGATCATGCCACGCCTCACTTCCCGGTCCAGGGCTTGAGCTTTCTTGCCAAAAAATCGTTGGCGACCGCCAGTTCTCCGATCTTGGCATGCAGCTCGCGGACCGTATCCTCGGCGACCTCAGCGGTGGCGACCGCCTTGCTACCGCGCTCAAAGATGCCCGTGGCACCTTCCAGAAGTGCCTTTTTCCATTGATGGATCATCGTCGGATGGACCTCATAGGCGGTCGCCAATTCCGACACCGTGCGCTCACCCTTCAACGCCTCCAACGCCACACGCGCCTTGAAGGCTGCGTCATGGTTCCTGCGTTTCGACATCTCTGTTCTCCTCGTGCTTGGAGACCAGCAGACTTCAGATCGTAGCTTCCGTCACTGTCCGATTTTCGGGGGGTAGCTCACAGAGCGCTTTCCGCCCATCGCTCAACTCAAAGCCACATCGACGCAGCCGGTCCTTTGCGTGCTTTTGACGCCTCGGCATCCCGGATGCACATTGTCCCCGCAGCCGCCTTTGTAAATAGATGCAACCAAAGGTCATACAAAGTGATTGATCAGGGACAAGCAATTTCTCATCCGAGACCAGCTTTAACCCAGACGAGTGCATCGGTGCACGCTTCGCTTTCGTTACGCCATCGCCAGTCCAACGGGTTCCGGGGCTAGCGTCTCGCCAGCCGCCAGCAGTAGGTCTTCGCGAAACTGATCGGCCACAAGCTGCACCCCGACCGGCTTTGACCCCACGGAACCAGCGGCAACGGTCAGGCCCGGCAAGCCCATGAATGGAATGGCGATCAGCGTAAGCTGCGCCTCCAGCACCGCATCGAACGCGGCGGGCGAGGCGACATCCTGGTGATTGAGGAACGGCAACTCACCTGAAACGGGGCACAGCACCAGCGGCCATTCCGCCAGAAAGGTCCGCCACAGCCGGGTGAGGCGCGCACGCGCTTTCAATGTGGCCATCAGGCCGGGCAGATCAATCTCGGGGCAATGGCGGGTCATCTGTGCATAGACGAAATTTGCATCCAGATCGTTTTCGGCGCGCAACGCGGCTGTGCCGTCCTGTCTGAACTCGGCCATCCACAGGCGCAACTGCATGTCGCGCGCCTCGCGCAAGGGCGGCGGTGTCACATCTTCAACCTGATACCCCGCGTCGCTGAGTTTGGCTGCAGCAGCACGAAGTGAATCGCGGACTGGCCGGGCCACCTCCATGCCATCGGGCGCCTCGACATAGGCGACCTTGCGCGACATATCGGCACCCCGCAGCGGCATCGGCTGCCACCAAGGATCGCGCATGTCCCGAGCAGCCATTGCAGCCAATGCAAGTCGCAGATCTGGGATGGAGCGTGCCAACGGTCCTGACACCGCCATCAACTGCCCGCCGATCAGTCGATCTCCGGCGGTCGCGTTGAAACCGGGAACACGCCCCAGCGACGGGCGCAGGCCATGCACGCCGCAGGCATAGGCCGGATATCGGATCGACCCGGCAATGTCGGTGCCATGGCTGATCGCCCCCATGCCCGACGCGACCGCAGCCCCGGCCCCGCCGGACGATCCCCCCGGCGTCAGGGTATCATCGCGCGGGTTTGTCGTCGCGCCGTGCAGGCTGTTGCGGGTGAACCATCGCAGCGAAAAGGCGGGGGTGTTCGTGCGACCCACGACAATCGCACCGGCTTTGCGCAGGTTGGCCACCACGGGACTGTCGACCTCTGCCATCAGCCCGGTCTGGGTGCGCAAACCGTTCGTGGTGGCAAAGCCAGTCTGGTCGACATTCACCTTGATCGTCACCGCGATGCCAGTCAGTGGACCTGGAACCTCGCCACGGGCCAGACCGATGTCTGCGGCTTCTGCCGCTGCAAGAGCCTGCTCATCCATCCGCTGCACAATGCTGTTCAGGGCGGGGTTCACGGCCTCGATCCGTTCCAGTACCGAAGCAACAGCTTCCTTGACGGAAATCTGCCGCTCGGCAATGAGAGGCGCCAGTTCGCTTGCAGTCAATTTCCAAAGCGCAGTCATATGATCTTTCCACTAAGGCCAGCCGCTGCTCAGATGTCGGCCCGGCAAGGGCAGGATGACAGTCCAATCCGAGCGCGACAATCGGCAAAAACTGGCAAATTCGGCAGTTCATGAGGCCAGCGCGATATAACGACGAAGATGCAGCACTTAGGGCAATCGTGTTGCTGTTGGTCACGGCCTAAAGCGGCCCGTCGGCCTTGATTTATGCTGAATAGCACCCCAGCCTTCGAACTTTCGCTATGCAGGCGGAACTTTCTTCACCCACGATGTCACATCCCGCCGCATCACCTCGTCATCGCTGTACAAGCAACAGGAGTGCAAAATGAAGATCGTGGTAATTGGCGGGACCGGGTTGATCGGTTCCAAGACGGTGGCGGTGTTGAAGGCCCGCGGGCATGACGTCTCGGGGGTTGCGCCTTCGACTGGGGTGGATACCTACACAGGTGCCTACCTTGCCCGTGGCGAGTTCCGATTGTGAGGCTCTACTACGCGCCGCTGGTCTGCAGTCTGGCCGACCATATCGCGCTGCACGAAGTGGGTGTGGCCTTCGACCTCGTACGGGTCGACATGCGCAGCAAGTTGACCGAGACGGGGCAGGACTTCCATCAAATCTGCGCCAAGGGCTATGTTCCTGCGCTGGTGCTGGCGGATGGGCAGATCTTGACTGAGAACATCGCGGTGCTGGATTGGCTGTCAGAGAGCTTTCCGGCCCTTGCCCCGCAAGGACCGATGGGCCGGAGCCGACAACTGGAGGCCTTGGCCTTCATCTCGACCGAGATCCACCGGGCCTTCAAGCCGATGTGGCACGCGGGCACAGACCGGGATCGCGCACGGGCGGCGGTGACGGTGACGGGGTTGTTGGCCTTGATGGCCGGGACGATGCAGGGCGACTATCCGTTCGGTGACAGGCTGTCGGTCGCCGATAGCTATCTGTTCGTCATGCTGCTTTGGGCTCAGCGTTTCAAGGTCGAGGTGCCGGACGCAATGGCTGACCTGCGCGACCGGCTGCGCGCGCGTCCTGCTGTGCAGCGGGCAATGGCGACGGAAGGCCTATTGTAAGCCACTGCCCGGCCGGGTCTCATGCCCCGGCTAGGTCAATGCCGGATAACACCGTCCAGCTTGTTGGGGTTTCGGGTGATGTAGATCGCCGTGATACGGCCTGCTTCGATCTGGAGGGCGGTGGTCTGTGGTTGGCCGTCAATCCGGCTGACAAATCCGGGCAACCCGTCAATGATCACAGGCTCCACCAGCTCCATCTTCGCGCCGAACTTGCGTGACCAGCCCTGAAACAGCCGGATCAGATTTTCCACCCCCGAGATCACGTTTGGATAGGTGGTGACCTTGCCACCACCATCGGCGTGGAAACTGGCCCCTGCAGCCAGCATCGCGCCAAGCGCCGCAGCGTCGCCGGACTTGCAAGCCGCGAAAAACGCGCGGGCCAAGGTCTCTGCGGCCTCTCGCGGCATGTCATAGCGGGGGCGGTCAATCTGCACATGTGCCCGGGCGCGCGACGCCAACTGGCGCGTAGCCGCAGGGCTGCGATCAATCGTGGCCGCCACCTCGTCCATGCTTTGGCCGAAGACGTCATGCAGCAGGAAGGCCGCGCGTTCCAGCGGTGACAGCCGTTCCAGCGCCATCATCAGGGTCAGCGTCAGGTTGTCGGGGCTGAGGGCGTCGTCCTCGGGTTCGATCAGCGGTTCGGGCAGCCATGTGCCCGGATAGGTTTCTCGCCGGATCCGGGCCGATTTCATCTGGTCAAGGCAAAGGCGCGACACGATCCGTGTCAGCCAGGCCGCCGGTTCCTGCACCACAGCCTGATCGCTGCGCAGCCAGCGCAACCACGCCTCTTGCACCACATCCTCGGCATCGTGGCGCGAGCCAAGCATACGATATGCCAAGCGCAGCAGCCGGGGCCACTGCGCCTGAAAGATTTCGGTGCCGCGATCAGGCGGCATGGGCTTTTGCGCCCAGCAGGTCGGTCGGATGCGCTGCCCGAAAGCCGACATGCACCCGGCTCCAGACATTGATCGCACCAATCGCCAGGGACAGCCAAGCGCGCTCATCCTCGGTGAACGCATCCTTCACCGCCTGCCAGTCGGCATCCGGCGCGCCGGTCTGTTCCAGCCGCGTCAGCGCCTCGGTCCATGCCAAGGCGGCGCGCTCTCGCTGGGAATAAAGCGGGCTTTCCCGCCAGGCCACTAGCATATGCAAGCGCAACGGAGTCTCGCCATCCTTCAGGGCTTCGGCGGTATGCATGTGGACGCAATAGGCGCAGGCGTTGATCTGGCTGGCGCGCAGCTTGACCAAATGCAGCAGGCCATGCTCCAGCGAGCTGGTCTTGATTGCAGCCTCTAGGGCGAACAACGGCTTGAACCCGGTCTCGGCGCGCTTGAAGTGGTCGGTCATGCGGGGGGTCATCGGTCTCTCCTGTTTCATCTGACATCTCGATGACGCGGCAAGCCAGCCGTATGTGACATGACTCACCAGATTTTTTCACGCGGCCAAGGAGGCAATGCTGGCAGTGGCAACGCGAGTCCCTGACCGCATCGGGGAATGGCGAGCCACTGTTATCCGCCAATGTAGCAGGTAAATCGTCTGCACCCGTTCAACTACTGGCCCATCTTCGAACCAGCTTCCGCGCCACTCTCATATGCCAGAGGTGGCCGACAGTACAAAGCGCACGCGCCTTCCGGTCCTGAGCTGCCGGTCGGCACATTCGATTGCTGCGGGGCAGCGCTTCCCAATGCCGCCACTCGACGTGTGTTGCAGCGAAAGGAGGTATCTGTCATTCACGGGCCTGCGCGGCTGAGTTACGAGTGTGGCAGGCCGCAGTGCAACTTCGCCTAAGCTGACTTTCGGTCTCCGGGTGCGCTGCGCCGCTGCATCCGGAAAGCTGTTGTTCAATCAAGGTGCAGAAGAGACTCATCGCTATGGTCGAGCCGACCCAGCAAGAGTGCCGTTTGGACCGAGATGCCAGTTGGCGGTCATTCGCGAAGAAGCACTACTTTACAATAACAATTTCAGATATCGCTCAGCACAGATGCCATTGGCTTCAAAAGCATATCTCGACTTCCCGGGGGCGTGTCACTTTCAACTCGTGGCCGGGCTCATCCACGTGAGCGGTCGTAGTACTAAAAGTCCGTGACCTTATTGGGACCTATTCAACTCCGAGAAACTTTGACGGCAGACCTGATCTGTCATAGCCGCCCACTAAAATAGCCAGAGGCGATCTTGGCGGTAATCTCCACCTGCGCGTTGATCGAGATGCGCTCAGCTGGGATTTCGATTTGGGTGTCAATCGTGATCCCAGCCGCCAACAATGCCGCACTTTTCAGGTTGCTCATCGACACCCATTTCCAAATGCGTCGCACCCCAAGCCAATGCAAAACATCGGGGAACAGGGCCTGAAGCCGCATGTCTTCGACGCCTGCAACCGCGCAGGTGTGCTGAAAGTAGGCGGCAGGAACGTCGCCTGCATTCGCACGCTTGCGGGCGTTGTAAACCAGCAGCTTCATGACCTCTCCCAAAGCCCGCCCCTCTTTGCGATTGTAGACCACGATCCCCAGCCCACCTGCCTGCGCGCCGCGGATGCATTCTTCGATGCCATGGATCAGATAGGGACGACAGGTGCAGATATCCGAGCCGAACACGTCCGATCCGTTGCATTCATCATGCACGCGGGCTGTCACGCGCGCATGGCTTTGTCCAAGCAACGCCGGATCGCCAAAAATGTAGACGCTCGATCCGCCAATGGGCGGCAAGAATAGCTTCAGATCGGGGCGCGTCATCAGTTCGGGATACATCCCGCCGGAATGATCGACGAGGGCCTGCCGCATGACGCCCTCGTCAACCTTCAGACGGGCGGCAATACCCGGCAGATACCAGACCGGCTCGATGGCGATTTTTGTGACGCATATCTCATTGTTTTCAAGCAAAACTTTGCCATCAGACCTCAGTGCGCCTTGCTGTACGGCCTGCGCGATTTCAGCAATGGCAAGGTGACCGGTGGTGATGGCAATCGACGGACGCAGGTTGCGGCCTGCCGCGATATCCATGCGGAAATCCTGCGCTGTACGATGGCCCCAAGGATCAAAGGTGACAATCTTGGCCTTGTCCCGCCATTGCGGAAATGGCCCGATCGAAACGGCGGGTTGGGTGTCTTGATAGTCGGGTCGATGGTTCGGGCTAAGATCACCGGTTGCGACAGCCAAAGCGCGGTAGGTGGCATATGTGCCGGCGGACACACCGATGGCGTTGCGGTCGGGCGCGGGCGAGGTGACTATCGGCCCACGCGACCATGCCGTTGCAGCCCCCCATTGGATCGGTGCGTTCATGGCAAGCGTCCTTCTGACGGTGCGGGCGCAATGGCTTGCCACAGGTGCCGCGCGTCAGGGTCGCGGCCGCCGCGCGCCATGAACAGGATCTGCTCGATGCGGCTGGCCGCGATCATCAGTGCGGCGGCAGGCACCAGCCATGCGGCCCCAGTCAGTGCCACCGCTGGCCACAGCGCAAACAGCACCAATGCCCCGAGCCGTGCCGAGTGAAAATGAAACATAATCACGCACCCGGTCATCGCCCAAGATACGGCCAGATAGGCAATCGGCGCGATGAACAGCACGGCCAGAGCCATCGGATACTCTGCATAGAGACCGGGCAAAGCGAGCCACAGAAAGACGGCGATGGAGAGCGAGAATATGTTGTCGATCACGGAATCCAGCACGGCACCGAACTCTGAACAGCGCCCGGACCGCCGTGCCATCCAGCCATCCAGCCCGTCGGTCGACACTGCCAGCACATATAGCGCCAGTGCCGCCACGTTCATGTCGCGTATCAGCAAGACCACAATCGGCGGGATCAAGACGCCGCGCAGCAAGGACACCAAGTTGGCAGCTTTGAACGTGCCGCCTTCATCCAGCAGATAGGTCACGCTCATGGTCGGTTTTCCTCAATGATCAAACGCAGGGTGGTGGGGCGGGCGATCAGTCGCTCGGCAGAATAGGCATTGCCGTGCATCGGGCAGATCACCGCATCGCTGTCGTTGACATAGCCGAACTTCAACGGGCCGCCGCGATGCGGGCAAAGGTTATGCACCAGATACAGCGCCCCTTGATGCGACAGCAGAAAGTAATCGCGGCCATCGCGGGTGATGGGGGGCAGGTCGCGGCCGATCCATGTATGCGCTGCCACCGCTACACCTCGCGCCCGATGGAGCCGGCGGGGAAGCTGGCAAAGGCGGCAGCCGAGATTTGACCAATGCCGCCGACCTGAAGTTTGGCGAAACCCGCAGCACTATCAGGCGTAACGCACCGCCCCGTCGCGTTGACTGCGGCCAAGCCATAGCTGGCCTCGCCCGCCTGCACCGCAGCATCAAAGGCTTGGCTCACCGCCAGCAGGTGCCGATCTGCGACACCAAATGCGGCGCGGGTCAGTTCTGCGCCCAAGATGATCTCTTGCCCAACATCCTCGCCAAAGCGAGCGACCAGCGGCTTGACCACCTCATTCACCACCATATCCGAGTGATGAATGTCGATATGGGCATGTTCGCCGAAATAGGTGGCATCCACCGCCGGATGGTATTTGCGCAGATGACGGTAGTGATCGCCAGTCGAGCGCTGATAGCTGGTTTCGGCATAAAGCAGGAAACCGATCTGGCGGAAGAAGTTGCGCGGGCTTTGAAACAGCGAATGGATAACATTGTGCAGCGCAAGCGCAGGAGTGTCGAACAGCGGCCAATAGCCGTTGTACTGTTCAGACAAGCCAAATCCGCGCAGGGTTTTGCGGTACAGCACGCTGTGTTTTTTGTCATGCACGCCGTAGCCAAATTCGTCGATCAGAATGCGGAACAGCGCCGATTGCGGCGGGCCGTATTCCCCAATCACCCCCAAAGCCGAGGCAGAGGCTTCCGCCAGCAGGTCAGTGGACGACTGAATCAAGAAGTTCCGATAGAGATGCTCGCGCTCGTCAATTCCATCCAGCCACAGCAGGAAATCGCTAGGCGGGGCGGATTGTATGCCGCCCAACATATCGTCGATGTAATCGGCGCAGGTCTGGATCGTCACCTCCGCAGCAACTCGCTCGGCCATCGGTCCGATCAAAGCGGTCTCTAGCGCGCTGCGGTGCTGATCCAGCCGCAGCATGGAGGCCGGGTCGTAGTGACGGCGCATCTGATCCACCACCGAGCCGTTTGCGACATCCGGCAGCAACACAAACCGCCCCTGATAGCTGCGCATCAACGCTTGATGCTGCACATGCTCCATCAGTTGTGGTGAGTGGCTGTCTGCGAGGCTCGGGTCGTCAATCCGCAGATCATAAACTGCAGGTGGCGCGTCACCCGTCCGCTCACGCAAGTCCGCACCAAGGATCAAAAGCTCATCGCGTGTCATTCGGGTGTTCCTTTCAGCGGCTCGTAAATTGAAACGCCGATCCCGCCGATCAGCCGCCAATCGACGACCTGCCAGCGCGACAGCGCCATCCCAAGGCTACCTGCGTCAGCCGCGAGATAGGTTGGAGCATCCACGGCCCCGCTGATCACCGGAATATGTTTGATGACAATGCGGTTCACCAAACCTGCCGCGAACAGACCGTGCAAAAGGCGACTGCCACCCTCGACCATCAGGCTGTCAACGCCCCGCGCAGACAGCCCCGTGGCGACCTCTTTCAGATCCACGGCGATCTCGCCGCAGTCCATCAGGTTTACGCCGGGATGGGCTGCTAGGCGATTGCGCACCACATCCGGCAGGTTTCGCGGAACTGCGAACAGTGTCGGATGGCCATCGTTCAGAATATGGCTGCCCGAAGGAATATTGCCGTCATTCGTGGGGATAACCCGCAGAGGGTTACGGCCTATCACATGGCGGACGGTCAGTTCGGGATTATCAGTGCGGACAGTGCCCGCCCCCACCATGATGGCATCATGCGCCGCGCGTTCGCCGTGAAACCATTGGCGCAACTCGGCTCCGTAGAAGTCGAACAGGGCCTTGCTGGACAGACCGTGGCCCAGTGTCATACGGCCATCAATCGTCAATTCAGAAAACGTGGTGATTTTCATAACGCTTGCTCCGGTTGGTCGCGTCGGGCAAACGCCACGGCAACCAGCACTAGGCTGGCCAGCAAGAACGGCAAAACCGTGCGCATGCCGCGATACATCGCCAGCGCTGTGGTGACCTCGTTTTGATCAACCCCCTGTAACCCCAGCAGAATCGTACCCTCAAATGCTCCGATCCCGGCTGGCATATGGCTAAGGACGCCTGCGCCCACAGCGACCGTAAACAGCCCGAAGAACGACGCGACATCAGTTGCGGCCCCGGTCGGTAAAAAGAGGTATAACACCGTTGCGGACCCGGTCAGATCCATCAGCGCCGCGCTACATTGCGCCAGCGTGACACGCCGTTTCAGTAAGGTAAACCTTTGGCCAACCAGCATGATATGCCTGCCATCGGCCTGCCATATCATCAGGCTGGCAACGCCCAGCAGCAGCGCGACGCCCAATCTTACGCCGTGCGATGTCAGTCCGGCGCGCTTGGTGATTTCGGGGTCCAATAGCAAAACCGCTCCAATAATTGCCGCAGCCGTGACCCAGAACGCAACCCACGAGGACAGCACAACAGTCATCAATGCCCCGATGCCCGCCACGGTATCGCGGTAGAACACATTTCGCACCATCGCGCCCGTCAGCCACGGAAAACCGATGAAATTCGTCACGCCGTAGGCTACGGCTCCTGCCGTCGCTGCCCGACGGTTTGAGATGCCAGACAACCGCAGATGACGGACCGCGATCACGTCGTATGCAGCCAGTCCGCTAAAGCTCAATCCCGTCGCCAAAGCTGCGGCAATCATGCTTGCGCCTGAGCGGCTACCCAACGACGCTACGACATGGCCCCACTCAATCTGTGCGACCAGCCAAAACGCGAATATAATGACGGCAACGGTGACTGCCACATGCAGCATTCGTTTCTGCGTTGAGGTCCGCTGCGGCAATGGCGATGAGGTGTTTAACATTCGCCATCCATAAACGGTGAGGTGATCATGCCATTAGGCAGCGATACACAGCAAACGCACAGCGCTAGGAATGGTTCCGAAGCAATGCGGCGGGGCACTTTCGGAGGGCGCGCTCAAGCCTCAAAGCCGTTTCGAATGTAACCGCCCGACATTGGTCGCCTTATGATGGTGTCTGCCTTGTCTTAGAGACGTCCATAATGACGTCATTATGGACGTCACTTATGTGAGGGCGGCATGCGAGGTGATCTTCTGGGTGCGGTTGAACGTCGGCGTCGTTGGACGGATGCCGAGAAGTTTGCTGTGGTGTGCGAGGTGGGTCGTCACGGCGCTTCGGTGACGCAGGTTGCTCAGCGCCACGATCTCAGGCGGCAGCAGATTTATGCTTGGCGGCATGATCTGCGCAAGAAGGGGCTTTGCGAGCCAGAGGGCGCGGCACTGTTCTTGCCGGTCGATTTTGCGCCGCCACCGGTTCCTGAGGCGGAGGTGGCTGCGGAGTCCGCCGCGCCGATGGTGGAGATCGTGTTGCGGAATGGCCGTCAGATCCGGTGCCGGGGAGGCATTGGCGACGATGATCTGGCGCGGCTGATCCGGTTGGTCGAGGCGGCATGATTGGGCCGGGCACCGGTGTTCGGGTTTATCTGGCCTGCGGGACGACCGACATGCGCAAGGGCATCGAAGGGTTGGCGGCCCTGGCTCAGGACGTGTTGCGGCAGAAGGCGGCGGGTGGGGCTGTGTTTGCGTTCCGCGGCAAACGAGGCGACAGGCTGAAGCTGCTGCACTGGGACGGCCAGGGGTTCTGCCTCTATTACAAGGTGTTGGAGCGGGGGCGGTTTCCGTGACCTGCCGCAAAGGACGGGGCGGCGAGATTGACCTCAGCGCAGCTTGCAATGCTATGGGAGGGGATCGATTGGCGGCGTCCGGATTGGGGCGCGCCGCCCGCCCGAGTTGGATAGATAAATCGCTGTTTTTACTTGTTTTTATGGTGCCTCTGCAAGGCTCATGGTATGGACTGCCATGTCCGATACGCCCGCAATCCTACCTCCCTCTCGGGCCATTGCTGCGCAATGCCCTACCGGGCAACGGATGATCCCGCCGCCTTGAAGGCGATGATCGCGGGCTTGCGGGCCGAGAACGCCCGAATTGCAGCCGAGAACATGCGCGTTCAAGCCGATATCGAGAAGATATCCGCCACCCTGCGCGCCCATGAGGCGCTGGTTCAGGCGCTTCAAATCCAGATCGCACGGCTGAAGAAGCAGAAGTTTGGCACCAGCTCAGAACGCATCGAGCGGGAGCTCCCCTCTCGGGCCATTGCGGCGCAATGCCCTGCCGGGCAGCGGAACAGCTGGAACTGGCGCTGGAGCATCTGGAGATTGCCGGGGCGGCGGCGATCAGCGCGATTGCACCCGATGACGACGCCGAACTCAGCGCAGACGAACAAGCTGCGATGCCCAGCACTCCGCGTCGCCGCAAGCCCTTGGTGGCAGAGGGCACGCCGCGCGAACGCATCGTGCTGGACCCCGGTGATGATTGCCCGGAATGCGGCGGCACCCTGCGCCTGATCGGCGAGGACGTCAGCGAGATCCTCGAGTTGATCTCGGCCAAGCTGAAAGTGATCGAAACAGCCCGGCTGAAGAAGTCCTGCCGCCGCTGCGAGAAGATCACCCAACTGCCCGCACCCTCGCGCCCCATTCCGCGCAGCATGGTCGGCCCGGGTCTGCTGGCACATGTTCTGGTGTCGAAGTTCGACGATCACCTTCCGCTCTATCGCCAAAACGAGATACTTGCCCGGATGGGCGCAAACATCCCGGCCTCGACCCTGGTCGATTGGTGCGGCCAGGGCGTTCGGGTGCTGGAACCGCTAGTCGAACGCATCCGCGCCAAGATCCTGGCCTCGGATCGCCTGCACGCGGATGATACCCCGGTCCGGGTGCTCGACCCGTCAAAACGCATCGATGGGATCGGCAAAGGCGTCAAGGAAGGCCGCATCTGGGCCTATGTGCGCGATGACAGACCGTGGGGCAGCACAGCGCCGCCGGGGGCGGCCTACTTCTTCTCGGTTGACCGCAAGGGCGAGCATCCGCAGCGTCATCTGGCTAGGTTCTCCGGAATCCTGCAAGCAGACGCCTATTCCGGCTTCAAAGCACTTTACACCCCGGATACCTCAGGCAAACCCCGCATCCGCGAGGCGGCCTGCTGGGCCCATCTGCGGCGCGACTTCTTCGACGTCCACACCGCCACCAAATCCGAGATCGCCCGCGAGGCGCTGGACCGGATCGGTGATCTATATGACATCGAGCGTCAGATCAGAGGCCAATCCCGCGATGCCCGGCGGGCTGTCCGTCAAGAAGAAACCCGCCCGAAAGTCTGCGCCTTCAAGGCATGGGCGGAAGCCCAACTTACCCGCATCCCCGGCAAAAGCGACCTTGCCAAAGCTTTCCGCTACGCCCTGAACCGATGGGAAGGCTTCGCCCTCTTCCTCGACGATGGTCGCGTCGCCATCGACAATAACGCCGCCGAACGGGCCATCAAACCGGTCGTGATCGGCCGCCAGAACTTCCTCTTCGCAGGCTCAGACGCCGGGGGCGAAACCCTCGCCAGTGCGATGACCATTATTGAGACCGCCAAGTTCAACGGCCTCGATCCCCAAGCCTACCTCGCCGACATCTTCGCCCGTATCCATGATCACAAGATCAACCGCATCGGCGAGTTGCTGCCATGGAACTGGAAACCCTTCGCAAATCAGGCCGCCGCAGCCTGAATGGCGGTCCTTATCGGGCGGTTACTTTCGAATGCGGTATTTTCTCAAGAGGTTTGATGTGGGGATCAGCATTTTTCTTCCATGTATCTCGCCCGCCACAGTTCTGACTTGCCCCCTGCTGCTTCCACAGTGCTTCCACGGGCGCGGCACAAATGCAAATAGCCTCCCGGAGGAGGCTGCAGCGTGTTGATATTGCTTAATATTTTGGTTGCGGGGACACCCAACCGCCGTAACTTACCAGAATTGCAGTGCAAAGTTTAGCCTGCGGCTTGCAGGATATGAGTCGCAGGGAATGAACCGTCAACAATTCCTCAGCCCCGCGCTATCTTGCCATTCTCCGTGGCTTGTAGCCCCCTCGCGCATGCCGTCGCTACGCCGGATCGCGCCATAAACCGCAGCGAACTCTTCCCTTCTGCTTTCACTATGCGTCTGTACGGGCAATGGATAATCGCCCGATAGCATGACCTCATCGACTCATTCGATCGCCGAAGGTCCGGTTTCGATTTTTCCTCTGACGCAAACGGTCAATACTGGTGCAAACAACCGTTCTCGGGACTTTTTCCCTAAATGCCAGAATGCTTACATGAGCAACATAATCGGCGGCTATCCAACTGTTATGCTAGGGTCAGGACCTATTGATTTTGCAACGCAGCCGTGATTCAGGCTCCGCAAGGAGACTGAGCAATGAGCAACCTTTACTGGCTGACGGACGAGCAGATGGCTCGACTTAAACCCTTCTTTCCCAAGAGCCACGGGGTGCCGCGTGTCGATGATCGTCGGGTCTTGAGCGGCATTATCTTCATCAATCGCAATGGCTTGCGTTGGTCTGACGCGCCGAAGGAATACGGCCCGGCGAAGACGCTTTACAACCGTTGGAAGCGATGGGGCGACATGGGCGTCTTTGCCCGGATGATGGAAGGGTTGGCCTCCGAGGCGGCGGTCCCGAAGACGGTGATGATCGACGCGACCTATCTCAAGGCGCACCGCACGGCTTCAAGCCTTGGGGTGAAAAAGGGGGGCGCGGTCGTCTGATTGGCCGGACCAAAGGTGGCATGAATACCAAACTGCATGCCGTCACTGACGAAAACGGCCGACCGATCCGCTTCTTCATGACCGCAGGTCAGGTCAGCGATTACACCGGCGCTGCGGCCTTACTGGGCAGCTTACCCAAAGCGACGTGGCTGCTGGCTGACCGGGGTTATGACGCCGACTGGTTCCGAGACGCCCTGAAAAACAAGGGGATCACGCCTTGCATCCCCGGCCGGAAGTCACGCGCGAAGCCTGTCAAATACGATAAACGCCGATACAAACGCCGCAATCGGATTGAGATCATGTTTGGCCGTCTCAAAGACTGGCGGCGGGTGGCAACACGTTACGACAGATGCCCAAAAGTCTTCCTCTCCGCCGTCGCTCTCGCCGCAACCGTCTTGTTCTGGCTTTGACGATCAATGAGTCTGGACCCTAGGCAGGGCATTGTGGATCGCCGTTGCTGCCACGGCACCTTGGCCCATCGCACAGGCGACCTGATCGAGCCCTTCTGTGAGGTCTCCAATCGCGTAGACTCCCTCGATGCAGGTTTTCTGCTTTGCATCGATGATAACGCAACCGCCTTCAGTAAGACGAACACCGAGCTTAGCCGCCAGCTCTGTACGAGGGGTCGTGCCCAAGGCGACATACAGAGTGTCAAAGTGCTGGGTCTCTCCATTCTCAAGCGTCACGATGACTTCGGAGTCCGACAGCGCCAAGCCACTCATCGGTGACGCCAGAACGTAGATACCGTCCTTTGCCACCGCCACAGAGCCGTCAGATGGGATCAGCGTGACGGTCAGGGAATAGTGGCGAATGAAGCTCGCCTCGGCAAAGCCGTTCGCGCCACTCCCAAGAACGGCAATGCGTTTGCCGCGGATTTCATAGGCATCACAGACCGGGCAATAGCGGATCAACCCCCGGCTTAGACCCTGATCGTGGTCGCTGACCGACAAAGGCGGCCGATGATTGACGACACCAGAGGCGAAGATAACACTGCGCGCGGTCTCAACCCCGCGATCGGTCGTGACGTGGAACACGTCTCCCTGCTTTTCGACCGCGCTGACCGTCCGGTTTTCAAGCGTGGCGCCATATCGCTGCGCATGAGAGCGCATCCGGTCAAGAAGATCGCGCCCGGAAATGCCGTCCGGAAAGGGCGCCAGATTGTGCGCTTTCGGAATCATCAAGGCCCGCCCTTCCTGAGCGTCAAAAACCATGACGTTGCGCAGGAACCGGGCAAGGTACAGTGCGGCAGTCAGTCCCGCAGGGCCGCCACCGATGATAATGCAGTCTTTCATGGCCGGTTTTCCAATGTGGAGGCATCCCAAAACGGGGGTTTTTGTCCAACCAGACGAACATATCAAGATCACCAGGAAATCAGTGGGATAAAAAAATCTTTGGCGGAACTCGGCTTAATTTTGTCAGATTTTTGGCCAGTTCCCGCAAAGCGGACATTGGCCGCGATGCAGTATGCGGTCAACATGGGCTCGAAGCCGGCTTTCGGCGGCGCAGCAGAGGAACAGCCCGGCCTGGCGCGGGCACAGTCGACGCGGCCGGCCCAAAGCCGACGTTGGGACATCGATCGGCGCTGCAGTTCAGCGTTCTCAAAGACGCCATTGGTCGGTCTTGCAGCATCACTGCGCCAACGCTTTCAAAGTTTGGACAGCAAAAACGCTAGCTCCGATCGGGGTGGGGAACAATGGGAAGCATGAGTCTCCATTTGGTTTGTTGAACCGTCCGTGCGATCGTAAAGCCTACCTTCAAATAGACTGCGATTATCGGATGGTTTTTGGCTGAGGGTCAGTTGTCGCAATGGGAACTCGACGGCTAAATAACATAGCCATTCGCTTACGTGCAAAGCCAGCGCTTTGACCGTTGCAGGATATCTCTGCCTTTGCAACGTATTAGTCGATGGCAGGCGATCCTTCGGGTCTGCAGTCAAAGTGGCGCTGCCCCCAGACATGCGCGGCGTAGTCATGCATTTCACATTCCGCTATCCCGCCTCGTCATATTGGTGTCTGATTGGGATGGATAGTCCGATGACACCCCGCATGGACGAGCAGTTTGACGCAGTTTACTTGGTTCCTATGCGGCTCCGCCGGTTGTAACCAAAACATCGTCGTCAAATAATTCAACCGAAGCGTTTGGATGCGCTCAGTGCATAATTTCTGAAGGCCATCTCCTTCCGGTCAAGACCGATCAGGTGCAACATGCTTTCGTCGGACCTAGTCATTTGACGGAATGCCATGCCGAACAACACCTTCATCGTCAGGCAAGTCTGGATCGCGGTAACGCTGTAATTTGGCTGATGACTCCCGTTTCCCTGTCAGACCGCTTCCAAGGTTAAAGGCCTACTCGAACCCAAACCCAAAACATCCCTATGCTGCCTGCAAGAATGCTGCCTGCCCACAGCAGTACTCTGCTTTTCCCAATCAAGAACAAAATGGGTAGCGCAATCACAACCAGTACGATTTGGGCCACTTCGATCCCCAAATTGAAGCCGATCAACGCCACCGCAAGCCCGCTGCCCGAAAGTTGCAGCACGCCCAAGGCTGATGCAAAGCCAAAGCCGTGGATAATGCCGAAGAATGCCGCGACCGCTGCGCGAGGTGCCGGGATGAACGGCCGCACATTATCTATGGCCGTGACGACAATCGAAAGCGCGATCAGGATCTCGATTATCGTTGAAGGCGGGCGAAGGAGTTCGGTCGCAGCGGCTGTCAACGACAGGGCATGTGCGGCCGTGAAACCTGTCAGCACTGCGATGACGTTCAGTATTGCAGCACGCCTGCCCATGCCGGACGCTACGGCAGGCAACATTATCACCAGCAAAAATACAAGATGGTCGGTGCCACCTGTCAGATGTTCTACGCCCGATTTGAAATAGGTTAGAAACGAGTTCAGCAAGCCTGAGGTCTCGTTGTTGATCACCACAGTTGGGTTCGATACACTGAGCAGGGTCGTCGTGATTGCTCCGGCAAGATTGGCCGTCAGGAACATCCGGTGATCGGGATCAATTTCGGCGAACAAACGTGAAGTTGCTGTCAAAGGCGCATCCGCCACCGGGCAGATCACGGAAAACTCGAGATCAAGATAGTCGATGCCGGCGTCTGAGGACACATCGGCACCGGTTGGCGTCAAGGCACAGGAGCCGCTGGTATCTAGCTGAAAAACCGAAGTAAAATAGGCTTGAACGGCGGACAGACGTTGCTTGGTTTCACCCCAAGTGATGTTGCCATCGAGATCTTCGTCCATCCAGACCGCAACTTCGATATCCCGAAACGCAATGCGGACCTGCGCCGTCATTGCGCCATCATCTCGCGTGATCGTCACATAAGACCGTGTCGTCTCATGCGCTTGCGCAACCGTTACCATACATAACATCATGAACACGAGCATGAAACGCGCGCAAATTTGTAAAACTGGGGTCATTTGGCGGCTTTTCTGACGGAATCCGGGATATTCAAAGCGGGTACGGCCACCGATTGTTCGGCCATCCAAGCCAACACAGGGGCGGCTGCCTCGGGATTTTTGGCGGCGACAGCGCTGTCGATCAGAAGCTGTGCATCCTCAAATTCATGCTGAAGATGCCAGTTGACGACGGCGCGCTGCAACGCAAGCTGTGGATCGCCCGCTAATTCAAGGAAATACCGCGCTTCTTCCCGCGCATGGGCGGTTAGGCCCAAGTCGAGGTTCAACCGGAACCGGCGATCAAGCTCGGCCTTTGCCGCATCAGCCATCTGCTGATCACCTGTCATTTCTGCTGCCAGCACGCGCCGGATCAACACACCATCGACATCTGGCGCAGGTTCAAGCAGCGTCAAAACCTCGGCTGCGGCCTTATCGTTCAACAACAGATCGGCGAGCAAAAGCCGCTCGCGCAGCGCCAGCGGGTCTGCCGCCAGCACATCCGTAAAATACATTTTCGCCGTCTTGGTATCGCCTTGCAACTTGGCAATCTCGCCCATCAATCCAATCGCCCAACCCCGCAAAGAGCCGTCAAGTAGGCCGGGGCTATCCACAATGCCTTGAAGTCGTTGATAAACCAACGGCGCACGATCTGTCAGCAACAGCGCCGTTGATTGGCACAAAAAGCCCAGCTCTGGGCGCGATACATCCGAGAGGCGTTTGCAATCGGTGGCGGCCAGATCAAAACGGCCCAGCACAATCTGGATGGTTGCACGGTTCAGCAATGCGCTGGCGTTGGCAGGATCCTGTTTGATGGCACGATCCAGCATCACCAGCGCGCCGCTAAAATCGTGCTGATATTGCCGAACGGTCGCCAGCAGATTTAGTGTTTCTACATCTGGGTCAGCCATGAACGGACTTAAAACACCACTCGCCGCACCGACAAGGCGCGAGTCGCCTGCGGCGCGTCCTTCGGCGATCAGGGCAGTCGCGGCTGCTTTTGCTGCAACCAGATCGTCAGGGGCTGCACGGGTCGCGCGCAGCATGGCTTGCAACTCGGCAGGGTAAACCTTTGAACTAGTTTGGAGTTTTGCCACGATGGTCGCGTCGCTCAACTGCGCGGCAGTGGTTTTGGTGGGTGCGTTGGTTGTGATTACGGCCACCACCACGATGATGCCACCAACCGCGACAGCCATTGCAATGCCGCCAATCTGCCTGCGCGATATGATTGGCATCCGTGCCCTTTCAGCAAAACCAAGGCCCGGCGTGAAAACCTGCCAGAACCAACTGAAGAAGCTACGCAGAAAACTTCAGAAGGTTTCACCGTTGCAGCGAGGTTTGCTGATTTATGCGCCAAAAATCAGAACACAGCCCCCTGCCAGTGTTTATTGTAACGCTGCGCTGCCGCAGGGTGAGAAATCAATAAAGACCGTCAATCTCGACGGGAAGCCTGCGCACGGGTTTCGGTTCTGCCAGCAGGCTTTTCGGATCGCCGGGGTTAGACTCGATGGCTTTAAGCCGCTGAAAGCGGTTGTCGGCGACGGATGCGATGTCACTGCGGGTGCGCAAAATGGTAGGTCGCAGAAACACGAACAAAGTCTGCCTGCGCGACGAGTCCGATTTAGAGCGGAACAGCCCCCCGACGATTGGCAATTTGCCAAGCCCCGGCACCTCGGATCGACTGGATTGACGATCATTGGTGATCAGGCCGCCCAAAACAATGGTGCCGCCATTATCCGCCAGAACCGTTGTCTTGATGCTGCGCCTGTTGGTGACGATATCGGCGGCACCGGCCACAGCAGCTGCGGCCAAGGACGAGACTTCTTGTGTGATGTCCAACTGGATCACGTCGCCCTGATTGACCCTTGGCAGTACCCGCATCGTGATGCCGACATCGCGGCGTTCAATGGTGCTTTGAGTGTTGCCGTTCCCGGTAAAGGTGCCAGTGCGGAACGGCACGTTCTGGCCGACGACAATTTCAGCGGCCTGATTGTCCAGCGTGGTGATGCTGGGGGTTGAAAGCAAGTTGGCTTTGGTCGACTGCCCAAGGGCCTGCAACAACAGACCAAATTTATCTTGCCGCGACAGCCCGATTGACAGCCCCGTCGGGGCCACTCCGACGGCCGCAGGCGAACCGAGCAAGGTCAGGATGTTATCCAAAGTTGGCCCTGTCGGCGAAAATGAGGTGGCAGCAAAACCGCCAGGCGGCGCAGCGCTGCCAAAGCCAAGCTGCACGCCGAGTTGTTCGGATATATCGCCTGAAACTTCGACGATGGCAGCTTCGATCAGCACTTGCGGGCGGCGCTGATCTAACTCGGCGATTAGCGCCGCCAGATCAGATTGAACCTCGCGCCTTGCACGCACCACCACTGCGTTGGTTTCAGTTGAAGGCTGAATGGTGATGTCTTCTGCGGCAAGTGAAATCACAGGTGGCGGGGCGGGGGCTGCATCGGTCGCGGCTTCGCCCTCGGCTCCCGTCGCATTATCCGCTGGCAACGCTTCGGCCACTGGATTGCTGACCGCACTGCCCGAACCGATCAGGCCGCGCAGCACTTCGGCCATCGAGGTCGCATCGGCATAGCGCAGTTTATAAACCCGCGTGACAGGCACGGTCGAGGGGATGGCCTTGCCCGGCACATCCAACTCTGCCACGACCCGCTCGACCATCTCGTAGGTTTCGCGGTTCGATTTCAGCAACAACACGTTCGAGCGTGGATCAACCGTTACGCGGGCGACGCCACCGTCGGTTGCCGAGGATTTCAGCACGCTTTCAACCGCCGCCCCAACATCGACCGCATCGGCATTGCGAACTTGGATTGTGAAAACTTCTTGTCCGGTATCGGCATCCAAAGCGAGTGCGATGCCCTCAATCCGGCGCACATTTTCCGCAGTATCGGTGATGACAAGCGTGTTGGTATCCACTACGGCCTCGATATAGCCAAAGCTGGCCACCAAAGGGCGCAATGCACCCACAGCCGTAGTCGCTGGGAAGTTTTTCAGCTGAACCAGTCGGGTGATCACGTCAAGACGACCGACATCGCCGTTGCTTTCAATCACACCGCCGCCCTCGCGGATGCTGGCCTGCGGTACAATGCGCCAGAGCTTGCCAGATGGCAGCGCGGCAAAGCCCTGCACCGCAAGCACCGACTGAAACAATTCCCAAACGCCATCGACATTCAAAGGCTCGGTCGAGATCACAGTGACCGTACCTGATACATTGGGGTCAAGCACCAAGGTTCGTCCGGTGATTTCTGAGACTTGCTCTGAAAGCGTGCGGATGTCCGCGTCGCGCAGATTGATCACGAAAGTCGAAGGTTTTGGCGTTGTCTGCGCGCCTGCCGGAGCGGCGGTTTGGAGCATCAGTGCGATCAGGGTTGCAGAAATTATCCGGGTTATGTTCATGACTGCCTCTGACTATCGCAAAGGAAATGACATGATGATCGTCTGTCCATCCCGAACCAATTCCACCCGCGCGCGGCCTGATGCCGCCACTTCATCAAAATAGCTTTGATCTTTGGCCATGTCGCCTACTTTCTGGCCATTCACGGTTGTGACCACATCTCCGGGTTTAAAGCCCGCCTGTTTGACACCGCTCGACGCATTTTCGGTCACACGGTAGCCCTGATCGGTGATTTGCAACCCAAGCCTGTCGATCACGCCCTGCGCGTCCATTGCAATGGCGGCGCGGTAGCGGGCGATAACGGCGTCCGGCTCATTTGAGGCTGCGGCGGGCGCAGCCCCGGCGGTGGCCGACGGGATAAGATTGCGCAGATCGGGGCCATTGCTTTTGATGGCCCCAGGGGCATCGCCGGGTTTGACGAAAGATAAGGTTTCCAGCCGGCCATCCACATCCAGCACGACATGGTCAGATTCTATGACCGAAAGACTGGCGATATCGGTGATGTTCTCGCCAATGTAAAACGCCCTTGCAGGCCCGGTGCCGCCCGCGATGATCGCGCGCGATCCTGAGGCCGGTTTCGCAATCGTCACCCCAAGCAACACCAAACCAAGCGAGGTTTCACCTGCGACCGTCTGCACAGGGGCCTGAACAACCGAGGTGCCAAAGGGTGCAAAGCTCAGAATCGGTGTAAGGTCAATGCGCGGGGCTTCAACGGACGGCACCTGTCGTGACGCCACCCGTGCGCCAACATCGTCGCCGCTAAGCCGCCAAAACACTTGCCCCGCCGACAACCCCAATGACACGGCAGTTGCCACCGCCAGCCCCCAGATCGGCAATGTCGGGATGCGCGCAATCATGGCGCGGGCAGACCTTTGATCGTGGTGTCCAAAAAGCCTGTAAGCACAGTGTAATCACGCCCGTCTGTGGCACCGCGTGCAGTAAGGTCTACTTGGGCAAGATCAGGATCCTGCGTTGGCACAAGGTTGACCGCCACGGTAAAAGCCACGCCATTCATCGGTTCAGGGGAGAGTGCGGGCGTTAACCCCAGCGTCAGTTCTGCCAAGTGATTTTCCAGCACCCATTGTGCCGCAGCACGGTTTTCCAACGCCGCGATGCGGTTGATATGGGCTTCGGTCGCCCCCAGCAGCGAAATAGCGGACATCGCCAGAATAACCAGCGCCACCAACGTCTCAATCAGGGTAAAGCCTGCCTCGGGGCTGCGGATATTGGTCACATCCCCTCCTTGGCAGTCGCCGTTGCAGAAAAGCCGTCGAAATTCACAATCCATTCGGCGCTGTTTGACGTGGCGATGTCTGAAAGTGCTGCGGATGACAACACAAAGGTTATTGGCGAACCCAAACCACTCGGCGCGATTAAGATCGGATCATGGTTAGCCTTGCCATCAACGGCAAGCTGCAAGGGATCGCGCAACGTGTGGCGCGCAGCCAGAATGCCCGGTGCCGCCGCGCGCCAGTCTTGCTGTGTTGCTGACCAAGCAACAAAGCTGTAGCCATCTTGATCCCAAATCAGCGCAAGCGGCGTGCCTGTGACCATCGCCTCGTCAACCCCCAGTGACAGATTATTCGCCAGACGCACGGCTTCCGATTGCGCACGACTGCTGCGGTCTGAGGCATTGACCCCAAGCATGGTTGCCCCAGTCGCCACGCCAATCACCGCCAACACCACCAGCATTTCAATCAGGGTTATCCCGCTGTCTTGGCAAGACCGCCGCGTTCGCAAAAGCTGCATGGGGCCGATGCCGATTGTCATCAGTTCGTAGCGCCGTGTCGAATGTCGGCATCTGCGCCTTCACCCCCAAGCACACCATCCGCGCCGTTGGAAATCAACTCGTAGGGGCCGGTTTCGGCGGGCGATTTGTAGATGTAGGGATTGCCCCACGGATCGACCGGTGCCGAGGGCAGATAGCCACCCGCCGCCCAGTTGATCGGCACCGGGGCCGCCGAGGGGCGCTGCGTCAACGCAGCCAAGCCTTGTTCGGTGGTGGGATAGGTGCGGTTATCGAGGCGATACATCTCAAGACTGGCCGCCACGCTGCGCAGATCAGCACCTGCCACGGCCACCCGCGCCTCGTCGGGGCGACCTATCACATTCGGCACAATAAGCGCGGCCACAATGCCAATGATCACCAGCACAACCATCATCTCAATCAGCGTGACGCCGGCGTCAGAGGCGCGTTCGGATTCATTTGAGCATGATTTATCGTGTGCGCGTTGCAACCGAATTTGTTCAAGTTTGGTTTTGCGGCCTGACAACATCTGAGCGAACGCGATCATCTTTACATCCGATCTTGAGGATACTTATACCTGACATACGCAGTGAAACTTACTAGGTTTCATTTCGTATCATAAATATACTCAGCGCGTGGGTGCAACCGGGAGCGGATGTGACAACATGATTGATCACAAAGGCGTTTCTGTCGCGCTGTACCCTGCTTTGCGCTTTTTGCTGCCAGAGCGTCTGCGCGCGCGGATCTTCCCAAAACATCAAGTTTCGCGGCTGTCGCAGCCAGTGATCGCCAAAAGCCCAGAAATTGCCACGCATGGTTTACATGACAGCATCACCTGGATCGCCTGCGAAGATGTGCTTTTGTTGAAGGTCAGTTTGCCGAAAATGGCGGCGAGCCAAAGGCGTGCCGTGGTAGGTTTTGCCATCGAAGAGTCGATTTCCCAGCCGTTGGAACAGGTGCATGTCGTTTTAGGTCCGCGGTTGAATCTTGCTCCGCAAGAACACGAAGATGATGTGGCCGAAGGGGGCTCGTGGCTGGTGGCCGTTGTCAGCAATGCTGTGATGGCCGATCTGGTTGCGGCGCACTCCGCGACCACTGCGCCGATGATCCCGGATGTTATGGCTTTACAAGTGCCAGACGCAGGGGATTGGACAGTGTTGGCGCAAGCAGATCGCGTGCTGGTGCGGATGCCGGATGGCACGGGCTTTGCCGCGTCAGCAGCGATGTTGACGACGCTGTGGCACGCAGCAGGATCTCCGCGCGTGGTCCTTCTGGGCGGTCAGTTGCCCGCCGATATTCCTGTCGCTGCGATGGGGCAACTTGCGACCAGTGTTGACCCCAGCCTGAAGGGCTTTGATCTACGCTCTGGCCGTTTTGCGCGCCGTGGGGCGAGCATTCCGAAAGGTGCGCGCGCTTTGGCGGTTGTGCTGGCTATCGCTGCGTTTGGCCATCTGATGCTGCTTGCGCTGGATGTCGCAGGGCTTAGTCGGATCGCAAAAACCCAAGAAGCTGCTGTCCGCTTGGCGCTTGAAGCCACGGGTCAAGGCGTTGAGAGCGATGTTGCCTCCGCTCTGACCGCTGCACTGGCAGCACAGCAACCGAGCAGCGCAGCGGGCTTTTTGCCCCTGTTAGCGCAGGCTTTCAGCGCTTTGCAGCCTCAGGCCGGACAAGTTCAGATTAAGGATTTGCGGTATTCACAGGCCGACAACAGCTTGGCCCTGACGATGGAGGCACCTGACCTTGCTGCCCTTCAAAGCGCTGAGACGGCGTTTGGCGATGCAGGGCTAGTGGTGGTTGCAGGCGCTGCAACCTCTGGAGACGGTGCTGCCGAAGTTCAGATGACTTTGCGCAAGAGCTTGCCATGATGGATAACTATCGCGCCATAGCACAAGATTGGTTCATGCAGCGCAGCCCGCGCGAACGTCTGTTGTTGGGTGTGCTGGGTATTTGCGCGCTGGTTTGGATTGCGGTTGCGGTAATCTGGCAGCCACTGCGCCAGCACCGTGCTGCATTGGAAAACAAGATAGCCCTTTATGACGCAGGGCTGACCGCGCTGCAAAACCCGGCGTTTGATGTCCGCTCCGGGGCGTCGGCAATCATTGATAACCGTCCCGTCCCATTGATCCTGACCGAGTCCGCCGCCGTCTTCCAACTTGCCATCCGCAGATTGGAATCCGAGGGCGCAGGCGCGCGTGTTGTGCTGGAAGATGCAAGTTTTGAGCAACTGATCCTGTGGCTGGAAACGCTGAAGCGCGAACACGGCTTGAACGTCAGCGCGTTGGAAATGAACCGAAAACCTGCCCCCGGTGTTGTCAGCACTACCTTTGCGGTGGAGAGATAAATCATGCCCGACGTCCAATCTGCACCGCTGATCCCCGCGCCGCTGCCACGCCGAATTGGCTTGCCCTATGCCTTTGCCCGTCAGCACGGGGTTATTTTGGAAACCGGGCCAGACGGTCCGGTGTGCGTGTTGCGCCCGGAAGTGTCCGTTTGTGCGATTGTTGAGGTGCAACGCATCGCGGGCAAAGGCCTGCGCCTTGAGCCACTGTCAGAATCGCTGTTTGATGCGCGCCTCGCCGTCGCATATCGCGACAATGCCAGCGATGCCTCGGATGCTGCTGGGGCGGATGACGATCTGGCAAGCCTTGCCGACCGCACTGCCGAGGTCGATGATTTGCTCGACCAATCCGACGATGCCCCGGTCGTGCGCCTGATCAACGCGCTGTTGCTTGAGGCGATTAAAGAGAACGCCTCTGACATTCATATTGAGACTCAAGAACGTAAATTGGTGGTGCGGTTTCGCATTGATGGCGTGTTGCGCGCGATGGTGGAACCAAAGCGGGCACTCGCCCCATTGTTGGTCAGCCGCATCAAGGTGATGGCGCGGTTGGATATTGCCGAAAAGCGTCTGCCGCAAGATGGCCGGGTGTCGCTGCGCGTGGGTGGCCACGAGGTGGATGTGCGCGTCTCAACAATCCCGTCACAATATGGCGAGCGGGTGGTGATGCGCTTGCTGGACCGGGATGCCACCCGCTTTGGGCTTGACCGGCTTGGCATGTCGCCGCGCGATGCCGAGGTGTTCGCGCGGCTGCTTGCGCGCCCGGATGGCATGTTGTTGGTCACAGGCCCAACCGGATCTGGCAAAACCACAACGCTTTATGCCGCACTGGATCATCTGAACGACCGCAGCCGCAATATAATGACGGTGGAAGATCCGATTGAATATTCTGTCGATGGCATCGGCCAGATGCAGGTCAACCCGCGCACTGATCTGACCTTCGCGCGCGGGTTGCGCGCCATTCTGCGGCAAGATCCCGATGTGATCATGGTGGGCGAAATCCGCGACCGCGAAACAGCACAAGTTGCCGTTGAATCCGCAATGACTGGGCACTTTGTGCTGTCCACCTTGCACACCAACACCGCCGTTGGCGCGGTGTCGCGGTTGGTTGACATGGGGGTCGAGCGGTTCTTGCTGGCGCCGATGCTGGTGGGTGTGGTGGCGCAGCGGCTGGTACGCCGCTTATGCGCCGAATGTCGACGCGCTGATACTGCAACCGAAACCGATGCCGCGCTTATTGATGGTCTTGCCATCGGCGATGCGCTGTTTCGCGCCTGCGGCTGCCCCGCCTGCCACGGTCAAGGCTATCGCGGCCGATCAGGCATTTACGAGGTTGTGGCGATGACGCGTGAGATTGAGGCGCTGATCTATGCCGGAGCATCCGAGGCTGATCTGACGACGCAGGCGCGGCGCGATGGTCCGGGGTTGATTGCCGATGGTCTGCGCCAAATCCGGGCGGGCCTGACAACGGTTGAAGACGTCGCCCGTGTGGCGCAAGAGGCATAACGCATGGCAGCCTTCCGGTTCAAAGCGATGGACGATGCAGGCAAGCCGCAGAATGGCATGCTGGAAGCGATGTCTTTGGCTGCGGCGCGCCAACAATTGCGCGCCCGCAACCTGTTGCCTCTGGAAGTCGTTGCAAGTGCCAAATCTGATGGCACCAAGGCGGATCGCAGCACATCCGCGCTGAAAGGGACGCAATCGCGGGCCACACAATCGGGGCCTAGGATGCCGCTGGCTGCGCTGACTTTGTTCACTCGACAAATGGCGACGCTACTCGGCTCTGGCCTGCGGATTGAGGATGCGCTTTCGACGATTGCGCAAGGCATGAATCCAAAGGTTGCAGGCACCTTGTTGAACGTGCGCGCATCTGTGCTGGAGGGGCGCAGCTTTGGCGATGCGCTGGCCAGCTATCCGCTGATATTTTCCGATTTCTACCGCGCTTCGGTGCGTGCGGGCGAGCAGGCGGGCAAGTTGGATCAGGTGATGACGCATCTCGCAGGCTTTGTTGAAAACCGCGCCCGCAATCGGCAAACCGTACAACTGGCGCTGCTTTACCCTGCACTTTTGGCGGTGGTCAGCCTGTCGATCATCACCCTGCTGATGGCCTTCGTGGTGCCGGACATTGTGCGGGTCTTCACCTCACGCGGGACCGATTTGCCGTTTCTGACCCGCGCTTTGATCGCGGTATCCGCCTTGGTGCGCGGCTATGGGCTTTATGCGGCACTCGGCCTGATAGCTGCGATTTTTGCTTGGACGCGCTGGCTGCGCGTGCCGCAAAATCGGCTGCGCTGGCACCGCGTACTGGCAGAAGGTCGGCTGACCGCGAAACTTGTGCAACGGATGAACGCCAGCCAATTTGCCGGAACCCTTGCGACTTTGGTGCAAAGCCGCGTGCCGTTGATCGAGGCCTTGATGGCCGCCGCCGATGTCACCCCAAACCTGCATGTCCGCGCCCGCGTCGCCGAGGTGACCGAGAAAGTCCGCCAAGGCACCAGTCTGAAGCGCGCAATGGACGAGGCTGCGGTGTTCCCGCCGATGCTGGTGGCTATGGTTGCCAGCGGTGAAGCCTCTGGCAATCTGGGTGCTGCACTTGATCACGCAGCGACAGATCAGCAGCGCGATCTGGATGCTTGGGTGCGCGCGCTTGTGGCGTTGGCCGAGCCTGCAATCCTGCTGTTGATGGGCGGTATGGTGATGGTCATGGTGTTGGCAATCTTGCTGCCCATCGTGTCGATGAACGGGCTGGTCACAAAATGAGACGCGTTAGGGAAACAGGGTCGCCAACGGCAATTCGATCTCGCTGTCGGCACTGGATGGCATGCCCGGCACCAGTGCCGCCCCGGCGGCATGGATGGTCACGATGATGCGATCCGAATTTGTCAGACGCGCGGTGGCAAGCGGCGTTTGCGGCAGATCGGTCTGCACCAGCACCGCCACCAGACCTTCGCTGTCAGAACCGAGAGCCGCAGTTAGCGCAGGTGTGGGCACTGGCGGCATGTCAGAATCGCGCCGTTCACATCGCCCCTTGGCTGTTGAAATCATTCCCTCACCCACTCGAACGCCCGGTGTCAGGCTGATGCGCAAACTTTCGAAAACCGCGGTAGCGTCGCAGCGGATCGGCAGGTCCGGCAGCGCCGCCTCAATCAGCGCCCAGCCCAAGCTGCCGCGCACGGCATCGAGTTCAGCGCGGTCCGCCTGCGGTGGCAGTGGCACGGCGATGCGGCCAGTCAAATCTGTCTGCGGCCCCTCAAGGTGCCAATTGACCACAACCGCCATCCGGCGCAAACTTTCCCAACCTGATGTCTGCCAGCTCAGCATATGGGCATCGCCCAAACGCGCATACCCATTCCAAATCGTGCCTGACACCTGCAGCGTGTCTAGCGGCAGACCGATCTGTTTCGCCGCGAAACGCGCAGGCATATGCGTGACAACCGACACCAAGAAAGCCGCAATACCCAGGAGCACAACCAATGACCAAAGCACTTTGCGCCGCCACCCCAGTGACCCGTCGTTGGTTTGGAGGTTCAGTTGTTGCAAGCGTTAGTCTCCCGTTGTTTACTGCCTCTCTAAGTGGATGCGCGGGGATGGCCGCAGGTCCGTTCAAGGCAGGCTCTGGTGTCGGTGGCCGCGATGCGGCGTTGTTGCTACCCTTAACAGGTTCTGCCGCAACCTTGGGCCAGAATATGGCGCGGGCTGCAAGCCTTGTCACCCAAGCCGCGGCGGTGGGAACCGCGCCAAAGGTTTATGACACTACCGATACCGTGGAAGGCGCTGCCGCTGCCGCACAAAAGGCCATAGCGGGCGGCGCAAAACTGCTGCTTGGGCCGCTGAAATCCGATCAGACACCGGGGGTGATTGCCGTCGCGGGCAAGGTGCCGGTGATCACGTTCTCGAATGATGACACATTGGGCGCGCAGGGCGCGTTCGTGATGGGCATCACGCCGGGGCAATCCGTATCAACCATGTTCAGCTATGCCCGCGCGCAAGGCATTTCGCGCATAGCAATTGTCGCCCGCGACGGTCCGTTGGGAACTGCCACAGCCCAAGCCGCAAACCGCATCGCACCGGCGGGCGGGATCACGCTGACCGCCACGCTGCTGCGTGATCCCGCTGCGGGTGGATTGGTGGCAGCCCTGAAAGCTGCGGGTGGTGGGCGTCTGCCCGAAGCGGTTTTCCTGCCCGACGGGGGGGCCAGCTTGAAGGCTTTCGCGGCAGCGTTGAAAGGCAGCGGCGTGCAGCTGTTGGGGTCGGTGCAATGGGGTGTTGGCAATGTCGAAAATGACGCCAATCTTGCCGGAGCGTGGTTTGCTGCACCGCCGCCCGATTTGTTCTTGCCGTTTGCAGACAGGTTTGAGGCAGCCTTTGGCGAACAGCCCGGCACTGTTGCAGCATTGGGCCATGATGCGGCTTTGCTGGCGGTCGGTTTGGGCGATGCAGGCGCGCTGTCGAGCAAAGGCGTCACAAGGGCCGCTGGCTTTACCGGCGTACTCGGCGCGTTCCGCTTTCTGGCCGATGGCCGCTGTCAGCGCGATCTGACCGTGCTCGGGATTGAGGATGGCAGCATTGTCGTGCTGGGCGAAGTCGCAGGGACGTGACAAAGCGCACCAATCAAAAGCGGACAGGCCAAAAGCGCGATCCGACGGCGGGCTTCTCGCTGGTCGAAGTGTTGGTGGCTTTGGCGATCTTTGCGCTGATCGGTGTGGCTGGATTTTCGATGTTGGATCAGGTTTTGCGCACCCAAAGGCTGACTGAAGGTCGTCTAGAGCGGCTGGCGGAACTGCAACGCGCGATGTATCTTTTGACACTGGATTTCAGTCAGGCACGCGGCAGCTCTGTGGCGCTGGATACGGCGTCAAAGGCTCCTGCTGTCAGCCTGCAACGCAACGCGGCAGAAACCTCTGGCGGCAGTGTCGCGCTGCGCTACGAAATGAATGATGACACGCTGTTTCGCGACCTCGCGGCAAAACCCGGCGCTGAGGCGGCGCGCCAGCCGCTGTTGCAAGGTGTGGCTGCGGTTGACTGGCAGTTTTACGCGGCAAGTTCTGGCTGGGCTGCGGTTTGGCCGCCTGCGGATCGGGTGATCCTGCCGGGACAGCCCACGCCCAATCCACTGGCGATCGCCCTGACAGTAACGCTTGCCGAAAATGGCAATCATCTGCGCCGTGTGGTGGTTTTGCCAGCCGAGGCCCGCTGATCATGGCCCGCGAGCCAGAAAAAGGCGTAGTTCTGATCAACGTGCTGGTCATTCTGGCGCTGACGGCCTCGGTGGTCTACGCGATGATCAGCCTGTCTGATCTTGCGATCCTGCGTAGTCAACGCTTCAGCGCAGCGGGCCAAGCCCTTGCCTTGATATCGGGGGGTGAGGCCAGCGCCATTGTCGCCCTGCGCCGCGATATGACCGACGCGCCACAAACTGACAATCTGCGCGAGCCTTGGGCGTTGGTGGGGCAGCAAGAAGTGCCGATAGCAGGCGGCAGTTTTGCGTTGCAGATTGCGGATGCGCAGGCAAAATTCAACCTGAACAATCTGCCGCAAAGCGGGGCGTTGGGTGCGCAGATGTTGCAGCGCATCGTCGCTTTGCTTGATCTGCCAGCCGATGTTGGCCCCCGCATTGCCGCAAGGCTGACCCAACCGCAGCCCTTGGTGCGCATGGCTGATCTGGTGGCCGAAGCGGGGCTAACTCCCGGCGAAGTCACCCGGCTTGCGCAGCTTGCCACGGTGTTGCCCAGCCGCACAGATATAAACATCAACACCGCGCCCGATGTTTTGCTTGGGATCATCACCGATAATCCGGTTCAGGCGCGCAGCCTGCAAGGCATACGCAAACGGCAAGGATTTCTGACGCCGCAAGATCTTGCCGCCGCAAATGTAATCCTCGCTACTGGTGTTGGCTTTGTCTCGCGGTATTTTGAGGTGACGGTCAACGTGACCATCGCGGATACGGCGCAAAGCATGCAAAGCATTTTGCAGCGCCGCACAGGTCGCGGTGGGCAGCCTGAAGTTGTGGCGATATTTCGTCAAAGCCCGCAGGTCGCGTTTACGCCACCACAGGCTACGATCTCTCCTTGAACCCACCCGCCTCCTTAAAGCAGCACTTTGAAGGCCTGACATAAAAATGGCGGCGGTAACAAAACCGCCGCCATCTGTGTTGTGCTCCCCGCCACCAAAGTGATGGCGGGGGCTTTGGTTCAGATATCCAGCGGGTCTGCCGTGTAGTCCACCCCAGTCACGCCCTTGTAGACGATGACCAAGTTGGGATCATCCTTGGGGTCGGCGGCGGTCTTGGCATTGAAGGCCGCCGCAAACTGGTTGCCGAACTGGGCTTGTGCGTTGCCCATCACGCCATCGCTTCCATCGCAGGCGGCGAGAAAAGCCAGCGACCCTACAAATGCAGTCAGCAGTTTTTTGTTGCGTGTCATGCTATCAGCCCTCGTTGTTCGGCGATCCGGGGATCGGTGCGTTCAGGTAAGGGAAGGCGTTCAGCAGTTCGGTCGCGCTGAGCGGTGCGCCATCGGTGAAGGCCGCTGTGCCAACTGGCGCGGCGGCCATGCTGGATTCGCGGTCCGCACCGCACAGGTTCAGGTTCACCAGATCAGTCGGAGTATCTTCAACCGCACCGGGCACGGCCAGTTCAGCACCCAATGGCAGATCGTGGCACAAGGCCCCCATCGCCACGCGGAGCTCGATATCAACCACATCATCACCCGGACGACGCCCGTTCGGGAAGCCGGCCAAATCCTCGGCAACCAGACCAAAGGTGTTCTGATTTGCCCGCGGAGTTGCCGGGAAAGTGGTGTTCAGGCGCATCATTTCCGAACCCGTCACCGTCGAAAGCTGGTTCACCCCCGGAAAGCCGGTCAGGAACGCAGTGACAAGGTCGTTGCGCGGAAAGTTGCTGGGGGCGATGTTAGACGTCGCTTGCACTGCGTCGCGGAACAAAGCATCCAGCAAGGCCGGGAACACCGGGTTGGTCACATAGCTTGCCAAGGCACCGTCTTGAGTTGGCTCTGCCGCGTTGAACAGATCCTTGTCTTTCAGGCCGATCACAATTTCATTGACCAAAGGTGCCGAAAGCCGCGAGACCTGCACCAGCGCGCCGCCTTGAACGGTTGTGCCATTGTAGGTCGGCGATGGATCACGCAACTGCGCTTGCGGCAGGCTTGCGGTGGTCCATGCCCCGATCACGCCATTGCCTGCCCCCGTCACGCAAGCAATCGGCAACTCCAGAGCCAGCGATGTCACATTTGATTTACCGACAACATCGTCATTGTCGCGGCTTTGCATAATGCCACCGGCAAACGGCGTGGTGTCATATTGCGGATAAGCCGCGTTAGACGCACCCTGGAGCGGTACAAGGTTCACAAGGTCAAACACTTCACCAAGATTAACCGCAAAGGCTTCTGCACGCTGGCCGACAAACACCCGGCCGGGCTGTGCGCATCCTGGAACCGTAATGTCGAAGATGTGGTTGTTCGCGTAGGCATCGTAATCTGGAATGGTTTTGTTGCCGATATTGTCGATCGGTTTGGCGAAGACTGTGGCCGAACCGCCAACCTTCGTCACATTCGAAATGGCGCCTTTGCGACGATCATCTTTGATCATCTTCAGCGTGTAGGATTCGGTCTCGTTGATGTTCGGATCTGCAGGATCGGTGCCAATCTGACCTGCCTGACGCAGCGGCCCTGCAACTGTCACGCCGCCAATATCGTATGTTTTTCCTTTTCCAGCTTCAACCAAAGTGCTGTCAAAGTTAAATTGGAACGTCAGATTTTCCTTGGCATCACCGTCGTTGTCGATGTGAATTTCATAAACGGCGTCGTTGTCGAGCTTAAAATAGTTAGGGCCGCCATAGGGAGACTGCAACGGCACATAGTTTGCGATCAGGGTGACATAGCCCTCACGGCCGGGTTCGTAACTGCGGAACATGTAAAAATCGGTGGCATCTACGCGCGGCATCCCGGCGATACCGGGCGCTTCTCTGTGGCTTGAAGCCCAGCCAACCGGAGCAGTGCTGGCAAGCACCGCCACCATCATCGTTCCAAGCATATAACGGGTTTTGATTTTCATAATTCCTCCTGGGGTATGGCGTGTGACCGCCACTAAGATTATCTTTATGAGGCGTACGCACTGGTATTTCAGTCTTTGATTGCACTAAGTGGACGCGGCGTTTCGGTGTCTCAGGTTCGGAAAATATTTCGCGTCAAACCAGCAACGTTGCGAGATTCGGAAAAGTTTCAGCGCCATTGAACTTTTCTTTACAGCTCGTGATCAACTAAGGTGCAGAAGTGATCACTCCTATCGCTGATAGCTTGCCACTTGGTCTGTTTTCTGCTGCAACAACTGTTCTGTTTGTGATGCTTTTGACAATTTCTTATATTGATATCAAAACCCTCCGCATCCCAGACAAACTTAGCCTTCCGCTGATCGCCATGGGTTTGGCGCTGGCAGTCATCACTTCACGAACTGCGGCGCTGGATCACGCAATCGGCGCGGCCGCTGCTTTTTTGCTGTTTGCGGGGTTGGGCGAAGTCTTCTTTCGCTTTCGGGGCATTGACGGTCTGGGCCTCGGCGACGCGAAGCTTTTTGCAGCCGCGGGAGCATGGCTCGGTTGGCAAAATCTACCGCTCGTGTTGCTGCTGGCAAGTGTTGGCGGCTTAATCCAAGCATTGCTGTGGCAAAAATCGCAATCCCATCTGGCATTTGGCCCTTGGATTGCGCTGGCAATGGGGCTGGTATGGATAAGCATGCATTTCATGGGATGGAGCGGCTGAAACGGCTAGAGATGATTTTTTGCGCAATGGTCGGCGAAGTCGCAAAAACGAACGCCTGAGATGTGAGGTTCCGTTTCCCCAATGGCTTGAGGCCACGTGGATACTGTCAGCGTAAAAAGTGTTTCAAAGCAATAGATGAGGGCGATGCCAACCTAGATTTTCGGCGGTTCAGGTCTCTGGCTGCGGTGCGTTTTCCAAATGCACAGAGGCAACCCACCTTCGGATTCAAAGGCGTGCTGGCGTCGCATACCTTCCTGCGTGTTCGGAATGCCCTACCATAGTGCCAAGAGCCACGCAGGGTTTTGTGGCGAGCGAGGGCACCCATAAAGGCATCCGTTCAGAATCGGCCATTCCTGTGTCATTGCGATCAATAAGGGCGGAGTGGAGGCTCTGGGTGTTACAGTGCCCATCGGCGTTCACAGTGCCAATCTCTTCGTCGTAGGGATCCGAGACATGGTCATTCAGGGTGCGTTCTCCATCTCTATCGCGGCGGGATATGGGCTGGCACTTGCCGCCCGGCAAGACGCTCGCTTTGAACAAATCAAGGCTGCGGCAGGCGTCCTGATCGCCACACGGCCCACCGGCCTTGCGTTAAAGCGACTTGTGCAGGCTTGTATTGACTCAGCGGAAGACGCGGTCAAGACGCGCCGGGATCCCAGTGAGGCGATCATTGAAACGGTCGATCGCGCCGCAGCGGTGCTTGCCCGGCAAGGCTATGAAACCGGCAGGAACGCCTGCGCGTTGATCAAGGATGGCGCCACGATCCTTACCCATTGCTTTCCGGATCGCTCATACGCCTACCTGCTTCTTGAGGCAAAACGTCAGGGCAAGTCTCTGAACGTGATCTGTAGCGAAACGCGCCCCTACCTTCAGGGCGCGCGTCTCACGGCACTCTGCGCGGTCGAGCTTGGCTTTCCGACAAAGGTCATAACCGACGGGATGGGCGGCTATCTGATGCGGGAAGGTATTGTCGACTATTTCATCACAGCCGCTGATCGCGTCTGCATGGACGGTACAGTTTGCAACAAGATTGGGAGCTACCAGTACGCGCTCGCGGCAGCCGATACCGGACGGCCCTATTTCGTTCTGCGCCAAAGTGGCCCCGACGTTGAGAGCGCAACTGAAAAGGACATCACGATTGAAATGCGCGATGGCGAGGAAGTTGTGAATTTCATGGGCCACCGCACGGCTCCGCTGGACGCGCAGGGGCTTTATCCAACTTTCGACATAGTGCCACCGCGTTTGATTTCGAAGATTGTAACGGACAGAGGTGCCTTTGATCCCAGTTTGATCTGCACCTACACCTCCGTCGAAATGGCTTGAGAAAGGATCGTTCTGCGGGCCTGCATTCGGTCGTCCCTCGGTCATTGCGAGAGCGTGGTTGATTTTCCGCGGCACCGAACTGGACAAGCAGTTGCGAGTGGCGATGCTGTCGGGCAGCGGCCCTGATATAGTCTATACGCCGGGTCCGGCATATCTCGCGGCCATGGCGCAGGCAGGACAACTGATGCCGCTGGACGACTACGTGGCCACACTGGGCTATCGCATGCGCTTTGTTGGATGATCAGTTTGTTAGGTTCGCCGACGAGATCGCGAAGGCGTTCGGCGATGCAGAGATCGATGGCGCGAAACCGGTGGTCACGCATTGCAACGGCGGGGGCCGGGCAACCCTCGCCGCCTTTGCTGCGGTAGCAGGCGGCCATAAGGATGTGAATGTTTACTACCTGAGTTTCGCAGACTGGGCCGCCAATGAAAGCAGTCCAGTCCTCGCAACGGTGTGAACGGCCCAAAGCCGCCCGTCGAGACCATCTCTATGCCGCAGTGTGGCTCCCCAGACCTGCCATTCAGGCTTGCCGAAGCATTGCAGAACGGGCAACGTCAACTAAGCGGCGTGTTATTGTGACACTTAGGGTGCTCCTGTTTGAAGACAGGTACGAAGGGTATCTTTTATGAAGAATTTCCCGATCGTTTGTGTCGGCGGGTCTGCTGGCGGACTTGACGCTTACACGCGGCTTTTGAAAAATCTGCCAGCCGATATGGGCGTCGCAATCGTCATCGTAAATCACCTGCGAACCGTGTCCACGTTGTTGCACGAAATTCTGCCACGCTACACTCCAATGCAGGTAGAGCTAATATCAGACCGATTGGACGTTCGCCCGAATTGCGTGTTCATTATTCCGGAAAAACGTGACCTCCACGTGCTGAACGGGGAGTTTCGTCTAAGACCGATCTCGAAGCCAAGGGGATGGCCCGATGTCATCACTGTCTTCCTGCGCTCGCTTACGGAGAACTGGACCGGTCAACTGATCGCGGTCATCGTTTCGGGATACGATGGTGATGGGGCGGCCGCGCTTTGTGGCATCAAAGATGTTGGGGGCATCACGATTGCACAGAAGCTCGATACAGCCGTTCAGCCTGATATGCCGCAGAGCGCAATAGAAAGCGGCTGCATCGACTTCATCCTCTCGCCCGAAGAAATCGCGAAGCAGATTCGGCTGATCGCGGAGCGAGCGGATGGTTGATACGGCCTGTGTCCGTCGTCGAATGATTGGGGACAGGCGGCTTAATATTGGAGCGGAGTGTTCGGGCTCATCGGATTTAGGGTCAGGACTTCGGTAACGGGTTCGTCTCAGTTAAGTGCTTTTGCGCATGCTGCATACGGCGCCGGGCGGCGGTTTTGTCCGGTGGCCGTCTGGTCTGCTGTTCCTTTGACCTTCGATTGAGGTGCCCCCGGGGTGCATGCTTCGGTCCGTGGTCGGCGCCGTGGCCGCCAGAATGATGCCGGTTCAATGCAATTCCGGTCTGCCCATCTCATTGGCGTGCTCGATACGATCGGCATCAGTCCTGAGCACGGCATCATCGGAACCGCGTCCCGTGGGGGACCTCGAAGGCCTGCGGTTAGGCAGGCATCAGTTTCAACATCGGACCGTCATGCTGCATGAAGCATTTGCGGCTCCGTGCGGAAGTCGGTGTCATCATGTGTTTCGGCGTCCAAAATTGATGTGGTGGACGGCCCCTGTCCCAACCGTGGCGCATCGGGGCTCCGTGGTATGATCAGGGCTCCAATATAGGAGGGAACCACCATGACGGAGATTGTAACGATTGGCCTAGATCTCGCGAAGAATGTGTTTCAGGTCCATGGCATTGATGCAGATGGCCGGATTAGCATTCGCCGCAAGTTGCGGCGGGCGGAGGTGTTGCGGTTCTTCGCCACCTTGTCGCCGTGTCTGGTCGAGATGGAAGCCTGCGCGTCGTCGCATTACCGAATTCGGCGCAGGCCGGTTTGTCAGCGATACGATGATGGTGGATGTCCGGGTGTCAGATCTGCCGGACCCTCGCGCTGGTGATCTGATCGTGATCGGGGTGGACAGTTTCATCATTCAGGGGGAGCCGATCCGCGACCGCGAACGGCTGATCTGGACCCTGAACCTGCGGCCATCATGAGGTTGAAGATAGCATTCGACCCCGATCTCATCGCCTTGATGCAGGCCGAAATTGCCGCTGGGGAAAGGGCGGTGTCCGCTGCTATGCGCACTGCGGGCACCACCCTGAAATCCGCCTGGCGCGCGCAGATCACCGGTGCAGGGCTGGGAACCCGGCTCGGCAACAGCATCCGCCTCGCCAGCTTCCCGAAATCCGGCAACAGCCTGAATGCGGCGACGATGGTCTGGTCCAACGCGCCGGTGATCATCGGCGCACATGACACCGGCCCGCTAATCCGGTCCAAGGACGGGTTCTGGCTCGCCATCCCGACCCTAGCCACTGGCAAAAGCACGAAAGGCAGTCGCATCACCCCAAGTGAATGGGAACGCCGTACCGGCTTGCGCCTGCGGTTTATCTATCGTCGCCGGGGGCCGAGCCTGCTGGTCGCCGAAGGGAGGCTGAATTCGAAGGGCCGCGCCGTGGCGTCAAAATCCAAGACCGGCCGTGGCGGGGCGACCGTGCCGATCTTCCTGCTGGTGCCACAGATCAAACTGCGCAAGCGGCTGGATCTGGCGCGCGATGCCGAACGGGCAGTGGACGGGGTGCCGGGGTTGAACGTGGCGAGCTGGGCGGAAGGAAAGCTGTGAACAACAGCGACTTGCACAACTCCAGCGAGATCACTAGCCTGATTGCAAAGTGGAGTTTTTTTAGATGCGCATCTTGCAGAAATCCCTTCCCATTGCTTTCGCATTTTGTCTTTCGAACTTGGCCTTCGCGCAAACGAACGAGGCCCTTCCTGCAGAACTTGCTGCCATCGAACAACAGATCACCGACGTTAAGTCTAAAATTGCAATTTACGACGGTGGGCTGATCAAAGGGTTGGCAGAAGCTCGGCTTGAAGCGCTGTTATTGTCGAAAACACTCATTGAGAACCGCATCTCGGCCGCCGAAAGCGGCGCAACCGTCGAGGTGATCGTCTCCGCCGTGCAACCCGACGAAGCGCGTACGCAGCAAATTCTTGGAGAAATGGCATCTGCCCAGCAGCGTATCGGCGAGGCTGAAAAGGAGGCGGCACAGGGCGGTGGCCTTGTGCAGGCGCTTGCTCTGAGCCGTGCCGAAACTGAGAAGCTCACACTGGCACAGCTGCAGATGGGTTACCTGCAAGCGAAATACGGTATTGCCTTCCCGACGGTGGCGGCACCAGCTCCTACTGCGGCTGCGACAGCTGCCACTGCGCTCGCTTCGTCTGCGGATAGCGCGGCCGCGGCCGTCAGCACCGTAGCCTGGGCAGATCCCAAACATCCAGAAATTGACTACAACAACCCAGCTTTCGAGCAGGCCCACAAGGAGGGTGATCGAATTGCCGGTTGGTGGGCGATCAAGACTGAACGCGCCGCGGTAGACGACAGCTTGCAGATCACGGCCGTGAACTACTCTGCCTATGACCCTTCGAACTATATGGGGCTGACTGGCCTGTTTGCCCGTTGTGTCGAGGGGGAAACCGCCCTGATCTTCGTGCAGGATGATTTCCTGATGTCGGATTATCAACGAAACACCTTCGACATCACGCTGCGGGTCGATGAAGCATCCGCGCAACAAACGCGCTGGAACGGGCTTACCAGCAACAAGGGTGCCGGGCTCTTTGGCGCTGACGCAGAAAATTTCATCCGCACCATCTATGACGCGAAGCGTCTGTTCATCCGGCTCACCGAAAACAACGGCCAGGATCATGACGCAACCTTTGAACTTGCCGGAAGCCAGGAAGCCTTTGAAGATGTGGCCGGGGCTTGTGGCTGGACAACGCTATCTCTGACCAAGGACGACTACCGTGCCATCCAAACATTGCTCAACGCCGGGGGCTTCGACACCGGCACGCCGGATGGCCAATGGGGTGCGGGATCAAAGGAGGCTATGAGAGCCTTCCAGACATCCGTCGGCATTCCCGCGACGGGCGCACCTGACCGGGCGACCTTGCAGCAACTTGGCTTCAGCGGCTAACTGTCGTGTACGGTCAGTAGCCAGCCTCGCGCTGATGGCGCACCGCGAGGATCACCGCCGTTTCGCCATCAAACCGGTAGAGGAACACGTAGCCACTGTCGCCAAATGTGACGAACCACTCGCGAAACTCTGGCTCCATGTCATCGACCGGTCGTCCTACGCTAGGTTGATCGCGCAGGATGTTCATGCCCTCGCGGATTGATTTGGCCGCGCGGCGGGCGGCGTCAGGGTTCTTGTCGGCAAGGAAACGATAAAGCCGTTCCACATCCCGCAACGCGGCGGACGACCAAATCAGTTGTGGCATTCAGGAACGGCCGCATCTTCGCCTGCTTCCAGCTTGGCAAGCCAGGCATCGGCTTCTTCATGCGTGACGTGCTTGCCGGTTGCCTGAAACTCTTCCCAAGCCTGCAATCCAGCCTGCCGAAACGTCTCGCGCTTCTCCTCACGCTCGACGAACTGGGCTACCGCCTCGCGCAGCATCCAGTGCGTGGAGCGGTCCTTGGCATCCGCCAACCGCTTGAGGCGGTCGCGAGTGTCCTGATCGAGCTTTACGGCGATGGGGCGGACGGCGTTCATGGGTGCTGCTCCGAGCGAGTATTCACAGGTATTACTTTTAGCACATCAGCGACCATCACAAAAGTCACAATTCAGGATACATCGATGCCAACCACGCGCGAAGCCATCCTCGCCGCACTTCACGCACGGATGCAGCCGCTTGCCGCCCTGATCTTGCGCGATGAGGTACTGCCCGAGCGGATCCCGGCCGCCGGGCTGATCATCCTGCGCGACGGCCAGCCTGGCGAAGCCGAAGTCACGCTGTCCCCCCTGCGCTATCACTATCAGCACCGAGCCGAGCTTGAGGTTGTCGTCCAAGCTGGAATTGGCAGTGCCAGCGCCTTTGACAGCCTGATCGCCGCCATTGGCGTGGCGCTGGAAGCGGACCGCACGCTAGGCGGCCTTTGCGATTGGGTCGAACCCGAAGCCCCGGCCTCTGTCGACCTACCCGTCGAAGGCGCGGCAGCCCTGAAAGCGGCCGTTGTCGCCGTCGTCCTGCATTACACCGCCCCCGGGCCACTGGCCTGATGCCCATGCCGCGGGACCGACAAAGATTGACTGGGGATCAATCGATGTTTTCGTAGTTACCCCGGTGCGGGAGGCCACCGAGCAACCAAAGCAGAAAGACGGCCAGAAAGGGCGAGAAGAAGATACTTACAAGAACCCAGCCGACGGCACTGCGCCCTCTCGCTTCTGCCATTCTGGCGGGCAGGAAAATGAAGAGCCAAAGGATGAAGTACAGGGCTGCCAGTCCGAAAAGCAGGGCGAGAAGACCTTCGATCATGCTCTGGTATCTCCTTTTGACGGCGATGCGTGTACCACGTGCCCTCAGCAGGTACCGTAGTAGCCGCGGTAATAGCGGCAATACTCGCGGGCAGCGCCCGAGCGGATCATTTCGGCGGCGATGTCGCGACCATCTGGGAGGATGCATTGCTCGACCGGGCGACCGTAACGATCCACGTCCAGAATGGAACAGCGCAGAGGTGTGCCGGAGATCAGCCCGCGCAGAGTGGATGTGGCTGCCACACCTCCGCGATGGTCCCATTCTTGTGCATCGAAGCCCCAGACCCGAATCCGGCGCGACTCGCCATTTAGCGTGAAAGTGTCACCGTCGAGGATCTTGCTGACGCTCGCCTCGAGGGCGGGCGCCTGCTCGGCCCGGGCTTCCGGCCCTGCCAACAGGACCAGGAAAGCTGCAAAGGCCGCGAGCAGGAAAAACGCGGGACGAAGGCGGTGATGCAGCTGCTGGGCACGAAGATATTCTGTCATGCACCCATGATGGCGCGAACTTGGACGGCACCGCAAGTCGTCCCCGAGAAATCATATCCGTAAACAGAGGAGACCCCGATGGCACGTGCGCTAGGCGCGCGGGCGCAGATGGCGCTTGCGTATGAGACGGTTTACGGCACTCCGCCGATCAGCGGCTTTAGCAACCGCTCCAATGTCGGCGAAGAAGCTGGCGGAAATAAGATGTTGATTTCCATTCAGAATTGATCCGGGTTTGGAGTGAACCCCACACACTGGACCACCGTTGCTAAAAAACTGAAGCGCTGAACCGGCCTTGCTTGGAGAAAGCTCATGATATCAAAAGGTCCCTGGGGCAACGACACAGAAACAGACGTGACCAAAACCCAGAACCAAAAGGCCGAAACCACAGATCAGCAATCACGCCAAACTGTTCCAAGGGCGCTGAGAGGCGGACAGGCACCGGTCTTTGCGACTGCTTTGGCCCGCGCCTCCATAAAATCAAGGTCGAGCTAGACGCGCATCTGAATGCCTGTTTCTGTCACCACCCCGGCCTCAGTGATCAACGGTCAGCACGCATCCTCTCGGCATCAAGCTGTCGTGGTTGGCTTCACACTTAGAACCAGCTATTGTTCCCGCAAAGGCTGAATTCCTCTTCGAGACAGGCAGTCACAACCAATCTGGAGGCAAGCATGAGAATCCTCGCCGTCGATGATGACCCCTGCATTCTTGAATTGATGCCGTTGCTCGCGGCAAAATCTGGATTTCCCAATGTGACCACAGCATCGTCCGGCCAACTTGCACTTGATGCTCTGGCAAACGGAGATGCTTCCTTCGATTGCCTTTTGCTAGACATCAATATGCCAGGCATGGATGGGATAGAACTGTGCGAGCGCGTGCGACTGCTTGAGGCCTATCGTAGGACGCCCATCATCATGCTGACAGCGATGTCCGAGCGAGACTACATAGATCGCGCATTCAAGGCGGGTGCTACAGACTATGCGACCAAACCCTTCGACATCAACGAACTCGGCGCCCGGCTTCGGGTTGCGCAGGGACTGGTCATTGCGCGGCGCGAAGCCGAAATGGCGAAGGACTCGCAGGCGGCATCCGGCAGTGTATTCAACCAAAAGCATAGTTTCGACCTGTCCGAGGCGATCCGTATCGACAGGGCGCAGGCCCTTGTCGAGTTTGTCTCATTGAAAAGCTACCTCAAGCAGATCTCCCGTGCGGGCCTTGCCGCGTCGCATGTGATCGCGGTCAAGATCGACCAGATCGAGGAACTTTACGTCCGCGCCACCACCGAGGAGTTTATCTATGCGTTGCGCGAGGTTGCTGACGCAATCAACGAAGTGCTGCGGACAAGCGGCGGCCTGATCTCATATGCGGGCAACGGGATATTCGTTATCGTTTCCAACAGCGCTGGACCGCTTTCTTCCGATGAGATTGAATCTGAAGTTCAGCACCTGCTTGACGGAAAAAACTCTGAGTATGACTGCGGTGCCCCGCTTGATATTACAGTTTCGATCGGGAATCCGATTCAGCCAAATTTCGATGACATCGCCGAAGTACCCGAGTCACTTGAACGCGCCATCGCCCGCGCCGAAACCCGTTTCCTGACAAAACCTGATAGACCTCCCACGGTGAATATCCGCCGATGCGGGCCGTAGCGCCAGACAAACCGATAGGCGATGAATATGGCGGAGAATCCATGGCGAACCCTCTATTGGGCTGCTTCCGCGGCACGGATCGTGAACCAGAATGTCGTCTTTACATCGGGTAAGCTTTCAAACCCGATATCTCCGCCCATCTGTTCAACGATTTGCTTGGTAATGCTCAGGCCCAGCCCGGTTCCGCCTGATCTGAGGTCAGACATGGATGCGACCTGCGAGAAGGGCTTGAAAACCTGTCCCTTGAACGCTTCCGGTATTCCGGGCCCGGTATTGCTGACGGAAACCCGGATTGATGGTCCCTGCAGCTGGGCGGATATCTCGACCGCGCTGCGGGGGGCCGCGAATTTCGTGGCATTCGACAAGAGGTTGGCCATCACCTGATGGAACCGTTTGGGATCGACGATGGCAATCAGGGATCGGTCTGGAAACATCGTCGCGAACCGCACGCCGTATTTGTCTGCCGACGCCAGGTTGGCCAGAAGGGTCTCCTCCACCAGATCGGCGACCATGTGAGGGGCGAGTGAAAAATGCATCTGCTGGGCCGAGAACTTCTGAAAATCGAGAATATCGTTGATCAGGTGATGCAGGCGGTCGCCGTTTGTCTTGGCGATGAACAAAAGCCGATGCACCTGGTCTGAAAACAGCGCATCTTCGTCGGCTTCCAGAAGCGACAAGGCACCAAGGATCGAGGTCAGTGGTGTGCGCAATTCGTGACTGACAGTGGAAACGAACTCGTTCTTCATCTCGTCGATCCGTCGTTGTTCAGTGACATCGATGATCTGCGAGACAAAATGATCCGGTTTGCCATCGGCATTTCGAACCATGCCGACTCTCAGCTTCCCCCACAGGATCGAGCCATTGGCCCGATAGTAGCGTTTTTCTATGGTGTAGGAGGGGATTTCGCCGCGGGTCAGCAATTTGAGCTGACTGAGGTCCGCATCCAGATCGTCGGGGTGGGTCAGCGTCTGGAAGTCGGTCCTGAGCAGGTCCTCCTCGGCAAAACCCAACAGGTTGCAGAGGGCTTGATTGACTTTCAGCCAAGCTCCATCAGGACTGATAATCGCCATGCCGATTGGCGCGTTTTCGAAGGCCGATCGAAACTGTTCGACGCTGATCCGCAGCGCATCTTCCATTGCCTTACGTTCGGTGATGTCGGTTTGCGCGCCGACCAGCAGACTGGGCTTGCCCGTCGGGTCGCGCCGCGCCACCGCGATATCTGTCCGCATCCACTGCCAATGCAAGCGATCGCGAGAATGCAGCCGATACTCGCAACTCGCACGCTCGGCCTGATCTTCGCCGCACAGTCGAATAGGTTCGAGAGCCCCCGCCAGGTCATCGGGATGGACCCGGTTCCGCCATTCCAGTTGCACATCAAGGTCTTCCTCCGGCGCAAGTTCCAATACCTCTCGCCAGATGTCTGAAACGCTTACGGAGTCGGTCGCCGGATTGTATTCGAAGACACCGATATTTGCTCCCCGGATCGCATTGTCCGACTGGATGAGGCCTTTCTGCCTGATCTGATCAATCTCGCGCTCGGCAGCGGCGTCGCGCATGATCACCGTCGAATAGACACATCCAGTAGAGTCGGCCCAACGGGCGATTTTAACCGCTAGGGCGATGGGTTGGTTGGCCTTGTCGCGCCCAGTTAAGTACTCCACCGCTCCTTGAAGTGGCGTCTCTGTCGGACTGCTGTTCCAGGGAGCTGTTGCCAAAGCCAACGGCAGGAAGGCGGAAACATGCATCCCGATCAGATCCTCCGGCAAATGGCCCAGCAGCTTGGCCGCAGGAGGATTGCTCTCAATGACCCGGTCTGCCGCGTCCAACACCAGCACTGCAATCTCGGCCGCGCTGATTGCGTCGGCTATTAGCATCTTGTCCATCAGTCACCTACCAAGGGCCGGGCCATAAAGTCCGGCATATTGAACGATAGTCGAACCCCGCGACGAAGAGGCCGCAGCTTCCTTTATACGATACGATACCAAGATGTCGGAAATGGTGACCTGTGTTTCGACGATGCGCCGTGGGCCGACGGGTACCCCCGCCGCCCCCCGCGTGACGCCGGTTACTCTGTAACCGGTACGAAGACAACCGGCGCGTCGGGGACTACGAGTTCAACCGGGGCCAGCCCGAGGAGATCGTTGACCGACGTCACGACACCGGGGGTGACAGTCTTGTTGGCAGCCGCTTCCAGCAGGCTCTGTTCAAACTCGGGTTGATTAGCGATAGCATCACGCAGTTCGGCTTCTTGTTCGACCAAGTCGGCATAGTCATTTGCCGCGTCCAGTTCAGCCTGCACCGTGGCGCGCTCGATTGAAATCGCCTCCACTTCGCCTTCAAGAGTTTCGATTTCGTCTTCCAGCGCTGTCGTATCGGTGCCTGCTGGCGCTGCGGCCAGTTCTGCCCGCGCGGCAGCAAGATCGGCTGCGGCAAGGTCGGTATCCGCGTCAAGCTGCGCAAGATCGACGCTGACGGCATCAGGGTCGCGGGCGGGTGGTGTTGTGGCATCAAGCGCCGCGCGTGTCAGATCATAGTCCGACAGCAAATCGGCCCGGCCCAACACGGCGTCGCGGTAAGCGGCAATCCGGCCCACCCGAGAATTCGGGTTCGCATTGGCCAAAGCCTGGGGGGAAGCGTTTGCCGCATTCAATGCGCCCAGCTCTGATGGATGCGCGCCAAGAACCTCGGCAAGATCCAGGCTTTTGTTCAACATTGCCGTGCGGGTGGCCGGACGCGGGCTTGTGGTTGCCATATCCGCTTGCGGGGCGTGTTTCGCGGCTTTGTCTGACTTGCTGTGATCTGCCTTGCCAGAAGCGCCTTTGCCCGAAGCTTCGGACCCATGCCCGCCATTTCCATTGCCACCGCCATTGCCGCCGCCGTTCCCACCCCCGTTACCGCCTTTGGCATGGGCGGCGTCAGCGAAGGGAACTGTTGCAGCAATCGAGACTGCGCCAAGAAGGGCGGCAGAAAAGAATGCCGCCGAAAGGATGCTTGTGTGTTTAGATGCCATGTCCGTCTCCAATCTGGTCCGTGGGCCATGCCTTCTCGACATCAGCCAATTCATGGCAGAGATAGAACACAGGCTTGATGAACCGTCGTTGAATGACCCATTCATTTTGGGTTCACCTCCAATCTGGTACACCGCAGTATGACCCGATTTGCGCTTGCCCTTGTCGTTATGTTCGGCCTGCCTTGCGTGGCGCTTGCCCAAGTGCCCCGCGAGGTCGGACAAGTGGAACTGCGCCGTATGGTTGCAACAGGCCAAAGCCTGAGCCTTTCCCGCATAATGGACGTTGTAACTCGCAGCGCGGCAGGCGATCCGCTTGACGTGCGGCTGTTTGAATCTTCCGGACTGTTCTTCCGTGTGGTCGTGATGGATTCGTCGGGAAAACTGGTTCGTCTGGTATTGGACGCGCAAACCGGCGAACTTCTCTCTGACACATCGCCCACTGCCAAGCGGGTACGTGCGGCGGCAACCCATGCAAAGGCCGCGGCAGTGGATGCCAGCAAATCAAAGTCTAAAAATGGTCAAGGCAATTCAGGTACGGCGGGGAATGACGGCAACAGCGGCGGAAATGGCAACGCCGGTGGAAAGGGGAACGGCAATGGCAAGAACTGACGTGTCGCCGCTTGTTCCGTTCCGCAGACATTGTATCGCATGAGATTACTATTGGCAGAGGATGATCTGGTACTGGGTGACCAGATCCGTCAGGCGCTGGTACAAGAAGGCCGGGTAGTGGATGTGGTGCAAGACGGCGAGGAGGCGGCGTTTCTTGGCTCGACGGAACCCTACGATCTGATCATCCTGGATCTTGGTTTACCCAAAAGGGACGGCCTTTCCATCCTGCGCGAATGGCGCGCCGAAAAGAACACCGTCCCGGTGCTGATCCTGACTGCACGAGACGGCTGGTCACAACGGGTTGATGGCCTTGATGCCGGTGCCGATGACTACATCGTCAAACCTTTCCATATGGCCGAACTGCTGGCGCGCGTGCGTGCCCTGCTGCGCCGGCGGATGGGCCAGCAAAGCGCTGTGTTCGAAATCGGGGCGTTCAGCTTTGACACACGCATGGGCCGGGCACTGGTCAACGGGATCGCCGTCGATCTGACCGCGCAAGAAGCTGCGGTGCTGACCTATCTCGTCAATCAGGCTGGTCGTCTGGTGTCGCGGACGGAATTATCCGAGCATATTTATGCCTATGATGACGACCGGGATTCGAACACCATCGCGGTGTTCATTGCCCGTCTGCGCAAGAAATTGGGGGCGGATGTGATACAAACGATCCGGGGCCGCGGCTACAAGATAGATCAGGCCTGATGCGATCGCTGCGCAGCAGGGCCATCCTGTCGGGCGTCTGGCTCTCGGTTCTGTCGATTTTTGTCGGCGCTGTGGTTTTGGTCACATCCGTCGACGATATCGCGTTGCGTCGATTTGACACCGATATGGCCGCGCGACACCTGCAGTTGACTGTGGCGGTGGCCAACGGCGGTCTTGACGCCGATGTGATCGCCACCGAACTTACTGATCCGCTGTATAATCGGCCCTATTCAGGGCGATACTGGCAGGTCATCACCCTCGACGGAACGATTGTCACCTCGCGGTCACTGTTTGATGCCGTTCTGACGCTGCCAGCCGCAACGTCCGAGCTGCAATATGCGGATGGTGTCGGGCCGGACGGCGAAGTGCGAATTGCATGGCGCCAGATTACGGCCGAAGGCGATGCGCCGATGGTCGTTGCCGTGGCCAGTTCTCTGGCCGAACTCGATCAGGAACGCTGGGATATTCGCCGCAGTCTGCTTACGGGGTTTGCCATTGTCGGTTTTTTGGGCCTCATCATTGCGACTTTGCAGACATCTGCCATTCTGCGTCCATTGACGACCCTGCAACAGGACATCAACCAACGGTGGGACAGCGACGAAGCCCTTGATCCGGGCCGCTACCCAAAAGAAGTCGCGCCATTGGTTAACGACATCAACATCTTGCTAGACCGCAATCGCAACCTCATCGACCGGACACGCAGGCAGGGCGCGGATCTTGCCCATGCGCTGAAAACCCCGTCGGCCATTCTTCGAAACGAGCTTTATCGTTTCGATCAGGCGGGGCAGACGATAGATGTGGCTCAAGACGCTCTCGACCGCATCGACGCGCAGATCACTCGATCCCTGACGCGGGTGCGCGCGGCCAATCTGGCAGGCGCAGCCCAAAGAGGAGCCAATCTTCGGGGATCGCTGGACCGGCTTTCCCACGCCTTCGCCACGCTTTTGGCAGACAACGCACGCATCCTTGACTTGCATGTGCCGCTTGATCTTGCGGTGTCGATGGATGCGCAGGATCTGGAGGACGTGCTGGGGAATATTCTTGAGAATGGCCTGAAGTTCTGTCGGACCAAGGTTGTCGTAAGTGCGCATCGCACGGAACACATGACCCTTGTTCGCATTGAGGACGACGGACCCGGCATTCCCGAACCGGATCGGGTCGAAGCCTTGAGACCGGGCGGGCGGCTGGACACAGCGACTCGCGGCACCGGTCTGGGTCTTGCCATCGCATCGGACATTGTGAATGCCTATGGCGGAACGTTAACACTTGGGCAATCCGCGGCCCTGAGCGGCCTACAAGTAGACTGCAATTTGCCGATAAGACATGGACTTTGAGAATTCATATCTTCAACCAATCGCTTGAGCTTTGCATGTTCTGTGCGCCATCAGCGTGTATGGAACAGTTTAGCGTGATTGCGTAGCGGAGGGTTTGCGGCTCATCTTTAACCGATATGGAGTTGAAGATGATGAAGAAACCCGTGACCACGAAGGCACTCGCTGAGCAGGTGACCTGCCACGGGATTTTTCCTCCATTTGCGACTAGAGTTCGACCCAGGGAAGGGACGGACGATGAAGCGAACGATACGAACGGAAGAGCAGATCATTGGGATTCTGCATGAGCACGAGGCAGGCGCAAAATGTGCTGATCTGAACCGCCCCGGGTTTGCCGGAGACCTTCAACCTGACTAAGGATGAGGGCTATGGAAAAGAGTAAGACATCAAATCGCTATTCACCTGAGATGCGGGCACGGGCCGTTCGCATGGTGCTGGAGCATCAAGGCTCCTATGAAACGCAATCTGCGGCAGTGTCTGCGATTGCGCCCAAAATCGGCTGTATCCCGGAGACCTTGAGGGTCTGGGTTCGGCAGGCAGAACGTGACAGTGGGGCACGCGATGGTGCCACCAGTGCTGAGCGTGACCGGATCAAGGAACTTGAACGTGAGGTGCGCCAGCTTCGGCAGGCAAACGAGATCCTGCGCAAGGCGTCTGCTTATTTTGCTCAGGCGGAACTCGACCGCCCGTTCAAGCCATGATCGGCTTTATTGATGATCATCGCGTGGTGCATGGGGTCGAGTCGATCTGCAGGGTGCTGCCGATTGCCCCATCTACTTACTATGCCTGTCTCGCTGTGCGTGCCGATCCGGCCAAAGCTTCCGCACGAAAGCAGAGGGATTTGGTCTTGCGACCCAAAATAACGAAAGTCTGGAATGATAACTGGCAGGTCTATGGGGTTCGCAAAACCTGGCGACAGTTGTGCCGTGAAGGTGAAGGTGCCGCGCGTTGCACCGTGGCACGCCTTATGACCAGCATGGGATTGCGGGGCGTTGTTCGCGGAAAGGCTATGAAAACAACGATCCCAGACACGTCAGTTCCATGCCCGCGTGACAAGGTGAACCGCGTGTTCCGAGCGCTAGCACCAAATATGCTATGGGTCAGCGACTTCACCTATGTCTCGACATGGCAGGGATTTGTTTACGTCGCCTTCGTGATCGACACCTTCGCCAACCGCATTGTTGGCTGGAAGGCGTCGCGGTCTGCCAAGACCGACTTCGTTCTTGATGCACTTGAGCAAGCACTTTATGCCCGCCGTCCGGCTCATCGGGGCGGGCTGATCCACCACAGCGACAGGGGAAGCCAATACGTCTCGATCCGATACACCGAGCGTTTGGGAAAAGCGGGCATCGAACCATCCGTTGGCAGCGTCGGCGACGCCTATGACAATGCTTTGGCCGAAACCATAAACGGCCTCTACAAAACCGAGGTCATCCGGCGGCGTAGTTCATGGAAAACCATGGACGAGGTCGAACTGGAAACCCTCAAATGGGTCGATTGGTTCAACAACCGCCGCCTGCTTGAACCCATCGGAAATATACCACCGGCTGAGGCAGAGGAGGCCTTCTATGCAAATCTGAACACACTCGATATGGTCGCGTAATACGGACTAATTGGTCTCCGGCAAACCCGGGGCGGTTCAAACGCTGAAATCCTGCGGCTTTTGGCGACCCTGACCGAGGCGAACAACGACCACCTCGGGGTCGGCCCGGACGAAGTCAACTGGGGCCACGTAGGGACCGCCGACTTCATCCGCGAACGGCTGGCCGACGCGGTGGCCCAACTGCCCCGCGCCTGAGCCACTCCGCCGCCGCACCGCCCGCCCAACCGGGCGGGCGGTTTTCGTTTGCGCCGCCCGCGCGGGACCGCCTGCCACCCCCGCGCCGCTCCACCCGCCGACCGCTCGCGGTCCCCCAGCCCGGCCCCCGCACCCCGGCACCGCCGCCGCGCCCGACTCACCCAGACCGACTGGCCGCGCGCCGCCGCCCCGACTCGGCCCCGGCACCCGGTCGGCACCCGCCCAGGGCGGCGGCCCGGCCCCCCCGCCCGGTTCCTCCGGCGGCCTATTTGTATGCGGGGGGCGGAGGCGCGTTAAAGCCTTACGGATAAACATTTATTTTGGGTTCGCACCCGTTCCCACCAAATCGACCTCTGGCCCGGTGCGTGGGTCTGACGAAGCAGAACGTCGCCGAAGCGTGGCGAGGACGGCTCAACACGTCGAACTTTTGGCGCGACATTTTCAGCGTTTTGGGTGCATTTTAGCGATATGATAGGGGAACGACTGCGATAGAGGCACCTGCTGCCCAATTGTCGCTTGTTCGGTCACCTTGCCCTCTGACCCGCACGTTTCTTTCGGCCAAATGTCCCGTCACTGGGCACGACACGGCAAGCGCATCCCCTGCGAACCCAGAATAGCCAACCCCGAAACCCGCTTACAGGTGCGAACCTGCAGGTTCGCGGGTTCGCACCTCGTTGAAAACCTTGGAGATCGCAGCTTGCAGATCGTGATGAAGCAGATCACGGGCCTCGCGCCCTATACCCGCAACGCCCGAACGCACTCCGAGGAACAGATTGCCCAGATCGCGGCCTCCATCGCCGAGTTCGGTTTCACCAACCCGATCCTGATCGGCGGGGATAATGTGATCATCGCCGGGCATGGTCGTTTGCGTGCCGCCCAGATGCTGGAATTGCCCGACGTGCCGGTGATCGTGCTGGATCATCTCTCGGACGCCCAGCGCCGCGCGTTGATCATCGCCGACAACCGCATTGCGCAAAATGCCGGTTGGGATGAAGACCTGTTGCGCGCCGAACTGGCCACTTTGCAGGACATGGACTTCGACCTCGAGCTGATCGGATTTGACGACGAGGAACTGGATCGGCTTTTGTCGGACCTCGAGGCCCCCGGCGTCGGTGATGCTGTCGATGGCGAAGACGAGGTGCCGGAGCCGCCGATTGATCCGATTTCGCGGCCCGGCGATCTGTGGATCATGGGGGCACATCGGTTGCTCTGCGGCAATTCCACAGTGGCCACCGACGTCTCTCGGCTGTTCGGGGCGGTCAGCCCGATGCTGATGGTGACCGATCCGCCTTACGGTGTGGAATACGATCCGGCTTGGCGCAACCAGACCGGCGCATCCGCGACCAAGCGCACCGGCAAGGTGCTGAATGATGATCGTGCCGATTGGCGCGAGGCTTGGGCGCTGTTTCCCGGCGACGTCGCCTATGTCTGGCATGGTGCGCTGCATGCGGCGGTGGTGGCCGAAAGCCTCGAGATATCGGGCTTTGCCATCCGGTCGCAGATCATCTGGGCCAAGGAACGGCTTGTTCTAAGCCGGGGCGATTATCACTGGCAACATGAGCCCTGCTGGTATGCGGTGCGCAAGAAGGGCAAGGGTCATTGGGCGGGCGACCGAAAACAGACGACACTCTGGCATATTTCCAGCCGGGATCAGGACGCCGAAACTGTGCATGGCACTCAAAAGCCGGTCGAGTGCATGCGTCGCCCGATCCTGAACAATTCCATCCCCGGTCAGGCGATCTACGAGCCGTTCACCGGTTCTGGCACCACCTTGATCGCGGCGGAAACCACCGGGCGGGTCTGCCTAGGGATCGAACTCAATCCGGCCTACATTGATGTGGCGGTGGAGAGGTGGCAGCGGTTCACGGGCCAGATAGCCACGCTGGATGGTGATGGCCGTGCCTTCGGTGAGATCGTGGCCGAGCGAAAGGCGGCGTGACGGCGCGCTTTCGGCGTGACCGAACCGCTATGCGGTGAATGCCCACACTATTCGCCGCAAAGTGTGCGGTGAAATAGTTTGCGCCTTGCGGCGAATACAGCGTATGTTCACCGCAAGAGGTGCGGCGAATGACAACTTACACCCACGAACTGACCGAATGGCCTGCCTACCGGTGGCGCGATCAAGCGCTCACCGCGCGACTGGCCGCCGTCCGCCACCGCCAGGGTCGGTTGATCGGGCGGATGGAGGCGCTGGGCTTTCAGTTGCAAACCGAAGCCGTCCTGCAAACCTTGACCGAAGATGTGCTGAAATCCAGCGAGATCGAAGGCGAGATGCTGGACAAGGAACAGGTCCGTTCCTCCATTGCACGACGTCTTGGCATCGATATTGGCGCACTGGCCCCAAAGGACCGCGATGTTGAAGGCGTGGTCGAGATGATGCTGGACGCCACGCAACGCTTTGCAGAGCCTTTGACGCCTGATCGATTGTTCGGATGGCACGCAGCACTGTTTCCGACCGGGCGCAGCGGCATGACCCGCATCACTGTCGGGGCGTGGCGGAAAGATCAAACCGGACCGATGCAGGTTGTATCCGGGCCGATGGGCCGGGAGCGGGTGCATTTTGAGGCCCCCGCAGCCCAACGGCTCGATGCGGAAATGCAGGCGTTTCTGGACTGGTTCAACAGCGCCGCAACCGTCGATCCGGTTCTGAAGGCCGCCCTCGCGCATCTGTGGTTCGTGACCATCCACCCGTTTGACGATGGCAACGGTCGTATCGCACGCGCCATCGCCGACATGGCGCTGGTGAGGTCCGAGGGCACGGCGCAACGGTTCTACAGCATGTCGGCGCAAATCCGGATCGAGCGAAAAGCCTATTACGAGATTCTTGAGCAGATCCAGAAACACGATCTGGACGTGACACCGTGGATCGAATGGTTCCTCGCATGCCTCGACCGCGCTTTTGACGGCGCCGAGCAGACTCTGGCCTCGATTATGACCAAAGCGCGATTTTGGGAGGGGCATCGGGATCTTGCTTTCAACGAGCGGCAACGCACGATCCTGAACCGCCTGTTAAACGGGTTCGAGGGCAAGCTCACCTCTTCGAAATGGGCGGTTCTTGCCAAGTGTTCGCAGGACACCGCTTTGCGCGACATTGACGATCTGCTGACCCACGGCATTCTGGCAAAGGATGCAGGCGGTGGGCGGAGCACCAGCTATTCGTTGGTGCTGAATTAGGTGCGACAACTGAAGATGTCTCTGGTCAGAAAGGTTGACCATGGTGCTACTCGGTATTACTTTGCCACAAAGGAGTCCGGATATGACGATTAAATCCTCGATCTCGCTGACCGACGAGCAGCACGCGTTCGCCAAAGAACTTGTCGAAGCCGGCCGCTATTCAAGCGTCAGCGCAGTGCTGCAACAAGGGATCGATCTCCTGCGGCAACGGATGCAGGATGAAGATCTACAACGGTCGGCGCTGAAAGCCCTTCTGGACCAGCGCAGTGCGGGCGCGTTTGTCACGGGTGCCCAGATGGATAAGTCCATCTCGCGTATGTTCATTGAGAAGCGCCGTGCACATGCGGTTCAGAATTGAGTTTTCGGCGGAAGCCGAGCGTGATTTCGCCCTGATCTTCGACCACCTGTTCGAGAGTTACCGCAGCTTTGGCGAAAGCGTCGAAGCGGCGCTGGATCATTGCGAGGATCGCATCCGCGACATTCGCCAGGAAGCTGACCGGCTGTCGGAGGTACCACATCGCGGTGAGCGTCACGACCACCTACGGCCGGGGCTACGACACCTAACGATTGACCGGGCCATCTATTGGTTCGAAGTTGACGACGCGGAACAGCGGGTCCGTGTTCTTGCCATTTTCTTCGGCGGTCAGGATCACGTCCGCCACATGCTGCCAAGGCTCCTGCAGCCTTAACCCGTACTTGGGCGTTGGCCAGCGTAGCAGGGCCACCCGTTCGCCCATCAATAAATCATCAAGACAGTCAGGGACAGCATGGGCCTTTCACGTCGCGCCTATGCGGCGCGCCGCGGCGTTTCGGAAACTGCCGTGCGCAAAGCGATTGCCACCGGCAGGGTCAGCGTCGAGGCCGACGGCACCATTGATCCGGTGAAGGCAGATCGGGATTGGTCGTCGCAAACCGATCCGGCCAAACAGCGGGGTCTGCAATCCATCGCGCTGGGCACCCAGACCGCAGCATCCACCGCGCGGGCCACTGCCACGAAGCCTGTGCCGCGCACAGCCATTGAGGCGGTGTCCGAAACACTGCGCGAAGTTGGCGGCGACGGACCGGGGGAAACTGGCGGCGGCGATATTTCTTTCCTGCGGGCCAGAATGGCAAACGAGGTTCTGAAGGCGCAGACCGGCAAGATCAAACTGCAAAAGCTGAAAGGCGAGCTGGTCGACCGGGCGCGGGCTACCACGCAGGTGTTCGATCTGGCGCGGCGCGAACGGGATGCATGGCTGAACTGGCCGCCCCGGATCGCTGCCAACATGGCGGCCGAACTGGGCATCGAGGCCCATGCAATGGAACAGGTGCTGGATCGCTACCTGCGGGCGCACCTTACCGAGATGGCAGAGGTCAAGATTGAGCTTCGCTGACAGCTATGACGGTGCCGACGATATTCGCCGGGCCTGGGCGCGTGGGCTGGCCCCCGATCCGGCGATGACGGTTTCTGAATGGGCAGATCGGCATCGTTTTCTGTCATCGCGGGCGGCGTCCGAGGCCGGGCCGTATCGCACCAGCCGCACGCCCTACATCAAGGCGATCATGGACGCGCTGTCGCCATCGCATCCGGCGCAGCGCGTGGTGTTCATGAAATCCAGCCAGGTTGGCGCGACCGAGGCCGGAAACAACTGGATCGGGTTCTGCATGCACCGCGCGCCCGGCCCGTTTCTGGCGGTGCAGCCGACAACCGATCTGGCAAAGCGCCTGTCGCAACAGCGGATCGAGCCTCTGATCGAGGAAAGTCCGGACCTGCGCGAGCTGGTCCTGCCCGCCCGGTCGCGCGATTCCGGCAACACGGTGCTGGCCAAGCGGTTTCCCGGCGGCCAGCTGATCCTGACCGGGGCAAATTCGGCGGTCGGCCTGCGGTCGATGCCCGCGCGCTGGCTGTTTCTGGACGAGGTGGATGCCTATCCGGGCGATATCGACGGCGAGGGTGATCCTATTGGTCTGGCAGAGGCACGCACGGATTCCTTCGGGCATCGGCGGAAGATTTTCCTCGCGTCGACGCCCACGGTCAAAGGCTTGTCGCGCATCGAACGGGAGTTCGAAATGACCGACCAGCAGCGTTATCACGTACCTTGCCCGCATTGCGGCGGGGTGCAATGGTTGAAGTTCGAACACCTGCGCTGGGATGCAGGGCACCCTGAGACCGCCCGCTATGTCTGCGAACATTGCAGCGAACCGATCCCGGAGCGGCACATGACCTGGATGATGGCCGAGGAAAACGGCGCAGAATGGCTGGCGACGGCCGACGCTGAAACCGCCGATGCCGCGCACCGCAATGGCGTGGTGGGATTTCACATTAACGGGCTGTATTCACCGCTGGGCTGGCTGTCGTGGGAAAAAATTGCCAAGCGCTGGGAGCAGGCGCAGGGCAATGACGCCGCCTTGAAAACGGTGAAGAACACCGTGCTGGGTGAGACCTGGCAGGAAAAGGGCGAAGCCCCGGACTGGCAGCGCCTTTATGAACGCCGCGAAGATTGGCAGTTGGGCCATGCGCCTGAAGGTGTGTTGATCCTGACCGCCGGGGTTGATGTGCAACGCGACCGGATCGAGATCGATATCTGGGGTTGGGGTCGCAACCTACAGTCTTGGCTGGTCGATCACGTCGTGCTGGAGGGTGACACCGCCCGCCCGGAGGTCTGGGCCGATCTGTCCGAATTCCTCGGGCAAACCTGGACCCACGCTTCCGGCGTGCAGATGGCACTGGCGCGCCTTGCCATCGACAGCGGCGACGGTGTGACGACCGATGCCGTCTATGCCTGGGTGCGCTCGGTCGGGCGCGGTCAGGTGATTGCGATCAAGGGTGTGGCAGGCTTTGACCGCTCCACCCCCGTCGACGGGCCGACCTATGTCGAAACCACCGAAGGCGGGCGCAAACTCCGGCGCGGCGTGCAGCTATGGAAGATCGCTGGTGCGGTGTTCAAGTCGGAAACCTACCGCTACCTGCGGCTGGTACCCCCTACAGAAGAGGATATCGCTGCCGGGGGCGGTTGGCCCACCGGATTCATCCATATCCCAAAGGGCACAACCGCCGAATGGGTCAAGCAGCTGACCGCCGAACAGCTGATCACCAGCAAGGTGAAGGGCGGGTTTCAAAAGCTGGAATGGGCCAAGATGCGTGATCGCAACGAGGCGCTTGATTGCAGGGTTTACGCGCGCGGGGCCGCTTGGCTGATGGGCATCGACCGTTGGGACGAGCGGCGCTGGGAGCAGTTGGACGAACAAATCAACGCAGGCCGAAAGGATGCGCCCCCTGCGGGGCAACCAAACCGACCGGCACTCAAACAACAACCAAAGCGCCAATCCGGGTGGATGGGCACGCAACGTGGGAAATGGTTCTGACATGGCATGGACGCAAACTGAACTTGATGCGCTGAAACGGGCCTTTGCCTCGGGCACACTGCGGGTGTCCGCTGATGGTCGCACGGTTGAATTTGGCAATGCCGACGATCTGCTGCGCCGCATTCGCGCCATTGAAAACGAGGTCGCCACCGGTGCGGGCCGCCCGCTTCCGATCGCCGGGCTTGCCGGATTCCGGCGGGGCTGAGCGATGAAGCAACCGATGCCCGAAATTCGCCTCGGCCCCTTGGACCGGGTGCTGTCGGTGTTTTCACCAAGGATGGCAGCGCAGCGTTTTGCCGCAAAGATCGCGCTGGGCAATATGGTGCGCGCCTATGACGGTGCTGCCAAGGGGCGCAGCACTGATGGCTGGCGCTCGACGGGCAATGCGGCGGATTCCGAAATTGCCCCCGCTGCAGGGCTTTTGCGCGAACGGATGCGCGATCTAGTCCGCAACAACCCGCTCGCCGCCCGCGCTGTGGCGGTGCTGGTGAACAATCTGGTCGGCGCAGGCATCCGGCCTCGCGCCGTCTCGGGCGATAAGACCCTCGATAAGGCGGTCGACGATCTTTGGACGCGCTGGGCGGCACGCTGCGACGCCGACGGTCACACCGATTTTCACGGGGTGCTGGCGCTGGCGGTGCGCGAAATGATCGAGGGCGGCGAGGTCTTCGCCCTTCGCCGCACTCGACGGAAATCCGACGGTCTGCCGGTGCCGCTGCAGATCGAGCTGAAGGAAGCCGATCATCTGGACGCTGGTCGCAACGAGGATCGTCCCGGCGGCGCGCGGGTGCGCTACGGCATTGAATACAATGGCATCGCACAGCGCACCGCCTACTGGATGTTCCCCGATCATCCGGGCGACGCCTCGCCGATGACTTTCACCCGGCGGTTCCAGTCGGTGCGGATTGAAGCGGACCGGGTCTGTCACCTCTTTGAACGCCAGCGCGTGCAATCGCGCGGTGTCCCCTGGGGCACCCCGGCAATGCGCGCACTGCGCGATGTGGATGACTGGCAAAACGCCGAACTTGTCCGCAAGAAAACTGAAGCCTGCCTCGTTGGCATCGTGTTTGGGGCCGAGGAGGACCAGCAAGCGATTGCGCCGATCGTGCAAGACGGCGACGGCAACCGGATCGAGCAGTTTGAACCGGGCCTGATCGCCTATGCGCGCGGCGGCAAGGACATCAAGTTCAACCAGCCGTCCTCGACCGCTGGCGTCGCAGAATGGCACCGGGTGCAGTTGCATATCATCGCCGCCGGGTTTCGGGTGCCCTACGAGCTGATGACCGGGGATCTGTCTCAGGTGAACTTTTCCTCTAGCCGGGTGGGCCTGAACGAGTTTCGCCGGATGATCGAAGCCATGCAGTGGCAGATCATCATCCCGATGTTTTGCGAGCCGATCTGGCGCTGGTTCTGCGATGCAGCCTTCACCGCCGGGTTGCTCCCGTCGCCGGATGTACCAGTTGAGTGGGCACCGCCAAAGTTCGACTCCGTGAACCCGCTCCAGGACGCCACGACCGATCTGTTGGAGACACGGGCGGGTTTCGCCACCCTTGGTCAGCAGATCGCCAAACGCGGCTATGATCCGAAAAAGGTCATCGCCGAATGGGCGGAATATGCTCAGATCGCCGATGCGCTGGATCTGATCTTTGACAGCGATCCGCGCAAGGTCAGCCGGTCCGGCGGGGTGCAGCCGCGCGATCCGACCGATCCCAACTCCGGCGATCATGCCCCGACGCCGCCGCCAACCGAGCCCTGAAGGGACGCCAAATGCCCAAAGACCACATCAATCTGCCCGTTCTCGGGCGGGTGGCAGAAGTGCGCGCGCAAACTGCCGACCTGGACGCCCGCACCGTCGATATCGTGTGGACCACCGGTGCCGTGGTGCGTCGGCACAGCTGGTTTGGTGAGCCGATTGACGAGGAACTGTCTCTGGCTCCCGGCGCTGTCCGCCTTGGTCGGCTGAACGGTGGCGCGCCGTTTCTTAACTCGCACAACGCCTGGGAGCTGGAATCGGTTCTGGGCGTGGTGGTTGATGGCAGCGCCCGGATCGAGGCGGGCATCGGTGTCGCCACCATCCGGTTCAGCGAACGCGACGAGGTCACACCGATCTTCCGCGACATCGCCGCCGGGATCATCCGCAACGTCTCGGTCGGCTACCGCGTCCACCGTTTTGAGATCGAAAAACGCGACGGCTCGCCCGAACTCTGGCGTGCCGTCGATTGGGAACCGATGGAAATCTCGGCGGTCGCCATCGGTGCCGATCCCGGTGCCCACATCCGCGCCGCCAAAGGAGAGGAGCAGAGCTTGATGCACTGCGCCCTGATCCGAATGAACCCTGCCGCCGCCCCGCCGGTGGCCCAACCCATGAGGTCTATCATGCCCAACGATACCACCCAAATCACCAGCGCAGATACTGATGCAACCCGCGCCCTGCCAGTCACTGCGCCGGTCGTCCAGCCCGCACCTGCCCCGGCACCCACAGCGCCGGATGCAGAGGCGATCCGTGCCGAGGTGCGCCAAACAAGCGCCACCGTGCTGCAGCTTTGCCAGCGCCACGGACTTGATCAGACCTTTGCCGCCGATCTGATCGGTCGCGGGTTGTCGCTAGATGCGGCCCGGTCCGCGATCCTCGACAAACTGGCCGACCACGATCAGGTTGGCGCACGCACCGTCGAGCCGCTTCCCGCCTCGGCGCGTGGTGGTGGCGAACGGGATGGTGCTTACCGTGATGCTATTTCCGAGGCGCTTTTGCACCGCCATGCGCCGGGCCAGCACCCGATCACCGAGCGTGCCCGCGATTTTCGCGGCATGTCGCTGCTGGAAATCGCCCGCCATGCCACCGAGCGCCGGGGTGTCAACACGCGCGGCATGTCGAAGATGGAACTGGCGGGCGAGGCTCTGCTGGGTCGGGTCGGCAATGCTCTGCACTCGACCGCCGATTTCCCGTTCATTCTGGCGAACGTGGCCAACAAGACCTTGCGCGCGGCCTACGATTCCACGCCGCGGACCTTCACAGCCTGGGCGCGGCAAGCCACCATCACCGATTTCAAACCGGTGCAGCGCACCCAGCTTGGCGGCGCGCCCGATCTGCAGCGGGTGCCGGAAAGCGGCGAATTCAGCTATGGCACCATCGGGGAAGGCCGCGAGGTCTATGCCCTGCTGACCTATGGTCGCATCGTCGGCATCACCCGGCAGACCCTGATCAACGACGATCTTGATGCCTTCACCCGTGTGCCAAGTGCCTTTGGGGCTGCGGCGGCCGACCTTGAATCCGACATTGTCTATTCGATCCTGACCTCGAACCCGCTGATGAGCGACGGTCTTGCTCTGTTCGTGGCCGGGCACGGCAATGTCGGCACGGCGGCGGGCATCACTGAGACCTCGCTGGCCGAAGCCTTCCGTCTCTTCGGCAACCAGCGCGGCCTTGAAGGGCGGCAGATCAGTATCCTGCCGCGCTACATCATCACCCCGCCCGGCGCGCGTTCGGTCGAGGCGCGCAAGAACGTCACCGCCACCACCCCGGCGGCTGTCGCGGGCGTGAACGCTTTTGCCAACCGCTTGGAAACCATCGAGGAGGCGCGGCTGATCCCGGCGGCGGGGGCCGATCCGTGGTTTCTCGCCGCCGATCCGTCGCGGATCGACACGGTGGAATATGCCTATCTCGAGGGCAGCAATGGGGTGACCACCGAAACCCGCACTGGCTTCGAGGTCGACGGGATCGAGATCAAAGCCCGCCACGACTTCGCGTCCAAGGCCATCGACTGGCGCGGCATCTACCGCAACATCGGCGTCTGATCGCCCCTGAACCGGGCGCGGCCCAAGCGGTCGCGCCACAAATTCCATCCATTCCAGGAGACCCCACGTGAAAAACTTCATCGCGGTCGGCAACCGCTTCACCTTCATCGCCACCGTGGCAACCGTCTCAGGCGCTGGCCTGCAGGTCGGCTCGATCTTCGGTGTCGCGGAAAACACCGCCGCCATCGGCGAGTCCCTCACTCTGGTGATGAACGGCATTTTCGATCTTCCGAAACCCGGCACCCAAGCCTGGACGCTCGGGCAGACCATCTATTGGGATTCGGCGGCGGCCCGCGTCACCAACGTCGTGGCCACCAACATCCGGATCGGCATTGCCGTTCTGGTCGTGGGCGCGGGCGCAGGTGAAACCACCGGGCGCGTGCGGCTGAACGGTGCCGCGACGTGAATGCCTTCGTCCTCGCCGCCGACACGCTGTTCGGTGATCAGAACCTGGCACTTGATGCGCTTTGGCGCGCCGGTGGTGCAGGACCCGGCGTTGCGATCCGTGTGATACGCCGCAGCCTGGATCGTGCGCTGGAATTCGGCGATGGGCGGTTCGTGACGGACTCGGTGCTGATCGACATTCGCGTTTCCGAAGTTCCCACCCTCGCGGCAGGCGACACGGTGGAAATCACTGGCACCGTCTACGAGGTTCGTGGCGCGCCGGTTCGCAACTCCGACCGGCTGATCTGGACCGCAGAGGTGCGCGAGCCGTGAGGATCGAGGTCAGCATCGAGGGCGATTTCAGCCAGATGCTGAAGCGCGAGGTCCGGCTGGCCGAACGCGCGGTGCAGCGTGGCATTGATGCAGGCGGCACTCAGCTGCAATCGGATTGGCGGGCGCAGATCGTGGTGGCCAAGCTCGGCAACACATTACCCAAGACCATCCGCAAAAGGACCTTTCCGAAATCCGGCAATTCGATCAACGCGGCCTCGCTGGTCTACAGCAACGCCTCCAAGGTGATCGATGCTTTTGATCGGGGCGTGATCATCCGATCCAAGCACGGCTTCTACCTTGCCATCCCGACCGCAAAGGCCGGGAAAAAGGGCATCGGCAACAAGCGCATCACACCCTTGGGCTGGGAGCGGCGCACTGGAAAACGCTTGACCTTCGTTTATCAGGCCAAAGGCCCCTCGCTGCTGATCGACAAGGGCCTGAAAGAGTTCCGCCGTCCAACCGATGCGCTGTCCTTCACCAACCCGCCCCAGCAGCGCGGGTTCAAACGCAAGCCCGTGGTGATTTTCATTCTCGTGCCGCAGGTAAAACTGCCCAAACGACTGAACCTCGACAGCGCCGCCAATGCCGTCGGTGCCCGTCTCCCCGCCCTGATCCTCGCCAACTGGCCCGAGACAGATAGGTGATCCATGCCAACGAAATCTGAAGCCGTCCTCCAGGCACTGTTCGCGGTGCTGAATACGGGCAAACCGCCGGGATCGGTGCTGCTGCGCAATTCCGTCCTGCCCGAACGCGTGCCTGCGGCGGGCATTGCCATCCTGCGCGACGGCGAGCCGGGCGAGCCCGAAGTGCTGCTGTCGCCCACACTCTATATATACGAGCATCGCGCCGATCTCGAACTGGTCGTCGACCTCGCAACGCCTGCCCTGCGCGATGCCGCTTTCGATGCGTGGAAAACGGCGGTCGGCACCGTTCTGGCCAGCAACCGCAGCCTTGACGGGCTTTGTGACTATGTGCAGGGCGAAGCCCCATCCCCCGTCGATATCGCAGGCGAAGGCAGCGATGGCATGAAAGCCGCAACCCTTGGCATCTTGCTGACTTACCAGACCTCCGATCCCCTCCTCTGACCGAAAGGACACGACATGGCCCGCGCCATTGGTGCCCGCGCTCAAATGGCGCTGGGCTTCGAGACGACCTATGGCACGCAAGTCGCCATCAACAAATTCTGGCAGATGCCCTTTGCCTCGGCGAACATCGGGGCCGAACAGGCGCTCCTGACCTCCGAACTGCTGGGCTTCGGGCGCGACCCGCAGATCCCGATTAAAGATGCCATCGAGGCGATGGGCGATCTGGTCGTGCCAATTGATGCGCGGTTCTGGGGCGTCTGGCTCAAAGCCGCCTTTGGCGAGTCGGTATCAACCGGCGCCACGCCGCGCACCCATACCTTTCAATCCGGCGGCTGGGTGCTGCCCAGCATGTCCATCGAGATCGGCATGCCCGAGGTGCCGTTCTATGGCATGACGCGTGGGGCCGTGCTGAACCAACTGTCCTGGACGATGAACGCGCGCGGGTTGATCACCGCCAGCGCCGGGCTGATGGCGCAGACCGAAGTGCCGGGCACCGTCACCGCCGTCGGTACTTTGCAACAGCTGGTGATGTCGCGGTTCACCGCCTTCCAAGGTTCGCTGCTGCGCGGCGGCAGTGCGCTCGGCAATGTGGTTTCAGCCCAGGTGACCTATGCCAACAACCTCGACCGCATCGAGGTGCTGCGCGGCGATGGCTTGATCGACGGGCTGGACCCATCACGCGCCAGCCTGACCGGCACTATCGACGTGCGGTTCGACAACCAGACCCTGCTGACCGACGCGATCAATGGTGCTCCGACCGAGTCGCAGTTCGTTTATCAGATTTCCGCCAGCCAGCTGTTCCGCCTGACCGCCCATGCGGTTTACCTGCCCCGCCCCCGCATCGCCCTCGAAGGCCCCGGCGGAGTGCAGGCGTCTTTCGCTTGGCAGGCCGCCCGCGACGCCACCGTCGGGCGCATGTGCACCGCCGTTCTGATCAACGACGTCAACAGCTACATTCTCTGAAGGAGGCCCCATGTTCTATCTCAATCTGTCCGCTCAACCCGAGTGGACCGACCTCGGTCACGGTGTCGATGTGCTGCTCGCCCCGCTGACCACCGCGATGTTCAATGCCGCCCGTGCCGATCCGCAACTGGCGGAGGTGGCCGAAGAAGCAGCCCCCAATGCCCGCGCGCTGGCGCTGGCCAAAGCCCTGGCACAACGCGCGGTGCTGGACTGGAACGGGGTCGGTGATGCCGACGGCAACCCGATCCTGCCCAGCCTTGAGGCGATTTCGGCGCTGCTCGACCTCTACCCGTTCTTCGAGGCCTTCAACGGCAAATACGTCGCAAAGGGGCTGTTGCTGAGTGCCGAGGGAAACGGCTCCGCGCCCTCGCCGAATGGCACTTCGGCGGTGGCGACGGATATTGCGCAGCCTGCCCCGGCAGATGCACCGCCTGCCCCGAACGCCTGAACCAGCCTGAAACCGTCGAGGGCTGGCAGGTCTGGGACCTTGCCAAACGCATGAGTGGACAGCTGCGCGCGGTGCCGGGCGCGGTGCTTGGCTGGGATCTGGGTGCCGGGCTGGCACTGGCACGCGCGCTGGGCGTGAACGAGATGGTCGTGGCAGAGCTGCTTCCGGGGATCGAGGCGATTGCCGTGCGGCATATCAATGAACGGATGAAGGGATCGGGTGATGGTTGAAAGGCGGGTCTCGGTTCGGCTTGCAGCCATCGGCGGCCAACAGGTCAAGAACGAGTTGGCCGACATCGGGCGCGAAGGATCGCGGGCGCTGAACCAGGTCGCCGATGGTGGACGCCGTCTTGGCGGCACAATCCAGAATGCTGCCTATCAGGTGCAGGATTTCGCGGTTCAGGTGGCTTATGGCACCAGCGCCAGCCAAGCCCTCGCACAAAATTTGCCGCAGCTGCTGGGCGGCATGGGTATCTTGGGTGCCGTCGCTGGTGCCGCTGTCGCGGTCTTTGTGCCGTTGGCGGTAGCGATGTTCAGCACCTCGGACGCCGCTGCAAAACTGGTCGATGAGATGGTCGTCGCGGGCGGATCAATCAGCGCCGTTGAGGGTGCCGTCTCGGCGCTGGAGGCCGTTCAGCGCACCTATAATGACACCATCGGCCAGACCGGCGGGGCCTCGTCCGCCGCTGCATCCTTGGTTTTGTCCAATTCCGCCCGCGAATTTGAAGCGCGCAAACAGGTACTGGCGGTCGAGCTGGAGCTGTTGCGCATCCGGCAGAATGAGCGGACTGAGGGTGCCGCCAATCTGCAGGAGGCGATCAACCGCGAATTTGACGCGTTCGATATCCGGCGCACCGAGATCGCCGACAAGTTCGACTTCAGCCGGGACTACCCGATTCAGCAAGTGCCGGGCTACGCGCGTGGCAATGATGTCGGGATGGAAGCCGAATTTGCTGCGGCAACTGAGTTGGACCGCCTGGCCCTGCGCAAGCTCAAAGCCGAAATGGAGCTGAACAACCTTACCATTGAGCAGACCGAAAAGATGCTCGGGACCACTTTCGAGAGCATTGCCGCCGGTGCTGACACGGTGACGACCAGCGCCGGTCGCGCAGGCGGGGCCATCCGAAAGGCGGCGGATGAGGCGGGTCCGCCGTTGGAGGAAACCCACATCGCCATCGACCAGATCGTGGCGGCACTGGGCGCTTATGCCGAACAAGCCAGTGATTTTGGCACCCAGATCGGCGACGCCCTGACCGGCGCGTTTCAGGCGGCAGAAAACGCGGTGGGAGATTTCGTGCGCACCGGAAAGCTGGACGTGCGGTCGCTGGTGGTCTCGATCCTGGCCGATCTCGCCCAACTTTCGATCCGCAACGCGGTGCTTGGCCCCCTAGCGCAGGGTCTTTCCGGCGCGCTGGGCGGTGGCGGCTTCATCGGCCAGATCGGCAAAGTCCTTGCAGGCAAGTTCCACAGCGGCGGCAAAGTCGGGCTTGGCACGCCGACCAGTGTTTCGGCGGCAGCTTTCATGAGTGCGCCGAGGTTTCACATGGGCGGTGGTTTCGGCCTACGCTCCGACGAGCAGGCGGCAATCTTGCAACGTGGCGAGCGGGTGCTGAACCGCGACAAGACGCGGGCGTGGGAGGGCGGTGCCGGGGCCAGCATCGTCATCAACACCCGCGACGTCCAATCGTTCCGTCAATCCCGCGCGCAGGTCGCCTCTGACATCGCGCGCGCTGTCAGCTTTGGCCGCAGGAGTCTCTGATCATGGCATTTCACGATGTTCGCTTCCCCGACAATATCAGCCGAGGCGCGAGAGGTGGGCCTGAACGACGCACCCAGATTGTTGAACTCGCCTCGGGGGATGAAGAGCGCAACGCCTCTTGGGCCGACTCGCGTCGCCGCTATGACGCCGCCTATGGCATCCGCCGCGCCGATGATTTGGCCGCCGTGGTCGCGTTTTTCGAAGCCCGACGCGGACGGCTTTACGGGTTTCGCTGGAAAGACTGGTCGGATTACAAAAGCTGCCTGCCCTCTGGCACACGGGCGGCCACCGATCAGCTGCTGGGCATTGGCACAGGTGCCGTCACGACTTTCCAGCTGGTCAAACTCTACCAAAGTGGCGCGCAGTCCTGGAGCCGGACAATCCGCAAGCCTGTTGCTGGCACCACCGTAATTGCCTTGAACACCGTGGTACAAGCCTCGGGTTGGTCGGTTGACGATGCGACCGGGCTTGTCACCTTCACCGCCGCACCCGGCGTCGGCGTGAGTGTGACGGCCGGGTTTGAATATGACGTGCCCGTGCGCTTTGACACTGACGAGTTGCCAGTCACCCTCGATATCGAACGCACCGGATCGATCACCTCAGTGCCGCTGGCGGAGATTAGGGTCCAGACTCATTGATCGTCAAAGCCAGAACAAGACGGTTGCGGCGAGAGCGACGGCGGAGAGGAAGACTTTTGGGCATCTGTCGTAACGTGTTGCCACCCGCCGCCAGTCTTTGAGACGGCCAAACATGATCTCAATCCGATTGCGGCGTTTGTATCGGCGTTTATCGTATTTGACAGGCTTCGCGCGTGACTTCCGGCCGGGGATGCAAGGCGTGATCCCCTTGTTTTTCAGGGCGTCTCGGAACCAGTCGGCGTCATAACCCCGGTCAGCCAGCAGCCACGTCGCTTTGGGTAAGCTGCCCAGTAAGGCCGCAGCGCCGGTGTAATCGCTGACCTGACCTGCGGTCATGAAGAAGCGGATCGGTCGGCCGTTTTCGTCAGTGACGGCATGCAGTTTGGTATTCATGCCACCTTTGGTCCGGCCAATCAGACGACCGCGCCCCCCTTTTTCACCCCAAGGCTTGAAGCCGTGCGGTGCGCCTTGAGATAGGTCGCGTCGATCATCACCGTCTTCGGGACCGCCGCCTCGGAGGCCAACCCTTCCATCATCCGGGCAAAGACGCCCATGTCGCCCCATCGCTTCCAACGGTTGTAAAGCGTCTTCGCCGGGCCGTATTCCTTCGGCGCGTCAGACCAACGCAAGCCATTGCGATTGATGAAGATAATGCCGCTCAAGACCCGACGATCATCGACACGCGGCACCCCGTGGCTCTTGGGAAAGAAGGGTTTAAGTCGAGCCATCTGCTCGTCCGTCAGCCAGTAAAGGTTGCTCATTGCTCAGTCTCCTTGCGGAGCCTGAATCACGGCTGCGTTGCAAAATCAATAGGTCCTGACCCTAGGCGGCCTATGCCCTTCTCGCCGAGAAGCGGACGGCGATCTTGTTCGCTATCTACAGGGGGGCGTTTGAGGCCAGAAAACGAACCTACTTTGCTGTCAGTACCAAGAGTGAGCCAGCGCTCTTCAAAGTCCTTCCGCGTCATTCCGAGACCATCGTCTCTTAAGACAAAGAGCCCATCGTCCCGAAAGTAGTCGACTTCAGCAGTATTAGCATAAGCGTCATGAGCATTCTTGAATAGCTCACTTATTGCTGTGGAGATGTTGGCGATTTGCTGTCGACCAAGAAGATCAATGGTTCTCGCTCTGATGTGAAACTTTGCCACTAGAGATTTTATCCGACTTGCTTATGAGCAATGGAGCTCATGTTTCTCCAGCACAACGGTATCTGTTCAGCGGGCGTCTGCCAAGGTGGTAGTGTTGAGCGTCCGGCCAACCCGGCGTGCTTAACTTGACCGTATAGGGTGCAAGGTTGACGATGGCGGCCATAAATCGCAGTCCTACACCCATGAGGATGCCGAGATCGTCGCCGCGACCTCGGCCGGAATGCCCGACAGCCTCGGCGGCAAACGCATGGCGATCTACGTCGCCGAACTGGCGCGGGCCGGGTTGACGCCAGACTGGCTGCCAGCGGTTGTCCTGCGCTGCGTGCCGGTGGAAACCAAGAGCAACCAGCATTGTGAGCGGTCCACCACGGTGGTGGTTGGGATCGAACGCGTGCTGCACCGCGGCAAGTGGCGCACCGTCGAGATTCTGGCCTGCCCGGTCACCTGGCGACCGCATCCGGAGCAGATCGCATCCGCCCGGCGCGGCTATGACGATTGGTGGCAGGCGCTGGACTGGGTGCGGGACGGGTTGATCGCGGGCGGGATGCTGCGGGAAGTCGAGGTCACTGGGGCGATACCGAAGGTGCGGCCGTGGTCGCCCCGACCACATCAGGCGATGGTTTGATGCCCCTGAACCAGTGTAATGAAATCTCTCAAGCTCATAAGCCAAGCCCGTTGCGCTTCGCGGTATGTGGCATGGAGTGGCGCAGGCAAAACCAGTTTTAGGCTCTGAGCCTGCATCTCGGCGGTCTGGGTCTCGGAAATCGCGGGTTCCAAAGTGAGCAGGTGTTTGGCAGGAATTCTGTTCGCTTCTGCCAGCACCTGACGCCAGCGATCCTTACATGTCGTTTTGACCGCCAGCATCGCCAACCGGTCAGCGGGAAATGCCAGGTCCGCATACTGCAATTCGCTAGGAAAAAGGAAATCCGCTGCATTGCGCTTCTCAGTAGTTGCTTCACGTTTAAAGTCCAACCCCTGCGCCTGCAGGATCGCTTCGACATGATGACCAAATGCCCAGCCTGCGCGCGACTTGCGGCGGTTTTGCACGCTTAATGAGAAGGACAGGAAACCGTCGACGTCTGCCGTACCTTCCATCATGAAACCGTTCGCCAGCCGTTCCGCCACGACGTGGCGCTCCATGTGCCGGAACAGCGCCTCTTCGTGCTCCATCCAGGCCACGAGCGCTTCATCCGGCGCCGCACGCGGATCAATGCCAGTCAACGTGCTGCGGGCGAATTCGGAGAACGCGACCGTGCCGGGAAACCGAAGGCCAAAGGTATCAAGCAGCAAACCAAGCGCATCTGGCTGCGGTTCTTCAGCCTCGATGCCCAAGTCTTCGAGAATAGACCGTGCAGCAAGCCCGAGACTGACACTGTTTTCTGCGCCAAGTTCAATTGCGTCCGGTCGACCGGCAAGCAGGTCAAGGCCAAACAACCAAAGAAGCTGTGCACCGATCGTCGAATCAGCCGGTGCCAGCATTGCCAGGAGGCGGTCATCCTTTGTCCTAGCGATGACAAGGAGATCATCGGCACGCGCACGATGCACTACCGCTTCGGACTCGGCCGAATAGTAGAGATGGTATTCCGCGCTCCGTCCGACCTTGCCACGGCGCACATCGCTCCAGGTACAGAAGGAATTCAACCGTTCAGGTCGTGTGTCGTCATCGTCATCCAGCCAATAAAACGTAGCCGGGAATGTCACCTTTTCCGGAGGCGTTCCAAGAAAGGCGCGAAAACCTCCCACCCCCTGAAACTCGTGCTGATTTGAGCGCAGGCGGTTCACCTCAACCTCACTCAGGTGTTTGGCTCCAGCGCCTGCAAAGAGATCAGAAAGCTGACCGAATTTCATCCACTCACCCCGGGCCTACATGCTGGCATCTTGGCGGCTCCCGCCTTGCACGACAAGATCGCGGCCTTCAGAGGATAGCCATCCCGCGATGGCGTCAACCACTGCTTCCACTCCAAGGCGTCCCTTGCCCTTCAACGCGCATCCCCAAACAATACCGACACGCCAGCCGACGCCTTGAAGCTCCGCGATATTCACTCCATCTCGCGCAACGTTTCCGCCAATCTTTGCCCACCAGAACTCTTCACGACTATCCGGCCAGCGGAACTGGTCACATTGGTGTCCATGCCAAAAGCATCCGTTCACAAAAACAACAGCGTGGTACTTTGGAAATACCAGATCAGGCCGCCCCGGCAATCGACGTTCATGCAGCCGATAGCGAAAACCCCGTGCATGCAACGCACGCCGCAGGAGCATCTCGGGCTTCGTATTTTTGCCGTGGATTGCCGCCATGTTCCGGCTACGCGTGGCAGCGTCATGGACGTCAGCCAACTGCGGACAAAGGCTGCTCCTGAACACCACTCTTCAGGGCCAATATGTGCGGGCGCATCAGCCGGGCCACTTCAGCAAAGACAGGAACCGCGACCGAGTTGCCAAACTGCCGGTAGGCCTGCGTGTCGGATACCGGGATCCGGAAAGTTGGGTCGTAGCCCATCAGCCTTGCGCATTCGCGTGGCGTCAGGCGACGCGGGTTCTGACCTTCACCGCGACTAACCAGAATTTCCGACCCGTCTTTGTAATATCGTGCTGAAAGCGTGCGCGCGACGCTGTCGCCATCCACCAGTCCGAAGCCGAATCCGTTACCCTTGGCCTTATGCTTGTCCGAGTAGTCCCGGAGATACCGCCAGAGCTTGTCACTCAGCGTATACTTGTCGCTCACCCGCGCATCCGGGCCAACTGTGAAATGGCTTTCCGGGTTCTCGGCGCCATCTTCGGGATGCAGCACATGGCGCATCCTTCGGCTGCCACGACGAGGCATCTGCATGTCATCAAACGAAAAGCCGGTCTTTTGGCGAAACCCGACCATCACAATCCGCTCGCGATGCTGCGGCACAAAATGCGCCGCATCAACGATCCGGGTTTCCAGCGTGTAGCCCAGTTCGTTCGTCAGCGCTCGGCGGATCACTTCAAATGTACGGCCCTGATCATGGCTTTTGAGATTCTTGACGTTCTCCAGCAGGAAGGCTTGTGGCCGGTGATGCATCAGGATCCGCAGTACGTCAAAAAACAATGTGCCCTGAGTTTCATCAAGAAATCCATGCAGCCGCCCGAGCGCATTCTTCTTTGAGACACCGGCAATCGAGAAAGGTTGGCAAGGGAAGCCAGCCACCAGAACATCATGATCTGGGATATCCGCGGCTTCAACCTCGCGAATATCTCCGGCGATTGGCCGGTTGTCGGGGAAATTGGCGTGATAAGTCTGCTGGGCGAACCTGTCCCATTCCGAGGTGAACACACAGCGCCCACCCGCACCCTCCATGGCTTTGCGCAACCCGCCGATGCCAGCAAAGAGGTCAATAAAAGTGAAGGCGCTATCAGTGTGAGACTGAGTCAGTGCGCCGATCTCGTGTCGGAGGAGGTGCAGCACGCCATCACGGGGTGTTTCCTCTCCACGCTTCCAGCGATAGATGTGACCTTCGGAATAGCCCAGTATCTTGGCTGCATCCGGCACCGACCAACCCGCCTGCTGCAACAGCGTCCCGAAATCCGTCATATCTGCTCGCTCTCCCAGCATCGACCCTCCGCCAGCGCCGGGGGGACTTTTTCTGACACAGTGTCTGAACTTGAGCTCCTGAACAAGAACAATTCACAAACAAACAGCAAAAACCGCCGCACAAAAAAGGCCGGTGAAAGTCCGCTGGGGCAAGTCCGACCCCTACGTCCAGCACTGAGCGACACCTCAAGGGTCGCACGGACTGCAAATGTGCTATTGAATGCAAGAGAGGACCGGAATCAGCCGGTCAGCGGTTTGAATTTTCGGAGAATTTACCAATGGCGCTTTTTGATTGGCTTTTCGGCCGCTCCCCCGAACCGCCACAACGAAGCCAGCCGCTACTAGTCGAACCCGAGATCCGGTCACCCCAAATCGTCCGCACACAGGCCCGGCCAACATTCCCCCATGTCCACCGGGTGCCCGACGGCAATTTCCGCTTCATCGCGCTGGATGTTGAAACCGCCTGCAGCGATGTGGCCAGCATCTGCCAGATCGGCCTGGCCTGTGTGCAGGCCGACAATCAGATCCAGACTTTCTCCATGCTGGTCAATCCCGGCACCCGATTTGACCCATTCAACATCCAACTTCATGGAATCGGACCTAATCATGTGACCGATACCCCCCGTTTCCCTGATGCTTTGGGTATGCTGCTGCCGTTGCTAACACGGCATCATCTCGTCCAACACAGCAATTTCGACAAGCAGGCCGTAAACGCAGCCTGTGGTTTCTGCGGCATCCCCCAACCAGACCTTCGCTGGAGCGACAGCGTCACGATTGCGAGGCGGGCATGGCCCGAGTTGAAGGGGAACGGCGGTCACGGGCTCGCGAACCTCAAGCGCACTCTCAACCTGCACTTTCACCATCACGATGCCGGTGAAGATGCCCGCGCCGCAGCTCTGGTAGTGCTCCATGCCGAAACCCGGCTGGCCGTAACGTTTGACGAACTGGTCCTCCCCGTAACAAAAAGCCGGTTTGCGACAAAGCCGTTGCCTCCGGCAAATCCCTCCGGGCCACTCGCCGGTGCGGTCGCAGTGTTCACCGGCAGCCTGAGCATTTCGCGCGAAGAGGCGACATACCTCGCGGCCAAGTTTGGCATGGAAGTGAAAGCGGGCGTGACGAAACAGACAACCCACCTGATCGTGGGCGACCAGGACCTTTCCGTGCTTGGAGGTCATGTTAAGAGCAGCAAGTACCGCAAGGCAGAGGAAATGCGCGAAGCGGGCCATCCGATCCGGATAATGGGTGAAACTGAGTTCAAGGGACTTATGTCAGATGGCCGCGCGAGGGGAGCGCTGGCCATAACGGAGTCAGCGCCAGCGCTGAGTTAGACTTCTCTTGCCAACAGTTTGCCGTCATCTCGACATGGAAAGATCGAACTGCCCTGCTTTGCTTCATGGGACTGATAGGGGAATTTGAATGAATGCAGTTTTCAATGCGATAATACTGCTGTCCATCGCATCGCCCGCCTTCGCTGATGCCGTCCCACGCTACGACGTCGCGGGTTATTGTCAGACTGTATCCGATGTGAGTGGCGGATCAGCAATGATCTACAACGGTTGCGTTGACATGGAACAGACCGCCTACAATGGGCTAAAGGCGCGATGGAGCGCTATACCCAGTCGGATCCAATCATATTGTGATGAGGTTGGCCGCGTAAGCGGCGGATCATATTCAATTCTAGAGGGCTGCATCGCTATGGAAACGGAGGCGGCAAATGGCACTTCGACCTTCAAATACTGACAAGGGCACAGTCCCGCGTTTCGCGCTCGCCCTTCCCTTGGTCTTGGCATTTGCCTCTGCAGCAAGGGCTGATTTCATCGATACTACTTGGTCGGTCGTCGGCTTCTCAGGCGAGCCTTGGTTTATCAGCACAACTGACGTGATAGGACGGTCGCAGACCTTCAACCGTGGATTTGCCGAAGGCGTTTTCTTCAACTGCGATTTCGCCGGGATGTCTTCCACCTACACGACCTATGAACCGGAGGATTTCTTCGCCAACCCCGAATTTGCACTATTCAAGGCGGAGGAAGACGGAATACGGCTTTCAACCTCCAAGATCTTCGTTCACCGGGTTACCTGCGAGGGAAAGGGCGACCCGTTTCGTCGACAAGTGCTCTACCCCTTTGTTACGAATGAGGCCCGCAAATCAGCATGGTACCTTTTCGAAGGGGGCATCTTTTCTCTCTACGCGCCGTAAGGTCACTTCTGGACTGGATCCTTGGGCACGGATCGTCCAGCAATCCATTGAAAACGCTGCCCCCATTGATGCATGAATTGAATCGCGAAGATTTGCGCCCGGAGGTTATCCTCTCGGGCGCTTTCTCTTCGGCCCCACCCCCCTGGCATGGTTCCTCCCCGGCCCTGTTTGTATGCGGGGGGCGCAGCGCGGCATTTCGCTAGCGACTGGCTTCTTCACCGGGGAATCCAGGCGGAATCCACTTGGCGGAATCCAGTCAAATAAACATCAATATATCAATTACTTATGAAATCACGACCTGATCAAGCTGGATTCTTTCGCGGAAGCCAGGGAATCCACTTTGTGGAAGCCACCCTGCGGAAGCCAGGGACCGAATGGCCCCAAAACAGCTAGGTGGCCCGCAATCGATCTGGACTTCGCAATAGGCCTGATCGAGACATTGGCGTCTGATCGGCGGCATCCTTGAGCGTCAAGCGCAAAGGTCGACGGCATCGATTTGTGGTGAGGTTCGCGGCCAGCCAGCGGGAACTAAAGCGCATATTGGGGATCGTTTGCGGGTTGCCCGGTTTATGGCGCCGCATCGGGGTGAATGTGCCGATGGTGCAAATCGGGGTAGTGCGGGTGTCTGTGCCGCATGGGCTCATGTCGATGCCAGTGTGAGTGCGGTTCGGTTATCGGGCCATCATGTTCATGCTGATGGTGTTCATCGTGGCTGTGGGCATGCTCATGTTCCAGCGCCTCATGCTGATGCTCGTGGTCATGTCGTTCGGCGAGGTGCAGCCAAAGGCCCAGCGCCATCATCAATCCGGCCGCAACCAGCGTGCCCGTCAGCGCCTCCTTGAACAACAAAAGGGCAAGGACCGCCCCAATGAAGGGCGCCAGTGAAAAGTAAGCCCCTGTCCGCGCGGTTCCCAAATGGCGCAGTCCCAGCATGAACATGGCAAGACTTACCCCGACCCCCAAAAAGCCGATAATTGCGCCAGCGGCGAAAAGTCCCACCCCTGGCATCGCAGCTCCAAGCCAGAGCGCCAGCGTAAAATTCACACAGCCTGCAACCAGCCCCTTGATCATCGCGATTTGAACCGGGTCCGTTGCAGAGAGCTTGCGCGTTAGATTATTGTCGATGCCCCAGCACAGACAGGCCCCAGCGATCAGCAGTCCGCCCGCATCAAGCCGTAGGCCATTTCCGTTCCAAGACAGCACAACCGCTCCGCACAGGATCGCGCCAGCGCCAAGCAGCAGACGGCGATCGACGTTTTCCCGAAACACGATCCAGGCAATTGCCATGGTCGCCAGTCCCTCGAGGTTGAGCAACAGAGCGCCCGTTGAACCGGACGTTCGGGACAGACCCAGCATCAGAAGAAGCGGCCCGAACATGCCACCAAAAGTGACCACGGCGGCAAGCCAAGGCAGATCAGATTTTTGCAGCGCCGCCTCGGGATTGGGCAACCCAATCAGCGGCCGACCCAATTGAACGAGGGCCAGGCCTACTCCTGCGCCCAGATAGAGAATACCGGCCAGAAGCCATGGGTCCATCGATCCTACCAGCAGTTTTGCCAGAGGGGTCGATGCGCCGAACAGGACGGCTGCACCGAGGGCGAGTGGCACGCCGGGCCAGAGATGTGAATGTGTTTTTGACATCCGGAAAGCTTATCACGTGGACTCGCATGATCAAGGGTGCGGCCTTGGGCACACTGCGCGCTATGAATGGCCGCTCAAGGATCAACGCGGCCATTGGACATCTGTCATTCGGACGGGCGGATCCGGTAGACCCGTCCCCTGACGTCTTCTTTCACCGAGATTACGACCAGCCCCAACTTCTTGCCCAAGGCGCCCGACATGGCTCCCCTCGCAGTGTGAGCCAACCAGCCCGTTGCCGCAATGATCTCGTCCATCGTGGCCCCTTTGGACCCCCGAAGCAGCGAGATCAGCATGGCTTGCTTAGTTCCGGGGCGCGGCGTTGGCACTTTGGGCGCAGGCTCTTCGGCGTCTTGTTTGTGGATCGTGACCACGGCCTTGACCACCGGCTCGATCCCTATGGCCAGCAGCCCCGCGACGGTGACCACCAACGTGGTGCCGTGACCATCGCCGGTTTCACGCCAGAGCGGCTCGCCCCTGCGCAAATTGGCATCGACCTCTTGCAGCCAGCCGCGTTCGATCATCTTGCTGACAGCCATCTTCGCCGCCGCACCGGCCAGCCCCTTGGGCAGCGGCAGCGCGATGTTGTCGGGGCGCTGGGCTCCGGCGCAGAGGACGATGGTCTGGGTTTCGGTGAGTTTCGTCATGGCGTTCCCTATTGGTCGTGGGTGGCAAGGAAGGTGGTGATGCGGACCATCAGATCGTTGTGGCCATTCTCATCGGCCCCGAGGATCACATCGCCATCGTCGTCGCGCTCCAGATCGGCGATCTCGCGCAGCAGGGCGATGGCGTCGTCGCAAGCGGCGAGGCGTTCGACCCCCCATGCGGTGGTAATGGCGTCCTGTTCGATCTGATGGCGCTGGGCGGGATCAAGCGGCATGGTTGGCCTCCCACTTGGCAAAATCGACGGCCATCCCCATGCTGTCCGCGATCTTGCGCAGTATCCCCGGCGATTGGTCTTCCAAGTCGGCGGCGAGCTGGACCTCCGCGACGAAGGTTTCGCGCGGCAGGTGGTCCAGTGTGCCATAGTGCAGGCGCATCGACGCTTCGATCCCGGCAGGGTTCAAGTCGGGTGCCAGTTCGTGCAGCAGCGTCTGGTAGGACATGGTGTCTCCTCTGGATGGGCGGGCGCAAAGCGAGCCCTTCTACGCAAGCAAGCCCAGCCATCGCGGGGCTCGGTCGGTGTGCTTCGGATCAATCGGCGCATTCGCCCTCGCTAAAGGCGATGTCCGTCATCTGGCGCAGCAGACTTGCGTAGCGCTGCAGGTCACCAACATGCCCCCAGTGGATCTCGTCCGGGTTGGCGTGGAAGTGGTCGTCGCTCAGGCCTTTCAGGCGCTCAAGCCGGGCGTCGATTTCGGCTTTGGCCGCCACGAAGGCGGCGAGGGCTTTGTCGTTGGTGGCGGTGGCGCGGCGGGTGGTCATGGTGTGTTCTCCTGTTCAGCGGGTTGCGGCTTTGCCAGCGGCGAAGGCCGCTTCCAGCGCGGCGCGGATCGACCAGACCGCCACATCGTGGAAGTCGAGGCGGTCGCTGTTGCGGGTTTCCAGCGTCTCCAAGCAGAAATGTTTGGCGGCGATTTCCAGCAGCAGGGCATCGCTGGGGCCTTTGGCGGTGGCTGCGGTCTTGGCGGTCATGGCTTGATCTCCGAGGGTGAGTTGCATCGTTCTGGTACAATCAGAGTCGCTCTTTCCAAGAGTGTAATCAACTGAATACCAAGCAATAACATTGCTTTAGGTGAGGTATCGGCGCGATGGACGGCATGAGCGAGCGGGAGTATTCCGGCCATTCCGGGTTGTCGCGCGGGGCCATTCAGAAGGAACGCAAGGCCGGGCGGCTGGTGGTTTACGGGGATGGATCGATCAATGCAGCCGCGTCTGACGCGCGCCGGTGAGAGATGACCGACCCGGCCAAGCGGCACCGCAGCAAGGGCGGCGACAAAGGCTTTTCCGGTCCGGCCGACGGCTCGTCCTATCCAAAAGCCCGCACTGCGCTGACGGTCTACCAGGCGCAGGAACGCCAACTGGCGATTCAGAAGAAGGGCCGCGGGTTGATAGCGCCCGGGCAAAGGCGCTGGTGTTCCGCCTGGCGCTTCAGTAGCGCGATGTCTGGGTGACTCGGCCTATCCGAGTGATGGCGCTGGTCGTCGAACAAATCGCAGCGGAGGTGGAAAGGCAATCGGGCAAAATTGTACGGCTCTCTCGTTCAGCCACGGCATTCTGTTTTCTGGCGCAAGGGCACCAGCACGTACCGCTTAGACCTATCAGACCCATATTGGTCTCAAATAACTTGAACCAAAAGCGACAAAGCAATCACTGCAACCAACGCACCTGCAAGCACTTCAAACCATGGCAAAACACGTGCAATGCTTTGTCCAGGCAGGCTTGCCAATGCCCCTTCGCGCGTCCACACCGCTAGACCGGCAACAGTCACGGTAACGATTGCTGTCCCCAGCCCCATAGCAAAGACCCCGGCCACGCCAGCCAAACCAATGCCCAGTTGCCATGTCAAAATCAGCAAAAACAGCGCCCCAGAGCATGGCCTCATGGCGATTCCTGCGATCAATGCCGCAACATCACGCCAACCGGTCAGGTTGTCCAGGTCCTCGACTTTGGGACCATGGGCATGTCCACAGTGTTCGTCATGGACATGGCTTGAATCGTCCTGAGTTTGGCGCTGAGTTTGGCGATGCAACCCGCGCAATCCCCGCCACATCAGCCACATTCCGACACCGATGATTGCAATAGTGCCGACCGGCGCCATGATCTCATCGGCAACGCCATGCGCTTGCTCGCGCGTCCAACCCAACAAGGCAACGCCCGTATAGACGAAACCCACAGCAACAGCCGCCTGAGCCAAACTTGCGGCCAAGGAAATCGCAGACAGCGTTAACAGCGGTACCCGACGCCCCAGCCCAAAGCCACCAATCACGACCTTGCCGTGTCCAGGGCCAGCTGCGTGCAAAAATCCATAACTGAAACAAACAGTCAGCAATGCAGTAAGGGCTCCAGGTTGCGCCCTTTTGATTTTGCGCACGGCAGACGCCAAGGCATTTTGGATTTCGCGTTGTCCGGCAAGGATCCAAGCTTGCAGAGCCGTAAAACCACCGGAGAGCCACAAAATCAGAAGGGAAACTGCCAATACGACGCCGAGAACTAAGAGTGCGCGGCGCATGTTACACGAACCCCCTCGGCGAAGATGGCCCCAAGAGCGGGAAACTCATTTTCGACATCCCCTGGCAAAGCCGCAATCGCAGCATCGAGTTTTTCATTTGCAGCCTTCATGTCCGGTCTTTGAATTTGAGCGTTGCAGTCTGGTCGCCCGGTCACTTTGGGTTCCCCCACAATGTAATACCCCGAATACAGGCTGGGATCATAGACCTGTATGACCAGCGGGTCAGAACCAAGAGCAACGGGTGGGATGAGACGTCGAAAATGCGACGTCGTAATTTTTGCATCGGCATAGGCCGCAGTCCAGTCCGACGGCCCAGACAGTTGCAAAGGAACCGCGCCATTTAGTGCGAACGTATCGCCGGGGTAACCTTCATCCCAGTGCATATCAAACCCAGACAGCGCTGTTGTCTCTGTTGGCGTAAGCTTTCCATCAAAGTCTACGTCCATCCCCCTATCGGCGATAAACTGAAGTGACGTAAGATCATCATAGGTCCAGGTAATTCGGACGCCTTCTGCCTCACCTGCCGTGTTGAAAGAGATTTCGAGCTGTGTATCAACAAAAATATGCGGATGCGCATTGGCTGGCGTACCAAGGACCGTTGACAGCACGATGATCATCGAACGTCGGTTCATAGATGGATCAGTCCTTTAGGGTCCAGACTCATTGATCGTCAAAGCCAGAACAAGACGGTTGCGGCGAGAGCGACGGCGGAGAGGAAGACTTTTGGGCATCTGTCGTAACGTGTTGCCACCCGCCGCCAGTCTTTGAGACGGCCAAACATGATCTCAATCCGATTGCGGCGTTTGTATCGGCGTTTATCGTATTTGACAGGCTTCGCGCGTGACTTCCGGCCGGGGATGCAAGGCGTGATCCCCTTGTTTTTCAGGGCGTCTCGGAACCAGTCGGCGTCATAACCCCGGTCAGCCAGCAGCCACGTCGCTTTGGGTAAGCTGCCCAGTAAGGCCGCAGCGCCGGTGTAATCGCTGACCTGACCTGCGGTCATGAAGAAGCGGATCGGTCGGCCGTTTTCGTCAGTGACGGCATGCAGTTTGGTATTCATGCCACCTTTGGTCCGGCCAATCAGACGACCGCGCCCCCCTTTTTCACCCCAAGGCTTGAAGCCGTGCGGTGCGCCTTGAGATAGGTCGCGTCGATCATCACCGTCTTCGGGACCGCCGCCTCGGAGGCCAACCCTTCCATCATCCGGGCAAAGACGCCCATGTCGCCCCATCGCTTCCAACGGTTGTAAAGCGTCTTCGCCGGGCCGTATTCCTTCGGCGCGTCAGACCAACGCAAGCCATTGCGATTGATGAAGATAATGCCGCTCAAGACCCGACGATCATCGACACGCGGCACCCCGTGGCTCTTGGGAAAGAAGGGTTTAAGTCGAGCCATCTGCTCGTCCGTCAGCCAGTAAAGGTTGCTCATTGCTCAGTCTCCTTGCGGAGCCTGAATCACGGCTGCGTTGCAAAATCAATAGGTCCTGACCCTAGGAAAGTCGCGTGGGCTACTACGCCCATCACCAGGTGCAAGATTCACATGGACAGAAGCCGATTTTCCGCCCGGAACGGCACGAATAACTTCTGCTGCCAGCAACAGGGTCATCGGCGTCAGAAGGTAGCGATCCGAATAGCTGAGGCCGTCGAATACGCAACGCTGGAATGGGTGGACTGGTTTAACAATCGCCGTCTGCTCGAGCCCATCGGGAACATCCCACCCGCAGAAGCCGAAGCCAACTACTACGCAGCACTGGAAACTGAACCCATGGCCGCGTAACTAACGTCAATCAGCCTCCGGCAAACCCGGAGCGGTTCATACCTTGAACGCTGCGTCGTGGTTCCTGCGTTTCGACATGTTCTGATCTGCTCGTCTTGGGGATCAGCAGACCTCAGATCGTAGCTTCCGTCACTGTCCGATTTTCGGGGGGTAGCTCAATCGCCCGACCCGCTGCACGCGATGAAAGTTCCGCGCGCCGGGCAATTGCTCAAACCGCGCCGACAGGCGTAAATGTGCTCTGCCCCCGGAAAACTCTATCATCCGGCGGTCCAGAGAAGGGGAGCAACGCAAATGACCAATGGGCTCCGGTCGTGGCTGGATGAAATATCGGTGGCAGGTCACTTTCGGGGGGGATTACCCCCCCCGTTGCCCAACCCGCCCAATTGGGCAAAACTCAAAACCGGAGTCTCGCTCACCCTGGATAAAAGTCGGGGGCAACGTCACTCCCAAGAAGCTGACCGATCTAACGCAGGCTCGATCCCCGCCGATGTTCCGCAAACTTCACGCCACGTTCCTCGGAATCCAGGTACTTGTAGTGTCTTTCCATGGCAACATCCTATGCACTTCGGCCTGTAGGTGTCGCACTTCAATCTTGAGGGTGAGGACCGGGGTCAGACCTTCTCTGGCGATTTCTGTTATTAATCAGGCATATCCTTCTCGGAGAACAGATCAATTTTTTGATCGGCTAACTGTTCATCGCTATTCTTAGAGGGGACTTTGGGGACTGCTTTTTTGCTTCCAGAGCGTCGTTTGATTAATCTCTCCTCCTTTGGAACTACCAAGTCATTGTCTGTTGGCTTTGTCTCGACGTGGGTGACAATTGAAGAAGCCGCAGTAGGCACATTGGAAGCTTCATGGGTTACAGTCACGGGTTGCGTCTTGCCCTCTAGACCAGCAACCACTGTGACGATCTCGGGATCCGCATCTGAAGATGCACTTCCGTCGCTTCCAAACTCGTTCTCGGTGATTGATTTAGGCACGGCTGCAGAGGGCAATTTGGACGCCTCCGTTAACACAGCGCGATCGGATAACTCCATTTTTTCATTTCCCCCGAGCAGCCCTCCTGCCCAACCAACTGGAAAATCCGCCTGAGCTTGAAGAGCGACCACGGCAGTTCCAGGCAACAATTGTCCGAGGGCCAACAATGCAGTGGACAATATGATGCTTCGTCCGTTGGGATCAGCTTGAAAAGCGAGGTCCGATAGAATCTGGAGATCCGAAAATAGTGTCTCAAAATCGGGCTCGTGCCCAACATTCATGCGTAGCGCATGATGCTCCCCGGTCGCCACTGCTACCAACTCTAACATCTCGATCCGGTCGAGAGGGAGTTTGGCGAGGGCATTCGAAAAGGCGGCGTCAGCTTTCGGGAAAAAGGCGGCAGTCAACTGCCCGGACGACGCACAAGATTGGATGTAGGGTCTTGATGCCTCACGCCAGGCCGCATCCTTATCAGGGGCTAGAAGTTTTCCTTGTTCTGCCGCAAGGGCCATATGAATCCACGTTTCCGCGGAGGTTCCGGCGATCTTCTCGTGCAGCGCAGAATTCTCAGCAAGAAGCCGAGACATGTCTCCCAGGGACTGCCTAGTCTTCACAAGACGCTGCTCTTGCTGGCTTTGCAGCTCAGACGGCCAAGGCTGCGCCCATGCCCAACTCCAGATCCGACGTGCCTGCTGATCGGCACTTTCGCTTTTGTAGCGCGCTTTCCAGTCAGCCCATGCGTCCCGGATACCTTCAGTTGCAAGCTCGAGATCAGCATTCATCCGCTTCGCTGCGGGTGAAAGCAGTCTGGAACTCCGCTCTGACAGTGCTTCGAATCTGGTGCCATCCAAAGAAAGAAAAAGCATGCCATTGCCGAAGTTGCGCGGCGGCCTGTTAATTTCAGCGACAAGAAAAGCGTCGTCGGCAGGTTCCAGATCAGGCGCGAACTGAAGAGAGTTCAGAAAAGCCGATGCGGCGCAATCATTCGTACACCAGATAACACGCTGCGCCGAGACGCGGAGGGCCCCTCTATCGTTCCAACTTAACCATTCAAGGAAACTAACCACTACTATATGTCGATGCATGGAATGGCTCCCCTTCAGAAAAATAATTCATCGACTACGTTTGTAGGGCCAGCAGGCGAAATTCTGGTAATGACGTCATCCGGCAAATTGTCAAATGGTGCCTCCATCGCCCCCTTCGAGTGAGTCAAGAAAAGGTTCTCAAAAGTTCTGGTCACGCCGACGAAGCAAACTCGGGGCTGAAAAGGCTCCGATGGAGCAATGGTATTGTTCGGCCCACGGTTCAAACTCGGCAGAAATACATTCTTGAAATCAAGTCCCTTTGCGCTGTGCATCGTCATGAGATAGACGTGGGGGCCGTTTTCGCCATGGTTCAGCGTGCCCACCTTATTGCCGTAGTAGCTTAACGGGATGCCAGCTGCATGCATTGCGTCGTTCATGTTGATGTATCGTTCGGTCAGATCGCGCGGATGTTCAGACGGTAAGGGGATGGCTCGCACATCGAAAACCGTTTCGTAAAATTGTCTTAGGGTCAGGACCTATTGATTTTGCAACGCAGCCGTGATTCAGGCTCCGCAAGGAGACTGAGCAATGAGCAACCTTTACTGGCTGACGGACGAGCAGATGGCTCGACTTAAACCCTTCTTTCCCAAGAGCCACGGGGTGCCGCGTGTCGATGATCGTCGGGTCTTGAGCGGCATTATCTTCATCAATCGCAATGGCTTGCGTTGGTCTGACGCGCCGAAGGAATACGGCCCGGCGAAGACGCTTTACAACCGTTGGAAGCGATGGGGCGACATGGGCGTCTTTGCCCGGATGATGGAAGGGTTGGCCTCCGAGGCGGCGGTCCCGAAGACGGTGATGATCGACGCGACCTATCTCAAGGCGCACCGCACGGCTTCAAGCCTTGGGGTGAAAAAGGGGGGCGCGGTCGTCTGATTGGCCGGACCAAAGGTGGCATGAATACCAAACTGCATGCCGTCACTGACGAAAACGGCCGACCGATCCGCTTCTTCATGACCGCAGGTCAGGTCAGCGATTACACCGGCGCTGCGGCCTTACTGGGCAGCTTACCCAAAGCGACGTGGCTGCTGGCTGACCGGGGTTATGACGCCGACTGGTTCCGAGACGCCCTGAAAAACAAGGGGATCACGCCTTGCATCCCCGGCCGGAAGTCACGCGCGAAGCCTGTCAAATACGATAAACGCCGATACAAACGCCGCAATCGGATTGAGATCATGTTTGGCCGTCTCAAAGACTGGCGGCGGGTGGCAACACGTTACGACAGATGCCCAAAAGTCTTCCTCTCCGCCGTCGCTCTCGCCGCAACCGTCTTGTTCTGGCTTTGACGATCAATGAGTCTGGACCCTAAGATGGGCACAGTTGTGCCGAAAAAGGGCACAACTGTGCACCTCAATGCGGATCAGGCCGCATATCGCAAGGCCATCGCTGCCGCACTGCGCGCGGAATTGGGCCAGACCCACCAAGCCGTCAAGACAGCGATGCGCTGGACGGGGGCGAGCGAACGCACTGTCAAGTATTGGCTTTCCGGCGAACGGGGACCGAGCGGAGAGCACCTGATCGTGCTCGCACAACACTCCGACACGGTGCTTTTGACACTTCTTGCCATGGCCGAACGGCTGGCGGACAGGCGGCACAGATGTGCTGGTTGCCCTGAGCGCCTCCTTGTGTTACAAAACCTAGGACAAAAACCAAGTCTGTCCGAGGATTTCTAACGCCGATGATCGCGGATCACAGCCAACGTGCCCGAATGATCGACTTCATGGAGGCTCATGCACCAGCCCGGTCCAGGGATCTGGCGGCGATTGGCGTGGCCGCGACGGCAATATCGCGCGCAGTTGCCGAGGGCGCTGTTGTTCGTATCGGACGCGGTCTTTACCAACTGCCAGACAGCGAACCGGATCTGCATTCGGCGCTGATCGAGATCGCAAAGCGGGCTCCGAAAGCAGTGATCTGCCTGACTTCGTCGCTGTCCTTTCACCAACTGACCGACCAGCTGCCACGCAAAATCTGGATCGCAGTTGGCGCGAAGGATTGGGCCCCGAAGATCGACTATCCCCAAATCCGCGTTGTTCGGTTTCGCGAACCCTATCTGACGAACGGGCTTGAGGTTCACAACATCCACGGCGTCGATGTGCGGGTGTATTCCATCACCAAATCGATTGCTGACGCCTTCAGAAACCCGAAGCTGGTTGACCGGTCTGTGGCCATCGAGGCCATGAAGTCTGCCCTCAACGAGCGCAAGGCAACGCCGGGACAACTGGCAGAGGCCGCCCAGCAAAACGGGGCATGGAACCAGATGCGCCCCTATCTGGAGGCGCTGACATCCAATGGCTAAGCAACCCAAGGATATCGCAGCCTCCGTCCGGCAGCGCCTGCTCAACCTGGCACGGCAAGAGGGGCAGGTCTTCGATGTCGTCCTCGTTGCCTTTGGCCTCGAGCGGCTGGTCTACCGCCTGTCGGTCTCTGATTATCGTGATCGCTTCGTCCTGAAAGGCGGAATGCTGGTCACGCTCTGGACGGCCGACACTGGCAGGTTCACGCGGGACATAGATTTCCTGGCATTTGGGTCTGACGAAGAAGCCGCGTTGAAAGAAGCCTTTTCAACGATCCTTGCGATCGACGGCGGTGACGGCTTGATCTATGACGCAGCCAATCTGACGGCCGCCCCGATCCGCGAAGATCAGGTTTACGGCGGCATGCGCCTGCGCACGACCGCCTATTTGGGAACCACCCAGATTCCGATTACCGTGGACCTCGGGTTCGGCGATGCCCTCGGCGACCCAAAATACCAGATCGACTACGGCTCCCTTTTGGATTTCCCGACGGCATCCATACGTGCCTATTCCCCTGCGACCGTAATCGCCGAGAAGTTTCAGGCGGTGGTCGCGCTGGGCATCGCCAACAGCAGGATGAAAGATTTCTATGATCTGTGGACACTGCCAAAGGCGGTCAAGATCGATAGCCAAGAACTGGCTGACACGATCAGGGGAACGTTCAGCCGGAGGGAAACCGCCATACCGACGACCTGTCCGGTGGGCTTGTCACCCGAGTTTTCGACCGAACAAGGCAAGGAAACGCAATGGAGCGCGTACTCCAGAGGAACCACGCTTGAAGGAAAGCCGCTGGAAGAAATCACCGCGGAAATATGGTCGTGGATGGAACCAGCATGTCAGTCAGCATCATGAAGCCCGTCGCTGCACGCCAATGCCCGCGTATGCATGGCTGTCGTCGCGTGCCAGCGCTGAACCGGGGCGTTATCGCACAGCCCGGACGCCCTACCTGCGCGAGATCATGGATGCGCTGTCGCCCCGCCACCCGGCGCAGCGCATCTCGTTTATGAAGGCGGCACCGCTCGATGAACGCATCGTCGCCATTCAGGACGCGCTGACAAAGTTCGTCCCACCTGCCGAGCGTGCTGCCGTGGCCTCGGCCCTCTTCGGCGACAAGGCAGCTCTTGCCTTCAGCCGGATCGACAGCGCCACGCTGCGCCAAGCCTCCCAGGACATCACGGACTTCGGGGTGGCGGTTTCCGATCAGGACGCCGATCAGATCCGGACGGCAGGTGATGCAATCGACCGGCTAGGTCTGGTCTGGCTTGGGCTCACGAACCAACTGACGGTGGCGGTGGCACCGGCTCTGGAGACGGTGGCCAATGCGCTGGCCGATGCCACGCGGACGGGCGGAATATTCCAGACCAGCATCGCTTTCCTCGGCGATCACATCGGCGAGATTGCCAGCATCGCAGGTGCCTTGCCTTCTTGGTGGCCTCGGCCAAGAGCTGTCGGGTGTCAGCGAGGTGTTTCGACAGAAGATCGAAGCTTGCTTTTCCGCAATTGCCCAACGGGTGGCTGGTTGCCTGGAAGAAGCGCGGCAACTTGGCCAAGTCGCCGCAGATACCAATGTGCGGCAGATGGCCGACCTGCTGGTTAATTGCTGGGAGGGGGCTGCCCTGCGGAGCCGCCTGCGGCGGAACCCGACCTCGCTTGACGAGATGCTCAACTTCTACTTGGGCGCAGTGGTCAGTGGTTGATCGCTGAATGCGTGATGTCGAACGCATTTTCTTCCAAATGGCAAATCTGAGCGCGGTCGGCAGCCCGCTACGCAGTGCGCGTGGGACCCTAAACTGTTCCTCGCGCGGCAACTTCGGGCGGGGGAAAGCGGACGCCCTCAGCCGGTGGGAGCAGGTCACGTCAGCACCAGGAAAGCGGACCTTGGTGCCAAAGATGGCCACCGCACCAGTGCCGCGGGCATAAAGGGTGGAAAGCGGTCAAGCGGCATAGCGGCGTCGCACCCATAGAATTCAGCGCATCCGCTGCACGGCCACAACATGTTCACTTTTTTCTCGCATATCTTGGAATTCTGGTAGATTCCTTTACATGCAGCGACCATAGAGGTCCGAGTGATGAGCAACGCTATCCCTGAGCATGTCGAGATGAAGCCTAACGTGGACCGCATCGTGGCCGCGCTATACTTCGTTATGGTCGAATCCCAGCGGCGAGGCCGAAACGTGTCGCAGTATGATCTGGTCAAAACACTGTTCCTCGCAGACCGTGCCCATCTGAACGAATGGGGAAGGCCAGTAACATACGATAACTACTGTGCGATGTTTCACGGGCCGGTCCCATCGCTCGCCTATGATCTTCTCAAAGGAAATGAGAAGGCTATGCGTGACCATCAACTTCATGGTGTGCCTTGGAAATCGGTTCCGCACATCAAGTCGACGAAGCATTTCTTCCCCGTCGATGAAGCTTTGGATCCTCAAGATTTTCTGTCAGCGAGCGATATCGAGGTTTTGACTCAATCGCTCGGTGTGGTTCAGTCGTTGGGCTTTAGTCAGATTCGACGGCTGACTCACGAAGACCCCGCTTACGTCGATGCTTGGCGTGAAGATGGTGGTCGAGCGGCCTATGCCATGAAGCTCGGCCTGCTTTTCGAGGAGCCAAATTTCGAGCAAGCCGCCACGTTGGCTGAATACTCGTCGTATGTATGAAGCTGGTGATGTCATCCGCTTCCACTCGACCATCGCAGGCAAGGAAAAATTTCACCTTTGCCTTGGTCGGACAGAGCACGAGACGATCTTCGCATTTCTTTTTCTGAACTCCGGCTCCGGATTCAAAGGTGATTGCGTCTTGGAGGATGGCCAAATTCCGGGCTTGCCAAAGTCGCCCACTGGGAAGTCTGTCGTGTCATTTTCACTGCTCGTAAGGGTAAGGGAAGACAAACTTCCCGTCTTGGGCGCAACCAAAACCGGCGCGATAGATGCGCATCTTGCAGGCGAACTGGCTTCCTTCGCCAAAGCAGTCAGGTCGCTCACACGGCAAGAACAGGCGTTTGTTGTTTCGGCGCTCGAGAGCCTCTTCATCTAACCGACTATTCCAATTGTGCATTGCTGCATTTGGCGGCGAATGGCCGTTTAAGGGCAAGCCGGACCGCAGCATAGCATGACCCGCTTATTGTATTCTATGGGCCGGTTACGTAGGCCAACTATTGAACGGAGATAGGCTGCAGCATGCGATCGGTATCCAGTCTCATCGCACTGCGCCACAGCTGTGTTTTGAAGACGTGGTGAAGGTGCTTGCCCTCGCGCTCTCCACGGGTCTGGACCAGAAGCCCTGCCCATTCAAGCGGGCGCAGAACGCAGGAGGAGAACGCCGCCATTTCGCGCCATCCTGCGTTGTCCCAATCATGCTCCTCGCCGTAGAAGGCCGCGAACAGCGCCCTCTCGGTGGTGCCATGGTCGGCCTCGACGTTGATGACGTTCATCCACACATCCCATTTGCCGAAGGGACGATCTTCAAAACGGGCATAGGAGGAGTGGTCAATCTTGAGAACGAAGAAGGGGATGAGTTCGGCAAACAGCGGCGCTGGCGCGTCCGCCAGTTCTGCACCACGCTTGGTCAGACGGAATTCGCCTTTGAAGTGGCGCGCCAGGCGCAGGGTGATCAGAAGCTGGTGCAGCACCTCGAGCGGAGGGAATTCGTATTCATTGATGACCTTGCTGTAGCGGAACATTTCTTCAGCGCTTTTTCCGGGCCAGTCAAAATGTTCGACCGCCCAATGCACAAAGACGCGCTTGAAGGCCATTGTTTTAGTCAGGCCGATGGCCCCGTGCTCCTGCGCATACCGAAGCGTCAGCAGCGCAGCCCGCAACAGCGGCGAGCATGCCAGGTCAGGATGGTCATCAGGAAGGGTGCGGAACTCGATCATGGCGCGATGCTGCCACAAGGATTACGGTCGGGCCAGACTCAAATGGTCGATGGCGGCAAAATCGGGATTTATGGGTAGGCGATTGATTTCCCACCACTTTTTCAGCGCGACTCTTCAAACGTTGATGTGGCGTTGATGTGTTTTGCACAAGCAAAAACCCGACTGTTTAGGTCTGGTTCTAAGTATCTGATATGTTTATTAGATTTGGTTGCGGGGACAGGCAGCCACTACAGTCGAACTGGACCGATTTGCCGCGTATGAATTAACATGTTCCAGAGACGGCATAAAGTCTCTTGGAATCGGACATAAACACGCATACGAATTCCGACAGTTCCCGAACGTTGACCCGCCTAGATTATCAGAGCATGAAACTCTCTGTGCCAGAAAAATCTGGACTAGAGAAAATGCCGAACATGGTACCGTCATTGAGGATGCTGATCGGCGCAGTGACATCGTCGCTGTCCCGACGTCGTGAGCGATAGCCGCGCAGTGCATCTGAGGAACCCTGTATCGCGGAACTAACTGCACGAAGTGCATCGACCTCGATTCCAACAACAAAACGCGTGTGAGCAAAGGCCGAAGGCCGCCCGAGAAAACCGGACACTGCAAAAAATCGGTCTCGAACTCTAAGGATTTGCATCCGAACTTCAGTCGTCTCACTGTAGGCTTCTCGACTGTCGGGCGCAGACAACAACCGACTGGAAGCGCCCGGCAAACCCATGATTTTCAACCAAGCGGCGTAATTCTGCCGTCTAACCCAGTCGGGAGGCAGCTCGATCTGGAAATCACCCGTCTGTTCAGGCGGATCGACGAAAACGATTGACGAGGGCGTCAAGTTTCCGGTTTCCCGCAAGCAAGAATATACTGCATAGCCCTTGCCCGGACTGGGAGTGACTATAGCCATCCATGGATCAACCTGCTCCTTTAGTGCCTTCTTAGGGTCAGGACCTATTGATTTTGCAACGCAGCCGTGATTCAGGCTCCGCAAGGAGACTGAGCAATGAGCAACCTTTACTGGCTGACGGACGAGCAGATGGCTCGACTTAAACCCTTCTTTCCCAAGAGCCACGGGGTGCCGCGTGTCGATGATCGTCGGGTCTTGAGCGGCATTATCTTCATCAATCGCAATGGCTTGCGTTGGTCTGACGCGCCGAAGGAATACGGCCCGGCGAAGACGCTTTACAACCGTTGGAAGCGATGGGGCGACATGGGCGTCTTTGCCCGGATGATGGAAGGGTTGGCCTCCGAGGCGGCGGTCCCGAAGACGGTGATGATCGACGCGACCTATCTCAAGGCGCACCGCACGGCTTCAAGCCTTGGGGTGAAAAAGGGGGGCGCGGTCGTCTGATTGGCCGGACCAAAGGTGGCATGAATACCAAACTGCATGCCGTCACTGACGAAAACGGCCGACCGATCCGCTTCTTCATGACCGCAGGTCAGGTCAGCGATTACACCGGCGCTGCGGCCTTACTGGGCAGCTTACCCAAAGCGACGTGGCTGCTGGCTGACCGGGGTTATGACGCCGACTGGTTCCGAGACGCCCTGAAAAACAAGGGGATCACGCCTTGCATCCCCGGCCGGAAGTCACGCGCGAAGCCTGTCAAATACGATAAACGCCGATACAAACGCCGCAATCGGATTGAGATCATGTTTGGCCGTCTCAAAGACTGGCGGCGGGTGGCAACACGTTACGACAGATGCCCAAAAGTCTTCCTCTCCGCCGTCGCTCTCGCCGCAACCGTCTTGTTCTGGCTTTGACGATCAATGAGTCTGGACCCTAAGTAAACCTGTAAAGGAGGAGGAGGATGCGCAAGCGCGAGATTCCGATTTTGATCGGTTTTTCGCAAAGCTGCTGAATGCGCTGGGCTTTGCAGCCAACGCCACTCTGCCCGCGTGGTGGCAGGGATCGCCAGCGCGGCTCCATGTCCGCCGCTGGCGGGATGACCTCGGGTTGACCGAGGACCGGATTATTGAGGTCGCCACCGAGAGCCGGGGTGATCATCCCAACCCGCCCGATGGGCCGAAAGCCCTCGACAGGTTCATGGAACGCGCCGCCCAGCGCGATGCGCAAACTGCCGCCGCAGATGCCAGCGGCCAGAAAGCCAAACGGCAGCGCAAGGGCGAAGTGAAGCCTCCGCTCAGCGACGACGAAAAGGCGGCGTTCTACGCAAAGATGGTCAATGCCGACGGCTATCTGCCCCAGAGCGTGATCAGCAACACCATCCGTGATGCCATGCTGGTGCGGGGCCTCGTCACGCCGGAACGCCTGCGCGAGCGGGGGGTGCGGTGAATGGCATGGTGTCACGTCCCCGGCACGGATTGTCCCTCTGCGCTGGCGGCGGAGGCTTGGATCTGGGCGTCATGCTCGCCGAACCCGGTTTCCACACCCGCGCCTTTGTCGAATGGGAAGGTTACCCCCGAAGCGTCCTCATCGCCGCCCAGCGCGCGGGATATTTCGCATCCGCGCCAATCTGGGATGATCTCCGCAGCTTCGATGTCCGGTCCTTCCACGGAGCATTCGACATCGTCCTTGCCGGATATCCCTGCCAGCCCTTCAGTGCCGCTGGCAAACGCGAGGGTGCCAACGACCCCCGGCACCTCTGGCCCGAGGTCACCCGGGTCATCGGGGAATGTTTACCAGAATGGGTTTTCCTCGAAAACGTCTCAGGTCACGTCACCCTCGGCCTTGAATCCGTGCTGCGAGAGCTTTGGCACATGGGCTACACGCCTGCGGCGGGCCTGTTCAGCGCGGCAGAAGTCGGCGCGGCGCACCAGCGATTGCGCATCTTCATCCTGGCCCACACCGATGAGCCTGCATCCCGGCACGGCGAACTACAACCCGGCCGGGAACAGCGACTTTACCCGCAAGGCCGAGGCGCTGGCGCTGGGCATCACCAACTGGTCGACGCCGAAGGGATCGGATGGGGCGAAGGGTGGGCCGGGCCAGAGCTATGGCTCGGGCGGGATGCCTCCCCTGCCAGCGCAGGCGGCGCAATGGCAAACGCCGGTGGCCGACGATCAGGTCGACCGGCTGCGCGGCAAGATCAACAGCCGGGGCGAGCCGAAGCTCAGTGCGCAGGCAATCCAATGGCCGACACCGGCAGCGCAGAACTGGAAGGGCAGCAGCCCGGCCAGCGTAACCCGCGCCGACGGCAAGTCACGGATGGATATCCTGCACTACCGGGCGGAACAGGGCTTCACCCACCCGGTCCCGCCGATCACGCCGCATGGGCTGCAGCCCTCGCACCACGCCCCGATCTCGCGCCCGCTGTGGGCTTTGATGATTGCATCGCATGGGCGTGTCGTGTCGCGCAGGGTCTTGAAAGCCCGGGCGCGGCGGCGGCTGAACCCGTTGTTCGTCGGCTGGTTGATGGGCTGGCCCATCGGTCACGCGCTCTGCGCCTGCTCGGAAACGGAGTTCACCCACTGGCAGCAGCGCACGCGTGGCGTGCTCTCGCGGCTGCCCATGGCCTCGGGCCCGTGGATCTGGCGGCCGATGGATGGGCCGGAGCGCCCAGCACAGATGACCCTGTTTGAAGGAATGCAGCCATGAGCATGCAGGGACGGATCAGTCGCGCTGGCGGTGCTCGGGTCAAACGCGCGCTGTGCGTGCAGGCGATCCTCGAATGGGCCTTTCGGGTGGAAAAAGCGCAGTTGGAACTGCCGCAGCGGCGCGACATCGACGAAGAAGGGTTCGGCTTTGGTATGGAATACGTGCTGATCCAGCGCGCGCGGCTGGGGTGCAAGGTTGATGGCGGTGGCCATAAATCGCAGTCCTACACCCATGAGGATGCCGAGGTCGTGGCTGCAACTTTGGCCGGGATGCCCGACAGATTGGGCGGGAACCGCATGGCGATCTACGTCGCCGAACTGGCGCGCGCGGGGATGACGCCAGACTGGCTCCCCGGCGTCGTTCCACGCTGCGTGCCGGTGGAGACTAAGAGCAACCAGCATGGCGAGCGATCCACCACGGTGGTGGTGGGCGTGGAACGCGTGCTGCACCGCGGGCGCTGGCGCACGGTCGAGGTTCTGGCATGCCCAGTGACCTGGAGGCCGCACCCAGAGCAGATCGCCTCCGCCCGGCGCGGCTATGAGGATTGGTGGCAGGCGCTGGATTGGGTGCGGGACGGGCTGCTGGCGGGTGGCATGTTGCGGGAGGTCGAGGTGACGGCGGCGATGCCGAAGGTGCGGCCGTGGGTAAGTAGGTGACATCGACGAAGAGGGCGGTAAGCAGTCTGACGGCGTCGCGGCAGAGCAGATGCAGCATCAAGCTGGAGCGGCCGTTTGCCAGCCGTGCAACATTTCCGGCTTTGATCAACAGGCAGAGCGGAAAACGGCCTGATTGAGGCGCGGCATGACGACCGCAGCAACGTCGAACTGCGGTCATTCGTTCACGCCGCAACGACCGGCCCGCCGAGTGATCTTGGAGATTTCCCTAGGGCCATTGCGCAAGTTTTGATAGCAAAATGGAGAACAGCCTTTGCTGGTCAACTTGCGTCATGACGAGGCAATTTCCATGCGGGTCGATGTTCGCCATTGATCGTCCAAACTGCGGTCCAGGCTCAGTCACGATTCTGACCCGACTTTGTGTTCCCGAAAATATAGACGGTTCGATCAACCACGCAACGACGCACGGGTCGTGCAAATGCTGATCACCCTTGGCATATGCGGTCAAAAGCCGTTCTGCGATGTCGGAGCAAACGTTTCCGTTCTGCCGTAGGCGTGCTAGATGGAGTTCCTCGATCCGGGTCTGTTGCGTCACATCCAAACCGAACATCACCAGTTGTGCCCCGGATTGTAGCACAATCTCGGCGGCATGTGGGTCAACCATGAAATTGAACTCGGCGAAATCGTTCATATTGCCTGGGCAATAAGCGGCGCCGCCCATAAATGCGATGGAGCGCAGTTTTTTTCCCAATAACGGGTCAAACAGCAGCGCCACCGCCACATTCGTCAGCGGCCCAAGGGCGCAAACCACCACCTCGCCGGGGTACTTATCGACCTGTTGTCGGATGAAATCGACTGCATGGGTCTTTGTTTGCGGAAAATCGCTAGGCAGCGGTAGGCCAGTATCGCCCAAGCCATCCACCCCATGCACCGAAGCGGCAAGATCCGCAGGAGCCAGTATCGGGCGCGAAATGCCGCGCAGCACCGGGATATCCAGTCGCCCCGCCGCGGCACAAATCCGTTGCGCGTTCAGGTAGGTCTTGCCCAGCCCGACATTGCCTTTGACACAAGTGATGCCCAGCACCTGAATATCGTCGCGCGCGGCCAGCGCCAGAAAGATCGCCACAGCGTCATCAATGCCGGGATCGCAATCTATGATGATCTTTTGCACAGCGTGGCCTTTCTGGATTTTGGTCCCTTTTGTCGGGCCATACCCGGCAGGTTTCGATACTTTGCGCTGAAACAAAAGTGTTCAGCTGTGGCTTTGTGACTTATATTTTCTAAGTCAGGCTAAGATTTTGCCAACTTGTCGAACCCCACGTCTTTAGCGACGCTTCCTTACCCAAAACCAAGGACTCTGATGCCGCAATACTCTATATTGACCGCCATTGAGTCAGGCATGTTGCGCAACGCAGCCGGGTCAATGCTGGGTGCCCGCCTGGTTGGTCTGAAGCCATGTTTCAGCCGATCCCGCCCCCGAACCGCCTCAAGCCACGCCAGATGGCGCTTTTCCCAACAGCCGGAGAGACGAATATGACAATCAATCACAAATTGCTGGATATTTTGCGCCGTGGACGCAGTGAACACGAGAACCATCTGATCGACGGTGTGGTGCGCGAGGCCGTCAGCCGCCGCGAGTTTCTGCGCTATGGCTCGGTTCTGGGCCTGTCTGCGCCACTGTTGGGTGGGATTTCGGGGGCGTTGGGCTTCGGGCTTGCCCCGGTTGCCGCGCGCGCTGGCACGCCGGGCGGCACCATCCGCTTTGGTCAGATCGTGCCTGCTGGCGTGATCAACCCGGTGACGATTGCAGATGCGGGCGGTGTTACGATCCTGTCGCAATTTGCCGAGCCACTGGTACTTTCGGCACCTGATCTGTCGGCGGTACCGCTGCTGGCGGAAAGCTGGGTGCCGAATGCCGATGGCACGGTCTGGACCTTCAAGCTGCGGCAGAACGTCAAGTTTCACAACGGCAAGCTGATGACCGCGGATGATGTGGTCGCCACCTTTGATCGGCTATCTGATCCGGCGGTGGGCTCTAACGCGTTGTCGGCGCTGTCGGGGATGCTGTCGAAAGGCGGCACCCGCAAGGTCGATGATTACACGGTTGAATTCCATCTGGATGCCGCCAATGGCAACTTCCCCTATGCGGTATCGACCGACAACTATAATGCCGTAATCCTGCCTGCCGAGATGCCGGAGGATTTTGAGGCAACGATGATCGGGACCGGCCCGTTCAAGCTAGAGAAATACACCCCGAAAGTTGGTGCGTCATTCGTGCGCAACCCGGATTATTGGGGGGCGGCTGCACTTCCCGACCGGATCGAGATCAAATTCTACGACGATTATCAGCCGCAGATTCTGGCGCTTCAGGCTGGCGAAATCGACCTGATTCAACAAGTCCCGGTATTGCAAGCCGTGGGTCTTCTGGCCGATCCGAACTTCAATATCGTCACCACGCCGTCTTCGACGCATCATCAGGTGCATATGCGCACCGACATGGAACCTTTCAAAGACAAGCGCGTGCGCCGCGCAATTGCGTTGACACTGGATCGCCCAAAATTCGTGCAAGGCTTGCTGCGTGGCAAGGCGCAGATCGGCAATGACAGCCCGTTCATGCCGGCCTATCCCTCGACCGACAGCAGCATCGCCCAGCGCGAGATGAACATTGCCGAGGCAAAGCAGTTGATGGAAGCGGCGGGGATGGCGGGGGGATTCAAGACCACGCTGACCACCGAGAAATATCTGGAGATTCCAGATTACGCGGTGCTGATCCAGAATGCGGTCAAGGAAATCGGCGGTGATATTACGCTGAACATCATGGATCAGGGCGCTTATTACGGCGATGCAGTGCCGGGCAAATCGCCTTGGCTTGATTCCGAAATGGGCATCACCGATTACGGCCATCGCGGGGTGCCAAACGTGTTCCTGCAAGCGCCGCTGACCAGCACAGGCACCTGGAACTCGGCGCATTTCGCCAATGCCGAGTATGATACGCTGGTGAAGGGCTATATCGCCTCGCTAGATTTGGAATCGCAGCGCGCATCGGCGGGCAAGATCCAGACGCTGCTGCTCGATGAAACCCCGGTGATCTTCTCGTATTTCTACGACTTCCTCACCGTGACCAAGGCGGGCGCGACAGGGATCGTGGCGACCGCGATGGGCCATATCATGCTGGCACAAGCAAGCCTATAAACCTTCATTCGGGCCGCCGATCGCCTGCGGCCCGCCCTCTATCTGTCCAGGAGAGTTGCGATTTCCAGATATATCCTTAAGCGCACGCTACTGGCGCTGCTGACTCTGTGGCTGCTGAGCGTGCTGATCTTTGCGGGTGGGCATCTGTTGCCCGGCAATGTTGGACGCGCAATGCTGGGGCCGTTTGCCGATCAGGCGGCGGTCGAAGTGCTGAACCACCAAATGGGCACGGATCGCCCGGTTCTGGTGCAATATGGCGATTGGATTGCAGGCTTTGTCAGCGGCGATCTGGGGATGTCTTATGCCTATCGCGCGCCTGTCGCGGATTTTCTTGGCACGGCGCTGCTGAATTCGGCTAAACTCGCCATCGTGGCCTTTGTGCTGGTGGTGCCATTGGGGATTTTCGGCGGCGTGATCGCAGCGCTGTACCGGGGCCGCCCGACCGACCGCATCCTGTCAGTGGTGGGGCTGTCGGCGACGGTGGTGCCGGAGTTTGTCTCGGGCATCCTGCTGATCCTGATCTTTGGCGTCTGGCTGCGTTGGTTTCCGATCTCGGCGACTTGGGAGGACGGTGCTGGGCCGCTGACGCAGCTTTACCATCTGATCCTGCCCGCGATCCCGCTGGTGCTGATCCTGTTTGGCTATATCGCCCGGATGGCGCGGGCCGGGATGATCGAGGCGCTGGATGCCGATTACACCCGCACCGCCGTGTTGAAGGGCTTGAGTTACCCCCAAGTGATCTGGCGGCATGTGTTGCGTAACGCTTTGCTGCCCACCATCAGCGTCATTGCCACCCAGACCGTCTATCTGATCGGCGGGCTGGTGGTGATCGAGATTCTGTTTCATTATCAAGGTATTGGCAGTCTAATCTACACGGCTGCAAAGAAAAAGGACTTCCCGATGCTGCAAGCGGGCGTGATGTCGATCGGCGCTTTGTTCGCGCTGACCACCCTGCTGGCTGATTTGCTCTACGCGCGGCTGAACCCCCGTATCCGCTTTGGAGGTCAGGAATGAACCCGCAAACCGCAGCCTTGGGCTGGCGCGGCGATCTGCGGCGGCTGTCGCGGTCGCCTAGCTTTGATATCGGCGTGGTGATCGTGCTGTTCTGGGTCGCTTGCGCGCTGTTTGGGCCGCATCTGGTGCCCTATGATCCATTTGCCGATGATCTGCTTAGTTCACTGATGCCACCCTCGTCTGAGCATTGGTTCGGCACCGATCAGCTGGGCCGTGATGTGTTTTCCCGCGTCATCGTCGGTGCGCGCGATATTCTGACGGTGGCACCGATTGCCACGGCGCTCAGCACGGTGCTTGGCACGGCTTTAGGCCTGACCATGGGCTATTTCGGCGGCGTGATTGACGAAGCACTCAGCCGCGTGGTCGATGCCGTGCTGGCGCTGCCGACGGTGATCGTGGCGCTGTTGGCGCTGACAGCACTGGGCACCTCGACAGTCACTGTCATGGTAGTAATCGCCTTCAGCTTTGCCCCGGTGATCGCGCGCACGGTGCGTAGCGCGGTTCTGGCCGAGCGTGGCTTTGATTACGTCGCCGCCGCCGAATTGCGCCGCGAGAACACGTTTTACATCCTGTTCGTCGAAATCCTGCCTAACGTGCTGCCGCCTATCCTTGTCGAGGCGACCGTGCGCCTTGGCTATGCGATTTTCACCGTCGCCACACTTAGCTTCATCGGCTTTGGCATTCAGCCGCCCTCGCCTGATTGGGGGCTGTCGATCTCGTCCAACTATGGGCTGATCGGCGGCGGGTTTTGGTGGACGGTGGTGTTTGACGGCGCAGCCATCGCCTCGCTGATCATCGGCATCAATTTGATTGCCGATGGCATTGAAAGCCTGCGCCATGACTGACACCATCCCCGCTTTGCAATTTGAAAACCTTTCCGTCTCCTACCGCGTCAAGGGGGTATCCCGCTCGGTATTGGCGGGCATAAGCTTGGAAATCCGCAAGGGCGAGGCGTATGGCCTTGTCGGCGAATCCGGTTGCGGCAAATCAACGGCGGCCTTTGCCGCTTTGCGCTATCTGCCGCGCAATGGGGCTGTCACCCAAGGCCGCATCCTGATCGACGGCCAAGATATTGGCCAGATGACTGCGCCCGCGTTGCGGCGCTTGCGACGCCAATCGGTGGCCATGGTCTATCAAGACCCCGGCAAAGCCCTGAACCCATCGCTGACCATCGGACGGCAGGTGCAAGAGGTGTTTGAACTGGCAGGCGTGCCGCGTGCCGATTGGGTCGCGCGGACGGTCGAAATCCTTGCCAAAGTGCAGATCAGCGACCCGCAACTGGTGATGGGCCGCTATCCGCATCAGCTTTCGGGTGGGATGCAGCAGAGGGTGGCGATTGCGATGGCGATTGCCAGCAATCCCACGCTGCTGGTGCTGGACGAACCCACCACGGGCCTTGATGCCACGGTCGAGGCCGAGGTATTGGACCTGATTCAGCATCTGCGCCGCGAGCTCTCCACCGCGATCTTGTTCATCAGCCATAACCTTGCCGTCATCGCCCGGATGTGTGACCGCGTCGGCGTGCTGTATGCGGGCCGTCTGGTCGAAGAAGCCCCGACCGCGCAGATTTTCAACGCCCCGCAGCATCCCTATACGGCTGGGCTGTTGTCTTGCCTGCCGCAACCCGGGCGCAGCAAAGATCAGGCTCCGCTGGCGACAATCCCCGGTTTTCTGCCGGTGCCGGGTGAGACGATCAGCGGTTGCGTCTTTGCCGCGCGCTGTGCGGTGGCCGATGATCTGTGCCGTTCGATCGAGCCTGCGTTTCGCGTCTCGGATGGCCATGCCAGCAAATGCCACTACCCTGAACGCGCCGGGGCTTTGCCCGTCGTTGCCAAGGCGGGCGGGACTTTGCGCGGGCCTGAGCCGGCGGCACCGATATTGCAAATCGAAAACCTGTCGAAAAGTTTTGGAGACGGCCATCAACGCCAGCGCGTGCTGCGTGACATTGGAATTGAACTGCGCAAGGGCGAGACTCTGGGTCTTGTCGGTGAATCTGGCAGCGGCAAGACCACCCTTGCGCGCTGTCTGTTGGGCCTGTTGCAGCCGGATAAGGGCAGCGAACTGAAGTTTGCGGGCGAGCCCCTTGCCGGGCGCACCGCCGCGCGCACACGCGATCAGGTCAAATCCATCCAGATCGTATTTCAAAACCCGGATTCCGCGCTGAACCGATCTCACACCGTGCGGTGGATGTTAGAGCGCACGATTTCCCTGCTGGTCGGGCTGAAAGGTGCGGCGCGCGAGGCTCGCGTGCAGGCGCTGACCACCGGCGTGCGGCTGACCGAACGTCACTTGGCCTCAATGCCGCGCCAGCTTTCGGGCGGGTTGAAGCAGCGTGTCGCCATCGCCCGCGCCTTTGCCAGCGATCCGCAAGTGCTGATCTGTGACGAGCCAACCTCGGCCTTGGATGTGTCGGTGCAGGCGGCGATCCTGAATTTGTTGGCGGATTTGCAGGCGGAAACTCAGGTCAGCTATATCCTGATCTCACATGATCTGGGGGTGGTGCGGTATCTGTCCGACCGGATTGCGGTGATGTATCTGGGCCAAGTCTTGGAAATCGGTCCGTCTGAAGCAGTGTTTTCCGGCCCGCATCATCCCTATACGGCGGCCCTGCTGTCCTCGGCCCCCGCCATTGGCGATGAGGCGGCAGAGCGTGTCAAGCTGGTGGGCGCTCTGCCGACCACCGCGCAGCGCCCAACGGGTTGCGTGTTCCACACCCGCTGCCCACAAAGCATTCCGGGCCTGTGCGACAGCAAAGTCCCGCCGCAGATCGCACTAGAGGCGGGGCATGTGATCGACTGCCACTTGCCCGCCGACGCGCTGCCAGTGCGTGGATGAGCCTGCCTGCGGGATTACCTAAGCGCCGGAAAACTGATAGGACTGGCACGACCAACCAAGAGAAAGCGCCGATGCCCCTGACCCTGCCTCCGCTGAACGCCCTGCGCGCCTTTGAAGCAGCGGCGCGGACGGGCAGCTATGTTGCTGCGGCAGAGGAACTCGGCGTTTCGGCAGCGGCGATCAGCCAGCAAATCCGCAAGCTGGAAGATTACCTTGGCAAGCAGATGTTCATGCGGATGAACAACCGCGTGGTGCTGACAGATGCGGGCCATGCCATACGTGAAGGCACCGCCGCAGCGCTTCAGATGATTTCGGATTCAACCGAACAGCTGGTGTCAGACCGTTCGCGCTCTCGGCTGGTGATCAGCACCATCGATTCAGTGGCCGAAAAATGGCTGATCAGCCGGCTTGCCGCCTATTCCCGCGCGCATCCCGATTTCCGCTTTGATCTGCGGGTGGAGGCCGATCCCGCCGATTTTGCGCGCCATAACATAGACTTGCGGCTGGGCTATGATCCTGGCCAGTATCCAGAACACAGCATCACGCTGCTGAAACAAGACGTTGTGCTGCCCCTGTGCAGCCCGGCTTACCTTGCGCGCAATGCGGCGGCGATGGGCATGGCCGCTGTCCCAGAGGATGATCTGTTGCACACCAGTTGGGGGAGCAGTTTTGGCTCGCATCCGACATGGCACGGCTGGTTTGTGAAGGCGGGGTTAAAGCCGCCCTCGGACACCAAGGGCTTTCAGGCTGGACGGTCAAGCCTTGTGCTGGACTTGGCACGCGAAGGCCTTGGCGTGGCTTTGGGGCAAAGGATGATGGCGCTGGATGATATTGCCTCGGGTCGGCTTGTGGCGCTTTCAGAAATCAGCATCGCCTTGGGCTATCCCTATTGTCTGGCCTATCCGCGCGCGAAAGCCCGTAAGCGGCATCTGCTAGCCTTGGTAAATTGGCTTTCGGCTCAGCCATCTCTTGGCTAAGTTATTCTAAACTTCGCTAATATTTCAGGCGGTTGCGCCGCGCTTTCGGGCAGGTGACACTTGCCGCATGAAATTGCGGAGGATGCCCGATGAACCACATTCTTGATCTTGACACCTACCCGATCGACCGCCCCGACAGCCCCGAATACGCGGCCCTCGTTGCCAGTTGCAAAACCCGTCTGGCGACCGATGGCATGTTCGATCTGCCCGGTTTCATGCGCGCCGATGTGACCCAAGCGGCTGCCGACGCCACCAAGCCAGCGATGGCAACCGCCTCGTTCCGCCATGCCCGCAAACACAACATCTACTTCCGCGATACAGTCGAAGGCTTGTCCGAAGATCACCCGGCATTGGCCAAGGTCGAAACCGTCAACCACACGCTGACCGCAGATCAGCTTGCGGGCAATCCGGTGATCGACCTTTACGATTGGCCGCCCTTCGCCACTTTCCTTGCCGCCACCATGAGCAAAGACACGCTGTATCGCATGGATGACCCGATGGCGCGGGTCAACGTGCAGGCCAGCCGCGCGGGCGAGGCGTTGAACTGGCATTTCGACCGTTCGGAATTCACCACCACCATCTTGCTACAATCGCCCGAACAGGGCGGCGAGTTGGAATACAGATCCGATCTGCGCAGCGCCCAGGACCCCAACTATGACGGCGTCGCAGCGCTGTTGCGCGGCGAAGACCCGGAGGTGAAAAAGGTCAAATTGCACCCCGGCGCGCTGAATGTGTTTCGCGGCGTCAACACTCTCCACCGCGTCGTGCAGGTGCAAGGACCGACAGAGCGCATAGTCGCAATCTTTGCATTCTTTGATCGCCCCGGTGTTATAATGACCGCCGAGGAACAAACCGGCTTTTATGGCCGCGCCGTTGCCGCCTAGATCTTGGGCCCGCCGCAGCTGCGGCAAAGCCCAACCCTTCACCCAAGGCCGCCGCATTATGGCGGCCTTTTCATGACCCGGACCGAAGACACTATGATCCATCCCGCCCCTGCCGATCCCCTGATCCTTGACGGCATCAGCCTGACCTGCGCGCAGCTTGTCGCAGCCGCGCATCGCGCCCGCCCGATTGCCCTTGCCGAAGGTGCCGATCTGCGCATCCGCCAAGGCCGCAGCGTGGTTGAAGACATCGTGTCCAGCGGCGTGAAAGGCTACGGCATCACTACCGGGGTCGGCTCGCAAAAGGAATTTGCCGTGCCGCCCGAGGGCATGCGCGATTACAACCGTCGCCTCGCACGGGCGCATTCCACCCATATGGGCGGCGACGTGCTGCCAGAGCATCGCGTCCGCGCCGCACTTATCATTCTGGCGAATGAGTTCTCACTGGGCCTATCGGGCGTTTCCGCCCCGCTGGTGGAATTGATCGTCAACCAGATCAACACCGCTGAGATGCCGCAAGTGTCCTCTTATGGCACCGTCGGCGCGGCGGACTTGATCCCGATGGCGCAAATCGCCGATTGGCTACAAAGCCAGCCAGAGGCTTTGGCGCGCGGCATTCCTGGCCCGAAAGAAACCCTGTCGCTGATCAACACCAACGCAATCACGCTGGCGACCGGGGCCGATGCTCTGATCGAGGCGCGGGCAATCATGCGGTTGGCAAACCTGTCGCTGGCATTGTCACTGGAAGGCTTCCGCGGCAATCTGAACGCCATCAGTGCCAAGGTTAACCAAGCCCATCAGCGCGTCGGTCAGGCTAAGGTCAGCGCCGCATTGCGCGACCTGCTGCAAGAAAGCCAGCTTTGGCAAGATGGTGCGGCCCGCCGCATCCAAGACCCGCTAAGCTTCCGCTGCGCCTCGCAAATCCACGGCGCTTTGCAGGAATTGTTGGAACGCGCGACCCAAGTTTGGGACGAGGAATTGAACTCTGTGACCGACAATCCCATCGTCGATCATGACGACCGCTCGGTGCGCTCGCATGGCAATATGGATTCCAGCCGGATGACCTTGGCGATTGACGGTCTGCGGCAGGCCTTCGCCAAAGCCGCTGATATTGCCGGCGAACGTCTGCACAAACAGCAATGGACCGAGTTTTCCGGCCTGCCCACCGGGTTTTCTGACCCGAACAGCCCGCTGGGTGGGGTGCAATTTCTGAATCTCGGCCATCTTGCGGCCTCGCTGGTCACCTCGATCAAAATCTGGGCTGCGCCGTCCTTGCTGTTATCGGTCGGCCAGATCGCCGATGGTGTGGAAGACACCGCTGGTCATGCTCTGCATGCTGTCGCGGATTTTGAGCGTATGCTCGGGGCGCTGCGCCTGGTGTTCTCGATTGAGATTATCGTCTCGATTTGGGCGATTCAGAAAAGGCAACTCGCCACTGACAGTCTAGGTAAGGGTCTGCGAGAATATGTAACGCAGATCGCCCCCGAGCTTCCCATTGGCCGAGAGGGGCTAGAGGTTTTTTCAATCGAGGCGATTGTCGACATTCTAATGAACCTGGATGAAACTGCCCTCCCTCGGTGATAGGTTTTTACCTAAATCGTTTTCGACGACCATTTGGCCCGTGGCGTCGGGGTTTCAGGCGAGGGGAGGATGAAGGCTGGGTTGGTGGTGTCGGTGATCTGCGCATCAATGGAAATCACTGGTAGCGTTAGCCTGTCCTGCTTTCCTGTCCAAGTCGCAGGGCGAGTGGTACGCGGAGCGGATAGATGGCGACGAGGAACGGCCAGATTGCGCCCGGCATTCTGCCTGAATGGCTTGAAAACCCAAGCGGGCCCAATATAGGCGAGGCTGCCCATGATGCCAGCAGCCTTTGGAATTGCCGCTGAAGGGCATGCGTATGCCCTGTCGCCAGAAAATTGCAGCGCAGGCATGCCTGCCCAGCCGATGGAAAAAAGCGGAACGAAAGAAAAATGAACCAGCCGTGTTAGGCCAAAGCCATTGTGGTCAGGGCGGTGCCAGCGCTGGCAATGCCCGTAAGAATTTTGCCCTATACTCTCGGTAAATTGACCAGCAGGGTGGAGCAGAAAGCCTGCACGAGCGAAAGCTCTGTGCGCATCGGCGACATTGGTGGACGATTTTCGCTGCGGCGAACATAAACGTCTGGTTCGTGGCCGTTGCACAGCCGCGATCCACCTATGGAACGGCAGCTCCGGGCCGTCCACGCCATTCCGGGGTCACTCGGTGTTAAGGCGCAATTGCTGCGACGCCGCGTGGCTGCTTCGAGCTCATGTTGACCGCATACTGCATCGCGGCCAATGTCCGCTTTGCGGGAACTGGCCAAAAATCTAACAAAATTAAGCCGAGTTCTGCCAAGGGTTTTTATCCCACTGATTTCCTGGTGATCTTGATATGTTCGTCTGGTTAGACAAAAACCACCGTTTTGGGATGCCTCCACATTGGAAAACCGGCCATGAAAGACTGCATTATCATCGGTGGCGGCCCTGCGGGACTGACTGCCGCGCTTTACCTTGCCCGGTTCCTGCGCAACGTCATGGTTTTTGACGCTCAGGAAGGGCGGGCCTGGATGATTCCGAAAGCGCACAATCTGGCGCCCTTTCCGGACGGCATTTCCGGGCGCGATCTTCTTGACCGGATGCGCTCTCATGCGCAGCGATATGGCGCCACGCTTGAAAACCGGACGGTCAGCGCGGTCGAAAAGCAGGGAGACGTGTTCCACGTCACGACCGATCGCGGGGTTGAGACCGCGCGCAGTGTTATCTTCGCCTCTGGTGTCGTCAATCATCGGCCGCCTTTGTCGGTCAGCGACCACGATCAGGGTCTAAGCCGGGGGTTGATCCGCTATTGCCCGGTCTGTGATGCCTATGAAATCCGCGGCAAACGCATTGCCGTTCTTGGGAGTGGCGCGAACGGCTTTGCCGAGGCGAGCTTCATTCGCCACTATTCCCTGACCGTCACGCTGATCCCATCTGACGGCTCTGTGGCGGTGGCAAAGGACGGTATCTACGTTCTGGCGTCACCGATGAGTGGCTTGGCGCTGTCGGACTCCGAAGTCATCGTGACGCTTGAGAATGGAGAGACCCAGCACTTTGACACTCTGTATGTCGCCTTGGGCACGACCCCTCGTACAGAGCTGGCGGCTAAGCTCGGTGTTCGTCTTACTGAAGGCGGTTGCGTTATCATCGATGCAAAGCAGAAAACCTGCATCGAGGGAGTCTACGCGATTGGAGACCTCACAGAAGGGCTCGATCAGGTCGCCTGTGCGATGGGCCAAGGTGCCGTGGCAGCAACGGCGATCCACAATGCCCTGCCTAGCATAACAGTTGGATAGCCGCCGATTATGTTGCTCATGTAAGCATTCTGGCATTTAGGGAAAAAGTCCCGAGAACGGTTGTTTGCACCAGTATTGACCGTTTGAGTCAGAGGAAAAATCGAAACCGGACCTTCGGCAGCCAGGAGCGAATGACCGCTCCGTCGGCATAGCAGACCTTGCCCAACCGATTTCGCTGCGGCAAGCACGAACGACCGCTATTGGGGCTGCATTCCGGCGCCATCCTAGTCTCGACCGGCGGCAATGGGCCGACTTCGACATCCGCCCCCCAGGCATGGTTCCTCCCCGGCCCTGTTTGTATGCGGGGGGGGCGCAGCGCGGCATTTCGCTAGCGACTGGCTTTTTCACCGGGCAATCCACCCAAATCCACTTGACGGATTTCTGATAAGTAAACACATTAATATCAGCGCCTTAGATAATCACGACTTTGGCCTGCTGGATTCTTTTGCCAAATCCACCTAATCCAGTTTGCCAAATCCACTTGCTCAAATCCACCCGGCCAAATCCAGGCCGCTAAGCGATGGCAAAACGACATGGGCCGGGCTTTCGTGCTGAGCAGGCTGGGGGCTTGGCCTCTCGATTGGCTGACCTAATGTGCCTGAAAATCCTTGCGACATGGGGCGGAGCGGATCCCAAAAATCACGGCCAACGTGGTCAGGTTCGGCTGTTCACAACCGCAGTGGCGGCTGTGTTTTCGGTAATTGCGCAGGTGATGATGACAGGGAAGCGCGGAATCAGTTTGCTTCCCGACTGATCCGGTACACCCGGCATTTGCCGTCCTCTTTGACGGAGGTCACTGTCAGACCCAGCTTCCTGCCCAGCGCCCCCGACATGACCCCACGCAAGCTGTGAGGCTGCCAGTCAGTGGCTGCGATCATCGCTTCCATCGTGGCACCTTCGGGCGCTTGCAGCAGCGCGATCAGGAGGGCTTGTTTGGTGCCGATGCGCGGGATCGACCGCTTCGGCACCGGCGTCTCAGTCGCGTGTTTGCGGATGGCCGCCATCGCCTGAGCTACCAATGGTTCGATCCCGATGGCCAACAAACCAGCATCCGTGACCACCAGCGTGGTGCCATGGCCATCGCCGGTTTCACGCCAGAGCGGTTCGCCCCGGCGCAGGTTGGCATCGACCTCTTGCAGCCAGCCGTGTTCGATCATCTTGCTGACGGCCATCTTCGCGGCGGCCCCTGCCAGCCCCTTCGGCAGCGGCATGGCGATGTTGTCGGGGCGCTTGGCCCCGGCGGTCAGGATGTTGGTCTGGGTTTCGGTGAGTTTTGTCATGGCGGGTTTCTCTTACTGGTCGTGTTCGGCAAGGAAGGATAGGATGCGCGACATGAGATCGTTGTGGCCATTGGCATCAGCCTCGAGGATAATATCGCCATCGTCGTCGGTTTCCATATCCGCGATCTCGCGCAGCAGGGCGATGGCGTCGTCGCAAGCGGCGAGGCGCTGGGCCTCCCATGCGGTGGTGATGGCGTCCTGCTCGATCTGATGGCGCTGGGCGGGGTCAAGCGCCATGGCTCAGCCCTCGCCTTTCACATCGGGTTGAAGGTCGTCCGCAGCGGGTTCCGTGTGAGTAGCTTCGTAACCACCCGCCACAAAAAAATAATCGTCGTTGTGGTCATTCTCGGTCAGGAAGGTTTCCGCGATGTGCATGGCGGCCTCCTTGATGGCCGCTTCAACCACCACGCGGTGTGTGAGGGTTTCGATCAACATCACGATAAATTTATGCATGTCTGGCTCCGCATTTGGGGCACGCGGGATGCGTTGCCTCCTGCGCAACCAAGCCCCCGGTTGGGGGCCTGCGGGAATGGTGCGGGCCTATTCGGGGTGCTCGGCCTCGTTGAAGGCGCTGTAAGTGATCTGGCGCAGCAGGCTGGAGTAATGGTTCAGGGTGCCAACGTCGCCCCAATGGATCGCATCGGGGTGGGTGTCGAAATGGTCGTCGCTGAGGGTTTTCAGGCGCCCGAGCATCCCATCGATCTCACGCTTGGCGGCGAGAAAAGCGTTCAGGGCATTCGACCGGTGCCTCGCACCAGTGGTGAAATGGGTCGCACTGTTGTCGGTGACGCGGGGGCTGGTTCTGGCGGTCATGGTTCGATCCTTCTGGCTTTTCGGGGTTCGGGCTGCGTCGCGTCTCCATACAAGTTTGCTCTGAATCCGACCTTGATCAACGAAATACCAAGCGATATCATTACTTTGATTGAGCAAAGGACTAGCTATGATCGGCATGAGCGAGCGCGAATATTCCACCCACTCCGGCCTGTCACGGGGTGCTGTCCAGAACGCCAAACGCGGCGGCAGGCTGGTGTTCTATGCCGACGGCTCGATCAATGCGGCCGCATCCGATGCACGCCGGACGGAAATGACCGATCCCGATCAACAGCGCCGCTCGCTTGGCGGCGATGCGGCCATGCCGACCAGTGGCAGCAGTGGAACAGACAGCTATCTCAAAGCCCGCACGGCGCTGACGGTCTACCATGCGCAGGAACGTCAACTTGCGATCCAGAAGAAGAAGGGCACGCTAGTTGATCGCGCGCGCGCCGAAGCGCTGGTGTTTCGCCTGGCACGGCAGGAACGCGATGTCTGGGTCACCTGGCCCGCCCGCGTGGCGGCATTGATGGCAGCACAGGTGGCGGCGGAAGTCGAAAAGAAATCGGGCAAACCGGTGATAATCGAGACCTCGATCCTTCAACGGGTGCTGGAAACTCATGTCCGTGAACAACTCCACGCCCTTGCCGAGTTACGTGTCTCGCTTGGATGAAAGCGATTTTGCGACCGATCGCAATCCGAACTTTGGGGGTGCCGAGGATCTGTTTCGGTCCTGGTACGGTCGGCTGGAGCCTGATCCGGACCTGACAATTCCGGAGCGGACGGATCGGCATTGCTCATCGGCTTGGCCAGCCTATAATTGCGAAGGTTGCGAATGACCTATCACCACAGCAATGTCGTGATGGCCAAAACCGCGATGGCGGCGGTCTCGACCAGAATGATGGCGGCGGCGGTGGGGCCAACTTCGATCAATTGGCCAAAGCTTGTCTTGGTTCCGAGGCCTGCGATTGCGAGGACGAGCAGCCAACGCGAGGTATCGGCCATCGCGACGCTTGCCGTAGCCGGGATCAAGCCGAAGCTGTTGAGCGTCATCAGCGCGACGAATCCGATAAGAAAGACCGGGAAGCGGGTGGGGGCAGCTTCGCCCTCGCATCTATCGCGGTTGCGGTCCCGCACCATCACAGCGATGATGGCAATCACCGGGACGAGCATCGCAACCCGCATGAGTTTCACGATCGTCGCGGTGTTTCCAGCCTTTTCGGAAATCGAGAATCCTGCCCCCACAACTTGCGCTACGTCATGCACGGTTGCCCCGATGAATATCCCGGCCTGGGTTTCATCAAGATGCAAAAGCCGCGCAAGGATCGGGTAGGCAACCATTGCCACCGTGCTAAGCGCCGTCACGGAGACTACAGTGAACACTGTGTCCCGCTCGGAAATGCCTTTCAGCCCCTTTGGGAGCACCGAAGCGAGGGCAAGGGCGGCGGATGCTCCGCAAATACCCACAGCCCCGCCGGTCAGCACGCCAAAAAGGCTTGGTTTGCCGATCGCGCGGCAAAGCAACACGCCGACGCCCATGCTGAGCATCACGCCTGCAATAGCAAGAAAGAACGGAAGCGGGCCAAGGTCTGTCATATTGGCGAGGGTCACCCGCGCACCAAGAAGCGCCACCCCAAGACGGAGCAGGGTTTTTGAAGCAAACGTCACTCCCGGCTCGAACTTGCCCGAGGGGTCAACGAAATTGAACGCCATGCCAAGGAGCAGGGCGAAAAGCATCACCGGCGCGACGTAGTGCGCGGTCAGGAAGGAGGCGGCCATTGCGACGGTGGCGCAGAGAACGACGCCGGGCATCAAGACCCTGATGCCGTCGAGACGGTTGGCAAACATCATTTTGGCATCTCTGCGCGGACCTCGATCAAGGGCTGCAACGGCGTATGATCTGCGCGCCCGGCAGCCGACACATTGCGCGCCTCAATGCGTTGCTCTGTCAGCGTTGCTTGGGCAGGGTTACGGTGCGAGCCGAGCACGCCGAAGTCATTCGCCATCTTCAATTCAACTATCCTTGTAGAGAAATCTGCAGTCCCCGCGTGCAGACTGAACACGCACACACCGACGATTGCGTGCGGGCAGATGCGGGCTTGGGTCTCTGCCGCCGCAAGGGGGCGGCGGCAGATGGTTTCAAAGGTTGATCGGTCAAGCTGACAAATCCATCCCGCACCTGGACCGGCGATTATTCAAACGTCAGCGCCGCCCGTGAAGTTGAACGCGGCACCAGTGCGGATGCCTGAGGGCCAACGTGACGTCATCGTTTTCAGGCGGGTGAAAAAACGGATGCCCTCTGTGCCATGAATATGATGATCGCCGAACAGCGACCGCTTCCAGCCGCCAAACGAGTGATAGGCAACCGGAACCGGGATCGGCACATTGATGCCGACCATACCGATCTGCGCCCGGCTCCAGAAGTCGCGGGCGGCGTCGCCATCGCGGGTAAAGATCGCGGTGCCGTTGCCATACTCGTGCGCGTTGATCATCGCGAGCGCCTCGTCGTAATTTTCGGCCCGCACCACGCAAAGCACCGGGCCGAAGATCTCGTCGGTGTAGATCGACATATCGGTTGTGACGTGGTCAAAAAGGCAGCCCCCGATGAAAAAGCCATTCTCGTAGCCCTGCAGCGCAACGTTGCGCCCGTCGACGACAAGGCTTGCGCCCTTCTCAAGGCCCTGCGCGATGTAATTGTGAACCCGGTCAAAGCTCTGCTTCGAGATGACCGGCCCAAGCTCGGAATTCGGATCGGTATAGGGGCCGATCTTCAACGCCTGTACTCGCGGCGCAAGGGCCGCCACGAGCCGGTCCGCCGTCGCCTGGCCCACTGGCACGGCAACCGAGATCGCCATGCAACGCTCGCCCGCCGACCCATAGCCCGCCCCAAGCAGCGCATCGACAACCTGGTCCATGTCGGCATCCGGCATCACCACCAGATGGTTCTTCGCGCCACAAAGCGCCTGCACCCGTTTGCCCGACCCTGTGCCGCGCTTGTAGATTTGTTCGCCGATTGCGGTGGAGCCGACGAAGCTCACTGCCTCGACAAGCGGATGGTCAAGCAGGGCATCGACCGCTTCCTTGTCGCCTTGGACGACGTTCATCACACCTTTGGGCAATCCGGCCTCGGCGAACAGCTCTGCGATCCGAAGCGGCACGCTCGGGTCTTTCTCGGACGGCTTGAGGACGAAGGTGTTCCCGCAGGCGATGGCGACGGGGTACATCCAAAGTGGCACCATGGCCGGAAAGTTGAACGGTGTGATACCGACGACCACGCCAAGCGGTTGGCGAACGGAAAAACTGTCAACGCCGTTTGCGACCTGCTCGCTGTATTCACCCTTGAGCAGCTGCGGGATGCCGCAGACATACTCGACCACTTCGATGCCGCGGCTGATTTCGCCCACAGCGTCGCTGAGGGTTTTGCCATGCTCACGCGACAGCATCTGCGCCAACTCCTGGATATTCCTCTTTAGAAGATCCCGGAACGCGAACATGACCTGCGCGCGTTTCGCAGGCGGCGTTGCCGCCCAGCCCTTGAACGCAAGGGCGGCCTCCTTGACGATCTGATCGACGTCGCCTGCTGTCGCAAGCCGCACCGAACCAATGTCTTGCCCGGTCGCCGGGTTGACGATGCGCGACACCCGCGCCGATGTGCCGGGCCAGGTTTCGTTCTGCCGAAAATGCTGCACTTCTATCATCTTGTTCACTCCCAAAGGTATCGAGATTAGACAGTGGTCTGTAGTCCGGCGGACATGCGTGCGCCGGGCCGTCGCAGCGTGCAAAGACTATTGAGCCCCGATCAGCGGCTGTTTCGTCCAGGTCAGTGTGTCTCGCCGCAGGCACAAGCGGCCCGCACCCTGCCATAGGCCGACATCTGCTCGAACGCCGCATCAAGCTGTTCTTCGGTCAGGCAGTTCGGTTTGCCGACGGCAACGGCCTTGAGCCAGACCTCCGCGCACCATTCGAGCAGCACAGTCCGCGCCAGTGCCTTTTTCAGTGTGGAACCGTAAGAGATCGACCCGTGGTTTTGCATCAGCACGGCCGTGTGGTTCGGGATCGTGCGGATGACCGCGTCGGCGAGTGCCTGGCTGCCGAATGTCGCATATGGCGCGACCGGGACGGTGCCGCCAAGATCGGCCATCTGGTAGTGGATCGCAGGCAACGCTTCGACCAGCATTGATACTGCCGTCGCATTCACTGAATGGGTGTGAACAATCGCCTGACACTCCGAATTGGCCTTATAGAGCGCAAGGTGCAGCGCAAGCTCGGAGGAGGGCAACCAGCGTGCGTCTATGACTTCACCAGACATGCTTACGACGCAAATGTCAGCTGGCTCTAACGAGCGGTATTCCCGCGCACTCGGGGTAATTGCGATGCAGTCGCCGATCCGGACACTCACATTGCCTGACGTGTTCACCACAAGCCGTGTTGTTACCAACTCGCAGGCTACGGCGGCGACGCTCATACGCTCGTCCGCGTGCAGGACGCCACCTGTCGCCACATTATGCATCCTGGGCGGCCAGAACAAGAATAGCGTCCAGTGCTGCGTTGATGGCTATATTGATGCCCTTGTCACGCTGTTCGCTCGAAGGTTGGGTGTTACCCTTGGCCACGTCCGAGACATAGCCGTCTATCGACAGGATGCACCCCGCCGCGATCCTGTTGACCTGCGCAAGGATCATCACTGCGGAGGCTTCCATCTCGAAGGCGCGGACTCCAGCGCTGCTATAAAGATCGCGTTCCGCCGCGAGCGAAGGGAAGGAAAAACCGTCCGATGTCGAAACGATGCCGTAGCTGATCTGGTCGGTCAGTTTTCGACCCGCGTTCAGAAGTGCGTTTGTCACGTTAAGATCTGCAACTGCCGGAAAACACTCGGGCAGGTGCTTTTTTGACGAGCCCTCATCGCGTACCGCGCCGGTCGCAACCAGGACGTGGCCTGGATGGATCGACGGATCAGCCGTCCCCGCCGTGCCGACGCGTATCGCCACGCGGACATTTAGCTTCGGCAAGTCCTGAACCACCATTGAAGCGCCGGGGCTGCCAAGGCCGGTTGAGATGACCGAAACAGGAACGCCCTTGTAAGTACCACTGTAAGAGTGAAACTCTCGATTTGCCATGACCAGACGTGCATCTTCGAGCCAGTTCTGTGCGATCATCTGGGCGCGGCTCGGATCACCCGGCAGCAAGACATACGGGGCAATCTCGCCGGGCAGGCAGCGTGTCGCGCGACATCTGGACCGCTCAGGAGAATCGACTTCGCTGCGCTTTTCGAACGCCGTTTTCCACATCTGCTCTAGCACACCTTTGGCTCCTTCCAACACTGTCAGAAGGTACATTAGATGAAATGTCTAATTTGTCAATGTGTCAAAGTGAATGCCCATCCGGCGTTGAATCTCGACTGGTAAAGCAGCATGGATAAAGGGGCCGACAAGTCCTTGCCCCTCCTCAGCAAGTATCGTTCAGGTCTTCTGCGCCTTCAGATAGTTGTAGATAGTCGCACGGCTCACACCCATTTTTGTTGCGATGCGGTCGACCGAATAGCGGATGTTGAACGTACTCTGGTCCTTGAACCAGACGATGGCCTGCGCGCGGCCTTCACGGTCCAACTTCTCAAGCGGGCCAAACCGCGCCTCGGCCTGAATGATTTGCGCTGGCAGTACATCGTCCACCACGGCGGCGGTCTTTTCTTCCCTTACGCCCGCAAGAATCCGTCCCTCCCATTCGAGTGGAATATCCTCGGGCCGCATCTCACTCAGCGGTACGATCTGTGATCCAAGCGACCGGATAACCGGTTCAAGCGATTCCACGTATTTCCAACCAAGTTCCGTCGTCGGAGACGAGTCGCTGATCACTAACCTGTAATGGCTTGCTCCGGCGCGGAAAGCCGTCAGGATCGAGTCCCGGATGGCATCGGCAAGTTCTTCAAGTGTACCCTCGCAATGCGACACGATCCCGTTCGAGCTTTCCTCAAGATTTCGTTCGGTGAACGCTTTGATGCCCGCTTTGACATGTGGCAATTGATGTCCGGCAACGCCCGGGCCAATCGAGAAATCAACAGAAAGGGCTGCCTGATCGTCGACGTTGCGTTTCACCTCTGAATTCATCAGCTTTCCTTTGAAGATCTCTGGGCGGACGTATCGCCGTCTGACAACAGGTATGCAACACTTTACAATTTGCGACTGACGCCTGCCGCCATAATTATACGGTGCGCAGCATGTCTGATTTCACACGTCGGAGTGGGATCGAACTTTCAATCGAAGCAACTCCCAGAACCTTCGTCAAGCGCCCTACGAGAAAGGTCTCGAATTCTGCGAGGTTGCCTGTGGACACTCGCAAAAGGTAGTCCCGGTTGCCGGTCATCAGCCAACAGTCGACCACCTCTGGGAAATTTCGAACCGCCGCCTCGAACGTCGCCAGCGCTCCGTCGATTTGCCTGTCGAGCCGGACAGAAACGAAAACCGAAACGTGAAAGCCGAGGGATGCTTCATCAATGATGGCACGATACCCGGTGATAACCCCCGCTTCCTCCATTACACGTAAACGACGGGCGGTGGGTGTCGCACTCAGGCCCACGACTTCGCTGAGCTGTTGAACCGACATCCGTCCGTCAACTTGTAGGCGACGCAGGATACGCCGGTCGATTTCGTCTATCGTGACGCCATTCGCCATTTTTCTTAACTTTCTTAACGGATATCGCCAATTTTTGGCATTCGAACGCGCAGATTGCAATATTTCACTCTTGGTAAACTGCTATTCTTGCACAAAATCGACAATTGGAAGATCCAACTCATGACGAACCATCTGAAAATCATCGAGCAGCGGCTACTTTGGCTGTCGCACTGGATGATCCACCACGCAAATCACATCAGGCCCAAAGCCGATGGCATCAAAGTTGGGGGCCATCAGGCATCCTCGGCGTCGATGGTGTCAATCATGACAGCCCTGTATTTCAGCGCGCTGCGTCCCGAAGACCGCGTCGCGGTAAAGCCGCACGCCTCGCCGATTTTTCACGCAATCCAGTATCTTATGGGCAATCTGAACCGCGCAGCCATGGAGAACTTCCGAGGCTATGGCGGCGTGCAGAGCTACCCCTCGCGGACAAAGGACGGCGACGATGTCGATTTCTCGACTGGCTCGGTCGGGTTGGGCGTGGCGATCACCTCATTCGCGTCAATCGTGCAAGACTATATTAGCGCGAAATCCTGGGGACGGGACATGCCGCTGGGGCGAATGGTAGCGCTTGTGGGTGACGCCGAGTTGGATGAAGGCAACATCTATGAGTGCCTTCAGGAAGGCTGGAAGAACGATTTGCGCAACACCTGGTGGATCATCGACTATAACCGCCAGTCGCTTGATGGCATCGTCCGGGAGGGTCTCTTCAAGCGGATCGAGCAGATCTTCGACGCCTTCGGCTGGGACGTAATTCGTGTGAAATACGGCTGCCTGCAACACGCGGCCTTTGCCGAGCCGGGCGGCGAAAAGCTGCGCAATTGGATCGACGCTTGCCCGAACCAGCTTTACGCCGCACTCACTTACATGGGCGGCACCGTCTGGCGCAAACGATTGATGGATGCTCTTGGCGACCAAGGCGATGTCACGGCGCTGCTTAGTCGGCGTTCGGACCATGAACTCGCCGAACTAATGGAGAATCTCGGTGGCAACTGCGTACAGACAATGGCCGACACCTTTTCCGCCATCGACCATGACCGCCCGGTTTGTTTCCTTGCCTATACAATCAAAGGCTGGGGTACGCCGATCGCGGGCCATAAGGACAACCACGGCGGCCTTATGAACAAGTCGCAGATGGCCGAATGGCAGCGCCACATGGGCGTGCCCGAAGATCAGGAATGGGAGAAGTTTGCCACGGTCGAAGACCCGGCCTCGCTGCAGCGCGTGCTCTCCCGGGCGCCGTTTTTCGCCAAGGGCCGTCGCCGCTTTACCGATGAAAAGCTCGCCGTGCCGGACATTTCTGTTACCTCGGAGCGCGAGATTTCAACGCAGATTGGCTTTGGGAAGATTCTTGACGATCTGGCGAGAGGTGACAGTGCGCTGGCATCGCGGATTGTGACGACATCGCCGGACGTGACAGGAACCACGAACCTCGGTCCATGGGTGAACCGCCGCAAGCTTTTTGCACGGACGGCGCAGGCAGACACCTTCATAGACGAGAAAATCGTCTCGACCGCGAAATGGGAGTTCACCCCTGAGGGACAGCACATCGAGCTTGGCATCGCCGAGATGAACCTGTTTCTGCTTCTGGGCGCTGCAGGTTTGTCGCACTCGTTATTCGGCAAGCGTCTTTTGCCGGTCGGAACGGTTTATGACCCGTTCGTCGCGCGCGGCCTCGATGCGCTGAACTATGCCTGCTACCAGGATGCGCGGTTCATGATCGTCGGAACACCGTCTGGCGTCACGCTGTCCTACGAAGGCGGGGCGCACCAATCCATCGGCTCGCCGCTGATCGGGATGTCGCAGGATGGTCTGGCGGCATTCGAGCCTGCCTTCGTCGATGAGCTTGCCGTTATCATGCATTGGGCCTTTGCCTATATGCAGAAAGATGGCGGTAGTGATCCCGATGAGCGCACCTGGCTGCGCGATGAAACTGGTGGCTCTGTTTATCTGCGGCTTTCGACCAACCCGATCGAACAGCCAGGCAAGCGCCAGGACGATGCATTTCGCCAGGGCACCATCGACGGCGCCTACTGGCTGCGGAAGCCGGGGCCGAATTGCGACGTGGTGATTGCCTATCAAGGCGCGGTCGCGCCGGAAGCTATCAAGGCGGCGGGCCTCATCGCACAGAGCCGCCGCGATATCGGTGTGCTGGCGGTGACATCGGCGGACCGGTTGAACGCAGGTTGGACAGCAGCGCAACGGGCGCGGGCGCGGGGCAACACTGCCGCGCTGAGCCACGTCGAGACGCTGTTGCACGATCTGCCGCCACATTGCCGGATGGTGACGGTGATCGACGGGCATCCTGCCACGCTCGCCTGGCTTGGCTCGGTCGCCGGCCACCAGACGATTCCGCTGGGCGTTGAGCATTTCGGCCAGACCGGGACGATTGCTGACCTCTACCGGCACTTCGGCATTGATACAGCCTCCATCGTCGAGAAGGTCGGCGGTCTGACCGTTGGCAGGCCGATCCTGCGGCGCTTTGCCGGGGCATAGCGCCAAAACCGGATTTGCCGGAAAACGAAGAAGCCTCGCCGTGCAATCGGCGAGGCTTCTTCTTTACCCTCTTATTGGACCGAGGCGTTGATCTGAGCTTCCATCTCGGCCTTGCGCGCCGACGTACACAGTGAATTCCATGCTGCGTTGACCTGCAACTGCCGCAGCTGGTCCATCGTAAGGCCGTAGTATTCGTGGCAGATCTTTAGCTCGTTCGCCAGCGTGGTGTTGAACATCGGTGGATCATCCGAGTTGATGCTGACGTTCAGCCCCGCCTCCATCATCCGGGGCAGAGGGTGGCTTTCATAGTTTGGAAAGACCTTCAGGCAGATGTTCGAGCTGGGGCTAACCTCAAGGTGAGTCTGATTGTCGCGCAGTTCGGCCACAAGTGCCGGGTCTTCAAAGCAACGCACGCCGTGGCCGATGCGGATGGATTTCAGAAGCTCAATGGCGTTGCGAATGCTTTGAGGCCCTTCGGTCTCGCCAGCATGGCAAATCGCCGGAAGCCCGCTTTGCGCGGCAAGTGTAAACGGATCAACAAACAGCTCTGGCGGAAAGCCGATTTCAAAGCCACCAAGCCCAAGCGCATCGACCTTGCCGTCCTTATGCGCCTTCACTGCACCTTCTGCCGTCCACATTGCTTCCTCATGCGTACAGCTGCAGCGTGGAATATCTATGATCAGCGCGCTCGACGTGCCGAATTCCTGCGCCACGCGGCTGCGGGCTCGCCAGATTGCATCGATCTGTTCGTCAAACGGAATGCCTTGCCGAGAATAGGTGGTGCTAGGTGTGTAAGTCGCCTCAGTATGGATTATGTTTGTAAGCGCCTGATTTCGGAAAAACCCGTAGGACATGGCTTCGATGTCGTCTGGCGTGCGCAGGCAGCTTTTGATCATACTGTAGATGTCGCCAAAGTGCGGAAAATCCCGGAACGTGAACCACTCCCGCAACTCTTCGATGGTGCGCGCGGGAAGATCGATTTTGTTGCGCTGCGCGAGGGCGAAAAGGATATCAGGTGTGATCCCTCCTTCGATATGCACATGCAGCTCGACCTTTCTCATATTGGTAAGTGTGGTCTCGTCGTCGGTTGAAAGGGTCGGCATGGCGAAGGGGCTCCTGAAGTTTCGCGGCGTATCCGTCGCAGGTCATGTGGTGTCGGTTCACGCTCGGCATCCGGCGCATGTCGAAAGAACCCACTGGCCGGGGGAATGTTTTTTCGGCCCTTGGGGTCGGTTTTCGTCAGTCGGAAGTGTCAGATTTGCGATGCCGCGGCAGTCTGTTCCCGATTACTAGCGCCACTCGGAGGTGCGGCTTAGAAACTGTCGGGTGCGGTCGTGGACGGGGTTGGTGAAAATCTGTTCAGGCGGCGAAATCTCGAGGAGCTCGCCTTGCGACAGGAACGCCACCCGGTCGGCCGCGGAACGGGCGAAGCCCATTTCATGCGTCGCAAGCAGCATGGTGATGCCTTGTGTTTTTAGCTGCTTTACGACAGTCAGCACCTCTCCCACAAGTTCGGGATCAAGCGCCGACGTGATTTCGTCAAGCAAGAGGATCTCGGGGTCCATGGCGATAGCACGCACGATGGCCACGCGCTGTTGTTGGCCACCTGACAGGCGGTCGGGGTAGGTGTCGGCCTTCTCTCCAAGCCCGAAGCGCGTCAGCAGGGTTTGACACTTCTCGCGCGCCTCATCGCGGGACATCTTCTTCACGCGGGTAAGTGCGAGCATCGCATTCTCGATAACGGTCATGTGCGGGAAGAGGTTGAAGCTTTGGAACACCATTCCAATCCTCTGTCGCACCGGATTGGGGTCGTAGCCCGGTACTGCGATGTCCACGCCATCGAGCAAGATTTCACCGTCATCGATATGCTCAAGAAGGTTGATACAACGCAGGAGTGTGGATTTTCCCGAACCGGAGCCGCCGATGAGGCAGATCAACTCGGATTTCGCGACGTCGATCGAGATTCGCTTGCAGACTTCATGCGCGCCGAAGCTTTTCTTCAGATTGCGAATCGACAGCTTGGCTCCTGCAGTCATGATCTCTCCGCATTCTGTTTTGCTACCAGATAGTCTGTGAGGCGCGTGGCCGGGATTGTGATGCACATGAAGATGATTGCGGCACCAACGTAGGGGGTAAAGTTCGCGTAGAGCGACTTGTACACGTTGGCCTGACGCATCAACTCAATTGGCCCGATGAAGGACAAAAGCGCCACGTCTTTCTGCAGAGAAATCAGGAAGTTCATCAGTGCAGGGCCGACCCTGCGCAGCGCCTGGGGCAGCACCACGAAGCGAAGCGTGGCAGTCTGCGTCAGGCCGAGCGAGTGAGCAGCGGAAGTCTGGCTACGATGGATCGACTCGATGCCCGCCCGATAGACCTCGGCCATATAAGCCGAATAGGTGAGGATCAGTGCGACCGAACCCCAGATATAGGGGCTGTTCCACGGCGGCGAGAGGCCCAGCCCCGGCACACCAAAACCGACAATGTAGACAGTCAGAATGATGGGAACCGATCGCATGACGTCAGTAAACAGGATCGCGAAAAGCCGCAGCGGAAACAGCGAGGGCGTTGTCACGCCGCGCGCCAGCGCAATGAGCAGTGCGAAGATGAGGATCGCTGGCGCACACCAAGCGAAAATCATGACATCAATCAAGAACGCCTGAAGAAGCTTTGGGAAGGTGCTTGTCAGGATCTCCCAATTGAAGAAGCTATTTTTCACAAGCTCCCATCCCGGGGCCCGCGGAACGATGAAACAAAGAAATCCGACCACGATCAATGTGCTGACACCGGCAACACGAGTCGCGCGCGCGCGCGCCTTCTTGTCGTAGATTTGTCTCTGCGACAGCGGCGGGCCTTTCGGCCCTCCCGCTTTTTGCGATGTGTGTTTTGCTTCCGTGGTCGGCGTCATCGCATTCAATCCAGCGAGATCGTCGGGATACCAGCGGATGCGCCCAGCCATTTGGCTTCGATCACCGCAGTCGTCCCATCGCTTTTCATCTCCGCCAGCGCCTTGTTGACGCATTCGCGCAGCGGATTTCCCTCGGAAAACACCATGCCGAACCCGTCGGCGTCGCCGCCGCGGTCTTCGTCGAACTGCCCAAGGATCGTGCCTTCGGGATAGCGCACCGCCGTCATGAACATGGCCGTCGGCAGGTCAAAGACGGTCGCCTGCACCTGATTGGCCTGCAAAGCTGCGGTCACGTCGGCCATATCTTCGTACAGCATCAAAGTGGCGTCGGGCTTGATGTATTTCTCGATGAAACCCGCAGAGGTCTGGCCGCTTGCCGCGCCGAACTGCAGCTTGCGGATCACGTCGGCGTTCACTTCGGTCAGCGTGGCAGCGAGCTCTTTGGGAACCACGATCGCTTTTGACGAGATGTAGTAGGGATCGCTGAAGTCGATCACGGCATCGCGCTCCGGCAGGATCGAAAACTGCTGGATGTTGAAATCGAAAGTCTTGGCGCCGGGCTGAATCGCCTCGTCAAAGCTGGTGCGGATCCAAGTTACTGCGTCATCCGCAAAACCCATGCGCTTGGCGACTTCCCACGCAACGGCGGCCTCATAGCCCTCTTTGCTCTCGGGGCTGTCGTTCATGATCCAGGGGGAATAGGCCGGATTCCCGGTCGCGATGGTCAGTTTGCCCGCCTCGATCGTTTTGCCATCCGCGCAGTTCTGCGCGCTGACAGCCGAGCACATACCCACCATAATCGTCGTCGCGACCGCTGCGATTTTCGTTGCCTTCAGCATTCCAAGTTTACCTCCTCTGATGGTACTTTGCGTGGCCAGCATGGCATTTTTGCTGATGCTTGTTGGTTGAACAGGTCCGCGAAACAATAAGGAACACAAAATGGAAGTTCCGTCTAGACATTTTTTACAAAACGTCTAGTTTCCTATGGGGAGCGCGACGGATCGTGCTGACATATAAGGTATTAGCTTATGAATAATATCGGAAAACAACAACTTGGGGTGGGGACGATTGTCACGCATCCAGGATCTTCGAAGCGCCCGTTGCATAGCCATGTCATGCCCATTTTCCAAACCAGCACCTTCTCTTTTGACACTGTCGAAGGCGCGATGGCGGCTTTTTCGGGTGAAGACAAGGAAAGCTACGTCTACAGCCGAGGGCGCAATCCGAACGCTACATTGCTGGCCGAAAAGCTTGCGTGGCTTGAAGGGCGCGAGCTGATGGTTCGCCAGAACACCGACAATCCAAGCGACGTGGCCGCAGCGCAGATTTACGGTTCGGGCATGGGCGCGATCAGTGCCGCAATTCTTGCTCGACTGAAATCAGGAGATTCCGCACTGGTGCAGGGCAGCATTTACGGCGGGACCTTTAATCTGTGGTCCGAGATCTGCCCAAGGTACGGAATCACCGCCCATTTCCTAAACTCGTTCAACCTCGACGACTGGGCGCAAGCTCTCGAAAAACATCCGGACGTGAAGGTGCTCTACATCGAGAGCCCGGCAAACCCGACGCTCGATGTCCAGGACATTGAGGCACTGGCCGATCTTGCACATGCGCATGGTGCCTGGCTGATCGTCGACAACACCTTCGCGACGCCCTACCACCAGCAGCCGCTGAGTCTAGGCGCTGATATGGTCGTCCACTCGCTTACCAAGTTCATTTCCGGCCACGGAGCCACCACGGGCGGTGCCGTCATCACCCGGCACCCCGAGTATATGCAGCTCTTCAGTGACTTCTGGAAAATGTCGATCGAACTTGGCGCAACGCCGAGTCCACTCGATTGCTGGATCACCGAGATGGGCCTTAAGACCTTCGAAATTCGGATGCAACGACATGCTGAAAACGCAATGAGGATTGCACGGGTTCTTCAGGCCCATGATAAGATTGCCCGCGTCGACTACCCCGGTCTTGCCGATAACCGCTACCACGCGCTGGCCTCGCGGCAAATGCAGAATGGTTACGGCGGGCTTCTGTCGTTCGAGTTGAAGACCGGCTTCGAAGGCTCGAAACGCTTCATGAACGCGCTACGAATTCCGTCAATTGCGATCAGCCTCGGCTCCGTCGACAGCCTGATCCAGTGCCCCGCGCTGATGACACACAGCAACGTCCCGCGTGAACAGCGCGAAGCTGCCGGGATAACCGAAGGACTGATCCGGCTGTCGGTTGGCATTGAGAACGTCGAAGATCTGGAAGCTGATCTGGATCAAGCTCTGAGCGTGGTATGAGCCATGGCCATTGCTGCGGATGAATACGGCTATGTGGCGACGGGTGGCCAGTTGGCGCTGGATCTTTGGAAAGTGGGGCTCGACCACGCGCTGACCTTCGATCACAGCGGCATCCCAGAGCTGACGCAGGCTGTTGGGCTTGATCCCGATTTCGCCTTGGCGCGCGCTATGCTTGGTCGGCAGAAGATGATCCACGGTGACCGCAAATCCGGCCTCGCGGACCTGGATTCGGCGCAAAATTCAGCGCCCCGAACCAATGAGCGCGAGCGTTCGCTTATTTCACTTCTCAGCCTTGCCGCCAGAGGCCAGGAGAGCGCTTTGGCAAGCGCGCTTGACCACCTTGCGACTTGGCCCACCGACATCCTGGCCTTCTCGATGGTCGTTGGGCCGTTCGGCCTTTTGGCGTTCAACGGCCGCACCGACTGGCGCGAGGCCAATATCGTGCTTATGGAAAAGTACCGCAGCACATGGCCGAAAGACCATTGGTGGTATCTTGCCAACGAGTCCTTCTCGCAGGTTGAGGGCGGCATGGTCCGCGAAGGCCGGGCCCGCGCTGAGCGCGCGTGGGAGGTGCGCCCGACAGGCACCGCTGCGCATTCTCTAAGCCACGCACATATCGAGGACCACGCTCTGGACGACGGGCTTGCCTTCGTCGACATGTGGCTTGCGGGGCCCGGTGTCGGATCAGACATGCGTCACCACATCAACTGGCACAAATCAATCTTTGAATTCGACATGGGCCTGAGCAGCGCCGCCCACAGCCGTCGGCATTTCGAGACAAGCTTTAGCTCTGGTGTCAGCGATCCGATGCCGCTCAGCACTTTCAGCGACAATGCGTCCTTCCTTTGGCGTGCGCATTTGCGTGATTACCCTATCCCGGCGCAATTCATCGACGAAACGATCGCATACATGGACCGACACTATCTGAATCCCGGTTTCGTCTTCGCCGACATTCATCGCATCTGCGCCACCGCCCTGTCAGGCGATAAAGCCAGGATGGAACAACTGCGCGCTGAATTCCGCGTGCTTGACGATACGCGCAACTCTGGTGCCAGCCGTCTGACCGTCACGCTCTGCGCAGCATTTACTGCCTTTGCCGACGATAACTCAGTAGCTGCGGCATATCTCCTTGTGCCGATCCTGGCACAGACTGTGCTGCTCGGAGGCTCGAACCCGCAACGCCGGATCGTTGAAGAGACATTCATCGCGGCTTGTACCAAGGCGGCGCTCGACCCACAAAAACTCATCCGGGAAGCATCGCAATGACCAATATCAGACTGGGACTTGAGCAAGAATATCCCGAAGCCGAGATGCCACAACTGATCCGCCGCTCTGGCATGGCTGAGTGGTGCGACGGCGAAATTCGGATTCTTGACCGCCGACAGCTACCGCTCAAGGTCGAATATGTAACCTGCAAGACCGTTGAGGACGTGGCCGCCGCGATCCGCGATATGGTCATTCAGGGCGCGTTCTCGATCTCCATTGCGGCGGGCTATGGCCTTGCGCTTGCCGCCCGGCAAGATGCTCGCCTTGAACATATCAAGGCTGCAGCAGGCATCCTAATCGCCACACGGCCCACTGGTCTCGCGTTAAAGCGGGTCGTGCAGGCTTGCCTTGACGTGGCGGAAGACGCGGTGACTGCGCGCGACAATCTCTGTGAGGCGATTGTTGAAACGGTCGATCGCGCCGCAGCGGTCCTTGCCCGGCAAGGATATGAGACCGGACGGAACGCCTGCGCGCTGATCGAAGATGGGGCGACAATCCTTACCCATTGCTTTCCTGATCGCTCTTACGCCTACCTCCTTCTGGAGGCGAAACGTCAGGGCAAGTCGCTGAACGTGATCTGCAGCGAAACCCGCCCTTACCTGCAGGGCGCGCGTCTTACGGCACTCTGTGCGGTCGAGCTTGGCTTCCCGACTAAGGTCATTACCGATGGTATGGGCGGCTACCTGATGCGGGAAGGTATTGTTGACTATTTCATCACCGCCGCTGATCGAGTCTGCATGGACGGTACTGTTTGCAACAAGATCGGCAGCTACCAGTATGCGCTCGCGGCAGCCGATACCGGACGGCCCTATTTCGTGCTGCGCCAGAGTGGCCCCGACGTTGAGAGTGCGACCGAGCAAGATATCACGATTGAAATGCGCGATGGCGAGGAAGTTGTGAATTTCATGGGCCACCGCACGGCCCCGCTGGACGCGCAGGGGCTATATCCAACTTTCGACATAGTGCCACCGCGTTTGATTTCGAAGATTGTAACGGACAGAGGTGCCTTTGATCCGAGTTTGATCTGCACCTACTCCTCCGTCGAAATGGCTTGAGAAAAGATCGTTCTGCGGGCCTGCCTGCGGTCGTCCCTCGGTCATCGCGAGAGTGTGGTTGGTTTTGCTCCGCCCCCAACCCCTGACCGCCTGGGGCTGGAGTTTCTGGCTTCGCGCTGGGTAACGGGCTGGTGGTCCCTGTGGATTTCCACGCAGAAGTGACCCGCGTGAGATCAACAGGTCGGGCGCGCAACGGCCTTCGGCACAAAGGCATGCCCCAGCGACGGCGTCCCAGTTGCAGCGTTTGATTTCATCACGCGGGCGCTCGGGTTGGATGGTCAATTTACGATCTCACGCGTTCTGACCCTGCCCCGACCGCTGCTTGCCACGACAGATTGACAGTGTCGGGGATTCTACTTATTCGTATCAGTTATAGGTATAAGGAAAGAGTCGTTGCGAGACCGTCGAACCACACAGAAAGACGTAGCCCTGCTGGCCGGAGTTTCTCAGGCCACGGTCTCGATGGTCATCAGCGGGGCGTCGAGCGCCATTCCCGCAGAAACCTCTGAACGAATTTCTGCGGCGGCGCGGGAGTTGGGTTACATGCCCAACAGGTTCGCTCAGGCATTGAAAACCAACCGGACCATGACAATCGCTTGTGTCGTGCCAGATATCACCAACCCGTTTTACCCCGCCCTGATGCGCGCGATTCAGTCCGTCTGCGAGGCGCGCGACTACGACGTCATCGCCGTCAACACGGACGGTCTGGCCCAACGTGAACAGCGGTTTTTGGACTGGGCACGTCAAGGCCGGGTGGATGGTGTGGTGGGAGTCTTCTGGACCCTGCGCGCGTCTGATTTCAAACCGCTGGTCGATTCCGGGGTTCCGGTCGTGCGGATAGAATCTTCGCGCAAGAGCAGTGGCAGCATCCCGTTGGATAACATCTTTGTCGACAGCCGTGCCGGATCCTTCGCCATGGTGCAGTATCTCATCGCACGCGGACACCGCCAGATTGCAATGATCGCCGGACGCGGCGGCCCGCAGCAAGTGCGGATCGAAGGCTATGCCGAGGCGCTGACTCAGGCACGCGGCACACCCGACGTGGTCATGGATGACAAGTTCAGCGAAGAAGGCGGAGCCCGCGCTGCAAGGTCGATCCTTGCGCGTCCGCTGCGCCCGACCGCGATTTTCGCCGCCAATGACTTGATGGCCATCGGCGCCATGCAGGCGCTGCGTGAAGCGGGACTTTCAGTCCCAGGCGACATGGCCGTTGCAGGCTTCGACGATATCTCTGCCGCAACGCTGGTCAGCCCGGCTTTGACCACCGTTGCGCAGTTCCAGTCGGACGTCGGCGTCAAGGCCGCGCAGATTTTAATGGACCGAATGGCAGGCGGAACACCCGACATCGGAACTGCACTTGAGATGCCGTTCCAGTTGATCGAACGACAATCGACCTGAACGAACAAAGGTTGGCACCCCAACACCCCAACGGAGGAGATGACTATGACCAAGACTGCAACCTTTCTGGCCAGCGCTGCCCTGATCGGGCTCGCCTTGACCAGCACTGCTTCCCTTGCGCAAGACAAGACGCCGGTAAGCTGGTGGTACGAAGCGGCGTCGCCGGAAAATCAGGCTTTCCTCAAGTCCGTCCTGATCGATCCGTTCAACGCCACGAGCGCCAAAGACGAACTCAGCATTGATTTCCGCGGCAACGAGTTGGACAAGCAGTTGCGCGTGGCGATGTTGTCGGGCAGCGGTCCGGATGTGGTCTATACGCCGGGTCCGGCCTACGTTGCGGCGATGGCGCAGGCGGGGCAACTGCTGCCGCTGGACGACTACGCGGCCAAACTGGGCTGGAATGACCGCATTCTTCCGGCCTTTCTGAACATGGGCAAGTTCGACGGCAAGCTTTATGCCCTGCCCAAGACCTATGAAACCGTGGGTCTGTTCTACAACAAGACACTTTTTGCCAAGAACGGCTGGACCCCGCCCACGACGATTGCCGAACTGGATGCTCTTGCTGCCAAGATGAAGGCGGCTGGCGTGGTACCTTTTGCAGCGGGCAACGCTGATTGGCGGGGCACCAATGAATGGTATGTCTCGATGATCCTGAATTCGGTCGCGGGGCCGGAAAATGTCGCCAAGGCGCTGAAAGGCGAACTGCCTTGGACGGCGGAACCCTTCGTCAAGGCGATAGATACGCTGAACCATTTCTGGCAAAAGGGCTACTTCGGTCCCGATTACTTCTCGTTGACCGGCGAGCAGGCCTTCGCCGAAGTGGCGTCAGGCAAGGCGGGCATGGCCCCCACGGGCACCTGGAGCTTCCAAAACGTCGGCACCTATTTCCCGCCTGCCAATGCCGAAGCTGGCTTTGTGGGCTTCCCCAGCGGCGAGGGCGTGCCCTATCCGATCTATCCCTTGGGCATCGGCTCGACGTTCTCGATCGCAGCAGCCTCAACGAACCCGGACGGTGCTGCGGCAGTGATCGACTACGTCTTCACTGACACCTTCTATGGTGCGATGAACACGGTCTGGCAGGGTGAATGGAACATTCCACTGAAGGATCTGAGCAAGGTGAAAATCGGCGATAACGTGCTTCCGCTTTATGGGGAAACCATGGCCAACCTCGCCTCGGCGGTGAATGCCAACCAGTACGGCTATACCACCTAGACCTTCCTGCCGCCTGCGACCGACAGCTATGTGATCAGCGGCATCGAGGAAGTGTGGCTGGGCAAGACCACAACCGCGCAATTCCTGGAAACGATGGACACGACCTTCAAGCAGGAACTGGCGGACGGCAAAGTGCCTGCTGTGCCTGCGCGGAACTGACCTGACGCAACTCTGGGGCGGCGGCAAAGCCGCCCCCCACTCCAATCATCCCAAAGGGAGACGACCCCATGCACCGGCTGTTCCTTTTGCCGACGCTTGCAATCAACGTCGTCGTCATCCTGATTCCGGCCTGCCTGACTGTAGCCCTGGCCTTCTTTCGCTGGGATGGCATGTCGACCCCAGTTTTTACCGGACTGGGCAACTTTCAGGCGCTGTGGCAGGACCGGGTGTTCTGGGTGGCGCTGGAAAACAACATCATCTGGACCGCGATCTTCTTGGTGGTGCCCATCGCCACCGGCCTTTTGGCGGCCACCATGCTTTTGGTGGTGCGGCGCGGGAGGACCTTCTTTCAGGTGGTTTATTTCCTGCCCGCCGTTATTGCCACAGTGATCACGGCGCGGGTCTGGCAAGGCATGATCTTCAGCCCCGCCACCGGCGTGTTCGGCTATTTCAATCACCTTGGGCTGCCGCTGACCAACCCTCTCTCGCAACCCTCCACCGCGCTGCTCGGGGTGGCGACCGTGGATTTGTGGCACTGGTGGGGGTTCCTATGCGTGATTTTCTTCGCCGCCCTGCGCCAGGTGCCCGCCGAACAGATCGAGGCTGCTCGTCTGGAAGGGGCCACCTTCTTTCAGATGATGCGCTATGTCCTGTTGCCGGGGATAAAGCCCACCATCATCTTGATGATGATCATGACCGTGATCTGGTCGTTTCTGGTCTTTGACTTTGTCTACATCCTGACGCAAGGCGGCCCGGCCTTTGGCAGCGAGGTTTTGTCCACACTGGCCTATCGCAAGGCGTTCTATGACCTGAACGTGGGTCAAGCGGCTGCGGCCTCGATGGTGATCAGCGCCTTCGGGCTGGTGGCCACCTATTTCTACATCCGAGTCCAGTCGCAGGAGGGCCAGGAATGAGGCTGGTTGAAAGTCGTCTAACGCTGATCATCACCTATGCCCTTCTGGGGGTGTTGGCCTTCATCACCCTGTTTCCCATTGCGCTTCTGGTGCTGAACTCGCTCAAATCCGCGCCCGAGATCGTGCAAAGCCCGCTTTCGCTGCCCCAAGCCTTCCGTTGGGATAATTTCACCGAGGCCTGGAAAAACGCACACTTCGCACAAACCTTGCTCAACTCTGCCAAGCTGACGGCGCTGACCATCGTGCTGGTCTGCACCACCGGGTCGGCCACAGCCTATGTGCTGGCGCGCAAGAAGGTAAAAGCCTGGAAGGTTGTGACGTTCTATCTGCTGGCCACCACCACCGCGCCGATCCAGTTGTTCCTGTTCCCGCTTTACTTCGGCTTTGCACGGCTGGGGCTGATCAACAACATCTTTGCGGTGTCGCTGGTCTATACCGCAATCTGGAGCCCGTTTGCCATCATGTTGCTGCGGACTTACTTCCTTGCCATCCCCAAAGAGCTGGAGGAAGCCGCCCTGATCGACGGCGCAACTGATTGGCAGGTGTTCCGCCGTGTGATGCTGCCGATGGCCTCGCCCGGCATTCTGACCGTGGCGCTGATCATCGGGCTGTATTCGTGGAACGAATTCCTGATCGCCACCACTTTCCTACAACAGCAAGACCGCCTGACCGCAGTTGTGTCGTTCTTCCTGCTGTCGGGCCAATATTCAACCAATTGGGGGCAGATTATGGCTGGAGCCATGATCATCGTTCTCCCCGTGGTCGTCCTGTTCATCGCTCTGCAACGCCGCTTCATCGAAGGCATGGCGGGCGGATCGGTGAAAGGCTGACCCATGCAAATCAACCCATTTCCGTACGGAGTACCAGCATGACCTTGCCCAATGATTACCTGACCCGTGTCTACGCTGGTGTACTTGGCAAACTGATCGGCGTCTATCTTGGCCGCCCCTTCGAGGGCTGGAGCTACCAGCGCATCATGCAAGAACTTGGACCCATTGAATATTATGTCCACGAAAAGCTGAACCAGCCGCTTGTTGTGACCGATGACGATGTGGCCGGAACCTTTACCTTCATCCGCGCGCTGGAAGATTACGGCATTTCACCGGACCTGACCGCCGAGGATATCGGCCGGGCCTGGCTGAACTACATCATCGAAGATCGCACGATCCTGTGGTGGGGCGGCAATGGCAATTCCACCGAACACACCGCGTGGCTGAACCTGAAGAAGGGCATCCCGGCCCCGGCCAGCGGCTCGATCACCACCAACGGGGCTACGGTGGCCGAACAGATCGGCGCACAGATCTTCATCGACGGCTGGGCGATGGTGGCGTCGTGCCAGCCGGATCTTGCCGCCCGTCTGGCGGGTCGGGCAGGCAGCGTCAGCCATGACGGCGAAAGCGTCTTTGCCGCCCAGCTTTGGGCCGCGATGGAGGCCGAAGCGTTCCGGTCGTCCGATATCAACCACCTCTTGGACACCGGTCTGGCGCAGATCCCCTCAGACTGCCTGATTGCCCGCGTGATCGCTGATATCCGGCGCTGGCATGGCCAGAACCCGGATTGGCACGACACCCGCCAGTTGATCGAGGATACTTATGGCTATGACAAGTTCCCCGGCAACTGCCATGTCGTGCCCAACCATGCCCTGATGATCATGGCGGTTCTTTATGCGCCAGACGACTTTCAGCGGGCGCAGATGATCGTCAACACCAGTGGTTGGGACACCGATTGCAATGCGGGCAACGTGGGCTGCCTTCTGGGCATCATGCTGGGGCTGGAAGGGATCGACGCTGGGGCAGATTTCCGCGGGCCGATTGCTGACCGTCTGTTGATCTCGTCCGCCGATGGCGGCAGTTCGATCAATGACGCGGTGCGGATGGCCTACTACATCGCAAACCTTGGTCAGCAACTGGATGGAGGTGCGGCGATGGCGGCGCCTAAAGACGGCGCGCAGTTCCACTTTTCGTTGCCAGGCAGCGTTCAGGGCTTTCGCGCCCGCACCGGGCCGGGCTTCAACGCGCCCGCCCTGCGCAATGCCGAAGGGAATGGCCAGCGCGCGCTGGCCATCGACTACCGGGCGCTGGCGGTGGGACAGACCTGTGCCGCCCTGACGCCGACGTTCTCGCCCCCCGAAATGTTGCGGATGCGGACCTATGACCTGATGGCCACGCCGCTGGTCTATCCCGGCCAGACCTTGCGGGCGCGCGTGAAGGCCGATGCCGCCAATCAGGGCGCCGTCAATGCCTGCCTGCGCCTGCGGGTCTATGACCTTCAGGATGAATTGGTTGATATCGATGGCCCAGATGTTTCGCTGGTCCCCGGGCAGGACGCCACGCTGGAATGGTGCCTGCCGGACTGCGGTGGCCAACCGATTGCCGAGGTGGGCATCGCGCTGATTTCTGTCGGGCCGGTGGCGCATGGAGCTGTCTATGTCGATCACCTGCGCTGGGATGGTGCGCCTGACGTGACGCTCCACCGCCCGATGGATGGCGCGACCTCGTCGCTGTCGCGGCCGGGCGATGGCTGCGATTTCTGGCGTATGGCTTGGGTCAATGGTGTCAGCCTGTTTTCCAAACGCTTCCCTCCAGATTTTCGCATTTCGCAGGATGTGGGCGAAGGCATCATCCTGCATGGCACCCGGCAGTGGACAGATTACCGCGTGGCCAGCGATGTGACGCTGCACTTGGGCACCTACGGCGGCATCGCCGTCCGGGCTCAGGGACTGCGACGGTATTATGCTGCCCGACTTTTGCGCAGTGGCATGTTCCAGATCGTGCGCGTCCGAGATGAAACAACAACTGTCTTGGCCGAGACACCGTTTGCGGTCGCTTTCGAGACCCCGATCTCGATGTCAGTCGAGGTCGAGGGGGACAACATCACCGCGCGCGCCAACGGCACGGCGTTGACAACACGGGACGGCACGTTCCGCGATGGCGCCCTCGGCCTGCTTGTCCACGAGGGTGCCTTGTCAACCCAAGCCGTACGCGTCGGTCCGGTACATTGATATCCACAGAAAGTAGGCAGCTATGGCATCGGTAAACATCGTGGATGTTGTGAAATCCTACGGCGCGCAGCAGGTGCTGCATGGCGTATCCATTGACATTCCGGACGCCGCGTTCGTCGTTCTGGTCGGACCGTCCGGCTGCGGCAAATCCACCTTGTTGCGCATGATCGCGGGGCTGGAAGATATCTCGGGCGGCACGATCAGCATCGGCGGACGGCAGGTCAACAATCTGCCGCCGAAAGAGCGTGACATCTCGATGGTGTTTCAGAACTACGCGCTTTACCCTCACATGACCGTGGCCGAGAACATGGCATTTTCGTTGACCCTGGCCGGGGCATCCAAGGCGGACAAGGCGGCACAGGTCGCCCGTGCCGCAGAAATTCTCGACCTGTCGCACCTGTTGGACCGCTACCCGCGCCAATTATCCGGCGGACAGCGCCAGCGCGTCGCCATGGGGCGGTCGATCGTGCGTAATCCCAAGGTGTTTCTGTTTGACGAGCCCTTGTCCAATCTGGATGCGAAATTGCGCGTCGCCATGCGAGCCGAAATCAAGGCTCTACATCACCGGCTGAAGACCACCATCGTCTATGTCACCCACGATCAGGTTGAGGCGATGACCATGGCGGACCAGATCGTTGTGATGAAGGCGGGCCGGGTGGAACAGATAGGCGCGCCACTTGATCTTTACGATGCCCCGGCCAATACCTTTGTTGCCGCATTCATCGGATCGCCTTCGATGAACCTGCTGAAGGCACATGTTGTCGTCCAAGGCGGCGGATTGGCTGCTCGGTTCGCTGAGGCGTTGATACCCATACCGGCCAACGTCGCCGTCAAGGAAGGCCAGGTCGTCATCTGCGGCGTTCGGCCAGAGCATCTTACGGTGTCGGCGTCAGGAATGGCCGGACAGGTGCTGGTCGTCGAACCGACCGGGTCAGAAACGCATGTGTTGTTCAAGGTTGCGGGTCAAACAGTCGCTGCCGTTTTCCGGGACCGAATGGCTTTGTCGCTCGATTCCATCATTCATCTGACACCACTCGAGGGAGCCGTTCATTTCTTTGACCAAAAATCAGGAAATCGGCTCTAGATACCAGAGCCGCCAACACAAAAGCTGGCAGCAAGGCGGCCAGCATCCACGGCCATCAAAGGATAGAGAGCGCCCGTTAATCGCAATTTGACGTCACGTTTCGGCAGGACGCCTAAAAGTAATGCAAGGGCGACGGATTCTCAAACACAACCATTCTGCACGACCGCGTACTCGATCCAATGCGTTCCGACACATCCAAAGACCGGGACTTGATCGAACTGCAGCGGGCGGAGTGGAACAGCGCGTTTCATCTGAGCCTTCTCGGTCAGCCAAGAAAGATTTCGGCCAAACGCGATTGTCGAGCCATGGTAGAATGGTATCCCATTGATCTCCGTCTCGTAAAACAAGAAGCACATCGACCGGCCTCTTCAAGCAAACAGATGGCCCTCCCCCGTTCACCCTTTGCGCGCGCGGGTCCGTCCCATCCAATCCGCACCGCCATAGGTGACAGCGTAGATCAGCACTTCACCTGCGTCATCATCAACCAAGAAGGCAATGACGGCTTTTCGGCCTGCAGGGATGGCACGCAGGCCAGGAGCAATTTCATCTCGCAGGCTGTCCTTGTGAGGCGTCGTCTTCAGGGTGGCAATGGCCGCTTCGATCTCGGCCAGTTTGCGTGCAGCCGCCTCGGGCCCCACGTAGTCGATGATCCAATGGGCGATAGCGTCGAGGTCACGCGCGACGAGAGGGTGGAACCTGATCCGATAGATCACGTTCCGCGCGCCGCACCGATGGTGCCACGAGCAGCGGCAAACGCGTTGTCCTGGTCGATAAACGTTGCACGCGGCGTTTCCATGCGGGCACGGATTTCCTGCCCGAGGGCCGAAAGGGCGACCTCGCGTTCTTCTTCGTCCTGCATCATCTGCTCCAGTGCAGCCGCAACAGCAGCGCTCTGCGTGGCGAACACGCCCTGCCCGACCTTTTCCGAGAGGAAGTGATGATGGCGGTCGGTAAAGCTAAGAGTGGTTTTGACGGTCATCTGCGCCTCCATGGTATGACTAAGTCATATAGCAGGAGAAAGCGATGGTTTCAACGGCATGTCGCCCGCCCGGATGGGGATGGTAAAACCGGTGCCTGCGGTCGTTTTACGGACGACTCTTCAAACGTTGACATGGCGTTGACACAAAATGCGCAAGCCAAAACACGACTGTTTAGGTCGGGTTCTAAGTATTTGATATATTTGGTGTTTTTGGTTGCGGGGACAGGATTTGAACCTGTGACCTTCAGGTTATGAGCCTGACGAGCTACCGGGCTGCTCCACCCCGCGACGGTCGTTCCCGTTGGTGGTGTGGGAACGTGGTCTCAGCTGGTTTTGTGCTGAGGGCTTGCTATCGTATTGAGAGGTTGTTTCTTGTTAGGTTTGGCGGTGACCTACTCTCCCACGTCTTAAGACGCAGTACCATTGGCGCGACGGCACTTAACGGCCGAGTTCGGGATGGGATCGGGTGTTTTGCTCGTGCTATGTCCACCAAACCAAAGAAGAAACAAGCTGTGCTGGAAGGCTGATCGCGGTGTTGGAGTTGATCCAGAACCGCGATGGGCCTTCTTCGCATAGCAAACATCAGTATGTGATCTTTATCCTGCTCATGCAGGGTTTTAGATCATCAGATTGTTCCAAGTTTAGGCTGTCTTTCGACAGCGTATGTACGCTTTTGACATGTCATTTCTTTGACATTACGACCCAGAAGCTTTGGTTATCACTAACCTTGCTGTTACTGGATCAAATCAAGCCTATCGAGCAATTAGTACCAGTCAGCTGAAAGCATTACTGCTCTTACACCTCTGGCCTATCGACGTGGTGGTCTTCCACGGCTCTCAAGGGAGACCTTGTTTTGAAGGGGGCTTCCCGCTTAGATGCCTTCAGCGGTTATCCTGTCCGAACATAGCTACCCAGCACTACCGTTGGCACGATAACTGGTCCACCAGTGGTCCGTTCACCCCGGTCCTCTCGTACTAGGGGCAACTCTTCTCAAGTCTCCTACACCCACGGCAGATAGGGACCGAACTGTCTCACGACGTTCTAAACCCAGCTCACGTACCTCTTTAAATGGCGAACAGCCATACCCTTGGGACCTGCTCCAGCCCCAGGATGAGATGAGCCGACATCGAGGTGCCAAACGATGCCGTCGATATGGACTCTTGGGCATCATCAGCCTGTTATCCCCAGCGTACCTTTTATCCGTTGAGCGATGGCCCTCCCACTTGGGACCACCGGATCACTATGACCGACTTTCGTCTCTGCTCGACTTGTCAGTCTTGCAGTCAGGCAGGCTTATGCCATTGCACTCAACGACCGATTTCCGACCGGTCTGAGCCTACCTTCGCGCGCCTCCGTTACAATTTGGGAGGCGACCGCCCCAGTCAAACTCCCCACCATGCAGGGTCCCGGACCCGGATAACGGGCCGCGGTTAGATATCAAGATGGCGAAGGGTGGTATCTCAAGGGAGGCTCCACGAAGACTAGCGTCCCCGCTTCGATGCCTACCACCTATCCTGCACATCACAATCCTGATACCAGTGCAAAGCTGGAGTAAAGGTGCATGGGGTCTTTCCGTCTAACCGCGGGTAGTGTGCATCTTGACACACAGTTCAATTTCGCTGAGTCCACATTTGAGACAGCGGGGAGATCGTTACGCCATTCGTGCAGGTCGGAACTTACCCGACAAGGAATTTCGCTACCTTAGGACCGTTATAGTTACGGCCGCCGTTTACTGGGACTTCAATTCAGAGCTTGCACCCCTCCTCTTAATCTTCCAGCACCGGGCAGGCGTCAGACTGTATACGTCGCCTTACGGCTTCGCACAGCCCTGTGTTTTAAGTAAACAGTCGCCACCCCCTAGTTTGTGCCCCCTACCCATACTTGCGTACGAATAGGGCCTCCTTCTCGCGAACTTACGGAGGCATTTTGCCGAGTTCCTTAAATGTGGTTCTCTCAAGCGCCTTGGTATACTCTACCAATCCACCTGTGTCGGTTTAGGGTACGGTCTGATGGAGGGCTATTTCCTGGAACCTCTAAGCAGCCCACCCAATCCGATAAGGGCAAACTACAGTCGAGATCCGTCACTTCCTCCTGGCCCACGAATATTAACGTGGTTCCCATCGACTACGCCTTTCGGCCTCGCCTTAGGGGCCGGCTTACCCTGCTCAGATTAGCTTTAAGCAGGAACCCTTGGATTTTCGGCGAGAGGGTCTCTCACCCTCTTTATCGCTACTCATGTCAACATTCTCGCTTCTGATCTCTCCACCGGATGCCTTACAGCCCGGCTTCACAGAAAGCACATTGTGTATGCTATATTCGAGTGTACCCGAATATAAATACACAGCGTCCTATATCACAGAACGCTCCGCTACCACGCATATTGCTATGCATCCTGAGCTTCGGCTCGTGGTTTGAGCCCCGTTACATCTTCGCCGCAGGACAGCTTATCTAGACCAGTGAGCTGTTACGCTATCTTTAAATGATGGCTGCTTCTAAGCCAACATCCTGGTTGTTTTGGCCGTCC